>NZ_JAVDRV010000002.1:0-1343793 GCF_031454995.1 Caulobacter segnis | reverse complement strand
CGCGAAGGCGTGGAAATGATCATGCCGGGCGACAACGCCGAGCTGGACGTCGAGCTGATCACCCCGATCGCCATGGAAGAGAAGCTCCGCTTCGCTATCCGTGAAGGCGGCCGCACCGTCGGCGCCGGCGTCGTGGCGAAGATCGTCGAGTAATCCTCGACCGTCTTAGCTTCGGCTGACAATGCGAAGGCCCCGGAGAGCGATCTCCGGGGCCTTTTTGCTTTGGGGCGGGGCGGACGATGCCAAGGTCCGAGATGGGTGGCTGTCGGACAAGATCCTCCCCCCAGCGGGGGAGGTGTCGGCGAAGCCGACGGAGGGGGAAGAAGCCGGCTCGGCGGGACTTCCCCCTCCGGCCTTCGGCCTCCTCCCCCTCTGGGGGGAGGATTTTCCAACCGTCCGTCATGGGTCGTAAGCCGACCCCCAGGTCGGTGTGAGCCTTACATCTCTTGGAGGCGGCAGCGTGCCGGACTGACCAGGTCAGTCAAGGACCGCTCTCCGAGCGGCCGCGCCGCGGCGACGCGTAGCGTCGTCCTTGAGTGACCGGGACAGCCCGGCGATCGTCTCGCCGTGAGATGTAAGGAAGGCTCCCTTCCTGGACAGGGAGGGGCACGCGACTCCCTCTCCCAGAGGGAGAGGGCCGGGGAGAGGGGTTTCGGAGTCGGACGGAGCGCCGGCAGGGCCTCGAACCTTGTAACCCCTCTCCCTCCCACCGCTTCGCGGCGGGCCCCGCCCTCTCCCTATGGGAGAGGGATCTCAACGCCCGTCTGCGCACGAGCGCTCCCCCTTCCAACCCCAACAAACTCAACACCCTAAGCCCCCGACCCACGAGCCCATCCAAAATCGACGCATCACCCCCAAAACCTCGCCCATACTTCTCCTCGCCCCGTCGCGGGGGAGGGCGTTCAGCTGGCGACCGAACGAGCGGCGGGGGTGATCGAGCGGGAAGCGCTGGTCTTGGCCTTCGGGCCGCCTTCGCGACGGATCCGGACGGGCTCCCTGAAACATCGGGACGAAAGCCGGGCGGCGAGGGAGACAGGCGCGGCAGGCGCGGGCTGAAATCGCCCGCGTGGTCCGGAGGGAACGCATCTTCCTCCGCCCGCCCGGGGCCTCTTTCGGAAGCGGGTTAAGACCCCGCGCGTCGAGGGCTCCGGAGCACAGGTCACGCGGAGCGCTCCGGCCTCGGCCGAAACGGTACTCCACTAAACACTCATCCGGGCCCTGCCCGGACGCTCCGCCGCCTCCCAAGCCCGCCGGCTCAACCGGCGGAAGGGCGCCGCGTCGCGCCTAGCCCTCCACGAACCTCGGAATGGGCCCCACCTGCTTCGTCTGATCCGGCAGTTCGACGAACTCCTCGTCGATGAAGCACCAGCCCCAGCCCTCGGGCGGGTCATAGCCCTCGATGATCGGGTGACGGGTCGCGCGGAAGTGGGCGGAGGCGTGCTTGCTGGGACTGTCGTCGCAGCAGCCGACGTGGCCGCAGGTCCGGCACAGGCGCAGGTGCACCCACCAGCCGCCGGTCTTCAGGCATTCCTCGCAGCCCTTGGCGCTGGGGGTGACCAGGCGGATCGCGTCGCCGTGCATGCAGGCCATCGGGGGCTCCTTAGGCGTTGGCCAGATAGGCGTGGATGGCGGCGACGGCCTGGGCCCCTTCGCCAACGGCGGCGGCGACCCGCTTGACCGAGCCGGCCCGGACATCGCCGATCGCGAACACGCCCTTGCGGCTGGTCTGCAGCAGCGGGTGGCCGGGGGCCAGGTCGGTCCCGGTCCGCACGAAGCCGTGGTTGTCGAGCTCGACCTGGCATTGGTTCAGCCAGCTGGTGTTCGGCGCGGCGCCGATGAACAGGAACAGGTGGCCGATCGCCTGGGTGGTCTCCTGGCCACCCGGACCACGCCAGCGCACGGCCGACAGCTGGCCGCCTTCGCCTTCCAGCGCGACGACCTCGCCGCGGACGACCACCTCGATGTTCGGCGTGCTCTCGATGCGATCGATCAGGTAGCGGGACATGGTGGCCGCCAGGCTCTGGCCGCGCACGATCATCCAGACCTTCTTGACGTGGCTGGCCAGGTAGACGGCCGCCTGGCCGGCCGAGTTGCCGGCGCCGACCAGGGCGACCTCCTGGCCCGCGCAGAGCTTGGCTTCGAGCGGCGACGCCCAGTAGTGGACGCTGGAGCCTTCGAACTGGTCGAGATTGTCGACGTCGAGGCGTCGGTAGCGAGCGCCGCTGGCGATCACCACCGTCTTGGCGTGAGCGCTCTCGCCGCTGACCAGGGCCAAGCGATAGCGGTGAAGGCCGTCGTCCTCGCAGGCCAACGAGGCGACCTCGTCGGGGATGGCGAGGTCCGCGCCGAACTTCTGGGCCTGGCCATGGGCGCGCCCCATCAGGGCCATGCCCGAGATCCCCGTGGGGAAGCCGAGATAGTTTTCGATCCGCGCCGAGGCTCCGGCCTGGCCGCCGAAGGCGCGGGTGTCCAGCACCAGCACCGACAGCCCCTCGGACGCGGCGTAGACCGCCGTCGCCAGCCCGGCCGGGCCGGCGCCGACCACGGCGACGTCGTAGACCTTGCTCTCGTCGATCGGGCCGACCAGGCCGATGCAACGGCCCAACTGGTGGTTGGTCGGCTGGCGCAGGATCGACCCGTTTGGGCACAGGACGATCGGCAGCTCGCTCTCGTCGACCTCGAACCGCTGGATCAGCACCTTGGCGCAGTCCACCTGGTCCGGATCGAGGTTCTGGTAGGGATGGCCGTTGCGGGCCAGGAAGCCGGCCAGGCGGATCACCTCGGCGTCGGTGGCGCGGCCGATGATAATCGGCCCGCCCGCGCCGGTCTCGATCAGGCTGACCCGCCGCAGGATCAGCGCGCGCATGATCATTTCGCCAAGTTCGGCCTCGGCCACCAGCACCGCGCGCAGACGCTCGGGCGAGATCAGCAGCACCTCGACGTCGGTGAGGGCGGCGACGTCGACCAGAGAAGGCCGGCCCGAGAGCTGGGCGATTTCGCCAATGAACTGGCCGGCGTCGTGCTCGACGATCGGTTGGCTTTCGCGGTTGGCGTCGCGGCGGCTGATCGCCACGCGGCCGGCCAGCACCACGAACAGGCCAGGCGAGGCCACGCCGGCCGTGGCCAGGGCTTCGCCCGAGCGCGCCTGGATGACCTGGCCGAAGCGGCGCAAGCGATCGATCTCATCGGGGCCCAGCCGGGGAAACATCTGGGCGCGACGGGTTTCAAAGGTGGTGCCAGCCATGACCAGAGATTGCGCCACGATTGACGTTTGGTCATGGGCTGATCGAGGACGATTTTGAACAATCACGCCGTTTCGTCATCGACTATACCGCCCGGCGCCCTCGGAGTAGGCTTCCGGCATGTCGCGTTCATCCGTCGCTCCTCGTTCCGCCGTCCAATGGCGCGCCGACCACGCCGCGCGACCCTTCGAACGGATCACGCCGCGCGAGACGGCGGTTGGCCTGTCCTTCGATGGTCGTCCGCACACGGTGCTGATGGCGACGCCGGAGCATCTGGACGAACTGGCCCTGGGCTTCGTGATCACCGAAGGCGTCGCCAGGGCGGGCGACGTGACCGCCGTCACCATCAAGGAAGAAGACCTGGGCGTCCTGGTCGACGTGGCCTTCGCGCCCGGCGCCCTGGCCCGCAAGGCGCGGCCCCGAAATCTCGAAGGGCGCTCTAGTTGCGGGCTGTGCGGCGTGCAGCGACTGGCCGACGCGGTGCGGCCGCTGCCGTCGGTGGGGCCGGGGGCGCGCATCCGGCATGACGCCATCCCCGCCGCGCTCGCGACGCTGGAGGAACAGCAGGCGCTCGGACGGCTGACCCGGGCCACCCACGCGGCCGCTTTCTTCTCGACGGAGGGCGGGCTCGTCTTGGTCCGCGAGGACGTCGGTCGTCACAACGCGCTCGACAAGCTGGCCGGCGCCTTGGCGCGCGCCGATATCGACGCGGCGAGCGGCTTCGTCGTCGTCACCAGCCGCTGCTCGTTCGAGATGGTCGAGAAGACCGCGCGGATGGGCTGCCCGATCTTGGTCGCGGTCTCGGCGCCGACGGACCTGGCGATCGCCAAGGCCGAAGAGGCGGGGATCACGCTCGTGGCCCTTGCCCGCGCCGATGGCCACGCGGTGTTCGCCGGCGGCGAGCGCCTGATCGAAACCCAGCCGGAGCCCGTCTGATGGCGAATGAGAAGACCCCGGGCGTTCGCCCCTATCGCCATCCGGCCGGCGGCTGGGACGCGCTGAAGGCGGTGGCCGGCGCCCTGGTCGATCAGGAGACGGTGGTCGAGGGCGGTAAAACCCTGATGCGGGCCAACCAGCCGGAGGGTTTCGACTGCCCGGGCTGCGCCTGGCCCGATCCCAAGCACACCTCGTCGTTCGAGTTCTGCGAGAACGGCGCCAAGGCCGTGGCGTGGGAGGCGACCAGCAAGCGCGCGACCCCCGAGGTCTTCGCCCGCCACACCGTCAGCGAGCTGCTGACCTGGAGCGACCACGCCATCGAGGACCTGGGCCGGCTGACCCAGCCCATGGCCTATGATCCGGCCGACGACCGCTACAAGGCCATCACCTGGGACGAGGCCTTCGCCCGAAGCGGCGCGGCGCTGAAGGCGCTGGCCGATCCGAACCAGGCGCAGTTCTACGCCTCTGGCCGGGCCTCGAACGAGGCGGCGTTCTTGTATCAGCTCTTGGGCCGGCGCTTTGGCACCAACAATTTCCCCGACTGCTCGAACATGTGCCACGAGCCGACCAGCGTTGGCCTGCCGGACTCGATCGGCCTGGGCAAGGGCTCGGTCACGCTGGAGGACTTCGACCACGCCGACCTGATCCTGTGCTTCGGGCACAATCCCGGCACCAATCACCCGCGGATGATGGCGACCTTGCGCGAGGCCAGCCGGCGCGGGGCGACGATCCTGGCCTTCAATCCGCTGCGGGAGCGGGCGCTGGAGAAGTTCGCCTCGCCGCAGGACCCGGTCGAGATGGCGACCCTGTCCTCGACCCCGATCGCCTCGGCCTACTACCAACTGACCATCGGCGGCGACGCCCTGCTGGTGCAGGGGATGATGAAGGCCGTCTTGGCCTTGGAGGCCCGCGACGGTGGCGTGCTGGATCGCGACTTCATCGCCGAGCACACCACCGGTTTCGAAGCCCTTGCGGCCCACCTCGAGGCGCTGGACTGGGCGACGATCGAGGCGGGCTGCGGACTGCCACGCGCTCGGATCGAGGAGGCGGCGGCGACCTACGCCAAGGCCAAGGCGACGATCCTCTGCTACGGCATGGGCCTTACCCAGCACCGCGATAGCTCCCAGACCGTGCAACAGCTGGTCAACCTGCTGCTGCTGAAGGGCAATATCGGCCGGCCGGGCGCGGGCATCTGTCCGTTGCGAGGCCACTCGAACGTCCAGGGCAATCGCACGGTCGGTATCTGGGAGAAGCCTTCGGAGGCGCTGTCCGACTCGATCCGCGACGTCTTTGGCTTCGAGCCGCCCCGCGCCCACGGCCACACGGTGATCGAGACGATCGCGGCGATGGAGCGGGGCGAGGCCAAGGTCTTCGTCGGCCTGGGTGGCAACTTCGCCGTCGCCGCGCCCGACCCGGTGCGGACCTTCGCGGCCATGCGCAAGCTGGACATGGCCGTGCACGTGGCCACCAAGCCCAACCGTACGCACCTGCTGGTCGGCAAGGCCGCGCTACTGCTGCCGTGCTTGGGCCGGACCGAGCTGGACGTGCGGGCAGGGGTGCGCCAGTCGGTGACGGTCGAGGATTCCATGTCCATGGTCCACGCCTCCCGCGGCCTCAATCCGCCGGCGTCGGAGCACCTGCTATCGGAGCCCGCGATTGTCGCCGGGATCGCGACGGCGACGTTCGGCCAGGATCCGCTGATCGACTGGACTGGCCTCGCCAACGACTATGACGCGATCCGCGACCTGATCGCCCGAGTCTTCCCGGCGGCCTTCGCAGGGTACAACGAGAAGGTCCGGGTCCCGGGCGGCTTCCGTCTGCCGGTGGGGCCTTCGGATCGGGTATGGAAGACGGCGACCGGCAAGGCCAACTTCCTGGTCTTCGACCCCAAGGGCGGCGATCCGCGCCGGGGCGATCCCGACGTGCTGATCCTGACCACCCTGCGCAGCCACGATCAGTACAACACGACCATCTACGGGAATAACGACCGGTATCGGGGAGTGTTCGGGCGGCGCGACGTCGTCTTCGCCAATCCCGAGGACATGGCGCGGATGGGGCTGTCCGAAGGCGACCTGATCGACGTCGGCGCGGCCTTCGACGAGAGCGGCGAGCGCGTGGCGCGAGCGTTCACGATCGTGGCGCGCGACATCCCGCCGGGCTGTCTGGCGGCCTACTATCCCGAGACCAATGTCGTCATCGCGCTGGATGACCACGATCAGCGTTCGGGCACGCCCGCCTACAAGTCCGCGCCGGTGCGGGTGCGACGGCATCAGGCGGAATGGCGCTCCATGACTTAGAGGTCATGACCGCGAATTAAGTCGTGGTTCGGATGAAGCGCCGCTAGCTTGCCCCCATCGAGATACACGCATCCGATGGGGAGCTTACCGATGCGCGCTATGACCACCCTGGCCGTTCTGGCCGCCGCCATTTCCACCACCGCGGCCGTTGGCGGCGCCGCCCAGGCCGCGCCGTCCGTGAAGATCAAGGACGCCGTCGCCCGCGTCGTCGTCATTCCGGAGAACCGGTCCGACATCAAGGTCGAGTTCCTGACCACCAACGCCAGCCTGCCGCTGACTCTGAGGACCAATGGCGCCGACGTGGTCATCGACGGCAATTTGCGCAGGGGCCGGATCAACGGCTGCAACAGTCACAACGGCAAGGCTTCGATCCGAGTGCGAGGCGTGGGCGAGGTGGCCTACGACAACATTCCGCAAGTGGCCATCCGCACGCCGATGAACGTCGAGGTGGGGGCCGGCGGCGCCGTGTTCGGCGACATCGGCCGCTCCGATAGCGTCGAGCTGGGTAATGCCGGCTGCGGCAACTGGACGGTGGCCAACACCAAGGGAAAACTGGAAGTCAGCCAGGCCGGCTCGGGCGACACCCGGACGGGCTCCGCGGGTTCGGCGGAAATCAGCATCGCCGGTTCGGGCAGCGTCAGCACCCAGGCGATCGCTGGCGACCTCGAGGCCAACATCGCTGGGTCTGGCGACGTTCGGGCCGCGAGCATTTCGGGCAAGCTCGAGGGCAACATCGCCGGCTCCGGCGACATCACCGTCGCGGGTGGCCGTAGCCGCGCCATCGAAGTCAGCGTGATGGGCTCGGGCGACGTGACGTTCAATGGCGAGGCCGACGCGGTCGAGGTCAGCGTGATGGGCTCGGGCGACGTCAAGATCGCCAAGGTCAACGGCCCGGTGAAAAAGCACGTGGCCGGCTCGGGCGACGTCATCATCGGCCAGTAGGCCGCGCCACACACATATATATATAGAGTGAAGGCCCCGGGATCGCTCCCGGGGCCTTCTTCATGTCCGGACCCTTGGTCCAGCGTTCCGTGTTTAGCGGACGCCGAAGCCGAACAGGTCGCCGGCCGAGATCAGGTCGGCGCCGGCGCGGTCGCGGTCCTTCAGGCTGCCGCCGAAGGTGTAGCGCAGGCCCACCTTGATGGCGTCGGCGTTCAGGTCGGCCAGGTCGTCGGATTCGCTGTGGGTGTACTTGGCGAAGGTCGACCAGCCCGAGTTGGTGAACTTGTACTCACCGCCGACATTCACGTCCCACAGGTCAGCATTGACGTTGGTGTCGATGCGCGACCAGGCCGCGCCGGCGTCCAGGCGGAAGTTGTCCGTCACGAAGTAACGGGCGTCGCCGCGGACGGTGTAGAGGTCGGCGTCCAGGTCGTTCGACTGACCGTAGGCCGCGACGCCCGACAGGGTCACGTTCGACAGGTACTTGTGGGCTTCGCCGCCGACGGCCCAGACGGTGTCGTTGGCCGGGCGGGAGAGGGCGGTGAAGCCGCCGACGCGCCAGGTGTCGCCGATCTTGGTGGTCAGGTGGGCGGCGCCCGAGGCGATGGTGTCGTCCGACAGGTCGTTGTCCGAGATCGAGACGTCGCCGTTGGCGGTCACGGTCCAGGCGCCTTGCAGCGGGATCGCGACCGAGCCGTCGATCACGGCCGACGAGCCGTGGCCGCCGCCGAGCTTGGTGTTGATGTCGGTGTAGTTCACGGCCGCGCCGACCGAACCCACGTTCTGGGCGAAGGCCGGGGCCGAGACGGCGGCGGCGATCAGGGCGGCGGTGGCGAAGAGCTTGGTACGCATTGGGTCTATCCCCTTAGTGACTGTGGCTCCTCCGGCTGGCGGGGCGGTCGTTGTTGGGGGGAGGGGCCGCCCAGTCCGCCGGGGAGGGGCGGCATCTATGGAGGTTTGGGTGGTCGCTCAAGACCAGCAGCGACGCTTGAGAGGCGAATAATGCATTTTTGTGACACTTGCGGAGGCGAGAATTCCGACTACGCGCTCGCGGGCGCACGTTCATTCCTCGCTTTGGTCTGAATGTGTTAAAAGTCGACCGACGTTATGTTTGCGGGGGTCTTGCGCGAGGCGCCTCGGGCGCCTATCCAGGTCCCGCCCGACGACTCGAGTCCTTGCGGACGAGACGAACCGGACAGAGCGCTTGACGAAACCGATTCTGGAACGTACAAGCGCGCCTCTGTTGGACCGGCTGTGAGCTCTAGGGCTCAAACGCGGTTCGCGAGACGCCCGGACATAGCGCCAAACCTTTCTAGGAAGTGGCGCGATATCTGGTCTTCACCCCCGACAGGCGACTGTTGGGGATTTTGTTTTGCGGACGCTGCGTACGGAGCCCATCTGGGTTCCGAGTTGGTCTTTGAAATGGTTCGAGACGCGGGCGCAGCCCACTAGGAAACCGAGCGATATGGATCGTCAGAACATCCGCATCCGGCTCAAGGCCTTCGATCACCGCGTGTTGGATCATTCCACGCGCGAGATCGTCAATACGGCCAAGCGCACGGGCGCGACGGTGCGGGGCCCCATCCCCCTGCCCACGCTTATCGAGAAATTCACCGTCAACCGTTCGCCGCACGTCGACAAGAAGTCGCGCGAGCAGTTCGAGATCCGTACGCACAAGCGCGTTCTCGACATCGTTGACCCGACTCCGCAGACCGTGGACGCGCTGATGAAGCTCGACCTGTCGGCCGGCGTTGACGTCGAAATCAAGCTGTAAGGAGGGCCCGCTTATGACTCTCCCCACCCAACGCACTGGCGTCCTCGCCAAGAAGCTCGGCATGACCCGCTTCTTCGATGAAGCCGGTCAGCACGTGCCGGTCACCGTTCTGTCGCTCGACGGTTGCCAGGTCACGGGCGTGCGCACCGTTGAGAAGGACGGCTACACCGCCCTGCAACTCGGCGCTGGCGCCAAGAAGGCCAAGAACACCTCCAAGGCTCTGCGCGGCCACTTCGCGAAGGCGGCCGTCGAGCCGAAGCGCGTCGTCGCCGAATTCCGCGTCGAGGAAAACGCCCTGATCGAAGTCGGCGCCGAACTGACGGCCGACCACTTCGTCGCCGGCCAGAAGGTCGACATCCAAGGCGTGACCGTCGGTAAGGGTTTCGCCGGCGCCATGAAGCGCTGGAACTTCGGTGGTCTCCGCGCCACCCACGGTGTTTCGGTCTCGCACCGTTCGCACGGTTCGACCGGTAACCGCCAGGATCCGGGCCGTACGTTCCCGGGCAAGAAGATGGCTGGTCACCTGGGTCAAGAAACCGTCACCACCCTCAACGTCACCGTCTGGAAGGTTGACGTCGAGCGCGGCCTGATCCTGGTCAAGGGCGCTGTCCCCGGCCACGAGGGCAGCTACGTGAAGGTTCGCGACGCCGTGAAGAAGGCCCTGCCTGCCGACGCTCCGCGTCCGGGCGCCTTCCGCAAGGCTGGCGAGGCTCCGGCCGCCGCTGAAACCCCCGCTGAAGAGGCCCCCGCGGCTGCGACCGAAGAGGGCGAAGGCTAATGAAACTCGACGTCATCAAACTGGACGGCGGCAAGGCCGGTTCCGTTGATCTCGACGACGCCATCTTCGGCATCGACGACATCCGCGGCGACATCCTGCAGCGCGTCGTGACCTGGCAGCTGGCCAAGCGCCGCTCGGGCAACCACAAGATTCAGGTTCGTAACGAGGTCTCTCGTACGAGCAAGAAGATGTACAAGCAGAAGGGCACCGGCGGCGCCCGTCACGGCTCGCGCCGTGCGGCCCAGTTCGTCGGCGGCGCCAAGGCCCACGGTCCCGTGGTCCGCAGCCACGCCTTCGACCTGCCCAAGAAGATCCGCGCCCTGGCCCTGAAGCACGCTCTGTCGTCGAAGGCCAAGTCGGGCTCGCTGGTCGTCCTGGACAGCGCCGTTCTGACGGATCCGAAGACGGCCGCCCTGCGCGCCAACTTCGACAAGATCGGTCTGAAGAACGCCCTGGTCATCGCCGGTCCGGAAGTGGACGCGAACTTCAAGCTCGCCGCCCGCAACATCCCGAACGTGGATGTCCTGCCGAACGCCGGCCTGAACGTCTACGACGTGCTGCGTCGCCAGACCCTCGTCCTGACCAAGGACGCGGTCGAAGCGATCTCGGCTCGTTTCGCTGAGAAGGAAGCCGCCTAATGGCCGCCACCGCTCGCCACTACGACACGATCCTGTCGCCGGTGATCACCGAAAAGACGACCCTGCTCAGCGAGCAGAACAAGGTTGTCTTCAAGGTGGCCAACGACGCGACCAAGGACGAAATCGCCGCCGCCGTCGAAGAGCTGTTCAAGGTCAAGGTGACCAAGGTCAACACCATCGTGACCAAGGGCAAGACCAAGCGCTTCCGCGGCATCGTGGGTCGTCGCAACGACGTCAAAAAAGCGATCGTGACGCTGGCCGAAGGCCAGTCGATCGACATCACGACGGGGCTCTAATCAGATGGCCTTGAAGCAATTCAACCCGACCAGCCCCGGCCAGCGCGGCCTGGTGCTGATCGACCGCAGCGAACTTCACAAGGGCAAGCCCGAGAAGAAGCTCGTCGAAGGCCTGACCAAGTCGGGCGGTCGCGGCGGCAACGGCCGTATCGCGGTCCGTTTCCGTGGCGGCGGCGCCAAGCGCCTGTACCGTCTGGTCGACTTCAAGCGTCGCAAGCAAGGCGTGGCCACGGTCGTTCGTCTCGAGTACGACCCCAACCGCACCGCCTTCATCGCCCTGATCAAGTATCAGGCCGATGGCGAGCTGGCCTATATCCTGGCCCCGCAACGCCTGAAGGCCGGCGACGAAGTCGTCACCGGCGAGAAGGTCGACGTGAAGCCGGGCAACGCCTCGCCGCTGCGCACGCTGCCGATCGGCACGATCATCCACAACATCGAGCTGAAGCCCGCCAAGGGTGGTCAGATCGCCCGTTCGGCTGGCGCCTACGCCCAGCTGGTCGGCCGTGACGCCGGCTACGCCCAGATCCGCCTGAACTCGGGCGAACTGCGCATGGTGCTCGACTCGTGCATGGCCACCGTCGGCGCCGTTTCGAACCCCGACCACATGAACCAGAACCTCGGCAAGGCCGGTCGTTCTCGTCACATGGGCCGTCGCCCGCACGTCCGCGGTGTCGCCATGAACCCGGTCGACCACCCCCACGGTGGTGGTGAAGGCCGTACCTCGGGCGGTCGCCACCCGGTGACCCCGGCTGGTAAGCCGACCAAGGGCGCCAAGACCCGCGTCAACAAGGCCACGGACAAGTTCATCATCCGTTCGCGCCACAAAGCGAAGAAGGGCCGCTAAGCCATGACCCGCTCCGTCTGGAAAGGCCCGTTTGTCGACGGGTACCTCCTGAAGAAGGCCGATGTCGCTCTGTCGTCGGGCCGCAAGGACGTCATCAAGACCTGGTCGCGTCGCTCGACGATCATGCCGCAATTCGTCGGCCTGACCTTCGGCGTGCACAACGGCCACAAGCACGTTCCCGTGCTGGTGTCGGAAGACATGGTCGGCATGAAGTTCGGCGAATTCGCGCCGACCCGGAACTTCCCGGGTCACGCCGCCGACAAGAAGGCCAAGAGGAAGTAATCATGGCCAAGCAAAAGCAAGCTCGCCGCCTCGACGGCGCCGAAGCGATGGCCAAGGTTCGCACCCTGCGCACCAGCGCCCGCAAGCTGAACCTGGTCGCTCAGTCCATCCGTGGCCTGAACGTCCAGCGCGCTCTCAACGAGCTCGAGTTCAGCCACAAGCGTATCGCTCAGGACGTCCGCAAGGCGCTGTACTCGGCGATCTCCAACGCCGAGAACAACCACAACCTCGACATCGACTCCCTGGTCGTCGCCGAGGCCTATGTGGGCAAGAACCTGATCATGAAGCGTTTCTCGCCCCGCGCTCGCGGTCGCGCGACGCGCGTTGAGAAGCCGTTCTCCGAGATCACGATCGTGGTCCGCGAACTGGGTGAGGCCGCCTAATGGGTCAGAAAGTCAATCCGGTCGGGCTGCGGCTCGGCGTGAACCGCACCTGGGACAGCCGTTGGTTCGCCGACGGCGCCCAGTACGGCAAGATGCTGCATCAGGACCTCGCGGTCCGCGCCGCCCTGAAGAAGCGCCTGTACCAAGCTGGTGTCTCGCGCATCATCATCGAGCGTCCGCACAAGAAGTGCCGCATCACGATCTATGCCGCTCGTCCGGGCGTCATCATCGGCAAGAAGGGCGCTGACATCGACAAGCTCCGCAAGGATCTGTCGGTTCAGACCGAGGGCGAAGTCCACCTGAACATCGTCGAGATCCGCAAGCCGGAAACCGACGCTCAGCTGGTGGCCGAGTCGATCGCTCAACAACTCGAGCGTCGTATCGCCTTCCGTCGCGCCATGAAGCGTTCGATCCAGTCGGCCGTGCGCCTCGGCGCCAAGGGCATCCGGATCAACGTCTCGGGTCGCCTCGGCGGTGCTGAAATCGCTCGGATGGAGTGGTACCGCGAAGGTCGCGTGCCGCTGCACACCCTGCGCGCCGACATCGACTTCGGTTTCGCCGAAGCCAAGACCACCTACGGCATCATCGGCGTGAAGACCTGGATCTTCAAAGGCGAGGTGCTGGAGCATGATCCGATGGCGCTCGACAAGCGCCTGGCCACCGAGTCCGGTCCCGCCGGCGAAGGTGGCGGCCGTGAGCGCGGCGATCGTCCCGACCGGGGCGACCGTCGTGACCGTCGCGATCGCGCCTAAGGATTAGATCGCCATGCTGTCTCCGAAGAAGACCAAATTCCGCAAGCAGTTCAAGGGCCGCATCCACGGCGCTTCGAAGGGCGGCACCCTGCTGAACTTCGGTTCGTACGGCCTGAAGGCCGTCGAGCCGGAGCGCATCACGGCTCGCCAGATCGAAGCGGCTCGTCGCGCCATCACCCGCCAGATGAAGCGTCAAGGCCGCGTCTGGATCCGTATCTTCCCCGACGTGCCGGTCACCGGCAAGCCGGCCGAAGTCCGGATGGGTAAGGGTAAGGGCGCCGTGGATTACTGGGCCGCTCGCGTGGCTCCGGGCCGCATCATGTTCGAAATCGACGGCGTGCCGGACGATGTCGCGCGTGAAGCTCTCCGCCTGGGCGCCGCCAAGCTGCCGATCCGCACCCGTGTTGTCACCCGCATCGATGCGGGCGTGGCTCAGGAGGCCTGAGGCTCATGAAAATCGCTGACATCCGGGGTATGACCCCCGACCAGCTGGCCGACACGCTGATCAGCCTGAAGAAGGAGCAGTTCAACCTGCGCTTCCAGGCCGCCACGGGTCAGGTCGAGAAGACCCACCGCGTCAACGAGATCCGCAAGGATATCGCGCGGATCAAGACCGTGCTGCGCGCCAAGGCCGCGGCTTAAGGAGAACGATATGCCCAAGCGTATCCTCGAAGGGGTCGTCGTCTCCGATAAGGGCGACAAGACCGTGGTGGTGAAGGTCGAACGGACCATCGTCCACCCCGTTCTGAAGAAGATCGTGCGTCAGTCCAAAAAGTACCACGCGCACGACGAAGCCAACGCGTACAAGGCCGGTGAAGCTATCCGCATCATCGAGTGCGCTCCGAAGTCCAAGCTGAAGACCTGGGAAGCACTTCCCAAGGCTTCCGCTTAATCTGGAAGGTTTAGACCATGATCCAGATGCAAACTAACCTGGAAGTCGCTGACAATTCTGGCGCTCGCCGGGTCATGTGCATCAAGGTGTTGGGCGGCGCAGGCCGTCGCTACGCCAGCGTGGGCGACGTCATCGTCGTCTCCGTCAAGGAAGCCATTCCGCGCGGTCGCGTGAAGAAGGGTGACGTGCTTCGCGCCGTCGTCGTTCGGGTGAATCAAAATCTGAAGCGCAAGGATGGCTCGGTCATCCGCTTCGATAAGAACGCCGCGGTGATCGTGAACAAGCAGAGCGAGCCGGTCGGCACGCGGATCTTCGGCCCGGTTCCTCGTGAACTGCGCGCCAAGAACCACATGAAGATCATCTCCCTCGCTCCGGAGGTGCTGTAATGGCCGCTAAGATCAAGAAGGGCGACCGCGTCGTCGTTCTGGCCGGCAAGGATAAGGGCAAGCAAGGCTCGGTCCTGCAAGTCCTGCCGAAGGACAACCGCGTTGTCGTGGAAGGCGTGAACATGGTTTCGCGTCACACCAAGGCCACCCAAGCCGACCCGCAAGGCGGCATCAAGCACAAGGAAGCCGCGCTGCACGTCTCGAACGTCGCCGTCGTGGATTCCAACGGCAAGCCCACCCGCGTCGGCTTCAAGATCGAAGGCGACAAGAAGGTGCGCGTCGCCAAGACGACCGGCGAGGTGATCAATGGCTGATCAAGCTTACGAGCCCCGGCTGAAGACCGTTTATCGCGAGCGCATCCGCGCCGCGATGAAGGAACAGTTCGGCTACACCAACGAGATGCAGATCCCCAAGCTGGACAAGATCGTCCTGAACATGGGTATCGGCGAGGCCGTGGCCGACTCCAAGAAGGCCCAGACCGCTCTGAAAGACCTGCAGGCGATCGCCGGCCAAAAGCCCGTCGCCACCAAGGCCCGCAAGTCCATCGCCGGCTTCAAGCTGCGCGAAGGCATGGTGGTCGGCGCGAAGGTCACCCTTCGCAAGGACCGGATGTACGAATTCCTCGACCGCCTGGTCACGATCGCGCTGCCGCGCGTGAAGGACTTCCGCGGCCTGAACGGCAAGAGCTTCGACGGCCGTGGCAACTACGCCATGGGCCTGAAGGAGCACCTGGTGTTCCCGGAAATCAACTATGACCAGATCGAACAGATCTGGGGCATGGACATCATCGTCTGCACCACTGCGAAGTCCGACCAGGAAGCCAAGGCTCTCCTGAAGGAATTCCAGTTCCCGTTCGTGAACTAAGAGAGCGGGAAGGGAAAGAAACCATGGCCAAGAAAAGCGCCGTCAACCGCAACGAAGCCGTTCGGGCTCTCGTCAAGAAGTTCGCCGAAAAGCGCGCCGCGCTGAAGGCGATCGCCAACGACGAAAGCCTGCCGCTCGAGGAACGCTTCGAAGCTCGCCTCAAGCTCGCCAAGCTGCCGCGTAACAGCGCCGCGATCCGCATCCGCAATCGCTGCGAAGTCACGGGCCGTCCGCGCGCCTATTACCGCAAGCTGAAGATGAGCCGTATCGCTCTCCGCGAACTGGGTTCGCAGGGGCAGATCCCCGGCCTCGTCAAGTCGAGCTGGTAAGGACGATCAGATGTCGATGAACGATCCCCTGAGCGATATGATCGCTCGCATCAAGAACGCCGCGACGCGCAAGCGCTCGAAGGTCTCGACGCCGGCTTCCAAGCTGCGCGCCCGCGTCCTCGACGTGCTGGCCGACGAAGGCTACATCCGCGGCTACTCGCTGGTCGAGAAGCCCGGTGCGTTCCCCGAATTCGAGATCGAGCTCAAGTATTTTGACGGTGAGCCCGTGATCGCCGAGATCAGCCGCGTGTCCAAGCCTGGCCGTCGCGTCTATTCGTCGATCAAGGACCTGAAGCCGATCAAGAACGGCCTGGGCATCTCGATCCTTTCGACGCCGAAGGGCGTCATGTCGGACACCGCCGCGCGCGACGCTAATGTCGGCGGCGAAGTCCTCTGCCGCGTCTACTAGGCGCGGGAGGGAAAGAGCATGTCACGTATCGGTAAGAAAGCCGTCGCAATCCCCTCGGGCGTCACCCTGACGCTCGCGGGTCAGACGGTCACGGTGAAGGGCCCCAAGGGTCAGTTGTCGTGGACGATCGCCGACGAAGTCGAGGTCAAGCAAGAGGGCTCCGAGCTCCTGCTGACCCCGCGCGTCGACACGAAGCGCGCCAAGGGCATGTGGGGTCTGTCCCGCACGCTGGTGGCCAACATGGTTCACGGTGTGACCACCGGCTTCGAGGAAAACCTCGAACTGGTCGGCGTCGGTTACCGCGCGGCCATGAAGGGCACCGCCCTGAGCCTCCAGCTCGGTTTCAGCCACGATGTGGACGTCGCGGCTCCGGCCGGCATCACGTTCGCCACGCCGAAGCAAACCGAAATCAAGATCGCCGGCATCGACAAGCAGGCGGTCGGCGAGATTGCCGCGAAGATCCGCCGCATTCGTCCGCCCGAGCCGTACAAGGGCAAGGGCGTGCGTTATGCTGGCGAGAAGGTTCGCCGCAAGGAAGGCAAGAAGAAGTAAGCCATGGCGCTCTCTCCTCGTGAATCGGCGGCCAAGCGCGCTCAGCGCGTTCGCACCCGCCTCAAGAGCCTCGCCAACGGTCGTCCGCGTCTGTCGGTCTTCCGTTCGTCGAAGAACATCTACGCCCAGATCATCGATGATGAACGCGGCGTGACCCTCGCGTCGGCTTCCACTCTGGAAGCCGAAGGCAAGGGCGCGGACAAGGATGCCGCCGCCGCTGTCGGCAAGCTCGTCGCCGAGCGCGCCATCGAAAAGGGCGTCAAGGACGTCGTGTTCGATCGTGGCGGTTACATCTTCCACGGCCGGGTGAAAGCCCTGGCCGACGCCGCGCGCGAAGCCGGCCTGAACTTCTAAGGGAACGAAAATGGCTCGTGGTGACCAACAGCGCGGTGAAGGCGGTCAACGCCGTGACCGTCGCGACCGCAACGCCCCCGAAGAGCGGGTCGACAGCGACATCGTCGAAAAGCTCGTCCACATCAACCGCGTCGCCGCCACCGTGAAGGGTGGTCGTCGCTTCAGCTTCGCCGCTCTGATGGTCGTTGGCGACCAAAAGGGCCGCGTCGGCTTCGGTCATGGCAAGGCGCGTGAAGTGCCGGAAGCCATCCGCAAGGCGACCGAGGAAGCCAAGAAGACGATGATCCGCGTTCCGCTGCGCGAATCCCGCACCCTGCACCACGACGGCGCTGGCCGTTGGGGCGCTGGCAAGGTGATGATGCGCGCGGCGCCTCCCGGCACCGGCGTCATCGCCGGCGGTCCGATGCGCGCGGTTCTCGAAACCCTGGGCGTCCAGGACGTCGTGGCCAAGTCGACGGGTTCCTCGAACCCGTACAACATGGTGCGCGCCACGTTCGAAGCCCTGAAGGTGCAATCGTCGCCCCGCCAGATCGCCGCCAAGCGCGGCAAGAAGGTTGGTGACATCCTCGGCCGTCGCGCCGACGGCGCCTCGGCGCCGGAAGCCATCGAGGGTTAAGTCATGGCTGAAGCTAAGCAAGTCACGGTGCGCCAAACCGGCAGCCCGATCCGTCGTGAAAAGGACCAGCGCGCCACGCTCGCCGGTCTGGGTCTGAACAAGCTGGGCCGCGTGTCCACGCTGGAAGACACCCCGTCGGTCCGCGGCATGATCCGCAAGGTCGCGCACCTGCTGGAAATCGTCGAGTAGTCCTCTACAAGACGCGAAATACGCCACCCCGGTGAAAGCCGGGGTGGTTTTCGTTTGAAATCCCTATTTGATTTTTCGGTCGTTTTAGGGTTTTAAGCGCGCTCTGTTTTCAAAAGCCGAGTCCAGCCGATGGCTGGGCGCAGATCTCCAAGGAGAGGCACATATGACCAAGCTGAACGAACTCGCCCCGCAAGAAGGCTCGACCAAGAACCGCATGCGCGTTGGCCGCGGCCCCGGTTCGGGCAAGGGCAAGACCGCCGGTCGCGGTGTGAAGGGCCAGAAGGCGCGCTCGGGCGTCGCCATCAACGGCTTCGAAGGCGGTCAAATGCCGCTGCACATGCGTATGCCGAAGCGCGGCTTCAACAACCCCTTCCGCCTGGAGTTCGCCGAAGTGAACCTGTGGCGCCTGGAGCAGGCCGTCGCCGCTGGCAAGTTCAAGAAGGGCGCCGAGCTGGGCGCCGCTGAACTGGTCGCCGCCGGCGTGATCCGTCGCGAACTGGACGGTGTGAAGCTGCTGGGCAAGGGCGAGATCAAGACCGCCCTGAAGCTGACCGTCTACTCGGCCACCGAAGCCGCCATCAAGGCCGTCGAGGCCGCGGGTGGTTCGGTCACCGTGACCAAGAAGGCCAAGGCGCAAGCCGAAGCCTAAAAAGGCTGATGTCATCCCGCTGAGCGCCTAGCGCTCCGGGACACCGTTTCGACCGGGATGACAGAATTACGAGGCTCGCCGTGACATCGCGGCGAGCCTCACCTATTTGTGGCGCTCTCCTCGGATCAGCCTGGTCCGGGAAACCTAATTTCAGAGCGCGATCGCCGCCGAAGCGGTATCAGCTTTCGGCTATCGCGCTCCTGAGTCGTGGGGATCTGTATGGCCTCGGCCGCCGAACAACTCGCAGCCAATATGAATTTCGCGTCGTTCCAAAAGGCGAGCGAACTTCACAAGCGTATCTGGTTCACGATCATCGCCCTGATCGTCTATCGTCTGGGCTCCTACGTTCCGATCCCCGGCATCGACGTCAACGCCTTCGCGCGGTTGTTCAACAACAACTCCGAAGGCATCCTGGGCATGTTCAACATGTTCTCGGGCGGCGCCGTCGAACGGATGGCGATCTTCTCGCTGAACGTGATGCCCTACATCAGCGCCTCGATCATCGTGCAGC
This sequence comes from Caulobacter segnis, assembly GCF_031454995.1. Classification (GTDB taxonomy): domain Bacteria; phylum Pseudomonadota; class Alphaproteobacteria; order Caulobacterales; family Caulobacteraceae; genus Caulobacter; species Caulobacter segnis_E. The sequence continues at coordinate 1,324,878 of NZ_JAVDRV010000002.1, read as the reverse complement.
TGATGGGCACGGTCTATCCGCCGTGGGAAAAGCTGAAAAAGGAAGGCGGGGAGGCGGGCCGCAAGACCCTCAACCAGTACACCCGCTACCTGGCCGTGGTTCTGGCCGTCGTGCAGTCGGCCTCGATCGCTATGGGCCTGGCGGCCCAGCCGGGCGTCGTGGTCGAGGGTATCGGCCAGGTGTTCTTCGTCGTCTCCACGGTCGTGGCCCTGACCGGCGGCACCCTGTTCCTGATGTGGCTGGGCGAGCAGATCACCAGCCGCGGCGTCGGCAACGGCGTCAGCCTGATCATCTTCGCCGGCATCGTCGCGCGCCTGCCGATCGTGCTGGGCCAGATGCTGGTCCAGGGGCAGACCTCGGGCAACTACACCCCGCTGTTCCTGATCGTGATCGGTTGCGTGGCCGCCATCCTGGCCATCGTGTTCATGGAGCGCTCGCAGCGCCGTCTGCTGGTGCACTATCCCAAGCGCCAGCAAGGCAACCGCATGATCGGTGGTGAAAGCTCCTTCATGCCGTTGAAGATCAACACTGCGGGCGTCATCCCGCCGATCTTCGCCTCCAGCCTGCTGCTGCTGCCGACCACGGCCATGCAGTTCGTGCAGACCACCAACCTGCCGGCCTGGGCTTCTTGGCTGCCGGGCGTGGTGGGCGCGCTGCAGCATGGCCACCCGGCGTTCCTGATCTTCTACGCCCTGCTGATCATCTTCTTCTCGTTCTTCTACACCTCGGTCGTGTTCAACCCCGAGGAGACGGCCGAGAACCTGCGCAAGTACGGCGGCTTCCTGCCGGGCATCCGTCCGGGCAAGCGCACCGCCGAGTACCTGGACTACGTGCTGACCCGCCTGACCGTCATCGGCGCGGCCTACATCACGGCCGTCTGCGTGGCGCCGGAGTTGGCGATGATGGCGATCAAGTCGAACCAGTTCGCCCTGGGCGGCACGTCGATCCTGATCGTCGTGACGGTGACCATGGACACCGTTGCCCAGATCCAGTCGCACTTGCTGGCCCACCAATACGAAGGGCTCATCAAGAAGTCGAAGCTGCGCGGCGGTCGCGGCCGCTAGGTACGCTTCAACTTAATTGCAAGCGTCGGAAGCCGGTTTGTCACAAAACCGGCTTCCGTTTTTATCGTCGGGGCTCTAGGTCTGCTCCGGGAGACAACCGGGCGCAGACTCGGTGACGCGCGAAGGGGCTTCTATGAATTTGATCCTGTTCGGTCCGCCGGCGGCGGGGAAGGGCACCCAGGCCAAGCGTCTGGTCAGTGAGCGTGGCATGGTCCAGCTCTCGACCGGCGACATGCTGCGCGCCGCTATCGCTTCGGGCTCGGAACTGGGCCAGCGCGTCAAGGGCGTGCTGGATCGCGGCGAGCTGGTTACGGACGAGATCGTCATCGCGCTGATCGAGGAACGCCTGCCCGAGGCCGAGGCGGCCGGCGGCGCGATTTTCGACGGCTTCCCGCGCACGGTCGCCCAGGCGGAAGCCCTGGATAAAATGCTCGCGGCGCGCGGCCAGAAGATCGACGTCGTTCTCCGACTCAAGGTAGACGAGCCAGCCCTGATCGAGCGGATCAAGAAACGATTCGAAGACCAGGGACGGCCCGACGACAATCCGGAAGTCTTCGTGACTCGCCTGGCCGCCTACAACGCCCAGACCGCGCCGCTGCTGCCGTATTACCAAGGGCAGGGGAAGCTGAAGGAACTGGACGGGATGGGTTCGGTCGAAGCCGTGGCCACGTCCATCGACGCCGCTCTCTCGGGAGTAGCCTAAGAAAGCCCGAGTTCACTGGATGTCCGGTGGATTCAGTTGTTGACGGAAGCGAAACGATCCCTATAACGGGGCGCTTCCGCGAAAGGGCGCGATCCGTGCGCGCCGGTCTTGGTCTTCTGGATCGAGCCGGGCGCGCCGTTCGCGTCTTTAGTGCGTGACTAGGAGAACATTAGACGTGGCCCGTATCGCAGGCGTCAACATCCCGACGAACAAGCGCGTTTTGATCGCGCTTCAGTACATTCACGGCATCGGCCAAAAGTCCGCTCGTGAAATCATCACGAAGGTGGGCATCGAGGATGCGCGTCGCGTCAATCAACTGACCGACGCCGAAGTCCTCGCCATCCGCGAGACGATCGACCGTGACTACACCGTCGAGGGCGACCTGCGTCGCGAGAACTCGATGAACATCAAGCGCCTGATGGACCTGGCCTGCTATCGCGGCCTGCGTCACCGTAAGGGCCTGCCGGTCCGCGGTCAGCGCACTCACACGAACGCTCGTACCCGCAAGGGTCCGGCCAAGCCGATCGCCGGCAAGAAGAAGTAAGGTAGCCTGACCGATGGCCAAGGAACCGGGTCGCGTTAAACGCCGCGAACGTAAGAACATCACCTCGGGCGTGGCGCACGTGAACGCCTCGTTCAACAACACCATGATCACCATCACCGACGCCCAAGGCAACACGATCTCGTGGTCCTCGGCTGGCATGATGGGCTTCAAGGGCTCGCGCAAGTCGACCCCGTACGCCGCTCAGATGGCCGCCGAAGACGCGGGCAAGAAGGCTGCGGAACACGGCGTGAAGACCCTGGAAGTCAACGTTTCGGGCCCGGGCTCCGGCCGTGAATCGGCCCTGCGCGCTCTTCAAGCCGCGGGCATGACCATCACGACCATCCGCGACGTCACGCCGATCCCGCACAACGGCTGCCGTCCGCCCAAGCGTCGTCGCGTCTAGTACTTTTTAGACCACAATCTTCCTTCGCCGGCTGCGCAAAACGCGGCCGGCGAGCCGCGTTCAAGGGACCGACCACGTGATCGAAAGAAACTGGAACGAGCTGATCCGTCCTGAGAAGCCGCAGATCGAAACCGGGGCCGACGCTAGCCGCAAGGCTCGCATCGTCGCCGAACCGCTCGAGCGCGGTTTCGGTGTGACGCTCGGCAACGCCCTGCGTCGCGTTCTTCTCTCGTCGCTGCAAGGCGCAGCCGTCACCGCCATCCAGATCGATGGCGTCGTGCACGAATTCTCCTCGCTCGAAGGCGTCCGTGAAGACGTCGTCGACATCGTTCTGAATATCAAGCAACTGGCCGTGCGCATGCACGCCGAAGGCCCCAAGCGCATGACCCTGCGCGCCACGGGCCCCGGACCGGTCACCGCCGGCCAGATCGAAACCCCGGCCGACATCGAGATCCTGAACCCCGACCACGTGCTCTGCACGCTGGACGACGGCGCCTCGGTGCGGATGGAATTCACGGTCAACACCGGCAAGGGCTACGTCCCGGCCGACCGTAACCGTCCGGAAGACGCGCCGATCGGCCTGATCGCCGTCGACGCTCTGTACTCGCCGGTCAAGCGCGTCGCCTATCGCGTCGAGCCGACCCGTCAGGGCCAGTCGCTGGACTACGACAAGCTGATCCTGGAAGTGGAAACCAACGGCGCCGTCACCCCGGTGGACGCCGTGGCCTACGCCGCCCGGATCCTGCAGGACCAACTGCAGATCTTCATCACCTTCGAGGAACCGAAGGCCAAGTCGGCCGACGAGTCCAAGCCGGAACTGCCGTTCAACCCGGCCCTGCTGAAGAAGGTGGACGAACTGGAACTGTCGGTCCGTTCGGCCAACTGCCTGAAGAACGACAACATCGTCTACATCGGCGACCTGATCCAGAAGACCGAAGCCGAGATGCTCCGCACCCCGAACTTCGGCCGCAAGTCGCTGAACGAGATCAAGGAAGTGCTCGCCGGCATGGGTCTGCACCTCGGCATGGACGTGCCGAACTGGCCGCCGGAGAACATCGAAGACCTGGCCAAGAAGTTCGAAGACCAAATCTAAGAACCTCGAAGCCATCCGCGCTTAATCCGGGCCGCTTCTCCTCTCTTCGGAAGGGAAGGCGGCCTGGGCCTTTTGAAGCCGCGACCGCGGTGGAGGGCCCCGGCGCTTCGCTCTGACCCGGTCGGGAAAGACCAGGATTGGTGACAATCAGGCGCTCACTGGTTTTGCGCCGTTCGGGCTGATCGCCCAGGAGATAGAAAATGCGTCACGGTAAGGCTCACCGTAAACTCGGCCGCACCTCGGCTCACCGCACCGCCATGTTCGCCAACATGTCGGCCTCGCTGATCAAGCACGAGCAGATCGTCACCACCCTGCCCAAGGCCAAGGAACTGCGTCCGATCGTCGAAAAGCTGGTCACCCTGGCCAAGCGCGGCGACCTGCACGCCCGTCGTCAGGCCATCAGCTCGGTTCGCGACGTCGAACAAGTCGGCAAGCTCTTCGCGGTCCTCGGCCCGCGCTATAAGGACCGTCAGGGCGGCTACATCCGCGTCCTGAAGGCCGGCTTCCGCTACGGCGACAACGCCCCGCTGGCCGTCATCGAGTTCGTCGACCGCGACGTCTCGGAAAAGGGCAAGGACTCGGGTCCGGTCTACACGAACGAAGCCGAAGACTAAGATTTTCAGCGTCAGCTGAGACGAAAGGCCCCGGAGCGATCCGGGGCCTTTTTCGTTTGGGCGCTTAGGCGGTCGGCTTTCGACCCTAGTCGGAAGTTCGCGAAAGCCCTCTCTCTTAGAGAGAGGGAGGGGCCCAAGCGAAGCTTGGGAGGGTGAGTGGTTACACCCTCGGCCGGCATGCCGGCACATCGCTCTCAACCACGCCAGGAATTGTCCACGGGCTTCGCCTACCCTCTCACCCTCCCACGCCTGCGGCGCGGGCCCCTCCCTCTCTCCATGAGAGAGGGGTTTTGAGTGTCCGCTCACCACCCATAGCGGATGTACAGCCTGTCCGCGGCCAGACCGACTTCGCTTCGGCTGGGGCGGTCGCCGCCCTCACTCCTTGGTCAGGTCCTGTCGCCGGAACAGCCACACCGCCGCCGCCGTCAGCGCCGCCGTCCAGATGAGCAGGGCCACGAGCGCCGCGCCCGCCGAGCCGCCAGCGGCGCCCAGCTGATCGGGGGCCAGCAGCGCGGCGCGCAGCAGGTCCGCGTCGAAGACGGGGATGGACAGCAGCTTCCAACTGGGCGGCCCCTGTTCCGTCATCCGCAGGGCGCCGGCCAGGATGGTCTGGACAAAGCGGACGCCCAGGCACGCGATCACCACGCCCATCGTCGAACGCGAGACCACGCCGACGCAGGCCGCCAAGGCCGCCAGGGTCATCGCCTCCAGCCACGTAATGGCCAGCACGCCGACGATATCGAACGGGTTGCGGTCGAGCAGCGAGATCGCCAGCGCCTTGCTATTGATGGCCGAGCCGACCACCGCCGCGAGCGCCGACAGCACGGCCGACAGCAGTAGGCTCCAAAATACCGCCTCGCCGACGACGACCAGCTTGGCCAGCAGCAGGTTCTGGCGCGTGTTGCGCGGGGTCAGCAGCCGCCAGGTCTCCCAGCGGTAGTCGCCCGCGAGCACTGCCGCGGCGCCGATCATCAGGAACAGCGCGCCGAAGGTCGAGGCGCCGCTCGACAGCGCCTTGATCACCTGATCGACCAGGCCGACCGCCAGGCCGGGCAGGGGCTTCTTCATCACGAAGCGCAGGAAGAGGTCGCCGCCCACATTGAGCAGGAAGCCCACCAGGGGCGCGAAGCAGAAGCCCCAGAACAAGGTCGAACGGTCGCGTAGCAGGCGGAAGCGTTCGGCGGCGATGGCGTCGGCGAGCATCAGGCGGCTCCTTCCGAGGTGGCGGCCGTGGGCGTCTGGCCAAGCGATTTCAGATAGACCCCCTCCAGATCGACCTCGCGCCAGCGCGCCTCGACGATCTCCGCGCCGGCCTCGACCAGGGCGCGGATGACGGCGGGGGCCTCGGCGCGGGGGATGTCGGCCAGCACGGCGTCGGCGCCGTCGGCTTCGCCGCGATCGCCGAGGATCGCCAGGGCGGGGGCAAGCGGAGAAGCCAGGGTCAGGCGCAGGCGGGCCTCGCCGGCGGTGAGTTCGGCGACGCCGCCCTCGGCCACGACCTTGCCGCGGGAGAGAATGGCGACGCGGTCGCAGACGCGTTTCACCTCGTCCAGCTGGTGGCTGGCCAGGATGACCGTCACGCCCTCGCGCTTGGCCAGGTCGACGATCAAGGCCCGGATCTCCTGGATGCCGGCCGGGTCCATGCCGCTGGTCGGTTCGTCCAGGATCACCAGCTCGGGCTTGGTCAGAAAGGCCGCGGCCAGACCCAGGCGCTGCTTCATGCCGACCGAGAAGCCGCTGGTGGCGCGATCGGCGGCGTGGGTCAGGCTGACCCGCTCCAGCCAGCCGCCGATGTCGGCGTCCTTCTTGCCGCTTTCCAGCGCCAGCATGGTCAGGGTGTCGCGCGCGGTCAGATAGGGCGGATAGCGCGGAGTCTCGATCATGGCCCCGACCTTGCGCAGGGCGGTGATGTCGCCGGGCGCGGCGCCAAACAGGCGCGCCGCGCCGCTGGTCGGCCGCACCAGGCCCAGAGCGATCCGGAACAGCGTGCTCTTGCCCGCGCCATTGGGGCCCAGGATCCCGAACACGCCGCCGGCGGGGATAGCGATGGAGAACTCGTCGAGGGCGCGCACCGCCCCATAGGTCTTGGTGAGGCGGTCGGCCTCGAGGGCGATCGACATGCGACGAATCCCGGACGCCGACCGAGTCGGCTCGACGCAGGGACTATGGCCAGCCGTCGGAAGATCGCCAAGTTAAGTCGCCGTCACGCCTTTCCGAACGTTGGTCGTCATACGGCGGCAACATCCATGTCCGAACACGCCCGAAACGGCCGTTTCAAGTTGAGCTCCGCCATGATCCTTCGCCGCCTGTTGTCGCTGCTCTTCGTCGCCGGCCTGATGCTGGCCGGATCGGCTCACGCGCGGGAGAAGGCGCCGCATCTGACGATCCTGGTCTCGATCGACGGCTTCCGAGCGGACTATCTGGATCGTGGCGACACCCCGGTCATGAAGGCTTTGGCCGAGGGTGGGGTTCGGGCGGCGATGCGTCCGTCGTTTCCGTCGGTGACTTTTCCCAACCACTACACGCTGATCACGGGCAAGCGTCCCGACCGCAACGGCATCGTGGCCAACATCATGCTGGACCCGAGCGTCTCGGCTGAAAAGTTCACCATGCGCAGCCTTGAAGCCGCGTGGTGGAGCCAGGCCAAGCCGTTTTGGGTCACCGCGCAGCGGCAAGGCAAGCGCGCCGCGGCGATGTTCTGGCCCGGTTCGGAGGTCGAAATCGATGGGGTGCGCCCCTCGCGCTGGGTGAAGTTCGACGCGACCATGTCCGGCGAAGCCCGGGTCGACCAGATGCTGGCCTGGCTGGATAGCGCCGATGGCCCGCCGATCGCCTTCTCGACTCTCTATTTCGACATCGTCGACACCGAAGGCCACCATTACGGCCCGGAGTCGGCGGAAGTGCGCGCCGCCGCCGCTTCGGTGGACGCCGCGTTGGGGCGGCTTGTCGAGGGTCTGAAGGCGCGCGGGCGCTTCGAGAGCACCGACATCGTCATCGTGGCCGACCACGGCATGGCGCCGCTGCCCGCCGCCAATCGGGTGGTGCTGGACGATCTTGTCGATGTCTTGAGGATTCAGCTGGTCACCGCTGGAGCGGTGACCATGTTCACGCCCAAGCCGGGCCAACGAAAGGTGGTCGAGAAGACGTTCCTCTCCAAGCCGCTCCCGCACATGACCTGCTGGAAGAAGGGCGCTATCCCAGCCCGCTTCCACTACGGCCGCAACCCGCGGGTGCCCGCCATCGTCTGCCTGTCCGAGACGGGATGGTACACCACGACGCTGGCCGCGAAGGCCAAGCCAAGCCAGTGGGACGGCAAGGACGGCGGCGCTCACGGGTTCGACCCCTATGATCCGCTCATGCGCGCGGTCTTCATCGCCCGCGGTCCGTCGTTCAAGACCGGCGTGGCGCTGCCGGTGTTCGACAATGTCGATGTCTATCAATTGCTGGCCAAGATCACCGGCGTGAAGCCCGAGGCGGGTGACGGATCGCTGAAGATCGTCGAACAAGCCCTGAAATAGCGGCGACGGTTTGCTCGCGCTTGACGCGATATTGGTCAATAAATGCAACCAAGGCATGTATTCCGCGAAGCCGGGGTGTATCAATTCGGCCCAGGCGCCACTGACCGTCGGCGACGCCCGCGCTCCTCGCCCCGAGGAGCGGTTCAACCAGATTAGGGAGAACGTTATGGGTTTCTATGGTCCCGAACCTTTCGACACCGCCGAAGCCACCTACGTGTGGACGGGTCTGCGGACACCGGGGTTCTTTTCCGTCACCGTGAAAGGCAATGCGCCGAACTTCACCACGGGCATCAAGCTGGTGCGTGATCCAGACTTCGTCGGCGGCATGGCGATCGACGTCATGGGCTGGACGGGGCCGCTGGGGAAGGGAACGACGCCCTACACCGTCCAAGGCACGTTCAACGGCATGTACCTTCCGAAGATCCTGATCGTCGGCTCGAACCAGCGACTTCTGATCGACGTGAAGGAGATCCCGTTCACCAGCGAGGACGATTACGTCAAGCAGCTGAGCGCTCAGGCGAAGACGCTCGAGCCGGCCTGACCCACTCCGCGATGGCGCGCGTCCGGCCCTTTCCGGGCGCGCGTTTCATCAAGCTCTTGCTGAATTAGTTTCGATATGCGTTAAATATTGCTCCTTATGATAAGGAGCGGCGGCATGGCTCGTCCCGGTCTCATCTCGGCTGTCATCTATGACGATCCCAAGGCCGCGGTCGCGTGGCTGGAGAGGGCGTTCGGGTTCGAGGTCACCCTGTTGGTCGAGGACGACCAGGGACGGCTAGCCCACTGCGAAATGACCCATGGCGAGTCCACGCTCATGATCGGCTCGCCCTGGCACGAGCGGATCGCCAGTCCGGGCATGGTCGGCGGCAAGACGACCCAGACCGTGCATATTCAGCTCGACGGCGACGTCGACGCCCACTGCGCGCGGGCGCGAGCGGCCGGGGCGGTGATCTTCGCGGAACCCGAAAACCAGTTCTACGGCGACCGCACCTATCGCTGCCATGATCTCGAAGGCCACATCTGGACCGTCGCCGCATCCATCGAGGCGGTGTCGATCGCCGAGATGGAGGCCCGCGGCGGTCACAAGATCACCGCGCCATCGGCATGATCACCCCCGACGACTTCCGCCGGCTCGCGCTGGCGCTGCCCCAGGCGGTCGAGGGCGCGCACATGGGCACGGTCGATTTCCGCTGTGGGAAGATCTTCGCGACCTTGGGCAATCCCGACGCGGCCTGGGCGATGGTCAAGCTGACGCCCGACCAGCAGGACATACGCGTGGCCGCCGAGCCAGAGATCTTTACGCCAGTCCCGGGGGGCTGGGGGAAGGGCGGGGCGACAAGGCTGCGCCTTGCCGCTTGCGACGAAGCCACGGCGCGGGGCGCGCTCCTGGACGCCTGGCGCAATGTCGCGCCCAAGAAACTGCTCGGTGCGAACTTGTGAGCGAGGCCCTGGACCGGACCCTAGCGGCCTTGGCCGATCCGCACCGGCGGCGGACGGTCGACCTGTTGCGCGAGAGGCCGCGTCGGGCCGGCGAACTGGCCGAAGCCCTCGGCCTTTCGCCGCCGGCCATGAGCCGCCATCTGCGCGCGTTGCGCCAATCGGGCCTCGTCGAGGAAAGCCATCCAGAGTTCGACGCCCGGGTGAGGGTCTATCGCTTGCGGCCCGAGCCGATGGCGCGGCTCAAGGCTTGGCTGGACGTCGCCGAGGATCACTGGGTCGATCAGCTCTCGGCGCTGAAGGCCCATGTCGAGGTCAAGGCGCGGTGAGTTCCAAGATCCTGGTTGCTCTGCGGATCGACGCTCCCCGCGATGTCGTGTTCGATGCGTTCGTCAACGATATCGGCCTGTGGTGGCGACCCAATCCGCTGTTTTCGTTCACGCCGCGCTCGCCGGGCGTCATGGCCTTCGAGCAGGGCCGGCTCGTTGAGCGGTTGGCGTCTGGCAAGGTGTTCGAGGTCGGGACGGTCCGGGTTTGGGAGCGCGGCGCGCGTCTTGTCTTGGGCTGGCGTCAGGCCAGCTTCCCGCCGGGCGTCGAGACCGAGGTCGAGGTCCGGTTCGAAGCCGTGGAGGCTGGGACGCGCGTCACCGTGGAGCATCGCGGCTGGGACGCCGTCCCCGACGAGAGCGTCGCGCGCCATGGCTTTCCCAACGCGGTGTTCCTGCACAGGCACGGCGAATGGTGGTGCGCGCTGCTGGCGGGGCTTGCGACGCGGACGAACAGCCGCCAACTAGGGGCGGCCGGGGAGGGCGAGGCATGAGCGGTACGCGGATCACGGGGGGCAAGCGCCAGGCGGCGCTGAGCTTCATCTTCATCACCGCGATCCTGGACGTCCTGTCCCTTGGGGTGATGATCCCCGTCCTGCCCAACCTGGTGAAGTCGTTCGGCGGCGGCGACACGGCCGCGGCGGCGGACTGGAACGTGCTGTTCGCCACCACCTGGGGCGTGATGCAGTTCTTCTGCTCCCCGGTCCTCGGGCTGATGTCCGACCGTTTCGGTCGCCGGCCGGTGATCCTGACGTCGATCTTCGGCTTGGGAGTCGACTTCCTGTTCATGGCCTTCGCGCCCAGCCTCTGGTGGCTGTTCGTCGGGCGGATCTTCAACGGCATGACGGCCGCCAGCTTCTCGACCGCCAGCGCCTATGTCGCCGACGTGACCACGCCGGAGACCCGCGCCAAGGGTTTTGGCTTGATGGGCGCGGCGTTCGGGGTCGGCTTCACCTTTGGTCCGGCGCTGGGCGGTTGGCTCTGGACCTTCGATCACCGCCTGCCGTTCCTGGTCTGCGCCGCCCTGGCGCTGTGCAACTGGCTGTACGGCTTCTTCGTCCTGCCGGAATCGCTGCCGCCCGAGCGTCGTCAGGCGCGCTTCGACTGGAAAGCGGCCAATCCGCTGGGCTCCCTTCATCTGCTGCGCCGTCACAAGGGCCTGCTGGATCTCGCCGGCGTCGGCTTCCTGTTCCAGCTGGCGCACAACGTGCTGCCCAGCGTGTTCGTGCTCTACATGGGCTTCCGCTACGGCTGGACGCCGGGCGTGATCGGTTTGACCCTGATGGCCAGCGGGATCTCCAGCATCATCGTCCAGGCGCTGGTCGTCGGTCGGGTGGTCAAGGCCGTGGGCGAGCGCGGCGCCCTGCTGATCGGCCTGTTCTCGGGCTTCGCCGGGTTCATGGTCTACGCCCTGGCCCCCACGGGTCTGCTTTATCTGTGCGGCTTGCCGCTGTTCGCGCTGTCGGGGCTGATCATGCCGGGCCTGCAAGGCCTGATGACGCGCCGCGTGGCGCCCAACGAGCAAGGGCAGCTGCAGGGCGCCAACTCGGCGCTGATGGGGGTCTCGTCGATCATCGGTCCGTCGCTATTCCTGCTGCCGTTCGCCTTCGCCGTGCGCCACGACGCGACCCTGCATCTGCCGGGGTTGCCGGTGCTGATCGCCGCGGGCCTGATGCTGTGCGCGACCTTGCTGGCCTGGGCCAGGGCTAGACCCGCGCCCGCCTTGGAACCCCAAACGGCCTGAGGGCTTAAGCCAACGCCGAAACCTTGACCTTTCGCCGCCTTAGACTCGCCAGAAACCTTCGGTGAGTTCGCTAGGAACCGTGAGGAGCTATCCTTGAAGACCATGCGCAACCTTCGCGCCCTGCTGCCCGTCGTCGTCCTTTTGGCCGCCTGTTCCAATCCGAACGGCCAGTCGAACGCCCAGTCGATCCCGGATCTGGCCCAGCCGAACCGGCGCGCGCCCAGCGATCCGGCCTCGATGAAGGCCTCGTTCTCGCCGGTGGTGAAGAAGGCCGCTCCCGCCGTCGTCAACGTCGCCAGCCGCCGGGTGGTGCGCCAGCGCGTCGATCCGTTCTGGGACTTCTTCATGGGCGGCGGCGCGCCGCGCGAGCAGGTGCAAGGCTCGCTGGGTTCCGGCGCGATCGTTCGCGCCGACGGGGTGATCATCACCAACCACCACAACATCGAAGGCATCGTCGAGGGCAATGGCGACATCACCGTCCAGCTCGCCGACCGCCGGGAGTTTCCAGCCACCGTCCTGCTCGACGACCCGCGCGCCGACCTCGCGGTGCTGAAGATCGACACCAAGGGCGAGCGCCTGCCGGTGATGGCCATCGACGACCAGGAGCAGCTCGAGGTTGGCGATCTGGTGCTGGCCCTGGGCAATCCGTTCGGCGTCGGCCAGACCGTGACCAACGGCATCGTCTCGGCCCTGGCGCGCACCGATGTCGGGGCGGCGGACTTCGGCAGCTACATCCAGACCGACGCGGCGATCAATCCCGGTAACTCGGGCGGTCCGCTGGTCGACATGGATGGCGACCTTGTCGGCATCAACACCTTCATCATCTCGCGCTCGGGCTCGTCCAGCGGTGTCGGCTTCGCCATTCCGGCGGCCGTGGTCAAGCAGGTGGTCAACGCCGCGCTCGGCGGCGGCCACAGCGTCGTGCGGCCCTGGCTGGGCGTGAAGGGCCAGCCCGTGACCGGCGAGATCGCCCGTAGTCTGGGCATGGCCGCCCCGCGCGGCGTTCTGGTCGCCCAGATCTATCCTGGCTCCTCGGCCGATCGCGCGGGTCTGAAGGAGGGCGACGTGATCCTCTCGATCGACGGCCAGGCCGTGAACGACGAGGGGGGCGGGGCCTTCGCCATCGGCACGCACAAGGTTGGCGATCGGGTGACGATGCAGATCCGTCGAGGCGACCGCGACCAGACCCTGACCGTGCGAGCCGAGGCCGCGCCGGATACGCCAGCCCGCGACGAGCGCGTCATCAAAGGTCGCAACCCGTTCGACGGCGCCACGGTGGTCAACCTTTCGCCGGCCGTGGCCCAGGACTTGAACGTTGATCCGTTCGCTGGTCGCGGCGTGCTGGTGACCCGCGTGGGGCAGGGCTACGCGCTGAACGCGGGTCTGCGTCCTGGCGACTTCATCCGCGAGGTCAACGGCCGCCCCGTCAACACCGTGGCCGAACTCGCGGCGGCGACCGCCGGCCAGGGACGCGCCTGGACCGTGACGATCGAGCGCCAGGGCCAGCGGATCAGCGCCCGTTTCTCGACCTGACGCGACTTGGGGCCGGCTGCCTGCTAGAAACGGACTCATCATGTCCGATCTCTTCCAGGCCGCCGGCCTGACGCCCCACGCGCCTTCGCCGCTCGCCGACCGCCTGCGGCCCCAAAGCCTCGACGAGGTGGTGGGCCAGCAGCACCTGCTCGGTCCCGAGGGGCCCATCGGCCGCATGGCGGCCGCCCACCGTCTGGCCTCGATGATCCTGTGGGGGCCGCCGGGCACCGGCAAGACCACGATCGCCCGCCTTCTGGCCAAGGCCGGCGGCTACGAGTTCCAGCAGATCTCGGCGGTGTTCTCGGGCGTCGCCGACCTGAAGAAGGCCTTCGAGCAGGCCCGCGCCCGGCGCATGGCCGGCCAGTCGACGCTGCTGTTCGTCGACGAGATCCACCGCTTTAACCGCGCCCAGCAGGATGGCTTCCTGCCTTTCGTGGAGGAGGGGATTGTCACCCTGGTCGGGGCCACGACCGAGAACCCTTCGTTCGAGCTGAACGGCGCTCTGCTGTCGCGCTGCCAGGTCTTCGTGCTCAAGCGGCTGACCGAGGACTCGCTGGAGCAGCTTCTCCTGCGCGCCGAGGCGGCCGAGAGTCGGCCGCTGCCTGTCGACGCCGAGGCGCGTTCGGCCCTGGTAGCCATGGCGGACGGCGACGGCCGCTACCTGCTGACCTTGGCCGAGACCCTGTTCTCGATCGGGACCGATAGCCCGCTGAACCCGACCCAGCTGGGCCAGTTCCTGCAGAAGCGCCGCCCCGCCTACGACAAGGACCGCGAGGAGCACTACAACCTCATCTCGGCCCTGCATAAGTCGGTGCGCGGCAGCGATCCGGACGCGGCCCTCTATTGGCTGGCGCGGATGCTGGAGGGGGGCGAGGACCCGCTGTTCATCGCCCGTCGCCTGGTGCGGATGGCCTCGGAGGACATCGGCGCGGCCGATCCGCTGTCCCTGCTGCTGACCACGGCGGCCAAGGACGCCTACGACTTCCTGGGCAGCCCGGAAGGCGAACTGGCCCTGGCCCAGGCCGTTGTCCACATGGCCAGCGCGCCCAAGTCGAACGCCGTCTACGTCGCCTACAAGGCCGCCCGCCGCGCCGCCAAGGAGACCGGCAGCCTGATGCCGCCGTCGCACATCCTCAACGCGCCGACCAAGCTGATGAAGTCGCTCGGCTATGGCGACGGCTACGCCTACGACCACGACGTCGAGGGCGGCGTGTCCGGCCAGAACTACTTCCCGGACGGCATGGAGCGCAGGCGTTTCTATGAGCCAAAGTCCGTCGGCGCCGAGGCCAAGGCGCGCGAACGCTTGGAAGCCTGGGGCAAGGTGCGTAAGGACGGCAAATGAGCAGTCCGAAATTCCGCCGTCCTCCCGGTGTCGCCAAGCCCAAGGCCGTCGAGTGTCCGATCACCCTGACGCCGGAAGAGGTCGCGGCGGCCCAATCGTGGGTGCTGTACGAGGACGAGGCGATCATCGCGCTCGATAAGCCAGCGGGCCTGTCCAGCCAGGGCGGGCGGATCAAGGCCCACACGCTGGATGATCTGCTTTGGGCGTTCGCCAAGCCCGGAAAGGCCCGGCCTCGCCTGATCCACAGGTTGGACCGCGACACCTCTGGCGTGATCCTGACGGCCAAGACCAAGCCGGGCGCGGCCTTCCTGGGCGAGGCCATGATGGCCAAGCGCTTCCGCAAGAGCTACCTGGCCATCGTCGCGCCCGGAGCGCCGGAGCCCAAGGGCGGGATGATCGACAGCCCGCTGCGTCGCGAGTCGATCGGCCGCGAGGCCTATATGCGCGTCTGCGCCCCGGACCATCCCGAAGCGGAGACCGCGCGCAGTCGCTATCGCACCCTGGCGGCGAACGCCACGGCCGCCCTGGTCGAGCTGTCGCCGGACACGGGCCGCATGCATCAATTGCGGGTCCACATGGCCTCGATCGGCCGCCCTCTGGCCGGCGACAGCCGCTACGGCGGAGCGCTGATGCTGGGCGGCGTCGCCGTGCCGCGCCTGATGCTGCACGCCGCCAGGCTGACCTTCCCGCATCCGCTGGGCGGCGAGCGCAAGATACTGGCCCCGCTTCCGTCCGATTTCATCGCCATGTTGAAGGCCTTGGACCTGCTGATTCCGGAACAGCCGGCGTCGGACGCCGTTGAACAGGTCTGAAGAGGCAACCCCATGAAGATCGCCAAACCCCTGATCGCCGCCGCCCTGTCTGGTCTGGTGCTAGCCGCCTGCGCCAGCACGCCTACGGTCTATCGCGCCCAGGCGGGCGCGCCCAATGACGTCGGCTATTCCGAGTACCGCCTGGAGGCGGGTCGCTACCGCGTGACCTTCCAAGGCGGGCCCGGGGCCAAGGAGGCCCAGATCGCCGACTATGCGCTGCTGCGCGCGGCCGAGTTGGCGTTGCGCGACGGTTACGACTGGTTCCGGATCGCTGACCGCTCGACCGCGGCCTCTGGCTATGATCGCGGTCCGCGCATGTCGGTCGGCGGCGGTTCGGCCAGCTTTGGCCGCCGATCCAGCTTTGGCCTGGGTCTGGGCACGAGCTTCGACCTCGGTCCCGGTCCGTCGTTCGCGCAATCGATCGAGGTGGTGTTCGGCAAAGGGCCGACGCCGCGGGATCGCGACGCCTATGACGCCCGCGAAATCGTCAAGACCGTCGGCTACGGGCGCGGCCGGACCTAGGCCGCCGCCTGCTTGCCTAGAGGATAGGCCGCGCGCAGAGACGCGTGGCTGAGGCCCGCCGTCTCCGCGGCCGCGAAGAAGCCTTCGGCGGGCAAGCCTTGCAGGATCGTGGTGGCCGCCAAGCCTCGCGCGTCGCGCCCGAACGCCATGATGTCCATGGCGATCTTGCCGGCGTCGCCCGTCAGGTCCGAGGCGTCGAGCGCCAGACCGGCCAGGCGCGCGTCGCGAAGCACGCGCAGAGCCTCGCGATCCGGCGGCACGCGGGCGATCACGCCGTGGGTGAGGGCGCGCAGCAGGCCAACGACCTCCAGCAGGCGCCCAGCGGGCGTGCCCCGGGTCACGTCGACCAGTTCGATCATCACGCCGCCTCGCAGCAAACCCAGCGAGAGACCGGCGGTGCCGGTCAGCAGGTCGCGGCCGCGCTGGGTGCCCAGCGTACGGAACGAGGCGGGGAGGATCAGTTCAGGCGTGTGTGGGCCTTGGGTCGAACGGGCGAAGACCGCCGCGTACTTCAGGGTCGACTCGTCAATGAACGCGATGTCGCGGTCCGACAGCTTGGTCAGGGCGCGGGCCGAGGCCTGACGGCCGCTGGCCAGGTGGGTGACCATCGGTTCGATGCGCACGGCCGTGGTGATGTTGCGGCGCAGGTTGACCACGTGCTCAAGCGTGAAGTCCACTCGGAGCGCGGCGCCGGCCGCGGTGGTGAAGGCCACGGGGGTGCGGCGAGCCTCGTCGGCCGGGTCGACGGCGATACGAACGGGCGAGCGTTCCGAGTCGCGACGCGCCCGAGCCGCCAGGATCACCGTCGGATCGATGCGCTTGCAGACGGCCTGGCCGCCCTCGACGCCGATCACCGAGCGGATGCCGAGGTCGGCCGGATCGGCCGCGCCCAGCAGATGGGTCAGCACGTCCTCGAGGATACGGACGCTGGTCGCCTGCGCGGCCAGGCCATGCTCGTGGTTCGTGGCGATCAGAAATTCGCTTTCCGAGATGCGGGCGCGCAAGTCGTTGCGGTCCAGGTGTTCGGCAAGCTTGCGTTCGACATAGGTCCAGACGTCGGTGCGCTTTTGAGCCCACCAGTCGCCCGCCCACATGCGGATGCTCTTGACGCTGATGACGTTGACCGAGCCGCGCGCGACTAGATCCGTCCCGGCGAGGCGCTGAAGCACCGGCCCGGGGAGGGCCACGCGTTCGGTCGCGTCGGAGGAAGGGAGTGGGCGGGACATGGCTCTGCGCTTTACGAAATACAGCGACAAATTGCCGTCCGCGCGCTTAACGAGTGGTGATGAAATAGGGTTTCCAAAGTTGTTTACCTTGAAAGAAATCGGGGAAAATCAAGGGAACAATCTTGAGAGCTTGGCGTTGCGGGCAGCTCGGAGCATAAGACTTTCATGAACAAACTGCTTCTCGTGGCCGCCGGCGGGGCCGTCGGCTCGGTCGCGCGTTACCTTGTGGGGGTAGGCGCTTTACGGACCTTCGGCTCGGGTTGGCCGTATGGAACCTTCACCGTCAACGTCGTGGGCGGTTTTCTGATGGGCTGTCTGGCTTCGTGGCTGGCGCATCGCGGGGCCGCCTCAAGCGAGCCGTGGCGGGTGCTGCTCGGCGTTGGCGTCATGGGCGGCTTCACCACCTTTTCGTCCTTCTCCCTGGAGACGGCGCTAATGATTCAGAAGCGCGCCTATCTGCAGGCCTTTTCCTATTCCGCCGCCAGCGTGCTTTTGTCCGTTGCGGCCCTGTTCGCGGGCCTTCTGATCGCCCGCAGGATCTTCGCATGAGCAGCACCAAGGAAGTCCGCACCCTCTATGTCGACGCCGGCGAGGACGGGGTGCGCCTGGATCGTTGGTTCAAGCGCCGCTGGCCGCACCTGAACCACATCCAGCTCAACAAGCTGTTCCGCTCGGGCCAGGTTCGGGTCGACGGCTCGCGGGCCAAGGCCGACACCAAGCTGGCGGCCGGCAGTCAGATCCGCGTGCCGCCGCTGCCCGACGCGCCCGATCCCGCCGACAAGAACAAGCTGTCGGCGCGCGACGTCGCTTACGCCAAGTCGATGGTGCTCTACGAGGACGAGGAGGTCCTGGCCCTCAACAAGCCCGCAGGCCTGGCTGTCCAGGGCGGCACCAAGACCACCAAGCACATCGACAAGCTGCTGAGCGCCTGGGGCGAGGGCGTCGATCGCCCCCGCCTGGTCCACCGCCTGGACCGCGACACCTCCGGCGTGCTGCTGCTGGGCAAGACGCCAAGCGCCGCGGCTCGCCTTTCGGGCGCCTTCGCCAAGCGCAAGGCGCAAAAGACCTACTGGGCCATCGTCGCTGGCAACCCGCACCCGACCGAGGGCGTGATGGAGCTGCACCTGGCCAAGCGCGGGGTCGGCGATCGGGAGCTGGTGGTGCCCGCTCAGCCCAAGGATCCGGACGCCCAACCGGCCGAGACGGAATTCGTCACCATCAGCCGCGCGGGACCGCGTGTGACCTGGATGGCGCTGCGCCCGCACACCGGCCGCACCCACCAGCTGCGCGCTCACATGAAGGCCATGGGCCACCCGATCCTCGGCGATCCCAAGTATGGCGACGAGAAGTCCGCGCCGCTGTCGGAGGGGCTGAAGCTGCAGCTGCACGCCCGTTCGATCCTGCTGCCGCACCCCTCGGCCGGCATGCTGCATATCGAAGCGCCGCTGAGCCCCGAGATGAAGGAAGGCTTCCGCAAGTTCGGCTTCTCGGAAGACGAGGCCGATGCCGAACCGTTCGCGCGTCGGCAGACCAAGCGGCGGTAGCGCCGCCGATCCGCTCCGCCTCTTGGCGGACCTCGGAAGGTCCCTTCATGGGGCCTCGGGGCTGGGCATCAGCGCCATCATGCCCTCCGTCCTGGCCCGGACATCGGGCGGTCCAAGGCAACTGACCATCGCGTCGTAGCCCGGCGCGCCCGGGGTGACGCGAACCGTGGACGGCGGCGCGTGATTGGCCGGGCAGAAGATCACCGCTTCATCCGCGGTGGCTTCCGCCGGGTCCAGGATGGTGGACGAGCGCGTCAGCATGAACAGCGGCGGGCGCTCGCGCGCGCGCCGGCGCAGATCGGAGATCACCGCCCGCTGCGTGGCTTCGTCCAGCCCCTGCTC
Organism: Caulobacter segnis; assembly: GCF_031454995.1. Taxonomy (GTDB): domain Bacteria; phylum Pseudomonadota; class Alphaproteobacteria; order Caulobacterales; family Caulobacteraceae; genus Caulobacter; species Caulobacter segnis_E. Next base: position 1,306,111 of record NZ_JAVDRV010000002.1, on the reverse strand, counting down.
GACCATGTCGATGACGAGAATGTTCGACCGGCCCCGTTCCAGGCCGGCCACGAGCGTGAGCAGGGCGTCGGACGCGGTCGCGCCGTCCTCCACAAGCCACGCAAGCGACGCCTCGACGCGCTCACGTAATTCGGGGTCGATCGCCAAGGCTCGCCTTGCCTCCTCGGCGCGCTCGATACGATCGAGCCCTATGAAAACGGCGTCGGGAAGCTGCTCGGCGAGCCTTTGCGCCAGCCTCGTCTTGCCGCTGCCCAAGGGGCCGACGATGTAGTTGAGCGCACGGACGCCGCGAACCTCAAACCATTCCCCGCCCCAGGGCCACGGAAGATTGAAGCCCGCGACCACGGGGGCGGGCGCCGCCGCCAAGCCCGCGATGTCCGGTAGGGTGGGAGCCTCCCCGCGCGCCAGGGCGCGCCTCAGGGCGCTGATCTTCTCAAGTCGCCGGCTGAGTTGGTCGCGCTCCGATTCCAGTCGGGTTCGCAGGGCGCCAAGCGCGGGCTCCAGGCCATCGGCGACGCCGCTCACGACGCGGTCCACCTGCTTGAGGCTGAAGCCCAGCGACCGCAGGGCCACGATCTCGGCGGCGCGTCGCATCTCGTCCGGTCCGTAGGCGCGCCAGCCCGTGGCGGTTCTTGTCGGGCGAAGGAGACCGCGCTCCTCGTAGATGCGAAGCGCCTTGGCTGAAATGCCAAGCTGCCGGGCGGCTTCGGAGGGGCTTAGGACATCGACGGACGCACGCATGACTCGCCTCGTTGTTGCTGACCGTCATATCCATGAGGCCGGCCCCAGGGGACGGGTCAAGAGGGCGGGGCCTGGGATCCTATTGGAAACGGGCGGCGTCCCTTGGGCTAGACCAGCCCCGTCACCGGCTTGGCGCTGGCGCTATCGGGAAACACCTTGCCCTCCAGCGCCGCGCGGTCGACGGCCATGTGCTCGGCCAGGACGCCCTTGAAGAGCGCGCGCATGTCGAGGGTGGGGGCGGTGTCGCGGTTCTCGAACAGGGCGTTTTGCGAAAGGCCCGGCCAATCGCCGACGATGCCGCCGGGCTTGAGGGCGCCGCCCAGGATCAGGCCGGTCGATGCCGTGCCGTGGTCGGTGCCGCCCGTGCCATTGACCCGCGCCGTGCGTCCGAACTCGGTGACGACGATCACCACCGTGTTCTTCCATTCCGTCCCGAGACCGGTGTGCAAGCCGTCCAGCACCGCGTCCAGGTAGGACAGGCGCGTGGCGATCTGGCCGGGCTGGCCCGCGTGGGTGTCGAAGCCGTCCAGCGAGATGGCCGCGATCTGGGGGCCGGCCGGCTGGATCATGAAGCCGCCAAGCGTCGATCCAAGCTTGCGCGCCGCCTCGCCGCCCTGCCGATTGCGGCGGTCGTTGGCCATGGTGGCTGACATCGGCGCTGGACCGGCCATCGAAGGCGTGGAGGCGGCCGCCATGTTCATGGCCGGGGTCGCGGCCATGGCGGTCATGGCCTGTTGGGCCATCGTCTCGGTCTCCAGTCCGCGCGCGAAGGCTGGGCCCAGCAGCGGATCGGTCTTGTAGAGGTCCTGCAGCAAGGTCGGTAGGCGCGCGCTCTCGTCGACGCCCTTGCCGGGGGACCAACTGGCCGCCTGCACCTCGCCGCGCAGGATCAGCGGCGCGGTGGTCCCGACCGACAGGCCCTCGACCTTCCGGACCGGCGCCAGGGCCTCAAGGGTGCGGTTCAGCCAACCGGTCTCGGCGCCGTAGACGCCCGCCGCGCCGGTTTCCAACACGTCCTGGGCCTCGAAGTGCGAGCGGGCGCGGTCGGGGCTGGCGATGGCCGGGGCGATGCGGGCCTGGCCCTTCATCGCCAGCGCGTGCACCGCGGAAAGCTCGGGGTGCAGGCCGAAGGTCCCATCCAGCTTCAGCACGTCCTCGGGCTTGAACGCGATGGAGCCGCGCAAGGCGGCGTAGTTGGGATCGCCCACGGGCGGCGAGACGGACAGGCCATCCATGCCGCCGCGACAGATCACGACGACGAGCTTCTTCTTGGCCAAGTCGCGCTCGGAGGCGGCGAAGGCCTGGCCGCCGAGGAAGGTGACGCCGATGCCGAGACTGGCGCCAAGGCCCAGCAGCGCGCGGCGGTTCAGAGGAGCGTTCATCGGCGTTGGAACTCCGGGCTCATCACGAGAAGGGCGAAGGCTTCGCGACGGGTCTCGGCCCGCGAGACGGCCTTGGCGACGGCGGGGGTCAGGCGCGCCCCGAGCGCCACGACGGCCAGGGCGTTTGGATCGGAGCGGTCGGCGACGGCGGCGGCGAAGCCTTGCGCCCACTGCATGCGTTTGATCAGCGCGTCCGGCGCGGCCCAGGTCTGGGCGTCCTCGGGCCAGCCCTTGGGGGAGGGGGCGGAGAAGGGCTTTTGGCCCAGGCCCGTGAGGATCGGCGCGAGGCGTTCGATCGCGGACGGCTCGGCCCCGACCAGTCGCCAGGTCGATAGCGTGTACTCATAGGGTGTCTTGAACTTGGCCGGCGCCGGGTCCCAGGCCTCGGGGCTGTCGATCAGCGCCTTAGCGACCTTGGCGAGGTCCCCGCCGGTCTCCATCCAACGTCGCTCCAGCCGTTCCGTGAGCGACGACGGCGGCGTATCCGAGACGAAGTGGCGAGCGATCTTGCCGCAGACATGACGCGCCGTGCGCGGATGGGCCGCGAGATCGCTCAGCACGGCCATGCCCTGCCTCAGGCCTTGCTGACCGTAGTGGCGGCCCATGACCGTCCGCGCGCCCGGTTCGTGGGCGGCCTCGCGGAACACGAACTGACCGGCGCGATCCTCGGTGTCGCGGCCGATCGAGAAGCCGGTCAGGGCGCGCGCGAACTCGGTGACGTCCGCCTGGCCATAGCCGGCGTCCACGCCGACGGTGTGGAGCTCCAGGATTTCTCGCGCCAGGTTCTCGTTGAGCCCGGCCCTTCGGCTGGCCCGACGCGCGGCGGCGCCCGCGGCCTTGCTGTTCGGTCCGATCGACTGGGCCTGGTCCAGATAGGTCAGCATGGCGGGGTGGGTCGAGGACGCCACCAGCAGGTTCTCGAAGCTATCGAAGACGTGGGGCCGGATCGCCTCGCGCTCGAACGGGCCGATCAGCACCGATGTGATCTGCTTGGTCGCCGAGACCGTGAAGTGGTTGGCCCAGAACAGCGCCCAGCGCTCGCGGAAGGCCGCGTCCGTGTTGGTCGCCAGCCGCGCGCGCGCCAGAAAGTCGGCGCCGACCTTGTCGCGCAGGTCGCGCTGAGCGTCCTTGAAGGTCCGAGCGTTGGCGGCGGTCTTGTCGCCTTGGCCGTCCTTCTGTTCGCGTTCCATCTTCCGTTGCCGCTGGAAGTCGCGCATCTGTCCGAAACGATCGGCCGAGGTCTCGCCGCCATCGGCAGGCAGGTCCGCGCCCTCGCGGCGGATTTGGGCGGCTAGGAAACCCTTCGGATCGGCCTTGGCGGCCTCGATCTCGCCCGGGCGGGCGCCGAGGCCGAAGCGGGTGACGGCGATCGCGGCCATCATGTCCTTGCTGGGCAGGCTCAAGAGCCGCTCTCCCTTGCGCGACGACGTGACATTGCCCATTCAACGCGGGCCCGGCGCCTTTCCGTCGCGGGCGGCCTGAAAAACGAGTTTCCCGTGTCCGACAAAGCCGAGCTGCTGCTGAAACCCAAGCGCTTCTACAAGGCGGCCGCCGCCGCGCCGGTCGAGAACGGTTTCGCCGTCCAGCTGGATGGCCGTACGCCGAAGTCGCCGGCCAGGAACCCGCTGGTGTTGCCGACCCAAGCCCTGGCCGAGCTGATCGCCGCCGAGTGGGAGGCGCAGGTCGAATTCATCGACAACAGCCTGATGCCGGCCTCGCGCCTGGCCTTCACCGCCATCGACCGCGTGTCCGAGACCCGGGCCGAGGTCGCCGGCGAGGTCGCCGCCTACGCCGCGTCGGACCATCTGTGCTATCGCGCCGAGCACCCGACCGCGCTGGTCGAGCGGCAGGCGCGAGAGTGGGGCGCGATGCTCGACTGGGCCAAGGCCGAGCATGGCCTTTCCTTCAATCACGTCGCCGGCGTCATCCATCAGCCCCAGCCGGCCGCCACCCTGGCCTCGGTCGAGGCCCTGGCCCTGACCCTGGACGACTTCACCCTGACCGGGACCGCTTTCGCCGCGGGCCTGTTCGGCTCGGCGATCCTGGCCTTGGCCGTCCGCGCCGGCCGTCTGACCGGCCAGAGGGCGCTGGACCTGTCCCGTCTCGACGAGATCTTCCAGGCCGAGCAGTGGGGGCAGGACGCCGAGGCCAGGGCGCGCGCCGAGGCCCTGGCCGTCGAGGCGACGATGATCGACCGCTGGTTCGCGGCGTTGCGGTGACCAAGGCTTTCGCCCTCTACGGCCTGGCGGCCCTGGCCGAGATCGGCGGCTGCTTCGCGTTCTGGGCATGGCTGCGGCTGGGCCGCTCGCCGTGGTGGGCTGGCGCGGGGACCCTTTCCCTGATCGCCTTCGCCCTGCTGCTCACGAGGATCGACGCGAGCGTGGCGGGGCGCGCGTTCGCGGCTTATGGCGGGATCTACATCGTGGTCTCCATCGTCTGGATGCGTCTGATCGAGGGCGCGCGTCCCGACCGCTGGGATCTGATCGGCGCCGCGGTCTGCCTGGCCGGGGCGGGGATCATCCTGTTCGGCTCGCGAACGACCTGAAAGGCTATGCTGCGCTGCCGCAAGGTCCGTCTTGCGCCAAGCCTTCACCCTCGCTACGCCTGCTGCATAAGGCGGAACGCCGCCAACGAATAAGTCCGGCAGGGGAGTACGCGGGTGCAGCACATTCTTGAGGAACTGGATCGTCGTCGCGAGCAGGCCAAGGCCGGCGGCGGCGAGGCGCGTGTCGCGGCCCAGCACGCCAAGGGCAAGCTGACCGCCCGGGAGCGGATCGACCTCCTGCTGGACGAAGGCTCCTTCGAGGAGTTCGACATGTTCGTCGAGCACCGCTGCGCCGACTTCGGCATGCAGGACCAGAAGGTGCCCGGCGACGGCGTCGTCACCGGCTGGGGCACGATCAACGGCAAGGTCGTCTACGTCTTCTCCAAGGACTTCACCGTGTTCGGCGGCAGCCTGTCGGGCGCGCACGCGGCCAAGATCGTCAAGGTCCAGCGTCAGGCCATGAAGGTCGGCGCGCCGATCATCGGTCTGTTCGACGCCGGCGGCGCGCGCATCCAGGAGGGCGTCGACAGCCTGGCCGGCTACGCCGACATCTTCCTCGAGAACGTCATGGCCTCGGGCGTGGTGCCGCAGATCAGCGTGATCATGGGGCCCTGCGCCGGGGGCGACGTCTACAGCCCCGCCATGACCGACTTCATCTTCATGGTGAAGGACACGAGCTATATGTTCGTGACCGGACCGGACGTGGTGAAGACCGTCACCAACGAGGTGGTCACCGCCGAGGAGTTGGGCGGGGCCCGCGTTCACGCCGCCAAGTCGGGCGTGGCGGAAGGCGCGTTCGACAACGACCTGGAAGCCCTGACCCAGGTGCGCCGACTGGTGGACTTCCTGCCGTCGTCCAACCGAGAGCCGGCGCCCGACCGCGAGAGCTTCGACGAGGTCCTGCGCGAGGAGCCCAGCCTCGATACGCTGATCCCGGCCGATCCGACCAAGCCCTACGACATGAAGGAGCTGATCCTGAAGGTCGTCGACGAGGCCGATTTCTTCGAGATCAGCAGCGAGTGGGCCAAGAACATCATCTGCGGCTTCGCCCGGATGGACGGCGAGACGGTCGGCGTGGTCGCCAACCAGCCTCAGGTGCTGGCGGGCGTGCTCGACATCGACAGCAGCCGCAAGGCCGCGCGTTTCGTGCGCTTCTGCGACGCCTTCAACATCCCGATCCTGACCTTCGTCGACGTGCCGGGCTTCATGCCGGGGACCAAGCAGGAGTACGGCGGCCTGATCAAGCACGGCGCCAAGCTGTTGTTCGCCTACGCCGAGGCCACCGTTCCGAAGATCACGGTCATCACCCGCAAGGCCTATGGCGGCGCCTATGACGTGATGAGCTCCAAGCACCTGCGCGGCGACCTGAACTACGCCTGGCCAACCGCCGAGATCGCGGTGATGGGCGCCAAGGGGGCGGTGGAGATCATCTTCCGCCAGGAAGCCAAGGACCCCGAGGCCCTGGCCGCCCGCGAGGCCGAGTACAAGAACGCCTTCGCCAATCCGTTCGTCGCCGCCTCCAGAGGCTATATCGACGACGTGATCATGCCCCACGGCACCCGCCGCCGGATTGTCCGGGGCCTGAAGAGCCTTAAGGGCAAGGAACTCTCCAACCCTTGGAAGAAGCACGATAACATTCCGCTCTAACTGCGGAGGCGACGCCCTTGTCGGAATGGATCCAGGCCCTGTCGCCTTTCGCCGGCGTGGGCCTGGCGTTCGCGCTGGGGCTGCTGATCGGCGTCGAGCGCGGCTGGGCGCATCGGCTGGAGCCTGACGGCGCGCGGGTGGCGGGCATCCGCACGTTCGCGCTTCTCGGCTTGGCCGGCGGCGTGGCGGGGGAGGCGACGGCGCGGGTCTCGCCGCTGATCGGCGCGGCCATCCTGATCGCGGCGGCCGCGGCCCTGCTGATCGGCTATGCGCGCGCCGCCGCCAAGGACGACCTCAGCGCCACCACCACCGTCGTCGGCATCATCACCTTGGGCCTCGGGGCCCTGGCCGCCGCGGGCCAATGGACCCTGGCCTGCGTGCTCGCCGCGCTGACCACCTTGATCCTGGCCCAGCGCCGTCGACTGCACGAGTGGGTGGAGGGGCTGAGCGAGCTCGAACTTCAGGCCATCGTCCGCTTCGCCCTGATCTCGCTGGCCATCCTACCGCTGCTGCCCAACCGCGAATTCGGGCCGATGGATGCCTGGAACCCGCGCGAGATCTGGATGGTGGTCGTGCTGGTCTCGGGCCTGTCGCTGATCGGCTACGCGGCCAGCCGGAGGCTGGGCGCCGAGAAGGGGGTTCTGGCCACGGCGGGTGTGGGGGCGGTGGTGTCTTCGACCGCGGTCACCGCCGCCATGGCGGCTCGGATTCGCAAATCGGACGGTGAGGCGAGGGTGCTGGTCGCCGGGATCGCCCTAGCCTCCACGGTGATGATCGTGCGGGTGCTGGTCCTTGTCGCGGTGTTGGCGCCGTTCGCGCTGTCGGCCTTTTCGCTCGTGGCGGCGCCGGCGGGCCTAGTAGGCGCGGCCTATGTCGGCTGGGCGCTGAGGCTAAAGTCGACGTCGGCGAGCGAGGGCCCCGCGCCTTCGGTTCGCAATCCCTTCGACTTGGGTCCAGCCTTGCTGCTGGCGGGCCTGGTCATGGTGATCACGCTAGCCGGCCGTTGGGCCATGCAGGCCTTCGGCGGCGCGGGCCTGGCCACCGTTCTAGGGATTTCCGGCATGGTCGATGTCGACGCCGCGATCATCGCCATGAGCCGCCTGCCGGCGGGAAGCCTGACCCCCAAGCTGGCCGGTCTGATCCTGGCCGCCCCGATCCTGGCCAACACCCTGGTCAAGGCGGGCCTGGCCTTCACGATCGCGCGGGGCTCGGCGGGCGCGAAGGCGGCCGCGCCGCTGCTGGTGACCTTCCTCGCCGGCCTGGCGGGCGTCGCGGCGCTGGCGGTGGTGTTCTAAAGACCCGCGCGCTTACTCGGCCTTCGGCGTGCGCCTCAAGCCGCTGAGCAAGGCGCCGAGCAGCGTGTAGGACACCACCTGATAGCCGCCGTCGATCAGCAGCAGCACCAAAGGCCCAGCCGCGTAGATATAGTTCAGCGCCGAGACCGTCGCGCCGAAGAACAGGCCGATGAAGGCCCCCAGCTTGGCGCCGCCAAGCCAGCCGCGCGTCTCGAGCCGGCGCATGGCGAGGTCCAGCGCCAGCAGGATCAGCAGCATGTTCAGCACGCCCAGGGCCATGCGCCACTCCTGGCCGACGAAATCAGCCTCGGTCAGGTCCATGGCCTTGGCCCAGGCGACGCTGAACAGGTTTCCGTACCAGACCGCACCAAAGACTTGCCCCGCGACGAGCGCGGCCACGAGGCCGATCCAATTCACGGATTTCATGGGCTTTCTCCCGAAAGCGGACCTTGCTTGGTTCCTGTGAGGAAAGCTGCGCCTGATAACGGCGTTCGGTCAACGGGCGAGAGCTTTCGTTTCGCGCCCGGTCCTTCTATATGCGGACGCTTCTTTGCTTCGTCCGACTTGCCCGAAAGGCCGCGCCCGCATGGCTCGCATCCTGATCACCTCGGCCCTGCCGTACATCAACGGCATCAAGCACCTGGGGAATCTGGCGGGGTCGATGCTGCCGGCCGACGTCTATGCGCGCTTCCAGCGGGCTCGCGGGCACGAGACGCTCTACATCTGCGCCACCGACGAGCACGGCACGCCGGCCGAGCTGGCCGCCGCCGCCGCCAACCAGGACGTCGCCACCTACTGCGCCGAACAGCACGTGCTGCAGCATGATGTTGGGCGGGCCTTTGGGCTGTCCTGGGACCATTTCGGCCGTTCGTCGTCGCCGCAAAATCATCGCCTGACCCAGCACTTCTGCCAGGCCCTGGAAGACCACGGCCTGATCGAAGAGCGGGTCGACCAGATGGTCTATTCGGTCGACGACAAGCGCTTCCTGCCCGACCGCTATGTCGAGGGGACCTGCCCGCGCTGCGGCTTCGAGAAGGCGCGCGGCGACCAGTGCGATAACTGCGGCAACCTGCTGGACCCGACCGACCTGATCAATCCGTACTCGGTGATCTCGGGCTCGCGGAACATCGAGGTGCGCGACACCAAGCATCTCTACCTGCTGCAGACCAAGATGGCCGACAAGATCCGCGCTTGGGTCGACAGCCACGCCGACTGGCCGCAACTGGCGCGCTCGATCGCCTACAAGCATCTGGACGAGGGCCTGATCGACCGGGGCATCACCCGGGACCTGGCCTGGGGCATCCCGGTGGCCAAGGACGGGGTCCCGCGCCCGGGCTTCGAGGACAAGGTCTTCTACGTCTGGTTCGACGCGCCGATCGAATACATCGCCGCGACCCAGGAGTGGGCCGAGGGCTCGCCCGACCGCGACTGGAAGCGCTGGTGGCGCACCGACGAGGGCGCCGATGACGTCCGCTACGTCCAGTTCATGGGCAAGGACAACGTGGCGTTCCACACGGTCAGCTTCCCGGCGACCATCCTGGGTTCGGAAGAGCCTTGGAAGAGCGTCGACATGCTCAAGGCCTTCAACTGGCTGAACTGGTACGGCGGCAAGTTCTCGACCTCGAACAAGCGCGGCGTCTTCATGGACGCGGCGCTGGACATCCTGCCGCCCGACCTGTGGCGCTGGTACCTGACGGCCAATTCGCCGGAAGGCAGCGATACGGCCTTCACCTGGGAGCAGTTCGCCAGCGCCGTGAACCGCGACCTGGCCGACGTGCTGGGCAACTTCGTCAACCGCATCCTGAAGTTCACGGAAGGCAAGTTCGACGGCGTCGTGCCCGAGGGCGGTCAGCCTGGCCCGCTGGAGGAGAAGCTGTTCGCCGACGTCTCGGCGCGCCTCGCCGACCTGGCCGAACAGATGGACGCGATCGAAATCCGCAAGAGCGCCCAGGCGCTGCGGGCGCTCTGGGTGGTCGGCAACGAGTATCTGCAGGAGGCCGCGCCCTGGACCGCGATCAAGACCGATCGCGACCGCGCCGCCGTCATCGTCCGCACGGCCCTGAACCTGGCGGCCCTCTACGCCAAGATCTCCGCCCCGTTCATTCCGTTCGCGGCCGAGAAGATCGGCGAGGCGTTTGGCCTGGAGTTCCCGGCGGCGTGGCCATCGAACGATGGGGCGGCCGAGCTTTCCAAGCTGACGGTCGGCCAGGCGATCACGGTTCCGGAGGTCCTGTTCAAGAAGATCGACGACGACCAGATCGCCGAATGGACGGCCCGCTTCGGCGGCGCGGACTAGGGTGATCGCGGGGGCGGACAACCAGGCGGACGGCAAGGGGCTCCCAACCCTCGTCCGGCTTTGCCTGTTCTACGCCTCGCTATTCCTCGTTTCGGGCGTCAGCCTGCCTTACGCGGGCACGTTCCTCAGGGATCGCGGCATGAGCGGCGGCGCGATCGGCCTGATCCTGGCCGTGCCGCTGCTGCTGAAGCCGTTCACCGGTCCGGTCCTGGCGGTCTGGGCCGACGGCTTCAAGCTGCGGCGCACCCCGATGGTGCTGCTGCTGATCGGGGCGGGCCTGGGCTACGCGGGTTTGCTGCTGGGCGCGAACCTGTTCTGGCTGATCTTGGCCTGGTTCGTCGGCCAGACCCTGATGTCGACCGTCTCGCCGCTGATCGACGTGATCACCCTGCGGCGGGCGCGCGTCGAGGGCTTCAACTACGGCCTGGCGCGCGGCACCGGGTCCAGCGCCTTCATCGCGGCCAACCTCCTGATGGGCGCGATCCTGACCTTCGCGGCGCCGACCATCATCGCGATCTGGATCGTCGCGACCTGCTTCGTCGGCGCCCTGGCGGCCGCCTGGCTGGTGCCGCCGGAACGAGTCCACGCCGAGGGCGCCAAGCCGGGCAAGGCCGAGCGCTGGAAGGGCCTCGGCGACCTGATGCGCAACCGGACCTTCGTGCTGGCGGTGGTGACGGCCGGCCTGATCCAGGGCGCTCACGCCTTCTACTACGGCTTCTCGGCCATCCTCTGGCGCAAGCAGGGCATTTCCGAGCCGATGATCGGCGTGCTGTGGGGCGTCGGGGTCGCCGTCGAGGTCGGCTTCATGTTCTTCCTCGAGCCCCTGCGCCGCCGCTGGGGTCCCGAGCGGTTCCTGATCCTCGGCGCCCTGGCGGCGGTGATCCGCTGGACCGCCTACGCCTTCGCGCCGCCGCTTTGGGCGCTGTTCCCGCTGCAAGGGCTGCATGCCCTGACCTTCGCCGCCTCGTTCCTGGCGTCGCTTCGTCTGATCGAGAAGCTGGCGCCGCCCGCCGCGGCCTCGCCGGCCCAGGCGATCAACTCGGCGCTGTCGTCGGGCTTCACCCTGGGGATCGCGACCCTGGCTTCGGGGCCGCTGTTCGACGCGCTGGGCACGTTCGGCTATCTGGCGACCGCGGGCATGGCGGGGCTTGGGTTGATCGGCGCGATCGTCCTTGCCCGCCAGTCAAGGAGCCTGTCTCAAGACAGGCTCCGCTATTGAGTTTTGGAGCGTGATGGCCGCCGAAACCGGCGTCCGCTTTCCGGCTACCACGCTCTGGCCGTCAGATGGTGTAGTCGAGCTCTCGGCCCTCGAGCCAGGCCACGATCCGCTCCGCCGCCTCGACGGGATCGATGGCGGTGGTGTCGATCCGCAGTTCCGGGCTCTCCGGGGCCTCATAGGGGCTGTCTACACCGGTGAAGTTCTTCAGCTGGCCCGAGCGGGCCTTCTTGTAGAGACCCTTGACGTCCCGCGCCTCGGCCACGGCCAAGGGCGTGTCGACGAAGACCTCGATGAACTCGCCCGGCTCCAGGATATCGCGCGCCAGTTGGCGCTCGGCGCGGAACGGCGAGATGAAGGCGGTCAGCACGATCAGGCCCGCGTCGACCATCAGCTTGGCGACCTCGGCGACGCGGCGGATGTTCTCGACCCGGTCCTCCTCGGTGAAGCCGAGGTCCTTGTTGAGGCCGTGGCGGACGTTGTCGCCGTCCAGCAGATAGGTGTGGCGGCCCAGGGCGTGCAGGCGCTTTTCGACCAGATTGGCGATGGTCGACTTGCCCGCGCCGGAGAGGCCCGTCAGCCAGACGACCTGGCCGCGCTGGGCCTTCAGCGCCGCCCGCGAGGCCTTGGTCACGTCGGTGTGCTGCCAGTGGATGTTGTCGGCGCGCCGCAGGGCGAAGTTGATCATCCCGGCGCCAACCGTGCGATTGCTCAGGCGGTCGATCAGGATGAAGCCGCCCATCTGGCGATTGGCGGCATAGGCCTCGAACGGTATCGCCTGGTCGAGCGAGAGGTTCACGAGCCCGATCTCGTTCAGCTCGAGCCGCTTGGCGGCCGTGTGCTCCAGCGTGTTGACGTTCACGCGGTGCTTGATGTCGGTGATGCTGGCGCCCACGGTCCGCGCGCCGATCTTCAAGAGATAGGTGCGTCCCGGGGGCAAGGGCTCGTCGTCCATCCAGACGAGCATGGCCTCGAACTGGTTGGCGACCGGGGCGGGGGCGTCGGCGGCGGCGATGACGTCGCCGCGGGAGACGTCGATCTCGTCCTCCAGCGTCAGGGTGACGGACTGGCCGGCCACGGCCTGGTCGAGGTCGCCCGACAGGGTGACGATCCGGGCCACGCGGCTCTCGCGGCCGGAGGGCAGGGCGCGGATGCGGTCGCCCGGCTTGATGGTTCCCGAAGCGATCAGACCCGAGAAGCCCCGAAAGTCGAGGTTCGGGCGGTTGACCCACTGGACGGGCATGCGGAAGGGACCCGCCCGCAAGTCGTCCTCGACCTCGACGCTCTCCAGCCAGTCCATCAGGATCGGGCCGTCGAACCAGGGCGTGGCGTCGCTTCTGGTCGCCATGTTGTCGCCGCCCAGGCCCGAGATCGGGATGGGCGTGAAGACCTCCAGGCCGATCCGCTCGGCGAAGGCGCGGTAGTCGGCGACGATCTTGTCGAACACGCCCTGGTCCCAGCCGACCAGGTCCATCTTGTTCACCGCCAGCACGACGTGGCGGATTCCAAGCAAGCTGACGAGATAGCTGTGGCGGCGGGTCTGGGTCAGCACGCCCTTGCGCGCGTCGATCAGGATCACGGCCGCGTCGGCGGTCGAGGCTCCGGTGACCATGTTGCGCGTGTACTGCTCGTGGCCGGGCGTGTCGGCGACGATGAACTTGCGCTTCTCGGTCGAGAAGAAGCGGTAGGCGACGTCGATGGTGATGCCTTGCTCGCGCTCGGCGGCCAGGCCATCGACCAGCAGGGCGAAATCGAGCGCCCCGCCCTGGGTGCCGACCTTCTTGCTGTCGGCTTCGAGAGCCGCCAGTTGATCCTCGAAGATCATCTTGCTGTCGTACAGCAGGCGGCCGATCAGGGTGGATTTGCCGTCGTCGACGCTGCCGCAAGTGATGAAGCGCAGCAGCGACTTGTGCTGGTGCTGGTGCAGGTAGGCCTCGATATCCTGGGCGATCAGGGCGGACTGGTGCGCCATCAGAAGTAGCCCTCCTGCTTCTTCTTCTCCATCGAGGCGGACTGGTCATGGTCGATGACCCGGCCCTGGCGCTCGCTGGTCGTGGTCAGCAGCATTTCCTGGATGACCTGGGGCAGGGTGGCGGCGGTGCTCTCGACCGCCCCGGTCAGCGGGTAGCAGCCCAGGGTGCGGAAGCGAACGCTCTTCATCTGGGGGACTTCGCCCTGGCGCAGGCGGAAGCGGTCGTCGTCGACCATGATCAATGCGCCGTCGCGCTCGACCACGGGCCGCTCGGCCGCGAAGTACAGCGGCACGATCGGGATGTTTTCCAGATGGATGTACTGCCAGACGTCCAGCTCGGTCCAATTGGAGATCGGGAAGACGCGCAGGCTTTCACCCGGGTGCTTGCGGGTGTTGTAGAGGTTCCAGAGCTCGGGCCGCTGGTTCTTCGGATCCCAGCGGTGTTCGGCCGTGCGGAACGAGAAGACACGCTCCTTGGCTCGGCTCTTCTCCTCGTCGCGACGAGCCCCGCCGAAAGCGGCGTCGAAGCCATACTTGTTCAGCGCCTGCTTGAGCCCCTCGGTCTTCCAGAGATCGGTGTGAAGGGCGCTGCCGTGATCGAAGGGATTGATGCCGCGCGCCTCGGCGTCGGGGTTCTTGTGGACGATCAGGTCGAAGCCCAGGTCAGAGGCGATCCGGTCCCGCAGAGCGTACATGTCGCGGAACTTCCACGTCGTGTCGACGTGCAGCAGCGGGAAGGGCGGCTTGCTGGGATAGAACGCCTTGGCGGCCAGATGCAGCATCACCGCGCTGTCCTTGCCGATCGAATACAGCATGACAGGCCGTTCGCACTCGGCGGCCACCTCGCGCAGGATGTGGATGCTCTCGGCCTCCAGGCGCTGGAGGTGCGTCAGGCGGGCCGGCGAAATCTGAGTCGTCATCGGTTCCGGCTGGAGCGCTTCATGTTTGAATTCGGTAAGGGCCAAGGCGACGTTCCGCAAAGGGAAAATTTTCGGGCTGCCCGGTTGGAGGAGAGCGCCGAACTTATGCCGCGACCTATGCCCCGGCGGCGCGCTCGGCAACCGCCGGAAATCTGAGGGCGCTGTCAGTTGGCTTGGCGGCTACGTGAGAGCCTTGGCTTTCATGACGGAATTTTCACTCGCGCGGCGCGCGAGACTCTCGCATAACGTCGCTATCGGTTCTTGAGGCGGACATGGCCTTCTTGGCGGAAATTTTGGCGGTGGCGGTCGTTTGGCTGTCCTCCTTCGCGCTGTGCCAGCTCGGCGTCGCGACGGAGTCTCGCGCCAACAAGGCCAGCCGAAGCCATGCGGTGAAGACCGTGGCGCGCTCGCCGCGCGCGGAGGCCGCCAAGCCTCAACCGGTCTCCGGCATCGCCCCCTCCGCTGTTTCCAGGCCGGCATAAGGCCGCGATCAGGCGTCGCACCTGTGCGAACGCAACCAAAGCCGCTTTTCGTCAAGGCTTTTCACCGTTAGGTTCATCCGACACGCGAAGGTGGGGCCGGCGCGCGAAGGCTGTTTCAGCGCCCCCCGCCGACGCCCTGGGACACCGGCTGTGTATGAAGCCTAAGAAGCGACAACCGTTCGATTTCTCCGCGACGCCGACGGCTCCACCGGTGGAGGAGAGCACGGCCGCGCCCGAGCCTCCCGAATCGGCGTCGTTCTCCGATCCCGGGATCGAGCCGCCTTCGGCCGAGCCGTTGACCCTCCATGACGATCTGGATGTTCCTCCGCCGACGATGCGCTCGCGTCGCCGCCGGGAGGCCGAGGCTCAGCCGCCGAAGAGTTTCGCCGAACCAGCGCTGAACCCCGATACGACTCTGTCGACCGCTCAGCCGCTCGCGCCGATCGCCGAACCGGAACGCGCGGCGCCCGCCAAGGCCGAGAAGCGCGAAGCGTCCCTCCATCTCGGCTCTTCGGCCTCGCAAACGTCTGTGACGCTGGAGACCGATGACGCGCCGCGTCGCATGTCGGGCGCTTTGTTCTGGACTCTAGCGTCCGCGATCGCCGCGCTCTGGGCCTTGGCCCCGATCGCCTTCGCCTTTGGCTACGCCCGCGGCGTGCCCGCTTTCCAGGTCGAGGGTTTCGCCTTCACGGTCTTCGCCAGCCTGGCGATCGGGCCGGCGCTGATGACCTTGCTGGGGGCCTATCTGCTGCGGCAGGCGACGGGAATTTCCGACGAGCTTCGCCGCACGCGGACCATGACCGACCGCATCGTCACGCCCGCCGCCTTGGCCGCCGTCAGCGCGTCCAGCGCCGTGGACGCCATGCGTCAGGGCGTCGACGACGCCGCCGTCGCCGCTGAACGGGCTCGCGAACATATCATCTCCCTCCGCGAGGCCCTCGCGGAGGAGACCGCGCGGCTCGCTGAAGCCGCCGCCGAGTCGGCGCGCATGGCCAACCAGCTCGCCCAGGGGCTGGGTCACGAGCGCACCGCCATGGAGGCCCTGTCTCAGTCGCTGGACGCCCGCTCCACGGCGGTGGTGGACGCCATCGGCAGCCAGGCCCGCATGGTCGCCGAGGCCTCGGACTTGGCCGAAACCCAACTGCGCGAGGCCGAGGCCGCGCTCGCCGCCCGCGCCGCCGATCTGGCCGCGGCGGCGGCCGAAGCCTCGGACGCCGCGCGCGTCGGATCCGAGGATCTGTCGCGTCAGGTCGCCCGTCTCGAATCGGCCGGTTTGGGTGTCAGCGATCAGGTCGCGGCCGTCGAGAAGACGCTCGCCGCGCAGCGCGCGGCGCTGCTTGAAGTCAGCCAAGCCCTGCGTTCGGAGCAGGAGGACTTCGCCGCCGAGGCCGAGACCCGCACCGCGCAGCTGACCGAATTCGTCGCCTATACGCGCGTCGGCGCCACGGAACTGTCCGATCAGGCCGCCATGGGCGCCGAGATCCTGCGCGGCCTGATCAGCACCGCCGCCGATCAGTTCCGCGAAATGGCCGATGGCGCCAAGGTCCGCCAAGACGCTCTGGCCGAGGACGCCCAGAAGACCCTTGAGAGGATCGGCGACGTCGCCGAGAACCAGCGGACGCTGCTGGAGGAAGAGCTGAAGGCGGCCATGGAGGCCATGGCCGAAGCCGCGTTGAAGGCCGCCCAGGGCGTGGAGGTTCGCCTCGAAGCCGCCCGCACTCGCGTGGACCAACTCAACGAAATCGCCTTCGCCGCCGGTCAGAAAGCCGACGCGGTTTTCGAGTCTCGGATGGAGGAGGCGCGCGACATCATCGAGCACTCCGCCCAGATGGTCGAACAGGCCGGGGCGCGGACGTCGCAGAAACTGGCGGACTCCGTGCAAGCGGCCCGTGGCACGCTGGACGAACTGGAGGCGATGCTTTCGGAGATCGGCAAGCGCACCGCTGAACTGCCGTCCGAGGCCCTGCTGAAGGCGGCGGAGGTCCGTGTATCGATCGAACAGGGCGTCGAGCAGCTGATGAACGCCGTCCGGCGCACGGCCGACGAGACGGCGGCGATCGACCAGGCGTTCCAGGAGCGCGTGCGGCGCAACTACGAGATGCTCAGCGAAGCGGCCGGCGCCGTCACCGCGGCGGGTGTCTCGACGGTGGCCGCGCGTGCGGCGTCTTCGTCGGCCGCCAAGGGGCGCGCCCCGGCCGCCCCGGCGCCCGCCAAGCCCTCCCATCCTCAGCCTCTGCCGATGGCGGAGTTCGACGACGAGGCCGAGCCTTCAGGCGACCGTCGCCGTCTTCGGCTGACGCCCACCGCGACGGACGAGGAGTTCCGCTCGGTGTTCGAGCAGGCCAACAGCCGCAAGGCCGCTTCGCCCGCCGGCGAGGGCGAGGCCCAAAACGGCTGGAGCTGGCGCAATCTGCTGTCTGGCATCGAAAGCAGTTCGCCGGGCGACGCCGCACTCGGCGAGAAGCTCGCCGCCGAGATCACGGCCATGGGCATCGACCCGCACGCTCTTCTGCCGCGTCCACGCATCGACGAGATCGCCGCCGCCCTGCAGACAGGTGACGCTGGCGGTGGTCGCGAGGTCGTCAAGCGGCTGGCGCCCGCCGCCATCCGCCGCCTGGTCCGTCGCCTGTTCTCGGACGCGACCCTGAAGGGCAACGCCGAGCGGTTCATCAAACGCTACGCTGGCATGGTCGAGGAAGCGGCCGGGCAGGATCGCGAGGGCTTCTTGCTGGCGGCGCTGCTATCGTCGGACGCTGGGCGGGCCTATCTGCTGCTCGACGCCGCCAGCGGTGACCTGGGCTAGTTCCGGAAGCTCGACTTGAAACGCGCCTTTGACCTGCTGGCGGCGACGGTCGGCCTGATCGTGCTGGCCGCGCCGATGCTTGCCCTGTGGCTGGCGGTGCGGATCACCTCGCCGGGGCCCGGGCTCTATTGGTCACAGCGGGTGGGAAAGGGTTCGGCCCTCTTTCCAATGCCCAAGTTCCGCACCATGCGGATCGACACGCCCGAGGTCGCGACCCACCTGCTGGACAATCCCGACCGCTGGCTGACGCCCGTCGGGCCCTTGATGCGCAAGCTGAGCCTGGATGAGCTGCCGCAGTTGTGGAGTGTGCTGGTCGGCCACATGAGCCTGGTCGGGCCGCGCCCAGCGCTGTTCAATCAGGATGACCTGATCGCAGCGCGCAAGGCCGCCGGCGTCGACGTGCTACGTCCCGGCGTGACGGGCTGGGCGCAGATCAACGGCCGCGACGAGCTGACCATTCCGGACAAGGTCGCCCTGGACGCGGAATATCTGCGCCGGCGCTCGTTCCTGTTCGACCTGAAGGTCTTGGTCAGCACCGTCGTGCCGGTGCTGACCGCCAAGGGCGTGACCCGCTAGGCCAGGTCGGCGTAGGCCTTCTCGAGCGCCGCGACGAAGGTCGGATTGCCCGCCAGCGCCGTCGGGAAGACCGTGTCCAGCGCCAGGAAGGCTGCCACGTCGGTCTTGGCCTCGCCAGTCGACGCGGCGCCGAGCGCCGTCAGCTTTTCGACCAGCGGGTCAGTGATCGCTTCGCCGGCCTTGGCGCGCAGGGCGATGAACCGCATCCAGGCCGCCAGCGGGATCGCGAGGCGGTCGATCGAGCGGCCGGCTTCCAGCGTCTCCGTCAGCGTGCCGAGAATGCGGAAAGGTAGCTTCTGCGAGCCGTCCCAGGCGATCTGCGACAGGTAGTGGCGGATTTCGGGATTGCGGAAGCGGGCCAGGATGGCCTCGGCGTATTGCGCCAGGTCGAGGCCGCGCGGCGCGGTCAGGGTCGGGATGATGTCTTGCGTCATCAGTTCGCGGGCCAGCGACTCCAGGGCCGGATCGCTGACCGCCTCGAACACCGTCTCGTGGCCGCGCAGGATGCCGGCATAGGCGAGCGTGGAATGCACGCCGTTCAGCAGGCGCAGCTTGGCGCGTTCGAAGCCGCGCACGTCGTCGGTCAGGATGACGCCGACGCTCGCGAGGTCCGGCGCGTCCGAAGGCAGCACGTCCTCGACGACCCACTGGGTGAAGGCCTCGCGCTGGATCGGCCAGGCGTCTTCCAGGCCGGTCGCGGCCAGGACCCGAGCGCGCAGGGCGTCGTCCGTCGCCGGCGTGATGCTGTCGACCATCGTGCGCGGGAAGCGACCTTCGCGCTCGATCCAGGCGGCGAGATCGGCGTCGAGCTTGGCGGCGAAGGCGACCACGGCCGCCTTCAGGCGCCAGCCGTTGTCGGCGAGGTTGTCGCAGGCGACGACGGCATACGGAGCCAGGCCCGCCGCGTGACGACGGCGCAGGCCTTCGACGATGTAGCCCACGGCGCTCTTGGGTTCGCGCGGGTTGGCGAGATCGTGAACGATATCGGGATGGCTTTCGTCCAGACCGCCTTCGGCCGACAGGGTGTAGCCCTTTTCGGTGACGGTCAGGGTGACCATGCGAGTCGTCGGCGCGGCCAGGCGGGCGAAGACGGACGGCGGATCTTCCGGCGCCACCAGCACCTCGCGGATCGAACCGATCACGCGGAACGTCGTCTCGGCGTCCAGCTGGGCCAGGGTGTAGAGACCGTCCTGCGGCTCCAGGGCGTCGCGGACGCCGGGGCTCTTCAGCGAGACGGCGCAGATGCCCCAACGCGGATCGGTCGCCAGCAGCTGGTCGAAATAGAAGGCCTGGTGGGCGCGGTGAAAGGCGCCGGGACCGAAATGGACGACGCCGATCTCGACCTTGTCGCGGTCGTAGGCGGGCAGGGCGACGCCCGGGATCGCGCCGGGATAGCTGGTCGCGCTCAGACGCAGGGCGGAGGAGGTCTCGGAGGAAGCCGTCAAGGGAAGCGCCTTGGGATCGGAGGAACGTTCAGGCCGCCTACATGCTGTAGTCCGGCCTCGCTGACAATTGGCTTGACCAATTTCTAGAGGGTCACGCCGGTCTTCCAGATGGCGATCTCGCGCTCGCCGTTCAGCTCGGCCTTGGTCGATTGGCCAGACGCGGTTTCGACGACGAGATCCATCAGGGCGTCCGCGGCGTCGTCCATCGAGACGCCGGCCAACACCTGGCCGGCGTCGAAGTCGATCCAGCCGGGCTTACGTTGGGCGAGACCCGAGTTCGAGGCGATCTTGAGGGTCGGCGCGGGGAAGCCGAGCGGGGTGCCGCGTCCAGTGGT
The DNA here is from genome assembly GCF_031454995.1 of Caulobacter segnis. GTDB lineage: Bacteria > Pseudomonadota > Alphaproteobacteria > Caulobacterales > Caulobacteraceae > Caulobacter > Caulobacter segnis_E. The sequence goes on along the minus strand of NZ_JAVDRV010000002.1, from coordinate 1,286,456 downwards.
GAACAGGATCACGGTCGCGCCGGCGGCCGTCAGGGCCGTGGACGAGACGGCGTCGTTGCCCGGCGCCTCCAGCAGGGTGAGGCCGTGCGGACCCACGCGCTCGCCGTAGCGCAGCACCTCGACCAGCGGCGCCCGGCCGCCCTTCTGCACGGCGCCGAGCGACTTCTCCTCCAGAGTGGTGATGCCGCCGGCGATGTTGCCGGGCGAGGGGTTCTCGTAGATCGGCTGGTTGTTGTCGATGAAGTAACGCTTGAAGTCGTCGATCACACAGACGGCTTCATCGAAGATCTCGCGGCTGGCGGCGCGGGCCAGCAGCACGCCCTCGGCGCCGAACACCTCGGGAATCTCGGTCAGCACGGGCGTGCCGCCCGCGTCCGCCACCTTGTCGGCGATGCGGCCGACCAACGGATTGGCCGTGACGCCCGAGAAGCCGTCCGAACCGCCGCACTTGAGGCCGACGACGAGTTCGGAGATCGGGATCGGCTCGCGGCGGTCACGCTCGGCGATCTCGACTAGCGCCTCCACGGCGGCGAGACCGTCCTCCAGCTCGTCCTCGACCATCTGGGTCGTGAAGCCGCGCAGGCGTTCGCGGTCGATCTCCGGCGCGCTCTCCAGCAGCGCCTTCAACTGATTGTTCTCGCAGCCCAGGCCGAGCAGCAGCACGCCGCCGGCGTTGGGGTGGCTGGCCAGGGCGGCGATCAGCTTGCGGGTGTGGGTCAGATCGTCGCCCAGCTGCGAGCAGCCGAAAGGGTGAGGGAAGGCGAAGACGCCGTCGACACGGCCGGCGAAGCGCTGGTTCGCCTTCTCGGCGATGCGGCGGGCGGTGTTGGCGACGCAGCCCACGGTGCACAGCACCCAGATCTCGTTGCGCGTACCGGCCCGGCCGTTCTTGCGGCGATAGCCTTGGAAGGCGCGCGGCGCGACCTCATGCCGAGGCTCGGGCTCCGCCGGCGTCCAAGCGAAGTCCTCGACGCCCTCTAGGCGGGTGGCGACATTGTGGACGTGAACATGATCGCCCACGGCGATGTCGGCGAGGGCTAGGCCGATCGGCCAGCCGTACTTCAGGACATCCTCGCCGGCCTTCGCGGCGCGAATGGCGATCTTGTGACCCTTGGGGATGTCCGCGCGCGCGATGATGGTCCGGCCATGCAGGTCGATCGCCTCGCCGTTGGCGATGTCGCGCAGGGTCGTGGCGACATGGTCCCGCGGATCGACCGGGTGGATAGATTCGCGCTGAGGCTGGAGCGTTACAGTCATCGTGAAATGTCGCCGTTACGGCTGGGATCGCCAAAAGAAAAGATCAGTGACATGGTAACCGGTGTCAGATCGACGGCAAGCAGACCTTTCGTCGTAGGTGGCGATCCCGGCTTCCCTAGAGTATGACAAAAGAAAACATACAAGCCGTTGGAAACGCCGTGACCCCTTCGAATACGCCTTCCTCGATTCCGGACGAGACCGAGACCGGTGTGGAGGGCGGGCGCCGCCGAGCGACGATCAACGACATCGCGCGCCTGGCCGGGGTTTCGAAGAAGACCGTCTCGCGCGTTATCAACCAGTCCCCCTTCGTGCGCGACGAAACCCGCGAGCGCATCGAGGCGGTGATCGCCGAGTGGGGCTACGCGCCCGATCCGCAGGCGCGGGGGCTGGCGTTCCGCCGGTCGTTCCTGATCGGCATGATCTACGACAACCCTAATCCGCAGTACGTCGTGAACATGCAACTGGGCCTGCTGGACGGGCTTCGGGGCTCTGGCTTCGAGCTGGTGGTTCACCCTTGCGATCGCTCCAGTCCGACGTTCCTCGCCGACATCCGCGCCTTCGTCGAGCGCCAGAAATTGTTCGGCGTGGTGTTGCCGCCATCGGTGTCCGAGGACGACCGCGTGGCCAAGCTGCTCAACGAGATCGGCTGCTCGTACATCCGCATCGCCTCGGTCGAGCTGGACAAGCCCGAGCACATGATCGTCGGTCACGACCGGCTGGGCGGGGCTCAGGCCGCGCGGCATATCCTGGCTCTCGGGCATCGCCGGATCGCCTTCATTTCGGGCCCGGAGAGCTTCCGATCGTCGCACGAGCGGCGAGGGGGATTCGAGGACGCCCTGGCCGAGGCCGGCCTGAAGCTGGCGCCGGAGGATATCGTCCAGGGCGGGTACACCTTCGAGTCCGGCATGGCTTGCGGCGACGTCCTGCTGGCGCGCGATCCTCGGCCGACCGCGATCTTCTGCGGCAATGACGAAATGGCCGCGGGCGTGCTCCAGTCGGCGCGGAAGGCGGGCCTTTCGGTGCCCCAGGACCTGACCGTCGTTGGCTTCGACGATTTCCAGATCGCCCAGGCCGTGTGGCCGCCGCTGACCACCGTCCGCACCCCGACGCGCGAGATCGGTCGCATGGCCGCCGAGAAGCTGCTGGGCGTCGAGCGCCGCGAGCCCCACGATATGACGACCACCGAGCCGAGCTTGGTGGTGCGCGAGTCCTCAGGCCCGGTTCCGGGATAAACGCTTGCGGCCGCCCGCGGCTTGCATAGGGACATGACACCGGTTACCAAGCGAGCCGAAGCGGCTCATCGCGAAGTCGCCGGTCACACAGGGAGCAGACGTAAAGCCATGCCCAGGCCTCTGAATTTCCATGATGATCGGCTGTTTCCGGCCGACCCGACCACCCGGTCCTACGCGCGCGGCCTGTACGGTCTGGTCAAGAACCTGCCGATTATCAGTCCCCACGGCCACACCGACCCCAGCTGGTTCGCGACCAACGCGCCGTTCCAGGACGCCACTGACCTGCTCCTGGCGCCGGATCACTACCTGTTCCGGATGCTCTACAGCCAGGGGATCAGTCTTGACGCGTTGAAGGTGCGGTCCAAGGCGGGCGTCCCCGACACCGATCCGCGCGAGGCCTGGCGGGTGTTCGCCAGCAACTTCCACCTGTTCCGCGGCACGCCCTCGTGGGTGTGGCTGAACCACGTGTTCAGCCAGGTCTTTGGCTTCACCGAGTTCCTCGAAGCCTCGAACTCGGATGCGTATTACGACCGGATCACCGAGGCCCTGGCGACCGAGGCCTATCGCCCGCGCGCGCTGTTCGATCGTTTCAACATCGAGACCCTGGCCACGACCGAGGGGCCGCACGAGAGTCTCGATCACCATAAGGCGATCCGCGAGAGCGGGTGGGGCGGCCACGTCATTACCGCCTACCGTCCCGACGCCGTGATCGACTTCGAGGACGAGCGCGGGCCGCGCGCGTTCGAGCGCTTCGCCGAGGTGTCCGGTAAGGACGTCTATAGCTGGAAGTCGTATCTCGAGGCGCACCGCCTGCGCCGTCAGGCCTTCATCGAGGCCGGCGCGACCTCTTCGGACCATGGTCACCCGACGGCGGCCACCGCCGACCTGAGCGACGTCGAGGCCGAGGCCCTGTTCGCCGATCTGGTGAAGGGCAATGTGACGCCTGAAAAGGCCGAGCTGTTCCGCGCCCAGATGCTGACCGAGATGGCCAAGATGAGCCTCGACGACGGCCTGGTCATGCAGATCCACCCCGGCTCGCACCGCAACCACAATGTCGGCCTCTTGAACTCGCACGGCCGCGACAAGGGCGCCGACATTCCCATGCGCACCGAGTACGTGGATGCGCTGAAGCCCCTGCTGACCCGCCTGGGCAACGATCCGCGCCTGTCGATCATCCTGTTCACGCTGGACGAGACCGTCTACAGCCGCGAACTGGCCCCGCTGGCCGGCCACTATCCGGTGCTGAAGCTGGGTCCGTCCTGGTGGTTCCACGACAGCCCGGAAGGCATGATGCGCTTCCGCGAGCAGGTCACCGAGACCGCCGGCTTCTACAACACCGTCGGCTTCAACGACGACACCCGCGCCTTCCTGTCGATCCCGGCCCGTCACGACGTGGCCCGCCGCGTCGACAGCGCGTTCCTGGCCCGCATGGTCGCCGAGCACCGGATGGACCTGGTCGAGGCCGAGGAGCTGATCGTCGATCTGACGTACAACCTGCCTAAGAAGGCCTACAAGCTGGACCAGCGTCCGGACTGGGCTCGCCCCGCCGCGCTGCGCGCCGCCGCAGAATAGAACACCCTTTCCGGAGACTTCCCGATGTTCGCCAAGACCTATCACGCCACCCATCCGGACATGATGTTCGCGGTCAGCAACGACGACCTGCGCGACCGCTACCTGATGCAGGACCTGTTCCAGGACGGCCAGATCGTCCTGACCTACAACCACGCCGAGCGCTTCGTCGTCGGCGGCGTCGTGGCGACCAGCCCGATCAAGCTGCCCGACCAGACCGAGCCCGCCTCGGCCGCTGGCCACCCCTTCCTGGAGCGCCGCGAGCTGGGCGTGATCAATGTCGGCGAGACCACCGGCAAGATCACCGTCGACGGCGTCGCCTACGAGATCGTGCCGCGTGACGGCCTGTACGTGACCATGGGCGCCAAGGACGTGACCTTCGAAGGCGTGGGCGGCCAGGCCGCGCGCTTCTACCTGGTCAGCCTGCCGGCCCACGCCGCGTTCGAGACCAAGAAGCTGGCTTTCGCCGACGCCGTCGCCCTGGAGCGCGGCGCGCTGGAGACCTCCAACGAGCGCACGATCTACCAGTACATCGTGCCGACCACCTGCAAGTCGGCCCAGCTGCTGCTGGGCATGACGGTCCTGAAGCCGGGCAGCGTCTGGAACACCATGCCGCCCCACCTGCACGACCGCCGCTCGGAAGCCTATTTCTACTTCGGCTTGGGCGAGAACGACCGGGTCTTCCACTACATGGGCGAGCCGGACGAGATGCGTCACATCGTGATCGCCAACGAGGAAGCCGTGATGAGCCCGCCGTGGTCGATCCACATGGGCTCGGGCACCGCCAACTACACCTTCATCTGGGCGATGGGCGGCGAGAACCTCGACTACACCGACATGAACGTGCTGGACATCTGCCAGCTGAAGTAGGGCCGCAAGGCCAGGCGCTTTCTCCGTGTCATCCCGGGCGAAGCGTAGCGAAGACCCGGGACCCAGGATCGCGCACTGAGCGGTAGCCCCTGGGTCCCGGATAGCCTCTGCGAGGCTTCCGGGATGACACGATTTTTGGATCAGGAAATCAGAACCATGGCCAATCCGTTCAGCCTCGAAGGCAAGGTCGCGCTCGTCACCGGCGCCAACACCGGGATCGGGCAGGGGATCGCCATCGCCCTGGCCGCCGCCGGCGCGGACATCGCCGCCGCGGGCCGCAGCGAGCCGACCGAAACCCAAGCCGCCGTCGAGGCCCTGGGCCGCAAGTTCCTGTCGATCAAGGCCGACTTCGGCTCGATCGAGCCCGTCCAGCGCGTGGTCGACGAGACCGTCGCCGCCTTCGGCAAGGCCGACATCCTGGTCAATAACGCCGGCATCATCCGCCGCGCGGACTCGATCGAGTTCAGCGAGGCCGACTGGGACGCGGTGATGGACACCAACCTGAAGGTCGTCTTCTTCCTGACCCAGGCCTTCGCCAAGCAGGCTCTGAAGCAGGGCGGCGGCAAGGTGATCAACATCGCCAGCTTGCTGTCGTTCCAAGGCGGCATCCGCGTGCCGTCCTACACGGCCGCCAAGTCGGGCCTGGCCGGTCTGACCAAGATCCTCGCCAACGAGTGGGCGACCAAGGGGATCAACGTCAACGCCATCGCGCCGGGCTATTTCGACACCAATAACACCGAGGCCCTGCGCGCCGACCAGGACCGTAACGCCGCCATCCTGGCGCGCATTCCGGCCGGTCGCTGGGGTCGTCCGGAGGACATCGGCGGCGCCGCCGTGTTCCTGGCCTCGCCGGCTTCGGACTACGTCCAAGGGATTACTCTGCCCGTGGATGGTGGCTGGTTGGCCCGCTGACGAAATAAAAGCACGCAATCGGCCGATGGTAGCGCAACCATCGTGCGGGGTGGGTTTTCTCGCCAGGTGAAGACGGCTAGAGGGCGCCCTAGCGTCAGGCCTCCCCGCCGCGACGCGCCCTCGAACCCCCTGTCCGCATAGGATCCCGCCGCTTGGGGTCCTTGGAGTCCGCGCATGCGCAACCCGGCCCTGTCGATCGACGTCGATCGTCCGACCAGCCAACACGTCCGCAAGAACGCCAATCTGCTGAGCGATTTGCTGGTGGAGGCGATCGCCTATCTGGAAGGCGAGGAGGCGGCGGCCTTGGTGGCCCGGGCGCGCAAGGTGGCTTCGCACGAGGACGTGGCCAACGGCGACGCGCCTGTGCTGGACCGCTTGTTCTCGGACCTCTCGACCGACCAGGCCGTCTTCCTGGCCCGCGCCTTCGCCAGCCAGTCGCTGCTGGCCAATATCGGCGAGGACGTCGCCGGCCGGCGACGTCACGCCGAGGCGGACGCCCAGCCGGGCGACGAGCGTCCTCGCACCCTCGTCGACGCGGTCCAGCGGCTGAAGAGCCAGGGCAAGACCGACGAGGACCTGGCCAAGACTTTCGCGGCCATGAACGTCGTGCCGGTGCTGACCGCGCACCCGACCGAGGTGCGCCGCCGCAGCATGGTCGACCGCGAGACCGAGATCTCGCGCCTGATGGCCCTGCGCCGCCACCATCTGCCGCCGGACCTCGAGGCCGAGATCCGCGAGAGCCTGTTCCGCGAGATCGCCCTGATGTGGCGGACGCGCCTTTACCGGCCCGAGCGGATCACGGTGAAGGACGAGATCCGCAACGCGCTGTCGATCGTCCGCACCTCGATCCTGCCGGCGATCATCGACCTTTATGGCGACTGGACCGGCAAGATCGGCCAGCACGGCCATCTGGCCCCGCTGCTGAAGCTGGGCTCGTGGCTGGGCGGCGACCGCGACGGCCACCCTGGCGTCAACGGCGAGACCCTGAAGCTGGCCTTCGCCAGCCAGTCCCGCGTGATCCTCGACTGGTACGCCGGCGAGGTCCGCAAGCTGTGGTCGAACCTGGCTGTCTCGACGGCCTACACGCCGGTGTCCGAAGAGCTGCTGGCCCTGGCGGCCCAGACTCGCGACCCGTCGGTCCACCGTCTGGACGAGCCCTACCGCCTGGCGCTGGAGCTGATCTTCGACCGCCTGACGGCCGTGTCGCAGAAGCTGACCGGCCAGCCCGTCGCTTTCGCCAACGGCGACACCGACGTCGAGCCCTACGGCCATCCGGACGCCTTCGTCGCGGACCTGTCCGTGATCATCGACAGCCTGGAGCGCAACGGCGGCGAGCGCCTGGTGGGCACGGCCCTGCGCACCCTTGTCGACGTGGTGAAGGCCTGCGGCTTCCACCTGATGAGTCTGGATCTGCGCCAGAACGCCGACGTCCACGAGCGCACGATCCACGAGCTCTACGAGCGCGCCGGCTCCGGCGTCGCCTACCTGAAGCTCGACGAGGACGCCCGCTGCAAGCTGCTGATCGAAGAGTTGTCGCACCAGCGGCCGCTGGTCTCGCCGTTCACCGCCTACAGCGAGGAGACGACGCGGGAGCTGGCGACCATGACGGCCGCCGCCCAGGCGGTGCGCGACTACGGCCACGGGTGCCTCGGGGCGTACATCATCTCGAAGTCGGCGACCCTGTCCGACATCCTCGAGCCGCTGGTTTTGCTCAAGCAGGTCGGCCTGGTCTGGGGCGGCGCGGCGCCGCGCGCCTCGGTCAAGGTCGCGCCGCTGTTCGAGACCATCGGCGACCTCGAGAACGGCCCGGCCGTGCTGCGCCAGTGGCTGGAGCTGCCGCTGGCCCGCTCGATCCTGGGCGATCGGCCGGTGCAGGAGATCATGCTCGGCTACTCCGACAGCAATAAGGACGGCGGATACGTCGCCAGCCGGCGCGGCGTCGCGGTCGGGGCCTCGGCCCTGGCCCGCGAGGCCGACCGGATGGGCGTCGGTTTGCAGCTGTTCCACGGCCGCGGCGGCAGTGTCGGCCGCGGCGGGGGACCAGCGGCCGAGGCCGTGCTGGCCCAGCCGGCCGGCACCGTGCAGGGCCGCATCCGCATGACCGAGCAGGGCGAGATGATCGCCCGCCGCTTCGGCGACCAGCCCACCGCCCGCCGCAATCTCGATGGCCTGGCCGCCGCCGTTCTGATGTCCAGCGACCGGCCGGTCGTGAAGCCCGACGCCAAGGTCGACGCGGCCATGACGGCCCTGGCCGACGCCTCGTTCCACGGCTTCCGCGCCCTGGTGTATGACGACCCGGCCTTCGAGGACTTCTTCTGGTCGGTCACGCCGATCAGCGAGATCGTCGGCCTCAATATCGGCAGCCGTCCGGCCAGCCGGACCGCCAGCCGCAAGATCGAGGACCTGCGGGCCATCCCGTGGGTGTTCAGCTGGTCGCAGTCGCGGTTCATGCTGCCGGGCTGGTACGGCTTCGCCTCGGGTGTCGATCGCGCCGGCCTGTCGGTCGAGCAGCTGCGCGACCTGGCCGGCGGCTTCGACTTCTTCGCCTCGCTGCTGTCGAACATGGAGCTGGCCCTGGCCCAGAGCCACATGCCGATCGCCTCGCGGTACGTGGAGCTGTCGCCGGACAAGGAAAACGCCCAGCGGATCTTCGCGGCCATCCGGCGCGAGCATGAGCGGGCGACCGAGCTGGCCCTGGCCATTCGGGGTGGGAGCAGCCTGCTGGACAACCAGCCGGACCTGGCCGAGTCCGTCGCCCTGGCCGGCCGCGTCGTCGATCCGCTGAACCACCTGCAGCTTGAGCTGCTATCGCGGCGTCGAACGGGGGACCAGAACGAGGAGTTGCGCCTGGCGATCCAGCTGACGGTGGCCGGCATCGCGGCGGGGCTGCGCAACACGGGGTGATGTGACCGCTCAAGACGCCGATCTCCCCGGCGAATGCCGGGGGGGCGGATCGAACCCACCGACGCGGCGGGAAGGCGAGGTCGCCAGGCGCGTCATCCGCAAGGGTCTCGGATGAATCCGGGCTCCGACCTTCACCGGGAGGCCGGGCTGCTAAACCCCGTTCTTTCACCCCTGCAAAGTCTTTCGTTTTCAAGATCTTGTCCGCCTTCAAATCGGACGTTCGCCCCGCTTGCGCTCCCCATCGGTTTCTGTTTATCTGCACATGACACCGGTGGCTAAGTGGCCTGGCCACTTCCTCCTTCGTGGACGTGACACCGGTGTCATAACGTTTCGGTTCGGCGACGTGGTCGGCCGTCTCGTTCGCGGCTCTTTGAGCTCGCTCCTGCGCGAACTCCGGGGCGTCGGGTCATGCCGGCGCCCTGACTTTTGCGCCGGCGGTCGGGCGAGGGGAGGCGAGGAAAAGGTTCGGGGAAGGAAACGAGGACCAGTAAGTTTCGCGCGAGCGACCGAGCCCGACGGCCCGGCCTCGCATCCGCCCTTTAGTTTGACGTCGCGGCAAGCCAGTTGTGGCGCCTGCGCGCAACGCGGTCTAAGGGAACGCCCTGAGCCGGCATCGGCGAAATTTTGCTCTCGCGGGCCTCTTTCCGGCGGTCCGCGCAAGAACGAGCCTTCGGGAAGGAGTTTGAGATGGTGAAAGACCGTATGGCGGTGCTGACCGCCCTGATGGAACAGGGCGTGATCCCGGTGTTCTACCACCCCGACGTCGAGGTCTGTAAGAACGTGATCCAGGCCTGCGCCGATGGCGGCGCGCCCTGCATCGAGTTCACCAACCGCGGCGATTTCGCCAGCCACGTCTTCTACGAAGTCACCCGCTACTTCGATAAGGCCGATCCGCGCGTGATCATGGGCGTGGGCTCGATCGTCGACGCCCCGACCGCCGGCATCTACATCGCCAACGGCGCCAAGTTCGTGGTCGGCCCGATCCTGAACGCCGACGTCGCCAAGGTCTGCAACCGTCGCAAGATCCCGTACTCGCCGGGCTGCGGCTCGGCCTCGGAAATCTCGTACGCCGAAGAGCTGGGCTGCGAGATCGTCAAGGTGTTCCCGGGCTCGTCGGTCGGCGGCCCCGACTTCGTCAAGGCGGTGCTGGGCCCGATGCCCTGGACCCGCATCATGCCGACGGGCGGCGTCGATCCGGACGAGGCGTCGGTGAAGAAGTGGTTCGGCGCGGGCATCGTCGCCGCCGGCATGGGCTCCAAGCTGATCACGCAAGAGCTGCTGGACGCCAAGGACTACGCGGGCATCTCCAAGAAGGTCCGCGAGACCGTCGATCTGATCAAGAAGGTTCGTGGGAAGGCCTAAGACCAAATGACCGACAACATCCTGAACATCCGCCCGGCTTCGGAAACGAAGTGGGACTGCGCCAGCTTCGGCGAAGTGATGCTGCGTTTCGACCCGGGCTTCGGCCGGGTCCGCAACGCCCGTCAGTTCAACGTCTGGGAAGGCGGCGGCGAGTACAACGTCGCCCGCGCCTTCCGCAAGTGCTGGGGCAAGCGCTCGACCGTCGTCACGGCCCTGCCGAACAACGATCTGGGCTGGCTGGTCGAGGACCTGATGATGCAGGGCGGCGTCGACCAGTCGCACGTCATCTGGCGTGACTTCGACGGTCTGGGCCGCAACACGCGCGTCGGTCTGAACTTCACCGAAAAGGGCTTCGGCGTCCGCCCGGCCCTGGGCTGCTCGGACCGTGGTCACTCGGCCGCCTCGCAGATCCGCCCCGGCGAAGTGAACTGGGAAAAGCTGTTCGGCGAGGAAGGCGTGCGCTGGTTCCACACCGGCGGCATCTTCGCGGCCCTGGCCAGCAACACCGCCGAAGCCGTGATCGAGGCCGTCGAAGTGGCCCGCAAGTACGGCACGATCGTCTCCTACGACCTGAACTACCGCGCTAGCTTGTGGAAGTCGCAGGGCGGCAAGGAAGGCGCTCAGAAGGTCAACCGTCACATCGCCAAGTACGTCGACGTGATGATCGGCAACGAGGAAGACTTCACCGCCTGCCTCGGCTTCGAAGTGGAAGGCCTGGACGAGCACATCAGCTCGATCGACCCGGCCAACTTCAAGAAGATGATCGAGACGGCCGTGAAGGAGTTCCCGAACTTCAAGGTCGCCGCGACCACGCTGCGCAACGCCAAGACCGCCTCGGTCAACGACTGGTCGGCGATCCTGTACGCCGGCGGCCAGTTCTACGCCTCGATGATGCGCGAGAACTTGGAAATCTACGACCGCGTCGGCGGCGGCGACGGCTTCGCCTCGGGCCTGGCCTACGGCTTCATGGAGGGCAAGGGTCCGCAGGCCGCCGTCGAGTACGGCGCGGCTCACGGCGCCCTGGCCATGACCACCCCGGGCGACACCTCGATGGTGAAGGCCGCCGAGGTCGAGGCCGTGATGAAGGGCAAGGGCGCGCGGGTCATCCGCTAAAGCTCTCGTTCCCTGAAGAACAAGGAGAAGTCCTCGGCCGCAAGGCCGGGGACTTTTTCTTTGACGTAGGGCGGGGTTTCGTTGCCGTCCTCGTCGTACTCGACCTTCTGGTAGCCCGGCGGAATAGGCTCCCCCGGCTTGAAGTAGCTGATCGCGCCGTACGCGCCGCGATAGGTGTATTGCTTGCGGCGTTCGATCTGGTCGTGAAGCGCGATGAACCGGGCCATGAGCATGGCCTGAACGCGGTTCTTGTCGCGGATGTGCCGACGGCTGGCGCGGGTGCCGCCGGTGGAGTGCTTGAGGCGTGGCTTTCGAGGCGATGGCATTTGGGGAGCTCCTGAAATCCTCCCCCCAGCGGGGGAGGTGGCGCGAAGCGCCGGAGGGGGAAGTCCCGCCGAGCTTGCCTCTTCCCCCTCCGTCGTCCCTTCGGGCCGACACCTCCCCCGCTAGGGGGAGGATTGGAGCACGTGGAAACCGCTCAGCGGTGCGACCGTGAGTTTCGGGGAGGGATGCGAGGCGCCGGACGTTCGTCCGGAGTGTGAGTAGTAGTTACCGTTTCGACGAAGCCAGACGCCTCGCGCGATCGTTTTCCATCAGCGTCCCGTCGGGTGGCCTTGTTCAGGCCTTACCGGGACCCAGGCCTCCCGTTTCCGGGAGCCCTAGCGGTCGAAGAGGACGGGCTTGCAGCCAGACGCGCCCTTTTGCCTCCAACCACGCCAGCGGCGGGCGGGTCTGGCCAGCAACCAGATCCCCGGACCGTTCGAGTATCCCCCTCGAACCTGTCCCCGCTCGACCGCCCCCCGAAGCCGCGAAGGTCGCTGGCCGCGCGCCCTCCCCAGTGCCTCGAGGTGCAAACAGGATAAGGCCGGTTTGGGAGGGGAGGACGAGATTCCCCGAACGCTTGTGGAGCGCCCACGAAATCCCTCTCTCCTGGAGAGAGGGAGGGGCCCGCGCCGTCAGGCGCGGGAGGGTGAGAGGTTACGAGGTCAGCCTCGAAATCATCTGTTCTTCCAGTAGCTTGCGGCCGCGCCCAATTTGGAGCGGGTGAAACCTCTCACCCCCCCCCATGCTGCGCATGGGCCCCTCCCTCTCTCAAAGAGAGAGGGACTCTAGGCCCGTCCCTTTACGAGCGTTGGCGCGCTACTTCGCCGAGAACGGCAGCCCCGCCGGTGTCGCCGGAACGCCTTCCGTCGAGGCGAAGTTCTTGTGGTTGGCGCTATTGAAGCCGATCCAATAGGTGTGACCGGGCTCAAGCTTACAGCTCACCGAGAAGCTGCGCCCGTCGGGCGACTGGCGCGGTTGCTTCCAGTCGCAGGGCGGCAAGCTGGCCAGGTCCCGGTTCACAAAGGACCATCCCGGCTGCATCGGCCGGTCGAACGTCACCTTCAGCGTCAACGGCCCCGCCGGGACGACGTCGCCGGGCTTGGGGTAGGTGGCGACCACGCGCGGCGGCGTGGCGGGGTCCGGGGCGGCTTGGCCGGAGACGGCCAGGGCGGTGACGGCGCCGACGACGGAGGCCAGGATGACCAAGGCGGAGACTCCCAGAATTACGGGCCAGCGGGCCCGGAGGTTGAGGACACGCCGCCCGACTGCCGCATGAGCGTCGCGTCCGGCCACCCCGATTTTCTCGTCACGAGTTTCTTGGGAGACCAGGCGCGCCAGCTCGCGGCTGCTGCCGACGCCGGTCTTGCGGCGGGCCTCGCGCAGCCGCTCGTTCACGGCGGCTTCGGTCGTGTCGAGCAGGGCGGCGGCGCTCTTGGCGGTGTGGCCTTGGGACAGAAGCAGCAGGGCCCGGCGCTCGGCGTCGGACAGGCGCGAAAGGTCAGGCATGGAGACCCCAGGACGAACGCGGGCAGATCAGCACGCTTCGGTCGAGGCTCGCAACGGGGCGCTTAAGCTTCGCCCCGCAGTTTCGCGTTCAGCGCCAGGCTCGCCTCCATGCGCGCCAGCTGCTCGGGCGTGGCGGGCGTCTGGTGCTTGGCCTTCCACTCGGCGGCGGGCATGCCGTGGACCGCCGCGCGGGCGGCCTCCTTGCTGATCGCGCCGTCCGAGGCCTCGCTGACCCAGTCGCCAAGGCAGTTGCGGCAGAAGCCAGCCAGGCCCATCAGGTCGATGTTCTGGGCGTCGGCGCGCATCTGGAGGTGCTCGACCAGGCGACGGAAAGCGGCGGCGGCGTGGCGGTCTTCGATCTCGATGGTCATGGTCGTTTGCTCGGATTAGGGCCGCATTTCCTCTAGAGAGTATCGCTTCCGCATTCGACAGGATTCGACCATGGACTTCTCGCGGCTTCGCACGACCAGCAAGGTGACCACCGAGTGGACCTATCCGCAGGGCGAGCCTCTGCGCACCGGCTGGCTGCGGGTCGACACCGCGCCGGATCACGAGCTCTACTGGGAGGAATACGGCCGCGCCGACGGCGAGCCGGTGATGTTCCTGCACGGCGGGCCGGGTGGCGCCTGCGCGCCGGTGATGTCGCGCTTCTTCGATCCGGATCGTTACCGCGTGATCCTGTTCGACCAGCGCGGCTGCGGCAAGAGCCGCCCGACCGTGGCCGCCGACGGGCCGGAGAAGGCCCTGGCGCACAACACGACCGACTACCTCGTCGCCGACATCAACGCCCTGCGCGACGAACTCGGCATCACCGGCAAGATGCACGTCTTCGGCGGCAGCTGGGGCAGCACGCTGGCGCTGGTCTACGCCATCCGCCATCCGGACAAGGTCGCCTCGTTGATCCTGCGCGGCATCTTCCTGGGGTCGAAGGAGGACCTGCTCTACATGTACCAGGGCAATGCGGCCACCTTCGCCGGCAAGCCCTACGGCCTGACCGAGCCGGGCGCCTACATCGCTTATCCCGACGAATGGAAGGCCTTCGTCGAGGTCATTCCGGCCGAGCTGCGCGACGACATGATGGGCGCCTACAAGGCGATCTTCGACAGCGTTCCCACCACCGAACCCGAGCGCCAGCGCCAGCTACAAGCGGCTCTGGCCTGGTCGGTCTGGGAGGGGACGATCTCGAACATGATCCCGTCCGCCAGCGATCCGGGTAAGTTCGGCGAGGCCGAGTTCGCCTTGAGCTTCGCCCAGATCGAGGCCCACTTCTTCGCCCACGACCTGTTCCTGAAGCCTGACGAAATCACCGACGGCGTCGGGGCGCTCAAGGACGTGCCGGTCCACATCGTCCACGGCCGGTTCGACCAGGTCTGCCCGCTGACCCAGGCCTCGCGCCTGGTCCAGGCACTGGAGAAGGCGGGAACGCCGCCGGCGACCTACGTGATCACCGACGCCGGCCACAGCGTCATGGAAGGCCAGACGGTCCTGGCCCTGACGGCGATCATGGACGGGCTGCCGAGGGTCTAGGGATCACGAACGCGCGCGCGGCGGAACGAGCGGGGCCGTTCCCGGGTTGAACGGGCATGGATCAACCTCGCGAGGTCACCCGTATGTCGCCGCCCGTCCAAAAGCCTCCCGTCGGCGCTCTACGCCATTGCGGCGCGGCCGTCCTGGTGCTGTGCGTGGGGATCGGGGCGGCCGACGCGGCGGTGGCGGGCAAGCGCCAAAAGGCGCCCCAGACCTCGTCGGAGGCCAATACCGACAATCTCGGCTCGGCCGTCGTCGCGCCGCTGCGCGACATCAATGTCGTGCGCTCCGAGATCCCCGACCTTCTGAAGACCGCGGTCGCCGATCCGTATGCCCCGCCCAAGACCGGCTGCGCGCCGCTTAAGGCCGAGATCGAGCGGCTCGACGCCGTGTTGGGCGACGACTACGACGACCCCAAGGACGACAACAAGGACGAGAGCCTGTCGCGGCCGATGCTCGGCGTCGTGGCCAGCACGATCACCGACGTGATCCCGATGCGCGGGTGGGTCCGCCGCCTGACCGGCGCCGAGCGTCACGACCAGCAGGTCCGCGAGGCGATCAAGGCCGGCTTCGTGCGGCGCGGCTATCTGAAGGGCCTGATGAACGCCGGGACCTGCCAGGGCGAGCGCACGGTCTATGTCTCCGCCAAGCCCGCGCCGAAGCCTCCGCTGGTCGCCGCCGAGGCCGTTCCGGTCCATGTCGCCGCCGCGCCCGCGCCGCCGCCGGTTGTCGCGGCGCCGCTGGCGCCGTTCACGGCCATCGTGGCCGCCGCGGGCGACACCTCGGGCGTCCAGTAGGGCTCAGCCGCGCACGAAGATGTTGCGCAACCACTGCGCGCCGGCCTTGGCGGCCTGGCCCCAGTCCTCGTCTTCCTCCGCCACCTCGGGCTTGTAGGTCCAGGGATTCAGCAGCTTCAGGCGCACGACCTTGGCGAAGGCCGCGAGGTCACGGGTCGCCAGGGTCAGGCCGTGCTCGAGGGCGGTGGCCGCCAGCAAGGCGTCTCGGCCGTCGGACAGCGGCACGCTGGCCCGGCGACGGACCACGGCGGCGTCTATCGGCAGAATGCGCCCGTCGAAGGCGGGGGCGACACGGTTGTCCAGCCAGTCACGCAGCGCGGTCCCTTGCGCCTTGTCCTTGCGTTCGGCGCGGGCGACGGCGGTTTCCAACTCCAGCAAGGTCAGGGCCGAGACGAACAGGCTGGTGCGCGCCGCGCCGGACGCCCAAGCGGTCAGCGCCGCGTCGGCCCGGCCGCTCTTGGCCTCGCGCAGGGCGTACACGACCTCGGTGTCGAGAAGGTGCATCAGCGCTCCCACGTCTCGGGCGCGCGGGCGGCGTCGAGGTCCAGCGGGTGCAGGGGCGCGGGCATGGCCAGCAGGTCGACGATCGTCTCGGTCTGGCCGGTCAGCCGGCGATAGGTCTCGATGCTCATCAGCACGTGGGTGGGCTTGCCGCGGTCGGTAACGAACACCGGCTCGAGTCGCGCCGCGCGCTTGGCCTGGCTGACGTCCTGATTGAACTCGCGGCTGGTGAGGACCTTCATCGCGCGCTCGCGGGCTGGGAATGACAAGGCTGTCTGTAGGTACGTTACTACATAGTGTTGTTCCGGCAACAGAAAATTCGCCAGCAAAAACAATCTTCTGACGCTTGCGTCAAAAACGCTTTCCGGGGATTGCGCGGAAGGCGGTTCTCTGGTCGGCATGGCGACAAGGCGTAAAGCCAAGACGATCCGTTAGGGGGCTAACACCAGTGTCCGACCTGCTTGCCGACACATTGAAGACCGCGTCAGAGATCCTGTCGCCGCACGGTCCGGCCACCGCGGCCGCCGCCCACAGCTACGCGCCGGGCGACTTTTCCATCCATTTCTTCCTGCAGCTGGCCGTGATCCTGCTGGCCTGCCGCGTGGTCGGCTGGCTCGGCAAGAAGCTGCTGGCCCAGCCGCAGGTGGTGGGCGAGATGATCGCCGGCGTGGTCCTGGGGCCATCGCTGCTGGGACTTCTGTTCCCCGACTTCCAGGCGACGCTGTTCCCCAAGGAGACCAAGAACGTCCTCTATGTCGGCTCGCAGCTGGGCGTCGGGCTCTACATGTTCATGGTCGGCACCAGCTTCCAGGCGGGCCACTTCAGGGCCAAGGCCAAGAGCGCGATGAGCGTCTCGTTCGCCGGCATCGCCGCGCCGTTCCTGATCGCCGCGATCATCACGCCGTTCCTGCTGAAGGTGCCTGGCCTGTTCGCGGCGGGCATCAGCCAGGCCAACGCGACGCTGTTCATGGGCGCGTGCATCGCGCTGACGGCCTTCCCGATGCTGGCTCGGATCATCAACGAGCGGGGCCTGGCCAAGACCTCGCTGGGCACGCTGTCGCTGACCGCCGGCGCCTTCGACGACGCGGTCTCGTGGTGCGTGTTGGCCCTGGTGCTGGCGACCTTCGGCGGCGGGCCGGGCCTGGCGATCCTGGCGATCGGGGGAGGCCTGACCTACGTCGTCTTCATGGTCCTGTTCGGCAAGCGTGTGCTGGCGCCGCTGGGCCGCATGGTCGAGCGCGACGGCGAGATGAGCCTGACCGTCCTGGCCATCACCCTGATGGCGTTCTGCCTGTCGGCCTTCGTGATGGACGCGGTCGGCATCCACGCCATCTTCGGCGGCTTCCTGCTGGGCGTCTTCATGCCGCGCGGCCTGTTCGTCGAGGAGCTGAAGAAGAAGGTCGAGCCGATCGCGGTCGTGCTGCTGCTGCCGATGTTCTTCACCTATTCGGGCCTGAACACCCGGATGGACATGGTCAACTCGCCGGAGCTGCTGCTGATCGCGCTCGGGATCCTGGTCGCCTCGGTGCTGGCCAAGTGGGGCGCCTGCTACGCCGCCGCCCGCCTGACCGGCGAGAGCCACAGCACCGCCATGGGCATCGGCGCGCTGATGAACTCGCGCGGCCTGATGGAGCTGATCATCATCAACATCGGCCTGCAGAAGGGCATCATTGGTCCGACGCTGTTCGCGATGCTGGTGCTGATGGCCATCGTCACAACGGTGATGGCCAGCCCGCTGTTCGAGGTCGTCTACGGCAAGAAGGCCCGCGCCAGCGGCGAGCTGGACGCCGTGCCGGACGGCGCTCGGGCCTGATTTCGATCGGGGGTTGTGCAACCTTTAGTCGGCAGCATTTGCCGAAGGTTGCGTTTCTCGCGAGTGTGGGTTTGCTAAGGGATTGAAAAGAAGTGGCAAGCGTCTGGCACGACGCTTGCTGCCGCTTCCTGCGAAGTCGCCCCGTTTGCCCGCAGGAGCCCCCATGTCGATCAATGCGGTTTCGTCCCAGCCGTCCGTCTACGCGCCCGCGAGCCAGGCGGCGTCGGCCCCGGCCTTCACCCTCGAACCTGACGTGACTTCGGCCGAACGGCCGCAACTCGCCCCCAAGCCCCCCCTGAGCGTGGCGCCGCTGACCAGCGGCGAGATCCAGGCGCGCATGGCGCTGCTGGAGCAGCAGAGGCCGGAGATGGAGGCGCGCGCCAAGGCCTGGCACGAGATGCTGGAAGGCTGGGTTAATGCCGCAAAGGACGCCGCTGCCGCCCAGAACGACCAGCCTTATGGCCAGGTCACCAAGAATGGCGAGGTGATCGCCACGGTCTACAACAGCGGCGTGATGAGCGGTCCGGGCGCTACCCAGATCGACCCCGAGCATCCGCCGGGCATGAAGGGGCCTGAGCTGGCCAAGTGGCGCGCCGAACAGATCCTGAAGGCGGTCGGCGGGACGTTCGCCGGCCTGGATACGGCGGAGACCCAGGAGGGCTGGGTCTCTCGACAGGCCAACAGCCAGCCGCGCCTTGGGCTGTCGGAATGGGCGGCGGCGAATGGATATGCGGACTTTTTCGGTGATCGCCCGAAGGTCAACGACATCCGGGCCTGATCCTCCCGCGTTACTTCTTCGCTTCCTTAACGGCGTCCTTCAGTTCGCCCTGCTTCACGTTGCCGGCGACCTGGTCCTTCTTGCCCTCGGCCTTGAGGTCCTTGTCGCCGATGACTTCGCCGACGCCGGATTGGACCTTGCCCACGGTCTCCTGCTTGCGGCCGGCGTCCTTGTCGCAGGCTGCCAGGCCCGCCACCGCGACGGCGATCGTCAGGGGGAGGAGAAGGCGATGGGTCATCAGAAGGCTCCTAAGCTTGGGTATGTCGCGTCCTAGAACGCGGACACAGCCGCAAGCGATCCCAGGCGAAGCCTAGGCCAGCGCCCGCGCCTCGAAGCCGAAGCGGTTGATCTGGGCGATCAGGTCGCGATGGCCAGGTAGGTCCTGGGTCGCGCGATCGGCGAACCCGCGGATCTTGGCGAACAGCTTGGCCGCGCCGGCCGCGTCTGGAAACTCGTCCGCGCCGTCGGCCAGATCGGTCGGAAACCCCATGCCGTACAGAATGTACTGGTAGTTGAAGAAGGCGAAGGTCTCGAGATCCAGGATGAAGTCGAACCGCGCCGGCGGGCGGTGACGCCACTGTTCCAGCAGTTCCTGGAGCCGCTCGGGGATGGTGGCCGGGTCGGTGTTCTCGCGCCAGAAGCGCTCGGGCCGGCGGCTCAGTGCATAGTGCAGCTTCAGGAACACGATGATGTTCTCGTAGCGCGCGGCCATCAGCTCGTTGAAGCGGCGCGCCGGGGCGCTGACCGGCCCGGTGTGCGGGAAGAGCTCGGCGATCATCGCCACGGCCGCCTCGATCAGCACGACGCCGGTCGATTCCAGCGGCTCCAGGAAGCCGGCCGACAGCCCCACGGCCACGCAGTTGCCGATCCACTGCTTCTCTCGATAGCCGGCCTCGAAGGTCAGGCGGCGGGTCTCGACCTCGGCCCCGCCGACATAGGCGCGCAGGATGGCCTCGGCGCGGTCGTCGTCGATGTGGTCGCTGGAATAGACGCAGCCGACGCCGCGCGCGCCCGACAGGCCGATGTCCCAGAGCCAGCCGGCCTCGTGGGCGGTGGCGACGGTGTAGCTCTGGATCGGCGCGTCGGGGCGCTCATAAGGCGCGCGGCAGGCCACGGCCCGGTCGGCGAACAACACCGGCCGCGCCGACTTGAACGGCGCGTTCAGCGCCTTGCCGATCAGCTCGGCCCTAAAGCCGCTGCAGTCGATATAGAGGTCGGCGGTCAGCGCGCCGTGCTCGGGCGAGACAATGCGGGCGATGGCGCCGGTCTCGTCCAGGACGGCCTCGCCGACATGGCCCTCCAGGTGGCGCACGCCCAGCTCTTGCGCCCGCTCGGCCAGCACCTGCGCCAGCTTCGCCGCGTCGAAGTGGTAGGCGTAGTTCAGCGGGCCGGCGAAGTCGCTCTCGTGCGGGCGCTTGGGCGCGCGGGCCGCGTCCGCCACGCGGGCCTGGATCGTCACGGCCTCGGCGAACGGCGCGCGCGTCGCCTCGTCCTGCAGCAGCCAGTAGGGCGCCAGGCTGACCCCGTCGGTCGAGAACGGCGCCTCGAATGGGTGGAAGAAGCTGTGGCGGCGGCCTTCGCTCGGCGCGTCACCCCAGTCGACGAAGCGGATGCCCTGCTTGAAGGTGGCCGAGGTCTGGCGGATGAAGCGCGCCTCGTCGATCCCCAGGAACTGCAGGGTGCCGCGGATAGTGGGGAAGGTGGCCTCGCCCACGCCGATGGCGCCGATCTCGGGCGACTCCAGCACGGTGATCGACAGGTGCGCCTGCTCGGCGATCCGCAGGGCCTTGGCTAGATAGGCGGCCGTCAGCCACCCGGCCGTCCCGCCGCCCACGATCAGGATGCTCCGTCCGCGCTTCATGGGGATTAGATACCAGAGTTCGCGAGCCAGGGGCGCGTTTAGACGCTCATCGTCGCCTAACGGACCTCCAGCGCGATCAGATCGTCAGCCCGCCGCCTAACCAGAGCTTGCGGTCCTGAAACTTGTCGGACATATATTGTCTATCTTGTGAGATTGCTTCCCATAAAATGGGAAATGTGGATCACGAGAGATGAACCGGATTAACCGGTCGCTTCGGGTTGGAAACGTAAGGGGCGGTGAGTCCGGCCCTGTCAGGAGGGTCGTATGTCGTCCAAGCACGGCTGGAATTCGGGCTGTTCGGTTCTCGCGTTGGCCATGGCGGGCGCGATGATGGCTCAAGGGGCCAAGGCGCAAACCGTTGAAGAGAACGCCGTCGAAGAGGTGGTCGTCACGGGCTTCCGCGCCAGCCTGCAGAGCGCCCTGAGCGTCAAGCGCCAGTCCTCCGGCGTGGTCGACGCCATCAAGGCCGAGGACATCGCCGACTTCCCCGACGCCAACCTGGCCGAGTCGATCCAGCGGGTGCCGGGCGTCTCGATCACCCGCGTCGCCGGCGAGGGCCGGACGATCACCGTGCGCGGCCTGCCGCCCGCCTTCACCCGCGTCCGCATCAACGGCATGGAAGCCCAGTCGACCAGCGGCGCGACGACCAGCGATCGCGGCGCCAACCTGGGCCGCGGCTTCGACTTCAACACCTTCGCCTCGGAGCTGTTCAGCGGCATCACGGTGCGCAAGACCGCCCAGGCCGAGGTGATCGAGGGCTCGCTGGGCGCGACGGTCGACCTGGAGACCGCGCGCCCGCTGGATCAGAAGGGCCTGACCTTCGTGCTGGGCGCGGCGGCCGGCTACAACGACCTGTCCAAGAACTCCGACCCGAAGGTCACCGCCGTGCTGGGCAACCGCTGGGACACGGCCTGGGGCCAGTTCGGGGCCCAGGCGTCGCTGGCCTGGAGCAAGCGGAAGTTCCTGGAGGATCAGTGGGGCTCGGGCGGCTGGAACCCCGCGACCGTCGACGGCGGCTTCTGCACGCCCGTGGGCCGCGCGACGCAGAACCCGGCCAACAACGCCGCCAACGGCACGGACGCGGCCAACTGCGCCACCGGCGTGGCCCGTCCGGCCGCCAATGACACGGTCTTCGACCAGGCCAATCGCTCGACCGTCTTCTTCCCGCGCCTGCCGCGCTATGGCCGCTTCCACCACGACCAGGAGCGCACCGGCGCGACCCTGGCCCTGCAGTGGAAGCCCACCTCGCGCACCTCGCTCAGCTTCGACGCCCTCTATTCGAACTACGACGTCAAGCGCGAGGAGAACTGGCTGGAGGGCTTCTCGTTCGCCCGCGCCATCAGCCAGAACGGCAAGCCGCAGACCGCCGTGCGAGAGCTCGTCCTGCGCAACGCCGGGACCAGCCATACCGCTGGCGTGAACTTCGGCCAGACGGTCTATGACGTCGACTACGCCCGCTTCGACGGCGTCGACGTCCGTTCCGACACTCAGCACGACGAGTTCCAGAACGTCTTCCAGCAGTACACCTTCGCGGGCACGCACGAGCTGACGGACCGGATCACGGTCAAGGGCCTGATCGGCTACTCGAAGTCGGACTACGACCAGCCGATGACGACGACGATCATGTTCCAGCGTCCGAACACGGGCATGACGATCGACTTCCGCAAGAACCGGGACCAGCCGACCATCACGCACGGCTTCGACGTCGCCGATGCGTCGCTCTACAGCTTCTCCGCCCCGAACGCCGAGGTTCGGCTGGCCCAGACCTTCACGACCAACATCTATCGCACCGTTGATCTGAACCTGGCCTGGGCCGTCGACGAGGCCCTGACCATCAAGGTCGGCGGGCACTATGACGAGTTCTCGTTCGACACCTCGACCTTCCAGCGGCCGAACAACTTCCTGGTCCCCAGCTTCACGTCGGCGGAGCTGAAGAACCTGACCAAGGTGGTGTCCGGCTTCGGCGGCCATGGCATCGACAGCGGCGTCTTCCCGACCAGCTGGGCGGCGATCGACTACGACAAGTTCGTCGCCAACCAGAACCTCTACGGCAAGAGCGGCCTCTACAACCTGACGCCCAACTACGGCGGCATCCGGCGCGTCGATGAGAAGGTGACCTCGGCCTATCTGCAGGCCGACCTGCGCACCGAGATCGGTGGCGTTCCGGTCCGAGGCGATGTGGGCTTCCGCTTCGCCCGCACCGAGTTGGAGTCGCGCGGCTACCAGATCGGCCTGACCCCGCAGCAGGTCACGGCCGAGCACGCCTATGACGACGTGCTGCCGTCGCTGAACGTCTCGGTGGATGTCACGCCGGATTTCGTCCTGCGCCTCTCCGGCGCCAAGACGGTCTCGCGGCCGGACCTCGGTTTCCTGACGCCGGGCGGTAGCCTGAACCTGACCGGCACGCCGTCGATCACCTCGGGCAATCCGACGCTGGACCCCATCCGCGCCTGGACCGCCGATGTCGGGGCCGAGTGGTACTTCGCGCCCGGCGCGATCCTGGGCGTGGGGCTCTTCTACAAGGACATCGAGACCTACGTTCAGAACCAGTCCCAGCAGCTGACCTTCCGCCAGACCGGCCTGCCGATGGCGTTGCTGGGTTCCTCGGGCGTCGATCCGGACAACACCCCGATCACCGTCACCCGTCCGCTGAACACGCCGGGCGGGCCGCTGAAGGGCTTCGAGATCAACTACCAGCAGGCCTTCACCTTCCTGCCGGGCCTCCTGCGCCACACCGGGGCGCTGGTGAACTACACCTATGTCGACAGCCAGATCGAGTACTTCCTGGCGGCCGGCGGCGTCACCACCAACGACCTGATCGGCCTGTCGAAGAACGCCTACAACGCCACGCTCTACTACGACGACAACAAGTTCAGCGCCCGCGTCTCGGCCTCGTACCGCGACAAGTCCATCGTGGCCCTGCCGGCCAACAATCCGCTGCAGGACCTGGAAGGCTATTCGCCGAACCTGACGGTCGACATGGCCGCCTCCTACCAGATCAACGACCACTTCAAGCTGTCGCTGGAAGGGCTGAACATCTTCGACCGCTTCAATCGGCAGTTCATCGACTCCGACCGGGACAGCACCTTCGTCTACACCCACACCGGGCGCCAGTTCAGCCTGGGCCTGCAGTACAAGTTCTAGGGCGTGACTGCGCGGGCGCGTTTCGGCGCGCCCGCGTCTTTCTGGATGGGGCGCTAGCGCTTCGGCGTGATCTTGATCACCTTGCCGTTGTCGTCGTCGGTGACGACATAGATCGCGCCGTCGGGGCCAACGCGCACGTCGCGGACGCGGCCGCCGATGTCGGTGAACAGGCGCTCTTCGCCGACCACCTTGCCGTCCTTCAGCACCAGGCGATCGACGTGTTGCTCGCGCAATGAGCCGATCAGCAGGCTGCCCTTCAGGGTCGGGAACAGGCTGGCCTCATAGAAGGCCATGCCCGAGGGGGCGATCACCGGGTCCCAGTAGTAGACCGGCTGCGTGAAGCCGTCCTTCTGGGTGACGCTGTCGGGGATGGGCTTGCCGGAATACTCCTCGCCATAGGTCACCACGGGCCACCCGTAGTTCTTGCCAGGCTCGGGGCGGTTCAGCTCGTCGCCGCCGCGCGCGCCGTGCTCGACGGTCCAGAGAACGCCCGCCGGATCGAGGGCGGCCGCCTGGATGTTGCGGTGGCCCAGCGACCAGATGTCGGGCTTGGCGCCGGGCGTCTTCACGAACGGATTGTCGGCTGGGATCGTGCCGTCGGCGTTGACGCGGATCACCTTACCCAGGGTGGCGTCCAGGTGCTGGGACTGGACGCGGCCCGCCAGGATCGAGCGCTCGCCGGTGGTGATGAACAGCTTGCCGTCGGGGGCGAAGACCAGCCGGCCGCCGAAGTGCAGGGCGCTGTCCATCTTCGGCGCCTGGCGCCAGATCACCTGGACGTTCTCCAGCTTCGGCGCGGCGCCCAGCGAGAGCTTGCCGCGCGCCACGGCCGTGCCGTTCACGCCGCCCTCGGCCTCGGCGTAGCTCCAGTAGATCAGGCCGTTGGTCGCGTAGGCCGGGTCCAGGGTCACGTCCAGCAGGCCGCCCTGGCCCTCGGCGAACACAGCCGGCAGGCCGGCGACGGCGGGCGACAGCTTGCCGTCCTTGGACAGGACCCGCAGCCGTCCGGCCCGCTCGGTGACCAGGATCTCGCCCGTCGGCAGGAAGGCCATGCCCCACGGGTGATCGAGGCCGCTGGCCAGCGTCGTGTACTCACCTTGGGTGTTCGAGTTCAGACCCGGCGCGCGGGTCTGGTTCGCGAAAGCCGGTTTCTGGTCGGGGGCGTTCGGCGGCCGGGTCTCGACGGGCGCGCCGGCTTGGCCGGACGTCGGGCCGGGCTGAGCGGGGGCGGGACCACAGGCCACGAGAGCGGCGGCGAGGGCGGAGGCGGCGGTCAGCAGGGAGGTGCGCATGGCGGGGAGCTTAAGACGGTTTCGGGGGAGGGGGCTAGATCGCACGCCTTGGTCGGGTAGATATTGTTCTTTATTTGTTCTCATGATCTTCTGCGGTCATGCGAGAAGAGCGCTACGTCGCGGTCTACATGATGGCCAGCCAGCGGCTGGGCACGCTCTACATTGGGGCGACGGGTTATCTCAATCGCCGGATCTGGCAGCACCGCGAAGGCCTGGTCCCTGGGTTCACCAAGAAGTACGGGCTGAAGCGTCTTGTCTGGTACGAGCCACACGACGACATGGTGAGCGCCTTCCAGCGCGAGCGCAGCCTTAAGCGGTGGCCTAGGCAGTGGAAGATCAACCTGATCGAGCGCGAAAACCCGTACTGGGATGATCTCTACGACAGCCTCATCTAGCTAATTTCCCCGCCTTCCTGGGCCTTGTGCCCAGGACCCATGGTGGAGCCCAGGCTCGGTGTTGTTGGGAGGGCGCTGGCGATGTTGCTGCTAACCAACGCTCAAAGGCCATGCCCACTGACGCATGGGTCCTGGGCACAAGGCCCAGGAAGGCGGGTGTTATTGTCATGGAGTGAGGGGGTTGAGCTCCACCTCCCGCCGCTCTTCGCTCGCCTTCCGCGCCAGCTCCAGCAGGTCCATCACCCGCAGGGCCCCATCCACCGGCACGGGCGAGGGCGCGCCGGTGACGATCGCTTCGCGGACGCCGGCATAGAAGGCGCGGTAGTCGGCCGGCTCGGGGCTGACGTCGGCGTGGAGCTGGACGTCGTTCTCGACCGTGGTCAGCACGCCGTGGCGGCTGTCGCGGCCATAGCCCGGCGCGCCGGGGATCATGCCGGCCTTCAGCTGGGCCTCCTGCGGGTCGAGGCCATGCTTGACGAAGCTGCCGCCGGTCCCGTGAACCGCCAGGCGCAGATCACTGGCGGCGGTGAGCAGGCTGCCGTGCAGGATGACGCGCAGGGTCGGGTAACGCAGCACCACGTGGAAGTAGTCGTCCGCTCCGGCGCCGTGGCGCTGGATCCCAATGTCGGCCGAGATCGCCAGCGGCGCGCCGAACAGCGCGAGCGCCTGGTCCAGCAGGTGTGGGCCAAGGTCCATCCACGCGCCCGCGCCGGGTCCCGCCCGCTCGCGCCAGCGGTCGCGAACCACGGGGCGGAAGCGATCGAAGTGGCTCTCGTACTGGACGATCTCGCCCAGCGCGCCCTCGGCGATCAGGCGCCGGAGGGTCAGGAAGTCGCTGTCCCAGCGGCGGTTGTGGAACACGGTCAGCAGCTTGCCGGCGCGGTCGGCGGCGTCGGCCATGGTCCGAGCCTCGGCGGCCGAGAGGGCGAAGGGCTTGTCGACGACCACATGCTTGCCGGCCTCGAGCGCGGCGATCGCCTGGGGCGCGTGCAGGGCGTTGGGCGTGGCGATTACGACCAGTTCGATGGCCGGATCGGCGAGGGCGGCGTCCAGGTCGGCGACGACCCGAACGTCCGGATGATCGGCGGCGACCTTGGCCGGATCGCTCGACACCACGGTCGCCAGCGCGAGGCCCGGCGTGGCGGCGATCAGCGGAGCGTGGAAGGTCTTGCCGACATAGCCATATCCGACGAGGGCGACGTTCACGGTGCGAGAGTGGGGCATGGCGCGGGTTTAAACGAAAAAGGCCGGGGATTGCTCCCCGGCCCGGATCGCGATCGCGTGAAGCGCGACTTGTCTGTTGCCGCGCGTTCGGGCGGTTTAACCGCTCACACTTAAACCTAACGCGCTCTAGATCTTCACCGGCTCCATCTTGGGCGTCAGCAGGTGGACGACCAGGAGGGCGATCAGATAGGCGCTGCCGGCCACCAGGAAGATCGGGGCGTAGGTGCCGATGCTCTCCAGCACGTTGCCGATGTACTTGGAGAACACCATGCCGCCGAACGCGCCCAGCATGCCGCCGATGCCGACGACCGAACCAACCGCGGCGCGCGGGAAGACGTCCGAGGGCAGGGTGTAGAGATTGGCCGAGAAGCCCTGGTGGGCGGCGGTGGCGACGCCGATGATCAGCACGGCCAGCCAGACCGAGCTGGCGTAGGAGGCGAAGATCACGGGCACGGCCAGCAGGGCGCAGACCAGCATGGTCAGCTTGCGCGCCTTGTTGATGCTGGCGCCGCGCTTCATCAGGGTCGAGGACATCCAGCCGCCGGCCACGCTGCCGACGTCCGACAGCAGGTAGATGGCGATCAGCGGCGGGCCGAAGGTCTTCAGGTCAAGGCCGTAGCGCTTGCCCAGGAAGTCCGGCAGCCAGAACAGGAACATCCACCAGATCGGGTCGATCAGGAATTTGCCCAGCGAATAGGCCCAGGTCTCGCGCTTGGTCAGCAGCTTGGTCCAGGCGATCTTCTCGACCGGGTCGGCCGGATCCTGCTCGATGTGGGCCAGTTCGCCAGCCGACAGGTGCTTGACCTCGCGCGGGCGGCGATAGACCAGCAGCCAGATCGGCAGCCAGACCAGGCCGGCGACGCCGGTGACGATGAAGGCCATCTGCCAGCCGAAGGCCAGCACGATGCCGGGGACGACCAGCGGCGTGACGATGGCGCCGATATTGGTGCCGGCGTTGAACAGGCCCGTGGCGAAGGCGCGTTCCTTCTTGGGGAACCACTCGGCCACGGCCTTGATGCCGCCCGGGAAGCCGCCGGCCTCGCCGATGCCCAGGCCCATGCGCGCGGCGATGAAACCGGTGATGTGGCTGGCGCCCGCGTGGGCGATGTGGGCGACCTGCCAGATCAGGAAGGCGATGCCGAAGCCCCAGCGGGCCCCGATCTTGTCCATGATCTTGCCCCAGGCCACGTAGGCCACGGCGTAGGCGAGCTGGAAGTAGAAGACGAGGTCGGCGTAGTGCTTTTCGTCCCAGCCGAACTCCTTGGACAGGTCCGCCTTGAGCAGGCCGATCGTCTGACGATCGACGTAGTTGATGACCATCGCCGCGAACAGCAGGCTGACGATCACCCAGCGGTACCGTCCGATCTTCTCGGAGGGCCCTTCAGGCATTGGTGGGGGCGCTTTTGAAACGTCCATGGACCTTGGCCTTCCTTCCCTTTGTTTCTTTTATTTCGCCGGAACGGCGACGCAGTCCACGGTTCCGAACGGGCCGAAATCGACGTGGGCCACGTCCCCGGCCGCCACGTCGTGAATGCCCGTGGTGGCGCCGGTCGTGACGATCATGCCCTTCTTCAACGGCTTGCCGCGCGCGGCGACCGCGCCCAGCAGGAAGGCCAGGGCCGCCAGCGGCGAGCCTGGAATGGTCGCCGCGGTCGCCTTGCCCACCGACTTGCCGTTGATGATGGTCTCGACGGGCATATCCTCCCAGGCGACATCGCGCCAGTTGGAAATGGCCTGACCAATGATCTGACCATCATTGTTGCCGAAGTCTGACGCCACGACGGTGGGCCCCAGGGCGTTGATGGTCTTCAGCGGGCTGCCGGCGATCTCGACGCCGACCAGCAGCTCGCCCACGTAGTCGGCGGCTTCCTCGGCGGTCCATTGGGTCTTGTCGGCCGGGGCGTCCTTGCCCAGGCGGACAATGAACTCGGCCTCGACGGCGCAGAAGCCGCCCTCGATGGCGCGGAAGGTGTTCGGCTGGCCGTCGGAGCTGGCCTGCTGGACCTTGGACTTGAAGATGCAGCCGGCCAGGCGCTCGGCGCCGAGGCGCTCGCGGTGCTGCGGCGGGACCAGCCCGACCTTCCAGCCGACCAGCTCGTCGGGCCACAGATCGATGGCGATGTCCTGCACCGCGTAGCCGTCGGCCATGGTCGGGGGAATCACGTCGCCAGGATAGCCGGGCACCGAAACGCCTTCTTGGCGCGCCTTGACGAACTGGGGCGCAATGGCCGCGGGGGCGAACGCCTCGCTGTGGGCCTCGGAAACGGTCACGCCGCGGATCCTCCCTGGAATTCGGCTCAAGCCCGGCTTGGCGGGTTTGCCCGAGTCTCTAGTGGAAACCGGTGTCATTGACAATGAGGGGCTAACCGTCCGGCCGTTGTCCAGGCTGGAGGCCGGGCCGCTTGACACCGGCGACAGCGCGTATAGCGTCGCCGAGAATTACGGACGTAAGCGCCATGCATATCACCGCCGCCGAAGCTCATGTCATGGAAGCGCTGTGGCGCCGCGCCCCGCTGTCGGCCGACGAGCTGGTCGCCGAGGTCGGCGGCGCGCAGAACTGGGGCGAGGCGACGGTCAAGACGCTGATCAACCGCCTCTTGAAGAAGAAGGCGATCAAGTCCGAGCGCGCCGAGGGGCGTCATGGCTATCGCCCCCTGGTTGATCGCAGCGCCTATGTCCAGGCCGAGAGCCAGGGCCTTCTGGACCGGCTGTTCGACGGCCAGCTGGCCCCGCTGATCAGCCACTTCGCCCAGCACCGCCCGCTCAAGCCGGACGAGGTCGACAAGCTGAAGAAGCTGATCGAGGACCTGGGAGAGCGGCGCTAGAGCCCTTTCCGATCCGATTGACCCAATCGGATCGGATGAAAAGCGTTCTGTTTCAAAAGTTTAGAGCATCTTCCGACAGCGGTTTCACGCTTGCTGGAAAATGCTCTGGCGCCTAAAGGTACGGCCCCCACATCATCATGATCGCGCCAAGGGTTCCGACCGCGACATAGGCGGCCGAGGCGAGGATCAACACGCTCACGGCCAGCTTCGGCGCCGGCCTCGCGCTTCGTTCGGCCGCGAAATACAGCTCGAGGATCGCCAGCGGGATGAGGTAGCTGCCGAACACCAGGACGATATCGGCTGGGCCGTCCATGCGGTGGGTCATGCCGACCGGGCGTCCGTTCAGGACGACCCAGCCCATCAGGCCCACGCGCAGGAACCAAACCCCGCTGACCACCATGAAGGCGCGCATCGCCCAGCGTCGATGCTGGTCGAAGCGCCGGGCCAGGGCGGCGCGCCAGGCCAGGACGGCGAAGACCAGGATCAGGACGGCGTCCAGCGCTATGGCGACGGCGGAGACAACCGAAAGGTAGCTGCCGCGCGCGATCGTCATCCAGGCGCCGCCCAGCGCCAGGAAACAAGCGACGACGAGAAAGGTCCGGCCCGTCCAGCGATGCAGGGCCGGGGCGGCTCGCCGCAGGGCCGGGACAAGCTGCGCCAGTCCGGCCAGCGTCACCACCGCGGCCAGCAGGACGTGGGCGGCGAACATCGCGTTGCCGGCGTGGTCGTCCTGGACGTAGCCGGTGATCAGCGGTTTGTCGTTCCAAGCCGCGAAGCGTCCGGAGGCCGTGCGGGTCCCATAGAACGCCAGGATGAAATAGATGAACGCCGCCTGGCCCAGGGCGGCGGCGGCGAACCAGATGGTGGCCGCCCACCGCAAGACGCTTCGCGCGTCCACGCTGGCTTCGCGCGCGGGAATTTCGTTGCTCGACATTGAACCTCCTCGGCGGCCGACGACGGGTCGGGCGCGGGCAAGTCGATGAGGCGGCGGACGGCGCGTCGTCTCGCCGATTTGGAAATCGACCAAAGATTCCGTCGGCGACCGGCTCGACAAGGCGGCGCGAAGCTGCGCGATGATGGGCGGCGAACCGGCTAGATGGCGTATGAACTCGACGCTGCTTTCATTGACCTTGGACACCGCCCCCGCCACGCCGCCGAAGCGGCCCGGGCGATTGGCGGCGCATTGGGCCCTGACCTCCGGATCGCTCGCCTGCTTCGTGCTGGGTCAATTGCTGGGCGCCAACGCCGGAATGCTGGCCGCGCCGCTGGCCATCGGCGGAGGGGCCGGCTGCGCCTTCTCATGGCTGTTCACGCGGGCGCTCTTTGATCCTCGCGAGCACGACGCGCGATGGTCCCGCATCGTGGCGCTGGTCGTCTTCCTGACGGGGGTGTTCCCGATCCTGGGCCTGCTGGAAGGTCCGGCCGCGCGGATGATCCAGAACACGCACGCCCTGGGAAGCTCGACGGTCCTGCTGTTGACCTTCGTCGAGCCCTTCAACGGCTTTGGTCGCGAGCTGCCGGCGGCCGAGAAGCGCTTCCGCGTCATCTTCGTGGCCGTATACGCGCTGCTCATGGGCAGTTCCGTCTTGGCCGTCAATCAGCCGGCGGGGGCGGGCGCGGCCGTCGATCACGATGTCGCCGAACGGGTAAAGACGGTCTGCGCGTCCCTGGCGCTGCTGCTTTGCGGCGGAGCGGTCTGGTTCCGGGCCCGCCATCCCCTGGCGACGCCTCGGGGGCGGCGCGGCGCCCGGGCGAGCCAGACACCGGACGACGCCGACCTGGCGCGGCGCATCACGCGATTGCTGCGCGAGGAAGAGATCCAGGCCTCGCCCAGCCTCAAGGTCGCCGATCTGGCGCGCCGGCTAGGCGAGCCGGACTACAAGGTCACGCGCTGCATCACCGCGTCGCTCGGCTTCGCCAATTTCAACCAGATGCTCAACGTTCACAGGGTGGCGCGGGCCAGGGAGATGCTGGCCGACCCCGCGCTGCGCGGCCGCTCCATCCTGCTGATCGCCCTGGACTGCGGCTTCGGATCGATCGGGCCGTTCAACCGAGCCTTCAAGGCGGTCGTCGGGGTGACGCCGCGCGCGTTCCGAGGCGCCAGTCTCGGCGATCCCTAGCCCCGCATCGCCGTCGCTTCCGGCCCTTGCGCCCTCAGCGCCTTGGCGGCCACGTCAAGCGTGCGGACGGGTGGCTGCGGGACCTCCTCGTCATCGCCGTCCGGCCCCGGCCGCCCCCGCAGCGCGGCCACGAAGTCGTCGCGCCAGGCGGTGACGTCCTCGCGGCTGACGTTCTCGAACAAGGCCTCCCAGCGGCGTTTACGCTCCGGCTGGCCCATGGAGAGGGCGCGTTCCAGCGCGTCGGAGATTTCCTCGGGGCTGTTGGGATTGATGATCAGCGCGTCCTTCATCTGGCGCGCCGCGCCGGCGAACCGCGAGAGGATCAGCACGCCCGGGTCCTCGGGACTCTGGGCCGCGACATATTCCTTGGCCACCAGGTTCATGCCGTCGCGCAGGGGCGTGACCAGCGCCGCCTTGGCCGCGCGATAGACGCCCGCCAACTCGTCGCGTCGATACGAGCGATTGACGTAACGGATCGGCGTGAAGTCCATCTCGGCATAGGCGCCGTTGATCCGGCCAATCAGGCCGTCGAGGCGTCCGCGCAGATCCTGATAGGCTTCGACCTGGTCGCGCGACAGCGGCGCGATCTGCAACAGCATCACTTCGCGCCGCATGTCCGGATGCTCGTGCAGGAAGCGCTCGAAGCCGATAAGCCGTTCCTCGAGGCCCTTGGAGTAGTCCAGGCGGTCGACGCCGACGATCATCTTGCGGAAGACGCTGTGGGCCATCATCCGGTCGTAGGTCTTCCGGGCGTTATCGCTCTGGACGATCTCGGCGAAGTCCTGGGCGTCGACGCCGATCGGGAAGGCCTCCGCGCGGGTGCGCTGGCCGAACGCGACCAGTTCGCCACGCGCGTTTTTCGAGCCCTGCACCTCCGAGAAGACATAGCCCTCGAACGCCTGCAGCGATTCCTCGGTCTGGAAGCCGATCAGGTCGTAATCGAACAAGGCCTCCACCAACTGGCGGTGGCGGGGCAGGGTGACGACCAGCTGGTGGGCGGGCCAGGGGATGTGCAGGAAGAAGCCGATCCGGTTGGTCACGCCCATCCGCCGCAGCTCGCGCGCCAGCGGGATCAGGTGATAGTCGTGCACCCAGACGATGTCGTCCGGCTCGATCAGCGGCGCCAGGGTCTCGGCGAAGCGCTTGTTGACCCGGTCATAGCCCTCGCCGAACGAGCGGTCGTAGGCCGTCAGGTCGACGCGGTAGTGGAACAGGGGCCATAGCGTCTTGTTGGCGTAGCCGTTGTAATATTCCTGGTAGTCGGTCTCCTCGAGATCGACCGTGGCGACCGTGACGCCGTCGATCCGCTGCATGTTCAGCTGGCCGGTGAACTCCGGGATGGTCTTGCCGCTCCAGCCGAACCAGATGCCGGAATATTCGCGCAGCGCCGCGGCCAGGGCCATGGCCAGGCCGCCGACGCTGCCTTCGCCGCCCTCGGCGGGATTGGGCGGGTTCACCCGGTTCGAAACCACGATCAAACGGCTCATGCGTGGACCTCCGCCGTTCGCGCCAGGCGCTCCAGCCAACCCAGCACGGCGTCGGGGCCGTCCAGGCGAAAGTCGGCCTGGGTCGGGCGCGATTTTCCGGCCAGCACGCCAAAGCCGCCAAGGCGGCGGGCGGCGGCGAAACCGTCCTCGTCGGTCAGGTCGTCACCCACGAAGATCGGCGTGGCGCCCACGAACGGCGCCTCGTTCAGGAAGGCCGCGACGGCCGAGCCCTTGTCGGCGCCGGGGGTGCGAAGCTCCGCCACCATGTCGCCCAGCTGCAGGACCAGGCCGGTGGATTGAGACAGCCGCTCGGCCGCCTCGATCACGGCCTCGGCGCAGGCCGGGGCGTTGCGATAGTGCAGGGCGACGCTGAGGGTCTTGTCCTCGAACAGCAGGCCGCGCTCGCAGTCGGCCAGTTCGCCCAGGATGCGGCGCGCGTCGTCCAGGCCCGGATGGGGCTGAAGCTCGACCACGCCGCCGCCGGCGGTGCGGCGCACCAGGCCATGGATCGCGGCGATCGACGTCACGCCGCCGCCCAGGATGTGGTCGAGGTCGGGCAGCGATCGCCCGCTGACCACGGCCACGCGGTCCTCGAACCGCTCGCGCAGACGCGCGAGAACGTCCGCGCGGCGGGCGTCGGGGCCGACGTCGTCCGGGCGCGGCATGATCGGCGCCAGGGTGCCGTCGAGGTCCAGGAACAAGGCCGGGCGGCGGGCGAGATTGAGTGGCGGGGGCGAGAAATCGACGGACTCCGCCCGCACGACCGGCGTAGCCGCGGTCATGACGAGAACCCCCTCATCTATAAGCAACATCCGCCAAGAACGCCGAACGGCCGGGTTCGATCCCCGGTCACGCTGAAGCTCACGGGTTTGTGCGCGGGGAGTGAGCGCGCGGAGGCCGCTAGAACAGAAGCTTCCGGACGCTGAACTGCACGACCCGTCCGCGCGGATCCAGATAGTCCGGCTGGTAGGTGACCGGGATGGCGCCGTTGGCGTCGCGGACGGTCTGCTTCTCGTCGAACAGATTGTTCACGGCGAGTGTCAGGCGGGTCCCGCGCAGGATCGGATACCGCTGGACCAGCTCGCGTCGGGCGCCCAGATTGGCGAACAGGCGCAGGTTCACGGTGGCCAGGCTCGAGAAGTCCAGGTCCGTCGTGGCGCCGCCAGCGCCCGCCGCCACTTGAGTGCCGCTATTCCAGTTGGCGGTGAGGCGCGCGCCAAGGCCGTAGCGGGTGATCCCGGCCTGGGCCTCGACCTCGTTGCGCGCCTGGCCGCCGCCCGAGCCGATCACGTCGCCGTTCAGCAAGTCGAGCACGGGAACGCCGTCGGCGATCGTCACCTGTTCCTTCAGATGGATGGTGTGGAACAGCGCCAGCTGCAGGCGGGTGGCGCGCGGATTGCCGCCGCCGCCACGACCGCCAAAGCCGCCACCGCCGAAACCTCCGCCGGGGCCGCGCGCGCCGTCGCCCCGTCCGCCGCCGTCAAAGCCGGTCCGCGGAACGGTGTCGCCAACCGCGGGGGCTTGGGCCTGCTGCTGGGCGTTGGGATCGGATGGCGTGTCCGTCGCCGGCGGTTGCGGGCGATCGGCCGCGTCGGCGGTCGGACGCGCGTCCTGGCCGCCGACGAAGCGCGGGCGTACGTCGCCGGGCCGTGGCGGCGGCGTCTTGCCGATCTGGCGCGAGAAGTTGAAGCCCCAGCGGATCTGTTCGCTCTCGCGCTTGGCGAAGTTGACCGGGCGGGTGTCGATCCGGGTCAAGACGCCGTTGGCGTCGCGCGTGAACCGATCGGGGAAGGCGGCCTCGACCGCCGCCGTCGCGGCCGGGAAGCTGGCGACCGGGTTGTCGATCCGCACGCGGCTGTAGTTGGCGGTCAGGGACAGGCCCTGGACCTGGTCGGGCTTCCAGGTCGCGCCCAGGCGCAGGACGTTGCGGGTCTCGGCGCGAAGGTTCGCGTTGCCGCCGGTGACCCGGGTGACGTCCACCGTCTCGCCGCGCACATAGTCGAAGACCTGGGCGTTGGGCGTGGTGATCAGCGGATTGCCCAGCTGGCTGATGCTGGGGGCGTTCTCCTGGCGAGTCGCGGAGACGATGAAGCTGACCGGCTTGACCGGCGACCAGGTCGCGCCGCCGCCGATCGTCGTCAGGCTTCCGAAGTCCGACACCGAGCGGACGGCGAGGTTCAAGTTGGTCGACAGATCGCCGATCCCGGCGCGCACGCCCTTTCGACGGCTGGCCAGCGGCAGGTCGAAGCTCACCTGGGCGTTGGCGTCGCCGCGCGAGAGCTCGCTGTCGCTGTCCACGCCAGAACGCCGCGAGGTCGCCGTCAGGCGCGAGCCCGTGACGCCGAGCTTCAGGGTGGTCGAGAGGTCCCCGGCCTTCAGCTTGGCCAGGGCGCCGTTGGCCACGAACTGCAGGTCGCCGCTGTCGGTGGTCGAGCGCGCTCGATCGGTGTTGAGGGACAGGCCGGTCAGCGGCGCGAACGGATTGAGCGTCGGGTCCAAGGCGGTCAGTCGCGCTTGAACGTCGGTCAGATCAAAGCCGCGGTCGGTCTCGGTCTTACTGATCGCGTGGTCGTAATTGCCGGTCAGCGACAGCCGCAGGTCCTCGGTGTCGCGATTCAGGGTGAAGCCCAGGTGGCCCGCCAAGTTGCGGTTCGTCTGCCCCAGCGCGTCGCGTTCGCCAAGATAGCGGTAGAGCGCCACGTCCTGGCCGAACGGCGAGAAGGGATCGGCGCCAGGGATCACGAGACGCGCGCGGGCGGGGCCCTGCAGGGAGTCGCTCCGTGACGCCGTCAGGCCCACGTTCAGCGTCGCCGAGACGTTGTCGAGGACCGTGCGGTTGGTGACGCTGTTGATCGACAGCTGTCGATTGCGCGGTAGCAGGGTGCGGTCGTCGGTGATGTCGCTCGTATTGGCCAGTCCCGCCGTGGGCAGGAAGGCCGACAGGCTGGGCGCGCCCGTGGCGGCCGAGGTGGGCACGCCGGCGACGGTCACCGGCGTTCCGGCCAGGGCGCTCAGGGCCGTCAACGGACCGCCCGAGACCGAGGCGATGTTGCCGGTGAAGTCATAGAGGCCGCCGCTCGAGCGGCTGACCAGATCCCGGTCGCTCTCCAGCAGCTGGTCGCTGTTCTGGATCTTGATGGCGAGGTTCGTGCGGCCCTCGCGGTTCAGCCGCAGCTGGCTCCAGTTGAGCTGCTCGCTGGCCTGACCGCCCGCCGTCGAGCCGCCCACCGTGGCCTCCACGGTCGAGGCGCGGAAGCGCTGGCGCAGCACGATGTTCACGACTTTCTGGTCGGCGGTGTAGCCGTACTTCAGCGCCACTTCCTCGGGCAGGATCTCGACGCGCTGGATGGCCTCGGTGGGGATGTCGCGCATCTCGCCTGGACCGGAGATGCGCCGGCCGTTCAGCAGCAGAACCGGAGCGCCGCCCAGGCCGCTGGTGGTCTGCGGCGTCAGCTCGGTCAGCAGGTCCTCCATCGACGAGACGCCGAACGAGCGCACGTCGGCGGCGGTGAAGGTCTCCTCCGGCGGGATGTCGCCCAGCACCGCGCCGAACGGCTTGCCGCTAGCCGTGATCGTGATGGCCTCGACCTCGGTGTCGAGATCCTCGGGCGTCACGGGCTTTGGAGGGGTTTGAGGCGCGCGCGCCGCTGCGGGGACCGGGACGGGCTCGGCGGGCTTGGCTTGGGAAGCGGGGACGGGGGGCTTGGTCTCCTGGGCTTGGGCGGCGCTCGCGGCGACGCATCCCAGGAAACCAACCAGGGCCAACTTACGGCTCGTCAAAAGTTACTCCGAAGTCTCGATGTCCCGACATCGCCGATGCACGCCGGATGTAGCATCCGGATTTCAGTGTTTGCCGAGATTGCAACAGCCCCGCCCGGCGACGCCTAGCGGACCGATGTCCAAGGACGGCTCAGCAGCACCGCGCAGTTTATCAGCCCGACCAGCGAATAGGTCTGCGGATAGTTCCCCCAAAGCTCGCCGTCGGCGAAGCCGATGTCCTCGGACAGCAAGCCCGCGCCGGTGCGGCGGCTCAGCATGTCCTCGAAAAGGGCCCGCGCCTCGTCCGAGCGGCCCTGCAGGTGCAGCGCCTCGATCAGCCAGAAGGTGCAAATGTTGAACGCGGTCTGGGGCGAGCCGAAGTCGTCGGGGATGGCGTAGCGCAGCAGATAGGCGCCGCGTCGCAGGCCTTCCTCCACGGCCTTGAGCGTGGCCAGGTTGCGTGGGTCCTCCGCCTTCTGGAAGCGCAGGTCGACCAGTTGCAGCAAGGAGGCGTCGAGCTCGGCGCCCTCGAAGGTGGCGGCGAAGCGGCCAAGGTCCGCGTTCCAGGCGCGCTCCTCGATCACCTTGCGCACGTGGGCGGCGCGGGCGTTCCAGAAGGCCGCCTTTTCCGTCAGGCCCAGCTTCTCGGCGGCGTTGCCGAGACGATCGCACGCCGCCCAGCACATGGCCGAGGAATAGGTATGGACGTTGGCCCGGCCCCGGAACTCCCAAAGGCTGGCGTCGGGTTGGTCGTGCAGGCGGAAGGCCTGCTCGCCAACCGGCTCCAGCGCCTCGAAGTCGTCGACCGTGGCCGGACGCAAAAGGCGCTCGTCGAAGAAGGCCTGCACCGTCGACAGTACGATCTGTCCGTACACGTCGTTCTGGATGTGCTCGTAGGCCTGGTTGCCCACGCGCACCGGGCCCATGCCGCGATAGCCGGGCAGGTCGGGCGCCACGCGCTCGGTCAGCACTTCCTCGAAGCCGACGCCGAACAGGGGCTGGATGTGACCGCCCTCGGCGCGGTCGACGATGTTGCGCAGATAGCCGAGATAGTTTTCGAGCACGTCCACCGCGCCAAGCCGGTTCAGGGCCTGGACCACGTAATAGGCGTCGCGCAGCCAGCAGTAGCGATAGTCCCAGTTGCGGCCGCTGTCGGCGTGCTCGGGGATCGAGGTGGTCAGGGCCGCGACGATGGCGCCGGTCTCCTCGTGCATGCAGAGCTTCAGGGTGATGGCGGCGCGGATCACGGCGGTCTGCCATTCCAGCGGTACGGCCAGGCCGCGCACCCATTGCTTCCAGTAGCTTTCGGTCTCGCGCAGCATCCGCTCGCAGGTCGGGCCGACCGGGGCCTCGAAGCCCTCGTCCGCGCCCATGAACATGGCGATCGGCTTTTCGAGCCGGAACGTGCGCTCTTCCAGGATATGCGAGACGGGCGCGTCGGTGGTCAGGCGCATCGTCATGTCCGAGCAAAGGTAGCGGATGTGATGCGAACCGCGCGTGTGCTCGGCGACCTTGGCGCCCCAAGCGGCCGTCGGCCGCAGGCGCAGGGTGATCCGCGCCACCCCGACGATCGGCCTGATCAGGCGGATGAAGGCCGTGGGACGGAAGATGCGGCCGAACTGCTCGTAGCGGGGCGCGAAGTCGATGATCTCGATGCGCGCGCCGTCCTGGTCGGCGATCTCGGTGCGCAGGATCGGCGTGTTGCGGAGGTAGCCCTGGCGGACCTCGGCCCGGCGCTCGACCTGTACGTCCCAAAGGCCCTTGGCCGCCTCGGCGTCGGGATCGGCGTCGTCGAGCAGGGCGCTGAACACGGGATCGGAATCGACGCGCGGCGCGCAGGCCCAGACGAAGCGTCCGGCGGTGTCGATCAGCGCGCTGACCGCGCAATTGCCGATCGGAAAGAGGTCGAGCGTCTTCTTGTCCAAAATTCTGTTCCTTGCGCCCCTTTTGGCCCGCCCCCAGCGGTCCCCGTTCGGGGAGTGAAACCAACAGTGTGGCTTGCGGGTTCCTATCCTTGAGAAATCCGTCGTCAGTGGGGCGGCGGAGTGTGGGGGCGGCGTCCATCGCGTTGACGGCGAAGGCTCGCGCGACCATCTCGAATTCACGACGCGGCGCGGCCGCGCGAGCACGGCGGACAGAGTGACGGTGAAGCGAGTTTTGAGATCCTGCGGCGTCCTGGCGGCGACGCTGAGCATGTTGCCCGTCTCGTCGGTCTTGGCCCAATCCCAGAGCCCACCCGTCGCCCTCGGCCGTCAGACGCAGACCGCCCCGGTGGTCCCGGCGCCGCCGGCGGTCGATCTCGCGGCTCTCTCGCTGAGCGCAGCCCAGGCCGAGGCCTTGGCGCGGGCGCTGCGCGGGGCCGACGCCCATGGCCTGCCGACCGAGATGTTCGCGCCGGACGCCGCGCTGGCCCAGATGGCCGACCAAGACCCCACCGCCCGCGCCAAGGGCCAGGCGCGGCTAATCGATCTGACGCTCGCCTACGCCCGCTCGGTCCATGTTGGTCGTCTGCCGACCAGCGCCTTCATGACCGAGTGGGGGCTGCGCCCGGATCCGTACGACCCCGCGCCTGACTT
This sequence comes from Caulobacter segnis, assembly GCF_031454995.1. GTDB lineage: Bacteria > Pseudomonadota > Alphaproteobacteria > Caulobacterales > Caulobacteraceae > Caulobacter > Caulobacter segnis_E. The sequence continues at coordinate 1,247,308 of NZ_JAVDRV010000002.1, read as the reverse complement.
CGCCGCCGCGGTCCAGCAGGATCGGGTGGCCGCTTGGCTCTCAAGCCTGCCGCCGCCGTATACGGGTTACCAGACCCTGATGACGGGCCTGGCGACCTATCGCGGTTTCGCGGCCCATGGCGGCTGGCGTCCGGTTCCGACGGGCCCCAGTCTGACCGAAGGCATGGCCGATCCGCGCGTGAAGGCGCTCCGGGCGCGGCTGGCGGCCGAGGACCCGACGGTCGTCCGCTCGGATAGCGACGTCTACGACCCGGCCCTGGTCCAGGCGGTGCAGCGCGCCCAGAAGCGCTTTGGCCTCGACCCGGACGGCGTCGTCGGGCCGGGAACCCTCAACGCCCTGAACGTTCCCGTCGAGCGGCGGATCGACCAGATCGAGGCCACTATGGAGCGTTGGCGGTGGTTGCCCCAGACCCTGCCGGCCGACCGCATCCAGGTGAACGTCGCCGCGGCCGTGATGTCCGTGTTCCAGCAGGACGCGCCGACCCTGACCATGCGCGCCGTGACCGGTCGCCCGGGCGACGAGACCCCGATGCTGACGTCGATGATCCACAGCATCGTGCTGAACCCGCCGTGGAACGTCCCTCAGTCGATCGCGACCAAGGAGCTTTGGCCGAAGGAGAAGGCCAATCCCGGCTATCTGGCGCGCAACGACTTCATCGTGATCCCGACCGGCGACGGCGGGAGTCGCTTGCAGCAGAAGGCCGGACCCAAGGCCGCGCTGGGCCAGGTGAAGTTCGACTTCAACAATCCCTACGGCGTCTATCTGCACGACACGCCTAGCCGTTCGAAGTTCGACAGCTTCAGCCGGCTGGCCAGCCACGGCTGCGTGCGGCTTCAAAAGCCCATCGAGCTGATCAAGCTGCTGATGGCCGGCGACCCGATCTGGACGCCCGAGAAGATCGACGCGACCTTGGCCTCGGGCGAGACGGTTCGCGCCAAGCTACCCCAGCAGATGGCGGTTTTCCTGCTGTACTGGACGGCCTACGTGACCCCCGATGGACAGGTGAACTTCCGGGACGATCCATACGGCTGGGACAAGGCGCTGGTGCAGCGTATCGCCGCACTGTGAACCGGCTCAGCTTGCATTCTTAATCTTCTTGCGGTGTCCTGCCCGCACTTCAGTGTCGGGTAAGGGCGTAAACGCATGCATCGACGTAAGCTGCTCCAGTGGGGGCTGGGCGCTTTCGGGGCTGGTCTCGTGCCGCTCGCGGCCGCGCGCGCCGACGACGACATCATCGGGGCGATCCTTGGTGGGAAACATCCGAGCGAGGCTCCGGTTCCCGCCCCACCGGCCTTGCGGCCCACGCCGATGGCGCCCCCCGCGCCTGTCGAGACGCGCTGGGTGCACCTTCACAACGTGCACACCGGCGAGAAACTGGAAGCCGTCTACTGGGAAAATGGCGACTATGTTCCCGACGCCGTTCAGGCGCTGAACAATGTGCTGCGCGACTATCGCAACGATCAGGTCCACCCGATGGACCCCGGCCTCTACGACATCCTGGCCAAGATCCAGGCGCGCACCGAGGCCAAGTCGCCATTCCAGGTGATCTCCGGCTATCGCTCGCCGGCGACCAACAAGATGCTGGCCAATCGGAGTGGCGAGGTCGCCAAGCACAGCCTTCACATGGAAGGCAAGGCGATGGACATCTACCTCGAGGACGTGGCGCTCCAGCACGTAAGGGCGGCCGCCTTGGATCTCGGAATGGGTGGCGTGGGTTATTACCCGCAGAGCCGGTTCGTCCATGTGGACGTCGGCCGCGTCCGGCAGTGGAAGGGCGCGTGATCCAAGCGAGGTAGAATGAGCGAGCGTCGTGGCAATCGGTTCGGCTGGATCTTTCTCGGCTTCGTTCTCGGCGTCCTCACAACCTTCGTGGCGATCTTCTTTCTGAGCCTGGCCGACGACGGCGACGGCGTGGACTATTTCGAGCCGCGCGCCACCGCCGCCGACGAAGCGGCCGCGGCCGCTATGCGTGACGCACCGGTCTCCGAGCAGGCTCCGCCGGCCGCGACCGCGCCGGCCGCGACCGCGCCGCCGCCGGAAGCCCCGTCCGCCGCGCCGCCACCCGCCCAACTCGACCCTCAGGTCGCCGAGGACGCCGCCGCCGTCGGCATGACCTCGCGCGCCAAGCAGAATTGAGCCGCGACAACCGGCCCCACCGCCGAAACGTCGTCTGCTGACACCGCGCTGGCGGCAGGAGAGGCGCAGTTTCCTTGAGCTATCAAGGAGATGTGCTTGACCATCAAGGGAAGCTGCATGTGCGGGGGCGTGCGGTTCGAGCTTTTCGAGCCGCCGGCCATGATGGGCGCCTGCCACTGCTCGCGCTGCCGAAAGGCCGGCTCGGCCGCCTATGTCTATGTGCGGGCCGAGGCCCTGCATTGGCTGGCGGGGAGGGCGCTGCTGACCCGCTACAGGCCCCGGCCGCCGTTCCGCTTCACCCGGACCTTCTGCAAGCGCTGCGGCACCGCCTTCGGCGATCCGGAAAGCGGACGGGTGGTCGCCATCGCCGCCAGTTGCCTGGACGACGATCCCGGCGTCCGGGCGTCGTTCCACGAATACGCGCCGGACGAAGCCCCTTGGTCGCTGGGCTGTTCCGACGCTCCATTCGGCTCCAAATGAAAAGGGCGGCGACCCGGAGGCCGCCGCCCTTCAAGAAGGTCGGAAGGGTAAGCCCTTATTCCTTCGGCGCCGGCATGGCGGGCATCGCGCCGGCCTTGCCCTTCATCGCCTGGTGCTGAGCCGGGGGCAGCGGGATCAGGCCGCGGCCTTGCAGGTAGCCGCCGCGACCGGTGGCGGCGTCCGACACGAACTCGGTGACGAACTCCTTCAGGCCCGGCGTGACGCCGACCTGCGACTTCTTCACGTAGATGTAGAGCGAGCGCGACAGCGGATACTGGCCGCTGGCGATCGTGGCCGGCGTCGGCTTCACGCCGTTGATCGACGCGCCCTTGATGCGCGAGGCGTTCTCTTCGAGGAACGAGTAGCCGAACACGCCCAGGGCGTTCGGGGTCTTCTCGATCGTGCCGACGATGGCGTTGTCGTTCTCGCCCGCGTCGACCCAGCCGCCGTCGGTGCGCATCGGCGAGACGGTGGCCTTGAACTTCTTCTCGTCCTCGGCCTTCATCTTGGCCAGGGTCGGCAGCTTGGCGGCGCCGCCTTCGATGCCCAGCTCGATCCAGGCGTCACGGGTGCCCGAGGTCGGCGGCGGGCCGTAGGCCAGGATGCGGGCCTTGGGCAGGTTCGGGCCGACTTCGTTCCAGTTCTTATAGGGCTGCTTGACCAGCTGGCCGCCGCGCAGGGTCTGGTCGGCCAGGCCCAGGTACAGCTGCTCGAGCTTGAAGTTGAAGTCCGGACCTTGCTTGTCGGTCGCCACGACGATGCCGTCGAAGCCGATCTTGATCTCGACGATGTCCTTCACCCCGGCCTTCTGGCAGGCCTGGAATTCGGACTTCTTCATCGGGCGCGAGGCGTTGGCGATGTCGGGGAACTTCTCGCCGGCGCCGCCGCAGAACATCTTGATGCCGCCGCCGGTGCCCAGGCTCTCGATCTTGGGCGACTTCTTGCCGGTCTTCTTCGAGTAGTTCTCGGCCACGCGCGTGGAGAACGGGAACACCGTCGAGGAGCCGGCGGCCCAAACGTAGTCGCGGGCCGCGTGGGCCTGATCGGCGACGGCGAGCAGGGCGATGGTCGCGACCGCGCCAAGGAGCTTGTTCATGTCGTCTAATCCTGTGTCGTCCGGAGAGAGCTTGGGGGGAACATGCCGGACCGATGCCTGGGCTTTTGTCACAGTTAGACGACAGTTTTGAGACAGTGTCCGTGGACGGACGAAGCTTGGCCATGGCGGGGAGCCCGCCCAATCGGCTTGACCCCCGTCAGGACCAAGTCTACGCCGGACCTCGAAGGCATGGAGGCTCGCAAGACCTCCGGGAACGCGGTGACAATCCGCGGCTGCCCCCGCAACTGTGATCGTCCGTCGATCGTCACGGCCTCACGCCACTGGGATCCGTCCTGGGAAGGCGCCGCGACGGGAGGGCGTAAGCCAGGAGACCGGCCTTCGTCACATCAACGCGGCCGGCGGGGTGTCCGGCGAAGGACGGACCATGACCGAACAGACGCAAGACGAGGCGGCCCAAGAGGCTGAAAAGAACGCGCGCCATAACGCCAGGATGAAAGCCATCCAGGCCGCTCGCGCCAAGATGATGGCCGAGAAGAACATCGAGAAGGGCCTGCTGATCGTCCACACCGGGGCGGGCAAGGGCAAGACGACGGCGGCGCTGGGCATGGCCATCCGCGCCATCGGGCATGGCCACCGGGTCAGCATCATCCAGTTCATCAAGGGCGCGATGACCACCGGCGAGAAGGTGGTGTTCGACGCCTTTCCCGACCAGGTGGAGTTCCGGCCGATGGGCGAGGGGTTCACCTGGGACACCCAGGACCGCGCCCGCGACATCGCCGTGGCCCGCCAGGCCTGGGAGGTGATCAAGGCCCGCATCCTCGATCCCGACGACTGGGATATGGTCGTCGCCGACGAGCTCAACATCATCCTGCGCTACGACTACCTGCCGTTGGCCGAGGTGCTGGAGGTCGTCGCCGCGCGGCCCGAGGGCAAGCACGTGGTGATCACCGGCCGCAACGCGCCGGAGGCGCTGATCGAGGCCGCCGACCTCGTCACCGAGATGGCCCAGGTCAAGCACCCGTTCCGCGCCGGCGTGAAGGCCCAGGCGGGGATCGAGTTTTGAGCGTCCTTCGCGACGCGGACGATGGTCCGGCGGTGGTGGTCTGCGACACCTGCCGCTTCTCGGCCGAGGAACGGGAGAGTCCGGAGGGTGTCCGTGGCGGGGCGTTGCTGGCGACGGCCCTGCGCGAGGCCGCGGCGGGCTCGGGCGTGGCGGTCCAGACCATGCCGTGCCTGTTCAACTGCGGCCAGCACTGCTCGGTTCACCTGCGCGCGCCAGGCAAGATCGGCTACGTCCTCGGCCGCTTCGAGCCGACCGCCGAGGCCGCGCGGGCGATCCTCGACTACGCCATCGCCTACGCCGACAGCGAGGAGGGCGTCGTGCCCTACCGCCAGTGGCCCGAAGGCGTGAAGGGCCATTTCATCGTCCGCGTGCCGCCGGCGGGGAAGCTGGTGGCGGACTAGTCCTCACCACCACCCGTAGTGGGGCGCGTAGCGGGCCTTCAGGTCGTCGACCTCGCGCTCGGCGTCGCGGATCGCGTACTCGGCGCGACGGCCGTCCTCGATCGCCTCGCGGCGCTCGCGACGCAAGCGCTGAAGGCGGTCGCGCAATTCGCGGGTCTGCTCGTCCGTGAGCTTGGGATTGCGCAGCTCGTCCTCGACGCCGTCGGCCTGGCGGGCGCGCTTGTCCGCCCGCGCGTCCGCGCTGCTGAGGTCGGAGCGCGCGCTGGAAAGCCGGCGCTCGGCGGCGTGGACCCGCTCGCCGTCCGCGTAGCCGCCCAGGAATTCCGGCTCGACGGGCGGCGGGCAGACGCCGACATAGGAATGGCCCTCGCGGCCGACGCGGAAACCGTTCGCCTCGGTGCAGTAGCGCATCAGACCCTGGTCGCGGCCCTGCGCGTAGAGGCTCATGTCGGGGGTGACGCCGGTCTTCTGGCAGGCCTTGGCGTGGTCCTCGATCCGGCTCATGGCGCGGCCGTCGGCGCCGTCGATATAGCCGATCGCCCGCCAGTCGCCCTGAAGGCAGTCTTTCTCGCTAAGCGTGGCGCAGGCGGCGACCGTCAAGGCGGCTCCGACGGCCAAGGCTCCGACGACAACGGACCGCACGACATGAACACGCATTTCGACCTCCCCAGGGCTTGGCCCATGGAAAGCACCTAAAGCTTTGCCGTGTGAACCGTCGCTGAACGGCGCTCAGGGCGCGGGCGCGCCGAACCGACGGGTAGCCACGGCCCAGCGCGATGGTTTCGGTGACGGCCCGCTTGACGCGCGACAGCCTAAGCGGGGAGGGCGATCTCCGAGACCTAGGGCCGGGGCTCCGCGGGCGGCGGCGCCTGCGGCGCGCCGCTGTTCGGCGCGGCGGGGGCGGGCGGCTCGGCCGGCTCGGCGGGGACGGTCAGCGGGGCGAGCGGCAGGCCGTCGGGGCCGATTTCGCCCTCCAGCGGCAGGCCTAGGTCTTCCAGCGGATCCTCGACGGGGCGCGAGGCGACGTCGCGACCCAGGGCCGACAGCATGAAGGCCTTCCAGATCTTGGCCGGCTCGCCGCCGCCGACGACGCCGTTCATCGAGCTGTTGTCGTCGTTGCCGACCCAGACCCCAACCACCAGATCGTCGACGTACCCGACGAACAGGGCGTCGTGATAGTTCTGGGTGGTGCCGGTCTTGCCATAGGCGCCGTCGATGGCCGCTTCCAGGCCCGTGCCGCGATGGGTGGCCGAGCGCAACAGGTCGCGCATGCCGGCCAGAACCTTGGGATCATACGGCGTGGTCCTGGGCTTGTTGAAGCTCTCCAGCGCGTGCGGGACGATCGGATATTCGCCCGCCGCCACCGACGCGTAGGCGGCCGTCAGCCGCGTCAGGCTCATCGAACCGGTGCCCAGCGCCATGGTCAGGTCGTTGGGGATTTTCTCGGTGATGCCCAGGTCGCGGGCGACCTTGATCACCTTGGCCGGGCCCAGGTCGTGAGCCAGGCGGACGGCCGCGACGTTCGACGAGGCCGCGAAGGCGCTGATCAGCGGGATCTCGCGGTCGCGGTACTTTCCCTCGTGGTTCTTGGGCATGTAGCCGCTGACCTGCACCGGCGTGTCGAGGATCGGGCTGGTGGTGGTCATGCCCTCGCGCAGGGCGGCCAGATAGACGAACAGCTTGAACGACGAGCCCGGCTGGCGCTCGCCGTCGGCGCGGTTGAACTGGCTCTGCTTGTAGTCGCGGCCGCCGACCATGGCGACGACGCGGCCATCCTTGCGCATGGCCACCAGGGCGCCCTGGGTGATGTTCAGGACCTTGCCATCGCGCGCGATGAAGTCGTTGAGGATCTTCTCGGCCTTTTCCTGGAGCTTGGGATCCAGGGTGGTGCGCACGATCGTCTCGCCATAGCGGGGGCCGATGCTGGCGCGGGCCTGGGGCAGGGCCCAGTCGGCGAAGTAGGAGCCGGTCGGCACCTTGTCCTCGACCTTGATCGGCGAAACGTCCCCGACCTCGTCGGCCTGCGCCTGGGTGATCGTGCCGGTCTCGACCATGGCGCCCAGGACGACGCGCATGCGCTCGCGGGCGCCGTCGAGATTGTTGGTCGGGGCCAGGCGGGACGGAGCCTTGACCAAGCCCGCCAGCATGGCGGCCTCGCCGATCGACAGCTGCTCGGGCTGTTTGCCGAAATAATGGCGGGCCGCGGCGCGCAGGCCAAAGGCGCCGTCGCCGAAATAGACCGACGAGAGGTAGCGCGAGAGGATCTCGGCCTTGGAGAGGCGCGCTTCCAGATAGACGGCGATCAGCGCCTCCTGGGCCTTGCGGCGCAAGTTTCGGTCGCTGGACAGGAAGGCGTTCTTGGCCAGCTGCTGGGTGATGGTCGAACCGCCTTCCGAGACGCCGCCGGCCTGGGCGTTCTTGCCCAGGGCCCGGGCGATCGCCTTCGGATCCACGCCCATGTGGCTATAGAAGCGTCGATCCTCGATCGCGATGAAGGCGCCGGGCACATAGGCCGGCAGTTTGGCCGCGTCGATCGGCGCTTCCTTGTACGAGCCGCGCTTGGCGATCGGCGAGCCGTCGCTGGCGACCAGCACGATGGCGGAGTTGTTCAGCGGCTCCAGCGCTCGGCTCAGCGGCAGGGACCAGAACAGGGACGCGACTAGAACCACGACCAGGACGACCGCGGCGGCCGCCCCGCCGGCCAGCCAGAGATGGCGCTTCCAGAAGGGCTTGCGAGTGGCGCGCTCGGGCTCGGGCGGCGCCTCGGGAGGCGGCGCCGGCGCGGGCTCGACCAGCGCCGCTTGTGGGTCGCGCGGCGGACTGGGCTGGCGCGGCGGGGTGTTGGGGTCGAGGTCGTTCGGATCGTCGGACATGGGATCGGCGCTCGCTTCGGGCGCACGCCCGCACTCGTCGTCGGCGCTCATACCACACGGCCCGGGCAAGCCAAGCGCGCGGAACGGGAAGTTTTTCCGTCCACGCCCCTTGAATGAGGACGGGGCGATCATAATTGACCTCCCCGTGAGGCCGATGCCTCTGCCCTATCCTGGGGCGTTTCCTCCCTGACTTTCCAAGCCCGGCCTTGTCGCCGGGCTTTTCTTTTGCGCGCTAGCCGGCCACCAGCGCCTTCAGTTGATGGACGGCGCGATCCGGCGGCGACTGGTAGGCGATCGGGGCGACGAACTGGCCCTGGGCGTCGAACAGATAGACCGACGAGGAATGGTCGATCGTGTAGCCACCGCCATCCTGCGGGACCTTCTGATAGTAGACACGGTAGGCCTTGGCCGCCTTGGCGACGGCGTCGGGCGTCCCTGTGAAGCCCTGGATGCGCGGATCGAAGTTCGAGAGATAGAGTCTCATCTGCTCGGGCGTGTCGCGCTCGGGATCGACCGAGACGAACACCACGTTCAGCTTGTCGGCGTCCGGCCCCAGCATCTTCAGCCAGACCGTCAGGTCCGTCAGCGTGGTCGGGCAGACCTCCGGGCAATAGGTGAAGCCGAAGAAGATCGCCGTGGGCTTGCCCAGCAGCGACTTCTCGGTGACCGGCTTGCCGTTCATGTCGACCAGATTGAACGGCCCGCCGATCTTGACCAGCGAGCGGGCGGGACCCGCGCCGCCCTGGCGGTCGCAGGCCGCCAGGGGCGCGGCCGCCAGCAGCACGGCCGCGGCGACGAGAAGCGCTCGCCGCATCAGTGGGCCATGCCCGACATGGGAGGCATCTGGACGACGGCCTCGATGGTCACCGGCGCGCCCTTCTTGAACTTCAGGGTCAGCGGCACCTTGGCGCCTTCTTTCAGCTGCGCCTTGGGGGCGATCAGCATGATGTGGTCGGCGCCGGGCTTCAGCGCCACGGTCTTGCCGGCGGGCAGGGCCACGCCGTCGGCCAGCTTGCGCATCCGCATCACGCCGCCGTCCATCGACATGGTGTGAATTTCGCCGTGGTCGGCCGTCGGAGTCTCGACCGCCACCAGGCGGTCCTCGCCCTTGGCGGTCAGGGTCACGTAGCAGCCGGCGGCCATCGCGCCGGCGACCGTGGGACGACACCAGGCGTTGGTCGCGGCCACCTTCGCGGCCACCTTAGCGGAGGGCGCGGCCTGGGCGGCCGAGGCGATCGCCGCGGCGGAGACGGCGATCAGGGTCAGGGTCTTCATGGTCAGGCTCCAGTTTTGAGGGGCGGCGAGGTCAGTCGCCGAAGAACGAGATTGATCAAAAGGGCCGCGATCAGCGACGCGCCGACTAGCGGGTACAATAGGGGCCGCGGCGGTACGGTCGCCATGGGGTGAGGTGGAGTTTCCGTGAGGGCTTTCAGGGGTCTTGATTTTGGACATCGCGAGGCTCCGAGACATGGTCGGATCAGAAGTTGACGGTCACGCCGCCGAACACCGAACGGCCGTCGCCCGGCCACAGGATGGCGGTGGCGGCGGTCCAGGTGGTCGCGGCCTGGGTGTTGGAGACATAGGCCTTGTCCGTGAGGTTCCGCGCGTCGAGAAACAGCGACACGGACGGGGTCGCCTTCCAGCCCGCGTTCAGGTTCAGGATCGCGTAGCCGGGGGCCTTCTGGGTGTTCTTGTAGTCGATCCACTGATCGGTGGCCGACCACTCGATCGACGGGGCCACGAACCAACCGCGCGGGTCGTCATAGCGGACTTCCGACCGGTAGAAGTGCTTGGGCACGATCGGCAGGCGGTTGTCTCGGTAGTCGACGTCGTCCTTGAAGTGGAAGTCCGAATAGGTCCAGGTCTGGCGGATCCGCCACTTGGGCGCGACGGCCCAGTCGAGCGCCGCCTCGATCCCCTGGTGCAGGGTCTTATCGGCGTTGAAGGTGGCGGCCGGGATCGACGAACTGACCGCGTACTGCAGCATCTCGTCCTTCAGCTCGGCGCGGTAGAGCGTGACGTCGTAGGTGAAGGGGCCGTGATGGCCCCGCGCGCCGACTTCGCCCGTCCAGGCCTTTTGCGGTTTCACGGGCGTGAAGCCGGTGTTCATCGGGGTCATGGAGCCGAAGTTCGGGGGCTCGACCGAACGGGTCAAGTTGGCGAAGGCCTGATCGCCGGCGTCGTTCCGCCAGAGCAGGCCCACGCGGGGCGAGATCCAGTTGTAGGTCTTCGAAGCGTCCAGATTGAATGTGCTCTTTACGCCTGGAACCGCGACGCTGGCGTAATCGCGTTCGGCCTGGCCCCAGGTCGCGCCGCCGACGAGGGCTAGACGCTCGGTGACGAACAGCCGGCCTTCGCCGAAGACGTCCATGGCCTTGGCGTCTTGGTACGAGATCGACTGCAACGCCCCGCGCGCGCCGCGTGGATTGATATAGAAATGAGAATCCAGATCGCCTTGGCGATACCAGGCGCCGAAGAAGGCGTCGGCGCGTTTGCCGCCGATCTCGCCGTCCCAGTCGAACCGGCCGAAAGCCCCGTAGTTGCGGCTTTCCTGGTCGATGACTTGGAAGATCGGGTGGTCCAGCTCCTTCCAGACGCCATACAGCGCGCCCTCGAAGACCAATTGGTCGCTCAGGCGCCAGGTCGTCCGCAGCGAGGCGCGCGCGCCTCGCTGGTTGCGGCCCTGGTCGGCGTTGGCGTTGCCGGCCGATGTCTGGCGCGGATTGGCGTTGAACTGCGCCAGTGTCAGCGCGCCAGGAATTTCCTGGTTGATGTTCGAGCCGTTGACGATGACGCGCACCTCGCGGTCCTGGCCGAACGAGCGGCCTACGCTTAGGCTGCCGAACTGGATGTTCTGCTGGCTCTGCGATCGCCAGCCCTGGCTCGTCTGGTTGGTGGCGGCCGCGTAGACGTCCCAGTCTCCCGGCTGACGAGCGATGGCGACGTGCTCGCGCAGCAGGCCGTAGGAGCCGCCGTCGATCCGGACTTGGTTTGCGAAGCCTGCGTCTTTGCCGGTGGGGGTGACCATGTTGATCGCCCCGCCCAGCAGAGCGCCGCCGAAACGCAGGGCGTTGCCGCCGCGATAGACCTCGGCGTAGCGGGTGTTCAGCGGGTCGGCGACCTGGCTATCGCCGTAGCCGTCGGCCTCGTTCAGCGGCACGCCGTCCTGGGCGATCAGGAGGCCTCGGTTGTGGTTGGCGTTACCGACGCCCGAGCCGCGGATCGAGATGCGGATGTCGCCGCCCCACTTGCGCTGGGCGTAGACGCCGGGCGCGTCTCGCAGCATGTCGTCGAGCGCCAGGGCTTGGCGGTTGATATAGCTCTCTTGCGAGATCACCGACACCGCGCCAGGGGTCTCGGACAGGCGCTTGCGGGCGTCGGCGACGACAGGCGGGTCCTCGGGATTGCGGCGGGCGGTGACGATGACCGATGAGACTTCGGTGTCAGCCTCGGGCTTCGCGGCGGCGTGGGCGACAGGCGGAACGAAGACAGCCATGGTCGAGGCGGCCAAGAGGAGGGACTTCATGAGAGGGTCCTTGGGCGCGGATTGCGCGCCAGACAAGCAAGACTGAAAAGGCGGAAAGGGCGTGCGCGAGCGGGCGCGACCGCAGGGCGGCGCTTACGCTCCAGCGCGCGGCCGAAGGCTAGATCAGCTGGCTGGGAGGACCTCTGGCCGGCAGGGGCGGGGCGGCGAGGCCTCGTCCCGGGGCGAGATAGGTGGCGCGCGCGGGTTCGGCTGGCGCGTAGGCGACGAATTCGACCTTGGCCGTCGTGACCGCGCTGGGCGGCTGGGCCGCCGCGCCATGACCGGCGAACGGGCAGGGCGTATCGTGCGCGGACTTGTCGGCGCCGCCCTTCTCGTCCTGATGGCCGGCGAGGGCCTCGCCGGGCTGGACGATCTTGGCGCCGTCGCCGGTGCACAGCACCAGGGCGAACGGCAGGCCATTGCGCGGATCCGGCGCGGTCATGAAACCAGCCGGGATCATCACCTTGAAGGCGACCGCCAGCGCCGCGAGCGTCATGAAGACGGCGCGGGCCATGGGGCGGCGATGAAGCGGCGGGCAAGTCACGATGATAGCCCTTTAGGGGATGGCGCCGCGCTTGTCGCCTCCGTGTTGATCCGGAGCTTCTAAGGGTTCGGCGCGGCGGGGTCGCGTCCGTCCGAGGTCTGGCCTATATACGCGCGCTCGAAGCCGGCGCCCGAGGCGTCCCGCGAAGCAAGGCCATGACGTTTCAGCCCGCCCGATTTTCCGTCGCCCCGATGATGGACTGGACCGACCGGCACTGCCGGTCGCTGCATCGCGTCCTGTCCAGCCGCGCGCTGCTCTACACCGAGATGGTGACCAGTGGGGCGGTGGTCCATGGCGACCGCGAAAAGCTGCTGGGCTTTGACGCCGGCCAACATCCGGTGGCGCTGCAGCTCGGCGGATCTGACCCGGCCGAGTTGGCCCAGGCCGCTCGGATCGGGGAGGATTGGGGCTATGACGAAATCAATCTGAACGTCGGCTGTCCCTCGGACCGCGTCCAGAGCGGCCGCTTCGGCGCCTGCCTGATGCGCGAGCCGGACTTGGTGGCCGAGTGCATGGCGGCGATCCAGGGCGCGGTGAAGGTTCCCGCGACGGTGAAGTGCCGGATCGGCGTCGACGACCAGGATCCCGAGGAGAGCCTCTTCGCCCTGGTCGACCGCTGCGCCGCCGCCGGGATCGACAACTTCATCGTCCACGCCCGCAAGGCCTGGCTGCAAGGCCTGTCGCCGAAGGAGAACCGGGACATCCCGCCGCTGGACTACGACCTTGTCTATCGGCTCAAGCGCGAGCGGCCGAGCCTGACCATCGCGATCAACGGCGGCGTGCCCAGCGTCGACGCGGCGCTGGAGCATCTGGCCAATGGCGTCGACGGCGTGATGGTGGGCCGCGCGGCCTATCACGAGGCCGGCCTGCTGGGCGAGGTCGACCGGCGGGTGTTCGGGCTGGATGTCGCGGACGTCGACAGCTTCGAGGCGGTCGAGCGCTATCTGCCCTATCTGGCGCGGGAACTGGCGGCGGGGACGCACCTGGCGGCCATGACGCGGCACATGCTGGGCCTGTTCCATGGTCTGCCGGGCGCGCGGGCGTGGCGGCGCATCCTGACGGTCGAAGGCGTCAAGGCCGGCGCGGGGCTGGATGTGGTGGATCGCGCCCTGGACGCGGTGCGTTCGGCGCTGGCCTCGCGGGAGGAGCGGACAGCGCCCGCCGCCTGAGACTAGGGGTGCAGGATCAGGGCTTCCGGCGTGGCCTCGAACCGAGACAGGCGGCCCAGATAGCTCATGCCCAGCAGCGAATTTTCGAGGCCCTTCTCGATGACCAGGGCGTCGACGTCGCGCACCTTGGCGCCGGCGATGGCGACGCTGGCCAGCTTGACCGAGGCGGCGCGGGTGCGGCCGTCGGCGGTGATCACGTTGTAGTCGTAGGTGAGTTTGCTGGTGTCGATGCCCAGGCGCTGGGCGTCGGCCATACTGAGCGAGACGGCGGTGGCGCCGGTGTCGACGAGAAAGCGGACGTCGTGGCCGTCGACGGCGGCCTTGGCCCAGAAGTGACCGTCGCTGTCCTTGGTGATCTCGGCCGAGCCGCTGTCGGAGCCGCCCAGGGTGGCGGTCGCGGCCGAAGGCGCGCGCAGATCCGGATGACGCAGATCGTCCAGTGAGACGACGGCCTTGGCCGCGCCTACCGCCGACAGGGCGCCCACCAAAGCGATCGCCGCGAACCTAAACATCGAAGACATCCCGCCTTATAGGCTCCCAAGACCGCTTCTGCGGCTTTCTTCAATCATTAGGAGGCAGGCGTTTTCAAGGCGTGAATCCGGCGGGCGTTTTGTGTGGAGGCGCGCGGCCGTCTTTTTTGGAACCTGGAATATGCGATCCCACGGCAGTCAATATTACATCGAAGTAATGTTTCTGGGGTTTTATATAATATAATTCATGTATTCGATTTAACTTCTCTCGTATTCCGCGTGGCGCTATCCCGTTGGCGTCTAGTAAATGGCTCATCGAGGGAAACACACCATGAAAGCGCTGATCATCGCCACCGTCGCCTTTGGGGCTTTCGCCGGCGTCGCGCAGGCTGGAGTCTCGAACCTGGATTATCTGGAGGCGGCGCGGTGTCGCGGCCTGGCGTCCTCGGAAAATCTCGGCAAGCTCGATACGACCGCTCTAGATTCCTTCCTGAAGGCCGAGAGCGCTTCGCGAGATCTGGCCGTGCTCAACTCGGCCAACAACAAAATCCTGTCGGCGCGCAAGGAGGCCGACGCCGCCGAGGGCGACAAGAAGGCCAAACTGCTAGCCAAGCGCGACGGCGCCTGCGCCGCCTATCTCGCCGGCGGCAAGTAAGGTCTCAGCGCCCCGTGGTCGCCGCCATCAGGGCGACCATCGGGTCCGGGCGATCGGGGAGGGCGGCGGTGATCGCCGCCCGTTCAGCGTCGCTCAGCTTCGCCCAACCGGCGATCTCGGCCAGGGTGCGGCGGCAACCCAGGCAGTAGCCGCTCGCGCCATCCACCGCGCACACCTTCACGCAAGGCGTAGCGATCGGGCGGGGCGGTCTGGCCGGCTGCGCTGTCGTCATGGCCTAAGCATCTCCGCTCCGCCGCCGACGCGCAAGCGGGCGGATCTCGGGCTCATCGGGGGTTGCTTTGGGCGCGGACGGGTTTAAGTCCGCGCTCATGACCGCTTCGCCCTTCGCCGACATCCGCCAACTCGCCGTCTCGCCGCCCGCGCCGGGGCCGTCTCCGACGCTGGAGCAGGGGGGGCGGCTCGCCGAGATTTCGGCCTGGCTCACGGCTTGGAGCGGCAAGAGCCCGCCGGCGGTGAACCGTCCGGTGGTGGCGCTGTACGCCGGCGCCCGCCAGGGCGTGGGACCGCGCGGCTACGCCCGCGACCGTCTGGAAGCCATCGCCTCGGGCGGCGCGACCGTCTCGCGCCTGGCCGGCGTCCAGGGCGCGGGGCTGGAGGCCTTCGACCTCGCCATCGACCGCCCGTCGCCGGACTCCGTCGAAAAGCCCTCGATGAGCGAGAAGGAAGCCGCCGCCACCATGGCCTTCGGCATGGAGGCCCTGGCCAAGCAGCCCGATCTGCTGATCCCCGGCGTCATCGTGGCGGAGCCGGCCCGCACCGCCGCCGCCGTCTGCCTGGCGCTGTTCGGCGGCGAGGCCTCGGACTGGTCGGATGATCCCGAACCCGTCGCCGCCGCGGTCGCCCGCGCCAAGGCCGAGGGCATGACCGACGATCCGCTTGAGATCCTGCGTCAACTGGGCGGGCGCGAGACCGCCGCGGTGCTCGGTGCGATCCTGGCCGCACGCGTTCAGAAAGTTCCGGTTCTGCTGGACGGCTATGCCGCCTGCGCCGCCGCGGCCATCCTCCGCGCGGTCGAGCCAACGGCGATCGACCATTGTCTCGCCGCGCATGTGAGTCCCGCCAAGGGACACGCCCGCCTGCTCGACATCCTCGACAAGCGCCCGCTTCTGGCGCTCGATATCGTTGACGAGGAGGGCGTCGGCGGCGCCTCGGCCCTGGCTCTCGTCAAGCTGGCCTGCGAGGTTCGGTAGGCGGATCGGCTTCAGCTTAAGTGAACGTGGATCATGTTTGCTTCCGTTGACGCTAACGTCATCTTTCCAAACGGTCGTTCGACCGATATCGTGGCGCTCGAAACGCAATAACGGCCTCCCGTAGAGAGGCCGATTGGAACGGGAGCTGGCCATGAATCTCGACTTCTCGCCCGAGGACCTCGCCTTCCGCGATGAGGTGCGCGCCTTCATCGCCGAGAACTATCCGGCGGGCCTGCGCGAAAAGCAGGAAGAGGGCGAGGAAATGGCCAAGGAGGACTTCCTCTCCTGGCACCGCGTCCTGGCCAAGAAGGGCTGGGTGGCCCCGGCCTGGCCGACCCAATACGGCGGTCCGGGCTGGTCTTCGGTTCAGCGCTACATCTGGTCGGAAGAGACCGCCCGCGCCGACTGCGTGCCGATCCTGCCGTTCGGCATCAACATGGTCGGGCCGGTGATCTACACCTTCGGCACGCCGGAGCAGAAAGAGCGCTTCCTGCCGCCGACCCTGTCGGGCGACATCTGGTGGTCGCAGGGCTATAGCGAGCCGGGCGCCGGTTCGGACCTGGCCAGCCTCAAGACCAAGGCCGAGCGCTTCACCGGCGACGACGGCAAGGAATACTATCTGGTCAACGGCCAGAAGACCTGGACCACCCTGGCCCAGCACGGCGACTGGATTTTCTGCCTGGTCCGCACCGACCCGAACGCCAAGATCCAGGAAGGCATCTCGTTCCTGCTGATCGACATGAAGTCGCCCGGCGTGACCGTGCGCCCGATCATCACTCTGGGCGGCGAGCACGAGGTCAATGAGGTCTGGCTCGAGAACGTCAAGGTGCCGGTCGAGAACCGCATCTACGAGGAGAACAAGGGCTGGACCTGCGCCAAGTTCCTGCTGGCCCACGAGCGCTCCGGCATCGCCGGCGTGGCGCGCTCCAAGCGCGGCATCGAACGCATCCGCCAGATCGCCTCGACCGAGCTCTCCGACGACGGCTCGGCCCTGATCAAGGACCCGATGTTCAAGCGCAAGGTCGCCGAGCTGGAGATCGACCTGACGGCGCTGGAATACACCGAACTGCGCACCCTGGCCGGTGAAGCGGCCGGCAAGGGCCCCGGTCCGGAGTCGAGCCTGCTGAAGATCAAGGGCACCGAGATCCAGCAGCGGATCACCGAGCTGGTGCTGGAGGCCGCCGGCCACTACGGCGCGCCGTACTTCCGCGGCTTCCCGACCGACGGCGACAACGCCCACCCGATCGGCCCCGACTTCGCCCACCGCGCCGCGCCGACCTATTTCAACGTCCGCAAGACGTCGATCTATGGCGGCTCCAACGAGATCCAACGCAACATCATCGCCAAGATGGTGCTGGGGCTCTAGCGCCGGCGACCCAACCGGGCCGCGGCGCGGCACGGACTCCGCCTCTCATATTTCAACGACCCGGCTCGAACGCCGGGCGATAGAAGAACGGAAACCCAGGGATGGATTTCAACTTCACCGAAGAGCAGTCGATGGTCCGCGACACGGTCGCGAGCTTCCTGGCTGACAAGTACGACTTCGAAACCCGCCGCAAGATCGTCAGCTCGGACAGCGGCTGGCGGGCCGACTACTGGAAGGCGTTCGCCGAGGAGCTGGGCATCCTGGGGGCCTCGTTCAGCGAGGAGCTGGGCGGCCTGGGCGGCGGCGCGGTCGACAACATGATCATCATGGAGGAGTTCGGTAAGGCGCTGGTCATCGAGCCCTACCTCGGCACCGTCGTCATCGGCGGTGGCTTCATGAAGCACTCGGGCTATGCCGGGGCCGCCTCGGTGATCGAGGGCGTCGTGGGCGGCATGACCACCATCGCCTTCGCCTATGCCGAGCCGCAGGCCCGCTACACCTGGCGCGACCTGAAGACCACCGCCAAGAAAGACGGCGGCGGCTGGGTCCTGAACGGCCACAAGGCCGTGGTGATCGGCGCCCCGTTCGCCACCCACCTGATCGTCACCGCCCGCACCGGTGGGGCCCAGCGCGACGCTGGCGGCGTCGGCGTGTTCCTGGTCGACAAGAGCCTGCCGGGGATCGTCACCCGCGACTATCCCACCGTCGACGGCAACCGCGCCTCGGAAGTCTATTTCGAGAACGTCTCGGTCCCCGCCGACGCGCTGATCGCCGAGGATGGCCTGGCCCTGGTCGACAAGGTCATCGACGAGGCCACCGCCGCCGTCGGCGCCGAGGCCGTGGGCGTGCTGCGCAAGCTGCACGAGGGCACGCTGGACTACGCCAAGCAGCGCAAGCAGTTCGGCACGGCCATCGCCAACTTCCAGGTGCTGCAGCACCGCATGGTCGACATGTTCATCGAGGTCGAGCAGTCGGTGTCGATGACCTACATGGCCACCATCAAGCTCGAGGAAGACGCCGACGAGCGCGCCAAGGCGGTCTCTGCCATGAAGGTCCGCGTCGGCCGCGCCTGCAAGTTCGTGGGCCAGAACGCCATCCAGATCCATGGCGGCATGGGCATGACCGACGAGCTGGCCATCGGCCACTACTTCAAGCGCGCCAGCCTGATCGAAGGGCTCTTCGGCTCGGTGGACCACCATCTGAAGCGCTATGAGTCGCTGTCGTTCGACGCCGCGGCCTGACGAGCGCGGCTCGGTCCACGGAGCAACCCTCGAAAATACCCGGGCCGCCCGCGTCACGCTGACGCGGGCGGCCTTTTCATGAGCGCGCCGCGGCTCGCCGCTGAAGGCGCCCATGAACGTAAACCTGGCGTCGGGATGGGGTGGGCGGACAATCGCCTATCGCCCGCGCGGCTTGGCCCGCGTGACGCCGAGCGGAGCGGCGGGTCCGCCTGGTTTGTGCGTAAGCGGATGAATTTTCCCTTGTGGCGAGGGCGTTGGCGCGGCCGTCGGACAAGCTCGCTCGCGCGTTTTGTCGCGTTGCCGACGCACGCTAGAGGCGCGAACCTCATCTCGACGCGCTGACGACTAGGAGGGGACCACCCCTGTAAGCCGCGCGCGTCTCCTGATCCTAACCGATCATCTGGGAGGCGCCGCAATGAACGTATCGAAGATGAACCACGCCATGCTCTCGTTCGCTTTCATGGGCGGGATGCTGGTGGGTGGTCGTTCGAGCCCGAAGCCCGTCAAGTCGTCCGCCAAGTCAGGACGAAAGTAAGTCTCCAAGTGTCACCAAGTGTTACAACCCCCAAGGCGAAGGCCTCTGTCGGAACCGGCGGAGGCCTTCTTCCTGGGTTTTAGCCCTTCGGCTTGGCCGCCGTGTTGCACTCGGTGATGGCGGCGTCGTCCAGCGGTTCGCCGCGATAGTTGAAGGCGGTCAGTTCGCCCAGTTGGCCGGCCAGCTTGCGGCAGGCGCGCGCCACGGGGAGGGCCCGGACCTTGGTCGTGGTGCAAACCTCGGCCTTGCAGCGCCAGACCGACCCGTCCTGGATGAATTGCTCGCTGGTGGCGGGCGTCTTCAGCTTGAGCCAGGCGCCTTCGCTGTCGGCGGCGAAGGCGGAGCCGGCCGACAGGCCAGCCATGAGAGCGCAGGCCATCAGGCCCGCGTGAGCAGCGGTACGCATTCCTTAGTCCCCTATCCCCGCGCCGGATGGGAGTTCCGGCGCACGAGCACACGCGGTCCACGATGACCGTCGGCTCACGAGCATAGTGCGTCTCTTTTAGAAACTAAGTCAACTGGCGAAGCGCGGCCGGTTCGCCCGCGACGTCGATTTCGCCGTCCCAGTTCAGCAGGGCGGGGGTGACGTCCTCGGCTTTCTCGACCGCGCGCCAGGCGTTCAGCAGGCTGGGCGGGGTGAGTCCCAGATCCACCGTGTGCCGGATGAGGGCGAAGAACGGGTCCCAGAAGCCGCCGGGGTTATGGAACACGATCGGCTTCTGGTGAAGATCTAAACGGCGCCAAGATAGCAATTCGACGATTTCTTCCAGGGTGCCGATGCCGCCGGGCAACACGACGAAGGCGTCCGAGCGCTCGAACATCAGCATCTTGCGCTCGTGCATCGTCTCGACGATCACGGTCTCGACGTCGTCGAAAGGCTGCTCGCGTCCCCGCAGGAAGCTGGGAATGACGCCCAGCACCGCGCCGCCGGCCGAGTGGGCGCCCCGCGCGGCCGCGCCCATCAGTCCGACGCCGCCGCCGCCATAGACGAGCTTCAGGCCGGCCCTGGCGAAACTCTCGCCGATCAATTGGGCGTCCGTCAGGTAGCTGGGATCGACGGTGTTGGACGATCCGCAATAGACGCAGACCGAGCCCAGACGGCTAGACTCGTTGGGCATCGTCGTCCACTCCACACAAAAGACGAAAGGCGCGCGGCCTCGCGCGCCTTCGAACCGTTCCTATTTGAGGGCGCATGATCAGGATTCGCTTCCGGGGTTGCAAGCCGCCGATCGTCGCGGGGGGATTGGCCGCGGCGCTGCTGGCCGCCTGCGGACCTAGCGCGCCCAAGCCCGTCGACGCGCCGGAGACGATCGACAGCGCCGAGGCCGGCTATGTCGCGCCGCCGATCGTCGAGAGCGTCCAGCGGGCTGGCGGCGCGATCACGCTGTCGGGCCAAGGCGCGGCCGAGACCGATCTGCGCCTTCGTTCGCCCACCGGTGAGACCGTGTCGGGGCGGTCCGACAAGGAAGGACGCTGGAGCCTGACCGTCGCCAACGCCCCCGGCGTCCGCCTGTTCGGTCTTTCGACCACCCGGGAGGGCCGCTCGGTGCAGGCCGAGGGTTACGTCATGGTGGCCGAGGGCGGCGACGTGGCGCTCTTGCGCGCCGGCGCCGGCGCCCGACGCTTGGCGGCGTCGTCTTCCTCGCCGCGCATCCTCGCGATCGATCTTGATCGCGAGGGCGGGGCGGTGGTGTCTGGCGTGGCGACGCCGGGCGCGGGGCTGAATGTCCGGGTTGATCGCGTGACGCGCGGCGGCGGACGCACCGACGACGAGGGGCGGTTCTTCATCTCCCTGACCGATTCCCTGGCTCCGGGGCCCCACGACATCCAAGTGGCGGGGGATGGTGGCGAAACGGCCGTGTCGGTCGTGACCTCTCCTCCGCGGCCGCTGGTGACCGGTCCGTTCCGCGCCGAGCGCGCGCCGCAGGGCTGGCGGATCGACTGGATGACGCCCGGCGGCGGGATCCAGACCACCCTGCTGATCGGCGGGCCACGATGAGGGGCATGGGCGGCCCGCCCGCGCGGGGGCGCGAGGCCGCGGCCGGCGCCATCGCCAAGGGCGAACAGCCCGTGCGGTTCTGGAGCGCCATGGGCGATCTGGTTCGGCTGGTCATGCGCTCAGGCGCGCCCGGCCTGCGCTGGCGGGTCGCGGTCGCCCTGATCCTGACGCTGACCGGCAAGGCGCTGGGCGTGCTGGCGCCGCTGATGCTGGGCAAGGCGGTCAATCAGCTGTCGGCGGGGCAGAGCGCCGCCGTCGCCGTGAGCTGGGCCTTCGCGGGCCTGGCGGTCGGCTGGGCGTTCGTCCGCTTCGTCTCGGCTGCGGCGCCCCAGGCTCGCGACACGATCTTCACGCCGGTCGCCCAGGCCGCCCAGAACCGGGCGGCGGTCGAGACCTTCTCGCACGCCCTGTCGCTGTCGATCGACTTCCACCAGTCCAAGCGGACCGGTTCGCTGTCGCGGGTGATCGACCGGGGCGCGCGGTCGATGGATTTCCTGCTGCGCAGCCTGGCCTTCAACCTCGCGCCCACCGGCGTCGAGTTGATCATGGCCGCCGTCGTGCTGGCCAAGGCCTATGACTGGCGGTTCGCGGCCATCGCGTTGGGCACCGTGGCGGTTTACGGCTATCTGACCTTCGCGATCTCGGACTGGCGCATCGGCCATCGTCGGGTTCTGAACGAGGCCGATGCCGAGGCCGCGGGCCGCGCGGTGGACGCCTTGCTGAACTACGAGACGGTCAAGTCGTTCGGCGCGGAGGAGAGGGCGGTCGCCGGCTATGGCGGGGCGCTGGATCGCTATGGCGAAGCCCAGATCAAGGCGACCAACTCGCTGAACCTGCTGAACATGGTGCAGGCGGCCGTGATGAGCGTGGGCCTGGGCGGCATGGCGGTGCTGGCGGGGGCGGAGGCCGCGACCGGTCGCATCGGGCCCGGGGACGTCACGGCGGCCATCCTGATCCTGATCAATCTCTACGCCCCGCTGAACATCCTCGGCTTCGCCTATCGCGAGATCCGCCAGTCGCTGATCGACATGGAGGCGATGATGGAGCTGCGCCGACAGAGCGCCGACGTGGCCGACGCTCCGGACGCCATCGACCTGCCGCCCGGCGCCGATCGCAGGGGCGGGGCGGTGGCGTTCGAGAAGGTCTCCTTCCGCCATGGCGCCCGCTCCGAGGGCCTGGCGGACGTCTCGCTGACGCTCGCGCCGGGAACGACCGTGGCCATTGTCGGCCCCTCGGGCGCGGGCAAGACCACGCTGGTGAGACTGGCCCTGAGGATGATCGATCCGCAGGAGGGCCGGATCACCCTGGATGGGCATGATCTGCGCGCGCTGACCCAGGCCTCGCTGAGGCGGGCGGTGGCGCTGGTGCCGCAGGACGTGGCGCTGTTCAACGACACCCTGGCCGCCAACATCGCCTTCGCCCGGCCCCAGGCGACCGAGGCCGAGGTCTGGGCGGCGGCGGAGGCGGCGGAGCTCGGCGAATTCATCCGCAACCTGCCAGAGGGCATGGCCACCAAGGTCGGCGAGCGCGGCCTGAAGCTTTCCGGCGGCGAGCGCCAGCGGGTCGGCATCGCCCGGGCCCTGCTGGCCGATCCGCGCGTGCTGATCCTGGACGAGGCGACCAGCGCGCTGGACAGCCGGACCGAGGCCGCCATCCAAGCGACGCTGCGCAAGGCGCGGGCGGGACGCACGACGCTGGTCGTGGCGCACCGGCTCTCGACCATCGCCGACGCCGACGAGATCGTGGTGCTGCGGCGAGGCAAGGTGGTCGAGCGCGGCCGACACGAAGCGCTGCTGGAGGCCAGCGGCGAGTATGCCGCCCTGTGGCGGCGCCAGACTCGCGAGCGCGAACCGGTTTAGGCCTTCGCCGCGCCCGGCGGGGAGACTATATCGACGACGTTTCCAGAGGAGTTCCGCCTTGCGCTATCTGCACACCATGGTTCGCGTCCGCGATCTGGACGCCTCGCTGCGGTTCTACTGCCAGGGCCTGGGGCTCCAGGAGATGTCCCGGATGGAGAACGAGAAGGGCCGCTTCACGCTCGTGTTTCTCGCGGCGCCGGAAGACGTCGAGATGGCCAAGACGCGCAAGGCCCCGATGGTCGAGCTGACCTACAACTGGGATGACGAAGAGTACCTGGGCGGCCGCAACTTCGGTCACCTGGCCTATCGCGTCGACGACATCTACGCGACGTGCCAGCGCCTGATGGACATGGGGGTGACGATCAACCGTCCCCCGCGCGACGGCCACATGGCGTTCGTGCGCTCGCCGGACGGCATCTCTGTCGAACTGCTGCAGGATGGCGCTCTGTCGCCGGCCGAGCCATGGGCGTCCATGCCCAATACCGGCGCCTGGTAGGTCAAACGAGACGGGCGCGGGCCAGGTCTTCCAAGCGCCGGACCGGCGCGTCGGCGATGGCCTTCCAGATCACCCGCGCCAGCTCGACGCGATAGGCGGTCTTGTAGCCGGTGACGAACGGCGAGCGGGCCGCGCCGGGAGGCTCCTTGTTCAGGGCTTCCACCAGGGCTTGGCGGACCTTGCGCGCCTGGACGTCGAAGGCCCCCGGACCGGGCAGGGAGATCAGCCGGTCGATCTCCAGTCCGGCCCGCACGGCCGTTTCGACCATCACCGGAAGGGCGGACAGGTCCGAAGGCGCGACCGCGCGCATCCTGAAGCTGGGCCTGGTGGTGTTCGCGCCGAGTTTTTCGTTGGTGAGTTCGAAATCCAGGATCGCGGCGACGCGGTTCAGCGTCTCTGGCCAGTGATCGTCAGCAGTCGCCATTTACTTGTAGCCCCCCGAGGGCTCCCGATAGCCGGGTTCATTGTGCGAGGAAAGCACTCCCAGCGCGAACTTCACGTTTTGGGTAGACTTCGGCACTGGAAATGCACGGGGCGAGACGCCAGATCCTGGCGGCTCCGATCCGGAGCGAACGTGAGGTTCACCGCATGTCGGATCTGTCCGCCTTCCCGATCACCCGCCGCTGGCCCGCCCAGCATCCCGACCGGATCCAGCTCTATTCCCTGCCGACGCCCAACGGCGTGAAGGTCTCGATCATGCTGGAAGAGACGGGTCTGCCGTACGAGCCGCACCTGATCGACATCGGCAAGAACGAAACCTGGGAACCGGACTATCTGTCGCTGAACCCGAATGGCAAGATCCCGGCGATCATCGATCCCAACGGCCCGGGCGGGAAGCCGCTGGCTCTGTTCGAATCCGGCGCGATCCTGGTCTATCTGGCCGACAAGAGCGGCCAGTTCCTGCCGACCGATCCGGCCGCCCGCTACGAGACGCTGCAGTGGGTCTTTTTCCAGATGGCGGCCATCGGGCCGATGTTCGGCCAATTGGGCTTCTTCCATAAGTTCGCGGGCAAGGACTACGAGGACAAGCGTCCGCGAGACCGTTACGCCGCCGAATCAAAGCGGCTGCTGGGCGTGCTGGAAGGGCGCCTGGCCGATCGCTCCTGGATCATGGGCGACGAGTACACGATCGCCGACATCGCCACACTGGGCTGGGTCCGCAATCTCGTCGGCTTCTATGGCGCGAGCGATCTGGTGGACTACGCGGCCCTGAAACACGTGCCCCGCTGGCTGGAGCGGGGCTTGGCGCGACCGGCCGTTCAGCGCGGCCTCGACATCCCCAAGCGCGCGTGAGGCGAGGGGCCTGCGACCTTTTCGCCTCCGCGTTAAGAATTAGGGTCTGGTTAACCACGATCGCCCGACCCTGCGCGCGTCTTCTTTGAAGGCGCACCACCATCACTGACTTTCCACAGCCCGGTCTCGTACCGGGCTGTTTTTTTAGAACAAGGCGCTTGCATCGCCGCGGGGAGGCGGCTATCACGCGGCCTCTTCTGAGAGCGACCTGTTCCGCGGTAGCTCAGTGGTAGAGCAGCCGGCTGTTAACCGGCTGGTCGTAGGTTCGAATCCTACCCGCGGAGCCACTCTTTCTTTCGCTTCTCCGGAAGATTTCTCACATCCGAAAGCTTAGCCGCCGCACCCGGCGGCCGCGTGCATTTGTCTCGACGCCGGCGGTGTTCGCCGCTTGCATCGACTCCGCGCGGCGGCTATCACGCGGCCTCTCTTGAGAGCGACCTGTTCCGCGGTAGCTCAGTGGTAGAGCAGCCGGCTGTTAACCGGCTGGTCGTAGGTTCGAATCCTACCCGCGGAGCCACTCCCCCTTAATCCCAGACCGGCTTGGACCGGATCGTGATCGGCGCGCCGCCCTCGGTGTGGACCGTGACCCGGTCGCCCTGGCGCTCGAACGTCAGGTCGACGCTTTCGGACCCCACGCGCAGGTGCTCGACACGCAGGCGGTCGATGCCGATGGGCAGGCGAGGGTCGACCAGGATGATCTCGTTGCGATTGGCGTCGATGGTGATGCCCAGGCACGCCTGCAGCATCATGAACACGGAGCCGGCGGCCCAGGCCTGGGGCAGGCAGGCCACCGGATAGGCCACCGGCGGCTCGCCCGGCGAGCGTGGGAAGCCACAGAACAGCTCCGGTAGGCGCATGCCCATCCGGCTGGCGGTCTCGAAAAGATCGGCCGTCAGCTTCACCACGCCGTCTCGTTCGCCATATCGGGACAGACCCATCACGCACAGCGCCGTGTCGTGCGGCCAGACCGAGCCGTTGTGGTAGCTGATGGGATTGAACCGCGCCTCGCCGGAGGCCAGCGTTCGCAGGCCCCACCCGGAGTTGAAGGCGCCCGAGAGCAATCTGTCGGACACCTCGCGCGCCCGTTCCGGCGTCGGCAGGCCACAGAACAGCAGGTGACCCGGGTTCGACGACAACACGCGGCAAAGCTGGCCCTGGCCATCGACGGCGATGCCGTAGTAG
Organism: Caulobacter segnis; assembly: GCF_031454995.1. Classification (GTDB taxonomy): domain Bacteria; phylum Pseudomonadota; class Alphaproteobacteria; order Caulobacterales; family Caulobacteraceae; genus Caulobacter; species Caulobacter segnis_E. The sequence goes on along the minus strand of NZ_JAVDRV010000002.1, from coordinate 1,221,751 downwards.
CCGCGCTCCTCCATCCAGAAGAGTGTCTCGACCTTCTCGCGCAGGCGTTCGGCTTTCTGGCGCCAGAGCATGCCCTGGCCGACCTCGCCCCGGCGCTCGGCCAGTCGCGCCATGCCGCGATAGGCGGCGAACGCGTAGCCCTGAACCTCGACCAAGGCGATAGGACCCGAGGGATATCGGCCGTCGGCGTGGAAGACCGAATCCTCGCTGTCCTTCCAACCCTGGTTGGAAAGCCCGCTGTCCTGGCCGCGCGCGTAGTCGATCAGGCCGTCGCCATCGCTGTCGCCGTCATGCTCGATCCAGTGCATGGCGCGCACCAGCGCGGGCCAGAGCTCGTCGATCAGCCGGTCGTCGCCCGTCCGGGCCTGATAGGCGTCCGCCAGAGCCACGAATAGAGGCGTGGTGTCGACCCCGCCGTAGTAGCGGCCGAATGGCACTTCGCCCAAGGCCGGCATCTCGCCCTTGCGGGTCTCGTGCATGATCTTGCCCGGAGCGCTGTCGCGGAACGCCGAGCGCTCCTGGGCCTGATGCGCCGCCAGATAGCGCAACACGCCCTTGGCCAGCGACGGCTCGAACCAAAGAATCTGCCAGGCCGTGATGATCGCGTCGCGGCCAAAGGCGGTGGAGAACCAAGGGATGCCGGCATAGGGGTAGGGGCCGGTCTCCATCCGTGTCGTCAGCAGGGCGAGATCCGAGCGGGACTTGCCCAGCCACTCGTTGAACAGCCGGCCCGAACTCTTCAGGCGCGCGCCGTGGCGACGGCGCGAACGCATGTCCCAGCGGGCTTGGGCGGCCGCGTCGCGGTATCGCTCGCGGCTGGGGACGTGGCCGTCGACCGCGCCGATCTCGATATAGAGCTCGATCACGCCCTCGGCCTGCAGGCTGAACATGAACTCCGCCTTGTGGGCGCTCAGGCGGAACGGCGCGTCAGAGAAGCTGACGAAGGAGGATCGCTCGACGCCATCCAGGCCGACATAGCTGTAGGAGACCCGACGGCCGTCGATATGCGGCGGGCCCTTTTCGCCCCTCCGGGCGCGGCGCGTGCCGCGAACCTCGAACATGTCGCGAAAGTCGGCGTCGAATTCGATCGCCATCGGCAGGAGGACGAGGTCGCGGCTGTAGTTCACGCAGCGAATTCGTTCGTAAAGGCGCTCGCCCCACAGGAACCGTTTCCGCTCGATATGCAGCACGCCTGGCGGGCCCATGGGGCCGCCAGGATAGGGCAGAGCCTGATTGGTCGCGTTGCAGGTGAAAAAGACGTTGTCGTGCGCGACGGCGGCGGACAGCAGGGAAGGCGCGTGGCCGCCCAGGGTCAGGCGGTAGTGCGATAGAATTCGCGTATCGTTGTGAAACAGACCATCGCCTTGTCCGGCGATATCACCGAACTGGTCGGCGACGATGAAGGTGTCTTTGTCCTTCAGGGCATAGAGATTCTGCGGTGCGCGGACCTCCGCCGTCACCCCGTAATCGACCGGCGCCTCGATAGCCGGTGCGAGATCGTCCATTGCCCCTCCTTCACGTCATGCGCTCGCCGCGAGCTCGACCAAGGACGGATAGACGGCGGCGCCGTCGCGCAGCCGTTCATAGAGCGCGACGTAACGCCGAGCCATCGCCTCGGACGAGAACCGCTGCTCGAAACGCTGCCGCACCGCTTTTCGATCCAAGCTTTCGACCTGTTTGATCGCCGCGAGCGCCTCTTCGTCGTTATCGACGATGAAGCCGGTGAGGCCGTGATCGATGACTTCGGGCACCGAGCCGCAGCGATAGGCGATGACCGGCGTGCCGCAGGCCATGGCCTCGATCATCACCAGACCGAAGGGCTCGGGCCAATCGATCGGGAAGAGCAGGGCGTCGGCGCCGCCGAGGAAGGCCGACTTTTCGCTATCGCCGATCTCGCCGATGAACTCGATCAGCGGCTCGCCCAGCATCATCGGCGCGATCTTGTCCTCGAAATAGGCGCGGTCGGCGGCGTCCACCTTGGCCGCGATCTTCAGGCGCTTGCCCAGGCGCTTGGCCAGGTTGATCGCGCGGTCGGGGCGCTTCTCGGGGGAGATTCGGCCGAGGAAGGCCAGATAGCCGTCGCTCTTTTCCGAGTAGCCATAGATGTCGGCGTTCATTCCGTGATGCACGGTGCCGGCCCAGTTCGCGAACGGGAGCGGACGGCGCTGGTCGTCGCTGATCGAGACCAGCGGGAATTGCGGCCAGCGCTTGTAGACCGCCGGCAGGTCCTTCAGGTCCAGACGGCCGTGAAGGGTCGTCAGCGTGTTCTCCGCCCGATCCGCGAAGAACGGGAAGTGGATCATGTCGGTATGGAAGTGGATGACGTCGAACTCGCCCGCCATCGCCCGGACCTCGGCGATCTGCGCCATGTGCGCCGCCAGGTCTGATTTCAGGGGAGCGGGGTCGAGCCGGATCGCCTGATCCCGAACCGCGACCAGCTTGGCCTTGGTCTCGGCCTCGCCGCTTGCGAACAGGGTGACCTCGTGCCCGAGATCAACCAAGGCGTCGGTCAAGTGCGCGACAACGCGCTCGGTGCCTCCGTACAGACGCGGAGGAACGGCCTCATAGAGGGGCGTGATCTGGGCGATCTTCATGCGGCGAACCTTGGACGAGGAACTGGAGGCGGCGTTGGGGGCCGCCTCCAAAGAGTTCCGTTGGCCGGCTTTTGTTCCGCCGCGGCCTCGTTGTCGCCTTATTGCGGCGAGGTGTTTTGCGCTGTGCGCGCCATACGCTCCTCGCGAGCCAGCCGCTCGCGCTCCAGGCGAAGATCTCGTCTGTGCCTGCGCCAGCGGCCATAGGCCTTGCGCGCCGCGGTTGTAAATTGCGGCAGGAAATAGATCACGACCAGCGCAACCACCGCCCCGATGATCACGACATTCGCGTTAAGCATGATAAAAACCTCACAAAGCCGACGTGTTTTGGCTTCCCCCCTGGGTGAGCACCAATGGTAGAGTTACCTTTACCATAAACCGCGCGGGATCAATCTGCGTTGAGTGACAAATGGCCGATTGGCGCCCCAAATCCCGTGGTTTGCCCTTTCCCTCATCCCTTCAGGCTTTGTTGTCACCCTTAAGGCCGTTCGGCGGCGCGCTTTAGCCGGCCCGCGCCGCGCGATCGCATTGCGTTTGGGCGACCGCCGGACCTATAAGCCTGCTCGAAAGTCCAGTCCTTCGAGGGATTCCATGAGCACCGACTTCGCCGCCGCGCGGCTGAACATGGTCGAGAGCCAGATTCGCACCGCCGACGTCACCGACCTGCCGCTGCAGGACGCCCTCCGCGTGACGCCGCGCGAGGCGGTGGTCCCCGCCGCCAAGGCCTATCTGGCCTATGCCGACACCGATATCGAATACGCGCCCGGCCGTTGGCTGCTGCGCCCGCGCGAAGTGGGCAAGCTGCTGCAGAACTTGAAGCCGCGCGAGGGCGAGAAGGCCCTGGCGATCGCCGCGCCCTACGCCGCCGCCGTCATGGAAGCGATGGGTCTGTCGGTCACCCGCCTGGAAGGGGATGACCTGAAGGCCGTTCCCGGCGGCGACTATGACGTGATCATCTGCGAGGGCGCCGTCGCGGCCGCGCCGAAGTCGTGGCAAGACGCCCTGGCCGTCGGCGGCCGTCTGGGCGTGATCGAGCGCACCGGTCCGGTCGGGCGCGCCGTCATCTATCTTCGCGCCGAGGACGGCGTGGGTCGTCGCCAGGCCTTCGACGCCTCGCCGCCGATCCTGGCCGGTTTCGAGGTCGAGGCCGGCTTCAGCTTCTAGGGCGACTTCGCGCGGGCGGGCGTCGCAACGTCCGCGTGAAAAAAGCTTAACTAGCGACGGCTGGCGGTCCGACTTACACGCCTCATAGTGTGGTACGCGAGCTTCGCGTGATTGGGGATAGAACCTAGATGTCGAACCGTCGACGGGCCGGATTGCTGGCCGCCGCTTGCAGCGCCGGCCTGATGGCGGGCGTGTTTTCCGCCGCTCATGCCGAAACCCTGGCCGACGCGATCGCCCTGGCCTACCAGACCAACCCGACCCTGCAGCAGCAGCGGGCCAGCACCCGGATCACCGACGAGGGCGTGGTACAGGCCAAGACCGGTTTCCGCCCGACGATCGGCGGTGAGCTGGACGTCACCGGCTCGAAGGCCACCCCCGACACCGGCCCCGACGTGAAGGTCTCGGGCAGCTCCGCGACCCTGTCGATCAGCCAGCCGCTCTATACGGGGGGGCGCGCCAGCGCCAACCTCAGCGCCGCCGAGGCCGATGTGCTGGCCGCCCGCGAGAACCTGCGCGCGGTCGAGCAGAACGTCCTGGTCAATGTCGTCCAGGCCTATGTCGACGTCCGCCGCGATCAGGAGCGCCTGCGCATCGCCAAGGAGAACGTGGCGGTCCTGCAGCGCCAGCTCGACGAATCCAACGCCCGCTTCGACGTCGGCGAGATCACCCGCACCGACGTCGCTCAGTCACAGGCGCGTCTCGCCGCGGCCAAGGCCGGCATGTCCTCGGCCCAGGCGCAGCTGGAAGTCAGCCGCGCGGCCTACGCCGCCGTGGTCGGCCAGACGCCGGGCGAACTGGCGCCCGAGCCCAGCCTGGCCACCTTGCTGCCCGCCTCGGTCGATCAGGCCTTCGAGGCCGCCCAGAGCGCCAATCCGGGCGTGACCTCGGCCCGCTACAGCGAAGAAGCCGCCGCCGCCCGCGTCGCCGTGGCCAAGGCCGGCTATCGTCCGACCGTCTCGGCCCGCGCCTCGTTGGGCTATGCCGCCGACAAGCGCTCGGGCGTCGGCAGCCAGTTCGACGACTACGACCGCACCGTCTCGGGCGCGATCACCGCCTCGATCCCGATCTTCACCGGCGGTCTGACGACCTCGCAGGTCCGCGCCGCCACCGAGCGCGAGAACGCCGCCCGCGGCGCCACCGAGAGCGCCAAGCGCACCGCGATCCAGCAGGTCTCCAACGCTTGGAGCAATCTTCTGGCCTCGCGCGCCAACCTGGTCTCGAACGAGGAGCAGGTGCGCGCCACGCGGATCGCCTTCGAAGGCGTGCGCCAGGAGCAGCAGGTGGGCCTGCGCACGACCCTGGACGTGCTGAACGCCCAGCTGGAACTGTCGAACGCCGAGCTCGCCCTGGTCGGCGCCCGCCGCGACGAATATGTCGCGAGCGCCGTGGTGCTGCAGGCCATGGGCCAGCTGGGCGTGACCAAGCTCGCGGCCAACACGACGGCTTACGATCCGAAGACGTCGTACAACCGGGTGACGCATAGCGTCGGCTGGGTTCCGTGGGAGCCGGTGGTGCAAGCCGTCGACAAGGTGGGCGCGCCGTCGGTGAAAGCTCAAAGTGGGGCGAAGTAGACGCGGTTATCCCGCGTCGTTTCAGCCCACGGCTTATCCTTAAGCTTGCTTAACCTGCTCAAGTCTGCACCATCGTGGCTTAACGCGCGGCGACGTGCGTACAGATTCGTATTTCTTACGACGGCCCCCGCACATGTCCGACCAGAGCTCTCAAGAACCGACGATGGAGGAAATCCTCGCCTCCATCCGGCGCATCATCTCCGAAGATGACGCGCCGGCGGAGCCTGCGGCCGAGGAGGCTCCCGCGGCCGAACCCGAGCCGCTGCTGGAGCCAGAACCCGAACCGGCCATGGATTTCGCGGGCGAGGGGGACGGCGAAGACGTTCTTGAACTGACCGATCCGATCGAACCCGAGGTGGAGGCCGAGCCGCCGCTCGAGACCGTGGGTGACATCGACGTCTATTCGCCGCCCGCTTCGGAGCCCGAGCTCGAGCCGGCCCCGCCGCCCTCGGTCCCGACCTTCAACCGCGACGAAGCCGCTGATAATCTGGTCGGTGAAACGGCCGCCTCGGCCGCCGCCTCGGCGTTCGGCAGCCTGAGCTCGGCCCTGCTGATGCCCAAGGATGGCCGCACGCTGGAAGACGTGGTGCGCGAGTTGCTGCGCCCGCTGCTCAAGGAGTGGCTGGACCAGAACCTGCCGCGTATCGTGGAAACCAAGGTCGAGGAAGAAGTCCAGCGCATCGCTCGCGGTCGCCCCTAGGCGCGCTCGATCGGCGAAGAATCGAGGCGGTCGCCGCGGCGGCCGCCTTTTTCGTTGCGAATTACCCCACAAATCCAGGCCCCGCCGGTTCCCCGAGCGGGCCGCAGATGGCATATCCCCACCGCCATGCTCGAAAAGACCTTCGATCCCAAATCCGTCGAACCCCGCCTGTACGCCGCCTGGGAGGCCTCCGGGGCCTTCAAGCCCGTCGAGGATCCGAGCGCCGAACCGTTCGTCATCGTGATCCCGCCGCCGAACGTGACGGGCTCGCTGCACATCGGCCACGCGCTGAACAACACGCTGCAGGACGTGCTGACCCGTTTCCACCGGATGCGCGGCAAGGCCGCCCTTTGGCTGCCGGGCACCGACCACGCGGGCATCGCCACCCAGATGGTCGTCGAGCGCCAGCTGGCCGCCGCTGGCAACATCGGCCGTCGCGACATGGGCCGCGACGCCTTTGTCGCTAAGGTCTGGGAATGGAAGGCCGAGAGCGGCGGCGCGATCACCAACCAGCTGCGCCGCCTGGGCGCGTCCTGCGACTGGTCGCGCGAGCGCTTCACCCTGGATGAAGGCCTGTCGGCCGCCGTCCGCAAGGTGTTCGTCCAGCTCCACAAGCAGAACCTGCTGTATCGCGACAAGCGCCTGGTCAACTGGGACCCGCAGTTCCAGACCGCCATCTCCGACCTCGAAGTCGAGCAGAAGGAGGTCGACGGCGCCTATTGGCACTTCGCCTATCCGCTGGCCGATGGCGTCACCTACCAGCACCCGATCGCCTTCGACGAGGACGGCAAGCCGACGCAGTTCGAGACCCGCGACTACATCGTCGTGGCCACCACGCGTCCCGAAACGATGCTGGGCGACACCGGCGTCGCCGTTCACCCGGACGACGAGCGCTACAAGGGCCTGGTCGGCAAGTTCGTGACCCTGCCGATCGTCGGCCGCCGCATCCCGATCGTCGCCGACGACTACGCCGACCCGACCAAGGGCTCGGGCGCGGTCAAGATCACGCCCGCCCACGACTTCAACGACTTCGGCGTCGGCAAGCGCGCGGGCCTGGAAGCCATCAACATCCTGACGGTCGAGGCCAAGCTGAACGAGAACGTTCCGGCCGAGTACCAGGGCATGGACCGCTTCGTCGCGCGCAAGGCCATCGTCGCCCGCGCCGAGGAAGAGGGCTGGCTGAAGGAGATCGAGAAGACCAAGCACATGGTCCCGCACGGCGACCGTTCGGGCGTGGTCATCGAGCCCTTCCTGACCGACCAGTGGTACGTCGACGCCAAGACCCTGGCCCAGCCGGCCCTGAAGGCGGTCGAGAGCGGCGAGACCGTCTTCGAGCCCAAGCACTGGGAGAAGACCTACTTCGAATGGCTGCGCAACATCGAGCCCTGGTGCGTCTCGCGCCAGCTCTGGTGGGGCCACCGCATTCCGGCGTGGTTCGGGCCGGAAGGCTCGATCTTCGTCGAAGAGACCGAGGAAGCCGCCTACGCCGCGGCCAAGGCCCAGTTCGGCGAGAACGTCGTCCTGACTCAGGACGAAGATGTCCTCGACACTTGGTTCAGCTCGGCCCTGTGGCCGTTCTCGACCCTGGGCTGGCCCGAGAAGACCGCCGACCTGGCCAAGTTCTACCCGACCAGCACCCTGGTGACGGGCTTCGACATCATCTTCTTCTGGGTCGCCCGGATGATGATGATGGGCATCCACTTCATGGGCGAAGCGCCGTTCAAGCAGGTCTTCATCAACGCCCTCGTCCGTGACGAGAAGGGCGCCAAGATGAGCAAGTCCAAGGGCAACGTGATGGATCCGCTGATCCTGATCGACGAACTGGGCTGCGACGCCGTGCGCTTCACCCTGACGGCGATGTCGGGTCAGGCGCGCGATATCAAGCTCTCCAAGCAGCGCATCGAGGGCTATCGCAACTTCGGCACCAAGCTGTGGAACGCCTCGCGCTTCGCCCAGATGAACGAGTGCGTGCGCGTCGAGGGCTTCGATCCGGCCACCGTCCAGCAGCCGATCAACAAGTGGATCCGCGGCGAGACGGTCAAGACCGTGGCCGAGGTCACCAAGGCCCTGGAAGCCCCGTCGTTCGACGAGGCCGCCGGCGCGCTGTACCGCTTCGTCTGGAACGTGTTCTGCGACTGGTACCTGGAGCTGGCCAAGCCGATCCTGAACGGCGATGACGCGGCGGCCAAGGCCGAGACCCGCGCCACCGCCGCCTGGGCGCTGGACGTGATCCTGAAGCTGCTGCACCCGGTGATGCCGTTCATCACCGAGGAGCTGTGGCAGAAGACCGCCGAATTCGTCGGCCCGGCCCGCGAGAGCATGCTGATCTCGGCTAAGTGGCCCGAGCTGCCCGCCGACTGGATCGACGCCGAGGCAGAGGCCGAGATCGGCTGGCTGGTCGAGACCGTGGGCGAGATCCGCTCGATCCGCGCCGAGATGAACGTGCCGCCGTCGGCCAAGCCCGCGCTCAGCGTCGTCGGCGCTGGTCCCGAGACCAAGGCCCGTCTGGCCCGCCACCGCGACCTGCTGCTGACCCTGGCGCGTCTCGACAGCGCCCGCGAGGCCGACGCCACGCCCGCCGGCTCTGTTCCGATCGTGATGGGCGAGGCGACCGGCGCCTTGGCCATCGCCGACTTCATCGACCTAGCCGCCGAGAAGGCGCGCCTGACCAAGGAGATCGCCGGCCACGTCGGCGAGATCGAGAAGGTCAACAAGAAGCTCGGCAACCCCGACTTCCTGGCCCGCGCCAAGGAAGAGGTGGTCGAGGAGAATCGCGAGCGTCTGGCCGAGGCGGAAGCGGCCAAGGCCAAGCTCGAGGCGGCGCTCGGACGGCTGGCGTCGGTGGGGTAAAGACGACCTAGACCTGCCTTCCTTGCCCTGAAATGGGGGGATGCACCGGTACTGGAAACCGCTGGTCCCTTGCGCTGATCGTGAACACGTCAATGGTCCGTTCGGGGGTGGATTACGGGCGTCGCCAATGCCTCAAATGAAATCGATCCTGACGTCACGCATTGGCATCTCGTTGCGTCTTTGCATTCTTTGATCGCCTGCCAATTCGCTGTAGGCGTCGATCACATAAGGAACCCCCTCCGAACCCAGCAGATTTGGACCATCGCTGACCTGAAAATGGAGATGCGGCCACCGGCTGTCCCCGGTATTTCCTATAGCGCCCAGAGCTTGCCCGCGTCTTACACGGTCACCAACTCGGACCTCCAAGCTACCAGGTTGCAGGTGCGCATAGGAGGCAAACAGTCCGCCGCCTAGATCAAGAGTAACTACGTTACCGCCAACCGAATGCAGGGATAGCTCCTGCGCGGGCGCAAAGCTGGCATCCGTTCGCGGCCTGTTGTCTGGAAAGCCGTCGAGCGCGACGACGACAGTGGCATCAGCCACAGCGACAACGGTCTGGCCATAGGCGTGATAGGCGCGCACATCTGTCTGATCCCCATTGAACCATGCGCCGCTCCGCTGACGCTTCCAGTCAATCGCATAGCGCCGGGCGATGCAGGCGCTACCATCTACGGCGAGTAGGCCGATACGGTGATGGGAGTCCTCTCCAGCGTTGTTGGTGGGAACCCAATCGCTCCCCTTCACCGGCGGTCCGAGCCGCCTGAGGGTCCGCCTCGGGACAACGTCGATTACCGCAGCCGTCGTGAACTCATCGCCCGAGCGCATCCGATGCTGTAACTTCAGCGGAGCCGTACCCTCACTGATGAGCCGCATGAAAACGACACAGCTGCGGCCGCCTCCAAGCATCAGCCCGTCGCCCACCGTCAACGCGCCTTGGCCGATAGGAGCTATCAACGCTTCCAGGCTCGCCCCTTTGAAGGTCGCCAGCGTTGTATTGACGCTCGCGTCGTGGACCTCGAGCTCGCTGATCGCCAGGGGCCTGTTTCCAAAGTTGCGCAGGTGCAGTTCGTAGATCAGGTGCTCGCGACCGCCACTGGGGATAGCCGTTGGCGCAAACGGCACACGCATCTCCAACTGTACTGGCGGAAAATCCGCAGTAGCCTCATCAAGGATAGCCGCTGAGGGGATGAGGGCCATACCGCAAACAGGACAGGGCCCCGGCGAAGAAAACAGGCGCCCATGCATGACGCAACCGCAAGGGGGGCAGGTGTAGCCACTAGACAAGGCACCGCTTTTGGCTTGGACGGCGGCGGGCACACTGAGAGCCAGTGCGCCACCCATAAGAACTGCTCGTCGGGTTCCGGGGATCATGCCGCGCCTTTTGTCTGGAAGTGATCTCGATAGCTGCTGGGGCGTACGCCAAAGCGGCGAAAGAAGGCGCGCGCGAAGGCGTCATCGCTGGCGAACCCGAGATCCATCGCGAGCGTGCCGATCGGCTCATGCCGGCGTTCGAGTCGTGATCGTGACGCGTCAAGGCGCAGATCCTCTACGTAACGAGCCGGCGATCGGCCGAGTTGTTCTTTGAACCGGCGCGAAAACGTTCGGACTGTCATGGAAGCCTTGGCCGCCAGAACCTCAAGTCGTTGATCTTCGCCGGGATTGGCGACCATCCAGGCGATCAAATCGGAGAAGCGGTCAGCGCTTCTTATCTGCGATGACAGTGGCTGGGAAAACTGCGCCTGACCGCCCGGCCGTTTGAGGAAAACCACCATCTCGCGGGCCATCTCTAGCGCCGCACTTGAACCGAAATCCTCTTCGACGAGCGCGAGCGCCAAGTCGATGCCAGCGGTAATCCCCGCAGACGTGTAAATAGGGCCGTCCTTGATGAAGATGGCGTTCGGATCGATATCTATCGCAGGGTATTGCTGTGCTAGGTCGGCGGCAAAGCGCCAATGCGTCGTTGCACGGCGACCATTCAGCAGACCAGCGGCCGCCAAGGCATAGGTACCCGTACAAACAGAAACAACGCGCTTCGCGCTCTTGGCCTTAGCTAATACCCATTGACTTGCCGCTTTCAGGGTATCCGGCCGACGCAGCCCAGAGCCGCCCGGGATAATCACCACGTCTGCGGGCAGGTTTGTCGAACTGTCGGAATGCGCTTCGAAGACGATGCCTGTCTCCGATGTAAACCGTCGGTCCTGCAGCCCTACCAAGCTGACCTCATAACCCGACAGACCGGAAACCTGAACGCCAGCGAGGACTTCCAGGGGGGCGACGACATCCAACGCCTGTACCCCGTCGAAGCCGAGAATTTGCACCGATATCTTGGCCTGAGCGGATCTCTGCATGTCAGTGAGATAGCGCCGGCACGCGTTGGCGCAAATGCTAAACTTCCGACACTTTCAGCCATCCCGTCCCAGAACAAAGACGCAAGCAGAGATGCCCTGTCCGGACCTTCAGATTGCCACCGTCAAGCAATGTCGGTTCCAGTGAACACACGCCCTTGTGGCGAGGACCCATGTGGCGGCTAGGCTCGATATTGCAGAAGAGGGCGCGTCATCGTGGGCGCGCCCTTTTTGATGTCCGAACGGCTGAACGTTGGGTCCCAGGCACAAGGCCTGGGAAGGCGGATTTGGTCTAGAAACTCAGCGCGCCGTCTGCCGTCGCCCTCGGCGATCCATACCCCTCAATGCCGGGATGTGGCGTTTCCAGGGGATGGCTGTGCGTCGCGGTGACCACCACGACGCTGGCCCCGGCCGCCTCGGCGGCGGCGATGCCGGCGGGGGCGTCCTCGAACACCAGGCAGTCGGCGATCGGATGGCCCAGGCGCTCGGCGGCCAGCAGGAAGCAGTCGGGCGCCGGCTTGCCGCGCGAGACGTCCTCGGAGGCGACCATGACGGTGGGGAGGGGCAGGCCGGCCGCCGTGATCCGCCGTTCGGCCAGGGCGCGCGGCGCGGAGGTTACCACGGCCCAGCGATCGGCCGGCAGCCCGGCCAGGAACGCCGCCGCGCCCTCGATCGCGTCGATGCCCTCGACGTCCTCGAGCTCGGCCTCGGTGACCGCCCGCGCCTCGACTTCCGGATCGACGCCCTCGAGCCCCAGACCGGCGATCGTCTCGATCGTGCGGCGGCCGTGGATGGTGGGCAGGAAGGCCTCGACATCCAAGCCATGCTTGCGCGCCCAGTTCGCCCAGACCCTCTCCGCCGCCACGATGGAGGTCAGGATGGTGCCGTCCATGTCGAACAGGAAGGCCGCGAATTGGCGATCGGGAAACAGCGGGGACTCGGACAAGACGACGCTCCAGGCAACGGAAGACGAAGCCAGGGTCATCGGCCTCGGGACGCGTGATGTCCAGGGCGGGTTCATGACCAAGGATTAACTGGGCCATGCCGCCGTGGGCTGGTCTCCTCCCGCTGGAAAATAGGGGGTGCGATCGTGAAAGCTCTAGGTCTTGGACTATCAATGCTGGGCTTGGCGGCCACCGCCCAGGCGGCGCAGAGTCCCGTCGAGCGCGCCGACGCGATCGTCCGCCGGGCCATGGCCGAGCAGCACATACCGGGTCTGCAAATCGCGGTGGTCAAGGACGGCAAGATCGTGATGTCTCGCGCCTATGGCGTGGCCGACCTCGCCAACAAGACGCCGGTGACACCGGCGACCCGGTTTCCGATCAACTCGATCACCAAGGCTTTCACGGGCGTGGCCGCCATGCGCGAGGTCGAGGCGGGACGTCTGGATCTGGCCGCGCCGATCGGGACCTATGTGGACGGCTTGCCAGGGGCCTGGCGCGGCATCTCGGTTCGTCGCCTGCTCAGCCATACTTCCGGCCTGCCCGATTTCAACGACAGTGATGGGGATGGAAGCGCCGCCTGGACCGCGACCTTGGCCAAGCCGATCCGGTTCCAGCCTGGCGAGCGGTTCGAGTACAACCAGACCAACTATGCGCTGGTCCAGATGGCCATCAACGGCCTGCGCGGCCGACCGCGCGACGCGACCCTGGCCGACGAGCAGTTCGCCCTGGCCGGCATGAGCCATAGCGGCTTTGGCGATACGCGCGACGCCGATCCCGGGCGCGTGGTGTCGTACGGCTATCGCAAGGCGCAACCTGATCAGCCGACCGTGCGAACCGAGATCTTCTCGCCGTTGCACCGCGCGGCCGCCGGTGTCGTCAGCACCGCCGATGACATGGCCCGATGGCTGATCGCGGTGCAGGGCGAGGCGCTGCTGAAGTCATCGAGCAAGGCGATGATGTGGACGCCGGTGGCCTACAATGATGGCAAGCCCGGCCAGTGGGGCATGGGCTGGCTCGTCCTTGAGCGGTCCGGGCGCCGCGCCGTGGCCATGACCGGCGGCAGCCGCTCGGCGGTCTATCTCTATCCGGATGACAAGGTCGGGGTGGTGATTCTGACCAATCTGGCCGGCTCCGCGCCCGAGGACCTGATCGACGAGATCGCGCGGGGCTTCATCCCCGGCATGGCCCTCACTGGCGTCCCAGCGCTCCGCGCCGCGCTGAGCGGGCAGGAGGGGCTCGATCCGGCCGCGACGATCACCAAGTTTCGCGCCGCCAACCCACACTTCGTCGCCGACGAGCACGAGTTGAACGATTGGGGCTACCGCCTGCTGGCTTTCGGCAAGCCGCGCTCGGCCCTAGCGGTTTTGAAGTTGACCGCCGACCTCAACCCGAACAGCGCCAACGCCTTCGATAGTCTGGGCGAAGCGTATGCGGCGAACGGAGACACGGCTTCGGCGATCGCCGCCTACGACAAATCCCTGGCGCTGGATCCCGCGAACAAGAACGCCGCGCAATGGCTGGAAAAGCTCAAAAAGCAGCCCGGTTAGGCTTGTAACTTATCAATGATCTCCTGGGCTCAAACGCACGTTTGCATCCGGCTTCCGGCTGTGCTCTCTGGGCGATGAACGCGCTCGCTCAAAAAGGCGCGACACACCGGGAGAGTAAGCATCATGACCCAGGCCGCCGCCGCCAAGCCCATTCAATGGCCCGCCATGTCGCTCCAGCAAGCCTACGCGCTGATCACCCAGCCAGGCACGCCGGGCGAGATGGAGGAGGTCGAGATCCGGGGCGTGAAGACCCGGGTCTGGAAGAATGCCCCGCCGACCTTACGCGAGACCCTGCTGATGGGGCGGTCCCACGGCGACAAGATCTTCATGGTCCACGAGGACGAGCGGGTCAGCTTCGAGGCCTTCTATCGCGCCGTCACCCACATGGCGGCCGAGCTTCAGGCCTTTGGCGTGCGAAAGGGCGACCGGGTCGCCATCGTGATGCGCAACGTGCCCGAATGGCCGGTGGCCTTCTACGCGGGCCTGACCCTGGGCGCGATCGTCACGCCGCTGAACGCCTGGTGGACGGGGCCGGAGCTGGAGTACGGCCTGATCGACTCCGGCGCCAAGGTCGCCATCGTCGACGTCGAGCGCTACGAGCGCCTGACCGAACACCTGCACAACTGTCCGGAGCTGCAACGGGTCTATGTCAGCCGTTCGCCCGAAGAGATCAGCCACCCCTACGTCGTCCATCTGGAGGCGGTGATCGGCGGCGCCAACGACTGGGCGGCGCTGGAAGCCAAGCCGCTGCCGGCGGTCGAGCTGACGGCCGACGACGACGCCACGATCTTCTACACCTCGGGCACCACGGGTAAGCCCAAGGGCGCGATCGCCACCCATCGCAACATCAACAGCAACATCTTCGCCGCCGCCGCGGCGTCGGCCCGCGCCTTCCTGCGCCGGGGCGAAGCGCCGCCGCAGCCCGATCCGAGCGCGCCGCAGAAGGGCGCGCTGCTGTCGGTGCCGTTCTTCCACGCCACCGGCTGCTTCGCGGTTCTGAACCCGTCGCTGTTCGCCGGCGCCAAGCTCGTCATGATGCGCAAGTGGGACGCCGAGCGGGCCATGCAGGTGATCCAGGACGAAAAGCTGACCCAGATGGGCGGCGTGCCGACCATCGCCTGGCAGATCATCGAGCACCCGAACCGTGACAAGTACGACCTCTCCTCGATCGAGGCCGTGGCCTACGGCGGCGCGCCCTCGGCGCCGGAGCTGGTGCGCAAGATCAAGGAGATCTGGCCCAAGTCCTCGCCAGGCAACGGCTGGGGCATGACCGAGACCTCGGCGACGGCGACCAGCAACTCGGCCGAGGACTATGAAAACCGTCCCGACAGCTGCGGCCCCGCCGTGCCGGTCACCGACCTCAAGATCATGACCGTCGAGGCGCCGTATCGCGAGCTGCCGATCGGCGAGGTCGGCGAACTGTGGTGCAAGGGCCCGCAGGTCGTGCGCGGCTACTGGAACAAGCCGGAAGCCACGACCCAGACCTTCGTCGACGGTTGGGTGCGCACCGGCGACCTGGCCCGCCTCGACGCCGAGGGCTTCTGCTTCATCATCGACCGCGCCAAGGACATGCTGATCCGCGGCGGCGAGAACATCTACTGCATCGAGGTCGAGAACTGCCTCTACGACCACCCGGCGGTCATGGACGCCGCCCTGGTCGGCATCCCGCACAAGACGCTGGGCGAAGAGCCGGCGGCGGTCGTCACCCTGAAGCCCGGCGCGGAAGCCTCCGAGGCCGAGCTGCGCGCCTTCGTCGCCGACCGCCTGGCGGCCTTCAAGGTGCCGGTGAAGGTGGTGTTCTGGCACGAGACCTTGCCGCGCAACGCCAACGGTAAGATCATGAAGAATGAGCTGAAGAAGGTGTTCGTGGAGGGGTAGCCCCTCCCCGCGGGAGGCGCGACGATGGTCCAGTCCAAGGCGACGAGCGTGGACGACTTCATGCTGGAAGTCTCGGCCGAGCGTCGCCCGGCCCTGGACCGTTTGCGGGCGCTCTGTCTCGGGACGTTTGGGGCGGAGCACGAACTGATGGCGTTCGGCATGCCGGCCTATGGTCCGCCCAAGCTGCCGTGGATCGCCTTCAACAGCCAGAAGCAGCACATCTCCCTCTATGCCGGCCAGTCAGCGCTTGAGGCCTATGCCGATCGCCTCGCGGGCGTCGATCACGGCAAGGGCTGCGTGCGCTGGCGACGGCCCGAGGCGATGGACTTCGACCTGATCGCGGAGATGCTTGAGCACGTTCAGGCGCGGGTGCGGGGCGCCTAAGCGCCCCGCGGAAACCTAGGCGCTGACCGGCGGCCTCCGGTGCGCCCACGGCTGGGCTTGCTCCAACTGATAGGCCAACTGGAACAGAAGGGCCTCGCCACCGGCGCGTCCGGCGATCTGGACGCCCACGGGCAGGCCATTCGCGGTCCAGTGCAGCGGCACGCTCATGGCCGGGGCGCCGGCGACGTTCTGCACGGGAGTGTAGCCCACATAGGCCATCAGCCGCGCCTGCAGCTCCTCGAACGGAACCCACCCGGCGACATAGCCCAGCTCGACCGGCGGCTTGCCCAGAACCGGCGACAGGATGACGTCGTACTGGGTGAGCCAGGCGTCATAGGCGCCGATCGAGGCGTTCAGGCGCTTCATGGCGGCGGGCAGGGCGTCCTTGGGCAGCTTGCCGACCAGTTCGGCCATGCCCAGGGTGAAGGGCTCCAGCATGCTGGCGTCCGGCTTGCGGCCCATGGCCTTGGTGACGCCGCCGACCAGCTCGGCCGCGCCGCTGGCCCACAGCACGGTGAAGTCCTGGCCGAACTGGGCACCGTCCATCGGCAGGACGGTCGGCTCGACCCGGTGGCCCAGGTCCCTCAGCAGCTTGGCGGCGTTCTCGACGGCGGTCCGCACCTCGGAATCCGGCGCCAGGCCCGTGCCGCCGTTCATCAGAAGTCCGACCTTCAGCTTCTTTTTCAGAGGCTGACCGATCATGCCGATTGGCTTGAGCGGCGCGCCGGTGTCCGTGCGCTCGGTGGCGGCGAACATGGCCGCGGAGTCGCGGACGCTGTGGGTCAGCACGTGCGAGACCGACAGGTCGATGCCCCAGCTGCTAGGACGGTTGGGGATCATCCGCCCGCGCGAAGGCTTCAGGCCAAAGAGGCCGCAATTGGCCGAGGGAATGCGGATCGAGCCGCCGCCGTCGCTGGCGTGGGCGATCGCCACCATGCCCGAGGCCACGGCCGCCGCGGCGCCGCCGGACGAGCCGCCCGACGAGTGCTTGGTGTTCCAGGGATTGCGCGTGGGCAGGAAACCCATCGGCTCCGTCGTCGGCAGGAAGCCATATTCGGGCGTCGCCGACTTGCCCAAGGTGATCAGGCCGGCCGCGTCGAAGGCGTCGATATAGGCGGTCTGCTCCTTCTCGGGCTTGGCGCCGAGGCTGACGCGCGTGCCGTAGCGCGTCGGCAGGCCCTTGTAGGGATCCAGGTCCTTGACCAGGAACGGCACGCCCGCGAACGGGCCGGAGAGCTTTCCGGTCTTGGCCTTGTCCAGCGCGCGCTCGAAGTCGGAGGCGACCAGGGCCTGGACCTGCGGCTGCAGCGTCTCGATCCGCTGGATCGCCGCCTCGACCAGTTCGGCCGCGCTGACCTCCTTGCGGCTGACCCGCCCGGCCAACTCGGTGGCGTCGGGCGTCCACGGCGCGGGGGCGGCGGACGACTTGGGCTTGGCGAAGGCCGAAGGCGCGGCCGCGATCGCGGCGGTGGCGGCCAAAAGACCGCGACGGCTGAAACGCATGGATTGTTCACTCCCATTGGCCGGCGTCTGACGCGCCGGTGATCGTTGTTAAGTTGACCCGGAAGAGACCTTGACCGCAACCCCGTGCTAAACGGCGCTCTCGGTTTTCGGGGAGGCGTCGTGGCCCGCAAGCGTATCGACCAGCTGCTCGTCGAGCGGGGTGTCTTCGACAGCCGCGCCAAGGCCCGCGCGGCCATCGAGGCGGGGCGCGTGACCGTGGCGGGCAAGACGGTCGCCAAGCCTTCGGAAAGCGTCGACGAGGCGGCCGAGATCGTGGCGGAAGCCGCTCACCCCTGGGTGGGGCGCGGCGCGCTGAAGCTGGTCCACGCGCTGGACCTGTGGCCGATCCCGGTCGAGGGACGTATCGCGGCGGACGTCGGCGCGTCGACCGGCGGCTTCACCGAGGTCCTGCTGTCGCGCGGCGCCGTGAAGGTGTTCGCCGTCGACGTCGGGCGCGACCAGCTTCACGCCAAGCTGAGGGCCGATGATCGGGTCGTGGACCTGTCCGGCGTTGACGCGCGGGCGTTGGACGCCAACACGATCCCGGAAGCGCCGATGCTGGTCGTCAGCGACGTCAGCTTCATCTCGCTGACCAAGGCGCTTCCAGCGGCCCTGGGCCTGGCGATGCCGGGCGCGGATCTCATGGCGCTGATCAAGCCGCAGTTCGAGGCCGGTCGCGAAAACGTCGGCAAGGGCGGGCTGGTCAAGGACCCCGAGGTCATCGCTCGCGTCGAGCACGAGATCGTCGACTTCCTGGAAGCGGCGGGCTGGTCCGTGAAGGGTCTCGCCGAAAGCCCGATCACCGGGGGCGAGGGCCAAGTCGAGCGCCTCGTCTGGGCGACCAAGCTAGAGCCTTGATCCGACAAAGTCGGACAAGGCTCTAGTCCTTTGCTTTACGCATTTTCGGACGACGAACCGGTCTCCACTTCGTCTGAAAATGCGCTGAAACGAAATCGGCCGCTCCCGAGGGAACGGCCGATCGTCTTTCACAAGTCAGCGGGTCGCTTAGTCGACGACCTGATACTTGCCGTTGGCGTCCGGGCAGACGCGCACGAAGCGCTTCTGGACGCGGCCGTCGGGCAGATAGATGGGGCTTTCGGCCAGGGTGCAGCCGTTGATGTCGGCCTGCGGACGGTCGGCCACGCGATAGCCTTCGTGGCGCTCGTAGCTGCGCTCGTAATAGCTGTCGCGTTCGGCGTCGCGGCGGACGTCTTCATACGAGGGCGGGGGTGGCGGCTCGTTGTAGGCGACCGGCGGCGGGGGAGGCGGCGGCGCGCGGCCAGGCGTGCAGGCGGCCGAGTGCTTGCCGACATTGGTCCCGATCACCGCGCCCAGCAGGCCGCCGAGCACGGCGCCCTCGGTGCGCGCGCCCTTGGCCGCGATGCCGCTGCCGATGGCCGCGCCGATGCCGGCGCCGGCCAGGCCGCCGCCCGTGCCGCGCTGCGTCGTCGAGCGCTGGCACTCATCGTAGTAGGGCCTTTGGTCATAGGCGCCGCCCGAGCCATAGGCTTGGGCCGAGGCGAGGGTCGGCGTGAGAACGCCGCAGACGAGGGCGACGGTGACGCCCAGAACGGTCTTCATCGTGGTGGTCCTGCTCTTGGTGGCGGTCATGGTCATGAGAGAGCTTGTCATTTTGGGGGCGAGCCCCGGTCCGTTCGTTGTCCAAGCTATGGCGTGGCCAACATGAACGGCGCCTGACCGAGGTATTCAGCTTCCTTCCCACGCGGTATGGACGGCCCTTGCGCGCCGGATGATCCGTTCTCGGCGCCGAAACGGATACGAGATGCGAGAACTGACGATCGACGCGGTCGGCGCCCAGGGCGACGGCCTGTCCCGCAACGCGGAGGGCAAGGGCGCGGCTTTCGTGCCCCTGACCCTGCCCGGCGAGCGGGTGCTGGCCAAGATGGAAGGCGTGCGTGGCGAGGTCGCCGAAATCCTGTCCGCCAGTCCCGATCGCGTGACGCCCCCGTGCCGCCACTTCGGGACCTGCGGCGGCTGCGCCCTGCAGCACTGGGCGGCCGAGCCCTATCTCGCCTGGAAAGCCGAGCAGATCCGCCTTCAGCTGTCGATGGAGGGCCTCGAGACCGAGATCCTGCCGACCTTCGCCGCCCCGCCGGCCTCGCGTCGCCGTGTGGCCTTGCACGCCCGCAAGGGACCCAAGGGCGCGGGCGCGCTGCTGGGCTTCAAGGAGCGTCGCTCCTGGAACCTCGTGCCGATCCAGGAGTGTCCGGTCACCGATCCGCGCCTCGTGGCGGCCCTGCCAGCGCTTGCGCGCCTGGCCGAGCCGTTCCTGGAGCATCCGAAGTCCGCGCCGACCCTGCACGTCACCCTGACCGGCACCGGCCTCGACATCGATGTCACCGGGGTCGAGCGCAAGAGCGGCGGCCTGTCGGCCGACGCCCGCATGCGGGCGGCCATGGCGGCGAGCGAGGGCGACTTCGCCCGCGTCACCCTGGCCGGCGAGACCGTCTATGGCGCGCGTCAGCCGTTGGTGAAGCTGGGTCCCGCGGTGGTCGCCCTGCCGCCGGGCGCCTTCCTCCAGGCCGCGCCGGCCGCCGAGCGGGCCATGGTCGACTTCGCCGTGGCCGAGGCGCAGGGCGCCAGCCGCCTGGCCGACCTCTATTGCGGCGTCGGCACCTTCACCTTCCGTCTGGCCGAGATCGGCGCGGTGCACGCCGCCGAGATGAGCGCGCCGGCGATCGAGGCGCTGAAGACGGCCATGGGCTCGACGTCGGGCCTGAAGCCGATCCAGGCCGAGGCGCGCGACCTGATCCGTCGCCCGGTGCTGAGCACGGAGCTGGCCAAGACCGACGTCGTCGTGATCGACCCGCCCCGCGCGGGCGCCGCCGAGCAGACGGTCGAAATCGCCAAGTCCAAGGTCGCCAAGGTGATCAGCGTCTCGTGCAATCCTGGCACCTTCGCCAAGGACGCCCGCGCCCTGGTCGAGGCCGGCTTCCGGCTGGAGAAGGTGCTGCCGGTCGACCAGTTCGTCTGGTCGCCGCACATCGAGCTGGTCGGCGTCTTCACGCGCTGACGGCAAGCGGGGGCGGGGCTTGGCGGCTTACGAGGCAGGGCGACGGTTCGAGGCGCTGGACGGCCTGCGCGGCGTCGCGGCCGTCGGCGTCATGCTCTACCACATCGGCAGCTGGACAGGCCGGCATGGCCTGGTCCCTCATGGCTACCTCGCCGTCGACTTCTTCTTCTGCCTGTCGGGCTTCGTCTTGGCCCACGCCTATGGCCGGCGCGAGATCGGCTGGCTGGGCTTCATGCGCCAGCGGCTGATCCGGCTGTGGCCGCTGATCGCCCTGACCATGCTGCTGGGCGCCACGGTGATCATCGAGCACCGCGAGCGAGTGCCGGGCTGGCTGGGCTTGGGTCTCTTGATGATCCCGCGCGTCTGGACCAGCGACGATGGCTTCTCGCCGCTTTTTCCTTTGAATCCGCCGGCTTGGTCGCTGTTCTTCGAGCTAGTCGTGGGGGCGGCCTGGTTCCCGATCCGGCGTCTCGGCGTGATGGGCCATGTGCTGATGGTCGTGCTGCTGGCGCCCGTCATGCTCTATGTCGCCCACGGCATGGGCGGGGTGCTGACCGGCTGGGATCGCGGCACCTTCGGGATCAGCTTCCTGCGGACGATCTTCGCCTTCCTGTTGGGCTGGGGCTGCTATCGCATCCAGGCCTTCACGGCCTGGAGCGCGCCGGTCTGGCCGCTGGCGGTCGTGCTGGCGGCTGTGATGAGTGTTCCGTGGACGCCGTTGAATTGGCTCTACGATTTCGTCTGCGTGAGCGTGGTTTTTCCGCTGATGGTGCTGGCGGGGCGGCGCGATCCTCAGGGGCGTTTGGGCGCGCTCTGCCGGGTGTCCGGCGCGATTTCCTATCCGCTCTATGCGCTGCATTGGTTGGGCTGGGAGTTGATGCTGCGCGGCTTCCGGGCCATCGGCGGCAAGGGCTATCCGCTCGGCTTCGCCCTGGTGGCCATCCCGGTGATCATCTTCGGCGCCTGGGCGGTGCTGAAGCTCTATGACGAGCCGGTCCGGCGTCGCCTGCGGACGTGGCTAGAAAAGTCTCGGCCGGGTGTCGGAAGCGGCGATAGTCTTCCGTCCTAGGGAGGAACGAGGATCGCCATGCTCTACGCCATTCTTTGCTACAACCAAGAAGACGTCGTCTGGTCCTGGTCCAAGGACGAGGAGGACGCCGTCATGGAAAAGCTCGGCGCCGTGCAGGAGCGCCTGGCGCGGGAAGGCCGGCTGGGTCCCGTCGCTCGCCTGATGCCGACCACGGCCGCCACGACCCTGCGCAAGGACCGCGATCCGCCGCTCGTTTTGGATGGCCCGTTCGCCGAGACCAAGGAGCAGCTGTTGGGCTTCTACGTCGTCGACTGCGGCGCGCTGGACGAGGCGCTCGAGATCGCCAAGGACCTGGGCAAGGCCAATCCCGGCGGCTCCTACGAGATTCGGCCGATCGCCCTGTTCCAGCCGGGCCAGGCCGGCGCATGACCGACCTGGCCTGGATCGAGGGCGCGGTCGTCGCCGCTCGGCCCCAGGCCATGGCGGCGCTGCTGCGCTACTTCCGCGACATGGACGCGGCCGAGGAGGCATTCCAGGACGCCTGCCTGCGCGCGTTGAAGGCCTGGCCCAAGAACGGCCCGCCGCGCGATCCGACGGCCTGGCTGATCATGGTCGGCCGCAACGCCGCCATCGACGCGGTCCGCAAGACCAGCCGTAACGCGCCGCTACCACCGGAGGAGCTGCTCTCCGACCTGGAGGACGCGGAGGCCCAGGCGGCCGAGCGCCTGGACGGCTCGCACTATCGCGACGACGTCCTGCGGCTGCTGTTCATCTGCTGCCATCCGGACCTCCCGGCCACCCAGCAGATCGCCCTGGCCCTTCGCATCGTCTCGGGCCTCTCGGTGCGCGAGATCGCCCGCGCCTTCCTGGTCGGAGAGGCGGCCATGGAGCAGCGGATCACCCGCGCCAAGGCCCGGATCGGCGCGGGCGACGCGCCGTTCGAGGCGCCGCGGCCTGTGGAACGCGCCGAACGGTTCGCGGCAGTGGCGGCCATGATCTACCTCGTGTTCAACGAGGGCTATTCGGCCAGTGGTCGGGCGCTCGAGGCCCGGGGCGGGCTCTGCGACGAGGCGATCAGGCTGGCGCGCCTGCTGCTGCGCCTGTTCCCGGCCGAGCCGGAGATGATGGGGCTGACGGCCTTGCTGCTGTTGCAGCATGCCCGCGCCGAGGCTCGGTTCGCCCCTGACGGCGCGGCGATCCTGCTCGAGGATCAGGACCGAAGCCTCTGGAATCGCAAGATGATCGGCGAGGGGCTTGCCTTGATCGACAAGGCGATGCTCAAGCGCGATCCTGGAGCGTATCAGGTGCAGGCGGCGATCGCGGCGCTGCACGCGCGGGCTCCGCGTCCCGAGGACACCGACTGGCGCGGGATCGACCAGCTCTACGCCACGCTGGAGATCATGCAGCCTTCGCCGGTGATCACCCTGAACCGGGCGGTGGCGACGGCCAAGGTGCGTGGACCCGAGGCGGCGCTGGCCATGGTCGAGCCCCTGGGCGCCCGGCTGGACGGCTATTTCCACTATCACGGCGCGCGCGGCGCGTTCCTGCTGGGGGCTGGGCGACGCGACGAGGCGCGCCGGGCCTTCGACCGAGCGATATCCCTGGCCAACTCCGCCGCCGAAGCCGCCAGCATCCGCGTCTACCTGGACCGACTGAGCGCGGAGGCGGACAGGACCTCGCACGGCGCTTGAAAGAGGGGGCGAAAGGCAAGCTCCATCAACGGGCTGAGGGTCACTCCCTGGGTTCGATTTGAGGCGTCGTCATCGCCTACTGACCGAGCGCTCCGATCAAATGTTCTTGAAATGTTCCGGTTGCGTGGCATGATCCGATCATGGCCCAGGCGACGAACATCAAGGGCGCGGTTCCCAATAGCCCTGTTCCTAGGGGACGCGGCGCGCGCTCCAACCGTACGGGACGGTTCGAGGCGCTGGAGCGCGAGGCCTTCGACGACGGCTGGAGCGAGGAGGAAGAACCCAAGCAACTGAAGACCGAGCTGCAGCCGATGAAGTCGCGGACGATCATCGCCCGCAACCAGAGTCCCGACGTCGGCTTCGACCGCTCGATCAATCCGTATCGCGGTTGCAGCCACGGCTGCATCTACTGCTACGCCCGGCCCAACCATGCCTATCTGGGGCTTTCGCCGGGCCTCGACTTCGAAAGCAAGATCTTCTTCAAGCCGCACGCGGGCGAACTGTTGGAGAAGGAGCTGGCCAAGGCCAGCTATACGCCCGCCACGATCCACATCGGCGGCGACACCGATCCGTACCAGCCCGACGAGAAGCAGCTTCGCGTGACGCGGCAGGTGATCGAGGTGCTGGAGCGCTGCGGCCACCCGTTCACGATCATCACCAAGTCGGCGCTGATCCTGCGCGACCTCGACATCTATGCGCGATTGGCCGAGCGGAAGCTGACGCGGGTGGCGATCTCGATCACCACGCTCGATCGCAAGCTGGCCCGAAGCATGGAGCCGCGCGCGGCCACGCCCGGCAAGCGGATCGAGGCGGTGCGGCGGCTGACCGAGGCGGGTGTTCCGGTGACGGTGATGTTCGCCCCGGCCATTCCCGGCCTCAACGACCACGAGGTCGAGGCGGTGCTGGAGGCCTCGGCCAAGGCTGGGGCGCGCGGCGCGGGCTATGTCGCCCTGCGGCTGCCGCGCGAGATCGCCCAGCTCTTCGAGGAGTGGCTGGAGACCGACCATCCCGACCGCGCGCGGCGGGTGATGTCGCTGGTGCGCCAGGTGCGGCGAGGCGAGACCTACCGAGCCGGATGGGGCGAGCGGATGACGGGCGAGGGCCCCGTGGCCGAGGTGCTGCGCCAGCGCTTCCACCTGGCGGTGAAGAAGTTCGGTCTGGATCAGCCGTGGACGCCGTTGGACTGCACCCAGTTCAAGCGCCCCGTGCTGGGCGGCGCCCAGATGGACTTGTTCGGTTAGGGCGGGGCGCCGGTCAACAAGGCGGTCTAACTAGAATCTCGCCTTCCTGGGCCTCGTGCCCAGGACCCATGCTTGCGGCCAGCTCCGACGTTGAGGGTGAGCGGAGCTGATAGGCCAAGGTCACTGGTCGAATTCAACGACAGTGGAACTATGGGTCCTGGGCACGAGGCCCAGGAAGGCGGGTCAATTGTCTATCTGGACTAGGACGGGCTTTGCCGCTTGACCCCAGACGGTCCGCTGGCGAAGCAGGGGCATGATCTCCGTCGTGCTGCTCGCTTCCGAAGACCTGCAGGGCCTGGCCTCTCAGATGGCCATGCTGGTGCCCGCCGCCGTGGATGGCTTGGTCAAGGAGGTGATCCTGGTCGGCGCCTCCGAGCCGGGCGTCGAGGCCTTGGTCGAGGATAGCGGCGCGCGCCTGGTCGAGATCGACGGCGATGCCGCATCCTGCTTCGCGGCTGGGGCGGCGGCGGCGCGGGGAGACTGGATCCTCACGCTGCGAGCGGCGCCAGTGTTGCGAGACGGCTGGCGCGAGCCTCTGGAGAAGCATCTGGCGGGCGGCGGCGTGACTCCAGCGGTTCTGGCGGCGCCCGGCGGGCTTATGGCGAAGTGGTCGCCGCGCCTGCATGGCGTCTTGGTTCGGCGGCTGGACTGGCCGACGAGCGCCGGCGACGAGCGGGCCTTGGCGAAAACGCTGAAGGCGCGCCGACTGGCCTATTAGTCGTCCCGCTACGGCAGCCCGCTGACCAGTTCACCGATCGAGGTGACTTGCTGGACCTTGGGATCGAGGCGGAAGTCCACGAGGCGCGCGCCGCTGGCCACGGCGTCGAGCGTGCGGTTCTCGGCGCCCATCAGTCGGCGATAGGTCCAGTAGCTGGCCATGACCTTCTCGACGTAGTTGCGGGTCTCCTGGAACGGCAGGCTCTCGATCAAGAGCAGGCTGTCGCAGTCCGCGCCCAGCTGTTGCAGCGCGCGGTTCAGCGTGCCCGGACCGCCATTATAGGCGGCGACGGCGCGCAGGATGTCGGGGCTCCGCAGGCCGCGATCCATCAGCCAGGTGAAGTAGTCCTGGCCCACCCGCAGGTTGAAGGCCGGATCGAACAGCGGCGTGGTGTCGGCCAGCAGCTTGTCGTCGCCGGCGGCGCGCGCGGCGGCGACCGGCATCACCTGCATCAGGCCCACGGCGCCGGCGTTCGAGACCGCCATCGGGTCGAAGCGGCTTTCCTGACGCACCAGGGCGTAGACCAAGGCCTTGTCCAGCGTGAAGCCGCCGATCGGCTCCAGCGCGGGCAGGGGATAGTCCTCGCCGCCAACCCGGCGCATGGGGCGGCCGGCGTTCAGCGGCGCGTTGGCGTTCAGCGCCAGGGCCAGGGTGGTCCAGTCGCCACGCAGGGTTTCGGTGTTGGCCAGGGAGAGGCCGGCGCGCAACTCCTCTCCGGCCTCGCGCCAGCGGCCGATCTGGGCCAGGGCGGCGGCGCGATGGGCGCGCGGATCGGTTCGCAGCAGGCGATCCAGCGAGGCGCTGTCGGGCCCGGAATATGAGGCGCGGGTGATCAGGGCCGCGATCGGATCTTCCACATCGTGGGGCGCCGCCACGCCCGCCAGCGCCAGTTGTCGCGCGGCGATCATGCCGTAGAACGTGTGGGACGCCGCGCTGGCCTTCACCAGCAACTGGCGGGCGCGATCCTCGCCGCCGGCCTGGCTGGCCGCGCGCGCGGCCCAGAACGCGCCGGCGGCCCGCAGCCATTCGTCCTGATTGGGATCGTCGGCGACCTGCTCGAAGAAGTTCTGGGCCTGGTCGGCGTCGCCCAGGCGATAGGCCGATAGCCCCGCGATCCAGCGCTCGCCGCTGGCGACGGCCAGCGTCAGGGCGCGGCGGACATCGCCGGAATAATAGGCCTCGCGCGCGGCGCGACCTTTGTCGGTCGGCGGCGGACCGCGATCACCGGCGACGAACAGCGTGGGGACGGGCGGCGGCGCGACGCGTTTGCTCGCCGGCTTGCGCTTCAGCGCCAAGGCATAGACGCGCTCGGCGCCGGCCTGGTCGGCATAGCGGTTCAGCCAGCCGGTCAGCTCGTCGTAGCGCGCCGCGTGGAGCGTCGGATGCATCAGCTTGGCGAACGCCAGGCGACCGGCCAGGCCGCGGTCGCGAGCGGTGGCCAGAGCCGCCTCGGCCGCGTCGAAGTCACCGCGATCGACGGCGGCGAAGGCGGCGCGATAGGCGCCGGCGTCTTCCCGCGAGAGGGGTTCAAGCGCGCTGGCGTGCGCGATCGAGAAACACAGCAAAACGGCCGAAAGCGCGGCCAGAGCGCGAGTCCAAAGCTGCAAAAGCCATCCGCGCGCCCCCGAAGTCGCGCGTCCCCGTTCAACTGGTCGGCGAAACTTCTAGTGGGGTCGTTCCGGCCGATCAAGCCGTTCGGTTAATGTGAGAAGGTCTTGCCACGCCTTCTTTTTCTGGGCCGGCGTTCGCAACAGGAAGGCCGGATGCAGGGTGGGCATGGCCGGCAACTCGGTGGCCTTGTCCTCGGACAGCCACTCGAACCAGCGGCCGCGCATCGACAGGATACCTTCGTCGCGCTTGAGCATGGCCTTGGCCGAAGCCCCGCCGGCCAACAACAGCATCTTGGGCTTCACCAGCGCGATGGCGCGCTCGACGAAGGGGGCGCAAACGGCCTGCTCCTGCGGCGTGGGCGTGCGGTTGCCGGGCGGCCGCCAGAAGACGGTGTTGGTGATGAAGACCCGGTCTTCCAGACCGGCCGCCTTCAGCATGCGGTCCAGCAGCTTGCCCGCGCGGCCAACGAACGGCGCGCCTTGAGCGTCCTCGTCGGCGCCGGGACCTTCGCCGATGATCATCAGCGGAGCGTCGGCGACGCCGCGCGAGAACACCGCCTGCTTGGCCCCTTGCGACTTCAGCGGACAACCGTCGAAGGCGGCGATGGCCGCGGCCAGACTGTCGAGATCCTGGCAGGCCGCGGCCGCGGCCTTGGCGGTGGCGATCGCCGCGCCGACGTCCGGACCGCGCACCGCGGCGAGGCCTGGGCGCATCGGCGGCGGGGGAGGCGGCGGCTGGCTCTTGGCCCGCAGCATCGCCACGCCCTCGGCCAGGCGATCGATCGGCGCGTCGGCGTAAGAGACCTCGACGCCCGCGTCGGCCCAAAAGGCCAGCAGGCTCTCGACGGCGCGTTGATCGACGGCGGGGCTCATGTCACCGTCATAAAGGGTGATGACCCCAAAAGTCAGCGGTTTTGGCGGATCGCCCACCGAATTCGGAACCGAGGAGCGTTTGGAAACCCTTATCCACGCTGCGACGCAGCGAAAAATTACGCCGGACGCTTGACCGCCTCCGCGTCACGTTCGGATAAGCTGTGATTCAAACAGTTATAAGACGGGCCGCAGGGCCTAGCCGGGAGATCCCATGAGCGAAGACCTCGAACGCGAGTCGATGGAATACGACGTCGTGATCGTCGGCGGCGGTCCCGCGGGGCTCTCGGCCGCGATCCGGCTCAAGCAGATGGCCGTCAAGGCCGGGACAGACATCTCGGTCGCCCTGCTGGAAAAGGGCTCGGAAGTCGGCGCGCACATCCTGTCGGGCGCGGTGATCGATCCCAAGGGCCTCTCCGAGCTGTTCCCGAACTGGAAGGACGAGGGCGCGCCGCTCGAAACGCCGGTCACCAAGGACCGCTTCAAGCTGCTGGGGCCGCAGGGCGAGCTTTCCCTGCCCATGTGGGCCATGCCGCCCTTCATGCACAACCACGGCTGCTACATCGCCTCGCTGGCGAACGTCACCCGCTGGCTGGCGACCAAGGCCGAGGAGCTGGGCGTCGAGATCTATCCGGGCTTCGCGGCCTCGGACCTGGTGTGGAACGCGGACGGCTCGGTGAAGGGCGTCGTCGTCGGCGTCGTCGGCATCGCCAAGGACGGTCATCACAAGCCGGACTACCAGCCGGGCATGGAGCTACACGGCAAGTACGTCTTCATCGCCGAGGGCGTGCGCGGCTCGCTGGCCAAGCAACTGATCGCCAAGTTCAAGCTGGACGAAGGCAAGTCGCCCCAAAAGTACGGCATTGGCGTCAAGGAGCTGTGGCAGGTCCCGCCCGAAAAGCACCAGCCGGGCCTGGCCGAGCACACCACGGGCTGGCCGCTGGACAGCAAGACCGGCGGCGGCAGCTTCATGTACCACTTCGGGGACAACTACGTGGCCATCGGCTACGTCGTGCACCTGAACTACAAGAACCCGTGGCTGTCGCCGTTCGACGAGTTCCAGCGCTTCAAGCAGCATCCGACAGTCCGGCCGCACCTGGAAGGCGGCAAGCGCATCGCCTACGGCGCGCGGGCCATCACCGAGGGCGGTTACCAGTCGGTGCCGAAGCTGACCTTCCCGGGCGGCGTCCTGATCGGCTGCTCGGCCGGCTTCGTCAACGTGCCGCGCATCAAGGGCAGCCACAACGCCGTCAAGACCGGCATGCTGGCCGCCGAGGCCGCGTTCGAGGCCGTGCAGGCCGGCCGCGCCAGCGACGAGCTGACCGCCTACCAGACGTCCTACGAAAAGTCCTGGGTGGCCAAGGAGCTGAAGGTCGTCCGCAACGCCAAGCCGCTGCTGGGCAAGTTCGGCACCGCCCTGGGCGGCGCGTTCGGCATGCTGGACATGTGGACCAACCACCTGTTCGGATTCTCGTTCTTCGGCACGCTGAAGCATGACAAGACCGACGCCGCCTCGACCGGCTTGGCCAAGGATTACGAGCCGATCGTCTATCCCAAGCCGGACGGCGTGATCAGCTTCGACAAGCTGTCCTCGGTGTTCCTGTCGGCCACCAATCACGAGGAAGACCAGCCGGCGCACCTGAAGCTGAAGGACCCGTCGATCCCGATCGCCGTGAACCTGCCCAAGTACGGCGAGCCGGCGCGCCTCTACTGCCCGGCCGGCGTCTATGAGGTGCTCTACAACGAGCAGGGCCAGGATCCGCGGTTCCAGATCAACGCCCAGAACTGCGTCCACTGCAAAACCTGCGACATCAAGGATCCGTCGCAGAACATCGTCTGGACCACGCCGGAGGGCGGCGGCGGACCGAACTATCCGAACATGTAGCAGCCGCGCCCGGCGCGCTGGCGAGCCTCCCGGTTCACGCCGGGAGGCTTTTTGTTGCGGACCGCCTCGAAACCTCGGAGGGTGCGGCCATGACGCGTATCAAAGTCCTTCTCGCCTGCGTTTCCCTCGCGGCCCTGACCGCCTGTTCCAGCGTGCCGCGCGAAATCACGATGCGGGGCCCGATCGCGCTGGGTTCGCCGCTGTTCGACACTCGCAGCGCTTACGGCCAGTTCCTGGCGGGCCAGGCGGCCTTGCGCGACGGCCAGTCCAGCCAGGCGGCGACCTATTTCGATTCCGCCGCTTCGCTGGGAGACGATCCGGGCGTGATCGGCGAGCGGGCGTTCACGGCCTTGCTGCTGGCTGGCGACATCACCCGCGCCGCCGCCGTGGCGCCGACGGCCGCCGACGCGCCCGAGGCGGTCAAGCGGCTCAGCGTGCTGACCCGCGTGGTCGAGGCGATCGCGGTGGGCGACGGCAAGACCGCGCGGACGTTGCTGACGACCTCGCCGCCGGGCTTCCCGCACCAGCAGGCGGCCGCCTTGCTAGGCCCCTGGGCGGCCGCTCTCGCGGGGGACAAGGACGGCGCGGTCGTGCAGCCGACCCTGCGCAACGACAAGCTCGTGCAGTTCTTCGGTCAGCAGGGGCAGGCCCGTCTGCTCGAGCGCGCTAAGCGTTATGACGAGGCCGAGACCGACTACAAGGCGCTGACCGCCAACGCCGCCACCGCCAGCATCTTCACCCTGGACTATGGCGCGTTCCTGGAGCGTCGGAAGCGCCGTGACGACGCCGTGGCGCTGTACGACGGCGCCTTGCGCGCCGCGCCCAATGATCTTGGTCTTCTGCGCGCCCGCGCTCGGGCCGCCGCCAAGGGCGCGCCGCCGCCCGCGCCGACCATCCGTCAGGGCGCGGCCGAGGGGCTGATCGCCTGCGCCGCCACCTTCGCCGGCGAGCGTCAGGTGCAGTTCGCTCAGGCCTATTTGCGCCTGGCGCTGCGGCTGGATCCCAACCGTGACGAGGCTTGGGTCCTGCTGGGCGACCTGATGAACCAGAACGAGGATCCAAAGGGCGCGATCGAGGCTTTCGCCAACGTCCCGGCGACCTCGCCCCATTATGTCACCGCCCAGACCAAGACCGCCTGGTCGCTCAACGACCTGGGCGACAAGGCCAAGGCGCTGGAGGTGGCCCGCGCCGCAGCAACGGCGGCGCGCAACAATCGCGACGCCCAGGTGGCGCTGGCCGACCTCCTGCGCTCCGGCGGCCAATGGAACGAGTCGGTGGCCGTGCTCGATCCGGTGATCGCCCGCGAAGCCGAAGCTCCGGATTGGCGTCTGCTCTATCTGCGGGCGGTGTCGCTGGAGCAAGGCGGGCGCTGGCCCGAGGCCGAGCGCGACTTGCAAGCGGCGCTGAAGCTCAATCCCGATGAGCCCGAACTGCTGAACTTCCTGGGCTATTCGTGGATCGATCGCGGCGAGCACCTGAAGGAGGCGCTGGCGATGGTGCAGAAGGCGGTCGACGCGCGGCCGCAGTCGGGCGCCATGCTCGACTCCCTCGGCTGGGCCTACTACCGGTTGGGCGACTACAAGACCGCGGTCGAGAAGCTCGAGGTCGCCGTCGAGATGGAGCCCGGCGATCCGGACGTGAACGACCATCTGGGTGACGCCTATTGGCGGGTGGGGCGCAAGACCGAGGCGACCTTCCAGTGGCGACGCGTCTTGAGCCTCGAACCCGACGACAAGCGAAAGACGGAGGCCGAGGCCAAGCTGAAGAACGGCCTGGGCCCGGCGACGGCGCCGATCGTCAAGTCGACGGTGGCCCACAACTGAGCTATCGCACGGCCGCTTTCGCAACCGAGCTTTGAAGAGTCATGCGGCTTTCCGCCTTCGCGCCCGCCAAGGTCAATCTGTTCCTCCATGTCGGCGGGCCGGACGCGGAGGGCTATCATCCCATCTCCAGCCTGATGGTGTTCGCCGATGTCGGCGATCAGCTGATGATCCAGCCCAGCGACGCGCCGGCCTTCGAGACGACCGGGCCGTTCGGCGCGAGTATCCCGGCCGGCGAGGACAATCTGGTCCTCCGCGCCGCGCGCGCGTTCCACGCCAGGCTGGGCGGACCGGTTCCGCCCTACCGCCTGATCCTGGACAAGCGGCTGCCCATCGCGGCGGGGCTGGGCGGTGGATCCAGCGACGCCGGCGCGGCCTTGAAGCTGCTGCGCGACGCCCTGGCGCCGCAATTCTCGGACGACGATCTGGAGCCTCTGGCGGCCAGTCTCGGGGCTGACGGCGCGGCCTGCTTCCGCGCCACGGCGCTGATGGCCGAGGGGCGGGGAGAGGTGCTCTCGCCCGCGCCAACGCTGCCGCCGCTGCACGCGGTGCTGGTCAATCCGGGCGTGCCGTCGCCGACCGGCGCCGTCTATCGCGCCTATGACGCCGCCGTGCATCCCGACGGCGCCGAGCGCCCACGCTTGCCGGCCGCGCTGGAGAGCGCCGAGGAGGCGGCCGGCTGGCTGGCCGTCGCCACGCGCAACGATCTCGAGGCGCCCGCCGTGGCCTTGCGGCCTCAAATTGGCGAGGCGCTGGACGTTTTGCGCGACCAGCCCGAGAGTCTTCTGGTCCGGATGTCCGGCTCGGGCGCGACCTCCTTCGCCCTTTGCGCGGGCGACATCGAGGCCGAGACCCTGGCCGAACGGATCGAGGCGGAGCGGCCCGACTGGTGGGTGCGGCGCTGCCGCCTGAGCTAGGAGAAAGACGCATGAAGCGCCGTGATGTCTTGACGGTTCTCGGCGGGATGGCCGTCGCGCCTAGCCTGGCGTCAGCCCAGATTCTGAACTTGGCGCCCGCGCCGATCGTGCCGGGGCCAGGCGATGTGCTGGTGTCGCTGGAGACCAGCCTTGGGCCGATCGTGATCGCGCTCAAGGTCAAGCAAGCCCCGCTGACCACGGCCAACTTCCTGCGTTATGTCGACGAGAAGCGTTACGACGGCGCCAGCTTCTGGCGCTCGGCCAAGGCCAACAGTCCCGTCGATTACGGCCTGATCGAGGGCGGCCTGCAGGGCGATCCCAAGAGGCTATTGCCGCCGATCGCGCACGAGCCGACCACCCAGACGGGGCTTCGTCACGTCGACGGGACGGTGTCGCTGGCTCGGAAGGAGCCCGGCACGGGCGACTCGGACTTCTTCATCTGCGTGGGCGAGGCGCCGTACCTGGACGCCAATCCGGCGGGCGAGGGCGACAACCTGGGCTTCGCCGCCTTTGGTCAGGTGATCAAGGGCATGGAGATCGTCCACAAGATCCTGAACCTGCCGACGCCGGGCAAGGCGACCAATCCGGTCATGGAAGGCCAGATGCTGGACCCAGTCGTGCCGATCACCAGCGCGCGGCGGCTCTAGATCATCCGCGCCAAGATCACCACGGTATTGGCTGCGGGGACCAGCAGCAGCTGAGCCAGCACGGTGCCGGCCACCCGGCTGCCGGCGAACCAGACGACGGCGCGGCGGAAGGCGGGTTCGCTGACGCGTCCCTCCATCACGTCGTCGGTCATGATCGACAGGCATGGGTCGATCAGCACGAACAGGAGGATCGTCGCCACGCCGTTGATCACCGACGAAAGACTGACGGCCGTCACTCGCAATTGCGGGTCGAGATAGCCGGCATACAGCGGGGCGAACACGCCCACGGTCAGCAGGGCCTGGGCCAGCACGTTCAGCACGATGATGCGCGCTGGAACCTCGATCGTCTGCCTCATACCTTTGAGATGAGTGGGCGAGGGTATGGCGACTGACTGGCGCACGTAGGACAGCCCGCCCTTGGCGAAGGCGTGCATCAAGAGCTTGGGGATCGATCGGTGGACCTGGAAGTGGGCCACCGCGCGGGTGAACAGGCGCTGCGCGGTGGGGATGGCCAGGGCGCCGATCAGCGCCGCCATGCTGGCGCTGGCCATCAGCCATTGGAAGTCCGACAGCAATCGCGCACCGGCGTCCGCGGTCAAGCTGGTCTCGACACGCTTCGAGAGGAACGGGCCCTGGAAGGCGTTCGAGGCGCGCGAGACGAGGACCAGGACGTTGAACAGCGCGAACGACATGGCGATGCGGCGCGTGCGCACGCCGGCGATCCGCACCGCATAGGCCAGGGCGCCGATCAAATGGATCACGAAGGTCAGGACGCAGAGGAGGAAGAGTTGGGCGTCCATGACGATCTCCGGTCGAGCCAGCGCAGCTTTGCCGATCCGGGAAGAGTCGCGAAAGGAAAAGGGCGCGGAGATCGCTCTCCGCGCCCTTCGGTCCCTCGGTGAGGGCCTACGCCAGCCTTAGCTGTGGTAGGCGCGCTCGCCGTGTTCCGAGATATCCAGGCCTTCTTCCTCGGCTTCCGGCGAAGCCTTCAGGCCGATGACCAGCTTGATCAGGAAGAAGACGATGGCCGAGGCCACGGCCGACCAGATGATCGTGACGCCGACGGCCTTCACCTGAGCCAGCACCTGGACGCCCATGTCGTAGACGGCGCTGTCGCAGGTCGAGAAGTCGCCGTCCTTGCCGCAGCTGGTGTAGTCGACGACGCCAGCGCCGCCCCAGGCGGGGTTGACCAGCAGGCCCGTGCCGATGGCGCCGACGATGCCGCCGATGCCGTGGATGCCGAAGGCGTCCAGGCTGTCGTCGTACTTCAGCGCGTTCTTCACGACCGAGCAGAAGACGATGCAGATCGGCGAGACGACCAGACCCAGGATCAGGGCGCCCATCGGACCGGCGAAGCCGGCGGCCGGGGTGACGGCCACGAGGCCGGCGACGATGCCCGAAGCCAGGCCCAGAGCCGACGGCTTACCGCGGGTGGCCCATTCGGCGATGATCCACGACAGGCCGGCGGCCGCGGTGGCGATGAAGGTGTTGACCATGGCCAGCGAGGCGTAGCCGTTCGACTCCAGGTTCGAACCGGCGTTGAAGCCGAACCAGCCCACCCACAGCAGGCCAGCGCCCACGAGGGTCAGGGTCAGCGAGTGCGGCGGCATCGGCTCCTTGCCGTAGCCTTGACGCTTGCCGAGGATCAGGGCGCCGACCAGGGCGGCGATACCGGCGTTGATGTGGACGACGGTGCCGCCGGCGAAGTCCAGGGCGCCGAAGCCCCAGAGCAGGCCGGACTTCACCGGATCCTCGGGAGCCAGGGCGATGGCGTTCGGACCGGGCCACCACCAGACCATGTGAGCCATCGGGTAGTACGACAGCAGCGGCCACAGGACGGCGAAGGCGACGATGGCGGCGAACTTCATGCGCTCGACCAGCGAACCGACCACCAGGGCGGCGGTGATCGCCGCGAAGGTCGATTGGAAGGCGATGAAGGTCAGTTCCGGGATCACGACGCCGGTCGAGAAGGTCGCGACGTTGCTGGCTGGGGTGACATCCTTCAGGAAGATCCGACCAAAGCCGCCGACGAACTTGTCGAGACCGCCGCCGTCGGTGAAGGCGAAGCTATAGCCCCACAGCATCCAGGCGACGAAGCCGATCAGGGCCACGGTCGAGACCTGCATCATGACCGACAGCATGTTCTTGGCGCGCACCAGGCCGCCGTAGAACAGGGCCAGGCCCGGCAGGATCATCAGCAGAACCAGCAGGGCGGAGGTGAGCATCCAGGCGTTGTCGCCCTTGTCCATCTTGTCTTCGATGGTCGGGGCGGCGGCGGGCGCTTCGGCGGGAGCCGCCGCCGGAGCCGGCGCGGCCTCGGCGGGCGCGGCCGTCGCGGCGGCCGGCGCGGGCGCGGTCTCCTGGGCGAAGGCGGTCGCCCCCAGCGGAGCCCCCGCGATGGTCGCGGCGAGCATAAGCCCCGCCAGCGGTTTGAAGGTGAGTTTCATCTCGGTATCCCCTTGTTCCCGATTACAGCGCGGCCGAGCCGGTTTCGCCGGTGCGGATGCGGACGGCTTCCTCGACATTGAGGACGAAGATCTTGCCGTCGCCGATCTTGCCCGTGGCCGCGGCGGCCTTCACCGCCTCGACCGCCTTGGCGGCGGACGCGTCGTCCACGACCGCTTCGAGCTTCACCTTCGGCACGAAATTCACCTGGTACTCGGCGCCCCGGTAGATTTCCGTCTGGCCCTTCTGGCGGCCGTAGCCCTTCACTTCCGACACCGTCAGACCTTCAACGCCGGCGGCGACGAGCGCTTCGCGCACCTCGTCCAGCTTGAAGGGTTTGACGACCGCTATGATCAGTTTCATCCGCCTTGCTCCGGCCCGCCGCGACGCGGGCTTGTTTGCTTGGTTGTGGGAAGCGAGATCGCCCCCGGTGTGATCACCGCCGACGCCGCGCCTTCACGCGCCGCGTCGTTTTCCCCGGCCGGGCCAAGCTATCGACGACGGTTCCGTGAAGGCGCGCGCGGAAAAGGTTTCGGAAAGGAATTGGGCGTGGCGCCTAATTTTTGAGCGCGCGACGCCCTGGATGCGTCAGAAAACAGCGTTTTTGTCTGACGGGACGGCCCTGGCGCGGGCGACGTCACTTGTTCTAGGGTGCCGCGCTTCCCATGGATCCGCCCCGGAGACCGCCTACATGTCGCCCCTCGTCCTGAAGATCGCGCCGTGGTTGATGCTGGTGGCGTCCAACATCTTCATGACCTTCGCCTGGTACGGCCACCTCAAGCACAAAAGCCTGGCCTTGCCCGTGGCGATCCTATCGAGCTGGCTGATCGCGCTTCCCGAGTACATGCTGGCTGTCCCGGCCAATCGGATTGGCAGCGGCATGTATTCCACGGCTCAGCTTAAGACCGGCCAAGAGGCGATTACCTTGATCGTCTTTACGCTATTCTCGTATTTTTATATGGGCGAGGCGATCAAGTGGACCACCCTGGTCGGTTTTGGCCTGATCGTCTGCGGCGCGGCGATGGTGTTCTTCTTCAAGTAACGGTCAAGATAATCACGAGGGCGTGATCTGGGAACCGAGTCCCAGGCTTGGGCGTAAACCGCTCGAACCGAGAGGAACTCGATCATGACCACCAAGCGCCTCCTCACCGCCGCCGCCGCGATCGCCCTGATGGCCGGCGCGGCGCACGCCCAGACCGCCACCGACACGGCGCCCGCCGCGCAGGCGCCGGCCGCAGCCTCGCCGGTCGTCGCCAAGGGCGACCTGATCCAGACCGCCCAGGCCTCGGGTCAGTTCAGCACCTTCCTGAAGGCCGTCTCGTCGGTGAATCTGACCAGCGTCCTGAAGACCAACCAGAACCTGACCCTGTTCGCCCCGACCGACGCGGCCTTCGCCGCCCTGCCGGCCGACCAACGGGATAAGCTGATGGCGCCGGAAAACGGCCCGATGCTGCAGAAGGTGCTGACCTACCACCTGATCAACGCCAAGGTGGACTCCAGCAAGATCAACGGCGCCAAGGGCGAGGTGAAGAGCGTCGAGGGCTCGCCCCTGATGCTGGACGGCAGCGGCGCCACGCCGATGGTCGATGGCGCCAACATCGTTCAGGCCGACGTCATGGCCAGCAACGGCGTGCTGCACGTCGTCGACAAGGTGCTGCTGCCCAAGGATGTCCCGGGCCTGCAGGCCGCATCGGCTCCGGCGGCGACCGACGCCAGCGCCACCATGAACGTCGCCGCCAACGAGCAGGTCTCCGCGCCGGCGCCCGCCGAGCAGGCCGGCGCTCAAGTTCCCGGGACCAATCCCACGCCCGCGACGCCCGTCACCTCGACGGACATGGCCTCCGATCCGGCCGCGACGCCTTCGGCCATGGCCGCTCCGGCGGCTGGCGTCAGCGCCTCGGGTGTCGTGCGGCTGTCTTCGGAGTCGCCCGACGCCCAGGCCAAGCTGAAGGCGGGCGATCCGAACGTCGTCTCCAACGGCCCGGTGGCCGACACGACCGCCAATCGCGCCAAGTACGGCGCGCCGATGTCGAACGCCGGCAAGCACACCACGCCCAAGGGCAACTAGGCGCGCGGACTTTCGTCCGACACGCGCCGGACATCGCTTGAAGCACCGGTCGGCGGGCCCTATGGTCCGCCGACTTTTTTCTAGGCCTGCTTCGATTGATGTCGCGCGAAAAACCCAAGTCCTTCCAAAGCCTGATCCTGACGCTCCATGACTATTGGAGCCGGCAGGGTTGCATCATCTTGCAACCGCACGACGTCGAGGTGGGGGCGGGGACGCTGCACCCGGCCACGGTGCTCCGCGCTCTGGGTCCCAAGCCCTGGAACGCCGCCTATGTGCAGCCCTCGCGCCGTCCGGGCGACGGCCGCTATGGCGAGAACCCCAACCGCCTGCAGCACTATTATCAGTATCAGGTGATCCTGAAGCCGAACCCCGAGAACATGCAGGACCTGTATCTCGGCTCGCTGGAAGCGATCGGCCTGGATCTGCGCACCCACGACATCCGCTTTGTCGAGGACGACTGGGAAAATCCGACCGTCGGCGCCTGGGGCCTGGGCTGGGAAGTCTGGTGCGACGGCATGGAAGTCAGCCAGTACACCTACTTCCAGCAGGTTGGCGGCCTGGACGTCAGCCCCGTCGCGGGCGAGCTGACCTATGGCCTGGAACGCCTGGCCATGTACGTGTTCGGCGTCGACAACGTCTATGACCTGCCGTTCAACGATCCGGACTCGCCCCTGGGCGCGACGACCTATGGCGACGTGTTCCTGGAGAACGAGCGCCAGCAGTCGGAAGCCAACTTCCACGGCTACGACGTGGCCGTGCTCAAGCAGCAGTTCGAGCAGATGGAAGAGCAGGTGCCGCTGATGCTGGCTCGCTCCTATCAGGGCAAGTCGCTCGTCCTGCCCGCCTACGACATGGTCCTGAAGGCCAGCCACCTTTTCAACCTGATGAACGCCCGCGGCGCGATCGCCGTCGCCGAGCGCGCCAGCTACATCGGCCGCATCCGCGACCTTTGTAAGATGTGCGCCAGCGCCTGGGTCGAGCAGCAGGAAGCCGCGTAAGTCACGATGCCCCAACTTCTCCTCGAACTGTTCTCGGAAGAGATCCCCGCCCGCATGCAGGCCCAGGCCGCCAAGGACCTGGAGCGCATGGCCCGCGAGCACCTGGCCGCCGCCGGCTTCCTGCCCGAGGCCCTGACCACCTTCGCCGGCCCGCGTCGCCTGACCCTGGTGGCCGAAGGCCTGCCGCTGGCCCAGGCCGACCGCAAGGAAGAGCTGAAGGGCCCCCGCGTCGGCGCGCCGCCGCAAGCCATGGAAGGCTTCCTGCGCAAGACCGGCCTGACGCAAGACCAGCTGGTCGAGCGCGACGGCGTCTACATGGCCTTCATCGAAAAGAAGGGCCGCCCGACCGCCGAAATCATCGCCGAGATGGTCGAGGCCATCGTCCGGGGTTTCCCGTGGCCCAAGTCGATGATCTGGGGCTACAAGAAGCTGCGCTGGGTGCGGCCGCTGAAGCGCATCCTGTGCGTGCTGGACCGCGAGGTCGTGCCGTTCTCGATCGAGGGCGTCGAAAGCGGCGACGTCACCGAGGGCCACCGCTTCATGGGTGAGGCGAAACCCTTCGTGGCCAAGGACTTCGACGAATATGTCGCGGGCCTCGAGAAGCACTTCGTCGTGCTGGACGTCGAGGAGCGCAAGGCGCGCATCCTGGAAGGCTGCAAGACCCTGTGCTTCGCGCGTCATCTGGAGCTGGTCGAGGACCAGGGGCTGCTCGACGAAGTCGCGGGCTTGGCCGAATGGCCGACGCCGGTGCTGGGCGACATGGATCCGTCGTTCCTGGACCTGCCGCCCGAGGTGATCCGCACCTCGATGCGGACGCACCAGAAGTACTTCGCGGTGAAGAAGCCGGGCCAGCCGGGTCTGGCTCCGCACTTCATCACCATAGCCAACATCGAGGCCGCCGACGGCGGCAAGGTGATCGCCGCCGGCAACGCCAAGGTGCTGTCGGCCCGCCTGTCCGACGCCCGCTTCTTCTGGGACGAGGACCGCAAGGCCGGCTTCGAACCGTGGCTTGAGAAGCTGAACGGCGTGACCTTCCACGCCAAGCTCGGCACGATGGCTCAGCGCGTCGAGCGCATCGTCGCCCTGGCCGGCGAGATCGCCCCGCTGGTCGGCGCCGATGTCGAGAAAGCCAAGGAAGCCGCGCGGCTGGCCAAGGCGGACCTGGCCTCGGGCATGGTCGGCGAGTTTCCGGAACTGCAGGGCCTGATGGGCGGCTACTACGCCCGCGAGGCCGGCCTCGACCCCGAGATCGCCGCCGCGATCCAGGACCACTACAAGCCGCAAGGCCCCTCGGACGCCGTTCCGACCTCGCCGCTGGCGATCGCCGTGGCCCTGGCCGACAAGCTGGACACCCTGGTCGGCTTCTTCGCGATCGACGAGAAGCCGACGGGCAGCAAGGACCCGTACGCGCTGCGTCGGGCGGCGCTGGGCGTGATCCGGGTTATTCTCGAGAGCGGAAATTCAATGCCACTACGTGACCTGTTGGAAGGTCACGCTTCGCGCCTACTCCAAGTTGAGGTCGAAGAAATCTACCAAAGGGTCCGAGCTGGAGTGATCAATTCGCAGCTGTCGGCCCGGATTTCCGACAGTGAGGTTGAGATCGCGCTCTCGGAAGAAGCTCTGCATGCATTCTCAATCATGGAAGCTGCTGCAAAGGTTCCGGACTCAGCTTCTGAGGGCGTCTTGGCTGCTGCTGAAAAGATAGCTCGCGCGTTCGCTGGCCATCGAAGCGGGATTGAATGGCGAAATGCTTATTTGCCTGCGATGGACCAACTTCTGGCCTTCTTCGCCGACCGCCTGAAGGTCACGCTCCGCGATCAAGGCAAGCGTCACGACCTCGTCGACGCCGTCTTCGCCCTGGGCGACGACGACCTGGCGCGGATCGTCGCGCGGGTCGAGGCCCTGGACGGCTTCCTGAAGACCGACGACGGCAAGAACCTGCTGGCCGGCTACAAGCGCGCCTCCAACATCCTCAAGGCCGAGGAGAAGAAGGGCGCTCTGCCGAGCGGCGAGCCGGAGGCTCCGGCCGCCGACAGCGCCGCCGAGGTCCAGCTCTACGACGCCCTGCGCGTGCTGAAAGGCCCGCTGGCCGACGCCCTGGCCAAGGAAGACTTCACCGGCGCCATGGCCCAGCTGGCTGGCCTGCGCGGTCCGGTGGACGCCTATCTGGACGGCGTCTTCGTCAACGACCCCGAGCACCGCGACAACCGCCTGCGGACGTTGGCGGCTGTGCGCGACGCCATGGGTCAGGTGGCGGACTTTGGTCTGATCGCGGGGTAGGTTCCGCTCAATATCCGTGTCATCCCGGAAACGCCGCAGGCGTTATCCGGGACCCAGGGGGTGACGGAGCGCTGTGCGCGCCGCCCCTGGGTCCCGGCTCTACGCTACGCTTCGGCCGGGATGACACTGGTTATTCAGCTGAGATCTAGCCTAAGGCCTCAACGACGCCGCATAGACCGCCAGGTCGCGGATCTGCTCGTCGCTCAGACCGTTCGCCGGGCTTTGCATCTGGCTCACCAGGGGGCCGCGCCTCGCGCCGGTCTTGATGTCCAGCAGTTGCCGCGCGAGATACGCCGCCGAGCGCCCGGCCAGGGCCGGAGCGACCGGCGAGCCCTTCAGCCCTGGGCCATGACACGCCGCGCAAGCCTGGCCGTTACCGCCGCCACTGGCCGCCAGGGCCTCGCCTCGCGCCGTCGCCCCGATCGGCGCGTGGACCACGATCACCGCGCTCGGATCGGCCAGCAGCATGCGCGGCCAGTCCTCGGCCACCTCGATCACCTGGCCGTTCAAGCGCTGGGGCGGCTTGCCGGGGTCGAGATCCAGCCAGCCGTAGTAGTTCGGCTTGGTCGCCGGCGCGGTCTCGCCCTCCACGACCCGCACGCGCGGCTTGTAGGGCAGGGCGGCGTAGTAGGCCGCGGCGGCGGCCAATTCCTCGTCGGTGACGGTCTTGGCGACCTTGATCATGTCCTGGTTCGTGGGCCAGTCGGCTCTCCACGACACGCGCCGGCCGTCGCGGAACTCGCGCACCTGTTGGATGATGTAGTCTTCCGAGAGCCCCGCCAGGTTCGGCGTGCCCAGCGAGCCGCCGCCGCCGATCTGGTGGCACTCGGCGCAGGCCATCAGCCCCTTGCGCCCCTGGGCGACCACTTCGGGCGCGGGCGGATGGCTGCTTGGGAACCAGTCGGGCGGACCCGCGCCCTTGTTCAGCGCCTCGCCCATATAGGTCACGGCGCTGCCGGGGATGCGCTGGAGGCCGCTGGGATAGGGCGGCAGATTGCGCTTTGGGCCTTGCGGATAGGCCCAGCCGAGCAGGGCTCCGGGCGGGGACTCGGACTTGGGCTGACAGGCGGCGAGACAGAGCAAGGCTCCGCCCAGGATCATCGTCGACGACACCGCGCCCAATCGCATTCGAAGCCCCCCGGCATGACGAGCGCGAGATCACGTCGCGCTTCGATCGCCGTGGCTCCGACCCCCGCGGATAGGCTACGGCGGCGAAGCCCTAGCCGACCGGCCTTACCCCGGCAAGCCTCAGGCGGCGGCCGCGTCGAACTCGGCCTTCCAGTCGGCGAATTGCGCGCGGTCGTCCTGGTCCCAGGGGTGGAAGCCGGGGCGGTACCAGGCGAAATAGGTCTTGGCGCCGCGGCTGAAGATCCCCGGCTCGCGCCAGACATAGCGCTTCACCGCCTTCAGCGCCGCCTCGGGCGTGTAGCCGTCGGTCTCCAGCAGGCGAGCGGCGTAGCGGGTGATGTTGCGGGTGAACATGTAGGTCACCAGGGCCATCGCGCGGCAGCGGATGAAGTAGCGCTTCAGCGGCGACCAGTCCTTGGTCACCTCCAGGAAGACGTCATAGGCGACGGCCTTGTGCTCTGTCTCTTCCATGGCGTGCCAGCGCCACAGCTTTTCGATCTCGGGATCGGTGGTGGCGAAGAGGTCGCGATGGCGCGCGTGCATCTCGGCCATCATGGCCGTGAAGTGTTCCAGCGCGATGGTCGAGATCAGCATGGCCATCGGACCCCGGTCACGGGCGAAGGTCACGCGCTTGCGGATCATCGCCTCGACCTCGGCCACCGGGTAGCGCTCGCGGTCGATCAGGCTGTTCAGGTGATGATGCTCGCGCGAGTGGATCGCCTCCTGGGCGATGAAACCCCGGGCGTCTTCGGCCAGCTTGCCGGTCAGGCGGTCGCGATAGGCCTTCACCGCGTCCATGAACATCCGCTCGCCGTCGGGGAAGGTCAGCGACAGCGCGTTGAACACCGCCGTGCCGAGCGGGTCGCCGCCTAGCCAGTGGCCTTGGCGCGCTGAGTCGAGAGCGAAACGGATGTCGCGCGGGGCCACGTCGAGGTCGTCGGGCGTGTGCTTGGGCGGCATGGGGGCGAGGGTCATGGCGTTCTGGGCTCCGCCGGTTTAGGGCTTGGACATCGGCCTTCGAGCCTCAGAGTTGGTTATACTGACAAAAATGTCAATAGAAGCGTCCGCGCCCCGTCCGACCCGAGTCCGCCGCTCGCCCGAGGCCGCGCGCGAGAACATCCTGGCCGCCGCCGAGGCGATCCTGGTCGAGCAGGGCCCCCAGGCGCTGAAGCTGGCGGACGTCGCCAAGGCGGCCGGCGTTGTCCACGCCAATGTGATCCACCACTTCGGTTCGATCGCCGGCGTCGAGACGGCGCTGATGGAGCGGATGATCCGCGCCCTGGCCGACAAGGTCATCACCGGTTTCAACACGGGCGGCGCGACGCCGGGTTTCGGCGCTCAGGCCCTGTTCGAGGCGTTCGAGGCCAAGGGCGCGGCCCGGCTGGCGGCCTGGCTGGAGCTGACCGGCGAGGGCCGGCGCATGACCCTGGTGCGAGACGTGGTCGACGAGGTCATCCAGGCTCGCCTGGCGCAGGACCTGGGCCTTGAGCGCGAGAAAGTCGTCGACTTCATCCTGCTGAACATCATCCTCGCCGTCGGGACGGGACTGTTCGGCCCGACCCTCTCGGAGTTGCTGGGGCGTCCGCCCGAACGCGCGCGCGAACTGGCGCTGGAAATGGTTCAAGGGCGGATCAGCGCCTTGGCCTCGAAGGGTTAGGACGGATCGACATTCAGGCGGTGCGTAAACCACGCCTTCCTGGGCACAAGGCCCAGGAAGGCGGCTATCGGGTGTTCGCCAAGGCCGGCAGCACCTGCTGGGTCAACAGCGGGGCTAGCCGCAGGTCGCCGGGCGCGGCCGGGTCGATCCAAACCAGCTCCTCGATCTCGGCGCGTGGCGCGATGTCGCCTTCGACCGTCGCCAGGTAGGTCGCCGACTGGACGGTGAAGCCCGCCTCGTTGGCGGCCGGGGCGCTGAAATGGCCAAGCCGCTCGGCCG
Source organism: Caulobacter segnis (assembly GCF_031454995.1). Classification (GTDB taxonomy): domain Bacteria; phylum Pseudomonadota; class Alphaproteobacteria; order Caulobacterales; family Caulobacteraceae; genus Caulobacter; species Caulobacter segnis_E. The sequence goes on along the minus strand of NZ_JAVDRV010000002.1, from coordinate 1,177,956 downwards.
CCACCAGTCGGCAGCCCAGCTCTTCCTTGAGCTCGCGCGCCAGGGTGGTCAGGTCGTCCTCGCCGGCGTCGCGCTTGCCGCCGGGTTTCATGAAGATCGAGGTCCCGCGCTTGCGGACCAGCAGCATGCGGCCGGTTTCGTCGCGGATCACGGCGGTGACGATGTCGAGGACGCGAGTCATGGCCAGAGCCTAGCCGCGTCCGAGAGTCGGGTCGCTATTTCTCGACCGCCGCCAGGATGTGTTCCGCGATCAGCTTTTCGGAGATGGCGTGCGGCTGGCGGACGCCGAAGTTTGTCGTGGTGATCACGGCCACCAGGTCGAGGTCGGGGACGATCGCGACCTTCTGGCCGCCCGAGCCGCTCATCACCCAGGCCTTGTGGCCGGCGCCATCCGGTCCGGCGAAGGTCTGCAGCCAGATCAGATAGCCGTAGTCGGTGTTCTCGCGGGCGTTGGCGTGGGGTGTGACCGACGCCTTGATGAAGTCGGCGGGCAGAACCTGCTTGCCGTTCCACTGTCCGCCATTGGCGTAGAGCTGGCCAAGCTTGAGGAGGTCGCGGCCGCGCAGGCCCAGGCCGCCGCCGCCCATGGCCAGACCCAGGGGCGACATCTGCCAGCGCGGCGCCTCGATGCCGAGCGGCTTGAACAGCGCCTCGTCGGCGAAGGTGGGCAGGGGCTTGCCGACCGCGTTCTGGACGACCTGACCCAGGGTCACCACCCCGGCGGTGCAGTAGCTGAAGGCGCGTCCGTACGGCGAGGCCTCCGGGCGCGGGCTCCAGTCGGGAAAGCCGCGCACCGGCAGGTCCAGATAGAAGCCGACCCAGTCCTCGATCAGGTACATCCGCTCCTCGTTGCCGCGCGAGAACGAATTGTCGTCGTCGCACTCGGCGATCGAGCTCATGGTCAGGAGGTCCTCGACCGTGACCTTGTCCTTGCGCGGATCGGGGTTGGCCGCCGGCGGGCGGCCCTTGAGGTAGGCCTTGATCGGCGCATCCACGCTGGGCAGCGCGCCCCGCGCGATGGCCGCGCCGGCCAGCATGGCGGTGACGGTCTTGGTGGCCGAGCGGGTGTTGCGGCGCGCCTCGGCGCCCTCCTGGTCGTAGTAGGCTTCGAACACCAGCTTGCCGTGACGCGCGACCAGGACGCTGGTGATCTTCTGGAACTCGCCGGCCTTGATGGCGGCCGACATGGCCTCCAGCTTCGCGGCGGACAGACCCTCGGCGGCGGGCGCGGCGGTGGTCCAGTCGGCGGCCTTCGCGGACACGGGGGCGAGCACGAGGGCGGCGGCGAACGCGAAGACTTTCAAGGCGGGAACTCCACAAAGGATCTCGGCCGTCTAGGCGGCGCCGGCGGCCTCGTCTTGGACGCTTGCAACAACCGGCCGGCGGCCGCACAGCCGCGCGAACTCGCCAGGCGTGACGCCATAGGCCTTTAGGAACTGGCGATTGAGGTGGCTCTGGTCGCAGAAGCCGGAGGCCAGGGCGATCTCGCCGATCGGGTCACGGCCGCGCATGAGCAGGTCGGCGGCGCGCTCCAGACGACGGGCGCGCAGTCGGTCGCCCGGCGCCGCGCCCAGCCAGCGACGATAGCCGCGCGCCAGGTGGACCGGATGCACGCCCGCGACGGCGGCCAGGTCGGCGACGTTGATGGGCTGGTCGAAGGCGTCGGCCAGGAAGGTCTCGGCGCGGTCGAGCCAAGAGGGGCGCTTGTCGCCATCCCACACCGGCGTGATCGCTTGAGCGGCCAGTTCCAGGCTCAGGCTTTCCAGCGATAGCGTCTCGGCGTCGCGGGCCAGCAGAGAGCGGGTCAGCCGCAACGCCGCGCGGCGGGCGGTGGGACCGGTCAGCCGCAGCGCGTCGATCGCCGCGCCTCGACCCGCGTCGGCCAGCGCATGCCAGTCTGCGGCCTCGAAGCTGACGGCCAGGAAATATCCGCCGCCGTCGACGAAGCGGTCGCGGTGCACGACGCCCGGCGGGTTGTAGACCAGCACCGGGCCTTCGGTTTCCGGCCCGGCGGCGGTGGTGATGTACCGGCCGTGGGTGGCCAGCACGAAGTGGGCGTCGTCGTGGCTGTGCTCGTCGACGTGGTCGGCGCGCTTGGTGGCTTCCAGATGCGCGAGGCGCACGCCGGGGAGCTGACGTTCGACGGTCGGGGCGCCGTAGAACCGGCCTTGGCTGAAGGCGGTTCTCGGCGCGGCCATGCTAGCCCAGCTTCTCCGCCGCCCAGGGGGCGAAGTAGGTGATGATCCCCGCCGCGCCGGCGCGCTTGAAGGCGGTCAGGCTTTCCAGGATGGCGCGGTCCTTATCGATCCAGCCGTTCTGGGCGGCGGCCATGATCATCGCGTACTCGCCCGACACCTGGAAGGCGTAGGTCGGCATGCGGAACTCGTCGACGATGCGGCGGACGATGTCGAGATAGGGCATGCCCGGCTTGACCATGACCATGTCCGCGCCCTCGGCGATGTCGAGGGCGACCTCGCGGATGGCTTCCTCGGTGTTGGCCGGATCCATCTGATAGGTCTTTTTATCGCCCTGGCCGGCCGAGAGCTTGGCCGAGCCGATGGCGTCGCGATAGGGGCCGTAGAAGGCCGAGGCGTACTTGGCCGCGTAGGACATGATCATCACGTCCTGGTGGCTGGCGGCTTCCAGCGCCGCCCGCAGCTTGCCGATGCGGCCGTCCATCATGTCGGAGGGGGCCAGGATGTCGGCGCCGGCCTCGGCCTGCATCAGGCCCTGCTCGATCAGGCGGTCGATGGTGGGGTCGTTGAGGATCTTGCCGCCCTCGACCACGCCGTCATGGCCGTGGTCGGTGAAGGGGTCCAGGGCCACGTCGCACATGATGCCGACCTCTGGGGCGGCGTCCTTCATGGCCTTGACGGCTCGGGGGATCACGCCGTCCGGATCGGCGGCGATCGAGCCGGCCGCGTCCTTCCGCGATCCGTCGATGTGCGGGAAGATGGCGATGGCGGGAATGCCGAGATCGCGCGCCCGGACGGCGGCCTTGGCGGCTTCCTTCACCGACAGGCGCTCGACGCCAGGCATCGAAGCCACCGGAATGGTCCCTTCGCCCTCGTGCACCACCATCGACCAGATCAGATCGGAGGGCCGCACCTCGGTCTCGCGGACGAGGCGACGAACCCAGTCGGCTTGGCGCACGCGGCGCAGGCGGGTGTGCGGATACGGGGCGAGGGGCGGCGTGGTCATGGCGTTGATTTGGACCGCGCCGCCCGCCGAGGCAAGACGGGCGACCCCTTAAGGCCGCCCGCAGGTCCGCTGAAAGCGATCACGAATAGCGGAACGCCGCGTCGTCGAGGTCGATCTTCGGGAAGATCTCCTTTTCGTTCCAATAGTCCTGGGTGTGCCGCCATTCAGGCTTGTCGCCGGCCTTGGGCAGCAGATGCATGTTTCGCATCAGATAGCCCGGATTGAAGTCCTCGGGATCGATCCAGCCGCCGATCTTCATGTCCTTGTCCTCGGGGCGGAGGGCCACCTCGACCTGCTTCTTGCCCTTCCGCTCCATGTGGGCGAGGAGGCGGCAGACGAAGTCGCCGATCATGTCGGCCCGCAGGGTCCAGCTGGCGCGGAAATAACCGAACACCCAGACGAGGTTCGGCACGCCGGTGAACATCATGCCGCGATAGGTGACCGTGCTGGCGAAATCGAGAGGCTTGCCGTCGATCGCGAAGGCGATGTCGCCCAGGACGCTAAGATCAAAGCCCGTGGCGGTGACGATGACGTCCGCTTCCAGTTCCTGGCCGGATTTCAGCAGCAAGCCGTTCTCGGTGAAGCGCTCGATCTCGTCGGTGACGACCGAGGCTTTGCCCGAGGCGATGCCCTGGAAGAGGTCGCCGTCGGGCACGAAGGCGATCCGTTGCCGCCAGGGGCGGTAGCGAGGGGTGAAGTGCTTGGCGATGTCGAAGTCCTCGCCGAGGAACATCTTCACGCCCTCCAGCAGCTCGGTCTTCACCGCCTCGGACTCCGCGATGGAGCGCCGGGTGAATTCGTTCTGGTCGAACAGCACCTTGCGGCGGACAATTTCGTGGATCCAGCGCTCATCGATCTCCAGTTGACGCAGCATGTCGGCCAGTTCGTTCTCGTTGCGCCCCGGCACGAAATAGGTCGGCGAGCGCTGCAGAAGCGTGACGTGGGCGCAGTCGCCGGCGATGGCGGGCACGAGCGTCGCGGCCGTGGCGCCCGAGCCGATGACGACGACCTTCTTGTCCTTCAGGTCCAGGTCCTTCGGCCAGGTCTGGGGATGGACGATCCGGCCCTTGTAGCGGTCCATGTCCGGCCACTCGGGCGTGTAGCCGACCGAATGCCGGTAATAGCCCTGGCACATCCAGAGGAAGTTCGTGGTGTAGGTCTCGACGCCGTCGGGGCCCGAGACGGTCAGCGTCCACAGCTTGTCCTGGCTGGACCAGGCGGCGTTGGTTATCCGACGGCGATAGCGGATGTGGCGGGAGAGATCGTTCTCCTCGATCACCTCGCCCATGTAGCTCAGGATCTCGCCGGCGGTGGCGATCGGCGGACCGACCCAGGGCTTGAAGCGATAGCCGAAGGTGTAGAGGTCGCTGTCCGATCGGATACCGGGATAGGTGTGGGTCAGCCAGGTGCCGCCGAAGCTTTCCAGCGCCTCCAGCACCACGAAGCGGGTTCCGGGTCTCTGGTGCGTCAGGTGATAGGCGCCGCCGACGCCGGAGATGCCGGCTCCGACGATGATGACGTCGAAGTGTTCACTAGCCGCGTCGCGCGCGGTCCTTGGAAGCGTCGCCGCTTCGTCCATGCTCTTTCCTCCCGTGCCGGCCGTCGCGCGGCCTGGATCGCTCGGCGTCTCTGTCGGACGCTCAAGTGATCACTGTACACTTAGAGGGTCGCGCGGCTCTTGCTTTGAATCAAGCGAAAGCGGCGGAGGCCGCGCCTAGGGCGCGGCGCGCGAGGCCAGGACCGAAGGGCTGTCGATGCGGGTCCACAGCTGCGACTTGCACAGGAAGTTGCCGATCACGCAGCCCTTGGCGCGCATGGTCTTGGGATCGACGATCTCGGCGGTGCCGACCAGCGTGACCTTCAGGGTGGGCACCCAAACGCGGCCCTTCAGCGCGCCGTTGTTTTGGGCTTCGAAGTCACGCAGCAACTGCTTGCCGATCAGGGTGTCCGTGCCCGACTTGCGCGCGTCGGCCTCGGCCTTGGGGCTGGCCCAGACCACGACGCCGCAGGTGCTGGGGCCGCAGTCCTTGATCTCTAGATGGACGCTGTTCTTCGGATTGCGCCAGACGCCATAGCTGCGCGAGATGTCGCCGCCCTCGGCCGCGTGGGCCGAAGCGGAGATCGCCAGCATACCGAGGGCCGCCGCCAGGGCGGCCATTGCAAGTTTCACGAAGCGCATAGTCGTTGATGCAAATTTTATGGTTGAGAACGTTCAGACTCGAAGTTCGCCATTTGGGCCGAATGACGATGGTTATCAAGGGGTGTGGCCGTTCCGCCGATTCAAGTCGTGTAACGGAGGATTTCAGGTCACACCTTCGTTCGGCGGGCGAACCGTTCCAAAGCCCCGCCTCGCGCGTGATTGACAGTCGGCCCTTGGCGCCGCAGTCAGACGAAAAGAAGTGAGGGCTGTTCTGCCCCGTATGGGAGGTTGCCGCGCATGGATTTCGCGCTGAACGAGGATCAGGTCGCAATCCAGGATGCGGCCCGCGCGTTCGCCGAGGGACAGCTTGCCCCGAGATCGGCGGAGTGGGACGAGAAGAGGCACTTTCCCGTCGACGTCTTGCGCCAGGCCGCCGAGCTCGGCTTCGCTGGCATCTATGTGAACGAGGAGGTCGGCGGCAGCGGGCTGTCGCGTCTCGACGCCTCGATCATCTTCGAGGCCCTGAGCTACGGCGACGTGCCAACCGCCGCATATTTGACCATCCACAACATGGCCTCGTGGATGATCGACCGCTTTGGCTCGGACGAGCTGCGCCACCGCTACCTGCCGCGCCTGACGACGATGGAACTGATCGCCAGCTACTGCCTGACCGAGCCTGGCTCGGGGTCGGACGCCGCGGCGATGCGCACGACGGCCAAGCTGGACGGCGACCACTATGTCCTGAACGGCGGCAAGGCTTTCATTTCCGGCGGCGGCGTCTCGGACATCTATGTCGTGATGGCCCGCACGGGTGGCGAGGGCGCCAAGGGCGTGTCGGCCTTCGTGGTCAAGAAGGGGACGCCGGGTCTCAGCTTCGGGGCCAATGAACGCAAGATGGGCTGGAACGCCCAGCCCACCGCCCAGGTCAATTTCGACAACTGCCGCGTGCCGGTCGAGAACCGCATCGGCCAGGAGGGCGAGGGGTTCCGCTTCGCCATGATGGGCCTGGATGGCGGGCGGCTGAACATCGCCTCGTGCTCGCTGGGCGGCGCCCAGTTCGCGCTCGACACGGCCAAGGCCTACCTCGAGACCCGCAACCAGTTCGGCCGGCCGCTGAAGGATTTCCAGGCCCTGCAGTTCAAGCTGGCCGACATGGCGACGGAGCTGGAGGCGGCCCGCCTGATGGTGCGCCGCGCGGCGCATGCGCTGGACAGCAAGCATCCCGAGGCGACCAAGCTGTGCGCCATGGCCAAGCGTTTCGCCACCGACGCCGGCTTCCAGGTGGCCAATGACGCCTTGCAGCTGCATGGCGGCTACGGCTACCTCCAGGACTATCCGCTGGAGCGCATTGTCCGCGACCTGCGGGTGCACCAGATCCTGGAAGGGACCAACGAGATCATGCGCGTCATCATCGCCCGCCAGCTGTTCCGCCAATGAGCGTCGGATGATCTATCTCTGTCGCCACGGCCAGACCTTCCACAATCGCGAGGGGCGCCTGCAAGGGCGGCTGGAATCCGACCTGACGCCTCTGGGGCAGGCGCAGGCGAGGGCGATGGCGGCGTTGCTGGACGATCTCGTGCCAGCGACCGAGCGCGCGCCTTGGCGGCTGGTCGCCAGCCCGCTGCGCCGGGCGCGTCACACCGCCGAGGCGATCGCCGGGCGTCTGGGCCTGGCGGTCGAACTGGACGAGCGACTGGTCGAGATCGATGTCGGCGAATGGTCCGGGCGGCTTCGCGAAGAGGTGAGGGGCGAACACCCCCATCTGCTCGGCGACGACGCCTGGGGCTTTCACGCGCCGGGCGGCGAGACCTACGAGGCCATGACGGCGCGTCTTAGCGCCTGGCTGGCCGAGCAGGCGGCCGAGCCGGAGCGCCGCCTGATCGTCGTCAGCCACGGCGTCGCCGGTCGTCTGCTGCGCGGCGCCTACGCGGGGCTCTCCAAGGAAGAGACGCTGAGCCAGGACATTCCCCAGGACGCCGTCTTCCGTCTGGTCGGCGGCGGCATCGCGCGGATCGACTGCGCGCCGGTCGCCGAACCGGCCGAACACGCCTGAACCTTCAAGGCCATCCATGACCGAAGACCCCGAAGTCCTGATCCGCGTCGAAAAGAACGTCGGCCGGATCACGCTCAACCGCCCAAAGGCCCTGCACGCCCTGACGCTGGGCATGTGCGAGACGATGATCGGCGCGCTGCTGGACTGGCAGGAAGATCCCGAGATCTACATGGTCCTGATCGACCATGCCGGAGACCGCGGCTTCTGCGCCGGTGGCGACATCCGGATGCTGGCGGAGAGCGGCGCCAAGGACGGCGTCGAGGCCCGGCGGTTCTTCCACACCGAGTACCAGCTGAACCACCTCCTGTTCACCTACGACACCCCGGTCGTGGCGATCATGGACGGTGTCGTCATGGGCGGCGGGGTCGGGATCTCGATGCCGGCCCACGTGCGGATCGCCACCGAGCGCACGACCTTCGCCATGCCCGAGACCGGCATCGGCCTGTTTCCGGACGTCGGCGGCGGCTGGTACCTGCCGCGTTTGCCGGGCAAGGCGGGGCTGTGGCTGGCCCTGACCGGCGCGCGGATCAAGGGCGCGGATTGCATGCGTCTGGGCGTCGCCACCCACTTTGTCGAGTTCGGCGCGGTCGAGGGCCTCAAGAAGGCGATCGTCGCCGATCCGCGCCGTATCGACGAGACGCTGCGCAAGTACCGCGCCGACGCGGGCAAGGCCTCGCTGCTGGGCTTCGAGCAGGACCTCAACCGCCTTTTCGTCGGCGAAAGCGTCGAGGAGATCGTCGAATTCCTGACCCTCGACTCCAGTGACTGGGGCCGGGCTCAGCTGGAGGTCATGAAGACCAAGTCGCCCCAGACGATGAAGGTCGCCTTCGAGCAATTGAAGCGCGGCGCGGCCATGACCGACTTCGCCGACAACATGGCGATGGAGTATCGGATCGGCTCGCGCGTCGTTCGCAAGCATGACTTCATCGAGGGCGTGCGGGCGGTGATCATCGACAAGGACAACGCCCCGCGCTGGAATCCCGCCCGGCTCGAGGACGTCACCGACGCCATGCTGGACGAGATTTTCGCGCCCTTGCCGGCTGACGAGGAATGGACGCCGCTGACGTAGCGGGTGTCGTGCGCTAACGTGGACGACAACGATAAAGTGTCGGTTGGAAGGATCGCCATGCGTAAGCCGCTTCTCAGTCTCGTCGCCGTGCTCGGCCTTGCCGCCTGCGCCACGCAGCCGATGCTGGGGCCGCCGCCTCCGCCGCCCTCGGGCCCGGCCTCGGCGGCCATCCCGGCCAACATCGCCGCCGCCCTCAGCGATCCGTCCCGTCCCGCGGCCGACATGATCCGCGACAACGCCCGCCACCCCGGGGAGGTCCTGGCCTTCGCCGGCGTCAAGCCGGGCGCGAAGGTCGCCGACCTGATCCCGGGCGGCGGCTATTTCACGCGGATCTTCTCGAAGGCCGTGGGGCCGAAGGGCAAGGTCTACGCCTATGTGCCGGACGAGTTGACCAAGCTGGCCAAGCGCGAGCCGGCGGTGAACGCCATCGCCCGCGATCCGGTCTATTCGAACGTGACGGTGATCCTGAACACGCTGCCGAACTTCTCCGCGCCGGAAAAGTTGGACCTGGTGTTCACGGCCCAGAACTACCACGACATGCACGACAAGTTCATGGGGCCGGCCGACCTGTCGGTCGTGAACCGCCAGATCTTCAAGGCCTTGAAGCCGGGCGGCGTCTACCTCGTCATCGACCACTCGGCCGAGGCGGGGTCGGGCCTGCGCAACACCGAGGACCTGCACCGGATCGACTCGGCGGTGGTGAAGTCCGAGGTCACGGCGGCGGGCTTCATCTTCGAGGGCGAGAGCAGGGTGCTGCGCGCTCCGGCCGACACCCGCAAGGTCAACGTCTACGACCCGTCGATCCGCGGCAAGACCGACCAGTTCGTCTACAAGTTCCGCAAGCCCGCCTCGGCGCGCTGACGGACGCGACCCAGAACCATAAGAGCCGCGCCCAAGGAGGCGCGGTTCGCTTTCGCAGGGAGTAGCGAATGACCCGCGTCGCGTTCATCGGGCTGGGCAATATGGGCGGCGGCATGGCCGCCAACCAGGCGGGGGCGGGCCATCAAGTCCGCGCCTTCGACCTGTCCTCCGACGCCCTGGAGCGCGCCGTGTCCGCCGGTTGTCAGGCCACCGGTTCGATCGCCGAGGCGGTCGCCGACGCCGAGGTGGTGATCACGATGCTGCCCGCCGGTCCCCACGTGCGCTCGGTCTATGGTGAGCAGGTGCTCAAGAGCGCGCCGAAATCAGCCTTGCTGATCGATTGCTCGACCATCGACGTCGAGACCGCCCGCGACGTGGCGCGTCAGGCGGGGCAGGCGGGCTTCCGCTTCGCCGACGCGCCGGTGTCGGGCGGGGTGATGGCGGCGGAGGCGGGGACGTTGGCCTTCATGGTGGGCTGCGACGCGGCCGACTTCGTGGCGGTCGAGGGCGCGCTGGAGCCGATGTCCCGCGCGACGATCCGGGCGGGAGACCACGGCGCGGGTCAGGCGGCCAAGATCTGCAACAACATGTTGCTGGCAATCTCGATGCTGGGCGTCTGCGAAGCCTTCGCCCTGGCCGAGAAACTGGGCCTGGCCGCGGAAAGCTTCTTCGAGATCGCCAGCAAGTCCTCGGGCCAGTGCTGGTCGCTCAGCACCTATTGCCCCGTACCCGGCGTCGGGCCACAGACCCCCGCCGATCGTGGCTACGAGGGCGGGTTCGCCACCGCCATGATGCTCAAGGACCTGAAGCTGGCCCAAGCCGCCGCCGCCCAAACCGGGGCCGCAACGCCGATGGGCGCCCAGGCCGAGGCCCTTTACGCCCTGTTCGCCGCCAACGGATTCGCGGGTAAGGACTTCTCGGCGGTCATCCAGCTTTTGCGCGGCAAGTTGGCGGAACTGACCTGAAGAATCGTGGCGATTTGTCCGGAGAGTTGGTCAAAACGCCCAATTCCATTTCCTAGGTAAACGCCCTTAGATGGACACACGAGACGCTTGGTGCGAAAAACCGAGCCTGTAATCAAGGGGACCGCCGGGCCCATCGGCCGGCGGTTTAGAGATCGCAATGGACTACAAAGCCGCGTTCCGCAGCGCCGTCGATCAGATCCGCGACGAGGGCCGTTACCGGGTCTTCGCCGACCTGAAGCGCCAGCGCGGCGCTTTTCCTCGGGCCAACTGGACCCGTGAGGACGGCTCCGAACGCGAAGTCGTTGTCTGGTGCAGCAACGACTATCTCGGCCAAGGCCAGAATCCGGTCGTGCTGGAAGCCATGAAGGACGCGGTCGACGCGCACGGCTCGGGCTCGGGCGGGACTCGCAACATTTCGGGCACCAATCACGACCACGTCCTGCTGGAGCAGGAACTGGCCGATCTGCACGGCAAGCAAGCCGCGCTGCTGTTCACCTCGGGCTATGTCTCGAACGAGGCCTCGCTCTCGGTCGTGCAGAAGATCCTGCCCGGCCTGATCATCTTCTCGGACGAGTTGAACCACGCCTCGATGATCGCCGGCATCCGCAATGGCGGTGGTCCGCGCAAGATCTTCAAGCACAACGATCTGGCGCATCTGGAAGAGCTGCTGGCCGCCGCGCCGGCCGACGCGCCCAAGCTGATCGCTTTCGAAAGCGTCTATTCGATGGACGGCGACATCGCCGACATCGCCGGCACGATCGCGCTGGCCAAGAAGTACGGCGCCATGACCTATCTGGACGAAGTCCACGCGGTCGGCATGTACGGTCCGCGCGGCGGCGGCGTCGCCGAGCGTGAAGGCCTGATGGACGACATCGACATCATCGAAGGCACGCTGGGCAAGGCGTTTGGCGTGATGGGCGGCTATATCACCGGCGACGCCGAGGTGATCGACGCCATCCGGCTGATGGCCGCCGGTTTCATCTTCACCACCTCGCTGCCGCCGGCCCTCGTGGCTGGCGCCCTGGCCAGCGTCCGCTGGCTGAAGCAGCACCCGGAAGTGCGCGAGATCCACCAGGAGCGCGCCGCGACCCTCAAGGCGATGTTCCGCGCCGCCGGCCTGCCGGTGATGGACAGCGAAAGCCACATCGTCCCGGTGCTGGTCGGCGACCCCGTCCACTGCAAGATGATCAGCGACATGCTGCTGGCCGATCACGGCGTCTATGTGCAGCCGATCAACTATCCGACCGTTCCGCGCGGCACCGAACGCCTGCGCTTCACGCCCACGCCGTTCCACAGCGACGAGATGATGCGCAAGCTGGTCTCGGCGATGGAAAAGCTGTGGGCCCACTGTAACGTCGCCCGCATGGGCGGTTACGCGGCCTAGGGAAGACGCCTCCTTCAGCCTATTTCAACCGCGACATGGCGCATATGAAGAACGCCGCCGGAGCCCGGCGGCGTTCGCATGCGTCGCGCTCGGAGTGGGGTCAGCTACCGCGCCGGACACCCTTGCCGAGGCCGATCTTCTTGGCGAAATCCGATCGACGCGCGGCGTAGGCCGGCGCCACCATCGGATAATCGGGCGGCAAACCCCACTTACGACGGTAGTCTTCGGGACTCATGTCGTAGTGCGAGCGAAGATAACGCTTGAGCATCTTCAGCTTCTTACCGTCCTCGAGGCAGACGATGTAATCGTGCTGAACCGAGCGGCCCACGGGGACGGCCGGCTTGGCCTTTTCGATGGGCCGAGAGGGTTCGCCACCGTTGTTCAAGGTGCTCAGCGCCTCGTGCACGGTGCGGATCAGCTCCGGGATGGCGGACTGGGACACCGTGTTTTGGCTTACGTAGGCCGCCACGATCTCCGCGCTAAGGCCCAGGATGTCGAGGCCATTCGCGCTGACCGTTTCCGAAGTGCCGCCGCCCTGAGACGCCATGAGATATCCCACTCTCGTTGCTGTGATTGTTATCTCGCGGGGGGACTAAGCCGCCCTGCGCGACTGCAACGCACAGCTTCGCGCGTGGTTCCAAGATTGATTGCCGCGCCCATCTCGTTAAAGAGGGCGCCTCTGCCGACTCCCCGCGGCCCCAGGAGAGCGTGATGACCGAAGCCAACCTCAACGCCTTTTTCGGCGCCGACCTCGCCACCGCCGACCGCGATATCTTCGATCGTATCGGTCGCGAACTGGATCGGCAGCGGAACCAGATCGAACTGATCGCCTCGGAGAACATCGTCTCCAAGGCCGTGCTGGAGGCCCAGGGCTCGATCCTGACCAACAAGTACGCCGAGGGTTACCCGGGCAAGCGCTATTACGGCGGCTGCGAGTATGTCGACGAGATCGAGACCATCGCCATCGAACGCGCCAAGGCGCTGTTCGGCGCCGGCTTCGCCAATGTCCAGCCGCACTCGGGCTCGCAGGCCAACCAGGCGGTGTTCATGGCGCTGCTGCAGCCGGGCGACACCTTCCTGGGCATGGATCTCGCCGCCGGCGGCCACCTGACCCACGGCTCGCCCGCCAACCAGTCGGGCAAGTGGTTCAAGCCGGTGTCCTATTCGGTGCGCCAACAGGACCAGCTGATCGACTATGACGGCGTGGCCGAGATCGCCCAGCGCGAGAAGCCCAAGCTGATCATCGCCGGCGGCAGCGCCTATAGCCGCGAAATCGACTTCGCCAAGTTCCGCGAGATCGCCGACCAGGTCGGCGCCTATCTGATGGTCGACATGGCTCACTACGCGGGCCTGATCGCCGGCGGGGCCTATCCGAACCCGATCCCGCACGCCCACGTCGTCACGACCACCACGCACAAGACGTTGCGCGGCCCGCGCGGCGGCCTGGTGCTGACCAACGACGAAGCCATCATCAAGAAGGTCAATTCGGCCGTCTTCCCGGGTCTGCAAGGCGGGCCGCTGGAGCACGTGATCGCCGCCAAGGCCGTGGCCTTCGGCGAGGCGCTGCAGCCGTCGTTCAAGGCCTATGCCAGCCAGATCATCGCCAACGCGCGGGCGCTGTCGGAAGCCCTGCTGAAGTCGGGCGTCAACATCGTCTCGGGCGGCACCGACAGCCACCTGATGCTGGTCGACCTGCGTCCCAAGGGCGTGACCGGCCGCGACGCCGAGCATAGCCTCGAGCGCGCCCACATGACCTGCAACAAGAACGGCGTGCCGTTCGACACCGCGCCGTTCACGGTCACCTCGGGCATCCGCCTGGGCACGCCGGCCGGCACGACGCGTGGCTTCAAGGAAGCCGAGTTCACCCGCGTTGGCGAGCTGATCGGCGAGGTGGTCAACGGTCTGGCCACCAACGGTCTCGACGGCAACGCCGCAGTCGAGGCCAAGGTCCGCGAGGAAGTGCTGGCCTTGACGGCCCGGTTCCCGATCTACAACTAATGGCGCCTCGGCCTCTCTTGTGTACAAGAGAGGCCGACTTCTAAGATTTCGAACGCGTTGAACGGCGAAGCCGCTCACAGCTTCGCCCAACGCGTTCGCGGCTTCGCGGGAGGGGCCATATCATGCGCTGCCCCTTCTGCGGACACGCCGAAAGCCAGGTCAAGGACAGCCGTCCGTCGGAAGACGGCGCGGCGATTCGTCGTCGCCGGATGTGCCCCGAGTGCGGCGGCCGCTTCACCACCTTCGAACGCGTTCAGCTGCGCGAGTTGATCATCCTGAAGCGTTCGGGCCGGCGTTCGCCGTTCGATCGCGACAAGCTTGTGCGCTCGATCACGCTGGCGATGCAGAAGCGCCCGGTGGACCCTGAACGGGTAGAGCGGATGATCAACGGCATCGTCCGTCAGCTGGAAAGCATGGGCGAGACCGAGTTGCCGTCCTCGACGGTCGGCGAAATGGTCATGAAGGCGTTGAAATCCCTCGATGACGTGGCCTATGTCCGCTACGCCTCGGTCTATCGCGATTTCAAGGAAACCGGCGACTTCGCCAAGTTCCTCACCGAAGAGGGGCTAAGCGATAGCGTCGAGGAAGAGCTATAGTCCGTTAAGCCTAATGTGTGTTTCTGGTCGCGCGCGACGCGACCGTGGAGAGTCGAGCTAGATGGTTGAAGACAACATCCGCCTGTTGATCGTGGAGGGCCGAAGCCATTCGGGCGTCTCCGACGAGCTGCTGCGCGGGGCCGCCCAGGCGATCGAGGCCTATGGCGCCGAGTACGACGTGATCACCGTCTCCAGCGCGCTCCAGATCCCGACGGCCATCGCCCTGGCGGAAGACGCCGGCCAAGGCCCGGTGGGCCGCCGCTATGACGGCTATGTCGCCCTGGGCTGCGTGATCCGCGGCGAGACCTACCATTTCGAGCTCGTCTCCAACGAGACCGCCCGCGGACTGCAGGACCTGGGCATCGGTCGGCGCCTGCCGATCGGCTTTGGCGTGCTGGCCGTCGACGACGAACAGCAAGCCTGGGCGCGGGCCAAGGTCAGCGAAGGCGATCGCGGCGGCGCGGCCGCCAAGGCCTGTCTTGAGACGATCGCGCTGAAACGTCAGCTTCTGGGGCGCGGCAGATGAGCGCACCCCGCACCCAACCGCGCTCGGTCGCGCGCCTCGCGGCCGTTCAGGCCCTCTACCAGATGGAAGTCTCGGGGGCCGGGGTCGACTCGGTCATCCGCGAGTTTTCCGAGCATCGCTTCGATCGCGACGTCGAGGGCGAACGCCTGGCGCAGGCCGACGAAACCTTCTTCGCCGACCTGGCCAAGGGCGTCGTGGCCCAGCAAGCCAAGGTGGATCAGGGAATCGTCAAGCGTCTGGCCTCGGGCTGGCGGCTCGAGCGGCTGGACGCCACCGCGCGCGCCGTCCTGCGCGCCGGCGCCTACGAATTGATGTATCGGCCGGACGTTCCGACCGAAGTCGTCATCAATGAGTATGTCGAGATAGCGAAATCCTTTTTTGAGGGTCCTGAGTCAGGCTTCATCAATGGCGCCCTCGACGCGATCGCCCGTGATGCAAGAGACTGACGAAGAAGACTGGTTCGCTGAAGACGAGGCGCCATCCACAGCGGTGGCGCCCGCGACCGAGTTCGACCATATCGAACGACTCTTGCGTCCGTTGACGCGAGGCGATCCAGCCGCGCTCGATCTGCTGGACGACGCGGCCGTGCTGCCGTCGCGTCCTGGCTATGACCTGGTGATCACCAAGGACGCCATGGTCGGCGGCGTGCATTTCCTCGTCGACGAGGCGCTCGACGTGGTGGCGCGCAAGCTGCTGCGGACGAATCTCTCGGATCTCGCGGCCAAGGGCGCGGAGCCCTACGGCTATTTCCTGTCCGTCGGCTGGCCTTCGGGTTCGGATGTCACCTCGCGCGAGACGTTCGCGCGCGGCTTGGCGGAAGACGGCGCTTTCTTCGACATCTCGCTGCTGGGCGGCGACACCGTGACCACCTCGGGTCCGCTGGTGCTGTCGGCGACGCTGCTGGGCTGGGTTCCCCAAGGCGCGGCGATCCTGCGCCGGGGCGCCAAGCCTGGCGACAAGCTCATGGTGTCCGGCACGATCGGCGACGGCTGGCTCGGCCTGCTGGCCCAATGGGGCGAGGTGGCCGATCCAGATGGCGGGCTTCTTCGCCGTTATCGCCAGCCCGAGCCGCGCATTGGTCTTCGCGATTCCATGCGCCAGCACGCCAAGGCCGCGGCCGACGTGTCCGACGGCCTGCTGGCCGACAGCAGCCATATCGCCAAGGCCAGCGGCTGCCGCGTGCGGGTCGATCTCGAGCGCCTGCCGCTCTCGCCGGGCGGCCAGGCCTGGCTGGACGTCCAACCCGAGCAGGTCGAAGGCCGCATCTCCCTGGCGTCCGGCGGCGACGACTATGAGATCGTCTGCGCCGTCGACCCCAACGAAGCCTGGAATTTCCGCATCGCCGCGGCCGCGGCCGGCGTCAAGGTCAGCGAGATCGGCGAGTTCGTCGAAGGCGAGGGCGTCTCGGCCTATTACAAGGGCCGCGACGTCACGCCATCGCGCCTGGGCTGGCTGCACGGCTAGAGCGGCGGCGGCCGAAAGTGTGAGCGGTTTCGGCGTCCGCCGCGCTCCAAGACAGAGCCAGTAGGGGAATATCAAGCTCCGTTCGCTAGAAGCGGGGCATGAGTTCGATCCTCTCTCGCCGATTGTTGCTGAGCCTCGCCGCCGCCGCGACGATGGCTGGCCCCGCGCTCGCCAGCTCCGAGAAGAAGAAGGAAGGGGAGGGCCAGGCGCTCGATCCCACCTACAAGCTCGGCTCGATGACGATCCCCATCATCGTCAACGGCCGGATCGTGAACTACGTCTTCGTGGCCCTGACGCTCCGGCTCGCGTCTGGCACCGAGGTGGAGAGCTTCAAGGCCCAGGAGCCCGCGCTGCGCGACGCCATCATGCGCGCGGCCTACCGCACGCCCTTCGTTCGTCAGGACACCTGGCAGGAGGTCGATGGACCGCGCCTTCAGGCGTTCGTCCTGGGGCAATGCGCCGTTCTGTTCGGCAAGGGCAAGGTCGCGGCCGTGGACATCGCCAAGCAGGTTCCTCGTCAGCATGTCATGCCGCCGAACGCCGCCGTGCTGCGCGCGCTTCAACAGAAGCCGGACACGCCCAACCCCTGATTTCCGCGGAGTCCCTGGCGCTTTTCCACGCTGAATCGCTTGCGCCAACGCGGGTTGCGCGCCTCCCGGCCATCTGACAGTGTTCTTCGGATGACGCCGTTCGGTTGTCATTTCAGGGAGAACGAGGGGGCACGAGGCCAATAAGGCCCGCCTGTCGGCCTCGACGGCGATTGAGTTGGCTTGTTTGAGTTGGCTCAAGGTCCCCGTCGATGGATCGGCGTCCCCTCGTTGCAAAGAAGCGCGAAGGGGCGAAGAACCTAATGAGTCTTTGGCTTTATTTGGCCATCGGGGCCGGGCTGCTGGCGGTGCTGTACGGCGCCGTGCAGACAGCCAGTCTGATGCGGGCCTCGGCCGGCAACGCACGCATGCAGGAGATCGCCGCGGCGATCCAGGAGGGCGCTCAAGCCTATCTGCGGCGGCAATATCTCACCATTTCGATCGTCGGCGCGGTCATCCTGGTCGCCGTGTACCTGCTGCTCGGCCTGTGGGCGGCTCTCGGCTTCCTGGTCGGCGCGGTGCTGTCGGGCGCGGCGGGCTTCGCCGGCATGCTGATCTCGGTGCGCGCCAATGTCCGCACCGCCCAGGCCGCCTCCGAAGGCCTCGCCAAGGGGCTGTCGCTGGCGTTCACCTCGGGCGCGGTCACCGGTATGCTGGTGGCGGGTTTCGCCCTGCTGGGCGTGGCCGGCTACTACTGGGTGCTGACGGAGGTTCTCGGCCTTGAGCCCACCGGCCGCGGCGTCGTCGACGCCTTGGTGGCCCTAGGCTTCGGCGCTTCGCTGATCTCCATCTTCGCCCGCCTCGGCGGCGGCATCTTCACCAAGGGCGCCGACGTGGGCGGCGATCTGGTGGGCAAGGTCGAGGCCGGCATCCCCGAGGATGATCCCCGCAACGCCGCGACCATCGCCGACAACGTCGGCGACAATGTCGGCGACTGCGCCGGCATGGCCGCCGACCTGTTCGAGACCTACGCCGTGACCACAGTCGCGACCATGGTCCTGGCGGCGATCTTCTTCCGCGGCCACGAGGCCGTGGGCGCGATGATGCTGCTGCCGCTGGCCATCTGCGCGGTCTGCATCGTCACCTCGATCATCGGCTCGTTCTTCGTCCGCCTGGGCAAGAGTCAGAACATCATGGGCGCGCTCTACAAGGGCCTGATCGTGACCGGCGCCCTGTCGATCCCGGCGGTCTGGTACGTGCTGCACCAGCTGATTCCGGTTCCTGTCGTGACCGAGGCCCGCACCTATACGGCAGACGGCCTGTTCTACTGCGGCCTAGTCGGTCTGGCCGTCACGGCCGCGATCGTGATGATCACCGAGTACTACACCGGCACGAACTTCCGTCCGGTGAAGTCGGTGGCCCAGGCCTCGGTCTCGGGTCACGGCACGAACGTGATCCAGGGCCTGGCCATGTCGCTGGAAGCCACGGCCCTGCCGGCCCTGACGATCATCGTCGGCATCGTGGTCACCTATAACCTGGCCGGCCTGTTCGGCATCGCGATCGCCACCACGACCATGCTGTCGCTGGCCGGCTTCATCGTCGCCCTGGACGCCTTCGGCCCGGTCACCGACAACGCCGGCGGCATCGCCGAGATGGCGGGTCTGCCGCCGGAGGTCCGCGTCACGACCGACGCCCTGGACGCCGTGGGCAACACCACCAAGGCCGTGACCAAGGGTTACGCCATCGGCTCGGCTGGTCTCGGCGCCCTGGTGCTGTTCGCCGCCTATACCGAAGACCTGAAGTTCTTCTCGGCCAACGCGACGCCGGGCAGCTTCTTCGACGGCATGGGCCCGGTGACCTTCGATCTGTCGAACCCCTATGTCGTGGTCGGCCTGCTGTTCGGCGGCCTGCTGCCGTTCCTGTTCGGCGGCATGTCGATGACCGCCGTCGGCCGCGCGGCCGAGTCGGTCGTCGCCGAGGTGCGTCGCCAGTTCCGCGAGAACCCCGGCATCATGACGGGCGAGGTAAAGCCGGAATATGGCCGCGCCGTCGACATCCTGACCAAGGCGGCCATCCGCGAGATGATCGTGCCCAGCCTGCTGCCGGTCGTTTCGCCGGTGGTGTTGTTCTTCGTCATCAAGGCCATCGCCGGCAAGGTCGACGCCTTCGCGTCGCTGGGCGCCATGCTGATGGGCGTGATCGTCACCGGCCTGTTCGTCGCCATCTCGATGACCAGCGGCGGCGGCGCCTGGGACAACGCCAAGAAGGTGATCGAGGAAGGGTTCACCGACAAGAACGGCGTCCTGCACAAGAAGGGCGGCGAGACCCACAAGGCCGCCGTCACCGGCGACACCGTCGGGGATCCCTACAAGGACACCTCGGGCCCGGCCGTGAACCCGATGATCAAGATCACCAACATCGTGGCTCTGCTGCTGCTGGCGGTCCTGGCCCACGGCGGCTGATCACGAGGAAGGCCGTAAAACTGGAACGCCCCGGAGGAAACTCCGGGGCGTTTGTCTTTTTCGGCTAGTAGACCTCTTCGGGATCCATCTCGACGAGAGCATCCTGGGGCTTGGGGATCACGTCGATGGGCACATCGCCGCGGCGCTCCACGCCGACGAAATCATGATCGATGCGCCGCCGGCGACACGGGCCGAAATACTCCTTGGCCCGCACGAAGGGGCGGGGATTGTTGATGATCTCGTTGACCCGATGCATCACCGTCCGCGCCGTCAGCGGCTTGACCAGGAACTCGGTGACGCCGGCCATCCGGGCGTCGTTCAAGGTGCGCTGCGTGGCGTGGCCGGTCATCATGATGATCGGCACATAGCGGTTGGGGCTGGCCGAGGAGGTGCGGACCCATTTGACGAACGCCAGGCCGTCCACCGGCTGCATGACCAAGTCCGTGAAGATGATGTCGATCTCCTTGGACTGGAAGATCCGCAAGGCGCTCAAGCCGTCGTCGGCTTCATGGATCCTGCGAACGCCCGCCGACTTCAGGATGGTGGTGATCACCCTGCGCATATTGGCGTTGTCGTCGATCAGCAGGATGGATAGGGCGCGAAGGTCCGTCGTCTCCACAGTGCGCCTCCTCCGCTTGCGTGAACTCCTTGGCGCGCCATGCGCGACTGAAGAGTTCCCGGGCCGTTCAAGTTCAGTTTAAGGAGGTGTGACAGTGCGGCAAAGTGTCTCAAGAATAAAGGTAAATTTTATATTTACAGTAAACGCGCCGCCGCGACTGAATTTCGCCGCCTTTGAATACTCTAGGCGGTATAAGAAAAGCCGCCCACCTTGCGGCGAGCGGCTTCGTAAAGCTTGCGATGGTGTTTTGGCTTAACGACGATCGCCTGGACGCTGGCCGGGGGCCTCGTCGTCCTGCGGGAGCATGCCGCCGCGGCCGACGTTGCCGAGCAACTGCTCGAGAATCGTCATCTCGCGACCGCGAGTCGGGGTCTCGCGGCCATTGTAGGCGATGACCTTGCCGTCCTTCAGCGTGTAGGTGTTCACCGAGGCGACCTTCTCGTCGGCCGGGTTGAACTTGATCGCCACGACGTCGCGCTTGATCACGCGCGGATAGTAGAAGGCGACCCGGTCGGTGGTCTGCGAGATGTAGTACCAGGTGTTGTTGTCGAAGGTCGAAACGGCCGACGGCGAACCCAGCTTTTCCATCAGCGTGGACTTGCTGTCCTCGCCGACCTTCATGTCGGCGGGCCTGGCCTCGATGGCCTGGAAGCCGGAATAGCTCGTCAGCGGCGTGCAGGCCGAAGTGGCGAGAGCCAGCGCCAGGGCGGCGGCGGCGAAAACGGCGGGGCGAGACATCAAGGCTCCGAACCGGAAAAATGCAGACTTTGACCTATCGCCCGCGGGAGCTTAGTTCAATGCCCGCGTGAAAGCGGACCCCGCCTCTAGCGGGATGTCGCGGCGAAATCGAGGCGTTTCAATGTTTCTGGATCGATGGCTGAAGCCCAGGCCCGCCAAGGCGGCGGGAGCCAAGCTCTACGCTTCGGCCGTGGCGCAGGCGCGTTCCGCCGCTTTCTACCGCGATTTCGGTGTCCGCGACTCGATGGAAGGCCGGTTCGAGCTGTTCAGCCTGCATGTGATCTTCCTGATCGAACGGCTGAAGGGGCAAGGCGACGCGGCGGCGGAGACGTCGCAGGCGGTGTTTGATTCCTACGTGAAGGGTCTCGACGACGCGTTCCGCGAGATCGGCGTGGCCGACACCGCCGTCGGCAAGAAAATGAAGAAGCTGGCCGGCGCCTTCTACGGCCGCCTGAAGGCCTATGACGAGGCCGTCGCCAGCCTTCCGGACGATGCGGCGACGCGCGACTTCCTGGCCCGCACCGCGTTCGAGGAAAGAGGCGAGGGCGACGTCGCCGCCTTGACCACTTATCTGATCAAGACGCGCGCGGCGCTGGCGGGCCTGCCGCTGGACGCCCTGCTGCAAGGAGATGTGACTTGGCCGAACCCGTGACCGCGCCCTGGCCCTGCGAGATTCCGCTGTCCCAGGTGGATCGTGGCGCCGTGAAGCTGCGCCTGGAGCCGAGCGAAGAGCAACGCGGCGCGATCGCCAAGCAACTGGGCCTCGTCAGCCTGGAGGCGCTCTCGGCCGAAGTCTTCCTGACCTCGTGGCTCGACGGCGCGGAGGTGTCCGGCGTCCTGCGCGCGCGGGTGATCCAGACCTGCAGCGCCACCGCTGATGATTTCGAGACCCCGATCGACGCCCGCTTCAATCTCCGCGTCTTGCCGGCCAACAGCGAGAACGCGCCACAGGAGGAGTTCGGCGATCTAGGCGCCGATCCCGACGGCGACGATCCGCCCGACGTGCTGGAAGGCCAGACCGTCGACGTGTCCGGCTACGTGGTCGAGCATCTGGCTCTGGAGCTGGATCCGTTCCCCCGCAAGCCCGGCGCGGTCTTCGTCCAGCCGCCCGAACCGGTGGAACTGTCGCCGTTCGCGGCGCTGAAAGGTCTGAATTTGAAGGACGAGCAGGGCTAGACGCCCCGACTCGACCGCTTGCGTGATATTCACGCGGATGTATCGTCCGCCGCCTTGAGGGGCGGCCGGGCCGCCTGCCGGAGCTCTCAGCGCCACGTGTCTCAATCCGTAGTCATCTCGATCGACGCCATGGGCGGCGATCATGGCCCCTCGATCGTGGTGCCTGGCGTCGCTCTGGCGGCCCAGGCGCTGCCGGGCGTGCGCTTCCTGCTGCACGGCGACGGGGCCGCCATCGAGGCGGAACTGGCCAAATACCCCGCCGCCAAGGCGGTCAGCGAAGTCCGCCATTGCGACAAGGCGATCGGCATGGACGAAAAGCCCGCCCAGGCCATGCGCCGGGGCAAGGGCTCGAGCCTGTGGAACGCGGTCGAAGCGCTGCGCGAGAACGAGGCCCACGCCTGCGTCTCCGCCGGCAACACCGGCGCCCTGATGGCGATTTCCAAGCTGATCCTGCGCATGGGCGCGGGCCTTGAGCGTCCGGCCATCGTCGCCAACTGGCCGACGATGAAGGGCGTGACGGCGGTGCTGGACGTCGGCGCCAATGTCGAGAGCGACGCGGCCCAACTGGTCGAGTTCGCCATCATGGGCGCGGCCTTCCACCACGCGGTGCATGGCTCGCACCGTCCGACCGTGGGCCTGCTGAACGTCGGCTCCGAGGAGCAGAAGGGCCACGAGGAAGTGCGCGAGGCGCACGCCATCCTGCGCGAGACCAAGCTGGACTTCGACTATCATGGCTTCGTCGAGGGCAATGACATCGCCTACGGCACCGTGGACGTCGTCGTCACCGACGGCTTCACCGGCAACGTCGCCTTGAAGACCGCCGAGGGCCTCGCGCGATTCTTCTCGAACGAGATCAAGAGCACCCTGACCTCGACGCCGCTGGCGATGCTGGGCGCGGCCGTGGCCTCGGGGGCGCTGAAAAAGATGCGTCATCGCCTGGACCCAGGCCGGGTGAACGGGGGGCCGCTGCTGGGCCTCAACGGAATCGTGGTCAAGAGCCACGGCGGCGCGGACGCGGGCGGTTTCGCCTCGGCGATCCGGGTCGCGACCAACCTCGCGCGCAGCGACTTCCGCGCCGAGATCGACAGAAATCTGAAGCGCCTGACCGCCGCCGCGGCCAAGGATGGAGCCTCCGGCGAGGAGCCCAATTCCGGCGTGGATCCCCAGGGAGCGGCCGAGTGAGCGTAGTTCGTAGCGTAGTGACGGGCGTCGGCGCCTATCTGCCGCCCAAGATCGTGACCAATGACGATCTGGCCAAGTTCGTCGACACCAGCGACGAGTGGATCGTCGAGCGCACGGGTATCCGCCAACGTCACCAGGCGGCCGACGACCAGCCGGTCTCGGACCTCGCTGTCGAGGCCGCCAAGGAAGCGCTCGCCGCCGCCGGCAAGACGCCCGCCGACGTCGACCTGATCATTGTCGCCACGACCACGGCCGACCTGACCTTCCCGGCGGTCGCGACGATCGTGCAGCGCAAGCTGGGCGCGCCGGTCGGGATCGCCTTCGACGTCCAGGCCGTGTGCTCGGGCTTCGTCTACGCGCTGAGCGTCGCCGACGGCTTCGTGGCGCGCGGCAACGCCAAGTGCGCCCTGGTCATCGGCGCCGAGACCATGACCCGCCTGATGGACTGGAGCGATCGGGGCACCTGCGTGCTGTTCGGCGACGGCGCCGGCGCGGTGGTGCTGGAGGCCGGCGAAGGCGAGGGGACTACCGACGATCGCGGCATGCTGGGCTTTGCCCTGCGGGCGGACGGCACGAAGCAGGAGCTGCTCTATGTCGACGGGGGGCCGTCGACGACGGGCACGGTCGGCAAGCTGCGGATGCTGGGCAACCAGGTCTTCAAGCACGCCGTGGTCAACATCTCCGAAGCGATTCACGCCGCCGCCGACAAGGCCGGCGTCGCGGTCGCCGACGTGGACTGGTTCATCCCGCACCAGGCCAACCAGCGCATCCTGGCCGGCGTGGCCCATCGCTGCGGCATCGACGAGGACAAGGTGATCTCGACCGTCGCCACCCACGCCAACACCTCGGCCGCCTCGATTCCGCTGGCCCTGGCCCACGGGGTCAAGGATGGCCGGATCAAGAAGGGCGATCTGCTGCTGCTCGAGGCCATGGGCGGCGGTTTGACCTGGGGCGCCTGCGTTCTGCGCCTTTGACGCGCATCATGGCGCGGGCTTCGCGGATGGCATGAACTGTTGACCTTGAGCCTTTGACTTCACGCGATAATCACGGCATGAGGTCATCGGTGGGTGAGGGCGCGGTCGGTTGAGGGCGACCGCAATCAGTCCTTATCCGCCGCGAGTGCTCTATCGGAGGTGGTCTCGGGGCCGCCAGGATACGCGTGGAGGGGGTTGCATGAAGGGCTCTACTTTGACCCGGGCCGACCTATGCGAGGCGGTCCATGAGGAGGTCGGTCTGACCCGTCAGGACTGCGCCGGCCTCGTCGAGCGCACCCTGGATCTGGTGGCCGAGGCCCTGGAGAAGGGCGAGACGGTCAAGCTTTCCGGTTTCGGCGTCTTCCAGGTTCGCGCCAAGCGAGCTCGGATGGGGCGCAATCCCAAGACGGGCGAGCCCGCCGAGATCGAGCCGCGGCGCGTGATCGGCTTCCGCGCTTCCCAGGTCATGAAGGCGCGAATCGACCGCGCCCTGGGCGACTAGGATTCGTGCGGTGGCGAAGGGGCCGAACGCCTTCCGCACGATCTCCGAAGCCGCCGACGAGCTGGGCGTGCCGCAGCACGTCCTACGTTTCTGGGAGACCAAGTTCTCCTTCATCCGCCCCATGAAGCGCGCCGGCGGACGGCGCTTCTACCGTCCTCAGGACGTGGCCGTGCTGAACGGCGTCCGCACCTTGCTCCACAGCGAAGGCCTGACCATCAAGGGCGTGCAGAAGCTGCATCGCGACCATGGCCTGGCCCAGGTGATCGCCGCGGGCCTTGGCGCCAATGGCTCCGCCAAGCTGGCGGCTGATATGGACTACGGGGCACTCGACAAAGGCGCGCGGGGGCTGGAAGGCGAGGCCCGCGAGCGTCTGGCCTTCATGTTGCGCGACCTTACCGAGGTCAAATCGCGGCTGGACGGACTGCTCTCCCGCTAGGGGGATTCCGGGTCCGACGATTTCGTCCGAAATGGCAGTTGCCCAACCCCGGACCGGCGCCTATAAGGGCGCCTCTTCCGCGTCGGAGCGTGGCGCAGCCTGGTAGCGCACTTGACTGGGGGTCAAGGGGTCGCAGGTTCGAATCCTGTCGCTCCGACCATTTCCTTCGGGAATTGCGGAAGCCGAAAGGGTCGCCGAAAGGCGGCCCTTTTTCATGTCCGCCAGCCTATTCTAGTGGGACTTGGCTATTTCACGACCGGCTTGTCGGCCTTGCCCATCCACGAGATCAGCGGAATCACCGGCAGAATCCAGCCCATGCCCAGCGCCACGAAATAGACGAGGTGCACCAAGCGATTCTGGGGCAGGCGGTCGTACAGACTGGTGAAGATCCAGATCCAGG
Organism: Caulobacter segnis; assembly: GCF_031454995.1. Classification (GTDB taxonomy): domain Bacteria; phylum Pseudomonadota; class Alphaproteobacteria; order Caulobacterales; family Caulobacteraceae; genus Caulobacter; species Caulobacter segnis_E. The sequence continues at coordinate 1,152,683 of NZ_JAVDRV010000002.1, read as the reverse complement.
CGAACAGGACGACCATCACCGCGATCGAGCCGATAAGCTTGCGCGGGCGTGCGGGGATGAGGGGGGCGTTCACGCGGGTCTCCGGATAAGGCCGAGCAAGGCCAGGAAGAGAACGGCCCCCACGATGGAGACCGTGAACTCGCCGACCAGCCCGTCGATGGGAAGATCGATGCGCGTGGCCGTGAAGGCCCCGATGAAGGCCCCGACCACGCCGACCAAGAGCTTGATGAACAGCGAGTGGCGTCGATCGAGAACATGATCCGCGATCCAGCCGGCGATGATGCCGACCATCGCGGCCGCGAAGACGCCCGTACCGCTCATCCGCTCCTCCTAGACGGCGCTTTTGGCACGATGCGCGCGCCTCGTCATGCGTAGGCTTACGGCATTGATGCGCGCGCAAGGGGGGCGTAGGGAGGGTTCGGCCGCATTTCGGCCCAGAAGTGACGCTTTTCCGACTCCATGACGTCTTTCCTGCGTTCCGACCGCTCGCGTCCCGTCGCGATCTGGCTCTTCATCGTGGCCGCCATGGTTTTCGCCATGGTCGTCGTTGGCGGCGCGACCCGCCTGACCGACTCGGGCCTGTCGATCACCCAGTGGAAACCGATCATGGGCGCCTTGCCGCCGATGTCGGACCAGGCCTGGCGCGAGAGCTTCGAGCTCTACAAGCAGATCCCGCAGTACCAGCTGGTCAATCCGGACATGACCCTGGAGGGCTACAAGGGCATCTTCTGGTGGGAGTGGGCCCACCGCCTGCTGGGCCGCACCGTCGGTCTTGTCTTCGCGATCCCGTTCATCGTCTTCCTGATCCGCCGGGACATTCCGCGCCGCCTGATCTGGCGCTGCGCCGTCATGCTCGGCTTGGGCGGCCTGCAAGGGCTGGTCGGCTGGTGGATGGTGTCGAGCGGCCTGTCCGAACGCGTCTCGGTCGCGCCCGAGCGGCTGATGATCCACTTGGGTCTGGCGTTGGCGCTGTTCGTGGTCCTGATCTGGACGGCCTTGGACGCCTGGAGCGGCTCGCCCCGTGTCGAGGAGCGCTCGTCTTGGCGGGGCTGGGCGCTGGCCTTTTTGGGCGCGGTGTTCTTCCAGAGCCTGCTGGGCGCCCTCGTCGCCGGCAACGACGCCGGTCTGGTCTATAACGACTGGCCGCTGATGAACGGCCGGCTGTTCCCGGCGGACTATTTTGGAGACGGCGTCTGGGGCACGCTGGCGCACAGCCAGGGCGCCGTGCAACTGCACCACCGTCTGATGGCCTACGCCCTGTTCGTCGCGGCGATCGCCATCGCCGTCGTGGCGCGGCGCGACAGGCCCTTGGCCACCGGCAGCAAGGTGATCGCCGCCGCCCTGGCGGTGATCGTGGTCCTGCAGGCCGCCTTGGGCGTCTGGACGCTGATGGCGGCCGTGCCAATCACCCTGGGCGTGTTGCACCAGGCGGGGGCCGCGGTGCTGCTAGCGGCGGCGACCGCCTTCGCCTGGCGTGTGCGGCGGCCCTAGTTCGCGATCCGCCGCACCGACGGAAAAACTGTCACACGCCAGGAGCAAATCGGGCCAATTCCTCATGGAGCTTGGCCTTGATCCGCCCCCTCGTTCTCGCCCTCGCGGCGTCCGCCTCGATCTCGACTTTCGCCCACGCCCAGGCGAGCGGCCCAATGGCGGCGGTCAGCGCCGCCGATCCCTACTACAAGGCGGGCGAGGCGGCCCTGGCCCGGCAACTTACCGTGGTTCCCAACACCGGCCGCGCCAAGAACGTCATCCTGTTCCTGGGCGACGGCATGGGCATTTCGACGGTGACCGCCGGCCGCATCCATGACGGCCAGCTGAAGGGCGTCGACGGCGAGTCCAATTCGCTGGCCTTCGAGAAGCTGTCCTACGCGGCGCTTTCCAAGACCTACAGCCACGACACCCAGGTCACCGACAGCGCCGCCGGCATCACGGCGATCATGACCGGCGTGAAGACCCGCAACAAGATCATCGGCCTGACCGGCGCGGCGATCGGCGAGAAGTGCGAGACCGAAAAGGGCAATGCCGTCGAGAGCCTGGCCGAGCTGGCCAAGGCCAACGGCAAGGCCGCTGGCGTTGTCACGACCACGCGCGTGACGCACGCCACGCCGGCCGGCGCCTACGCCCACACCGCCTATCGCGACTGGGAAGGCGACGGCGACATGCCGGTCGAGGCGCTGCGGGCGGGCTGCAAGGACATCGCCCGCCAGCTGGTCGAGGCGCCGGACGCCCTGCGTTTGGACGTGGTCATGGGCGGCGGCCGCTCGCGCTTCTTGCCGGAGGCCAAGGACGGTAAGCGCGGCGACGGCCGTGACCTGACCGCCGAGTGGCTGAAGGCCGAGGGCCGGGCTTCCGCCTATGTCACCACGGTCGATCAGCTGAAGGCGCTACCGGCCGACACCCAGCACGTGCTGGGCCTGTTCGCGTCGGAACATCTGCCTTACGAGGTCGAGCGTCCGGTGCTGGGGCAGGGCGTCCCGACCCTGTCGGAAATGGCGCTGTCGGCCATCGACGTGCTGTCCAAGAACCCGAACGGCTACTTCCTGATGGTCGAGGGCGGCAAGATCGACATGGGCAGCCACCTTGGCAACGCCAAGCGCACGCTGAGCGAGACGGTCGAGTTCTCCAAGGCCGTCGAGGCGGTGCTGGGCAAGATCGACCTGAAGGACACCCTGGTCGTGGTCACGGCCGATCACAGCCACGGCCTCGTCATCTCGGGCTATGCGCCGCGCAACGCGCCGATCCTGGGCGTGGCGGGCAACGAGGGCGAGCCGGCGATCGCCGCCGACGGCAAGGCCTATACGACCCTGATGTTCGCCACGGGTCCCGGCGGCCCGCTGGGCGCCGACACCCGCGCCGATCCGGCCAAGGAAGACCTGGACGACATCGACTACCACCAGCAGGCGGTCGTGAACCTCTACAGCGCCGCCCACTCGGGCGAGGACGTCGGTGTCTTCGCCGACGGTCCGCGGGCCTATCTGCTGCGCGGCGTCGTCGAGGAGAGCTACATCTTCCAGGTCATGCGCCACGCGTTCGGGTTCGACGGCAAGGCCGAGGTGGTGAAGAAGCGCTGAGGGTTGGCGGCAAGAGCGAAGCCAGACCAGAGTTACTCTCCTCCCCCATCGGGGGAGGGGGACCAGCGAAGCTGGTGGAGGGGTCTTGTGCGGCGGGGTCACATCCTGTGGTCGGCGGAGAGCGCGCCGTTCTGATCTGACGGTGGAGGTGATTGGCTCGGCTGGCCCCTCCACCGCCGTTCGGCGGTCCCCCTCCCCCGATGGGGGAGGAGAGGGAAAACTACGAGCGTTCGCGGCGCTCTATCATCCGCGTATCCGGAATCCAACCGAACGATTTCAATGACTTATCACTTTTACACGCCGCTGGATCATCCGCGTTCAAACCCCGCCCATACTGATCTCACCCGATGGCTTGGAAGGGACGTCCGGCCGGCGATCGTGACGGCTGTCGGGGGTGGTCGAGCGGGAAGCGCTCGCCGGTCTTTCTTCGGGAAGACGTCTTCGCGACGGTCCAGCGGCGGGCTCCCTGAAACATCGGGACGAAGCCCTGGCGGCGGAGACTTCGGCGACGCGGCGGGTCCGGGCTGAAATCGCCCGGGCGTTCCGGGACCGGGGTCGTCGCCCCGGCCCGCCCGTCGGGGGCCTAGCGGCGAGAGCGGGTTAAAACCCCGCGCCTCGCGGGCTCACCGGATAACGCGCCACGCGGAGCGTCTGGCTTCGTCGAAACGGTACTTAACTTCCAAACCTCCGGACGGATGTCCGGCGCTCCGCGTCCCTTCCCATTCCTTCAGCGGCATGCCGCGTGAGGATGACCAGCCGTGACCGTTCTACGCCTTCACCGTCGCCCAAGGTCCCGTGATCGCCAGGGTCACGCCCGGGTTCTGCAGGTTCACGAACAGCGTTCCGCCGTCCGGCGAGAAGCAGGCGCCGGCGAACTCGGAGTTCCCCGTGAAGACGTTGCGGGCCAGGGTGTAGATCTTGCCCTGGGGCGTCACGCCGCGCAGGTGGTTGCGCAGGGTGTCCGAATAGCGGTCCTCGCAGACGATCACGTGGCCCCACGGCGCGACGACCAGATTGTCGGCGTAGTCGAGGACGCGGTCGTTCTGGCTTTCGACGAACAGTTGCAGCTTGCCGGGCTGATCCTTCTCGCCGGCCTGGCCTTCCACGGCCGACGGGACATAGCGGAAGATCTGGCCCGAGCCGGCCGCGCCGCCGGCGGTGCAGGCGAAATAGAGCTCGCCCTGGCCGAAGAACACGCCTTCGCCCCGGCAGAACACCGCCGCGCCCTTGGCGTGGCCGCGCCGGCGCAGGTCGTCATGCGGGTTGTCGACGCCGTCCAGGTCGATCCAGCGCGCGGCCTTCCAGCCGCCAATGGGGAAGGTCTTCTCTTCTTGATTGCGGGTGTCGCCGCCCCGAGGCGCGTCCACGAGGCCGAGGGCCTGCAGGCGGCCGCCGGCGGCCAGGTCGCGGCGGTCGTTGGGCAGGAAGCGGTAGAAGAGGCCGTCGGCGACGTCCTCGGTCAGATAGACGACGCCCGTGCGCGGATCGATGCAGGCGGCCTCGTGCTTGAAGCGGCCCAGGCCCTTCAGGGCGACGGGCTCGACGAGTCCCACATGGGCCGAGGGCACCTCGAACACCCAGCCGTGGTCCTTGCCGACCTCGAGGCCCGCCTCCAGCGTCGTCTCCTCGCAGGTCAGCCAGGAGCCCCAGGGCGTGACGCCGCCGCAGCAGTTGATCAGCGTGCCGGCCAGCGAGAGGTGCTGGCGCTCGGTCTGGCCGGTCTTGAGATTGTAGAGCTGGGTGGTCGTGCCGCCGGGCAGGGGGCGCTGACCGTTCTGGAAGTCCCAGACCTTGGAGCGGTCGATGCGATCGATCAGGCGCTCGCTCAGGCCGAACGCCCCGTTGTGGATGTCGCTGACCGAAAGCTCGTGGTTGCGGACCAGCAGCACGCGCTCGGCGTCGACGGGAAAGCAGCCCATGCCATCGGCCTTGCCGGGCACGAGCAGGCCGTCGCTCATCGTCTCGCCGGCCTGGGAGATGACCTGGTAGCGGAAGCCCGGCGGCAGATCGATCATGCCTTTCGGATCGGGGACCAGCGCGCCGTAGCCCTGCACTTCGTTCAGATAGGTCTCGGCCTCGACGGCTTCCTCTTGGGCGCGGGCGGAGAAGGCGGTGAAGGCCAGGCTGGTGGCGGTCGCGCCCAGGAAGCTACGGCGGGAGAAGGTCATGGAGCGCCCCTGTTAGAATGTAACGTTCAGCGCTATGCACGCCTTTCATGACAGTTTTGAGCATGGATGTGTGGTATTATGTTACCGCATCGCTTATGGCTTTGTTTATATTGGGTTTTGTAAGTTTTTGTCGCGCGATTGTTGACACGTGGCGAACCCTCCCGTACATGCCGCGCCTCACACGGACGAAACCGGATTTCTCGGGGTCGGACGCCTAGAAATTACGGATCAATCCCATGCAGAAGATCACGGCTTCCTTGAAGCCAGCCGAGGTCGAGAAGAAGTGGATCGTGGTCGACGCCCAGGACGCCGTTGTCGGCCGTCTGGCTTCGTTCATCGCCATGCGTCTTCGCGGCAAGCACCGTCCTGACTACACCCCGCACGTCGACTGCGGCGACTTCGTCGTCGTGATCAACGCCGACAAGGTGAAGTTCACCGGCAAGAAGCTGGACGACAAGGTCTACTACCGTCACACCGGTCACCCGGGCGGCATCAAGGAAACCACCCCCCGCAAGGTGCTGGGCGGCAAGTTCCCGGAACGCGTCCTGGAGAAGGCTGTCGAGCGCATGCTGCCCAAGGAGAGCCCGCTGGCTCGCAAGCAGCTGACCCACCTGCTCATCTACAACAACGGTGAGCACCCGCACCAAGCGCAAAACCCCGAAGTCGTCGACTTCGCGGGCCGCAACGCCAAGAACATCCGGAGCCTCTAAGCCATGACCGACGCACAAGGCTTTGACGCGCTGGCCAGCCTGTCCAGCAACCCGGAAGCGGCCGCTCCGGCCGAACCCAAGATCGACGCCCAAGGCCGCGCCTACGCGACCGGCAAGCGCAAGAACGCGATCGCTCGCGTCTGGATCAAGCCGGGCAAGGGCTCGATCACGATCAACGGTCGTGACCAGGAAGTCTACTTCGCCCGTCCGGTGCTGCGCATGATGATCGCCCAGCCGCTGGAAGTGACCGATCGTCTCGGTCAATTCGACGTCGTCGTGACCGTGGAAGGCTCGGGCCTGTCGGGCCAAGCCGGCGCCATCCGTCACGGCCTGTCGAAGGCTCTGACCTACTACGAACCCGGCCTGCGCCCGGTCCTGAAGCCGCACGGCTTCCTGACCCGCGACAGCCGCGTCGTCGAGCGTAAGAAGTACGGCAAGGCCAAGGCCCGCCGCAGCTTCCAGTTCTCGAAGCGCTAAACGCGGTTCGTACGCGTTTGGAAAAGGGCGCTTCGGGTTTCCGAAGCGCCCTTTTTCTTGGTCTTTTCCCTGTCTCTGTCTGGATCGGAGTCCGCCCATGGCGAGCGCCCCCAAGGTCTTCATCGACGGCGAAGCCGGCACCACCGGCCTGCAGATCCGCGAGCGCCTTCTGGCCCGCGGCGATCTCCAGCTGGTCTCGATCGATCCGGACAAGCGCAAGGACCCGGCCGCCCGCGCCGAAATGCTGAACGGCGCCGACGCGGTGATCCTGTGCCTGCCCGACGACGCGGCCAAGGAGGCCGTCTCGCTGGTGACCAATCCGGACACGGTGATCATCGACGCCTCGACCGCCTATCGCACGGCCGAGGACTGGACCTATGGCTTCGCCGAGCTGGACAAGGACCAGCGCGGCAAGATCGCGGCGTCCAAGCGGATCTCCAATCCGGGCTGCTATCCTACCGGCGCGATCGCCCTGACGCGGCCGCTGGTCAGCGCGGGCGTCCTGCCGGCCGACCTGCCGGTCTCCTACAACGCCGTCTCGGGCTACACGGGCGGCGGCAAGGCGATGATCGCCCAGTTCGAGGATGAGAGCGCCCCCAATCACACCCGGGCACCGTACTTCATCTACGGCCTGTCGCTGAGCCACAAGCATGTGCCGGAAATGCAAAAGCACGGCGGTCTGCTGACCCGTCCGATCTTCACCCCGGCCGTGGGCCGCTACGCCCAGGGCATGATCGTCGAGCTGCCGCTGCACGTCTCGAGCCTGAACGGCGCGCCGTCGCTCAGCGAGATCCACGCGACGCTCGACAGCTACTACAAGGGCGAGGCGTTCGTCGAAGTCGCGTCGCTGGACGAAGCCAAGTCCCTGACGACCCTGGACCCCGAAGGCCTGAACGGCACAAACCGCCTGAAGCTCTTCGTGTTCGGCTCGGACGACAGCGGTCAGGCCCGCCTGGTGGCCTTGCTCGACAACCTGGGCAAGGGCGCGTCGGGCGCGGCGGTTCAGAACCTGAACATCGCGCTGGGCCTGAAGGAAGACGCGGGCCTCTAGCCCGCGTCGATCGGATTGGACTTCACCAAGACGAAGCTGCCAGGCGCGTCCTCCAGCGGCTTCAGCTTGCCCTTCGCCGGATCGCGGGCGGGGAGCTGTCCGCCGGAGCGCGCTTTCAGCCACTCGCCCCAATAGGGCCACCAGGACCCCGGGAACTCCTTGGCGCCGGCCTGCCAGGCCTCGACCGACTCGCACGTCCGCTCGTTGATCCAGTGCTGATACTTGTTCGCGCCGGGCGGATTGATCACCCCGGCGATATGGCCCGAGCCGGCCATCATGAAGGTCACCGGACCGCCAAACAGCTTCGCGCCCCGGAACACGCTGCGATACGGCGCGATATGGTCTTCCTTGGAAGACTGCACGAAGACCGGGATCTTCACCTTCGACAGGTCCAACCGCTCGCCGCCGATCGTCAGCGCGCCCTTGGCCAGGGCGTTATCCTTGTAGAAATTGCGCAGATAGAACAGGTGCAGGGCCTTGGGCATCCGCGTCTGGTCGGCGTTCCAGAACAGTAGGTCGAAGGGGCGGGGCTCCTTGCCCATCAGGTAGTTGCTGACGAAGAACGACCAGATCAGGTCGTTGCCGCGCAGGGCGTTGAAGGTGTCGGCCATCGACTGGCTGGGCAGGAAGCCGCCAGCCTGATCCATCCGCTGCTCGATCTCGTTCAGCCACTCTTCGTTGGTGAACAGCAGAAGGTCGCCAGCCTCGGCGAAATCCTGCTGGGCGGCGAAGAAGGTGGCCGAGTTGATCCGCTGGTCGCCGCGCGCGGCCATGTGGGCCAGGGCGACCGACAGCAGGGTGCCGCCGATGCAGTAGCCGACGGTGTTGACCCTATCGACGCCGCACTGGGTCATGACTTGCTGAGTGGCGTCGTAGACGCCCTCGATCATGTAGTCCTCGAAGGTCTTGGCCGCGAGCGCCTCGTTCGGATTGACCCAGGAGGCGACAAAGACCGTGAAGCCCTGGCTGGTCAGCCAGCGGATCATCGAGTTCTCTGGGCGCAGGTCCAGGATGTAGAACTTGTTGATCCACGGCGGGAAGATCAGCAGCGGGATCTCGCAAACCGTCTCGGTGCTGGGGGCGAACTGTAGCAGCTGCAGGATGTCGTTCTGATAGACGACCTTGCCGGGGGCGGTGGCGACATTCTCGCCGACCTTGAACTTGGCCAGATCCGTCTGGCTGATCGCCAGCTGTCCGCCGCCGCGCTCAAGGTCCGCGGCGAAGTTCTCCATGCCCCGGACGATGCTTTCGCCCTGGGTCTGGACCGCCTCGCGCAAGGCGGCCGGATTGGACATCAGGAAGTTCGACGGCGAGAAGGCGTCGGTCAGCATCTTGGTGAAGAACTCGACGCGACGCTTGGTGGCGGGATCCACGCCGTCCACCTCGGCCACCAGGCTGTTCAGCCAGTTCGACGATAGCAGGTACGACTGCTTCATCATGTCGAACATCGGGTTCGCGACCCAGTCCGGATCGTTGAAGCGCTTGTCTCCGGGCGCGGGCGACACCACGGGTTCGACCTTCTCGCCCGCCGCGCGACGGGCCGCCGACTGCCAAAGGTCCATGTAGCGGCTGAACAGATCGGCCTGGGCCCGCACCAGTCGGTCGGGCTGGGCGGCGAGGCGGGTCATCACCTCGTTCAGCGCCGGCGCGACGTGGAAAGGATCGGGCGTCAGAGACGAGGGCCGGTCGGCCTGGCGCAAGGCGGCCTCGGCGATCGCGCCCTGGGCGGTGACCGCCGCGCGGGCCAGGTTCGCCGAGAGGGTCTCCACCAGCTTCACCTGCTCGGGCGACAGCAGCGTGTCGAACGCCGGGGGGGGCGAAGCGCCCGCCGATGGATTCGGTGACTCGGTCTTGGGCGGCGGTTGCGAGCGGTCGGTCTCGGGCGAAGGGGCCGTATTCGACGGGGCCCGCGCCTTCTTCGGTGCGGCTTTCTTCTTGGGCTTGGGGGCGGCCTTCGCCGTGGCCATGAGGTTTCCTCCGCTTGTCCAAAGCCAGTTCGCGAAAAGCGACGTCGAATGCCTTTCGCTTGTCGCGATCATCGCATAAGACCAGAACCAATGAACGGCGAAACCCGCAAAATCATGCGTCTCGGTTTGATCGTCGGCCTCGCGGCCGGCGCGAGCGCCTGCGCGAACCCGTTCAAGTCCGCGCCGGTGGACCCCAGCTCTCCCGTGGCCGCCGCGGTCGCCAGCGCCGCCAAGACCAGCGGGCCGCGCCGCAAGCTGTCTGAGATTCCGGCCATCCCGAGCGACATCCCGAGCGCTGGCCAGATCCGTAAGGCCGTCGCCCAGCAGCGGGCCGCCGGCGACGCGCTTTCGCGCGCCACCGCGCCGGGCACCTGGGAACTCAAGGAAACCGAGTCGTACGCCGCCAAGGCTCGCCGCGAAGTCACGCCCCCGGCCTTCGAAGCGCCGACGGAGACCGACCGCGCCAACACCGAAGCCTTCGCCCGCGCGGCTCGCGGCCGAGCTAGCGCGCCTCCGTCTCAGCCCCAATAGGGCGACGGAGGCATAATCTTCCTTGAACTGGCTTGGCTTGGCCCCGCTCGGGGTCTATCCATGCCCGACTTTCCGCTCCCAAAGCGCCGACGCGGCGCAACGAGCCGTCATGAGCACCGATTTCCACCGTATCCGTCGTCTGCCGCCGTACGTCTTCGAAGAGGTCAACAAGATCAAGGCGCGCCTTCGCGCCGAGGGCACCGACATCATCGACTTCGGCATGGGCAATCCCGATATGCCGACGCCGCAGCATATCGTCGACAAGCTGATCGAGACCGCCAAGGACCCTAAGGCCGGGCGCTACTCGGCCTCGAAGGGCATTCCGGGCCTGCGCAAGGCCATGGCCAACTACTATGGTCGCCGCTTCGGCGTGAAGCTGAACCCCGACACCGAAGTCATCGCGACCTTGGGTTCGAAGGAGGGCTTCGCCAACCTCGCCCAGGCCCTAACCGGTCCGGGCGACGTGATCATCTGCCCGAACCCGGCCTATCCGATCCACGCCTTCGGCTTCATCATGGCTGGCGGCATCATCCGTCACGTGCCGGCCCTGTCGCCGGAGGAGTATCTCTCCAACATCAGCCGCGCGGTGAAGCACTCGGTGCCGCCGCCGAGCGTCCTGATCCTGTCCTATCCGTCGAACCCGACCGCCCAGTGGGTGGATCTGGACTTCTACAAGGACGCCATCGCGCTGGCCAAGAAGCACGACCTGCTGGTCATCAGCGACGTGGCCTATGGCGAGATCTATTTCGACAACAACCCGCCGCCGTCGGTGCTGCAGGTCGACGGCGCCAAGGACATCGCCGTCGAGGTCAACTCGCTGTCGAAGACCTACGCCATGGCTGGCTGGCGCGTGGGCATGGTGGTCGGCAACAGCCGCATCTGCGCGGCGCTAGCTCGCGTGAAGTCGTATCTGGACTACGGCGCCTATACGCCGGTGCAGGTCGCGGCCGCCACGGCGCTGAACGGCCCGCAGGATTGCGTCGATGAGATCCGCGCCATCTACAAGAGCCGTCGCGACACCCTGATCAAGTCGATGCAGGGCGCGGGCTGGGACATCCCCAACCCGCCAGCCTCGATGTTCGCCTGGGCCAAGATCCCCGAACAGTACCGCGAGGCCGGCTCCATGCTGTTCTCGCGCCTGCTGATCGAGGAGGCCGGCGTCGCCGTCGCTCCCGGCATCGGCTTTGGCGAGTATGGCGAGGGCTACGTGCGGATCGGCCTGGTCGAGAACGAGCACCGCATCCGCCAAGCGGCGCGCAACGTGAAGAAATTCATCGCCAACGCCGACTCCATCCTGGCCAAGGCCCACAACAAGATGGAACAGGCCTGATCAGGCCTTTCCCGACGGCGTAACGAGGACTCGAAGATGACCAACAAGACCTGGCGCGTCGGCGTCGCGGGCCTGGGCACCGTGGGCGGCGGTCTCCTGCGGTTCCTGGCCGAGCGTCCCGGCTTCGCGCCGGCCGGCGACAAGGCGGTCGTGACCGCGGTCTCGGCCCGGTCCAAGTCGCGCCCGCGCTCGGTCGATATTTCGAACCTCGCTTGGTTCGATGATCCGGTGGCCTTGGCCGGCTCGCCGGACATCGACCTTTTCGTCGAGCTGATCGGCGGCTCCGACGGTCCGGCCAAGGCCGCCGTCGAAACCGCCCTGAAGGCCGGCAAGCCGGTGGTCACGGCAAACAAGGCGCTGATCGCCGTGCACGGCGCCGAACTCGCCGCCCTGGCCGAATCCCAAGGCGTGCCGCTGCTGTTCGAGGCGGCCGTCATGGGCGGCACCCCGGCGGTGAAGATGCTGCGCGAGGCGATGGTCGGCGACGACGTCATCAGCGTGGCGGGTATCCTCAACGGCACCTGCAACTTCATTCTCTCGGAGATGGAGAAGACGGGCCGTTCGTTCGCCGACGTGCTGCGCGAAGCCCAGGGCCTGGGCTACGCCGAGGCTGACCCGACCATGGACGTCGGCGGCTTCGACGCCGGCCATAAGATCAGCATCCTGGCCGCCCTGGCCTTTGGCTGCGCTCCGAACTTCGAGGCGGCCGAGATCGAGGGCATCAGCGACGTCGACCTGCTCGACATCAAGCTGGCCAAGGACCTTGGCTATCGCATCAAGCTGATCGCCGGCGCCGCCAAGGCCGAGGACGGCGTCGCGGTGAAGGTCCATCCGTCGCTAGTCCCGCTGGATCATCCGCTGGCCCAGGCCGGCGGGGCGCTGAACGCCCTGTTCATCGAGGGCACGCGGATCGGCCGGATCTTCATCCAGGGGCCCGGCGCGGGCGCGGGCCCGACCGCCGCCGCCGTCGCCGCCGACATCGCCGACGTCATGACACGCGCCGTACGTCCGGTCTTCCAGGCGCCGGCCGGTGATCTGAAGCCGTTCATCGCCATCGATCCGGCCCGCGCCGTCGGCAAGGCCTATCTGCGGATCATGGTCCAGGACCAGCCCGGCGTGATCGCGGCGATCTCGGAGACCCTGGCCGAATGCGGCGTCTCGATCGACAGCTTCCTGCAAAAGCCCATCGAAGGCGCGGGCGGGGTGCCGATCGTGCTCGTTACTCATGCGACCCCGGAATCGAAGCTTCTTGACGCGATTAGCCGCATCGAAAAGCTGCGGACCGTGCTAGAGCGTCCCCGCCTTCTGCGCGTGGCGCGCATCTAACGACCCGGGAAAACCAGGCGGCGAAGGCGACATTGGGAACTAGGCCTCCGGCTGCGGGGGCTGGGAGAAACGGATGAGTTCGAACACCCTGGACCGCTCGCTGGTCCTGGACGCCGTTCGCGTGACCGAGGCCGCCGCCATCGCCTCCTGGACGATGCTGGGGCGTGGCGACGAAATGGCCGCCGACCAGGCCGCCGTCGACGCCATGCGCAATGCGCTCAATGAGCTGAACATCGACGGCGAGATCGTCATCGGCGAGGGCGAGCGCGACGAGGCGCCGATGCTCTACATCGGCGAGAAGGTCGGGACGGGGAAAGGCCCCAAGATCGACATCGCGCTCGATCCGCTAGAGGGCACGACCCTGGCGGCGAAGGCTCAGCCCAACGCCCTGACGGTCATGGCCTGGGCCCCGAAGGGCACGCTGCTGAACGCGCCCGACACCTACATGGACAAGATCGCCTGCGGCCCGGGCCTGCCGGCCGGGGTGATCGACCTGGACCGCTCGCCGGCCGAGAACGTCAAGGCGCTCGCCGAGGCCAAGGGTGTCCCGGCGACGGAGATCACCGTCTGCGTGCTGGACCGTCCCCGCCACGCCGAGATCATCGCCGGCTTGCGTTCGGTCGGCGCCCGCGTCCACCTGATCACCGATGGCGATGTCGCCGGCGTGATCAACACCACCGACCCCTCGACGGGCATCGACCTCTATCTCGGCTCTGGCGGCGCGCCCGAGGGCGTGCTGGCCTGCGCGGCCCTGAAGTGCGTCGGCGGCCAGTTCCAAGGGCGCCTGCTGTTCCGCAGCGCCGACGAGCGCGCTCGCGCGGCGCGCTGGGGCGTGACGGATCTCGACAAGAAGTACGACCTGCACGAGATCGTCCGCGACGAGGCGATCTTCGCCGCGACGGGCGTCACCCGTGGCGGGCTTGTGGACGGCGTCGTGTTCCGTGACGGCTGCGTCCACACCCACACCCTAGTGATGAACTCCTCGACGGGCACCGTCCGCGAGGTCCGCATGAAGCGGAAGGTCTGAGACCTTCTTGTCACGGCCGTTCGATAAGGGCGGTCGATCTTTTCGATTTTGAGGTTCCCATGACCCCCTTTGTCGACTTGGCCGCCTGGCTCGCGGCGGAGCCGGCCGACGCCGCTCTGAAGGACGTTGTCCAGACGATCGCCGCGACCTGCGCCCAGATCAGCCGGGTGGTGGCGTCCGGCGCGCTGTCGGGCAGCCTGGGCGCCGCCGGCAGCACGAACGTGCAGGACGAGGAGCAGAAGAAGCTCGACGTCATCACCAACGACATGCTGAGCGACGCCCTCAAGGCTTGTGGCCCGGTCGCCGGCCTCGCCTCGGAAGAACTGGAAGAGGTCGAGCCGACCGGTCGCGTGGGCGGCTATCTGGTCACGTTCGACCCGCTGGACGGCTCCAGCAACATCGACGTCAACGTCTCGGTCGGCACCATCTTTTCGGTCCTGCCCGCGCCGGCGGGCCACGCGCCGACCGAAGCCGACTTCCTGCAGCCGGGCCGCGACCAGGTCGCGGCCGGCTATGCCGTCTATGGCCCGCAGACCATGCTGGTCCTGACGCTGTCGAGCGGGGTCAACGCCTTCACCCTGAGCGCCGACGGCCAATGGCTGCTGACCCACCCGGCCTTGAGCATCAAGCCCGACACCGCCGAGTTCGCGATCAATATGTCGAACCAGCGCCATTGGGCCGAGCCGGTGCGCCGCTACATTGACGGCTGCCTGAAGGGCAAGGAAGGGCCGCGGGCCAAGAACTTCAACATGCGCTGGATCGCCTCGATGGTGGCCGACGTCCATCGCATCATGATGCGCGGCGGGATCTTCATGTACCCGTGGGACGCTCGCGAGCCCGGCAAACCCGGCAAGCTGCGCCTGATGTACGAAGCCAACCCGATGGGCCTCGTGGTCGAGCGGGCCGGCGGCAAGGCGACCGATGGCGCCGAGCGCATCCTCGACATCCAGCCGACCAAGCTGCACCAGCGCGTGCCGGTGGTGCTGGGCTCGGCCAACGAGGTCGAGGAGGTCCGCGCGGAGATGCTGCGCGGCTGACCTAGAGCCCTTTAGCTTTAGATGGAATCATCTAAAGCGTTCAAAAGGGCTCTAAATGTTTGATTCTAGAGCCTGTTTATCCTGTTTAGACGCTCAAGCATCTAAACAGGACAGGCTCTTGCGTCCGGGACTGTCATAGCGGTGTCGCATGGAGCGAATCCGCATGACCGGGTACTCTGCCGCCATGGCCGCCGATGGTGTTTCGAATTTCGCTCCCAGCGCCTTTCTCGGCGTCGAACGTTCGCTGAGCGGCCGCGCTTGGCGTGAGCGCGCGGCCGATGCGCTGGTGGTGCGAGATATCCAGCAACGCCATGGCCTGATCGAGCCTCTGGCCCGCGCCCTGGTCGCGCGCGGCGTGTCGCTTGAGCATTCCGAACACTATCTGCGCCCGACCCTGAAGGCGCTGTTCCCCGACCCCTCCAGCTTCACCGACATGGACCGGGCGGCCGAGATCCTGATCGACGCCCTGGAGCGGGGGCGGCCGACCATGGTCTTCGCGGACTATGACGTCGACGGCGCCACCAGCGCCGCCCAGTTGGTCCGGTGGTTCCGACACATGGGCGTCGAACTGCCGATCTACATTCCCGATCGGTTGACCGAGGGCTATGGGCCCAGCCCCGCCGCTTTCCGCAAGATTCGCGAGAGCGGCGCCGAATTGGTCGTGACCCTGGACTGCGGCGCGGCCGCTTACGACGCCATCGCCAGCGCCGCCGAGATCGGGCTCGAGGTCGTGGTCATTGACCACCACCTGATGCGCGAGGACCCGCCCGCCGCCGCGGCGGTCGTCAATCCCAACCGTCCGGGCTGCCAGAGCGGGCAGGGGGTCTTGGCCGCCGCCGGGGTGACGTTCGTGCTGCTGGCGGCGCTCAATCGCGAGGCGCGCAAGCGCGGTCTGTTCACGGAGGAACGACCGCAGCCTGATCCGCGCCAGTGGCTGGATCTCGTCGCGCTGGGCGAGGTCTGTGATGTGACCCAGTTGGTCGGGTTCAACCGCGCCCTGACCACCTTGGGCCTCCGGACCATGGGATCGTGGGGCAATCCGGGCCTCAAGGCGCTTTTCGAGGTGGGAAAGGGCTCTGGCCCGCCGTCGGTCTTCCATGCCGGCTTCATTCTGGGGCCTCGCATCAACGCGGGCGGCCGCATTGGGCGCTCGGACCTTGGCGCGAGACTTCTGTCCACGGATGACCCGCTTGAGGCGCGCGCCCTGGCCGAGGAGCTCGATAGCCTCAACACCGAGCGCAAGGCGGTCGAGGCCGCCGTGGTCGAGGAAGCCGCCGCCATGCTTGAGCGCGGGAACCTCGATCCGGATGCGCCCGTGATCGTCGTGGCGGGCGAGGACTGGCACCCCGGCGTGATCGGCATCGTCGCCGGCCGCCTGCGCGAGCGCTTTCGCAAGCCTGTGGTGGTGATCGGCATCGACCGCGCGGCCAATGTCGGCAAGGGCTCGGGACGCTCGCAGCCCGGCGTGAACCTGGGCCGCGCCATCCAAGCCGCTTTCGAGGCGGGATTGCTGATGGCGGGCGGGGGGCACGCCATGGCTGCGGGGCTTTCGATTCGTCCCGACATGATTCCCGAGTTCCGGGCCTTCCTCGAGGCGCGTCTGTCCGGCGAGATGGAGGCGGTGGGGGCCGAGGCCGTCGAGATCGACGTCCTTCTGCAGCCGCGCGCGGCGAGTCGGGCGCTGCACGACGACTTCCAACGCCTCGCGCCTTTTGGTCCCGGCAATCCCGAGCCGATGTTCGCCCTGACCCAGGTACGGCCCGATCGCGTGATGGCCTTGAAGGGCGGGCATGTGCGCCTGGATTTGGTCGGTCCCACCGGCGATCGGATCAAGGCCGTCAGCTGGCGCAGCGCCGAGACGCCGCTGGGACAGCGACTGCTCGCCGGCGGCGGCGCCTTGGATGTGGCGGGGCGCTTGAAGCCTGACGACTACATGGGCCGCAACGGCGTGCAGTTCGAGATCGAGGACGCCAACGACCCCCGGGCGCGCTACGCTTAGCCGCGTATCCGACGAGGCCTGGCGCGTTGATCGATATTGGTCGCGCCGGAGGATGTGGACGGACCGAAAAAATGATTTCCAGCGGGTTGCGCGGCCCAAAAGGCGCGGCTATACACCCGCTTCCTCGCGGGGCCGTGGTCCCTTCGTCTATCGGTTAGGACGCCAGATTTTCAATCTGGAGAGAGGGGTTCGACTCCCCTAGGGACTGCCACCCGCGAGGCCATATATCGACGATGTTCCGCCGACGGCGGCGACGTGGTCCCTTCGTCTATCGGTTAGGACGCCAGATTTTCAATCTGGAGAGAGGGGTTCGACTCCCCTAGGGACTGCCATCTTCGGCTGTATTTCAGAATGTTTCCAGATTGTGTCCGCGGCGAAATGTCGCGGATGGCGCTTGCGTGGCCGTCTGACGCGATTTCGTCATTGACGGTTCTCCTTACGCGAGAACACTGTTCTCGTGTGCTCGCTCCGATGGGCTGATCAGGCGAGCCAGAGGGGTGGGATGTCTGGTTATAATTTCGAGGACGCTGCGGCGCACGAAGAGTTCGTACGCATTAGTGGCAGAGTGAAGTGGTTCGACGCCGGTAAGGGCTATGGGTTCATCATACCCGATGATCCTGGTCAGACTGGGCTGAAGGACGTGCTGTTGCATGTGACGTCGTTGCGCAACTGCGGGCGGGAGACCGCCTTGGAAGGCGCGGTGATCGTCTGTGATGTGGTGCGAAGGCCCAAGGGCTGGCAGGTCAGCGAGGTCGTCAATCTTGACGAAAGTTCCGCGCCCGCGCCGATCGAGCGACAGAAGCGGACCTTCGCCGATGGTCCTCCCCGTCGGGACGGCCTGCGAGGCGACAGCCATGGCCGAGGCGCCCTGGTCCCCGAAGGGCCGGCGGAACGCGCCAAGGTCAAATGGTTCAATCGGACCAAGGGGTACGGCTTCGTGGTTCGCGACGCGGAGCCTGGCGATATCTTCGTCCATATAGAGACGCTTCGGCGCGGGGGTCTGGAAGACCTCCAGCCTGGCGACGATGTGCTTGTCCGGTTCGCGCGCGGGCCCAAGGGATTGGTGGTCGCCGAGATCACCGCCTGCGACGCCTGACTTTCGCCCGCTTGGTTCGAAAGCTAGTCTCTGGGCCAGCTTTCGAACGAGGTGACGTGTGGCGGAATCCATGATCGACAGGCGCGCGATCCTCGCCGCGACCGGCGGGGCTTGGGCGCTCGGCTTTGGCGGAGCGCGCGCGGCGGAGGCCAAGCTGGAGACGGTCGAGGTCGTCACCAGCCGCGGTCGCGCGCGCTTCCAGGTCGAGATCGCCGCCACCGAGGCCCAACAGGCCAGGGGACTGATGTTCCGCAAGGCCCTCGCGCCCGATCGAGGCATGCTCTTCACCTACAAGCGACCGCGGCCGGCCGCTTACTGGATGAAGAACACGCTGATCCCGCTGGACATCATCTATATCCAGCCGGACGGGCGAATCCTGTCGATCGTTCGCAACGCGCGTCCCCATGACGAGACGCCCTTGCCATCGGGGGGGCTTGTCCTGGGCGTCCTCGAAATCGCCGGCGGACGGGCCGCGCAGCTCGGAATCTTGCCCGGCGATCGCGTTTTACACAGGATCTTCCCGAAGGGATGAGGCTAGCATCCGTTGATCCGCGCGGCGAACCCCTGTAGAGCAGCCGCCTGCCGATGTTTCGGAGCGTAGCGCAGTCTGGTAGCGCGCCTGGTTTGGGACCAGGATGTCGCAGGTTCAAATCCTGCCGCTCCGACCATCGGCAAGGCACTTTGGGAGAGGTCCATGCTGGCCCGCATCTATCGCCCCGCCAAGAACGCCATGCAGTCCGGCAAGGCCAAGACCAAGGACTGGGTGCTAGAGTTCGAACCGGCGTCGGCTCGCAAGTCCGATCCGCTGATGGGTTGGACGCAGTCCAGCGACATGAACGGTCAGATTCGCCTGACGTTCGACACCCGCGACGAGGCCGTGGCCTATGCGCAGCGCCACGAGATCGCGTTCCAGCTGTTCGAGCCCAAGACGCCCAAGCGGATCATCAAGGCCTACGCCGACAACTTCGCGGCCAACCGCAAGCAGCCCTGGACCCACTAGGGTCCGCCAGGCTGGGCCGGCGAGCGCGCGCCCTTAGCTCAGTTGGATAGAGCATTCGCCTTCTAAGCGAACGGTCGCAGGTTCGAATCCTGCAGGGCGCGCCAAAACCACGCCAGAGCACGCCAGAGCACGCCAGCGCCGCCAAAGCCGCTGATGGCCTCCTCCGTCCGGAGCCTCGTTTGCGGATGGGGAGGGCGGCGACCGCGGTCTTGCGAACGCGGAAGCCTGACTCTTCTCGGCCCCCGGGAGGGTCTGCTCCGCGCCGGGCGCTTGCGTGCTCCGGATGACCGTCACCCAGTCGGCGAACGCCGCGACGAAGCGGCTTAAGAAGGCTTGGGTCTCGGGCGTGGGCCGACGTCGATCGCGTTCTTGAGGCCGGCTGGAACCGAATGGTTATATTCGGGCGTGATCGCGATCACGTCGGCGTCATTACGAGGCGTGCGCAACGGCGTGGCGGGCGCGTAGTCGCTGATCCCTATAATCAGGGTGCGCTTCGTTGGCGGCGCGCGCGGCTGGGCCCCAAGTTGGAACCGGCCTGCTTAAAAGCGGCGAAGCGCCTTCTCCGAAGGTCGCCTTTCGGAGCGTTTCGCGTTCGAGATCATCCGGGTTGCGCGCCTTCACTCCTTGGCGGTTTTTCGTAGCGTGGCCTTCGAGGGCAGCAGTTGGCCGATGAACGGGAGGGTCGCCGCGCCGATCGCCGGGGCGTCTTCGGCCGTCGCCGCCCGGAGGACCTTGGCCATGATCGGCACGCTCTCCATCTTGGTCAGGCGCTGGTTGAGCGCGTGGGTTAGTCGAGCGACGATCGCGGCCGGTAGCCTTCCGCCGAGGTAGACCGCCTCGGGATTGACCACGCAGTTGACGACGGCGAGCGTGGGCGCGAGAAGCTCCGCCGCCCGATCAATCCAAGAATCGATGATTGCCTGCCCCTCTGGGGGCAAGTCCAGCAGCGCTTCCGGCGCGGCCGGCTTGAAGCCGGAGGCTTCAAGGTCCGCATAGAGCGCGGAAAGGGAAACCGCGTCCTGCAATGTGCGCCCCTCGGTCCGGCGAGACCGCACGGGCAGAAAGCCAATTTCGCCGCTGCGTCCGTTCGCGCCACGAAAATACTCGCCCTCGATCACGAGCCCGCCGCCCAGCCCCGACGCCAGCAGGATGTAGAAGAAGCTCGGCTTCTGCAGGCCATGGCCGTATTGCAGCTCGCCGAGGGCCGCGGCGGCCGCGTCGTTCTCGACATACACCGGCACAGAAAGCACGGGCGACAGCATCGCCCTGACGTCGACGTGGTTCCAGGCGCTATATTCGGGCGGTCTATGCGGCAGGTCCACGCTGCCCATGTCGTCGGGCATCGCCACGCCAATGCCCAGGATCGGCTTGGTGTCGAGCTCCCATCCCTCCAGCATCCGTCGGGTCTCGGCTTCGAAGAAGGCGAGCACCGTGTCTGGCGAGGCGAAATCGATCTCGCGCGTGGCTCTGGCGCGAACCTGACCGGCGAAGTCGAGCAGGACCAGGGTTATGTGGTCGCGGTCGATGTTCATGCCGAGCGAGAAGCAACCGTCAGGATTGACGGCGAGCTTCATCGCCGGCTGGCCGCGCTCGCCGTGCAGCTTGCCCGCTTCGAGGATGAGGTTCTCGTCCAGCAGGCGCTTGGTGATGTTGGCGATGGTCGGCGCCGTCAGCCCCGTCATCGCGGCGAGGTCGGCGCGGGTGAGGGGGCCTTCCAGGCGGATCGCCTGCAGAGTGACGCGTTGGTTGTAGTCGCCGGCGCGCTCGAGATTGGTGCCCGAAAGCCGCGCCTCCTGGGTCCTGTCTCTCGCACCTTTCGGCCGGCTCGTTGATCGCGCCATCCACTGTCCCCGCGACACCCACTACGCGACATTCACTCCGCGACAGCATATTCCGCACGATTCTCGGCGGGATGATCCACCTACGGTTGGCGTTTTGCGTCAAGATTTCGAAGGCGCCCCCAAAGCCATCGTCCGCTAGGATCGAGCGCTCTTCTGTCGCCGAGTTCGGCGACGACGTCGTAGGTGTCGCCTCGATAGACGGACAGGCTGAACTCCGCGGGCCGTCCATCCGAGAGGAATCCGCGTCGCTCGATCAGCAAGCCGGCGTCGCGGGGCGTGGCGCCGAGAAGTTCGGCCTGCTCGGCGGACAGACTGACGGCTCGGAGCCTTTGAAGGGCTCGGACAGGACGATGACCACTCCGCTCGAGCGCCTCGTAGAGAGAGTCCTCCACCGCGTTCAGCGTAGGAAGGCAATGGGCGGGGATCGTGGCGTACTCCAACGCCATCGGGGCGTCGTCGGCATAGCGGATGCGGTGGAAGCGATAGACGGCGGCGCCCGGCGAGAGACCTAGCGACAGCGCTTCCTCGGGCGTGACCTCTCCCACGGATCGATTGATCCAGGCGCTATGGGGGCGGCGCCCGCGGGAGAGCATGTCTTCGGAAAAGGACGAGAGTTTGGAGAAGTTCTTTTCGACCCGCCCCGCGACGAAAGTGCCGACGCCGCGTCGCCGGTTCAGCAGCCCTTCCTCCTCCAGGCCAAGAAGGGCCTTGCGGACGGTGATGCGGGAGACGGCGTACTCTTCGGCAAGATCGCGTTCCGCGGGGAGGGGCGTGTCCCGTGGCAGGACCTTGCCGTGGATCGCCTCCCGCAGCACGCGCTGGAGCTGCATATAGAGCGGCGCGGTGTTGTTTGGCTCCAGGCGGCCCACGAGGTCGGCGAACGACATGGCCTAGCTCGACGCGGAACTTAGCGTGCGATCGCCGACGCGCGATCTGGACGCATGCCGCGTGAGCACGGCGACCATTTCGGCCACGATTTCGGAGCGGGTCTCGCGAGACGCCGAGGGGGCGAGGGTGGCGAAGCCGGCGTTAGCCTCGGCGGGGGCGCTACAGGATCCGTGCAGTTCCCGCACGCCCGTCCGGCTCAGGATGTCTGGCGCGTTCGCGGGCGTCACCCCCGAGCCGGCCATGATCGACAGCCTCTTCCCGGCGCGAGCGACCATTCGCGCGATCCGGTCGGCTCCGTTCTCGGCTGTCTCCGCGCCGCCAGAGGTCAGGATCCGTTCGAATCCGAGCTCAGCGGCCAGGTCGACGGCCTCGATGGGGTCTGGAACCAGATCGATCGAGCGGTGCAGCGTCATGCCCAAGCCGGCCGCGTGACGGCACAGGCGTGTCAAGACGCCGGCGTCAAGCTCGCCTGACGGCCGGTTCGCCCCGAGCACGACGCCCGGCAAGCCCGCCGCGCGGGCGGCGTCGATGTCGCGGAGCATGATGTCCGCGTCGGCGTCCGAAAATACGAAGTCACCCCCCCGCGGACGGATCATCGCATAGACTGGTCGGTCGAGCGTCGACGCGATCTGCATGAGGCCGGTCGACGGGGTGAGGCCGTCGAGAGCGAGCGCCGAGCAGAGCTCGATGCGATCCGCGCCGCCGCGCCGCGCGGCGGCCAGTCCGCCGGCGTCGTCGACACAAACTTCCAACAAGGGGCGATCGCAAATACCGTCGAGATCCATAACCAATCCAGGAGCAGGCGAGCAGCACGAGGATCGCGCCCAGGTTTTTTGTAGACAGAACCAATTGCTGCTATTGGCTCTAGTGGCCGCCGTCTGGGCGATGACGCTCGATCATCGAGCGGCGGCCTTTCGTGTTTTTTGTTAAATCATTGAATATATGTGATATATTTGGTGGGCTCACCTCATGGTGGAGCGGGGTGCGCCGTGTGCCGCCCCCTCGTGGTCATTCCGCGTCTCAAATTTATGCGCATTTTGAGAATTATAAACACAATTTAAATTACCAATTGACGACGGGTGCAGCCCAATCCAGGCTAAAGGTCGCATAAGGTATCTTAATGGTCTTAGCCGATCGGCGGGCCGCTGGATCCGATGTGGCCGCCGTAAGGCGGTCTGGCGGAGGCGAGGGCCTAGGCGCTCAAAGGGGAGGGGGACTCGAAAATGAGCCTCAGATCACACGTTCTACTGACCACTGCTCTGGTGGGTGTATTCGCGGCGGGGGCCGCTTCGGCACAGGCCACTGGCGGCGAGACCACGGTCGACGAAGTCGTCGTCACCGGTATCCGCGAGAGCCTGAAGAAATCGATCCAAGTCAAGCGTGAAGCCAATGCGGTGGTCGACGTGATCACCGCCGAGGGCGTCGGCAAGTTCCCGGACCGTAACGTCGCCGAAGCGCTGGCCCACGTGCCTGGCGTCAGCGTCGACCACCAGTTCGGCGAAGGCGAGCGGGTCGCCATCCATGGCACCGACCCGGCCCTGAACCGCATCCTGGTCGACGGCCACAGCATCGCCTCCGCCGATTGGGGCGGCAACCCGTCGGATCGCTCCAGCCGCAGCTTCAACTACTCGCTTCTCGCGCCCGAGATCGTGGCGCGCGCCGAGGTCTTCAAGTCGCCGGAAGCCCGGATCGACGAAGGCAGCCTGGGCGGCACGGTCATCGTCCATACGCGCAAGCCGCTGGACCTGGACGCGAACACCTTCTCGGGTTCGGTGGGCTACGCCTACAACGACCGCTCGGAAAAAGGGAATGTTCGCGCCTCCGGCCTCTACAGCTGGAAGGACAGCACGGGCAGCCTGGGCGTTCTGCTCGGCGCCACCTATGACAAGCAGCACCTGACGCGCGCCGGGGTCGAGTATTTCGGCTACAGCGGCGGCGACAGCTTCAACAGCGCCTTTACCTACGATGCCGCCGGCAACGTCACGGGCGGTCCGACCATCAATGGCGCGGCGCCGACCAACGCCAGCCTGGCCCAGCTCCGCGCTTCGCGCCTGCCGTGCTGCATCAACTTCGCCTATTTCGACCAGACGCGCGAGCGCGTCGGTCTCTCGGGCGCTCTGCAGTACAAGCCGACCGACGATCTGGAGTTCCTGCTCACCGGCCTCCACATCGACGGCAAGTACAACAACTTCAGCCAGTCGGAATATTCGGTCGCTGTCTGGACGCCGAGCACGCTGCAGGCGGCCACGGTCAACAATGGCCTGATGACCAAGGGCGTCTTTGGTCCCAAGTCGAACGGCGACACCGCCCAACTCGACACCAACTACCGCAAGACCACGATCAAGAACGACAGCATCAACCTGGCCGCCAATTGGCGTAAGGGCGAGTGGGACATCCACGCGGACGGCGGCTACACCAAGGCTTCCGGCGGCAAGGATCCGGAATACCTGTTCTCGGCCATGACCAGCGCGGGCTTCACCTACGCGTTCGACGGCAAGAACACGGTGGTGAACTACACCTCCGACCCGGCCGTCCCCGGCACCTTCGCTAGCCGCAAGAACAGCACCATCACCCGCAACGGCGTCACCTTCACCGGCTATCAGCTGGGCGGCGTCTACACGGGCGTGACCTCGGACGAGGAAACCTACGGCCAAATCGACTTCAAGCGCGATCTGGATTGGGGTCCCTTCACCAAGATCCGCTTTGGCGCGAAGTACTCCGACCACACCAACAAGGAGTCCTCGGCCGGCACGTCGGACTATTCCGACACCCCGTTCAGCCTGGCCGACATCAAGACGATCAAGACGCCGTCCGACCTGTTCAGCGGCCTGGGCGCGAGCGGTAACGCCACCCAGTTCACGACCATTCCGAAGGAAGAGATCATCCGCCTCCTGAAGGCGCGCAAGTACTCGTTCTACAGCATCGATTACGGCTCGAGCTTCCAGGTCGACGAAAAGGTCGCCGCCGCCTACGTGCAGGCCGACTTCGATCAGAACGGCTGGCGCGGCAACATCGGCGGGCGTTTCGTCAACACCAAGGACGACTCGACCTACTGGCTGAGCACCGACAACGGCAACACCTACACCCAGACGACGACCTCCAAGAGCTATGACAAGTTCTTGCCGGCCTTCAACATCGCCTACTCGCTGACGCCCGACGTCGTCGTGCGCGGCGCCGCCGCCCAGGTCATCGCGCGTCCGCGCTATGGCCAACTGGCCGGCGCCTTCAGCCGGGACGACAACCAGCACACCGCCGGTGGCGGCAACCCGAACCTGAAGCCCTATGAAGCGCTGAACCTCGAGTTCTCCGCCGAATGGTACTTCGCGCCGGGCGCCATGGTCGCCGCGGAAGTCTTCCACCGCGACATCAGCTCCTACGTCGTCTCCAAGACGACCGACATGCAGCTGTTCAATCCGAACACGCAGAAGACCGAGACCTACAGCGTCAACTCGCCGATCAACGCGCAAGACGCCAAGGTCAACGGGCTGCTGGTGTCGTTCCAGAGCGAGCTGCCCTGGGGCTTCGGCATCCAGACCAACGTCTCCTACTCGGAGGCCGAGGTTAAAGACTACAACATGCCGTTCCTGTCCAAGTACACGGTCAACGTCATCCCGTACTACGAGCACGGTCCGTTCCAGGCTCGCCTGAGCTACAACTACCGCTCGTCGTACTTCACCGGGATTGGTCGTCTGAACTCCAAGGACAGCACCGACGGCTATACCCAGCTCGACTTCTCGGCGGCTTACAAGTTCACCGATCGGATGTCCTTGACCTTGAACGCCCAGAACCTGCTGGACGAAACCTACTATTCGTACAGCGGGACCAAGGACGCCCCGACCGCTTTCTACAAGAACGGTCGCGTGCTGTCCCTGAGCTTCGCCTACAAGATGTAGCGCTTACTACCTCCCCCGACTTGGTCGCCGTCGTACTGCAAGACGACGGCGACTCATTTTCTTTGGGGGTGGTTCCGTTGAACAGCATTGGTCTCCGGGGCGAGAGCGATGCTGGTCGGACCTTGAAGGGCCTCGGGTTTTCGGGTCCGCCGCGTTTTTGGGGAGGGACGAACGCGCATGACCAGAACCGGCGCTTTGCTGAGCCTGCTGATCATCGCCCTGGCCTTTTTCGGTCAAGCGGCCCATGCCGGCGCGCGCATAGACTTGGACGGCGCATGGCGCTTCCAAACCGATCCCGGCGATGCGGGCTTGAGCGCCCGTTGGCCTGACGCGGCTCCCGAAGGGGCGCGCGTCGTGACGATCCCGCACACCTGGAACCTAGGCCCCAATGAGGCCTATGACGGCTTGGCCTGGTATTTCCGCACCGTGACGCTGCCGCCCGAGCTGGCCGGCCGCCACATCGAACTGAATTTCGGCGCCACCTTCTACAAGAGCCGGGTCTTCGTGAACGGCGTGGAGGT
This sequence comes from Caulobacter segnis, assembly GCF_031454995.1. Lineage (GTDB taxonomy): Bacteria > Pseudomonadota > Alphaproteobacteria > Caulobacterales > Caulobacteraceae > Caulobacter > Caulobacter segnis_E. The sequence goes on along the minus strand of NZ_JAVDRV010000002.1, from coordinate 1,126,750 downwards.
GGGCGGCCATGAAGGCGGTTTCACCGCCTACCATCTGGACGTCGGCAAGCAGCTCCGCGCCGGCGAGAACCGGATCGCGGTGGCGATCGACAACCGCCCGGGCTTCGCCACCATCCCGGGCTATGCCATGCGACTGCAGGCCTCCGGCAGTGTCTGGTACGACTGGTGGCGCAACGGCGGCGTTCTGCGCGATGTCTGGCTGGACGTCGCCGATGAGGGCCAGATCCGAGGGCAGACGATCCGTCAGCGCCTATCGGGCGACCGCGCGACCGCCGTTTCGCGCATCGCCATCGAGAACGTCGACAGCGCCTCCCACGCCTATGGCGTCGCGGCTCGCCTCGAGGATCCGGAGGGGCGCGTCGTGGCGCGCGCCGAGCGGAGGGTTGAGGTGGCTGGCGGCGGCGCGGCCGAGCCGGTCGTCGAGCTCGAAGTCCTCCGGCCGCAACTCTGGAACGTCGGCGCGGCCAAACTCTATCGCCTGACGGTAGAGCTGCGCGACGAGACCGGGCGGCTGCTCGACACGCGGACCGATGCGATCGGCTTCCGCCAGATCGAGATCAAGGATCGCCGTCTCTATGTGAACGGCAGCCCCGTCCGCCTGACCGGCATGACCCGGCACCAGGACTCGCCTTGGGAAGGGCAGGCCGAGAGCGCGGGGACCATCCGCCGGGACTGGAACGACCTCGCGGCGCTGCACGTGGCCCTGACGCGTCCTGTCCACTATCCGCAGCCCCAGGCGGTCCTCGACGAGGCCGACCGCAACGGCATGCTGCTGATCCCGGAAATCCCCATCTGGCAGATGACGGAGGCTCAACTGGCTGATCCGCGCCTGCTGGCCCTGGCCAAGCGGATGATGAGCGAGATGATCGCCGAGGCCGGCAACCATCCCAGCGTCCTGGCCTGGAGCCTGATGAACGAAAGCGACGCCTCCAAGCCGGGCGGTCTGGCCTTCTTCCGGGCCCTCAAGGCGCATGTGCGGGCCGTTGATCCCGGCCGTCTCGTGACGTTCGCCGACTCCGACGTGACCATCACCTGGAAGCCGGCCCAGGCCCTGCGCGAGGCCGATTTCGTGATGGCCAACGCCTATTTCGGGACGTGGAGCGGCGGGGCCGACGCCGTGGACGCCTGGCTCGACTTCTTCGACAAGACCTATCCGGACAAGATGCTCGTCATCTCCGAGTTCGGCTGGCCGGGCCCGTTCTCCGCCGACCCCAAATCGGCCGACGCCGCGCGCGCCGAGAACCTTCTGGGCCAGCTGGCGGCGTTCGAGAAGCGCGACTTCGTCAGCGGCGCGATCTTCTGGACGTACCAAGACTATCACTCCAGCCGGAACCTCTATGCCGGCTCGGTCGACGGCTATGTCGATCACGGCGTCGTGGACGAGAACCGCCAGCGCAAACCCTCGTACGCCGTCTGGGAGCAACGCAATCGCGTGGTCGACGTCTCGGTCGGCTGGACCGTGGGGGAGGGCGGCTTGAAGGGCTTCGTGGCCAAGATCGCGTCTCGCCCGGCCGGCGCCCTGCCGTCCTATCCGGTGCTGGGCGCCAAGGTGCGGTGGAAGGCTCTGGACCAGAATGGCGCGGTGATCGCGCAGAGCGCGCCGCGAGACCTTGATCTGGCCAAGCCGATCTCCGTGACCGGCGCCTGGGACAAGCCAGTCAATGGCCTGGTCCGCCTCAGCGTCGATGTCCTGGCCGCGAACGGCGTCCGCGCCGGCGGGCAGGCGATCGACTACCGTCCTTTCGCCTTGGGCGCGGCGCCGTTTCCGCCCGAGGCCTCGCAGCTTCCCTCCAGCCCAGCGGTGCGTTGATGTCCGACACCAAGACCGTTTCCCAAGGCCTTGATCGCCGCGCCTTTCTCGCCGCCGCGGCGGGCGGGGCCGCCGCCGTGGCCGCGCCGCCCAGCTTCGGCCAGACGGCGTCGCCGACCGCGCCGACCGCCGACAGGCTGAGCCCGGCCCAGATCGACCAGGCCTGGCGTCGCGCCGCCGCCAAGTTCGACGCGCCGCGCGCGGCGGTGCTGAAGCGCGCCCGCGCGACGACGGCGGCGGGTCCGTTTCGCGCGGACTGGCCCTCTCTGAAGACCTACGCGACGCCGCTCTGGTACCAGGACGCGAAGTTCGGGATCTTCATCCACTGGGGGATCTATTCGGTCCCGGCCTTCGGGGGCGAATGGTACTCGCGCCTGATGTACCAGAAGGGCTCGAAGGAGTACGAACACCACCGGGCCGTCTACGGGCCTCAGGACAAGTTCGGCTACAAGGACTTCATCCCGCGCTTCACCGCGCCGGCCTATGACCCGGCCGCCTGGGCCAGTCTCTTCAAGCAGGCCGGCGCGCGTTATGTCGTGCCGGTGGCCGAGCACCATGACGGCTACACGATGTACGACAGCCGCCTGTCGGACTGGACGGCCGTCAAGACTGGCCCCAAGCGTGACCTCATCGGCGACCTGGCCAAGGCCGCGCGCGCCGAGGGCCTGCATTTTGGCCTCTCCAGCCATCGGGCTGAGCACGACTGGTTCTTCGACGAGGGGCGCAAGATCCCCTCGGACGTCAACGACCCGCGCTATCTGGAGCTCTACGGCCCCGCGCATCCGCGCATGTCGGGCAAGGACGACGCCGATCTCTATGGCGACTTCACCGCCGTCTCGCCGGCCTTCGTCGACGACTGGCTGGCCCGCACGGCCGAGTTGGTCGAGCTGTACGATCCCGAGCTGATCTATTTCGACTGGTGGATCGGCAAGGCCGAGTTCCGCGCCGCCCTCCCGGCGATGCTGGCCCAGTACTACAACGCCCGCGCGGCCAAGGGGCAGGGCGCGGTCGTCAACTACAAGCTGGGCTCCATGCCGGTCGGCGCCGGCGTCCTCGATATCGAGCGGGGCCAGGCGCCGGGCATCCAGGCCAACACCTGGCAGACCTGCACCTCGATCAGCGAGAAGTCCTGGGGCTTCATCGAGAACGACACCTACAAGAGCCCTGCCCAACTGATCCATCTGCTGATCGACGTGGTGTCCAAGAATGGCAACCTGCTGCTGAACGTGGGTCCGCATGCCGACGGCGGCATGCCCCCGGCCGCCCGCGACACTCTGTTGGCCATGGGCCAGTGGCTGGCCCTGAATGGCGAGGCCATTTACGGCTCGCGGCCGTGGCGCGTGTTCGGCGAGGGGCCGACCGAGATCGCCGACGGCTCGTTCCAGGAAACCAAGACCAAGCCCTACACGGCGCGCGACTTCCGCTTCACCACGCGGGGCGGGCGGCTCTACGCCCTGCAACTGAACGCGCCCGAGGGGAGCGAGGCCCTGATCACCTCGATCAAGCCCACCGACCGCGTTCGCGCCGTGACCGCGCTCGGCACTGGCCGGGACATCGCCTTCAGCCAGTCGGCCGAGGGCCTGCGCCTGGCGGTCGGCGGTCAGCCCGTCGACCAAGCCGCCTACGTCTACCGTATCGACCTCGCCTGATTTGAAAGGGCCATCATGCGCCGCATCCTGACCCACGCGCTCTTCGCCGCCGCCCTTCTGGGGCTGTCGCTGACGGGCGCCGCCCAAGCCCAGCCCAGGGCCGCCAAGCCGACCCAGCCGGTGGCTTTGTTCTACCTGATGGAGACCCCCAAATCGACACGCTCGTTCGAGCAGAACATCGACAAGATCGGCCTCCTGGTGCCGACCTGGTATGGGGTGTCGAAGGATGGTCTGGTCACGGGCGCGCCCAATCCCGGCGTCCTGTCCAAGGCCAAGGCCGCGCGTCTGCCGGTCATGCCGATCATCTCGCTGACCGACCGCGCCGGCCTGCATCAACTGATGCGGAATGAAGCCGCCAAGAAGAGCATGGCCGACGCCCTGGTCCGCGAGGCTAAGGCCAACGGCTATGTCGGCTTCCACTTCGACTTCGAGAACATCAGCTACCTGGACCGCGACGCCTTCACCCTAATGGCCAAGCAGACCGCCGACGCCCTGCACGGCGCGGGCTTCACCATGGGGATCGCCGTGGTGCCGAACGCTCCCGGCTACCCGGGAAAGGGCGCCTATTCCAAATGGATGTGGGAGTACTGGCGCGGCGCCTACGACATCGAGGCCCTGGGCAAGATCGCCGACGAGATCAGCCTGATGACCTATGACCAGCACACCCGCTGGACGCCGCCCGGCCCGGTCGGCGGCATGCCGTGGGTGCTGGAGAACCTCGACTACGCCCTGAAGGTCGTGCCGGCCGACAAGCTGTCGCTGGGCATCCCGCTCTACGGTTATCGCTGGTTCGCCGACAATCCCGTGCGCGCCGACGGCAGCGAGGCGGTCAACATCAACGGCGTCTATTTCGATGGCGACGAGTCGATCCCGATGGCGCGCGAGTACGGCGTGAAGGTCCAGTGGGACGATGTTCAGAAGGAAAGCTGGTACGTCCTGTACCGCGACCAGATGAACGAGTGGGTCTCGATGCCCGACGCCCGCAGTTTCAAGGCTCGCTATGACCTGGTCAAGCAACGAGGCCTCGTCGGCTTCAGCGCCTGGGTCCTGGGTTCGGAGGACCCGGCGATCTGGGACGTCCTGCCCGTCGTCAAGCGCTGAGGATTAATAGATGAGCCCCCGCCGCCTCCTGTCCGCGAGCCTCGCGGTCCTGGCGCTCTCGCTGAGCGCCGCTTCCGCCCATGCCGCCGCGCCGACGCCGATCATTCCGGTTCCGGCCGAGCTCATCCCGGGCCAGGGCGCGCTGCTGGTGCGCTCGGGGGCCGTGATTTCCGCGCCGGCCGGCGACGCCGCCGCCCTGTCCGCCGCCCGTCTCTTGGCGGGGCAGGTCAAGCAGACGCGCGGGCTTGACCTCCACGCGCGGGAAGGCGGGGCGGGCGCCATCGTCCTGGTCCGAGACCCGTCGGTGACGGCCGCCGAGGGCTATGTGCTGACCGTGACGGCGAAGGGCGCGCGGATCGCCGCCAAGGACGACGCGGGCCTGCTGTACGGCGCCATGACCATGGCCCAGTTGCTGAGTCCCGACGCGGCCTTCGGCAAGCCGGTGAAGGTTCCGGCCCTGACGGTCCGCGACCAGCCGCGCTTCGGCTGGCGGGGGATCATGGTCGACGTCGCTCGCCATTTTCAGCCGGTGGACGCGATCAAGCTGCTGATCGACGCGATGGCGGCGCACAAGATGAACACGCTGCACATGCACCTGAGCGACGACCAGGGCTGGCGGCTGGAGATCAAGCGCTATCCCAAGCTGACGGAGATCGGCGCCTGGCGCGCCCCGCCGACCGCCGGCGAGGCGCCCTCGGCGACGCCCTATGGCGGATTCTATACACAGGACCAGATTCGCGACCTCGTGGCCTACGCCAAGGAACGCGCGGTGACGATCGTCCCGGAGATCGACATGCCGGGCCACGCCCAGGCCGCCGTCGCCTCCTATCCCGAGATCGGCGTCTTCGGCGATCGACCGCCGGTGGCCGTGGACTGGGGGATCAACCCCTACCTGTTCGATGTCGACCAACCCAGCCTGACCTTCATCGAAGGGGTGCTGGACGAGGTGATGGCCCTTTTCCCCTCGACCTATATCCACGTCGGCGGCGACGAGGCGATCAAGGACCAGTGGCAAAGCTCGCCCGCGGTCCAGGCCCGCATGAAGGAACTGGGCCTGAAGAACGAGCACGAGATGCAGAGTTGGTTCATCGAGCATCTCGGCAAGTATCTGGCCGCCCACGGCCGCCGCCTGATCGGCTGGGACGAGATCCTCGAGGGCGGCTTGCCGGCTTCGGCCTCCGTCATGTCGTGGCGGGGGGAGCAGGGGGCGATCGACGCCGCCAACCAAGGCCACGATGTGGTGCTGTCGCCCGCGCCGACCCTTTATCTGGACAGCCTGCAGAGCGATCGCGCCGACGAGCCTCCCGGTCGCCTGTCGATCATGACCCTGAAGGACGTCTACGCCTACGAGCCCATGCCCAAGGGCATCGCGCCCGACAAGGCTAGCCACGTGCTCGGCGCCCAGGGCAACGCCTGGAGCGAGTACCTGGTCACACCCGCCCAGGTGCGCCACGCGATCTTCCCGCGCCTGGACGCGATCGCGGAAATGACCTGGTCGCCCAAGGAAAGGCGCGACTGGGAGAGTTTCCTGGGGCGCCTGGATATCCAGCGCCTGCGCTATGCGCGACAGGGGATCAACGCCGCCGACAGCGCCTTCGCCGTGAACTTCAAGCTGGACGACGGCCGCGGCGCCGCGCTTCGGACGGGCAAGGCCGTGGTGTCGTTGTCGACCCAGACCAGCTTTGGACAGATCCGCTATACGCTGGACGGCAAGGCGCCGACCGCGCGTTCGCCGCTCTACGCCAAGCCACTGTCGGTTCCCGTCGGCGGCTCGGTGCGCGCCGCCGCCTTCACGGCCGATGGTCGCGCGACGGCGACGCTGCGGATGATCGACGTCAGCCGCGTGGCGCTGTTGAGCCGCGGCAATACCGACCTGACCGCTTGCCCCCTGGGCGCGCTGGGATTGCGGGCGCCGTTGACCTCCGAGGCGGAAGCCGATGCGCCGGCTTTCAACGTCAACCTCTTCGACACCTGCCAGATGTACCCGGCGGCGCCGCTTGATCTGGCCGGCGGCTTCGAGGTCAAGGTCGCGCGCCTGCCGCGCCACTACGGCCTGGCCGGCGACACCACCAAGGTCCGCTGGCACTACAACGCGACCCGTTTTGGCGAACTGGTGGTGCGGGCGGGCGGCTGCGAGGGCTCCGTCGTGGCGACTTTTCCGCTGCCCGATCCGGCGATGGCCAGCAATCGCCTGACCTTCAAGGGCGACCTACCTGCCGGAACCGGCGACGCCGACCTGTGCCTGTTGTTCACGGCGCCGCTGTCGGGTCCGTTCTACACCGTCGAGGCCATGGCCTTGGCCCCTCGCACCGCCCCCTGATCCGGAGACGACAATGTCGCGATCCGCGCTCTTCGCCGCCGCCGCCCTGACCGTCGCGCTCGCGGGATCCGCCGCCCTGGCCGGACCAGTCGAAACCCAAAGCCTGAACCAGGGCTGGAGCTTCCGCCTCGATCCGGACGACGCGGCCGCCAAGACCCACGCCGCCGAGTTGCGGTGGCGGCCGGCGACCGTGCCCGGCACGGTTCAGACCGACCTGCTAGCCGCGGGTCGCATTCCCGATCCCTTCGTGGGGACCAACGAGGCGCAACTGCAATGGATCGGCCTGGCCGATTGGCAGTACAAGCGCACGCTGGACGCCGACGCGGCCCTGCTGGCGCGCGATCATGTGGATCTGGTCTTCGACGGCCTCGACACCTTCGCGGACGTCTTCGTCAACGGGACCAAGCTTCTCTCGGCGGACAACCAGCATCGTCGTTGGCGCGTGCCGGTGAAGTCGGTGCTGAAGGCGGGCGCCAATGAGATCGTCATCGCGTTCAAGTCGCCGATCAAGAAGCTGCAGCCGGAGATCCTGAAGCAGCCCTACGTACTGCCGGGCGCCTATGACTCGGCCTTCGGCGACGAGCCGCCGGCCAAGCACACCTCGACCTACGTCCGGAAGTCGCCCTACCACTACGGCTGGGACTGGGGGCCGCGCTACGTCACCGAGGGCGTCTGGCGCGAGGCGCGGCTGGAGGCCTGGGACGAGGCGCGCATCGACGGCTTCCGCATTCGCCAGGACCAAGTGACCGCCGACCATGCGCGCCTCTCGGCCGAGTTCGAGATCGAGTCCGACGCCACGCGCGTGGTCGACTTGGCGGTCGTTCCGACGGCGCCGGATGGCTCGGCCCTGCCGGTCGCGCGCCAGAGCGTGACCCTGGCCCCGGGCCTCAACCGCGTCTCTGTTCCCGTCCCGGTGGCCGCGCCCAAGCTGTGGTGGCCGGCGGGCTACGGCCGCCAGGACCTCTACCGGTTCGACGCCAGCATCGCCGTCAACGGCGCCGTCGTCGCCAAGACCGAGCGTCGCTCGGGCCTGCGGACCGTGGAGCTGCGTCGCCAGCCCGACGCCTGGGGCAAGAGCATGACGTTCGTGATCAACGGCGTGCCGGTTTTCGCCAAGGGCGCGAACCTGATCCCATTCGATAGCTTCTCGCCGCGCGTCACCGACGCCCAGATGAAGGCCATCCTGACCTCGGCCCGCGACGCCAACATGAACATGCTGCGCATGTGGGGCGGCGGTCACTATCAGAGCGACGCCTTCTACGCGATGGCCGACGAGCTGGGCCTGATGATCTGGCAGGACTTCATGTTCGGCGGCGCCATCCCGCCCTATGACGTGGCCTTCCGCGAGAACACCCGCATCGAGGCCGTCGAGCAGGTCAAGCGCCTGGGCGACCACCCCAGCATCGTCCTGTGGAGCGGCAACAACGAAGTCCAGACCGGCTGGGAGAACTGGGGCGACCGGATCACCTTCAAGACGTCGATCCCGCCCGAGGAGCGCGAGCGCATCGTCATCGGCATGACCACCCTGTTCGGGCAGGTGTTGCGCGGCGCGGTCGAGCAGAACGATCCGGATACGCCCTATTGGGCCGGCTCGCCCACCACCGACTATGACGGCGCCGCCGACCTGCTGACCGACGGCGATCGCCACTACTGGAGCGTCTGGGGCGGCTCGCTGCCGGTCGAGGAGTATCTGAACGTCACGCCGCGCTTCATGTCTGAATACGGGCTGCAGTCGCAGCCGGAGATGCGCACGCTGAAGACCGTGGCCAAGCCCGAGGACATGTCGGCGAACTCCACCGTCATGCGGGCCCACCAGAAGTACGCCAAGGGCGAGGGCAACGAGCGGATTCTGTTCTACATCCGCCGCAACTACGGCGAACCGAAGACCTTCGAGGACTTCGTCTACCTCAGCCAGGTCATGCAGGCCGAAGGCATCGAGTTGGCCGCGCTGCACCATCGCGCCTCGATGCCCCAGACCATGGGCTCGCTGTACTGGCAGCTTAACGACGTCTGGCCCGGCGCTTCCTGGTCCAGCCTGGACTACTACGGCCGCTGGAAGGCGCTGCACTATCGCGCTCGCCACTTCTACGCCCCTGTCGCCCTGGCCGCGATCCACGACAAGGGCGCGACGACCATCACGCTGCTGTCCGATCGCGTGACGCCGGCGCCGGTGCGCTGGCGCGCGCGGGTGATGGATGTCGACGGCAAGGTCCTGTCGGACAGCACGTCGGACGCCGAGCTGAAGCCGCTGGCGGCGACCCAGGTCGCCACCCTCTTGGACGACACGCTGTTCAAGGGCGCGGACTTGGCTCGCACCTTCGCCGTGGTCGAACTGATCGAGGGTGGCAAGACGATCTCGCGCGCGGTCGTCACGCCGCTTCCGGCCAAGGCGATGACCTTGCCGAACCCCGGACTGACATCGACCTGGACCAAGACCGCCGACGGCTACGCGGTGACGATCAAGGCCGCCAAGCTGGCGCGAGCCGTATGGCTGAGCTTCGGCGATCTGGACGCCACCCTGTCCGACAACGCCTTCGACCTGCCTCCGGGCGAGACGGTGACCATCCAGGTTGCTTCCAAGGCGCCGCTGGCCAAGCTCCAGCGCGCCCTGACCCTCCGCAGCCTGTACGGCGCGACCAAGCCCACGACGCCGTAGGACGCCTTGATGATGCTCAGACCCTTGCTCCTTTCGGCGTCGGCGATCGTGCTGACGGCAACCTCCGCTTCCGCCGCCGAGACCCCGGCGGCTCTCGTCTCGCGCATGACCCTGGAAGAGAAGGCGGCCCAGCTGCAGAGCGCGGCCCCGCCGATCCCGCGGCTGGGCGTTCGCGGCTACGAGTGGTGGAGCGAAGGCCTGCATGGCCTGGCGCGCAATGGTCCAGCCACGGTCTTTCCGCAGGCGATCGGCCTGGCGGCGACCTGGGACAAGGACCTCCTGGGCAAGGTCGGCGAAGTGGTCTCGACCGAGGCGCGCGCCAAGTTCAACGCCGTCGGCGATCGCGATCCGGGTCGCTACGAAGGGCTGACCATCTGGTCGCCCAACATCAACATCTATCGCGATCCGCGTTGGGGGCGAGGGCAGGAGACCTATGGCGAGGATCCGCACCTGACCGGCGCCTTGGGCGTCGCCTTCGTGCGGGGCATCCAGGGACCCGATCCCGACCATCCTCGGGCTATCGCCACGCCCAAGCACTTCGCGGTCCATTCCGGGCCCGAGGCCGGCCGGCACGGCTTCGACGTCGATGTGTCGCCGCAGGATCTGGAGGCGACCTACCTGCCGGCCTTCCGTCGCGCGGTGGTCGAGGGGAAGGCGCGCTCGGTGATGTGCGCCTACAACGCCATCCACGGGTTCCCGGCCTGCGCCTCGCCGCTGCTGCTGGACCAAACCTTGCGCCAGGACTGGGGCTTCAAGGGTTTCGTCGTTTCGGACTGCGACGCGGTCGACGACATGTCCCAATTCCACTACTTCCGGCTCGACAACGCCGCCGCCTCGGCCGCCGCCTTGAAGGCCGGGGACGATCTCAACTGCGGCGTCGCCTATGCTCAGTTGCCGGCCGCCGTGCGCCGGGGCGATGTCGACGAGGCCACGGTCGATCAGGCCGTTACCCGCGTGTTCGAGGCCCGCGCCGCCCTGGGCGCCCTGTACGCGCCCGCCCCGAAGAACCCCTACGCCAAGATCGGCCTTCAGGCGGTCAACGCGCCCGCTCACCGCGCCCTGGCGCTGGAGGCGGCGCGCAAGTCGATCGTGCTGCTGAAGAACGACAAGAACCGCTTGCCTCTGGCCCCGACCGCGAGGGTCGCGGTTATCGGTCCCGACGCCGACGCACTCGAGGTTCTGGAAGCCAACTATCACGGCACGGCCGTCGATCCCGTGACGCCGCTGCAAGGTCTGCGGGCCCAATGGGGCGCGGGCAATGTCCGCTACGCTCAGGGCGCGCCGGTCGCCGAGGGCGTGCCCGTCGCCGTGCCCGAGACCGCCTTGCGAACCGGCGTCGGTCCCGACGCGGCGCAGGGTCTGACGGCCGCCTATTTCGACGATCCGGCCATGACCGGAACGCCGCACGTGGTCCGCACCGACCGCGTCGTCAATTTCGATTGGGACCGCACGGCGCCCGCGCCGGGTCTTGATCCGGCCCGCTATGGGGTGCGCTGGACCGGCGCCGTGGTCCCGCCAGGTCCCGGCGAATACGCCCTGGTGGTCGGCGTCGCCCGCTGTTTCGACTGCAAGGGCCATGACCCGGTCCGTCTTTGGGTCGACGACAAGCTGGTGGTCGATGACGACGGCTCGGGCAAGGCGGTCGAGGCGGTGCTGAACTTCGCCGACACCCGTCCGCGAAAGATCCGCTTGGAGCTGTCGCACACCGGCGAGGACCAGGGCGTGCGGCTGCAATGGCGCGCGCCGGCCGCTCCGCAGCTGGCCGAGGCGGTCAAGGCCGCCAGCGAGGCGGATGTGGTGGTCGCCGTGGTCGGCCTGTCGCCCGACGTCGAGGGCGAGGCGCTGCAAATCGCGGTGCCTGGCTTTGACGGGGGCGACCGCACCGACATCGCCCTGCCGGCTCCCCAGCGGCGCCTGCTGGAAACCCTGGCGGCGACCGGTAAGCCGCTGGTGGTCGTGCTGACCTCGGGCGGAGCCATCGAGCTAGACTGGGCCAAGACCCACGCCGACGCCGTCCTGGCGGCCTGGTATCCGGGCCAGTCGGGTGGGACGGCCCTGGCCGAGACCCTGGCGGGGCTGAACAATCCGTCGGGCCGTTTGCCGGTGACCTTTTACCGTTCGGCCCGCGACCTGCCGCCGCTGATCGAGTACGCGATGAAGGGGCGGACCTATCGCTACTTCGACGGCGATCCGACCTATCCGTTTGGTTACGGCCTCAGCTACACGCGCTTCGAGTACGGCCCGCCCGCTGTTTCGACCGCCGCCCTGAAGGCCGGTGATCCGCTGGTGGTGGAGGCCGAGGTGGCCAATGTCGGCGCGCGCGCCGGCGACGAGGTGGCGCAGGCCTATCTGATCCCGCCCAAGCCCGACGACTATCGCGGTCGACAGGCCGATCGCCTGCTGCTGCGCACGCTGGTCGGCTTTGATCGCGTGAGCCTGAAGCCGGGCGAGCGCCGCAAGGTCCGATTCGTTATCTCACCCCGCGACCTGTCCCAGGTCGCCCAGAACGGCGCGCGCGCGGTGGTCCCGGGCCGCTACACCCTGTTCATCGGCGGCGGCCAACCCGGCCAGGCGCCGGGACAGTCGATCAGCTTCACGATCGAAGGCCGTCAGGAGCTTCCGCGATGAGCGCGTGTCTTTCTCGTCGCGAGGCCATGCTGGGCGGCGCCGCGGCCGCCGCCTTGGCCGCCGGCTCGGCCAAGGCCCAGACTTTCGTTTCACATCGCCCACCGACCGCTAGCCGACGCTTCGTCAGTCCGGCCGTCGAGGTTCTGATCAAGCGCGTGAAGGCCAAGGTCGCCGACCCCGAACTGGCCTGGCTGTTCGAGAACTGCTTCCCCAACACGCTGGACACGACGGTGTTCCTGGGCGAGGCGGGCGGTAAACCCGACGCCTTCGTGATGACCGGCGATATCGACTGTATGTGGTTGCGCGACTCCTCGGCCCAGGTGTGGCCGTACTTGCCGCTGGCCGCCAAGGCGCCAGAACTTCGGACGCTGTTCCGCGGTGTTATTGGCCGCCAGGCGCGCTGCATCCTCATCGACCCCTACGCCAACGCCTATATGCGCGATCCCTCCGCGCGCACGAACCTGAAGTGGTCGCTGCGGGACGTCACCGAGATGCGTCCGGGCGTCGCCGAACGGAAATGGGAGATCGACAGCCTCTGCTATCCGGTTCGTCTGGCCCACGGCTACTGGCGGGCGACGGGCGATCTTACGCCATTCGACGCCGAGTGGCGTCAGGCCATGACCGTCGTGGTCCGCACCCTGCGTGAACAGCAGCGCAAGGACGGTCCCGGACCCTACGCCTTCCAGCGGCCAACCACGCTCGCCACCGAGACGCTGATGCTGGAGGGCCGGGGCGCGCCGACCCGCAAGGTCGGGCTGATCCACTCGATGTTCCGGCCGTCCGACGACGCCTGCGTCTATCCCTTCCTGATCCCGTCGAACCTGTTCGCCGCCGCCGTCCTGCGCCAGCTGGCCGAGCTGTCAACCGAGGTCCTGAAGGATCCCGTCTTCGCCGCCGAGTGCGTGGCTTTCGCCGACGAGGTGAGCGCGGCTCTGAAAGCGCATGGCATGACCCTCGCGCCGGACGGCCAGCCAGTCTGGGCGTTCGAGGTCGACGGCTATGGCAACGCGTTGTTCATGGACGACGCCAACGCGCCGGGGCTCTTGAGCCTGGCCTATTTGGGCTGCATCCCGCACGATGATCCGGTGTTCCGCCGCACGGCCGCCTTGGCCTGGAGCGAGCGCAATCCCTACTTCTTCAAGGGCCACGCGGCCGAGGGGATCGGCGGCCCGCACGCGGGTCTCGACCTGATCTGGCCGATGTCGCTGATCATGCGCGGCCTGAACGCCCTGGCCGACGGCGACGACGCCACGGTGCTGGCCTGCCTGCGGACGCTGAAGGCCACCCACGCCGGGACGGGCTTCATGCACGAGGCCTTCCACAAGGACGATCCCAGCAAGTTCACCCGCGACTGGTTCGCCTGGGCCAACACCCTGTTTGGCGAACTGATCGTCGAGATCGCCGACCGCAAGCCCGCGCTGTTGGCGCGGCCCCTGGATTCGATCGCATGACGAAAGTGCCCACCATCGACCGCCGAGGCCTGCTCGCGGGGGGGAGCCTGGCCGGTCTCGCCGCCGCCGTTTCGCCGGTCAGCGCAGCGCCCCGCTGCGATCTGTGCGACTTCGTGGACCCTTTCATCGGCACGGGCGGCCACGGCCATACCTATCCTGGCGCCACCCTGCCGTTCGGCATGGTCCAGCTGAGCCCCGACACCAGCAACAACGGCTGGGATTCCTGCTCGGGCTACCACCAGCAGGACGGCTCGATCATGGGCTTCTCTCACACGCATCTCAGCGGGACCGGCTGCGCCGACCTGCTGGACGTGCTGGTCGTGCCCGCGACCGGACCATTGCTGCTGACGCCGGGCGAGCCCGGCCGCCCCGACGACGGCTATCGCTCGCGCTACGACCGGGCCACGGAGCATGCTTCGCCTGGTTACTATCGCGTGCGCCTGACCGACACCCGCATCGACGCCGAGCTGACGGTCACCGAGCGCGTCGGCCTGCACCGCTACACCTTCCCCAAGGGCGAGCCCGGCCATCTGCTGATCGACCTGCAACATGGCCAGAAGGATTGGTGGGAGAAGGCGCCGGAGACCCGCGTCAAGAACGCGGCCCTGCGCCTTGTCGGCGACGACACCCTGGTCGGCGCGCGCCAGGTGTTCCAGTGGGCGCCGGGCCGCTGGATTTACTTCGCCATGAAGCTATCGCGCCCGTTCAAGAGCGCCCAGCTCTATTCGGCCGACCAGCCGCTGGCCGTCGGTGCGCGCGAGGCCAACGGGGAGAACCTCAAGGCCGTGCTGCGCTATCCCGACGCCGGCGAAGCGCCGCTGCTGGTCAAGGTCGGCCTGTCCGGCGTCGATATCGAAGGCGCGCTAGCCAACCTGCGGGCCGAGGCTCCGAGCTGGGACTTCGACGGCGCGCGGCGCGAGGCGCGGGCGACCTGGGAGAAGGCTCTGTCCGCCATCCGCCTGGACGGCGCGTCCGAGACCGACGCCAAGATCTTCTACACCGGGCTCTATCACAGCCTGTTGGCGCCGACCTTGTTCAGCGACGTCGACGGTCGCTACAGGGGCATGGACCAGAAGGACCACGTGGTCGCGAAGGGGCGGCGCAACTACAGCACCTATTCGCTGTGGGACACCTACCGCACGCTTCATCCCCTGCTGACCCTGGTCGATCCGCGGCGCGCGGGAGACGTCGTCGCGGGCCTTGTTCCCATGGCCGAGGAGAGTCCCAAGGGGCCGTCCGTCTGGCCTTTGCAGGGTATCGAGACCGGCACCATGAACGGCTGGCACGCCGCCGTGGTGCTGGCCGAGGCGCAAGCCAAGGGCCTGGGGAATCTCGATCCGGTCCGCACGTGGAAGGCGTTCCGCAAGCGCGCCTTCGAGGACGATGTCCTGGGCCTGGACTGGTACAAGCGCCTGGGTTTCATCCCAGTGGACGAGGTGGTCGAAGGCGCCAGTCGGACGCTGGAATACGCCTATGACGACTGGGCGATGGCGCATCTGGCCGCCGCCGCCGGGGCCCATGACGACGCCAAGGCCCTGCTGGCGCGCTCGCGCAATTATCGCAACCTGTTCGACGCCTCGACCCAGTTCATGCGGCCGCGCGACGCGGACGGTTCGTGGGTGACGCCGTTCGACCCGCGCGCGTTGGGCCACATGGAGAAGTGGCGCGACTTCACCGAGGCCAACGCCTGGCAGGCGACGTTCCTGACCCAGCACGACCTCTATGACTTCATGACGCTGTTCGGCGGTGAAAAGGGCATGGAGGCCAAGCTCGACGCGCTGTTCACGGCCAGCTCCGAGATGCCGCCAGGCTCGCCGCCCGACATCGCCGGTCTGGTCGGCCAGTACGCGCACGGCAACGAGCCCTGCCATCACGTCGCCTATCTCTACGCCTACTGCGGCGCGCACCATAAGACGCAGGCTCAGGTCCGGATGCTGCTGAAGAGCCAGTACCAGGCCAAGCCGGACGGCCTGTCCGGCAACGAGGACTGCGGTCAGATGAGCGCCTGGTACGTGATGAGCGCGCTGGGCCTCTATCCAGTCGATCCGGTGCTGGGCGCCTACGTGTTCGGCTCGCCGCTGTTCCCGCGCGCCGAGATCGCGGTGGGGCAGGGCCGTCGTCTGGTGATCGAGGCCGAAGGCGTCGCGCCAGACCGCTTCTATATCCAGTCGGTGACCTGGAACGGCGCGCCGCACGACCGGTGCTGGATCGACCATGACGAGATCGCCAAGGGCGGCCGGCTGGTATTCCGCATGGGCGCCAAGCCCAACCCGGCGTTCGGCGCGGCGCCGTCCTCCCGTCCGCCCTCCAAGCCGACGTTCGCTTGATCGTGCGGGGCCGTCTCGCCCTTGGCCTGGCGGCCCTGGTGATAGCCGCGGGAGCGGTGGCCCACGCCGAGGACCTGACGCGCGCGTGGCTAGTCTCCGCCGAGGCCGGCGCAAAGGCGGACACGGTCGCGGCGCCCCGGTTCCTCTCGGAGGAGATCGGCGCGCGGGTGGGGATGTCTTGGGGGCGGCGTGGCGATCTCGCCGCGCCCTTGGTCGTGGTGGCCGGGCCCGAGGCGGTCGAGGCCTTGCTGCCGCCGCTCTTGCGTGGGGCCTGGCGAGCCCATCCCGCTGGCGAGGCGGCCAAGACGTCCGAGGGTTTCTCGGTGCGCACACTGCGCGCGGCCGGTCGGACGGCCGTGGTTATCGCGGCCGCCACGCCGCGCGGGCGCCTGTTTGGCGTCGGCTGGCTGCTGCGCAAGCTGGAGATCGCGCCGGGGCGCGTCGAGGCGCCGGACGACCTCTCGATCGACACAGCGCCCGCCCAGGGCGTGCGCGGCGTGCAGATTGGCTATCGCTTCAAGAACAACAGCTATGACGCCTGGACCTTGGCGATGTTCGAGCGCCGTGTTCGCGACATCGCGATTTTCGGCGGCAACACGATCCAGGTGATCGCTCCTGTGTCGGATGACGCGGCGACCAGCCCGCTGTTTCCCGCGCCGCCGCTGGAGACCATCATCGGGCTTTCGGCCCTGGCCCAGCGTTACGGTCTGAATTTCGCGCTCTACTATCCGCTACTGGCCAAGGACTATGGCGAGCCCGCCACGGTCGCGGCCGAATTGAAGACGTTCGAGGCGCTGATCCGCCGCTTGCCAAAGGTGGATGCGCTTTACGCGCCCGGCGGTGATCCGGGGCATACTCACCCCGACAAGCTTTTCCCGCTGGTGGAGCGGGAGGCGCGGGTTCTGCGGCGCGTGCATCCGGGCGCGACCGTCTGGGTGTCGGCGCAAGGCTTCGACCGGGCGGAAAGCGAGGCGTTCTACGCCCAGACACAGCGCCATCCAGAGTGGCTGACCGGTGTCTTCCATGGGCCGCAGACTCGCGATCCGATGGCGACGCAGCGCCGGCTTATCCCGGCCCGCTACCCGATCCAGTTCTATCCCGACATCGGTCACACCCTCCACTCACAGTTCCCGGTTCCTGAGTGGGATCCGGCCTTCGCGATCACCGAGGGGAGGGAGCCGGTTAATCCGCGCCCGCTGGGACAGAAGACGATCTTCCGCCATTTCGCGCCACTGAACACGGGCGCGGTGACCTACTCGGAAGGCGTTAACGATGACGTGAACATGTCCCTGTGGTTCCAGCTGGGTTGGTCGCCCGACGTCTCGCCGCGCGCGGTGATGGGCGACTACGCGCGGGTCTTCCTGGGCGCGCGGTTCGGCGCGGCCTCCAGCGAGCGGTTCGCCGACGGCCTGATGGCGCTGGAGAAGAACTGGACGGGCAGGGCGGCCGATAACGCCGGGATCGACACCACCCTAGCCCTGTTCGACGATCTCGAGCGGCGAGCTTCCCTCACGCAGCGACAGGACTGGCGGTTTGAGTCCGCGCTCTACCGGGCGGTCTACGACGCCTGGGCGCGCGCGCGGTCACGCGCGGAGGCCGAGCGGCAGGCGACGGCTTTGGCGGTGCTCGCGCAAGCGCCCAAGCTGGGCGCCGAGGCCGCGATGCGCCAAGCCGAGAACGCTCTGGCCCAGCCCGATGCGCCGGAGGCTCTCGCCCTGCGCGCGCGCCTGTTCGATCTCGCTGGGCGTCTTTACGCCCATGCCGGCCTCCAGTTGAGCGTCCAGAAGTACGGCGCCTCGTCGATCGAGCGCGGCGCTAACCTCGATCGCGTGGACGCATCCATGAACGACCGTGTCTGGCTTAGGGGGCAGTTCGGCGAGATCCGCGCCCTGTCGGACGAGGCCCGGCGCCAAGCGCGGCTGGCGGTGATCGCCGATCCGACGATGGCGGCGCGCGGCGCCCTCTATGACGATCTCGGCGATCCCGATCGCGAACCACACCTCTCGCGCGGCGTGGGCTTCGACCGCGATCCCGACCTGCGGGAGAGCGCCATCGACGGCGTGGCGGACAAGATCCCCGACGACGGCTGGCGCGGGGCTTGGACGACGTATGCCGAGACCCTGTACGACCGTCCGATCACCATGGTCTATCGCGATCTCGACCCGAAGCGGACCTGGCGTCTGCGCGCCGTCTACGCCGGCGAGGACTATCAGCTGCCCATGCGCCTGACGGCCAATGGCGTTGAGCTGCACCCGCCGACCTCGCGCGTGACCAACCCGATGACCATTGAGCTGGCCGTTCCGCCAACCCTAACCCAGTCCGGCGAGCTGAGCCTGGCATGGAGCCGTCCACCCGGCGTGGGTGGCGGCGGCCGCGGCCACCAGGTGGCCGAGGTGTGGTTGATCCCCGATCCCGTCGAGACCCCTGTCTCTCCATGAGTGGAGCCCGTTGATGCGCCCTGAACTGCTTCTGTCTCGCCGCCTGCTGCTGGCCGGCGCGGCCGCGTCCGCGCTGCCGATGACGGCCCGCGCGGCGGGTGGTCTTTCGCCCTATGGCGCGACGCCGTCGCCCCGCCAGCTGGCTTGGCACATGCTCGAGACCTACGCCTTCGTGCACTTCTCGATCAACACGTTCTCGGACCGCGAGTGGGGCTATGGCGACGAGTCGCCGTCGCTGTTCGATCCGACCGATTTCAGCGCCGACCAGATTGTCGCCGCCGCCAAGGCGGGCGGGCTCAAGGCCTTGATCCTGACCGCCAAGCACCACGACGGCTTCTGCCTGTGGCCCAGCCGCTTCACCGAGCACAGCATCAAGAACAGCCCCTACAAGAACGGCAAGGGCGACATCGTTCGCGAGATGGCGGACGCCTGCGCGCGCGGCGGCCTTAAGTTCGGGATCTATCTATCGCCCTGGGATCGCAATCACGCCGACTACGGGCGCCCCGAGTACGTCACCTACTATCGCAACCAGCTGCGTGAACTGCTGACTCAGTACGGACCTCTCTTCGAGGTCTGGTTCGACGGCGCCAACGGCGGCGACGGCTACTACGGCGGCGCGCGCGAGGTGCGGAAGATCGGACCCAACTACTACAACTGGCCCTCGATCATCGCCTTCGTTCACGAGCTCCAGCCGATGGCGGTCACCTTCGATCCGAAGGGCGCGGACCTGCGCTGGGTCGGCAACGAGGAGGGCTACGCCAAGGACCCCTGCTGGGCGACCATGGACGATGGCCCCTTCACCGAAGAAAAAGGCATGAGCGGCGTGCGGGGCGGTTCGGTCTGGTGGCCGGCCGAGGTGGACGTCTCGATCCGTCCGGGCTGGTTCTGGCACGCCTACGAAGACGCCGAGGTGAAGTCGCCGGGACGCCTGCAGAAAATCTACTTCGAGTCCGTCGGGCGAGGGACGAACCTCCTTCTGAACCTGCCGCCGGATCGGCGCGGGCGCATCCCCGACCAGGATGTCGCCTCGCTGAAGGCCTGGGGTGACGCGCGTCGGGCCCTGTTCGCCAGGAACCTCGCCAAGGGCGCGATCGCCAAGGCCAGTGGCGCGCATGCGGCGCATCCCGCCAGCGCCGTCCTGGACGACCGCCGCGACACCTTTTGGGCGCACGACGCCAGCGTTTGCGAGCTGGTCCTGACCTTGCCGGAGGCGCGAACCTTCGACGTCGTGCGATTGCGCGAGCACCTGCCGCTGGGCTTGCGCGTGAGCCGTTTCGCGCTCGACACGTGGAGCGACGGCTGGCGCGAGATCGCCCAGCACGAGGGGATCGGGGCCCAGCGCCTGGTGCGACTGGCCGCGCCCATGACCACGCATAAGCTACGCCTGAGGATCCTCGACGCGCCCGCCGGTCCGGCCATCAGCGAGATCAGCCTGTTCCGGCAGTCGGTCCTGGTCGATCCGCCCGCGATCGTGCGCGACCACGAAGGGCGGGTCTCCATCCTCGGCGACGCCCCCGGACTGGAGTTGCGCTACACTCTAGATGGATCCTCGCCCGGCGCGGGGACCACCCGCTTCACCACGCCGTTCGAGTTGCCCGAGGGCGGGCGCGTGCGCGCCGTCGCGGTCGATCCGGTCAGCGGCGTCGTCAGCGGCGCGGCCGAGCGGCGCTTCGACATCCGCAAGTCGGACTGGAGGATCGTCTCGGCCAGCGCCCCCGGCGCCGAGGCCCTCATCGACGATGGCCGGGGCTCGGCTTGGCGCGCGCCCCTGGGAGACGCCGCGACGCCCTGCGCCGTGACCCTGGATCTGGGGCAAGTACGCGTCTTGCGCGGCTTTACCCTGCTGCCCGCCTGGGACCGTCCGCGCGGCGCGGGCGCGCCGTCCGCCTATCGGGTCTCCACGAGCTTGGACGGCGCGGCCTGGACCCCCGCCGCTGAGGGCGAGTTCTCCAACATCGCCGCCAGCCTGGCGCCCCAGCGGATCACCTTCGCCGCCCAACAGGCCCGTTACCTGAAGCTGGCGCTTCTCCGCGCCGCCAAGGGAGAGAGCGAAATCGTCTTCGCCGAACTCGGGGTCATCGCTACTCCGGAGGACTAGGACCACGGAGGCTTTCGCGAGATCGTCGGTTTTCGCGAAAGCCTCATATCTTCGTCACGGCACCGCGAGGAGGTTCGGTCCTCGATAGCGCCACCAGGGCGCGGGCGTGGTCGAGCGCGTTGGAGCGGGTAAATCATCCACGCCGCCATCTTCGGCCAGCCGTCGTTCGCCACCCACGCCCTAAGCAATGAGCGTAACGCCGCGCCAGGGCTCGCGCTGGGTATCGATCGAGCCAGCACGGTGAAGGCCGTCGATGAAGTGAAGGCGCCGGGCGTCATCGAAAGGCGTCCTGGTCGCAACCGGCGTGTGAACCCGTTCCACCTGACCTCCATCGACGACGGAGCGCCTTGTGTCTGCGCAGGTCGCGTTAAGGCCTCACCGCACCACCAACCGGGCGGCGAGGGCAGCGGGCTCTTGGAAGTACGCTAGCGTCTGCCACTGGCGCTCAGCGTCAATCCAAGCCCTGTGGGCTTGCCGGTTCGGAACGCGCCGGCAGAGGTCCGCGGTAGCTTGCGCGTGGGCGGAAGAGTTCGTTGTCCTGGTATTGCTCCAGGGCATGAGCAATCCAGCCCACCATGCGGCCGACGGTCGAGACCGCCAGTTCCTCGCCCTTCAGCCCCAGAACCTTGCCGAGCAACACGGTCGGCACGATGAAGTCCGGCGCGGCGCCGGTCAGATCCTCGATTGTGTCGGCGGCGGTCCGGAAGCGCTGCATCATCGGCGCGGGCGCATGTTGCTCCAGCGACGCGATCAGCGCTTGCGCCCGCGGATCCTTGTCGGCGTAGAGATAGCGGCCAAAGCCCGGAAGCGGCTCGCCGACGCGGAAGCGCGATAGGACCGCCTCCCTGGGATCGCCGGTCAGGAACTCCTCGACAAAGCGCGATACCGTCTCGGCGCGGGCCAGGTGCAGCCGGCGCCCGCGTCCGGCCACGAGACCCGCCATGGCCGCGCCATAGGGCGTGACACCGGTATTGGCGGCGGCGCGCACCGCATAGGTGGTCGGATCCAGCTCGTGGTCGGCGGCTAGCACCAGGCAGCGCCGGATCATGTCGCCATAGCCCGTCGGCAGGCCGAGATCGCGCGCCAGCATGACGTGGATCGGTCCGCGATCGTTCGGCGAGCCGCCGCTGACCAGGGCGGCGAAGCAGCGGACGGCCTCGGCGCCCGTGCGAGCGTAGCCCTGCGGCGTCAGGTCGTGGGCGCGCGGATTGGCATGCTCCAGCAAGCTGAACAGGGCGATGGCGCGCGGTATGCGGGGCAGGTCGCCCAGCGCGGCGAGAACCTCGCCATAGTTGGGCGGGAGGAACGGCGCCGCCTCCGCGAACGCGGTCGGCGCGTTCCAGAGCAGACCGGCGACCTCCTCGATGGTCGCGGTCTCGGCCAGCTCGACGGCAGAGACGCCGCGATAGAACGGGCCCTTCGGCGTCATCAAGGTTACGGCGGTTGACCCAATCAACCCCGCCGAGGGATCGGCGGGGCGGCCGCGCTTGCGGGCCTGCTCGATGTCGGCGCGCCAATAGCGGCGGCTCTTCGAGCCTGGCTGCTTTTCGGAGCGGATGCCCTTTCGACTGACATAGGCATAGAGCGTCGTGACGGTGACGCCCAAGGCGTCGGCCGCCTCTTCGGCGGACATGAAAAGCGCGCTCTCATTCATATAGACGATTTTCGTACAGATTGACGAGTCATTCTATATTGATCCCAATGTAAGTAACCGCATCAAAAAAGAACGCATTGACGAAAACTGTCAATGTAAAGCGCGGGGAGGGAATGACCATGAATGCTCGCTTCGGCTTGCTAGGATCGGCCTGTGTCCTGGCGCTGGCTTCTGGATCGGCCGCGATGGCGCGGACAGCGCCCGACCCGATCCAGATCGACGAGGTTGTGGTGACCGCTCAAAAGAGGTCCGAGAACCTGCAGGACGTGCCGCTGACCCTGTCGGTGTTCGGCGACAAGCAGATCGAGCAGGCCCGCATCGTCCAGGTGCAGGATGTCGCCAACCGCACGCCGGGTCTTTCGTTCGACAACTTCCCCAGCAGCCAGCCACGTCCGACCCTACGCGGCATTGGCTCGTCCGACCGCGGCGCGGCGGGCGACCCCTCGGTGTCGGTGTTCGTCGACGAGGTCTACTATGGCCGCGCGTCGGCGGTGGCCTTCGACGCCTTCGATGTCGAGCGGATCGAAGTGTTGAAGGGGCCGCAGGGCACCTTGCTGGGCAAGAATGTCGTCGGCGGCGCCGTGAGCGTCTTCAACAAGCGCCCGACCCTGGACGCCTTGCAAGCCGGCGCCGCCGTGACGGTGGGCGATTATTCGCGGTTCGAAGCGGCCGGATTCGTCAACGCGCCGGTCTCGGACAAGGCCGCGGTGCGGCTTAGCCTCAGCTCACGCCAGCATGAGGGCTACGCCAAGAACGCCTTCGCCGGCGGTCGGGCCGAGGATCAGGACACCAAGAGCGGTCGCCTGCAACTGCTGCTGCAGCCCACGGACGCCTTCACGGCCGTCTTCGCCCTCGACGGCACGCGCGACCGGATGAACGGCGACGCCCGTCACGTCGTGCAACTGGATCGCGCGGTTCCGGCCAGCGCGCTCTGGAAGATCAACGGCCAGCGCGACCAGTATTTCGCCGAGAACAACGGCCGCAACGATCGCGACACTTGGGGCGCGCGGGCGAACCTGTCGTGGGACCTGCCGATGGCCAGCCTGACCTATATCGGTTCGTACCGCGACCTCGTCTATCATTACGCCGAGGACTTCGACGGCGGTAATCCCACGATCTACGCCCTGAACTTCAAGGGCGGCCAGGACGAGAAGAGCCATTTCCAGAGCCACGAGGTCCGGCTCTCGGCTCTCCCGTCGTCCAAGCTGCGCTGGGTGGTCGGCGGCTACTACTATAGCGGCGACACCGATCGGATGGACACGCTGTTCGGGGACATCAAGTCCCGCCCGACCCCGCCGGCCACCTATGCCGCCCGCGACCGCTTCATCCAGGCCGCCAGCGTCGAGAGCTACGCGGTGTTCGGCGACGCCACCTGGCCGCTGACCGACCAGCTCAACGTCTTCGGCGGCCTGCGCTATTCCAAGGACGACAAGGGCTATGCGCTCAGCAACCAGGACTCCACGGCCCTGCTGCGCGCCTCGACCCGCTATACGGTCAACGCCAGTCACGACTGGAGCAAGCTGACCTGGCGGATCGGCGGCGACTTTTCGCCCGGCGACGACGTCATGCTGTACGGGGTGATTTCAACGGGCTTCAAAAGCGGCGGCTTCCAGGACACTCCCTCGACCCCGACCTCGGCGGTGACGCCGTTCAATCCCGAGACCGCGACCCTGTACGAGCTGGGCGCCAAGACCCGATTGCTGGACCGGCGTCTGACCTGGAACACCTCGATCTACCAGACCGACTACAAAGACCTTCAGGTGCGCAGCACGCGCGGCTTCGACACCATCACCACCAATGCCGGTAAGGCGCGAATCCGCGGGTTGGAGACGTCGTTGGACGCGCGCCTCGACGACCATGTGCGCATGGCGGCCAGCTACGCCTATACCGACGGCAAGTTCCTCAGCCTGTTCGATCGGGGCGCGGACCGCTCGGGCAATCGGATGACCCGCGGCCCGCGCCACAAGCTGACCCTGTCGTCCAGTTACACCCAGCCGCTGGCCTCGGGCGCGCGGATCGAGGCGGCGATCGATGGAACGTTCGAGAGCAAGATCTACGACGACCTCGACAACAACGAGATCACCACCCGCAAGGCCCGCACCCTGATCGACGCGCGCCTCGCGTATGACAGCCCGGACGGCCGCTGGAATCTGTCGGTGTGGGGCAAGAACCTGACCGACCAGCTCTACAAGACCCATCAGGTCGTCTTCCAAGGCGCGAACCTGGCCATCTTTGCCCCGCCGCGTACGGTCGGCGCCACGCTGCGCTGGAACTACTGACGTGGCGACGCGCGGAGAGGGGAGGGCGTGATGACGTTGGCGGTGCTGGGCTTTCTGATGGTGATCAGCTTCATGACGCTGATCATGACCCATCGTCTGTCGGCGATCACGGCTCTGATCATCGTGCCGATCGTTTTCGGCCTGCTGGCCGGCGCCGGTCCGCAGCTGGGCGGCATGATGGTCAAGGGCGTCACCCAGCTGGCGCCCACGGCCCTGATGCTGGCGTTCGCGGTCCTCTATTTCGGGATCATGATCGACGCGGGCCTGTTCGATCCCCTGGTGCGCTGGGTCCTTTCGATGGTCGGCGACGACCCCGCGCGAGTGACCCTCGGCACGGCGCTCCTGGCCATGGTCGTGTCGCTGGACGGCGACGGCGCCACCACGGCCCTGGTGACGATCTCGGCCCTCTTGCCGGTGTATCGGCGGTTGCGGCTGAACCCGCTGATCCTGGCGCTGCTGCTGGGGCTCAGCAACACCATCGTCAACCTGGTGCCCTGGGGCGGGCCGACCGCGCGGGCCGCCAGCGCCCTGCGCCTGGAGCCGAGCGCGGTGTTCCTGCCGATGATCCCGGCCATCCTGGCCGGACTGGCTGGGACGCTGGCTCTGGCCTGGTGGCTGGGCATCGGCGAGAGCAAGCGTCTGGGGCGCCTCTTCCTCGAGCCCCTGGAGCCCGCGACCGCCGACGCGCCGCTGATCGACACCGGCGAGGCGGAGGCCAAGCGGCCCAAGCTGATCTGGTTCAATCTCGCTTTGACCCTGGCCCTGGTCGGCGGCCTCGTGACCGGCGCGGCGCCGCTGCCAGCCCTGATGATGGGCGCCTTCGCCATCGCCCTGATCGTCAATTACCCGGACATCGGCGTCCAACGGACGCGTGTCGCCGCCCATGCCAAGAACGTGCTGGGTGTGGTGCTGCTGATCTTCGCCGCCGGAGCCTTCACCGGCATTCTGTCGGGTACGGGCATGGTCAAGGCGATGGCCGACGCGACCCTGACGGCGATCCCGCCGCAACTGGGGCCTTACCTGGCCCCGATCACGGCGCTGCTCAGCATGCCGATGACCTTCTTCATGTCGAACGACGCCTTCTATTTCGGCGTCCTGCCGGTGATCGCCGAAACCGCCGCCAAGTTCGGCGTGCCGGCCGAGGCCATCGCCCGCGCCTCGATCATCGGCCAGCCGGTCCACGGTCTGAGCCCCCTGATCGCGGCCATCTACCTGGTCACCGGCCTCCTGAAGGTCGAGGTCGGCGCCGCCCAACGGTTCTCGCTGAAATGGGCCATCGCCGCGTCCCTGCTGCTGCTGATCGCCGCTCTGGCCACCGGCGCCTTCCCCCTGCGTGCGGCCTGATGACCGCTCCAATTCGAAAGAGTTCGCGATGAACGACGGCAAGCTCCCCGATGGCGGGGTCAAGGTACTGGTGCCTTGCGGGGCGTTGGGGGCGGGGGTGCGAGCGGACGAGGTCGAGGCGGGCCTCGCGGCTGGCGCCCACGCCATCGCGCTCGACGCCGGCTCGACCGACAGCGGCCCGGCCTATCTCGGGACCGGTAAGTCCAAGTACAGCCGCGCGGCCGTCAAGCGCGACCTCGCGATCCTGATGGACGCCCGCGACCGCGCCGGCGTTCCGCTGCTGGTCGGCTCGTGCGGCACCTCCGGCTGCGACGAGGCCGTCGACTGGACGCTGGAGATCGTCCAGGATGTCGCCGACGAGCTGGGGCTGCGCCCGCGCATCGCCGTGCTCTATTCCGAGCAGGACAAGGCGACGCTGAAGGCCAAGAACGCCGCCGGTCAGGTGCGCGCGCTGGCGCCGCTGGGGCCCCTGGATGATGCGACGGTGGACGCCTGTTCGCACATCGTCGCCTTGCTCGGTCCCGAGCCCTACATCTCGGCCCTGCAGGGGGGCGCGGAGATCGTGCTTGGAGGACGCACCACCGACACCGCCGTGCTGGCCGCCGCGCCGCTGATGCTGGGCGCGGCTGCGGGGGCAGCCTGGCATGGCGCCAAGGTCGCCGAATGCGGTGGTCAGTGCACCGTCAATCCAATGAATCCCGGTATTCTGTTCTCGGTCGACGCTGAGGGGTTCGACATCGCGCCCCTGTCGCCCGACAACCGTTGCGAGCCGCGCACCGTCGCCGCCCACATGCTCTATGAGAACAGCGATCCGTTCCACCTGATCGAGCCAGGCGGCGTGCTGGATGTGACGGGTTCCGAATACCGGGCCCTGGACGCAAGGACGGTGCGGGTCACCGGCTCCCGCTGGCGACGCAAACCCTACACGATGAAATTGGAAGGCGCGGCGGGCGGGGCGTTCCAGACCATCATGATCGTCGGCATCGAGGACCGAGCGGTGATGGCGGATCTCGACGGCTTCATGGCGCGCATGGACGAGGCGCTACGCGACCGCGTTCGCCGCACCATGGGAGAGGCGGCCGGCGACTACGATATCTCGTTGCGCGCCTATGGCTGGAACGCTGTCTCTGGCCAAGCTCGGCCGCCTGGCGCTCCGGCGCCGCTGGAGGTGGGCCTGCTGTTCGTGGCCACCGCCGCCACCCAGGCTTTGGCCACCCAGATCGCCAAGGTCTGCAACCCTTACTTCTTTCACTTCCCGGTACGCCGGGGCATCGAGCTGCCCAGCTACGCCTTTCCCTTCTCGCCGGCCGAGATCGAGCGCGGCCAGGTGTTCGAGTTCAAGCTCAATCACGTCGTGCAGACCGCCGATCCGTTCGAGCTGGTCCGCATCCGTTGGGTCGGCGCCGGCGTCCAGGACAAGGAGGTCCGCGATGGTCAAGCTGCATGAGGTCTGCCGCCAGGTGCGTTCGAAGAACGCGGGCCCGTTCTGGGTGACGGTGGATCTGTTCTTTGACGGCCCGGAGAACTACGCGCGCTACAAGGACGCCTCTGGCCTTTCGGCTGACGCCGTGGCGAAGGTCTTCGGCGTCGATCCCACGCTCGTGAAGCGGTTCGCGGTCGACACCCTGAGTGTCGTGAAGATCTCCTATCCTCGCAAGACGCCGCAAGGCGGGGCCGTGGAACGCGACATGCACAGCGGTCAGCAGTATGTCAGGCTTCTGGACACGCCGCTGAGCTAAGCCGGTAGATCGGCGGCCAAGGCCTAGACTTTGGGGCGCATACGGCCTCAGAAACGGTAGGCGATCGTGAGAGCGCCGGTGGGCTGCCAGCGACGTCCTTCCGCGGTGATCGGGCTGTCGGCGAAATCGCCGATGAGGTAATTCGCGCCAAGCGCGCCCATGACGCCGAACCTGGGGCTGAACCAGTATCCCGCCGTCATGCTCACGCCGACATCTCGGATCCCGGAACCTGGGCGGTAGGCCGCCAGCCCGCTGGTGACGGCCTCGGCCGGGGTGATCCCGAAATAGGTGCGCGCGTAGTCCTGGTTCACCCAGGTCGTCCGCGCGTCCAGCGACAGCGAAAATGTGTCGCCGCGGATCGCGGCGTAGCTGGCCCGCGCCGTCGCGAGCAGACCATCGTGCGCGCAGACGTCGTGGACGACGGAGAGTTCCGTCTCCAGGGAACCTTGTCCTCTTTCGTTTCCGCCAAACCGATATCCGACGAACCCGCCAGCCTCGATCGCCGTGTCGATCTCCGGCAGCAAGCCGACGCGTCCGTCGGCGTCGTCGCGCGGTAGCCGCACGCCGATGACCGGACCGAACGCCAGGCGCGAACCCGAGGCGATGTCGGCGCGAAGGCCTTGTCCGCCGACCTGGAAGTTGACGCCGCCCCAGCGAATGTCGGCGAGCACGGCGGGAAGGACGCGCGCGTCCTTTGATCCGTCAAACTCAGGAACGACGCCCGCTCCGATCGCGACGACGCCGTGCGGCGACGTGTCGGCTTGGGTCTCCTGCGCTTGGGTGACGCCCGCGTTCAAGGCGGCGAATACGCAGGCGAGCATGGTCGGACGAACTATACGCATAACGGTTCCTTTCGGCATGGAAGATGGGCCACCGAAGGTGTCCGGTTCTCGCGGCGCTTCGGTGGCCGTGGAGACCGCCTGGGGTGGGGACCGGCGGTCTCTCTGAAATCGGAGCGGGAAGGGGGAGGGAAACTCCCTGATCCGATTGTCAGACTGGTGTGGCTGGCGCCCTGGCGGCTTCAGCCGGCCGGCGGTTGTCGATCAACCTAGTCCGCCGTTGGCGAACACGGTTTGAGCATCGATCCAAGCGCCGTCCCGCGAGCAGAGAAGCGCTATGACGCCGGCGATGTCTTCGGGCAGACCCAGGCGACCAAGGGGCGTCTGTTCGGGAATGCCGCGGAGCGCCGCTTCGCCGTGCTGACGCAGAAGCTGCGTGTCGACCGCGCCAGGCGCGACCGCATTGACCGAAATGTCGCGACCGGCCAGCTCCTTGGCCAGGACGTTGGAAAAGAGCATCTGGGCGCTTTTGGTGGCGGCATAGGCGCCCGTCGCCGGGGGCGGCGTCTTGATGATGCTGGAGGACAGGCTGATGATCCGGCCGCCGTCACGTGTACGTCGCGCGGCCTCGCGCAGCACGTTGAAGCTGCCTTTGACATTGGTGGCCATCATGCGATCGAAGGCCGCGTCCGTCATCTGGGCGAAGGGGCCGACGTTCATGATCCCGGCGTTGTTGACCACCACATCAACGCCACCGAACGCCTGGTCATGGGCGTCGAACAGGGCCTTGACCGCCGCGGGATCGGCGACATCGGCTTGGCGAGCGATGGCGCGTCCCCCGGCCGCCTTGATGTCGGCCACGACACGGTCGGCGAGATCGCGGTTGGTGAGGTAGTTCACGGTCACGGCAAAGCCATCGCGCGCCAGGCGCTTGGCGGTGGCCGCGCCGATGCCGCGCGAGGAGCCGGTGACGACAGCCGCCCTGCCGACGCCGGGAAGAGCGGTCGGGCCGAACGGGGCCGTCTGGGCCGAAGCCGCGCCTCCCGTGGCGAGCGCCGCGGGAGCGGCGGCCGCGAGAGCCATGAATGTGCGGCGTGAAGTATCGGCATCGGACATTCCGATGGTTCCTTTCTCGATATGAGTGGTTTGCTGGCGATGGGTGCGGCCGCGCCTCTAGGTCGGCGGGCAAGGTTTCGTCGTGGGCGGATCAGAGGCGGCGAAAGTCACCGTCGCGCCAGTAAAGGGGCGATGCGCCGGTTCGCGATTAGCAGGGTGACGCCGGTCAGGACGCTCGCGATCGGGACGATCAGCAGCCCGAAGCCAAGGCCGTTGGATCCTTGCGCGGCGGTCACCGCGTCGCTGACCATCCCGACGATCACGGGCCCGAGCGCTGGGCCAAGGAGGCCGGAGCCGATCATCACCAGGCTTGACGCCTGCGCTTGCTTGCCTTCGCCGGCCACGAGATGCGCCGCGCCAAACGCCCATGGCAGCATGAACGAGAAGGACAACATCCCGGGTACCAGCAGGGCTATAGACAGCCAGCCGACCGGGGTGAACAAGGCCGCGCTCGTGGTGATGCTGGCGATCAGGAAGAGAACGGCTGGCGGGCCGAGCACTCTCCCGGTCCCGGAACCGACCGCGCGATCGAACCAGCGTCCGCCCAGAAGGGTGCCGACGATACCCATCAGGCCCTGCGAGAGACCAAAGGCCAGCCCCACCTGGCTCGTGCTGAAACCGTGCGTGCGGATGAGGAACGGCGCGGAAAAGGCATAGAAGGGCGCAGCGGCGAAGCCGAGGAAGATCGCGCCGATAAACAGCCAGCGGAACGCCGGGGACGCCAACAGGCGCCGGCTGGACCGCAGGAAAGGTTCACGGTTGGCGGCCGTACGTTGGAGCGCCGGGGTTGGGCCGGCGGCGAGAAGGGTCAACAGAGCGATCAGCCCACCGATGGCCCCGGCGCCGACCAGGGCGGTGCGCCACCCGACCGTCTCGCCGATCGCTCCGCCGGCGGCGAAGCCGACCATGGTGCCGAGCGGGATGCCCATGGCGAAAAGACCGATCGCCAGGCCGCGGTGTTCGGGAGGGATTTTGCGGGCGATCAGCGCATGGCCGGCGGGCACCGCGCCGGCCTCTCCAAACGCGACGCCGAAACGCGTGAGCGCCAGCAAAAGAAAGCTGGCCGCGAAGCCGCCGAGCGCTGTCATCGCGCTCCAGAGCAGGATGCACGAAACCAGGACGAAGCGAGGCGATCCTCGATCCGAGGCTCGGGCCAGAGGCAAGGACAGCAGCGAATAGCACACAGCGAAGGCGAGGCCCGTGAGTAGGCCCATTTCGGTGTCGCTCAGATTTAAATCGGATTTAATCGACTCCGATAAAATGAATGGAAGTATTCTGTCGATCTGCGAAAATGCACTTATAAGAAGAAGTGCGGAAAGTATAGCGAATGTGCGCCGGCCTTTCACGTACTCATTGCTGTAGTGTTTCGAAATAACAGGTAGTGTTATTGTAATATTTGTTGACCGCGCGGCGGCTTCTGTCATTTTCGACGCACTCCTCGCTTGTTCGCATCTTCAAGCTAGATGGAGCGCCTAATGATCAGAATGCCGGAAGTCTCAAAAAACTTGCCTAATCCTGCAGTGGAAGATAAGGCGGCGGAGGCGCGCGCGCCGCGTTGGCTTCGGAACCCGCCGGAGGTCCGCATGTCGTTATCGCTGTTTGAGGCGGTCAACGCCTATATCGCGGGCCAGGGCGGTGGCCAGGGTGTGTTCCCGACCCCCATCGACAGCTTCAACATCGTTAGCTCGTTCAAGGCGCGGATGCGGATGCGCCAGGTCTACAAGCCGTCGCTCTGTGTTGTGCTCCAGGGCGCCAAGGAAATCACCTTGGGTGAGGAGACCCTGCGTTACGGGACGATGGAGTGTCTGGCGGTCGGTATGACGCTGCCAGCGACAGGGTGCATCATCGAGGCAAGTCCCGACGCGCCCTATATCGGTGTGAACCTCGAGCTCGACGTGGCGATGATCCGCGACGTACTGGAACAGCTCGATACCCAACCGGCGCCGCCTGTCACATCCGGGCCTTGCCTGTTCGTGCGCCGGGTCGATGAGCCTTTGGCCGAGTGCGTCCTTCGCCTGCTGCGGATGTGCGAGACGCCAAAGGCGATCCCGATCCTCTTTCCGTCCATCATGCGCGAGATCTGCTACTGGCTTCTGAGCGGCCCGAATGGCGGCGAACTCTGCAAGCTGGCCGAGCCCGAGTCGAACGCCGCCCGGGTCGCGAAAGCCCTCCACCTCATGCATGAGGACATCGCCCGGACGCTGCGCATGGAGGAATTGGCGCAAGTGGCGCGAATGAGCCTCTCGTCCTTCCATCAGCACTTCAAGGCCATGACCTCCATGACGCCGCTACAGTTCCAAAAGCAGTTGCGCCTGCTCGAGGCGCGGCGCCTGATGGTGATGGAGGATGTGAACGTGGCCGACGCCGCCTATCAGGTCGGCTACGAAAGCGCGTCTCAGTTCAGCCGGGAGTATTCCCGGACGTTTGGCGTCGCCCCGAAGCGTGACGTCATGAACCAGCAGCGCCTCTACAGCGAATATGTCGGTCGCAGGCCGCAGACCGCCTAGCCGCTATCAGGTCGAGGGGATTGCTCCGACAATAAGGTTCGGGCGGCCCCTCGGCGCGTGGAGCACGGTCCTGATCGCTTGCCGGGTTGCGCGACGCCTGGGCGCTTCCCGGTGCGATTGCGGGCGGTCGCCCGCCCAGGTTTATCGTCGTTTTCGTTTGTGGCGCCGCTGCGGAGCTCAGCCTCCCGCCCGATACGCGTCCGGGATCACGAACACTTCGTCGGCGCGGGCGTAACCGCCATCCTTGACCTCCTCGATCAGGACCATGGTGTGCGCGCGGGTAGCCTCGGAGAAATATTCGACGAGCATCGCCGTGGTCCGATGAACGATCTCTTCCTTCTGCGCGCGGCTGAGCGCGGCTTCGGGCACCTTGAAATTGACGAAGGGTATGGTGTTCGCTCCTGTTTGGTCGACTGATCTGTTGAATTGAACGGGGAGTTCCCGGCCGCCTTGCCCTCAAAGTTCGCGGCCAATGCGACGGTCGATCGAATAGGGGCCGCCGCCGTGAACGGAGATCATCAGGGCGATGAAGCCGAGCATCAGCGGATACTCGACGCCACGGTCGATCCACGGGTAGGTCGGGCCAAGCGCGATGCTGATGAGGAGCATCTGGACCCCCAGCATCGGCGCGATGAGCCGGGTCGCCAGGCCGATCGCCACGGCGAGCCCGCCGAAGGTCTCGAGCAGCGCGACGAACATGGCCAGTTGCGGGGCGAAGGGCAGGTGGAGGACGTTGGCGATCAGCTTGATCGAGCCGCCTAACGGGTCCGCCATTGAGCCGTGCGCGACGCCGAACAGTTTCGGCACGCCGTGAGTGACGACCGTCAGGCCGAAGGCTGCGCGCAGCACCGCATAGGTCGCCGGCTTGGCGGCTGCGTAGAAGGGCGCAAGCGACGGGATGAGAAGTTGGTTCGGCACTCGGGCTTCCTTCGATCGCTGATCCTGCGATGAAGGTTAGGTGTTTCGAAATTCGGCACTAGATCGCTCATTTCGACATCACTGTTTTACAGAGCGTAACAATCGGCTTAGCGTTGAGGCATGGATCGCATCGACGTCATGCGGCTTTTCGCCAGGATCGTTGAGCGCGGGAGTTTCGCTCAGGCGGCGCGTGACCTACGGATTCCGCGTCCCAGCGCGACCCATGCCATCCAGCGCCTGGAGGCGGATCTCGGCGTCCGGCTGCTCGAACGGACCACCCGGACGGTAAGGCCAACGCTCGATGGCGCCCTCTACCATGAGCGCTGCGTTCAGCTCCTGGCCGATCTGGACGAAGTGGAAAGCGTATTTCGCAATGCCGAACCCCGGGGGCCTCTGCGGGTGGACATGCAGGGGACGATCGCGCGGTTCTTCATCCTGCCGGCCTTGCCCGAGTTCGTGTCGCGCTATCCTGGGATCTCGCTCAGCCTCAGCGAGGGCGACCGGATGGTCGATCTCATCACCGAAGGCGTCGACTGCGTCGTACGCGCCGGTGAGCTGACCGACTCGTCGCTGATCGGCCGCCGCATCACCACCTTCGAGCAGCTGACCCTGGCGAGTCCGGCCTACCTCGAACGCCATGGCGTCCCGATGACCCCAGACGATCTTGGGAACCACCGGATGGCTGGCTATGCCGCCTCGGCGACCGGACAGCCTTACCCGCTCGAGTTCATGGAAGGGGACAAGGTGCGGGAGATGACGCTGCCCTACGACCTGGTCGTCCGCGGCGCGGAGATCTATACGGCGGCGGGCGTCGCCGGGCTGGGATTGATCCAGGTCCCACGCTACCGCGTTGAGCATCAGATTGCGGCGGGACAGTTGATACCGGTCCTGGAAGGCTTCCCGCCGCCGGCGATGCCGGTGTCGGTGCTCTATCCGCAGAGCCGACACTTGTCCTCCCGCGTCAGGGTTTTCATCGACTGGCTGAGCGAAGTCCTTCCCGTGATGTCCTAGCCAGGCGGGATGGCGATCTCGCGCCATCAGCGACGACGATCCGCACAGTCCCAGCCCACCGGCGCACCGGCCCCCGTGCTGGAGGCGCTCAAGAAGAAACTAAGCGCCGAGCTCGGTCATGGCGGCTGTGCTCGCGACCGAGCTTGTTGTCTCGGCGGAGGATTGGGCAGGTTTTTTGAGGGTTCCGGCATGGCGAAGTCGCCGCGCCGAAGGCATCTCGGCCAAGAGATGAGACGCGGGCTCGTCGCGGCGCGACAGGCTCGACGTCAGCCAACCCCGAGGAGGCCCTGACTACCATGACAAAGTGGACGACGAAGAAAATCCCGCCGCAAGAGGGCCGCCTGGTCGTCGTCACAGGTACGGGCGGACTGGGCTATGAGGACGCGCTGGCCCTGGCCCGCGCCGGCGCCAGCGTCGTGATCGCCGGGCGCAATGCCCAGAAAGGCGCCAAGGCCGTCGCGGGCATCAAGGAGACCGTTCCAGGAGCGAAGGCGCGGTTTGGGCAACTGGATCTCGCGGATCTCGCCTCGATCGCCGCTTTCGCCGAGAAGCTCTCGGGGGAGCAGGATCGGCTCGACCTTCTGATCAACAATGCCGGTGTGATGACCCCGCCGCGACGTCGACAGACCCGCGACGGCTTCGAGCTTCAATTCGGCACGAACTATCTCGGCCACTTCGCGCTAACGGCTCATCTGCTCCCGCTGCTGAAGAAGGGGCGGAGTCCGCGCGTTGTGACGCTTGGCAGCATCGCGGCGCGAGGTGGCGCGATCGACTTCGATGACCTGCAGGCCGAGCGCGATTACAAGCCGTTTCCGGTCTACAGCCAGTCGAAGTTGGCGTGCATCCTGTTTGCCTTGGAGCTCAGCCGACGTAGCAAGGCCGCCGGGTGGGGCGTCGCAAGCATCGGGGCGCATCCGGGCATCACACGAACCGATCTGATCCTGAATGGCGCGGGCCGATCAAGTCCGTCCGGCCTATTCCGACGCTTCCTGCCCTTCCTGTTCCAGCCCGCATGGCAAGGCGCGTTGCCCACCCTGTACGCGGCGACCGACCCCGCGGCGCGGGACGGCGCCTATTATGGGCCTGACCGGTTGAGCGGAACGCGGGGCTATCCGACCGAGGAGAAGCCTCCCGAGCAGGCGCTGGACGCCAACGTCGCCGCCCGTCTTTGGGAGACGTCCTTGCGCCTCGCGAACGTGACCTTCGCGTGAGGGTCGGCCGCCGCGGGCCTTTGGGCTGACGGCGCGTCGGAATGGCCAGACCCCATGACCCTAGGTAGCGCGCTTGTGACGGAAGCCTCGGATGGCGGGGCGTTGCTTTGGCCGACCTGACGCGGCCAACGGGTCGACGAGCATCGGTGTCAAAAAGGAACTCCACTATGATTCCGAAGCGCGTTCTGGTCACCGGCGGCTCGGGCTTCATCGCCGGGCACTGCATTCTCCAGCTTCTGGAGCAAGGCCATTTGGTTCGTTCCACCATCCGGTCGCTGGCCAAGGAAGGGGTCGTGCGCGGCGTCCTCGAGGGCGCGGGCATGGTTCATGCCGACAGGCTGAGCTTCGTCGCGGCCGATCTGCTGCGCGACGACGGCTGGGCGGAGGCCGTCGCCGGCATGGACGTCGTCCTGCATGTCGCCTCGCCGGTCCAGCCCGGAAGGGTCGCGAGCGAAGACGCGGTGATCGTTCCCGCGCGCGAAGGCACGCTGCGCGTGTTGCGCGCTGCGCGCGAGGCGGGGGTCAAGCGCGTCGTTCTTACCTCCGCATTCCACGCCGTCAGTTGGGGACATCCGCATGACGGCCATGTGTTCACCGAAGCCGACTGGACCATTCTGGATGGCCCCGGCGTCGATGCTTACGGCAAGAGCAAGACCCTCGCCGAACGCGCGGCCTGGGATTTTATCGCCGCCGAGGGCGGAGGTCTGGAACTGACCACGATGTTGCCGGTCGCGGTCATGGGACCCGTGATGGGCAAGGACGTTTCCGGCGCGAACCACATCGTCCAACGCATGCTCGACGGCGCGATGCCGGTGGTCCCGAACCTTTTCATACCCGTGGTCGATGTCCGCGACGTCGCCAGCGCGCATGTCATGGCGATGACCAACCCGGCCGCGGCCGGTGAGCGATTTCTGCTCTCCAACGGACGGGCGCTCAGTCTGAAGGAGATCGGCGCCGCCATCAGGGCGGCGCTTGGCGACGCGGCCAGGCAGGTCCCGACGCGCGCGCTCCCCGACTTCGTGGTGCGCATCGCCGCCCGCTTCAACGCCGAGCTGCGTCCTTTCCTTCCCGACCTTGGCTACGCCAAGAAGACCTCGAACGACAAGGCGCGGCGCGTGCTCGGCTGGACCCCGCGCGAGCCCCGGGAGGGGATTGTGGCGGCGGCGACTTCCCTGCTCGGGAGAACTGGCTAAACCGTCACACCCGGCCCAACGGCGCGCCGCGCGGCTCGATCGACAGCGTCAGCGCCTGGCGCGATTTCTCCGCAACCCGCGCGAACGCAAATCGCTGACCGTCCGCTTCGGCGGAGCCATGATCAGCGTCCTCGAATGTCAGAACGATGTTCTGTTCGGTCGCGTCGATCATGGCCAGCTGAGCGATCGTAGAGCCGCCGCTGGGAATAGCGGTAGCTGACGCCCACCGGCTGATCGACCCCTACGGCCGGGCTGTTGACCGGCGCCAGCGCGGGTGGCTGGAGGGGCCCGCGTGAAGCTGTTCTCCGGCAGAGTCCAGCTCTTCAAGACGGTGTTGATCGGGGGCGGGCAGCGACAGGGTGCCCGTCCTTTTCCTTTGATACCCATCGCTTGATCAGCTCAAGCTTCGAGGATCCAGGCTATGGGGGCGCCGATCGCCCCGAATGCAGTGAAGGCGCCGGCTCAGGTCTTGCCGCGCGCAAACCTGCCTGGCGGGCATCCCAGCCGTTTGCGAAATGCGGTGCTGAACGCACTGGCGGATTCGTAGCCAATTTCCTCCGCGATCCGGTCTAGCGATTTAACGCCACGCGTCAGGGCGTCCTTGGCGATCGCCATGCGCCAGCGCGCCAGATATTCGATCGGGGCGCAGCCCAGCACCTCCCCAAACCGCGCCGCAAAACCTGAGCGCGACATGCCGGCGATCCTGGCGAGGTCCCCCACCGTCCAGCCTGCGCGGACATCCGCGTGCATGGCCTGCAGCACGCGTGAGAGCGCTGGGTCCCGCATGCCGTGGAGCAAGCCTGTGGGGGGGCCCGGATCGCCGGCGCCGCGCCAGCGCAGCGCTTCGACTAGTAGAGCCTCGAGCAGGCGTTCGACGATCAGCGCCTTGCCCGGATCGTCGGCGGCGCACTCTTCGGCCAGCAGCTCGATGAGACGGCCAAATCGTGTCGCGCGGCCTTCCGACGCGGGGATATATATCAAGCCGGGCAGCAGGGTGAGCAGGAGCGGCGCGTTGATCCGCTCAAACGAGAAACTGCCGCCCAGGGCGACAAAGTCGGGGTCTCCGTCCTGCTCGCCGTGTCGAACCGATTCACTCTGGGGCTCCATGGGGACGCATTCCAGCCCAGGCTCGCTGCCGAGAGAGAAGGCGGGCGTACTCGGGAGGAGTACGAAATCGCCCTGTGCAATTCGCAACGGCTTCGCGCTCTCAAGGGTCAGCCAGGCTTGCCCGGACAATATGATCGTGAATCCCGGGGCGTCATGGGCTTGGTAGCGCACGCCCCAATCCCCCCGAGCGGTGATCGGCTTGGAGACAGCGGCTGTGGGCCGTAGCAGGCTGATGATATCGCTAAGAGGGTCCACGCGTTAGACGATCCATAAATAATACTGGACGCGAAGTTATATATCGTCCGGGGCCGGCTGCCTATGTTCTTCGCATCAAGGAGACAGGCAATGACCAAGACGATCCTCATCACCGGCACGTCATCAGGCTATGGCAAGGCGACCGCGGAACACTTCCTTCTGAATGGCTGGAATGTCATCGCGACGATGCGACGTCCCGCGCCGGAGGTTCTGGGCGGCGAGTCCGGCCGCCTGCGGGTGCTGCCGTTGGACGTCACGGACCCAACGAGCATCGCCGCGCTGATCGACGCGGCGGGCCCGATCGACGTGCTGGTCAACAACGCGGGCGTCGGCGGGGTCGGCGCCTTCGAGGCGATGCCGATGTCGCTGATCCGCCAACTGATCGAAACCAACACGATCGGCGTGATGGCCATGTGTCAGGCCGTCATCCCGCGGATGCGCGAGCGTGGCGCGGGGACCATCGTCAACGTGACCTCCAGTGTCGCGCTTGGAGAGTTTCCTCTGGCCGCCGCCTACACCGCATCCAAATGGGCCGTGGAAGGGTTCTCGGGGTCGCTCGCTCACGAGCTGGGCTATTTTGGGGTGCGCGTGAAGCTGGTCGAGCCTGGTTATGCGCCGACCACCCGGTTTGGCGCGAACGCCATAGTCCCGCTGGAGGATCTGCTGCCGGGAGATTACGCGACGTTCGCGGAGCCCATTCTCGAAGCGTTCGCAACGCCAGCCATGACCACGCAAGAGAGCGATGTCGCCCAGGCGGTCTGGGCCGCGGTTCACGACACGGCTGGCCAGCTCCGCTTTCCCGCGGGCGCCGACGCCCTGGCGCTCGCTCAAGCCCGCTGACTAAGGCGGGCAAAGGCGTACTCGACGCGCCTCCAACAACCATCCAGTGTCTGGAGGCGCGCGCCAATGTCAGCAATTGGCGCAATGCGCTCGCGACCCTGAAAGAATGGCGCTTTGCGGTGGCGGAGACGCGGAGGTGTGCTCCTCCGGCCCCACGGTTCAGGCCGCGCGGTTCGGCCGAATGACGTTCCGGACGGGCCAGGACGCTCAACCACCTCGGTGCTTGAACGTCGGGCTCCTGAAGGTCCCTCAATGTCCGGTCTGGCGCGCGTCTTCCTTACACGCTGCTGAGCAGGAGGCTGGTCTCGCTGTTCTGAACGCCGGGCGTCTCGCGCACGTGCCGCAGCACGCGGTCGAAGTCTTGCAGGCTGGCCGCTCGGATTTCGGCCACCAGGTCCCAGGAGCCGTTGGTCGAGTGCAGCGAGTGCAGTTCCGGCAGACCTCGCAGGCTGCGGATGACCGCGGTCGTCGACTTGCCCACGACCTCGATCATCATGATCGCGCGGACCGCGTCGTCCTCGGCGTCCTGGCGCACCCGAATCGTGAAGCCAAGGACCGCGCCGCTGTCGAGCAGGCGGGTCAGGCGGTTCTCGATGGTCTGGCGGGAGACGCCCAGCACGATGGCCAACTTCGACACCGGCGCGCGGCCGTCCTCGCGTAGCGCGCTGATCAGTCGACGGTCCAGATCGTCAAAGAGGTGCATTGGCAAAACTCATGGTCGCAATGTCAGAAGTGCCAAAATATCGGTCGAAATGATAGGCTCTTTGAGCATCCCGTCCGGTATCGGCGCGCAACTAGACTGCTCGCGACGCTTAAAACTGGAGGACTGCCGGTGCTTTTCATGGATGTCGACGCCGTCGTGGAGCTGGTCGATCGGATCGGCCTGGAGACCGTCCTGACCGAGATGGCCGGTTATATCGAAGAGGACTACCGGCGCTGGGGCGCGTTCGAGAAGTCGCCGCGACTGGCCAGCCACTCGGCGGACGGCGTGATCGAGCTCATGCCCATTAGCGACGGCGAGGCCTTCGCGTTCAAGTACGTTAACGGGCACCCGACCAATGTCGCCCGAGGACTGCAGACGGTGGTCGGGTTTGGGGTGCTGGCCTCGGTGCGCACCGGCTATCCGGAGCTGATCGCCGAGATGACCATCACCACGGCGCTGCGGACCGCCGCGACCTCGGCCATGGCCGCGCGGCATCTGGCGCGGGACGACGCCAGCACGATGGCGATCGTCGGCCTGGGCGCGCAATCGGAGTTCCAGGCCCATGCCTTCCGCGCGGTGCTGGGCGTGCGCCGGCTGCGAGTCTACGACGTCGACCCGGCCGCGACGCGCAAGTTCATCGCCAATATGGGCGACCGGGGCTTCGACATCACGGTGGCCGGCTCGGCCGCCGAGGCGGTGGTTGGCGCGGACATCATCACCACGGTCACCGCCGACAAGGCGCGCAACCACATCCTGTCCGACAACATGGTCGGGGCCGGCGTGCACCTGAACGCCGTAGGCGGTGACTGCCCAGGCAAGACCGAGCTGCAGGTCGATATCCTGCGCCGGGGCGAGGTGTTCGTTGAGTTCGCGCCCCAGACCCGTATCGAGGGCGAGATCCAGCAGTTGGAGCCAGACTTCCCGGTCACCGAGCTGTGGCAGGTGGTGTCCGGCCAAGCGCCCGGCCGTCGCGGCGCTGACCAGATTACGATCTTTGACTCGGTCGGCTTCGCGATCGAGGACTTCTCGGCCCTGCGCTACGTGCGCGACCGGATGGTCGAGGCGGGGGATGGAGCGCGGCTGAACCTGCTGGCCTCGCCGCGGGATCCACGCGACCTCTTCGGCCTGCTGAACGCGCGCGAGGAGACGGCGATGCCGGTCGCCGTCTAGGCGCGGATCAATCCAACCTACGGGCGAAGACGGCCCGCGAGGTTGCGCGGAGGATGGGCAGAGGGCGCCTGAGAATTCGAAAACCGTGGTTGCCAGGCGGATGAGGTTGCCCGAGGACTGGACGCAACGATCAGAATAAGGGGATCGGCCGGGCGGCGGGACGGGCAGGCGTCGGAACGACGAGGCTCGACCGCCGCGACGCACGCGGAGGCGTTGCGTCCGGTTAGACCCTTGTCGGGGATGGCGCGGCGCCGATGAAGATGGACATCAGGACGGGAGACGATCGTCGGGCGCGGCTCTCGGACCTGGCCACGCGCCACCGGGAGACGATCGTCCGCTATTTCCGACGCAAGGGCCTGGACCTCGCGGCCGCGGAGGACAGCGCCCAGGAGACCTTTATCCGCATCAGTCGGGTCGATCCGGGCGACCTCGTCAGCCCCGAGGCCTATCTCTTCACGGTGGCCTCGAACGTCTTCCTGGAGCGCGGCCGCCGGGCCAGGACGCGACGCGAGGACCGGCATGTCGACATCGGCACCGTTGAACTTGTCGACAGCGAACAAACCCCCGCCCGTATTTTCGAGGGACGGGAGGCCCTCATCCGGCTGGCCAAGATCCTCGAGGAGCTGCCGGCGAGGACGAAAGAGGTTTTTCTGCTCAACCGAATGGATGGTCTGACCTACACTCAACTCGCGACACGGTTCGGGGTCTCTGTGGGCACGATCGAAAAGCAGGTGAGCAGGGCGCTCGGTCACATCCGAGCGCGGATGGATCAGGATGCGTAAGCGCGGTTGGATCTTCGCCGACGGCCACAAGTCGTCCCGAACGGCAGGTCCGGATGCGGCGGCCGACTGGGTCGCGCGTCTGGCTTCGGACCAGCGCACCCGTGAAGACGAGCAACAGCTGCGGCGATGGCTGACGGCCGACAAGGCCAATGGGGCTGCGTTCGACGAGCATGCACGGATCTTCAATGGAGTCGGCGCCCTGGCCGACGACGCCGAGGCGCGCGCCATTCTGATGGCCGGCAAGACCGCGCGGACGCCGCGTCTGGATCGTCGGACGCTGCTCGGCGGCGGGATCGCCGCCGCGGCGGCGGTCACGGCCGCGCTCGTCGGACCGGAGCTTCTGCTCGGCAAGACCTATCGCACCGAGCCGGGCGAGCAGCGGCGCCTGCGATTGGCCGACGGCTCGACGGTCATGCTCAACACCCAGTCCAAGCTGCGGGTGCGGTTCGATGGCGCCGAGCGGCGTCTGTTCCTGGACTATGGGCAGGCCTGGTTCCAGGTCGCCAAGGACACCCGACGACCGTTTCGGGTGTTCGTCGGCAAGGACGAGGTCCGGGCGCTGGGCACGGCCTTCGACGTCCGCCGCGACGGCGAGAGGGCGACGGTGACGCTGGAGGAGGGAAAGGTCGCGATCTTCCGGGATGCGTCGAGCCAACCGCTTCCGACTGGCGCCGCGTCGGGCGAGCCCTCCAAACTGGTGGCCGGACCCGCGGCCCCGGCCGTCATCCTGTCGCCTGGCGACGAGGCGCGCTTGGTCCCGGCCGCCCCGCCGGCGGTCGCCGTCGTCGATCTGGCGCATGTCCAAGCCTGGCGCACCGAACGGATCATCCTGGAGTCGACGCCGCTCGGCGAGGCGGTTGAGGAGTTCAACCGGTACGGCGGGCCGCGCCTGGTGGTGGCCGATCCCGATCTGGCGGCCTTGCCGGTCAGCGGGGTGTTCCACACCGATCGGCCAAAGGCCTTCGCCGAGGCCGTGGCGACCTCGTTCCCGATCAAGGCGGCCAGCGGCGGCGACGGCCAGATCGTGCTGTCGCGCCGCTAGCGGTCGCGGTGTCCAAAATTTTTTTGTCACAAAAGTTCGAGGAGCGATGGGGGGGAATCCCCTGGGCTGCATCCCTGTCACTGAACGCTTGAGTTCGAGGGGGCACGGATGAAGACCATGGATCTACGCGGCATGCTGCTGGCCAGTTGCGCGGCTTTGGTGGTGACGGGCGGCGCGGCGGCGGCCCAGGCCCAGCCGGCGCGGGACTACGCCATCCAACGGCAAGATCTGGCCTCGGCCCTCCGCGCCTATTCCCTGAAAAGCGGCCAGGACGTGATCTATAATCCTGGCGTGGTGCGGGGCAAAACCTCGCCGGGCGTCAGCGGTCGCCTGACGGATCAGGCGGCCCTGGAGGCGCTGCTGGCCGGCAATGGCCTTGGCGTGCGCCGCACGCCGTCCGGTGGTCTGAGCATCGTGCCCGCCGGCGAGGCCGACCGCCCCCAGACGGTGTCCGCCGGGGAGGCATCGAACCCGGCGGCCGTCGTCGATGAGATCATCGTGACCGCCGGCAAGCGCGCCGAGCGCCTACAGGACCTGGCCGGCGGCGCCTCGGCCGTGACCGGTCAACAGCTGAAGGCCGCCGGCGCCCAGAGCAACGCCGATTATCTGGGGCGGATTCCCGGCGTTGTGTTCAACGAGGGCACGTCGGGCCAATCCGCGGTGACCATCCGCGGTGTCGGGGCCACGGCCGGCATCGACCAGGGGCAGGGGCCGACCGGCTATTTCCTCAACGAAATTCCGCTGACCGAACCCAGCTACGCCTCGGGCATTCCCGACGTCGACACCTTCGACCTGAACCGTGTCGAGGTGCTGCGCGGTCCGCAGGGGTCGCTGTTCGGTTCGGCCTCGCTGGGCGGCGCGATCAACTACATCGTCAACACCGCCGACGCCTCGGGCTATGACGCCGCGACCGAGACCACGGTTCGCAAGATCTCGCACTCGGGCAAGGCGGGCTATGCGGTGAAGGGCATGATCAATTTGCCCATCATCGAGGACAAGCTGGCGGTGCGCGTGGTGGGATTCTCCCGCGAGGACGCCGGCTACATCGATAATCTGGGCGCGAACACGACCAACAACCTGCGGGTCAACGGCGTGCGCGGCTCGGTGGTGTTCACGCCGACCGACGGCACGACCCTTTCGCTGCTCAGCCTCTACCAGCAGAACAAGTCGGACGAGATCGCCACGGTGCAGACCGCGTTCGGACCGTATGCGCGGTCGACCATCCTCCCGGGCCCGACGGACTACGACTTCGAGATCCACTCGCTGCGCCTGGACCACAAGTTCGACTTCGCCAACCTGACCATCCTGGCCTCGACCAATACCAAAGATCACGTGCTGGACAGCGACGTGACGCGATCGAGCGCCCTACGCACCTTCGCCCCGCGCGGCGTGCTGTCCCAGGAATTCATGCATACCAACATGAAGACCCTGGAGGCGCGACTGGCCTCGGACGGGGACGGTCCGTTCAAGTGGCTGATCGGCGGCATGTACTCGGAGACCAAAACCGACGTCTCCACGCTGAGCAGCCTCCCGACCGGCGCGGCCGTCCTAGCCTCGCGCTACAACGCCGCGCAGC
Organism: Caulobacter segnis; assembly: GCF_031454995.1. Taxonomy (GTDB): domain Bacteria; phylum Pseudomonadota; class Alphaproteobacteria; order Caulobacterales; family Caulobacteraceae; genus Caulobacter; species Caulobacter segnis_E. The sequence goes on along the minus strand of NZ_JAVDRV010000002.1, from coordinate 1,083,046 downwards.
TGCGGGGCGAGCTGTTCAACCGCACTTACAGCCATCGCGAGGGCGCGGAAAAGGCGCTGTTTGGCGAGCTCAGCTACGAGTTCTTGCCCAAGGTGACCGCAACGGTCGGTGGCCGCCTGTTCGACACCAAGTACTGGGTGGAGATCCAGCGCTACGGCATCAGCTACGGGCTGACCGGCCAGACGGTGCCGCGCCGCAACGCCGGCGATGACGGGTTCGTGCCAAAGGTTTCAGTGGCTTGGCGCCCCACCCGCGACCTCACGGTCTATGCTCTGGCCAGCAAGGGCTTCCGGTTCGGCAACCCCAACACCGTCGTCGACCTGCCGGGCTTCAACACGCCCGCGGCATGGGCGTCGGACTCGCTTTGGAACTACGAACTGGGCGCGCACAGCGCTTGGCTGGACGGCAAGCTGCAGGTCGACGCGTCTGTCTACGATATTGAGTGGAGCGACATCCAGGTCCGCCTGGTTCGTCCGGGAGACAACCTCACCTATGGAACCAACGCCGGTTCGGCTCGGATCCGGGGTGTGGAACTGGCCGTGGTGGCCAAGCCGACCACCAACTTGATGCTGTCTTCGAACATTACCTATCTCGACGCCAAGCTGACCGAGACGGTTATGACGGCTTCGCCGCCGCTGCTCGAAGGCACCCGCTTGCCCGGCGCCTCGCCCTGGCAGATCTCGAACACGGCGACCTATCGCTTCGACGCGCCGTTGACCCCGACGCTGACCGTATCCCACCGCTATCTGGCCAAGGCGCCCGAGACGCTGCAGGGGCCCAACGTCAAGGTCGCCGGTTACAACCAGTTCGATGCGCGCTTGAACCTCAGTCTCGACAATGTCGACGTGGCGCTGTTCGCGACGAACCTCACGGACAAGCGAGCGGTGGCGTTCGGCTACGGCCTGTCCAGCACTGGCACCGGCCTTAGCGAGTTCATCATCCGTCCCCGCACCGTGGGCGTGACGGTGAACTGGAACCTGCGCTAGCCGACCCGCCTCGGTGCGCTGTCCCGCGGGGCGCGCGCCGAGGCCTTCCCCAACAAACCTGAGGCGGGCGCATGACCGGCGGACTTCGATTTGTACTGGCGCTGGCCGTCGTGGCGTTCCTGGGCGGCGCGCCCGCCATTGTCGCGGCGGCGCCGATCGACGCCAAGGACATCATGGGCCTGAGCGATGTGTCGGACCCGCAGTTGTCGCCCGACGGCAAGCGCGTGGCCTACGTGGTCACGCCCACGCTCTCGACACAGCGTCCTTCGCGGTCGGCGATCTGGATCGTGCCCGTCGACCGCAGCGCGCCGCCCCGTCGCCTGACCTCTGGAACGCAGATCGAGAACAGCCCGCGGTGGTCGGCGGACGGACGTGACATCGCCTTCTTGTCAAACCAGATCGATCCGTCCGCGGGCAAGATCGCGGCCAGGCAACTGTGGATCGCGCCAGCCGATGGTGGCCCGGCTCGGCGGCTGACGGCCTCTGTCACGGAGGTGCGCGGTTTCTCGCGCTCGGTCGACGGCAAGGCCTTCGCCTACGTCGCGGCTGATCCGAGGACCGAGCAGCAGAAAGCCGACGCGGTCGAGAAGCGCGATCACGTGGTCATCGATGACAAGGGCGACCTTGGCCGCCTCTGGCTCCTGGATGGCGCCGGTGGCGAGCCTCGTCGCATCGCCATCGAGGGGCGCAACATCGCGGACGCGCGTTGGTCGCCGGATGGTAAGCGGCTGGCCGCGCGGGTGGCCGACAGCACGGGGCTGAACGACTACTTCTACCACTCGGACGTCGTGATCATCGACGCCGCCACGGGCGTGGCCAGGACCCTGTTCCGCGAGGCGTCCGGTCCGGGCGAGTGGTCGCCGGATGGTAAGCGCCTGGCTTTCGTGCAGTTGCGCGAGCAGTACATCGGCCTGCGAGCCTGGATCATCGATGTCGACGGCGATCGCCGCCTGCGGATCGGCGAGGACCATCCCGGCCACGTCAACCACCTGGAGTGGGCCGCCGACGGCCGCTCTCTGCTGGCCCAGTCGTTCGAGAACACCCGCACCAAGCTGGTGCGGATCGACGCGGCGAACGGACAGATCAAGACCCTGCTGGCGTTCGACGGCCGCCTGACGGGGTTCAGCGCCGAGGGCGGCCGTGTGGCCATGGCCGGCGATACGCCGACCCGTCCCGATGACGTCTGGCTGTGGACGCCGGGTCAGGCCGCTGCCCAGCCCCTGACCGACCTCAATCCTCAGGTCCGCCAATGGACCCTGGGCCAGGTCCGCGAGGTCAGCTGGACCAGCAGCAAGGATGGTCGCAAGGTCTACGGGACGCTGGTGACTCCGCCGGGGTATGTCGCCGGCACGCCGATCAAGACGGTGATCCAGGGCCACGGCGGTCCCGAGGGCTTCTGGTGGTCGGGCTGGCTGGGCAGTTGGCACGACTGGGCGCAGATGCTGGCGACCCACGGATATGCGGTGTTGTTGCCCAATCCGCGTGGCTCGGATGGTCAAGACATCGGTTTCACCCGCGGCCCGATCAACGACTGGGGCGGCGACGACTTCCAGGACGTGCTCGACGGCCTGGACATGCTGGTGGCCCAGCGCGTCACCGACCCGGCGCGCGTCGGCATCGGCGGCTGGAGCTATGGCGGTTTCCTATCGGCTTGGGCGGTGACCCACAGCGACCGCTTCCGCGCCGCCATCGTCGGGGCCGCCCCGGTCGATGTCTCGACCATGCTGCTGACTACCGACACGCCCGACTTCGTGGCCGGCTTCTTCGCGCGCACGCCCGAGAACTTGGCGCGGATGGACGCCTCGTCGCCCGTGCGGTTCGTGGACCGGGTGCGGGCTCCCGTGTTGGTCCTGCACGGCGAGCAGGATCGGCGGGTGCCGGTGACCCTGGGCCTATCCTTTTATCGAGGCCTGCGCCTGCTGGGGAAGGACGCGACCATGGTCATCTATCCGCGCGAGCCGCACTGGACCTACGAGCCTGCTCATCAGACCGACATCCAGGAGCGAGTGCTCGCCTGGTTCGACGCCCACCTCTGACGCCTACAGGAAACGAGATCATGTCCGGCAATGGAATGAACCGCCGAACGGTATTGGCGACCGCTACGGCCGCCTTGGCGGCGCCGGCCTTGGCCCAGTCTAGGGCAGGGCGTGGGATCGTGGAGATGGGCGCGCGTGAGATGGTCGCCGCCCTCCGCCGTCGCGACCTCTCGTCTCGCGAGGTCATGGCCGCGCATCTTGCCCAGGCAGACCGCCTAAATCCGCGCTTCAACGCAATCGTCTCGCGCGTGGATGGCGAGGCGCTGATGAAGCAGGCGGCGGCTCTCGACGAGGATGCGGCCGCCGGCCGGTTCCATGGGCCGCTCCACGGCCTGCCGCATGCGGTCAAGGACACCGCGCCGGTCAAGGGCATCCGCAGCACCCAGGGCTCGCCCATTCTGCGCGACAACGTCCCCGCCGCGGACAGCCTGGTCGTGGAGCGGATGCGCAAGGCCGGCATGATCTTCATCGGCAAGACCAACGTCCCGGAATTCGCGCTCGGCTCGCATAGCTTCAATCCGTTGTTCGGCGTCACGGGCAACGCCTATGCTCCAGACCGGTCGGCCGGCGGCAGCACCGGCGGCGGCGCCGTCGCGCTGGCGCTGCGAATGGTCCCCTTGGCCGACGGCAGTGACTTCGGCGGCTCGCTGCGTAATCCGGCCGGATGGAACAACGTTTTCGGCTTCCGCCCGTCGTTTGGTCGCGTGCCGTCGGTCCCGAACAGCGACGTGTTCTGGCAGAACTTCGCTACCTCCGGCCCGATGGCGCGGACGGTGGAGGACCTGGCGCTCCTGCTCTCAGTGCAGGCAGGCTCGGATCCGCGTTCGCCATTCTCCTTGACCGACGACCCGTCGATGTTCGCCGGTCCCCTGGAGCGGGACTGGAAGGGCAAACGGATCGGCTGGTTGGGCGATCTGGGCGGCGCCTTGCCGATGGAGGCCGGCGTCCTCGACACCTGCGTCAAGGCGCTGGAGGCCTTTAGGGCGATCGGCATGACGGTCGAGGCGGCCACTCTATCGGAGCCCGCGCAGGACATGTGGCGCACGGCGGTGACGCTGCGTCACTGGTCCGTCGGCGCGGATCTGCAAGGCTTCTACGACGATCCGGCCAAGCGCGCGCTGATGAAGCCGGAAGCGATCTGGGAGGTGGAGGGCGGCATGGCGCTGACCGCCCCCCAACTCGCGGCGGCCTCGGTGGGGCGAACGCGCATCTACCAGGCTTTCCGCGCTGCGTTCGAGCGCTTCGATTTCCTGGTGCTGCCGACGGCCCAGGTCTTCCCGTTCGAGAACGCCACGCGTTGGCCAAAGCAGATCGCCGGCGTCCAGATGGACAGCTATCATCGCTGGATGGAGGTGACCCTGCCGGCGACCATGGCCGGACTGCCGGTGCTGGCTGTTCCGGCCGGCTTTGGAGGCGCTCGACACCTGCCTATCGGTCTGCAGATCATCGGGCCCAACCACGCCGACCTCGCGGTGCTCAAGCTCGGCCACGCCTACGAGCAGGCCTCGCCCTGGATCGCCGCAAAGTCGCCGGCCGCGCTTAACGATGTCACGCGCGGGTGACCAATTCTCCCCGTCTGGAATCCGCTGACCGATGAGCCATACCTTCTCGACCTGGACGGACGATGACGTCGCGGACCTGATCGCCGCCTATCCCCTGGCTTGGATGGTCAGTGGTGGTGCAATTGGCTTCCAGGCCACGCCTTTGCCCTTGCTGGCAGATCTCGACGGGGAAGGGCGCTTGGTCTCACTAACCGGACACCTGGCGCGCTCGAACCCCCAGGTCGAGGCGCTGGAGCGGGATGCGAATGCGCTGGCGCTGTTCATGGGGCCCCATGGTTACGTCTCGCCATCCTGGATGTCCGACCGAACCCAAGCTCCGACCTGGAACTACGCGGTGCTGCGAATTGAGGTTCGGGTTCGGTTAGGCGCCGTCACGGTCGCGGAGTCTCTTGATCGGCTCTCCCGTGCGATGGAGGCCAATCGACCCAAGTCTTGGTCACCCGGCGAGATGGGGGAGCGCTATGGCCGCCTCAGTCGAGGGGTGGTGGCCTTTCGCGCCGATGTGACGCGGTTGGACGGCCGCTTCAAGCTCGGCCAGGACGAGCGTGATGACGTCTACGCCGACATCATGGCGGGCCTGGTTCCCGGCAAGCTGACCGACTGGATGAGGCGCTTCAATCCTGACCGCTGACACTGGCGAATACCTCGTCTTGGAAAGGCGCCAACACCACGCTGGAGCGCGAAGCGCCACGCCAAAGCCGTCGAGGCTAAGATTCGCTCAAGGGCTGGCCCATGGGGACGCCGAGCCACTATCGGGGCGAGAGGATTTGGCCCAATCGGTCGGGGGTCTCCGCGACACGTTTCAGGGTCGGATACCTCGGACCCAGGTGGTAGGGAATTCGAACCGGACGAACGCGGTCGTCGGCCTCGACACTCAGCGATATGGGCGGCGCGCCCGGCTTCGCGGCGGCGACGATCGCCGCCTTCAAGGCTTCGGGGGAATAGGGCTTTCCGGCCACCTTTACGATCCGGGCGCCGGCGATGACGCCGGCCTGAAAGAGGGGGCCGTTCCAGAGCGTTTCCTTGATCGCGCCGTCCCAGCCAATCTCCGCGCCAAGAGAGAAGGTGAGCAGGCTGGCCTCGGCGTCCTTCTCATACGCGATGACGTAGGCGGACGGCCGCGCCTCGAAAGCCAAGCTCCAGCCCGAACGGGTCAGGCCGTCGAGCGGCGCGCGATCGTGGGCGTCGAGTCGGGCGTTTAGAAAGTGGGCCCAGTCGTAGGGAGCGACCGCGTGTAGGGCGGCCACGACATCCTCGAAGGTGTAGGTCGAGACTCTCATGTCGCCGTCGTCGACTCCAAAGAAGGCGCGGGCGAAATCGTCCAGCGACCTGGCGCCGTTGGTGCGCTCGCGGATCAGGGTGTCGACGTCCAGCCAGAGCATTTGGCCTTCTTCGTAGTAGTCGAGCGACCGCAGCCAGCTGGTGGAGCCCGTGCCGCCGGCCGAATTCATGATGTAGGCGTTCGTCGTGTCTCGCAGACCGCGCCAGCTTCGCCCCGGGGTGGCCTGGGCGTTCGCCGCGATCAGGGCGAGGCGCTGTCGCATCTGCGCGGACGAATAGAGGCCCGAGCGCGTGGCCAGCGTGTCGCCATAGTACTCGGTCAGGCCTTCGTAGACCCAGAGCAGGCTGTTGCGCATGGGCGTCGTATAGTCGGGCGTCCAGAGGTCGGCCGGACGCCGGTGCTTGCCGTTCCACGCGTGCACATACTCGTGGGCCAGGATGTCCCGGCCGCTGAACGCGCTGTCCCAGGCCGTAAAGTAACCCGCCGAGCTGTAACCATTCTCGCTGGACCTTTGATGTTCGGCGCCGAGATAGCCCACCGTCGGATTCAGGCTCAGCAAGAAATCGTAGTGATCGAAATTCCGCGCGCCGCCGAACAGCTTGTCGGCTTGTTGGACGAGCCGTCGATGGATTTCGATCTGGGCCGGCGTCGCTTTCAGGTCCTTGGGCGCGTCGGCGAAGACGTTCAGGCGTACGGGCCTCGGCGATCCGGGATCGAGGTCGAAGCTGGCCTTGTGGCGACCGGCATAGACCGGGGAGTCCATCAGGGTTTCGAAGCTGGTCTCGGAAAAGCGCGTGGTCGCCCCGGACGTCTCCGCGCCGTCCAGAGCGGTGGCCAGACTCCAGCCCTTGGGAACCGTCAGGCTTGGCCTGACGCGGATGCGGCTCACCTCATGGCCGGCGGGATAGAGCGCGACGGCGGTCCACTTCAATAGCACCAGGTTTGGGGTGACGGCGATCCGCACCGGGCCTCCGGGCTGGGCCGTGGGCTGCTCCAGCCGGACGGTCAAAGACCGCACACCAGCCGGTACATCGACGTGAAAGGCCGTCATCTCGACCGGATCGCGCCGCCATTCCACGCGCCGGCCGTCGTCGGCGGTGATCGTGAAGCCACTCATCAGTACGATCTGAGCGCTGGGGGAGTGCTCGCCCGGTATCCACTTGGGCAGCGAGAGCACCAGTGGGCCCGCTGTGACGGGGATCGTCTCGGTGACCCGGAAAACCTTTCGCGTCGTGTCGCTGACATCGACCTTGAGGTCGATGACGCCAGGGTAGTCGATGGGGCGCGCCGCGGGGATCGGCGGCGTGGGCGCGGCGGGCTTCGGTTCCGCCAGCGCCATGGAAGCCCATAGGGCGAGGCCGGCGGCCAGAAGAAGCTTCGGCGTCATGCGGGCCTCCCGCGTAGAGGGGCGGAGCGGTCGCGGCGCGGCCGCTCCGGATCGTTCCTTACAGGCCGCTGGCGCCGCCGAACTTGTGGGTCAGCTGCAGGTAGTAGCTGCGGCCCGTCGATGAGAACCATGAGGTGTCGTAGTACGGATACGCCGAGTAGGTCGGGTCGCGGGGGGGATTCTTGTCGAGCAGATTGTCGACGGCCAGGCTCACGCGGGTGCGGTCGTTGATCTCATACTGGACCGTGGCGTTGACCATGTAGGTCGCCTTGGTCCAGCCGTCCTCGGCGTAGTTGGGCACCCGGTCCAGGCGCTGACCGTGCAGGCCGACGCTGAGGCCGTTGAGACGCCAGTTGATCGCCGCGCTGCTCTTGGTGCGCGGGATGTCGTAGCCGCTGTCGAAGGCCAGCTGGTTTTCGATGGGATCGCCCGGATACTGGCGGCTGGTGTGGTTGTGCACCCAGGTGTGGGCGATGCTGAAATCGAACGTGCCCAGGCTGTCGGTCGGCCAGCGATAGTGGGCCGCCACGTCGATGCCGGTCGTCCGCTCGGTGGCGACATTGATCGGGTTGATCGTCACGGTGCTGATCGCGCCTGGATTGATCGCGGCCGATAGCGGATTGCGCTTCACGCGGGCCAGGGCGTCGACGCAGGTCGGCGAGGCGGCGTCGACGGCCGTGCCCGCCGAGGTCTTGCCGATCCGGCAGTCGGCTTCCTGGCGCAGGACGCTGTCCAGGCTCATGTCGAGCACGGCGTTGTTCAGCTGGACGCGGAAATAGTCCACGGAGATGTCGAAGTTGCGGACCGGCGACCAGACCGCGCCGTAGTTGAACGACTTGGAGGTCTCCGGCTTCAGCTTGGCGTTGCCCAAGCGCACCTTGACCAGACCTTCGTCGGCATAGCTGCAGTCTCCGATATCTTCGCCCGGCTCCTCGGTGCGGCAGCGGTAATAGTCCGTGCCCGAGGGGTGGCTGATGCCTTCCTTGGCGAACACATAGTGCAGGTCCGGAGCGCGGAAGCCGGTGCCGTAGGCGCCCCGCAGCAGCAAGGTCTTCACCGGCCGCCACTCGAGGCCGCCATTGTAGGTGAACTTGTCGATCGTGTTGCCGCCGTACTTGTAGCTGTCGTAGCGGCCGGCGGTGGACAGCTCAAGGCTGCTCAGCAACGGGGCCCGGAACTCGTAGCCGGCGCCCCAGTGGTCGCGCGAGCCCGAGCCATCGGCGTCGCGCAGATTGTAGTAGTAGTTGACCGTGGCCAACGGATCGAGACCCAGCTTGTAGGATTGGTGTCCGTACTCGGCGACCGCCGCGAAGCCTACCGGGCCCGCGGGCAGGCGGAACAGTTCGGCCTGGTTGATCTGGAACGACACCCCCTGCTGGCGCGCGACCGGCTTGTAGGTCGTGCGGGCGGTGATCGAGTCGAACTCGGCCGTGGTCAGGGGCTTGTAGAGCCGCGCCGGATCGGCGTTGAAGATCGGATAGCCGCTGTCGGCGTCCACGCCCAGCTGCGAGCCCAGGAAAAGAGCGGTCGCCTTGGAGGTCACCACCTTGGGCCAGCTGATCGAGGAACGGTGCTGGCTGAAGTTGTAGAAGGCCTCGTAGTCCCAGCCGCCGCCCAGCGAGCCTTTCACGCCCGGCGTGATGCTGAAGGTCTTGGAGACGTTCTTGATGAAGCCCTTGTTGAGTCCGCCCATCTCCTCGGGCGTGAACTGGCGATGCCAGAGATCCAGCGCGCCGGTGAACTGGTTGTAGAAGATGCCGTCCTCGCTGCCGTTGGCGTCCTGGTACTCCCAGCTCAGGACGTCCTGGAACTGCCGGGTGCGGCTGTAGCCCGCCGAGATGTCGGCGAAGAACGAAAGGGTGTCGCGGGGGGCGTAGTTGAGCGTGGCGACGACGTTGGCGCTCTTGCGCTCGCTGATGATCGTGCCGTAGCCGATCGAGCTGTAGCTGCCGCAATAGTAGCCGGGGCCGTAGTCGTCGAGATCGGCGTCATAGGCGCCCCAGCCGGGGCGGCTGACATATTCGATCGACCCGCCGTTCAGCTTCGAAAGCGTCGCGCAGGTGTTCGCGCCAGGATCGATGTAGACCTCTTCGGTCGGATCCATCCGCAAGAAGTCGCGCCGCGCGATCGCCGTGCGCTTGGTCGGGCTGTCCTTGGTGCTGTCCTGGATGTCGCGGTCATAGGCCCAGACCGGACGCTGATTGACGAACTCGCCGCCGATCACCAAGTCGAAGTCGTCCTTCGAATAGCCGCTCGAGATGTTGACGCGCTGGCTGGCGCCGCCGCCGTGCTCGTAGCCGCCGAAGGTCACGTCGACGGTCGTGCCGTCCACCTTCTTCTTCAGATTGAAGTTCACCACGCCCGAGATGGCGTCCGAGCCGTAGACCGCGGAGGCGCTGCCGCTCAGCACTTCGATCCGGTCGATCATGCCCAGCGGGATCGACGAGGTGTCGGTGAAGGCGCTCTTGCCGTTGTAGGGCAGGGGGAAGTCGGCGATGCGGCGGCCGTTCACCAGCACCAGCGTGTGGTTGGGGCCCAGGCCGCGCAGGTCGACCTGCTGGGCGCCCGGGGTCCAGTCCATGCCGCTGGACGACTGCTGAGTCTGGGTCTCGCCGCCGTTCTGGGTCAGGGCGCGCATGACGTCCGGAACGCTGTTGAAGCCCGCGGCCTTGATGCTGTCGCTGGTGATGACCGTGACGGGGGCGGGGCCTTCGGTCGCGACGCGGGGGATGCGGGAGCCCGTGATCACCAGCGCTTCGACGGCGTCGCCGTCGGCGCCAGGGGCCGGAGCCGTCTGCGCGGCCGCCTGGCCGACAATCAGAAGACCGGTCGCGCCAGCCAGCGCGCTCGCCCGAAGAAGATGAGCCTTCATTTTATCCCCCTCTATTCGCGCCGACGGTCGTTTCCTGGGCGCTCGGAACCTCGTCACTGTTCGAGATTGAGCTCATTTGGATCGCGGCTTTTCCAGATTGGAAGCCTGAAATGACAGATTGTCAAAATTTATGGACACATTGCTTTTCGCGTGCAGCAATTTGAAAATCCCGCCTCGATGCTGGGCGATCAGATTTTATTGGCCGAGAAGCGCGCTCTCGAGCCTCGCGAAAGGTCGTTCGGCGACTAGGCTCGGCGGGAATGGAGGAAGCCCGATGGTTCGAATTGGCTCCGCGATGGCCATGGCCGCGCTGCTGCTTGGCGCGAGCGTCGCCCACGCCGAGACCCCGTCGGGCCCCGACGCGGTCGGTCCGGGCTATGAGTATTATGCGATCGGCGACGTGAACGCGCCGACGCCGGGCAAGACCGGGCCGTTGCTGGGCTTGTTCGGCGGCGGCGATTGGCCGGTCGAGGCGTTCCGAACCTTCGTCAAGCAGTCGGGCGGCGGCCATATCGTCGTGCTGCGCGCGCGCGGCGGCCGTGAGCTGCAGGACGAGATCTACAAGGATGTCGGCGGCGCGGTCTCGGTCGAGACCCTGGTGATCCACAACGAGGACGCTGGCGAAGATCCCAAGCTGCTCGCCATCATCGCGCGCGCCGACGGCATCTTCTTCGGCGGCGGCGACCAGAGCAACTATGTGCGCGCCTGGAAGGGCACGGCGCTGAACAAGGCGCTGGACGCCCACGTCAAGGCGGGCAAGCCGATCGGCGGCACCAGCGCGGGCCTGGCGGTGCTGGGCGGCTATGTCTACGGCTGCCTCGACTCCATCAGCCTGACCTCGCCTGACGCGCTGAAGAACCCCACCGGCCCCAGCGTCACGCTCGTGCGAGATTTCCTGCGCTTGCCGTATCTGTCCAAGGTCATCACCGACACCCACTTCGACAAGCGCGACCGTCAGGGGCGGCTCGTGGCCTTCGTGGGGCGTCTGATCCAGGAGGAGAACGACACGGCGATCACGGGCCTGGGCGTCGACGAGGCCGGGGCCATGCTGATCGACGCCCAGGGGATTGGCCGCTACTACGGCCCTGGCCATGCGTGGCTGGTGCGTCCGATGAAGAAGCCGGCGACCATCATCGCCGGCCAGCCGCTGACCTACGCCCCGTTCCCGATCGTGGGGGTGGGACCGAAAAGCACCCTCGACTTCAAGACCTTCCGGGTGACCAATCCCGATTTCACCATCACCGCGCGGGTCGACAAGGGCGTGCTGATCCGCGGCGATCGCCAGAACAAGCCCCAGGCGCGTTAGGACCGAGATGATCTTCCAGACCTTCACCCGCTTCGCGTTCGGCGCCCTTTTCGCTCTGGCGCTGGCCGCGCCCGCGACGGCGGCGGAGACTGCGTCCCAGTGGTCCCTGGCGGTCCATGGCGGGGCGGGCGTGCTCGAACGCGGGGAACTGACGCCCGAGAAGGACAAGGCCTATCGCGCCGGGCTGAACGCCGCGCTGGAGGCGGGCGCGAAGGTTCTCAAGGCGGGTGGCTCCAGCCTCGACGCGGTCGAGGCCGCCGTTCGGGTGCTGGAGGACAATCCCCTGTTTAACGCGGGTAGGGGCGCGGTCTTCACGGCCGAAGGGCGCAACGAGCTGGACGCCGCGATCATGGACGGCGCGACCTTGAAGGCCGGCGCCGTCGCGGGCGCCACGCGCACGCGCAATCCGATCAGCCTGGCGCGGGCGGTCATGGAAAAGTCGCCGCACGTGCTGCTGGCTCGCGAAGGCGCTGACCAGTTCTCCAAGGAGCAGGGCTTGGAACAGGCGCCGCCCGAGTATTTCCACACCGAGGAGCGCTGGAAGCAACTGCTGGCCTGGCGCAAGGATCACCAGGCCGCGTTGGATCCCACCCACCTTTTCGGCACGGTGGGCGCGGTCGCCATGGATCAGGCCGGCCACGTCGCCGCCGCGACCTCGACCGGCGGCATGACGGGCAAGCGTTGGGGCCGCATCGGCGACAGCCCGATCATCGGGGCGGGGACCTACGCCCGCGATGGCGTCTGCGCGGTCTCCGCCACCGGATCGGGCGAATACTTCATCCGGGAAAGCGCCGCGCGTCAGGTCTGCGACCGCGTGGCCTGGAAGGGCGAAACCATCCAGCAGGCCGCCGACGGGACCATGGCCTCGATCACCAAGATCGGCGGCGACGGCGGATTGATCGCCATCGACGGCCAGGGGCGCGTGGCGTTCGGCATGAATGACCTGGGCATGTATCGTGGCGCGATTTCCTCGGCGGCGCCCGCGCCGCGCACGGCGATCTACGCTGACGAGCCTTCGCCGCGTTGATCTGAAACGCCAACTGGGAAGGGGGCGGGCGTGACGAAATCGGATGACCGGGGACTGAACGACCTGGACCGGCGCCTGCTGGCTCTGCTGCGGGAGGACTCCCGACAGCCGGTGACCAAACTCGCCAGCGATCTTGGCCTGTCCCGCGCCAATGTCTACGCGCGGCTCAGCCGGCTGGAGGAGGAGGGCGTGATCGGCGGTTATACCGTCAGGCTGGGCGAGGCCTACGATCGGCGGCTGATCCGCGCCCAGGTGATGATCAAGGCCTTGCTGAAGCACGCGAAGGCGATCGAGGAGGCCTTGGCTCAGATGCCTGGGCTTTCGGCTCTGCACGCGATCAGCGGTGAATACGACCTCATCGCGGTCGTGGAGGCCGAGACCGTCGGTGAACTCAACGCGCTCATCGACCGGATTGGCGAGCTGGAAGGGATCGAGCGGACGACGTCATCGATCCTGCTGGCGACAAAAGTTCTACGCTAAGCGCTCTTGCCGAGCTTTTCTCTCGCCGGCCACGCCTAAGTCGGTGGTTTTTACGGCCCGCTCCGACATAGCCTCTTGATCGGGTTTCAGTGGAGAGACGTCGTGCGGCTTGAGCAGATTCATACCGGGCCGGGCTTCCTGGGTGTCGCGGCGGATTCGGGACGCGCGACGGCTCATCGCGCCCATGTCATGCTCCGGTTAGCGCGACGAGACATGGACAGCGTCGAGCGCGACCTGGCGGACCTCGCCGGACTGACCGCGCTGCACCAGATTTCGGGAGACTACGATCTGGTGGCGGTGGTCGAGGCCTCGCGGGCCGAAGCGCTGGACGCGTTGGTCGCCAGGATCACCCGGATGCGCGGCGTGACCGCGGCCATGATCTCCCGTCTCCCGCGGTCTGCGGGCGAGACCAGCGCCCGATCCTTCGCCGCCTGAAGACCCCTCGATCATACGAGACCACCGTGGATTTTCCCTATCCGTGTCTGATGTTCCTCGCCGACGTCGACCGCGTCAGCGCCAAGACCGCTCTGGGCGTCGCCCATTGGCGCCCTGACGCTTGCGTCGGCCAACTGCGCTTGCCCGGCGGCGAGGTCGATTTGGGCCTGCCCGACATGAGCCCCAGAGCGGCGAAGGCCGCCGGCGCGCGCTCACTGCTGATCGGCGTGGCCAATGCGGGTGGCTTCATTCCACCGCGTTGGGAGGCCGTGCTGATCGAGGCCCTGGAAGCGGGGCTGGATCTGGTTTCGGGGCTGCATACCCGTCTCGCCAGCTTGCCCCGCGTTCGCGAGACGGCCGATCGCCTGGGGCGTCGGCTGTTCGAGGCGCGCGAGGCCGATCCGCGCTTCAGCGTGGTTGGCGAAGGCGCGAAGCGCGGCGGTCGGCGCCTGCTGACCGTCGGCACCGATTGCGCCGTCGGCAAGATGTACGCGGCGCTGGCTCTCACCAAGGAGCTGAAGGCGCGGGGCGTCGACGCCGATTTCCGCGCCACCGGCCAGACCGGCATCTTCATCGCCGGCTCCGGCGCGCCGATCGACGCGATCGTTTCGGATTTCGTGGCCGGCGCGGCCGAGGTGCTCAGCCCCCCGGCGGCCGACGATCATTGGGATATTATCGAGGGGCAGGGCTCGCTATTCCATCCCGCCTACGCGGGCGTCACGCTGGGCCTACTGCATGGCAGTCAGCCCGACGCTCTGGTGCTCTGCCATGACGCCACGCGGACGACGATCGATGGGTTGGAAACCTTCCCGACGCCCAGCCTGGCGGAGGCGGCGGAGCTGAATTTAAGGCTGGCGAGGCTGACCAATTCCGACGTTCGCCTGGCCGGGGTCTGCGTGAACACCTCTCGGCTCTCCCCAGAGGCCGCCGCTGCCTATATGCGCGGCGTGACGGCCGAGTTGGGGGTTCCGTGCTGCGATCCGGTGCGCGCTGGCGTGGCGGCGATCGTCGATGGCATTGTGGAGGATATCGCGCGCCGAGGCGCGGCCTGATGCGGTTGACCGCGCGGTCGCGGGTCCACGCCCTGACCGAACCGTTCGTCATCGCGCGCAAAGCCTATACCGAGGCCATCGTCATCGAGGTCGAGATCGAGGCGGGGGGCGTGGTGGGGCGCGGCGAAGCCGCGGGCGTCGACTATCGCGGCGACACTCCCGACCGAATGCTGCTGCAATTGCGGGATCTGGCCGAGCGGCTGGAGCGGGGTGAAGATCTGGACCGCGCGCGTTTGCAAGCGCTTCTGCCGGCCGGCGGGGCCCGCAACGCCGTCGACTGCGCCCTATGGGACCTGGAAGCCAAGCGCTCGGGCCTCTCCGCCGTCCACCGCGCGGGCTTGGCGCCGCTGACGCCCGTCGAGACCTTTGTCACCCTGGGCATGGACACGCCGGAGGCCATGGGCGCCAAGGCCGCGCGCTGGGCGAGCCGCTACGGCGCGATGAAGGTCAAGCTGGGCGACGCGGACGACATGGCGCGTCTCGAGGCCATTCGCGCGGCCGCGCCGTCAGCCCGTCTGATCGCCGACGCCAATCAAGGCTGGACGCTCGCACAGCTCAATGACCGAGCGCCGCGGATGGCCGAACTGGGCGTGGAGCTCTTGGAACAGCCGCTGCCGGTGGGCCGGGATGACGAGCTTTTCGACTATCGCGGCGCCGTGCCGCTATGCGCCGATGAGTCGTTCGACGATCGCGCCGATCTCGACAAGGTCGTGGGCCGCTACGCCTTCTGCAACATCAAGCTAGACAAGGCGGGAGGACTGACCGAAGCGTTGGCGCTCGCGACGATGGCGCGCCAGCGCGGCCTGCGGCTGATGGTCGGCTGCATGGAGGGGACGTCGCTCGGCATCGCTCCAGCGCTGCTGCTGGCGCGAAACTGCGAGATCATCGATCTGGATTGCCCGATGCAGCTCGTCCGCGATGTTAGCGGCGGTTTCGGCTACCAGGACGGCTGGCTGAGGCCTAACGGCCCCGAACTCTGGGGATAGGCGTCAGGTGTCGAGGTCCTGGCCGGTCGCCAGCAACGCGGTCAGATCCAGGTTGGCCTCGCCCTTAAGCTTCTTGGTCACGGGCAGGGTCACGTAGTCGAACGAGACGTTCAGCGTGTCCAGCATGTGCTCCATGATGGTCTGATAGTGCTCGATGCCGAAGGCCGCGACCGTGATCAGATAGTCAACGCCGCCCAGAACGGCCTGGCAACCGATCACGTTGGGCAGGTCGGCGACACCGGCCTCGAACACCTTGGCCTTGGCGTACGAGTAGTCGGTCAGCTTGATTTGCACGACGAAGGTCGAGAGCTTGGCTAGCCGCCCCAGGTCGACCTCGGCGTGGTAGCCGCGAATGATCTTGGACTTCTCGAGCCGCTTCATCCGCTCCCAACAGCGCGACGCCGACAGCCCAACCAGCTCGCCCATCGCCGCCTTGGTCACTCGCCCCTGGCGCTGCAGCAGCGCCAGGATCTTGAGGTCGATGCGGTCGAGGTCCTTGCGCGGGTCCGTCATGGGCCGTCCTTGGTGGTCGTCTCGTCACGCTTAGCGCAAAGGCGGCGGAAAAGGTAAGCGCCAGCGGCGGGGCGGGGGAAGGCTCCTCGCGCCAAGACCCCGTGAAACAGCGGAAACGCTTGCGAGCCCGCGCTAGACTTCACTGGATGCAACAGAGCGTGGGCGTATGAGACTTCACCTGTTCCGGTCGGCCCTGGGCGCGGCGTTCGCGTGCCTGTTGGGCTCTGGCGCCCTGGCTTCGACGCTGATTGTCCACGCCAAGGTGATCGACGGCTCCGGCGCGCCGGCCCGTTCGGTCAGCGTGCGGATCGACAACGACCGCGTCATCGCCGTTGGACGGCTCAAGCCCGCGCCGGGCGAGACCGTGGTCGACGCCAAGGGACTGACCCTGGCGCCCGGCTTCATCGACGCCCACAGCCATCACGATCGGCGGGCCGAGAAGACGCCGGAGATGGCGATGCTGGCCGCCCAGGGCGTGACCACCATCGTGGTGGGGCAGGACGGCGAGTCCGCCGTGCCGCTCAGGACCTATTTCGATCAACTGGCTCGATCGCCCCTGGCCGTCAATGTCGCCTCCTATACCGGCCACGGCAGCTTGCGCGCCCGGGCCATGGGGCAGGACTACAAGCGCCCGGCCACGCGGGCCGAGATAGCGCGCATGAGCGACGAACTCGCCGAGGACCTACGCGCGGGATCGCTGGGCCTGTCGACGGGGCTCGAATACGACCCCGGAATCTATGGGACGCCCGATGAGGTGTTAGCCCTGGCCAGGACGGCGGCGGCGGGCGGTGGGCGCTATATCAGCCACCTGCGCAGCGAGGACGTGAGGCTGGACGCGGCGATCGATGAGATCATCAATATCGGCCGCGAAGCCAAGTTGCCCGTGCAGATCTCGCACTTGAAGATCGGCATCGTCGATCGCTGGGGCGAGGCGCCGAAGATCCTCGCCAGGCTGGACGCCGCGCGCGCCCAGGGCGTTGACATCACCGCCGACGTCTATCCCTACGGCTTCTGGCAGAGCAATCTCTCGGTCCTGCTGCCGGAGCGAAACTTCGAGGATCGCGCCGCCGCGCGGTTCGCCCTGTCCAAACTGACCACGCCGGAAGGCCTGCGGATCGCGGTGTTCGCGCCGGATCCGTCCCTGGTCGGCAAGACCATCGCCCAGATCGCGTCCGAGCGACATGCCGATCCGGTCGAGACCTATCTGGCGTTGACCCGGCAGTCGGAGGCCTATGGCGCGGCCCATCCAGACGTCGAGCGGGTGGACGCGGTGATCGGCTCGGCCATGGCCGAGTCCGACATCGCCGCCTTCGTCGCCTGGAAGTACGCGGTGATTTGCTCCGACGGCATGACCCACGGCCTTCACCCCCGAGGGTTCGGGGCCTTCGCGAAGGTTCTGCGGGCCTACGTCCGAGAAGAGCATCTGCTGACCCTGGAACAGGCCGTGCACAAGATGTCGGCGCAGACGGCCGCCCAGCTGGGCTTGGCGGAGAGGGGCGCGATCGCGCCGGGCTTCCATGCCGATCTCGTGCTGTTCGATCCCGCGCGCATGGCCGACCGTTCGGATCTGGAGCACCCCAACGCCCTGGCGACCGGCGTCAGCACGGTCTGGGTCAACGGCGTCGTCGTGTTCGACAAGGGCGCGCCAACAGGCGCGCGCCCCGGAGAGGTCGTGCGGCGGGGCGGGCCGTCCGAAAGTTAGGCGGCTTGCGACATCACGAATATCCTCGGCACCCACCAGTCTAGCGGCGGGTTCAGCCGTTCGACACATGCTTGTGAGCAACCGATCGCGGCTGATGACGTCGTGGATTGAGTCATGCTGAGCGGGGGCGCTACTTCGCCTTCGCGACCCGAGCGGCGGGCGGTCAGGAATGCGCGGATTGTCGCCCTTCGACCCAGTCTAGAAACGCGCCGCGCCCCTGGAAGTCGAGGCGGATTTCATTGCGCAGGCCACGCATGACAGGCGTGCCCATGAGCACCGGGGCGGAGGTCTTCCCGATATGAGCGCCAAAAGCGCTTAGCGGCTCATATCACCTAGGGGTCGTGATTGAGCGTTAGCGGGTCAACTCCGGCAACAAGGCGCGCGCCGCGCGTACGTCCGCATAGTCTTCATCGCCTTCGATGCGCGCGAGCGCCGGGGCCAGGATGCGCGCCGCCGCGTCCGCTGTCGTCAGGCGGGCTAGGGAAGTCGCGGCCCGCAGCGCCCAGAGCCAGGCGCCCTGCGCCTCGGCGATCGCGAGCGCCCGCTCGAAGCGAGCTCGCCCGGCCGCCGCATCGCCGGCTCGCAGCCTGTTCTCGCCGTCGGCGCGCAGGATCTCCGCGGTCGCCCAATGGATGCCGCGAGCTTCCGCCCGCGCGGTCGCTTCGGCGTCGCACAGGGCCGCGCAGCTGGTGATGAAGACGTCCTTGTCATGCGGCAGGGGCGGGCGCGGTCGATCTAGCGCGGGCGGCTGTGCCGGCTTCCCCATGCGCAGCTCGGAGATCCGCGAGAACCAAGCCGCGAGTTCGGCCATGTAGGTGAAGCGGTTGTCTTCCGCCGCGCGGCCCAGCAGCTCGACATAGTGCCGAGCCAGTTCGTCGTCGCCCAGCCACAGCGCGACCGGACAGGCGGCGCTGCTCAACAGATAGCAGAGCGAACTTGGATTGCGCAGCCGGCGGGCATCGGTCACGGCTTCCATGATTATCGTCCGCGCGCTTTTCAGTCGGCCTTGCACCGCCAGCGTGACGCCGTGGTTGCCCCGCAATATCGTCGAATGATCGTACCGAAGCACCGCGCCATAGGCCGTGCGGTCGCTGCTGCTGGTGACCAGTTCAGCGCTGATCGCCACGGCTTCTTCGAACCTGCCCACGCGAAAGGTCATCAACGCGATGACCCGTCGCGCGAAATTTCGCAGGTCCGCGTCAACATCAGTGCTTTCAGGCGCCAACATCCGCCGCGCGAGGTTGAGGGCAACGACATGGTCGCCCATGATCCCCCTCTCGCCGGAGAGCATCCACAGCGCTGTCGCCTTGGCGACCGGATCGCCGATCGTCTTCCCAATGCGCAGAACCTGGGTCGCCGCGCGCACGAACTGTTCGCCGGGGCGGTCGGCATTGAACAGCAGCACGCACAGGCCGATCTGCAGCTTGATCTCTTCCACGCCGCCACGCTGGCCAAGCGCGTCGAGCGTCTCGATCGCCTGCTCAAGCCAGCGACGATATTCCGCGAATTGCGACATGCCGAGCCACAGCGGCGCCGAGGCCAGGACAAGGGTGACGCCCAACCTCCTGTCGCCGGCTTCGCCGAGGCACCAGACGAGCGCCGCCCGCACGTCGTCGATCGCGCTTCCGTATCGCTCCCACCAGGTGGCGCGATCCATCCGCAGCCAATCGGCTTGGGCGCGATCCAGCAGCGTCCCAACCCATTCGGCATGCCGACGCGCCGCGATTTCCGCCTGGCCGGAGCTGTCCAGCTTGCGCCGGGCATAGGCCTTGGTCGTCTCCAGCAGGCGATAAACGACCCCTTGGCGCGAAGGCTCGACGGCAAGCAACGACTTCGTCGCCAGCTGTAGAACAGCCCGCGCGGTCCTCGTTTCTTCCGTCCCGCCGAGCGCGGCTACCTGCGCGGCGGCGGCGAGATCGAAGGTGGCGCGAAACAGGCTGAGGCAGCCAAGCACCAAGCGTTCGTCGGGGGAGAGGAGTTCGAAGCTCCAGTCCAACATCGCTTCGAGCGTTTCGTGGCGCGCGAGCGTGCGGCGACCAAAGACGAGGCGCCCGGCCAGTCCGCTGGACAACCCCTCCAGCCCCAACATCGGCATCGACGCCGCCGCCAGTTCGAGCGCGAGCGGTAATCCGTCGAGCGAGCGGCACACCGCCGCGACCTGCTGGGCATTTCCCTCGGCGAGGGAGAAATCACCGGCCGCCGCGGCGCGCTCCGCGAACAGCGCGACCGAGGGATTGCCTGTTATCGTCTCCACCGGATCCGCCGCGGCGGGCACGGGCAGGGGCTGGAGATGCACCCGTGCTTCCCCGAGCACTCGCAGCGGTTCGCGGCTGGTCGCCAGCAGCGTGACGCCCGGGCATGATTGCAGCAGCGCCTCCGCGGCCGTTGCCGCCGCGTCGATCAGATGCTCGCAATTGTCGAGCATGAGGACCAGTTCGGCCGTTCGCAGGCGTTCCACCAGCGCGGTGGGCATCGTGTCTTGGCCCATTGGCGTTTGGAGCGCGGCGGCCGTGGCCGCGGCCACGTGCGCAAGTGATGTACAGTTAGTCAGGTCGACAAAGCAGACGGGGGTGCGGGACCGAAGCCGCGTTAGAGCGGCTAGCGCGACGCTCGTCTTGCCGATCCCGCCCGAGCCGACGATCGTGACGAGCCGATGCCGCGCGATGCTTTCCACCACCTCGGCGACGCAGGCTTCCCGACCGATCAGGTGGTGAATCTGCAGCGGAGGTGGAAGCGGCCGGATTTCCGCGGACATCCCCGCGTCCGCCGCTTCCTCGCTTGTCACCTCGATGGTCACGTCGGCGCTCAGCCGATAGCCGCGCCCCGGCACATTGGTGATCTCGATATTGTCATCGGCACCGGCCCGCAGCGCGCGGCGGATCGCGGAGACGTGCACGCGAAGATTGTTTTCCTGGACGAAAGTGTGGGGCCAGACCCGATCGGTGATTTCCTGCGCCGAAACGATCTCGCCAGCTCGCTCGGCAAGCAGCGTCAAGATCGCGAGCGCGCGGGATCCGAGGCTTAGTTGGGCGCCGCCACTGAGCAATTGCCCCCGTTCCGGGCGAAGCTCGAACGATCCGAAACTAATAAGCCGGTCGTTCATGACCGTCTGTCGGATTGCCGACTCAATTGCGCCCCCGCACACAGGTTAGCGCTAACTTATGCGCGAATTAGCGGTGTTTGGCACCTGTTTACTCGGAGCTTTGGGGCGGGTCCTCTATGCGAGTCAGGCCGGGACGGGGAGCGGGGTTTGCTCGACTTCCGTTGCCGTTCCGCGCCGGGAGATAGTGTATGCGCTTCGCAGAGATCGCGGCGCCGGTCGATGCCGGCGCCGGGGAGACCGTCCGTCGACCAACGCCCGAGGAGGTGTGGGCGCAGCTGGAACGGCTTCGCGCCCATGCGTTCACCGGCTCGGGCAAGTTGTACGCCTTTCTGCGTTTCGTCGTTGAGGAGGCGCTCGCGGGCCGCGCGGCGACGCTAAAGGAATTGGTGATCGGCGCTGAACTCTATGGCGGCGTGGTCGACTATGACCCGCGCATCGATTCAGCCGTGCGCGTCGAGGCGCGTCGAGGCGCGCCGATTGCGGCGCAAGCTTGCCGCCTACTACGCGGGGCCGGGTCGTCATGACGAGGTGATCGTGTCGATTCCGACGGGAGGCTATGCGCCGAACTTTCACCTGCGGCGGGATGTGTCGCGCATCGCCGTCGAAGCGACCGGCGCGGAACTGGCGCCGCCGATGCTGGCGGTGCTGCCGTTCACCGCGCTCTGCATCCACGAGAAGGTCTTCGCGGCGGGGGTGACCGACGAGATCATCTACGCGGCGGAACGCGACGCGCGCCTCCGGGTCGCGTCGCGGGCGATCATGTTCCAGTTTCGCGAGAGCCGTTATTCGCTCGAGGAAGTGGCCACGCACGCGGGTTCGGATCTGGTGCTGCATGGCACGATCCGACGGGTGCAGGAGGTGCGCCGCGTGTGCGTGGAGCTCTCCAGCCGCTGGGGACAGATCCTTTGGTCGGATCGCATCGACATCATCGGCGAGGGCGAGCTCGACGTTCAGGAGCGCATGGCCGAGGCGATCCTCGAACGGCTTACGGGTGGCGCGCTGCGCGACCGGGGGATCCCCGAGATCGCCTCAAGCGCGCAGGTCCAGCCGCCTGGAAGCTGTCGCAACCGGGCCCGGTAGGCCATCTCGACGTGAGGAACGCTTCGAAGACGGCGACGCCTGGGGCTTGAGCCGCGCTAACAGTCACTCGCGTCCGGTCCGCGGCGTGAGAATCTATGACCGTGTGGCGCGGCGAAGGCGGCGCGGCCAGAAAGTTCTACACGTGGACAAATATCTCCTCACAGCCCACCGGCGCGCGCGCGTAACCAGCGCTTCGGTCGAGCGCGCGGGCGACGACGCGGTTCTCTCAGCATCGTCATGAGCGGGGAGCATGCCTTCGCGCCCGATGAGAGGCCGCTCTTCGCGGGATCGCCGTTTTCGCCTTCGCATCCCGTGGGCCGTCGCCTGGGCTATTTCGCCATCGGCATGTTTCTCGCCGCGACCTCGACGTTTGGTAACGCCCTGACGACCGTCAACACGGGCGGCGTGGCTGGCCCTCTCGGACTTTACGCGGCCGAGGCGAGCGCGCTGCCCGCGATTTATGTCGCGATCAACGCGTCGGCCAACCTCTCTCTCGTGAAGGCGCGGGCGCAATTCGGCATCCCGCAGGTGACCAGCTTTCTCCTTGGCCTCTACGCGCTGGCGGGGCTGGTGCATTTCGGCTTCGCCAGCTTCTGGGCGGCGGTGTTCGTGCGCGCGGCCAGCGGTATGGCCGCGGCCGCGCTGATCACCCTCGGCATCTACTATCTGATGCAAGCCATGCCGCCCAAGGCGAAGCCGCTGGGCGCGGTGATCGGCATGGGCCTTTCTCAGCTCGGCACGCCGCTGGCCCGACTCGTCCCCGTCGAGGTGTTGGTCGATAATGGACTTTGGGGCTTGCACGCCCTCGAAGTCGCCCTGGCGCTATTCTCGCTCGCGCTCATTCTCGCCCTGCCACTGCCTCCTAGCGAGAAGAGCCCCGCTTTCGCCCCTCGCGACTACCTCACGATCATCTTGGCGACCGCCGGCCTGTTGCTGTTCTGCCAGATCATCGGGCAGGGCCGCATGCTCTGGTGGTCCGATACGCCTTGGCTCGGCATGGCGCTCGCGGCCTCTATCGTACTGCTCGCCGCTGCCTTTCTGAATGAGGCCAGCCGACCCGATCCGCTCGTGCATTTCGAATGGATCGGCACATGGGGAATTCTGCGGTTCGCCGCCGTGGCGCTGGTGATGCGCCTGGCGCTCGCGGAGCAAACCTACGGCGCGGTCGGCCTCCTGACGCTCGGCGGGCTCAACAACGACCAGCTCGCGAGCCTCTTCGCCGTGGTCGCGATAGCGATGTTGCTCGGCATTGTCGCCGCGGCGCTCACGCTGTCCGAGCGCCGCATACCCTGGCAAGTTCTCCTCGCCGCCCTGATCATCGCCGCCGGCGCATGGCTGGACAGCGAAGCGACCACGCTGACACGCCCCGCGCAACTGATCATGAGCCAGGCCTTGATCGGTTTCGGCGCCACGTTGTTCGTGGGACCGGCGCTTCTCTATGGCTTCCTCCGAATGATCCAGCGTGGCGGTGACTATCTCGTCAGCTTCGTCGTCACCTTCAGCATCACGCAGAACGTCGGCGGGCTCATGGGATCGGCGCTGCTCGGCTCGATGCAGGCGGTCTGGGCCCGCAACGCCAACAACGCGCTGGCCGCCGACCTGTTGGCGAGTGATCCGCAGGTCGCCGCCCGGATAAGCGGCGGCGGCGCATCGCTGGCCCCCGTGCTCGTCGATCCCGTCCAGCGCGCCGCTCAGGGCGCGGGCCTTTTGGGACAGTCGGTGGCGCGCGAAGCCGCCGTGATCGCCTTCAACGACGTCTTCAGGTTCGTGGCCATCCTCGCGCTGGCCACGGCCGCCTTCATTTTCGCGAACATTCTGGTTGCGCGCTACCGAGAGAATACCAATGACCGCAGCTGAAGACGCCCCGCCGCCGGAGAACGAGGCGGCGAAATGGCGTCCCGCCGCCAAGCATCCGATACTGATCGCGGCCACGGTGGCGCTGTCGCTCGCCAGCGTTCTCCTCGTTCTCGCCGCCTGGAATCTGCCGCCGTTCGCGGGGCGATACCAGCGAACCGACAATGCCTATGTGCGAGGCCGGGTCACGGTTATTGCCCCGCAGGTGAGCGGCTATGTCACGCGGGTGCTGGTCCGCGACTACGACGTCGTAAAGCCCGGTCAACTATTGGTGCGGATCGATGACCGCGTCTACCGCGCCCGCGTCGAGCAGGCGCGCGCCAATCTCTCTGCGGCCGAAGCCGCTCTCGCCAACTCGACCCAGGCCCGAGCTTCCCGGTCCGCGGGCCTCCAAGGTCAGGTGGCGGGCGTCGAAGGCGCGCAAGCGCAGCTTGCCAAGGCGCGCGCCGACATGGCCCGCGCCAGTGATCTTGCCCGTGACGGCTCGATCTCGATGCGAGAGCGTGATCAGACGCTGGCCGCTCTCGCCCTAGCACAGGCTCAACTGCGCCAAGCGCGGGCCGGAAGAGAGATCGGGCGCCAGGATATCCGAACCGTCGAGGTCGGCCGTGGCGCTCTTGAGGCGCAGGTTGAAGCGGCGCGCGCGCAATTGCGCGCGGCCGAAATCGATCTCGATCACACCGTGATACGCGCGCCGGAAGGCGGCGCCCTGGGCGAAGTCGGCATCCGGGTCGGCGCCTACGTCACCAATGGATCCCAACTGCTGGCGATCGTGCCATCCGATCGCTGGGTCATCGCCAACTTCAAGGAGACCCAGACAGGGCGTATTCGTCCAGGTCAGCCGGCCAGCCTGACCGTCGACGGCCTGAACGGCGCCAGGCTGAAGGGCCGTGTCGAGCGACTTTCGCCCGCCGCCGGATCGGAGTTCGCGGTGCTCAAGCCGGACAACGCGACCGGTAATTTCGTGAAGATCCCACAAAGGATCGGCGTGCGGATCGCGGTCGACACCAGCGCGGCGGGGGCGAAGAACCTTCGTCCGGGCATGTCGGTGGAGGTCCGGGTCGACACGAGCGTCCGGCCATGAGAGGGCGGTTAGCCGCTGGCGGCCTTGCGCTCCTCCTGTCGGCCTGCGCCGGTCCCCGTCCGATGACGCCGCCAGCGGCCGAGGTGGCGTCGCCGGCCCAGTGGCGCGGTGGCCGACAAGGGGCGGATGCCGTCGTCGACGCTCAATGGTGGCGTAGCTTTGGCGACGCCACCTTGAGCGGCCTCGTCGAAGAGGCTCTGGCGCACAACGAGGATATCGAGATCGCCGCCGCTCGCGTCGAGGAGGCGCGCGCGCAGTTCGCCGCCGCGCGCGGCGCCAGGATGCCTCAGGTTCAAGGCGTCGCCACGGGCGGTCGCACCCGAAGCGTCAACGCGTTCGGGATCGATGTCGAGCAATGGGCGTCGCAAGGCGAAGCGCAGGCGTCGTTCGACATCGACCTGTTCGGTCGACTGCGCGCTAGCGCCGCGGCCGAGAAAGCGCGGCTCCTGGCTAGCGATTATGGCCGGGGGACCGTTCGGCTTGCCGTCGCCGCTGGCGTGGTCAGCGGCTATGTCCAGCTTCGGACGCTTGATGAACGGCTGACGATCCTGCGCTGCACCCTCGATGCGCGCGCTGGGACCCTGAAGCTCATTCGGCGCCGCGCCGAAGCGGGGTACGGCTCGCAACTGGATCTGGCGCAGGCGGAAGCGGAGTATGAGGCGACCGCCCAAGTCATCCCGACCGTCGACCTCGCGATAGCCAAGCTCGAGAATGGCATCAGCATTCTGCTCGGTCGCGCGCCTGGGCCCATCGCGCGTGGATCGACGATCACGGCGCTGACAATCCCCGCGATGCCGACGCTGCTGCCGGCGAGCGTGCTTCGACAGCGACCCGACATCGCTTCCGCCGAGCAGCGGATCGTCGCGGCCGACCGCTCGCTGGACGCGGCGCGCGCCGCTTTCCTGCCGGACATCAAGTTGTCGGCGTCCGGCGGCTTCGTCGCGTCCTCGCTGCTCCCAGGCGATCCGCCGTCGATCTTCTCGCTGGGCGGAAGCGTCCTGGCGCCGATCTTTAACGGTGGGAGGATACGCGCCGGAGCGGAAGGCGCGGCCGCCCGCCGCGACCAGGCCGCCTTCGCTTATCGCCGCGCCGCCCTTACCGCGTTCCGTGAGGTCGAGGACGGAATGGCGTCGGTCGAACGGCTCGGAGAGCAGGAGGAAGTGCTGGCGCGCCAGCAGGCCGCCCTTCTCAGGGTTCAACAGCTTGCGTCGCGCCGCTACCGCGAAGGCTATTCTCCCTATCTTGAACAGCTCGACGCCGAGCGCGGCCTGTTGTCTGCGCAATTGTCGCTCTCGCAATCGCGCGGTGACCACCTGCTCGCCTCGACCGCTCTCTTTCAGGCCCTTGGGGGCGGTTGGCGGCGTTCGGAAAAAGCGAGAGAATAATCCGGACGCTCGCATCAAGTAACGTCGTCGCGCGCGTAAAGCATTGTTCTTGTTGCGCGTGTAGAGGTTTTTGTCATTTCAATTGCCAATTCCATTACCGTCGAGAGGTGGTGGCGACATTAGTTGGCTAACGGTGACTAACCTCCGTCCGCGATGGAATAATCCTAGACATGCGGCGCGGCGAAAGGCTCGGCGCGATCGGAAGGTTCGATGCATGGCGACATACCTTCTCAACGTTTATCGACCCGGGCGCGCGCCCATCGCTTCTGGCCTTCGCCAAGCTGGCGAGTGTCCGCTCCCCTCCACCGCGCGGCGGCCCCCACGCGATATTCCGCGGCTGTGAGACCTCGGAACGCCAGACAGATCCCGTCTCGCTCAGAGAGTGGGAAGCAGCCAACAAGGGACTTCCAATGGATTTGAAAGATAAAGCCGCGATCGTCACGGGGGCCGCCAGCGGTATCGGCAAGGAGATCGCCCGCCACTTCGTCCGGCAGGGCGCGAAAGTCGCGATCGCCGATCTCAACATCGAGGCCGCGCGCGCGACCGCCGACGAACTCGACCCCAGCGGCTCTTCAACCCTGGCCGTGAAGATGGACGTAACGAACGAGAACGAGGTCGACGCTGGCGTGGGCGCGGTATGCGATCGGTTCGGCGGTATCGATATCCTCGTCTCCAATGCGGGCATTCAGATCGTTTCGCCAGTGGATCAATTCAGTTTGACCGACTGGAAGAAGATGCTCGCGATCCACCTGGACGGCGCGTTCCTCACCACCCGGGCTTGTCTCCAGCGGATGTACGCTCGGCAACGCGGTGGGTCGATTATCTACATTGGCTCGGTTCATTCCAAGGAAGGTTCCAAGCTGAAGGCGCCTTACGTCGCGGCCAAGCACGGGCTGATCGGTCTGGCGAAAGTCGTCGCGAAGGAAGGGGCGGACCATGGCGTGCGCGCGAACGTCGTCTGCCCGGGCTACGTTCGGACGCCGCTGGTGGAGAAGCAGATTCCGGAACAGGCCAAGAAACTCGGCATCACCGAAGATCAGGTGATCCGAGACCTCATGCTCGGAGAAACGGTCGACGGGCAATTCACGACGCCCGATGACGTCGCGCGTTGCGCGGCTTTTCTGGCGGCATTTCCTTCAAACGCCCTGACCGGCCAGTCGCTGGTGGTCAGCCACGGCTGGGCGATGCGATAGGCAGGGGGCGGCAAGTGAATACACCATTGAAACCCGACGGCTTTGGGCGGGCGGGGGGCTCGCGGCGAACGGTTCCCTTCGATCGCGTGGCGCTTGTCCTACAGGGCGGCGGCGCCCTTGGGGCCTATCAAGCCGGTGTGTACGAAGGATTGGCCCAAGCGTCGCTTCACCCGAACTGGGTCGCGGGCATCTCGATCGGCGCGATCAACGCCGCGCTGATCGCTGGCAGCGCCCCGGAGGCGCGGGTCGAGAAGCTGCGTGCGTTCTGGCGGACCGTGACCTCCGACCCTTGGACGGACTGGCTGGCCACGCCAAGTCAACTCGGCGGAGACCTTGTCCGCCACTGGTCGAACCAGTGGCATGCTGTCGCCGCCGTCATGCGCGGCGCCGAAGGGTTTTTCTCGCCGCGGCTTGTTCCCGCATACGCCGCGGCGACCGGTACGGCCGACGCTATCAGCTTCTACGATACGTCATCGCTCAGGACCACGCTGGAGCGGCTCGTCGACTTCGACAGAATCAATTCCGGCGAAATGCGGTTCAGCGTCGGCGCGGTGAACGTGGCGACAGGCAACTTGATCTATTTCGACAATAGAACGCACGAAATTCGGCCCGAGCACATCATTGCCAGCGGGGCGCTCCCTCCCGCCTTCGCGCCGGTCGAGATCGAAGGCGAATACTATTGGGACGGCGGTGTGGTTTCGAACACGCCGCTCCAATGGGTCGTCGAGAGCGCGGAACGTCAGGACACGCTCGCCTTCCAGGTCGATTTGTGGAGCGCGCGCGGCGCCATTCCGCGTTCTTTGCCGGAGGTAATGACGCGTCAGAAGGAAATCCAGTATTCCAGCCGTACGCGGGCGAGGTCCGATCAGTTCAGAAAGGAGCAAAAGCTACGCAGCGCCTTGACTGAACTCATTTCGAAAATGCCCGAGCATTTGCGCGACACGCCCGAGTACGCGCTACTGGCGCCGGAATCTGATCGCAAGGTCTACAGCATCATTCAGCTCATCTATCAGTCGCATCGCACTGAAGGGGGCTCCAAGGACTTCGAATTTTCCGCTCGCAGCATGGACGATCATTGGGCTGCGGGACTGTCCGACACAATCCGGACCCTGCGCCATCCGGAAGTGCTGGAGCGGCCGACCACCGCGGATGGCGTCTTCACGTTCGACATCGCCACCAACGGGAGACTTTCATGAACATTTCCGAAGTTCGTGATCGTGCGTTCGCGATGCCGCTCACGCAACCCGCGTACCCACCGGGGCCGTATCGGTTCCGCGACCGTGAGTTCTTGATCCTCACCTACCGCACCGATCCAGATAAACTTCGCGAGATTGTTCCCGAACCTCTCGAAGTGGTTTCAGATCTGGTGAAGTTCGAGTTCATCCGCATGCCGGACTCGGCCGGCTTCGGCAATTATACGGAAGCGGGTCAAGTCATCCCTGTTCGCTTCCGGGGGACGAGTGGGAATTACACGCTCAACATGTTCCTGAACGACCACCCGCCGATCGCGGGCGGACGCGAGCTGTGGGGCTTTCCCAAGAAGCTCGCGGGCCCAACCCTTCGCACCGAAACGGACACGCTTGTCGGTACGCTGGACTATGGGCCGGTCCGTGTCGCGACAGGCACCATGGGCTACAAGCACCAGGAGGGGGACCCCGAAGCGACTTTGCGCGCGCTGGCCTCTCCCAACTTCCTGCTGAAGATCATTCCGCACGTGGACGGAACGGCGCGCATCTGCGAGCTCGTCGAGTATCATTTGGAGGATATTCAGCTGAAGGGGGTCTGGACGGGACCTGGGGCCTTGTCGTTGGTCCCGCACGCGCTAGCCCCGGTGGCGGATCTGCCGATACGCGAACTCGTTTCGACCACCCATTTCGTAGCCGACCTCACGCTCGGACTTGGCAAGGTCGTATACGACTATCTTGACGACGAGGAGACGGCCGAGGCTTCAGCCCCCAGCTTGGGCTAGACGCTCGCGGAGGGCGCGGTTCTCGGCCTCCAGCGCCTCCAGCTTTTCGTGCAACGGCTGAACGGCGCGGGAGATTTCCGCCTCGGTGAAACGCGGGACGATATGCTGGGGGCAGTTCCAATCGAACGCCGCCAGCCTTAGCCGGAAGATCCGCTCCGGCTTGGCTCGGTAGTCGGGATCGATCAGGCGGGCCGACAGCGCCGGGTCCGCGTCGAGCGCCAGGCGTTCGGCGTGGGCCAGGATCTTCAGGCGGGCGCGCCGAGGGTAGTCGACCAGGATCATGGCGACCCGGTCATTGGCGTCCAGATTGCCGACGCTGATATATTGCCGGTTACCGCGAAAGTCGGCGAAGGCCAGCGTAGTCGGGTCGAGCACCTTGAGAAAGCCAGCCGGCCCGCCGCGATATTGCACATAGGGCCAACCCGTTTCCGAAACGCTGGCCATGTAGAAGCCGTCGCGCGCGGCGATGAAGGCCTCTTCGTTTTGGGTGAACGCCTCGAACTGGCGATCGACCCGCCCCGGCGCCCAGAGATGGTCGACGCCCATCTCCGCCTGGGCGGATTTCACGCTGGCGGAGGAGGCCAGGTCCAGGAAGCTGTATCCGCTCACGAAAAGTTCCTCATCCGCTGGTCCCGACCTTGGAGCGCGTCCTAGTCGACCAGCGCCGCGTCGAGGGTGATCTCGGCGTTCATGAGCTTGGAAACCGGACAATTGGCTTTCGCGCCGGCGGCCAACTTCTCGAAGGTCTCCTGGTCCGCGCCGGGGATATTGGCCCGAAGCGTCAGGTGCGAGGCGGTGATCGCATAGCCGCCATCGACCTGCTCGAGCGTGATCTTGGCCGAGGTGTCCATCCGGTCGGCGCGCAAGCCCGCCTCGCCGAGGACCAGAGAGAGCGCCATCGTGAAGCAGGCCGCGTGCGCCGCGCCGATCAGCTCTTCGGGGTTGGATCCCGGCTGACCTTCGAAGCGACTCGAAAAGCCGTAGGGGTAGGCTTGGAGGGCGCCGCTCTCGGTCGAGATCGAGCCCTTGCCGTCCTTGATACCGCCGCTCCAGGCGGCCGACCCTGTCCTATTGATCTTCATGCGGCTCTCCCGTGATGTCGAAGGTCATCCCAGCGGATCACAATCGCCCCCCGCCGGCTTGAATGAAAGCGGCGATGTCGGCCGATGGAAAATCAGGTCGCTCAGCCGCGGGTAGGCGCTAGCCCTGGGACCCGGCGGCCGGCCAAGGGCCCCACACCGAGACCACGCGATCGGTTTCGTCGCGATTGTCGGTGATCACCACGCGGTAGCTGTCGCCCCCGGGCGCCACGCGCACGACCACGTGACCGCCTTGCGCGGCCATCAGATCGGTAAGCCATGCGTGGGCCAATACGTTGGCCGGTGAAAGGCCGGTGGCGAAGACCTCGCGGGGCGCGGGATAAAGCCGGCGGCTCAGCATGCGTTCCAGAGCGTCGGTGCTGGGATGGGCGACGTGCCATCCCTGAATGATCCAGGCGCGGGGCTTTAGAGCCCTGACCACATCCGCGCCCGTGGCGTCAAACATGCCATGATGGGCGGCCACCGCCACGTCCACGGCGCCGGCGGCTCGGGCGGCTGGGGTCTCGACGTCGCGCCAGGGCAAGGCTCCGTCGAAACCGTGGCTGGTCAGGTCGCCCGCGGCGAAATAGCCGAACGCGCGATGGCGCAGCCTGATGGCGGTCGAGCAAGCGTTCTCGTCGGGGATGTCGTCCTTGACCAAGGTCTCGATCGCCGGGAACATCTGGCGGGTCTCGTTCCCGCGTCCAGTCCAGACCTGGCCGTTGGCCGCGAGATTGCGGATTTCGGCGCCGGGCAGGGCGAGCTGATCCGCCGCGCCGACCCTGAACCGCTCCACCTTGCCTCCGGACTGGACGCGCTTCCGAATGAAGGCCTGGTAGGTCTTGGCGAATGGCGCGTCGAGCGGCTGGGGATAGGCGTAGTCGGGATAGGCGCGATCGACCAGCAAGCCGATCTCCAACTGGGCCGCGACGTCGTAGAGGCCGTCGATATGGTCCGGATGCAGGTGACTGACGAGGAACGTGTCCAGCTTGGGCGCGCCAGCGGCGGGCAGATGCCGACGGGCATATCGGCCGATCCACTCGCCAGGGCGGCGCTCGTCGTTGGGGCGGGCGTCCAGACTAGCTGGCGGCGGTGTCTTCGAGGCGCCGGCGTCGATCATCAGGCTGGCGCCGTCCGGCCCGATGATCAGCGTCGAGTCGCCCTTGCCGGTGGCGATGTGGTGGATGTCGAGCCCTCCGCGCCGCCAGGGGCGCAGGGGCTGGCCAACGATGTCCTCTTCCCGTGGCGAGGCGGCGGTTGTCGCCAAGGCCGTCGCGCCCAGCAGAAGGCCGCGGCGGGTGAAATCCGTCGCCGACATGATCCTAGAACCGCGCCGAGAGCATGACCCCGACCGTGCGCGGCTCGCCCAGATATTCAGCCAGCACGCCTTGGGTGGACGGGGTCAGCAGATAGTCGACGTCGCCCAGGTTCTTGGCCCAGGCCGTCAAGGCCCAGCGACCATCGCGGCTCTCGTAGCCCACCGACAGGTTGGTCAGGGCGTAGCTGTCGACGCGCAGGTTCGAGTCCTTGGTGGCGCCGGTGTAGTAGCCATCCGTGTAGGCCCAGCTGATCGCGCCGGTGAGATAGCCCACACCGTTCAGCGGGATTCGGACATCGGCCGCCAAGGCGCCCTTGTCGCGCGGCGAGGAGCCCAGGGGATTGCCCGTATTCACCGCCCCGCCAGGGATGACGAAGTTGTCGTAGACCGTGTCAAGCAGGCCGTAGTTGGCCATCAGGTTCAGCCAGGGCAGGGGACGCCAGGCCACCTCGACCTCCGCGCCCTCCACCGTCGCCTGGCCGGCGTTGGTGATGGTCAGCACCCGCGTCAGATTGTTGAAGAACAGCTCCTGCTTGTCCTTGTAGTCCATGTGGAAGACCGAGGCGTTGACCCGCAGGGTGTCGGCCAGCCACTGGGACTTCACGCCCAGCTCGTAGTTGGTGACGGTCTCGGGATCGAAAGGCTTGGTCAGGGCGGTGATCACCGCGGCGTCGGTGTTGAAGCCGCCGGCGGTATAGCCGCGGGTGACGCTGCCATAGACCTTGAGCGTTTCGCGCGGCGTCCACGACAGCACGGCGCGGGGCGTCACTTCGCTCCAGTCGGCTTTGAGGCCGCGCGCGGCGAAGCTGCCGGTCGCCGGGCGGACAAAGTCGGTGCGGACCAGCGAGGCGGTCTTCTCGTCGTGGGTGTATCGCGCGCCGACCGTCAGGTCGAAGTCGGCCGGGAGGCGTAGCGTGCCGTCGACGAAGGCGGCGTAGCTCTTGGTCTTGACCGCCTGGTCGGTCAGCACGTCGGACGACGCCACGCCCGTGACGGCGGCCAGGCCCCGCGTACGCAACTGGCGCTTGGCGTCCTCGTCGGCGAAATAGACGCCGGCCACCAGATCGCCGCGCTCCCATTTCGGGCTAGCCCAGCGGATCTCCTGCGAGAACAGGCCGACATCGTCGACGTCGCGGTTGACGCTCTGGGTGTTGGTTCCTGTCAGGAAGCGGTAGCTTGTTCCCGTGCCCGAATAGTCCTCGCCCGATTGCGACCAGCGATAGCCGGTGACCGCGGTGACCTGTCCCACTGGCGCGCTCCAATAGGTTCGCGCCGAAGCGCCCCATTGGTTGCGGGCGAAGCCCTGGACGTAACCCAGTTCCGACGTACGACGGTCGCCGTCCGAGCCCGCGGCCCTCGAGGACAGGGTGCGGCCGCCGTTGTGGTCCTCGGCGTAGTCGGCGCCAAGCAGCACCTCAAGATCGTCGTTGGCGCGCAGGCGCGCCTGGGCCCTGAGGTTCTGGCTGTCGAGGTCATCCTGCTCGCGGCCGGTCAGGCGGTCCCGCCCATAGCCGTCGTGCTTCTTCAGGGAGCCGGCCAGGCGAAAGGCGAGATTGTCGCCGACAGGGATGTCCACGCGGCCGTCGAGCTGCCGCAAGTCATGGTCGCCGGCCCCGACCCGCGCCGATCCCGCCTGAGCGCCGAAGCCGGGCTTGCCCGTGTCCAGCACGATGGCGCCGCCGGTGACGTTGCGGCCGAACAACGTGCCTTGCGGGCCTTTCAGCACCTGCACCGAATTCAAGCCATAGAGCTCGAACGTCGCGGCGCTGTTGCGGGGGATGAAGAGGTCGTCGATGACCACGGCCACCGGCTTGTTGGCGCCGATTTGGGTGAAGGTGTTGGTGGCGCCCCGCACGGCGATGGTCGGGCTCGACTGGCTGAACGACGAAACCAACAGGCCCGGCGTCAGGCGGGAGATGTCGCGCAGGCTCTCCAGCCGATAGGTCTCGACCGCGCGGCCAGAAAAGGCGGTCAGGGAGATCGGCACGCCTTGCGCGGCTTCCTCGCGTTTCTGCGCGGTGACGATAATCGTATCGAGCGCGGTCGGCTCGGCCTCGACGGCGGCGCCGGCCGGCGCCGCGACGCGACGCAGCACGATCACGCCGTTGGTGTCGGAGACGATTTCCAGGCCCGTGCCTTCGATCAGCTTGCGTAGCGCCGCTCGCGCGTCCATCGCGCCTTTCAAGGGCTGGGTGCGGACGCCTTCCAACCCGTCGGCCGGCGCCACCACCTGCAGGCCCGCTTGCCGCGCGAAGGCCGAGATCGCCGAGGTCGCGCTCTGGGCGGGGACATCGAAGGTGCGTTGCTGCGCCGCCGCTGGCAAGGCGCAGGCCAGGAGGGCCAAGGCGGCCACGCCGCCAGCCAGGGTTTGTTTCAACATCATGGTGTCGCCCCGAAATCCACCGGTCCCGCGCCGGCCTCATCGGTGTGGAGCCTCGACATGGCCGCTTCCGCCATGTCGCTCCCGAAAAAGTTCAGCCGCGGTCCAGGCGCACGCCATCGGCGCGCGTCGTGGCCTTGAGGCCCAAGCTCAGCGCCGCGGCCTTCGCGAAACCGTCGGGATCGCTGGCCGAAAAGGCGCCGGTCATCTTCAATCTGGCGATGGCGGGATCGTCGATGACGATGCGTCGATCGGAATAGCGCGCGAACTCGTCAGCCGCTTGGCCGAGGGTCAGGCCATCCAGGTCGATCAGCCCCTCCCGCCAGGCCAGGGCCCGGTCGACGGCGGCCGGATCGACCCGCGAAGGCGCGAGCGCGCCGGCGCTAGGAGCCAGCACCGCGTGCTGCGCGGTCAGTCGCACGGGTTTGCCCTCGGCGCCGCGCCAGACCTCGACCACGCCTTCGCGAACCAGCACCGCGACTTGGCCATCGGCTCGTCTGCGCACCGAGAAGCTGGTGCCGACGGCGCGCACGCGCACGTCCTGAGCCACGACCACGAAGGGGCGGGCAGGGTCCTTGGCCACGTCGAACAGCGCCTCTCCGCGCAACAGATCGACGCGTCGCATCTTGCCGTCGAAGGTCGCTCGGATCGTGGTGTCGGTGTTCAAGGTCACGGCCGAGCCGTCGGCCAACGGCGCGCGGCGGATGTCGCCCTTGGCGGTGGTCACCCGTCCCCTGAGGCTGATCGCCCCGTAGCCCACGGCTCCGACAACCGACGCGGCGGCCAGCAGTCCTCCGGTCGCCAGAAGGCGGCGGCGATCGGCGGCCTTGGCCACGGGGTGGGCGGCGGGCGCGAAATCCGCGCCCAGGCCTTGGGCGCGATCCAGGTGCGCGCTGACGGCCAAGGCCTTGGCGTAGGCGCCGGCCCGCCGGGGATCGCGCGCCGCCCAAGCCTCGAGCGCCGCCTGCTCTTCATCCGACAGCGGTCCTCGATCGACGCGCGCCGCCCAGGCGGCGGCGGCGGCGTCAATCTCGGCGCTGCTGTCTCGGCTCTTGGTCAACGTAGCTCACATCCTGGTTGCCGCGCTCTCTAGATGCCTGGGCTCCGCGGTTTCCGCCACGCCCCAGCGCATCCATCAGCACCCCGATACCCTTTCCGACGTGCTTTTCGACCGTATTTTCGGAAACGCCCATGCGCCGGGCGACCTCGCGCTGCGACAGACCGTGGACCTTTCGCAGGGTGAACGCCTCGCGGCACTTGGCTGGCAGGCCCGCGATCAGGGCCGCGATGCGGCTCAGTTCCTGGCGGTCGGCCGCGACAGTCTCTGGCGAGGGCTCGTCGCTCGGTGCCTCCATGCCCTCGGCCTCGGCGAGCGCCTCGAAGGCGACGATGCGGCCGCGGCGAAGCGCCCGCAGCACCACCGACTTGGCCACCTCGAACATATAGGTTCGGCCATTGACGATGTGATCGACGCGCTCGAGGCCGGCGAGGATCGCGTAGGTCTCCTGGACGATGTCGTCGACTTCCAGGCCAGCGAGCGGACGCCGAGACAGCCAGGCGCGCAGGGCCGACTCGTAAGGCAGCGCGTTTCGCGCCAGCCAGATCGCCCGCTCATGGGAGGCCAGTTTCATGGAGGCAGTTTGCTATCAGGCGTTTGTGACAACCAGCCAAGATCAAGCGCTGGCGCCCCGTTGAGGCCTCACGCGTCCGTCGTTCGCAGTTGGCGCTCGGAAATGTCTGACTTTCGAGCGACAGCCAAAGTCGGGAAGGGCGTCTGGCGGCGCGACTCTATCTCGAAGACGAGCAACCGATCCTCAGAGCGGCGCCGCCGATCGCAGAAAATGCTCCACCAGATGGGCGCCGTCGGCTTCCAGCAAGACCCGCGCCGGCGTTCCGTGCTGGGTCCATCGGGTTTGCCCGTGACGTTCACCGCCTTGGGTGACGCGCACGGCGTTTCGCCTGTCCGTGAAAAGTTCGGGGGCGATCAGGCTCACCAAGGCGGCGACATCGTGCAGCGGGCATCCGTCCAGGCCCTCATGCGCGGCGTAGGCGGCGGCGTAGCCGCGAGTGACCGCCTCGACAAAGCCGCCCGCCCCACGCGCCGCCGAGGTCGAGAGCACGCACGATCTTGTGGCGTCCAGAGGGACCAGCGTGATGGGCCAAGGCGCGGCCAGCACCTCCGCCGCGGCCTTGGCGTCATTGTGGATGTTGGCTTCGGCATAGGGCGTGACATTCCCCCGCGCGAAGGCCCCGCCCATGATGGTGACGCCGGCGACGAGGCCCGCGATGTCGGGCGCGGCGCGCAAGGCCAGCGCCAGATTGGTCAGCGGACCGATGGCCACAAGGGTCACCGCCCCGGGATTCGCGCGCGTCAGGGCGATCATGCGCTCGTGCGCCGCGCCGGCGTCCGGCGGCGGAAGAGGGGGCCCCGCGAGGTCGATGTCGCCCAGCCCATTCTGGCCGTGCACATGGACGGGCGCGGCCCCGCGCTGGCCGCTCAAGGGAGAAGCGGCTCCGCGGTGGACGGGCGCCGACAGGCCCAGCCGTTGGCGCAGCCATAGAGCATTACGGGTCGTGGTCTCGACGTCCGCGTTGCCGAAGACGGTTGTGATCGCCAACAGCTTCAGCTCGGGACGGGCACGCAGATAGAGCAGGGCCAGGGCGTCGTCGACGCCCGGATCGGTGTCGAGGATCACCAGCCGGGGCGAGGCGCTCATCCGTAGACAGCGCGGCAGACCGCCTCGCACTTGGCCAGATCGAACGCGTCGTCGGTGCGTACGCCCGACTCCATGTCGATCCAGTAGAGGGCCCCTTGGGGCGCGGCTATGCGGGTGAGGATCTCGGTGACCGTGTCAGGGCCTATGCCGCCGGAGTAGCCGCCGAACGGACCGCCGGGCGAAGGCGGCGCGGGCCACCGCTGGGGCCGGACGCCGGTTCCGAACGAAACGTCGAAAAGCCAATCAACACCCGGCTCGCCGGGGAAGTCGCCTTGGCATTGTAGAACCGTGCGAACGCCCAGGCGGCGGCCGTAGTCGCGCGCGGCGGCGATCTGGACCGCGTCACTCCCCGCGAAGCCGTGATTGATCTGCGCGCGCTGGACGCCGGCGGGGGCGAGGGGCGCGTTCAGCGGATCGGCCACGATCGCGCGCGCCGCCGCGCCGCAGATGTGCGCCGCCCACCGCAGGTCGCGAGCCTGCAGGAGGGCCTCGCGGACCGGGGCGGCGGGAAACAGCGCCTTGTCCTCCTGCTCGGGGTCGACCAGCACGCCCCACTCGATCGGATAGCGCGCCGAGAGCCGCCGCATGCCGGGCAGCAGATCGGGGCGATCGACGCCGGTGAACGCGATGAAGACGGGCGGCTGCATGAGGTCGTCCAGAAGCAAAATCTCCTTGCAAACTATCAAGTGAAACGTTTCAGTCAAGCGCGTGGCCGGAGGAGTTCGAAATGGCGTCGGTGGTGGTCGCGGGCTTCGCGACGATCGACTATGTGGTCCAGGTCGACGGTGTCTTCACGGGGCGCGGGACCCGTCTGATGCGCGATGCGGCCTGGCCGCGCGCGGGCGGCGCGGCGCTCTATGCCAGCGCGGCCCTGGTCTTGGCGGGCGTCGAGGCCGCGCCGCTGACTTGGATCGGAGACGACGCCGACGGGGACGCCTATCTGGCCGCGTGCCGCGAGGCAGGCGTCGTTTCGGACGGAGTGGCGAGGCTGGACTCGGCGGCGTCCACGCGGTGTCTGCTGATCTATAACGCCGGCGGGAGCTACGGCTGCCTGCTGCGGCCTGGGCCCGCGTGGCTGACTTCCGCGCAGGAACAGCTCGCGGCGACAGCGCCCTGGTTGGTGATCGCCGCGGGGCCGTCCGAGATTTCGCGACGCCTGCTGGACGTGTTCCCGGCCGCGGGCCGACTGGCCTGGATCGTCAAGGACGACCCAGCCTGTTTCCCGGCGGACTTGGCGGCGCGCCTGGCGGATCGAGCGGACGTGATCTTCTGCAACGCCGGGGAGCGCGCGGGGCTGGAAACCGGACGTCAGGCCGCGCGACCGAGCGGTCAGGTCCTGTTCGAGACGCGCGGGGCGGCGGGCGTCCGCGTCGAGGCGGGCGGGGAGACGTTCGACCTTCCAGTCGCGCCTATGACCGTCGCGGACGCCACGGGCGCGGGCGATACCTTCGCGGGCGGAGCCCTGGCGGTCCTCGTCGCCGGCGGAGCGCCTCGCGAGGCCGCCCTGGCCGGGGGCGCGGCGGCCGAAGCGTTGCTCAGGCGCCGATCAGTCCCATGATCGTGGCGGTCATACAGATGGTCAGGAAGGCCGCCGCCAGCGCCTTGAAGCCCAGCTCGACCACCTCGCCGACCTTGTCGGGCGCCATGGCCGACAGGCTGCCGATCAGGATCGCCACGCTGCCGACATTGCCGAAGCTCCCCAGGGCGTAGGTCAGGATCAGAAGGCTCTTATCGCTGAGCGCCCCCGGCGGCAGAGCCATCATGTCGCTGTAGGCGACGAC
Organism: Caulobacter segnis; assembly: GCF_031454995.1. Lineage (GTDB taxonomy): Bacteria > Pseudomonadota > Alphaproteobacteria > Caulobacterales > Caulobacteraceae > Caulobacter > Caulobacter segnis_E. Next base: position 1,044,477 of record NZ_JAVDRV010000002.1, on the reverse strand, counting down.
CTCGTTGGCGGCGACCTTGGTCCCCAGGATCGCGCCGACGGTCCGCAGGTCGGGCAGGGGCGCGCCAGTGAGCCAGACGATCGGGGTCAGCAGCCAGCCCAGGATCGCGCCGAGGGTTAGGGGCGCGCCGGCATGAGGCAGGGCGGCCAGACCCATATTGATCAGGGCGATCAGGCCGACGAACACGATCAGCAGGCCGGCGATGTTCAGCACCATCTTCACCGCGTCCAGCGTGCCGAAGGTCAGGGCTTCCAGGCTGCTGCGGTAGGGACTGGAAAGGATGATCGGCTCGCTCGTCGCGCTGGCTTCGCCCGGAATGATCAGGCGGGCCATGCCGATCGCCATCGGGGTGCTGATCAGCGAGGCGATCAGCAGGTGGCTGAAGGCGTTCGGCACCTTGGCCGAGATCAGCGAGCCCAGGACGATCATCATCGAGCCGCCGATCACCGACAGGCCGTCGACCATGATGATGAAGATCTCGGCACGGGTCAGGCGTGGCAGAAACGGCTTGATCAGCAGTGGCGCCTCGACCATCCCCAGGAACACGCAGGCCGAGGTCGAGACGCCAACCGGGCCGCTGACGCCGAACAGCTTGCCGAAGGCCCAGGCGGCCGCGCGGACGATCACGATCAGCACCCGCCAGTGCCAGAGCAGGGCCGACAGGGCCCCGACCAGCAGGATGGCGGGCAGGGCCTGGAAGGCGAAGATGAAGGCGGCGCTCGGGTCGGCCATGCTGAACGGGGCCCGTCCGCCGCCCAGATAGCCGAACATGAAGCTGGAGCCAGCCCTGGAGGCGGCCTGCAGCGCGTCGACCGCGCGGGTCGCGGCGGCGAAGGCGGCGGTGATGGCGGGAACCTTGGTCAGCAGCAGGGCGAGGCCGACCTGGCAGGACAGGCCCACAAGGACGGCTCGCCACGGCGGGGCGCGCTTGTTCTCCGACAGCAGCCAGCCTAGGCCTAGGAACGCCACGACGCCCAACAGCGCCCGCGCGGTTTCGTTGTCCGCCATGTCCCCTCCGACCGTGCGTCGCGATCCTATAGAGTGAAACGTTTCAACGAAATAGTCCCATATCGGGCGCGATCGCCTCATCCCTTCGACCTCGGGAAACCCTTCTCGCAAGCCGACCTGCGCGCGAAAAGTTCATATTATCAGGGACTGACGCCTTATCGAGCAGGCCAAAGGCGGCTTTCGCCCGTGATGAAACTGTCATTGAAATTGGATATGAAACGTTTCACTAATTTATTCCGACGCCGTTGACGCGGTTCGCCTTGAGGGGGCTTTGAGTATGAGGATGTCCACCCTGCTGGTTTCGAGCGCGCTGTGCCTGATCATGGCCGCGCCCGCCCTGGCTCAGACCACGGCGACGACCGGCGCAGACACCATCGACGAGGTGGTGGTCACCGCCGAGCGCTTCGGCTCGGGCCTGACGCGCGCGACCTTCACGATCGGCGCCGAGGATATCCAGGAGCGTCCGTTGGGCGCGGAGATCGCCCAGGCCCTGGTCAAGGTTCCCGGCGTGCAGGTCTCGACCGGCGACGCGCGCGGCGGCAGCTTCTCGTTCGAGATCTATATGCGCGGCCTCAGCGACGAGCAGATCGGCCTGACCCTGGACGGGATTCCGACCGGCGACAGCCGCTTCAACGGCGGCTCGCCGCCGCAGCGCTTCATCGAAAGCAGTAACGTCGGCAAGATCACCGTCTCGCAGAGCGCCGGCGACATCGGCGCGCCGTCTCGCTTCGCCCTGGGGGGCTTCATCGACTTCGTCACCGACGCTCCGCGCAAGGATTTCGGCGCGACGGTCGAGGCGGGCGTCGGCTCGTTCGATTTTCGCCGGATCTATGGCCGGGTCGACAGCGGCGAGATCGCCCCGGGCCTGTCGGGCTACCTGACCTATTCGCACCAGGAGAACGACGTCTGGGCCGGGCGCGAGAGCCGAGGTTCCGAGCGTGATCACTACGAGCTGAAGGTCGTGAAGGCCTTCGACAACGGCTCGTTCCTGAAGGCCCGGGTCTCGTACAACGACCAGACCGACAACGACTTCAACATCGTCACCAAGGGCGAGTTCGAGGCGTCGCCGCGCAGCGACCGAGCCTTGGACGCGATCACCGGAATTCCCGCCAAGGACGTCGACTTCGGCGGCGCGCTGGGCGGCTGGCGCAAGGACTGGCTGACCTACGCCAATAGCCACATCGTGCTGAGCGACGCGCTGAGCCTGGACGTCAATCCGTACTACCAGTCTCTGAAGGGCGAGTCGTTCCGCTACCAGGATCGCCAGCGCGTCCTGACCGGCGGCGATCCCCGCGCGGTCACGGGCTACAACGCCAATGGCGGGGCGGTGCGGCCGACCCTGACCACCCTGCGCAACAGCAACCTCCTGGGCGGCCCGGCCGACATGCGGGTCACGCCGCGCGATCGCGAGCGCTATGGCGTCACCGGTGAGCTCAAGGCGCGCTTCGGCGCCCACGCCCTGCGCTTCGGCGGCTGGTGGGAAGGCGGCGACTCCACCGAGAAGCGCAACTTTTATCCGATCTTCAATTCGGCCCAGGGCGTCGCCCATGACCGTTCGAAGCTGAACTATGTCGAGTACGAGCGGTCGGCCTCGGTCGAGACGACCATGCTGTACGCCCAGGACGAGATCCGAGCCTTCGACGACCGCCTGAAGGTCGATTTGGGCGTGACCTGGTACAACGTCAAATACGACGCCAAGTCGCCGCTGGAGTACAAGGCCAACGTCAAGTTCTCGCAGCACTCGGACATCAATCCCAAGCTCGGCGCCACCTTCCAACTGGCCGACGCCTGGGAGCTGTTCGGCGGCTACGCCAAGAACTTCGCGGGCATCCCCGAGGACGCCTTCCTGGGCTCGACGGCGGTGATCAGCCCCAAGGATCTCGACCCGGTCGCGACCGAGAACGTCGATCTGGGCCTGCGCTACGTGAAGCCGAACATGGCCTTCTCGATCCAGGCCTATGACGTGTCGCTGAAGAACAATGTCGGCATCGTGCCGCGTGATCCAACGGCGGCGCTGGACCCCGACGAGGTCGTCCGCGGCAACGTCGCGACCAAGGCGGTCAACATCGCCGGGATCAAGACCAAGGGCGTCGAGCTGACCGGCTACTACGACTTCGGGGCCTTCGATCTCTACGGCTCCTATTCGCGCCAGGACGCCAAGCACGACAATCCGGCGGTCGGCAGCGCCGCGCGCAGGGCGCTGGCCGCCGTGGCGGTGATCGGCGGCGCGGACGTGCGCGACATTCCCAAGAACAGCGCCTTCGCCCAGGTCGGCTGGAAGCCGCTGGGGGGGCTGAAGATCGACGCCAATGTCCGCTATGTCGGCGACCGCGTCGGCGGGCACATCGTGGCGCCCACCACCTTCCAGGAGATCGGCGTGGAGAGGATCGACGGCTACACCCTGGTGGGGCTGACGGCGTCCTACGACCTGAAGGGCCAGGGGCTGCCGGACCTGCGCTTCCAGTTCAACGTCGATAACCTGTTCGACGAGGCGTACATCGGCGCGGTCAGCGGCTCGACGGCCACCCAGCCGGAGTTCGGCTACACGGCCGCGAACCCGAACAATCGCACCCTGGACCGCTACTTCGTCGGCGCGCCGCGCACTTACACCCTCTCGGTGCGCGCGCGGTTCTGACCCAGAAGACGCGGGGCGTCGCCCACCCGTTGTTCGGCGTCCCTCGCGGGGCGGGTCCTAGGGACTCGCCCCGATCTCGTTCTTGACGCCCGTCCTGAAAGCTTTCACCTCATGGCTAAGCAACGAAAGACGAGCATGGCCAAGTCCGATCCGCCTCAGACCGACGCGTCGGCCCCGGCCGCCATGGGCCGGCGGGCCACCTTGAAGGAGGTAGCCAAGGCGGCTGGCGTCTCGCTGGCCAGCGCGTCCTACGCGATCAACGGCGCCGGATCGGTCGGCGAGGCCACCCGCGAACACGTCCTGAAAGTCGCCGCCGAACTAGGCTATCGGCCGAACCAGAGCGCCAAGGCGATGAAGACGGGCAAGACCGGCGCGATCGGCCTGATCCTGCCCGACCTGACCAACCCTTTCTTCCCCAGCCTGGCGCAGGGGGTCATTCAGGCGGCGCGCGCGCATGGCTACAGCGTCTTCCTGACCGACACGGAAGGCTCGGACGAAGCCGAGCGGCGGGCCGTGAATCTTCTGATCGACCATGGCGTGGACGGGGTGATCTGGTTCCCGATCGCCGACGACGGTCCGGTCGGCAAGCTGATCGAGGGGGTGCCCACGGTCGTGCTGGACCGCAACCTGCCGGGCTATGACGTCATCCAGGCCGACTATGCCGAGGGCGGTCGTCTGGCGGCCGAGCACCTGATCGCCGCCGGTCACGTCAATATCGGCGTGATCTCCGGCCCTCACGCCGCGTCCAGCGCCCGCCAGCGGGCCGAGGGCGCGATCGCCGTGGTTCGCGAGCGGGCGCACCTCGTCTGGCACGTCCACAACGCCTTCTCGCTGGATCTGGAGCCGGCTGTCACGCGAGCGCTGGAAAGTCGCTCGGCCACCGCCGTGATCGCCGGCGCCGACCTGATCGCTATCGGCGCCATGCGTCACATCCGCTCCCTCGGGCTTTCGGTTCCGCGAGATGTGTCCGTCGTCGGCTTCGACGACATTCCTTGGGCGCAACTGCATACGCCGCCCCTGACCACGATCGACATGCCGGTCGAGGACATGGCCGCCGCCGCCGTCGAGACCCTGGTTCGTCGGATGGCGGCCCGGGGTGAACCGCGCCGTCGCGTGGTGTTCAACGTCGAGCTTGTCGAGCGCGCGTCGGTCCGAGTCCTGAAATGAGCCTCGGCGTCGCCCTGGGTCTGGCCTTGGCGCTTAAGCTGGTCGGAACGATTGATCCGCCCAAGGACCTGAACGTGGGCGGCGCGCCGTTTGGCGGCATTTCGGGCGCCGACTACGACCCGCGGACCGGCGATTGGCTGATGATCTCCGACGACAAGTCCGACAAGGCCCCCGCGCGGTTCTTTATCGGCCGCCTCGACTATGACGCCCGAGCGGTCAAGGCCTTGCGGCTGACCCGACAGGTCCCCCTACGCCAGCCAGACGGTTCGACCTTCGCCGCCACTCGGAGCGCCGCTGGCGAGCGCGCCGACGCCGAGGCGCTGCGTATCGATCCAAGTACCAACGACCTTGTTTGGAGCAGCGAAGGCGACCCGGCCAGGGGCTTCGACCCGTCGCTGCGTCGCATGGATCGCCATGGGCGATGGGGCGGCGATATCAGCGCGCCAGCACCCTTCCGCTTCGATCCGACAAGGACCTCGGGCGCGCGGCCGAACATGACCTTCGAAGGCGTGAGCTTTTCGCCCGGCGGCCGGTGGATGTGGCTCGCGATGGAAGCGCCGCTTGTCGAGGACGGAGCGGTCAGCACGGTCGCACGCGGCGGCGTCACCCGGATCTCCCGGCTGGATCGCGCCGGACGCCTCAAGGCTCAGTACGCTTACCGCCTCGACCCGATCCAGGCCGCGCCCGCCCGGCGAGGCGACAATGGCGTGAGCGAGATTCTGGCTGTTGATGAGCGACGGCTTCTGGTGCTTGAGCGCTCCGGCGTCGAAAGCGCGGAGGGACGCTTCACCCATCATTGCCGGCTCTATCTGGTCGACGTCGCCACGGGAGAGAATATCGTCGGCCGCCGCGATCTCGTCGGTGCGCCGCTCCGGATCTTGTCCAAGCGGTTGGTCGTCAATTTCGATCGGCTGCCGGGCGGCGCGGCGAACTTCGAAGCGATGGCATGGGGGCCGGTCATCGGCGGCAAGCGAACGCTGGTCCTCTTCGCCGACGACAATTTCACCGAGACGGAGCCACAGCGGATCTTGGTGATGATCGCTCGCTAGGAGCCGCTTTCCGTGAGATCGCCTGATCACATGTGGAAAGAGGCGCGGACCAACCCGTGGTCGGTCCGCGCGAGGCGACGCCCTCATCGTTTCGAGGGCGCTAGGGGAGGGGATTAGAACTTGCCGCGGAGCGTCAGCGAGACCGTGCGGCCCCAGTGATAGATCTCCATCGGCTGGTCCTTGGACTTGCCGTAGACGTAGCGGATCTCGTCGGTGAGGTTCGAACCCTCCAGGGTCACCGCGTATTGCGGGGCGATCTGGTAGGAGAGCGACCCGTCCAGCGAGCCGTAGGCGTCGATATAGGCCTGGGCTTGGCTGGTGCTGCCGATCGACGACAGGTAGCGTGAGCGCCAGAACCAGCCGAGGCGGGCGCTGATCGGACCCTTCTCATAGTAGCCGACCAGATTGTAGCTGCGCTTGGACAGGCCCACGAGGTCGTCCTTGATCTGACGATTGCCGGCGAAGTAGTTCGCCTTGCTGTCGACCAGGGTCACCGAAGCCTGCACGCCGAAGCCGTCGAACGGGGCGGGCAGGAAGTTCAGGGACTGGTTGTAGGCCGCCTCGAAGCCAGTGACCTTGGCGTCGCCGCCGTTGACGTTGCTGGACAGCAGGACGTCGCCACGGCCCGGCACCTGGATCGTGGTGTTCTGGGCGGTGATGTAGTTGTCCATCGTCTTGACGAAGACCGCGCCGGTCACGGCCGTCGTGGGAGCGGGGTACCACTCCAGCGAGGCGTCGTACTGGTCGGCCAGGAAAGGATCGAGGTCCGGGTTGCCGCCCGAGGCGGTCGGCGAGTCGCGCGAGACGGTGATCCGCGGGGCGCTGTCCGTCACATTCGGGCGGTTGACCACGCGCGAGGCCGCGAAGCGGGCGACCAGGTCGTCACGCAGCTCGGCCTTGACGTTCAGGCTGGGCAGCCAGTTCTTGTATTCCTTCAGATAGGCGACCGGCACCGGGGTCGAGCCGCTGATCAGCGTGCCGCTGGCCAACTGCTTGGTCTCGGCGTAGCGCACGCCGACGTTGCCGCTGACCGGCACGCCGCCCAGGTCGAACTTGAAGTCGCCGCGCGCATAGGCGCTGTGAATTTTCTGGTCAACGATGAAGGTGTTGCGGAGGTCCGCGTTCGACCACGGCTGGGCAGCGACGGCCGGCGTGAACATCTTGTTGTAGTAGGCGTCGCTGGTGGGCGAGACCCAGGTCCGCGGCGAGTTGCCCGACAGACCCGACAGGAAGCCCGAATACGGCATGGGCTGGTAGAAGCTCGAGCCCAGGGTCGTCAGCGGCACGTTCAGGATGTCGTTCAACACCCAGTCGCGACGCAGGTACGTGCGGTTCAGGTTGTGCTGCTCGACGCCGAACGCGACCTTGGTGAACCAACCCGAGAAGACCCGTGAGCCATCCAGGCGGAACGTCTCGTCGGTGTCGCGCGAGTCCTTCCAGGTGTAGTCGAAGGCTTGGCCGACATAGTTGGCGGGATTGTTGTAGTCGACCGTCGTGGTCAGCTGCGGGATCGCCTTATAGCCGCGCGAGAAGTCGTAGGTCAGCGGGGCGAAGAAGGCGATGCGGTCGCGCGTCGTGGCCTTGCCGTCGGGGTGATAGCTGCGGGCGCGCGAATAGCCATACTCGGCGTTGAACGTCCAGGCGCCGGGCGTCCAGGCCTGCTTGATCCCGAAGATCGTCAAGTCGTGGCGGTTCAGGCTGGTTTCGCGCGAGCCCATCCAGCGGACGTTGTTGATCGTGCCGCCCACGACGGTGTCGCCGACAACCTTTTGCGAGCCCGCCACGAAGGTCGGGACGGCGAAGGTCGTATCGTCCGGATAGATGTCGAGGCCGAACTCGTCGTAGTCGACATCCAGACGCGTGACCAGGACGTCGACGTCGGTCTGGAAGTCGCCGTTGGGCTTCCACTGGCCGGAGATGGCGCCCGAATAGAGCTTGCGGTGTTCTGTCTCGACCGTTGGCCGGGTGCGGGTCGGCGTGTAGAGGCCTGAGCCCAGCACCGATTTGAATTTATCGAGGTTCCAGCCGACCATGTAGAGGCGGTCGTTGCGAACGTGGCGCTCGTCGTAGAGGCCGGAAGCCAACAGGCCCAAGGTCTTGTCTTGGTTGGTCCAGCTGACCAGACCCGAGGCCGACGGGTCTGCCTTCTTGCGGACGTCGTTGTAGGTCTCGCGCGCCGAGAAGGCGGCCTTCTTGCCCAGGTCGAACGGCTTGAAGGTCTTGATGTTGATGTTGCCGCCCAGCGCGCCTTCGTCCATGTCGGCGGTCGGGGTCTTGACGACCTCGATCTGCGAGATCAGCTCGGCGGGGAGCACTTCGAAGCGGAACTGGCGACCGCGAGCGCCGCCATTCTCGATCAGGTCGTTCACCGCGATCGAGCGGCCGTTGAGCTCGGTGTATTGAAACTGCGGGCCCAGACCGCGGACGCTGACATAGAGGCCAGCGCCGCGCTGCCGGTCGATGGTCACGCCGGTGACCAATTGCAGAGCCTCGGCGGCGTTGCGCGTCGGAAACTTGCCGATGTCCTCGGCGTTGACGGCGTCCAGGCCGTACTCGGCCGAGCGCTTCAGCGCGGCGGCGGCCTGCAGGCTCTTGCCGTACGAGGTGATGACGATCGCATCCACGGCGTCCGCGGGTTCGGCCGCTGGCGTCGCGGCCGCCGCGTCGGCGGCTTGCGCCTGGCCCGCGCCCAGCGCGGCGAAGGCGAGGATGGCGACGGCGCCCGCGCAGCGCGCGGACGGGAACTTGAAGCTGGACATTGTATCCCCGATCTCTGGTGAGCCCGCAGGGAGGCGGGTCAGCGCAGAAGAACGGAGGGACGCGGGCCTGCCCTCAGTCCGACGTCGGTGAAATATTTGCGACGATCCTGTTGAAAAGTCGCGATTTTATCCGTGTCGGGATGAACTCTCGATTGGAGAGACGACGAGGCCTCCCTCCTTCGTGACCATCGCTCGCACCGGCAGTAGGGCCTCCAGCGCAGCGCTGACATCATCCATCCGACCAATGTCCAGCGAGCCCGACAGGCGTAGGCGCGCCAGCGACGGATCCGTCAGATGGACCTCGCGGCCCGAGGCCCGTGACAGTCGCTCGGCCGCCTGGCCAAGGCTGGCGTCGGTGAGCACCACTCGGCCATCGGTCCAGGCCGCGTCGCCCGTCACGTCGCCCGCCTCGACGCCGCCGCCGACACCCGCGCCTCCCACATACCGCTGGCCCGGACGCAGCAGCACGCTGGTCGCTCCTGGTTGGCTGACGCGCAGCGAGCCCTCGACCAGGGACACCATCAACCGGCCTCCGCCGGCCACGTTGAAGCGCGTGCCGAGCACCATCAGGGTTCGCCCCGAGGCCTCTACCGCGAAGGGACGAGTCTTGTCGTGAGCCACCTCGAAGAAGGCGTCGCCGGCCTCCAGCGATACGTCTCGGGCATGCGGCCTGAAGCGCGTGGTCATGCGGCCGCCGGGGCTAAGCACCACGTGGCTGCCGTCGGCGAGCGTCAGGCGGGCCGAGGCGTGGGGCGGCGCGTCGTAGCGCTGGACGCGCGGCCCGGCGTTGATCGCCACGCCCACGACAAGGGCCGCGGCCAACACGCCTAGGCTGGCCACAATCGCGCGCCGGTCTGGCCGGGCTGATCGGTCAAGGCGCGCATGGCGGCGCGCCTCGTGGCGCATGGCGCGCACGACGGGCGCTTCGGCCGCCAATCCCATGGCGAGCCAAACTTCACGGGTGCGGGCGATTTCCTCGCGCGCCTCGGCCGACGAGGTCGACCAAGCGTCCAATACGGCCTGCTCGGCGACGGTCAGCGGACGAGTCAGACTGGCCGCCATCAGAAGGCGGGGATCAGGATTTTCTTCAGGCGTCATGCGCGGTCTCGATGGCGTCGCGCAGGCGAGCCAGGGCGTTCATCATGTGCTTCTCGACGGCGCTGAGCGACAGGTTCAGGCGCGCCGCCGCTTCGGCTTGCGTCAGGTTTTCGAAACGGCACAGCACGAACACGGCGCGTGCGTTGGGGTGCAGTTGTTCTAGAGCCGCGACCAGCTTGGCCAGCCGTTGGCGTCCCGCCAGGGCGGCCTCGGCGGTCGGTTCGTCGGCGGGCAGGGCGGGATCGACCTCCACATGGCGGTCGCGGCGACGCGAGCGCTGATGGCGCTCGTGATCGACCAAGGTGTTGGCGGCGACCGTGAACACCAGCCCGTCCGGATTACCCCAGTGCAGACGCGAGAACCGCTGAGACAGCCGCATGAAGACCTCCTGCGTCAGATCCTCGGCGTCTTCGACCCCGACGGACCGGCGCTGGAAGAAGCGCAGCAGGGGGCGACGATAGCGTGACACCAGCGCCTCGAAGCGCGGCGCCTCTAGCGGCGGAGTGGCCGGGGCGGACTCGCTGGGTCCATCGGGCGGATCGACACTGGCGCTCGCGCCGGGGAAGGTCAGAACGCCCATCTCATCCTCGCGGACAGGTATCGGCCCCAGTGGTGGATTTCCATCGGCTGGTCCCGGCTTTCGCCATAAACGTAGCGGCGGGCGTCGGTCAGGTTCACGCCCTCCAGGGAAAGGGTGGCGTTTCGGTTCAGTCGCCAGGAGGCCGCGCCGTCCAGAGAGCCGAACGCCGCCGTGGTCGACGGCGCGGTGATCGAGCTGCCGATCGAGGTCAGGTAGGCGCCGCGCCAGTTGTATCCGAGCCGCGCCGAGCCGCGCCCCTTCTCGTAGAAGACGACGGCGCTCCAGCTTGAGCGCGACAGACCGAGCAGGGCGTTGCGGATCACCCGATCGCCGGCGAAGTAGTTGGCGCGGCTACGCACGAGCGTGGCAGCGCCCTGGACGCCCAGGCCGTCGAACGGCGCCGGCAGCGCGCGGAAGACACGGCTGAAGGTCGCCTCCAGACCCTGTAGCCGCGCATCTCCGCCATTCACGTTGGTCGAGAGCAGGATCTGGCCGCGCCCCGGCGCTTCGATGAACGTGTTCTTGGCGGTGATGTAGTTGTCCAGCTTTCGGTCGAACGCGGCCAGGCTGATCGCGCCGCCGCCTGGGAAGTACCACTCCAGCGAAACGTCCGCCTGGGTGGCCAGGAATGGCGCTAGCTCCGGGTTACCGCCACTGGCGGTCGGCGTGTCTCGCGCCAGGGTGATGCGCGGCGCGCTGTCGATGACGTTGGGCCGGCTGATCACGCGCGACGCCGCCAAGCGCAGCAGGAGGTTGGCGCTCAGATCGACCCTCAGGTTCGCGCTAGGCAGCCAGTTTCCGTACTCCTTGCGCCATTGGGCCGGCAGGGGATCGTCGCCGCTCGCGATCACGCCGACCGAGGTCTGGCGGGTCCGCGCGTGGCGAAGGCCGATGTTTCCGCCGACCGGCCGACCCAGCAAGGCGGTGGTGAAGTCATAGCGCGCATAGGCCGAACGGATCGCTTCGCGCACCACGAAGGAGTTGCGTCGATCCGCGAGCGACGGCGGTTGGTCCGCGATCGCGGACGTATAGAGCAGGTCGTGGAAGAACCGGGTGTCCGGAGCCACCCAACGGCGCGGCAGGTCGGCGGGCGTTCCGCTTAGGAAATCGTCGAAGGGCGTCAGGCCGTAGGCCCGGTCGCCCAGGCTCGTCAGCGGCGTCCCGACCAGGGCGTTCAGGTTCCAGTCGCGCCGCTGGTAGTTTCTCTTCCGGATATGGGTTTCCCAACCGAACGAGAGCTTGCCCGCGTCCAGCTCTCGCCCCGCGTCGAGCCGGTAGAGCTGATCGGTGTCGCGGGAATCCTTCCAGGTATAGTCAAAGGTCTGGCCGACGAAGCTGGCGGGATCGGCGTAGTCTCGGGTGGTGCGTAGCGTCGGCCCGCCGCTCAGCCCGTTTCGAAAGTCGTATTCCAGCGGCGCATAGAAGGCGACACGGGCGCGGACCGTGCCGCGACCGTCCGGGTGATAGCTGCGGGCGCGCGAAAAGGCGTAGTCGGCGTCTATCGTCCAGGCGTCGCTGGTCCATTGCTCATGAACGCCCAGCGCGAGCAGGTCATGCCGGTTCAGGCTGGTTTCCTGCGAGGCCATCCAGCGGGCGTCCTCGATGACCCCGGCCTGCGCTGTGTGGCCCTTGACCGCCTGACTGCCCGCCACGAAGCGTGGGTTCGAGATCGAGGTGTCGTCCGTGTAGATGTCCAGCCCATACTCCCGGTAGTGGGCGTCCAGCCGCGTCGCCAGAAGGTCGACATCCAGCCGCCAATGGGGAGATGGCCGCCACTGCAGGGTGAAGTCGGCCGACGCCATGCGACGATCTTCGAGTTCGATGGTCGGTCGCGTGCGGGTGGGCGTGTAGAGGCCAGGGCCCAGGACGGTGGCGAAGCGGTTCAGATTCCAGCCGGTCTGATAGAGACGGTCGTTGCGGATGCGTCGGCGTTCGACAACTCCGCCCGCCAGCAAACCCAGACGTCCGCTATCGTCCACCCAGCTCCAAACCCCAGACAGGGAAGGATCGGCCTTGCCGATCCGCCCGTCGGAGACACGCGCCGAGACCACGGAGCGGCGGCCGCGATCCAAGGGTTTGAAGGTGCGCACGTCGATGTTGCCGCCCAATGCGCCTTCGTCCATTTCGGCGGTCGCCGTCTTGGCGACCTCGATCTGATCGACGACATCGGCGGGCAGGACCTCGAACCGGAACTGGCGACCGCGGAAGCCGCCGTTTTCCACGAGGTCGTTCATGGCGATCGGCCGCCCGTTCAGCAGCACGTTCTGGAACTGGGGACCCAGGCCTCGGACGCTGACATAGAGGCCGACGCCACGGTGGCGCTCGAGGCTGACGCCGGGCGCCAACTGAAGCGCTTCCGCGGCATTGGCGGCCGGCAGGCGGGCGATGTCCTCGGCGCTGACCGCGTCCAGGCCGTAGCCAGCCCTTAGTTTGAGCGCGATGGATCGATCCAGGCTGGCCGCGTAGGCCGCCGTCACCGTGATGGGTTCAACCACGGCGTCTCCCGATGGCGGCGCCGAGACTTGAGGCGGGGAGGCGGTGCTCGGAGCGGGTGACGACACGCGCTCCACCACGAAGACACCCCGCCGGACTTCGCGCCCACGAGCCGGAGCATCGGCCAGGAGGATTTCGATGGCCCGGCCCGTGGAAACGAAACGAGGCGAGGACCGACCTGGTCGATCCTTCACCAAGTCCGGCGGAAACAGGATCACGACATCACGCTCGCCGGCGAGCCGGTTCAGGCTCTCGGCCAAGGTGATGGGCGCCGCCAACGCGCAACCCGGCGCCGCGACAACAGCCAACGCGAGCGCGGGAGGAAGAAGACGGGAGGACATGCCTGGCGGAAGCGACTGGCGGCTCAAGGCCCAGCGCTCCTTATCGGCTCAGCATGACACTTGGGCGACAGTGGCCCATCGCGTTGGGGCCGGCTGATGGGCGCCTTGCCGCGAGGCGGCTGGCTTCTTGGCGCCGGTCGAGACCGATGCTGGTCTACCAGAAGCGGTAATGTCACAAAGTCGTGCTAGGCGCCGGAACATGCCGCGCCGGTCCTCACGTCCCGCCGCTCCTGGTGAGCGAGAAGCGCTTCGATGAGCGACTTGGCTAGCCTGCGCGCGCAGCGGCGCGACCTCTATCAGTTCATTGTTCGACGGACGCGCGATCCCGCGACCGCCGAGGACTTGGTGCAGGAAACGTTCGAACGCCTCCTGGCCTATGAGCGGGCGCGCACCATCGTCGATCGCGCCGCCCTGGGCTATCGCATCGCTTTGAACCTGGTGCGAGATCATTTCCGTCGCGCCAGCCGGCGTCCCGCCCAGGCTCTGGATGACGATATCCCCTGCCAAGCCCCCGCGCCGGAACAGATTCTGATGCATCGCCAAAGGGTCGAGGTCTTCGGTAAGGCGCTGGACGCCATGCCGCCTCTGCGCCGAGATGTCTTCATCCGTCGCAGGCTGCACGGCCATTCGTCACGTCAGATCGCCCAGGATTTGCGACTGAGCGAGGCCTCGGTCGAAAAGCATGTGGCGCGGGCCCTCGAGCAATTGCATCGCGAAGTCGCCAAGGCTGAACGGCGGGCGGGGGAGGGGCGTCCATGAGCCGCGCCCGGCGACAAGCCGCCCTCTGGGCCGCCCGGCGCTTGGACGCCGGCGATCGCGACGACGCCGCCTTCGAGATCTGGAAGTCGGCTGACCCTTCGCATGCCCAGGCCTTCGAGCAGGTCTGGGGCGCGAGCCAGGATCCGGCCTTGGCCGAGGCCATGCGGATGAGTGAACAGCGGCGTGGCGCGGCGCTACGCGCGCGTCCACTGACCGTGCTCGCGGGCGGGCTTCTGGCGTGTGGATTGGCGCTGTTCGCGATCTGGCCTCGGGCTCAGCTGATGACCTTGAAGCCGATCGTGCTGCAAACCGCGCCCGGTCAGCAGCGCGTCGCGACCCTGTCCGACGGGACCTTGGTGACCTTGGACGGGGCCACGCGCCTGGAGGTGCGGCTGGGAACGCGGCGGCGCCAGGTCGATCTTGTCCGCGGGGAAGCCTTCTTCGACGTCGCCCACGACGCGGCGCGGCCCTTCACGGTCAAGGCCCCGGAAGGTTCGGCGCGCGTTCTGGGCACCGCTTTCGATTTGGAGCGCGGGGATGGGCGCCTGGAGCTGTCGGTGCGGCGTGGTCGCGTCCGGCTGGCGCCCTCGGGTCTAATCCACCGCACAGCCGATCTGACGGTGGGGCAGCGAGCCTTCGCCAAGGAGGGGCGGCTATCGGCGGTGCGCGCCTTCGACCTTCATGCGGACGATTGGCGTTCTGGCTGGCTTGAAACAGATGGGGTGACGCTGGCCCGCCTGGTCGAACGCCTGAACCGAGCCTCGCCGACCCTGATCACGATCGCTGATCCCGATTTGGGGCGTCAGCGCGTGGCGGGCCGCTTCCGTCTCGATGAGCCGCGGGCGCTGGTGCGCAACCTGGCGCTGATGCACGGCTTCGAGGTGCGGGAGACGCCCGCGGGCGTGGTGCTGTCGCGGTAGGGCGTCGTCGAAACTTCACAAAAATCTCTGTCCGGAAATGGGGGGCGCCAGCGTCACCCCCCCGAAGCCGACGTTGAGCGTCGCGCGAAATCGGGGATGACGACATGACTTCTAAGACCTGGATCTGGTTTGGCTCGGCCTCCGCGGCCGTGCTGCTGGCGGCGAGTTCCGCCGTGGCCGCCCCGCCCGAGAAGCCGACCTTGGCCATCCCGGCCGGCGACCTCGCCTCCGCCTTGCCGAGCTTTTCGCGGGCTACCGGCTTGCAGGTCCTGGCCGATCCGGTCCTGCTGAACGGCAAGCGCACCGAAGGCGTGCGGGGCCAGTTCGACGCCGAGCGCGGTCTGGCTGAACTGCTGCGGGGCACTGGGCTAACGTTCGTGCGCAATGGCGGGGCCGCGATCCTGCGCCCGGCCGCCCAGCGCGTCTCCACCGCGCCGTCGCCCGTCGCCGCGACGGTGACGCGCGCAGAAGCCTCTCCGCCCCAAACCGAGGAGCCAGCCACGGTCGAGGAACTGGTCGTCACCGGTGGCTTCGCCAACTCGCTGGCCCGCGCGCTGAACGACAAGCGCAAGGCCGCCAACGTCGTCGACGCCATCTCCGCCGAGGACATCGGCAAGTTCCCGTCCAACAACATCGCCGAGGCCCTGCAGCGCGTGCCCGGCGTGGCCATCACCCGCGACCGGGGCGAGGGCCTGTTCGTCCGCGTCCGGGGTCTGGGCCCGAACTTCCAGATTGTCACCCTGAACGGCCGTAGCGCCGCGGTGAACGAGAACATGCGCGACAGTGGCCAGAGCGGCCGCCAATTCCGCTTCGACACACTGCCGTCCGAGCTGGTGGCCGGCGTCGAGGTGGGCAAGACGCCGCTGGCCTCGCTGGACGAGGGGGCCATCGGCGGCATCGTCGACATCAAGACGTTCCGCCCATTGGACCTGGGCCGCACCACTCTGGCGCTGTCGGCCACCGCCAGCCGTCCGGAACTGGCGGGCAAGACCGATCCGCGCTTGTCGGGTCTGGCCAGCTGGACCAACGCGGCGGGCACGTTCGGCGTTCTGGCGGCTCTGGTGTACGACCAGCGCACCCTACGCCAGGACCGTATCACCGGCGTTGGCTGGAGCTTTCCAAACGCCAGCACCGCTCTGGGGAAAAGCCTGATCGCCCAGGGCGTGAACCTGTACGCGACCAACATCCGCCCGACGCTGGAACGCGAGGATCGCGAGCGCAAGGGCCTGGTCCTGTCGGCTCAGTATCGTCCCAGCGACGCCACGGAGATCACGCTGGACGCCAGCTACACCAAGCTGGACGACCACTATGACGAGCTGACCTATTCGGTCGATCCGGACCTCTCGACCCTGGTCGCCGGCTCGGCCGTGATCAAGAACGGCGTCATGACGGGCGGCACGGCGAACACCAACAGCCAGATCGGCCGTGAAGTCAGCGACCTGGCGCACGACAACATGATGATCGCCGGCAAGATCCGCCAGACTCTGGAGGACTGGACGATCACCGCCGATCTGGCCTACGCGCGGGCCTATTCGGAGACCTCCAAGCCGATCACCCGCACCCGCCTGCAGGGCGCGATGGGCCGGACGACCTTCAATCTGCCCCAGGCCGGCGACGCGCTGCCCGACGTCACGCTGCTGACCGGCGACCTGAACAATCCGTCCTTGCTGCCGTTCCGCCGTATCGAATGGCGGGTCAACAACGCGACGGACGACGAGACCGCCCTGCAGTTCGACGCCGAACGGCCGGTGAGCCTGGGTCCGGTCAGCCGCCTCCAGTTTGGCGTCAAGTTCCGCGAGCGCTCGCGGTCGTATAATCGCGCCGACGTCAACTACACGACCAATCTGGCTGGCAAGTTCTTCGGCGCGGACTATTTCGATCCGTTCCCGGTGAGCGACTTCCTCGGCGGGACCGATGGCGGCGTGCCCTCGTCTTGGGCCATGCCGGATCCGGCCGCCTTCTGGGCTCTGCGCGACCCGAACCAAAAGGGCACGGCCCGCGCCGACCAGCGCAACTCGTATCGCGTGTCCGAGAAGATCGCGGCGGGCTACGCCCTCGGCGATATCGACACGAGCCTGTTCGGTGCGCCGCTGCGCGGCCAGGTCGGCGCGCGGGTGGCCCAGACCAAGCAGGTCTCGTCCGGCCACGCCGACAATGGCTCGGCGGCGCTGCCCGTGCGTTTCGAGAAGACCTATACGGACATTCTGCCGACGGCCAATTTCGCGCTCGAGCTGACCGATACGCTGCAGGCCCGCGTGGCCGCCGCCAAGGTGATCACCCGGCCGTCGTTGGCCGACCTGGCGCCGCGCCTGACCTTGAATTCCGGGACCCTGCTGACAGCCGTGGGCGGCAATCCGCTGCTGAAGCCGTTCGAGGCCTGGCAGTATGACGCGACCCTGGAATGGTACTTCGCCCCGGGCAGCGCGCTGATCGGCGGGGCTTTCTACAAGGACATCACGACCTTCGTTTACAGCCAGAACACCAACATCATCGTCGACGGCCAGACCTATGTGCTGACCTCGCCGACCAACGGCGGCAAGGCGACGATCAAAGGCGTCGAGCTGGCCTACCAGCACCTGTTCAAGCGCCTGCCGGCGCCATTCGACGGCCTGGGCTTCCTGGCCAACTACACCTACACCGACACCGAAGCGACCTACTCGCCGACCCTCAAGGACGAGATGGTCAATGTCGCCAAGAACAGCTTCAACGTGACGGCCTTCTACGAGAAGGAGCGCTTCGCCGCGCGCGCCAGCTATAGCTGGGTCGACGACGTCCTGCAGGACGTCGGCGGCGCGGGCCTGTCGGCGCTGAACGACAAGGCGTTCGGCTCGCTGGACGCGAGCGTCAGCTACAAGATCACGCCTCGGATCACGGCGGCGATCGAGGGGCAGAACCTGACAAAAGCCTCGCAGTGGCAGTTCATCAAGGGCGGCTGGTTCGGCGGCTACACCAACTACGGCCGCACGGTGAGCTTTGGTCTTCGGGCCAAGTTCTAACGTCGCCGGTCGCTGGAGGCGGATGGCCCGCGTCGTGTGACGCGGGCCGTTTGGCCTTTCCACCGCGGCCTGTGGGAAACGTCACACCGCTCGGCTAGGAAGTCCCGATGCGTACGCTCTCGCCTCATCGCCGCCTTATGGGCTCCACGGCCGTCCTGGGGCTCGCCCTGTGTCTCGTCCCTGGGGGCTGGACCATGGCCTCCGCTCACCCCGGGCACGCCGTTCAGCCGGTCGCGCCGGCCAAACGCACCGTCCGGCCCGCCAAGCCTTCGGAACGTCGCTGGCTGGCTGGCGATCACCACGTTCACAGCTGGTTCAGCGTCTCGGTGAAGCCCGCCGCCGATCCGTCGCAGCCGCCGATCCTGATCAAGGCGGGCGACGCCAGCAACCCGATCACCACCAACGCCCGCATGGCCGCCAAGCACGGCCTGTCCTGGATGGTCGCCACCGATCACGGGGGCCCCAACCATTCCAAGCTCAATCGCGACGAGGCCTATCCCGAACTGCTCCGCGCGCGGCGCGAGACGCCGGGGGTGCTGCAATTCTGGGGCATGGAGCTCGATACACCCGCGGCCGAGCACTCCAGCTTGATCCTGCCGCGGTCGGACGGGGAGCGCGACGCCCTGTTCGGAATCGAAAGCCGCTACAATCGGCGCGAGCCCTGGCCCGCCGATCCGGCGCGCGACCAGGAAGCCTTCATGCTGGAGGCCCTGCGTCACATGAAGGCGCTGCCCCGGCCGCCGGTCGTAATCGCCAACCACCCGTCCAGGTCCGCGACCGGGGTGGGGCGCTATGGCCTGGTCTCGCCGTCCGAGCTGCGTGACTGGAACGACACCGCCCCCGATGTCGCCGTCGGCATGGAGGGCGCGCCCGGACACCAGGCCTCGAGCTTGAATTCCGACGGATCGCTCAAGCCCAAAGGCGATCGGGGCGGCTATTCCCGCGCCCCGACCATGGGCGGCTTCGACCAGATGACGGCCAGGCTGGGCGGCTTCTGGGACGCCATGCTGGGAGAGGGGCGCCGCTGGTGGATCACCTCGACCTCGGACTCGCATCGCCACTACACGGACGGGGGTGATGACTTCTGGCCTGGGGAGTACTCGAAGACCTATGTGAAGGCCGCGCATACCTATGATGATGTGCTGGATGGTCTACGCAACGGGCGCATCTTCGTGACGCTGGGTGATCTCGTCTCGGAGGTCGACGTCACCGCGAGCGCCGCCGGCGCGAAGGCCGATATCGGTGGTCGTCTGGAAGTTCCGGCGGGTTCGGACGTGACGGTGGTGATCCGCGTGCGCGACCCGTCAGGCAAGAATTTTGGCGGCTTTTCCCCTAGCGTGGCCCGCGTGGACCTCATCCAGGGCGAAATTCTGGGGGCCGCTAGCGACCGCTCCCTGGACGCGAACCCGACCACGCGCGTGGCGCGCGCCTTCACCCCCGCGTCGTGGGCTCGGGAGGGCGAGACGCTGTCGATGGTCCATGTGCTGAGGAATGTGCGCGGCCCCATCTATATTCGCGTTCGCGGCACCAGCGGCGGAGAAGCCGAGCCCTTGCCGGACCCGCTCGGCGAGGACCCGTGGTCCGACCTGTGGTTCTACGCCAACCCGATCTTCATCGTCACAAGGTAGGGGAGGCGGGGGCGGGCCCATGATCGCCCCGCCACTTCCGGCCCCGATGAGCGACTTCGCCCTCGAGCGGGCCCCCGCGACGAGCCTCTACTCGGATCGGCGCTTCAGAATCAGCGTCGCCACCGCGCGCGGTGGGACGACAAAACCGGCGATCGGCTCGGCGCGATGCTGGGCGTCTGTGACGATCATCTGGCCAGACCAACCGGCCGGCGGGGCCAGGCGGCGCGGCGACAACCCGCCGTTGACATGGACCAGCGCCAGCGTCTTGCCGTCGGGCGACAGGGCGCCGACCGTGTCCAGATCATCGATCGGCACCAAACGGTAGCCCGGGCGTATGAAGCGGCTGAACTGGGCCATCACCCAGTAGCGGCGCGTGACATGGATGGTATGTGGCCCCTCTGGCGGACGGCTGTAGTCGGCCTTGATCAGCCCCCAGTTCGAGCCCTTGCTTCCGTCGCGGGCGCTGAGGTTCTCGACCGCCTGCCAGAACACCCAGGCGGCGGGCTCCAGGCGCTTGAGGTCCAGCACCACGTGCTCGGCGAAGGCCAGAGGCGAAGCCATCCCCTCGAAGTCCTCCGGGTCCTTGTCCAGCGGGTTGTCGTTCTCGGACATCCAGAGACGGATGCCCGCGGCGCGGGCCGCGTCACGCACGCCGGTCTGGTTCACCGTCCCGTAGCTGTGGACGTTCAACTGGCCGATCGCGGCGCGGGCCTCCCTTGGATAGGCGGCCCAGTCGGCCAGGAAGAGGTGGGAGTTGGTCTCGTCCGGCGCGCTGACCACGGTGGCGAGACCACGCGCCTTGAGCGCGGCTTGGGTGGCCAGGATCATCTCGCCCTGTCGCCGAGGGCTCCAGTGCGCGCCTTCCTGCGTATTGGCCGCGTGCCAGTAATCGGTGTTGGGCTCGTTGACAGGGGATAGGGTGCGGAACGCAACGCCGTGACGTCGCTGCAACTCGTCGACCACGCGAGCGAGATAGGCGGCGAACAGGGCTTCTTGTCCCGGGCGGAGGTTGTCGTCAGTCCCCTTTTCGGCGCCCGAGACCTTGCCGCTGACGGTCATGAACCAGGGCGGCGAGTTGGAGAAGGCCTCTAGGACCGGCGCGCGCACGCGAGTCTTGATCGCGTCCAGCCACCAACGCTGGCTGGCGTCGGCCGACCAGTCCCACATCGCCGGGTCGTCGGGGGTCCACCAATCGACGCCGGCGGCGCCGTCTGGCTGACGCCAAAAGCCGGGCACGGCCGCGCCAGGACGCAGATAGGGCTTGGCGTCGGGCCGGTCGCCGCCTCCGATATTGTAGCGCGCGATGGTCCAACCCAGTCCATTCGGGCCGTAGAGCAGGTCGGCTAGTCGCTCGCGATCCGCGTCCGGCCAACCCCCCGTGACGTTGGCGAACCAGGCCAGGGCCGTGCCCCAGCCTTCGAACACCGTCCCGGCGCGCGTGAGATCGAACCGAAGCGCGATCGTGACGACCGGCTCGGCGGCGCGGACGAGCGTCGGGGTCAGGACGGCGGCGACCGCCGTCGCCATCAGGCCGCGTCGCGTGGGGGATTTGAGCGTTGGGACGCCATGGGAGGGTGTGGTCATGAACTGTTAGCGCTCACATTTGTCTGACAAGGATATGTCGAGGTCGAAATAATTACCGCGTTCTTCTCCGCCATTTTTCGCTCGCGCCGAGAGCTTGGGCTCTGCGCCATATGGCCGGAAATGCTCATAAACACCGCTATTTAGCCACTTATCCGCTGTCCTTGGGCTCCGCGTCATCACCGAGAGAAATCCTCGGTCGAATATGGGGCATACCCACCTAAGGCCTCGGTGCTCATAGGAATCATACTTGTACGACAAATGGCAGCATAATATGTCGGACATGAAATCGCGCTCGACATGAAGCGCGACCGAAGAAAAACACGCGAGGAGGGAACAATGAGGACCATGCAAGTTGGGCTGATGGTGAGCGCGTCTCTGGTGGCGCTGGGGCTGGCCGCTCCGGTCCAAGCCCAGACGAAGCCCGCCGCTTCGTCGAACGACACCGCGGTGTCGGAAATCGTCATCACCGGCGTCCGTGAAAGCCTTCGTTCGGCCCAGGCGATCAAGCGCAGCGCCGACCAGATCGTGGACTCGGTCCAGGCGCAGGACATCGGCAAGCTTCCGGACGCCAACACGACCGAGGCCCTGCAGCGGATCACCGGCGTGCAGATCCAACGTCGCTACGGCGAAGGCGCCACCGACTTCGACCATCGCACTCAGCCGGCCGTCACCGTGCGCGGCCTGACCCAGGTGCAGAATTTCCTCGATGGGCGCGCCATTTACTCGGCGTCGGGCGGCCGAGCCTTCGACCTGGAAGGCGTTCCGCCGGAGCTGCTGTCGGGCATCGACGTCTATAAGAACGCGCCGGCCAACATCATCGAAGGCGGCGTCGGCGGCGCGGTGAACCTGCGCACCCGCAAGCCCTTCGACTCGGCGGGCCGAGTGATCAGCGCCACCGTGCGCGGCAACTACTACGATCGAGTCGGCAAGGATGGCGGCTCGATCTCGGGCCTCTACAGCAATCGCTGGGACACGTCGGCCGGTGAGATGGGCTTCTTGGTCAACGCCGTGCTGAGCAAGAGTCGCTATCGCCAGGACGGCCTGCTGGCCGGTCCGTTCGACACGGTCGCGGCGGGATCGATCGCGGGCGCGCCGGCCAACGCCCAGGTGCCCTATGGCTTCGAGATCTATGACGACACCGGCGACCGCAAGCGCCTTGGCGTCGCCACGGCCTTCCAGTGGAAGCCAAGCGACGACCTGCTGATCACGGCCCAGTACCAGCGCACCAAGTACTGGTTCAATCGCACCGGCGCCTACTACTACGACTACAACAACCGCTCGAACGTCCGGAACGCCGCCGGCGTGGTGACCAGCTACGGCACCGATCCGCTGCCGGGCGCGGCCTTCACGTTCAACGACGAAGGCTACGCCACCAAGGGTTCGCTGCGGAACCAGACCTTTGAGACCGGCCGCTACGACCAGCAGCTCTGGAGCCAGAGCCAGAACTTCACGCTGAACGCCGCCTGGCGGGTCAGCGATAAGCTGAAGGCCAATTTCGACGCCCAGTACCTGAAATCGTACTACAACGCCGACCGCAACGGTCACGTCCTGTCGCTGTACACCCAGTCGGGACAGACGGGCCTGACCACGCCGCACAAGACGGTCGTCGACTTCGACCTGACCGGAAAATATCCGCGCTTCGAGGTTCGCGATCCGGGCCTGCTGAACAATCCGGCCAACTACACGACGCCTTACGTCGCCGACTCGCTGCAGCGGAACGACGCCGAGACGTTCGCCCTGGCCGGCGATTTCGAATACGACTTCGAGGGCGGCTTCTTCGACAAGCTGCGCGGCGGCGGCCGCTATTCCGACAACAGCATCGACCTGCGCGGCACCTGGCACGGGGTCTGCATCACGTCGCTGGGCGCCGACCCGAACTGCTCGGCGCCGGCCGGCACGCCGCTGGTCCCGCTGTCGGCGCATCCGCAGCTGGCCATGAAGGGGCCGTCCAAGGACTGGTTCGACGGCAACACGGTCAAGGGGGGGCTGCTCTATCCGGCCTTCCCGTCGGGCGACGGCGTCTGGGCGCAGACCAAGGCGCTCTACGCCCTGCTGGGGGCGACCACGAAGGACAACTTCACGCCGGGCGACCTCAACAGCCAGACCGAGAAGACCTATACGGGGTGGGCGATCGCCGACTACGCGACCGAGGTCGGCGGCGTCGCCATCGACGGCGGTTTGGGCGTCCGCGTGATCAAGACCGAGGCGACCTCGAAGGGCACCCAGTTCAATTCGGACGGCACCTCGAAGGCGATCGACGTCGACAACAGCTACACGCGGGTGCTGCCCAGCTTCAACCTGCGCGCCAAGCTGACCGACACCTTGCAGGCGCGTTTGGCCTATTCGAAGGGTCTGGCGCGGCCGAACTTCGACCAGCTCTCGACCAACCTGACCCTGAATAATCCCAATCAGGTCAATCCGGTCACCGGCCACCCCAGCGCCAGCTCGGGCAACCCGAACCTGCACCCGATCGAGTCCGACAACTACGACGCCACGGCCGAGTGGTACTTCTCCAGCACCGGTTCGCTGACGGCGGGCGTCTTCTACAAGAAGGTCGACGGTTTCCTGGCCGGCGGCACGGTGACGGGCACCTACAACGGCGTCGTCTATGACGTCGGCACCGTGGTCAATTCCGGCAAGGGCACCGTCAAGGGCATCGAGCTGGGCTACCAGCAGTTCTTCGACTTCCTGCCCAGCCCGTTCGATGGTCTGGGCCTGCAGGCCAACTACACCTATGTCGACAGCAGCGTGAGCAACCCGTTCGCGACGGCTGGATCCAACACGCCCCAACAGGTGCCGCTCGAGAAGCTGTCGAAGAACAGCTATAACCTCGTCGGCCTCTACCAGAAGGGCCCGATCAGCGGGCGGATCGCGTACAACTGGCGCTCCAGCTATCTCGATCAGACGACGGGCAGCGGCGCCAACGGCATCCCCCAGTACGCCAAGCCCTACGCCTCGCTGGACGTCTCGGTCGCCTACGACATCAACGAGCACATGGCCGTCTCGTTCGATGTCGTGAACCTGAACAACCGGATGAACGTCCTCTACATCGGCACGCCCGGCGCGCCGCTGCAGTACCAACTTAACGATCGGCGCTACGGCCTGGCCCTCCGCGTCACCTACTAATCCTCCCCCGAGGCTGAGCCGGCGTGGTCGGGTCCACGCCGGCGATTTTTTCGGGAGATCGCCATGTCCCAACTATCCGGAGCATCGATCGCGCCGCCCGCGGGGGAGGGCGCGATTTCGCGCGTCGTGATCGTTGGCGGCGGCGCGGCCGGCTGGATGGCGGCGGCGGCGCTTTCGAAGGTTCTAGGTCCGCGCGGCCCGGCGATCACGCTGATCGAATCCGAGGAGATCGGCATTGTCGGGGTGGGAGAGGCGACCATCCCGCCCATCCGCGCCTTCAACGCCCTGATCGGGCTCGACGAGGCGACGTTCGTCCGCGAGACGCGCGGGACCTTCAAGCTGGGCATCGAGTTCGTGGACTGGACGCGGCGAGGTCATCGCTATTTCCATCCGTTCGGCGTCTACGGCCACGATTTCGGCGCCGCGCCATTCGAGGCGGTGTGGCGAGCCTCGCGCCGCGCCGGTCAGGCCCAGTCGCTCGACGCCTATTCGGTTTGCGCCCGCGCCGCCGCGCTGGGTCGCTTCGCGCCGATCCCTCAGAGCGCCAACGGCCCGCCGCCCATGGGCTACGCCTTCCACTTCGACGCGGGGCTCTATGCCCGCCTGCTGCGCGCTCATGCCGAGGCCGCCGGTGTCGTCCGCCTTGAGGGCAAGGTCGTCGACGTCGCTATGCGCGGCGCGGGTGGTTTCGTCGAGGCCGTAACCCTGGAAAGCGGCGAGCGGATCGCCGGCGACCTCTTCATCGACTGTTCGGGCTTCCGCTCCCTCCTGCTCGGCCAGGCGTTAGAGACGCCCTTCGAGGACTGGTCGCGTTGGCTGCCCAACGACCGCGCGCTGGCCGTTCCGTCGTCCAATACCGAACCGCCCCCGCCCTTCACTCGCTCCACCGCGCGCGGCGTCGGCTGGCAATGGCGCATCCCGCTCCAGCATCGGACGGGCAACGGCTATGTGTTCTCGAGCGCTCACGTCTCGTTGGATGAGGCGCGGGCGACCCTGCTGTCGGGTCTGGAGGGCCAGCCACTGGCCGAGCCCCGCCTGCTGACCTTCCAGGCTGGCCGCCGCGAAGCCTTTTGGGTCAAGAACGTTGTGGCCTTGGGGCTGGCCTCCGGCTTCCTGGAGCCATTGGAGTCGACCAGCATCCACCTGATCCAGGCGGGTATCGCGCGGCTGCTGGAAATGCTGCCGACCAAGGCGTTCGAGCCCGCCGACGCGCGGCGCTATAACCGGCTGATGGCGGCCGATTTCGAGAACGTCCGCGACTTTCTGGTGCTGCATTTCCACGTCACCCAGCGGGACGACACCGCCTACTGGCGGGACCTGCGGGCCATGGATCCGCCCGACAGCCTGGCCGAGCGGCTGGCCATTCATGGCGCCACCGGTCGGATCTTCCGCGAGACCGACGAGCTTTTCACCAAGACCAGTTGGCTGGCCGTTCTGGAGGGGCAGGAGGCTTCGGTGCTGGGCGAGGACCCGCTGGCCCTTTCTGTCTCGCGCGAGGTCGCCGCCGCGCGCTTGGCCCGGATCGCCGAACAAGCTGGCGAGGCCGTGGCTCGCATGCCCGGCCACGCCGACTTCATCGCCGCGCACTGCCAGGCGAGTCTCCATGCCTAGCTCGCCACGACCCATGCCCAGTTCTTGGGGGAAGCCAATGTCCGCTTTTTCAGCTTGCCGAGCCCGTGAGCGAGAACGAAATCGGCATCGAGGGTCTAAACTCAATTGCAAAAACGACGGTCTTTATCGTGCGATTTATAGACTTGTCTTTGTGTGGAAAATTCCAAGGTGCGGCCAATTGAATTATAATAAATATAGCCGATCGGCGAGGCGTTGAGAATTTCTGTCGGCTATTGTCGTGAAGACGGGATTCGTGGAGTGGCCCGAATGGGACTTTGCTCCCGAATGTTGCCTAAGGTTCGAAAGAGGAAGTTATGAGACCGCTTGTTAAACTGATGCTTTGCGCGGCGATCTCGTCGTCGGCGCTGGCCCCGTTGTCGGCTCTAGCCGCCCCGCCAGCGCACCGTTTCGAGGTGAGCGGCCACGGCTTCCTCAAGGACGGGAAGCCCTACCAGGTCATCTCGGCCGAGATGCACTATGTTCGTATCCCGAGGGCGTATTGGCGCGATCGCCTGCAAAAGGCCAAGGCGATGGGCCTCAACACCATCACCACCTACGCCTTCTGGAACGCGCACGAACCGCGGCCCGGCGTCTATGACTTCACCGGTCAGAAAGACCTGGCCGCGTTCATCCGCGCCGCGCAGGCGGAGGGGTTGGACGTCATCCTGCGCCCCGGCCCCTATGTGTGCTCGGAGTGGGAGCTTGGCGGCTATCCGTCCTGGCTGCTGAAGGACCGCGGCGTCCTCCTGCGTTCGAGCGAACCCAAGTACACCGCCGCCGTCGAGCGCTGGATGGTTCGGCTGGGGCAAGAGATGCAGCCGCTATTGCTGAAAAACGGCGGCCCGATCGTCGCGGTGCAGTTGGAGAACGAATACGGCGCGTTCGGCGACGACCAGGCCTATCTCGAAGGTCTGGAAGCGACCTACCGCCGGGCCGGCTTGGCCGATGGCGTTCTGTTCACGTCCAACCAGGCGTCCGACTTGGCCAAGGGCTCGCTGCCGCATCTGCCCTCGGTGGTGAATTTCGGCTCGGGCGGCGCCGAGAAGTCGGTCGCCCAGCTGGAGACGTTCCGGCCCAATGGCTTGCGGATGGTCGGGGAATATTGGGCCGGTTGGTTCGACAAATGGGGTGAGGATCACCACGAGACCGACGGCCGCAAGGAGGCCGAAGAGCTGCGGTTCATGCTGAAGCGGGGCTATTCGGTGTCGCTGTACATGTTCCACGGCGGCACGTCGTTCGGCTGGATGAACGGCGCGGATTCGCACACCGGTAAGGACTATCACCCCGACACGACCAGCTACGACTACGACGCGCCGCTCGATGAGGCGGGCAACCCCCGTTACAAGTACGGGCTGCTGGCCTCGGTTATCTCCGATGTCACGGGTAAGCCGGCCGCGCCGACGCCGGCGGCCAGCATCGCCAAGACCTTCCCGATCTCGGCCGTGAAGCGCAGCGCCTCCTTGTGGCGCAACCTTCCCGAGCCCGTTCGCGCCAACCGCCCGCTGACGTTCGAGGAGCTTGATCAGAACTACGGCTATGTCCTCTATCGCGTCCCGCTAACCCCGGGAAAAGGCGGCGTGCTGACGCTGAAGGGCGTCCACAGCTACGCGCAGGTCTATGTCGACCAGAAGCTGGTGGGCGTGATCGACCGTCGCCTCGATCAGGAAACCGTCACCTTGCCCG
Organism: Caulobacter segnis; assembly: GCF_031454995.1. Taxonomy (GTDB): domain Bacteria; phylum Pseudomonadota; class Alphaproteobacteria; order Caulobacterales; family Caulobacteraceae; genus Caulobacter; species Caulobacter segnis_E. The sequence continues at coordinate 1,017,040 of NZ_JAVDRV010000002.1, read as the reverse complement.
AGCGCTCGGGGGCGGCGACGCTGGATATCCTGGTCGAGAACACCGGCCGCGTGAACTACTCGCGGGCGATCAGGACCGAACAGGCGGGGCTGACGGGCGAAGTCACCCTGGAGGGGCAGCCGCTGAACGACTGGCGCATGTACCGTCTGCCGATGGACGACGTGTCCAAGCTGCCCATGTCGGCCGAGCCCTGCGTTGGTCCCTGCTTCTACGAGGTGGAGATGACGGTCGATCGACCCGCCGACACCTATCTGGACACGCGCGGCCTCCACAAAGGCCAGCTCTGGCTCGGCGAGCACAACCTGGGCCGCTTCTGGTCCATTGGACCGGTGCACACCCTCTACACGCCGGCGCCGTGGATGCGTCCCGGCGCCAACCGGATCGTCTTCTTCGACCTGACCGGCGACTCCACTGAACGTCTCACGACGGTGAAGGCGCCGGTCTTCAGCAGGGTGACGAACACCCGCGAGGCACAATAGATGAGCGTCGCCCGTGCTCAAGGTCGTGAGCACGGGCGACAGGCTCCATCGTGTTAAAGATCATGGTCCCTTGGCGGCCTATTCCCCAAGCGCTGACCCATGGTCCAGCTTGCTTGGGGGGCGGCTGAGGCTACCGCGGCTCGATGACGACCACGCTTCCACCCGATCCCTTCAGGTCCATCTTGAGCACGGTGTCGCGATCGACGAGCCGGCTGGAGGTCTCGACCGCGTTCGGCGAGGCGCCGTCGGCCCAGATCCGCGCGTTGAACTTTCCCTTGGGCAGGAAGCCTAGCGGAAGGGCGACGGAGCGCCCTTCCTCGTTGTTCATCACGCCCACATACCAGGTCGACGCCGCGCGTCGCGCCAGGGCGACATAGCTGTCGGGCGTTCCCGCCACGAACCGCGTCTCGTCCCAGGCGGTCGGGACAGCGCGCAGAAACTCGAAGCCGGGCGCGTCCCGATAGGCCGAGGGATCGTCCGAGACCATCTGCAGCGGGCTGTCATAGACGACGTACATCGCCAGGGCTTGGCCGCGCCGCGTTTGGGTGGACGGCATCACCTCGGTGGGCGCGTAGTTTTCCGGCACGCCGTTCCGGAATCCGCCGGGGGTGTAGTCCATCGGGCCCAGCAGCAGGCGCGTATAGGCCAGATGGACGTTATGGCTGGCGGTCACGCGCTTGGTCGGGAACTTGTCGTACTCGGCCCCCAGCACGCCTTCCTGGGTGATGTAGTTTGGGTAGGTCGCGGACAAGCCCGACGGCGGAAAGGCGCCGTGCATGTCGAGCAGCAGATGATGGGCGGCGGTCGCCTTGGCTAGGCGTTCATAGAAGGCGACCATCTCCTGGTCGTCGCGTTCCATGAAGTCGACCTTGATGCCCTTGACACCCCACTCGGCATAGCGCTTGAGCACGGCGTCCATGCGCGGCTCCATGTGCTTCCAATGGACCCAGAGCAGTAGGCCGACGCCCCGCGCCTTCGCGTAGTCCACCAGGGCGGGCATATCGATCGCGGGGTCGGCGCGGGTGATGTCCGTCTTCGGGTCGGCCTCGCAGCAGCCCGTGGCGTTGTAGGCCCAGCCCGCGTCGATCAGGAAGTAGGGAAACTTGTTCTCGGCGGCGAAGTCGATGAAGCGCCGGAAGCGCTCCATGGTCGGCTTTTCGCCGTTGGTCGGGCCAGACCACCAGTCCCAGGCCGCCTTGCCGGGCTTCACCCACGAATAGTCACCGGTGGGCCGAGGCGCGAGGTTGCCGATCAGGGGCGAGGGGATGAGGTCGCCCGCCCGGTCGCCGAGCATCACCACCCGCCACGCCGTGGTCAGGCCGCGATCGGACGTCACCGCGATGCTCGGATCGTCCAGACGGGGCGACAGCCGCACTTGGAAACCCGTTCCGGTGGGAACCAGCGCCGAGCTTGTGTAACCGCCAATACCCGACTGAGCGATGGCCAGGGTCGTGTGGCCGCTTTTCGACGCGCAGACGGCGGGGATCTCGTAGGCCTTGCCGACGTCCATGGCCGACAGCTTCAGGAACTTCCAATTGTTCTCGTGGGACGAGACGTACTCGCTGGCCAGACAGGACAGGTCGCCATCGAGCTTGAACTGGGTGCGTTCACCCCGAAGCTTGGTCGGGCCGCCATCCGGAAGAACATAGCGGAACGCGACGCCGTCATCGTAGGCTCGAACCTCGATCTTCAGGGTTCTGGCGATGGGGCCCTTCGCCTGAAAGGTCAGGGTGGTCGCGTTGTAGACGTCGGGGGCGCGGGCGGCCTTGGTGGCGACCAGGGGCAAGCTCCGGCTGACCGCCTGACGCTTGACCGACTTCAGCTCGAGGCCTTCCAGAGAGCCTGCCGACAGATCCAGGCCCAGCGGAGAGTCGACGATCAGCGACTCCGACCGGCGCGACACCGAGAACGCGCTTCCATCGTTGGCGATGGATATCGCGATGCTCTTGTCCGGAGAGGCCGTGACGATCTGCGCGGCGGCCAGCAGCGTGATAGGCAAGGACATGCTCGGGTTCTCTCTTGTTTTCTCAGCGGCTTGAGAGCGCGACGACCGCGGTCGTCAGACCTTCCGCGCGCGCCGCCAGGCGAATGTCGCCCGGCGTCTTGCGCGTCTGCACAAGCGCCTGGGCCCAGCCGTTGTAGGTCGTGCGGAAGGACGCCTTGTCGGCCTCGTGGCAATTGGGATCGCCGTTGCCGACGCCAATCAATCGCCCCGCGCCGGTCAGGTCGAAGTCCACCCGAACGGCGGCCTTGGGCACGATCACGCCGGCCTTGTCGCGCACCGACACGTTGAGCACGGCGACGTCCTGGCCATCGGCGGCTAAGCGCGTCCGATCCGCCTCCACGACAATGCTTGCTGGCGCGCCGGCGGTCCTGCGCTCGGATTTCAGGACGACCTCTCCGCCCTTGAAGCCATAAGCGACAAGTCGGCCGGGCGCGTATGGAACCGACCATTGGACATGGCCGTCCTTCGGCGGACTCCGGCGACCGAGGGATTTTCCGTTCAGGAACAACTCGACCGTGTCGAGGTTGGTGTACGCCCAGACCTCGACGGTCTTGCCTTCCTGTCCCTCCCAGTTCCAGTGCGGCAGGAGGTGCAGAACTGGCAGGTCGTCTCGCCACCAGGCCTGATAATAGTAGAAGATGTCCTTGGGCAGGCCGCACAGGTCCAGGATGCCGAAATTGGACGAAATCGACGGCCACCAGTTGAAGGGGGTCGGCTCACCCCGATAGTCGAAACCGGTCCAGACGAAGCCGCCAAGTAAGTAGGGCTTGGCGTTGTAGAGCTTCCACCACGCCTGGGCCGTCTTGCCCCAGTAGGGCGCGTCGACGTCATAGGACGAAACGACGGACCGCTTGTCGTCGCGCGCGTACTCGCCTCGGGTGGAGACCGCGCTGGCGGTCTCGGTGCCGATGATCGGCATGTCCGGGTATTTCTGCCGGAAGGGTTCGATGAGCTCTTCGTGATAGTTGAAGCCCATCACGTCGATTGCGTCGGTGATCCCCTCGCCGAAGCCCTTGTTCATGGCGGCCGTCACCTTGCGGGTGGGATCGAGGGCGCGGATTTCCCGAGCCATCGCCTTGGCGATCTTGGCGCCGCGCGCCGTGCCCTGCTGGGGCTCTTCGTTCCCAATGGACCACAGCATCACGCAAGGATGGTTGCGGTCACGGCGAACCAGGCGCCGCAACTCGTCCATGGGCTCGGGCGCGGAGCTCATCTGACGGGTTTCATCGATCACCAGCAAGCCCAGCGCGTCGCAAGCGTCGAGCAGCTCCGGCGTCGGCGGATTGTGGGCCGCGCGGTAGGCATTCGCGCCCAGCGCCTTCAGCTGCTTGAGACGCCAGATTTGCAGGGCGTCCGGTATGGCCGCGCCGACGCCCGCGTGATCTTGGTGGTTGTTGACGCCCTTCAGCTTCAGGGGGCGATCATTGAGGAAAAAGCCTTCGCGTGCGTCGAAGCGGAAATCCCGGAAGCCGAAACGGATGTCATACACATCCTGGATCGTCTCTCCCTCGCGGATGGTCACGCGCAGGACGTAGAGATTGGGCGCGTCCGTCGACCAGAGGCGGGGCGAGGGGACCTTGCACGTCAGCTTGGCGGTGGTGTCGCGCCAAGCCGCGACCGATTGCGTCGTCTGGCCCGAAGCCACCGGCGCGCCAGCGTCCAGTACGAGTGCTTCGATCCTGACGTCGGCCCTGGTCTCGCGGCGGTTGGCGACTTCAACGTCGATGTCGACCTGGCCGTCGCGTGAGGCGCGCGCGAAGACGCCCCATTGGGGCACGAAAAGCGGGGCCGTCTTGACGAGCCAGACGTGCCGGTAGAGGCCGGCGCCCTCGTAGAACCATCCCTCTCCAAGGCTGGCGTCAAGGCGGACCAGCAGCACGTCGGCCGCGCCATCGGTGTTCAGGAAGTCGGTGATATCGACACCGAACGAGGCATAGCCGCCGTGGTGCTGGGTGACGATGTAGCCGTTGACGATGATGGTGGCGTCTCGGAACGCGCCGTCGAACTCCAGCGCCACACGTCCCTTGGCGTCCGCGGGCGCGATGGGCAGCGTTATGCGGTACCAGCCAACCGAGTTCTCCGGAAAATTCCGCCCGATAGCCTTGTAGCCGTGGGCGGCGACGGGATCCTCGTCATCCTTGTCGGCCGGGTTTCGGCTGAAGCGGATATTGTTGACGAACGGCAATTCGACCGCCCAGTCATGAGGCAGGGTCACTTCGCGCCAACGTCTGTCGTCATAGTCGGGGGCCGCCAGAGCGCCGGCGGCTCGGCCTTGTTTGGCGAAGGTGCGCTGGAAGTCGCCAAAGCCGAAGTCGCGATCAGGATCCGCCGCGTGGCCCAGGGCGAAACGCCACCCTTCATCCAGGCGAATGCGCTGTCGCGGAGAGGAAGTCGCTGATCCCGCCGAAGCGCTGGCTGGAGCCAGAGAGGCGATCGCCGCGCCCGCGACGGGCAGGGAGTGGATCAGGGTCCGGCGGTCGATGGGCATGCTGGTCCCCTGGCTTGTTAGCGCGGCAAAGAGACGCCCGCCGCGTCAACGGGGGCGAACGCGGCGGGCAAGGGAGGAGTTAACTAGCATCGCGCTTGCAGTCGCGACGCGCTTTTCAGCGCCATCCGTCGAATGGCGCCCATCCAGCCGCTCGGCCACACGCCGGCCGGCCGCCAGATCCGATCCAAGTCATCCGTCGTACGGTCTTGCTTGCCATGCATCGCTTGACGCGCTCGGACGGTATGGAGGGAGGAAGAGAGGGCCGTCCCGCTGACGAAACGGCCCTCGGTCGTGGTCGTTAGAACGTGGCGCGCGCCGTCAGGGTGATGGTGCGGCCGTCATAGTCGACCCAGCGGGCGACCCGACGATCGTTCTCGTACTCGAACCGGACCGCGTCGGTCAGGTTATAGACGTCGAGCGACAGGCTGAGGGCGTCGTTGACGTTGTACGACGCCGACATGTCCAGCTGGCCACGCGACTTCACCGAACGAGCGCCGCCCGTGTAGGTGCCGTTGGCGTTCAGCGGGTAGTCCGAACGCCAGTTGTAGACCATCCGGACGCCATACTTCGGCGTCTCGTAGTAGCCGATCAGGTTGATGTTGTTCTTGGAGATGCCGGGGAAAGGCGCGATCGCCGGGCTCTTCGACTTCGTATACGAGTAGTTGAAGCTGCCCCCGAAGTTCTTCCAGAAGCCCGGCAGGAAGTCCAGGTTCTGCTGGATGTTGAACTCCAGACCCTCGACGGTGGTCTTCGAGTCGAGGTTATAGCTGGCGCTGGCGTTGACGTGGACCTGCTTGGTCGCGCTGCTCAGGGCGGTGGCCGTGCAGTAGGTGCCGTCCCAGGACAGGGCGCCGAAGCCCCAGGTCGAGCCGTCAGCCGGGCACAGGATCGACGGATCGGACGTCGAGGTGATCCGGCCCGTGATGTCCTTGTGGAAGTAGGCCAGCGAGACCAGGCCGTTGGGGCGGTTGTACCACTCCAGCGACAGGTCGAACGACTCGGCCATGTACGGCTTGAGGTTGTTGTTACCGATCGAAACCCAGGTGTCGTACACGCTCAGCGAACCGACGCTGAGCGTCTTGTTCAGGCTTTGCAGCGGATCGACCTTGGTCGCCGGCGAGTACTGACGCGGGTGCGGGCGGACGTAGGTCTTGTAGTAGGCGCCGCGTAGCACCAGGTCATCCATGACGTCGGCGGCGAAGATCGCCGACGGCAGGAAGTAGTGGTACTTGTTCTTGTACTGGTCGGTCTTGAAGTCGTTCGGCGAACCAATCCCGTTGGTGGGCGCGACCTTGCGGTCCAGCACCGTGATCGTGTTCTTGGTGTCCTCGTAGCGGCCACCGAAGTTACCGCGGACCCCGTGACCGAAGATCTCGGTGTCATACTTCGCCTGGACGTAGAACTGATTGATATCGTTCTCGTTGGTGAAGTTCTTGTCGTAGTAGGCGCCATCCGCGTACTGGATGTTGAGCCCCACCGACGACAGGCCGCCGCCTGGGAAGACCGTGACCGGACGAACCGCGTCGAGGAACTCGCGGACCTTCAGAGTCTGCCAGTTTTGATTGTAGTTGCCGACGGTCCCGCCCATGAAATCCTTCAGGAAGGGCGAGGTCTCCAGCATGCTCGAGGTCATCTTCGAGGTCTGGATGCCGTAGGCGTACGAGCGATAGCCGGTGGAGACGTACTTCTCGCGCTCCAGCCGCACGCCCGCCTGGATGCTCTTGATCGGGCCCAGGGTAACGAAGCGCTCGGCGTCGAGGCCGACGCTGTTCAGGTCGTTCTTGGCGAAGCTTTCCGAGCCCTCGATCGCCATCCGGTTGGTGCTCTGTTCGGGCGTGCCGTTGTTGTACCACGACACCGGATCGTCGACGCCGCCCCAGGTCCAGTTCGCCCCGGCGTCGATGGAGTTCTGCGGGTTCGGACGGGTCACGTAGGAGAAGCCGTCCATGTTGCCCAGGCCCGTCGAGAGCGAGCCTGAAACGCCGCCGCCAGGACGCGTGTAGTTGACGAAGTCAACCGAGGTCTCGACCGAGGCATTGGACCCCGACGACAGGCTCAGAGCCGCGGCCAGGCGCCACTGCTCGTTGCTCCAGTCGATATTGCCGATGACGCCCTTCGACTTCTGGTGCTGCGAGTACAGGCGGTTCGAGGTCAGGACCGTCAGGTTGTTGAAGTCGTAGCTCTCGTAAAGGTACCGGCCGTCGTTCGTCTGGATCGGCGTACCCTTCGGTGTGATCACCGTGCCCGCTCCCGGCGTCTTGGACGGGGAGAAGTAGCTCGTCATGAAGTATTGGACGGTGTCGGGCAGATTGCGATCGGTCATGAAACCGATCAGGCCGATCTTGGTATTGTCGTTCGGCTTCCACTCGACGCCGGCCGTGCCCGACCAGACCTTGCCCACGTTCATGCGGGTGTACTGACGGATGGCGCTATTGGACCAGACGCCATTGGTGCTCTTGGAGCCCGTGTTGCTGGTGACGAAGGGGGCGGCCTCGGAGGCCGAGAGGCCCAGCGCCTGCGACAGCGAGCGGCAGTACGAGGTGGCGTTGTTGGCGCAGGGCGTGGCCGAGAAGTACTGGCCGTACGTCGCGTTGAACTGCGTGGGCGTGAGGCCCGTCGAGGCCGCCGTCAGATAGTCGTAGTTGTTCAGACGCAGCGTATCGCGGCGGAAGTTTTCCTTCTTGTAGGCGACGGTGCCGAACACCGCGAGGGTGTCCGTCAGGTGCTTGTTGTAGCCGACCGTCGCGGCCGGGGCGCCCAGGTCGCCCAGGGTGTTGTGCTCATAGGCCGCCTTCATGAAGCCGCCGTCCTTGCGCGACAGCGCCGGGGCGATCTGCATGTCCACGTTGCCCGACAGGCCGCCCGAGACCGTGTTGGCCATCGGCGACTTCTGGATCACGAAGGCCGAGAAGATGTCCGAGTTGAACGCGCCCAGCGGCGAGCCCTGGTTGTCGCGCAGCAGGGCCGGACCCGAGAAGGATTGGCCGTTCAGCGTGGTCTTGGAATATTCGCCGGGCATGCCGCGCAGGTTGATCGTGGCGTCGCGACCTTCCGCTTCGCGGTTGATCTGGACGCCCGGAACGCGTTGCAGCGCTTCGCCGACGTTCAGGTCCGGAAAGCGGCCCAGGCCGTCGGACGAGATGCCGTCGGTGATTTCAATAGCGTTTTTCTTCGAACGGATCGCGTTCGCGTAGCTCTGCTTGAAACCGGTCACGACGACCGCTTCCAAGGTGTCGTTCTGCGCGGCGGCCGAGGCGTCCGCTTGTTGAGCGACGGCGGCGGCCGGAAGGCCGATAATCGTCGCGGACAGCAGCGCCATGCGAAGAGCGCGCGTCCGATTGGTGTGAAAGCTCATGATACTCCCTCCTTGTCTGGCTCGCCCTTTTCCGGCGGCTCATATTGGCCTGACCGCTTATGTTCCCCAACGCGATCGGCCATGTCGTATTTCTCATATAAATATCTTTTTTTAAATGAAACTTTGTGTCCGCTGGGGATTAATTCGCATAACGAATTGAAATTTAAGTGAAAAATTTGAAGCAACCTCTGCGGTGCGCACCTGATTTTTAATCTGGGGTTGTGATGTTTGGCCGGTGCACGCCAATTTGGTCAGGCCAAAATGGGTCGCGCCATGGGTTCGCCATTCAACGACTCACCGCTCCTGGATCAACGAGGAGCGATCGATTGCATCTTGGTGACGAAACCTGCGGGCGCGCAAAAACGCGCTTTGCGCGTATTCAAGGGACGCGAAGCGGCGGTTGTTGTGGCGGGAGCCTCTAGCTCACGCCTTGTATCTCGCTCGATATCAGGCGAGCGGTCGCGCGGAGCAGTTCTACCGCGGTTTCGAGAGGGCGCGCGCCTTTGCGAGCCATGTAGGGCATGGTGAGCGCCGCGGCCGCCGCGCCATCGACCACGACGGGGGCGGATATGTCCACGACGCCCGGTGTAAGATCGCTTTCGGCGCGCCAGTAGCCTTGCGTCGCCACCTGCGCGGCGTCGGCCAGGAAACGTTCCCGACCGGCTTGATCGACGCCCGAGAAAATCTCGCCATGCCATCGGCGCTGGACCGCCTCGGGCTGGAAAGCATACAGCACCATGCCCGACGTTGCTTCAACGATGGGACGACGATGGCCCGTACGCACCGAATATCCGAAGTAGCCGGGGTTCTCGATGCGGGCGACCACCACGATCTCGTCGCGTGAGACGATAGCCAGATGGCAAGACTGCTCGGCGTCGGCGGCGAGATCGCGCATCGGGGGCAGGGCGGCTTCGAGCAGGTTCTTCACGGGAGCGCGCGCCATGCCGAGCGTGAACAGCCGGTTCGTCAGCTGATAGCCATCGCCGGATGGCGTCGCCTCGATGAAGCCTTTGAACTCCAGCACGTGGATCATGCGGAAGAGCTCGCCGACCGAGCGGCCAAGGGCCACGGAGATCTGCGACAGGGTCATGGCCTGCCCGTGCTGAGCAAGCAGGTCGAGTATGTCCAGACCCTTCTCGAGGGCGGGGGCTGTGTACTTGCGTTCGGTCAAGCCAGGTTCCTACGCGTTCGCATGATGGCTGTGGCGTGATCTTCTAACGCCTTGCAAGCCCGCAAGCGACGCCGATCGCTATTGGGTCAGGCTTCTTGCAAGTCAGGTCGCGGGCGTTCCTAGGATGGTTGTTGGCTCAGGGCGTAGATGCGTCGCATCGCCACCCACTTCTCGCCAGGCGCGGCGTTTGGCAGGGGGCGTTGAAATTCCCACATCAGGCGCTCCCAGGCTTGAACATCCTCGCTGGCCATGTCTGCGGCGGCCTTGGCTTCGGGCGAGAAGCCAGGCCCCGTTTCCATGATCATGAAAAGGCGGTCGTGGGCGCGCCAGATCTCCATGTCGACGATGTCGGCGTCGCGGATGGACCGCGTCACCGCCGCGGGAACGGCGCCCGGCGCATGCCAGGCCTCGTAACGGGCGATGGCGTCGGCGTCGTCGACGAGGTCCAGGGCAAGGCAATGGCGCATCGTGTCAGACCCGCGTCTCGACGACGACCGTCTGGCGCTGGGCGCCCAGGCCTTCGATGCCAAGCTCCATCACGTCTCCGGGGACGAGATATCGCGGCGGCTTCTGTCCCATGCCGACGCCCGGCGGCGTGCCGGTCGAGATGATGTCGCCAGGCTGCAGGCTCATGAAGCGCGAGACGTAAGAGACCAGGAAGGCGGGCTTGAAGACCATGGTCTTGGTCGAGCCGTTCTGGAAGAGCTCCCCGTTGACCTTCAGCCACATGCCGAGGTTCTCGACGTCGCCGGCCTCGTCCTTGGTGACCAGCCACGGGCCGGTCGGGCCAAAGGTGTCGCAGCCCTTGCCCTTGTCCCAGGTGCCAGTGCCGTCGATCTGGAAGGCGCGCTCGGACACGTCGTTGATCACGCAATAGCCGGCGACGTGCTCCAAGGCCCGCTCTTCGGAGACATAGCGGGTCTCCGTGCCGACCACGACGCCCAGCTCGACTTCCCAGTCCAGCTTGGTCGAGCCGATCGGCTGGATGACATCGTCGTCCGGACCGCAGATAGCGCTGGTGGCCTTGGTGAAGATGACCGGCTCGGTCGGCACGGGCAGGCCGCTTTCGGCGGCGTGATCGGCGTAGTTCAGGCCGATGCAGATGAACTTGCCGACGCGACCGACGCAGGGACCCAGGCGGCCAGGAGCGGTGACCAACGGAAGGCTGACGGGATCGAGCTCCGCCAGCTTGGCGAGGCTGTCGGGAGAGAGCGCGGCGCCGTCGATGTCGCGCACGACACCCGAGAGGTCGCGCACCTGGCCTTGGTCGTCCAGCAGGCCGGGACGTTCTTGGCCCACGGGGCCATAACGGAGAAGCTTCATCGGTTGTGTCTCCTGGCGGTGATCAGTTGATCCAGCCGCCGTCGATGATGTGGATCTGGCCGGTGGTGAAGGCGGATTCGTCGCTGGCGAGATAGAGCGCTAGCTGCGCCAATTCCTCGGGCTTGCCCAGGCGTCCCATGGGCTGGCGGGCGGTGAAGGCGTCACGGGCGGCCGCGTAGTCTCCGGTGTCGGCCAGTCGCTGGTTGAGCGACGGGGTGTCGACGGTGCCGGGGCAGATGGCGTTGCAGCGAATGCCTTGCGCCACGAAGTCGGCGGCCACGGCCTTGGTCAGGCCGATGACGGCGGCCTTGGTCGCGCCGTAGGCGAAGCGGTTAGGCACGCCTTTGATCGAGCTGGCCACCGAGGCCATGTTGATGATCGAGCCGCCGCCCGCCGCCAGCATGGCCGGCAGGAAGGCGCGAATGGCGCGGTATTGCGCCGTGACGTTCAGGTCGTTGGACAGCGCCCAGGCCTTCTCGTCGCAGTCCAGAATGGTGCCGGAGTGGACGTAGCCCGCGCAATTGAACAGGATGTCGATCGCGCCGAGTTCGGCCGCCAGCGCCGTGATCGCTTCCGGATTCAGGACGTCCAGCTTGCGCGGCTCGCAACCCTGGACTCCCTCCAGCAGGGCTTCATTGATATCGGTGGCGATCACCCGCGCGCCTTCACGCGCGAACAGTTCGGCGCTCGCCTTGCCGATGCCCTGCGCGGCCGCCGTAACCAGGGCGGTCTTGCCGGTTAGTCTTCCCATGATGCTGTTCCTTAGCTCGCGCGCCGAAGCGGCAGGCAGGCCGGACCGATGGGGTCGAAGGCCTTGTAGGTTAAAATGAATTCCTGATGGCCGAGGGCTTCGGACACGGTCCGCTCGCCGCCGGCGACGGCCAGGACCAGGTCGAAGATTTCGTCGCCGACCTCGTCCAGGGTTCCGCGGCCCTCCATGATCCGACCGGCGTCGATATCCATGTCGCCCGAGAGCTTGCGATAGGTCTCGGGATTGGCGCAGACCTTGATCACCGGGGAGATCGCCGAGCCGACCACCGAGCCGCGTCCCGTCGTGAACAGGGTCAGGTGAGCGCCGCAGGCGATCAGCTCGACGATCTCGGCGTTGTCGGAGATGTTCGGGAAGCCGTACCGAACCTCGCCGTCGGGGACGACGTCCAGCAGGTATAGCCCCCCTGTCGGAGGCTGGTCGCCGGGCTTGAGAATGCCGACGATCGGGGCCGAGCCCGACTTGGAATAGGCCCCCATCGACTTCTCTTCCTGGGTCGTCAGGCCGCCCTCGGCGTTGCCCGGTGCGAAGCTGCCGTAGCCCATCACGGTGTAGTAGGCCTCGGCCTTTCGAACGCTGGCCTCGAGCTCCGCGCCCAGTTCGGGCGTGATCGCGCGGCTGGCCATGATCTTCTCGCAGCCGACCAGTTCGCCCGTCTCTTCAAAGACGCAGGCCGCGCCCGCCGCGCCCAGACGATCGAAAGCGCGCCCCACGGCCGGATTGGCCGTGATGCCCGAGGTGCCGTCCGAGCCGCCGCAGATCGTACCGATCACCAGCTCGGACACCGCCATGGGGACGCGTGGCGTGGCGGCGGCCTTGGCCTTGAGACGGGCCACCGCCTCGACGCCCTTGCGGATCGTGTCGGCCGTGCCACCGCTCTCCTGGATGACCAGGGTCTCCACAGGCCGACCGCTGGCGGTGACGGCCGCTGCGAGCGCCTCGCGGTTGAAGCTCTCGCAGCCCAGCGAGACCAACAGGATGCCGCCAACGTTCGGGTGCGTGCCGATCGCCTGCATGACTTTCAGGGCATAGGCGTTTGGATAGCAGCCCGGGAAGCCGATCAGGTGTACGTCGGGATCGTCGCTTCGGGTGACGATGGTCCGCGCCACGTGGTGGGCGCACTCGACCAGATAGGCCACGGCCACGACGTTGCGGATCCCCTTGCGGCCGTCGGCGCGCAGGTAGCCTTGGATACTCATGCCTGGTCCTCGCCTGTGGCCTGTCGCGTGTGGCTGGCGATGTAGTCGCTCTTCATGTTGTGCATGTGGACGTGTTCGCCTGGCGCCGCGGCGACGGTCATCGAACCGATCGGGGCGCCGTATTTCATCACCTTCTCGCCGACCGACAGGGCGCGGCGGGCGATCTTATGGCCGACCGACACGTCGCCGGCGGCGACAATGGACTGGCCCTCGATCTCCAGTCGCTGGCCCGCCTGGATCGGGGCGGCCAGCACCAGGATGTTGTCGTCCGGATGCAGCAGAACGACGCTCATGCGGTTATCTCGTCTTCGGGGAAGGGCGCTTCGGCGTGGAGCAATCCGGCCTGACGCAAGTCGCGCCAGAACGCCGCCGGGATCGGCGCGTCCAGCCAGTCTAGGGCTTGGTTCACCTGAGCCGCTGAGGCCAAGCCGGGAATGACGCTGATCACGGCCGGATGGGCGAGCGGAAAGCGCAGGGCCGCGGCCGGCAGGGCGACGCCGTGGTCTCGGCAGACAGACCGCAGACGCGCCACGCGCTCGACAATCTCCTTGGGCGCGGGCTCGTAGTTATAGTGCAACGGCGCGCCCGAGGCCGCGTCCTCGACGAGGATCCCCGAATTGAAAGGACCGCCGACGATCACCGACACGCCCTTGGCGGCGCAGGTCGGCAGGAAACTATCGAGCGCCGATTGCTCCAGCAGCGTGTAGCGACCGGCCAGCAGGAAGACATCGAAATCAGCATGGGCGGAGGCCTCTAGGCAAACCTCCCACTCATTCACGCCCAGGCCGATGGCCCCGGCGAGGCCCGCCTCGCGCAATTCGACCATCGCCCGGTAGCCACCCTCGATGAACGCCTTCAGTTGCGCTGGATGAGCGTCGCCATGGGTCATGCGGCCCAGGTCGTGGGCCAACAGCACGTCCACCCGCTCGCGTCCCAGACGCGCGAGGCTGGCCTCGAACGCCGCCATCACGCCATCGTAGCTGTAATCGAAGACGGGCTCGAACGGCGCGGCGCCGGCGAACCCATGCCGCACGGTGTCATCCGGCGCGTCGATGGGTTCGAGGCGGCGGCCCACCTTGGTCGAAATCCGAGCGGAGCCGGGGAGCAGGTTTCCCAGCCGGCTCTCGCTGAGGCCAAAGCCGTAGTGGGGCGCGGTATCGAAATAGTCGAGGCCCGCGACGAGCGCGGCGTCGACCGCCGCCCGAGCGGTCTCGTCCGAGACCGGCGTGTAGAGATTCCCGAGCGCCGCGGCGCCAAAGCCGAGACGGGGCAGACTGGGTTGACGAGGTTTCATTGGAGGCCCGCATCCAGGCGATAGAACCGACGGGCGACGTCCGAGAACACCGCCTGGGCGAACGGCGGGGCGCGCAGGGCGGGGAAGCTTCTCGCTTGCTCGAGCCAGGCGGCGTAGTCCGCCGCGAGATCGACCACGGGCCAGTCACTGCCCCACATCAAACGATCCGGCCCAAACAGCGCGATCAACCGGTCGACATAGGGTGTGATGGCCTCGGGCGGCTGATCGGGTCTCGCCTCGGTCAGCAGGCCCGAGAGCTTGCAATGCACTTGGGGCAGGGCGGCGAGCCGCGACATCGCCTCGGCCCATTCGTCGAACGCGTCGCCAGCGATCGGCGGCTTGGCGCCGTGGTCGATCACGATCCGCAGATCGGGCCACCTTGTCGCCAAGGTTAGGAGGTGCGGCAGGTGCCGCGTGAAGACGAGGGCGTCCAGCGACAGATCGCGCGCCACCAGGGCGTCGATCGCCGGGGCCAGATCGGGGCGCGCGATCCAGGCGTCGTCGGGTAGGTCCTGCAGCATGGGCCGCACGCCCTTGAACTTTGGATGCGCGGAGAGCGCGGCGATCCTGGCGGGCGCGAGCGGCGACTGAAGGTCGACCCAGCCGACAACGCCAAGAATGAGCGGCTCGTCGTTGGCCAGCCGCAGCAGCCAATCGGTGTCGGCGTCGCTGGGCTGAGACTGGACCGTCACCGCGCCGACCAGATCCGAACCCGCCGCGACGCGCAGATCCCGAGGCCCGTAGTCCCGATGGATCGCGGGGAGATCGGGTGTCGGCCAGACACAATCGTTTTGGCCGATGCGCCAGAAGTGCTGGTGGGCGTCGATCAGCACGATACGATCGCCTTGATCACGCCAGCCTCGGGCTCCATCCAATGGGGCAGATCGGTGGGGAGATCGGCCAACCGACCGCTATGGGTGTTCAGGGCGCGCGTCGGCGCCTTGCCGGCGCGGATAGTCTCCACCACCATCTCGAAGTCTTCCAGCGTGGCGTTGCGGCTGGCCAACAGCGTGGTTTCGCGCTTGTGGAATTCGGGGTCGGAGAACGTGATGTCGGCGCTGACGACCGAGATCAGGACGTAGGCCCCGCCGTGGCCGACATAGGCGAACCCCGCTTCCATGGCCTTCGGATTGCCGGTCGCGTCGAAGACCACATCGAAGAAGTCGCCTTCCGTCAGCGCGCCGAGCTCGCCAGCGGAGTCCGGGCCAAGATCGACGGTATGGTCGACGCCGATATGTTCGGCGCAGAAGTCCAGGCGATCGCGCCGGCCGTCCAGTGCCGTGACGACCCCGCCCGCGAGCTTGGCGAACAGCGCGGCCGCGATGCCGATGGGGCCCGCTCCGACGACGAGGACGCTTTGTCCGGGCTTGATCTGGGCGCGCCGCACCGCGTGGGCTCCGATGGCCAGGAACTCAACCATGGCCGCTTCGTCCAGCGTTAGTCCCGTGGCCTTGCCCACGAACCCCGCAGGGACGCAGAGATACTCCGCCAGGCCGCCATCCACGTGGACGCCGAGCACCTGAATGTTCCGGCAGCAGTTCGGCTTGTCCTTCCGGCATGCCGAACAGTGGCCGCACGACATGTACGGCATGATGTAAACGGCCTCGCCGGGCGCGAGATCGACGCCAGCCGGGGCCGAGACCACCTCTCCCGCCAACTCGTGTCCCATGATCCGCGGGTAGGCGAGATAGGGCTGGGTGCCGCGGAAGATGTGCATGTCCGTGCCGCAGACGCCGACGCGGCGAATCCGCACCAGAACCTCGCCCTCGGCCGGAACGGGCCGCGGGCGTTGCTCCAGAACCAGTTCGCCCGGTGCTGTGCAAACCAGGGTGTTCATCATGCTAGGGCGCCTTCGGTGCGGTAGTGGTGTCCATCGTCAACGCCGCTCGCGCCGCGAACAGGCCGTAAGCGGCGACGACCGCGAAGCAGACGCTGGGGACGAGGATGGCGTGGTTGATGGCGCTGAGATCGGAGATCGCGCCCATCAGGGCGGTGAAGACCGCGCCGCCGATGATCGCCATGACCAGGAATGACGAACCGGTCTTGGTCAGGGGGCCGAGGCCCTTGATCGCCGTCGCGAAGATGGTCGGGAACATGATCGACATGAAGAAGCTGGTCGCGGCCAGGGCGAGAAGGCCGGCCTTGCCGCCGGCGAGCGCAGCGAAAAGCGTCAGGACCGTATTGATCGCCGCGAACGCCGCCATCAGCCGGGTCGGGCTGATCTTGCCCATCGCCGCGGTTCCCGCGAAGCGTCCAGCCATGAAGCCGACGAGAGACCAGGTGAGGTACGTCGCGGCGACCTTCTCGCCCATGCCGACTTCGTGCTGGGCGTAGCGGATCATGTAGCTCCAGACGCCAACCTGGGCGCCGACGTAGAAGAACTGGGCCATCACACCGAACAGAAAACGCGGGCGCCGGAACAGGGCGGCGATAGCCGCGCCAGCCGAGGGCGCGTTGGCGACGTCTTCCGGCGGCGGCCGGGTGGCGGCGGCGGGGAAACGCGTGAAGGCCACGAGCGCCGCCCAGCCGAAGACGACGGCGGCGATCACCAGGTAGGGAATCTGGGTCGATCGGGCCTCTTGCGCCTGGAAAGCCGCCAATTGCGCCGCGCTCATGGCGTCAAACTGCGCCTTGGTCGGCTCGACGCCCGACAGGATGAACTGACCGCCTAGGAGGACCGCCGTGATGGAGCCCAGCGGATTGAAGGCCTGGGCGAAGTTCAGGCGGCGTTCGGAGGTCGCGGGATCGCCCAGGACGGTGATCAGCGGATTGGCCGAGGTTTCAAGGAACGCCAAACCCGACGCGATGACGAACAGAGCGGCCAGAAACAGGGGGTACTGCAGAACCGCGGAAGCCGGATAGAACATCAGGGCGCCAAGGCCGAACAGGCCCAGGCCCACCAGAACCGCGACCTTGTAGCCATATCGCCTCATGACGATCGAGGCGGGCAGGGCGAGAAAGAAGTACCCGAGATAGAAGGCGGACTGCACGAGGCCCGACTGCAGATCCGAGAGGAAGAACGCCTTCTTCAGGTGGGGGATCAGCACGTCGTTCAGATTGTTCGCGACTCCCCAAAGGAAGAACAGCGCTATGATAATTCCCTGGGTCAACAGCGACCCTTCTTGACGTGCTCTCGTCATTTTCCCTCCGAAACCCTCCGACGCCTTCGCGTTCTCGT
Source organism: Caulobacter segnis (assembly GCF_031454995.1). GTDB lineage: Bacteria > Pseudomonadota > Alphaproteobacteria > Caulobacterales > Caulobacteraceae > Caulobacter > Caulobacter segnis_E. The sequence goes on along the minus strand of NZ_JAVDRV010000002.1, from coordinate 999,779 downwards.
GCGGGCGATCAAAATCGCCGGAGTTGCGTTATCGCTGGTAAAAAGCATTGCATCAATGAAATTTTTAGGTAGGCAAGATCACGTGCGGCGGCGCGAATGACCGGTGCGCCAGAACTGGGGAGCGCTATGAAGCCTACGAGACGCGATCTTTTCGGCGGAGTCGCCGCCGCGAGCATGGCCGCCGCGAGCGCGCGAGCGGAGACGCTAACGCCGCCTGGCTTCGACAGGATCGCCGACGGGCCCTTCAAGCCGACCTGGGAGTCGCTGAACGCCGGCTACGTCGCGCCGGACTGGTTCCGGGACGCCAAGTTCGGCCTCTGGGCGCACTGGGGCCCGCAATGCGTGCCCGAGGCCGGCGACTGGTACGCCCGCGGCATGTATGAGCAAGGCAGCGCGGCTTACGAACATCACCTGAAGACCTACGGCCATCCCGCCGATACGGGCTTCATGGAAATCTACCCGAAGTGGCGGGCGGAGAACTGGAACCCGGACGATCTGCTCGATCTCTATGTGAAGGCCGGGGCCAAGTACTTCGTGGCCATGGCCAACCACCACGACAACTTCGACGCCTACGATTCCAAGTTCCACGACTGGAACAGCGTCCGCGTCGGTCCCAAGAAGGACATCATCGGCGCTTGGGAGAAGGCGGCCCGTAAGCGCGGCCTGCGGTTCGGCGTCTCGAACCACTCGGCGCACGCCTGGCACTGGTTCCAGACCGCCTATGGCTACGACCCAGAGGGGCCTCGCAAAGGCGAGCGCTACGACGCCTTCAAGCGGTTCAAAGCCGACGGCCTGGGAACTTGGTGGGAGGGCCTCGATCCGCAGGAGCTCTACTGCGGCGCGGTGATGCCGCTCCCGCCGGGCGTCACCAGCATCGCCGAAGCCAACAAGTGGCACGAGGCCAACGATGGCGCCTGGAACGAAAAGGCGCCGTTGAACAATCCGGCCTTCGTTCGCCAGTGGTATCTGCGCTGCAAGGACCTGATCGACAGCTACAAGCCCGACCTCGTCTATTTCGACAACTTCGACCTACCGCTCGAGCAAGCTGGCTTGGACGTCACGGCGCACTACTACAACGCCTCGATGGGCTGGCATGGCGGCAAGATGGAGGTCGTGGTCAATATCAAGCCCGGTGATCGCAAGGTTCCCGGCGTCGTCGCCGACGTCGAGCGCGGCCTGCGCGCCGAGATCAGCCCCACGCCCTGGCAGACCGACACCTGTCTTGGGTCTTGGCACTACAGCCGCGAGATCTTCGAAAAGAAGCGCTATCGGCCGGCCGCCGAGGTCATCCATCGCCTGTGCGACATCGTCTCCAAGAACGGCAACCTGTTGCTGAGCGTGCCGGTGCGCGGCGACGGCACGATCGACTCCGAGGAGCGTCGCATCGTCGAGGAGATTGGCGGCTGGATGGGTCGGTTCTCCGACGCGATCCATGGGACGCGGCCTTGGGTGATCTACGGCGAGGGACCGACCTCCGTGGTCACCGGCATGTTCAGCGAGGGTAAGCAGGAGCCTTTCACCGCGAAGGACATCCGCTTCACCACCAAGGGCAAGGCGCTTTACGCCCTGACGCTTGGTCGGCCAGAGGGAGGGCAGGTGAGCGTCCTCTCGCTCGCCCAGGGCGGCCCCCACGCGCGGCGCGCGGTCAAGCGGGTCACCTTGGCGGGCGATAAGACGCCTTTGCCGTTCCGCCAGGATCGTGCTGGCCTGCACGTCACGGTGCCCGACGCCGCGCTGCATCCGTTCGGCGTGGCCTTGCGGATCGACGGTGTGCTTTAGCGGGTAGCCATGCGCCTCGCCGGCATCGGCGAGGCCAGCGCCCTAGGGGATTGCGAAACATGACCTGGAAAAAAGCCGTTCTGAGCGGCCTGGCGGTCGCGGCTCTGGCGGCGCTTCCGGCCTATGCGGCCGAGCCGATCACCCCGCGCTTCAGCGCTGATCCTTCGCCCCATTCGTTCGGCGGGCGCTACTATGTGTACGCCACCGACGACGCCTCGAACTCGGGAACCTATTGGGACTCCACGACGTGGCGCCTCTACGTGTCCAAGGATCTCGAGCACTGGAAGGACGCGGGCGCCTTCATGTCCGTGACGGCCTTCAAGTGGGCTAGGCCCGACGCCAAGGCCTGGGCGCCGGAAGCCGCGCACCGCGATGGTCGCTACTACTTCTACGCTCCGGTGGGCGGCGACAAGATCGGGGTCGCCGTGGCGTCGCGGCCCGAGGGACCGTTCGTCGACGCCATCGGCGCGCCCTTGGTCGACAAGGCGCGTGACGCCAACGCCGGCGCCGAGCCGATCGATCCCCAGGTGCTGATCGACGACGACGGCCAAGCCTATCTCGTGTTCGGCACGCGGGTCCCCAAGATCGTCAAGCTGGGCGCCGACATGATCAGCCTAGCCGGCCCGATCGAGGACCTGGTGGTCACCGGCTTTCCCGCCGACGATCCCAAGAAGAAGTATGGCGAGGCTCCGTTCCTGCATAAGCGGAACGGCCTCTATTACTTCAGCTTCTCGACTGGCTGGCCGGGCCAGATCGTCTACGCCGTCTCCAAGTCGCCGATGGGGCCTTACGCCTACAAGGGCGTGATCCTGGACTATCTGAAGATCTCGACCAACCATCAGGCCATTCTGGACGCCAAGGGCCGTAGCTGGTTGTTCTACCACGACAACCTGCTGCCCGGCGGCGGCGACCATCGCCGATCCATCACCGTGGCGCCGCTGACCTACGCCCCGGACGGCGCGATCAATGAGGTCAAGCCCTGAGCGCCTGAACACGCGACCTGGAGCAACGGAGTTCGCATGACGCCCTTGAATACAAACCGCCGGACCTTGCTTGGTGGGGCGGCTCTGTTGAGCGCCGCTCCGGGCGTGGCGCTGTCGAAGCCCCGGGCGCGCAAATCGCCGTTGCTGGCGCCGACGCCGCCCATGGGCTGGAACAGCTGGAACAGTTTCGCGACCACGATCACCGAGGCGCAAACGCTGGAGCAGGCGAGGATCATGGCGCGCGAGCTGCTGCCCGCCGGCTATGACATCCTGACCGTCGACATCCAGTGGTACGAGCCCAGCGCTAGCAGCTATCAGTACGCGGCCAAGCCGATCCCGACGATGGACGCGCATGGCCGTCTGCTGCCCGCGCTCAATCGCTTTCCCTCAGCGACCGACGGCAAGGGGTTCAGGCCTTTGGCCGACAAGGTGCGCGCCTTGGGGCTTCGGTTCGGGGTCCACCTGATGCGCGGCGCGCCGCGCCTAGCGGTAGAGCGGGGGCTGAAGGTCAAGGGAACCAACATCGCCATCGCCGACATCGTCGATCGCGACAGCGTCTGCTCGTGGAACCCGGACATGTACGGCGTCGATATGCGCAAGCCCGGCGCCCAGGCCTACTATGACAGCGTGTTCGCGCTGCTGGCCTCGTGGGGCGTCGACTTCGTCAAGGTCGATGACCTGAGCCGGCCCTACGACGCCCACATGGCCGAAATCGAGGCGATCCATCGCGCGATCGGCCGGACGGGAAGGCCAATGATCCTGTCGATGTCTCCGGGCGAAACGCCGGTGCTCCGGGGCGAGCATGCGCGCCGCCACGCTCAGATGTGGCGCATCTCGGACGATTTCTGGGATGACTGGAAGATGCTGGACGCCCAGTTCACCCGACTGGAGAACTGGTCGCCTTACATCGGGGAAGGCGGCTGGCCCGACGCGGACATGCTGCCTCTGGGACGTCTGGCGCTGGGGGAGCGCGACACCAAGTTCACGCCGGACGAACAGCGCACCCTGATGACCCTTTGGTCCATCGCCCGCTCGCCGTTGATCATGGGCGGCGACCTGCGCCACCTGGACGCGCCGACCAAGTCGCTGCTGACCAATCCCGAGGTGATCGCGGTCAATCAGACGTCCAGCGCGAATCGACCGCACTTCGTCGAGGATGATGTTCGCGTCTGGACAGCGCGCGCCTCGAACAGAGACGCCTACCTCGCGCTGTTCAACACTGGCGACAAGCCGCGGACCGTCGGCGTGTCGCTGGGCCTCCTGGGCCTGCCCGCGAGCGTGCGGGTGCGCGACCTCTGGAGTCGAAACGACATCGGGCGCGCCGGGGGGAGGGTCCAAGCGGACCTGCCGCCCCATGGCGCGGGCCTCTATCGCTTGAGCGCGGTGTAGGGCGTTTCCGGGGCGGCTCGACGCGGGCCGGCCTCGCCAAATCAAGGGGGCGGGGCTGAAACCCGTTGTCGCGAAACGGTCCATCGGTTGGCCCGTTTTCAAGCCGCGCGCGTGAAGCGCTTGTACCGCTCGGATTTCCTGATCATCTTCCGGACCTTCGAGAGGGGGATGATTTGACCGGCAAGAGACCGACCATCGATGACGTCGCCCGCTTGTCGGGCGTGGCGCGCGTGACGGTGTCGCGGGTTCTCAACGGCGGTCAAAATGTCCGTGACGAAGTCCGGGCGCGCGTGATGCAGGCCGTCGAGCGGCTGGACTACAAGGTCAATCCGCAAGCCCGCAGTCTCGCTGGCGGAGCCAGTCGCCTACTCGCCTTTGTCTTCGCGTCCGATCCCGAAAGCGATCCGAACTCATATTATGAGGCCGCGCTGGAGTTGGGCGCGCTACGCGCCTGCCTGGCTCTGGGCTATCAAATGCTGGTCCAGAATGTTCCTGATCGGACGCCTGACTGCCACAAGCGCATCCTGGAGCTCATCACCGCTCAGCGGTGCGAGGGCCTTATCCTCGCGCCGCCCTACAGCGATGACATGATCCTGATCGAAGCCGTGTTGGCCCAGGGGTGCAAGGTGGTCACGGTGTCCCCGGGTGGGGGGAGTCGGGGGCGCTTCGACGGCGTCGGCGTCGATGACGAGGCCGGCGGTTACGACGTCGCTGTCGAACTCTTGGGTCTTGGGCACAGCCGGTTCGGCTTTCTCGCCGGGATCGAGGATCACCTTTCAGCCAATCTGCGCCTGAAAGGGTTCCAGCGCGCTCTGGCCGAGAGAGGGTTGGATCAAGCCGAATATGTCGTCTTGCGTGGTGACTTCACCTTTCGCTCCGGAACGCATCTGGCGGCGCGACTATTGGATCATCCGCTAAGACCGACCGCTATCGTCTGCGCCAATGACGACATGGCTGCCGGCGCCCTGTCGGCCGCCCACGCACGGGGCCTCACCATTCCGCGCGACCTGTCGATCACCGGCTTTGATGACGCGCCCGTCGCGGCGATCGTTTGGCCGCCTCTGACGACGGTGCATCAGCCGGTTAAGGCGTTGGGGCAGCGAGCGGTCGAGCTTTTGGTCGCGCGGCTGAACGGAACGAATATCGAGCCCGCGCCCGTGTTCCACCAACTGGATCACGCCCTCGTTCGCCGGCAGACCACGGCGCCCAACTAGACGTCGTTCGGCCCATGGTTTCCGGCTTGACAACGTTGTCGGCTCAAATGCAAATGGAAGCGCTTCCATGGAAGCGCTTCCACGGCCTATCATGGGTCGCAAGACAATAAGACGTCGCCCGCGCGGGGCGACCTTCGGAGGGGAGAAAGCTCAAATGCGAAATCGCAGTGGCGCGCGCGCGTCCATCCAGAAATTCTACGTCAGCACCTCGGTCGCCGCGATCAGCCTGGCCATCGCCGGCTCGGCTTGGGCCCAGCAGGCCTCCGAGGCGGGAACGCAAGGCGACGATACGGTCGAAGCCATTGTCGTCACGGGCATCCGCGCCGGCATCCAAAACTCGATCAACATCAAGAAGAACGAGACCTCGATCGTCGAAGCCGTTTCGGCCGAGGACATCGGCAAGCTGCCGGACGTCTCCATCGCCGAGTCGATCGCCCGTCTTCCCGGCCTTGCCGCCCAACGCGTCAACGGCCGCGCCCAGGTGATCTCGATCCGGGGTCTGGCGCCCGACTTCACGACCACTCTGCTGAATGGCCGTCAGCAGGCCAGCTCGGGCGACAACCGCGCCGTCGAGTTCGACCAGTATCCGTCCGAGCTGCTGTCCAGCGTCGTCATCTACAAGACGCCCGACGCCCAGGTCTCGGGCATGGGCCTTTCGGGCACCGCCGACCTGCGCACCGTCCGCCCGCTGGAGTACGGCAAGCGCGTCCTGGCCGTGAACCTGCGCGGCGAGAAGACGTCGGGCAAGAAGCTGAACGATGACTCTCGCAACACGGGTGGCCGCTTCAGCGTCAGCTATATCAACCAGTTCGCCGACGATAAGATCGGCGTGGCCCTGGGCTACGCCCATCTGGATTCGCCTTCGCAGGTGAAGCGCTACAAGGCCTACGGCTACGAAGCCTTCCCACCTGAATCGACTTCGCCCGACAGCGCAGACGGCGCGCTGATGCTGAACGGCCAGGAGATCATGGCTGTCTCGCGCAACAACAAGCGTGACGCGGTCATCGGCATCTTCGAGTACCAGCCGAACGACCGAATCCACTCGACACTCGATCTCTACTACTCGACCTTCAAACAGAAGGAGACGACGCGCGGCGCCCAGTGGTTCTCGAACCCGTACGCCGACGGCGTGACCTATTCGAACGTCACGACCGGCGACGTGGGCGGCTCGAAGTTCGCCACCGGCGGCACGCTGAACCACGGCGTGCCGATCGTGCGCAACGACTACAATACGCGCCAGGACCAGCTGTTCGCGGCTGGCTTCAACAACGAATTCCAGCTGACCGAAAAGACCAAGCTGGTCGCCGATCTGTCCTATTCGTCCAACAAGCGAAAGGAACAGATCATGGAGACGTACGCGGGCTATGGCCGCGGCGTCGGCGGCGTCACTCCGGCCACGCCGGACGTGGGTCGCACCTACGACACGATCGGCTTCAAGGTCGCCGACAACGGCTTCTCGCAATATGACGAGGGTCTGAACTACGCCGACGCCAGCAAGGTCACGCTGGGCGACCGCGCGCCCTGGGGCGGCTGGGGCCACGACGGCGCGATCCGCTATCCGCACGTGAAGGAGGACGTCACCGCCGTGGACGTCCGCCTTGAGCACGAGCTGGACGGGTTCATCACGCAAGTGTCGGGCGGGGTGAACTACACCAAGCGCGACAAGGGCAAGACCGTCTCTGACAACGACCTGTTCCTCAAGAACGGTCGCCAGCAGGTCTATGTCGACGCCGCCGACCTGGTCTCGCCGACCAATCTAGGCTTCGCCGGCTTCGGCGATGTACTCTCGGTCAAGATCGGCGACGTCTGGAAGAAGTACTACAACTCCGCGCCGATCTTGGACGCCAACTACTACGACAAGAATTGGGACATCACCGAGGAGGTCGCGACCTTCTTCGCCAAGGCCAATTTCCAGGCCGGCGACCTGCGCGGCAACGTCGGCGTCCAGGTGGTCAAGCAGAAGCAGGAGTCCAGCGGCGTCGTGATCAACGGCCTCGCCTCCGGTCAACCGATCGTCCCCACCCGGATCAATGCCAAGGACGACTACACCGACGTCCTGCCCAGCATGAACCTGATCTACGACCTGGGCGGCGGCCATCGCCTCCGCTTCGCCCTGTCCAAGACCATGGCCCGTCCGCGCATGGACGACATGCGCGCGAACGTGACGCCCGGCTTCAATGGCCTGGTCTGCTCCAGCCAGCCCTGCGGGCCGGGCACGACGGTCAATCCTTGGTCTGCCTCGGGCGGCAACCCGCACCTGAAGCCTTGGATGGCCAAGGCGGCGGACCTCGCCTACGAGTGGTACGTCAGCCCCGCGACCTATGTGTCGGTGGCCGGTTTCTACAAGAAGCTCGACACCTACATCTACCAGCAGTCGGGCACGTTCGACTTCACGGGCATCCCGCTGCCGCCGGGGGCGAATATTCCGGCCGGCACCACGATCAACAACATCGGACAGATCACCCTGCCGGCCAACGGCAACGGCGGCACGGTCAAGGGGCTCGAGTTCAGCGGCGCGCTCGATTTCGGCCAGTTCGCCGATCTGATGAAGGGCTTCGGCGTCCAGGGCAGCCTGTCGCTGACCAAGTCGAACCTCAATCCCACGACCAGCACCGATCCCAAGCAGAAGGTCCGTATCCCGGGCCTGTCGGGCACGGTCTACAACGTCACCGGCTATTACGAGCGCGGGGGCTTCCAGGCGCGCATCAGCCAGCGCTACCGCTCGGCCTTCAAGGGCGAGGTGGTGCAGTTGTTCGCGACACGGGGCTTCACCGAGATCCTGGCCGACAAGCAGGTCGACGCCCAGATCGGCTACACCTTCCAAGAAGGTCCGCTGGAGAACCTCGGCGTCCTCCTTCAGGTCAACAACCTGACCAACTCGCCCTATCGGACGCGTCTGGGCCTCGACGACGGCGGGACCAAGACCAGCAACGGCGGTTCGTTGCCGGAGACCTACGAGAAGTACGGCCGCCAGTTCCTGTTCGGCGTCAACTATCGGTTCTAGGCGCAAGGCCGAGCCCGCCGCGCCCCCCTTGCGGTCGGGTTCGCCAGCTTGGAACCATCGGAGGCGGGGCCGCTCAGCCAGCGGCCCCGACCTTTGACAAAAGACCGGGAGGCGGGCGTGAAACCGCTCAAGAAGATACTGATCGCTGGCGGCGGTTCGGCCGGATGGATGACGGCGGCGCTGTGCGCGCGCCTGTTCCAGGGCCTTTACGAGATCGTCTTGGTCGAGTCCGAACAGATCGGGACAATCGGCGTCGGCGAAGCGACCATCCCGGCCATCAAGACCTTCAACGAGCTGCTGGGCCTCGACGAGGACGACTTCCTGCGGAAGACGCAGGGCTCGTTCAAGCTGGGCATCCAGTTCCGGAACTGGTGGCGCAAGGGCGAGAGCTACCTGCACGGCTTCGGCGTCATCGGTCAGGACCTGGGCTGGCTGCGCGCCCACCAGTACTGGCTGCGCATGCGTGAGCTGGGTCGCGCGCCGCCCCTCGACAATCTCGCGATCAACAACGCCATGGCGCTGAACGACAAGTTCATGCGCGCCCGGGCCGACATGAGCGACTCGCCGATTGGCCATATCGCCCACGCCTTCCATTTCGACGCGGGCCTCTACGCCAAGCACCTGTCGACCTACGCCCAGGCGCGTGGCGTCAAACGGCGGGAGGGCAAGATCGTCGATGTGGCGCTGCGCCCCGACGACGGCTTCGTCCAGTCCGTCACGCTGGAAGACGGCGAGACGATCACCGCCGACTTCTTCGTCGACTGCTCGGGTTTCCGAGGCCTGATCATCGAGCAGGCCCAGAAGACCGGCTACGACGATTGGACCCATTGGCTGCCCTGCGACCGGGCCATCGCCGTGCCGTCCGAGCGCTCGGAGCGCTTCACGCCGTACACGCGCTCGACCGCGCATGACGCCGGGTGGCAGTGGCGTATCCCGCTGCAGCACCGCACCGGCAACGGCCACGTCTACTGCAGCCGCTTCATCGACGATGACGAGGCCGAGCGCGTCCTGTTGTCCAATCTGGACGGCGCCCAGCGGGCCGATCCGCTGCGCATCCGCTTCACCACCGGCAAGCGCAAGAAAATTTGGAACAAGAACTGCGTGGCCGTGGGCCTGGCCGCCGGCTTCATGGAGCCGCTGGAGTCGACCAGCCTGCATCTGATCCAGTCGTCGGTGATCCGCATGGTCCGCCTGTTGCCGGACGCCGGCTTCGACCAGGCGACGATCGACGAGTTCAACCGCCAGACCGACTTCGAATACGAGCGCATCCGCGACTTCATCATCCTGCACTACAAGGCCACCGAGCGCGACGACACCGCCTTCTGGCGCCACTGCCGAGATATGGAGGTCCCCGGGACGCTCCAGCGGAAGATGGATCTCTTCCGCGCCAACGGCCGGGTGTTCCGCGAGGACGACGAGCTGTTCACCGAGGAGAGCTGGATCCAGGTCTTCCTGGGCCAGGGCGTGATCCCGCGCGGCTACGACCCCCTGGTCCGCGTCCAGTCGGACGAGGCGATCGCGCAATATCTCGAGAACATCCAGACGGTCATCGGCAAGTGCCTGGCCGTGATGCCCAGCCACGCAGAGTTCGTGGCCCGGACCTGCCAGGCTCCGCCCTTGGCCGCGCCCCTTGTTCCAACACCCTGACGATTGCACGGAGTAACGCCATGACGCTCGCCGCCCAGCCATCTTCCGCCTTGCGGATCCTGTGCCGGACCACCGCCGCCGTGGCGTTGCTCTCGCTCGCGCCTCTGTCTGGCGCCCTGGCCGAGGTCATGCCGACCAAGGATAGCGCGCCCCTGGCGCCGCGCGCCAATGACCCGGCGTGGGCTCGCGCCGACGCCCTGGTCAAGCAGATGACCCTGGACGAGAAGATCACCTATCTGCACGGGCTCTTCCCGCCCAACGCCAAGCCCGCGCCCGCCGACATGATCCCGTCGGCCGGCTATGTCCCGGGCGTTCCGCGTCTGAAAATCCCGACCCTGCGCGAGACCGACGCCAGCCTCGGCGTCGCCAATCAGGTCGAGCAACGCAAGGGCGACGTCGCCACGGCTCTGCCGTCGGGCCTGGCCTTGGCCTCGACCTTCGAACCCAAACTCGCCTATGCGGGCGGGGCCATGATCGGCGCCGAGGCTCGCGCCAAGACCTTCAACGTGTTGCTGGCCGGCGGCGTCAACTTGACCCGCGACCCGTGGGCGGGCCGCAACTTCGAATATCTTGGCGAGGATCCGCTGCTGGCCGGCGAGATGGTCGCCGAACAGATCAAGGGCGTGCAGTCCAACCACATCGTCTCGACGATCAAGCACTTCGCCCTGAACGCCCAGGAGACCGGCCGCCACGTGATGGACGCCCAGATCGACGAGGCGGACCTGCGCGAGAGCGACCTCCTGGCCTTCCAGATCGCGATCGAGAAGAGCAATCCCGCCTCGGTCATGTGCGCCTACAACAAGGTCAATGGCGACTGGGCGTGCCAGAACGACTTCCTGCTGAACAAGGTGCTCAAGCGCGACTGGAACTATCCGGGCTTCGTGATGTCCGACTGGGGCGCGGTGCACAGCACGGTCAAGGCGGCCCTGGCCGGCCTCGACCAGCAGTCCGGCCAGGAGCTGGACACCCAGATCTTCTTCGGCGACGACCTGAAGGCCGCCGTGGCCAGGGGCGAGGTCAGCCAAGCCCGCGTCGACGACATGGTCCGCCGCATCCTGCACGGAGTTATCACCTCGGGTCTGATGGATGACCCGACCCCGGCGACCGCCCAGCCGATCGACTATGACGCCCACGCCAAGGTCGCCCAATCGGTGGCCGAGCGCGGTTCGGTGCTGCTGAAGAACGATCGCGACCTGCTTCCCCTGGCCAAGACGGCCAAGAAGATCGTGCTGATCGGGGCTCATGCCGACGTCGGCGTGCTGTCGGGTGGCGGCTCGTCCCAGGTTCGCTCCGTGGGCGGAGCACCGGTCGAGATCCCGCTGAACGGCGGGGAGGCGGCCTCGTTCGTCCGCGTCACCTGGCACGCGTCCTCCCCCCTGGAGGCCATCAAGGCCGCCGCGCCGGGCGCGGAAGTGGTCTATGTCGACGGCAAGGACCCCGCCGCCGCCGCGGCAGCCGCCAAGGACGCCGACGTCGCCATCGTCTTCGCCTGGCACTGGCAGACCGAGGCCCAGGACGCGCCTTCGATCGCCTTGCCCGACAACCAGGACGCCCTGATCGACGCCGTGGCGGCCGCCAACAAGAACGCGATCGTCGTGCTGGAGACCGGCGGTCCGGTGTTGATGCCGTGGATCGACCGCGTCGGCGCGGTGCTGCAAGCCTGGTATCCCGGTCAGCGCGGCGGTCAGGCGATCGCTCGCCTGCTGTTCGGCGAGGTCAATCCGTCGGGCCGCTTGGCCATGACCTTCCCGAAGTCCGCCGACCAGGCTCCGCGCGCCAGCGCGCCGGGCTTCGCCGAGCAGGCCGCGATCGATGACGCCCGCCGCGCCGACAAAACCGTCCCCGGCATCAAGGGCTTCCCGGTCAAATACGTCGAGGGCGCGGCCGTCGGTTATCGCTGGTACGCTCAGCGCAAGCTGACGCCGCTCTATCCATTCGGCTACGGCCTTTCGTATACGTCGTTCGCCTACAAGAACCTCAAGGTCGAGGACGCCGCGGGCCTGAAGGTCAGCTTCGAGGTTACGAACACCGGCAAGGTCGCCGGCGCCGACACGCCCCAGCTCTATGTCACGGCGGGCAAGCGCGCGCCGATGGTTCGTCTCGCCGGGTTCGAAAAGGTGGATCTGGCGCCGGGCGAGACCAAGCGCGTCACGCTGACGGTCGAACCGCGCCTCCTGGCTGACTACGAGGCTTCAAAGCCCGGCTGGTCGATCGCGGCGGGAAGCTATCCGCTCTATGTCGGCCGCAACGCCAGCGAGCCCGTGCTCACGGGCAAGGCCAACCTGAAGGCCTGGTCGAGGAAGCCCTGATGCGCGCGTTTTGCACCACGTTCGCCGCGCTGGCGGTCGCTTTCCCGGCCGTCGCCGCGCCCAAGCTGCAAGCCTGGGTGACGACGGGCGACAAGAGGCAGCTCTTGGCCGAGCAGCGGGCTTCGCGCGCCGTCTCGGCGCGGGATGTCGCTGACCTGCCGGTGATCGCCGTCGATGCCAAGGAGCGCCATCAGTCGATCGTGGGGTTCGGCGCCTCGATCACCGACTCCTCGGCTTGGCTGATCCAGAACAAGCTGAACGCAGCGCAAAGAGACGCGCTTCTACGCGAGCTGTTTGGTCGGGCGAACGGAGGCCTTGGTTTCAGCTTCGCTCGGGTCACCATCGGGGCCTCTGACTTCTCGCTGGATCACTACAGCCTGGACGACACGCCGAACGGCGCGCCCGACCCGAAGCTCGAGCACTTCTCCCTGAAGCGGCCGGAGCAGTACGTCTTCCCGACCGTCCGCGCGGCGCTGAGGATCAATCCGGACCTCAAGGTCATGCACTCGCCCTGGAGCGCGCCGGCCTGGATGAAGACCACCGGGTCTCTGGTCCAGGGCGAGCTAAAGCCGGAGGCCTATCCCGTCTATGCCGACTTCTTCGCGCGCTACATTAAGGGCGCGGCCAAGCTGGGCGTGCCGGCGGACTATCTGAGCATCCAGAACGAGCCGGATTTCGAGCCGGACAGCTATCCCGGTATGCGCTGGAAGCCCGAGGATCGCGCCCGCTTCTTCGGCGAGAACCTGGCGCCGGTGTTCCAACGCGAGAAGATCGCGACCAAGGTTCTCGACTGGGACCACAACTGGGACAAGCCTGACCAGCCGATGACGGTGTTGGCGGACGCCAAGGCCAGAGCCTTCCTCGCGGGCGTGGCTTGGCATTGCTACGCCGGGGACGTTTCGGCCCAGGCGCCGGTGACGGCCGCGCATCCGGACAAAGAGGTTTTCCTGACCGAATGCTCGGGCGGTGAGTGGGCGCCGAAGTTCGACGACAGCTTCTCCTGGATGATGGAGAACCTGATCATCGGCTCCACGCGCGGGGGCTCGCGCGGCGTCCTGATGTGGAACCTGGCGCTCGACGAAAAATTTGGCCCGCACAAGGGCGGATGCAGCGACTGCCGGCCGTTGGTGACGATCGATAGCCAGACCGGCGCGATCACCCGGACGCAGGAGTACTACGCGTTCGGGCACGCCAGCCGTTTCGTGAAGCCCGGCGCCACGCGGATCGGATCGCCCGCGCGGGTCGGGGATCTACGCACGGTCGCGTTCCAGAACCCGGACGGTCGTCGCGTTCTCCTGGTCCTGAACATCGGCGCTGGCGCGGCGGACTTCGCCATCTCGGACGGCGTCAGCCAGTTCAAGGCGTCATTGCCGGCGCGTTCGGCCGGCACCTTCACTTGGTGAGAAGGTCGTCTAGGAGCCGAGACTGGCTAAGACGGCTTTCGCCACGGCGGCCGCCTGCCCGCGGATGTCGGGCACGGCGATGATCTCCCAGTGCGCGGCGCGGGTCGAAGGGCCCACGGCGAAGAGGCGGGGGAGGGCGTCGCCGCTCGCGTTTCGCAGACGGTTGTCGTCGTCGAGATCGAACCCGAGGCGCAGTGGATCCGGGCGCGCGAGCCCCTGGCGGACGAGGTCCCGCACGAACGCGTCCTCGGCGGCGAGAATGTCGCCGGTTGGTCCCGTGCAGTTGATCACGCGGGCGGCGCGGAAGGCGTAGCCGGCGTTGCCGCCGCGCGCGCGCCACTTGCAGACGGCGTGGCCTTCGGCGTCCAGGCTCATTTCCCGGATCTTGCCGGCCGCGATCACCAACTGGCCGCTGGCCAGCATGGCGTCGATGCGCTCGGCGACCTCGGGGGCCAGTCGGTGACGATGGATATCCCAGAAGGGACGCGCGTGGCGCAGGAAGGCTTGCCGGCGCCGAGGCGACCAGCTTCGCCACAGAGCCTGGGTCACTGGGCGGACGGCGTCGACCGCCGTGCGCCAGCCACGTTCGCGCGCGGTTTGCTTCAGCCAGGCGAGCAAGGCCAGCGGCGACAGGTCGCCCGGCGGGGGCGGGCAGGGCGTGGGCGCGCCTTGGTGGCGCAAGGGGGCTAGGCCACGGCGGGACAGCGCGAGCATGGGCCGGCCCGGCTGGGCGTCGTCCAGCGACAGGGCGACGTCGACCATGGTGAGGCCCGAGCCAATCAGCATGACCGAGCCTTCCGGCAAATCGCTGGCGCGCCACCGCCATGGATCGGCGATATAGGCGGGTGAGGTGAGGAACGCCTCGTCAACGCCTTGAGGACACGCCGGCGGCGGATTGCCCAGCGCCAGGATCGTCGCGTCCACGTCGTGGCTCTGTCCAAGCGCCGTGGTCAGGCGCCAGCCTTGGCCATGGGGCGCGATGCCGATGACAGCGTCGGGAATGATCACAAGGCGGCCCAGACTTTCCGGGCCTTCCGCTATCCCGGCGATCTGGGCCTGAAGATAACGTCCGTAGTCCGCCCGGCTGGCGAAGCCGCCAGGGCCAACATCCACTCCCTGATCCGCGAGCCAGGTCACGAAGTGATCCGGGCGATCTGGCCAGGCGCTCATATTGCCCGCCCGGACGTTGAGCTTGTGGCTGGGATTGTGGGTGGAATAGGCCGCGCCGAGGCCGACCGGGGCGCGCTTTTCGAAGAGCAGGACCTTCGCCGTGTGGCTTCGCGCCAGCAGGTTCAGCGTGGTCATGACCCCGCTGAAGCCCGCCCCGACGACGGCGATGATCGGCGCTTGAGAGCGGCGCATGACTCAAACCCTACAAAATCACTTGGGTTTTGTGAGCGATCCGCTCGGCCAAGGCAAGACGCCTTCGCGAAGAGGCGCTGCCCTTAAGGGATTCCGCCCTCCAGCAAGGGGACCGGGCATCTGATTTCGCGAAGAGAACCTTGCTGTCTTGATGGAGGCCAGGGCAGCGGTGGCCTAGTCCGCGATGGGAAGCTGAACTGTGAACGCGCTGCCGCGGTCTTCGCCCGCGCTTGTCACGGTGATGGATCCGCCGTGCAGCGAGACGAGCTGCTTGACGAGAGCGAGGCCGATCCCCAGTCCGCCCTGCGCCTTGCCCAAGTGGTCTTCGACCTGAGCGAAGATCTCGAAGATCTTGGCCTGCATCTCGGCGGGCACGCCGACGCCCGTGTCCGACACCGTGATGGTCGCCCAGCCTTCGGCCGCCGTCGCCGAGAGGGTGACGGTCCCGCCGCGCGGCGTGTACTTCGCCGCGTTGTTCAGCAGGTTCGAGACGATCTGAGCCAGCCGCGTGTGGTCGCCATCCAGCCATACGGGCCGGTCGGGGAGGTCGATGACGAAGCTGTGGCCGGCGGCTTCGAGATGGTGCTGGCT
Organism: Caulobacter segnis; assembly: GCF_031454995.1. Taxonomy (GTDB): domain Bacteria; phylum Pseudomonadota; class Alphaproteobacteria; order Caulobacterales; family Caulobacteraceae; genus Caulobacter; species Caulobacter segnis_E. The sequence goes on along the minus strand of NZ_JAVDRV010000002.1, from coordinate 984,098 downwards.
GGCGTCGATCGCCGACCTCAGGACCTCGCCCAACTCCAAGCGCGCTTTTTTCAGGATGATCTTGCCCTGGCTCACGCGCGAGACGTCCAGCAGGTCGTCGACGAGATGAGTCAGGTGCTCGAGCATCCGCTCCATCCGACCGCGGATGTCCTTGGCGCGTTCGGGGGGGATATCCTTGTTGAGAAGATGCAAGCCGCCGCCGAGGGCCGCGACGGGGTTGCGTAGCTCATGGGCCAGGACGGCTAGGAAGTTGTCCTTGTGCCGGTCAGCCCGTCGCAAGGCTTGGGCGGCGGCCTCCAATTCGTCGCGCTGGGCTTCGATCTGGCGGCGCTGCTCGTAGAGGTCGAAGAAGACATTGGCCTTGCTGCGCAGAATATGCGCCTCGATCGGCTTCTGTATGAAATCGACCGCGCCGGCCTCGTAGCCGCGGAAGCGGCGCTGGCTGGTGGCCGCGCCGGCGGTGACGAAGATAATCGGGATATGGCGCGCGCGTTCGCTGCCCCGCATGAACTCGGCCAGTTCGAAGCCGTCCATGCCCGGCATCTGCACGTCGAGCAGCGCCAAGGCGACCTCATGCGTCAGGAGTAGTTCCAGCGCCTCTTCGCCCGAGCGCGCCTTGAGGCAGGTCAGGCCATCGCGCTGCAGCAAGGCCTCGAGGGCCAGGAGGTTCTCCGCCAGATCATCCACGAGCAGGAAGTTGATCGGCTTGTCCGCTGTGGTCATGCGGTCCCCAAACTCGACAGGTACGACGCGATCGCGTCGAGGGTCATTGTGAAAGCGGTAGGGCAGGCCTCTAGGGCGGCGTCGGGCATGGCCGTGGCGTAGGCTTCGGCGCGATCCTGGACGATCGCCACGCCGCCAGCCTCTAGCAGCGCTCTAAGACCAGCCGCCCCATCATGATTGGCTCCGGTCATGATAACGCCGACGACGGCGTCACCGAAAGCGTCGGCGGCGCTCTCGAAGAGGACGTCGATCGACGGGCGCGAATAGTTGACGGGCTCGTCCGCCGAGAGCGCCAGGGTCCCGCCACTCTCAACGAGAAGATGGTAGTCCGACGGCGCGAAGTAGATCACGCCCCCGACCAGAGGCTCCTTGTCCTCCGCTTCCTTGACCGTCAGGTCGCACTTGGCCCGTAGCAGCGGAACCAGGACATTGTCCCGATCGGGCGGCACGTGCACGACGACCAGCACCGGGAGCGGGAACCTGGCGGGCAGGGCCGGCAGCAAGGCCAATAGAGCTTGCACCGCGCCGGCCGACGCGCCGATCACGACCAGGGCGGGCCGGCTCATGGTTCGCGCCTCTGGTAGATCTTCTCGGCGGCGGCGAATTCCGAAAAGGCGGCCGCGTGCGTCGAGAATCTCAGGCTCTCCTTGGAGCCAAGCCCAAGGAATCCCTTTCGGGTCAGGGACTCGTGGAAGAGGCCGATCGCCCGGTCCTGCAGGGGTCGATCAAAGTAGATCATGACGTTGCGGCATGAGATCAGGTGCATCTCCGCGAACACCGCGTCCGTCACCAGGCTATGGTCGGAGAAGACCACTCGGTTTCGCAGGGCCTTGTCGAACGCCGCGCGGCCATAGGCGGCCGTATAGTAGTCCGACAGCGAGGATTTGCCGCCTGAGGCCTGGTGGTTCTCCGTGAACTTGCGAATGCGGTCGAGGGCGTAGACGCCGGCTTCGGCGGCCGCCAGGGCCTCGGCGTTGATGTCGGTGGCGTAGAAGATCGTTCGGTCGTAGAGCCCTTCCTCGCGAAAGAGGATAGCCAGCGAATAGACTTCCTCGCCGTTACTGCAGCCGGCGATCCAGACCTTCAGCGACGGATAGGTGCGCAGGTGCGGCAGGACCTTCTCGCGCAGCGCGCGGAAGTAGGACGGGTCGCGGAACATCTCGCTCACCTGGACGGTGAGGAAGCCCAGCAGGCGCGGCAGCATGGCCGGATCGTGCAGGAGGCGGTCCTGCATCGCCGAAACGGACGGAAAGCCCAGTTGAGCGCGGGCCTGGGTCAGGCGGCGCTTGATCGACGCCCGCGCGTAGTGGCGGAAATCGTAATGATAGCGCTGGTAAAGCGCTTCCAGCAGCAGCTGGATCTCCAGGTCCTCGATCTCGGACACGCCTACCTCGGCATCCAGACGCGAACCAGGGACAACAGCTTGTCCACGTCGATCGGCTTGGCCATGTAGTCGTTGGCCCCGGCCTCGATGCAGCGGGCCTGGTCGTCGGGCATGGCCTTCGCCGTCAGCATCAGGATCGGCAGCTTCGACCAGCGAGGATTCTCGCGGATCGACCGGGTGGCGGTTAGGCCGTCCATGACCGGCATCATCACGTCCATCAGGACGAGATCAATCGCCTTGGTCGGATCCTGCGCCGCTCTGCCCAACGCATCGATCGCCTCCTGGCCATTGCGAGCGATCTCGACGACGGCCCCGCGGGGCTCCAGCACGTTGGTCAGTGAGTAGACATTGCGGATGTCGTCCTCGACCACCAAGATCCGGCGGCCTTCGAGCACCGCGTCGCGGTTGCGCGCCTTTTGAATCATCTTCTGCTGTTCGGGGGGCAAGGTCGCGACCACCTGGTGCAGGAACAGCGAGACCTCGTCCAGAAGGCGCTCGGGTGACTTGGCGCCCTTGATGATGATCGAGCTGGAATAGCGCCGCAGACGCTGCTCGTCGTCGGCCGACAGGTCGCGCCCGGTGTAGACGATGACGGGCGGGAAGGCGTGGTCCCCGTCCTGGCTGAGCGTCTCCAGCAAGGAGTAGCCCGAGGCGTCCGGCAGGGAGAGATCCAGCACCATGCAGTCGAATGTCTCTCGCTTGAGCGCGTCCAAGCACTCCGCGGCCGTTCCGACGCCAACGGTCTCGACGTCGGCGGATGTCAGGAGCGTGCCAAGGGCCTCGCGCTGGACGTTGTCGTCCTCGACAATCAGCACCCGTCGCACCGTGCTGGCGAGCTTGGCCTCGAGGGTCTTCAGCACGTCGGTCAGATCATCCCGCTTGACCGGCTTGACGAGGTAGCCGATCGCGCCGAGCGAGAGGGCGGTCTGGCTGTGGTCCTCCGCCGAGATGACGTGAATGGGGATGTGACGCGTGGCGTCATCGCGCTTTAGGCGGTCCAGGACCAGCAGGCCAGATTCATCGGGCAAGCCGACGTCCAACACCACGGCGCTGGGTTTGAACTCGCGGGCGAGCCTCACGGCTTCCTCGGCGGTGCTGGCGACGAGACATTGGAACCCTTGTTCGCGCGACAGGTCACGGACGATGCTGGCGAAGGTGTTGTCATCCTCGACAACCAGCAACAGCCGCCGGCCGCCGAGCGCTTGATCGCGATCGTCCTCGACCGACTTGGGCGTCGTCGTCCGCTTCGCGGGCGATCGCGGCGCGGGGGCGGGCGTTTCGATCAGCCCTGGCGCCTCGCGGGGCGCCACGCGTGAAGGGGCGTAGGCGAGGGGAATGGTGACGGTGAACGTGCTGCCTTCGCCAGGCTGACTTTCCAGGGCGATAGATCCCCCCAGCAAGCGCGATAGCTGTCGGCTGATCGATAGGCCAAGACCCGTGCCGCCGTACTTGCGGCTGATGGTGCCGTCGGCCTGGCGGAAGGCCTCGAAGATGGCCTCCCGCTGCTCCGCCGAGACGCCGATGCCGGTGTCATTGACGGCGAACGCGATGCCGCCGTCGTCCGCCGGCGCGATCTTCAGGCTCACGCCGCCCTTCTCGGTGAACTTAAAGGCGTTGGAGAGGAGGTTCTTCAGCACCTGCTCCAGGCGCTGGCGGTCCGTCTCGATCACCATGGGGCAGCCCTTGGCGATCTCGATCGCGAAGTCGAGTCCGCGGCTGTCGGCGACGGGATCGAACAGCTGGCGCAGGTCGCTGGTCAGGCGGCGCAGGGAGACGCTCTCGGGGCGAACCTCGATGTGGCCCGCTTCGATCTTGGACAGGTCGAGGATGTCGTTGATCAGGTTCAGGAGGTCATTGCCCGAGGACTCGATGGTCTGGGCGAACTTGACCTGTTCGGTCGACAGGTTGCCGTTGGGGTTGTCGCTTAGCAGCTTGGAGAGGATCAGCAGAGAATTGAGCGGCGTGCGCAGCTCGTGGGACATGTTGGCCAGGAAGTCGGATTTGTATTGGCTGGCCTGCTCCAACTCGCGGGCCTTCAGCGCCACGGCCGCGCTGGTGTGTTCCAATTCGTCACGCTGGGTTTCCAGCATGCGGGCCTGTTCTTCCAACTGGCTGTTGGTCTGCTCCAGTTCCGCCTGCTGCTGCTCGAGGCGCGTCTGGGTTTCCTTGAGGGCGCGACCTTGTTCCTCGAGCTCCTCGTTGGACACGCGCAGTTCCTCGCTCTGGACCTGCAATTCCTCCGATTGGCGTTGGGTCTCTTCGAGCGTGTCTTGCAACTCGGCGCGGTAGCGGGCCGAGCGCAGGCCGATGCCAATCGCGCTCGAAGCCTCTTCCAGGAACTCCAGGACTCGATCATCGACGGGCTGCAGGAAACCGAGCTCGATCACGGCATTGACCACGCCCTCGGCCTTCACGGGGACAATGACCAGATGCTTGGGCTTATCCTGCCCGAGCGCCGAGCCGATCTGGATGTAGCCGTCTGGAACGTCGTGAACGATGGTGGACACGCCTTCGGCGGCGACCTTGCCCAATAGCCCCTCTCGAAGATTGAAACGCTCCGGCGTCTGGGCGTCGGCGGGGATGCCCAGGCTGGCGGCGCGGTAGAAATGGCCGCCGTGGCCCTTGAAGAGAGCGCCAGCCTGGAAGCCCAGGTACCTCGAGAGGAAGGCCAGGATGTTGTCGGACAGCATCTCCACCGAGAGATCGCCCATCATCGCCGAGGCCAGACCCACCTGGCCGCCTTGCAACCATTCGCCCCGCGCATGGGCGCGAGCCGCGCGACGGATCAGATAAAACACCACCGCCGTCAGGATCGCGCCAAGCAGGCTCGCCAGCACGCCGCTCAACAGCGCGGTGTTGTAGGCCGCGCCCATCTCGTTCAAGCGGATATCGCGCAGGCGGTTTTCCTCTTGCCGCATGGTCGCGATCTGGCGCCGGATGGAGTCCATCTCGACCTTGCCGCGATCGGTATTGACCAATGCCGTGGCCGCCTCGGCGTCGCCCCGTCGGCGCAACGCGATCGTTTCCTCGAGCTCGGCGAGCTTGGCGCTGATCTGCCGTTCGAGCACGGCGAGGTTGGCCTGCTGCGTCGGGTTGTCCCGGGTGAGGGTCCTGACCGTGTCCGCTCGTGTCGCAACCGCGGATGTCGAGGCCTGGTAGGGCTCCAAATAGCGGTCGTTGCCGGTGAGGAGATAGCCACGTTGGCCGGTTTCGCTGTCCTGGACGGTGGACAAGAGGTCGTCGATCGCCATCAGGACGTCGTGCGAGTGCCAGATCATCCGGCTGTTGCTTCGCAGCATCTCGACGTTGCGATAGGCGACCATGCCGCTGGCCAGGAAGAACAGCAGCACCAAGGCCAAGCCGAACGCGGCCCAGACCTCCATGCGAGACCAGGGCAGCAACGAACGCGAAGAGTTTGAGGTCGACATCTCTATTCCGAGGCCAAAGCGCTGGGCGCTAGGATATTGCGGGGCGCGGCGATGATCGCCCTTGCGCCGGCGTTCCCGCGGTCGAGCCAAATATCTCGCCGCCATTCATTGCCGTGAATATGAACACCACGCCCCCGCCCGCGCCAAAGCGCGTTGGGCTGAAACGCGGCTGTTCAGCTTCGGTTCCAGGAAGAAAGCCTAGCTCTAGGCGCCGGATCGGGATGTTCAACAGAAGCATCGATTTTCCCACGGCCAATCTCGAGAGCCTCTTCTAACCCCTTCTTCGCGCGTTGCGAGGCCAGGGACGGGCATGGAAAGCCCGGCGCCCCGCTGAAGGCTTATCGTGTTCCGATGATCGGCGCGGCCCATAAGAATATCGTGACTCTGATGGTGGCGCTGCAGACGCGCGGCCCCGCCGGAGATTGTGATTAAGTCATTCTTATAACTAAGTAATCCGTTCCGGCGCGCGCTGCCTGCCGCGCGGGTAGGGCTTTCCTCGTTTCGAATACCTGGATGACTTGTATGACAAGCAGGCTCGGATGGTGTAGTCCTGATCCCCAATAAATGAAACAAGGTCCCACATATAGGGATATGGGCGGAAGCGAAGAAGGGTATCGAGCCATGTCTCAGGGGAAGATGGGCCGCGTCCGCGTGGGGGCGCTGGCGACGGCCAGTTCGATCGCGTTGACTGATGGCGAGGCCGGCTCGACCTTTCAGCCTCCTATAACATCAACGACTGGACGTCGGTCAGCCTCGACGCCTTCAACCTGACCGACGCCATGCGTTCCGGACTGTCGAGCATCATCGTCTCCGTCGGGCTTTCGGCGGCGTGCCTGGTGGGCGCGTCCGCCGTCGGCGCGCAGGCGCCCGAGGCCGACCATCCGGCCAAGGCGCTGCCGATCGCCTCGGTCGAGGCCATCGACCAGGTCTGGTCGGGGCACAAGGTCGGCTTCGCCCTCGCGGTCAGCGCGACGCGCCTCTATGCCGGTTACTACGACGCCAACCGCCAGCTGACGATCGCCCAGCGCGATCGCGATGCGACCCATTGGACCTACGCCAAGCTGGACACCTGGCTGGGCTGGGATAGCCACAACTATGTCGCCCTGGCCGTGGATCCGGCCGGCCGTCTGCACGTGATGGCCAACATGCACTCCGAGCCGTTGATCTACTTTCGGTCGGCGGAGTCCGGCGACGCCCGGACCTTGCGCCGGGAGGCCCAGATGGTCGGGCCGGAAGACGAAGCCCGTGTCACCTATCCGATTTTCCTGCACGACGCGGCGGGACGCCTGATCGTCAAATACCGGTCGGGTCGCAGCGGCGCGGGCGACGAGATCTACAATGTCCTCAACGCCAAGACAGGAACCTGGAGCCGCCTGCTGTCGACCCCGCTGGTCAGTGGCGAGGGCAAGCGTAACGCCTATTTCGTGGGACCCGTCCTGGGGCCGGACAAGATGTTCCACATCGTCTGGGTCTGGCGGGACACGCCCGACGCCTCGACCAATCACGACCTGAGCTACGCGCGCAGCAAGGACCTGATCCATTGGGAGCGTTCCGACGGCCAGCCGTTGTCGCTGCCGATCACGCTCGGCAAGGCCGAAATCGTCGATCCCGTGCCGGCGCGCGGCGGCATGATCAACAACAACACCGTGCTGGGCTTCGACTCCCAGGGGCGGCCGACGATCACCTACCACAAGTTCGACGCCGGCGGGGACACCCAGGTCTATCTGGCGCGCCGCGAGGCGTCGGGTTGGCGCACGGCGCCGATCAGCCAGTGGAAGGGCTTTCGCTGGGACTTCGGCGGACCCGGCAGCCTCGCCGGCAGACTTTCAGTTGGCGGCGCGAGGCCCGAGGCGGCGGGGCGTCTGATGGCGCCGGTCATCCGGGATGGCCGCGGTCTAGAGCTGGTCCTCGACGAGAAGACACTGGCGCCAATCGAGGAGCGCGCCACCCAGGATCTGGTCGCGCGTCTTGGCGGCAAGGTGCGGATTCCGTCCGACATGCGCGCCAACGTGCTGCGGGGCGCCGGCGGTCCGGAAGGCGACTACGCCCTGGTCTGGCCGACGCGCCCGCCGAACCGCGACCGCCCGACCGAGGATATCCCGCCCTCCACGACACTGCTGCTGCTGCGCCTGACCAACACCGCGCCGTGACCGCCAGCGCCGAGCCCCGCTGACTTCGTCTTTCCCTGGGTCTGGCCGACCCGCCGTACCGGAGCCTCCAAGTGCCCGCCAATCCTCTTTTCGGCGTCTTTCTTCATTGGCTGGGGGGCTTCGCCTCCGCCAGCTTCTACGTGCCCTACAAGGGCGTGCGTCGCTGGTCGTGGGAGATCTACTGGCTGGCGGGCGGGATTTTTTCCTGGCTGCTCGCGCCATGGTTCTTCGCCGCGCTGGGGACCCACGACCTGATCGGCGTGCTGGCCCAGACCCCGCCGAAGGTGCTGGCCGCCTGCGTTATGTTCGGCGCGCTCTGGGGCTTTGGCGGCCTGGGTTACGGCCTGACCATGCGCTATCTGGGCCTGTCGCTCGGCATGGCGGTGGTGCTGGGGCTGTGCACGGCGTTCGGCACGCTGATCCCGCCTTTGGTTTCCGGCGAATTTCACGAAAAGCTGCTGGCCCACACGCCAGGGCGGATCGTGTTGGCCGGTATCGTCCTGACGCTCGTGGGCATCGTGGTCGTGGCGTGGGCCGGCTCCCTGAAGGAGCGTGACATGTCCGCCGAGGACGCCAAGGCCGCCATCGCCGAGTTCGACTATCGCAAGGGCCTGATCGTGGCGATCCTGTCGGGGATCATGTCCGCCTGCTTCGCCTATGGCCTCGCGGCGGGCGAGCCGATCCGGCAGCTCTCCGCCAAGGCCGGCACGGGGCCGCTATGGACCGGCCTGCCGGTGTTGTGCGTGGTGCTTCTGGGCGGTCTCGCCACCAATCTCGTCTGGTGCGGCTGGCTTGTGATCAAGAACCGTTCGGCCGGGCAGTGGCTTGCGCGCGGCGAAACGGGGGAGCTCAAGGCGCCGATCGCCCGTAACTACGCCCTCTGCGCCCTGGCCGGCGTGGCCTGGTACTTCCAGTTCTTCTTCTACACGATGGGCGAGAGCCAGATGGGGCGCTATGGCTTCTCCAGCTGGACCCTGCACATGGCCAGCATCATCATCTTCGGGACCCTGTGGGGCTTCGCGCTCGCCGAGTGGCGCAAGGCGAAAGCCGCCACCCGGGCGGTGGTTTGGGCCGGTGTGACGCTGCTGGTGCTGGCGACCGTGGTCATCGGTTATGGCAACAGTCTTGGCGCTTAGGTGGCGATAACAGGAGAGGGGGGAGGGCGATGAACCTTTCACGAGAGCTTTCGCGTGGCCATCGGGCCGCCTTGCGCCGGACGGCGTTGGTGTCGGCGATCCTGCTTTCGCCTCTGGGCGTGGTTCCGGCCGTCGCCGCGCCGCCCGCCGCGAGCGCTCCGGCGGAGGTCGTTCCCTACCGTCCCGCCGACGTCATGCGGCTGGTCGAGAAGGTCGCCGACTACCAACTGGCGACCATGGCCGCGGGCTACATCCCGCCGAACACCTCGCGCGACACGCCCGATCCCAAGGGCTGGGTGCAGGGCGCGCTGTTCGTGGGCCTGACCGATCTCGCCGATCGCTCGCCCAATCCCGCGTACCGCCAGGCCATCCTGGCGCGAGGGCAGGCCAACCAGTGGCAGCTGGGCCCGCGCTTTTATCATGCCGATGATCACGTGATTGGGCAGGCCTATCTGTGGGCTGCCCAGAAAGGCGCGGGGCCGGAGGCCATCGGGCCGTTGAAGGCCCGCTTCGACGGGATCTTGGCCTATCCGCCGAAGGTCGGTTTGGAGCACGCCGAATATACCGACCCGCGTGGCGTCGAGTGCGACAAGCGCTGGTGCTGGAGCGACGCCCTGTTCATGGCGCCGGCGACCTGGTTCGAGCTGAGCAAGGTGACTGGCGACCCGCGCTACGCGGCCTATGCCAAGTCTGAGTTCAACGCCGTCACCGACTTCCTCTACGACCGCGACGAGCACCTCTATTATCGCGACTCCCGGTTCTTCCCGAGGCGCGGCCTCGACGGCGAGAAGATCTTCTGGAGCCGGGGCGACGGCTGGGTGCTGGCGGGTCTGGCGCGGGTCATTCCGTTGCTGCCGACAGGCGATCCGACCCGCGCGCGCATGGAGACCGTCTTCAAGGAGATGGCGGTCAAGCTCGCCGCGATCCAGAAGCCCGACGGCTACTGGTCTCCCTCGCTGCTGTCGGACCCCACCAAGTCGCCGCCGGAGTCGAGCGGGACGGCCTTCTTCACCTATGGCCTAGCCTGGGGGATCAAGGCGGGTTTGCTGGACCGCCAGACCTTCGAACCGACGGTGCGCAAGGGCTGGACCGCTCTGACGCGCGCGGTCCATCCCGACGGTAAGTTCGGCTACGTGCAGCCCGTGTCGGACCGCCCCGAGAGCGTCAGCTATGATGACACCCAGTTCTATGGCGTCGGCGCCTTCCTGCTGGCGGCGACAGCGGTCGCCGACCTCGATCTCAAGCCAGGCAAGGACCTGACCGTCCAAGCGCCGCGCGCGCCGGCCCAGGCGGTGCTGAACGTTCAGCACGGCGGTGTTCTGAAGGACAAGGTGCTCCAGGGCGGCGTCTTCCACCAGCGTAAGAGCTTCACGGTTCCGGCCGACCACTTCATTCACGACGGCCTGATGGCCTTCGAGGGCGTGGGCTGGGAGTCGGACCTCGTCGCCTATCGGCTCTATCTCGACGAGCGGATGGCGGTCGACATCTTCGGCAAGAAGACGCCCGGGCCCGTGCTCGACAAGATCGGGCAGGGCGTCGACAACTACCACGATATGGCCCCGTGGGGCATGGACATCTTCAAGGTTGGCGACACCGTCGGGGTGGGCGGCATCGGCCGCTTGCGGGACGGCAAGGCCGGCCAGTTGGGCGGCTCGACCATCCGCGCCGAGGTGGTGGAGAGCGGGCGAGACGCCGCGACCGTCGAGGTGGTCAATACGGGCCTTTCGGGCGGCAAGTCGAACCTTCGCGCGCGCTATTCCATACGACGTGGCTCGACCCTGACCCGCGTCACGGCCGTCGGCGACAGCCAGGGCGGGCCGCTGCTGACGGGGCTGGTCAAGCATGACGGGGTGGAGGTGATCGCTTCGCCGTCCGGCACGCACGGCTGGGCCTATCTCGCCACCTACGGCAAGCAGAGTCTGGCCAACGACGGCCTCGGCGTCGCGGTGTTCTATCACCCCTCGGCGGTTGTGGGGGCTCCAGGCGACGACGGGAATTCCGTTTTCGTGACCTTCAAGGACCCGACCCGGATCGATTACGCGTTCGGGACCGCCTGGGTTCAGGACCAGCAGGGCGTGAAGGACCTCGCCGCGTTCAAGACCTGGCTTGGCGCGCGCAAGGCCGAACTCGATGCGGGACGCTAGCGCCCGCGAGAGCCGAAGGATATCAACGCGATCGGCGAGGGCTTGGGGGCCGTAGGAGGCGCGGCCCCCGTTTGGACGCGCCTAACGCGTCGCCGCGCTTGGTTCCAGGCTCATCGCTCGCGCGGCGATCGCCGCCTGGGTTCGATTGTGGACGTTCAGCTTCCGCATCACCGCGGTCATGTGCGCCTTAACCGTCGCCTCGGCGATGCCGAGGTCAAAGGCGATCTGCTTGTTCAGCAGTCCGGAGTTGACGCCCTCCAGAACCTTGAGCTGCGTCGGCGTCAGGTCGCAAAGGCCGACGCGCGTTGTGGCTTCGATATTGTCCTGCTTTTTCCCGGTCATGTTCACCCCTGCTTTTCCTGTCCCACACCGCTCTTCTCTCGATGAGCGGCCTCCGCCTTGGTCTATGCGCCGGTCTTCGCCAGCGGGCGGTTCGTGTCTACGAACGTAGTTATATTAGTTGGACAGATTCAAGCGGAATGGTCAATGTTAACGCAAACAATTTCCGCTGACGTTGCCATTGGCATGAATCTGTTGGACAGGTTTTCCGTTGTCGGCGCCAACAGGGGGGAGCGGATGAGCCAAGGGCGTTTGGCCGATCAGGCCTATCTGGGCATCGTCGAGATGATCAAGGTCGAGGGGCTGACCCCAGGCGATCGTCTGCCGTCCGAGGCCCGCCTGGCCGAGATCTTCGGCATGTCGCGCACGATCGTCCGCGAGGCGCTTGTCAGGCTCGCCGCCGACAGCATCACCGAGGCGCGGCGCGGCGCTGGCTCCTTCGTGAAGAACCGGCCTTCCGACAAACTCGGCGCCTATATGCCGCTGTCGGAGCTTCCTTCGACGCTGGGCAGCTACGAGGTGCGGTTCGTGTTGGAGGCGGAGGCCGCGCGTCTGGCGGCCGCGCGACGCTCGAACGAAGAGATGGCCGGGATCGAGGAGGCCTTGTCCAACCTGCGCGCGGCGCTGCTATCGAACGCTCCGGCGCACGACGAGGACATGGAGCTGCATCGAAGGATCGTTCTGGCCACCGCCAACCCGGCCTTCCTGGTGACGTTCGAGGCGCTCCAGCCCGATGTCGACAAGATCATGCGCGCGGGCGTCGACATCTCGCGCTCGCGGCCGCCCGAGGCGATCGACGAGATGATGCGGGAACATGAGATGATCGTGGAAGCGATCCGCGCTCAGGATGGCGACAGCGCGGCCCTGGCCATGCGTTGGCACCTTTCGCGCGGACGAAAGCGCCTGATGCCCTAAGCCCGCAAGACCGCGGGCGCTATCGTCGACACCCAGGCTTGGACGCGGTCGCAAAGGCCTTCGGGCGAGAGCGAGCCGTCGAGCATGAAGACGCCTTCGCTTGGATCGGGCCGCTCCAGTGTCGCGAGCTGGCTGTCGAGCAGGCTGGGCGGCATGTAGTGGCCCGCCCTTTGGATCATTCGCCGCTCCAGCTCGTCACGGCCAAGGTCCAACAGGACGAAGCGAGCGGAAGCGCCGATCGCGGCGCGAAGGCGTTCGCGATAGCGCAGTCTGAGCGCCGAACAGGCGGCGACGACCTGACCTTCGTTCTCCAGGGTCTCCTTGATCGCGAGGCCCAGCCGATCGAGCCACGGCCAACGGTCCTCGTCGGTCAGGGCGTGGCCCGCGCGCATCTTCGCGACCGCCTCTTCATCATGGAAGGCGTCGCCCTCCAGGAAAGCGCAGTCGAAGCGGGCGGCGAGGAGAGCGCCCAGCGTCGACTTCCCGCAGCCGCTGACGCCCATGGTCACGATGGCCAGGCCTTTGGGCCGCGCTAAGCGAGATGACGTCCGCAAACGGTCTCCTTGGGAACGGGGCCGACCGCTCTGGAAGAACGCGCGATGACAGGGTCGGCTGGAGAACGTTTTCTAACGGCGGTCCGACCGGACGTAACTACGACCATGGTCGCGGATGCCCGAGCGGCGCCGATCTCCTATCGCTGGGCGATAGTAAGAGGGAGAGTGAGATGAGAGCGGTTGTCTTCGCGGCGATCCTGGCGGTTTCGACACCAGCCTTGGCGGAAACCCGCTCGGTTCTGACTTCCATACCCGACGATCCTCGGGCGATCGTGGTCAAGGCCGTGGGCGACGGGCGCGCGGACGACACGGACGTGATTCAGAAAGCCATAGACGCCGCCCGCGACAAGACCGGTCATGGTCTCGTGTTCCTGCCGTCGGGACGCTATCGGCTCAGCCGCACGCTGCTGGTGCCGCCGGGCGTTCGGATTTTCGGCGTCGGAGCCACGCGTCCTGTCTTCGTCCTGGGCGCCAAGACGCCGGGCTTCCAGACGGGCGTGGCGACGATGATCGCGTTCACGGGCGGCGACCAATATCAGGTCGGCGAGATACCTGTGCCGATCCCCACCGTGCGCCCCACGACCGCCAAGGTGCGCGACGCCAATTCCGGCACCTTCTATTCGTCGATGAGCAACATCGACATCGAGATCGGCGAGGGCAATCCGGCCGCCGCGGCCGTGCGCTTCCGGATGGCCCAGCATGCGTTCCTCCGACACATGGATTTCCGCCTGGGCTCGGCCTTCGCGGGCGTCTACCAGGCCGGCAACATCATGGAGGACGTGCACTTCCATGGCGGGCGCTACGGCATCGTCACCGAGAAGACCTCGCCGGCCTGGCAGTTCACCCTGGTCGACTCCACCTTCGATGGTCAGCGCGACGCGGCGATCCGCGAGCACGAGGTCGACCTGACCCTGGTCAATGTCGGCATTAAGAACACCCCCGTCGGGATCGAGATCGATCGCGGCTATAGCGACAGCCTTTGGGGCAAGAACGTCCGCTTCGAGAACGTCTCCAAGGCCGGGGTCGTGATCTCCGCCGAGAACAGCGTCTTCACCCAGGTCGGCTTCGATAACGCCACCGCCAGCAACACCCCGGTCTTCGCCAGCTTCCGCGACAGCGGCAAGACCGTGGCGGGCAAGGGCAAGGACTATCGGGTGGCGTCGTTCACCCACGGCCTGACCCTGCCGGCGCTTGGCCAGATGGGCGAGTACAAGACGACCGCCGACATCAAGCCGCTCACGGCCAAGACGACGGCCAAGCCGGCGCTGCGGGCTTTGCCGCCGATGGGCGAGTGGACCAACGTCAAGACGCTGGGCGTCAAGGGTGACGGTTCGACCGACGACACCGCGGCGCTGCAGAAGGCGATCGACACGCACCGCGTGCTCTATCTGCCGGTCGGCTTCTACATGGTGTCCGACACCCTGAAGCTGCGGCCCGACACGGTGCTGATCGGCCTGCACCCGGCGATCACCCAGTTGGTCATTCCGGACAACAACCCTGGGCACGTGGGCGTGGGCGCCGTGCGACCGATCCTTGAGACGCCGCGCGCTGGCGACAACATCCTCTCGGGAATTGGCCTGTTCACCGGTCGGGTGAATCCGCGCGCCTCGGCCCTGCTGTGGCGCTCCGGCGCGACCTCGATGGTCAATGACGTCAAGATCATGGGCGGCGGCGGCACGCCGACGGCCGATGGCAAGTCGCTGGGCGCGGCCCAGGCCCGCAGCGGCGATCCGGTCGCCGATGGACGCTGGGACGCGCAGTATCCGAGCATCTGGGTGACCGACGGCGGCGGCGGGACCTTCGCCGACGTGTGGAGCCCCAACACGTTCGCCTCGGCCGGCTTCTACATCAGCGACACCAAGACCCCCGGCTACATCTACGAGGTCTCGGTCGAGCACCACGTCCGCAACGAGTTCGTGCTCGACAACGTCGAAAACTGGGAGTTCCTCGCGCCCCAGACCGAGCAGGAGGTCGGCGACGGCCCCGACGCCGTGTCGCTGGAGGTGCGCAACTCACGCAACATCCTGTTCGCGAACTATCACGGCTATCGGGTGACGCGCTCGTATCACCCGGCCGAGACGGCGGTGAAGCTGTTCAACTCGACCGACATCCGCTTCCGCAACGTCCATATCAACGCCGAGAGCGGCATCGCCCTGTGCGACCAGATCGGCTGCGGGACCTATCTGCGGGCCAGCAAGTACCCGTTCGAGAACGCGATCCAGGACAAGACCCGCAAGCTGGAGGTTCGCGAACGCGAGTTCGCCGTGCTGGACGTCGCCGGTCCGGTCTCGCCCGGCGCGCCGCCGGCGGCCGATCCGCGCGTGCGCAAGCTGGAGACCGGCTTCTGGTCGATCTCGGGCGCCGCGACGGGCGCGGACGGCGCGCTCTATTTCATCGAAAAGCGCTTCCAGCGGATCTATCGTTGGACGCAGGCGCGCGGCCTGGAGGTGGTGCGCGACCAGTCGCTGGACCCGACCAACCTGGCCGTCGATGGCTCTGGCAAGCTGCTGGTGGTGTCCTCGTACGGTCCGCGGGCCTCGGTCTATTCGATCGACCCACAAGGGCCGAAGGACCAGCTGACCATGATCTCGCCGACCGCGGCCACGCCGCGCGCGGGGGCCAAGACGCTACTGCCCGTGAACTGGTGGGTGAATGGCGAGTTCCGCGACCAATACGATCCGGCGACCGATCATTTCACCACCTTGGCCGAGATGTTCGCGCGCGATGTCGGAACGCCGAAGGCCCGAGAATACGTCTCGCCCGACGGCAGCGTCGTGCTGCCCGCGTTCCGGGTGTGGCAGCAAGGTCCGCCCGATCACGTGGGCTGGCGCTGGTCGGACACCCTGCAGGCGCACGGCCTGATCGGGGGCGCTACGGGCCAGCGGGTGTTCGTGACCAATGGCTCCGAGAACCGGACCTATAGCGGCCAGGTCGGACCTGGCGGAACGCTGACCGACCTGAAGGTCTTCGCCGAGCGCGGCGGCGAGAGCGTCGCGGTGGATGGGCAAGGGCGCGTGTTCGTCGCCAACGGGCAAATCTTCCAGTACGCGCCCGATGGCAAGCTGGTCGGACGCATCGACGTGCCGGAGCGTCCGTTGCAGCTGATCTTCGGTGGCGAGGGCGGGCGGACGTTGTTCGTCCTGACCCACCATTCGCTCTACGCTGTCGAGCCCTAACGAAGCCTGGGAGGGCCCGCCATGAAGACCATCCTGATCGCCCTCGCCACCGTCGTGGTCGCGACCGTCGGCGGCTCGGCCGAGGCGTCTCAGAGCCGCTCGGCCTTCGCGGCCGCGCCCGCCGATCCGGCGGCCATCACCGTCCGCGGACGCGGCGACGGGCGCGCCGATGACAGCGCGGCCTTGCAGCAGGCGATCGACGCGGCCGCCGCCAAGCCCGGCGGCGGACTGGTCTTCCTGCCCTCCGGCCGTTACCGGATCTCGCGAACCCTGTTCCTGTGGCCAGGCGTTCGCGTGTTCGGCGTCGGCGCCACGCGGCCGGTGATCGTGCTGGGCGACGCGACTCCCGGCTTCCAGAAGGGCGTCGCCAACATGGTGATCGTCGCCGGCGCCAAGCCGGACCCGGCCCGTAAGGTTCCGTTCCCGCCGCCGGGCAGCGTGCCGTTCAACAAGGATGTGCCCGACGCCAATTCCGGCACCTTCTACACCGCGATGAGCAATGTCGATTTCGAGATCGGCAAGGGCAATCCGGCGGCGACGGCGATCCGCTTCCACGCGGCCCAGCACGCTTTCCTCAGCCACATGCGCTTCGACATCGGCTCGGGCCTGGCGGCGCTCTATCAGATCGGCAACGAGGCCGAGGACCTGCACTTCAAGGGCGGTCGCTACGGCATCCTGACCGAGAAGCCTTCGCCGGCTTGGGGTTTCGTCCTGCTCGACTCCACCTTCGAAGGCCAGCGCGACGCGGCGATCCGCGAGCACGAGGCGGGCCTGACCCTGGTCAATGTGACGATGCGCGACACGCCGGTCGGGATCGAGATCGATCGCGGCTATGGCGAGTGGCTGTGGGGCAAGAACGTCCGCTTCGAGAACGTCTCGAAGGCCGGCGTGGTCATTTCCAACGAAGGCAACGTCTACACCCAGGTCGGCTTCGAGAACGCGGCCGCCAAGAATACGCCTGTGTTCGCTCACTTCCGCGACAGCGGCAAGACCGTGCCGGGGAAGGGGAGCGCCTATCGCGTCTCGGCGTTTAACTACGGCCTGACCGTGCCGGGGCTGGGCCGTCTGGGTGAGTATCGGACGACCTTCGAAGCGGAGGCGTTGAAAGCCTATCCCGCGCCGATCTCACCCGCCATACGCGCCTTGCCCCAGATGGCGGAGTGGACCAGCGTCCGCGACCTTGGCGCCAAGGGCGACAACGCGACCGACGACACCGCCGCGATCCAGAAGGCGATCGACAGTCACCGGGTGATCTACTTCCCGACCGGCTTCTATCGCGTCACCGACACCCTGAAGCTGCGGCCCGATTCCGTTCTGATCGGCCTACATCCCAGCCTGACCCAGATCGTCCTGCCTCACGGCACGCCGGCCTTCCAAGGCGTCGGCGCGCCCAAGGCGTTGGTCGAGTCCGGCAAAGGCGGGGAGAACATCGTCTTCGGTCTTGGTCTCTATACCGACGGCCAGAACCCGCGCGCCACGGCGCTGCTGTGGACGGCGGGCGAGCGCTCGATGGTCAACGACGTCAAGTTCCAGGGCGGCCACGGCACGAACCTTTATGATGGCTCGCGCTTCAACCCCTACAACGCCAACGCCTCGGCTGACCCAGACACCGCCAAGCGGTGGGGCGGACAGTATCCGAGCCTGTGGGTGACCAATGGCGGCGGCGGGACCTTCGCCAATGTCTGGAGCCCGA
The DNA here is from genome assembly GCF_031454995.1 of Caulobacter segnis. GTDB lineage: Bacteria > Pseudomonadota > Alphaproteobacteria > Caulobacterales > Caulobacteraceae > Caulobacter > Caulobacter segnis_E. The sequence goes on along the minus strand of NZ_JAVDRV010000002.1, from coordinate 966,456 downwards.
ATACCTACGCCTATTCCGGGATCTATGTTTCGGACACCACGACGCCTGGCTACGTCTATCAGGCCTCGGTCGAGCACCATCTTCGCTCCGAGATCAGCCTGAACCGCGTCGCCAACTGGGAGTTCCTGGCGCCGCAGACCGAGGAGGAAGCGGGCGAGGGCGAGGACACGGTTTCGCTCGAGATCCGCGACTCCCGCAATATCCTGCTGGCCAACTATCATGGCTATCGCGTCACGCGGACACGGCGACCCGTTTCGGCGGCGGTGAAGATCTACAACTCGCACGACATCCGCTTCCGCAACGTTGCGGTGAACGGCGAGAGCGGCTTCTCGACGTGCGACGAGGGCGGCTGCGCGACCTTCCTGCGCCTGACCAAGTATCCGTACGAGAACGCCATCGAGGACGTCACCAGTGGTCTGCAAGTGCGCGAGCGTCAGTTCGTGGTGCTGGATATCGGCAAGGACGTGACCGCGCCGGCGCCGTCGGTGTTTCCCGCCGGCGCCCGCGTCGAGAAGCTGGCCGATGGGTTCTTCTCGGCGAGCGGCGGCGCTGTCGACGCGGCGGGCGTTCTCTATTTCACCGATCGCCGCAACCAGCGCATCTACAGTTGGTCGCCCGAGCGCAAGCTGTCGATCGTCCGCGACAACACCCTCGATCCGATCAATCTCGCGGTCGATGGTTCGGGAAACCTGATGGTGCTGTCGTCCGACGGCCGCAACGGCTCGGTCTACAGCTTCAAGCCGGGCAGCCCCGACACCGAGGTGACCGTCATTCCGGCGACGCCGGTCAGCGGCCGTTCCGACGCGGCCAAGGTCTTGCCCGTCAATTGGTGGGTCAATGGAGAGTTCAAGGATCAGATCGATCCTGAAACCCACGAGTTCGCCACCCTGGCCGAGTTGTTCGCCCGGGAAACCGCCGCTCCGCCGGCCAAGGAATATGTCTCGCCGGACGGAAGCCTGGCGCTGCCGGCCTATCGTGTCTTCCAGCAAGGGCCGCCCGATCATCGCGGACTGCGCTTCTCGCATACGCTGGACACCTACGGCTTCACCAAAGCCAAGCCAGGTCAGAGGGTGTTCATCGCCAACAGCTCGGAGAACAAGACCTACAGCGGTCTGGTCGATGCGCGGGGCGCGATCACCGACCTCAAGGTTTTCGCTAGTCGCGGTGGCGAGAGCGTGGCGACGGACGCGGAGGGCCGCGTCTACGTCGCTAACGGCCAAGTGTTCGTCTATGCGCCGGACGGTCGCGAGCTGGGCCGGATCGACTTGCCCGAGCGGCCCCTGCAACTGGTCTTGGGCGGTCCGGACAAGCGGACGCTTTTCGCTCTGACGCACCATGGCCTTTACGCCGTGCGAGCGCGGTAGAGCCCTTTGTCGCGGGCGTCCGTTGGCCGCCTACGACCATGGTCTAATAGTTCGCTTCCGGCGGCTCTGACACAGTCCTCCCAGGCCGTCGACGATGGCCATAAGAAAATCGGGAGGGATGTAGGATGAGTGCTGTCGGTAGCACGCGAGGGGGATCTTCTTTTCTGAGGGCCTTGCTCGCGACGAGCGCGTTCGCAACGGTCCTGGTGGGCGGGGCGGCCCATGCCCAGGCGGCGCAGACGCCGCCCGCCGCTGGCTCGGATGACTCCGTCGTCACCGAAATCGTGGTCACCGGGTCGCGCATCCGCTCCACTGGCTTCACCGCGCCGACCCCGACCCAGGTGCTGGGTACGGCGGACCTGGAGCGCGCCGCCCAGCCGAACATCTTCACCGCCATCACCCAGCTGCCCTCGCTGCAGGGCTCGAGCGGCGCGACCACCGGCACGTTCAGCACCTCGAGCGGTCAGCAGGGCCTCTCGTCGTTCTCGCTGCGGGGTCTAGGCACCATTCGCACCCTGACGCTGCTGGACGGCCAGCGGGTCGTGCCGGCCAACGTCACCGGCGTTCCCGACATCAGCCTGTTCCCCCAACTGCTCGTCGAACGCGTGGACGTCGTCACAGGCGGCGCCTCGGCCTCGTACGGCTCGGACGCCGTCGGCGGGGTGGTGAACTTCATCACCAACAAGAAGTTCGTGGGCCTGAAGGCCAACGTCATGACGGGCGTCACGACCTATGGCGACAACCACCAGTGGTTGGCCCAGGTCGCGGCCGGCAAGAACTTCATGGATGACCGTCTGCACGTGCAGGTCAGCGGCGAATACGACTGGGAAGAAGGCGTTCCGGCGGGCGGCTTCGGCGAGGACGCGCCGGGCAGCCGTGACTGGTACACGACCGCCACCCTGGTCAATCGCGGGATCACCAACGACGGCTCGCCGCAGTATCTCTATCGCGAGCATGCCCAGGCCTATCAGTACACCAAGTACGGCCTGATCAGCGCGGGCCCGCTGCAAGGCACGGCGTTCGACGCCGCCGGCAATCCGTTCCAGTTCCAGTACGGCGGTGGTGGCGTGCCGTCCAAGGCGGCCAACGGCGCGGTCAGCGGCTGCTACACGAACGGCGGGTTCTGCGTGGGCGGCGACCTGTCGGGCAACGTCGGCGTCGGCACCTCGCTGCAGTCGCGGCTCAAGCGGATGAACGCCTACACCCGCGTGGGTTTCGATCTCGACGCCAACAACGAGATCTACGCCACCTTCAACGCCGCCCGCGTGGAGAGCAGCAACCAGCCCAACCCAGGCGCTGCCACGACCGGCCTGACGATGTCGTGCTCGAACCCGTATCTGCCGGCCTCGGTGGTCGCGGCCTGCGCCGCGAACGGCATCACGACCTTCACCTTCGGCACCAGCAACGCGCTGCTGCCGCGGAACATCTCGGTCCACCCGACGCGCACCCAGTATCGCGGCGTCATCGGCGCCGACGGTAAGTTCAACGCCCTAGGCACGGAATGGCGCTACGACGCCTACTACACCCACGGCGAGAACACGACGAACATCCACGTTCGCGACATCCTGCTGACGCCGCGCTATCGGGCGGCGGTCCAGGCCACGCTCGTCAATGGTCAGATCGTCTGCGCCGATCCCATCGCCCGCGCCAACGGCTGCGTGCCGATCAACATCTTCGGCGGGCAGCGTCCGAGCGACGCGGCTCTGGCCTACATCACGCCCAAGAACGGCCCGTACCAGCACTCGGTGCAGAAGCAGGATGTCGCCAGCATCAACTTCAGCGGCGAGCCGATCAACGGCTGGGCTGGGCCGATCTCGCTGGCCGTCGGCGGCGAGTGGCGCAAGGAGCAATACCACGTCAAAGGCGACCCCTACGGCGATGGCAATACGGATTCTCCGAACACGGCCGACTACCCCGCCGATCCGGTGCTGAACGCGGCGGGCGCCAACTGGTTCGCTGGCAACTACCACTCCGGCGCCGGCAAGTATTCGGTGAAGGAAGCCTATGCCGAAGTGAACATGCCGTTGGTCAACTCCGACGCGGCGGGCAAGGCCAACCTCAACATGGCCGGCCGCTGGACCGACTACAGCACCTCCGGCACCGTCTACACCTGGAAGGTCGGCGTCACCTGGGATACGCCGGTCGACGGCGTCCGCCTGCGGGCCGTCACGTCGCGCGACGTCCGCGCGCCGAACCTGTCGGAGCTGTTCGCCGCGCCGGTGACCACCACGCTGCCGAACTTCACCATTCCCTCGAACGGCAAGCCTCCGGCCGGTCAGCCGTCCAGCGGCTCGCTGACGGTACTGCAGAATGTCGTGGGCAACCCGGACCTGAAGCCGGAAATCGCCAAGAACGTCACCATCGGCGCGGTGCTCTCGAACCCGCAATGGTTGCCGGGCTTCAGCGTTTCGGTCGACTGGTACAACATCGTCCTCAACGGCGGCATCTCCAGCCTGGGCGCTCAGCAGATCGTCAACTTCTGCTATGCGGGCCTGACCCAGTTCTGCGGCGCCTTCAACCTCAATCCGCCGTCGGCCTTCGTCAATTCGCAGACGTTCAACCTGGCTTCGATCAAGACCAGCGGTTTTGATATCGAGAGCAGCTATCGCTTCGAGCTGCCCAGCGTTCCGGGCCGCTTCACGGTCCGCGGACTGGCCACCAACGTCCACAAGTTCGTGACCAATCCGGGCATCCCCGGCGCGGTCGCCGTCGACTCGGCCGGCCAGAACTCGGGCGCGACGCCAGACTGGAAGGTCCTGGCCGTCCAGTCCTGGGAAAACGACCGCCTCGCCATCAGTGTTCAAGAGCGCTGGTTCAGCGATGGCCGGTTCGGCGGCACTACCACCGAGTACGTCGAGTGCAAGCCCGGCGCGTGCCCGGTCTCCACCGGCAGCCGGCCGACCATCGACTACAACCACATGAGCGGCGCGACCTATGTCGACGTCAGCGCCTCGTACAAGTTCGGTAACGGCCTGCAGCTCTATGGCAAGGTCGACAACCTGCTGAACCGCGATCCGACTCCGTCGCCCCAGACCAACACCGGTCTCGACGCGAACCCGGCGCTCTATGACCTGCTGGGCCGCTTCTACCACGTGGGTCTGCGCTACAGCTTCTAGGCCTTTCGCAGCCGTCGTTTTACCTCCCCCCTGGGCGGCGCCGCCCGGGTCTTGTCTCGGCAAGATCCGGGCGTTTTCTTTGGTCTAGATGCTCCCTTTGCCCCGCGAGTTTGATTGGCGGCGAGCGTCGACGGTTGGCCCGTCCACGGGCGCGGCCGGTCTTGCCCACGATGATGGGGGCTCTGCGGTCAACCTGACACACCCGAAACGGCGGCCGGGTCCAAGCCCGGTGAACCGTTCACGGCTCCGCTTCGTTGTTAGAGCCGGTCGAGCGGTTCGGCCGGCAAGGGGGCGGTTGCGTGACGCTGCAGCAAGGGCTTTCATTCGGGTTGATCGGGGCGACGGTGCTCTGCTTTCTCTGGGGACGTTGGCGCTACGACCTGATCGCCCTGGGCGCCCTGGCGGTCGGGGTCATCACCGGCCTGATCCCGGCGAAGTCGGCGTTCGACGGTTTTTCGAACGACATCGTGGTGATCATCGCCAGCGCGCTGGTGCTGAGCGCGGCCGTATCTCGGTCGGGATTGGTCGACCGCTTGATGGCGCCTCTGCTGCCCCGTCTTGGAAGCGAGCGCAGCCAGGTTCCTGTTCTGGTGACGGTGACCACCCTGCTTTCGATGATGACCAAGAACGTCGGCGCGCTGGCGCTGATGATGCCGTCGGCGCTGCAGATCGCCAAGCGGACGGGGGTCTCGCCAGGACGCCTTCTGATGCCGATGTCGTTCGGTTCGCTGGCCGGCGGTCTGGCGGTGCTGGTGGGCACGTCGCCGAACATCATCGTCTCGGAGGTGCGCGGCAAGGCGCTGGGCGAGCCGTTCCGGATGTTCGACTTCATGCCGGTCGGCGGAAGCCTGGCTGTGTTGACGATCATCTATCTCGCCTTGGCCTATCGGTTGCTGCCGAAGCACAGGACGGCCGCGATCGACGTGGACGCCGCCTTGGCGGCCAACGCCTATGTCACCGAGGTCGAGGCGCCCGAGGACTGGCGCTTTGGCCAGGGGCGCGTCGCCGATCTTCGCGCCGCCGCCGAAGGGGGCGTGAGTGTCGTGGCGATCCTGCGCGGCCGTAAGCGAATGGCGTCTCCCCATGCCAACCGCCGCATTCTGCCCGGCGACCAACTCTTGCTCGAGGGCGAGCAGCAGGCGCTCAACGAACTGATCGTCAAGACGGGCCTCAAGCTAACCGACGCCGATCGGCCGGTTGTCATGAACGAACCAACCGAAGAGGTCAGGGTGGTCGAGGCGGTGATCGGCGCCGAGTCCGATCTGATCGGCCAAACGGCTCGCGGCTTGAAGCTGAACGAGGCCCATGGCGTGAATTTGCTGGGCGTCAGCCGCAGCGGCTATCGCATGGCCGGTCGCCTGGCGACGGTGCGGCTGCGCGCTGGCGATATCATCGTACTGCAAGGCGCCGAACAGCGACTGCCGCTGGCCCTGTCGGCCCTGGGCTGCCTGCCGCTCGCCGAGCGCGAGGTGAGGCTGGGCGGGGCGCGACACGCGTTGCTGCCGACCGCGATCCTGGTTGGCGCGATGCTGCTGGTCGCGTTCGGCGTATTGCCGGCGGCGGTCGGGTTCTTCGGCGCGGCGGTTCTCGTGGTCGCGACGGGCGCGTTGCGCATGCGGGAGGCTTACGCCGCGCTGGAGGGGCCGGTGCTGGTTCTCATCGCGGCGATGATCCCGGTCAGCGACACGGTGCAGTCCAGCGGTGGCGCCGACCTGATCGCCGGGTGGCTGTCCGGCGCGTTCCATGGCCTTCCGCCGCTGGTCTCCCTGACCGCTATGATGGCGGTGGCGATGGCCGCCACGCCCTTCCTGAACAACGCCGCGACAGTGCTGATCGTGGCCCCGATCGGCATGGGCTTGGCCCAACGGCTGGGTCTGAGTCCCGATCCCTTCCTGATGGCGGTCGCGGTCGGCGCGGGGTGCGACTTCCTCACGCCGATTGGGCACCAGTGCAACACGCTGGTCCTGGCGCCCGGCGGTTATAGGTTTGGCGACTACGCCAGGTTGGGCGCGCCCCTGACCATTTTGATCCTGGCGGCGGCTCCAGCGCTGATCGCGTTCTTCTGGCCTTTCGCCCGGTAGGGTTTCGCGGCGCCGTCTTCATCCACGAACGCTGGCGGAAGATCGCGCGGCCTGATGGGCGCGGTCATCCTGGCCAGGCGCTAGCGAATTAGGCGACCTAAATCATGGCCAAGATTGACTAACCGCAACGCCGGACGCGTTCGCCAGCCTTAAAGCCGGTGTTCCACTCCGACGTTCGAGATGGTTCATGTCGATCAAGCCCATTGACCTAAGCCGTGTGCGTGACCTGCCGCTGCTGGCCTCCGCCAACGAAGAGTCCCTTTCCCTGATCGGGCAGGGCGGATTCCTGCAATGGACCCCCAAGGGCGCCGAACTGGTCGCCGAGGGCGAGGTCAACGATTTCCTCTACATCCTGCTCGACGGGGCGGTGGAGTTGGAGGGTACCTGGGGCGACCGCGACTCGACCCTCGCGGTGCTACGACCGCTTTCCAGTTTCGTTCTGGCCTCGGTCGTCCTCGAGGCGCCGGCTCTGATGACGGCGCGCACGCTCGCCCGTAGCCAACTGCTGATGATCCCGGGCGAGCTCTTTCGGCGCGTGATCCGTCAGGACCAGGGCGTATCGATGGCCGTCATCGAGGAGCTGTCGGGCTGCTACAGCGGGCTGGTCCGCACCATCAAGAGCCACAAGCTGCGCGCGCCGCTTGTCCGACTGGCCAACTACCTGCTCGTTCAGCAGCGTCGCCAGGGGGGCGGCGCCGTGCTGCGTCTGCCGCTGCAGAAACGAATGTTGGCGTCGCTTCTGGGCATGACGCCGGAGAACCTCTCCCGGTCATTCGCCGCCTTGTCGGAACACGGCGTCAGGGTCGATGGGCCGCTGGTCACGATCGCTCGTCCCGCTCTTCTGGCTCGCCTGGCCAAGCCGGACCCGCTGATCGACAACCCTCTGCCCGTCGCCGGCGCCTTGATGGGACAAGCCGGACGCGAGCGCGCCGCCCATGTCGAGGGGCATGCCTGATGGCCTACAGGTCGGTGAAGACCTATGGCGCGGAGCGCGGCCTGTCGTGCGCCTATCGCCAGTGGGCCGCCGACAGCCATTGCCAGCTTCTGCACGGCTATTCGCTGGGCTTCGTCTTCGACTTCGCGGCTGAACAGCTGGATGCGCGGGGCTGGGTCGTGGATTTCGGCAAGGCGGGCTTCGGCGCGATCCGCGAATGGCTGCACCACATGTTCGACCACACCTTGCTGGTGGCGGCCGATGACCCATCGCGGGTGGAGTTCGAACGGCTCCAGCGCCTGGGTTTAGCGCAGGTAAGGATCGTGCCGGGAGTCAGCGCCGAGGCCCTGGCCGCTCACGTGTTCGAGCATGCTCAGACGCTGGTCGACGCGGCGACGAAAGGGCGGTGTTGGGTGGCCTCGGTCGAGTGTCGAGAACACGGCGCCAACGCGGCGGTGTTCGAGAATCCAAATAGTGTCCTGAGGCAGGTGAGCGCCGAAGCGCTGAACTTGGCGCTCAAAGGCCTTTAGGCCAGGAGCGTCGTCGTGAGGGTGGTGGCGAACTCTCAAAATGTGGCTTGACGATCCACAATGTGAAACAATAACCCTTATCCTCTAGGACTGGCCGGCTTGTGCGATCGGCATGGGCGCGGCGAAAAGGTCTGGGAGGACACCTTGAAGCACGCCCCCGCCACGGCTCTGTCGCGCCGCGAACTTCTCGTCCTCTCGGCGGCCGCAGCCGCTCTGGGCCTCGGCGCTGGCTCGGCCGCCGCGGCGGCGACGTTGGCGCCAACAACGGATCTCCGCTGGCTGGACGGCGAGCCTCCGGCCTTCCAGGATGGCGCGACGTTCGGCGTTCCCTGGCCCCGCGGCGCGCTCAAGCCGACGCAAGCTCTCAAGATCGTTGGCAAGGCGGGGGAGGAGATCCCCACCCAATCCTGGCCGATCGCCTACTGGCCCGACGGTTCGTTGAAATGGTCCGCTCACGCGGTCGGGGGTGGCGAGGGGCGCGACGGCCTGTCGATCGTTCCTGGCAAGGCCAAGGTCCCCGCCGCGCCCGTGACGGTGACCCAGACCGCCGATTTGATCACCGTGACCTCTGGCGATCTGATCTGGCGTCTTCCCAAGTCGGGGGCCGATCTGGTGTCCGAGGCCTCGCGCGGCGGGCGGGTGACGCTGCGAGGCTTGCGGCTGGTCGCCATCGCCCAGGATCAACCGACCCTGGAGCCGGACGGCGTGGTCCGTTCCTCGCGTTACGAGTCTTGGTTTTCGACGGTGACCGTCGAACAGGCGGGGCCCGTTCGGGCCGTGGTGCGGTTCGATGGCGTGCACCGGGGCGGCGGGCGCGACTGGCTGCCGGTCACGGTTCGCCTCTATTTCCACGCCGGCTCGGACGCGGTGCGGATCGTCCACAGCTTCATCCACGACGGCGATCCGGCCAAGGACTTCATCCGCGGCCTGGGCGTCACCGCCCGCGTCCCGATGACCGACGAGACCCACAACCGCCACGTCCGGCTTTCGGGCGAGGAGGTCGGGGTATTTGGCGAGGCCGTGCGAACCCTCACGGGCCTTCGCTCGCGGGGCGATCCGGGCGCGGCGGCCCGCGAGGCCCAGATCGCCGGGCGCGCGGTGGCCACGGAGACCCTGCCGCCCAAGTTGCGGGCTGGCCTGAAATGGATCCCGGAGTGGGGCGACTTCTCGCTCTCGCAGCTGACGCCCGACGGTTTCACCCTGCGCAAGCGGACTAGCATGGGCCATGCCTGGATCGACTCCAACGCCGGACAACGCACGCGGGGTCTCGCCTATGTCGGCGGCGCCTCCGGCGGTGTCGCGTTGGGCCTCAAGGACTTCTGGCAGCGCGCGCCGACCGGCCTCGACATCCGTAACGCCCACACCGACCTGGCCGAACTGACCGCCTGGATGTGGTCGCCCGAGGCGCCGGCCATGGACGTGCGGCCCTATCGAAGCGCCAACGGCATGGACTCCCATGCCGAGGAGCTCGAGGGGCTGGACATCACCTATGAGGACTACGAGGCGGGCTGGGACGATGCGCGCGGCATCGCCCGGACGTCTGAACTCACCCTGTGGATGTTCGGCGCCACGCCGTCGCATGACGCCTTCTCGGCCATGGCCAGCCGTGTCGCCGACCCGCCGAGGCTGACGGTCTCGCCCCAGCGCCTCAAGGCGGCTGGCGTGTTCGGTGACTGGGATGTGGTCGATGGTTCGACGCCGACCCGGAAGCGGATCGAAGACCGCCTGACCTACCTGATCGACTACTACATGAAGGAGGTCGATCAGCGGCGCTGGTACGGCTTCTGGTCCTATGGCGACGTGATGCACACCTACGACCCGGACCGCCACATGTGGCGCTACGACGTCGGTGGCTACGCCTGGGATAACTCCGAACTCTCGACCGACCTATGGCTCTGGTACACCTACCTGCGCACCGGTCGGGCGGACGTTTTCAAGTTCGCCGAGGCGATGACGCGTCACACCGGCGAGGTGGACGTCTATCACCTGGGCCGCTTCAAGGGCTTTGGCACGCGGCACGGCGTGCAGCACTGGTCCGACTCGTCCAAGCAGCCGCGCGTCTCGAACGTCGCCTATCGCCGCATCTACTATTACCTGACCGCCGACGAGCGGGTCGGCGACCTCATGCGAGCGCTGGTAACCTCCGACTCGGCGCTCGAGGTCGTCGACATCTCGCGCAAGCTGCCGCCGTCGCCGGGCCGCGAGCGGCCCAAGGGTGTCGTCGCGTCCGGCTTCGGCACGTCCTGGGGGGCGTTCCTCGGCGCCTGGCTCACGGAGTGGGAGCGCACGCGCGATCCGCGTTGGCGCGACCGGATCCTCAACGGCATGAACAGCATCGCCGGAATGAAAAAGCGCTGGTTCGCGGGCGAGGCGCCCTATGACCTGAAGACCGGCAAGTTCCTGGGCGAGGGCGACTATGTCAGCGTCTCGCACCTAAACGCCGTGTTCGGCGTGGTCGAGATGACCTCCGAGCTGCTCGATCTGCTCGACGTTCCCGCCTATCGCCAGGCCTGGCTGGAATACTGCCGCTACTACAATGCGCCGCCCAGCGAGCTGAAGGCTCTGCTGGGCCGGGCGCCGGGGGGGCATAATCTTGGCGACGCCCATTCGCGCCTGACGGCCTACGCCGCCAAGCAGGAGAACGATCATGCCTTGGCGCTGCGCGCCTGGTCGGAGTTCTTTGGCAAGGCGGGACGGGAAGGGGGCGATCTCATGGTCAGTCAAACCCGTCGGATCGCGGGCGCGGCGGTGCTACGGCCCATCGACGAGGATTCGGTCGTCTCGACCAACGCCGCCGCCCAGTGGAGCTTGGCGGCGATCCAGAACCTGGCGCTGATCGGCGACAGCCTGGAAGAAGCGGCGGCCATGAGTCGCTGAACACGCGCCGCGCCCGAGCGGCGCGGCGGAATGTCGCGGTCTGGTCTAAAGCGCGGCGTCGACGAGGAGAATCGCGCGCGCCTCGCGCCGAGCTTGTCGGCCGGCGAAGAGCAGCGACGCCAGGAACGCGATCGAGAGCGCGGCCGCCACGTAGCAGGCTGGGCAATGGCCCGCGAACACGAAGGCATCTCCGCGCGCGCTGCATATGGGGCCCGCCAGCATACGCGGAAGCGACTGCTGCAAGGCGATCGCCCACGCGACCAGGGCCGCCAGGCCGGTGGCCGAAGGGAGATGACGAGAAAGCTCTTTGAGCATGACGGACTCCGAATAGGCCCACAGGGTCCAACAGGTTCGCTGACTTGGCTTTGAGACAGATCAAAGCACGGAGTCGACCGGTGTGACACCCCTGGGTTCCAGGTTCGACTCATGGAGTCCGCATGTCCGCCCCTTCAAACACCAGTGCTGGTCCGCCCGCGGGCTCCAGCATCCTTCTAATCATCTCGGTTATCGGCGCCTTTTTGGCGATTTTGGGGGCGGGTCTAACCCATGACCCCATTTTCCGCCTTCAGGCCGGAACCTTGGCGCTGGCTGGCGTGATCGCCGCCTTTGTCCTGAACGGCGGCCTTGCCGGCGGGACGCTGCGCGACCATCCCGACCAATATTCCGACAACGTCATCAAGGCTGGCGTCATCGCCACCATGTTCTGGGCGGCGGCGGGTCTGCTGGTGGGGGTGATCATCGCCGCCCAGCTGACGTGGCCGAGGATCTTCTATTTCCCCGAGCTCGGTTTCCTGAACTTCGGGCGGCTGCGGCCTCTGCACACCTCCGCGGTGATCTTCGCGTTCGGCGGCAACGCCCTGATCGCGACGTCCTTCTGGGTCGTCCAGCGCACCTGCAAGGCGCGGCTGGCCGGCGGGATCACCCCGTGGTTCGTCTTCTGGGGCTACCAGCTGTTCATCGTGATGGCCGCGACCGGCTACCTGATGGGCGCGACCCAGGGCAAGGAGTACGCCGAGCCCGAATGGTACACCGACCTTTGGCTGACGATCGTCTGGGTGGCCTATCTGCTGGTCTTCCTGGGCACGATCTGGAAGCGCAAGGAGCCGCATATCTATGTGGCCAACTGGTTCTACCTGGCCTTCATCGTCACCATCGCCCTGCTGCACCTGGTCAACAACGCCTCCGTTCCGGTCGGCCTGCTGAACCACAAGTCCTACGGCGTGATGGCCGGCGTCCAGGACGCCCTGACCCAGTGGTGGTACGGCCACAACGCGGTCGGCTTCTTCCTGACCGCCGGCTTCCTGGCCATGATGTACTACTTCGTGCCCAAGCGCGTTGAGCGCCCGGTCTACAGCTATCGTCTGTCGATCGTGCACTTCTGGGCCCTGATCTTCATCTACATCTGGGCCGGCCCGCACCACCTGCACTACACGGCCCTGCCGCAGTGGGCGCAGACGCTGGGCATGACCTTCTCGATCATGCTGTGGATGCCCTCCTGGGGCGGCATGATCAACGGCCTGATGACCCTGTCGGGCGCCTGGGACAAGCTGCGTACGGACCCTGTCGTCCGCATGATGGTCGTCTCGATCGCCTTCTACGGCATGTCGACCTTCGAGGGTCCGGTGATGTCGATCCGCGCCGTCAACGCGCTCTCCCACTACACCGACTGGACCATCGGCCACGTGCACTCCGGCGCTCTGGGCTGGGTCGGCTTCATCAGCTTCGGCGCGGTCTACTGCCTGGTGCCGTGGCTGTGGAAGAAGCCGGGCCTGTACTCGAACAAGATGGTCGAGTGGCACTTCTGGATCGCGACCACCGGGATCCTGCTCTACATCGCCGCGATGTGGGTGTCGGGCATCATGGAAGGCCTGATGTGGCGGGAATACACCCCGCAAGGCTTCCTGGCCTACAGCTTCATCGAGACCGTCTCGGCCAAGCATATCGAGAACATCATCCGCACCGTGGGCGGCCTGATGTACCTGGCTGGCGCGCTGATCATGATCGTCAACCTCTGGAAGACGATCAGCACGCCCTCCGCCGAGCTGGCCGACGCTCCGGCCGCCCCCGCCACCGCGATCGCCTGAGGTTCCGATGTCTCTCTGGAAGCAACACTCCAAGCTTGAGCGGCATTCGCTGCTGCTCGTCGTCGGCATCCTCCTGGTCGTCTCCATCGGCGGCCTGGTCGAGATCGCCCCGCTGTTCTGGCTGCAGAGCACGATCGAGAAGGTGCAGGGCATGCGTCCCTACACCCCGCTCGAGTTGGCCGGCCGCGACATCTACGTCCGCGAGGGCTGCTACCTCTGTCACTCGCAGATGGTTCGCCCGCTGCGTGACGAGGTCGAGCGCTACGGTCACTACAGCCTGGCGGCCGAGAGCATGTACGACCACCCGTTCCAGTGGGGGTCCAAGCGGACCGGTCCCGACCTGGCGCGCGTGGGCGGCAAGTACTCGGACACCTGGCACCGTGACCACCTGATCGATCCGCGTTCGGTCGTGCCGGAGTCGGTGATGCCGCCCTACAAGTTCCTGGCCGAAAAGGACCTGGACTACAGCGACATCGTCGATCGCCTGAAGACCCAACGCACGGTCGGCGTCCCCTACACGCCGGATCAGATCGCCAACGCCAAGAAGGATCTCGAGGCCCAGGCCGATCCGTTCTCGACCGACGCCGTGGCTCTTCGTGGCCGCTACGACGCCAAGGTGGTCAACCGCGACTTCGACGGCGATCCCAACAAGATCTCCGAAATGGATGCGCTGGTCGCCTACCTGCAGATGCTGGGCACCCTGGTGGACTTCAAGTCCTACAAGGCCCAGGCGCCGGAGAACCAAAGATGAGCGATCTGACCTACGAAGCCGTCGCGCGCTTCGCGCAGCAGGGTGGGCTGATCTACTTCGGCCTGATCTTCCTCGCCGGCGTCGCCTACGCCCTGTGGCCTTCCAAGAAGGCCGAATTCCAACACGCCGCGCATATGCCGCTGGATGACGAGGAGCTCTCCTGATGGCTCACGAACGCGAGACCGACCACGCCACCGGCGTCGAGACGACCGGGCACGAGTGGGACGGCATCAAGGAACTGGACAACCCGCTGCCCCGCTGGTGGCTGTGGATCTGGTACGCGACGATCGCCTTCTCGATCGCTTACTGGGTGGCGATGCCGGCTTGGCCGGGGCTGCACAGCTACACCAAGGGCATGCTGGGTCAGTCCGACCGGGCGGACGTGAGCAAGGATCTCACCGCGCTCGAGCTGCAGCGCGGCCAAGGCGCGGCCATGCTCCGCACCGCCAGCCTGGAGCAGATCGAAAAGGACCCGAAGCTGCAGGCCTACGCCCAGCAGGTCGGCCAGTCGGTCTTCGGCGACAACTGCGCCACCTGCCATGGTATCGGCGGCACGGGGTCCAAGGGCTACGCCAACCTGCGCGATGACGTGTGGCTGTGGGGCGGCAAGCTGGAAGACATCCAGTACACCATTACCCACGGTATCCGCACCGGCGCCGAGAACGCTCGCATGTCGCAGATGCCCGCCTATGGCCGCGACGAACTGCTCAAGCCCGAGCAGATCGACGACCTGACCGAGTACGTGGTCAAGCTGTCGAACCGTCCGGCCGACGCCGGCGCCGTGGCGCGCGCGGCTCCGATCTTCGAAACCCAGTGCTCGGCCTGCCACGGCCTGGACGGCAAGGGGAACCAGGAGCTCGGCGCGCCGAACCTGACCGACGCCGACTGGCTGTACGGTTCGGATCGCGGCTCGATCCGCGGCCAAATCTACGCCGGCAACGGTGGCGTCATGCCCACCTGGGGCGGTCGCTTGAGCCCCGAGACGATCAAGGCGCTCACGGTCTACATTCACTCCAACGCGGGTGGTCAGTAAGGGCTATGCCCACGCTTATAGATAACAGGCCTCCCGAACCTGAAAACCGGACGGCGGTCTCGGCCGCCGTCCGGGCCAAGGGGAAGGGCGACGCCAACGGCGGGCTCTACAAGCCTCGCGAGCCGATCTATCCCAAGCTGGTCCACGGCAAGTGGCGGAACGTGAAGTGGGCGCTGCTCATCATCACGCTCGGGATCTACTACATCACGCCCTGGATCCGCTGGCATAGGCCGGATGGGTTCCCGCAGCAGGCGGCGCTGGTGGATTTCACCGGCCGGCGCTTCTACTTCTTCGATATCCAGCTGTGGCCCCAGGAAGTCTACATCTTCACGGGCCTGCTGGTGATGTCAGCCTTGGCGCTGTTCCTCGTGACGGCGCTCTTTGGCCGCCTGTGGTGCGGCTACGCTTGCCCTCAGACGGTCTGGACAGACCTCTATATCGTTGTCGAGCGTCTGTTCGAAGGCGACCGCAACGCGCGCATGCGCCTCGACGCCGCGCCCCTGTCCTTCAACAAGATCTGGCGCAAGACCGGTAAGCATCTGACCTGGCTGGCCATCGCGTTCGGCACCGGCGGCGCGTGGATCTTCTACTTCCACGACGCGCCGACGCTGCTCCGCACCTTCTGGACCGGCGACGCGCCGATCACGGCCTACGTTTCCTGCTTCCTGCTGACCTGCACGACCTACATCTTCGCCGGTTGGATGCGCGAGCAGGTTTGCACCTACATGTGCCCCTGGCCCCGTATCCAGGGCGCGATGCTGGACCACCACTCGCTGCAGGTGACCTATCTGGGCTATCGCGGCGAGCCGCGCGGTCCGCACAAGAAGGGCCAGAGCTGGGAAGGGCGGGGCGACTGCGTCGACTGCCGCCAGTGCGTGGTGGTCTGCCCGATGGGTATCGACATCCGCGATGGCGCTCAGCTGGAGTGCATCAACTGCGGTCTCTGCGTCGACGCCTGCGACGACATCATGATCAAGATGGGCCGCCCGACCGGCCTGATCGCCTACGACTCCGAAGCCGCCGTCTCGCATCGCGGCTCGGGTTGCAAGCCCCAGTACAAGCCGGTCCGTAGCCGCACCATCTACTATGCCCTGGCGATGACGATCGTCGGCGGACTGACCTTGTGGTCGTTGATCGCCAGGCCCGATGCGGATCTCCACGTGATCCGTGATCGCAACCCCGTCTTCGTGCGGATGCACGATGGCGCCGTGCGCGACGGCTATACGCTGAAGATCGGCAACCGCACCTTCGTCGAGCAACGTTTCGACGTCTCGTTCGAAGGGGTGCCCGGCGCGCGGCTCAGCCACCCGGGCGGAGAGGGGGAGCGCGTCAGCATCGTCGTTCCCGCCGACCAGGTCGTGCCACTGCGCGTCTTCGTCACCGCGCCGCCGAACGTCGAACTGGACGCCAGCGTCCCGGCCCGTTTCGTCATCCGCTCGAATGACGTCCAGGCCGAGGCCAAGACCGTCTTCCTCTCTGGAGCCGCGAACCCGCAATGACCAGCGCAACGCCTTCGATCGCCAAGGTCCCGACCGAAAAGGGCCGTATCACTGGCTGGCACGTGCTGATCGGCGTGGTGCTGTTCTTCAGCACCGTCATCGCGGTCGACATTGTCTTCATGGTGCAGGCCTACAGGACCTTCTCCGGCGAGGTGGCCTCGAACCCTTACGAGACGGGGCTGGCGTTCAACCGCACCCTGGCACAGCGCCAGAAGGAGGCGGCCCTGGGCTGGTCCGCCAGCGTCGAGACGCCCGAGGGCAAGGCCGTGGTGGTCAAGGTCCTCGACCGTGACGCCAAGCCCCTGGACGGCCTGTCCTTGACTGGCGTCCTGGAGCGTCCCGCGACCGAAACCGGACGTCAGACCCTGAACTTCCGTTCTCTGGGCGGCGGTCGCTACCAAGCGGCCGCGCGACTGGACGGCGCCTGGGACCTGCGAGCCACGGCCCGCAACGCCAAGGACGTGTTCGAGGTCGAGACCCGCCTGGTGGAGCCCGCCCGATGAGCCAGAGCCTGACCCTGCATCGTGACCTCGAAGCGTTCGTTCGGCGGGACGAGGAGGGTCGAGGTCGCCTGGAGCTTCTCGTCAGCGGCGCCCGCTGCGCCGGCTGCATCAACAAGATCGAGAAGGCTGTCCGCGAGTTGCCCGGCGTGGACGCCGCCCGGCTGAACCTGACGACCGGCAAGCTGGCCGTCCAACTGGAAGGCAAGGAAGCCGATCCCGAGCGTGTGGTCGAGACCGTCGAGGCGCTGGGCTATCGCGCCTGTCTGTTCGATCCCGGCGAGGCCGCCGTGGCTCAGGACAAGGAAGGGCGCGAACTGGCGGTCGCCCTGGGCGTCGCCGGCTTCGGGGCCGGCAATGTCATGATGTTCACCGTGCCCGCTTGGGCCGGTCTGTTCGGGCAGGAGCTGAACAGCTCAACCCTGACGCTGATGTACTGGATGGCCGCGATCGTCGCGACTCCATGCGCGCTGTTCGCCGGTCGTCCGTTCTTCCGCTCGGCCTGGGCTTCGCTGAAGCGGGGCAAGGCCAATATGGACGTGCCGATCTCGATCGGCGTCATCCTGACCTTGATCGTCAGCTTTTCCGAGACGATCCTGCGCGGCCAGCACGCCTATTTCGACGCGGCGGTTACGCTGCTGTTCCTGCTGCTGATCGGCCGCTACCTGGATCACCGCCTGCGCGCCAACGCCCGCTCGGCCGCGCGTGACCTGCTGGCCCTGCAGACGCCCGTGGCCATGCGCCTCATCGACGGGGTCGAGCAGGGGATCCCCGTCGCCGACGTCAAGATCGGTGATCGCCTCGTCGTCGCGCCCGGCGATCGCGTGCCCGTCGACGGCCTGGTCGAGAGCGGCCAGTCCGAACTCGACAACGCCCTGATCACCGGCGAGACCGCCCTGGCTCCCGTCGGCGCGGGCGCGCGTTTGCACGCTGGCGCCCTGAACCTGTCGGGCCGGTTGGTAATGACCGCCACGGCGCGGAGCGAGGACTCCACGGTCGCCGCCATCGCCCGCCTGATGGAGGCCGGCGCCCAGACCCGCTCGGCCTATGTCCGGCTGGCCGACAAGGCCGCCGCCCTCTACGTGCCGGTCGTGCACACCGCCGCGGCCCTGACCTTCGTCGGCGGCTGGGCGCTGGGCCTTGGTCCGCGCGAGGCGCTGCTGCGCGCCGCCGCCGTGCTGATCGTCACTTGCCCGTGCGCCCTGGGCCTGGCCGTGCCGGCCGTTCAGATCGCCGCCAGCAGCCGGCTTTTCCGCAAGGGCGTGCTGGTCAAGTCCGGCGCCGCGCTCGAGCGCCTGGCCGAGGTCGACCACGTCGTTTTCGACAAGACGGGGGTGCTGACCGAAGGCCGCCCGCGCCTGATCGACGCGCCGGCGCATCTCGTCGCCATGGCCGCGCCGCTGGCCCGCGCCTCGCGTCACCCGCTGGCCAAGGCCATGGCCGCCGAAGCGGGCGTCGGCCCCGTGGCCAGCGACTGCGTCGAAACCGCCGGCCAAGGCGTCGAGGGCCTGATCGACGGCCGCCGCGCGCGCTTGGGCCGGGCTGGCTTCGTCGGCGTGACCGGGGGCGACGCGCGCGAGACCGAGCTGTGGTTCGGCTTCGAGAACGACATCAAGATCCGTTTCGTGTTCGAGGATCAACCGCGCGCCGACGCGGCCGACACCATCGCGCGCCTGCGCCGGATGGGGCTGTCGGTCGAGATCCTGTCCGGCGATCTTGCCGGTCCGGTGGGCGACATCGCTCGCGAGGTCGGGGTCGCCGAATGGCGCGCGGGCCTGACGCCGTTCGACAAGGCCGCGATCGTGGACCAGTTCAAGACCGAAGGTCGCAAGGTCCTGATGGTTGGGGACGGCCTCAACGACGCCGCGGCTCTGTCCAAGGCCCACGCCTCGATGGCGCCGGGCGCGGCCGTGGACGCGGCCCAGAACGCGGCCGACCTGGTCTTCACCGGCGAAGGGCTCGGCGCGGTCGTCGAGGCGATCGACACGGCCCGCGAGGCGCGCCGTCGCGCGCTTGAGAACTTTGGCTTCTCGGCCCTCTACAATGTCGTGGCCACGCCGGCGGCCATGTTCGGCCTGATCAATCCCTTCATCGCCGCCCTGGCGATGTCGGGCTCGTCGATGGTCGTGCTGCTGAACGCCGCGCGGCCTCGCATCACCTGGAGGCGTCGATGAACATCGTCCTGTTCCTGGCCCCGTTCTCGATCGGTCTCGGCGCCATGGGTCTGTTCGCGTTCTTCTGGACCATGCGCTCGGGCCAATACGAGGACCCCAAGGGCGACGCCGCTCGGATCCTCTACGATCATCTCGATGAGAAGCCGCCCGAGGATTGATCCAAATCACGGCGGCGGCCCGTGGGGCGGAGCAGGTTGGCCGCGTCAGGAGAGACGCATGACCGCCGCCGCCGCCACGATTCCCGCCCATGACCAACGCGCGCTTCTGACGCGCTACGACAGTCGGGCGCCCCGCTACACCAGCTACCCGACAGCGCTGCAGTTCTCGAAAGAGGTCGACGCGGAGGTCTATGGCGATTGGCTGGCGGGCCTGGATCCGCGTGAGCCGGTCTCCCTTTACGCCCACATCCCGTTCTGCGATCGCCTGTGCTGGTACTGCGGCTGCAACACCCGGGTGGTGAAGAAGCAGGCCCTGATCAGCGAATATGTCGAGCGCCTTGTCGACGAACTGGCGTTGGTCGAGGCCCGCCTGCCGGGTCGGATCAAGGCCGGCGCGGTGCATCTGGGCGGCGGGACGCCCAACATGCTGTCGCGCGACGATCTGGTGCGGCTGTTCGGCGCGCTGCGCCACGTTTTCCCGTTCGCGCCGGGCGTCGAGATCTCGGCCGAGCTCGATCCGGCCGTCCTCACCGAGAGCTGGGTCAAGGCCGCGGCCTTCCATGGCCTGACCCGCGCAAGCCTCGGCGTCCAGGATCTGGCGCCGCACGTCCAGGAGGCGGTCAACCGAGTCGAGCCGTTCGAGTTCGTCGCCCGCGCCACGCATTGGCTGCGCCAGGCGGGCGTCGCCTCGATCAATCTCGACCTGATGTACGGCCTGCCCAAGCAGACGACCGCCGACGTCGTCGCGACCCTGGACAAGGTCCTGACGCTGCGGCCCGAACGGATCGCTCTGTTCGGCTACGCTCACGTGCCGTGGGCGCGGTCTCACCAGAAGCTGATCCGGGAAGAGGACCTCGCGGACGCCAACGGCCGCTTCGAGCAGAGCCAGGCCGCCGCCGAGCGTCTCGTGAAGGCCGGCTATGTCGCGATCGGCCTTGATCACTTCGCCCTGCCGAACGACGACCTAGCCCTCGGTGTCGCCACCGGCACGCTGCGCCGAAACTTCCAGGGCTACACCACCGACCAGCATCCGACCTTGATCGGTCTTGGCGCGTCGTCGATCGGTCGCATGCCCGGCGGCTATGTCCAGAACCTGACCGCCGAGGTCGCCTGGCGCGACGCCATCGTTCAGGGCCGGCTGCCGGTGGCCCGAGGCGTGAAGTTGACCGATGACGACCGCCTGCGCGCCGACGTGATCGAGCGGTTGATGTGCGATTTCCAGGTCGATCTTGCGGCCGTGGCCGCGCGCCATGGCGTGTCGCCAAGGGTGTTCGGCGCGGACATCGCCAAGCTCGCGGACCTTCACGGCGACGGCCTCGTGGACGTTTGTGGGGACGTTGTCCGTGTGACCGAAGCGGGCCGCCCGTTCGTTCGCCTGGCCGCCCAGGCCTTCGATCATCGCTCGGACACCCGCGAAGGCTTCTCCCGCGCGATCTAGTTTTCAGAAACTGATCGAGGTCAAGGTCGAATGCTTCGTAATCCTCCAAACAAACATCGCGACAGAAATTAGAGAGTCGCCACTTCTGGGGATAGATGATGAAGACGCTTATTCTTTCGGCCATCGCGGCGACGGCTCTGGTTGGCGGCGTGGCGCACGCCGAGGACTTCTCGCCCAACGCGAAGGGCGATTTCATCGTCCACGCGCGCATCACGCAAGTCGCGCCGGACAAGGATGCGGCCATCCTGACCGCGGCGGGCGCGGCCACCGGCCTGAAGGCCCACGTGAAGGACGACATCAAGCCGACCCTGGGCTTCACCTACTTCCTGACCGACAAGGTCGCCGTCGAAGCCATCCTGGGCACCACCGAGCACGACATCCGCGCTCAAGGCGGCGCGACGGACGTCCTGGTCCACAAGACCTGGGTGCTGCCGCCGGTCGTGACCCTGCAATACCACCCGCTGCCCGCGGCCCGCGTGAGCCCGTATGTCGGCGCCGGCATCAACTACATGCTGTTCTACAGCAGCAAGGACAAGAACGGCTTCACTGTGAAGGTCGACGACGGCTTCGGCTACGCCCTGCAAGCCGGCGTCAACGTCAAGCTGAAGAACAACTGGCTGCTGAACGCCGACATCAAGAAGGTCTATTTCAGCACCGACGCCAAGATCAACGGCGGCGCCCTGAAGGCCAAGGTGGACCTGGATCCGCTGGTTTCGTCGGTCGGCTTCAGCCGCAAGTTCTAGGAACCGCCGCCGGCTAGCCCGGCGAAGCGCGCGCGACGCAAGGCTCGGTCCCACAAGGGCCGGGCCTTGTTTGCGTTCGCGCCTTGGCGTCTTGACCGGGGCGCGTTGAGCTCGCTGGCCGCCAGCCTAAGGTCAAAGGCATGATGGCGGCGGCGATCGCCCAACGGCTTCCGGCGGTTGGAGGGCGCGCCGTGGATGGCCCATGGATGACCAGTCGGCCCGGCGTGGTGTATCGCTCTCTTGGCGAAGCTGCCTGAAGCCTAGGACCCGAAGACGCGCGCCATGTTCCACCATCCTTCTCCGCGTAAGCAGTTCGGGGTCTTTCTTCCGGTGGCCAACGGCGGTTGGATCATCTCCAAGACCACGCCAACGCTGGACGGCCTTTACGCTCAGAACCGCGCCGCCGCGGTGAAGGCCGACGAGGTCGGCATGGACTTCGTGATGTCGATGGGCAAGTTCCGCGGCTTCGGCGGCGAGACCGACCATTGGGGCACGGCTCTGGAGTCGGTCACCATGATGGCCGGCCTCGCCGAGGCCACCAAGACCGTGAAGATCTGGGCGACCATCCATCCGCTGCTGCAGAACCCGGCCGTGGCGGCCAAGATGATCGCCACGCTGGATCACATCAGCGGTGGCCGCGCGGGCCTCAACATCGTGGCCGGGGCCTACAAGGGCGAGTTCGACCAGATGGGCGCGTGGGATGACTCCCTGACCCACGACGACCGCTACGCCCTGACCGAGGAATGGACGACGATCGTCAAGCGGCTGTGGTCCGAGGACAGCGTCGACTTCGCCGGCAAGTATTTCACGATGAAGGATTGCCAGTCCAAGCCCAAGCCATTGTCCAAGCCGCGCCCGGACCTGGTCTGCGCCGGCATGAGCGATCGCGGCTTCCAGTTCTCGGTGCGCGAGGCCGACGTCTGCTTCATCGGCGGCCGCACGCCGGACGAGCGCCGCGACGCCTCGCTGCGGGCCAAGAAGACCGCCGAGGCGATGGGCAAGAGCATCAAGACCTTCGCCATGTGCACCGTCGTTCATGGCGACACGGACGCCGACGCCGAGGCCAAGGTCGAGCACTACAAGAGCGGCGCCGACATGGGCGCGATCCTGGCCATGCTGGAGAGCTGGGGCGTGCCGGCCGAGAAGCTGTCGAGCGTGGCGGCCGCCCAAGGCGCGTTCATGACCCACACCGTGGTCGGCTCGCCCAAGACCTGCGGCGCCCAGATCGAAGAGTTCCTGCGCTACTGCGAGCTGGACGGCCTGATGATGATCTTCCCCGACTATGTGGAAGGGTTGACGATGTTCGGCTCCGAGATCCTTCCGGGCCTGCGGGCGGTGTTCTCGTGATCGATGATTTGAAGGCCTGGATCACGCCCTCGCGCACGGCGGTGCTGATCGTGGACATGCAGGTCGACTTCGCCTCGCCCGAGGGCGCGCTCGCGGCCTATTTCGACATGACTGTCGTCCAACCCGCCGTGGCGGCGGCCGAACGGTTGGCGGACATCGCCCGGGCGAGGGGCGTCCCCGTCGTCTTCGCGGGTCTGTTCACGACGCCGGAGACCGACTCTCCAGCCTGGCTCGAGCGGATCCGCCGGCGGGGCGGCGACCCGGGTAGCGAGGCGGCGATCTGCCGTTCTGGAGAGTCCGGGTCTGACTTTTACGGGCCCCAGCCCGCGCCGGGCGAGCTCGTGGTCAAGAAGACCCGCTACAGCGCCTTCCTCGGCGGCGACCTCGATGTCCGGCTAAGGGCGCTGGGCGTCGACACCCTGGTTATCGCCGGTCTGACGACCGAGTGCTGCGTGGACAGCACCGTGCGCGACGCTTTCGACCTAGACTACCACGTCTTCGTCGCGGCTGACGCGTGCGCCGCTTACGACGCGGAGCTTCATGTGGCGTCGCTGAAGATCATGGCGCTAAACAGCGCGATCCTGACGGACACGGCTCGGATCGCCGAAGCCTGGAGCCGCTAAGGGCGACTGTTGTTGGGAAACGGGCTGGCCGCTTGTGAGCCAGCCCGATCACGATCTACTTGGCGACGTCGACCTTGAAGACCATCACGTTGCGGTAGGTCTGGCCGGGATCCAGGCGCACCGGCGCGAACTGGCGCTTGTTCGGCGCGTCGGGGAAGTGCTGCGGCTCCAGCGCGATGCCGTCGCCCTGGCGGTAGAGCTTGCCGGTCTTGCCGATCCACGAACCGTCCAGGAAGTTGCCGGAATAGAACTGGATGCCCGGCTGGTCGGACAGGATTTCCAACACCCGGCCGCTCTTGGGGTCGGCTAGGCGCGCCGCCAGCCGCGGAGCCCCGCCCGACTTTCCGTTCAGCACGTAGTTGTGGTCGTAGCCCTTGCCGATGACGAGCTGCGCATCGCTGGCGTCGCGGATGCGCTCGCCGACGGCCGTGGGCTTGCGGAAGTCGAAGGCCGTGCCCGCGACCGGCGTGATCGCGCCGGTCGGGATCAGCTCATTGTCGACGGGCGTGTAGCCATCGGCGGGTAGGGTCAGCACGTTGCCCATCGCGCCTTCCGAAGCGCCTTCGCCGGCGACGTTGAACAGGGCGTGGTTGGTCATGTTGACGATCGTCGGCTTGTCGGTCGTCGCGCCGTAGGTGATCGTCAGCTGGTTCTGTTCGTCGAGCGCGTAGGTCGCCGTGGCGTTCACGGTCCCGGGATAGCCCTGGTCACCGTCTGGGCTGACATAGCCTAGCGTCACCGAAGCCGTCGGACCGGACTTCGTCTCCAGCACCTTCCAGACGACCTTGTCGAAGCCCTTCACGCCGCCATGCAGGGCCGCGACGCCGTTGTTGTTCAGCGCCAGCTGATAGGCCTTGCCGTCCAACTCGAAGCGGCCCTTGCCGATCCGGTTGGCGAAGCGGCCCACGGTCGCGCCGAAGTAGCTGGCGTTCTTCACATAGGCGGCCGCGTCGCTGAATCCGAGCACGATGTCCGCCTTCTTGCCGGCCTTGTCGGGCGCGACCAGGGACTGCAGGGTGGCGCCATAGGTGATCACCGTGGCGCTGACACCCTTGGCGTTGGTCAGGGTAAAGGCCTCGACCGCCTCGCCCGACGGCGTTTGGCCGAAGGGACGGCGGGACAGTTCGGCGGCCGTCG
The DNA here is from genome assembly GCF_031454995.1 of Caulobacter segnis. Lineage (GTDB taxonomy): Bacteria > Pseudomonadota > Alphaproteobacteria > Caulobacterales > Caulobacteraceae > Caulobacter > Caulobacter segnis_E. The sequence goes on along the minus strand of NZ_JAVDRV010000002.1, from coordinate 942,067 downwards.
CCGTCGATGTCGCGGCCAGGGCGAGGGCGCCGCACAGGGCGATGGTCTTGAACTTCATGTTTCCTCTCCGTCTTTTTTCTCTATTCGCGCCGGCGTCTATTCGACGAATGGCGGCGCCACGACCCGCTCGCTGAGCAGAAAGGCGTCGGCCACGTGGCGTAGCGGACTGACGTCCACGTCGCTGGCGCCGTCGGCGATCAGCTGGGCGAACTCATCGTAGAGGCCGGGATACTCGCGATCCGGCCCCTCGTGCATCAACTGGTCGTCGATCCAAAGCTTGGCGCCGCCGTTGGTCAGCTTCAGCGCCCCGTCCTCGGTGTCGACCTCGATGTCCCAGCTTTGCGGACCCGTCTGCAAGAAGTCCAACTCGGCCCGGATCGGCGCGCCGTTGGCGTCGCGGAAGTCGAGCTCGGCCTGGATCGGTGATTGTCGGTTCTCGGGCACATGCAGCACGCCGCGCGACAGGAAGAAGGGCAGGGGCAGGATGCGGGTGACGATCGACAGGGCGTTGATCGCCGGGTCGAACACGCCCAGGCCTCCGGCTTCCCAGATCCATTCCTGGCCGGGATGCCAGACGCGTACGTCTTCCTTCCAGTTGATCCGCACGGCCTTGATCGCGCGCTCCGCCAGCCACGCCCGCGCGGGCTCGACCCCGGCGGCGTAGCGCGAATGCCAGGTGGTCTGAAGCGTCAGACTCCGGGCGGCGGCGGCCTGGCGCAGGTCCTCGACCTCGCTCAGCGTCGCGCCCGGCGGCTTTTCCAGCATCACATGCTTGCCCGCCGCCAGCGCCAAATGGGCCAGGGCGTGACGGGGCTGCGGCGGCGTGCACAGCGCCACGGCGTCGATCGCCACGTCGCTGGCTAGTAGGGCGGCCAGGTTGGTGAAGTGGGCGACGCCATCCAGCTCGGCGTTGCGGCTGACGATGGCGACCAACTCAAAGCGCGGATCGGCGGCGATGGCGGGCAGGTGTTGGTCCCGGGCGATCTTGCCCAGGCCCACGAGCGCCAGGCGGATCGGCGTCACAGCGCCCGCACCGTGACGGGGCGTTCCGCCGCCTGTCCCAGCGAGTTGCGCACCGGATAGAGGAAGGGCGCGGCCTCGATCTCGAACACGTCGCCGACCTTTGTCTGGAAGCCCTCGGAGAACGACAGAGTCGCGGTGCCGAAGAAGTGGACGTGCACGTCGCCGGGGCGCCGGAACAGGTCGTACTTGAAGTGGTGATGCTCGAGATTGGCGATCGTGTGGGACATGTTCGCCTCGCCCGACAGGAAGGGCTTCTCCCAGGCCACCGCGCCGTCGCGCAGGATGCGGCTGGCGCCGCGCACGTCCTCGGGCAGGGGGCCGGTCAGCAGCTCCGGACCCAGCGCCGCCTGGCGCAGCTTCGAGTGAGCCAGCCACAGATAGTTGCCGCGCTCGATCACATGGTCGGAGAACTCGTTGGCCAGGCAGAAGCCCAGGCGGTGGGGCGCGCCATCGGGGCCGATCAGATAGACGCCGGCGATCTCGGGCTCCTCGCCGCCATCCTTGGCGAAGGCGGGGGAGGTCAGGGGCTGGCCGGGGGCGACCAGCTGCTGACCATCGCCCTTGTAGAACCATTCCGGCTGCACGCCTTCCTGGCCCGACGCGGGCTTGCCGCCCTCGACGCCCATCAGGAACATCCGCATCGAGTCGGTGAGCTGCTCGCCCGCCTGGGCGGCCTTGTGCATCTTGTCGCGGCCCTCGGCCGAGCCGAGGTGGGTCAGGCCCGTGCCGGTCAGCAGCAGGTGGGCGGTGTCGGGATGGTCGATCGGCGCCAGGACCCGGCCTTCGGCCAGGGCGGCCAAGATGTCGATATCCTCGCCCAGTTCATGCGCTTGAGCGGTCTCGGCCAGGGTCGCGTTGGCGCCGATCGCGGCTTGGGCCAGATCGTAGAGCGTGTCGGCCGCCGTCACCCGCCGAGCACGGCCCGAGTCGTCCACCGCCGCTAGCCGTCTTTGGCCGTCGCCGGTCTTCAACTGCACGAACCTGAACACCATGGCGAAACGCTCCTAGCTTATAATAGTCTGACAAATACCGTCGCTGGCGCGGGTGTCAAACCTCGTTTCGTCGAGGCGCGCGGGACTCTCGGCGCGCCTTGGTGACAGGACTTGGGAGCGGTCGCAATGGGGCCGAGGTCCACGGCCCGGCTAGACCCATTATCGCTGACGCCGTCCGGCCGAACACCGCTCGTGATCATTGACGCCCCAGGGAAGCGAGGATAGTCAGACATATATTATAATACAAATCCGCCTCGGTCCTGGCGCGCTTTTGGCGTTGGGCTTGTGGGCGCATAACGTCGTCAAGGATTGTCATGAGCGCCGACCCCGTCTCCCCCAAGCTTCGTTCGCGCGCGTGGTTTGATAATCCGGACAATATCGACATGACGGCGCTTTATCTGGAGCGCTATCTGAACTTTGGTCTGACGCTGGAGGAGCTGCAGTCGGGTCGTCCGATCATCGGGATCGCCCAGACGGGGTCGGACCTGTCGCCGTGCAACCGCCACCACCTCGTTTTGGCCGAGCGGGTGCGCGAGGGGATTCGCTCGGCGGGCGGCATCGTACTGGAGTTCCCGGTCCATCCGATCCAAGAGACGGGCAAGCGGCCGACGGCGGGTCTGGACCGGAACCTGTCGTACCTGGGCCTCGTCGAGCTGCTCTACGGCTATCCGCTGGACGGGGTGGTGCTGACGATCGGCTGCGATAAGACGACGCCGGCCTGCCTGATGGCGGCGGCGACGGTGAACATCCCGGCCATCGCGCTGTCGGTCGGTCCGATGCTGAACGGTTGGCACAAGGGCCAGCGCACGGGCTCGGGCACCATCGTCTGGAAGGCCCGCGAACTGCTGGCTGCCGGCGAGATCGACAACGCCGGCTTCATCAAGCTGGTGGCCAGCTCCGCGCCCTCGACCGGCTACTGCAACACCATGGGCACGGCCACGACCATGAACTCGCTGACCGAGGCGCTGGGCATGTCGCTGCCCGGCTCGGCGGCGATCCCCGCCCCCTATAGGGATCGGCAAGAGAACGCCTATCGCACGGGTCTGCGGATCGTGGAGATGGTCAACGAGGACCTCAAGCCCTCGGACGTGCTGACCCGCGAGGCGTTCCTGAACGCCATCGTCGTCAACTCGGCCATCGGCGGCTCGACCAACGCCCCGATCCACCTGAACGCCCTGGCCCGCCACGTGGGCGTCGAGCTGTCGATCGACGACTGGCAGGAGAAGGGCGAGGAAGTGCCGCTGCTGGTGAACCTGCAGCCGGCTGGGGAATATCTGGGCGAGGACTATTACCGGGCCGGCGGCGTGCCCGCTGTCTTCGGCCAGCTGATCGAGCAGGGCCTGATCCACGAGGACGTCAAATGCGTCTCGGGCCAGACCATCGGCGAGCAGTATCGCGGCGTCCAGATCGAGGACGAGGACGTCATCCGGCCGTTCTCGCGGCCGCTGGTCGAGCGGGCGGGCTTCGTGGTCATGCGCGGCAATCTGTTCAACTCGGCGATCATGAAGACCAGCGTGATCAGCCAGGAGTTCCGCGAGCGCTATCTGTCCAACCCCGACGATCCGGACGCCTTCGAGGGCGTGGCGGTCGTGTTCGATGGTCCCGAGGACTATCACCACCGGATCGACGATCCGTCGGTGGGCATCACCGCCAACTCGATCCTGTTCATGCGCGGCGCGGGCCCGGTGGGCTATCCCGGCGCGGCCGAGGTGGTGAACATGCGCGCCCCCAATTACCTGATCAAGCAAGGCGTCCATCAGCTGCCCTGCATCGGCGATGGCCGCCAGTCGGGCACGTCGGGCTCGCCCTCGATCCTCAACGCCTCGCCCGAGGCGGCCGTGGGCGGGGGTCTTGCCTTGCTCAAGACCGGCGACAAGGTCCGCTTTGACCTGCGCAAGTCGCGGGTCGATGTCCTGGTCTCGCCCAGCGAGATCGTCGAGCGGCGCAAGGCCCTCGAGGCCGCCGGCGGCTTCCCGATCCCCGAAAGCCAGACCCCCTGGCAGGAGATCCAGCGCGCCGTCGTCGGACAGCTCGAAACCGGCGCCGTCCTCGAACCCGCCGTCAAATACCAGCGCATCGCCCAGACCAAGGGCCTGCCCAGGGATAACCACTAACCGCGTTCGCCGCCGGCTCTTCCAAGGGCCGGCGGTTCTTTTATGTCCGGAAGGCGTCCCCGTTCGGAACCTTATTGTACGACAAAATAACCGCTGCTATGCACGCGGTCAGAACAAGGCGGAGCCCGGAAGCATCCGCGCGTAACGGAGAGGGAAGTACATGGCGATGGCCAAGACGGTTCTAGGCGCGGCGGCCGCGCTGCTGGTGATGGCGGCGAACGCCCAGGCTGGCGAGATTTCAGCAACGGCCACGCTCAAGGCCGACAAGCCGGGGGCGCCGATCTCCCGCTACATCTACGGTCAATTCTCGGAGCATTTGGGCGCGGGCATCTATGACGGCGTCTGGGTGGGGCCCGATTCCAAGATCCCCAACGTGCGCGGCATCCGCACCGACGTGGTCACCGCGCTGAAGGACATCAAGGTCCCGGTCATCCGCTGGCCCGGCGGCTGCTTCGCCGACGAGTATCGCTGGCGCGACGGCATCGGCCCGCGCGACAAGCGCCCCTCGCGCAAGAACAACTGGTGGGGCGGCTCGCCCGAGACCAACGCCTTCGGCACCCACGAATTCATGGACTTCGCCGAGCAGGTCGGCGCCGATCCCTATGTCTCGATCAACATGGGCTCGTCCGACCCCACGGAGATGCGCGAGTGGATCGAGTACATGATCTCGCCGGGTGACGACACCTTGGCTCAGGAGCGCCGCGCGAATGGGCGCGACAAGCCGTTCAACCTGCCCTTCGTCGGCATCGGCAACGAAAGCTGGGGCTGCGGCGGCGAGATGACCGCCGAGTACTACGCCAACGAGTATCGTCGCTTCTCGGCGTTCTTTCACAAGAACGATGACAACAAGGCCCTGCGCGTCGCCTCGGGCGCCAATTCGTTCGACGTGAATTGGACCGACGTGGTCACCAAGAACGCCGGCCGGTTCATGGACGCCATTTCCCTGCATTACTACACGATCCCGACCGGCCAGTGGTCGAAGAAGGGCGCGGCGACCGGCTTCGACAAAGCCGCCTGGGGACAGACCTTCGCGCAGACCCTGCGGATGGATGATCTGCTCAAGCAGCACATCGCCGCCATGGACAAGAACGATCCCAGCAAGCGGATCGGTCTGTACGTCGATGAATGGGGCACCTGGTACGACGTCGAGCCGGGCACCAATCCGGGCCACCTCTACCAGTTGAACACCCTGCGCGACGGCGTGCTGGCGGCGGCCAACTTCAACATCTTCCACCGCTATACCGACCGGGTGAAGATGACGAACGTCGCCCAGACCATCAACGTGCTGCAGGCGATGATCCTGACCCAGGGCGACAAGATCGTCCTGACGCCGACCTACTACGCCTACAAGATGTACGTGCCGTTCCAGGACTCCACGGCGATCCCGTTGGACGTGACCGCGCCCGAGATCGACGTCGCGGGTTCCAAGATCCCGGCCTTCAACGCCTCGGCGGCCAAGGGCAAGGACGGCAAGACCTATGTGGCGGTCGCCAACATGTCGCCGGACGATGGCGTGAAGCTGTCGGTGGCGCTGGGCGGCCTGAAGGCCAAGTCGGTGTCGGGGCAGGTCATGACCGCCGACAAGATGGACGCGATGAACGCCTTCGGGGCCAAGCCGACCGTTGCGCCGGTCCCGTTCAAGGGCGGCAAGATCGCGGGCGACACCCTGACCCTGGCCATCCCCGCCAAGTCGGTGGTGGTCGTGGCGATCGACTAAGGGGCGCCACGCCCCTCTAAAGAGAGCCGGACGTGATCCTAAAAAGGGCGCGTCCGGCTTTTCGCGTGTTGGGAGGCTCGCGGCATGACCTTAACTCGTCGGTCCACCCTGGCGGCCCTGGGCGCCGCGCCGGCCCTTGCCGCCACCTCGGGACGCGCCGCGACGTCGGCGGGTTCGCCGCTCCGGCTCTGGTACCGTCAGCCGGCCAAGGCCTGGGTCGAGGCGCTGCCCGTCGGCTCGGGCAAGCTGGGCGCCATGGTCTTTGGCGGCGTCGGCGCCGAGCGGCTGCAACTGAACGAGGACACCCTTTGGGCGGGCGGTCCCTATGAGCCGATCAATCCCGAAGCCGGCGCTGCTCTGCCCGAGATCCGCCGGTTGATCGACGCTGGGGAGTACGCCAAGGCGTCAAAGCTCGCCGAGGCCAAGTTCGTCGGCATTCCCAAGCAGCAGATGTCGTACCAGACGATCGGCGACCTGAAGCTGGACTTTCCGGGACTGGCGGAGCCCACGAACTATGTCCGCGACCTCGATCTGGATGGCGCGATCGCCATGACGCGTTTCACGATCGACGGCGTCCAATATGTTCGCGAGGTCATCGGCAGCGCGCCCGATGGCGTGATCACCGTGCGCCTGTCGGCCAGCCGTCGAGGCGCCCTCGGCCTGGACCTGAGTTTCGCCTCGCCGCTGAAGTCGAAGCCGGTGGCGAGCGTCGAGGGGCTCAGCCTCGTGCTGGCCGGGACCAACGACAGCCAGCAAGGCGTCCCCGCCAGGCTGCGGTTCGAATGCCGCGTCGATGTCCGCGCCAAGGGCGGGCGCGTGAGCGGGCAGGGCGAGACCTTGTCGATCCGCGACGCCGACGAGGTGATCCTGCTGATCGCCGCGGCGACCAGCTATCGCCGCCATGAAGACGTTTCCGGCGATCCGACGGCGCTGAACAAGGCCACGCTGGCCCGGCTGTCGGGCAAGTCGTGGGGTAAAATCCTAGCCGATCACCAGGCCGATCACCGCGCCCTGTTTCGTCGCGTCGAGGTCGATTTCGGCCGCACGCGCGCCGACCTTCTTCCGACCGACGAGCGGATCAAGGCCTCGCCGACAACGGACGATCCCTCGCTGGCGGCGCTCTATTTCCAGTATGGCCGCTATTTGCTGATCGCCTGCTCTCGGCCGGGAAGCCAGCCCGCCAACCTGCAGGGCGTCTGGAACGACAAGCCCTCCGCGCCCTGGGGCAGCAAGTACACGATCAACATCAACACCGAGATGAACTACTGGCCGGCCGAGCCAGCCAACCTGCCGGAGCTGGTCGAGCCGCTGATCGCGCTGGTGAAGGATCTCTCGGAAACCGGCGCGCGGACCGCCAAGGCGATGTATGGCGCGCGCGGCTGGGTGGCGCACCACAACACCGACCTTTGGAGGGCGACCGCCCCGGTGGACGGCGCGCCGTGGGGCGTTTGGCCCACCGGCGGCGCCTGGCTCTGCAAGCACCTGTGGGACCACTACGACTACGGACGCGATCGCGCCTATCTGGCGCGGGTCTATCCGCTGATGAAGGGCTCGGCGCGGTTCTTCCTCGACACCCTGGTGGTCGATCCGAAGTTCGGCGTGCTGGTCACCAATCCTTCGCTGTCGCCCGAGAACGACCACGGCCACGGCGCCTCGATCGTCGCGGGCCCGACCATGGACCAGGCGATCATCCGCGACCTGTTCGACAACTGCCTGAAGGCCGAGGCGGTGCTGGGCGCCGATCAGACCTTTGTCGCCGAACTTAGGGCGGCGCGTGACAAGCTCGCGCCCTACAAGATCGGCAAGGACGGCCAGTTGCAGGAGTGGCAAGAGGACTGGGACGCCGACGCGCTCGACATCCACCACCGGCACGTTTCGCACCTCTACGGCCTGTTCCCGTCGGACCAGATCGCGATCGACACCACGCCGAAGCTGGCGGCGGCGGCGAGGCAGACCCTGGTGACGCGCGGCGACCTCTCGACGGGGTGGGCGATCGCCTGGCGGCTGAATCTCTGGGCGCGGCTGGGCGAGGGCGATCACGCCCACGGGATCCTGCGCCTGCTGCTTGGGCCCGAGCGGACCTATCCGAACATGTTCGACGCCCATCCGCCGTTCCAGATCGACGGTAATTTCGGCGGGACCTCGGGCATGACCGAGATGATCCTGCAGAGCCGCAACGACCGGATCTACCTGTTGCCTGCTCTGCCGTCGGCCTGGCCCACGGGTCACATCAAGGGCCTGCGAGCGCGGGGCGCGGTTGGGGTCGACGTCCACTGGACGGGCGGCAAGTTGGCCGAGGCGGTGCTGACGGCCAAGGTCGACGGCCGTCACGTCGTGGTGCTGGGCGGCTCCAGCCTGACCGTGGAGCTTCGTAAGGGCCAGAGCGCTCGTCTTATCCCGCGCGACGGAGCGTTGGTCCGCGCGGCTTAACGTCCGCATGGATGGCGCGGCGGCCGACTTTTGGCTAAGACCCGCGCCATGCTGCGTATTTCGGAACTGAAGCTGCCGCTCGGCCATCCGCCAGAGGCCATGGCGCCCGCCATCGTCGCTCGCCTGGGGATCGAGGCCGATGACCTGGTAAGCTTCGAGGTCGCGCGCCGCGCCCATGACGCGCGCCGCAAGTCCGCGATCTTGATGGTCTATTCGGTCGATGTCGTTTTGCGCGACGAGGCGTCCGTTCTGCGCCGCTTCGAGGGCGACCATCAGGTCCGCGTCGCGCCGGACACCGACTATCGCTTCGTGGCCAAGGCGCCGGCGGGTTTCGAGGGGCCGCGGCCGGTGGTCATCGGCGCGGGGCCTTGCGGTCTGTTCGCGGGTCTTATCCTGGCGCAGATGGGCCTGAAGCCCATCATCGTGGATCGCGGCAAGGTGGTGCGCGAGCGCACCAAGGACACCTGGGGGCTGTGGCGGCGGGGCGAGCTGAATCCGGAGTCCAACGTCCAGTTCGGCGAAGGCGGGGCGGGGACCTTTTCGGACGGCAAACTCTACAGCCAGATCAAGGACCCTCGCTTCCTGGGCCGCAAGGTGCTGGAGGAGTTCGTCAAGGCCGGCGCGCCGGAAGAGATCCTGACCGAGGCCCATCCGCACATCGGCACCTTCCGCCTTGTCCACATGGTCGAGAACATGCGGGCGCTGATCGAGAGCTTGGGCGGCGAGTACCGCTGGCAGCATAAGGTCGAGGACTTCGACATCGAGGTCGGCGCCGACGGCTCCCGCCAGCTGAAGGGGCTTCATATCGCCGGCGGCGATTACCTGCCGGCCCGCCATGTCGTGATGGCCTTGGGCCACAGCGCGCGCGACACCTTCCAGGTGCTGTACGATCGAGGCGTCCACATCGAGGCCAAGCCGTTCTCGATCGGGGTGCGGATCGAGCATCCTCAGTCCTGGATGGACAGGGCGCGCTTTGGCGACTGCGCCGGCCATCCCGACCTGGGCGCGGCCGATTATAGCCTGTCGCACCACTGCAAGAATGGCCGGACTGTCTACAGCTTCTGCATGTGTCCGGGCGGCACGGTTGTGGCCGCGACGTCCGAGCCCGGTCGCGTCGTCACCAACGGCATGAGCCAGTATTCCCGCAACGAGCGGAACGCCAATTCCGGCTTCGTCGTCGACATCAATCCCGAGCAGGACTATCCGGGCCACCCGCTGGCCGGGGTCGAATTCCAGCGCAAGTGGGAGAGCCTGGCCTTCGAGGCGGGCGGCGGGACCTATCAGGCGCCGGGACAGTTGGTCGGCGACTTCCTGGCCGGTCGCCCTTCGACCGAGTTCGGCGAGGTGATCCCGTCCTACAAGCCGGGCGTTCACCTGACCGATCTGGCCAAATGCCTGCCGCCGTTCGCCATCGAGTCCATGCGCGAGGCGCTGCCAGTGTTCGGTCGCCAAATCCCGGGCTACGACCATCCGGACGTGGTGCTGACCGGCGTCGAGACCCGGACGTCCTCGCCCGTGCGGATCACGCGGGGCAAGGACTTTCAGAGCCTGAACACCGCCGGCCTTTTTCCGGCCGGTGAAGGCGCGGGCTATGCCGGCGGCATCCTCTCGGCCGCCGTTGACGGCATCAAGGTCGCCGAGGCGGTGGCCGCTCAGTATATGGCGGAGGGGCTAATCAAGGCCGCTTAAGGCCTGCCGCAAAGCCCTTGTCATCCCGGCCGCAGCGCGCAGCGCGAAGAGCCGGGACCCAGGGGTGGCGCGCACGGCGCTCCTTCACTCCCTGGGTCCCGGATAGCCTCTGCGAGGCTTCCGGGATGACAAGAGTTTGTGCTTGGAAAGGCTTAGGCCGGCTCGCTGACCTGGGCCAGCGTCGGATAGTCCGTATAGCCGCGCGGACCGTTTTCGAAGCCGTAGAAGGTGGTCGGGTCGGGCGTGTTCAACGCCGCGCCCGCCTTCAGGCGCTCCACCAGGTCCGGGTTGGCGATGTAGGCCTTGCCGAAGGCGATCGCGTCGGCCTTGCCGGCCTCGATCGCGGCGTTGGCGCTGGCCAGGTCGAACTTCTCGTTGGCGATGTAGACGCCGCCGAAGGCCTTCTTCAGGTCGGGACCCAGGCTATCGGCCGCCTCGTACTCACGCGCCGAGACGAAGCCGATCTTGCGCTCACCCAGAGCCTTGGCGACATGGCCGAAGGTGGCGGCGAGGTTGCTGTCGCCCATCGAATGGCTGTCGGCGCGCGGCGCCAGGTGGACGCCGACGCGATCGGCGCCCCAGACGGAGATCGCCGCGTCGGTGGCTTCCAGCAGCAGGCGGGCGCGATTTTCGATCGAGCCGCCGTACTGGTCGGTGCGCTGGTTGCTGCCGTCCTGCAGGAATTGGTCGAGAAGATAGCCGTTGGCGCCGTGCAACTGCACGCCGTCGAAACCGGCGGCCTGGGCGTTCTCCGCCCCTTGGCGGAAGGCCTCGACCACGCCGGCGACTTCCTCGGTCGAGAGGGCGCGCGGGGTGGGGTAGTCGCGTTGCGGACGCAGCAGGCTGACATGGCCCTTGGCGGCGATGGCGCTGGGCGCGACCGGAAGCTCGCCGTTCAGCAGTTCGGGATCGGATATCCGGCCGACGTGCCAGATCTGCATGAAGATGCGGCCGCCCTTGTCGTGCACGGCCTTGGTCACCTGCTTCCAGCCCTCGGTCTGCTCCTTGGACCAGACGCCCGGCACGCCGGCGTAGCCGACGCCTTGCGGCGCGACCGGCACGCCTTCCGTGATCAACAGACCGGCCGAGGCGCGCTGGCCGTAGTACTCGGCCATCAGGGCGTTGGGGATTTGGCTCGGACCGGCGCGCAACCGGGTCAGCGGCGCCATGACGACGCGGTTGGGCAGATTGAGATCGCCGACGCGCAGCGGATCGAACAGGTTAGGCATGCGAGACTGTCCCTTGGAGTAGGGGCGCCGACCCTCCGTCGGCGTCAGCCTGCTATCTGGCCCCGCTTGCGCCGATCGCAACCGCAACAGGTTCAGATTTATCTGAAAGCGCCTAGGTCAAAATCTGAAAATCTAAGCGGGCTTCAGCTCGCCCAGCATCGTCGGGATCAGCTCCGAGACGGTCGGATGGATGTGCACCGCGCGCTGGATCGTGGTGTAGGGCGCCTTGGCGTACATCAGGTCGATCATCCCGTGAATCGCCTCGTCCCCGTTCAGGCCCAGGATCGCCGCGCCCAGGATCTCTTTCGTTTCGGCGTCGACCACCACTGTCATGAAGCCCGCGGTCTCGCCCTTCTCGACCGCGCGGCCGACGCGGGTCATGGGGCGTTTTCCGACGAGCAACGGACGGCCGCTGGCGCGCGCCTCGGCCTCCGTCATGCCGACCCGGCCTAGCGGCGGATCGACGAATAGGCCGTAGCACGAGATCCGGTCGCTGACCTTGCGCGGGTCGTTGTCCAGCAGGTTGGCCGCGACGATCTCGAAGTCGTTGTAGGCCGTGTGGGTGAAGGCGCCCTTGCCGTTGCAGTCGCCCATCGCCCAGATGCCCGGGACGTTGGTCCGCAACTGATCGTCGACGACGACATAGCCGCGCTTGTCGGTCTCGACGCCGGCCGCCTCGAGGTTGAGATCATCGGTGTTGGGCCGGCGGCCGACCGCCAATAGGACATGCGATCCGGTCACCTGCGGCTCGCCCGCCTCGCAGGTCACGTGCACGCAGGCGCCGTCCTCATGGGGCGAGAAGCGGATGCACTTGGCGTTGAGCCGGACGGTGATCCCTTCGGCCTCCAGGATCTCCCGGATCGCGTCGGAGATTTCCGGATCCTCGCGAGCGATCAGGCGCGGCCCCATCTCGACGATCGTGACCTGGCTGCCGAACCGGCGGAACATCTGGGCGAATTCCAGCCCGATATAGCTGCCGCCGACAATGACCAGGTGCTCGGGCAGCGTATCCAGCCGCATCATGCCGACATTGGTCAGGTAGGGGATATCGTTGACGCCGGGCATGTCCGGCACGTTGGCGCGGCCACCGACGTTCAGGAAAATCTTGGGCGCGGTCAGCACCTCGTCGCCGACCCGGATCGTGTCCGCGCTCTCGAAGCGCGCGTGGCCCTGGATGACCGTGCAGCCCTTCATGCCGCGCAGCCAGCTTTCGACGCCGCCGCGGGCGTTCGTCACGACGGTCTGCTGGCGAGCCCAGACGCGCTTCATGTCGACGCCGACGGAGCCCTCCAGCACGACGCCGTAGTCGGCGGCCCGGCGGGCCAGGTGAGCCGCGTAGGCGCTGGCCACCAGCGTCTTGGTGGGCATGCAGCCGGTGTTCACGCAGGTGCCGCCGAAGTCCTTGCGTTCGATCATCGCCACGGTCTCGCCGGCGGCCGTCAGCCGTCCCGCCAGCGAGGGACCTGCCTGGCCCGCGCCGATGATGATGGCGTCGAAGCGTCGCGGCGCGCTCATTGGGCCAGCGCCACGATGGCCAAGGCGCCGCCGATCGCGATGGCGTCTTCGATCAAGGCGGCGGGACGATCGTTGCCGAACCATGCCGCGAGGCGTCCCCGGAGTTCGGCGCCGCCCAGCGTGCCGATCACCGCGCCGAGCGCGCCGATGACGGCGCCGCGAAGCCAATGGCCGCTCGGCATCATCAAGGCCGCGCCGCTGAAGGCTCCCGTGGCGATGCGGGTTCCGAACTGGACTGGAACCTTGCGGCTTGGCGTCTGGGGAAGCTGGTCTCCGACCAACTCAAGCGCCGCGAGCGCGGTGAGAACCAGGACAGGGATCAGTCCGCCCAGCCAGGCCAGCGGCCATCCCGCCAGCGGCAGCCAGCCCAGCCGCGCGGCCCACGAGACGGCGGCGGGGGCGGTCATCGCCCGCAAGCCCGCCACCACGCCAATCAGGAGAGCAAAGACATAGAGCGCCATGAACCATACCCCACAGTGTGCGCGTCGGATTGGGCGCTGACGACATCACAGGCGAGGCGTGGATTATTGCAAGCTTTGATCGTCCCGATCGCCGGGCGTCAGGCGTTCAGCGTTCTAAAACCGATCTCCAGGTCAGCCTTGAGGTCCTCGATGCTTTCCAGCCCCACATGGAAACGCATGAGAGGACCCTCAAGGTTCACCGGGATCGTGCGGAACTTCAGTTGCGGATCGCAGTGAAGCGCCAGGCTTTCGTAGCCGCCCCAGGAAAAGCCGAGGCCAAACAACTTCAGGCTGTCGAGGAAGGCCTTGGCCGCGCTCTGGCCGCACGGCTTCAGCACCACGCCGAACAGGCCACAAGCGCCGGTGAAGTCACGCTTCCAGATCGCGTGGCCAGGATCGTCGGGCAGGGCGGGGTGCAGAACCCGCGACACCTCCGGCCGCGCTTGCATCCAGCGGGCGATGGCCAGGCCGTTCTCCTGGTGGCGCGGCAGGCGCGTGGCCAGCGTCCGAAGACCCCGCAGCATGGTGTAGGCGTCGTCGGGCGACACCGACCAGCCGATGTCCCACATCGCCTCGCCCAGCAGCGCGGCGACCGCCTTGTCCGAGGTCGCCACCGAGCCCATGAAGCAGTCGGAGTGCCCGCCGACGTACTTGGTCAGCGCCTGGACGCTGAGGGTCACGCCGTGCGCCAGCGGCTTGAAATAGAAGCCCGCCGCCCAGGTGTTGTCGACCAGGGTCATGATGCCGCGCGCGTTCGCCGCCTTGGCGATGGCGGGGATGTCCTGCATCTCGAAGGTTAGGGAGCCTGGCGCCTCCAGCACGATCAGCCGCGTGCGCGGCGTGGCCAGGGCCATCAGGGCGTCGGCGTCCAGGGCGGGGTCGTAATAGGTCGTGCTGACGCAGAAACGGGCCAACAGCCGGTCGCAAAAGCGGCGGGTCGGCTTGTAGGCGCTGTCGACCACAAGGACCTCGTCGCCGGCCTTCAGCACCGCCAGCAAGGCGCCGGTGATCGCCGCCAGGCCGGACGGGTAGAGCGTGACGTCCTCGGCGCCTTCCAGGTCCGCGAGGGCCTGCTGCAGGGCGCGCGGTGTCGCGAGGCCCGTGATCCCATAGGTCAGCTGGTCGTCGTCGTACAGCGAGGCCGCATCGGGCAGCAGCACGGTAGAGCCCCGCTGGATCGGCGGATTGACCGTCTTCGCCAGCGTGTGGTTGGTGGCGCCGTTGCGGATCAGGCGGGTTTCTTCGTCCATCACGCTACTTTCGGGTCTAAGCCGCCGGGCCTGTAACGACGGGGGCGTCGTCCAGGCCGCCCCATTCCGTCCACGAGCCGTCATAGACCGCCGAACGCGGCTTACCCATCCGGGCCAGGGCCAGGGCGACCACCGCAGCCGTGATGCCCGAGCCGCAGGTCGAGACGATCGGCTTGTTGATGTCCACGCCCGCCGCCTCGAACACGGTCTTCAGCTTGCCGGCCGGCAGCATGGTCCCGTCCGGCGCGATCATCGCCGCCAGCGGAATGTTGCGGGCGCCCGGCATGTGGCCGCCGCGCAGGCCGGCGCGCGGCTCGGGATCACGGGCTTCGAAGCGTCCGGCCGGGCGGGCGTCGATGACTTGCTCACGTCCGCTGGCGACGATCTCGCGCATCTGCTCCAGCGAGCGATAGATGTCGGCCTGGTAACGCGGTGTGAAGTGGCGCTCCTGCGGCGTCGCGGGGCCGTCCTCGATGGGGCGGCCCTCGGCGATCCATTTGGGCAGGCCGCCATCCAGGACCACGACGTCCTCATGGCCCATGGCGCGGAAGTGCCACCAGGCGCGGGCGGCCGGCAGGATACCGATGCTGTCGTAGACGACGATCCGCGAGCCATCGCCCAGGCCAAGCTTCTTGACCCGCGAGGCGAACTTCACCGCCGTGGGGATCATGTGCGGCAGGTCGGTGGTCTCGTCGGCGATGTCGTCGATGTCGAAGAACACAGCCCCCGGGATGTGGGCCGCCAGGAACTCCTTGTACGGCTCGCGCTGGGCGGCGGGCATGTGCCACGAGGCGTCAACCACCCGCACGTCCGGCGCGTCGAGGTGTTCGGCCAGCCAGGCGGTGGAGACCAGCGGATCGGACGGAGTGCTCATGTCTGCGCCTTTCGGGGAGTGACTCGCCCCAGTTTCTAGACGCCGGCAACATCGCCGCGCGAGCGCTTCGTCGCAAGCTACATCCAGGGCGGCGTCGGCAGACCCTTCTCCTTAAGGAAGGCGGGGTTGAAGAGCTTGGACTGGTAGCGCGAACCGTGGTCGCACAGCACCGTCACGATCGTGTGGCCTGGGCCGATTTCCTTGGCGAGTTTGACCGCCCCGGCGATGTTGATCCCGGCCGAGCCGCCCAGGCACAGACCCTCGTGCATCACAAGGTCGTAGAGCACCTCGAGCATTTCCTCGTCCGAAACGCGGAACGGGTAGTCGATCGTCAGGCCTTCCAGATTGGCGGTCACGCGGCCCTGGCCGATGCCCTCGCTGATCGAATTGCCCTCGGACTTCAGCTCGCCATCCTTGTACCAGCTGTAGAGGGCCGCGCCGTGCGGATCGGCGAGGCCGATCTTCACGTCCGGCTTGCGTTCGCGCAGCGCCGCGGCGACGCCGGCCAGGGTGCCGCCCGAGCCGACGGCGCAGATGAAGCCGTCGACCTTACCGTCTGTTTGCGTGAAGATTTCCGGGCCCGTGGTCAGGTAGTGCGCCTGGCGGTTGGCGGTGTTGTCGAACTGGTTGGCCCAGATCACCCCGTTGGGCTCGGTCTTGGCGAGTTCCTCGGCCAAGCGCCCGGAATAGCGGACGTAGTTGTCGGGGTTCGAATACGGCACGGCGTCGACCTCGACCAGCTCCGCGCCGAGCAGGCGGATGGCGTCTTTCTTCTCCTGGCTTTGGGTCCGTGGAATGACGATCGTGGTCTTGTAGCCCAGCGCGGAGGCGACCATGGCTAGGCCGATGCCGGTGTTGCCGGCGGTGCCTTCGACAATGCGGCCGCCGGGCTTCAGCAGGCCCTTGGCCTCGGCGTCGCGGATGATGCCGAGCGCGGCGCGGTCCTTGACCGACTGGCCGGGATTCATGAACTCGGCCTTGCCCAGGATCTCGCAGCCCGTCGCCTCGCTGGCGCGGCGCAGGCGGATCAGAGGGGTGTTCCCGATGGCGTCGAGAACGCTGGGGAGGATAGTCATGATTTCACCTGCGTGGCCGGGCTGGCATGGTAGATCGTGCGCGGGCCGCGCGACGCAAGCCCAGTTTTCCTGAAGGCCAGAGGTTTGCGGTGAGCAATTCGCGAGGCGGCTGCGCCGGGCTTTGGGGGGGCGCCGTCGAAAAGCCTGTCCGCGCCGAACGCCGTGTCTTTCGTTAAAAGGCCGTGATGCTCCGAAGCGCCATGGGCCTAGGTTCGGCTGAGACCCAGCTGGATGACGTTGGTCCGTTCGGTGCGGAAGCCCGCCTCGCAATAGCTGAGATAGAACCGCCACAGGCGACGGAAGCGCTCGTCGAAGCCGTCCTTGCGGATCTCGTGCCAAGCGGCCTCGAACTGACGGCCCCATTCGGCCAGGGTGTCGGCATAATTCTGGCCGAAGCGTTTGAGATCGCTCCATTCCAGACCCGCGCGCTCGGTTTCTTCCTTAAGGCGCGCCTCGCTGGGCAGCATGCCGCCCGGGAAGATGTAGCGCTGGATGAAGTCGGTGCGGCTGCGATAGTCGCGGAACAGCTCGTCTCGGATGGTGATGATCTGCAGGCCCGCCCGGCCGCCGGGGGCGAGCACCTCGCGGATCTTGCCGAAATAGGCGGGCCAATATTCCTCGCCCACGGCCTCGAACATCTCGATCGAGGCCACGGCGTCGAAGCGGCCCTCGACGTCGCGATAGTCGACCAGGCGGATGTCGGCCTTTTCCGAAAGTCCCTGCTCAAACAGCCGCTTGCGGGCGAAATCGTACTGCGCTTGCGAGATGGTGATGCCGGTGACCTTGGCCCCGACCTCCTTGGCGGCGAACTCGGCGAAACCGCCCCAGCCGCAGCCGATCTCGAGCACGTGCTTGTCAGGCGCCAGGCCAATGGTCTTGGCCAAGGCCGCGTACTTGGCGCGCTGGGCGTCGGGGAGGGCCTGATCCGGGTGTTCGTACAGGGCCGACGAATAGGTCATCGTCGGGTCCAGCCAGCGCGAATAGAAGGCGTTGCCCAGGTCATAGTGAGCGTGGATGTTCCGCCGCGAGCCGGAGCGGCTGTTGCGATTGAACAGGTGATAGATCGCGTTCAGCGCCCGCATCAGCGGATTGCCCGAGGCCAGACCCGCCAGCCGGTCGAAGTTCAGCGAGAAGGCCTCAAGCACCGCCGAGAGATCGGGCGTATCCCACTCGCCGGCCATGAAGCCCTCGGCGAAGCCGATGTCGCCGGACAGCAGCGCGCGGCGCACGAAGTTGTAGTCCCGGATCCGGATCGTGGCCGCCGGACCGTCCTTGCGGCCCGTGACGGTCAGGACCTTGCCGGTCGGCAGGACGAAGGTCAGCGATCCGGCCTCCCAGTTCTCGGCCGCGATGCGGACGGCGGAACGGAAGGCGGCCGGAGCGGCCTTCAGGTCGGGATCATTCCAGAGCGCAGTTTCCAAGGCGGGGCCTCGCTTCCGGTGACGCGTTAATTAACGCCGTTAACCACCATCTCGTAAAGCCCCCGCTCATCTAGAGGCTGTGATAGGCCTCCAGGGCGCGCTCGCGCGCCTTGGCGTGGTCAACGATCGGTTTGGCATAGATACGCCGCGCCGCCGGAGACAGATGGAGCGGACGTTCCCATGGCCTGTGGATAACATCGTCAGGAACAGTCTTGAGTTCCGGAACCCAGCGCCGAACATAGTCGCCGCGCGGATCAAACTTCTCGCCCTGGCTGATCGGATTGAAGATCCGGAAATACGGCGCCGCATCCGCGCCACTGCCGGCGGTCCACTGCCAATTGCCAACATTATTGGCGAGATCGGCGTCGACCAGGGTGTCCCAGAACCAGGCCTCGCCCTCGCGCCAGTCGATCATCAGGTGCTTGATCAGGAACGAGGCGACGATCATGCGCACGCGATTGTGCATGAAGCCGGTGGTCCAAAGCTCGCGCATGCCGGCGTCGACGATTGGGTAGCCGGTTTCGCCCTTGGTCCACGCTTCGAAAGCGGCGTGGTCCTTGGCCCAGGGGAAGCCGTCGAACTCCGGCTTGAAGTTGCGCGCGGGAAGCTCGGGCGAATGGAACAGGATGGAGTGGTTGAACTCGCGCCAGCCCAGCTCCGACAGGAACTTGTCGGCTTCGCTCGTCGGGATGTCGCCGGCGTCCGCGGCGTTGCGCGCGGCCAGCCAGACCTGACGCGGGCCGATCTCGCCGAAATGCAGGTGAGGTGAAAGCCGCGACGTCGCCGGAGCGGAAGGAATGTCGCGCTTCTCGGCGTAGCCGGCTATGGGGCCGGAGAGAAAGGCGTCCAACCGCTTGCGCGCGCCGGCCTCACCGGGCGTCCAGACATCGAAGCCCTTCGACCAGTCGGGTTTCGTTGGATGGAGGTTCCACTGGGGCAGGCGATCGCTGGAGGTCGCCTTGTCGAGGCATCTCAAGACCTTGGGCGTGGCGTCTACCGTGACGTCGTCCAGCTGCTGGCGGGCCGCGCGCCAATAGGGCGTGAACACCTTGTAGGGCTGGCCCGAGCCGTTCTGCACCGTCCAAGGCTCGTTCAACAGGCCGGCGTTGAAACTCTGGCAATCGACGCCGGCCTCCTTCAGCCGCGCCTTGATCGCCGCGTCGCGATCGATACTGGCCTTATCGTAGAGGCGGTTCCACAGCACGCGGGTCGCGCGGGTCTCGGCGATCAGGGCGTCCAGCACGTCGGCGGCGAGGCCCTTGCGCAGCACAAGTCTATTGCCAAGCTTCTCAAGCTCTTCCGCCAGGCTCTTGAGCGACTTGTCGAGCCACCAGAGCGACGCCGCGCCCATCGGGCGGACGCCCGGCGTTTCATCGAGGATGTAGAGGCAAACCACGGGCAGGCCGCTGTCGGCGGCATGGCGCAGCGCGGGATTGTCGGCTATGCGCAGGTCCTTGCGGAACCACACGATGACAGCGCCGGGGCTCGCCTCGCTGTCGCCAAAGTCTTTCCGCACTTGCACCGTCCCGCCCTAAGGGCCACCTCTTGGGCGCCCAAAGCCTCTAATACGTTGGAAGTATCGCCTTGGATCAGCCGCAAGCCGTCGCCCCCAACGCCGTCGTCGAGATCAAGACTCCGACCGGCGCGCCCGTTCGTATCGGCAATGGCGAGCGGCTGTCGATCATCGCCGGGCCGTGCCAGATGGAGAGCCGTCAGCACGCCCTGGAAACCGCCCATGCGCTCAAGGAGATGGCGCAACGTCTTAGCGTGGGGATGATCTACAAGACCTCGTACGACAAGGCCAACCGCACCTCGGTCAACGCGCAGCGCGGCATCGGCCTGAAGGACAGCCTGCCGATCTTCCAGGAGATCCGCGAGGTCACCGGCCTGCCGACCCTGACCGACGTGCACGAGACCAGCCACTGCCCGATCGTGGCCGAGGCGGTCGACGTGATCCAGATCCCGGCCTTCCTGTGCCGGCAGACCGACCTCCTGCTGGCCGCCGCCGCGACGGGCCGGGCGATCAACATCAAGAAGGGCCAGTTCCTGGCCCCCTGGGACATGAAGAACGTCATCGCCAAGGTGACCGGCGCGGGCAATCCGAACGTCATGGCGTGCGAACGCGGCGTCTCGTTCGGCTACAACACGCTGGTCAGCGACATGCGCTCGCTGCCGATCATGAAGGAGATCGGCTGCCCCGTCGTGTTCGACGCCACCCACAGCGTCCAGCAGCCGGGCGGGCAGGGAACCTCCTCGGGCGGCCAGCGCGAGTTCGTGCCGGTGCTGGCCCGCGCCGCCGTGGCCGTGGGCGTGGCCTGCGTCTTCATGGAAACCCACCCCGATCCGGACAAGGCGCCGTCGGACGGCCCGAACATGGTGCCGATGAGCCAGTTCGAGGCGCTGGTCGCCAACCTGCTGGAGTACGACGCCCTGACCAAGCGCGCGGCCTAAGCCATGAGCCGGCGTATCGTTCTCGTCACCGGCGGGGCCGGCTTCATCGGCTCCAACATCGTCGCGAAGCTTTGCGAGGACCCCGCGCTGGACGTCGTGGTCTGCGACCGCCTGCGGGACGCGGCCAGCGGCAAGTGGCGCAATATCGCCAAGCACCCGATCGCCGACTTCGTCGCCCCCGAGCAGCTGTTCGACTGGCTGGCCAAGCGCGGCGCCGAGGTCGAACTGATCGTCCACATGGGCGCGGTGTCCTCGACCACCGAGACCGACGCCGACAAGATCGTGCAGTCCAACTTCGTGCTGTCGCGCGATCTGTGGGACTGGTGCGCCCTGCACGGAAAGCGCCTGATCTACGCCTCGTCGGCGGCGACCTATGGCGACGGCGCCCTGGGCTTCGATGGCAAGGACGACCTGGCGTCGCTGAAGGCCCTGCGACCGCTGAACGCCTACGGCTGGTCCAAGGCCCTGTTCGACATCCACGCCGCCCGCGAGGCCGCGCGTGGCCGCGCCCCCGCCCAGTGGGTCGGCCTGAAGTTCTTCAACGTCTATGGCCCGAACGAGGACCACAAGGGCGGCATGAAGTCGGTCGTGGCCCAGATCTGGCCGCGTATCGCGGCGGGCGAGGGGGTGAAGCTCTTCAAGTCCCACAACCCCGACTACGAGGACGGCGGCCAGCTGCGCGACTTCGTCTATGTCCGCGACGTGGTCGACGTGGTGGCCTGGCTGGCCAAGAGTCCGGCCGTCAACGGCGTCTTCAACCTGGGCTCGGGCCAGGCCCGGTCGTTCCGGGACCTGGCGGTGGCGACGTTCGAGGCGGTCGGCCGCCAGCCGGACATCACCTATATCGACATGCCCGAGGTGCTGCGCGGCAAGTACCAGTACTACACCCAGGCCGACATGAGCCGCCTGCGCGCCGCCGGTTACAACGCGCCGATGACCTCGCTGGAGGACGGCGTCGCCGACTATGTGGCGGGCTACCTGAACACCGACGATCCCTACCGCTGACGGGAGGACGCCTTGCCAGAGCCGATCCGGGTCCAGTGCTGTATCGTTGGCGGCGGTCCGGCCGGGGTCATGGTCGGGCATCTTCTGGCGCGCGCGGGCGTCGAAGTGTTGGTGGTGGAAAAGCACGGCGACTTTCTACGCGATTTCCGAGGTGACACCGTCCATCCTTCAACGCTGCAGGCGATGGCCGACCTTGGACTGCTCGACGACTTCCTGAAGCTGCCTCACACCGAGGTGAGCGCGCTGTCCGCGGAGGTCGGTGGCGCGATCGTGCCGTTAGCCGACTTCCGGCATCTGCCCACCGCCGCTAAATTCATCGCCTTCATGCCGCAGTGGGATTTCTTGAGCTTTCTGGTCGAGCGCTCTCGCCGTTTCGCCGGCTTCAAGCTGCTCATGGACGCCAGGGCGACGGACATCGTGTCGGCCGACGGACGGATCGTCGGCGTGCTGGCCGAAACCCCCGATGGGCCTGTCGAAGTGCGTGCGCGGCTGGTGATCGCCGCCGATGGGCGCGGCTCGATCGTGCGCGAACAAGCAGGCTTGGAAGTCCGGGACCTCGGCGCGCCGATGGACGTGCTGTGGATGCGGCTGTCGCGCAAACCCCAAGATCCCCCGGACGCGCCGCTCGGCAGGATCAGTCAAGGGCGCATGTTCATCAGCATCCCGCGCGAGGGCTACTACCAGTGTGGCTACGTCGCGGCGAAGGGCGGTTTCGCGGCGATCCAGGCGGCCGGGATCGATGCTTTCCGTCGCGAAGTCGCCAGCGCGGGGCCCGCGATCGCCGATCGGGTCGACGAACTGAAGAGTTTCGACGACGTTCATCTGCTGACGGTCAAGGTGGATCGCCTGAAGCGGTGGTGGCGACCAGGCTTGCTCTGCATCGGCGACGCAGCCCACGCCATGTCGCCAGTCGGGGGCGTTGGCATCAACCTCGCCATTCAAGACGCCATCGCCGCCGCTAATCTGCTTCACGACGTCTTCGACAAGGGTGACACCGCGCTCGACCGCCGGGTGGAAGCGGTTCAGGCGCGTCGAGAACCCGCGGTGAAGCTCGCGCAGGCGCTCCAGGTCTTCGTGCAAAGGCGCCTGATCAGCCGGGTTCTACGCGCCGAAACCGTCAAGCCGAACCTGGCGTTCAAGGCCTTCGGCTGGTTTCCGGTTCTGCGCCGCTTGCCGGCCCGGGTCATCGGCATGGGCTTCAGGATGGAACGGATGCGCTCACCGGAGGCGGGGGGCGCTTGACGAAGCGGCAGGGTTGAACGCCGCCGACGCCAGGGCCTAGGCTCGCTCCAGAAGAACAACAGGGAGCGAAACATGGTCGGCATCGCCGCCTGGGGCGCCTATGCGCCGCGTCTTCGTCTGAGCCGCAAGGCCGTGACCGAGGCCAACGCCTGGGTCGCGCCGAACCTCAAGGCCAAGGGCAAGGGCGAACGGTCCATGGCCAATTGGGACGAGGACGCCCTGACCATGGCGGTCGAGGCGGCGCGCGACGCGCTGGGCCCCGACGACGACCGCTCCAACATCGACGCCCTCTATTTCGCCTCCACCACGGCGCCGTTCGCCGATCGGCTGAACGCCGGGATCGTCTCGGCCGCGTTGACGCTCGAGAAATCGATCGCCGCGACCGACGTCACCGGCTCGCAGCGCTGCGGCCTGACCGCCCTGGCCCAAGCCCTGTCCGCCGTCGCTGGCGGCGGGACAAAAGCGGCCCTGGTCACCGCGGGTGAGCATCGGAGGGCCCGCGCCGCTTCGGCCCAGGAACTGGACTTCGGCGACGGCGCGGCGGCCTTCGTGGTCAGCGAAGGTCCGGGCGCGGCCGAGCTCCTGGGAAGGGGCAGCGTCACCGACGACTTCGTCGATCACTTCCGCGGGGACGACGGCGGCTTCGACTACTATTGGGAGGAGCGCTGGATCCGTGACGAGGGTATCGTCAAACTAGTCCCTCCGGCGATCATGAAGGCGCTTGAAGTTTCTGGCATAAGTGCCCATCAAGTCGACCATTTTTGCTTTCCATCTACCTTTTCTGGCATGGCCGCGAGCGTGGCCAAGGCCGTGGGGATCAAGGCCGAGGCGGTGCGTGACAATCTCGCCGCCGTGATGGGCGAGGCGGGCTGCGCGCACGGTCCGATGATGTTGGCGCACGCGCTTGAAAACGCTCGTGAAAACGAGGTGATCCTCGTGGCTCAATTCGGACAGGGCGCGGAAGCCCTGGTGTTCCGCGCCACGGGACAAGGCCGTCGCCCCGCGCGGGGCGTCACCGGTTCGCTCGCCGATCGAAAAGAAGAGACCAACTACCTGAAATTCCTGACCTTCAATGGCCTTGTCGAATGGGACAAGGGCATGCGGGCCGAGAAGGACAACAAGACCGCGCTGACGACCCTCTACCGCAACGAGGACATGATCCTGGGCCTGGTCGGCGGCCGCTGTCGCGAGACCGGCGTCGTCCAGTTTCCGCGCACCCGCATCTCGGTCGCGCCGAACAACCCCGCCGTCGACACTCAGGAGCCCTACAAGTTCGCCGAACGCCGCGCGAGCATTCTGAGCTACTCGGCTGATTACCTGACCTTTTCCATGTCGCCGCCGAACCACTACGGCATGGTCGTGTTCGAGGGCGGCGGGCGGATCATGATGGATATCACCGACGTCGCGCCGGGCGATGTCGAGACCGGATTGCCGGTGCGTATGGTGTTCCGCATCAAGGAGGTCGACGAGAAGCGCGGCTTCGTTCGCTATTTCTGGAAGGCGACGCCGGATCGCGCCGCCGTGGCCAACAGCACCGCCCAGGCGGCGGAATAGGAGGCGAAGATGCCGCAAGGGATCCGGGACAAGGTCGCCATCCTCGGGATGGGCTGCAGCAAGTTCGGCGAGCGCTGGGACGCCGGCCCTGACGACCTGATGGTCGAGGCCTATCTGGAAGCCATGCAAGACGCCGGGATCGAGCCTACCCAGCTCGACGCGGCCTGGTTTTCGACCCACATCGACGAGATCGGCTCGGGCAAGGGCGGCACGCCGCTGTCGATCGCCCTGCGCCTGCCCAACATCGCGGTGACGCGGGTCGAGAACTTCTGCGCCTCGGGCTCGGAAGCCTTCCGGGGCGCGGTCTACGCCGTGGCGGCCGGCGCGGCAGACATCGCCCTGGCGGTCGGCGTCGAGAAGCTGAAGGACACCGGTTATGGCGGCCTGCCGGTCGCCAATCCCGGCACGCTGAGCCCGCAGGTGATGCCGAACGGCTCGGCCCCGGGCAACTTCGCGCAACTGGCCAGCGCCTATCGGGCCAAGCACGGCGTGTCCAAGGATGACCTGAAGCGCGCCATCGCTCACGTCTCGGTCAAGAGCCACGCCAACGGCGCCAAGAACCCCAAGGCCCACCTGCGCAAGCCGATCACCGAGGAGCAGGCCCTGAACGCGCCGATGATCGCCGAACCGCTCGGCCTGTTCGACTGCTGCGGGGTCTCGGACGGCGCCGCGGCCGCGATCGTCACGACGCCCGAGATCGCTCGCGCGCTCGGCAAGCACGACCTTGTCACGGTCAAGGCGCTGCAGCTGTCGGTCTCCAATGGGTACGAAAGCCAGTACAACGGCTGGGACGGCAGCCACTTCCACACCGCCCGCATCGCCGCCGGCAAGGCCTACAAGGAGGCCGGCATCGAGCGCCCGCGTGAACAGATCTCGATGATGGAGGTCCACGACTGCTTCTCGGTCACCGAGCTGGTGACGATGGAGGACCTGTTCATCTCGCCGGAGGGACAGGGCTGGCGCGACGTGCTGGACGGCTTCTACGACGCCGACGGCGGGGTGCCGTGCCAGATCGACGGGGGCCTCAAATGCTTCGGCCACCCGATCGGCGCCTCCGGCCTGCGGATGCTCTACGAGATGTACCTGCAGCTGCAGGGCCGCGCGGGCGAGCGCCAGTTGGCCAATCCCGTCTTCGGCATGACCCACAACCTGGGCGGCGCGCCGGCGAGCAATGTTTGCTCTGTCGCGATCATCGGCCAGGAAGGGGCTTAATTCCGTCCGGCGCTTGATGTACCGAGAGGCTCATGGCTCTCAAAGGCTTCAAGCGCTGGATCTTCGCGGGCGTCGTCCTGTTCCTGGCGCTGATCCTGTCGGCGGCCTTTTTCTGGCGCTATGACATCCTCAGTAACGCCCTGGATCCCAAGGTCCCGTTCCTGACCTATCACCCGCCGCCGGCGCCGGACTACGGCAAGCGGGAGTCCTGGGCCCTGCTGCCGCGCCACCCAGAAGCCGTTCCGCCCGCTGATCGACCCGTCGACGTGTTCTTTGTCCATCCGACGACTTTCGACGGTGGGCGGGATTGGAACGGCGGCATCGACCAGCCCAAGGCGGCGCGGTTCCTGTCACGGGTGGTGCTGCCCAACTATGCCGGACCGTTCGATCGCGTGGGCCGCATTTTCGCGCCGCGCTATCGCCAGGCCAGTCTCTACACCTACCTGACCCTGCGAGACGACGCCCGCGAGGCGAGGCGCTTCGCCTATGGCGACGTGCTGCAGGCCTTCCGCGCCTATCGCGTCCGCTATGGCCCGGACCGGCCGTTCATCGTCGTTGGCGTGGAGCAGGGCGGCTCGCTGGCGGCGCGTCTTCTCAGCGAAGAGATCGCCGCCAAACCCGAGCTGAAGCGCCGGCTCGTCGCGGCCTATCTGATCGAGACACCCGTTCCTGCGGACGAATATATGCCGACCGCGCCGTTGCCGGCCTGCGATCGCAGGGCGCGGGCGGGATGTGTCGCCGCCTGGATCTCGGCGCCGGAAGGCGACTTCCAGCGGGTGCAGGAGGTGATCGGGCGCTCTTTGATCTGGGATCGCTCCGACCAGCTGGTGAACCTCGAGGGCCGCGCGCCGCTGTGCTTCAACCCACTTCTGGGCGGGACCTCGCTGGAGCGGGCGCCGGCGCGGCTGAACCTCGGCGCCGCCAACGCCACGGGGCTCGACTGGGGCGCTCGCCCTCCGTTCCTGCAGCGCCAGGTTTCGGCCCGCTGCGAGAACGGGATCTTGCGCACCAGCAAGCCGAAGTCGAGTTCGCTGCGCGATAACGGCTCGTGGGCCGACCGTCGCAAGGTCGACGCCTTCAACCTGTTCTACGCCGACCTCGAAGCGGATGCTCTGGAGCGCGCCAAGGTCGCGGTCTCAGCCGGAGGCCAATAGCGCCTCCAAGCCGCCGTAGGTCGGCTGGTCGATCGTAATCTGTCCGATCGCCGTGGCGCGCAGGTGCGCGAGAAGCTCCGGATCGATGGGCGCTAGGCGGCCGTTCCGCAGCGCCTCGCAGAGTTCGGCGTTCAACGCGGCGAACTCGCCGTCGCGCCCGAGCAGCGCCTTGAGCCGCTCGGTCGCCTCGGCCTCTAATCTCGCCCCGTGCTCGGCTTCGCGCGCCACCGTGGCGCGGGCGTTGTCGGCGACGCGAGCGAGAAAGACATGGCGGGCGTCGCCCGGCGCGGCGGGCCCGACGTCGAAGGCGGCGATGGCTTCGGAAAGCTCGGCGGCGGTCGGATGGCTGATCATGCGGCCTCCATCAGGGCGACGAGGTCTATTTCGGTCTCGCTGGTCCGCCGGCCGATCATGGCGCGCTCGATCGACCGATCCGCGCCGGCCGCGAAGCTCTGGTACATCATCAGGCACATGACGCCCCATTTCAGGGAGCCCAGCGCCTGCCAGAACCTCACGCGTTCCAGCGAAATGTCCTCGCCGTGGCCGGTCAGCAGGTCGGCATAGTCGCCAAAGCCGCCGACGGGCTTTCGCCATTCGCCGAAGCGCCAGGAATTGACGCACATCCAGCCCAGGTCCTCGGCGGGGTCGCCAAGGTGCGCCAGCTCCCAATCCAGAACGCCGACCAGGCCCAGATCTGGATGGATCATCAGATTGCCATTGCGGAAGTCGCCGTGGACCAGCACGGGACGTTCGGGCGGCGGCGGGGCGATGCTTTCCAGCCAGCGGAAGGCCGCCTCCAAGATCGGTCGCTGGGCGCCCATCTGCCGGTAGAGTCCTTCGTAGCGCGCCAGTTCGCCCCGGGCGTCGGAGGTGGCGAGCGGCGGCAAGCCCTCGGTCGGAATGGCGTGGATCCGGGCCAGCACCTCGCCGCAGCGGCGCGCCAGGCCCGGGCGAATGTTGGCGAAAGCTTGGTCCCGGACGATGCGGCGACCCAGGGTCTCGCCTTCCAGGCGGCGCATGACATAGGCCTCGCCGAGGCCATCGTTGGGTTCGCAAACGCGAATGACACGGGGAGCGGGCGCGCCGGTCGCATCGGCGGCGCGGATCAGGGCGGCTTCGCTGGCGAGCGGCAAGGCGGTGTCTCTGGGTAGGGCGCCATCGGGCCGCCGACGCAGGATCAGCGGCGTCCCGTCGTCCAGGTCGAACGCCCAGGTCTCCAGGCTGGCGCCGCCCGACAGTCGGCGGGCGTCGCGGGCGCTTGTCGCGGCGGGCGACAGGCGTGGGGCGAGGCGGTCCAGGGCGGCGGCGACATCCATGGCGAGCCAGCTTCCAGCCTTGACCCGGCGTCAGGCAAGAGGTCCTCGTCTTTACGACGAGCCCGGCGCGCCTTAGGCACGGACTCTCCTTTTGCTGTTCAGGATCACCCATGCCCTCCGGTCTCGCCGCGCTGCTCGATGACGTCGCCGGTATCACCAAGCTGGCCGCCGCCTCGCTGGACGACGTGACCGGCGCGGCTGGCAAGGCTGGCTCCAAGGCCGTGGGCGTGGTGGTCGACGACACCGCCGTGACGCCCGGCTACGCCATGGGCTTCACGCCCGACCGCGAGCTCCCGATCGTCTGGAAGATCGCGCTGGGCTCGCTGCGCAACAAGCTCCTGTTCCTGCTCCCCGGCGCCATGCTGCTGTCGGCGTTCGCGCCGTGGGCGGTGACGCCGATCCTGATGTGCGGCGGCGCCTATCTCGCGTTCGAGGCCACCGAGAAGATCCTGGAGGCCTTCACCCCTCAGCATGAGGGCGAGGCGATCGAGGAACTGGCGCTGAGCGGGCCTGAACTCGAAAAGCAGAAGGTGGCCGGCGCCATCCGCACCGATTTCATCCTGTCGGCGGAGATCATGGCCATCGCGCTGGCCGACGTCTCCGACAAACCGCTGGCCATCCAGGCTGGCGCCCTGGCCCTGGTCGGCGTGCTCCTGACTATCGGCGTCTACGGCGTCGTCGCCTTGATCGTGAAAATGGACGACATCGGCCTGCACCTGTCGCGCGGCAAGGTTCAGAGCCTGCGCGGCTTCGGCCGGGGTCTGGTCAAGGCCATGCCGTGGACCATGGAGGCGCTGACGGTGATCGGCACGGCGGCCATGCTGTGGGTCGGTGGCGGCATTATCGTCCACGGCCTGGAGCACTTCCACCTGACGCCCGTGCCGCGCTGGGTCGAGGGCTTCTCGCACTGGGCCGGTCAGGCGCCCGGAGTCGGGGCGGTGACGGGTTGGCTGGCTTTCGCGCTCGGCTCGGCGGTCGTGGGTCTAGCGATCGGCGGCGTCCTGGCCGGCGTTATGCACCTCTGGCATCACCGCAAGGGCGCGGCGGCGCACTAGTTAGCCCGCTTCGTTCAGCGACGAGGCCGGCTTCCAGTCGAACAGCTCCTGCAGCATCCGTAGCGCCTGGCCGCGCGGCGAGGTGAGCTCGGGGTCGCGCGCCAGGATGAGCCGGGCGTCGTCGGCGGCCACGGCGATCAGGTCGCGGTGCGCGACGGGATCGGCCAGGCGATAGGCGGGGAAGCCGCTCTGCTTCAGGCCCAGCGGATCACCGCCGCCGCGCAGCTCCAGATCCTTCTCGGCGATCTCGAAGCCGTCATCGCTGCGGCGCAGGATGTCGAGCCGCTTCTGGGCCACGTCCGACAGCGGCGGATCGTAGAGCAGCACGCAGGAACTCTCGCGCGTGCCCCGGCCGATACGGCCGCGCAGCTGGTGCAGCTGGGCCAGGCCGAAGCGGTCGGCGTGCTCGATGACCATGATGCTGGCGTTGGGCACGTTGACCCCGACCTCGACGACCGTGGTGGCGACCAACACGCTGACCTCGCCGTCGACGAAGCGCTGCATGACCGCGTCCTTCTCGGCCGGCGGCATCTGGCCGTGCACCAGGCCAACGCCGGGCAGATGCCGGGCGAGGTCGGCGGCGCGGTCCTCGGCCGCGCGCAGGTCGACCTTGTCCGACTCCGAGACCAGGGGGCAGATCCAGAAGGCTTGGGCGCCGCCGGCGATCGCCGCGCGCAGGCGCTCGACGATCTCGGGCACGCGCGGGGTCGGCGCGGCGCGAGTGGCGACGGGCGTGCGGCCGGGCGGCTTTTCGTCGATGCGAGAGACGTCGAGGTCGCCGAAGACGGTCAGCTCCAGGGTGCGCGGAATGGGCGTGGCCGACATGGCCAGCAGATGGACTCCCCAGTCGACGTCGGGAGGGCCCTTGTCCTGCAGGCGCCGGCGCTCGTTGACGCCGAAGCGGTGCTGTTCGTCGATGATGGTCAGGGCCAGGGACTTGAAGGTCACATCGTCTTGGAAGAGGGCGTGGGTGCCGACCGCGATGTGGTGAGTCCCGTCCGCGAGACCGGCGAGCTTGGCCGCGCGACTCGCGCCCTTGTCGCGCCCGGTCAGCAGGATCACCGACAGGCCCAGCGTCCCCAGCGGCGCGGCGATGGTCTCGAAGTGCTGGCGGGCCAGGATCTCGGTCGGCGCCATCAGGGCCGACTGCAGGCCAGCGCCGGCCGCGTCGGCCATGGCCAGCATCGCCACCACGGTCTTGCCCGAGCCGACGTCGCCCTGAAGCAGACGGCTCATCCGTTCGCCTGAGATGAGGTCTCCGCGGATTTCGGACAGGCTTCGAATCTGGGCGCCGGTCAACTTGAAGGGCAGGGCTTTCTCCGCCGCCTCGGACAGCGGTCCCGCGGGAATCAGCGGGCCGGGATATGACCGCCGCGCGGCCTTGCGTTGGGCCAGGGCCAGCTGGTGGGCCAGGAGCTCGTCATAGGCCAGGCGTCTGCGAGGGCGGGCCAACGGCGACAGGTCGGCTTCGCTGGCCGGGGCATGCAAGGCGGCAAGCGCCTCGCGCCATTCCGGCAGGCGCTCGCGCTCGCGCCAGGCCGCGTCCTGCCACTCCGGCAGCTCGGGGGCGCGCTCCAGCGCCTCCAGGGCGAATTTGCGGAAGGTGCGCGAGGGCAGGCCGGCGGTGGCCGGATAGACCGTCTCGACCTCGGGAATGTCGCCCGCGCGCTCCTCGGCGACGATGTAGTCGGGGTGAGCGATCTGGAGCTCGGAGGCGAAGCCTTCCGGGCGCTCGACCTTGCCGCTGACCGCCCGCCGCGCGCCCTTGGGGTGCTGGCGCTCCAGGTGCGGGCCATGACCCTTGAACCAGATCAACGTCAGGAAGCCTGTCCCGTCCCAGGCGCGAATCTTCCACGGGTGCCCCAGGCGATGCGGCGGCTGGTGGACGTCGATCGTCACGACGAAGGTCTGCGCCTGGCCCTCGATCGC
The DNA here is from genome assembly GCF_031454995.1 of Caulobacter segnis. Classification (GTDB taxonomy): domain Bacteria; phylum Pseudomonadota; class Alphaproteobacteria; order Caulobacterales; family Caulobacteraceae; genus Caulobacter; species Caulobacter segnis_E. The sequence goes on along the minus strand of NZ_JAVDRV010000002.1, from coordinate 911,358 downwards.
CTGGTCGACCGTCGTGACGCTTCGGCGAATCAGGCCCGTGGGGGCGGTGAACAGCACGTCGCGCACGATCGGCCCGGCCAGCTTCTCGACCAGCGGCGCGACGCGGGGGCCCACGCCCTTGAGCGTGGACACCGAGGTGAACAGGGGGAAGAGAATCTCCGGGCGCATCGTTCACGACCTTAGCCGCGTCCGCGCCCGGCCGCAGCCTTCAGCCTCAGTCGGCCTTGTTCATGACCGGCTGCAGGGCGATCACGATGTCGGAATATTCGTCCGCCCGCGAAGCGCCCGAGACGTTGAGGCGCGTGTAGAGCCACGTCGCGCCGTGGCGCGCATAGGCTTCAGACCAGCGGTTCTTGGCGTCGATGAGGTTGTTGGCCTCGCCCGCGAAGACCACGGTCCCCTTGGAGTCCAGATAAACGTAATTGCCGGCGATGGTGGTCGCCGGGTCGCCATTGTCGGCGAGCTTGTAACGATAGACGGCGCCCGAGGCGCCCTTGAGTTCGATGTAAGGCTTCACGCTGTCCTCGCCATGGGAAACACTCGGCGTAGACGCACAGGTCGTGAAGCGTCCCGTGGGCCAAATTATGGCTACCAAAGAACTACCGCAACACGCCCGATCTGGCCAGGAAACGCCGCGTCCGCTCCTCGCGCGGCGAGGCGAGAAGCGAGCGTGAAGGTCCTTGCTCCACGATCACGCCGCCGTCCATGAAAATCGTGCGGTCCGCGACATCTCGCGCGAAATCCATCTGGTGGGTGACGATGACCATGGTCCGGCGTTCGACCGCCAGATCCCGGATCACCGCCAAGACCTCGCCGACCAATTCGGGATCGAGGGCCGAGGTCGGCTCGTCGAACAGGATGACCTCGGGATCCATGGCCAGCGCCCGGGCGATGGCGCAGCGCTGCTGCTGACCGCCCGACAGGGCGGCCGGGTAGGCGTTGGCGCGATCCGAAAGGCCCACCTTCTCCAGCAGAGACAAGCCCTTGGCGCGCGCTTCGGCCGGCGAGGCCTTGCGAACGACGATCGGGCCCTCGATCACGTTCTCCAGCGCCGTCCGGTGCGGGAAGAGGTTGAAGCCCTGGAAGACGAAGCCGACCCGGCCGTTCAGGGTCTTGGCCAGCGGCGTCTTGCCGCCGGCGGTGACGCCCGCGATGGTCAAGTCTCCGCCATTCAGCGGCTCCAAGCCCGCCAGGCAGCGCAGCAAGGTGCTCTTGCCCGACCCGCTGGGGCCGATGATCGCCACCACCTCGCCGGGCGAGACGGTCAGGTCGACGCCCGCCAGCACCGGCGTGTCGCCAAAGCTCTTCCTCAGGCCCTTGGCGTCGATCGCGCTCATCGACGGCCCTCCGAGGCGCGGCGCTCCAGGCGGTGCTGGCCGGCCGCCAGCACGGTGGAAACGACCCAGTAGATGGCCGCAGCGGCCAGATACATCGTGAAGATCTCGTAGGTGCGCGCGGTGATCAGCTGGGTCTGGCGGAACAGCTCCGGCACCTGGATGGTCGCGGCCAGCGAGGTGTCCTTGACCAGGCTGATGAAGCTGTTCGACAGCGGCGCGACGGCGGTTCGGGCGGCCTGCGGTAGGATCACGCGTCGCAGCGTCTGCCCGCGGCTCATGCCCAGGACGGTCGCGGCTTCCCACTGGCCCTTGTCCACGGCGGCGATGGCGCTGCGCAGGATCTCGCAGGCATAGGCGGCGACGTTCAGCGAAAAGCCGATGCCGGCGGCCGCCAGGGCCGGCATCTCGATTCCGAACTGCGGCAGGCCGTAATAGATCAGGAACAGCTGCACCAAGAGCGGGGTGCCCCGGAACGCCGAGACATAGACGGCGGCCGGCCAGCGCAACAAAGGCGACCGTGACAGGCGCATCAGCGCCAGGCCAAAGCCCAGCACGACGCCGACGCCCATGCCGATGACACTGAGCAGGACGGTGTAGCCCGCGCCCTTCAGCAGCAGCGGCGCGGACTGGCGCAGGAGATCAAGGCCCGTATCCATCCTATCGGGTGACGTCCATGCCGAACCATTGCTGGGACATCGCCGAAAGCTTGCCGCTGGCGCGCAGGGCGTCGATCGCCTGGTCGATGATGACCTTCAGCGCCGCGTCCTTCTTCATGGCCACGCCCGCGCCCTGGGCGGCGAACGGCGGGCCGGAGGCGACGAACTCGGGCGAGGTCTTGACGAAGTCGGCGGCGACCAGGCGGTCGTTCAGCACGGCGTCGATGCGGCCCGCCTTCAGGTCCTGGTACTTGGTCGGATCGTCGTCATAGGTGCGCGCGTCGGCCGTCGGCACATTGGCGCGCAGCCATTGCTCGTAGTTGGTGCCCAGACCCACGCCGACCTTCTTGCCGGCCAGCTCCTCGGGCTTGCTGGGGCCTGGCTTGGCCTTCAGGGTGATGATCTGGATGCCCGAGATCGTGTAGGGCTCGGAGAAGTCGTACTTGGCCTTGCGGTCGGGCGTGATGGTGATCTGGTTGATCACGACATCGACGCGGCCGGACTCCAGGGCGCCCAGGAGACCCGCGAACGGCGCGGGGCGAAACTCGGGTTTCAGGCCCAGTTGCGCGGCCAGCGCCTTGGCGAAATCCACCTCGAAGCCGGTCAGCTGGCCATCGGCCCCCTGGAAGTTGAACGGCGGATAGGTGCCTTCCAGGCCGATGCGAAGGGTTCCGGACGCCTTGATCCGCTCCCAGCCGCTGGCGTCTTTGTCTGGCTTCTTGCCGCAGGCGGCCAGCAGGGCGAGGCCTAGGCCGGAAACAACGGCGCGGCGGGCGGGGAATCGCATCGAACGGGACCCTTGGGCGGAATACTCTCGCGCAGTTCTATACGGGCGCGCGCGGTTCGCCAGTCCGAACGCGCGCCGCGACCTCGCGAGACGTCAGACGTCTAACGCTTGCGCACGAACACCGTCCCGGCTGAATAGCCGGCGCCGAAGCTGCAGATCAGGCCAGTGTCACCTGGCTGGAAATCGTCATTGGCCGTGTGGAAGGCGATGATCGAGCCGGCCGAGCTGGTGTTGGCGTATTCGTCCAGGATGATGACGTTCTCGCCCGGGGCCGGATCACGCCCCAAGACCTTGCGACCGATCATCTCGTTCATGTTGATGTTGGCCTGGTGCAGCCACAGGCGCTTCAGCGTCGAGGGATCGACGCCCAGATCCCGGGCGTGGTCGATGATCATCTCGCTGACCATCGGCACCACCTCGCGGAACACCTTGCGGCCTTCCTGGACGAACAGCTTGTCCTTGGCGTCGACCCCTTCGGGCGCGGCGCGGTTCAGGAAGCCGAAGTTGTTGCGGATGTTGTTGGAGAACTGAGTCTTCAGGCGCGCGCCCAGGATCTCCCAGCCGTCCTTGGCCTGGTCGGCGTCCTCGACGATCACGGCCGTCGCCACGTCGCCGAAGATGAAGTGGCTATCGCGGTCCTTGAAGTTCAAATGGCCCGAGCAGATCTCGGGATTGACCATCAACACCGCCTTGGCGCTGCCGGTCGTGACGAAGTCGGCGGCGGTTTTGATGCCGAAGGTCGCCGACGAGCAGGCGACGTTCATGTCGAAGGCGAAGCCCGCGATGCCCAGGGCCTGCTGAATCTCGATGGCCATGGCCGGGTAGGGGCGCTGCATGTTCGAGGCGGCGCAGATCACCGCGCCGATCTCGCTGACAGGCTTGCCCCAGCGTTCGATCGCCTGCTTGGCGGCCTCGACCGCCATCTCGGCCAGGATCGAGATCTCGTCGTTCGATCGCTCGGGAATGATCGGGCGCATGATTTCGGGATCGATGATCCCGGTCTTATTCATCACGAAGCGCGACTTGATGCCCGAGGCCTTCTCGATGAACTCGGGCGAGGAGGGCGCGAGGGCGACGACCTCGCCGGCCGCGATGGCCTCGGCGTTGGCGGCGTTGAAGCGCTCGACATAGGTGTTGAAGGCTTCGACCAGCTCGGCGTTGGAGATGCTGTGGGGCGGGGTGAACAGCCCCGTGGCGGCGATGACGGCTTGCGGCAAGACGACGGTCCCGATGATACGCGCGAGCCTCGTCCCGTCTGCGGGCGGGCTCGCGTTCTGACGTTTGTTTGACGCCGTAGATAGCATGGAAGACGGCCGCGTCATCCAGCGCCTTTTCCACTTCGACACGCAATGGCCCCAAACGCGACCGTGAACCGCCGCATGCCCGCCGCGTTATCCGCTTAGCCCTAGGCTGGCTGAGGGAGCAAAGAGTAAGCGTAGAATAGGAGTATAACAATGAAGACTCTCATCGCTGCCACCCTGGTCGCTGGTTCGGTCGTCGCGGCCCCCATGTTCGCTCAAGCGCAGAATTCGACGGACGTCTATGGTTCGGTCAACTATGGCCAAACTCGGACGCGTGGCGCGGACACCGGCGCTATTCAAGGGCGCGTCGGCGCCAAGTTTACGCCTAATTTTGGCGTCGAGGGTGAAATCGCCGGCGGCGTCGATGGCGACACCGTCTATGCGCCCGGCGCGTCCAAAGTGAAGATGGAGCATCAGGCCGCCGCCTACGCGGTTGGCTATCTGCCCGTGACTCCTAATCTCGACCTACTGGCGCGCGTCGGTTACGGCACCACCAAGTTCAGCGCCAAGAACCCCGCCGCGACCGATTTCGACGGCAGCCGCGAGAGCTGGAACTACGGTGTCGGCGCCGAGTACAAGTTGGACGGCAAGAACGGTATCCGCGCGGACTGGACCAAGTCCGAATACACCAAGAGCGACCTGAGCTCGAACACGGTGTCGGTCGGGTACGTGCGTCACTTCTAGCCCCTGATCACGAGATTCGCGGAGAGCGGCGCGTCCCTAGGGGCGCGTCGTTTTCTTTTGGCCAGAAAGGCTGAGCCTGGACGGCTTGACGCCGGCCCTGCGCGCCCTCCAATCTAAACGGTAATAAGATAAAGGGAGGCGCGTCGGTCTTGGATAAGGCGCTGTTGATTCAGCTGGGGGGCTCGGTCGTGGCCGTCGCCCTGCTGGTGGCGGTCGCGGCCTGGTTGGGCGCGGCGCGGCCCACGCCGCCGCTCGACGCCGAGGCCGCTCGAGCGCTGTTGGCCCAAGAGTTTCCCGATCAAACGCCAAGCGCCATCTGGATCGCCGCCGATGGCGCGGGCCTGATCGCGCGCTCCAATGACGAAGCGCTGGTCATCTGGCGACGCGGCGACAGCTATGTGGCTCGGGAAGCGCCCTGGAGCGCTGTCGCGGCTGTTCGTCCGCGCGATGGGCGTCTTTCCCTCCGCGTGGGCGATGGCCGCCCCGTCTTCGCCGTGATCGACGACGCCTGGCCGCCGAAGGAGCTCGCCTGATGCTGACCGCGCCCTTCGATCCCGTTCAGCTGGCGATCCCGTTCTTCGTCCTGGCCATCGTCCTCGAAATCCTGCTCGGCCGGTTCGGCAAGGCCAAGGCGAACTACGAGACCCGGGACACCGCCATGTCGCTGACCATGGGCCTGGGCAGCACCGTGGCGGGTATCCTGTTCGGCGGGGTGGTCTTCGCCGCCACGGTCTGGGTCTGGAACCACCGGATCTTCACGATCCCGATGACGGCGGTCTGGGCTTGGATCGCGGTGTTTCTGCTGGAGGACCTGACCTACTACTGGTTCCACCGCATCGCCCATGAGCGAAGGATCTGGTGGGCCAGCCACGTCAATCACCACACCTCGACCCACTACAATCTCTCGACCGCGCTGCGACAGACCTGGACGGGCGGCGTGGCGGGGACGTGGCTCCTGTGGCTGCCGCTGTCGTTCGTCGGCTTCCCGCCGGCCATGGTGGCGATCCAGAAGGGCGTCAGCCTCGTCTATCAGTTCTGGATCCATACCGAGGCGATCAAGCGCATGCCGCGCTGGTTCGAGGCGGTGTTCAACACGCCCTCGCACCACCGCGTGCACCACGCCCGCAACGCCCGCTATCTGGACGCCAACTACGCCGGCATCCTGATCATCTGGGACAGGCTGTTCGGCACCTTCATTCCGGAAACCGACGAGGAGCCCTGCCGCTATGGCACGGTCAAGAACCTCGGCAACTTCAACCTGCTGCACAACGTCTTCCACGAATGGATCGGGATCGGCCGTGACGTAGCCGGGGCCAAGTCGCCGCGCGAGGTGATTGGCTACGTGTTCGGTCCGCCCGGCTGGAGCCCCGACGGCTCGCGCGACACTTCCCAGACGCTGAAGGCCAAATGGCGGGCGCGGACCGAGCGCGAGACACAAGCGCCGCCGCAATAAAGCCTTACTGCGCCGTGCTGATCTTGGGTTGAGTGGCGTTCTCCCCCGAAGCTTGCACGGAGCGTTCCGATGCCTCGGTTCCTGGGCCTGCTGCTGGCGGGCCTGTTCGTCGTCATGTCCGCGCCGGCCGCGCGAGCGGAAGTGCGCGATTTCACCGTCGCTTCCAAGGCGTTCGAGGGCAATAAGCTGGGTCTTAGCGGCCAACGGCGCGTGCGGGTCTATTTGCCCGCCGACTACGAAACCTCCGGCCGGCGCTATCCGGTGATCTACTTTCTGCACAACCTTTTCGAGGACGAGAAGGTCGCCTTCGATCGGGACGGCTTCGCCACGCTGCTCGACCAGGCGATCGCGGCCAAGGCGATACCGCCCGTCGTCGTGGTGGCGGCTGATTTCAGCACGCCGCTGGGCAGTTCGATCTACACCAGCTCGCCGGTGACGGGGCGGTGGGACGATTTCCTGGCGGTGGAGTTGGTGGGCTGGACCGACAAGACGTTCCGCACCCTGGCGCGGCGCGACAGTCGTGGTCTCGCGGGAGATCGGATGGGAGGATACGGCGCGATCGCGATGGGCATGCGTCATGCCGACGTGTTCGGCGCGGTCTATGCGCTGCATCCCGTCGGCGCGGGCCCCGGCCTGCAACCGATGTTGTCACGGCCGAACTTCGCTCGGCTGCAGAATGCCAAGTCGCTGGACGATCTGAAGGGGGATGGGTTCTCGCAGCTGTTCACCGCGATCTTCCAGGCGCATCTGCCCAATCCCGACAAGCCGCCGCTCTATGTCGATCTGCCGGCGCGAGAGGTGGGCGGCAAGCTGGAGATCGACACGCGGCAAGTCGCGCGGCTTTTCGAGAGTTTCCCCCTCGATCGCCAGGTCCAGCGGCACGCGGACGCCTTGAAAACCCTGCGCGGTCTGAAGTTTGATTGGGGCCGCAACGATCCCAACCCCGACCACGTCATTTCCGATCAGGCCCTGTCGCGCATGCTGACCGAGTTCGGCGTGCCGCACGAGGCCGAGGAATATGTCGGCGGTTGGGGCGATCGTACGTGGGGCGAGACCGGGCGGGTTTATACCGCCATGCTCCCGTTCTTCGCCCGCACCCTGGTGGTGGACTAGGCCTAGTCGCGCAACAGCGGCAGGGAAAGCCCCGTCGCCTGGCGCGTGGCCAGCATTTCGCGCCGAAAGCGGAACAGCTCGGCGGGCCGCCCGCCGGTCTCCGCGTCGAGGCGACCCAGGCCCTCGACAAGCTCCTCGCGCTCGACCACGCGGCGGAAGTTCTGCTTGTGCAGCGGCACGCCAGCGATCGCCTCGACCGTGCGCTGCAGGGTCGACAGCGTGAACTCCTCGGGGGTCAGCTCGAAGACGACGGGGCGATACTTGATCTTGCCCCTCAGGCGCGAGAGGCCCGTGGCCAGGATCCGCCGGTGGTCGGAGATCATCGGCTCGCCCAGCGCCGCGGACAGCGCCTCGGGCTCGGCCGGGTCGTGGCCATCGGCGCGGGCGCGGTCGCGGGCGGCTTCGGGCGCCAGGCCCGCTTCGTAGAGCAGTTCATACCGCTCCAGCACGCGCTCCTCGTTCCAGGGCGCGCCGTCCAAGGCGAAGGCCAGGCGGGCGCGCGACCACTTGCCGGCGTCGTCCCCGGCCCAGCGGCGCAGGGCGGGCGCGATCGCTTCGTCCAGCAGGGCGGGGCGGCCGGCGCGCCAGTCTTCCCAGGGGAAGAAGCGGCTCCACGGCGCCCAGGCGGTGTCGGGCGCGTCGGTGTCGACGGCCTTGGGCGTCAGGCCCAGATAGCCGACCGAGACCACGCGCGCCGCGCCGGCCCCGACCTCGGCGCGCGGGGCGTCGCGGCCTTTGTCGCCAAAGGTGTAGAGCTGCTCCACATAGCCCAGCTGGAAGCGCGTCTGGGCGGTCACGAAGGCGCGCAGGCCCAGCTCGAAGGTGCGGTGCGCCTCGGGATCGAACGGGCCGAAGGGGAGGCCCGAGAGCGGAGACGCGACATCGGTGACGGCGTCATGCGGTCTCACGGTCAGGACGACGGCCTCGCCGTCGCGGATCGCGACGACCACCGCCGAAAGACCGATGACGACCGAGATGCTCATCGCCCGCCCATCATTCGGTCTCGAACGCCGCGCCTGGAGCGGATTCATAGCCCGCCGCGCGGGACAGCACGTGGAACCGCTGCACATAGCGCGCCTGGGCCTCGAACGGCGGCAAGGGCGTGATGTGGAGATCGTAGCCCGCCGGCGGCGCCCCGAAGATCTGCAGGGACTCGCCATGCTCGAAGCCCGCCAGCTGGGTGGCCTCGAAGAAGGCGCAGGCGCGGTCGGCCTGCTTGATCAGCTTCTTGATCGGGGCCGGGGTCTTGGGCGGCAGGCCGAAGCGGATATGGATCGCGTCCTCGAGCCTCGCCTCGAAATCCTTGTAGCTGACGCCCAAAGCGGCCTTGAACGGGCTGATCATGTCGCCGATCACGTATTCGGAGGCGTCGTGGAGCAGGGCGGCCAGGCGCCAGCGCGGCTCGAGATCGGGCTTGATGTGGGCGGCGATCTCCTCGACCACCAGGCTGTGCTGGGCGACCGAGAAGCCGTGTTCGCCGACCGTCTGGCCGTTCCAGCGCGCGACGCGGGCCAGGCCGTGGGCGATGTCCTCGATCTCGATGTCCATTGGCGATGGATCGAGCAGGTCGAGACGACGCCCCGAGAGCATTCTTTGCCACGCGCGGGGGGCTTTGCCCTTGTGCAGCCCTTTGGCCACGAGATCGTTCCTCAAGGTGAAGGTGGTTGACTGACCTATCGGTTGAGAAAGATCAATGAGACTGTCGCCGTCATCTGTGGAAATGCCCCTAAAGGGAGTTCGATCATGAGCTGGGCGAGAATAATGGTTCCCCTCGCGGGAACCGCGCACGACCAAGCCGTCGCGCAATCGGCCGCGAAGCTGGCTGCCGCTTTCCAGGCGGAACTGGCTTGCGTCCACGCGCCGGCCGACATGGCCGATCTCATGCCGTGGATGGGCGAGGGCTTCATGGGCGGCGTGCAGGTCACGGCCCTCGAAAGCCTGAAGGAAGCCGCCCAGGAAGGCGCCAAGGCTTGCACCAAGGTCGCCGCCGAGGTCGCCTATCCCCATACCCGGGTGATCAGCCTGGAGTCGCCAGTCTGGGCCGGGCTGGCCATGGAGGGGCGGCTGTCCGACGTCATCGTTTTCGACGACGCCGCCGCGCGCGGGCGCGGCCCGCTGGCCGAGGCCTTCCAGCAGTTGGTCGCGGACGAGCAGCGGCCGACCCTGGTGGCCCGTCCGGGCTTCAAGGTCGACGGCGTGGCCATGGTCGCCTGGGACGGCGGCAAGGAAGCCAGCCGCGCGATGCGGACGTCGCTGCCGTTGCTGCAGAAGGCGTCGTCGGTCGTCGTTGTGGGGGCGCCGTCTGCATCGTCCCGCGCTTTCGAGCTGGAGCGCCTGGTCGCTTTCCTTGCCGCGCGCGGCGTCAAGGCGACGGCCAAGGTTCTGGAGGGCTCGGGCGACGCTGGCGGACTCTTGCTGAACGCGGCGCGCGACACCGGCGCGAACCTGCTGGTGGCCGGCGCGTTTGGTCATCCCCGGCTGCAGGAGTTCATTTTCGGCGGGACCACGCGGACGCTGCTGAACAGCGATGGTCCGTCGCTGTTCCTCTCGCACTGATCTCTGCTCAACCATAAAAAAAGAAAGGGAGACGACCGCATGTCTCTTTCGCGCATCGTTCTGCGCCTGGCGCGCAACCCCGGCACCGAGTTCGCCGGCGGCGACGACCATCGGGGCTACGCCCTGACCGCGCCGCTGACCGAGGACGGCCACATCGACGAGCACGCCTTCTCCAAGGCCAAGGGCGAGTGCGGCGTGCGTCGCTTCGCGCCGGACGAGGACGCCGTGGACGGCCGCTTGAACCGCCGCGGGGCGCTCTGGTTCTTCGACTATGACAACACCGATGACTCCGACGACGAGCCGGTGCACCGCCTGGGCGAGCACCGCTTCGCGCTGGGCGAATATGTCACTGTCACCGACGAGGATGGCCGCCCGCTGACCTACAAGGTGATGGAGGTCACCCCGGTCCAGTAAGGGCTCAGCCGCCCACGTTGTGGCGGACCAGGGCCTTCATGTCCTTGAACAGGTCATGGTCGTCGGTGTCGCGGGTCTTGGCCTTGACGACGGCGACGGCCAGCGGCCCGCCCTTGGGTCCGCGCGCCTCGTAGCCGGCCAGGCGGAAGCCCTTCGGGGCCTTGTCGTTGGCCAGGATCAGGGTCGAGCGCACGTCGTCGCCCCCCTTTTTCGCCCGAATCTCCGCGCCGCCGTCAGAGGCCCGGATCGCGACATTTCCGTCGCCATGCTCTTCGTCGGCCGTGATGTTGACGAGGCCCTTGCCCTCGTCGCTCTTCCCGCTGACGTTCTTGTTGACCTTCACCTCGGCCGCGCCGCCGTCGCTGTTGATGGTCAGGTGGCCGATCCGGATATCCGCGCTGTCGCCGTGCGCGTCGATCGAGACGCCCGGCAGGTGGATGCTGGCGTGATTCTTCTCGCCCTTGGCGTCGTGCGGCGGCTTCGGCGTGGGCGGCGGCGGGGGCATGACGCCCTTCAACTCGGCCTCGATCGGCGAAAGGGCGGCTTCCGCGTCGCCTCCGGTGAAGCGCACCAAGCGCAGATCGACCGAGGCGATGGGCGACTGGTAGACGCAGGACTGTCCGTCGGCGGCGACCGACACGCGCCGCAGCGCGCCTTGTTTTTCAGGGCAATCGAGACGATCGATGACCCGCAGGGGCTGGCGTAGGCTCAGGTGGCGTTCTCGCGGCTCCTCGGCGCGATGGCAGGCCGACAGGGCCGTGGCCCCAACGCCGATCAGCAGCGCGGTCGCGAGCCATTGAGAACGATGCATGATACCCCCGGGGATGCTTCCCTTGTCGCGCGGAAGGTGGTCGCGCGTCCGTCGCGCGTCCAGTGAAATCCGAGTAACGCCGATCCGATCGCGGGGAGGGGCGTCTACTGTCCCGGGCGCGCGCCCGAGCCCTCGCGACGGGCCAGGAATGCCAGGCGCTCGAACAAGTGCACGTCCTGTTCGTTCTTGAGCAGGGCGCCATGCAGCGGCGGGATCAGCTTGGTGGGATCCTTCTCGCGCAGGACCTGCTCGTCGATGTCCTCGACCAGCAGCAGCTTCAGCCAGTCCAGTAGCTCCGAGGTCGAGGGCTTCTTCTTCAGGCCCGGCACCTTGCGCATGTCGTAGAAGATGCGCAGCGCCTCGGAGACCAGCTTCTGCTTGATGCCTGGGAAGTGGACGTCGACGATCGCCTGCATCGTCTCTTCCTCGGGGAAGCGGATGTAGTGGAAGAAGCAGCGGCGCAGGAAGGCGTCCGGTAACTCCTTTTCGTTGTTCGAGGTGATGATCATCACCGGCCGGACCTTGGCCTTGATGGTCTCGCCGGTCTCGTAGACGAAGAACTCCATGCGATCGAGCTCCTGCAGGAGGTCGTTCGGGAACTCGATGTCGGCCTTGTCGATCTCGTCGATCAGCAGCACGGGGCGCTGTTCGCTCTCGAACGCCTCCCAGAGCTTACCCTTCTTGATGTAGTTCTTGACGTCCTTGACCCGCTCGTCGCCCAGCTGGCTGTCGCGCAGGCGGGTGACGGCGTCGTACTCGTAAAGGCCCTGCTGGGCCTTGGTCGTCGACTTGATGTGCCAGGTGATCAGCGGCGCGCCCATGGCCTTGGCGACTTCATAGGCCAACACCGTCTTGCCGGTGCCCGGCTCGCCCTTGATCAGCAGGGGACGTTCCAGGGCCACCGCGGCGTTCACCGCGACCTTCAGGTCCTCGGTCGCCACGTAGTCTGAAGTGCCTTCAAAGCGCTGGCTCATGCCCATCTCCGCCGGAAACGACTCCGGTTCGAACAGTTGTTCAAATCGAGCCGTTCAAACTACCGGCGCGCTCGCGCTTGGCAAGGGGGGGCTTAAAGCGGGGTTTCGAGGGCGATCTCGGAGAAGCCCTTGGCGAGAAGTCGCCGGCGTAGCGAAGGCCTTTCGTCTCGCCACGCCTCGGCCAACAGGCCAAGGCCGATCACGTCCGTGGGTTGGCCCCGCTTGACGACGTGGGCGCGCAGCAGCGCCTCCCGTTGGAATCCGCTGGAGAGATGGGAGGCGAGGGCGGCCTGGTTCGTCGCCAGCACCTCGGACCAGAGTTTCCGCAGCCCAAGCGGGCCAAAGGCATGATCGGCGATCTTGAATTCGGCGAAGCCGCCCACGCCCTGTCCGCGCGCGCTTTCCTCGGCGATGTAGCGGGCGATGGTCCCGCGACCTTGGACGGGATCGATATCGACCAGGCTGGTCAGGCCGACCGGCGCCCCCTCCAGCAGGATGATCCAATCGCGCCGCCGGGGATTTTCAGCCAGGCCGTCGAACCAGCGGTCATGCTCCTCGCGCGTGATCAAATGATCGGAGTACATGAAGGCGGCGACCTGGGGGCTGTTGCGCCAGGCCAGCAGGCGCTCGCGATCGCTCGCGTCGACGGGCCGCAGGCCGGCGATGATCATTTTTCGCTAGCGACCTTCTTGGCCAGGGCTTCGGCGATCTGGTCGAGCGCGGGGCTCCACTCGCCCATGATCCGAGGTGAAAAGACGCGCGCCTGGGGGTACCAGGGATAGTAATCGCTGCCGAGCTTGGTCCACACCTCGGGGGCGGTGAGCAGCCAGATCGGCGCGCCCGTCGCCCCGGCTAGGTTCGTCGTCGCGTTCGAGAAGCCCACGATCAGGTCGACCGCGGCGCAAAGCGCGGTGACGTCGTCAAGGTCCTGCTTGAGATCGATTCCAGGCATCTGACGGATATCGATCCCGAACTCCTGTTTCGCGTGAGCGATCTCTTCGGCGCAATCGCCATATTGCAGGTTGATGAACGTCACGCCGGGCGTTTCCAGCACGGGGCGCCACGCTTCGAAGGGCGAAAACTGTCGGGCGCGTTCGGAATTCAGCTTCAAGCTCTTCCAGAGCAGTCCGACCTTGGGCGCTGGCCCCAGCTTGTCGAGCTCGGCCTTCCAGTGCGCGACCCGATCCGGGTCGGGCTTCAGATAGGAGGTGGTTTTCGGGAAGGCGTCGAGCGAACCGCGCAGGGGAAGGAGAAACGCGCCCAGCGGGGCCCAATAGTCGAACCGTTCCCAGTCGTTGACTTCCGGCGCCGCGCGATACACGCGGCCCTCGTACTGGAAGGTGCGGTGCACCGTGACCTCGACATTTGGAAACGAGCGCTCGAACAGCGGAACCAGGCGCCGTTCGACCGCCAAGGTCAGCGAGCCGTCCGGGCCCAGCCGATCCAAGATGTCGGGCAGCATGTTCGCGAACGCCACCTCGTCGCCCAAACCCTGTTCCGCGCAGATGAACAGTGATTTCCCCTCGAGGTCCTGCCCCGACCAGAGCGTTCCGGGAATGTGGAAGTGGGGCGCTTCCGTGAGGTCTGGCGACAGGCGACCTTCGTAACCCTTCCAGCCCTCCTCGAGCCGGCCCAGCGACAAGGACATGGTCGCGCGGGCGAAGCGCATGATCGCCGCGTCCATCGCGGAGTCCGGACGATTCAGGGCGCGATCGATATCGGAAATGGCCCCTTCGATGTCGCCCATGTCCGATTTGGCGAAGGCGCGATTGTGCCAGGCCTTGCTATAGTCCTGGTTGAGACGCAGGGCTTCGTCGAAGAAGACGAGCGAGCCCGTGGGATCGCCCGTGTTGCAGACCACCGTGCCCAACGTGTTCCAGAGCGCCGGCGATTCGGGGTGGGCGGAGATCGCTTCCTTCAACACCTCGATCGCTTCGGCCTCGCGGTTCAGCTCCCGGAGCGCGCAGGCGAGGTTGTTGGAGGCTTCGATATTGTTCGGCTGAGCGATGCGGAAATGCGCGAAGAAGCCGACGGCGAATTCGGGCATGTTCATGCGAAAGGCCAGACGGCCCAGGTCGCCCGCGACGGCTCCGTGGTCGGCGAGCAGTTTCAAGGCCGCGTCGTAAGCCCGCAGGGACGAGCCATAGTCGCCCAGCTTCTCTCGGGCGATCCCCAGGATATGCCAGGCCACGCCGAGCATCTGGTCCTTTTTCAGAAGCTTCAGCGCCAATTTTTGGGCGAGCTGGAACTCATTGTTGTGGACCGCCGTGATCGCGCGGCTCAAAGCCTTGGCGTTCTCGATGTTCTTGATCTGCTGAGTGGCCTGCTTGAGACGCTCGAGCGACTCCGTCGAGGCCGCGTCACCGATGGCGCCCGCGATCTGTCCCACCTGAAGCGGCGCCGCGCCAACGTCGGGCTGGGCCAAGGCGCTGACCGACGTTTCAAGGGCGCTTTTTCGGGACATGGACCAAACCTCGGACACTGCTGTTAACTATGTTTTGAGGCGTTATGCTTAATTGAGTCCTAAGTGCCTGTTTACGGTCTTTAAGGATACCGGCAAGACCGCGTTAACCGGTCCGCGTCTAGCTTCGGCGAGTGCCATCATGAATCGATGGGCGGGCGAAGCGGCGTAAGCGAAGGAGCGAGTTTAGGTGCCTTTGAAGCTGTCGCTGAAGCCCGGCGAGAAATTCGTACTGAACGGCGCCGTGGTCCAGAATGGAGACCGGCGCGGCGTTCTGGTTCTCCAGAACAAGGCTTCGGTTCTTCGCGAGAAGGACATCATGCAGCCGGACCAGGTCACGTCGCCAGCGCGACGGATCTACTTCCCGGTGATGATGATGTATCTCGACGAGGGCGCGGCGGAGAAGTTCTATGATGAATTCGCCTCCCGCCTGACGGAATTCATGGGGGTCGTTCGTAACCCGAGCGTTCTCCAGGATTGTATCGCCATCTCGAAGCACGTGATGGCCCGCGAGTACTACAAGGCTCTAATGTTGAGCCGTAAGTTGATTGAATACGAAGACGAGAGGTTGGGGCATGTCTCTTCGGGCGTATCAGCAGGCGGCGACGCGGGCTGAGAATCCCCGTGAAATGGAGTACCGCCTGTTCGGGCAGGTGACGCGCGCCCTGATGGAAGCGTCACAGGCCCCGGCGGATGACTTCGCGAAGCGGATCGACGCGCTGGATTGGAATCGCAAGGTCTGGTCGGCCTTGGCGACCGATTGCTCGCTGCCGGACAATCAGCTTCCGATGGAGCTGCGCGCGTCCATCATTTCCCTGAGCCTCTGGGTCAGCCGCCACTCCAGCGCCGTCATGCGCAAGGAGGAGGAATTCGAGCCCCTGATCGAAATCAATCGCATCATCATGCAGGGGCTCGCCGGCCGCGCCGACGCGGCCTGATTTGGTCCCTTTCGCAAGACTGAATGTCTTGCCTACCGTCTCTGGAAAAACCTGCCGCCCGGCGAATTCTGCATTCGCCGGGCGGTTTCGTTTTCAGCGCTGCCGCGCCAGATAAGCCAATAAAAACAGCTACCTAGGAATTGGCGCCGGACTGGCCGCGACTGGCCCGGCGTTTGCGATGGTTCGCGCGGGCAAAACGCTCGCCCGGCACTACGCCGGATAAATCCCACCAAAACGGTAGGTAGCAATGCTGAACTCGATCAACACCAATCCTGGTGCGCTTCTCGCGCTCCAAAATCTGAACGCCACTAACACGGAGCTCACCACCACCCAGAGCCGTATCAACACTGGCAAGAAGATCGCCAACGCCAAGGACAACGGCGCGATCTGGTCGATGGCCAAGATGCAGAGCGCGAGCTCGTCTTCGTTGAACGCCGTGAAGGATTCGCTCCAGCGCGGTCAGTCGACGATTGATGTTGCTCTCGCGGCAGGCGACACCATCACCGATCTGCTGATGAAGATGAAGGAAAAGGCCCTGGCCGCTTCCGACACTTCATTGAACAGCACGTCGCTGAAAGCCCTCAAGGCGGACTTCGACTCGCTTCGCGACCAAATCACCAAGGCCGCGGAGAATGCGAAGTTCAACGGCGTCAGTCTCGTCGCTGGCAGCGCCAAGCCGCTCGTCTTCCTGGCGAACGCGGATGGCGGCAACTTCACCGTGAACGCCCAAACCTTGGGCCTGCAGGGTCTTGGTCTGTCGACGACGGGCACGACCTTCACCACGGCTGCCGAGGCTGGCTCCATGATCTCCAAGATGACGGCCGCGTTGCTGACCGCGACGAACAAGCTGTCCGCTCTTGGCACGGCCTCGACGGGTCTGGACACGCACCTGACCTTCATCGGGAAGCTGCAAGACAGCCTGGACGCCGGCGTGGGCAACCTCGTCGACGCGGACCTGGCGAAGGAAAGCGCCAAGCTGCAGTCGCTGCAAACCAAGCAGCAACTGGGGGTGCAGGCTCTTTCGATCGCCAATCAGAGCCCGCAGTCCATCCTGTCGCTGTTCAAGGGGTGATCTCCGATACGCCGGACGGCCGTCAAAAGCCGTCCGGCGCCTCTTTTCCGCTGGGTGCGCAAAGAGTGCCCGGCAATAATTTCCCACGCCCAAAGGCCCTCGGCAGAAATTGCCGAGGGCCTTTGTGGTTAATGGACCTATAACGCTTATTTTTCAGGGTTTTAGCGCGCGCTTGCCGGTGGGAACTTTTGGCCCGGCAATTGCTACATGCCTTTTCGAGCAAAAAGCTCCCGGCAGCCAAAATGGCGTCGGAACACCTTGAAAAGGAACTATTCGTATGCCGCTGAACAGCATCAATACGAACGCGGGCGCGATGATCGCCCTGCAAAACCTGAACACCACCAACACCGAACTGGGCGTCACCCAACAGCGCATCAACACGGGCAAGAAGATCGCCAACGCCAAGGACAACGGCGCCATCTGGGCCATGTCCAAGACGCAATCGGCCACCGCCCAATCGCTGAACGCCGTGAAGGACTCGCTGCAACGCGGCCAGTCGACCATCGATGTGGCCCTGGCCGCCGGCGACACCATTACCGACCTGCTGGTGAAGATGAAGGAAAAGGCCCTGGCCGCTTCCGACACCTCGCTGAACAGCGCCTCGTTCAAGGCGCTGAACGCCGACTTCGAGTCGCTGCGCTCTCAAATCACCAAGGCCGCGGAAAACTCCAAGTTCAACGGCGTCAGCCTCGTTGGCGACAGCGCCCAGGCGCTGGTCTTCCTGGCCAACGCGGACGGCACGGGCTTCACGGTCAGCGCTCAGAAGCTGAGCTTGGCTGGCCTGGGCCTCACGAGCGCGACCCCTGGCTTCGCGACGGCCACCGCCGCTAAGGCGATGATCGCCGAGATCGATGAAGCCATCGGCACCGCCACCAACAAGCTGGCCGCCCTGGGCACCAGCTCGGTCGGCCTCGACACCCACCTGACCTTCATCGGCAAGCTGCAAGACAGCCTGGACGCCGGTGTTGGCAACCTGGTGGACGCCGACCTGGCCAAGGAAAGCGCCAAGCTGCAGTCGCTGCAAACCAAGCAACAGCTTGGCGTGCAAGCGCTGTCGATCGCGAACCAATCCTCGTCGTCGATCCTGAGCCTGTTCCGTTAAGGAGCGGGAGGAGGCGGGCTCGGTTGAGCCCGCCTCCGCCTTTTATTGGGACCGGGGATAGGGAGAATAAGGAAGGAGGGCCGACCCGCAAGTCGGCGGACAGATATGGAACCCAAGGCCGCGTTGTCGGCGATCAGAGATTTTATCGCCCCCGTGAACGCCCCGGACCCGTCCGAGGGCGCTAGAGCCGTTCAGGGCCAACTCAAGGCCGCTTTCGGCCCGGCGCAGACCGTCGAAGGCGAACCCACCGCGCCCGCGGTCGAGGCCAAGCCCGAGGCGCCCGTGGAAAAGGGGCCTCAGCCGGGTGATCTACGTCTGGTCATCGAGCAGGACGGAGACTCCGGCGACTATGTCTACAAGACGGTGGACCGACGGACGGGCGAGACGTTGAATCAGTTTCCCCGCGAGGAGATCCTGAAGCTACGCGAGGCCTCGCGCTACCACAGCGGGGATGTCTACGACGGCAAGGCCTGAGGGCCGGCCGCGGGGAAACTAGGGCGCGACAGCCTGTCGCGGCTCTTAACGGACATGGTTTATAAGCGTTAACCATGTTCTTACTTTCTGAGCCCAATCTCGGCGGCGATTAGATCGCGCGCCGAATCGCGCGCGATCGCAACCACGGCAAAATCGCCGATCGGAGGCCGCGCATGACGCTGAGCGTCAATACGAACCAGCCCGCGCTGATCGCGCTGCAGAACCTGAACCGCACCAACGACGACATGCAGTCGGTGCAGACCAGGATCAACACGGGCCTGTCCATCTCCACCGCCAAGGACAACGCCGCCGTCTGGTCGATCGCCCAGGAGCAACGCGCCGACATGAGCGCGCTCGGGGCGGTCAAGATGAGCCTGGATCGCGCCACCTCCATCGCCGACGTGGCTCTGACCGCGGGCGAGTCGGTTTCGGACCTTCTGAAGCTGATGCGTGAAAAGGTGGTCGCGGCGAAGGACACCTCGCTGAACACCACGTCGCGGCAATCGCTGAACGCGGACTTCCAGGGGATCCTCAAGAATTTCAGTCAGGTTCTCAACAGCGCCGTCTTCGACGGGGCGAACCTGCTGGATGGCAGCCAGACCGCCGACATGACCTTCCTGGCCGACGCCGACGCGGGCCAGGCCATCACGCTGAGCCTGCAGAACCTCACGCTGGGCGGGACGATCAACACGCTCATGCCGACGGACGACATCCTGACGCCGGCCAACGCCGGCGCGGTGCTGACGCGTCTGGAAGCGACGATGAGCGCGGTCAACCAGGCCATTGGCAACATCGGCTCGCAAGCCAAACAGATCGACGCCCACAGCACGTTCGTCGCCAAGCTCAATGACGTGCTCGAGACGGGCGTCGGCAACCTCGTGGACGCCGATCTCGCCAAGGAAAGCGCGCGCCTGCAGGCCTTGCAGGTCAAGCAGCAGCTCGGCGCCCAGGCGCTGTCCATCGCCAATAGCGCGCCGCAGATCATCCTCTCTCTGTTCAAGGGGCAGTAACCCTAGGTGTCGCGTCGGCGCGGGGTTAAGCTCGGCGCGTGCGAAACGGGGAATCGGCGGCGAGTATGATCGAGTTGCGCGACTTGCGGGACGAGGACGAGGCGATCCTCTTTCAGTGGCGCTCGGAGCCCGAGGTCGACCGCTGGATGTCCGACGCGGACCTGCCCAGTCGGGAGGCGCACGCCGCCTGGTTCCAAGCCCTGCGCTCGGACGCCGACATGCGGGGCTGGATGATCACTCGCGCGGGAGCCCCCATGGGGTTGCTGACCTTGACGGGGCTCGCCAGCCATCACCGCCGCGCCAGCTGGAACTGGTTTTTGGGCTCGGCCGAGGCGCGGGGCAGGGGCGTGGGCCGCGCGGCTCAGGTCCTGGGTCTCGACCGCGCCTTTGGCGAGCTAGGGCTGCACAAGGTGTTCGCCGAGGTCATGGCCGACAACGACGCGGCGCTGAAAGCGCAAGCGGCCGCGGGCTTCCGGCGCGAGGGCTATCTACGAGGTCACGTGCTGAAGGATGGCCAGCCGCGTGACGTCGTGCTGCTGGGGATCCTGGATTCCGAGTGGGCCGAACTGCGCGAGGACGCGCGCCGAGCCTTGTCGGAGGCGCATCTTATCGCCGCTTAACCCCATGTCTTGAAGGGGCGTTAACGGCGAATGGGCGAATGTATCAGCGGGGGACTCTGGGTCCTCGTCAGGACAGGCCGTGATCACGTTCGATACCAGCACGCTGCTCAGCTACTATCAGGCCCGCAGCGGCCTGACGGGCGCCGCCACGTCTGGATCATCGCCGGCGCCCACCGGAAAGTCCAAGGTCTCGGTGCCCAACGCGCCTTGGCTGTCTGGCGCCACGCCGCCCGCGACCGAACTGGTGCGATCGGCGCTGAATGGCCGCAAGTTCGTCGACGAGGGGGCGAGCTCCACCGCGTTGAAGGGCGCTAGTCCCGACTACGCGAAGCTGTTCGCGACCTATCAGGCCTTGAACACCCTTTCGGCGATCGCGACCCGCGCGAGCGAGAAGCGGGTGCCCGACAGCGAGATCACGCGGCTGCAAAACGCGATGACGCGCGGGCTTTCGGAAATCAGCGGCTATGTCCAAGGGCTTTCGCTGGATCAGCTGCGCCTGACCACGGGCGCGGTCATGACCAACGACAAGGCCAAGGCGGGGGTGCCCAAGGCCAACTACACCTACACCACCGACACGATCCATAGCGGTCAGGGCGATGACCCGGTGCCCAAGTTCCAAGGGAACGTGTCGTTCGATATCGCGGTCAAGGCGTTCGGCGTCACCAAGACCGTGACGATGAACCTGAACGACATGGGCGCCACGCCCCGGACCATGTCCAACGTCGTCAGCTACATGAACGACAAGATGAAGGCGGCTGGGTACAATACCGCCTTCGCCGTGCAGCGGACGGCGGGGCAGGAGCGGACGGTCCAGGTCAACGGAAAGCCCGTCAAGCTTCCCGCCACGGGCGACGACTTCGCGCTCAAGGTGAAGGGCGACTCCGCCGAACAGATCACCTTCAGCGCGCCGACGACCGCCCCGGCGGTCTATGTCACGACCAAGGCCGGCGATCCCGACCCGGACAAGAACACCAGTACGAACGACGCCGTCTACGAGACCACCCTGACGAAATTCAGCGCCGCCGGAACCAGCGGCGGCGCGGGCGCCGGCGCTCCCGGCGGCAAGGTCTTCACCGAGACCCTGCAGGGCACGATCTCCAACGTCCGCAAATCGGTGACGGGCGCCGACGGCTCGATCTACATGCTGGCCGACGTGGCCACCCCGGTCGAAGGCAAGCTCGACATCGACGGCCAAGCCATCAAGGGCGACAGCGACGTCGCTCTGCTGAAATACGACAGTGCGGGCCATCTGCTTTTCGCTCAGACGTTGGGCGCGACCGACAACGCCAGCGGCCTGTCCTTGGCGGTCGCCGACGACGGCAGCGTCGCCGTGGCGGGCTCCGTCAGCGGGCGGTTGCAGGGCGCGGTCAATGGGCCGCTGAACAACAGCGACAGCAAGACCGACAGCTTCGTCACCCTCTACGGCGCCAATGGCGACGAGCAGTGGACGGTGCGTCGCGGCGGCCTGCAGGAAGACGAGGCCACCGCCTTGGCCTTTGGGGCGGACGGCGTGCTGTACGTGGGCGGGCGCAGCAAGGCCGACCTTCCAAGCTCGGTCGGGACGGACCCCAGCGGCGGTTGGGACGCCTATCTCACCGCCTTCGCCACGGACGGCGCCGGCAAGCCCAAGGCGCTGTTCACCCAGAAGTTCGGCACGACGGCCAACGATTCCGTTTCGGACATCGTCGTCAACGGTTCTCAGGTCATCGTCGGCTCGAAGGAAGACGGCAAGGCGATGCTCCGCGGCTTCGACGTGACGACCAATGTCGTCACCGAGAACATCAGCAAGCTGAACAAATACGGCGCCTACGAGATGGTGCCGGTCACCTATACGAAGACGGCGACCCTGTCGGCGGGCGCGACCCGGGATCTCGGCTCGCTGAAGGGCGGCGAATTGGTGGGGCTTCGCATCGACGGCGGCCAGCTGTACGTCGGCGGCTACACGGCCAACGGCGCCATGGGGATCAACGGCGCCACGGGCGCGGCGTCCGGCGGCATGGACGCGTTCGTCGGCCGCGTGTCGCTGAACATGAGCGATAGCGGCGCCGACGCGATGACCTACTATGGCGGGACGGGCGATGACACCGTCACGGGCTTCGACGTCAAGAACGGCACGGCGTGGCTGGTGGGTTCGGCGGGAACGAACCTGGACGGCCAGGCGACCGTGGGGACCAAGGATGGCTATGTCGCTCAGGTCAACGTCGGAACCGGCGCGGTCGACTGGAGCCAAAGGCTGAGCGGCAAGGACGGCCACGCCACGCCGACGTCGGTGGCGGTTTCCGCCTCCGGCGCCTCGGCCCTGGATCTTTTCGGTCTGCCGTCCGGGACCATGGCGTTCAAGCAGTCTGACAGGATCACCACCAGCACCTCGGCGCGTCCCGGCGACACCTTCCAAATCCGCACGCGCGAGCGGGGCCCGCTGACGACGGTCACGATCGACGCCAACGACACGCTCGAGACGCTGGCCGACAAGATCAAGCGCGCTTCCGGGTTCCGAGCCAAGGTGGAGACGGTCACCAACGGCAACGACCGCGTGCTCAAGATCAGTCCGGCCACGAGCACTTCGACGATCGAAGTGGTCGCGGGCAAGGGAGGGACGGATGTCCTGACCTCGCTGGGATTGGCCGGCGGGGTCATTCGCGCCACCAAGACCGAAGGCGGCAAGACCATCTCGGCCGACGGCAATGGTCAAATCTATGGCTTGCAACTGCCGCCCGAGCTGGATTTGACGACCGAGGCGGGCCGAAAGAACGCCAATGTGGTGATCACTCGCGCCTTGTCGCAGATCCGCACCGCCTATCGCGAGACGGCCGACGCCGCCCAAGGCATCAGCGGCGATACCGCCAAGACCTCCGGCAAGACCGATGGGACGGTCCCGAAATACATGACCGACCAGCTCGCGAACTATCAGGCCGCGCTGAACCGCCTGACGGGCGGCGGCTAAGGCCGCGTCCGGGTACGCCAAAGGTGGCGGGCCGGACGCTTTCCACGGCCGTCACGCTTGAAAGCGTCATCGACGCGTCGTAGCCAGGGGGCCATGGAATTTCTGAAAGATCGACGGATCGTCGTGATCGGCGGCGGCGCGGCGCTCGCGCTGTTGGCGGGCTTGGGCATCGCGGCGGCTTTGCTGGCCGGCCATGACCAGAAATCGACGGAGGCGCCGCCCGCCTCGCGCGCTGGTCTGATCGTCGAGACTGGACGCGACGACGACACCAAGCTGGATCCCGCCCGTCCGCTGCGCTGCTTCGTCGGCGGCGCTTTCGTCGGTGAGATCACTCTGGCCGAATGCGCCAAGAAGAACGGCGTCGCGACCGGAGCCTTGGACGTCGGCGTCGATGAAACCGGAGCCCTGGCCGCCGCCGACCAGGCCGGAACGGTGCTGACGCCACTACCTCCGACCCCGACCGTCGATGCGCCAGCCGCGGGGCAGGGCGCCAGTTCTCAGACGCCGTCCACGCCGGCCGCCGCGTCGGCCAACGCGCCGCTGGCCGCCTGCTGGCGCTATGCCGGCGGCGAGTGGCGTCGCCTGCCGGGCGACATCACGCTGAACGCCTGCGCCCAGCAGCTTTTCGGCGGGCGCTGCGAGAAGACCAACGCCGTCGTCTACGGCCGTTGGGGAGAGGAGACCCTGCGTCTCTTGCAGGGACGCATCGAGGCCTCTCCCGACAACCGAGGCTTCCACACCGTGTTCGAGCAGGCGCCAAACTGCCCTAGCCCGAACGCGGGATAAGTTTATAAGTGTAATCCATGACCAAGACCGTCCTCGCCGCCGCCGTCGTCCTCGCCGCCACGGGCTTCGCGCTCGCCGGCTGCCAGAAGGAGATCAAGCCGCCGTTCGAGCAGGGCGTCTGCTTCCACGTGGCGACCAACAAGGACGGGACGCTGCGCTACAACCCCGTCGCGCGGAACGTGCCGACGATGGAGGAATGCGCGGCCACCCTCGAGGGCATGCGCATGCGGTTCGTGCGCATGGGCCAGTCGAACAGCCAGGGAATGGTCGGCGCCTATCAGGGCTCGTTCCTGTTCCTTGAAAAGGAAGGCATCTTCCTGGGCCAGACCTATGACGGTCCGCGCTTCATGTCCCTGGTCCGCACGGGCGACGGCCGCCTCGCCGTGCCGGGCGCGATCCGCCGCGTTCCCGCCCCTTAGGCCAAGTCGCGCGGAGCGAGCGGTTCGTCCGTCCACAGCCGTCTTTCTCGTCCACAAGAACATATTGAGAACAAAACTTGCGCTGCATTTAACGCCTCGTTAATCTGCGCTCTCAGATTCCGGCGCATGGGTCGCCGGGCGAGAGCAAGGTCAAGCGATGGCGGGCAGCGTCAACAAGGTCATTCTGGTGGGCAATCTCGGCGCCGATCCCGAGATCCGCAGCCTGGGTTCGGGCGACCGCGTCGCCAATCTCCGCATCGCCACCTCCGAGACCTGGCGCGACCGCAACAGCGGCGAGCGCAAGGAAAAGACCGAGTGGCACCGCGTCGTCATCTTCAACGACAACCTGGTGAAGGTGGCCGAGCAGTACCTCAAGAAGGGCTCGACGGTTTACATCGAAGGCGCGCTGCAGACCCGCAAGTGGACGGACAACACCGGCCAGGAAAAGTACTCGACCGAGATCGTGCTGCAGAAGTTCCGCGGCGAACTGACCATGCTGGGCGGCCGCGGCGACAGCGCTGGCGCGTCCTCGGGCGGCGGTGACGAATACGGCGGCGGCTATTCGGGCGGCGGCTCCAGCTTCGGCGGCGGCCAGCGCAGCCAGCCCAGCGGCCCCCGCGAAAGCTTCTCGGCCGACCTGGACGACGAAATCCCGTTCTAGAGCCGAACAAGGCGATAGTTGTAAATAGCGGTCGGTTTCCTTTGGAGCCGGCCGTTTTTTATTGCACCTTCCTGGACGCTCGCCAGTGGTCGTAGCCTGAAAAGGCCCACCTTGCTTGGAGCGTCCATATGGTCTGGCCTGTCGTCCGGTTACACGTCCGACCGTGTGGAGAGCGGGTTCCGCTTCTTGTCGATCGCGACATTGGCGTTCCGCTGCTTTTACCGGCGATCTATGTGATGACGGCCCTCCGGTCGCATGCGGCAAACACGATCGCCCAACAGCTGGCGGGCGTGCAGGTTCTGCTGCTGTGGTGTCACGCTGAAGGAATTTCCCTCGACGACCGGATTAATTCGGGGGTTCTGTTTCGCGGTCACGAACTCGATGGGCTTTGGGATGCGACAGCTCGCCCGGTCGCCGAACTTGACAAGGCAATCCCCGCCTCCCTCCGCTCCTCCCGGAATTTGGTTAGGCTCGACAAAAGGCCGTCGGCGCTCACTCGGGAAACCGTGGGCAATCGTCGCGGGGCGGTGCGTCGTTATTTGGCTTGGCTTAGCGAGCGGCGCCTATTTGCGTTGGGGCACCAGCCAGATGCTCAGCAAACATATCGCTCAGCACGCGACGAATTGCTTCGCTCGCTTGAAGCGCGATCGACAGGCCAAGGCAGGCGAAGCCAGATCCGCCATGGCCTGGATGATGATGAACGGCGCGCATTGCTCGATGCGATCAATCCCGCAAGCGAAGCAAATCCCTGGGCAGACAAGGCCGTTCGCCAGCGCAATCTGTTGATGATCACGCTCCTGCTACAGTTGGGACTGCGCCGCGGTGAATTGCTTTCGCTCCGTGTTGAAGACGTGGATCTCCAGAAGGGGCAAGTTCGGTTATTACGCCGGCCCGACAACGGCAGAGATTCGCGGCGACGTCAGCCGGTCCTGAAGACCCAAGGGAGGTTGCTGGATCTTCGATCGGACGTCATCGAGCTACTCTCGATCTACATTTTGCAGGTCAGGGCCGCAGCACCGTCGCGCGCGAGACGGCACGGCTTTCTGTTCGTGGATCTTAGGACTGGCAGAGAACTATCCGCCTCGACGATAGAGAAAATTTTCCATCGGCTGCGCGAGCTGCCGGGACTTCCCACCAAACTGACCTGTCATGTCCTGCGGCATGATTGGAACGAGCGCTTTTCTCGCACCATGGATGAGGCCGGCGTAGCGCCCGCGATGGAGCGTCAATTGCGGCGCTACTTGCAGGGGTGGAGTTCCGACGCGTCCGCCGCCGCCTACACCCAGCGGCATGTAACGGCGCGGGCCAACGAAGCCTCTATCCGTATGCAGGAGCGCTTCGCGCCGGCGCGGAGTTCGGATGATGAGTGAGCCGGCGGATCGCGCATCCGAGCAGTTGCCCGAGAGAGTCCGAACGCTCTCTGGCGACGCTGTGTATCCGAACGAAACGAGATGGAGCTTCCGCTCAGAGGGGGCGACATTCAGCTTCAACTTTGATCTAGCTCCGATTGCGGCGGGTCCAATTGTGATCTCGTGGAAGCGGACTCTAATCTGGTACCTCCAGAACAAGTCCGCTCATCACGCCAAGGCTGCCTTCGAGCGCGTCCTCCACTTGATGCGCTTCCTGTCCGAGGCGGGCAGGGGCGTGTTCCTTGAGATTACACCCGCCGATATCTTGAACTATCGCGGTTCTCTTCCGCCCAAGCGGCAATGGTACTTGACCAGCTTGTCGGGCTTTCTGTGTCGCTGGAGCGACCTTGGCTACCCCGGCGTATCTGCACAGACAGCCCGTCTGCTTCGAAGCTTGCGCCTACGCGGCAACGAGAAGGGCGAAGCAGTTAGGACATTCGATCCATTCGAAGGACCACTTACGGACATTGAATTCACAGGCTTCATGGCTGCGCTCAATGATCGGCTCGCATCCAAGGAGCTTGCGGACGAGGACTTCCTGGTTGTCTGGCTGACCGCGTGCCTGGGGTTGCGCCCTTCGCAAATCTCCCAACTCAAGACCACGGATATTGTTTCGCCAGAGGCGGCCGATGGTCGGAGATGGATTTTAAACGTGCCGCGCCTGAAACAACCAGGCCTGGCGCCGCGAACCCTTTTCAGGGCTCGACCGCTGACAGCAGAGATTGGTGCGCGCCTTCGCCGTCAGGCGGCAGAAGTAGAGCAGCGCTTCGATGGCAGCTTGATGGGCCCGCCAATGTTTCCCGCGTCCAAGGAGGCAAGCTGGCTTGCAGGTTATGAGTGGCATCGGACCGCCAATTCAATTCGAATAGCCGTCAAAGCCGTTGCAGACGGCCTTGGAGTGCACTCTGTGAGAACGGGGGGCTCCCTGACGATCACGCCCCGCCGCCTGCGTCGCAGTTTCGGCACGCGCGCCGCCAGCGAGGGGCTGGGTGAATACGAGGTGGCGGATCTGCTTGATCACTCGGACACACAGAATGCCCAAGTGTACGTCGAGGCCACATCCGAAATCATAGAGCGGTTAGACAAGGCTTTGGCCCTCAGGCTGGCTCCTCTGGCGCAAGCGTTCACGGGCCATTTCGCGTCAAGAGAAGAGTTGCGTACTGCGCCTGGCGGAGTAGTGCGCGGCGGAGTTCAGGCGCCGCCGCTCGGCGCGTGCGGTCAACACGCCTTCTGTGGCTTTGCAGCGCCCATCGCCTGTTACACATGTCGGCAGTTTCGAGCTTGGCGTGATGGTCCGCATGAGGCTGTGCTCGAGAAGCTGATCCTTGACCGGGATCGACTTCAAGCCACCACGGATGCTCGCATCGCCGCGATCAACGATCGGACCATTCTAGCGGTTGCCGAGGTCGTGCGCCGCTGTGCGGAGGCTGACGGCAATGGCTGATGGTGGTGGGGAGGTTCTGTATTTCTCGCCACGCATTGAGCTGAGCGCGTTCGAGAACCTGTCGGGCTTCGTCTCGCTTGCGCGCGACCAGCTAACCATTTTCGGTCGTGATCTCGACTGGGACGCTGAAGCCTGGGACGTCACCGGTGTCGCCCACGCAAGCGGGCGTGGACGCGTCCGTATAAGTTTCACCGGCTTCGACCAGCCCGAAAGCGGTTGCGCCCGCCCATTGGCGGCCGGGCTGCGCGAGCTGGCGAAGGCCTACATCAGGTACCAGCAAGGGCTGAATCCTGTGAGAGGGCTACAGCAAAGGCTTGCGCCATTTCGCGCTCTGGATGCTGTGCGCGATTTCGAAGATCTACAGGACGTGACCCGGATCACCTCTTTGGATCTGGACGCTGCCGTTGCGCAGATCTTGTCCCACTACAGCGATGGCGGCGCTTATCGAATTGCCGGCCAACTGGAAGCGATCGCTCGCTTCCTGTCCGACAACAGTTTGGTGGCCATGCCATTTCAATGGGCTCACCCGCTTTCACGCCCAGGAGATACGGTCCGGATTGGCCAAGAGCACGAGAAGCGCCGGGCCCAAAAGCTTCCCTCGCAGCGTGCTTTGGAGGCCGTAGCCGCTGCTTTTCGTGGGGCTGACAACCCTAGCGACCGGATTGCGGCAGCCGCAGCCGCGCTGATGTGTTGTGCGCCAGTTCGTATTGGAGAACTCCTCCGCGTCCGGGCAAATTGCGAGGTCGTGCGGGAAAGGAGGCGAGGCGGCGAGCAGTACGGCCTGCGTTGGTGGGCAGAGAAGGGCACGAAGCCTGAGGTTCGTTGGATTGTCAGCACTATGGAGGATGTCGCGCGCGAGGCGCTGGACATCATCCTTCGGCTTACCGCTGAGGCTCGCACGATTGCTGCTTGGTACGAGCTTAACTCGGGGAGGCTCTATCTTCCAGGCGAGCTTGAGCAATGGCGGTTGCGGCCAACCATTCCGCTGAAGGTCGCCGATGAACTGTTGGGTCTGCAATCGGCCAAGTGGGCAGAGCGAAACGGTTTGCGGGTCATCCCGGATGGACTGGAGGGGGGGCTCGAATTCTCATCCTTCGAAGCGGCTGTTCTCGCCCAGATGCCGGATGGTTTCCCACTCGTCGAAACCGCCACCGAGCTCCGCTTCGGGGAAGCCCTGTTCACTGTGAGATATAACGAGTTCCGTACAGACCGCGGTTCATCGCGTTGCATGATCGATCGTGTGACGCAGCAGCAGATCTCCGATTGCCTGGGCGGACGGACCGAGGCGGGTGTGCCCTCGATGTTTTCTCGGTTGGGTCTAACCCAGGAGGATGGATCTCCGCTGAAAATTACGTCCCACCAGTTCCGGCATTACCTAAATACCTTGGCGCAGCGCTCTGGCGCCGATCAGCTCGACATAGCACTTTGGAGCGGGCGAAAATCTCCTGCTCAGAACCGAGCTTACGATCACCTCTCGGCGGACGATCTGCTCGAGATGGTACGCGACGCCATGGGGGACGGCGATAGTGCTGAGACGCCCGTGCCGCTAGATATTAAGCGGCCGATCACGCGTTCGGATTTTGCCAAACTAGCCGTGCCGACGGCTCATTTCACCGAGCTTGGTGCCTGCATCCATGACTTTGCGATGCTGCCTTGTCCGCTTCACCGAGATTGCCTCAACTGCGATGACCATGTCTGCGTAAAGGGCGACAGCGTGCGCACCGCTCGAATACAGGCCATCCTTGAGGACACCCGCCGTGAGCTCGCCAAGGCGGAAACTGCCGCAGATGATGGGTTCGACGGCGCAGATCGCTTCGTGGTCCATCATCGCAGGGCCCTTGTTCGCTACGAAGAGCTGGTAGGCGTCCTCACAGATCCGGCGCTGCCAGACGGAGCCATAGTCCGCTGTGCGCCCACCTCTTCGGCCCGAGAAAGACTACGAGTGTTCCCGCCGCGGCTGCCAGGTGGCGAAGGATGAGCGCCCCTAGTCGGCCACGTTGCCGTTCGCCGAACCTGTCGGAATCGTCCGTCCGGGAGGTGCTGGACATCATTGACGGCTGGGCCGAGGCCCCTCTGACATGGGCGGCGCTGCTGGAACGAGTTCGGCAACGGCTGGGAGCGACCTATAGTCGGCAAGCCTTGCACCGCCGTCAGAGGATCGCTCAAGCGTTCGCTCGCCGGAGGGCTGAGCTAAGCGCGCTCCCCAAACAAAATTCTCGACGTGGTTCTATCGAACTCCAAAAGGCTCGAGAGACGATCAATCGACAGCAAGCCAAGATCGAACGTTTGGAGGCGGAGAATAGGACGCTGACCGAGCAGTTCTTGGTCTGGCTCTACAACGCAAATGCGCGAGGAGTAACCGTTGAGCAGTTGAGCCGGCCGTTGCCGCCTTCGACGAGGCGTTAGCCGCGTCCATCACGGAGTGGTTTTCGGCGCAGCTAACGATGCGGGGAGGAAGCGCAACGCTCGCTGTGATCTCGGCTTTCGCTCGTCAGCTTTTACCAAGGTCGTGGCGAAGGAGAAAATGCACAAACTATTAGCCTCACCGGCGGTAGGCCGCTGATAGAGATCTGCCGGGTCCAATCCGCCGGCACGTCGGAACATTTACAGCAATCAATCCTGTCGCTGAGTAATTGCGAGTTAGGTGTTCTTGGTTAGTGCGGTGCAGCTTATCATTGGGGGGGCACTATGACCGCTATTTGCTTTCACGAAGCCGGCCACGCCGTCGTGCTAAAGCACCTGCTTGGCCGCGTGCCTTCATCGGTACGCCTTGCGGACGGTGACGGAGGCGCCCAGGTCGGGAGCGGTTTAGGGGAGCCACAATCAGCAAGGGAGGCGGATCGCTACGCCGCGTACTTTGCCGCCGGTCGCGCGGCGGTCGCGGCGGCTAAAGAACGTGGTCTTCTGGCTGTTACCATAGATCCAAATGAGGGTTATCTGGGGCCTGTCGGTAGTGGTGCAGATAGCGACCGCATCGATTTGCTACAGACAAACTATAGGGCCAGCTCAGCTGAAGCCCACGATTTGGCGCGCCGGACCATCAAGGCCTACTGGCCTGCAGTCGAAGCAATTGCATCGGCACTCGGGGTGTCTGGGGTACTTAATAAGGAGGAGCTGGCAGCATTTTTAGCCGCCGTCCCCGTCGCTCCACGATAGGTCCGAGCCGGCGGCGGCCATCAACGAGCGCATCGAGTCGCCTGCAGGGCCCCAGCGAACTGAACGGCCAACGCCACGTGGCTGGTTGGCGCGTGCCACGAGACTGTACGGGGCGTACCTACGCTGTCAGCATCCAAGATACGCTGGATCTCCGATTCAGCGCATCACATGGCTTCGAAAGCAACTGAGCTCCGCATGGGTACCCTCCTGCACGATTGTCCGCACTGCGGCACCGCCAAGATGAGCTTCGTGGTGTTCGGCGTACGGCCGCGGACTTATCCGAACGGTTACAACGTGTCGCTTGGTGCAATCAATGTCGGGATCGAGTGCCAGGCCTGCCAAAAGCCCGCTAGTGCATCGCTTCGACTTGATGAGACTGTCGCCTTCTCCGACTGGCAGGGCAGAGTGGCGGCCATCGTCAAGGATCATGGTGCCTATCCGAACGATAAATGGTCACTGACCGGGTTCTGGCCCGTTAAGGCACCGGTCGTTGCCCCCGAACACCTTCCGGCACCGGTGGAGAAAGCGTTTCTCCAAGGTGAGAAGAACCTCGCGCTTGAGGGCTGCGAGGAGCCCGCTGCGACAATGTTCAGGCGAGCGCTTGATGTCGGCCTCAAGCTCCGGTTCCCAGATTTGAAGGGCGATCTGTACAAGAAGATTGAAAAGTTGGCCGAGGCCCATGCCATTCCGCAGAGTCTCGCAGACTGGGCACATGAGGTCCGCGTCATCGGAAATGACGGTGCGCACGACTTAGATGGCTGTTCGGTTGAAGATGCTGTCGCTGCCCGCAATTTCGTCGACGCTGTCTTACGCTATCTCTTCTCTCTTCCTGGCATGATCGACAGCCGTAGGCCCCAGCCGGCCGGCGAGCTGCCAGAAGAAGAGAGCTAGCGGATCCAGAATAGTTCAGGGCGAATGGTCTCAGACAACTGAGGGGCGGGTGTTCGCATAGCGGCGAAGCTCGTTCAGCCAGAACAGTGCATATAGCCACATCTATCGCCAGCCGTAGCCAGAGCCCGACTCCAACCGTGGCCAGTGTGCTGTCCGCCCAATGCTGCTCATCTTAGATGGTGCGGGCGATGGCTATAACTCCACAGTTAGCTCGGCTGGCGGCGAGGCGCGCAGCTATCAACCAGCGCAGCGCTTCGCCGCCCAGTGAGCCACTCGCTTATCCGCCTACTACACCTGTTGCTAAGTGCGCTGCGTTGGCTAATGCTCGCGGTGCTCGATGGCATTTGCCCCCGAGGACTAGACGGGAAGTGGGCGAGGCAGCGCGATGCGTCTCGCTCACTTCTTGTTGGCGCTGCTCGATGACATTTGAGGTCGTTAGCTGCGGCACGCCTTATTGGCTAGCGAGCCCTGAATATACAGATTGAGGATGGGTACCCAGCTGATTGGCGTGGTGCACTGTCGCGAGGGAGCAGGTGCGGGCGGCGAGCTCGCGACAATGCTTCACTTCCTGAACAAGTTTATACGAATGTCGTCACTGAGGAACGCATCTTGCCTCCAAGACGAGATGATCTCGCGGTCCTTCAACCAAGAAACGAACGCTAGGTTCGCCTTGTTGAATTTTAGTCTCGGCACTCCCCAACCCGGCTTAATATCACGCATTGGCGCTGGCAGCATTTGAAGAATGTCATGTACTTGTTGGTTGTCGAACTTCTTATGAAGCATATTGAAGAGCACTATCTGATCATTCGTCGAGCTTGAGTTAACGATGACCGCACGTGCAGACTCTACACTCAGTTCATCGGGTGTAACGCCTGTGCGAGCCATAACTCGCCCGATAACTTCAGCTCGAGAGGGCGACGTCTCGAGCGAACCCAGGTCCATAGACCGAATAATCCTGAGCTTGCTTTGGTCGTCGATATTAGTTTCGAGCAACTTTTCTCGAAACTCATCGTCCACATCACACTCTGTCTCGATCTCGAAAAACCTGTTGATATTATTTTGAACAAATTTCACGCTTAACGTTAGATCCTCCCTTAGGTGATCTAGGTTAGAAGCGGAAAAGTTTATTCGGTTCATGTCGACCAAGATCTTAGTCTTATTAGCGCTAAGCGCCTCGGGGAATTCCTTGAAGTTTCTAGGAAGCGCCCTGACATATGCGGAATAAGCTCTGTCGCTGAGGCCGTCGTTTTCAATGACAAAGCTGCGCAAGGAGCGCGCGGCTTCGCCATCGGGAATGGCGCTTTCTTCTAACGCGGCCACAGTGCCTGCCTTATTCAAAAACCTAGTGAGGATTTCGCGATCGGACACTTCGCTGCCGAGGAAGGACAGGCAGTTTTCCCAAGTCGGCTCGATCCTTTCATTGGCGAATAGCGCCGCGTGTAGCCTGAGGGGGATCCCTTCTAGCGTGGGCAAGGAGGCCGCCTGCTTGGAGATGAATTTGACCAAAGAATCGAGGTCGAGATCGTCTCGCTCAAGCACCCTTAGAATCGCTGGAACGCCTTCAAACCGATTGTCAGGCAGCCGAAGCAGGACGTCTTCCACATAGCCTGCGAAGTCGCGGTCGATCTTGGCGACCAGGGGGGCATTATCAACCTCAAGGACCAACGTGTAGTTCTGCTGGTGCGCTCTCGTGTCAGTGTCGATCCCCAGAGTGGATCGGAATATGAAATCCAAATTCTCGATAGACAGCCCGTAGAGGCCCTCATTGAAGAGGACATTCAGGACCCCTGGGTGGGCCTCTAGCGCGGACAGATCCGGAACCTCGATCTTGAGCGCTTTCAATCGATCGGGAGGAAAATCGACCCCCGCGGAGAGCACGTCCGGTAGCGCCTTAGACACAAAGTCTGAGAGTGCCGGATGCTTATCGGCAAGCCCTTGAAGCTGCATACCAATCAGATGGCTCAACATGCGAGCCACGTGCATTGAGCTGTTCGGGCTCGCTAATGCGGCCTCGATAAAGCCTGGCCAGGCTTTCGCCAGCCTTATGATCAAAGTCGATACCGCTACACCCCGGGCGTAGTAGGCAGCCAAGAAGGTTTCGCATTGCTCGAAGTTATTAGCGATGAAATCGTAAAGTCGAGCTATCTTGTCGCTGTATTGTGCATTCGCAGTTAGAAGATAATCTACAATCGTTACGTTAAGGACGTAGTTTCGACTAAAGTCCTCATCGCGCATCGCTTCGATAACCTCTTTTGGGTTATCAATTTGGAAGTCTGGATCTGGATTGTTGAATCCCCTGATGCGGATCAAAAACTTGTTGTCGCTCGGCGATAGGCGGCCCGAGTGGAACAGTGAGATATACTGGTAGTATGTGTCATCCAGATGCCCTTCCAACACCAGGAAACGAGCCAACTCCGCGCTTTCGCCAAAGAGATCGAAAAGCTCGTCTATCTCTGATGTATTTTCCCGGATTACCTCGTTAAATTTCATCATCCTAAGGTTCGTGATCTTGGCCCTGAGATCACGAATCGTCTTTGTCGTAGCCTCCCGAAAGGCGGACGATTTCTTCTCTATATCGTCTTTTCTCTGACTATACGTCTTTGACAGATCAGATTTGTTTGCGGGTTCCGAGAGTGCAATATGCCTCTGGCCGTGATTGGGGCTAGATACTATGACGTGGCTAGAGCCAATCAGAGTCTCAATTCGATCGCTCTTTGAGAGTTGAGAGATTGGGATTAAGTTTTGATAATCGATGCCAATGTGAGTGGTGCCATCAGGAATAGACTCGATTATCGTCATGGCATATATTCTGCGGAGCTCTGCTAGATCATTTGGCAGCTGCCTTTCCCCGTGGGCTAGAAGCTGCTCAAGGCGCGAAATTTCAGCCGAATATCTTGTCTCGCTTATAGCGAGGCATCGATCGTGACTCCGAAGAACCTCGGCGAGATTGCCCTTGCCGCGATGGAGATTTTCGAAGTCCGGGGAAAGATGTTCTTATAGATAAGGACCGCCAGAAGCTTATTAGGGTCCAGATTGGTCTCGCCCTCGGTCTCCAGGTTTGAGAAATAGATGGCGTATTCGTTGAAGATATTTTGAATGAGTCTTAGATCATTAAGGTATATAGATACCTCTTTAATGAATTGCTGATTGAGCTTTCTATCGAGGGATAGCCGCTTGCCCTGCTCAATGACCTTATCTACAGAATTGGAACTATTTATTATGGGAATGACAGGGACAATGAACTCGAAGAATTTGGTCCTGTCCGTATTTATAAACATGTCATCTCTTAAGGCGTAAAGGAAGCGGACGTGCCGCTTAACGCCTGAGTTCGCGTTTATAAGGCCATTAATTTCCCGAAGGGTGACAAATATATCCGAGTTATTAAAACGATCTAGATCTTCTATGACGACCAAGTCATATTTGGTGCATTGAAAAAAGTATATTATTTCATCAAGATGGCGATTTAGGATTGATTCTTCAGTCGCGGCGTTGGGGGTTAGCTCTATATCCTTCAGGGATATGCTCTTCAGCGATATTCCAAAGCTAGCAATATAGATACGATGAACTACGGCCCAGAAGAACAATAAACCGATTGCAAACGCAGATAAGTTGAGCCAATTTTTTAGGCTTATGGGTTGGAAATATTTTCCCGTGGCAACGGCGTCATGATGTTGGATCACGTACCAGCAGGCCACTAGGCCTAAAGCGGAGATCAGTGAAGCCAAAATAGACAGACTGCCGGGTGCGTGGATCCGCTTAAATCGCGAAAGCGGAAGCCTGTTCGCATCCGCTCCATAAAGCATCTGTTGCAGTATGCTTCTTTCGATCTCTTGCCTACTGACTCGCTCCTGCTGTGGCGCAGCGTCGGGCAGAAAGGCTGCCAGCGATATTTGTAGAGCTGGGCGCCGGTATTTCTTTAAAAATGACTTTATTATGCTGCTCTTGCCGGATCCGTAAGGCCCGGTAAGCGCGATGTTCATCACGCGGGGATTGTTTGTTGCCTCGGTTAGGGCACCAGCATAGACGCCCTGAGGATCGGCATTATCGGTTGGGGCAAGATCAACGAACTTTGTTTCGTTGGCAGGTTGTTTAACATCTCGAACAAGCCAGTCTGCGGCCTTTATAAGCCAGCCGGCCAGTGTGTTTCGATGGTCGACCAAGCGCTTGACGCTCCAAGTTCTAGTGCAGTGAGGATCGCGAGCCATTTAGAACTCGATAGAGTTGGCGGAATCTATCGATCATCGGGCTGAGATGACGCTACAGCGGAGCTCAGTTGGCGTCCAGTTGACCATTCCTCCGGCACCTTACCAGCCGTCACTGCATGGTCGGTTAGACACGCCGCCGGCACGCTGAATTGGTCAGTTCGGAAGGGCATAGGTTCCAGTGATCAGCGCGCCGGCCGTCCGCTTGCACTGCGGGCTGTTGGTCAGGGATTTCGGACCAGGCGGATCGAAGGGCCAAAGGCTCAGCGCCTCGTCGGGACCGGAGGTTGCCTGCGGGAAGAATGCTAGGCCGGTGACGGCGGAGATCTTCGACAGCCGCGTGATGTGGCTGGTGATGTAGTCGAACGCCGCTTTGCCATCCAAGTCCGTCTGATCGTGCGGCATCATCACGGCTAACACCTCGACGCCGCCATCCGGCCTCTTCCGCGCAATGATCTTGTAGAAGGCCGATGGCACTGCGACGCGCTTTTGACCGTTGCGAGAAGTCATCCGCACCGTCAGGTCATCAGGGTCGCGCACGCCGTCGCCGTTTCGATCGAAAACCGAGCCGCTGAGCACGTAGACCTCGCCGTACTCCTTGGCCCAGAGGCGCGTAAGGCCTTCCAGGATCTGCCAGACACCCCGGTTAAATTGGCAAAACTGCGGGGCCATGTTCGACATCAGGAACGAGTTGTGGACCGAAAGGCGGCTCTTGGTGACGTCGGCGCTGGGGGTCAGATGGCCCTGGTCGAAGATGGGTTCATCGTAGTCCGTCGGGCTAGCGGCCGCTTCCTTTGTGAGCCTCGGGTCAGGGCGGAAGCAGTCGGACCGATCGACCTGCCCGATAGCCGCATCGACGACGTGGTCAGCGGTCCAGATGGGGATCCGCAGCCTGCTATCGTACTGGATGACATAGTCGCTTTGGACGAGCTGCACCTCGCTAGCCGATGGCGTTGATTGTGGCCTGGGCGCGCCCCACGGGAGGTGTTCTTCCAACGCTTTCGCCTTGTCGCTGGCGCTAAGGGTGAGAGCCCTGTCGGCGTCGGCCTTTTCGCTTGCGCTGCAGAGGTCCGCCGCCTCGGCTCCGTGCCCCGCCAGCAGCAAGAGGCCAGCGGCGAGGGCTCCAGTCAGCATTCGCAGGCTGCCTTTCTGCGTCATGGCGACTTCTCCTTAGAGCCCGTTCTGTTGGCGGTAGGATTGGACGTCGCTCTTGGAGACGTCGGATGAAAAGCATAGCGGCGCGTAGCCGCCAGCCCGGCTGTAGGCGCTGCGTCGTCCGCATTGGCTGCCGTTGCGCGCCGTGTTGTAGGGGCAGGGGCAGTTGCCGGGATAGCTGGCGATGGACTCGGCGATGATGCGCTTCTTGATCGCCTCATCAGACAGCTTGGACTTTGCGTCCGCGCTGAACGGAACAACGCCGACGACAAGCGCAGAAGCGATAGCGATCGCTTTGAAAGGCGCGTGCAGCATGATTGCCCCCGAGTTGCTCGACGATGAGCGCTCAATCGGAACCTGTAAATAGTCAAGGTTGGCGGCCGTAGTGCGGTCGCACGCCGCACCGGCTTTGGGTGCGCCGCCGTTGACTCTCAGGAGCGCGGGGGCGAGAACAAAAAAAGAACATGGAGATTGATAATGCTGCCGCCACGCGCCCCAGAGCGCGCGAAGACGCACGCCCGTAAACCCCGGGTCTACCGCCGGGCCATCGCCCGCCTTACCCGCGTACAAGCCCAGGACGGCCCTGCCGGCGCGCTGCGCACCCTTCATTTCCTGCTGCATGAGCAAGGCGCTCTCAAAGGACGGGCCGACTACGTAGAGCCCACGCATGTGCCGCTCTTCGAAGGCGAAGTGGCTTGGTTTGAGGTCGAAAGGGTCGAGCGCGGCAACGGTCACACGTGGCCCTGGTGGCGGGCGATCCGCCAGGTGGAGCCGCCGGACAATGCCTGAACTGAGCGATCAGCAGCGCCGAAAGCTTATGGCGCTTGAGCCCCATTACGCCGAAACGCGCCTTGTCGATCTCTTCGAGCGCAAGTGTGAGCTCATCTTCCGTTGCCTAGCCTGTGGGACCAGCAAGACCTGGCGGCGAGACACCATGCTCGGCCGCGCGCGTCCGCTGCTTGGTCTGACACTCACAGAAATTCAGCGCCGAACGCCGTGCCCACGCTGTGGGGCGCGGATGGCGCAGTTGGCCGTGAGCGGCGTCTGGGAGTCGCAGGATCTCGCCGAACATTTCCGCTGGGAAGCGATCGAGGCGCTGCGTGGTGCTGGCGTCGATCCGCAAGCCCTCGGCTACGGTTGGCGCCCGCCAGGAGTGCGGCGCTGATCATGGCCGACATGGACCCACGCACTGGCAAGCTTGAACGCCTCACGATCCGTTGCGCCTGCGGCTACAGCGTCACCTGGACCAAGCAGGCCATTCTCGCCAAGGCTGGCCCTTGGCGACGTCCGGCTGAGCTGGCCCGCGCCCTGCGTTGCACCGCATGCGGCGCCAAGGGACGGGCAGGGATTTCCGGCGACAAGCGCTAGCGGCCGGCGTCGCGCAGGGCTCGAGCCCGCCGCCGCAATTCTTCGGCTACCTCACGCGCCAAACTCGGGCCGCCGTCGAAGGCCGACGCGCCAGCATAGGCCTCGCGAGCCAGACGCTCGAGGTCCTCGGCGCTGCTTGGCGCGTATTCCTCAAGGACCTCCGCCACCATGAAAGCCGCGTCGGCGGAAAGGGTTGGCGGGACGTCGTACTGCCGGGTGACCACGGACGCGACTGGCTCGATCTGACGCGCCCGGAAGCTCAGATTTTGAGGGCTACGCCCGGCGGGACCTTGGCGGTAGAGCGCGACTTTCCGTCGGAAGGCCCCCCGATCAGGTGCGTCTGTTTCAGGCTTAGTCGACGCGCCATCAGCTAGGGTACCCGTGGATCAGTCCGCGTCGAAGAAAACTCCGGCGCGCGTTCCTAGTGCGCGCGCGAGCGCAACTATCGTCTTCACGCCAACGTTCCGCTCACCACGCTCTATGCCGCCGACGTAGTTCCGGTGCAGTCCGGCTGCATCGGCAAGCTCTTCTTGGCTCATGTTGAGCTCTAGCCGGCGTCTGCGGACAGCCTGCCCAATCGCACGAAGTTCTGGATCCGCTGGCACGCATCGGAACTTGCGGACTTTGCCGTCACGCTCTACACACTATCAGTGTGATTTTGGCCCCGACCAGCGACGAAGTGGATGCTGGCGTCACTGAACTCGTCAACCGATTGGTGGCGGCGGGGCAGGGGCCAGCCCCAGCGGTCTATCTTGACGTCGGAACGTTCGCGTTTCGCCAGCTCCTAAGCCATAGCGAAGATGCCGACGAGTTCGAGTTCCTCCGTCAGCAAATTAGAGCGGGGCTACTTGCCGTGTTAGCTGAGGTGTCGCTTTCAAGCTGGCCTCGGATCTCTAATTGAAGGCTAAGGATGGGCCCCAAGACGATCGCGGTCCTCAGGATTGTCGCCGCTCTGCTTGTCCAAGGTGGAGGAGGCTTGATAGGCCTTTGCTTCGTGATGCTCGCGATGTCGCATCGTTTTGACTTGAGGTGTTTGGGCGGCATAGTGCTTGGAGCGGGAGCGGCGTTTAGCGGCCTTCAGCTCCTTCGATACATCCCGTACAGCGAACCCGGAACGGCAAGCCTAGGTGCAGTCAATGCGCTCAGTCCGCCTGGGGATAAGTGACCGCTTTCTGCCGCGACGTGCTGTCAGTCTGGCTCTACTGTAGGGCGGGACAGTGCGTCATCCGATAGCGACATGGCAAAGACCATCGAAGAGGGGTTTCGACTTCTAAAGTCAAACCTCGAAATTACCGGCCTTCAATCCTCGACCGCGTCCACGCGCCAGGCCAATGTCCGCGCAGCGCTGGAGGACGACTTTACGATCCTCGACTCGTTCCTCACGGGATCGTACCAGCGCTCCACTATGATCGCGCCGCTGAGAGAGGCGGACATCGATATCTTCGTCGTGCTCGACCCGAAATACTACGGCCTGGCCAACCAGGGCGCCCTGCTCGCCAGCGTAAAACGGGCGCTTCGCAAAACGTATCCGACAACACCTGACATCAGTCCCGACGGGCAGGCGGTCACCGTCACATTCACGGATTTCAAGGTTGATGTTGTGCCGGGCTTTTACCGTAAAGACGGCGGGTTTCTCATCCCCGACAGCCAACTCGGCCGTTGGATTCCAACGGATCCGAAGAAGCATGTTGAGCTCTGGTCAGCTGCAAACAGGGTCCACAACGGTGACCTTGTCCCGCTCATCAAGATGGTCAAAGCCTGGAACAAGAGTCGCAACCTGGTGCGTTCATTTCACCTGGAGACCCTAGTGATGTCGGTTCTCCAAGGCGTCAGAATATCTAGTTTCCCGAGCGGCCTTCGCTACGTGTTCGACAAGTCTCGGGCGAAGATCAAGTTCAAGCTGGCCGATCCTGCAGGATACAGCGACGACGTGGCCGCGTATCTGACAAAGACCGAGGAGATGGACAAGATCATTGGACGTCTCGATTGGGCCTACGCGACGGCGCTTGAAGCAGAGCAACTTGCCGCGAACGGTAGGATTCGGGAGGCTTTTGAACGATGGAACTTGATCCTGAAGGGATACTTCCCGGCCTATGGCTAGGGCCGTAGCCTGCACAGAGTCTCACTCGGAAATTGGGTATAGGGTAAGCCCAGGCAGTAGCGCAGTCGCTTGCGTCGACCGCATTACGGTTGAGGGCCGGTCTTCCACATATCGTACTGAGCGTTGAGCGTTTTTTCGTTCCGGCTATAGAGGCCGGCGGGGAAAGGCGGCATTCCTTCAACAATGGCGTTGTAGTCGCTCACGATAGCGACCACTCGGGTTTGGTCGGGCCGTGGCGTGGCCAACTCCGTCCTGAGACGTTTTTCAAGAACCTCGATTTCCTTGGCGGCATCGCCATAGGCGAAGGCGGCACCCGAGATTTCGCTGGTTAGCAACAGCACAACGAGCACGCAAAAGAGCCGCAAGCTGATCGGCGATTCGTGGGGCGTTAAGCTGATGCTGACCCCGAACACGACGATCCCAAGAACAGTTGAGGCAACGCATAGTCGCCAAGCCTCTTTGCTAGCGATGCCAGCCAACACTTTGGTCCAAAAGGCGCTTTCTGAAAGCATTTCGCCGAGGCGTCGTGGACTCGGTGCCGCCTGGGACTTGAAATACGCGGGATCAATCAAAGCGCGGCCTTCGGCTTCGCTGGACGTGGCCTCTGCAATCAAGTCGCGCATGTCGTCCGGCGAAATGGTCATACCTAGGCCATCGGCGAATAGCGTGGCGCGACGCAGTCGTTCGGCATGACCGCGAACTTTTCGAGAGCGAAGTCCGAGAGTGGCAATGGCGAAGGCGAGGAGTAGGCCGACTATCGCTAGCAACGTGCTGAAGGTCTCCGCGAGCGGAAACGTGGTCAACGCCGCAAGGATCGCAAGCGCCAACTGGGCTCGAAGTGTCCACGAACGCAGTTTAGCGGCTCGGCCGAACTCTGCCTTCTGCAGTCCGACTAGCAACGCCGCGTCCGAGGGTTGCGGCGGAGGCGACTCGATCATGGTGGGTGATATCTTTGAGAATCGAGACGCAACGGAGCCACGCCGTACGAAGCAAGGCAACAACGCAAAACCGTCCTGCCATCTCTTCTCCTTATCCCCCCGGCCCCCCTCATCCTCATCTTGGAAAAAAGATGCGCGGCGCGCGCGAGCGGAAGAGCTCGCGCCGCGCAACAAAACCGGTGGAAAACCGGTGATTTGTTGCGCTTTTCGGCTTGCCGTCGCGCCAGCCAGCATCAAAATCAAAGACTTAAGCGGTGTTGCATGCGCTTCGGTCTGCATAACCGTTCTAGGGACAGTGGAAGGCCGGCGATAGCCGCTTGGAGCTGACGACGGCGCCTCCACGGGGGCGAGCGGCGGGCGATCCGTAGAGGTCGCCCGCCGCTTTCGTTCGAGCGGACTTCAACCGAGGCGCCGACTCGTTCGCCAGACCCGCGGCGCGGTCGTGGATGCCAAAAAAATACGTCAGGAGTCGCGCTAAGGTTGCCGTCGGGCGGTGCCGAGGAAGCGTTGCGCGCCGCGAAAAGAAGCGATCCTTGTCGCTGGTCCTGGGCAATCCACGGGGATTTGACGAGGTTTGTCCGACGCGTGGTCAGCGTGGTTGACTGGACAACGTTGTCATTGGAAATATTTGCCGAATTCTCAAGATGGGGCGCGGAACGCGAAGCGCCAGTGGACGCGTTCTTGAACGAAGTGCTACTGAGGCCCCGGATATTGCACTGCGGGATCACGATACAGCAGCGCTGTTCCAAGGTGAGACGCTCTCAGCAGAGGGGCGCGGCCTTTTCACTTATCGCAGGGTGAATTTCATATGCCGGTTGAGACGCTGACCAAGGCCCGTTGGGTATACGCATTTGGCGGAGGCGGCGCCGACGGCGACGCCTCGATGAAAAATCTTCTGGGAGGCAAGGGCGCCAACCTCGCCGAGATGTCCTCGCTGGGCCTGCCGGTGCCGCCGGGGTTCACGATCACCACCGAGGCGTGTGTTCATTACTACGCCAATGGCAGGCAGTACCCGGCCGAACTGGCCCAGCAGGTCGAGGTCGGCCTGGCCAAGGTCGAGGAGATCACGGGCAAGCGCTTCGGCGACGTTTCCAATCCGCTGCTAGTCTCGGTGCGTTCGGGCGCCCGGGCCTCGATGCCGGGCATGATGGACACGGTCCTGAACCTCGGCCTCAACGACGAGACCGTCGAGGGCTTGGCCAAGCTGTCGGGGGACCGCCGCTTCGCCTATGACAGCTATCGCCGCTTCATCCAGATGTACTCGAACGTCGTGCTGAACCTCGAGCATCACATGTTCGAGGAGATCCTAGACGACCACAAGGAACGCCTGGACGTCCACGTCGACACCGGTCTGACCGCCGACGACTGGGCCGAGGTCATCAAGGACTACAAGGCCGCCGTCCGCGATCAGCTGGGCAAGCCATTCCCGCAGGACGCCCAGGAGCAGCTGTGGGGCGCCGTGGGCGCGGTGTTCGCCAGCTGGATGAACGACCGGGCCAAGTTCTATCGCCGCATGCACGACATCCCCGAAAGCTGGGGCACGGCCGTGAACATCCAGTCGATGGTGTTCGGCAACATGGGCGACACTTCGGCGACGGGCGTGGCCTTCACCCGCAATCCGTCGAACGGCGACAACCGTCTCTATGGCGAGTTCCTGATCAACGCCCAGGGCGAGGACGTGGTGGCGGGCATCCGCACGCCGCAATCCCTGACCAAGGCCGCCCGCGAGGAGATGGGCGACACCGCCCCCTCGATGGAAGAGGCGATGCCGGCGGTGTTCGGCCAGTTCAAGACCGTGGTCGAGACGCTGGAGCGCCACTACCGCGACATGCAGGACATCGAGTTCACGGTGGAGCAGGGCAAGCTTTACATGCTGCAGACCCGCAACGGTAAGCGCACGGCCAAGGCCGCGCTGAAGGTGGCGGTCGACATGGCGGCCGAGGGCGTGATCAGCAAGGAAGAGGCCGTGGGCCGCGTCGAGCCGGCCTCGCTGGACCAACTGCTGCACCCGACCATCGACCCCACGGCGCACCGCGACGTGATCGCCGTCGGCCTGCCGGCCTCGCCCGGCGCGGCGACCGGCAAGATCGTCTTCGACAGCGACGCCGCCGAGAAGGCCGCCGCCGCCGGCGAGTCCGTGATCCTGGTGCGCGAGGAGACCTCGCCGGAGGACATCCACGGCATGCACGCCGCCCGCGGCATCATCACGGCGCGGGGCGGCATGACCAGCCACGCCGCCGTCGTGGCGCGCGGCATGGGCCGGGCCTGCGTCTCGGGCGCCGGCGACGTCGCCATCTTCCCGAAGGAAGGCCTGTTCCGCGTCCGTGGGCGCGAGTTCAAGGCCGGCGAGATCATCACCATCGACGGCTCGACCGGGGAAATCCTGGCCGGTTCGCCCAAGATGATCGAGCCCGAGCTGACCGGGGACTTCGCGACCCTGATGGGCTGGGCCGACCAGGTCCGCCGCCTGAAGGTGCGCGCCAACGCCGAGACGCCGCTCGACGCCAAGACCGCCCGTCAGTTCGGCGCGGAGGGCATCGGCCTCTGCCGGACCGAGCATATGTTCTTCGACGACACCCGGATCGCCGCCGTGCGCGAGATGATCCTGGCCGACGACGAGAACGGCCGCCGCGCCGCCCTGGCCAAGATCGCGCCCTTCCAGAAGGCCGACTTCGTCGAGCTCTTCACGATCATGGAAGGCCTGCCGGTCACGATCCGCCTGCTGGATCCGCCGCTGCACGAGTTCCTGCCGCACACCGAGGAAGACGTCGAAGCCGTGGCCAAGGCCACCGGCCTGGACGCCGCCAAGCTGCTGCGCCGCGCCAAGGAGCTGCACGAGACCAACCCCATGCTGGGCCACCGCGGCTGCCGCCTGGGCGTCTCGTATCCCGAGATCTACGAGATGCAGGTCCGGGCCATCCTGGAGGCCGCGTGCGAGATCGCCAAGTCGGGCAAGGCCGCGCCCGTGCCGGAGATCATGCACCCGCTGGTCGCCAAGGGCGAGGAGATGAAGTACCTGCGCGACCTGACCGACCGCGTCGCCAAGGCGGTGCTGGAAGAGCAGGGCGTGGACCTGAAGTACACCGTCGGCACCATGATCGAGCTGCCCCGCGCGGCCCTGCGCGCCGGCGACCTGGCCGCCAACGCCGAGTTCTTCAGCTTCGGCACCAACGACCTGACCCAGACGACGTTCGGCATCAGCCGCGACGACGCCGGCAAGTTCCTGGGCGCCTATATCGACAAGGGCATCTTCGAGAAGGACCCCTTCGTCAGCCTCGACCAGGACGGCGTGGGCGACCTGATCCGCATCGCCGCCGAGCGTGGCCGCGCGGCCCGTCCGGACGTCAAGCTGGGCATCTGCGGCGAGCATGGCGGCGATCCGGCCTCGAT
The DNA here is from genome assembly GCF_031454995.1 of Caulobacter segnis. GTDB lineage: Bacteria > Pseudomonadota > Alphaproteobacteria > Caulobacterales > Caulobacteraceae > Caulobacter > Caulobacter segnis_E. The sequence continues at coordinate 866,731 of NZ_JAVDRV010000002.1, read as the reverse complement.
CGGCTTCTGCGAGAAGGTCGGCCTCGACTATGTGTCGTGCTCGCCCTACCGCGTGCCGATCGCGCGCCTGGCGGCCGCCCAAGCGGCTCTCGCCAACAAGGGCTAAGCGCTCGCTGAACTCACTTGGAGGGCCTCGGACTGGACAGTCCGGGGCCCTTTCCCTATCCGGGTCCTCAATGTTCGGGGGGAAGTCATGGCCTATCTGCGCTGGCGCCGGTTCACGGAGCTGCTGTCGCTGGACAATCCGGCGTTGGGCGAGCTGTTCATGCGCAAGCGCCACAAGCCGATCGTGGCCGCGCCCGTCGAGAAGTGGGACGCTGAATACCAGGCCGGGATCTACGACCGCCTGAACCACTCCGAGCAGCGTCATCACCATCGCCTGCTGGCGGCCATGATCGCGGACCGCTGGCCCAATCCACGCGTGCTGGAGATCGGAGCGGGCGAGGGGGTGTTCTACGAGGCCCTGCGCGCCCACCGTCCCGCCCGCTATGTCGGCGTCGATTTCTCTAGGCCCGCCATCGAGCGTGGCGAGCTGCGCCTGGCGCCCGAGATCGCCATCGGCGAGGTCAAGATGGTGCTGGGCGACGGCCGGACCTTCGAGACCGACGAGACCTTCGACGTGGTGGTGTTCTCCGAATGCATCGAGCATCTGGGCGAGGTCGAGGACCTCGTCGCCCACTACGCGCCGAACCTGAAGCCCGACGGCGCCGTGGGCCTGACCATGTGGCTGGCGCTGAAGCCTCTGCGCCTATGGCATCGCCTGAAGACGATGGGCGAGGTGCTGGACGAGGCGGTGATCAACACCCCTTGGGGCGGCGGCTGGCTGGTGGCCGTGGTGCGGGCGAGGGGCTGAGAGGCAGGCTTTGCGCCCCCTCCGTCGCGATGCGTGTCCGCATCGCGCCACCTCCCCCGCACGCTTCGCTACGGGTGAGGAGGGCGTCTTCCTCCTCACCCGTAAAACGGGGGAGGTGGCGCGGCGCCGATAGGCGACGTGACGGAGGGGGCGTGTGACGCTCCGCTCAAACGCAAAACCGCCCCGAGGCGGGAGGAGCCTCGGGGCGGTTGCTAAGGCCGTCCGCCTAGGGGGAGGGACGCGGACGGCGACTGACGGCTAGAGGGAGGGGTTAGCCGTGCAGCTTGATCGCGGTCTCGGCGACCTTGCGGCCCTGGTAGCGGGCGCCCGTCAGTTCGTTCTCGCTGGGCTGACGCGAGCCGTCGCCGCCGGCGATCGTGGTGGCGCCGTAGGGGCTGCCTCCGGTGACTTCGTCTAGGGTCATCTGGCCGGCGTGGCCGTAGTCCATGCCCACGATCACCATGCCGAAGTGCAGCAGGTTGGTGATGATCGAGAACAGGGTGGTTTCCTGGCCGCCATGCTGGGTCGCCGTCGAGGTGAACGCGCCGCCGACCTTGCCGTGCAGGGCGCCGCGGGCCCACAGGCCGCCGGCCTGGTCGAGGAACGCCGCGAGCTGCGAGCTCATGCGGCCAAAGCGCGTGCCCGTGCCGACGATGATGGCGTCATAGTTGGCCAGGTCCTCGACCGTGGCGACCGGCGCCTCCTGATCGAGCTTGAAGTGGGCCTTCTGGGCGACTTCCAGCGGCGCGGTTTCAGGAACGCGCTTGATGTCGACCTGGGCGCCGGCTTCGCGGGCGCCTTCGGCGACGGCCTTGGCCATCGTCTCGATGTGGCCGTACGACGAGTAGTAGAGAACGAGAACCTTGGCCATCACGGCCTCCTTTGAGAATGGGTTAGGGGAGGAAAGTCGGACGCGAGGCTAAGGTTTCCCCGCGTCCGTTTCTTGAAGGAAACTCTAGTCCAGGGCGGCGTCGACCAGGACCAGTTCGGCGTCTTCCAGGGCGGTGACGGTGATCGCGTCCTCGTCCTTGATGCCGGCCCCGTCGCGGGCATTCAGCTTGACGCCATTGACCTCGACGGTCCCGACGGCCGGGACCAGGTAACCGCTACGGTCCTTGCCCAGGGCGTAGGTGGTGCTCTCGCCGGCCTTCAGCGTCGCGCCCAGAACGCGGGCGTCGGTGCGGATCGGCAGGGCGTCGGCGTCATCGGCGAAACCCGAGGCCAGGGTGACGAACTTGCCCGAGCGGTCGCCCTTGGGGAACGGCTTGGCGCCCCACGACGGCGCGGCGCCGAAGTTCTTGGGCTCGATCCAGATCTGGAAGATCCGGGTCGTTTCCGGCTCGAGGTTGTACTCCGAGTGGCGGATGCCCGTGCCCGCGCTCATCACCTGGACGTCGCCGGCCACGGTGCGGCCCTTGTTGCCCAGGCTGTCCTGGTGGGTGATCGCGCCGTCGCGGACATAGGTGATGATTTCCATGTCGCTGTGCGGATGCGGCGGGAAGCCGGTGTTGGAGGCGATCTCGTCGTCGTTCCAGACCCGCAAGCTGCCCCAGTTCATGTTGCTGGGGTCGTAATAGCTGGCGAACGAGAAGTGATGCTTGGCCTTCAGCCAACCGTGGTCGGCGCCGCCAAGCTTGTCGAACGGTCTGCGGTCGATCATGGCTCTAACCTTTCTGTTCCTCTGACGCGCCGGTCCGGCGCGTCGTGTTGAGGAGAAGATAGGGGACCTGACTGGATCCGAAATGGAAACTGTTGAAACACATGGTTTCCAAAACTAAGATTCGTCCATGTCCAAGCTTCCCGATCTCGAAGGCCTCGCCGTGTTCGCCAAGGTGGTGGAGCTGCGTTCGTTCGCCGCCGCCGCCGACGAGTTGGCGATGTCCAAGGCCACCGTCTCCAAGGCGGTGACCCGGCTGGAAACGCGGCTGGGCGCGCGACTGTTCAATCGCACCTCGCGACGCCTGGCTCTGACCGACGCCGGTCAGTCCCTAGTCGAGCGCGCCACCCGCGTCCTGGCCGAGGCTCAGGCGGCCGAAGAGGAGGCCTCCAGCCAATCCTCCGCGCCGCGGGGTGTGGTCCGCATGGCCGTGCCGATGTCGCTGGGTATCACCACGCTTGGCCCCGTGCTGCCGGCGTTCCTGGAGGCCTATCCGGAGGTGTCGATCGACCTGCACCTGTCGGACGCCACGATCGACCTGGTGGGCATGGGCTTTGACCTGGCGCTGCGTGTCGCGGCCCTTCCGGACAGTTCGCTGGTGGCGCGGCGGCTACGGGCGGTCAGGCGCCATCTTGTGGCCTCGCCGGCCTATTGGAACCAGCACGGTCGTCCGCATCATCCCGCCGACCTGGCCCAGCATCGCGGCCTGACCTACGGCCACCAGTCCGCGCCCGAGACCTGGCGTTTCCAGAAGGGCGGCGAGGAGGCCGCGGTGCGGCCAAGGTCCGTGATCCGGGCCAACAACGGCGACGTCCTGCTGCCGGCGCTGCTGGCGGGATCGGGCGTCGCCATGCTGCCGGACTTCATCGTCGGACCGGCCGTGGCGGATGGGCGGCTGGAAGAGGTGCTGACGGAATGGCAGGGCGCGCCGATCGCGCTTCACCTGGTCATGCCGCCCGGCGGCCCCCGACCCGCGCGGGTGGAGGCGCTCGCGGCCTATCTGGCCAAGACGCTCGGCGGTTCGAGCCGCTAGAGGCTGTCGACCTGGGCTGGCGTCAGGGCGGCCAGCTGCAGCGGCGTCATCGCCGCGATATTGGTCGTCGATAGCCAGTCCAGTTGGTTGATGGTCAGGCCGGGGATCTGCGACGGCATCAGGTAGCCGATCTGGGTGGTCGAGAATCCGGCGATCACCGTGGTGGCCAGCGACCCGATCTGGGTCGTCGTGAAGCTTTGGACCTGGGTGGCGCCGAACAGCGCGAAGGCGGTCGAGGACAGGCTGCGCATCTGATAGGGCGAGAGGCCCTTCAAGGCCGTCGGCGTCAGCGTGCCCACCTGGGTGGGGGACAGACTGGCCAGGTTCGACACCGAGATCGCGCCCAGTTGCGCCGGCGACAGGGTCGCGATCTGGGTATCGGTGAACTCGTCCATGTCCGCCGAGGTCAGCCCCCCCATCTGCGTCGCCGTCAGACCCGCCAGCTGTGTCTTGGTCAAGGCCTGCGTCGTCGTGGTGTCCAGGCTCCTGATGTTGGTCGCCGAGAGGCCGCCGAGCTGGGTGGCGGTGAGGCTTAGGATCTGGGTGGTGGACAGCTCGGCGAAGTCGGTCGGCGTCAAGCCGGCCATCTGGGTGCTGGTCAGCGCCGAGAGATGGGTCGAGGTCAGGGTCGCCATCTGGGTGGCGCTCAAGGCGCTGATGTTGCTGGCGGACAGCGCGGCCATCTGGGTGGCGCCGAAGCTGGCGACCTGCGTCGCCGTCAGTTCGGCGAAGTCGGTCTCGTTCAAACCGGCGATCTGGGTCGGCGTCAGGCTGGAGACCTGGGTCGTCGTCAGGCTGGAGACCTGGGTCGCCGACAGGCCACCGAACCCCTCGGGGCTGAGGCCCGCCAGCTGGGTCGCGTTCAAGCCCGCGACCTGGGTATCGGAAAGGCTGCTCGTCTGGGTGCGCGAGAGCCCGCCAAGCTGCGTCGCCGACAAGACGGTGAAATCGGTGTCGAGCTCGCCAATCTGGGTGGTCGAAAGCGCCCCGACCTGGGAAACGGTCAGGCCCTGCAGCTGCGTGACGGTCAGAGCCGCCAGCTGGGTTGTGTCGATGGCTGGGACCAGGGTCGTGGGCAAGGCCGCGATCTGAGCGGCGGACAGCGCCTGCAACTGGTTGGCCCGCAGCTCGCCCAGATCGGCGACGGTCATCGCCTGGATCTGCGCGGAGGTCAGGTTCTTGAGCTGGGTCGGGTCCAGGGCGCCGATCTGGGTCGTGTCGAGCGCGATGAAGTGCGTGGTGTCCAGCGCTCCGATCTGGGTGGCGCTGAGGGCGTCCATGCGATCGGCGTCCAGCTTGGCCAGCTGGGTCGAGGTCAGGGCGTTTAGCTGGGCGCCGCTAAAGGCGGTCAACTGTTCCGCGTCGAAGATGAGGGTGGGGGCGAAGGCCGGTATCTGGGTCGCCGTCAGACCCTTCACGGCGGTGTTGGAGATCGCCGAGACCTGGGTGGCGGTCAGGCCCGACAGCGTCGTGGTGGAAAGAACGGCGACCTGCGTGCTGACCAAGCCTTCCAGCTTGGTGGTCGACAGGCCCTGGATCGTGGTGGCCGAGAGGGCCGCGATCTGTGACGCGGACAGGTACGAAATCGGCACTGGACTCGCTCTCCCCAAGGTCGCGACGCGAATCGTTCGCGTTAACCCTAGGGCAAAGCGCAGCTCGCGGCCATGCGACCAACGGGCCTGGCGCCGCGATCAGCCGGCGCGCATGGTCCAAAGGTCGAGATCGGCCTCGCGGCCGATCAGGGCCAGGCCCGAGGCGATGGACTCGAACTCGCCGCCGCTCTCGATCTTGTCGGCTCCAAACCGACGCAGGAAGATGTCGCGCACGGCCGGAACGAACGAACTGCCGCCGGTTAGGAACACGCGGTCGACGCCGTTTTCCGAAAGGCCGGCGCGATCGAGCGCCTCGGCCACGGCGCCCTCGATGGCGGCCAGTTCCGGCGCGATCCAGCCTTCGAAATCGGCCCGCTGGACCTGCTTCTCGATCCGGACGGACCCCGCCTCGAAGAGGAACGTCGCCGCGTCGTGGCTCGACAGCGCCTCCTTCAACGCCGAAACGGAACGATAGAGCGCGTAGCCGTGATTGCCGTCCAAAACCTCGATGAGGGCCGCGATCTTGTCGGGCTCGACGGCCGTGCGCTCCAAGGCGCGGATGTCGCGCATGTCCTTGGAGGCGCGCAACAGGGCCAGCTGGTCCCAGCGCGCGAAGGCGGCGTAGTAGCGCTGCGGGATCGGCAGCTTGTTCGAGAACGACCGATAGTCGGATCCCTTGCCCAGCTCGGGCGAGACCAGTTGGTCGATGATCCGGTAGTCGAAGGCGTCGCCGGCCAGGCCGACACCCGAGCGCGACAGCGGCGTCGAGCGCAGCGTCCCGTCCGCCGCGCGCTCGAACCGCACCAGCGAGAAGTCCGAGGTGCCGCCGCCAAAGTCGGCGACCAGCACCGTGGCGTCCTGCTTTAGCTGCCGCGCGAAGAAGAAGGCCGCGCCGACCGGCTCGTAGGCATAGCGGATGTCGGAAAAGCCCAGGCGCTGGAACGCCGCTTCGTAGCGGGTCAGCGCCAGGCTCTCGTTCGGCGAGCTGCCGGCGAAGGTCACGGGCCGGCCGACTATGATCCGCGGCGGAAGGTCGTTCATCCGCGCGCCGGCGTGCTCGCGCAGCCGCAGCAGGAACGCCGCCAGGAGGTCCTCGAACTGGTAGCGCTTGTCCAGGATGCGCGTCTCGGTGAAGGCGGCCGAGGCGGCGAAGGTCTTGAACGACTGGATGAACCGCGTCTCCAGCGGCTCTTCCAGATAGGCCTCGATGGCCCACGGGCCGGCCTCGACTATGCGTTCGCCCTGGACGCTGTGGAAGCTCAGCGCCGAGCGGAAGGCGAAGAGCTCGCGGTTATCGATCGAAAAGCGGACGAGGCGCGCGTGGTCGTCGCCGTGCGTCATCGAGACGACGGTGTTGGTGGTGCCGAAGTCGACGCCGATCGTCGGCGCGTGGGCGGCCGTCATGGGAGGCTCGATGTGCTAGGAGGGCGGGGCGAGCGTCGTAGCGTCTTCCGTCGTCGCGTCAAGGCCGGCTGGTTGACACCGGACCCCGCGTCGGCTCGAAGAGGCGCGAGCAAGCAGCGGGCGAACCTTGGAAAATTTCGACGTCCTGGTGATCGGCGCGGGCGCGGCCGGCATGATGTGCGCCATCGAAGCGGGCAAGCGCGGACGCTCGGTGCTTGTCATCGATCACGCCAAGGCAGCGGGCGAAAAGATCCGCATCAGCGGCGGCGGGCGCTGCAACTTCACCAACACCGGCGCGTCGATCCATAACTTCCTGTCGGCCAATCCGAAGTTCGCGCTGTCGGCGCTGCGTCGCTATCGGCCAAAGGACTTCATCGCCCTCGTCGAGCGGTACGGCATCGCCTATCACGAGAAGACCTTGGGCCAGCTGTTCTGCGACGGCTCGGCCAAGCAGATCATCACGATGCTGCTGACCGAGATGAAGGCCGCCGGCGTGACGCTGCGGCTGGAGACCGGCGTGGAGAGCGTGGCCAAGACCGAGGGCGGTTTCGAGGTCGCGCTGTCGTCCGGCAAGGTCGCCTGCGCCTCATTGGTTGTCGCCAGCGGCGGCAAGTCGATCCCGAAGATGGGCGCGACGGGCCTGGGCTACGACATCGCCAGGCAGTTTGGGCTGGGGATCGTCGAGACCCGCCCGGCGCTGGTGCCCTTGACCTTCGAGCCGGGCATGCTGGCGCGGCTGACGCCGCTGTCGGGCGTGGCGCTGGACGCCGTGGTCGCCCACGGCAAGACCAAGTTCCGGGAGGGGATGCTCTTCACCCACCGGGGCCTATCGGGACCTTCGATCCTGCAGATATCGTCCTATTGGCGGGAGGGCGACGAGATCCGGGTCGATATGGCCCCGGGCGTCGACGCCTTGGCCGCGCTGAAGGCGGCCCGCACGGCCACGCCGCGCCAGGCGGTGGCGACCGTGCTGTCGACCCTGCTGCCCAAGCGCGTCGCCCAGGTGATCGCCGAGGAAGAGGCGGCCGGGAAGGGCAATATCGCCGACTGCTCGGACAAGGTTCTGGGCCGGCTGGCGGCGGCGGTCAACGCCTGGACCTTCAAGCCGGTGGGCTCGGAAGGCTATCGGACGGCGGAAGTGACCCTGGGCGGGGTCGACACCGACGACCTCGACTCGCGGACCTTGGAGGCCAAGGCCGTGCCGGGGCTCTATTTCATCGGCGAGGTGGTGGACGTCACCGGCTGGCTGGGCGGCTATAACTTCCAGTGGGCCTGGGCCTCGGGCTGGAGCGCCGGGCAGGCGGCCTAGCCAAATCCTCCCCCAATGGGGGAGGAGGCCGAAGGCCGGAGGGGGAAGTGCTTTGAGAGCATGCCTTCTTCCCCCTCCGTCGTCTCTCCGAGCCGACACCTCCCCCGCTAGGGGGAGGATTTTGGTCTAACTACTTCTTCTTAAACGGCTTGCCCGCGGGCTTGCCGCCGGGCTTGGCGTCGAAGCTCTTGGCCTTGAAGGGCTTGGGGCCCTTGAACGGCTTGCCGGGGCCCGCGTCGTCGCGCTTGCCGGCGTAGGGCTTGGAATAGGGCTTCGGGCCGGCGGCGTTGTCGCTGAAGCTCTTCTTGAAAGGCTTCTTGGGCGCCTCACCGTCCGCGCGCGGGGCGCGGGGCTTGTACTCGCGGGGCGCGTCGGCGCCCGCCTCGTGGCGGGGCTTGAAGGCGTGCTTGGGAGCGCCTTCCGCGGAATGGGGCGAATACGGGCGCGGCGCGTCATCGCCGCGCTTGAAGTCCCGCGGCGCGTCGTTGTCGCGCGGGGCGCGGCGCGGCTTGTAGTCGCCCTTGGGCTCTTCGCCGCGGCCATAGGGCTTGGCGTTGCTGAAGCCGTCGTCGCCGAAGCTGGACGGACGCGGCGTGTGATCGCGCGAGCCGGGCGCGTTGGCGCGCGGCGGACGCGGACCGTCCTCACGCACCCGATCTTCGCGAGGCGCGCGCGGCTTGTACTCGCGGGGACCATCGTTGTCGCCGCGCGGCGGACGTGGCGCATATTCCCGGCGCGGGCCGGCTTCGCGCGGCGCCGGAGCCGTGGTCGGGGTGATCGAGACGTCTTCGCGCACCGTCGTCTGGACCGCCGCGCCGAACTTCACGGCCGCCTCGGCCGAGATCTCGAACTTGGTGTCGTAGTCGAAGATCCGGATCGCGCCGATGTCCTTCTTGGTGATGTGGCCCAGGCGGCAGATCATCGGGATCAGCCACTTCGGGTCCGCGTTGCCGCGACGGCCGACGCTGATCCGGAACCACTCCGAGCCGTCCATGCTGACGCGCGGCTCGCGTTCCGGACGCTCGCCCGGCTCGCCCGTGCGCGAGCGCGGACCCGGATCGGCGCCGTGGCGCGGATCGTCATAGATGTCCTCGGGCGAGGGCAGCTTGGCGCGGCGGGTGCGGATCAGGGCCGCGGCGATCTCGACCGGGGTGCGCTTGGCCAACATGGCCTCGGCCAGGGCGATGTCCTCGTCGGTGCTGGTCTCGGCGAAGATCGGATCCTCGAGCAGGCGCTCCTGGTCTTTTTCGCGGATCGAGTCGGCGCTGGGCGCGCCGCCCCATTCGGCGTCGACGCCGGCCGCGTACAGCAGCTGTTCGGCCTTGCGGCGACGGGTGTAGGGCACGACGAGCGCCGAGACGCCCTTCTTGCCCGCCCGGCCGGTGCGGCCCGAGCGGTGCAGGAGCGTGGCCTTGTTGATCGGCAGCTCGGCGTGGATCACCAGGCCCAGGTCGGGCAGGTCCAGACCGCGGGCGGCGACGTCGGTGGCGACGCACACGCGGGCGTGGCCGTCGCGCAGGGCCTGCAGGGCGTCGGCGCGCTCGCGCTGGCTCAGCTCGCCCGACAGGCCGACGACCGCGAAGCCGCGCTCGCGCAGTTTGTTGTGCAGGCCGCGGACGCTCTCGCGGGTGTTGGCGAACACCAGGGCGCCGGGGGCTTCGAAGAAGCGCAGCAGATTGACGACGGCGTGCTCGACCTCGTTGGGCGCTACGCGCACGGCGCGATATTCGATGTCGCGGTGCGGCTCGTTGCGGCCGATGGTGTCGATGCGGACGGCGTCATTCTGGTAGCGCTTGGCCAGCTCGACGATGTCGCGGGCCAGGGTGGCCGAGAACAGCAGAGTGCGGCGCTCGGGCGGGGCGGCGTCCAGGATGAATTCCAGGTCCTCGCGGAAGCCCATGTCCAGCATCTCATCGGCCTCGTCGAGGACGGCGACTTGCAGCTTTGACAGGTCCAGGTGGCCGCGCTCGATGTGGTCGCGCAGACGGCCGGGCGTGCCGACGACGATGTGGGCGCCGTAGTTCAGGGCGCGCTGTTCGCGACGGGCGTCCATGCCGCCGACGCAGTTGACGACCACGGCCTTGGCCTCGGCGTAAAGCCAGGTCAGCTCGCGATTGACCTGCATGGCTAGCTCGCGGGTCGGGGCGATGACCAGGGCCAGCGGCTCGGCGGCCTGGCCGAAGGTCTCGGCCTCGCCCAGCAGGGTCGGGGCGGCCGCGAGGCCGAAGGCGACGGTCTTGCCCGAGCCCGTCTGGGCGCTGACCAGCAGGTCGCGGTCGGCGGCGTCGGCGGCCAACACGGCGGCCTGGACGGGGGTGGGCTCGGCGTAACCCTGAGCGGCGAGAGCCCGCTCAAGAGCGGGGTGGGAGGCGGGGAAGGGCATATGGGTCCAGTTCACGTCTGCGGCCGCACACAAACACGCGCGGCTCGCGCCATGACCAAATCGGGCCCCTTTGAAGCCTTGAACGCTTCCCTCGGACCGCTTCTTGGTCGAATTCCAACAAAAATAGCCCCCTTCCGCCGCCGAAGCGACACGAAGGGGGCTCGATGAGCGGCCTTATGCGCTTGTTGCGGCGCAAAAAGCAAGGGTGGCGCGATAGAAGGAGCGGCTGGTCGCCGTTCAGGCGACGCTGGCGTCCTCACGGCGACGGGCCGTCAGCTCGCCAGCCAGACGCGCGACGCCGGCGGTCAGCAAGCCCAGCATCGCCATCATCAGCGCTTCGGCCAGACCCGGGGCCAGGACGGGCAGGGTGGGCGTCACGCCCAGATTGGCGATGCCGACCGCGCCGGCCAGCAGGGTGTAGGCGGCCGCCGCGAAACCGAGCGGAAGGGCGCTGCGGGCGATCGCGTTCAGCCACTTCGTGTCGGGCTTGGCGAGGGCGAGTCCGGGTCCCGCGACCAAGCCGACCAACAGGATGATGGCGATCAGCTTCACCGGGACGGCGGCGTTGGAGAAGACGGCGACCAGGGTGAGCGACTTCTCCGTCGCGGCCTGGGCCGGAGTGTCGAGGAATATCGCGCCGAGCGCGGCGAGGGTGACGTGGGACAGACGCATGGCGGTCTCCTTCCGAGTGATTACGAATGTAAAATCATCGGAAGAGTTACGCTTGTAAATTTCTAAGTCAAGCCCAACGTCCGGACGCTTGGGTGCCCAAAAATCCTCCCCCCGTGGGGGAGGCGGTCCGAAGGACCGGAGGGGGGAGTGGCCGGTCAGAAGGACTTCCCCCTCCGTCGGCTTCGCCGACACCTCCCCCGCCTGGGGGGAGGATTTTACGGGCGTTCGCGGCGCTCTATCATCCGCGTAGACGAAATCGAACCCAACGATTTCAACGACTTCTCACTTTTACACGCCGCTGGATCATCCGCGTTCAAACCCCGCCCATACTGATCTCACCCGATGGCTTGGAAGGGACGTCCGGCCGGCGATCGTGACGGCTGTCGGGGGGGGCGAGCGGGAAGCGCTCGCCGGTCTTTCTTCGGGAAGACGTCTTCGCGACGGTCCAGCGGCGGGCTCCCTGAAACATCGGGACGAAGCCCTGGCGGCGGAGACTTCGGCGACGCGGCGGGTCCGGGCTGAAATCGCTCGGGCGTTCCGGGACCGGGGTCGTCGCCCCGGCCCGCCCGTCGGGGGCCTAGCGGCGAGAGCGGGTTAAAACCCCGCGCCTCGCGGGCTCACCGGATAACGGCCGCGCGGAGCGTCTGGCTTCGTCGAAACGGTACACACACTTCAAACCTCCGGACGGATGTCCGGCGCTCCGCGTCCCTTTCCATCCCTTCAGCGAGTGATCGCGTGAAGCGGCGAAGGCGCGCGCCTAAAGCGCTAGCCCATAGAGCCGACGATCGCGGCGCTCGCCGTCCCGATGCACCGAGCCCTTCAGATAGCCCTCGGGCTTGAAGCCCAGCTTCTCGAGCAGGCGCTCGCCGTGGTCGCCGATATGGACGCTGGCCACGAGGCTCTTGAGGCCTTCGCTGGCGGCGTGGGCGAGCAGGGCGGTGACGGCCTCGTAGCCGAAGCCGCGGCCCCAGTTGTCGCGAGCGATCACGAAGCGGATCTCGGCCCGGCCGTGGCGGCGATCGAAGTCAATGAACTCGCAATAGCCCAGGAACAGGCCGCTATTCGTATGACGGATCGACCAATAGGCGGCTTCGTCGGCGGCCATCTGCTCGACCTGATAGGCGACGCGCCGCTCGACCTCGTCTGGATCCTCGATCGGCTCCTGGTCGAGGTTGGACATCACCTCGGCGTCGCTGAGGAACGGATAGATCCGCGGGGCGTCTTCGACCGTCAGGGGAGCGAGGGTCAGGCGGGCGGTCTCGAGAATCATGCGGTCCAATATCGGGGGCTGGAAGGCTTATGGAAACGGGACTTTGGGACTTGCGTCGCGGCGCGCGCTTCCCAGCTATGGCGCGGAGGCGTCTCTAGTGGTAGAGGGGCCGCTTCGTTTTTCGCGCGACCTTTTGACCGCGCCCGGCTTGAGAACACATTCGTCATGCTCATCGGCGTCCTGCTGGCCATCAACATCGTCGTCTGCCTCGGCCTGATCGGGGTGGTCCTGCTGCAACGTTCGGAAGGTGGCGCGCTGGGCATGGGCGGCGGCTCGTCCAGCTTCATGACCGCACGCGGGGCCGGCGACCTGCTGACCCGCATCACCTGGATCCTGTTCTCGATCTTCCTGCTGATCAGTCTGTCGCTGACGATCCTGACGGGGCGCCTGAACAGCGGCGGTTCGGTGGTGGATCGCCTGGACATCCAGAACCTCGATTCCAAGGCTCTCAACGCCGCGCCGGCCGCTCCGGCTCCCGCCGATGTCGCGCCCGGTCCGATCCAGGCTCCGGCGCCGCAACTGAACACGCCGGCGCCGACCGCGCCGCGGCCCTCGCTGCTGGCCCCCGCGCCCCAGGCCGCTCCGGCCAAGAAGCCGGCAGCCCCCGCGGCCAACAAGCCGGCCGAGGCCCCGACGCCCGCGGTCGCCGCGCCTCCGGCCGAGCAGCCCAAGCCCTAACCGCTTCCTTCGGAAGCTTTCGTCCGACCCCCGAGGGCAACCCGGGGGTCGAAACTTGTTGATGAACGCAGGTCTTTTCACCGGCGTCGTCGAATCACGAGTAATCTGATCGCCCATGACGCGGTACATCTTCATCACCGGCGGCGTGGTTTCCTCGCTTGGCAAAGGTTTGGCCTCGGCGGCGCTTGGCGCGCTGCTGCAAGCGCGCGGCTACACGGTCCGTCTTCGGAAGCTCGACCCCTATCTGAACGTCGATCCGGGCACGATGAGCCCGTATCAGCACGGCGAGGTCTTCGTGACCGACGACGGGGCCGAGACCGACCTTGATCTGGGCCACTACGAGCGCTTCACCGGCGTGTCGGCCAACAAGGCCGACAACATCACCACCGGCCAGATCTACAAGACGATTATCGAGAAGGAGCGCCGCGGCGACTATCTGGGCGCGACCGTCCAGGTCATTCCGCACGTCACCAACGAGATCAAGGACTTCGTCCTCTCGCCCGCCATGGACGAGACGGGCCAGAAGGCCGTCGACTTCGTGCTGGTCGAGATCGGCGGCACGGTGGGCGACATCGAGGGCCTGCCGTTCTTCGAGGCCATCCGCCAGCTGCGCCAGGATCTGCCGCGCGGCCAGAGCTGCTACGTGCACCTGACGCTGCTGCCGTTCATCAAGACGGCCGGCGAGATGAAGACCAAGCCGACTCAGCACTCGGTCAAGGAGCTGCGCTCGATCGGCATCCAGCCGGACATCCTGCTGTGCCGCTGCGAGCAAGAGATCCCGCCCGAGGAAAAGCGCAAGATCGCCCAGTTCTGCAACGTGCGACCCAGCGCGGTCATCCAGGCGATGGACTCATCGTCCATCTACGCCGTGCCGATCGACTATCACGAGCAGGGGCTGGACGCGGAAGTCCTGGACGTCTTTGGCATCCACGACGCCCCGGCGCCGAACCTGGCGCGCTGGAAAGAGATCGACAACACCGTCCAGCACCCCGATGGCGAGGTCACCATCGCCGTCGTCGGCAAGTACACTGTGCTGAAAGACGCCTACAAGTCGCTCATCGAGGCCCTGCACCACGGCGGCCTGGCCAACAAGGTCAAGGTCAACCTGGACTGGGTCGAGAGCGAGACCTTCGAGGGCGACGAAGGCGCGGCCGCGGCCCGTCTTGAGAACGCCCACGCCATCATGGTGCCCGGCGGCTTCGGCGAGCGAGGCGCGGAAGGCAAGATCCGCGCGGCCCAGTTCGCTCGCGAACGGAAGGTGCCGTACTTCGGCATCTGTTTCGGCATGCAGATGGCCGTCATCGAGACCCTTCGGAACGTCGCCGGCGTCAAGGACGCCAGCTCCAGCGAGTTCGGCCCGACCGAGCGTCCGGTGGTCGGCATCATGACCGAATGGATCAAGGGCAATGAGACCGTCCAGCGTCGCGCCAATGACGATCTGGGCGGGACCATGCGCCTGGGGGCCTACGACGCCGTCCTGACGCCCGGCTCGAAGGTCGCCGACATCTACGGCGCCACCGAGATCAGCGAGCGTCACCGCCACCGCTACGAGGTCAATATCGGCTACGTCCACCTGATGGAGGACGCCGGCCTGAAACTGACCGGCCGTTCGCCCAACGGCGTGCTGCCCGAGATCGTCGAGCGGGACGACCATCCTTGGTTCATCGGGGTCCAATATCACCCCGAATTGAAGAGCCGCCCGTTCGCCCCGCACCCGCTTTTCGCCAGCTTCATCGCCGCCGCGAAGGAGCATGGACGCCTCGTCTGATCACGAGGTTGCATCCTCCAACAGATTCGGGCATAAGCGCGCCCTCACGCGGCGACCTGGGCATTGCCCGAGTCGCCGCTCTCGATTTTCACGCTCAGCGAGCAGAGTCACTTCGATGGCCGTTCCCAAAAGAAAAACTTCGCCTTCTCGCCGGAACATGCGCCGGTCGCACCACGCCCTTGGCGCCAACTCGTTCATCGAGGACAAGGACACCGGCGAGCTGCGCCGTCCGCACCATGTCGATCTGAAGACCGGCATGTACAACGGCAAGCAGATCCTGACGCCGAAGGAAGACTAAGGTCTCCTTTCCGTCTCCGACGGCTTGAAAACGCCGCCCGGCTCAGCTGGGCGGCGTTTTTCGTCGTATTTCCGTCATGCGCTGGAAAATCGGTGTTATCCTTCCATCAGGGAGGAGCGCCCATGCTCACACGCCGGACCATAACGGCGGGACTGGGTCTATCGATCGCCGCGCCGCCCGCGCTGGCGAGCGCCATCGCGCCAGTTCCATTGCCGCAGCTGCCGCCTTCGACCGTTTCGCCGCCGCCCGATCAACTGGTGCTGCTCGATGCGGGCCTGGATCAGCACGCCCGCATGACCGTCGATGTCGCGATCAATGGTCAAGGTCCCTTCCAGTTCGTGGTCGACACGGGCGCGGACCGCACCGTTTTGACGCCGGGCCTCGTCGAGCGACTATCGCTGCCCCCTGGCCCGGAGATCATCGTCCACGGCGTCTCCGGCTCGGTGACCACGTCGACGGCCAGGATCGACAATCTGCGCGCCGGTGACGCCAAGCTCCACGACGTGAACCTGCCCGTGCTGCCGTATGACCGCGTCGGGGCGGATGGGCTTCTGGGAGTCGACATCCTGGAGGGCCGGAACATCGTCATGGATTTTCCGAGAAAACGACTTGAGATCAGGCGCACTCAGAGAGTCTCGCGGGTCATGCGCATGTCGAGCGAGATCTCGGTGGCGGCGGACGAGCAGTTCGGACGGCTGACGCTGGCCGACTCCCGGATCGGCGGCGTGAGGTCGCTGGCCTTCATAGATTCGGGCGGAGGCGTCAGCATCGGCAACATGGCCCTGGCGCGAGCCATCGCGACGCGCCGCCGCCGAACCCCTGACTTTGTCCGGCCGGCCCGCTTGCTGACAGCCGGCGGCGAGATGCAGCTGGGCGAGTTCAGGCTGGTCCCATCCGTGCTGATGGGCGACCTGCGGATCACGAATGTCCCCATGGCCTTCGCCGACCTGCACATCTTCGACCTCTGGTCGTTGAACAATCGGCCGGCCGCCCTGATCGGCGTCGACATCCTGCGCCTGTTCGCCCGCGTCGAGCTGGATTTTGGAGCGGGACGCGTCCTGTTCCGACTGGGGGAGGGCGGCCTGGCGCCGCGGATCTGGAACGCCTGACTACTGCGAGCGCCCGCGGGTCATCACCTGGCGGCGGCGCGCCTCGACCTTTTCCGGCGTGACCTCGCGATTGTGGCCGCTGGAGCGCTCGTGTTCGAGCGCCAGGGCTTCGCCGAAGGCGCGCGCATAGCCGTCGTCGATCAGGCCCTTGTAGAAGGCCAGGGTCTCGACCGGGATCGAGGCCATGTCCTCGGCGAGTTTCAACGCCGTGGGCAGGAGATCGCTCGGCGCGGTGACGCGATTGACCAGGCCCCAGTCGGCGGCCGTCCGGGCGTCGAGGAAGTTGCCGCTGAGCGACAGCTCCTTGGCGCGATAAGGGCCAATCAGTCGCGATAGCTTCTGCGACAGGCCCCAGCCGGGCATGATCCCGACCCGGGCGTGGGTATCGGCGAAACGGGCGGTCTCGGAGGCGATCAGGACGTCGCAGGCGAGGGCGAGTTCAAAGCCGCCCGTGATGGCCACGCCATTGATCGCGCCGATGACGGGCTTTCTGCAGCGCTCGACCGCCCGCACAGGATTGGAGCGGGCGTCCTGGTCATTCGCCGCGCCCATGGCCGAGGCGTCGCCGCCTAGCTCCTTGAGGTCGAGGCCCGCGGTGAAGGCGCGATCTCCGGCGCCGGTCAGGATCACCACGCTGACGTCAGGGGCGGCGTCCAGCGCCACCATGGCGTCGTGAAGCGCCAGCCTCAGCGCCTTGGATAAAGCGTTCATCGCCTCGGGGCGATTGAGAGTGACGATGGCTATGGGGCCGCGCCGTTCGACGTCCAGCATGTGATCCTCCCATGGATCGGGCATGTTCGGCCGCTCTCCCGAAGGGAGCCGCATAGCGCTATTCTCTGCCGCTAGACCACTTGTTAAAGGCCAACCGAAGCCTTTCTAGCGTCTCACTCCAACTCCCGTCTTGTGACGACCTAAACAGGCGAGCGGTTTCATACCATGGCGTCTTGTCGGTTCCGCGAGACCATGGCCAATGCGCCGCGGGCTCTGGAATGAGGATCCAGACCGGCTTTCCCATTGCTCCAGCCAGATGAGCGGCGGCGGTATCCACCGTCACGACCAAATCAAGGCCAGCAACAATGTCGGCGGTTTCCAGGAAGTCACTAGCTCCGGTGTCGGCCGGCAAAAGAGAGATCGGCCTGCCTAAGATGCTTCGGAGCGTGGAAGCATCATTCTCTCCCAAAGACCGAAACCGATCATTTCCCTGCGATGAATTGCCAGACGTTACAAGCCCAACCCCTCCACCATATCTAGGGTGCTTTGCCCGGATATATGGAGGACTGGAAACACGATCGCCATCCGCTCTCAGCAATCCAACGAGGTCGCTCGTCGTGGTCCAGTAATCTTGTTTGGGAAGTGAAATTGACCCAGCAGCGGCAAGTACATCTATCTCAAGGCTATGAGCGAATAGCGACTTGAGCGATCCGTGACATAACCACGTAACAGTGGCCCCCAGATCCTTCATTCGGCCAGCAAATCGGGCCATTTGTATCTGATCCCCGATGCCTTGTTCCGGCATCACGACAATGCGCTTTCCGCGCAAGTCCTCGCCCTGCCATTGCGGGGCCGGGTAAATCACCCGGCGAATGCCGGTCCCAGGAACGAAAAACCGAGACTTGAAATACTCGTACGCCTCTGAGTGCCGCCCTTGGACGGCCAGGGCCCTTGAAAGTCCGTATCTGAATTGGTGATTTTCGGGATCCAGGTCGACGCCTCGCCTGAATATCCTCTCGGCATCATGGGTTCTGCCCAAGATGTGATTGGCGAGGCCGAGATTATAGAGGGCCGGTTTGTGGTTCGGCCACCGATCTAGAATGCCAGAAAGAACGCGTTCGGCGTCAGACCATCGCGCCTCCTTGATGGCGAGCGCCGCCTCACTCAAAAGCCGATTTGCCGCCTCCAAGACCTCGGCGCTTGGCGCATTCATTCTACGACCCGCTCTAGTGTAGCCTCCAGCTACACTAGCGCGACGTCAGCGCCATAAGAAACAGACAAAGGGCCTTCCCCGAGCCACAACGGCAGTCAAGTTGCGCGAGGAGCGCTTGGCGGCTAAAGCCTGCCGCGCCTTTTGGCCTTGAGGAGCAGTCCATGACCGAGATCGTCGACATCATCGCCCGTGAAATTCTCGACAGCCGGGGCAACCCGACCGTCGAAGTCGACGTGATCCTGGAGGACGGCGCCTTTGGTCGCGCGGCGGTGCCGTCGGGCGCCTCGACCGGCGCTCACGAGGCCAACGAGAAGCGCGATGGCGACAAGGCCCGCTACCTGGGCAAGGGCGTCCAACAGGCCGTCGACGCCGTCAACGGCGAGATCTTCGACGCGCTGTCGGGCGTGGACGCCGAGGACCAGCGCCGCCTCGACAACCTGCTGATCGAACTGGACGGCACCCCGAACAAGGCCCGGCTGGGCGCCAACGCCATCCTGGGCGTCTCGCTGGCCGCCGCCAAGGCCGCCGCGGAGTCGGCTGGCCTGCCGCTCTACAAGTACGTCGGCGGCGTCAACGCCCGCGTGCTGCCGACCCCGATGATGAACATCATCAACGGCGGCGCCCACGCCGACAATCCGATCGACATCCAGGAGTTCATGATCCTGCCGACAGGCGCCAAGGACTTCCGCGAAGGCCTGCGCATGGGCGCCGAGATCTTCCACGCCCTGAAGAAGGCCCTGAAGGACGCCGGCCACAACACCAACGTCGGCGACGAAGGCGGTTTCGCCCCGAACCTGGCCAGCGCCGAGGCCGCGCTCGACTTCATCGTCAAGGCTGGCGAGAAGGCGGGCTACAAGGCCGGTGACGACTTCGTCCTGGGCCTGGACGTCGCCTCGACCGAGTTCTTCAAGAACGGCAAGTACGAACTGGAAGGCGAGGGCAAGTCGCTCGATCCGGCCGCCATGGTCGACTACCTGGCCGGCCTGGT
This sequence comes from Caulobacter segnis, assembly GCF_031454995.1. GTDB lineage: Bacteria > Pseudomonadota > Alphaproteobacteria > Caulobacterales > Caulobacteraceae > Caulobacter > Caulobacter segnis_E. The sequence continues at coordinate 847,793 of NZ_JAVDRV010000002.1, read as the reverse complement.
GGCCAAGTTCCCGATCCTCACCATCGAGGATGGCATGGCCGAGGACGACTTCGACGGCTGGAAGCTGCTGACCGATACGCTGGGCAAGAAGGTCCAGCTGGTCGGTGACGACCTGTTCGTGACCAACCCCAAGCGCCTGCAGATCGGTCTCGACAAGGGCCTGGCCAATTCGATCCTGGTCAAGGTCAACCAGATCGGCACGCTGTCGGAAACCATCGACGCGGTCGAGCTGGCTCACCGCCACGGCTACACCAGCGTCATGAGCCACCGCTCGGGCGAGACCGAGGACAGCACGATCGCCGACCTGGCCGTCGCTCTGAACTGCGGTCAGATCAAGACAGGCTCGCTGGCCCGCTCGGACCGCACGGCCAAGTACAACCAACTGCTGCGCATCGAGGAGATGCTTGACGACCAGGGCGTCTACGCCGGCCGCGCGGCGCTGAAGGGCCGCTAAACCCTTCGACACCAATGAGTCTTGAGGGTGCGGCTTCGAAAGAGGTCGCGCCCTTTTGTTTGGGTTTTCGAGGCGGCGTCGGAGACCGCCGATTCCGCCTGTTGGGCCTGATTTGGCGGTTGAAACCGGTTGATCAGCAAGGGTTAACCCACAAATTTTCTAAAAGGGGTGGGTTGGTTTCACGAGAGACCAGTTCGCGCGCCTTCGCTGTCGCGAAATGGCTTCGGCGATGCGGCATCTAGATGCGCTTGAAACCATCTCAGGTGAAAGCATCGGGGTGGGACGGGCGCGGCGAGCGACCCGCGTTCGCAACACCCAGATTTAGAAGGCGTTAAGCTGGGTCGGCGATCCTGCGAATCCCTCTTTGGGACGCTCAGATGTTCGCCCGACTGCAACCTTTCCTGCCGACCGCGGCGATCTTCTTCCTGATTTTCTACTTCGCCTTTCATGCCCTGACGGGTGATCGGGGCCTGCTGTCCATTTCGCAGCGCAATGCGGACCTCGCAGCAAAAACGAAGGAACTCAGGATGATACGCGCGGAGAGGATGGACCTGGAGGCCCGCGCTCGTCTATTACGCAGCGGCAGTCTGTCGGCCGACCTACTGGAAGAGCGCGCGCGCTCGCTCCTAGGCTATGCCGACCCGAGTGACTATGTGATCCGGGTCAAGCGTCCAAGCTGACCGAATCCATAAGCTCTTGGAATCGATTGCTGGTCGGCGCGGAGTTATGTGGCTCCGAACGGCTGGATGGTGCACTAGGGCGTTTCCTTCGCGGAACCGACGACTTTTTCGGCGGGAAATGCTCTCAGGACGAAGGCCGCGATGAAGATTGGCCAGGGAGATTTGAATGGCGCGTACGCGCAAGGCTGAGGCCTCGGAGGGGAAGGCGGCTGACACCGGTGTCAACGCTTTCGTCGGAAAAGACGAACTCCTGAAATTCTATCAGGACATGCTGCTGATCCGCCGCTTCGAGGAGCGGGCTGGCCAGCTGTACGGCATGGGCCTGATTGGCGGCTTTTGCCACCTGTACATCGGTCAGGAAGCCATCGCGGTCGGCATGCAGTCGATCTCGCAGAAGGGCGACCAGATCATCACGGGCTACCGTGACCACGGCCACATGCTGGCCGCGGGCATGGATCCGCGCGAGGTCATGGCGGAGCTGACCGGCCGGGCCGGCGGTTCGTCCAAGGGCAAGGGCGGTTCGATGCACATGTTCGACATCGCCACCGGCTTCTATGGCGGTCACGGCATCGTCGGCGCCCAGGTGGCGCTCGGCACAGGGCTGGCGCTGGCCAACCACTACAAGGGCAATGGTAACGTCTCCTACGCCTACATGGGCGATGGCGCGGCCAACCAGGGTCAGGTGTACGAAAGCTTCAACATGGCCCAGCTCTGGAAGCTGCCGGTCGTGTACGTGATCGAAAACAATCAGTACGCCATGGGCACCAGCGTCGAACGCGCCGCCTCGGAAACCGCGTTCCACAAGCGGGGCGTCTCGTTCCGCATCCCGGGCGAGGAAGTCGACGGCATGGACGTCGTCGCCGTCCGTGAGGCTGGCGCCCGCGCCACCGAGCACGCTCGTAGCGGCCAAGGTCCGTACATCCTCGAGATGAAGACCTATCGCTACCGCGGCCACTCGATGTCCGACCCGGCCAAGTATCGCACCAAGGAAGAGGTCGACGAGGTCAAGACGACCCGCGATCCGATCGACCATATCAAGGAGCGCCTGGCCAAGGCCGGCGTCACCGAAGACGACCTGAAGAGCGTCGACGCGGACGTGAAGCGCATTGTCGCCGAAGCCGCCGAGTTCGCCCGCACGAGCCCCGAGCCGGATCCCTCGGAACTGTACACTGACGTATACCTGGAGGCCGCCGAGTGACGGACATCCTGATGCCCGCCCTTTCTCCCACCATGGAGGAAGGCACCCTGGCCAAGTGGCTGGTCAAGGAAGGCGACACCATCAAGGCCGGCGACGTGATCGCCGAGATCGAGACCGACAAGGCGACGATGGAAGTCGAAGCCGTCGACGAAGGCGTGGTGGAAGCCATCCTGGTCCCGGCCGGAAGCGAGAACGTCAAGGTCAACACGCTGATCGCTCGCCTGAAGGGCGAGGGCGAAGCCGCCTCGACGCCCGCCGCGGCCGCCGCGCCGGCCGCCGAGGCCGCGCCGGCTCCGGTCGCCACGGCCCCGGCCGCCGGCCCGATCTCGGCCGCCTCGACCTTCGCCGATCCGGAAATCCCGGCCGGTACGCCGACGAAGAAGATCACGGTCCGCGACGCCCTGCGCGACGCCATGGCCGAAGAGATGCGTCGCGATGAGCGCGTGTTCCTGATGGGCGAGGAAGTCGCCCAGTATCAGGGCGCCTACAAGGTCAGCCGCGACCTTCTGCAGGAGTTCGGCGACAAGCGCGTCATCGACACGCCGATCACCGAGCACGGCTTCGCCGGCATGGGTGTCGGCGCGGCCATGGCCGGCCTGAAGCCGATCGTCGAATTTATGACGTGGAACTTCGCCATGCAGGCGATCGACCACATCATCAACTCGGCGGCCAAGACGCTCTACATGTCGGGCGGTCAGATCAAGTCGTCGATCGTGTTCCGCGGCCCCAACGGCGCGGCCTCGCGCGTGGGCGCTCAGCACAGCCAGGACTACGCCGCCTGGTACGGCAATGTCCCGGGCCTGAAGGTCCTCGCGCCGTACGACGCCGCCGACGCCAAGGGGCTGCTGAAGGCCGCGATCCGCGATCCGAACCCCGTCGTCTTCCTCGAACACGAGATGATGTATGGCCACGAGTTCGACATCCCGGACGTCGAGGACTGGGTCGTGCCGATCGGCAAGGCCAAGGTCCGTCGCGAAGGCTCGGACGTGACCCTGGTGGCCTACAGCCGCATGGTCGGCTTCGCCCTGAAGGCGGCCGAGGAGCTGGAAAAGGAAGGCATCCAGGCGGAGGTCGTCGACCTGCGCACGATCCGCCCGATGGACCACGCGACCATCCTGGAAAGCGTCAAGAAGACCAACCGCCTGGTCACGGTCGAGGAAGGCTGGGGCCCGATGGGCGTCGGCGCCGAGATCGTCGCCCGCATCACGGAGTTCGGCTTCGACTACCTGGACGCCCCGCCGCTGCGGGTCCACCAGGAAGACGTGCCGCTGCCCTACGCGGCGAACCTGGAAGCCCTGTCGCTGCCTTCGGTCGAGAAGATCGTGAAGGCCGCGAAGGCGGTCAGCTACCGCTAAGACCGGCGCGGCCCTCGCCCTCGATGGGCGGGGGCCGCATCGCCTTGGCCAACGAATTCATCCCGCCGCGAAGCGGGGTATCGCGGACGACGGCCCCCTAGGTCATCCTTGGCCGAAATCGTCCCGAACGCTTGAGGAAGAAGCTCAATGTCGATCGACATCCTGATGCCCGCCCTGTCGCCCACCATGGAGGAGGGGACCCTCGCCAAGTGGCACGTCAAGGTCGGTGACACCGTGAAGGCTGGCGACGTGATCGCCGAGATCGAAACCGACAAGGCCACCATGGAAGTCGAGGCCGTCGACGAGGGCGTGGTCGAGGCCATCCTGGTCGACGCCGGCACCGAGAACGTCAAGGTCAACGCCCTCATCGCCAAGCTGGCGGGCGAGGGTGAAAGCCCGGCTCCGGCTCCGAAGGCCGAGGCGCCCAAGGCCGCTGAAGCGCCGAAGTCCGTCGCTCCCGCCGCTCCGGCTCCCGCCGCGCCCGCGCCGGCCGCTCCGGTCGCCGCCGACGGCTCGCGCGTCTTCGCCTCGCCGCTGGCGCGCCGTCTGGCGTCCGCCGCGGGCCTGGACCTGAAGAGCATCAAGGGTACCGGTCCGCACGGCCGTGTCATCAAGTCGGACGTCGAAGCCGCCAAGTCGGGCGCGCCCGCCGCCAAGGCCGCTCCGGCCTCGACCGCCGCCGCCCCGGCCGCCGCCGAGCCCCGCAAGGCGCTGTCGCTGGAGCAGATGGGCATTCCGGCCGGCTCGTATGACCTCGTGCCGCTGGACGGCATGCGCAAGACGATCGCGCGCCGCCTGACCGACAGCTTCCGCGACGTGCCGCACTTCCCGCTGCAGATCGATCTCGAGATCGACGCCCTGCTGGCCGCGCGCGCCAAGATCAATGGCCTGCTGGAGAAGCAGGGCGTGAAGGTCTCGGTCAACGACATCGTCATCAAGGCCGCCGCCGTGGCCCTGAAGCAGGTGCCGGAAGCCAACGCCAGCTACACGCCCGAAGGCATCGCCATGCACCATCACGCCGACATCGCGGTGGCCGTGGCGATCGACGGCGGCCTGATCACGCCGATCATCCGCAAGGCCGAGACCAAGGGCCTGGCGCAGATCTCGGCCGAGATGAAGGACCTGGCCCAGCGCGCCAAGGACAAGAAGCTGAAGCCCGAGGAGTTCCAGGGCGGCACCTTCTCCATCTCGAACCTGGGCATGTTCGGCATCAAGTCGTTCGCCTCGATCATCAACGAGCCGCAAGGCGCGATCATGAGCGTTGGCGCGGGCGAGCAGCGTCCGGTCGTCAAGAACGGTGAGATCAAGGTCGCCACGGTCATGACCGTGACCCTGACCTGCGATCACCGCGTGGTCGACGGCGCCGTCGGCGCCAGGTTCCTGGCGGCCTTCAAGCCGCTGATCGAAGAGCCGCTGACCCTGATCGTCTGATCAAGGCGCGGGGAAGAGGCGAACATGTCGGTCTACGACTATTCGGCCCAGACGCTGGACGGCCAGGACGTGAACCTGGCCGACTATCGCGGCAAGGTGCTGTTGATTGTGAACACCGCCAGCAAGTGCGGGTTCACGCCTCAGTACGAAGGCCTCGAAGCGCTCTACAAGGCCTACAAGGATCGTGGCCTCACCATCTTGGCCTTCCCCTGCAATCAGTTCGGCGCTCAAGAGCCGGGAAACGCCGAGGAGATCGCGAACTTCTGTTCGTTGACCTACGACGTGACTTTCCCGGTCATGAGCAAGATCGACGTCAACGGCGCCGACGCTCACCCGCTCTACAAGTTCCTGAAGAAGGAACAGAAGGGGCTGCTGGGCACCGAGGCGATCAAGTGGAACTTCACCAAGTTCCTGATCGGCAAGGATGGCGAGGTCGTCGAGCGTTTCGCGCCGACCGTGAAGCCCGAGGACCTCAAGGTCGCGGTCGAAGCGCTGCTTTAGTTTCTCCCGGATCGGCCCTCCGCCGATCGATCTAGGCCGTCCGGCGTTCTCCGGGCGACGTCAAGCTAGGGTTAGATGAACATGTCCACGGAATTCGATGTCGTCGTCATCGGCGCCGGTCCTGGCGGCTATGTGGCCGCGATCCGCGCCAGCCAGCTGGGCCTGAAGACGGCCATCGTCGAGCGTGAGAACCTGGGCGGCATCTGCTTGAACTGGGGCTGCATCCCCACCAAGGCCCTGCTGAAGTCCGGCGAGGTCTACGAGCAACTGTCGCACCTGTCCGGCTACGGCCTGTCGGTCGAGAAGGCCTCGTTCGACTTCACCAAGATCATCGAGCGCTCGCGTGGCGTCGCCAAGCAGATGTCGGGCGGCATCGCCTTCCTGATGAAGAAGCACAAGATCGAGGTGATCGAGGGCGAGGCCAAGCTCGAAAAAGGCAATCCGGCGCCGAAGCTCGTCATCGCCCTGAAGGCCGGCGGCAGCCGAACCGTGCAAGCCAAGAACGTGATCCTGGCCAGCGGCGCCCGCGCCCGCGAGATTCCGGCCATCGGCGCGATCTCTGACGGCGACAAGATCTGGACCTATCGCGACGCCTTGGCGCCCAAGAGCATGCCGAAGTCCCTGGTCGTGATCGGCTCGGGCGCCATCGGCATCGAGTTCGCCAGCTTCTACCGCGCGCTCGGCGCCGAGGTGACGGTCGTCGAAGCCATCGACCGCATCATGCCGGTCGAGGACGAAGAGGTCTCCAAGGCCGCCCAGAAGGCGTTCGAGAAGCGCGGCATCAAGTTCCGCATCGGCGCCAAGGTCGGCAAGATCGAGAAGACCAAGGACGGCGTCGCCGTCACGGTCGAGGCCGGCGGCAAGATCGAGCAGCTGACCGCCGAGAAGTGCATCGTCGCCGTCGGCATCGCGCCGAACAACGAAGGCCTGGAAGCCCTGGGCGTCAGCCTGGATCGCGGCCACGTCGTCACCGACAAGCACTGCCGCACCAACGTCCCGGGCCTCTACGCCATCGGCGACATCGCCGGCGGTCCCTGGCTCGCTCACAAGGCCAGCCACGAGGGCATCCACGCCGCCGAGGCGATCGCCAACTACAAGACCCCGAACGTCCACTCGCCGATCCCGGGCTGCACCTACGCCAATCCGCAGGTCGCCTCGGTCGGCTACACCGAGGCCGGCGCCAAGGCCGCTGGCATCGAGGTCAAGGCGGGCCGCTTCCCGTTCCGCGTCAACGGCAAGGCCGTGGCCGCCGGCGAGGTGGAGGGCTTCGTGAAGACGGTGTTCGACGCCAAGACCGGCGCCCTGATCGGGGCCCATATGATCGGCCACGAAGTGACCGAGATGATCCAGGGCTTCGTCACCGCCATCACCCTGGAAGCGACGGAGGAAGACCTGCACGGCATCGTCTACGCCCACCCGACCATGTCGGAAGCCATGCACGAAGCCGCGCTGGACGCCTACGGCCGAGTCCTGCACATCTAGGGCAACTAGGGAGTCTGGATGGCGCGCAAGGCCGCCGCTGCGACGGGTGAGAAGCCAAAGGCTCGGAAGGGATCGAAAACGACCCTTTCGGAGGCCAATCTGGCTGACCTGGGCGCCGAGCGCTTGGCCGCCATCCTGCTCGACCTTTCCGGCGACAGTCACGTCAAGCGCGTGCTGCGGCTGGAACTATTCGCGGAGTCCAGCGCCGAAGGCCTGGCGCAGGAAATCGCCAAGCGCTTGGCGACGATCGGCAAGTCCTCGTCGCGGATCCACTGGCGCAAACGCGCCGCGTTCGCCAAGGACCTCGACCTGCACCGTCGCATGATCGCGCGGTTGGCCGAGGACGAGCCGACCGCCGCGCTCGACCTGATGCTCGATCTCTTGGACTTGGCCACGCCGACCCTGGATCGCCTCAGCCAGGCCGAGGGCCCGATCGGCGACGTGTTCCTGGCCGCCCGCGACGGTGTCGGCGCCATCGCCGTCAAGGCCATGCCCGATCCCGTGGCGCTGGCGGACCGCATCGCCAAGCTTCTGCGCCGCGACGACCACGCTCAGTTCGGTCCGCTGGTGAACGCCGTGACGCCGGCGCTCGGCGCCAAGGGGCGGGCGCACCTGCGCGAGACGCTTGAGAAGATGCTCGCCGCGCGCTCGACCCGCTCGGCGCATCTCTTCGACGCTCAAGGCGCGATCTACAAAGACGGTCTGCGCCGCCTCGCCGACGCCAGCGGCGACGTCGACGCCTTCGAGGCGACTTTCTCGCCCGAGCTTCGGCGCACCCCGTTGGTCTCGGCCGAGATCGCGCGACGGCTACTGGCGGCGGGGAGGGCGGAGGACGCCCTGGCGACCCTGCAGGCTGGCGCGCCGGCAGACCAGCGCGGACGCCACCAGAGCGCCGTCGAAGAGCGCGTCGCCTGGGAAGACGCGATGCTGGAGGCTCTGGAGGCCACGGGGCACCACGACGAGGCTCAGAAGCGCCGCTGGGCGGACTTCGAGGCGACGCTGTCGATCGGCCGCCTGCGCGCCTATCTGAAGGGCCTGCCGGACTTCGACGACGTCGAGGCCGAGGATCAGGCCAAGGCGGTCGCCAAGCGCTTCCCGCGCTTTGACACCGCGCTAGCCTTTCTCGTGTCCTGGCCCGACCTGCCGGCGGCCGCGCGGCTGGTGCGGTCGCGCTCGGGCGAGATCAACGGCGCGGACGACACCTTGGTCGTCGAGGCCGCTCGTCGGCTTGAAGGTAGCCATCCCCTGGCCGCGACCCTATTGCTCCGGGCCTCGATCCAGTACGTCCTGACCTACGGCGTCGCGACGCGCTACGCCGAGGCCGCGCGCCAGTTGCTCGAGGCGGAGTCGCTGGCGGCGATGATCGGCGACTACGGCGAGTATCCCGACCACGCCGCCTTCGTCGCGGACCTTCGCGCGGTCCATAGCCGCAAGCAGGGCTTCCGCGCGGAGCTGGAAGCCCTGGGCGCGACGTTCTAGGCGGCGCGGGTGTCGGTCTCGGCCATGCGCTGGATCGCGACGTAGTCCGTCTTGCCGCTGCCCAGCACGGGCACCTCGGTGACCTTGAGGATCTTCCGCGGGACGGCCAGTTCCGGAGCGCCGATCGTCTGGGCGTGGGCGACCAGCGGGGCGACATCGGCGTCGTGGCGGTCGGTGACCAGGATCAGCTTTTCGCCCTTTTTCTTGTCGGGCATTGAGATCACGGCGTGGCGGCCGTCGGGCCACACGGCGGACGCGAGGTCCTCGGCCGCCGTCAACGAGACCATCTCGCCTCCGATCTTGGCGAAGCGCTTCACGCGGCCCCTGATCGTAATCCACTGGTCGTCGGTCATGGTGACCACGTCGCCGGTGTCGTGCCAGCCGTCCTCGGGAGGATCGACTCCGCCGTCCTCGCGCAGATAGCCGGCCATGATGTTAGGGCCGCGCACGAAGAAGCGGCCGCCTTCGGCGATCCCCTCAACGGGCTCGATCCGCACATCCTGGCCCGGCAGCAGGCCACCGACCGTCCCCGGTCGATTGTCGGTCGGCTTATTGACGGCGATGACCGGCGAGGCCTCGGTCGCGCCATAGCCTTCCAGCACCGGCACGCCGCCGAAGCGTTCCTTGATCAGGGCGTGAGTCTCGTCACGCACCTTCTCGGCGCCGCAGACGATGAACTCCAGGCCCGCCAGCTCGTCGGCGTCCGAGGCGCGCGCGTACTGGTTCACGAAGGTGTCGGTCGCCAGCAGGATCGAGGCCTTGGAATCCTTGATCAGTGGCGGGATCTGCTTGGTGTGCAGGGGCGAGGGGTACTGGAACGCCTTCATGCCGGTCAGGATCGGCAGGATCACGCCGCCAGTCAGGCCGAAGCAGTGGAATACCGGCAGAGGGTTGAACATCACCCAGTTGGGATTGAGCTCGATGTGCGCCGCGATCTGCACGGCGTTCTGCACCAGGTTTTCCTGGGTCAGGACCACGCCGCGCGGCGCGCCGAAGCTGCCGGAGGTGAATAGCACGACGCCCTTGTCGGACGGCTTGGCGGGGGCGCGAAACTGGCGCGGGAACATCCCGGCCGCGGCGGCGAACAGCTTGTCACCAAGACCGATCGTGGCGCGGACGTCTTCCAGATACACGATTTCGGCCTGGACGCTGACCGTATCGATGATGTCTTGCAGCTTGCCCAATTCGATGAACTTGTGCGCCGTCAGGACACGCCGGATCCCGGCCAGCCGGCAGGCCGCCTTGATGTTCCGCAAGCCCGCCGTGAAGTTCAGCATGGTCGGCACGCGGCCGAAGGCGTGCAGGGCGAAGAAGGTCACCACCGAGCCCGCGCCGGACGGCAGCAGCACGCCGACATTCTCGCCGGGGCGAGTCATCGCGGCGATCTTGCGGCCCAGCGCGAAGCTGGCGCGGATCAAGTCCGTATAGGTCAGCGGGTTGCGGTCCTGGTCCTCCAGGATCTGCTTCCTAGCGCCATACTTGTCGCGGGCGTCGATAAGGGCGTCGAAGAGGGCCTTTTGGCCGTTTCGCGCGTCATAAGCTACCGGCATCCCGCCGAAACCTCCCCGAAAAGCGATGACCGCTTTCGTTCGTTAAACGCCGAGTCTGCCGAGGAAGGTCTCGCTTTGCAAGAATGAGTCACAAAGCGTGAGGTTCGGCCGTTGTGGCGTAAGAGCTTGAGCAACCCCTCCGGTTCCATCGTGGTCGTTCCCGAGGGGCGCGAGTGATTCCGTCACGAATGGCGTCTTAAGCAGGATCAAGCGCTTGATCCTGAAGCCAAGAAGACCGATTTAGGCGCCATGGCCACGGTGATCGACACCCTCAAGGCTCGCGGCTCGGAAGACCGGGCGGCGCGCCACCCCGAAAAGCAGAACCGTCCTGATACGCCGGTGCTTCGCAAACCCGAGTGGCTGCGCGTCCGCGCCCCGGGCTCGGGTCAGTACAACGAGACCCGCGGCATCGTGCGAGAGCACAAGCTGCACACGGTCTGCGAGGAAGCCGCCTGCCCGAACATCGGCGAGTGCTGGAGCCAGAAGCACGCGACCATGATGATCATGGGCGAGATCTGCACCCGCGCCTGCGCCTTCTGCAACGTCACCACGGGCCTGCCGACCCAGCTTGATCCGGACGAGCCGCGCCGCGTGGCCGAGGCCGTCGCCAAGATGGGGCTCAAGCACGTGGTCATCACCTCGGTGGACCGCGACGACCTGCTGGACGGCGGCGCCCGCCACTTCGCCGAGGTGGTCACCGCGATCCGCGCCGCCGCGCCGGGCACGACCATCGAAATCCTGACCCCGGACTTCCTGCGCAAGGACGGCGCGGAGACCGTGGTGATCGACTCCAAGCCGGACGTCTTCAACCACAATCTCGAGACCGTGCCGCGGCTGTATCTGAAGATCCGTCCGGGCGCGCGCTACTACAACTCGCTGCGCCTGCTGGACCGCGTGAAGCAACGCGATCCCTCCCAGTTCACCAAGTCCGGCCTGATGGTCGGTCTGGGCGAAACCAAGGAGGAGGTCATGCAGGTGATGGACGACATGCGCTCGGCCGGCGTCGACTTCATCACGATCGGCCAGTACCTGCAGCCGACCCGCAAGCACGCGGCCGTCGAGCGGTTCGTGACGCCCGAGGAGTTCAAGGCCTACGAGGCCATCGCTCGCGCCAAGGGCTTCCTGATGGTCTCGTCCAGCCCGCTGACCCGTTCGTCGCACCACGCCGGCGACGACTTCGCCAAGCTCCAGGCCGCGCGCCGCGCGCTCGACGCCCGCAAGGCCTGACGCCTTGCATCGTCACGTGGTGACGCGCGTGCTGCCGTACGCGCCCGAGCAACTGTTCCGGCTTGTCGGCGACGTCGAGGCCTATCCCAGCTTCGTGCCGTGGATCATCGGCATGCGCACCTGGAACGCGCGCGAGGACGGCGCGGTCAGCACGGTCGACGCCGAGGCGCAGGTCGGCTTCTCGTTCCTGCGCGAGAAGTTCGCGACGCGGGTCCGCCGGGACGGCGACGCGCTCAGCATTGACGTCAATCTGCTGTACGGCCCGTTCAAGCGGCTGGTGAACGCTTGGCGGTTTATTCCCGAGGACGGCGCGACGCGGATTGAGTTCACGATCGAGTTCGCCTTCAAGTCGCTGATGCTGGACGCTCTGCTTGCGGCCAATGTCGACAAGGCCGCGGGCAAGCTGATCGCGTGCTTCGAGGAGCGCGCCAGACAGGTCTACGGCTCCCAGGCCTAGTCCTTCTGGGCGACCGCTTCCTCGACCCGTTCCTCGAAATCGCCGAGGTTCGCGAACAGGTTTTCGATCGCGAACGCGAGGCCGAAGACCCGGGCGGCGCCGTCGAACTCCAGATCGCGGGTAATTCCCTTATCTCGCAAGCCTTCGAAGCACGTCTGGAACCTCTGGTGAGCCGCCGCGAAGGCGATCCGATCGGGCTTTGGTCCGCCCGCGAGGAAGTCCGCTGACGCTCTGAGGAATTGGTTGCTAGCCTCCAGCATGTCGGCGACGGCTGGCGCGATCGCGTCTGGCGGGGCGTCTCGGAGGGCGCGGCTGACCATCACCGTATCATTGCGAAGCCGCCATAGGGTTCGCGGCAAGGCCTCGGACACCGAACGATCGCTCAGTCGCGAGGCGCTTTCGCGGTCGGCTTCCGTCACGGCCGTCTGAAGCTTGGCGAGCGCCGCGCGGAGATCGTCCTGAGCCTTGAGGTAGTCCGTCGGGCCAGGCGTTCCGCGAAGCGCCAGGACGTGGCTTTCCAGGATGTGCGCCTGCAAGCCAGCGATCTTCTGGATGCTGGCGACGACGGACGCGTGGGCGCGCGCAGGGAAGATCAGCAAGGTCGCCGCGACACCGACCAAGCTGCCGACCGTGATCTCGGCGACCCGGAGACCGGCGGCGATCAGCGGGTCCATGTGCGTCGTCGTGCCGATCAGCATGATCACGGCGGTGACCGGGGCCGCCTTCAGCGAAGGCCTCATCGAGACCAGGAAAGCCAGCAACGCCACCGTTACGCACAGGATCAGGCCGCCGAACTCCGGCCAGCGCGTATGGAGATAGGCCGCCACGGCGCCGGCGAGGGCCCCGACCACCGTGCCCAGGAAGCGCTCGATCGATGCGGTGATCGTCGCGCCAAGGCTCGCCTGGACCACGATGACGGCGGTGAACACCGCCCAGTAGCCCTGTGGCAGGCGCAGCAGGGTCGCCAGGGCGTAGGCCGCGCCGGCGGCGGCGGAGACGCGAATGGCGTGGCGGATCTCCGTCTTGCGGGCGGCGGCGGCTTTCAGCGCCCGCTGCGAGAGGTTGGCGCCGGTGAAGCGCCGCCAATCGCTGGGCGAGGTCTCAGGCACTAGGCCACCGCCTCGCGGAGCATTTCCAGCGCCGTGACGATCGCGGCCAGTTGAACGGCCTCACGGGTGTCGCCGAGGAAGCGTTCATGGCGATGGACGACCGACCGGTTGGCGCGGGCCACCGCGAAATGAACGGTTCCGACCGGCTTTAACGGCGTTCCGCCTCCGGGGCCGGCGACACCGGTGATAGCCACCGCCACGTGGCCGTTGCTCTCCCGTAGCGCGCCCTCGGCCATCATGCGGGCGACCGGTTCGGACACCGCGCCGTGGTCGGCGATCAGGTCGCCAGGCACCCCCAGCATCTCGGACTTGGCGCGATTTGTGTAGGTGACGAAGCCGCGTTCGAAGACGTCGGAAGCGCCGGGGATCGCGCAGATCGCGCCGGCCACCAGGCCCCCGGTGCAGCTCTCGGCCGTCACCAGGCGCAAGGATCGGCCACGCGCCTCGTCGATCAGCAGGCGGGCCAGGGTCTCAATCTCGAGCGGGAACATCCGAGTCTCCGTCTTCGCGCCGTCAGCCTAGCCTGTTCAGGCCGGAGTCTCGACCGATACGACAGCCGAGGCGGCCAGGCCTTCGCCCCGACCGGTGAAGCCCATCTTCTCGGTCGTGGTCGCCTTGACGCTGACCCGGTCGAGCGGAAGGTCCAGGATCTCCGCCAGCCGTTCGCGCATGGCTTGGCGATGGGGTTTGATTTTCGGGCGCTCGCAGATCAGCGTGACGTCGACATTGACCAGCGCGCCGCCCTTGGCGGTCACGAGTTCGGCGGCGTGCTTAAGGAACTGGTCCGACGACGCGCCTTTCCACTTGGGATCGGTCGGCGGGAAGTGATCGCCGATGTCGCCTTCGCCGATGGCGCCCAGGATCGCGTCGGTCAGGGCGTGCAGGCCGGCGTCGGCGTCGGAATGGCCGATCAGGGTCTCGTCGTGCTTGATCGCGACGCCGCACAGCCAGACCTCTTCGCCCGGGCCCCAGCGGTGAGCGTCGAAGCCTTGGCCAACACGGGTGACGCGCGCGGCGCCGGCGAGACGTTCAGCCATGGCGAAGTCCTCTGGATAGGTCAGTTTCATCAGCAGCGGATCGCCTGGAGCGATCGCCACGCGTCCGCCGGCGGCCTCGACCACTTGGACATCATCGGTCGGCTCGTCGCCCGACCAAGCGGCGTAGGCGTCGAGCAGGGCCCGTCGACGGGCGGCCTGGGGCGTCTGGGCGCGCCACAGATGCTCGCGGGAGGTCGTGACCGGGTTCTGGCCCGCTTCGGCGCGTTTGAGGGTGTCGGCGACGGGTAGGGCGGGCAGGGCGGCGTCGGCGTCCTCGAGCGCTTCCAGAACGTCGAGGATGGTCTTCTCGGCTAGCAGAGGGCGCGCCGCGTCATGGACCAGAACCGGCTCGTCCGCCGGGCGATGGGCCAGGGCGGCCAGGCCGGCCTGAACCGAGAGGGCTCGAGTCGAGCCTCCACGCGCGGACCGCCAACCCGCCAGCCCTCGCAGGACATCCGGCAGCGCCATTTCGCCCTCATCGGTCGTCACGACCACGACCTCCGAGGCGCCGGCCGCGAGGAACGCCTCGACGGACCACCTCAAAACGGGTTTTCCGGCCAGGACGCGCCACTGCTTTGCTTGGCCTGGGCCCGCTCGGGTTCCCGAGCCGGCGGCGACGATCACGGCGGAGAAGCTCATAGGGGCTGTTTAGTCTGACGACGGTCCTTGTCCAGTCGATCCGGGCTTTACTGCGCCGCACAATGTGCCTAAAAAGAATGCTACGGGGATGATCAGAAAATGAGCAACAAGCTCGAGGTCGGTGGGGTTTGTGTCCCCGGTCGGGTGTGGATCGCGCCTATGACCGGGGTCTCTGACCTGCCCTTCAGAGAAACGGCCACGGCGCTCGGCGCGCCCTATGTGGCGACGGAGATGGTGGCCAGCGCGGAGTTCGCGAGGGGGCGGCCCGACGTTGTCCGTCGCGCGGCGGTCGGCGACGGCTTGCCGCTGACTGTGATCCAACTCGTCGGTCGCGACATCGATTTCATGGCCGAAGGCGCGCGGATGGCCGCGGAGGCAGGCGCGGAGATCATCGACCTGAACTTCGGCTGTCCCGCCAAGGAGGTCGCCGCCGGCGCGGCCTGCGGCTCGGCCCTGATGCGCGAGCCGGACCTGGCGGAGGCGCTGGTGGCCGCCGCGGTCAAGGCCGTGGATGTGCCGGTGACGGTCAAGATGCGCCTTGGCTGGGACGACGCCAGCCGCAACGCGCCGGAGATCGCCGCGCGCGCCGAAGCGGTCGGCGCCAAGGCCATCACGGTGCATGGCCGCACCCGCAACCAATTCTACAAGGGCGTCGCCGACTGGTCCGCCGTGGCCGAGGTCAAGAAGGCCGTCTCGGTTCCCCTGTTGGTCAATGGCGACATCATCGACGGCGACAGCGCCCGCGCGGCGCTTGAGCAATCTGGCGCCGACGGCGTGATGGTTGGACGGGGCGTCTATGGGCGTCCGTGGATCGCCGGGGCCATCGAGGCCGCGCTCGAAGGGCGGGGATTCGCCGAGCCCGAGGCCGAGGAGCGCCTGGCGATCGCGCTCACCCATTTTCGCCGCAGCCTGTCGTTCTATGGCGAGCGGCTGGGTCTGAAGATGTTTCGCAAGCATCTGGCCTCGTACATCGAGGCCGCGCCCTGGCCCGAAACGGCCGAAGCGCGCCGCGCGGCCCGAGCCGCCCTGTGTCGCCTAGAGGATCCCACCGCCGTGGAGGTCGCCTTGCGCGACCTTTGGCTGGTGGGCGGGAGATTAGCCGCATGACCGACCGAGCCCGCGTATTGGGCGGTGTCGCCCCCGACGCCTTGAAGTCGGCGGCCTTCGATCTGAGCCCCGAGCCCGCGCTCGTGGTGGATCGGGATGGGGGCCTCGTCGCCGTCAATGAAGCCGCCGAGGCGCTGTTTGGGCACGGCCTCTCCCTTTTGGCGCGGGGGCGCTTCAGGGCCGCCTTGCCGCCCGGTTCGGTGCTGGTCTCCTTGCTCGACCGGGCGATCTCGGAGGGCGCGCTGGTCCGTGAGCACGGTGTCGAGGTCAATCTATTCGGCCAGCCTCCGTTCGAGGCCGACGGCGCGGCGGCTCCCCTGGGCGACGGCTCCGTCCTTCTGACCCTTCACGTCAAGGGCGTCCTGGGCGTCGATCGCGGCGCGGACGCGGCGGGTCTCCGTTCGGTCGTGGGCTTGGGCAAGATGCTCGCCCACGAGATCAAGAACCCGCTAGCCGGCATTCGAGGCGCCGCTCAGTTGCTGAAGACGGGCGCGAGCGCCGTCGATCAGCCGCTGGCGCAGTTGATTGTCGACGAGACCGACCGCATTCGTCGGCTGGTCGATCGCATGGAGGCGTTCTCGGATGACGCGCCGACCCCTCGCGAGCCCGTCAACATCCACCAGGTCCTGGATCGCGTGCGCGCCCTCGTCGCGAACGGCGTCGCCGACGGATTGCAGCTGAAGGAAAGCTACGATCCATCGCTGCCGCCGGTTTGGGGCGACGAGGATCACCTGATCCAGGTTTTCCTGAACCTGACCAAGAACGCCGCCGAGGCGGCGCACATGCGCGGCGACGGACGCGGAGCGATCTCGATCCACACCGCTTGGCGACCGGGCGTCAGGGTTCGCGGGGCCGACGGCAAGGCCGCCAGCGGCGCGCCGATCGAGGTGCGGGTGATCGACAACGGACCAGGTGTGCCGACCACGCTGCGCGACCACCTTTTCCAGCCCTTCGTGACGACCAAGGCCAACGGCACCGGTCTTGGTCTGGCGCTCGTGACCAAGCTGGTCACCGCTCATGGCGGACTGATCGACTTTGAATCCGAGCCCGGCCGCACCGTGTTCCGCGTGCTGCTGCCCATCGCGCCTCAAAATGGCGCTCCCGATACTGTTTCCGGAGACGCGTGAGTATGAACGCCGCGAGCAAAAAGATCCTGATCGCCGACGACGACAGCTCGGTCCGCCTTGTGCTCAGCCAAGCTTTTACGCGCTTGGGCTATCAGGTCCGCGCCACCGGCAATGCGACCACGTTGCTGAAGTGGGTGACCGACGGCGAGGGCGACCTCGTGGTCACCGACGTGATGATGCCGGACGAGAACGTCTTCGATGTCCTCCCGCGCATCCGCAAGGAACGGCCCAAGCTGCCGATCATCGTGATGAGCGCGCAGAACACCCTGCTCACCGCCGTCAACGCGGCTGACGCGGGGGCGTTCGAATATGTCTCCAAGCCCTTCGATCTGGATGACGTCACGGCCGCGGCGCGACGCGCCTTGTCGCGGCCTGCCGACACCGAGGCTTCCAAGGCGCAGGCTCGCGCCATGCGGGACGAGCGTCTGCCGCTGATCGGACGCTCCGCGCCGATGCAGGAGGTCTATCGCACGATCGCCCGGCTGGTCGGGGCTGATCTGACGGTCCTGATCCTGGGCGAGAGCGGCACCGGCAAGGAACTGGTCGCGCGCGCCTTGCACGAGCTGGGACGCCGGCGCGACGGCAAGTTCGTCGTGCTGAATCTGGCGGCCGTCCCACGCGAGCGGGTCGAGGTGGAGCTTTTCGGACGTGGCGAAGGGGACAACGGCCGGCTCGTCGAGGCCGACGGCGGTACGCTGTTCCTCGACGAGATCGGCGACATGCCGCTGGACGCCCAGACCCGTCTTCTTCGCGTGATCGACGGCACCGAGCCGGTGATCAATCCGAAGACCGGTCGTCGACCGAACGTGCGGATCATCGCGGCCACCAACCGCGATCTCCGGGGCCTGATCCAGCAGGGGCTGTTCCGCGAGGATCTGTTCTTCCGCCTGAATGTCGCGCCCGTGCGCCTGCCGCCGTTGCGCGATCGCGCCGAGGACATCCCGGACCTGGCTCGCACCTTCCTGTTGCGCGCCGCCCGCGAGGGTCTCCCGGCCAAGACGATCGACCAAAGCGCGCTGGATCGCCTGAAGAGCTATCCGTGGCCCGGTAACGTGCGCGAGCTCGAGAACCTGATGCGTCGGATGTGCGCGCTGTACGCCGAAGAGCTGATCACCGCGCGCATCGTCGATCGCGAGCTTCAGGATCACACGCCGGCGGTACGGTCGGAGGAGGGGCCTGTCACGCTGTCGACGCTGGTCGAGCGGCACCTGGCCTCGCACTTCGCCGATCAACCCGATGGCGTGCCGCCTCCCGGCCTCTATGACCGGGTTCTGCAGGAGATCGAGCGGCCACTGATCCAACTCACGCTGTCCGCGACGCGGGGCAATCAGGTGCGAGCGGCCGAAATCCTGGGCCTCAACCGCAACACGCTGCGAAAGAAAATCCAGGACCTGGGCGTCGAAATGACCCGCGGTCGCCGTTAGGCTGAAGCTTTCTTGGCACATAGCTGTTGAATTCAGGGCACACCCTCTTAGAATTGGGGGCGATGGCTTCAGTGGCTTACGCGACAAGATCGGAAGCCCCGCCGACCCGGTTCAGCCGGGCCTGGTGGCGAGAGCTTTTGCGGTCGCGCTACCTGGTGGCTTGCGGCTACGCCTTGGCCGTTCTGTTGACCGTCGCCGGCGTGGCCTTGGCCTCGTCTCCGCCCAAGACCGACTCGATCAGCACCGCCAGCACGGTGATTCTGGTCGTGTTGGGCTTCAATCTCGTCTTGATTCTGGGCGTGGCCACGATCGTTGGCCTGCGCCTCTATGACCTGATCGACGCGCGCGCCAGCGACGAGGGCGCGAGACTGCACCTGCGTTTCGTGGGTCTCTTTTCGCTGGCCGCCGTGGCGCCGGCGGTGATCGTGGCGCTCTTCTTCGGCGTGCTGGTCAATCGCGGCGTCGACGGCTGGTTCAGCCAGAAGGTTCAGACGGTGGTCGGCAACTCGGCCAAGGTCGCCAACTCCTACGTCGAACAGCAGAAGAACTATATTTCCGAGCACATCGCGCCGATGGCCGCGGACCTGAACCGCGCGGCGCCAGCGATGTCGCAGTCGCCCGTGGCGTTCGGCCACTATCTGGCCGGCGTCATGGAAGACAACGGCTTCTCGGCCGCCTATGTGCTGGACCGTGACGGGCGCATCCTGGCCCGGGCCGAAACCGCCTCCGCGCCGCCTTTCCTGGCGCCGCCGCCATCCAGCTATCAGGCCACCGATAGCGGCGAGGTCAGCGCCCAACGCTTCGTCTCGAAGGATCTCTTCAGGGCGCTCTACAAGCTCAAGTCCTTCCCTGACGGCTACCTCTATGTCGTGAGGCCCATTGAACAGGGCATTTTGAGCCACCTGATCGAGACGCAGGACGCGTTGCTCTCCTATCGCGACGCCGAGCGTAGTCGGGGGCGCATACAGGCGATTTTCGGCCTCAGCTATCTGGAGACGGCGCTTCTGGTCCTGGTCGCCGCGATCTGGGTTGGCATCGCCGCGGCAAACTCCATCGCGGGGCCGGTGGCGGACCTCGTGGAGGCGGCGGGACGGGTCTCGGGCGGAGACCTGGACGCCCGGGTGGAGGCTGGCTCCGGGCCAGAGGAGATCCGCGCGCTGTCGAACGCCTTCAACATGATGACCAGCGAACTGCAGTTGCAGCAGGCGGCCCTTCGAACGGCGAGCCTGGACGCGGAAGGCCGCCGACAATTCATCGAAACGGTGCTTTCAGGCGTCAGCGCGGGCGTGGTCAGCTTGGATGAGCGCGGGAGAGTTTCCGCCGTCAATCGGCGGGCGACCGCGCTTCTGGGTCTTCCAGATGACGCCTTGGGGGTCGATCTGATCACGCTGGCGCCGGAATTCGCAGTTGTCATGGACGCCCTCGAGGAGAGCCGGCCCGATACGGACGTCGAGATCGACATTATGCGGGAGGGCGAGACCCGCCGCCTCCGTGTGCGCGCGGCCGGTCACGTCGCCGCGGGCTTGGTCCTGACCTTTGATGACATCACCCGACTCGTCGCCGCTCAGCGGAACGCGGCTTGGAAGGACGTGGCGCGCCGCATCGCCCACGAGATCAAGAACCCGCTGACGCCGATCCAGCTGTCGGCCGAACGTCTGCGCCGCAAGTATCGCAAGGAGATCGCCAGTGATCTGGAGACCTTCGATCGCTGCACCGACACCATCATTCGCCAGGTGGGGGACATCGGGCGCATGGTCGACGAATTCTCGGCCTTCGCGCGGATGCCCGCGCCGCGTTTCGCGCCCGCCAACCTGACCGAGATGCTGCGCCAGGCGGTGTTCGCGCAGCGGTTTCAGGACGCGGAGATCGAAGTTCGATTGGAGGCGCCCGGCGAGGGGGATATCTGGGTGACCTGCGACGAGCGCATGATCGGTCAGGCCTTGACCAACATCCTGAAGAACGCCGGCGAGGCGGTCGGAGCGCGGCGTCTCGCCGATCCGGATCTACGCGGCCGGATCACCGCCGTCTTGGTGTCGGACGCCGAGGATTTGTGCGTGACGATCGAGGACAATGGCGTGGGCCTGCCCGCCAAGGACCGGGATCGGTTGACGGAGCCCTATGTGACGACCCGCGAGAAGGGCACTGGCCTTGGTCTGGCGATCGTCAAGCGGATCATGGAAGACCACGGCGGTGGCCTAGCCTTGACCGACGCGCGCGAGTCGCCTGGCGCTCGCGTGATCCTGAAGTTTCCAACGACCGCGCGTCTGCCCGCCGCGGCCCAAAGTGGCGTTGAGGAGATGATATGAGCGCCGACGTTCTGGTGGTTGATGACGAAGCCGACATCCGCGAATTGGTGGCCGGTATCCTCGAAGATGAAGGTTACGCCGTCCGGACAGCCGCTGACTCGGACCAAGCGCTGGCGGGGATCCGCGCGCGCAAGCCGGCCCTGCTGATCCTGGACATCTGGATGCAAGGCGGCGGCATGGACGGCCTGGAGCTGCTGGACATGGTCAAGGGGCTGGACGCCGACCTGCCCGTGGTCATGATCTCGGGCCACGGCAACATCGAGACCGCCGTCAGCGCCATCAAGCGCGGCGCCTACGAGTTCCTGGAAAAGCCCTTCAAGTCCGATCGGCTGCTGATGGTGGTGGAGCGCGCGCTCGAGGCCGCCGGACTGCGCCGGGAAAACCGGCGGCTGCGCGCGCAGACGCTGTCTCCCGACGGCCTGATCGGCAAGTCCGCGCCCGCCCAGGCGCTGCGGCAGCTGATTTTGAAGGTCGCCCCCGCCAATAGCCGGGTATTGGTGTCCGGGCCTCCAGGCTCGGGCAAGGAGCTGGTGGCGCGCCTGATCCATGGCGCCAGCACCCGTGCCCGCCAGGAATTCGTCGCGGTCAGCGCCGCGGGCATGGCGCCCGAGCGTCTTGACGTCGAGCTGTTTGGCGAAGAGGGCGAAGGCGGCCGGCCCCGCAAGATCGGCGTGTTCGAACGCGCGCATGGCGGCACGCTCTATCTCGACGAAGTGGCCGACATGCCGCGCGAGACGCAAGGGCGGATCCTGCGGGTCCTCGTCGAGCAGCGTTTCCGCCGCGTCGGTGGCGACAGCGACGTCCAGGTCGACGTGCGGGTCATCTCGTCCACCTCGCGCGATCTGCGGGACGAGATCGCCGGCGGCCGCTTCCGCGAGGATCTTTTCCATCGCCTCAACGTGGTGCCCGTCCGCGTGCCGGGCCTCGCCGAACGGCGCGAGGACATTCCCGAGCTGATCAGCTTCTTCATCGACCGCATCAGCGAGACCACGGGGTTGCAGCGGCGGCGGCTGGGCGAGGACGCCCTGGCGACGCTTCAGGTTCAGACCTGGCCTGGCAATGTCCGGCAGCTGCGAAACAACGTCGAGCGCATGCTGATCCTGGCGTCGGGCGAGCCTGGCGACGTGATCACCGCCGAGATGCTGTCGGGAGCCGACCAGCCCAGCGCGGGCAACGCCGGCGCGATCGGCGCCGAGCGTATTATCGCATTGCCGTTGCGCGAAGCCCGCGAACTGTTCGAGCGCGAATACCTGAACGCTCAGATCCTGCGCTTCGGCGGCAACATCTCGCGCACCGCCAACTTCATTGGCATGGAGCGCTCGGCCCTGCACCGCAAGCTGAAGTCCCTGGGCGTCGCCGGCGCCCGGGCCGAAGAGGAAGAGTGATGTCGCGTTTCGCCTATGTGAACGGCCAGTTCGTGCGTCACGGCGAGGCCGCCGTTCACATCGAGGATCGAGGCTACCAGCTCGCCGACGGTGTCTACGAGGTCTGGGCGGTGTTTGGCGGCAAGCTCGCCGACGCCGAGGGTCACTTCGCGCGTCTTTGGCGCAGTCTGGACGAACTGCGGATCGCTCATCCGATGAGCGAGGCCGCTTTGACCCTGGTGCTGCGCGAAGCGGTTCGGCGCAACAAGCTGCGCGAGGGATTGGTGTATCTTCAGGTGACGCGGGGCGTGGCGCGCCGCGATCACGCCTTCCCGAACCCCGCCGTGTCGCCGTCGGTCGTGATCACCGCCAAGTCGATCGATCGCGCCGCCACCAACGCCAAGGCCGAGAAGGGCGCTTCGGTGATCTCGGTCCCGGAAAACCGCTGGGCGCGCTGCGATATCAAGTCGATCGGCCTCTTGCCCAACGCCTTGGCCAAGCAAGCGGCTCGCGAGCGGGGCGCCGTCGAAGCCTGGTTCGTCGATGACATGGGTCTGGTGACCGAGGGCGCGTCATCCAACGCCTGGATCGTCGACGCCGAGGGCGTGCTGCGAACGCGCGACACCAACGCCAATATCCTGCGCGGCGTGACCCGCTCGACCTTGCTCGAGGTGATCCGCGACGCTGGCCTGCCGATCAGCGAAAAGCCTTTCACGATCGCGGAGGCCCAGGCCGCCCGGGAGGCCTTCATCACGGGCGCGGGGTCCTTGGTGACGCCGATCGTCCAAGTGGATGGGGTAAAGCTTGGGGACGGAAAACCGGGCCCGGTAGCAATGCGGCTTCGTCACGCCTATATAGCTCGAGCGCGTGAGAAAGCCGTCTGAAGCCTGAGCAATTTTCGCCAGGAGCGTCGGCTTGTCGCGCGACCTTGCGGAAATTTTCGCCGGCGGCTTGTCGCTTTCAGCGAAAAATCATCTAGCATGGACTTGTTTGTGTGGGGGGCGTGTGGCCCTCCGTGAACAATGAGAGGGGAACCCCCGATGTCTGCCGAAAAGAAGCAAAACCTCCAGGACACGTTCCTGAACAGCGTGCGCAAGTCGAAGACGCCGCTCACCATTTTCCTCGTCAACGGCGTGAAGTTGCAGGGCGTGGTCAGCTGGTTCGACAATTTCTGCGTCCTGTTGCGTCGCGATGGCCAGTCGCAACTGGTCTACAAGCACGCCATTTCCACCATCATGCCGGCGCAGCCTGTCCAGCTCTATGAGCCCAGCGCCGACTCCGACGACTGAGACGCTTGTCAAAATCCACATCAAGGTCGATTGACCACGCCGCGCCGATCCTGAAGGCGCTCGTCATCCATCCGGCGCGGCAACTGCGTGGTCAGGCGGCCCTCGAGGCCCGGGATCCCAACGCCCGGCTCGAGGAGGCTGTCGGCCTCGCGGTGGCGCTCGATCTCGACGTCGTGGAGGCGCTGATCGCGCCTCTGCGCGTCGTCACGCCCGCGACCCTGTTCGGCAAGGGCAAGGTCGAGGAGTTCGCGGGGATCTGCGAGGTCGAGCATATCGACGTCGCGGTCTTCGACGATCAGCTCACCCCGATCCAGCAGCGCAATCTCGAAAAGGCTCTGGAGGTGAAGGTCGTGGACCGCACGGGCCTGATCCTCGAGATCTTCGCCCGACGGGCCCGGACCCGGGAAGGCAAACTGCAGGTCGAACTGGCCCGGCTCGACTACGAGCGCTCGCGCCTCGTCCGAACCTGGACCCACCTGGAACGCCAGCGCGGCGGCACCGGCTCGACCGGCGGTCCCGGCGAGACCCAGATCGAAATCGACCGCCGCCTGATCGCCGGCACGATCATCAAGCTCAAGAAGGAGCTTGAGGAGGTTCGCCGCACGCGAACCCTGCACCGCAGCGCCCGCAAGAAGGTTCCGTACCCGACCGTCGCCCTGGTCGGCTACACGAACGCCGGCAAGTCCACGCTGTTCAACCGCCTGACCGAGGCCGAGGTGCTGGCCAAGGACATGCTGTTCGCGACCCTGGACCCGACCCTACGCACCGTGAAGCTGCCCGACGGCCGCCCGGCGATCATGTCGGATACCGTGGGCTTCATCTCCGACCTGCCGCACGAGCTGGTCGAGGCCTTCCGCGCCACGCTGGAGGAGGTGCAGGAGGCCGACGTCGTCCTGCATGTCCGCGACGTCGCCAATCCCGACAGCGAGGCCCAGGCCCGCGATGTCGAGACGGTGCTGTCCGAACTCGGCGTCACCCTGGACGGCGGCAAGACCGTGGTCGAGGTCTGGAACAAGATCGATCTCCTGTCCGAGGACGACCGCGAAATCATCGAGGGCCAGGCGCGCCGCGTGGGCGCTTCGCCCGTATCGGCGGTCACGGGCGAGGGCTGCGAAGCGCTGCTGCGCCGCGTCGGCGGCCTGATCGACGACTCCCCGCCGGTCGAGGTGCGCCTTGGCCCGCAGGACGGCCAAGCCCTGGCCTGGATCTACCGCAACGGTCGGGTGCTGGGCCGCCACGACGGCGAGGGTGGCGAGGTCACCCTGATCGCGCGGCTGGATGGGCAGGCCCTGGGCCGCTTCGAGCGTCAGTTCCCCGAGGCCCGCGTCGAGCTGGCCGCGACCTAGCCCTTCGCCTTCTCCGCCGCCTTGGCGTCGTTCCAGAGCGCGTCCATCTCGGCCAGGTCCGACTGGTCCGGCGTCTTGCCGCGCTCGGCGAGGCCTGACTCGATGAAGGCGAAGCGGCGGGCGAACTTGGCGTTGGTGGCGCGCAGGGCGTCTTCCGGATCGACATCCAGTTTCCGCGCCAAGTTCGCGCAGACAAACAGGATATCGCCCAGTTCCTCGCGCGCCTTGGCCATGTCGCCCGCGTCGATCTCGACCGCGATCTCCTCGGTTTCCTCGCGGAGCTTCTCCAGGACCTCGGCGGCCGAAGGCCAATCGAAGCCGACGCGGGCGGCGCGCTTGGTCAGCTTCACGGCGCGGGTGAGGGCGGGCAGGCCGGTCGGCACATCGTCGAGCACGCCGTGCTTGGCCTTGGCCTGGCGCTCCTGGGCCTTCAGGGCCTCCCAACCCTCGACCTGATCGGAAAGGGTTTCGTAGGCGTGGTCGCTGAACACGTGCGGGTGACGACGGATCATCTTGTCCGAGATCGCGGTGGCGACGTCGTTGATGTCGAACGCGCCTTGCTCCTGCGCCATCCGAGAATGGAACACCACCTGCAGCAGCAGGTCGCCGAGTTCCTCCTTCAGGTCGGAGAGATCGCCACGCTCGATGGCGTCGGCGACCTCGTAGGCTTCCTCGACCGTGTAGGGCGCGATCGTCGCGAAGGTCTGCTCCAGGTCCCAGGGGCACCCGCCATTGGGATCGCGAAGTTTGGCCATGATCTCGACCAAGCGGGCGATCGGCTCCTGGTCTTCACTCGGCGGGGGCGACAAGGGCGTTGGCGTCAGGGGCATGAGGATCCAGCTGGGCTGCGGGCTTGGACGAGGCCTCGGCCGCATCCCGCGCCGCGAGCTGGCGCTGGATCTCGGCGAGACGGTTCGCATCCAGCGGATAGCGCATCATCACCGCCGCGACCATCAGTCCCAGCGCCGCCGGCGCGAAGGCGTAGAGCCCGATCAGCGCCGCGTCGCCCGCAGCGGTTGGCGTCTTCGGGTCGAAGCCCAGCGCGCCCAGGATGATGAAGACGCCAACGGCCAGGGCGTAGCCGAGCTTCACCGTGCCGGTGACGATCGCGTACAGCAGGCCGGTCTTGTCGACGCCGGTCAGCAGACGCTCCTCGTCGCCGATGTCCGCCATCATCGAGCGGACCAGCAGCTGGGCGGCGGAGTAGGGCAGCCCGGCCAGCACCAGGACGATCATGCCCAGCACCACTTCCCCAGGCGGCATGAAGACGGTCGCGAACTGCACGATCGCGTAGACGACCGAGGCCACGGCCAACGCCCGATGCTTGCCAATGCGCTTGGCCAGCATGGGCCAGATCGGCGCGCCGGCCAGGGCGGCGATGAAATAGATCAGCAGCAGGATTCCCGACTGGGTCTTGTCGAAGCCCTTCATGCGCTCGAAGAAGAACAGGAACAGCGTGCCGGCGATACCAGGCGCCAGGCCCATCAGGAGGTCGGCGATCAGCAGGCGTCGCACGGAGGGGCGGGCCAGCAGGCCGAAATATTGCTTGAGGCCGGCTTTTCCGTGCCGGGGCGGCGCGGCGGGCTCGCCGACGGTGCTCACGGCGAGCAGAACCGCGAGCGGGGCTAGCACGACGATGAACCAGCCCATGGCGGCGATGCTGTCCAGATGATCGCCCTTGAACACGCCGGTCACGATCGGCGGCAGGCACAGCACCAGGATCATGCCGACCACATTGGCGCCCTGCCACCAGGCGAAGACGCGGGAGCGCTGCTGGTAGTCGCTGGACAGAACCGCCCCCCAGGCGGTCTGCGACAGCACCACCATCGAGTAGCCGACATAGACGACGGACAGCCAGAACCACAGATAGAGCGCGCCGACACCGGGTTGGGCCATGAACAGGGCGTAGGAGCCTATGGCGATCACCGGCGAGCCGGCGGCGAGCCAAGGACGGAAGCGGCCGAAACGCGACCGCGTGTTGTCCATCAGTCCGCCCAGCACCGGATCCAGAAGCATGTCGATTAGCTTCACGATCAGGAAGGCCGCGCCGACCGTGGTCAGGGATAGGCCCAGCGACGTGACGTAGTATTCGGGCAGGTAAACGACCAGGGGCAGGCCCATCGCGGCGATCGGTACGGCCGGCGAGGCGAACCTGGCCAGCGCCCATGACGATTTACGCTCCGTCATCGCGTTACTCCTCCCCGCGCTTCGATCGCGCTTCGTATTCGGCCCGAGACGGCCATTTCAAACGAGTGTGCGAGCATTGTTCGTCCTGCGCCAGCCCGTTCTAGCATCGACTCACGGCGCCGCGCTTCACGCGGTCACCCGCTGAAGGGATGGAAAGGGACGCGGAGCGCCGGGCGACGTCCGGAGTGTGAAGAGTGAATACCGTTTCGACGAAGCCCGAACGCTCCGCGCGACCGTTATCCGCCAGCGTCCCGTCAGGTGGCCCTGTTCAGGCCTTACCGGGACCCGAGCCTCCGAGTTTCCTCGAAGCCCAGCGGTCGGAGAGGACGAGCCACTACAGGCTAAGACACATCCCTTCGCCTCCAACCACGCCAGCGGCGGGCGGGTCTGGCCAGCAACCAGATCCCCGGACCGTCCGAGTATCCCCCTCGAACCTGTCCCCGCTCGATCGCCCCCCGCCGCCACGATGGTCGCTGGCCATGCGCCCTTTCCTCGCGACGAGGTGGGTAGAGAATACGGCAGGTTTTGGAGGGGTGGATAAGTCGGCGCCAACGCTCGTCGAACGCCCATGAAAACCCTCTCTCTTCGAGAGAGGGAGGGGCCCATGCGCAGCATGGGAGGGTGAGAGGTTTCACCCTTTCCGGACAAGGCAAGGACGACAAGTCGCTGAAACGGCGGGGATTCCTCGGCAGTTCTCGTAACCTCTCACCCCCCCACGCCTGACGGCGCGGGCCCCTCCCTCTCTCAAAAAGAGAGGGATTTACGCGCTCGTCCCTCGACGAGCGTTCAGCCCTGGGGCTTCATCTTCAGCGGCAGCCCCGCCGCCACGAAATAGACCTCGTCGACCGTCGCGGCGAGCCGTTGGTTGAGCCGTCCGGCCTCGTCGCGGAAGCGGCGGCCCAGCGGCGTCTCGGGCACGATGCCCAAACCAACCTCGTTGCTGACCAGCCAAAGGCGAGCAGGGCAGGCGGCGACGGCCGCGACCAGCTCGGCGCACGCCGCCTCGACGTCCTGGTCGGCCAACATCTGGTTCGAGAGCCACAGCGTCAGGCAGTCGACCACGGCGATCGCGTCGGCGGGCAGGGCGGCGATGGCCGACGCGAGCGCAAGCGGCGCTTCGACCGTGGTCCATGATTCGCCGCGATCGGCCCGGTGGCGCGCGATGCGCTCGGCCATCTCGTCGTCGAACGCCTGGCCTGTCGCGATCATTACCGGCCGCCCAGCCCGCGCCACGGTTTCAGCGGCTTTCTGGGCGAAGCCGCTCTTTCCCGAGCGCGCGCCGCCCAGCACCAGGGTCATGGTCATGAAAGCTCCACATTGACGGTGTGCGGCGCAGCATATAGGCCTTGCGACGCGTCAGGCTCCTCGAAAGAGGATTAAAAGGGAACGAGGTTCAAGGCCTCGGCTGCCCCCGCAACTGTTAGCGGCGAGTTCTAGCGCCATACGCCACTGGGGCCCTCGGGCTCTGGGAAGGCGGCGCCAAGAGCATTGACCCGCGAGCCAGGAGACCTGCCCGGCGCGGTCGTTCATCGCTCGGCCGGGGTGCGCCGATCGAACGGGATTTCCCGAGAAACGACAGTCAAAGGACCGCGCGACGGTCCGTGTCCGCGTGTGGTCCGCCTCGCGCGGGGCGGCTTGGCGCGCGGGTCGTTCAGTAGGGGAAGAAGAACCATGATCCGAGCGTTTCTGAGCTCAACCGCCCTCGCCACCAGCCTGATCGCGGGCGCGGCTTTCGCCGACGACCAGAAGGCCCCCGAGGCCGACGTCGCCGGCGCGACCGGCGCCAACGGCGTCGCCGAACTCGTCGTCACCGCCACCCGCACCGCCCAGCCGATCGAGAAGGTCGGCGCGTCGGTCACCGTCCTGACCCAGCCGGCCATCGAGGCCAGCCAGGCGATCTCGGTCGTCGAGCTCTTGGCCCAGACGCCGGGCGTCAGCTACACGCGCAACGGCGGTCCGGGCACGACCACGGGCCTCAACATCCGCGGCGCCGAGACCCAGCACACCGTCGTCCTGATCGACGGCGTCAAGCTGAACGACCCGTCCTCGACCCAGGGCGGCTTCAACAGCGGCAACCTGCTGGTCGGCGACATCTCGCGCATCGAGATCCTGCGCGGCGCCCAGTCGACGCTGTGGGGCAGCCAGGCCATCGGCGGCGTGGTCAACATCGTGACCGCCGAGCCCACGACGCCGTTCTCAAGCTCGATCGACGCCGAGGCGGGCGCGCGCAAGACCGGTTACCTGCGCGCCGGCGTCGGCGGCGCCGGCGACAAGATCACCTGGCGCGTGGCTGGCGGCTACTACACCACCGACGGCTTCTCGGCCTACAAGCCGGGCAAGGAGAAGGACGGCTACCAGAACGCCGGCCTGTCGGGTCGCCTGCGCGTGGCGCTGGCCGAGAATGTCTCGGCCGAGGTCCGCTCGGTCTATTCGAAAGGCAAGAACGACTTCGACGGCTTCAACGTCGACAGCCCCGAGTTCGGTCGCACCGAAGAGCTGGTGATCTACACCGGCCTGAACTTCGGCCTGCTGGACGGTCGCTGGAACAACCGGATCGGCTACGCCTACACCGACACCGACCGCGAGAACATCAATCCGGCCCGCCCGGCCGCGCCGCTGACCTTCGACGCGGCCGGCAAGAACAAGCGCTGGGAATATCAGGGCGTCTTCGCGGTCACCGAGACCGTGTCGGCCACCTTCGGCGCCGAAACGGAAAAGGCGCGGATGCGCACGCGCTCGCCGTCCGTCAGCAACCCGAACCCGGCCTTCGCCACGGGCAAGGTCGGCGTCGACAGCCTTTATGGCCAGCTGCAGGCCGAGGTGGTTCCGGGCCTGACCCTGACCGCCGGCGTCCGTTACGAGGACCATGACACCTACGGCAGCCACACCCTGGGCCAAGCCTCGGCCGCCTGGGCGCTGAACGAGGGCAATACGGTCCTGCGCGCCAGCTTCGGCCAGGGGTTCCGGGCTCCTGGCCTCTACGAGCTGTTCAGCGAGTACGGCAATCTGAACCTCTCGCCCGAGAAGTTCGACAGCTGGGACGCCGGGATCGAGCAGCGCTTCCTGGGCGGCAAGGCCCGCGCCGTGGCGACCTGGTTCCACCGCGAGGCCGACAACGAGATCCGCTACTTCTCGTGCACGGGCGGCGCCGATCCGCTGTGCGCGCCGGGCGGCGTCTCGCGTTGGGGTTACTACAGCAACGTCCTGAAGACCAAGGCGCAAGGCCTTGAACTGATTGGCGAATACAAGCCGGTACAAGGCTTGATTCTGTCGGGCAACTACACCTACACCGACGCCGAGACTGACTCCGGTTCGGCCAAGGGCAAGCAGCTGACCCGGCGTCCGAAGAACATGGGCAACCTGTCGGCGACCTATGTCTGGCCGGTGAAGCTGTCGACCACCGTCGCGGTCCGTTATGTGGGCAAGACCTACAACAACGACGCCAATACCCAGGTGGTGAAGGACTACACCCTGGTCGACCTGCGCGCGTCCTATCCGCTGAAGGACGGCCTCGAGGTCTTCGGCCGCGTCGAGAACGCGTTCGACAAGGACTATCAGACCATCCTGAACTACGGCACGCCCGGTCGCGGCGCGTTCGTGGGCCTGCGGGCCCGCTTCTAGAGCGCGGTGATGGCGTCGATCCCCCACCTCGGCGCCCTCCGACATGGCGGCCGTCTCCGCGAGGCGACGGCCGCCTATCCGGACGCGCGCGGGCCCTGGCTCGACCTCTCGACCGGGATCAATCCGGAGCCTTGGCCCGGCGCGCGCGCGTCGGCCGAGGCGCTGCGCACGCTGCCCGATCCCGCGCTGCTGACCGAACTGGAGGCCGTTGCCGCCCGCGCCTTTGGCGTATCCGATCCCGCGCGGGTCGTGGCCGTCGCCGGGGCGGACGCGGCCCTGCGGCTGACGCCGCTCTTGCTGGACGGGCGCGACGTCGCCTTGGTCGCCCCGATCTACGGCGGCCATGTCGAGGCCTGGTCCGCTCGAAAGCCGCTGATGGTCGCTTCGCTGGACGATCGACGCGCCATCGACGCGGACATCCTGGTCTTGGTCAATCCAAACAACCCCGACGGCCGCCAGGTCGCGCGCGCCCAGCTCGCGGAACTCGTCGAGGCGCGATCGGCCCTGGGGCGCTGGACGATCGTCGACGAGGCCTTCGCCGAGGTGACTCCGGGCATCAGCGTGGCCGCCCTGGAGATCGAACGCCTGATCGTGCTGCGCTCGTTCGGCAAGTTCTACGGCCTGCCCGGAGTGCGGCTCGGATTTGTGATCTGCGACAGGAACTTGGCGAGACAACTTCGCGTCGTTTTGGGCGACTGGCCGCTTTGCGCCGACGCCCTGTCCCTGGGTCTTGGCGCCTATGCCGACGCGGCCTGGCGAGCGACCACCAGCGCCTGTTTGGCCACCCAGGCCCGCAATGTCGACGCGGTCCTGAGCGCCGCCGGACTCGCCGTTGTCGGCGGCTGCGATCTCTTTCGCTGGGTCGAGGCGCCAGACGCGCATCGGCTGTTCGTCGGTCTCTGCCGCCAAGGCGTGCTGACGCGGCCCTTCGCGGAGCATCCGACGCGGCTGCGGTTCGGCATCCCTTCGCGCCAGAACCTCGAGCGCTTGCGCGAGGCCCTTCAGGCGGCGCGGCATGCAGCCTAGTCGCAGGGTCATGATCGGCGGGGCGCTCGCCCTGGGCGCGGCCACGCCCGCCTTGGCGGCGCCCAAGCGCATCGCCTCGCTGAACGCGTGCCTCGACGCCATGCTCGTGCACCTGGCCGACCGCTCGCAGATCGCTGCGCTCAGCCACTACGCGCGGGAGGAGCGGGGCTCCACCGTGGCGGCCCAGGCTCGCGCCCTGCCGTTCACTTGGGAGAGCGCCGAGGAGATCATCGCGCTCCAGCCGGATCTCGTCCTGGCCAGTCAGCACTCGGCGCTGGCGACCCGCAACGCCCTGAAGCGCCTTCACGTGCCGGTCGAGCGCTTCGCCGTGCCCAAGACGGTCGAGGAAAGCCTCGCCCAGGTCCAGCGCGTGGCCCGCCTGATCGGCCAGGTCGATCGCGGCGAGCAACTGATCGCGCGCATCAGGACGGCTCTGGCCGCCGCGACGGTCAGGCCCGGCGCGCGACGTCTGAGCGCTTTGATCTATCAACCCAATGGCTTCGCGGCGGGACCTCACACCTTGGTTGACGAGATGATGACGCGGGCTGGCTTCGACAACGCCGCCCGACGGTATGGCCTGAAGTCGTGGGGTAACGTGCCGCTCGAGTTGCTGTTGACCGATCCGCCGGAGGTTCTGCTGGTCGGCGAGCCCGCGGCTGGCGCGCGAAGCTGGGCCGACCGGGTCATGACCCATCCGGCGCTGGGCGCGCTCAACGGGCGGATGAAGCAGGCCCGGCTGCCCGAGCGGCTCCTCTATTGCGGCGGGCCGGTGCTCATCCAGACCGCCCAGGCGATGGCCTCGGCGCGCGCCGAGGTCCTTGGAGAGCGGGCATGAGGACGCGATCGCCTTGGCTGGTCTTCGGTCTGCTGGCGGCGTCGCTGGCGGCGCTGTTCGTCGTGAGCCTGTGCGCTGGCCGGGTCTGGACGCCCTGGAGCGCCTGGGTCTCGAACGGCGCCGATCCGCGCTGGGCCATCGTCTTCGGCCTGAGGCTGCCCCGAACAGTCCTTGCCGTGCTGGTCGGCGGCGCCTTGGGCCTGAGCGGCGCGGCGCTGCAGGGCTACACGCGCAATCCGCTGGCCGAGCCTGGCGTGCTGGGCGTCTCGTCCTCGGCGGCGCTGGGGGCGGTGCTGACGCTCTATCTGGGCGCGGCGAACGAAGCCCATTGGATCCTGCCGGTGGCGGCGATGGTCGGGGCGGGACTGGGAGTCGCCGCCTTGCTGGCGCTGTCGGGCGTCACCTCCAGCGTCGTCACCTTCATCCTGGCGGGCTTCATCATCCAGACCGTCTGCACGGCGGGTATCTCGCTGGCGCTGAACCTCGCTCCGAACCCGTGGGCGGTCGACGAGATCATCAGCTGGCTGATGGGCTCCCTGGCCGATCGCAGCGTCGAGGAAGTCCGTATCGCCGCGCCCGGCGTGATCCTGGGAAGCCTGGTTCTGCTGACGCTGGGCCGCTCGCTCGACGCCCTGACCCTGGGCGAGCAGGGCGCGCGGTCGCTGGGCGTCAGCCTGACGCGGACGCGGCTCTTGCTGGCCGTCGGCGTGGCGCTGGCGGTCGGGTCGAGCGTCGCGGTGACCGGCGTCATCGGCTTTGTCGGTCTGATCGTGCCGCATCTGCTGCGGCCCTGGGTCGGATCGAGGCCCGGCGCCGTGCTTTGGCCCTCGGTGCTGGGCGGGGCGGTCTTGACGCTAGGCGCCGACATCCTGGTCCGCCTCACCCCGGCCGCCGAGGAGGTCAAGCTCGGCGTGGCCATGGCCGCCCTAGGGGGCCCTTTCTTCCTCTGGATGCTGGTGTCGATGCGCGGGAGGCTGGCGTGAGCGAGGGACTGTTCGCCGACACGGTGAGCCTCAGCCTGGGCGATCGCCCGGTGCTTTCCAAGGTCACGGCCCGGTTCCGAGGGGGCGAACTGGTGGCGATCGTCGGTCCCAACGGCGCGGGTAAGTCCACCCTGCTGTCATGCCTGGCGGGTCTTAGGCGGCCGGACGCGGGGCGGATCACGCTGGACGACGCGGCCGTCGCGGACATCCCCGCGCGCCGCCGGGCGCGGGCCATGGCGTTTCTGGCCCAGACGCCGGAGATCGCCTGGGATGTCGACGTGCGGACCTTCATCGGTCTTGGCCGAACGCCTCATTTGGGCGTGTTCGGACCCAGCGCGGAAGACGCGGTGGCTATCGACCAGGCGATCGAGGCCACGGGGCTGGCTGATTTCGCCGCGCGACCGATCACCCGCCTGTCGGGCGGCGAGCGGGCGAGGGCGCTGATCGCCCGCGCCCTGGCGGGCCAGACCGATTGGCTGCTGGCGGACGAGCCGCTGACCGGCCTTGATCCCGGCCACGCGCTCGACACGGTGAACCTCTTCCGCCATCTGGCCCACGAACAGCGCAAGGGCGTGATCATCACGCTGCACGACCTGACCCTGGCGGCGCGCTTCGCCGATCGCGTGCTGTTGCTGGACCGAGGCCGCCTGGTCGCCGACGGACCACCTGGGCAGGCCCTCACGCCCCAGGCGCTGGCCATGGCCTATGGTGTGCGGACCCGGGCCCACGCTGGCGCGGCCGGACCCCTGATCGAGATCCTGGGCCGTGTGGACTAACCCCTGGCTTGTCCTGGCCGCGGCGGCTCTGGAGGCCGTGGTTGGCTATCCGGCCGCGCTGCACCGGCGCGTTCCGCATCCGGTGGTCTGGATGGGCGTCCTGATCTCGCGGCTGGAAACCGCCTTCAACCGACCGGCCTGGAGCGACGGGGCGCGCAGGCTGGCGGGGATCGGGACACTGCTGATCATCGTGCTGGTCAGCGGCCTTTTGGGCTGGCTGTTGGCTAGGTTCGGCGGGCCCTATGTCGTGGCGATCGTGGGAACGCTCGGCCTGGCGCAGCGCAGCCTTTACCAACATGTCGCCGCCGTCCTTCGGCCGCTGAAGACCGGCGACCTCGACGCGGCCCGGGAGGCCGTCGCCAAGATCGTCGGGCGAGACGTCGAGCGGCTCGACGCCGGTGGCGTCGCCGCCGCGGCGATCGAGAGCCTGGCCGAGAGCTTCAACGACGGCGTCGTCGCGCCGATCTTCTGGTTCGTGGTCGCGGGACTGCCGGGCCTCTTCGTCTACAAGGCGGTCAACACGGCCGACAGCCTGATCGGCCACCGCGAGCCGCGCTGGCGCGCGTTCGGCTGGGCGTCGGCGCGGTTCGACGACCTGCTGAACCTGGCCCCCGCGCGGCTGGCCGGCGCGCTGATCGCCTTGGCCGGGCGCGGCGGCTGGTCGATGATGCTCCGCGACGCGGGCAAGCACGCCTCGCCCAACGCCGGCTGGCCCGAGGCCGCGATGGCCGGCGCCCTGGACGTCCGGCTGGGTGGCGCGGCCTGGTATGACGGCGAAAGGTCCGATCGCCCCGTGTTCGGGAACGGCCGGGAGGTCCAGACCCAAGACCTGCCGCGCGCGCTGCGCATCTATCTGGTCGCCTGTGCGATCCTGTGGCTGCTTCTGGCGCTTGGAGGATTCGCATGGCGGCGCTGATGATCCAGGGTTGCGGCTCCGACGTCGGCAAGTCGGTGCTGGTGGCGGGCCTTTGCCGGCTGTTCGCCAACCGGGGTCTGAGGGTCCGTCCCTTCAAGCCGCAGAATATGTCCAACAACGCCGCCGTCACGGCCGGAGGCGGCGAGATCGGCCGCGCCCAGGCCCTGCAGGCCATCGCCTGCCGCACGCCGCCGACGGTCGACATGAACCCCGTGCTGCTGAAGCCCCAGAGCGATGTCGGCGCTCAGCTGGTGGTGCGCGGCCAGATGGCGGGGACCTGGAAGGCCAGCGGCTACCAGGCGCGCAAGGGCGAGCTGCTGGGCGTCGTCGTCGAGAGCTTCCGCCGGTTGGAGGCCGAAAGCGACCTCGTCATCGTCGAAGGGGCGGGGAGCCCAGCTGAGATCAATCTCCGCGCCGGCGACATCGCCAACATGGGCTTCGCGCGGGCGGCGGACGTGCCGGTCGTGCTGGTCGGCGACATCGACCGAGGCCATGTGATCGCCGCCCTGGTCGGCGCCCACGCGGTGCTGGACGAGGCCGACCGGGCCATGGTGCGCGGCTTCCTGATCAACAAGTTCCGCGGCGATCCCGCGCTGTTCCAGGACGGCCGGCGGATGATCGTCGAGGCCACGGGCTGGCCCGACCTTGGCATGGCGCCTTGGTTGGCGGCGGCGCGGCGGCTGCCGGCCGAGGACGCCGTCGTGCTGGACGATCCGTCGCCGCTGGGTGGCCGGAAGATCCGCATCGTCGTGCCGATGCTGTCGCGCATTGCCAATTTCGACGAGTTCGACGCCCTGCGCTCCGAGCCGGACGCGGCGTTCGCCTTCGTGCCGCCCGGCCAGCCGCTGCCGGGCGACACGGACCTCGTCATCCTGCCGGGAACCAAGGCGACGCTGGCGGACCTGGCCTTTTTCCGCGCCCAAGGCTGGGACATCGATCTGGCCGCCCACGTTCGGCGCGGCGGTCGCGTGCTGGGCGTCTGCGGCGGCTTCCAGATTCTGGGGCGGCGTCTCTCCGATCCAGACGGGATCGAAGGCGCGCCGGCCTCCGTCGAGGGCCTCGGCTTGCTCGACGTCGAGACGGTGATGACGGATCGCAAGACCCTGCGCCAAGTGACGGGGCGACTGCCCGGCGGCGCGCGCTTCGCCGGCTACGAGATGCACGTCGGGCGCACCGAGGGCGGCGGACAATCGATGCTGCGATTTGACGACGGCGGCCTGGACGGCGCCGTCTCGCCCGACGGTAAAATCCGAGGCTGCTACGTCCACGGCCTTTTCGACAGCGGCGAGGCGAGGGCGGAACTGCTGGCCGAGCTTGGCGCCGTCTCGGATCACCTCGATCAATCCGCGCGCGTCGATCGGGCGCTCGATGAGATCGCGGCCGCTCTGGAGGCGGCGTTCGACATTCCCGCGCTCGCGGCTATCGCCGGCCTGGAGACCTCTTGATGACCCTGCCCGCCGTTTCCCCGGTCGATCTCTCCGGCGCCGCGGCGCTTCGCGCCGAACTCGACGCCAAGGCCAAGCCGCTGGGCGCGTTGGGGCGGATCGAGGACCTGGCCGTGCGGCTGGGTCTGATCGCGGGCGGACCGCCGCCGTCGTTCGATCGCGCGCTGCTGCTGGTTTTCGCTGGCGATCACGGCATGAACGCCGAGGGCGTCTCGGCCTATCCCTCGGCCGTCACGCAGGCGATGGTGGCGACCTTCCTGGCTGGCAAGGCCAGCGCCAATGCGTTCGCCAGCGCCGTGGGGGCTGAGTTGCGGGTCGTCGACGCGGGCGTGGACGCCGACCTGCCGCCCCATCCGGCGCTGCTGGACGCCAAGGTCCGGCGAGGCAGCCGCAACGCCGCGGTCGAACCCGCCTTGACCCTGGCCGAAGCCGAGGAAGCGCTGGCGCGCGGCGCCGACATCGCCAGGCGGGCGGCCGAAGAGGGTTTCGAGATCCTGGCGCTGGGCGAGATGGGCATTGGCAACACCGCCTCGGCCGCGTTGCTGATGCATCGGTTGGCGCCAGCGCCGTTGGCCGAATGTATTGGCCGGGGCGCGGGCCACGACGCGGCGGGCCTGGCGCGAAAGGCCGCCATCCTGGAAAGGGCGGCCGCGCGCGCCGCCGCCACCGCGCCGCTCGACGTGCTGTCGGAGTTTGGCGGGCTGGAGATCGCCATGATCGCCGGCGCGATCATCGGCGCGGCCTCGGCGAGGGTTCCTGTCCTGGTCGACGGCTTCATCGTCTCAGCCGCAGCTCTCGTCGCGATCCGCCTGGTTCCGGCGGCCAAGGACTACTGCGTCTTCTGCCACCGCTCGGCCGAGCAAGGGCACGGCCGGCTGCTCGCCGCCTTGGAGGTCGAGCCGCTGCTGGCGCTGGACTTGCGGCTGGGCGAGGGGACCGGAGCGTTGCTGGCGCTGCCGCTGGCGCGCGCGGCCTCGCGGCTGTTGAGCGACGTCGCCAGCCTCGACGACGTGTTGAACGGAAGGCTCTGACCATGACCTGGCTATGGCGTCAGGCTCAGCTTCTGCTCTGCGCCGTGCAGTTCCTCACGCGGATCCCGACACCGTCATTGACCGGCTTCGAGAGCGACTGGATCACGCGAGCCACGCGATACTTTTCTCTGGTGGGGCAGGGTGTTGGCGCGATCTCCGCGGGCGCGTTCTTGCTGGGGTTCCACGTCTGGGGCGCGGGCGTGGCGGCCGTTCTGGCGATCGGCTTGGGTTTGCTGATCACGGGCGCCTTTCACGAAGACGGCCTGGCCGATACGGCCGATGGGCTCGGCGGGGGGCAGACGGCCCAGCGACGCCTGGAGATCATGAAGGACAGTCGCATTGGGACCTATGGCGTTTGTGCTCTGGCGATCGCGCTGGGCCTGAAGGTCGCGGTGCTATCGACCTTGTCGGCTCAGCTCGGCGCCTTGGCCTTGCTGGCGGCGCATGGCGTGGGTCGCGCGGCGTCCGTCGTCGCGATGCGGACGACGCCCTACGCGCCTTCGGGCGAGGCCGGCAAATGGAAGCCGACGCCGATGGGGGCGCGCACCGGCGAGGTGATCGTGGCCCTGGTCATCGCGGCCTGGCCCCTGCTGCTTCTGCCCGCGCCCGCCGCCGGACTGGGTTTGGCGCTGGGCGCCATCGCGGCGCTGGCGCTGGCTAGAACCGCCGTTCGCCTTATCGGCGGCCATACCGGGGACGTGCTCGGCGCGGTCGAGCAGGTGTTCGAGGTCGGCTTCCTGCTCGGCCTGGCGGCGCTGGCGTGAGGCTGATCGTGTGCCCGGGGTCGGCTGTCGAGGCGCTGCTGGAGCGGGAGCCGGTCGACCACGTGCTGACGCTGGTCTCGCCGGACGCCGTGGTGGCCGCGCGGCGCGTCGCCACGACGGTTCTGCGCTTCAACGATATCGCCGAACCCCGCCCGGGCTTGGTGGCGCCGAGCGCCGAGATGATCCGCGCGATCATGGACTTGGGGCGCGAACTTCCAGCGGCGGGGACGCTGCTCGTCCATTGCTACGCGGGCGTCAGTCGCTCACCGGCGGCGGCCTATATCCTGGCCTGCGCCGCGGGCTCCGCGGGGGAGGAGCGCGCGATCGCGACACGCCTGCGCGAGGCCTCGCCCAGAGCCACGCCGAACCCCCTGATGGTCTCCCTGGCGGACGACATCCTCGATCGCGGCGGCACCATGAGCGCGGCCATCGCGGCCATCGGGCGGGGCGCGGATGCCTATGAGGGCGACGTGATCGACTGGGCGATCGGCGACCCGGCTCGCGCCTAGGTTCGCCGCGAGGACCATGCGACCCACAAATTGATGGGACCGCTAACAATCGTCGTGACAGCCGCTTCAGAATTTGTAGGAGTAATCTAGAGCCGCGCCACAAGCGGTCGAACAAGAAACATTGGGAGCGAGAACGATATGGGGTTCTTCGGCAAGAGAGGCGGCCGCGCGGGAGCCGTGGCGACGGGCCTGGCGATGGCCTGGCTTTTGGCCACGCCGGCGTCGGCGCAAAACGACAAGATGACGCCGATCGCGATCCCGGCTCAGCCGAACGCGATCACCCTGAACACCGGGCCGCTGCCCGGCGCGGCGAATGCCGAGAGCTGGCACAGCCAGTACGGCAGCGTCTTCGCCCGCAACGTGACGGTCGCGACCCTGACTCCGTTCCTACCCGATCCGGCCAAGGCCACCGGGGTGGCCGTGATCGTCGCGCCGGGCGGGGGCTTCCGCACCCTGTCGATGGAGAACGAGGGCTGGGACGTCGCCAAGGCCCTGGCCGACAAGGGCGTCGCCGCCTTCGTCCTGAAGTACCGCTTGAATCAGACGCCGGCCGACATTCCCGGCTTCGAGGCGTCGATGAAGGCGATGTTCTCGGGCGTCGCCCGCGCGCCGCGCATGGACCCGCAGTCGGCAGTCAAGGCGCTGGAGCCGCAACTCGCCGACTCCCGCGCGGCCTTCGCCCTGATCCGCTCGCGCGCGGCCGAGTGGCACGTCGATCCCGACCGCATCGGCATGGTCGGCTTCTCGGCCGGCGCCATGCTGACCCTGACCACGACCCTGGCCGTCGAGGACGCCAAGCCGGCCTTTATCGGCCTGATTTACGGCTCGCTGGCGCCGGCGACGGTCCCGGCAAACGCGCCGCCAATGTTCTTCGCCCTGGCGGCGGATGATCCGCTGTTCGGCAACAGCGGCTTTGGCCTGATCGAGAGCTGGCGCGCGGCTAAGCGTCCCGTCGAGTTCCACCTCTACGAACAGGGCGGCCACGGCTTTGGCATGTACAAGAAGAAGACCACCAGCACCGGCTGGTTCGACGCCTATGCAAGCTGGATGGCCATGCACGGCTATATGAGCAAGAAGTAGCGCTCTGGCGGCCGCCGCTCGTTTGGG
Organism: Caulobacter segnis; assembly: GCF_031454995.1. Lineage (GTDB taxonomy): Bacteria > Pseudomonadota > Alphaproteobacteria > Caulobacterales > Caulobacteraceae > Caulobacter > Caulobacter segnis_E. Next base: position 808,031 of record NZ_JAVDRV010000002.1, on the reverse strand, counting down.
CGGCGGCCGTTCCCGGCCTTAGGGCACAGGGATTTCGAACGGACCGACCGGTTGGTCCGCGTCATCGAACAGATTGACCACCGGGCTGTCTGCCCAGGCGTAGCGAACGCGGTCCACCGGCTGACCGTCGCCGCTCAACACCACCTTGTCGCCCTGGGCGCGGCCGTTGGCGTAGCGGCAGATCCCCGCGCCGCAGAGCTCGAAACCGATCGCCACGCCGCCGCCGCGGGCGGCGAGGGCGCCCGAGACATCCTTGAAGGTCAGGGTCACGCCGCCGCCGGCGTCGCGCGCGCCCGAGGTGATGCGCGGGCCTGACGGCGCGATGGCATCGCCAAAGGCCACGGCGCGCATGGCGCGGGCGGCGCGACGGCCGACCTCCTGCTTTTCGCCGGGATGGATGTCCAGCGGATCGCCGTGGTCGATCGTCACCACCACGGCCGCGTGTCCGTCAGCCTCGGCGACGCGGCGCTGGATGTCGCGCACGCCCGCCCAGCCGCTTTCCGCCGGCCGCTTGGCGGTGGCGCCATAGGCCGACAGCTGCACGATCGCGAAGGGCAGGTTGGGTGTCTCGAACCGCGCGCGCCAGTCCTTCAGCATGGCCGACAGGCGACGGTCATAGCCGGGCAGGCCGGTGTCGGACTCGCCCTGATACCAGGCCACGCCCGCCAACCCGACCGGGCCCAGCGGCGCGATCATGCCGTTGTAGAGCGTGCCCGCGCCGTTGATGTCGTCCCACGGCGAGCGCGGGGCGTTGGATGTCGAGCGTCCGGCGGGCGCGTACCGCCAGCCCTGGTCGAGGGGCAGGCTGGTCCCGTCGTCGAACCGCAGTTGCATCGCGCTGGCTGGCCCCAGCATGCCGCCGTCGGCATAGACGTTGTCGGCGTTGACCAGAATGACGTTGCGGCCTTCGCGCAGCACGCCCGGCTTCAGGCGATACTGGCGCGCGCGGCCCAGGCTGGTTCCGCCGACCGGCTGGCCGTTGACCCAGGTGCGATCCGCGTCGTCGATCGCGCCGATGTTCAGCACCGAGGCCTGGCGGGCCTGCTCGGCGGTCAGCACGATCTCGGTCTGGAACCAGACCATGCCGAGATAGCCCTTCATCTCGGGAAGGCCCCAGCGGCTGAAGGGGCCGACGACGGGGACGGGCTTCCAAGCCAGGCCCGTGTCGTCGCGCCAGGGCTCGCGCCCCTGGGCGAGGCCGGAGGTGTCGCGCCACCAGGTCTCCCACTGGCTGGCCGCGGCCTTTTCCGCCGCCGCCGTGTCGCGGGTGTAGAGGGCCAGGGTCTTGGCGGGCTCTCCCAGGCCGACCATCTCCAAGCCTTCGGGCGAGAGCCACGCCGACTGGCGCGAGCCGCCCCAGCTGGCGTGGATCAGGCCGATCGGGGCCTTGGTCGTCTCGCGCAGGGACTGGCCCATGTAGAAGCAGACCGCCGAGAACTTGCCGATCGTCGCCGGCGTCGCGGCGGACCAGGCGGGCGGGGCGTCCAGCTTGTCCCGCGGCGCGAAGGCCAGGCGCTTGGGGACCGTCATCAGACGGATCTGCGGGTCGCTGGCTCCGTAGATCTGGAAGCTGTTCTGCGACTGCTCCGTCGTCATCTCCATGTTGCTCTGGCCCGAGCACAGGAAGACGTCGCCGATCAGCAGGTCGTCAATGACCTGCTGGCCGCTGGGCGCGTCCAGCAGCAGCCGATAGGGACCGCCGGCCTCAAGCGCCGGAAGCGTCAGACGGAAGCGCCCGGCCTTGTCGGCCTGGGCGCTGACGGTCTTGCCGGCCAGGTTGGCCGAGACCGTCTCGCCGGGCAGGGCCTTGCCGGTCACGATAATGGGCCGGCCGCGCTGGAGCACCGCGCGATCGCCCAGGGCCCCGTCGACGATCGGGGCCGCGGCCGCCGAGGTCGCGAGCGACAGGACGGCGGCGCTCGCGAGAAGAGCATGGATCCTCAAGTCGTTCTCCTACTTCGGCAGGGCCACGGCCTTGGCGACCGCGAACTCGGCCGAACGGCTAGGGACCCCGGTGTCCGGCTGACCCGAGCCGACGCTGACCTTATAGCGCCCCGTCGTGACCTGGCGCATGCCCTCCGCGTCCACCGAACTCAAGTCGCGGGGCGACAGCGAGAAGGTCACCGACTTGGCCTCGCCGGGCTTGAGGCTGACGCGCTGGAAGCCGCGCAGAGCCAGACGGGGCGCGCCGGGCGCCTCTGGGAAGTCGAGATAGAGCTGGGCGACCTCGTCGCCGGCGCGGGAGCCGACATTGCGGATCGTGGTGGTGACCCGCAGACCCTGGCCGGCGTCGCCCTGGGCGGGCTCGACCTTCAGCGGCGCGTAGTCGAACCGCGTGTAGCTGAGGCCGTGGCCGAACGGATAGACCGGCTGGCCGGCGAAGTAGCGATAGGTCCGCCCGTCCATGCGGTAGTCGCCAAACGGCGGCAGGTCGTCGACCGACTTGTAGAAGGTCAGGGGCAGGCGGCCGGACGGGTTGGTCTTGCCAGTCAGGACGTTGGCGATGGCCAGGCCCCCGGACTGGCCCGGATACCAGGCCTCCAGGATCGCCGCGGCGTTGTCCTTGGCCCAGGAGAGGTTCAGCGGACTGCCGTTCATCGCCACCACGACCAGCGGCTTGCCCAGCGCCTTGGCCTGCTCCAGCAGCGCCTGCTGGTCGGCGGGGATGTCGAGCGTGGTCTTGTCGCCGCCCTTGAAGCCAGGGATTTCGACCGGCGACTCCTCGGCCTCGAGGTCCGAGGTCAGGCCCACCACCGCGACCAGCACGTCGGCCTGGGCGGCGGCCGCCTTCAGCTCGGCGGTCGGGTCGGTCGCCACGCGCTTCCAGACGAGATCGACGCCAGACAGGGCGTGGGCCTCCGACATGACCTCGATCGCGTAGCGGCGGCCCTTCTCCAGCTTGATGGTCTTCATGGTCGGCAGGCTGCCCCAGCCGGACTTCTTGAGGTCCGCGAACGGCTCGCCGTCCAGCTTCATCTCGCCGTTGAAGCCGGTCAGGCCCAGGCGATAGGTCCCGGTCTCGGGCGGGACCAGGAAGCCGGTCCAGATCACGCGATGGTGGTCGAGCACGCCGGGCAGATCGAGGCTGCGAGCGGCCACATTGGCCTCGACGCGGCTGACGACCGGCTGGTCGGCGTAGCGCATCTTGGCGACGATATCGCCGAAGGTTCCGGGCTCGAAGCGCTTGGGTGGCGTCTCGGTCGGGTTGTAGTAGCGCGCCAGCAGGCCCGGCTTGCCGTCGGGCGCGCGCAAGGCCGAGGTCGGGACCTTGTCGCCGTCGGTGTAGGAGGGGCCGAACGGGGCGTAGGCCACCTTGGCGCCGGGCAGGGCGCGGCGCAGGCCCTCGACGACCGAGATCGGCGGCGCCGACAGGGCCGAGGAATAGTTGCCGCGCAGCACGCGCGTGGCGTCGCCCAGCGGGCCGATCACCGCGACGCGCAGGCCGGGCTTCAGCGGCAGAAGGCCGTCGTTCTTGAGCAGGACCAGGCTCTTCTCACCCGCGGCGAGGGCCAGGGCTTCGTGCTCGGGCGTCATCACCGCCGTCGGCGCCTTGGGCGCGGTGTCGACGGGGCGCACGCCCGGCAGGTCGCCGACGCGCAGGCGCGCGGAATAGAGCCGCACCAAGGCCTGGTCGACGTCTCCGATCGTGATCAGGCCCTGTTGCAACGCGTCGCGATAGCGGTGCGACAGGCCCGCCGTGTCGGTCAGGGTCGAGCCGTTGCACTCGTTGTCGACGCCGGCGCGGACGGCGGCGGCGGCGGCGGTCGCGGCGTCGGGGGCGTACTTGTGGTGGTCGTTGATGTCCTTGACCGCGTCACAGTCGGAGACGACGTAGCCGTCGAACTTCCAGGCGGTTCGCAGGTAGTCCTTCAAAAGCATGTCGCTGGCGCAGGCCGGCTGGCCGTCGATGCGATTGTAGGCGCACATGATCGAGCCAGCCTTGGCCTCGACGATCGCGGCGCGGAAGGCCGGCAGGTAGGTGTCCTCGAGATCACGCCGCGAGACGTAGACATTGGCGTGGTGCCGCGTGGACTCCGGCCCGCTGTGGACCGCGTAGTGCTTGGGCGTGGCGATCACCTGGGGCAGGTCGGGATCGGGTCCTTGCACGCCCTCGACGAAGGCCACGCCCATGCGAGCGGCGAGATGCGGGTCTTCCCCATACGTCTCCTGGCCCCGGCCCCAGCGCGGATCGCGGAAGATGTTGATGTTGGGCGACCAGGTGTTGAGCGCCGTGCCGATGCGGCCCATCCGGCCAGTGGCCCGCGCCAGGGTGTGCAGGCCGCGCACCTCGGTCCCGATTGCGCCGGCCACGTCCTTCACCAGGGCGGTGTCGAAGGTGGCCGCTAGGCCGATCGGCTCGGGGAAGTTCGTCGTCGGCAGCGAGCCCAGCGCGCCGTGCAGCGACTCCGTCCACCAGTTGTAGGCGGGCACGCCCAGGCGCGGGATCGCCGGAGCGGTGTTGAGCAGCTGGTCCAGCTTCTCCTCGGTGGTCATCTTGGCCACCAGCTCGGCGGCCATCTGGTCGGCCTTCTGGCGGGGCGGGGAGGCGGTCCGAGCCTGGGCGAGCGGCGCCAGGCCCAAGACCAGGCTGAGGCAAAGCGCCGTGCTCGCGCCCAGACGGCGCCGTGAAGACCTAGACATGAATTTCCCCTCGAACTGAAAACTTGAATGGTGTCGACCGAAGGCGCTCAGACCGGCTGGAGGCCGTGCTCGACGATCTTGCGAATGAGGTCGCGATGCCGGGGCAGGGTGGCGCGCAGGCGCTCGGTGTGCAGGGCGTTCTCGCGCAGGGCGCGCTGGGCCAACGCTGCCTCGTCGGCCAGGGCCTCGCGCTCGACCTCCGTGCGGAAGCCCATGCCGTAGAGCACGTATTGGTAGCTGGCGGCCGGGAAGACCTCTTCGACGCGGTCGAACTCCTCGTGCAGCCAAGGCGGCTGATGACGCCAGAGACGCAAGAGGTCGGACAGGCGCTCGGGGATGGTTTCCGGGTCGCGGTTGTCGCGCCAGAAAGCGGTGTCGCTCCGCTGGCTCAGCACATAGTGCAGCTTCAGGAAGTCGATGATCCGGCCCCAGCGGTACTGGGTGGTGGCGTTGAAGCGGCCAGCGATGACGTCCATCACCTCGCGGCACGCCGGCATCTGCTCGGCGATCAGCTTGGCCGACAGCTCGATCAACACGATGGCCGAGGCCTCCAGCGGCTCCAGGAAGCCGGCGGCCAGGCCCACGGCGACGCAGTTGCGCTTCCAGAAGACCTCGCGGTGGCCCGAGCGGATGGCGATCTTGCGCACCGGCAGGTCGCGATACGCTGGGCCGATATAGGCGCGCAGTTCGCGCTCGGCGTCGGCGTCGGAGATGTGGCGGCTGGAGAAGACATGCCCGACGCCGCGCCGGGTGGGCAGGCCGATGTCCCAGATCCAGCCGGCCGATTGGGCTGTCGAGATGGTGTGGGTCGAGATCGGGCTGTTCTCGCTCTCGTAAGGGACCTGGATGGCCAGGGCGGTGTCGCAGAAGAGCACGTCGCCACAGTCCTTGAACGGCACGCCCAGGGCCTCGCCCAGCAGCAGCGAGCGGAAGCCGGTGCAGTCGACGAAGAGATCGCCTTCGATCTCGCCGGCCTGCTCGGTGACGATGGCGCGGATGTCGCCGTCCTCGGCGAGGTCAACGCGCTGGACGTCGGCCAGGACGTGGCGCACGCTCAGCTTTTCGGTGCAGTGCCGCTGCAGGAACGGCGCGAACTTGCCGGCGTCCAGGTGGTAGGCGTAGTTCGCGGCGCCTTGGTACTGGGCGCTGGCGATCGTCTTGGGCGCCAGGCCCTCGTCGCAGAGCACGCCTTGCGGGCAGACCGCGTCGCAGAAGCTGACGTCGCCGCCGTGGGCCAGCCAGTGCGGCGCGAGGTTCACCTGCGAGAAGGCCTGCGGCAGCACCAGCGGATGGTAGTAGGCGTCGTCTTCGGCGCCGGTGGTCCAGCGGGCGAACTTGGCCCCTTGCTTGAAGGCCGCGTCGCACTCGCGGAAGAAGTCGGTTTCGGAGACCCCGATCTTGGCCAGGGTCGTGCGCAGGGTCGGCCAGGTGCCTTCGCCAACGCCGATGATCGGCGTGTTGGGCGACTCCACCAGGGTGACGGTGAAGCCCGAGGCCTGCCGCGCCTTGTGCTTGGCGGCGATCACGCCCGCGGTGAGCCAGCCGGCGGTGCCGCCGCCGACGATGACGATGTTCTTGACCGGACGGACCATGGATCGAACGCTGAAAAAGAACGGCTGGGAGCGCCATTGACGCTCCCAGCCAGGGGGAGTGCAACTAGAAGCGGAAGCGCGCGCCAGCCGTGTAGCGGCGTCCGTACGCGAAGACGTCCAGCAGCTGGTTATCGAACCGTCCGTGGGTGCTCTGCGTCTCGTTGGTGAGATTGAGCGCCTCGAAGAACAGGTTGATCTGCTTGGTCAGGGCGTAGCTGGTCGAGAAGTCGACCTGCAGGTTCGGGTTTTCGAACGTCGGTTCCGAGCCGAAGGCGCCGGTGTTCTGGTTCTGACCGAAGCCGCGCAGGTACTCCTCGCGGTAGTTGACCGCCACCCGCGCCTCGAAGCCGTTCTTGTCATAGAAGGCCACGAGGTTGGCGGAGTTGGCCAAGCCGGTGATCGCGAAGCCGCTCTGGGAGATGTCCTTCGGATCGTAGGGCTTGTTGGTGTCGACGAAGGTGGCGTTGGCGTTGAAGCCAAAGCCGCTGTCGCCGAACACGTGCTGCCAGGCAAACTCGACACCGCGCACGGTGGCTTCGGGCCCGTTCACCTGCTGGGTCACGGCGAAGATCGCCGGCTGGCCGGTGCTCGGGTCGATGACCCCGTTGATGGTCTGACGCGTGGTGCCGCCGACGATGAAGTTGCTGACGTCCTTGATGAAGACGTTCACCGCCGCGTACGAGTTCGGCTTGTAGTACCACTCCACCGCCGCGTCGAAGTTGTCGGCGAGATAGGGCTTTAGCGAGGGGCTGCCGCCGCTGGCCGTCAGGGCGCCGACCCGCTGGCCCGTGCCCACGCTGGCGACGGGCGTCAGCAGGTTCAGGCTGGGACGGGTCAGGGTCCGCGAGGCGTCGAGACGCAGGTGGATGCTCTCGGTCAGCTCCAGCTTCATGTCGACGCTGGGGAGCAGGTACGAATAGTTGCTCTTGGTCGAGACCGCCTGGGGATCGCTCAGCGTCACGGTCAGCAGGGTCGGATCGCCGGCGCTACGGGTGATCGCCGTCGGCACCTGGCCAAAGCCCTTGGACGTGACGTGGGTGTTCTCCTCGCGCACGCCGGCGTTGAAGTGGAACGGCATGCCGGCCACGTCGACCTCGAAGTTGGCCTTCACGAACAGCGCCCAGGTCTTTTCGGTGATGTCCCGGATACTGCCGTTGTCCAACGCCATGTCGAAGGCGCCGGTGAACTGGGTTCCGACGCCGCCCCCGCCGTAGTTGAAGCCGGGGATGTTCTTGGTCTGCGGGTTGCCCAGGCCGCTCAGGAACGCCTGATAGGCGTGGGCGTCGAACTTCAGCAGGTACGGCGGCAGGGCGCCGTCGAAGCCTGGGATGAAGTTCTTGGTGCTGACGCGCTCGGTGAACAGGCTGGCCGGAACCATGACGCCGCCGTTCGGACCGGACGCCGGGCCGTAGCCCGGATAGGCCTGCCAGAAGTTGTTGACGAAGGTGTTCTTCTGCTGGAACTGGAAGCGATCCTCCAGATAGGTGCCGCCGGCCTTGATCCGGAAGCCGTCCTGCTCCCAGGCGCCGGTGAACCGTAGTTGCTTGACGACATCGGTGTTCTGCTGCGCCTGACGCACGACCACGTGCGAACCGATCACCGAAATGTCGGCCCACCGCGAGCCATCGCCGTTGGGGCCGTAGTCGTGCAGGACCGGCAGGGTGTTCTTGCTGCCGCCGTTGATGCTGATGCCCAAGGACGGGCCGATGCCGAAGCCGTAGCCGACGTCGGCGCCGTCGCTGGTCACCTCGCCCCCCGGGTTGAGCCAGCTCTTGGCGTAGCTGGCGTCGCCCTCGAAGCTCAGGTTCTCGGACATCTCCCACTTGACGTTCAGGCCCGTCTGGTTGGTCCGCAGCACCGAACGGTCCGTGCCGGCCGTGAAGTCGGTCTGTGATCCGGCCTGGGTGAAGTCGACCGTGGTGCCGTTCGGGTCAAGCTTGACGTTGCGAAGGCCATCCTGGTTGAACCAGATGCCGTAGCCGAAGTTGTCGGCCCGGATGCTCTGGCGCGAATAGTTGTCGTCCAGCGTGACGGTGACCCCGTCGACCGGCGCCCATTGGAGGGCGATGCGGCCGTCGATCCGCTCATCCTTGGTATAGATCTGGCTGGCGCCGGCCTGCTGTTCGAACCAGCCGAGAACCGTCTTGCCCTGCGTCTGCAATTGCTCGGGCGTACAGGCGGCCGTCAGTTGGCAGGGCCTATAGTAGCCGCCCGGCCAGCCGCTGATGTAGACGCGGTTGGTCTGGGTGTCGTGGCGCGTGTACATGCCATCGACCAGGATGCCGAACTTGTTGTCGGCGAAGGTGTCGCTGAACAGCGCGCCGACGGTGGGCACGATCTTTCCGGCGTCATCCTGCAGCGAACCCGACGCGGTGACCGCCATGCGCCGCCCCGGCTTGTCGAACGGCTTGGGGAAGGCGACGTTGACCGTGGCCCCGATCGAGCTGCTCGACAGCGTGACGTCCGGCGTCTTGTAGACGCTGAGGCCGCCCACGAAGTCCGCGCCGACGGTGCTGAAGTCCACCGAGCGCCCGCCCGTGGCCGTCGAGATCCGGCGGCCGTCGTAGAGGGTTTCGTTGAAGTCGCCGCCGAAGCCGCGGACGGTGATGCCTTGCGGCTCGCCGCGTGAGCCCGACCGCTGGATCGAGACGCCCGGAAGACGCTGCAGCGACGCGGCGACGTTGGCGTCCGGGAACTTGCCGATGTCCTCGGCCGAGATCGCGTCGACCACGCCCGGCGACGAGCGCTTGATGTCGAGGTTACGCTGCAGGGAGCCGCGCAAGCCCGTGATGATCACCTGCTCCACGACGCTGGACTCGGAAGCTCTCTGACCGCCCGCCTGGGGTTCGGCCTCGACTGGCGCGTTCAGCGCCGAGGCGGTGGCCATGGCTTCGTCAGACGGCCGTTCGGACGCTTGCGCGACACCGAACACCGTCAAGGCCAGCAGACTCGAGGCGCTGGCCAGCGCAACCTTGGATGCGCCTGATCGCCTGATTTTACTCAGGTTACTAGAACTAGTCCCTCTCATCGTTTCCCCTCCTGAGGTTATGGATGACTCTTTGCCGGCGAACAGAGCCGGGTGATCCGAGATCGCGTCAGCGTCTCGAATTTCTTTGTCAGAGAGGGGGTTTAGGCAGCCTTGTGCGATCCTGGCGCATCTTAGTCCTCCCTATATATTGTTGTTATGCGAGGACGGTAACGCGCAAAGGTAGCGGTATCAATGGATATTTTGTCGGTGTTATTATTGCCGCGAAATTTCACGCGTGTGATCGTGGGTTGAGGTATCGTCCCGACAACAAGGGGCAAGGGGAGGAAGCCTTGGCGGACTTGGAACAGTTGAATGCCAACGACCACGCGGGCCTGCGCCTGGGCGACTTGCCCGGTCGACGACCGCACTTCGTTCAGATCGTGGCGTCGGAGTTCGGAGCCGCCGCGGCCGTCTGTCCGATCTTCCTGACCAAGAACGCCGAGACCGGCCAATTCTACGCCGGCGCGATGTTCGGCTTCGAGCCGGGCGAGAACCTGCTGGACGCCACCGAGGGCGGCGCGCGTCTGTTCCAGCCCCTGGACCTTGAGCGCCAAGGCTTCTTCATCGGGCCCGAGGGCGAGGTCCTGGTCGATCCGTCGCATCCGCGCTTCGCGACGGGGCGGGGGACTTCGCTGTTCGAAAGCGACGGTCAGCCCGCGCAGGCCGCGCGCCGGGTTCAGCAGGCCCTAGCCCGCCTGCAAGCCGGCGTCGCCGAGACCGACGCCTTCATTCAGGCTCTGCTGGCCCACAAACTGGTCGAGCCGATCGACATCGATCTTTCGTTCGACGACGGCCGCGGTCTGAGCCTCGGCGGACTCTACACGGTCAGCCTGGACTCGCTGGGCGAGCTGGACGACGCGGCGGCGCTCGATCTCTTCCGGACAGGCCGCCTGCAACTTATCCACGCCATGGCCGGTTCGCTGAAGCAGCTCTCCCGCTTGGCGGCGCTCCGCAACGACAGGCTGGCCGCGTGACGGCGGACCAGACGACGCCCTTGCGCGTCGTCGAGGCCGAGGCGCTGGCGGGCCTGGACCCGGCGGCGTTCAATCGCGAGATCATGGCGCCGTGCCAACCGGTGCTGCTGCGTGGCGTCTGCCGGGCCTGGCCGGTTAGCCAAAGGGCGGAGGAGGGCTGGGCCAGCCTCGCGGCCTACCTGCTGCGGCTGGACGCGGGCCGGACCGGCGAGGCCTTTATTGGCGCGCCGGCCATCGCTGGACGCTACGACTATGGCCGGGACCTCGAGGGCTTCAACTTCCAGCGCGAGTCCCTGACGCTCAAGCGAGGGCTGCGGCGCATCGAGGCGTCCGCCGCGGATCAAAGCCTGGATAGCGTCTATCTGGGCTCGTTGCCGGCCGACGACTACGTCCCGGCGTTCGCGGCCGAGAACCCGGCGAGCTTTCTACCGCCCACGGCCCGGCCGAGGCTCTGGCTGGGCAACGCCAGCCACGTCGCTTGCCACTACGACGCCTTCGACAACCTGGCCTGCGTGGTGGCGGGGCGCCGGCGCTTCACGCTCTATCCGCCGGATGCGATCGGCGACCTCTATGTCGGTCCGATCGACCACACCATGGCGGGCCAGCCGGTCGCTCTGGCCGCCGGCGCCGCGCCGGACGATCCGCGCTATCCGCGCTTCGCCGCGGCCAAGGCGCGCGCCCTGGTCGTCGAGCTCGCGCCCGGCGATGGCCTCTACCTGCCCAAGCTCTGGTGGCACCAGGTCGAGGCGCTGGAGCCGCGCAACCTGCTGGTCAACTACTGGTGGGACGGCTTCGCGACGGGGCCCGACGCGCCCTATGCGGCGATGATGCTGGCGATGATCACCCTGGCCGAGCGCCCCGAAGCGGAGCGCAAGGCCTGGCGCGCGTTCTTCGACCACTATGTCTTCCGGCCCGACGGCCATCCGCTGGCGCACTTGCCGGAAGAAAAGCGCGGCGCGCTGGGTTCGCTGGCTGGCGACGCCTACGGCCGGATCCGCGCCTTCGTGATGCGGACGCTGCGAGGCGGGTAGGGCGCCGGACCGGCCGACGCCCTCCCTACAGGTTCACCGCCCGTCGAGCGGGAACTCGAACACCGTGACCGAGGTCGGCGCCGCCGTCAGGCGACCGCCGGACAGCTTGGCGGCGCTCTCGGCGATCGTCACGCCGGCGGGCTGGCCGACCTTGTTCTCGGCCTTCAGCGACGCGCCCGTCAGCACCCATTGGCGGCCGGCGGCCTTGGGCTTGAGCGCCTTCAGGTTCAGGGCGACCGTCTGGGTGTCGAAGGTGGCGTTGACCACCCCGATCCTCAGCGCCTTGCCGTCGGGGCTGAGGCCCGCGATCACATCCAGCGGATAGGTGGAACTGCCGGCGCGGACCTGGGGATGGGCCGAGCCGACCACATATTTCGGCGCGGGTTGAGGCGACTGACCATCAACCGCCAGCGGCGTCACCCCCGTCCCGAACCGCTCGCCATAGAGTTTGAACACCAGGCCCGTGGCGTTCATCACCGACGTGGTCGGGGTAATGTCCATGGTCGAAGCGCCCGTGGTGAAGGCCGACATGGTCAGGAAGTCGGTGTGCCGAAGCATCTCCTGCATCACCATCGCGTAGGCCAGCGAGGACTTCAGATTGAGCTGGCCGAAATAGGCGTACTCGTCCATCGACAGGAAGATGTTCTTGTCCTTCATCGCTGGGAAGCGCGACTGGTAGATCTTCCACTCCTCGGCCTTCATGCGGACGTGGTTCGAGGGCGAGCGGGCCCACTCCATCAGCTCGATGTCGGCGGGGGCGTTGGGACGCTCCTCGGGCCGGTCGTACCAGTGCTCGGAGATGCCATCGAAATTGCCCCAGGCCTTGGCCAGGAAGCCGCCGGTCCAATCCTCCTCGGTCCCGAACTTGTGGGCGATGCTTTCCAGCGTTGAGTTCTCCTTGACGTCGCGCGCGTGCAGTTGGTCGGGCATCGCGCCCGAGGCGATCAGGGTGATGCTGGGATCCACCGCTCGCATGGCCGCGGCGAAGTGGTTGTGCTTGATCATGTAGTAGTCGAGCGTGGTCTTGCCGATCTGCCACCAGCCGTAGGGCTCGTTGCCGATGTTCCAGAACTTCACACGATAGGGCTCGGGATGGCCGTTGGCCGCGCGCTTCGCGCCCCAGGTGCTGGTCGCCGGGCCGTTGATGTACTCCACTTCCTCGGCCGCCGAGTTGGCGTCGCCCAGGCCCGCGTTGACGGTGATGTAGGGCTCGACGTCGATGATCTTCGTCAGGTCCAGCCACTCGTCCATGCCGATGTCGTTGGGCTGCATGGCGCTCCAGGCATGGTCGAACATCGGCGCGCGCTTGTCGCGCGGCCCGATCGCGCCGTGCCAGTCCCAGTCGGACAGGAAGTTGCCGCCCGGCAGACGCCAGAAGCCCGAGTTCAGCGACTTGGCGATGGCCGTCGTGTCGGCGCGCCAGCCGCGGATGTTGTCCGAAGGCATCAGCGAGACCGCGCCGACCTTGAACTGGCCTTGGCCCTGGCCGGTGATCTCCAGCCGCGCGTCCGCGGCGTCCGCGGTCGGAGTGAAGCTGAAATCGGCGCGTTTCCAGTCCGTACCCGGCGCGGCCAGGGCGATCGTCTGGCGGTCGCTCGGGCCGGGGCCCCAGACCAGGGCGACCTCGACCTTGGCGCCAGGATCGCCCGAGAGCTGGACATAGCCGTCATAGCGCTTGCCCTTGGCCAGCCCGATGCCGGATTGGGAGAAGCCACGCTTGCTGGCGGCGTCCACCGTCACGACGGGGCTCTGCGCGCCGACGTAAGGCGCCTTGGTGTCCATCACCACGACGTCATCGCCGCCGATGGGCCGCCACTTGCGGTACGAGACACCAGGCCGGCCTTCGGCGTTCAGCGGCGGCGGGACGTCCCGCGCTTGCGGAACCACCGGATAGTAGAATTTGCGATCATCCAGCATCTCGGCCCACAGGGTGCGGGCCACCAAGCCGCCGATGGGCTCGATGAACATGCCGTATTCGTACTTGGTCACCGCCGCCGAACGGCGCGCCCCGTCGATATCCACCTTGATCGGCGCTGTCGGCGCGGCGCTCGCCGAGCCCGCCAGAGCCCAGACCACGCAGGCGCTGGCGATCAGTCTATAACGCATCGAACCCTCCCTATTACTCTGTCTATTTTGAGCAACCATAGGTCGGCGAAGCGTGGCGGGCGAGTCCGATTTTTGTGTGAAAACGCGCGTTTTAGACGGATCGCAGGCGGTTCGACGTCAGGGTGGTCGCGGGAAAAGGCGATTGACGCCATCCAGTTTAAGCGGACAAAAGGCAACGCTCACATCGAGATCGCCGAGCGATGCGCTCAGGCGGCGGCCAGGGAGGACGGGATGACGGCGGAGAACCAGCGCGACTCGAAACAGATGGCCCGCCGCGGCCGCATTGGCGCGCTCATGATGGCGGCTTGCGTGCTGGCGACGCCCGCGGCGGCCTTGGCCCAAGTCGGCACCAAGGCGCCGCCCGTCGTGGCGGGGGCCAAGCCGGTCAATATCGAGCGCATCAAGGTTCACTCCGTGGCGATCGAGGGCAATCTCGAGGGCGAGAGCGCCGATCGCGAAGTGCTGGTCGTCCTGCCGCCCGGCTACGCCGCCAACCCGAAGAAACGCTATCCCGTCGTCTACGCCCTGCACGGTTACTCGATCGGCGCCGAGCAGTGGAGCCGCGAGATCCACGTGCCACAGACCGTGGAGGGAGCCTTCGGCAAGGGCGTCGCCGAGATGATCGTCGTGCTGCCCGACAGCAAGACGCTGCACAACGGCTCGATGTATTCCAGCTCCCAGACCACGGGCGATTTCGAGACCTTCGTCTCGCGCGACCTGGTGGCCTATGTCGACCAGCACTACCGCACCCTGGCCAAGCGCGAGAGCCGGGGCCTGGTCGGCCACTCGATGGGCGGCTACGGCGCCAGCCGCATCGGCATGCGCCACGCCGACGTGTTCGGCGCGCTCTACATGATGAGCCCGTGCTGCCTGTCGCCGCGCGAGCCGGGAAAGGTCGATCCGGAAGCCGCCGCGACCCTGGCCGCGATCAAAACGCCGGAAGAGACCACGAAGCTGCCTTGGGGTCTCCGCGCCCAGTTGGCCACGGCCGCGGCCTGGTCGCCAAATCCGACGCGTCCGCCGCTCTATCTGGACCTGCCGGTCGAGAACGGCGCGGTGCGGACCGATGTCCTGGCTAAGTGGGCGGCAAACGCGCCGCTGGCCTTCGTCGATCAGTATATCGGCGCCCTGCGCCGCTATAAGGCGATCTCGATGGACGTCGGCGACCGCGACGGGCTGAAGGACGACGCGACCAAGCTGCACGAGGTCTTCGATCGCTACGGCCTGGCCAACAGCTTCGAGATCTATCCCGGCGATCATACCAGCGACGTGGCGACCCGGTTCCAGGATCATGTCCTGCCGTTCTTCGGCAAGAACCTGTCGTTCCAGGCCCGCTGAGCGTAGCGACCAAGTTTCGAGGAGTATGCGTATGAAACGGCGTTCCTATATGGGCGCGGCCCTGGCCGTGGTTCTTCTGGCCTCGGCGTCTGGCGTCCTGGCCGATCCGCTGGCCGCGAACGGACGCTGGAGCGCCTATAGCCGCGCCGCGGCCCAGACTCCGCCGATGGGCTGGAACAGCTGGAACGCCTTCACCAGCGACCTCGACGAGGACAAGGTCATGGGCTCGGCCCAGGCCCTGGTCGACACTGGCCTCGCGGCCAAGGGCTACCGCTATGTGAACCTCGACGACGGCTGGTGGCTGAAGCGGCGAGAGTCGGACGGCCGGATGATCGCCCGCGCCGCCCGCTTCCCGTCCGCGGCGACACCAGATGGCGCGACCAGCTTCCGCCCGCTGACCGACCGCCTGCACGGTATGGGGCTGAAGGCCGGCATCTATTCGGACATCGGCCGCAACAGCTGCGGCCAAGTCTTCACTTCGACCTTCCCGAACCAGCCCGAGGGCAACGTCGCCGAGCGCGAGGTCGGGCTCCATGGCCACGTCGACCAGGACATCGCCCTCTACTTCGCCGAATGGGGTTTTGACCTGATCAAGGTCGACGGCTGCGGCGTGCGCGGCCTGCCCCCAAGCGACAAGCGGGTCCAGGCCGGCCAGTATCGCGCCTTCGAGCCGATCATCGACATCGACTCCCTGGGACGCACCGACATCGTCAAGGTCCGCGCGCTCTACGAGGAGGTCGGGCGGGCGCTCGATAAGCACAATCCGGACGGCGACTTCGTCTTCTCGCTGTGCATCTGGGGCTCGGCCGACGTGCGGTCGTGGGGCAAGGACGTTGGCGCCATGTCGCGAACCAGCGAGGATATCTCGCCGACCTGGGGCCGGATGTTGCACAACCTCGACACCGTCTCGCGCCGCGCGCTCTACGCCCAGCCGGGCACGTGGAACGATCCGGACATGCTGTTCGTCGGCAAGGGCGACTTCGACGTCAGCCATATCGAGGCGGCGCGGTCGCACTTCGCGCTATGGGCCATGGTCAATGCGCCGCTGCTGATCGGCTACGACCTTCGCCAGGCCTCGCCGGCGCTGCTAGAGATCCTCGGCGCGAAGGACGTCATCGCGCTGAACCAGGATCCGGCAGGCAACCAGGCGGTGCTGGCCTACGACTCCGACGACGTCTCGATCTTCGTGAAGACCCTGGCGAGCGGTGACAAGGCCGCGGCGATCTTCAACCGCACCTCCGCGCCGCTCGAGGTCGTGTTGACGGCCGAGCAGCTGAAGTTCCTGGCCAAGGCCGATATCGACCTCACCAACCTCTGGAGCGGCGAGCAGGTCCGCTTCCAGGGCGAGCGCAAGTTCAAGCTGGAGCCACGCCAGACCCTGCTGTTCCGCGCCAAGGGAGCCCGCCGACTGGCCGATGGTATCTTCCTGTCCGAGCAGCCCGGCGCCGTGAACCCGGCCGTCGATGGCGTCGTCACGCCAATCGCCGATCCGATGGTCCATCGCGCGCCGCTGCCGTGGCGCAACACGCGCGGCTTTGGCGAGCGGCCGCGCTATGGCGGCTGGGGCGGCGCGCAAGCCGACCGCACGCCCTTCGACCAGGAACTGGCGATCGCCGGCCGCACCTTCGACACGGGCGTCGGCGTCCTGGCCAACTCGCGTTTGGAGGTCCGTAACACCGGCTTCCGTCGCTTCACCGCCAGCGTCGGGGTCGACGACTCGGCCGTCGACAAGACCCGTCCGGTGACCTTCCAGGTCTATGGCGACGGCAAGCTGCTGGCGCGCTCGAAACCGGCTAAATGGGGTCAGGCGCCGCAGGATCTGGACGTCGATGTCTCGGGCGTGAAGCTGATCGAACTGGTCGCCCGGACAAGCGGGCAGGGGAACGCCGATCCGGTCACCTGGGGAGACGCCGCGCTGCGGCGCTGAGGTCGAATTGACGCTCGGCGCCCGTCCATATACTCAGACAAGATCATCCAAAGGATGGCGGTCGCGAGCGTCCCCACTGTGTCGCGGGCGCGGACGCGGCGCGCCGTCCTAGACTTTCGCAGGACTATCCATGTCGTCTCCGTCTGGCGCTCCCCCCAAGCTTCGTTCGCGCGCGTGGTTTGATAATCCGGACAATATCGACATGACGGCGCTTTATCTGGAGCGCTATCTGAACTTTGGTCTGACGCTGGAGGAGCTGCAGTCGGGTCGTCCGATCATCGGGATCGCCCAGACGGGCTCGGACTTGTCGCCGTGCAACCGCCACCACCTCGTTTTGGCCGAGCGGGTGCGCGAGGGGATCCGCTCGGCGGGCGGCATCGTGCTGGAGTTCCCGGTCCATCCGATCCAGGAGACGGGCAAGCGGCCGACGGCGGGCCTGGACCGGAACCTCTCGTACCTGGGCCTCGTCGAGCTGCTCTACGGCTATCCGCTGGACGGGGTGGTGCTGACCATCGGCTGCGATAAGACCACGCCCGCCTGCCTGATGGCGGCGGCGACGGTCAACATCCCGGCCATCGCGCTCTCGGTCGGCCCGATGCTGAACGGTTGGCACAAGGGCCAGCGCACCGGCTCGGGCACCATCGTCTGGAAGGCCCGCGAACTGCTGGCGGCCGGCGAGATCGACAACGCCGGCTTCATCAAGCTGGTGGCCAGCTCCGCGCCCTCGACCGGCTACTGCAACACCATGGGCACGGCCACGACCATGAACTCGCTGACCGAGGCGCTGGGCATGTCGCTGCCCGGCTCGGCGGCGATCCCCGCGCCCTATCGCGACCGTCAGGAGAACGCCTATCGCACGGGTCTGCGGATCGTGGAGATGGTCAACGAGGATCTGAAGCCCTCGGACGTGCTGACCCGCGAGGCGTTCCTCAACGCCATTGTCGTCAACTCGGCCATCGGCGGCTCGACCAACGCCCCGATCCACCTGAACGCCCTGGCCCGCCACGTGGGCGTCGAGCTCTCGATCGACGACTGGCAGGAGAAGGGCGAGGAAGTGCCGCTGCTGGTCAACCTGCAGCCGGCCGGGGAATATCTGGGCGAGGACTACTACCGGGCCGGCGGCGTGCCGGCGGTGTTCGGCCAGCTGATCGAGCAAGGCCTGATCCACGAGGACGTCAAATGCGTCTCGGGCCAGACGATCGGCGAGCAGTATCGCGGGGTCCAGATCGAGGACGAGGACGTCATCCGTCCGTTCTCGCGGCCGCTGGTCGAGCGGGCCGGCTTCGTGGTCATGCGCGGCAACCTCTTCAACTCGGCGATCATGAAGACCAGCGTGATCAGTCCGGAGTTCCGCGAGCGGTATCTGTCCAACCCCGATGATCCGGACGCCTTCGAGGGCGTGGCGGTCGTGTTCGACGGTCCGGAGGACTACCACCACCGGATCGACGATCCGTCGGTGGGCATCACCGCCAACTCGATCCTGTTCATGCGCGGGGCCGGCCCGGTGGGCTATCCCGGCGCGGCCGAGGTCGTGAACATGCGCGCGCCCAACTACCTGATCAAGCAAGGCGTCCACCAACTGCCCTGCATCGGCGATGGCCGCCAGTCGGGCACGTCGGGCTCGCCCTCGATCCTCAACGCCTCGCCCGAGGCGGCCGTGGGCGGGGGGCTTGCTCTCCTCAAGACCGGCGACAAGGTCCGCTTTGACCTGCGCAAGTCGCGGGTCGACGTGCTGGTCTCGCCCAGCGAGATCGTCGAGCGCCGCAAGGCCCTTGAGGCCGCCGGCGGCTTCCCGATCCCCGAAAGCCAGACCCCCTGGCAGGAGATCCAGCGCGCCGTCGTCGGACAGCTCGAAACCGGCGCCGTCCTCGAACCCGCCGTCAAATACCAGCGCATCGCCCAGACCAAGGGCCTGCCCAGGGATAACCACTAAGACAAGAAGTTAGGGAGGCCGGCATGGCCAAGGTTCTCGGAAGCGCCATGCTGGCGGCCGCCCTCGCGTTGAGCGTCGGAGCGGGCTTCGCACAGGCGCAGGTCTGGCGTTCCGACGTCGGCGACGGGACGTATCGCAACCCGCCGCTCAATGCCGACTATCCAGATCCCGACATCATCCGGGTCGGCGAGGACTTCTACTTCGCCTCGACCACCTTCGTGAACGCGCCGGGCCTGACGATCCTGCATTCCAAGGACCTGGTGAACTGGGACATCGCCGGCCACGTGATGCCCAGGCTGACCGGCAATCCCAAATACGACCTGGCCGAAGGCGGCGACTATCGTCACGGCGTCTATGCGCCGAGCCTGCGCTATCACAAGGGCCGCTTCCACATCGCCGTCACGCCGGTTGGCCGTCCGACGCGCATCTATTCGGCCGCCGATGTGCGCGGGCCGTGGACGATGCATGAGCTCGACCGCGAGGCCTTCGACCCCGCCCTGTTCATCGACGACGACGGCAAGGCCTATATGGCCACCTCGATCGGGTCGGACGGGACGATCACGCTGCTCACCCTCGACGACGACCTGACCACCGTCACCAGCGCCCAGAAGATCCACTACATCAAGGGCGCCGAGGGCTCGAAGCTGATCAAGCGCGACGGCTGGTACTACATCTTCAATTCTATTCCCCGACGCCTGGGGATGACGGTGTCGCGGGCGCGGTCGCTGACCGGACCTTGGGAGACCCGCGACCAGATCGACGACAAGACCGGCGGACACCAGGGCGCCCTGGTCGATCTGCCCGGCGGCGGCTGGTACGGTTTTGTTATGCTGGACGCCGGCGCGATCGGTCGCGTGACCAATATCAGCCCCGTCTTCTGGCAAGACGGCTGGCCGGTGTGGGGCACGCCGGAAGCGCCGGGCCGTGTCCCCGCGACCGCCGCCAAGCCGATCCTGGGCAAGCCCTTCGTCGAGCCGCCCAGCTCCGACGACTTCAGCAAGCCGACGCTGGGCCGGCAGTGGCAGTGGAACCACAATCCCGACGACCGCCGCTGGTCGCTCAGCGAGCGTCCCGGCTATCTGCGGCTGAAGGCCACCCAGGCCCCGGAGTTCTGGAGCGCGCGCAACACGCTGGTCCAGAAAGGGCAGGGGCCTAGGAGCCGCGCCGTGGCGAAGGTGGACGCGCGCGGCCTCGCCATCGGGGACGCCTGCGGCCTTGGCACGTTCGGCAAGTTTTCGAGCCAGATCGTCTTGACCCGCACCGCGCAGGGCCACGGCGAACTCGGCGCGCGCCTGATCGAGAGCACCCAGACCGGCCCCGTCACGACACCGCGCGGCGCGGCCGTCTCGGTTCCGTTGAAGGACCTCTGGCTATCGGTCGAGATGGACTTCACCACCGACAAGTCCGCCCTGGCCTACAGCCTGGACGGCAAGGCCTGGACCGCGCTGCCGGGCGAGTTCCCGCTGGCCTATGACTGGCGTACGGGCACGTTCCAGGGCGAGCAGTACGGGCTGTTCTGCTATAACCCGAGGGGTGGCGAAGGCCGACTGGACGTCGACAGCTTCACGCTGTCCAAGCCCTAAAGTTCACATCGCCGAGCGGGTGTCCTCGAGCGCCAGCTCGACCAGGGTCCGCATCGCGGCGCTGGCGGCCTCGGGATCGCCGGCGGCGATGGCGTCGCAGACCTTGGCGTGATCGGGCACCGGGTCGCGGGGCAGGGCGCGCGAACGCTGCTTGAACTCCGTCGTCCAACTGACCGCGGCGCTGATGCTGGCGCTGAGCGCGATCATCGCGTCGTTGTGCGTGGCGCGCAGCAGGGCGTCGTGGAAAGCACGGTCGGCCGCGCGTCCGGCTTCCGTCGCCAGGGTGTGGCGGCGCATGCCGGCCAGGGCGTCCTTCATCGCCTTGATGTCGTCCTTGTCGCGACGCTCGGCGGCGAAGCGCGCCGCCGCCGGCTCGACAACCGAGCGCAGTTCGAAAAGATCGCGCACGAAGGTGATGTCCGGTTCGCTAGCGGAGAAAGCCCAAGCCAAGACGGTGGGGTCGAGGATGTTCCAGCGGCTGCGCGGCAGCACACGGGTGCCGGCCTTCGGGCGGCTCTCGACCAAGCCCTTGGCGGTCAGGACCTGCACCGCCTCGCGATAGGCGCTGCGCGAGACGTCCAGCGCCTCGGCGTTGGCGATTTCGCCGGTGAGCTTCTCGCCAGGCGCGATCTGGCCGGAGACGATGGCGGTGCCTAGGTAGTGCGCCACGGCGCCGCGCAGACGCCGACCGGAGCCTCTCGTCGACTTGGGAATCGACTTGGTTTCAGGCTCTTCGGTCGGCATGCGTCAGACTCCTGGCGGCGTTCGGGGCTCTATAAGCGCAACCGTGTTACCCTTGGC
This sequence comes from Caulobacter segnis, assembly GCF_031454995.1. GTDB lineage: Bacteria > Pseudomonadota > Alphaproteobacteria > Caulobacterales > Caulobacteraceae > Caulobacter > Caulobacter segnis_E. The sequence goes on along the minus strand of NZ_JAVDRV010000002.1, from coordinate 787,077 downwards.
AAGTTACGAGCCCGTCAAGGCTCGAGTTGCACGACCACCACCGACTTGGCTGGAATATCCAGATCGAGGCCCTTGACGCCGGCCTTGGCGGAATAGGGCTTCGGAACGACGGCGCCCGGCGCTTCGAACGTGTTGACCGAGTCGACACGGGCCGCCGTCAGGACTAGCCCCTTGGCGGAAGCGCCCTTGCCCCCGGCCACGCTCGCCGAAATCTTGGCTGGGCGGGTCGGATCCAGGTTCGTGACGGCCAGCCAGAGCTTGCCTTGCGTGTCCCGAGCGGCGATCGCGTCGACCCGGGGCAGGGTGACGTCGCCCTGGGTGTAAACCCCCTTGTCGAGGCTGACCGGAACGAAGGTCGCGTCCTGGAAGGGCAGGTACATCTTGTAGACGTGATAGGTCGGGGTCAGGACCATCTTGTCCTTGTCCGTCAGGATCATGGCCTGCAGGACGTTGACCATCTGGGCGATATTGGTGATCCGCACCCGGTCGGCGTGACGGGCGAAGATGTTCAGGTTCAAAGCCGCGACGATCGCGTCTCGCAGCGAGTTCTGCTGGACCAGGAAGCCAGGGTTGGTGCCTTCCAGCGGCGCCAGCCAGACGCCCCATTCGTCGACGGCCAGGGTGACCTTCTTCTCGGGATCGTACTTGTCCATGATCGCCGAGTGCTTGGCGATCAGGTCGTCCATGCCCAGCGTTTCCTTCAGGAGCTTGGCGTAGGCCGTCTCGTCGAACTTGGTGCTGGAATAGGACGGCGGCCAGCCGCCGGTCGTGTACGAGTGCAGCGACAGCCCTTCTAGGCTCCAGGCCCAGTCGTGCGACTTGTAGGCGGCCATCACCGCCTCGGTGTAGGCGGGATCGGCCTGGTTGGGGCCCACCGCGATGCGCTGCATCGCCTCCGCGCCGGTCTGCTTGGGGTTGTAGTTGCGGACGAAGCGGGCGTAGCGCTTCATCTCGTCGGCGTAGTACTCGGGACGCATCGCCCCGCCGCAGCTCCAGCTCTCGTTGCCGAGGCCCAGGAACTTGACCTTGTAGGGCGCGACGCGGCCGTTGGCCGCGCGCTCCTTGCCGGCGGTCGTGGCCGGATCGGCGGTCATGTACTCGACCCACTCGGCGGCATCCTGGACCGTGCCGGAGCCGACATTGACCGAGACATAGGCCTCGCTGCCGATCTGGTCGACGAAGTCCATGAATTCGTCGGTGCCGAAGGTGTTGGGCTCGACGGCGCCGCCCCAGTTGGAGTTGATCGTCTTGCGGCGAGACTCGGCCGGGCCGATCCCGTGGCGCCAGTGATACTCGTCGGCGAAGCAGCCGCCCGGCCAGCGCACGTTCGGCACCTTGATGGCGCGAAGGGCTTCGACGACGTCCTTGCGAATGCCTCGAACATTGGGGATCGACGAGTCCTTGCCCACCCAGACGCCGCCATAGATGCCGGTCCCGAGATGCTCGGCGAACTGGCCGAAGATGTGACGATCGATCTTGGCGCCTGGCGAGCCGGCTTCGATGCGGACCGGGATCGGCGCGTCGGCGCGGGTCTGGGCGAAGGCCGGAGCGGCCAGCGTCAGAGCTATGGCGGAGAGGGCCAGCGGCCGGGCAAATAGGAACATGTAGTCTCCCCAGATCGCTGGCGCCTGATCACGCCGGCTTCCCCGTGGCGCATGGGGGGGCTCGTGATCCGCTGAATAGTGGTCGGACAAATAGAGAGGTCAACCAAGGTCTGGCGTTGTCGGCGTGGCGCCGTGAAAGCGCCACGCCGATCGCGGCCTAGAACTTGAAGCGAACGCCGGCGCGGTACATCCGGCCGATGATGTCGTAGAGCGCCGGGTTGGCGTAGTTCGGCGACTTGGCCGGATCACGATCGAACAGGTTGTCGACCTTGAAGTAGGCCGTCACGTCGGGACGGATGGTATAGGTTCCGCCAACGTCCATGTAGAACGCGCCGGGCATGAAGTTCTTGTCGATCGTCGGGGCGTTGGCCGTCGAGACCGGGCAGGTTCCAGGGGCGCAGACGACATACTGATTGCCGTAGTTGCCATCGGTGAACCAACGCTCCTGCAGCGTGATGCTGAAGCGATCGGTCTCATAGCTCTGGATCGCCAGCCACTTCCAGCGGGGGGTGTTGCCCTGGTTCACGCCCGCGGAGTCGACCGGAACGGTGCCGGGCAGGCCGGTGTCGGTCCAGAAGTCGCGGATGTGCGTGGCGAGAGCCCGCAGGGTGAAGTTGCCGGAGAGGCCCAGCGGCTGACGCCAGCGGTAGCTGGCCTCGATGTCGAACCCGCTGGTCTTGATCGACGCCAGATTGAAGGACTGGACGTTGATGTAGTTCGGGCCGGTCGTGTTGTTGAGGTTATACGCGCCGCAGGTCTGGGGCAGAATGTTGCGGAAGCAGTAGTCGACGATCTGCGCCGCGCCCAGGCTGGAGACGACGTCGTCGACCTTGATCTTGTAGTAGTCGAACGACGCGCTGAAGCCCGGCAGCCACGACGGATTGGCCAACACGACGCCGATCTGGGAGTTGCGGGCGATTTCCGGCGTCAAGTCCGGGTTGCCGACGGCGTTCTGGATCGCCACCACGTTCCGGTTGTTCGCCGGGTCGAAGAAGTTCGGCAGGGTCGTGGTGACGGGCGCGGCGAACAATTCCGACAGGTTGGGCGCGCGGACGTCGCGCGAGGTCACGCCGCGGAAGCGCAGCCCATCGATCGGGGTGTCCCAGGTGCCGCCAGCCTTCCAGGTCCAGATCGTGCCCGAGGTGCTGTAGTCGGTCACCCGCGCCGCGGCGTTGAAGTTGGCGCGGCCGGCCGCGTCGTTGTCGAACAGCGGCACATCGACTTCCAGGAAGGCTTCCTTGACGTTGTAGACCCCGTCGCCGTTCTTGTAGTTCCCCGCGTGCCAGTTGTTGCCCAGCGACGACATCAGCGGATCGGCCGGATAGGCGCCGCCGTTGGGGCTACGATCGGCGATCCCGGCGCCGTAGGGGTCGGCCCGGACGGTGTAGAACTCCCGGCGATACTCGGCGCCGAAGGCCACCGACAGCGGACCGGCCCAGAGTTCGACCGGCGCGCCCGAGAAGTTCAGGCTGGCCACGTCCTGGGTCATGCGCAGGCGCTGGAACGGACCGGCGGCGGGTTGGACATATTCCAGGGCCGCGGCCGAAGGCGGCTTGCCACCGAAGATGTTGAGCGGCTGGCAGCCATTGGCGCGCGCCACCGGATCGGCGCAGACGATCGCGCCGTTCAGGGTGATGGCCTGGATCGCCTGGTTGAAGTGCGGCGTCAGCAGAATGTGGTCGACGTCGATGGCGGTCTTGTTGACCCCATGCTCGTAGTAGGCGTCATACGACCAGTCGGAGTTGAACGCGGCGAACTTGCCCTTTAGCCCGGCGACGACGCGATACATGCGACGATCGGTGTGGACCTTGGTGTTGGGCAGCAACGCGTTGCTGGTGCCGAACTGGAAGCTGGTTATCCCGGCGGTCGCGCAGGCGTCGCGCACCGACGTGGGCAGGTACGGGTTGGCGCACTGCAGCGTCAGGCCCGTCCGGTTCATGCCGTTGACGGGCTGGTTGCTGGTCTTGACCTGGCCCAGGTTGAACGAGACGTAGGCCTCGTTGTTCTCGGCGAAATCATAGCCGATCCGGCCGTAGCCGACCTTGCGCTCGATCGCCGACTGCAGCGTGCGGCCGCTGTCGACATTGCCCGACAGGTCGCCGCCGACGCAGAAGCCGGGCAGGCAGCCCAGGACGGCGCCGCCCGCGGTCTTGGACGGCACGCCGCCCGAGCCGTACTGGAACTGGAAGGGTTGGCCGCTCTGGTCGAAGGCGATGCCCTGCAGCGGACCGGCCGTGATCAGGCCGTACTTGGTGTAGGCGTAGGGCTGGGCGTTGTCGCGCATCAGATACTGCGGCGAGCCGTCGTTCGTGACGTTGCGGTTGATCATCGTCGTCTGGGTGAACCAGTGGCGATCGCCGGCCAGGTCCAGGCCGAAGTCGCCCGGGCCGACGCCATCTTCCTTCGCCCACTCGACGCTGCCGACAAGATGCACGCGGTCACCGGCGAAGCTGCGGCCGCCAGCCAGTTGCACAAGGCCCTGCTCGTTGTCGTCGTACTTCGAGATGCCGGCCTGCACGTTGCCCTTCAGGCCGGTGAAGCGGGTGTCGGTGATGAAGTTGACGACGCCGCCCACGGCGTCGGAGCCGTACGAGGCCGAGGCGCCGCCGTTCACGACGTCCACGCGCTGGATCAGCAGTTGCGGGAACAGGCTGACGTCGGTGACGCCGGTGTAGTAGGCGCCAACCACGCGCTGGCCGTCCAGCAGGGTCAGGGTGCGGATCGTGCCCAGGCCGCGCAGCGAGAACGAGCTCAGGCCCTGCTGGCCGCTCGATGTGCTGAAGGTGTTGGTGGCCGAGCCGCTGGAGCCCTGCAGCGACGGCAGTTGCACGATGGTCGCGAAGACATTGGGCTGGGCGTTGTTCTGGATCTGCTCTTCGCCGATCACCGAGGTCGGGGTCGGCGCGGTGAAGCCGGTGGTCTGGATGCGCGTGCCCGTGACCACGATCTCGCTCACGACGGCGTCGTCGTTGGCGGAGGAGGGGGGCTTGGGCGTCGGAGCCGACTGGGCCAAGGCGGGGCCGGCGATCAGCACCGACATCAAGGCGGCCGCGCCGGCCGACATCAGCGCTTGGGTTCGCAGCTGGCCGGGAGCGGGTCCGGTCGAAAATTCGGTGATTTCGGTGTTCGCCGCTTGCGACGGCGCGCGCGAACGATTCATGCCTGTGGCACGCATTTCTTGTTTCCCTCCCTTGCGCGGACGTCATTGCGTCAGCGCGTCTTTGCCGTCGCCGAACCGCCGCTGGCGGGGAACGGTAACGTTACCATACCGGTGGTATGCTGGTGCGGGGAGGGAGTCAATACTCCGACATAATGGTCGCGGAAGTTGTGATCGCCGCCTTGTTGACCCTGGGTTCAGGCCCGGGGCAGGACCGCCGTGGACTGCCGCGCGATGATCTCGTGGTCGAGCACGTGTTCGCGGCGCGCCTGATCGTCCGGCGCGGTTCTGGCGATCGCGGCGCTCAGCAGCCCGAGCGCCTCGGCGGCCAGCTTGCGAACTGGCTGATGGACAGTGGTCAGCGGCGGCCAAAGCGTGACGGCCGCCGGCGTATCGTCGAAGCCGACCACGGTCAGTTCGCGCGGCACGTCCAGGTGGCGGCGGTGCGCGACCGAGACCGCCGCGGCGGCCATGTCGTCATTGCTGGCGAAGATCGCCGTGGGCGGCGCCGGGGTATCCAGCAACTGTTCCGCCGCCGCGAGGCCCGAGGCGAAGCTGAAATCGCCTTGAGCGATGACCATGGTCACGCCCGGGGCCTCGCGAACGGCGTCCTGGAAGCCCGCCAGGCGCTGGCCGCTGGCCGCCTGATTGGGGTTGCCCAGGATGAAGCCCAGATGGCGATGCCCCAGGGCGATCAACTCGCGGGTCATCTCATGGGCGGCGCGGCGGTCGTCGATCCGCACGCAGATCGCGTCCTCGACGCCATAGGCGCCGACGGCGGCCATCGGCAGTCCGGCCTTGCTCAAGGCGCGCAAAACGACGGGCGACTCGCCCAAGGGCGGCGCCAGGATCACGCCGCGAATGCCCGAGGCCACCAGCGCCTTCAGTTCGGCGGGGCTCGGCGCGAGGCCGCCTTCGCCGCCTCTGAGCAGGATCAGTCGCGCGCCTCGGATCGAGGCTTCCTCGAAGACGCCCGTCAGAAAGTCGCTCATGAAGGCGGCGCTGGGGTTGGAATAGACGACACCGATCCGCAGCTCGGCCGAGGTCACCAGGCTGCGCGCGGCGACGTTTGGCGTATAGCCCAGCGCGCGGATGGCCTCGTTGACCGCTTGGCGCGTTTCCGGGCCGACGCCGGGACGATCGTTGATGACCCTGGACACCGTCATGGGCGACACGCCGGCTTGAGCCGCGACATCGATGATCGTGGGACCGCGAATGGCTCCTGAATTCTTCGCCAATATCGCTTGTCTCCCAAATCCGCCCAGACCGCTGGTGAAATATCGACGGACCATTGGGAAGCTGTTTTGTAGCTCAAGGGCCTGGCGTCAAGTATCGCGGTCCAGAATTGTTGTCCGCCTAAGGGTCGCTAGAAGGCCGAAATGACACCCATTCTGGTTAGATGGCTCGTTGGGGAAAATCGCCTTTTAGGTCCCAACAACTATGCGGGTCGTAATTGCTGTCTGAACTGCCCCGGGTTTATCTGGCAGATCGGCTCACCCCCGTAAGCCCCTTGGTGATCGTAGATGAAGGCGGTCATCGCTTGAACGGGCGGTCGAGCTCCGCCTGGGCGAAATAGGCGCGAGCCTTGCGCAGGATCTCGTTGGCTTGGCGCGGCTCGGCGATCGACACCATCGTCGCCCACCGAGAGGGATGATCGCCCTCGCGCACCCGCACCATCCTCACCGCGCGCTCGCGCACCTCAGGCGAAACTTGTTCGTCCGTGCTCTGGTATGGACGCCTTTGAGGCGCGTCTGGTTCGCTCTGAAGCAAATTTCAGCGCCATCACGCTGATTTCGAAGTCGCCAACGGCTCAAGATGCATGCGGCAGGGACATTTTGAGTGAAATGTCAGGCAGCTCGCCTCGCCGGGGCGCCTGACCGGTCGATGATGGTCTCGAGGTGTCGACCTTGGGGATAACCGCCGCAGGCGGTGGGCGCGACAGCCTCGCATGAGGACCGCATGTCGAATTACCGGCTTTTGATGGCGGGCTGTTCCGCTCTTGTGTTGCTGGCGCACGCGCAAATCGCTTTCGCCGACGAGGCCGCAACGCCGTCCGACACCGTCGACGAGGTCGTGGTCAAGGCGCGTGACAAGGCGGGGCTGTTGGAGAAGCAGCCCAACAATACCGTCTTCGGCATCGATAAGCCGCTGCTGGAGACGCCGCGCTCGGCCAGCTTCGTCAGCGACGTGACGCTACAGCGCTATGGCATCGAGACGATCGACGGCCTGACCGCCGTCTCGCCGGGCACTTACACGGCCAGCTTTTATGGCGTGCCGGGCGCGCTGAACATTCGCGGCACCCTGGCCGAGAACTATTTCCGTGGTTTCAAGCGCATCGAGAACCGGGGGACCTATTCGACCCCGATCGGCGCCGCCGACCAGATCCAGATCGTGCGCGGTCCGCCGACCCCGATCTACGGCTCGGGCAAGGTGGGCGGCATGCTCAACTTCATCCCGAAGTCGGGCAAGAACGAGGGCGGCTACCTGACCGAGCCGACCGGCGAGTTCACGGTGACCTACGGCTCGTACAACAAGAAGAACGCGATCGCCCAGGTGGGCCTGCCCGCGAACTTCGGCTCGGTCACCGGCGGCGTCTATCTGTACGGCGAGGTCGAGGACAGCCACAGCTACTATAAGGGCATCTATCCGCGCCGTCAGACGCTGGAGGCCTCATCGGACTTCGACCTGGGCGATGGCTGGACCACGGCGTTCGGCGGCATGTACTACCACTCGGACGGGGACGTGCAGACGCCGGGCTGGAACCGCCTGACCCAGGCCCTGATCGACAACCGGACCTACATCACCGGCCGCGACACCACGCTGAAGGACACCGACGGCAACGGTCGCCTGACGCCGAACGAGGTCGGCTTCTATCCGTACGGTAGCGCCACATACCTGGCCTACTACGGCTATCCAGACAGCAACGCCCTACACACGTTGGACACCGGCGTCGGAACGACCAAGCTTGACCCGCGCACCGTCTACATCAGCGGCGCCGACTTTTCGAAGACGCGGACCAACACCCTCTACTACGACCTGGCCAAGTCGCTGACGCCCGACAGCACGATCAAACTGCAGCTGTTCTACGACGACCAGGAGAACAAGCGCTTCGTCAGCTACGGCTATCCGGCCTGGTTCGACAGCTCGGTGTGGGAGGCGCGCCTCACCTACAACTTCGCCTATGACATGGGGATCATCAGCTCCAAGTCGTTCATCGGCGCGTCCTACCGCGGCTTCGACGGCCGCCGTCGCGAGAGCTACAACAGCGGCATGATCGCGCTGGACCGCCGCGACATCAGCTTCGGGGCCACGCCGACCGACATCATCGACAGTCCGTTCTCGACCGAGACCGGCGCCGGCGTGCAGGGGCTGCGGTGGGAGAATGACAACAAGAGCGAATGGACCCAGACGGGCGTGTTCGCGATGACCGACATCAAGGTCGGCGAGCGCTTGAACCTGATGCTGGGCGGCCGCTACGACGACTACGACGTCACCTCGGAAGATACCGGCTTCCTCAGCTACCAGATCACGGGCAAGCAGAAGGCCAGCAAGGGCAAGTTCACGTATAGCGCCAGCGCCACCTACAAGGCGCCGGCCGGCGTCATGCCCTACATCACCTACGCCAAGGCCTCGGCCCTGGAAATGAGCCAGGCCGGCGACATCGCGCCTGGCCTGGTGGCCGACGCCAGCGACGCCTGGCTGTCCAACAGCGACCTGGCGGAGGCCGGCTTCAAGTTCCAGTGGCTGCGCGGCACGCTGGTCGGCTCGCTTGCGGGCTACCGCCAGAACCGCACCCAGCTGACGGGCATCACCGGCACGCCGACCGGGACCCGGGCCAAGGGCGTGGAGCTGGAGGTGCGCTGGCTGGCCAGCGAGAACCTCAGCTTCACCTTCTCGGGCAACACCCAGCACACCACGGTGAAGGGGCCCGATAACTCGTTCCAGTACATCCCGGCCTACACCGCCGGCGTGGCGGGCGCGCAGGCCTATGGCGGCACCTATGTGGTGTGGGCGTTCAGCAGCCTGCCGGGCCGCTCGGGCGACTACGATTACACCCTGATCCCCAAGTCGGTGGTCAGCCTGTACGGCGCCTACACCAGCGATGAGCATGAGTGGGGCAAGGTCGGCGGCACGTTCGGCGTGACGCACGTCACCAAGACCTCGGGCACCGTCCAGAACGCGGTGACCTATCCCGCCTACTGGGTGGCCAGCGGCAGCGTCTACTATGAGTACGGTCCGTACACGGCCACGCTCAACGTCGATAACCTGTTCGACAAGCTCTATTTCACGCCCGACGCCGACAGCTACGCCAACCTCGGCGCGCTGCCCAGCAAGGGCCGCGAGTGGCGCGTGACCCTGTCTCGGAAGTTCTAGTTCCCCACGCGGCGCGCCCCGTGAGGGACGCGCCGCCAGCTTGCATGGAGGCTCGATGGCGATGTCGACGATCCAATGGCGCTCCTGGACCCTCCTGGGCGCTCTTTCCCTTCTGCTGTTCCTGATCACCGCCTCGACGTTCTCGTCGCTGGGCGTGGTCCTGCCGGCCATGATCGAGGACCAGCAGTGGAGCTTCGCCTCGGCCTTCCTTGGCTTCACGCTGCTGGGCGCCTTCTGCGGCGGCTCGTCGTGGCTGCCGGCGCTGCTGATCCGCAAGATTGGCGTGCGGGCCACGATCATCGTCGGTTCGGCGGTGATGATCGCCGGCTTCATCTGCCTGGCGGTGGCGCGCGGCTTGCCGATCTACCTGTTCGGCACGGCCCTGCTGGGCGTTGGCTACCAGATGATGGCCCTGATCCCTGGCACGCATCTGTTGTCGATGCTGTTCAAGAAGCGGGCCCTGCCGTTCGGGGTCTATTTCACGATCGGCTCGCTGGGGGGCGTCGCTGGTCCGTGGATGGCCCTGGTCGGCATGGAGATCGCCGGCGGCGCCTGGCGGCCGTACTGGGTCTGGCAAGCGATCGCCTCGGCCGTGGTGGGGGTCTTGGCCGCCGCCCTGGTTCCCGCCAAGGCTTGGCTGGACGGCGCCGCGGTCGAAACCGATAAGGCCGTGGCCGAAGAGGCGGCCGCCCAGCCGGCCAACGCCCGCGTCTACCGCACCCAGGTCGACTGGACGGTCAAGGAAGCCATCCGCACCCCGCAATTCTACGTCATTGTCGCGGCCTATTTCGCCCACCTGCTGGGCGGGGTCACCGCGGTTAGCTTGGCGCCCAGCCACTTCAGCGAAATGGGCGTGATCTCGACCGTCGCCGTGGCGGCGTTGAGCCTGGAATCCCTGATGCAGGTCGTGGCCCGGATGAGCGGCGGCCTGCTGGGCGATCGCATCGACCCGCGCTGGCTGCTGGCCGGCGCGCAAGGGATGATGGCGGCGGGCCTTCTGGCCCTGGCCAACGCCACGACCTGGCCGATGATGGTGGTCTTCGCTCTCGGCGTGGGCGTCGGCTTCGGCATGACCGTGCTGGCCGTCAGCATCCTGCTGCTCAACTATTATGGCCGGAAGAACAATCTCGAGCTCTTCTCGATGGTCTGCCTGGTTGGCGCGGTCTCGGCCTTGGGGCCGGTGATCGGCGGCTTCATGCGCGACCATCTGGGCGGCTTCGCGCCGACCTTCCAGGTCTTCGCCGCCGTGATCGGGGTGATCTTCGTGGCGGCGCTGTTCATGCGTCCGCCGCGCAAGACGATCGAGGAAAGCACGCTCGCGCCCGTCCCGGCGCCCACGCCTGTCCTGCTGCGCGACGCCGCGTAGGGACCAAGACCAAAGAACAAGGAGAGCAACGCCATGTTCCACCGCCCTTCTCAGCACAAGGACTTCGGGGTCTTCCTGCCGGTCGCCAACGGCGGCTGGATCATCTCCAAGACCGCGCCGACCCTGGATGGCCTCTACGCTCAGAACCGCGCCGCGGCGGTGAAGGCCGATGAGGTCGGCATGGATTTCGTGATGTCGATGGGCAAGTTCCGCGGCTTCGGCGGCGAGACCGACCATTGGGGCACGGCTCTGGAGTCGGTCACCATGATGGCCGGCATCGCCGAGGCCACCAAGACCGTGAAGATCTGGGCGACCATCCATCCGCTGCTGCAGAACCCGGCCGTGGCGGCCAAGATGATCGCCACCCTGGACCACATCAGCGGCGGTCGCGCGGGCCTGAACATCGTGGCGGGGGCCTACAAGGGCGAATTCGACCAGATGGGCGCATGGGATGACTCCCTGACCCACGACGACCGCTACGCCCTGACCGAGGAATGGACGACGATCGTCAAGCGGCTGTGGTCCGAGGACAGCGTCGACTTCGCCGGCAAGTACTTCACGATGAAGGATTGCCAATCCAAGCCCAAGCCGCTGTCCCGCCCGCGTCCGGATCTCGTCTGCGCCGGCATGAGCGATCGCGGCTTCCAGTTCTCGGTGCGCGAGGCCGACGTCTGCTTCATCGGCGGCCGCACGCCGGACGAGCGCCGCGACGCCTCGCTGCGGGCCAAGAAGACCGCCGAGGCGATGGGCAAGAGCATCAAGACCTTCGCCATGTGCACCGTCGTTCATGGCGACACGGACGCCGACGCCGAGGCCAAGGTCGAGCACTACAAGAGCGGCGCCGACATGGGCGCGATCCTGGCCATGCTGGAAAGCTGGGGCGTGCCGGCCGAGAAGCTCTCCAGCGTCGCGGCGGCCCAGGGGGCGTTCATGACCCATACCGTGGTGGGGTCGCCCCAGACCTGCGGCGCCCAGATCGAAGAGTTCCTGCGCTACTGCGAACTGGACGGCCTGATGATGATCTTCCCCGACTATGTCGAAGGGCTGACGATGTTCGGCGCGGAGATTCTGCCGGGACTGAGGGCGGTGTTCCAGTGAACGCGATGACGACAGCGGCGGGCCTGGCCGACGATTTGAAGACGTGGATCGCGCCGTCGCGGACGGCGGTGCTGGTGATCGACATCCAGGTCGACTTCGCCTCGCCCGAAGGCGCTCTGGGCGCCTATGTCGATATGGCCGTCGTCCAGCCCGCCGTCGCGGCGGCCGAGCGGCTGGTAGAGACCGCCCGGGCGACGGGCGTTCCTGTCGTCTTCGTTGGCCTTTTCACAACGCCGGAGACGGACTCCGCCAGCTGGAAGGAGCGCATGCGTCGTCGGGGCGGCGACCCGGACAATGAGAGCGCCTTGTGCCGCGAGGGCGAAGTCGGCTCCGAGTTCTTCGGACCCAGACCGCTGCCTGGTGAGCGGGTGGTGAAGAAGACCCGCTACAGCGGCTTTGGCGGCACGGACCTCGACGCGCGACTGAAGGCCCTGGGCGTCGACACCCTGATCGCGGCTGGCCTGACCACAGAGTGCTGCGTCGACAGCACCGTCCGCGACGCCTTCAGCCTGGACTATCACGTCTTCGTCGCGGCGGACGCCTGCGCCGCCTACGAGGCCGACATCCACGCGGCCTCGCTGAAGGTGATGGAACTGAACAGCGCGATCTTGACCGACACGGCCGCGATCGCCGCCGCCTGGAGTGTTTGACCATGGCCGATGGATTTCCAAACCTGGGCGTCGGCGCCCCGTACACGGTCACCGACGCGGACCGCGCGGCCATCGCCGCCGCCATCGACGAGGCGGAGATCGTCGAGTTGGCCCTGACCCTGGGCAACATCCCCGCGCCGTCCGGCAAGGAGTTGGAGGTCGCCAACTACGTCTACGACTGGATGGCGCGCGAGGGCTTCTCGCCGCGCAAGGTGGGGGCGACGCCGGAGCGGCCGAACATCATCGGCACGCACGGCGGCAAGGGCCCAAACACCATCGGGGGCAAGAACCTGCTGTTCACCGCCCACCTCGACACCGAGGCGCCGACCTGGAACCCGGATCTCGACAGTTACAAGTACAGCGCCGAGACCCTGGCCAATCCCGAGTGGGAGAAGTGCTGGCTGGAAGACGGCAAGCTCTACGGCTACCCGATCGCCAATGATCGCGGGCCGATGAGCTGCTTCCTGATCGCGGCCAAGGCGCTGAAGAAGGCCGGTTACGAACTGGCCGGCAAGATGTACCTGACGGCCTGTCCCGGCGAGATCGGTCCCGAACCGATCGAAGAGCATCGGGGCGTCGCCTACATGGGCAAGGACATCGGCGCCCACTACCTTTTCCACCATGGCGGCGTAGCACCGGACTACGCCATCGCCGCCGAGGGCTGCGATTTCGGCCTGACCTGGGTGGGTTGCGGCTATGCGGTGTTCCGGTTCCAGGTCTGGGGGGAGGGCGTCTTCACCCCACTGCTGGAGCATCCGGCGACTGCGGCCCAGCATCCCAACCCGATCTACAAGATCGGCAAGCTGACCGAGGCCATCCACGCCTGGAGCGGCGAGTACGAAAAGAAGAGCCGCTACGACAGCCTCGGCGGTGTGGCCCAGCCCAAGTCGCAGATCGCCTCGATCCGGGGCGGCATTCCCTATGCCTTCGGTGCGGGCACCGAGCTGGTGAACCTCTATCTGGAGGTGGGCCTGACGCCCAAGCAGCGTGTCGCCGACGTCCAGCATTCGCTGGAGGCCATGGTCCGCGAGACCGGCCTGGGTCGCATCGACATCGAGCCGGTCGTGGTGCGCCACGGCTTCGAGGCTGACGCCGCCGAGGTGGCCCCGCTGGTCGGCGCGGTGGACGTCGCCACCCAGCTGGGTCTCGGCCATCCGGTGGCCCTGGCCAACCCGGTCTATTCCAGCATGTGGCGCGACCACAACGTCTTCAACATGCACCGCATCCCGGCCATCACCACCGGCTTCCGCCGCTGGCGGCCGACGCCAAAGGACATGGTCGACAGCGCCCTGATCTACGCCCTCACGGCCCTGGCGGTCTGTGGGCGAGCTAGCCCGGATGAGGGCGTCGGGCGACCGGCGTCGGCGGTCTATCCCGATAATCCGTTCGGAACCGAGTCATGAGCCTAGCCCTCCAGTCGCAAGTTCCGGAGCTTGCCGACTTCCGCAAGGCCATGGGCAGCTTCGCCGCCGGCGTGACGGTGGTGACCGCCTGTCACGAAGGTCGGCTAGTCGGCACGACCGTCAGCGCCTTCAGCTCGGTGTCGATGGATCCGCCGCTGGTGATGGTCTGTCTCAAGCGCGACAGTCGGACCCTGGCGGCGCTGAAGCCGGCCGAGCGGTTTTGCGTCAACATCCTGGCGCGCGAGCAGGGTGACCTAGCCTACCGCTTCGCCAAGAGCGGCGCCGACGACCGTTTCGCTCTGACCGCCGTGGAGGCGGGCGTCTGTGGCGCGCCTTTGCTGGCCGACTGCGTCGCCGCAGTCGAGTGCGCGCTACACGCCATTCACGATGGCGGCGATCACGAAATCCTGGTCGGCCGCGTGTTGCGCGTCGTCACCGACGAGACCAAGGCGCCGCTTGTCTATGTGCGCGGCGGCTTTCTGAACACCTAGTGGAGTTTCGCATGGCCTACGACGTGCTTGACGTGAAGCCCATGACCCGCCGGATCGGCGCGGAGATCTTCGGCGTCGACCTGGGCAAGCCCCTCAGCAATCGCCAGTTCGAGGAAGTGCATCAGGCGCTGCTGCGGCACCAGGTGATCTTCTTCCGGGACCAGGACATGTCGCATGAGGCGCACAAGGATTTAGGCCGTAAGTTCGGGGATTTGGCCATCCATTCTGGCGTCCCCGGCCTGCCGGATCATCCCGAGATCGTCGCCATCCACGCCGACGCCAATTCCAAGTTCGTGGCGGGCGAGAACTGGCACTCCGACCTGACTTGCGATCCCGAACCGCCGCTGGGCAGCATCCTCTACATGAAGGTCCTGCCCGAGGACGGCGGGGACACGTGCTTCGCCAGCATGTACTGGGCCTACGAGACGCTGTCGGACAAGATGAAGGCCTATCTTGAGGGGCTTTCGGCGGTCCACGACGCCAATCCCGTCTACAAGGCCATCTTCCCGGATATCGACCGCAAGTATAACTGCTCGACCCATCCGATCGTGCGGACCCATCCGGTCACCGGTCGCAAGAGCCTGTTCGTCAACCCGTCCTACACGACCCATATCGCCGGCCTGCCCAAGGCCGAGAGCTCGGCGATCCTGGGCTATCTCTACCAGCACGCCAGCAATCCCGATTTCCAGGTGCGTTTCCGCTGGCGGCCTAATTCGGTGGCCTTCTGGGACAACCGCTGCACGTGGCACCAGGCGATCTGGGACTATTTCCCTGACACCCGCACCGGCTATCGGGTGACGATCGCCGGCGATAAGCCGTTCTGAGAACGGGACAGCAAAAGCGCCGCCGTGAAATCCGGCGGCGCTCGGTTGTTTTGTCAAACGCCGCGCACTTAGCGCGGCGTCTTGCTATTCGCGCGTGAAGTCCGCGGGTACCCGAGGATCCTGCCCGGCCTTGCCCCACAGCACGATCTCGTTGCCCCAGGGGTCGCGGAAGGCGTGATTGTAGCCGTTGAATTCCTTCCAGTAGTGGTTCCGCCAAAGGATGGTCGCGCCCAGGTCCTCGGCGGTCCCCAGGATGCGGTCGGCGCTGTCGTCGTCGCCGATCAGCACCCAGACGCGCGGCTTGCGGCCGTCGGCGCTCAGCGCGCGGGGCTCGACGCCGGCCGGCTCGGGGTGGGGGCGGGCGTTCGCGGCCTTGAAAATCCCAAGGTGTAGGTTGCCGATCTCGCTGTCGGTCCCGTCGGGCTTCTTGAAGAAGCCGCCCGGCACCATGCGGTGGTAGACGCCCTCCGGGCGGGCGTCGTTCTGCCAGCCGAACACCTTGGCGTAGAAGTCGCCGGCTTCGGACGGGTCTTCGGAGGCCAGGTCGACGAAGATCAGGGTGTTGGTCAAGGCGTGCGCTCGCGTTTGGGGATCAGTCGTTGAAGCCGATGGAGAGGCTCAGGGCCTTCCAGGCTTCGATGTCGGCGGCCAGGCCCTGGGCGGCGTGGCCGGCGTACTTCAGGGCGTCCTCGCCCAGCAGCAGGTGCATCGGCGGGGCCTCGATATCGGCGATCGTCAGGATCGCTCGGGCCGCCTTGGCCGGGTCGCCGGGTTCCTGGCCGGCATGGTCGGCCATGATCCGCTCGGCGTCGCGGGCGAGGCCGTCATAGTCGGAGAGCTTGTCGGCCGCGATGACCTTGGAGCCCGTGGCGAAGTCCGTGCGCAGTCCGCCGGGCGCGACGTTGACGACCCGGATCCCGAGCTCCGCGACCTCCTGGGCCAGGGTCTGGGTCAGGCCTTCCAGCGCCCATTTGCTGGCGCAGTACACGCCCGTGCCGGCCCAGACGGCCAGGCCCGAGACCGAGGTGATGTTGATGATCCGGCCCGCGCGGCGCGCGCGCATGGCGGGCAGGGCGGCCTTCAGGACCGCGAGGGGCCCGAAGACGTTGACCTCGAACTGGGCGCGAACCTCGTCCAGGGACGCCTCCTCGACCGCCCCGACCAGACCATAGCCGGCGTTGTTGACCAGGACGTCGATGGTCCCGGTCGCGCCTTCGGCCTTGGCGACGGCGGCGGCGACGGCCGCCGTATCAGTGACGTCCATGACGACGCCGTGGGCGCGGCCAGGCGCAAGGGCTTCGAACGCGGCGACGGCCTCGGGCCTGCGCACCGTGCCGACGACGACGTCGCCCCGCTTCAGGGCGGCGCGGGCGATCTCGCGGCCCAGGCCGTCGGACACGCCGGTGATCATCCAGGTCTTGGTCATGCCAACTCCACCGAAAACAGGATCAGTACGGCTTGTCGCCCTTCACCCAAAGGCGGTGCATGGTCCGGATGTACTTGGTGTCGTCGTACAGCGTGCCGGTGTGCAGGGTGCAGCGATTGTCCCACATCAGCAGGTCGCCGACCCGCCACTTGTGGCGATAGACGAAGCGCTCCTCGGTCATGAACTCGACCAACTCGTCCAGCAGCGCCAGACCCGCGGGTCCCGGCATGCCGATCACTTCGGTGACGGTGCCGGTCGAGGGCCACAGCGCCTTGCGACCATCGGCCGGATGGGTGCGGATCAGCGGGTGTTCGACGTCGGGATTGGCCGCTTCCAGCTCGGGCGACAGGGTCTGCTGTTGGCCGAACTGGCGAGTGGCCATGAAGTGCTTATAGCTGTGGTGCAGCCGCAGACCCTCCAGCAGGGCCTGCTTGTCGACGGGCAGGGCGTTCCAGGCCGCGCAGCCGTCGGCCAGCAGCGTGTCGGAACCTTCATCAGGGACCTCGACCGCGTAGAGCATGGTCAACATGACCGGCTCGGGCTTGTAGCTGTAGTCGGTGTGCCAGCCCACGCCGTCGTTGTGGGCGCCGATCGGCTTTCCATCGACAACGCGATTGCTGAGGATGAAGATCTTCGGATAGCCGGGCAGGGTGAAGCGGGTTTGGGTGTGGTCCTCCGGATCGCCGAACCGTCCGATGAACCGCATCAGGTCGTCGGGCGTCATCTTCTGGCCGTGCAGCGCGATGGCCCCATGGCGGTGGAAGGTGTCGACGACCTGGTCCAGCGCCGCGTCGGGGGCGGAGGCCAGGTCGATGCCGGAGATCTCGGCCCCGAAGCCCGGCTTCAGGTCCTTGATGGCGATGTCTGCGGTCGGCGTCATGGCGTCCTCCGTGGGGCGATGTCCACGACATGACCCTAGGCGCGGCGAGGGTGGCGGTCTTGTCTCAGCGCGCACGACAGCTTTCTCGGCGGCGCCGGGTGTGATCCTGGATTGGGCGCCAAAGGCGTCTCCGGGGCGCCGAGCGCCTGCAAACCCGGCGTCGCGCCATGGAGGGCGGTTGCCGACCAACTCTTCGTGCGCGCTGAGGCAAGACCAGCTCACGGTGCGGTCCTAGCGTGATGGTCGACTTCCGCCCTTGTAGAGCGCTTCACGATGAGCCCGCGGCCGCCCCTTCTCAGCGATGTCTTCTTCGAAGGCCTGTCCCGCTCTATGCGGGACGTCGAGACCGCCGAGACCCTGCCGCCCGCCTGCTATGTCGACGCCGACTTCTACGAGTTCGAGAAGGAGGCGCTGTTCAATCACGAATGGCTGTGCGTGGGCCGCGTCGACTGGGTCAAGGAGCCCGGAGACTTCTTCACGACGCGGATCATCGGCGAGCCGATCATCGTCACGCGCAACCGCGACAACCAGATCAAGGCGATGTCTGCCGTGTGCCAGCACCGGGCCATGCTGGTGGCCGAGGGCAGGGGCAATACGCGCGGCTTTGTGTGTCCCTATCACCACTGGGTCTATTCGTTGAACGGCGACCTGGTGAACGCCCCGGCCATGGAGCGCACCTGCGAGTTCGACAAGAAGGCCATCAAGCTCCCGACCTTCAAGGTCGAGGTCTGGCTGGGTTTCATCTTCATCAACTTCGACGCCGAGGCCCCGCCGCTGGCGCCGCGCCTGACGGCCGTCGAGGCGGCGGTGGCCAACTACGACCTTTCGAACGCCGATGGCCTCTCCCCGCCGATGACCGGCCAGTTCGCCTGGAACTGGAAGGTCATGTTCGAGAACAACAACGACGGCTACCACGCCAGCAAGCTGCACCGGGGGCCGCTTCACGACTTCATTCCGAGCGAGCTGTGCAGCTTCCCCGAGGCGGGCGAGGGGGACGCCGGCTTTCTGCGCTACAACGGCACGCTGCACCGAGACGCCAGCTTCAACCCGACGCAGAAGGCGGTGTTGCCGGTGTTCCCGAACCTGACCGACGAGGACCGCGACCGCGCCACCTTCGCCAACATCCCGCCGACGCTGTCGCTGGTGATGACCAGCGACATGGTCATCTACCTGATCCTGCGCCCGACCGGTCCCGAGACCATGGAGCAGGACACGGGAATCCTCGTGGCGCCTGGCGCCACGGAGAGCCCAGGCTTCGAGGAGCGCCTCGAGATGATCATGACCTCGGCCGGCAAGATCATCGCCCAGGACATGCATGTCGACGAGCTGGTCCAGCAGGGCCTGCGCTCGCGCTTCGCCATCCGCGGCCGCTACTCCTGGCAGGAGGGCGCGCAGGTGCAGTTCAACCGCTGGCTCACGCCGCGCTACCAGAAGGCCTGGGCCGCCCTGAAAGCCGGCGACGCGCCCGCCGCCGCCAATACGGAGGCCGCCGCGTGAGCCGTCTGCCCGTCATCTTCTTCGGTCACGGCAGCCCGATGATCGCGCTGGAGACCAACGACACCACGCGGGCCTGGAAGGCCATGGGGGACGCTGTCGGCAAGCCCAAGGCGATCCTTTGCGTCTCGGCCCACTGGCTGACGCGCGGGGTCGCGGTGACGGCAATGACCAGGCCCCGCACAATCCACGACTTCGGCGCGTCTTTTCCCAAGGCGCTCTTCGATCAGCGGTATCCGGCGCCCGGCTCGCCCGAGCTGGCCGCGCGGGTGCGTGAAATCCTTAGCCCGACGCCGGTGGCGATGGACGAACAGGCCTGGGGCCTGGACCACGGGACCTGGTCGGTCCTGAGCAAGGCGTTCCCGGACGCCGATGTGCCGGTGGTGCAGCTCAGCATGGACGCGAGCAAACCGCCCGCCTGGCATTACGAGATCGGCCAGCGCCTGGCGCCCCTGCGCGACGAGGGCGTGCTGATCGTCGGCACCGGCAACATTGTCCACAATCTGCCGGCCATGGACTGGGGCGACCGGAACTGCGCGCCTTACGACTGGTCGCAGCGCTTCAATGACTACATCAAAACCGCCATCGTCGAGGACGCCCCGCAGCGCGCCGTCGACTTCGAGAGCCAGGGCCAGGACGCCAAGCGCTCCGTGCCGACGCCCGACCACTACTGGCCGCTACTGTACGTGCTGGGCGCGCGCCTGCCCGGCGATGTCCCGACCTTCGGCCCCGACCATATCGAGCACGGCTCGCTGAGCATGACCTCCGTCACGCTCTCCACCCCCCATTTGGCCAGCGCCTGAGGACCGAGACCCGATGCCCTTCATCTGCGAACCCGGCCAGACCCGTCCTGACGTCGTTCCCGGCGCCTTGCACACCCTGAAGGCCACGCCCCAAACGGTGCATTGGGGCTATTTCGATCCTTCGACGCCGCCGTCGCTGCGTATCAAGAGCGGGGACCTGGTCCAGGCCGAGGCGATCACCCACCATGCCGGCGACGCGCCCGAGCTGATGATGGACGAAGGCGTCACGCGGATCTTCAAGGAGATCCCCGAGGACGACCGCAACCCCGGCGTCCACATCATGACGGGGCCCATCTACGTCGAGGACGCCAAGCCTGGCGATGTGCTGGAGGTGCGCTACCTGCGCATGGTTCCGCGCGACAACTACGGCTCCAACCTCGCGGCCAATTGGGGCTATCTCTACAAGGAGTTCGGCGAGAAGGAGCGGGTGACGATCTACGAGCTGGATCCGAACACCAACACCGCCAGCGCTCTCTACGCCTATGATTTCGAGGGCAAGTATCTGATCCCCGGCACGATCACCCATTGTCCCGAGTGCGACCGCCAGCCAGCCCTGAAGGGGATCCGGATTCCGGCCCGGCCGCACCTGGGGACCGCTGGCGTCGCGCCGGCGGTCGACGGCCGCGTCAGCACCATTCCGCCCGGAGAGCACGGCGGCAACATCGACAACTGGCGCATCGGGGCAGGGGCGACGATGTACTATACCGTCCAGGTCGACGGCGGCCTGTTCTCCATCGGCGACCCCCACGTCAGCCAGGGCGATGGCGAGCTGTCAGGCACGGCCATCGAGAGCTCGCTGAACGTCCTGATGCAGATCGTTCTGCGCAAGGACATCCAGACTCCCGGCCCCCTGTTGGAGACGCCAAAGTGGTGGATCGTCCATGGCTTCAATGAAGACCTGAACCTGGCCATGCGCGACGCCTCGACCAAGATGCTGAGCCTGCTCAGCGACCAGGTCGGGCTGTCGAAGAACGACGCCTATTCGCTGATGAGCGTGGCCGCGGACTTTGGCGTCACCCAGGTCGTCGACGGCACCCAGGGCTGCCACGTCCGGATTCCCCGCGACATCTTCCCCAAGCTCAAGGAATAGGACGATGAAGGCTTGGTCGTTCAGCACCGAGAGCCATCCCCGCGCCGAGCGGGCCGAGGCGTGGCGTGACGCGATGGGACGCTTGGGCCTGCCGATCGAGGGACTGTCGTCCGGCGAGCCGGCCGCGGCTTCGGTGATCTGCCTGACCTCCCCCCTGGGCATCGAGTTCGCCCTGGTCGAAGCCGGCGCCCAGACGATTTCGGGCCGGCTTTCGGGGCAGCCCGCCGCCGTGTGGCTGGCGGTTCTGCTGCATGGCGAAGCGACCCTGGTGACCGACGATCTGGCTGTCGGCGTCTCTCCCGGGGACATCGCCTTCGGCCCCACGGGACAGGCGGCGGCTCTTCGCTTGGACACCCGCTCGCGCCTGCTCTTCGTCCGCGCGCCTCGCGTGGCCCTGGATCACCGCCTGATCAAGCCTTTCAACTTGCGCGTGGGGTGGCTGGAGGGCTCGGAAGGCGTGCCACGCATCCTGTCCGACCTGTTGCGCGGTACGGCCGAGGAACTGGAGAACTTGTCGGTCGATCAGTTGCGACCGGTCGACCTGGCTCTGACGGAATTCTTGGCTCAGTGCTTGCTGGAGCGGGGGGCGGCCGCGTCAGACGCTCTGGATCCCTCGACCCCGACGGCGCATCTGCAGCGCCTCTGCCAAACCATCGAGACCCTGCTGCCAGATCCGGACCTGTCGCTCCGTCGCGTGGCGGACGAGGAGGGCGTCTCGCCACGCTACGTGCAGAAGCTGTTCGCGTCGGCCAACGAAACCTTCAGCCACTATTTGCGCTCGCGTCGTCTGGAGCGGTGCCGGATCGACCTGGCCAGTCCGCAGCATGCCCGGCTTTCAATCTCGGAGATCTGCTTTCGCTGGGGCTTCAACGGCTCGGCGCATTTCAGCAGAGCCTTCCGCGAACAGTACGGTCGGTCGCCACGTGAATTCAGGAACGCGTGTGAGGCCGGCGTGTCCAGAGATCTCACATCCGCGCTTGCGCAGAAGCCGGCGCCAGTCGTCCCGAGTTTAGGCTCGCTGAACTCATAGCGTGAGAGGCCGCGCCGAGTTGGTCTGCGTCGGTGACCCGGATCAAATCGGCGGCCTCGCCGAGCGGAGCGTGGTGGCGCCGTTGAGAGGCTTATTCCGTAGGGCGTCGGCTTGCGGCCGAGAGTCTGGTTTATGAAGGGGCGCCAAGGTCCGCTCCTGGCGCATGCCGCTCCTTGCCCTGCCCCGAGAGACCCGGAAGGGGCGGGTGGCGCCTCGATCAATCGAGACCTGTCTTGCCCGGCGCCCAATAGGCCTTGGTGGAGATCCGCGACGACGGCACGCCCAGGAGTTTGAGCGCTTGGCGAAGCCGCTGCACCGTCCCGGCCTTGCCGGTCAGCACGAAGGCGGCCCCAGCGACGGCGAGCGGCGCTAGCGCGACCTCCATGCGGTCGACATGGACATCGGTGGCGCGTCGCTCGAACAGCGTCGCATGGGCAAACCCCAGATGCTCCAGCACCGCGCCGCCGGACTGCGGATCGTCCAGTTCGAAGTGATGGGTTGCCCGCCGCCCGGCGGCCAGGGCATGGGCCAGGCCAATCGAGGTCTCGTCGCCGAAGAGCGCCAAGGACGCGGAAGCGGCGCGTGGGTCGATAGAGTCCCGGGGGCCGAACACGTCGCAAACCGCGCCCGGTCCGGCGTCGCGGATCCAGGCGCTGCCGGGCCCGTCGCCGTGCGCATAGCCCAGGATGCGGAACCGCCCGGCCACGGCGTCCCAGTCGAGAGGCGTGTAGGTGCGGGTGAGGAACGACGCGCCCATGGCGATCTGGACCTTCTGGCCGGGCGTCCAGGCCGCGTCGCGCAAGGCCGGTCCCTCCAGGGTGATTAGATGGAAGCGTCCAGCGATCGGCTCGTTCGCGGCCACCGTCGCGGGCCGCATCAGCAGGCGGCGCAACACGCCGCCCAATCCACTCCTGGAGGCGTCCATCAGCCGCCCCTCGCGGTAAGCTCGTTGCCCCGGCCCTCGTCGATATCCAGCGGCTGGGAGAGATAGCCGTTGGCTGGGCTGTTCAGCGTGGTCACGAAACTTCCTTTCCCGTTCGGCGAGGCCGCTACAGCCTCGATGGCTATGGGATAGGGCCGCGATGGGTCTGGCGTCATTACGAACTCTGGACAGCCTATTATTCGTTTGCGCCAAATCGCATGTTAAGCTCGGTCCATGCCCATCCTGACCGACGCCTCGGATCCCTCGGAGTGGATCGAGCCCGACGACGTACCCAGGCTTGTCGTCGCCTTCGGCATGGCGTCGACCGAGATTGGCTCCTTCGAACTGGAGCCGCACCATCACGCCAAGGGCCAGGTCCTGTTAGTGCAGCACGGGGCTCTGAGCTGTGAGGTTGAGGGCGGACTCTGGATCGTCCCGCCGCGTAGCGCGATCTGGATCCCGGGCGGCATGCGGCACGCCATCAAGGCCTCGGGTCCGATGGAGGGCTATGGCGCCTTCATCGCCACGACCGCCGAGGTCGGCCTGCCGCGCGGCTGCTGCACCGTTTCGGTGACGCCGCTTCTGCGCGAGCTTTTGATCCGCGCCGCCAACCTGCCGGCGCTCTACGAGAAGAGTGGCGCGAACACGCGGCTGATGTCGGTGCTGCTGGACGAGATCGCCGCCGCCCAGGTCGAGGAGCTCCATCTGCCGATGCCAACCGACATCCGGCTGCGGGCCATGGTCGAGGAGATGATGGCCGCGCCCGCCAAGCGGGGCACGCTGAAGGGGTGGGCCAAGCGCGGCGGCCTCAGCGAACGGACACTGGTGCGATTGATCAGCCGCGAGACAGGGATGAGCTTTGGGCGCTGGCGCCAGCAACTGAGCGTGGTCCTGGCCGTGCAGTGGCTGGCGGCTGGCGCCTCGATCCAGCAAGTGGCGGCCGATCTGGGCTACGAGAGCGCGCCCAGTTTCGTGACCATGTTCCGCAAGGCCCTTGGCGCCGCGCCGGGTCGCTACATGGCCGAGCGCCACCCGAGCCGGACCGGGGAGCGGGGAGGAACGACGACCCAACAAGCACAGCGGTAGACCATCCGCGCGCCGCCTGATCGTGCTCGGCGCTGGGGCGGTGGTGAATGTCAGGTTCCTGGAGGCGAGCCAGCGGCGGCTTCTGGCGCGTTGTAGTCACCAGGGTCTCCAACGGAAGTTTCACACGATTGTCGTCAGGCGCTGGCATGGCCGGCTCATGTCCATTCCAGCCTCCGATCAAGGTCTGACGCGGGAGTCGGCCGGCCCGCCAGGCGCCGAGCGCTTTGAGGCCCTGACCCGACGCCTTCGTATCCCGTTGCTCCGCTACTTCACCCGCCGCACCGGTTCGCGGCCTGACAGCGAGGAATTGGTGCAGGACCTGTTCCTGCGACTGCTGCGTCGCCCTGGCCTGATGACCCTGGAAAGCATCGACGGCTACGTATTCGAGGCCGCGGCGAACCTCCTTCGCGACAAGGTGAAGCGGGAACGGGCGCGGCCGCTGCTGAGCGCGGTCGACTTGGATCGTATCGACCTGGCTGACGACCTCCCGGGCGCGGAGGACGTCATCGGCGGGCGACAGAACCTGGAACGCATCCAGGTCGCCCTCAAGTCGCTGTCGCCTCGGGCGCGCACGATCGTCATTCTTCGTCGCTTCGAGGACATGAGCCACGCCCAGATCGCCGCCCGACTGAACATCTCGGTCAGCGCCGTTGAGAAGCATCTCGTGCGGTCGATGGCTGTTCTGCGCAACGCCTTGCGGGAGCAGGGCTGATGGGGCGTCGCATCGTTCACGAAGATCAGGCCGCCCAATGGTTCGCCAAGGCCGATCGGGGGCCGCTGGCGGCGGACGACCGCAAGGCTTTCCTTGAATGGCTCGAAGCGCCCGGCAACGCCGAGGCATACCAGGAAACCGCCGACGCTTGGTCGTCCCTGGCGGCGGCCAAGGGGGCTGATGGCCTGATCGCGATGCGCGCGGCTGCGTTGCGCGAGGCGGCTGGGATCAGCCGTCGGCGCATGATCTTCAGCCTCGTCGGCGCCGTGACGGCGGCGGGCGGGGGCGGCGTCGCGGTGATGATGGCCAGCACGGCCGGCGCGACGATCCGCACCGGCGCGGGTGAGCGTCTTACCGCCCCGTTGCCGGACGGATCGAGCGTAACCCTGGCCCCGCTGTCGAGCGTGCGTGTGCAGTACGACGCCCAGCGTCGTCGTGTGCGGCTCGTCGAGGGACAGGCCTACTTCGACATGCGCTCGGCCCCCGACCGGCCGTTCCAGGTCGTTGTCGGCGATGAGCGCGCCCAGGGCAGCGGCGGGCGCTTCCAGGTGACCAAGCAGGGCGATAAGGCGCAGATTCTTATCGAGGATGGAGCGCTCGACGTCGTCGCGGCTGGACAGGCCGCGGCGCGAAGGCTGACGACTGGCCATATGCTGTCGGGTCAGGCCGGGCCAAAGTCCGTGGCGGCGGCGGATCTCGACGCGCTGACGGCTTGGCGCGATGGTCGGCTGGTGTTCAACGACACGCCGTTGCCGCAAGTCGTCGCGGCGTTCAATCGCTACTCCAGCGACCAGTTGTCCCTGGTTCCGGGCGCGCGGCTGAACGACATCCGGATCTCCGGATCGTTCCGCTACGACGGGGCGCGCGAGTTCGCCAACGCCCTGCGGGCGGGCTTTGGCGTGCGCGTCCAGCAGGTCGACCGGACGACCTGGGAGATCGCCGAATGACAGCGGCTGGCGTTCCGGCATTCGATGAAATTTTCACGACAAGGTGAGGCTTTCAGCGGGGCCGCGGTTCCTGGGGATGATCGGTCGACGGGGGCCGGATTTGCCTAGGAAAGCACGATGACGAACCGAGTTTCCCACGCCGCCGGTCTTCGGCGCGGCCTGATGGCCTGCTGCGCCCTGCTGGTCCTGGGCGCGGCCGCGCCGGCCCTGGCCCAGGAGCCCGCCGCGCCGCCGGTGGCCTTCACCCTGCCCACCCAACCCCTGGACCTGGCCCTGCCGGCCTTCGCCAAGCAGGCCGACGTGCAGGTGCTCTATGCGTCGAACCTCGTGAAGGGCAAACGGGCCAACGCCGTGATCGGCACGCGTCCGCCCGCCGAGGCGCTGCGCGACCTCCTGGCGGGTTCGGGCCTGAAGGCAACGGCTACCGGACCGCGGACCTTCCTGATCTCGGTGCAGGAAAATCCGGTCGTCGCCGAGCTGGAAGAAGTCATCGTCACGGCCCAGAAGCGCTCGGCGCGGATCGAGAATGTCCCGATCGCCGTGACCGTCGTCGAGGGCGGTGACGCCCAGCGGCGCGGGATCACCAATGTGGTCGATCTGGTCGATCAGGTCGCCGGCGTGTCGGTGAACTATGCCTTCGGCGGCACCAACTACGGTCTGATCAGCATCCGCGGCATCGGCGGCGCCGATGACTACAAGCCCAATGGCAACCCCTCGGTCGCCCTGCACGTCGACGGCGTCTACCAGACCTCGAACGCCTATCTGGGCATGCCGTTGTTCGACCTCGATCGCATCGAAGTGCTCAAGGGTCCGCAAGGCACGCTCTATGGCCGCAACACCACGGCCGGCGTCATCAACGCGATCACCCGGGGTCCTGGTCAGGTTCTCGAAGGCTCGGGCCGCGTCGAGTACGGCAGCTACGACTACACCGAGATGGAGGCCTCGGTCGGCGGGCCCGTCAGCGAGACCCTAGGCGTGCGTCTGGCCGTCCTGGCTCAGAATGGCGGCGGCTTCATGGATGGCGCCGGCGCGGGCCTTCTGGCCGGCTTCCGTCCGTCGGTGCGCGGCGTGGTCCAGACCCAGGTGCCGGCGCTGGTTGATCCGGGCCGCCGAAAGGGTTTCGGCGACAAGGACCTGGTCGCCGGCCGCGCGACGTTTGACTTCAAGATGGCCCCGGAGAGCGATTTTGTCGTGAAGCTGTTCGGCAGCCGCGACCGGGGCGACACCCGTCAGTACGATCGGATTTCGCGGGCCCAGGACGCCACGATCGCCAACGCCGGCGAGAACAACGATCCTTATGAGTTCTACTCGACGGGTTATCCGACCCAGAGGATCGACATCTACGGCGGCTCGGCGAGCTTTAGTCACAAGGTTCGGGAGAACCTGAACTTCACCGCCATCAGCGGCTGGCAGGGCAGCAAGCGTTCGGTGCGGGGCAACGGCGATGGCTCGCCCTATCCAGCCTCGTATTTCGACGCCAAGGAGAAGCTCAGCCAGTCGTCTCTGGAACTGCGCCTGGCCGACGACACGGGCGGCAAGCTGGACTGGATCGCCGGCGCCTTTTACGTGACCGACGACGTCAAGTTCAACACCAACTGGATCAGCTACTCGGCGCTGACCAACTACGACAATCTGCACCGCCAGGAACGCAACAGCTTCGCCCTGTTCGGCCAGGCCGACTACCACCCGCTCGAGCGCCTGCAGGTGTCGGCGGGTCTGCGCTACACGCGCGACAACGCCCACTATGTCGGCCGCAACGTCGACCACAATCCGTGGGGCATCAGCACCTTCACGACCACCTTCGCCACCACCAACCCGTTCGCATGGGACGAGAAGTTCGACGACGACAACGTCTCGGGCCGCCTGACCGTGAAGTACGACGTCACGCCCAGCCTGAACGTCTTCGTATCGGCCGGCACGGGCTATCGCGGCGGCGGTTTCGACGGCACCTCGATCTTCACGGTGGCCGAGACCAAGCCCTTCGCCTCGGAGACCGTGCGCGCCTACGAGGCGGGCCTGCGCTGGACCACGCCGCGCCTGCGTCTGTCGCTGGACGCGTTCGACTATCGCTTCAGCGAACTGCAGGCCACGACGCGGCTGGCCAACGACACCAACGGCCGGGCCAATGTCGGCAAGGCCAGCAGCAAGGGTATCGAGGTGGCGCTCAGCGCTCAGTTGCTGCGCACCGAGCGCCAGAGCCTGAGCTTCGACGTCAACGCCGCGTGGCTGGACACCGAGGTCCTGTCGTTCTCGTCCAACCGGGTGGCCGAGGTGCTGCAGACCGTTGGCGATCCGCTGCCGGGCGCGCCGGACGTGTCGGCCACCGCCAGCCTGAACCACAGCATCACCCTGAAGGAAGGCTGGTCGCTGCGCAGCCGCGTTGGCGTCACACACCATGGCGAGGAATCCAACCGCCTGAACGCCACGCCGGGCAACACGGCCAAGGCCTACACCCTGGTCAACGCCCGCGTGGACTTGGCCACCCCGTCGAACTGGACGCTCTATGCCTATGGCCGCAACATAACCGACGAGGTCTATTTCCCCGAGCTGAACGGCGCGGCTCGACTGGTTGGAGCGCCCGCCACCTACGGGATCGGCGCGCGGTTCGACTTTTGATCGCGGGGCGATCCGGTCCTTGGGCTGGATCGCCTCACTTCGTTCTCTTGATGGGATCCCAGCGATGTCCCTGCTGACCCGCCGCGCGATGATGACGGCCTCGACCGGCCTTTTCCTGGCCCGCGCGACGGCGACGCAGGGACTGGAGATCCGCCGGGCCGCGCCCGCCGAGCCCTTTGCGATGGGCGTGGCCAGCGGTGATCCGTCGACCGACGGCTTCGTACTGTGGACCCGCCTCGGCGCCGGCGGCGCGTCGCTCGACGCACCGGCCGTTCCCGTCGCCTATGAGGTCGCCGAGGACGAGGCCTTCCGCCGTATCGTGCGGCGTGGCCGCCGCGCGGCGACGCCGACCTTGGGCCATTCGGTTCACGTCGAGCTCTCGGGTTTGCGCCCCGGCCGACCTTACTGGTACCGGTTTCACGCCTTGGGCGCGGTCAGCCCGGTCGGCCGCACCGCCACCGCGCCGGAGCACGCCGAACGCGCGCGGATCGCCGTCAGCTCGTGCCAGCATTTTGAACTGGGCTGGTTCAGCGCCTATCGCGACATGGTCGCCGCCCAACCCGACCTGATCGTGCAGTTGGGCGACTACATCTACGAGAACAGCTACGATCAGTTTCCAAAGGTCCGTCGCTTCGACGCGCCCGAACCCACGGACTTGGACGGCTATCGTCGGCGGCACGCGACCTACAAGTCCGATCACGACCTTCGCGAGGCCCATCGGCTGGCGCCCTGGATCGTGACCTGGGACGACCATGAGGTCGAGAACGACTACGCCGACCTGGCCAACCTGAAGGGGCTGGATCCTCAGGTCTTCGCCCGTCGGCGGGCGGCCGCCTACCAGGCCTACTTCGAGCACCTGCCGGTGCGCCCCAGCCTGTGGGCGCGTCCAGGCGAGCCACGACTCTATCGGCACCTCGCGTGGGGGGATCTGTTGAGCTTGCCGGTATTGGATGGGCGGCGGTACCGCTCGCCCCAGGCCTGCAATCCTCCAGGTCAGAGCGGGAACCGAGCGCGCCGCGACTGTCCCGGGATGAGCGCGCCAGACCGCACCATGCTGGGCGCGGCCCAGGAGCTCTGGCTGGACCGGACGCTGAAGGCCGAGCGCGGGCGCTGGACCCTGCTGGCTCAGCAGACGGTGGTCGCGCCGATCGAAACGCCCGACGGCGTGATGTCGGATCAATGGGACGGCTACGCCGCCGCGCGGGACCGCCTTATGCGCGGCATGACCCGTCCATCGGTGCGCAACGCCGTGGTCCTAAGCGGCGACATCCATGCCTACATGGTCAACGACCTGCGGATCGGCCAAGCCGACGCGAAGCCCGTGGCGACCGAACTCGTGACGACATGCCTGGCCGCCAGCCACGCGCCGGCGGCGCGTTATGGCGATGTCCGGGCCCGCAATGACCACGTCCGCTTCGCCGACATCGAACGCTCGGGCTACACCTTGATCGAGGCGACGCCCCGAAAACTGGACATTGATCTGAGGGCCGTCTCCGATCAGGCCGACCCCAAAGGTGTCGCCCAAAGCCTGGCGCGGTGCGTGATCGAGGATCAACGCCCAGGCGCGCAATTCATCCTATGACCTCCGCTTCGCCCGCGGCTTCTTCATAGCCCAGGCGGCGAGGCGCGGAACTCAGGTAGCGGAGGCCCCGCGTTTAGACGGCCGCGCCATCGACAAGGCGGTTGAAGTCTGGAGTATGGACGGACAACGGACATCAGGCCCTATTCGCTGAAGGCCGGCAACGGGGCGATCTCGCCCCCGCTCCTGGCGCGCTCGATGTCCGGTTCCCGGGCGCGCATCAAGGTCCGGTAGTGGCGCGCTCGCGCCGCATAAGCCGCCATGGGTAATGGCTCGGGCAGAGGCCGGAACCGTCATTGGCGCCGGCGCGCGGCTCCAGCCTTTAGCGTTGGCTTGTCCGCGCGCCTTGCTTGTAGACGCGCCTAGCCGAACAGGTGGGCAACGCTCACCGTTGTATGCGGCTTTTCATCAGCGGCTGGATCTTGATCCCGAAGCCTTCCACACCCTGCACAAAGTCGTCGAAGGTCAGCAGAACGCCCGCCGTGCCGGGGACCTCGGCGATCTCGTCCATCATGCGCGCGACGCTTTCGTAGCTGCCGACCAGCGTGCCCATGTTCAGGTTCACCGCCGACTCCGGCGCCGCCAGCTGGGTGGTGTTGGTCGTCGCGCCGGCCTTGGCGTTCGGAGCGGCTTGCTGGGTCAACCAAGCCAGCGCCTCCTGGTCCGCGCCGTCGCGGTACTTTTGCCACTTGGCCATCGCCTTCTCGTCAGTCTCGTCGGCGATGATCATGAACAGAATGAAAGACTTGACGTCCCGGCCGGTCTTTTCAGCCGCCGCCTCCAGGCGCTTGTTCACCGAGGCGAAGGCGGTCGGGGTGTTGGTCCCCTTGCCCAGGGCGAAGCTGTAGTCGGCGTACTGCGCCGTGAAGGCTAGGCCCTCGTCGGAGGAGCCGGCGCAAATCAGCTTGGTCTCCTTCGGGTGCGGGCTAACCCGGCAGTCCTCCATGGTGAAGTACTTGCCCTTGAAGTCCGAGGTGCCGGTCTCCAGCAGGTCCTTCAGCACGGTCGTGTATTCGGCCAGGTAGTTGTAGCGGTCGGTGTAGTGCGCCTCGCCGGGCCAGAGGCCCATCTGCGAATACTCGGCCTTCTGCCAGCCGGTGACCAGGTTCACGCCGAAGCGGCCGGGGGCGATCGAGTCGATGGTCGAGGCCATCCGCGCCACGATGGCCGGCGGGATGGTCAGGGTGGCCACGGTCGCGAAGATCTTGATCTTGGAGGTCACCGCGGCGAGGCCCGCCATCAGGGTGAAGCTCTCCAGATTGTGCTCCCAGAACTGCGTCTTGCCGCCAAACCCGCGCAACTTGATCATCGAGAGGGCGAAGTCGAAGCCGTATGTCTCGGCCTTCTGGGTGATCTCCTTGTTCAGCTCGAAGCTTGGCATGTACTGCGGCGAGGTCTCGGAGATCAGCCAGCCGTTGTTGCCGATGGGAATGAAGACGCCGACCTGCATGGGACTATTCCCCCGTGGCTCTTGAGATGACGGGCGCGCTCACGCGCCCTCCAGAAACTGGATCAGACCTTCGTTGAAGGTCTCGGGATCGGTGACGGTGAAGCCGTGGCCGCCCCAGGCGACCTGCTGGAAGTCGGCGTTGGGCAGGCGCGCGGCGAGGCGCTGGGAGCAGCTCATCGGGACCAGCATGTCGTCGGCGCTGGCGCTGACTAGGACGCGGTGGGGGATCTCCTCCAGCCGCGCGTCGATGTCGAAGGCCAGGAGGGCGTTGATCCGCGCCAGCATCACCTCGTGGGGCGGGAAGCCCGCCACGTGATGGGCCTCCTCGGCCATCAGGCGGGCGTGATTCCGCGAGATCCAGTCGGCTGGATAGAGGAAGATCGGCTGGGCATGGACATAGGCCTCGGGGCCCGTGTCGTTCAGCAGATGAAGGCGAGTGTCGAAGCAGCGCCGGATGTGCGGGTCGGGCCGCGACCAGCCGTTGACGACCACCAGCCTACCCAGGCGATCGGGGTGGCTCAGCGCCAGGGCCAAGCCCGCATTGCCGCCGGCCGCGTGGCCGACCACGTGGGCCTTGGCTAGACCCAGGGCGTCCATGACCTTGACCATGTCCCGGCCCATGTCGTCGACGGCGTAAGGGCCGGGCGGCAGGGCGCGGACGCTGCGCCCCGTGCCGCGATGGTCGTAGGTGACGACCGGCCAGCGCCCGGTCAGGGCCTTCATCTGAGGAGCCCAGAATGCTCCCGAGCCACCCAGGCCCGACGACAGCAACACGACCTCCCGCCCAGCGATCGGCCAGCCGTGAAGCTCGTAGTGCAGGCCATCGACGGTTCCGGAGGTCATGTGGCGTCTACTCCCTGCCCACGTGGGCGACCGAGGCGATCTCGACCACGAAGCCGGGCTTCACCAGGCCGCACTGGATGCAGTAGCGGGCGGGTTTATCGCCGGGGAAGTACTCGGCGTAGACCTTGTTCATCGGCGCGTAGTGGACCCAGTCGTTCAGGAAGATGTGGTTCATCACCACGTCCTCCATCGTGCCGCCAGCGGTCTCGATCACCGACTTGATGGATTCCAGCACCTGACGGGTCTGGGCCTCGGCGTCGCCGGGGAAGGCGACGTTGTTGTCCTTGTCGAAGGCCAGGGTGCCCGAGACATAGACGATCCCGTCGGCCAAGGTCCCCGGCGAGAACGGCGCGATCGGGGTCTGGGTCCCCGGTGGGGTGATGACGGTCTTGGGCATGGTTTCCTCCCTAGGGGCGGGGCGCGAGCTGTCCGAAAGTCCCCTTGAAATCGGCCGTGTTCGAGACCCAGCCAAAGAAGCTCTCGATGTTGAACAGGGCGGCCTTCTGGACGAAATCAGGGCCCGCCTGGTGGGTGGCGTCTTCCAGCACGGTCCCGAAATATTCGAGGAAGAAGCCGTCGCGCAGGGTCGACTCCACGCAGACGTTGGTGGCGATGCCGACGAAGACCAAGTGCCGGATTCCGCGGGCGCGCAGCACGCTGTCCAGCTGGCTGTTGAAGAAGCCGGAATAGCGGGTCTTGTGCAGTCGGATGTCGCCGGGCTCGGGCTTCAGCGCATCGACCAGCTCGTAGTCCCACTGGCCGCGCGCCAGGAGCTTGCCCTGCAGTTCGGGCCGGGCGCGCATGGTCTTCAGGGCGTTGGACTTCCACCAGTTGGGCGAGCCAGGCCCGCCGGCCTCGATGTACTGGTCGTCCCAGCCGTTCTGGAAATAGATCACGGTCATGCCGACCGTCCGGGCCACGGGCAGGATCTCGGCGATCTTGTCGATCACCCCGGCCGCGCCGGAGATGTCGAAGCCGGCCAGGTCCAGATAGCCGCCGGGCGAGGCGTAGGCGTTCTGCATGTCGATGACGATCACCGCGGTCGTCTTCGGGGCCACCGGCAGTGGCTCGGGGCGCGCGGGGAGCATCACGGCCTCGGGGGAGGGCGGGGTGATCGGCGCGCTCATCGAAGCGGCTCCTTGTGATGTCCGGCGCGCATGGAATACTATCCCGCAGAACGTTGCAATTCGAACCATCCGGTCAAAGTCTGACCATTTGGTCCAAGTTCGAGATCCGATGGCCGGCCCGTCCGCCAAGTCCGTCAAGCCGCCCCGTAGGGCGGCGCCTCGCGCGAGCGGCCAGAGCCGCTCAGGCGCCCGCGCACTGGTCAAGGCCGCCCAATCGGCGGGCGAAACGGCCGCACCGGTCTCGCCCCCCGCCGGCCGGAGGGCCCAGGCCGGGGAGGCGCGCAAGGGCGCGATCTTGGGCGCGGCGCTGTCGGTCTTCGCGCGCCTGGGGCTGGACGGAGCCAGCATCGACGCCATCGCCCGGGCGGCAGGGCTGTCGAAGGCCAACCTGCTTTACTACTACCCATCCAAGGACGCGCTTTACGTGGCGGTGCTGGAGCAGGGACTGTCGCGATGGCTGGCGCCGCTGGCCCGCTTCCGGCGGGAGGAGGACCCGGCGGAGGCGATCGGCGCGCTGATCGAGGCCAAACTGGCCATGAGCCGCGACCACCCGGAGGTCTCGCGTCTGTTCGCTCTGGAAATGCTGCGGGGAGCGCCGCTGTTGAAGCCGGTCCTGGCTGGCCCGTTAAAGGCGGTGTTCGACGCCAAGGTCGCCGTGGTCCAGGCCTGGGTCGCGGCGGGCAGGCTCGCACCCGTCGAACCGCCGCATCTGATCTTCTCTATCTGGGCCCTAACCCAACACTATGCTGATTTCGCCGTTCAGGTGCGAGCGCTGTCGGGCAGATCTTTGTCCGACAAGGGTTTCATGGAGGAGGCCGTGGCGGCGGTGACGGCCCTAGTGCTGGACGGAGTTCGGCCGCGCTAGCAGGCGGCGCGTCCAATGTCGGGCCAGTGGAGGAGGCGGCGATGATGCGCCAAGGGCGCACGGCCGACGTGACTGATCGTCTAAGGCCGCTGTAAGGCGTGCTCCGGTCCCGCGGTGCTCGGCGGAACTGGGGCAATGTCTGGAAGCTGCTGCCCTCAGTCAGTGCAGAGATGGGGGGGAGGGAGCTGGAGCGAGCGCTTGGCGGCGTTGAGACCCACCTAGCCGCGCAAAGCGTGATTGTTCAAACCGCACCCGTAAACCTCAAGGCCGAAACTGAAGACCTTAACAAGCCTCACCAGGCGACCGTATGTGAAGCGGGTGTCATTTAGCGCAATGTTTGCCGTGAACTGTTCCAGTGCCGTCACGGGAAGGCCTGCCTTGCCAGAACGGTCCAAGGACAACCGCGAAGCCGGCCTCAAGCCCTCAATCCTAGCAGGGCTTCAACGGCCACGATTTGGCGAGACATTCGTCAACCTGATTGCGGAATTCTGCATAGCGGTCTGAGCGGTGCCGATATGATCCGTGACATCAAACCCAAGGTCGGTCGTGGAGGATATTATTTCCGATAATATATCTTAGACGAATTTTGATTGCTGAATCTCGTCGAGGATCATCATCCTGATCCGATTGGCGGTCAGGTGGGTCAGTGCAATAGAAGCGCTTCTCGGTGAGCTCGTCATTCACCTCGATCCTGAGCACGCCCTCGGCGCGCCAAGGCTTGTCCTTCTCCTCTGGCTCACTTTCGCTCGGATAGCGTGCGCGAACCAGGCTGAGGAAATGGACCTGGATCGAACTTTTGCCCATGTTTGGGACTGCCCAAAACAATACTGACGGCATGCGCAGCCGCGACGGCATCGCAAGAATCCCGAACATCCGCTCGACCGCGTCTTCGGCGGCCGGGTAGCTGACCCAGCGGTCCGTCAGGATCGCGGCCCTTCGGATAGCCCGGTCGCCGGTCGCCAAGTGCGCAATGTCGGGATGCAAGTGTTCAAAGGGGCCTTCATCGGAGGATCGGGATGCCATCACTCCCCTCCCCCAAAGGCACCGCCCCAATCGTCATCAGCAAGGTCAGGTTGAACGAACGCAGAGCGCCCTACCGATTGGGCGGCGGCCCTCAACGCTGACATCGACTGGTCGATGCTCGCGCTCGAACTTCAGCTCCTAGCGCATCGGTCGGCGACGTTCGCCGCAGAATACGACGAGGTCCACGAGACTCACGCCGAGGAGCTCGGGCGCATCGTGGCCGGATTTTACCGTTCGCTCGGGCGCGAACCCCAGTTGGATCCGCGCGAGCTGGCGGCGGGCTGTATGGCGCTGGCGCACGGACTCGCCTTGCAGCGACGAAAAGACAGCGAGGCGCCGACGGGACGCCTGATCATGACATTTGTTGAGGCGTTGCTCGCCAACGCGAAGCCCTGCGCTAACTAAACCGGGCCGCACAGCCGCATCTGCGTCATGCCGGCCCGCGCACTTAGGCGCGCCGGCGCAGTCTTCGCCAGCCCGCCCGGGCCAGCATGCGCCAACATCTGCCGTTGGAACGCCTCCAGGAGGGCGACGTTCGCAGCGCTGACCAACTGCTCGACGATACGCGCCGCGCGGCGCGGGCGAGCGCTAAGATTATCGCGTGGTCCGAAACCGCCGCGCCCAGCACCCAGGCCAACAAGGCGATACCCCGCCTGGCTCGCCGAGCGTGCGCTGTGAGCGCTCACGCATCGAACTGGGCCCTGAACAGCATCTCATGGGGCCACCAGTCGACCCCGCGCTCCCGCAGCCAGTGATCGTCATAATAGGTGCAGCCGTATCGATCGCCCCCATCGCACAGGATCGACACGATCGAGCCCGTCTCCCCCTGGCTCGCCATCTCATCGACCAGTTGAGCGATGGCTACCAGGTTCGTGCCGGTGGAGCCGCCTACCCGACGCCCCAGACGATGAGACAGGGCCCGCATCGCGCCAATGCTGGCGGCGTCGTCGACCGCGATCATCCGGTCGATCACCGAGGGGATGAAGCTGGGTTCGACACGCGGGCGCCCGATCCCCTCGACGCAACTGGCGCTCGCTTCCGGCAGTGACACGACCGTCGGATCAGCGAAATGGCGATGGAAAACCGAGTGAACCGGATCGGCGACGCAAAGCCGGGTCGCGTGGCGCTGATAGGCGATGTAGCGGCCGATCGTGGCGGACGTCCCGCCCGTACCGGCCCCGCACACGATCCATGCCGGAACCGGGAACGCCTCCGCAGCCATCTGCGCGAAGATGCTTTCGGCGATATTGTTGTTGCCCCGCCAGTCGGTCGCGCGTTCGGCATAGGTGAACTGGTCGAGATAATGGCCTTTCGTCTCGCGTGCGAGGCCCTGGGCCACGTCGTAGACGGTGCGCGGGTCGTCGACCGTATGAATTTCACCGCCGTGGAAGCGGATCGCATCGAGCTTGGGCGCCGCCGTCGACGCGGGCACAACCGCGATGAAGCGCAAGCCGAGCATCCGCGCGAAATAGGCCTCGCTGACCGCCGTCGATCCCGAAGATGCCTCGATGATGCAGGTGTCGGGCCTGATCCAGCCGTTACACAGGGCATAGAGGAACAGCGAGCGCGCTAGACGGTGTTTCAGGCTCCCCGTGGGGTGGCTGCTCTCGTCCTTTAGATAGAGCGTAATTCCTGGGTAACGCGCCAAGTCCAGCCGGATAAGATGCGTGTCGGCGGAGCGGTTGAAGTCCGCCTCTATCCGCCGGATGGCGTCGGCCCGCCATGCCTGGACGAGAGCCTCGCGGCGATCACCGGGCATCGGCGGTCAGTCCGTGCCGGACCAGCATCGCGGCCGGGTCGGCGTCGCGTCCGCGGAAGGCGCGGAAGCTCTCGGCCGCCGGGCGGCTCGCGCCCCGGGAGAGGATTTCCTCGCAAAAGCTCGCCGCGACGCCGCGGTCGATCAGCCCAGCCTCGGCGAAGCGTTGGAACCCGTCGGCGGCCAGCACCTCGGCCCAGAGATAGCTGTAATAGCCCGAGGCATAGCTGCCCGCGAAGATGTGGGTGAAGGCGTGCGGAAAGCGGTGCCAGGCGGGCGGGCGAATGACCGCCACCTCGTCGCGCACCGCCTGGATCACCTCGATGGGGTCGGCGCCGAGCACGCCCCGATGCAGCAACAGGTCAAACAGCGCGAATTCGACCTGACGGACGACGAACATCCCCGACAGGAAGTGGCGTGCGGCGAGCAGCGTCTCGAACAGCGCATCGGGCAGCGGCGCGCCCGTCACATAATGGCCGGACATGTCGCCCAGCACGGCGCTGTCCCAGGCGAAATCCTCCATCAACTGACTGGGCAGTTCGACCGCATCCCATTCGAACCCGCTGATGCCGGCGATATTGGGCCGGTCGACGCGGGTGAGCAGGTGATGCAGGCAATGCCCGGTCTCGTGCAGGAAGGTGACGACTTCCTTGTGGCTGAGCAGCGCGGGACTGCCATCGGTCTTCGGCGCGAAGTTGCAGACGAGATAGGCGACCGGCACGCGCTGGACATTCCCGTCGTTGAGCCGCGGCCGCGCTTGCGCCATCCAGGCGCCGCCACGCTTGCCCGGGCGCGCGTGCAGGTCGAGATAGACGCCCGCGAACACCGAGCCATCTTCGTCCGCCACGTCATAATAACAGGCGTCGGGATGATAGACGGCGACATCGGGCCGCGCGATCAGACGGATACCGAACAGCCGGTCGAGCAGGCGCCGCCACCCGGCGATGACGCGCTCGACCGGGAAATGGGCGCGCACCGCTTGCTCGTCGACGGCGTACAAGGCCTGCCGCATCCGCTCGGCGACATAGGCGACGTCCCAGGGTTGAAGATCGGAGATGCTCAAATGCCTGGCGGCATGATCCGCCAGCGCCGCCATTTCCCGCTCCGCGGCCGGCTTCGCGCGCGCGGCGAGATCGCGCAGAAAGGCCAAGACCGCGTCCGCATCGGTCGCCATCTTGGTGGCGAGCGACCATGCGACCGGATCGGCGAAGCCGAGGAGCCGCGCGGCCTCGCGCCGCCGGTCGAGAATATCGGCGATCCGCCCGGAATTGTCGAACTGGCCGGCGTGCGGGCCCTGGTCGGACGCCCGCGTGCCCGATGCGGCATAGACCCGCTCGCGCAGCCCCCGGTCCTCGGCGAAGGTCAGGATCGCGTTGACGCTGGGCATCTGGAGTGTGACGACCCAGCCTGTCAGTCCCTTCGCCCGGGCCGCCTCGGCGAACATCGCCTTGTCCGCGTCCGAAAGTCCCGCGAGGAGCGTTTCGTCCTCGACATGCTCGAACCAGGCGTCGGTCGCGTCGAGCACGGCGTTGCCAAACGCGGTCGAGAGCTGTGACAACTCCACGGAGATGGCCGCGAAGCGGGCGCGATCCTCGGGCGCGAGCGCGACGCCCGAAAGCGTGAAGTCGCGGATCATATGCTCGACGGCGGCTCGATCGGTTTTGGGCAGTGCGGCGAAATCCGCTGTCGCGGTCAGCGCGACCAGCACCTCGTACAGCGCGCGGTTCTGCATGACCTGAAGATGGTTCTCGACCAGTCGCACCTGTCCGGCCCCATAGGCGGCGCGCAGCTCGGGCGCGTCCGCCACGGCCTGCAGGTGGGAGACGGCCGACCAGACGCCCGCGATCGCGGTGTCGGCCCGTTCCAGCGGCAGCCACGCGTCCGCGAAATCGGTCGGCCGGGACGCCACGATCTTGGCCACGACAGCGCGGTGATCCGCGAGAGCCTGGTCGAGCGCGGGCGCGATCTGGTCGGGCCGGATATCGCCAAAGCGAGGCAGGGCCAGCGTGTCGAGTAGCGGGTTCGTCATTGGTTTCACCATCTTAGGCGTGAGTCAGGCCAGCACGCGGACATCGCCGCCTTCGGCGGCGATCGCATGCGCGTCGCGCCCGGCCAGATAGCGCTCGGCCTCCAGCGCGGCCATGCAGCCCATGCCCGCGGACGTCACCGCCTGACGGAACAGCTTGTCCTGCACGTCACCGGCCGCGAACACGCCCGGCACGCTGGTCGCGGTCGATCCGGGCGCGACGAGGATATAGCCCTCGTCGTCCATTCGCAGTTGCCCCTTGAACAGGGCGGTCGCGGGATCGTGGCCGATCGCGACGAACAGCCCCTGCGCCGCCAGGTGCGACACGGCGCCGTCACGGGTGTCGCGCAGCGCCACGCCGGTCACGCCGCCGCCATCGCCCAGCACCTCGGCGACCTCGGAGTTCCAGACCATCTCGACCTTGGGATTGGCGCGAAGCCTCGCCTGGTTGGTGCGATCGGCGCGCAGCGTGTCGCGGCGGTGGATGAGATAGACCTTCTCGGCGAAATTGGTGAGGTACAGCGCCTCCTCGACGGCCGTGTTGCCGCCGCCGACGACCGCGCAGACCCGACCGCGATAGAAGAAGCCGTCACACGTCGCGCAGGCCGACACGCCGCGCCCGCGATACTCGGTTTCGCTCTCCAGCCCCAGCCAGCGGGCGGATGCTCCCGTCGCCACGACGATGGTGTCGGCGGCGTAGCGCGCCCCGCCATCGCCGATCGCGAGGAACGGGGCGCGGGTCAGGTCGACCTCGGCGATCAGGTCGCCGACGACATCGACGCCGGCCTTGCGCACCTGCTCGCCCATCCGCGCCATCAGGTCGGGACCGAGCACGCTCTCGTCGCCCGGCCAGTTCTCGACCTCGGTGGTGATGGTCAACTGCCCGCCCGGTTGCGGCCCCTCGACCAGCATCGGCGCCAACGCGGCCCGCGCGGCGTAGACGGCGGCGGTATAGCCCGCGGGGCCCGAGCCGATGATCAGAATCTTGCTGCGCCGCACGAGCGGCCCGGTCGTCTCCGGCATGCTATGTTCATCCCTACTGAGCTGGAACCGGGGCGGCGTCTACCGCTGCGCGCTCCATCAGCTCGATCGCTTTCCAGCCGATCGACCGATACCGCTCGTTTGACGCCTCCATCCGCTCCAGCCGCAGGCGAAACTGCCCCGCCAGGGCCGGATGATCGGCGTCCAGGATCGCCAGCACGCGGTCGAGCCCGGAGAATTCGGCCTTGTATCCATCCTTCTCCGCCTGATCGCGGATATGGAAGACGCGGCTCTCGTCTTGGTCGGTCCAACCGATCCTCGACAGGGCGAGATAGAGTTCGAAGGTTCCCAGCCCGTTCAGCGTGTCACGCAGGACGGTCCGCATGGAGGCCGGCCAGGCCGCCGCCTCGATAACCTGCCCCGCCCGACGATCGAGCGCCGCCTCCCCCAGAGCGTCCGTCGCGGCGACGGCGGCCATGCGGGCCGCTTTCCAAGTCTTTCGATCGGGTTCGTCGCCGTCGATCGCGGCCCGATGCAAGGCCATGATCGCCAGACGCCCCCGCTCCACATCCGGGTGCTTTCCGGTCAGAGCCGCCAGTTCGGCGCTGGCGAGGAGGTCCAGCACCAGCTGCGAGACGATCCGCGTCAGATCGGCTCCGACGGGCGTTCGCTCCAGCCAGGCCCACGCAAAGCGCTCGGCCTCGGCCTTTGGACGGAAACCGTTGACGAGGATCGGCAGCGTTTCGGCCAGCGCGACCGGATATCCCAGCCGCTCGGCGAAGCCCGGCGTATCGTCGGCTTCCATCACAGCGCCGATGACATTGGCCTGTCCGTTCTCCCAGGCTGGAAAATAGACGAAGCTGTCCGCCGCGATGTGGCGCCGTAGGCGCTCCATCGCCTGCGCCTTGAGCGCCGCATCGCCGTGGAACGCGACCATCGTCATCATTCCGTTCCCACATGGGCGTCGACAAAGGCGTCGAGCCGGCTGCGCGAAATGGTGCCGAAGGTCCGCCCGGTCTCGGCGCCGTCCTTCACGATCATCAGCAGCGGGATGCCGCGGACCGCGAACCGTTCGGCCAGCTTGGGATTGGCCTCGATATCGACCTTCACGATCTCCATCTCGTCGGCATATTCCTTGGCCATCTCGTCTAGCGTTGGGGCCAGCGCCTTGCACGGCGCGCACCAGGGCGCCCAGAAGTCGACCAGCACGGGCTTGTCGTTCTTCATCACGATCTCGTCGAAATCCTGCTCGGTCGCGTTACGCATGATACTTGTCCTTTCGGGGAAATAGGGGTCAGCCGGCCTGTCCGCCGACTATCATCCGGTCGATGCGCAGCGTGGGCTGGCCGACGCTGACGTGCAGCGATTGACCCTGCTTGCCGCAGGTCGCCATGCCGCTGTCGAGCGCCAGGTCGTTGCCGATCATCGAGACGTGGCGCAGCGCCTCGTGGCCAACGCCGATCAGTGTCGCGCCGCGCACGGGCGCGACAAGTCGGCCCTTCTCGACCAGCCAGGCCTCGATCGTGGTGAAGTTGAAACGGCCGGTGACGATATCGACCTGTCCGCCTTCGAATTCGGTCGCGTAGACGCCGCGGTCGATCGAGGCGATGATATCGGCCGGATCGGCCGCGCCGTTCGCAAGAAACGTGTTGGTCATGCGCGGCATCGGCAGATGCGCATAGGATTGGCGGCGGCCGTTGCCGGTCGAGCGCGCGTTCATCAGACCCGCATTGAGCCGGTCCTGCATTAGCCCGGTCAGCACGCCGTCCTCGACCAGCACGGTGCGGTCGGGCGCGGCGCCTTCGTCGTCAATGCCCAGCGACCCCAGCCGCCCCGCGATGCCGCCATCGTCGATCACCGTCACGCCGGGCGCGGCGATGCGTTCGCCGACCTTGCCGTCGAAGGCGGACAGATGCTTCCGGTGGTGATCGGCCTCCAGACCGTGGCCCACCGCCTCGTGGAACAGCACGCCCGGATAGCCCGGCCCCAGCACGACCGGCATTTCGCCGGCCGGCGCGGGCACGGCGTCGAGATTGTTGACCGCCATGCGCGTCGCGGTCGCGATCATCGCATCGATCGAGGCCGCATCGAACCCGTCCAGGCCGGCGCGCCGGCCCAGACCCGCCTGTCCGCGCCCGCGCCGGCCGTTGTGCTCGGCGATCACGACCATCGACAGGATGGTCATGGGCCGCACGTCGCCAGCCAACAGACCGTCGGCATCGGCGACCAGCACCGTCGTGTCGGTCGCGCGGACATTGGCGTCGACCCGCGCTATGCGCGGATCGTGCGCGCGCGCCTGTTCGTCGATCCGTTTCAGGATCGCGATCCAGGCGGTGGCGTCCTCGACCGCGACCGGATCGATCGCGTGATAGAGATCATGTCCCGCGACCCGGCGGTTCAGCGCGACACATTGCGGATGTCGTCTCGTCTCCCCGCGACGCTCCAGCGTCCGCACCGCGCGCACGGTGTCGAGCAGCGCGCCCTCGCGGATATCGGCGGAGTGGGCGAAGCTCACCTGGCCGCCATGGGCCGCGCGCGCGCCGACGCCCTGGCGCATGACAAAGCCGCCCTGGGTGACGCGTCCGCCCTCGAGCCCCCAGCTGCGCATGCTGGTCGCCTCGAAATAGAGGTCGGCGAAATCCGCGCCGCCTCCGGCCAGTTCCCCCAGCGCGCGGCCGATCGCCGCTTCGTCGAGTCCGGCCGGGCCAAGCAGCGCCGAGCGCGCGCGGTCGATCGCGAGGGCGCCGCCGTTCATGCCCTACCTCCCACCAGCATGTCATCGATCAGGATCGAGCCGGTGCGGATCGCGCCCAGCCGCTGCACATCCCGGCCGACCGCGCGGATGCCCTTCAGCATCGCGGGCATGGTCCCGGCCAGCGTCACGTCGGTGACGGCATG
Organism: Caulobacter segnis; assembly: GCF_031454995.1. Lineage (GTDB taxonomy): Bacteria > Pseudomonadota > Alphaproteobacteria > Caulobacterales > Caulobacteraceae > Caulobacter > Caulobacter segnis_E. The sequence goes on along the minus strand of NZ_JAVDRV010000002.1, from coordinate 744,556 downwards.
GACCACCTGCCCGTCTTCGACCCAAAGGCCCCGCACCGCCTGGGTCCAGTTGCCGCTGGCGGGATCGGTCTTGCCGCCCTGAAACTGGGTGACGACCAGTCCGGCGCCCAGCATCCGCAGCATCTCGGCCCAATCGCCGCTTTCGGCCGTGCTGGTCAGCCGCAGATTGTAATAGCCGTCAGCGTTGCCGGTCGAAGGCATGCCCAGCTTGCGCCCCGTGAAGCTCGACAGGAAGAGCCCCTCAACCACGCCGGACCGGAGGATGGCGCGCGGCGATCCGGCGATCCCCTCGCTGTCGAAGCCGCCACTGGCCAGACCCAGCGGCTCGAACGGGTCCTCGTGAAGATCAAGGTGCGCGGCGGCCACGCCGCGTCCGATCGGATCGGGCAGGAAACTCATGCGCCGATGTTGCGCCGTTCCGGTCAGCGCGCCCGCCAGCTCGCCGACCAGGGTGGCCGCGACGCGCGGCTCGAACAGCACGGGGCAGCGACGACTGTCGACCGAACGCGCGCCCAGGGCGCCGCGGGCGCGTTCGGCGGCGTTATTCGCGAGCTGTTCGGCGGACGACAGGGCGTCCACCTGGCGTTCCTGCGATTGGCAGAAGTCGGAAATGCCGCCGCCCTCGTCCTGCGCCAGCATCACCGTCCAGCGCCCGTCATTGGAGCGTATCGCGCTACGGCAGAAGCCGTCGCTGGTCGCCAGCGCCCAGAGCCCTTCGGTCGCCATCGCCACCGACTCGCCCGCGCGCAGGCGGCTGTCGGCGGAGGCGACGCCGATGGCGACGCGGTTCATCGTGTTCGCGGCGTCCAGCAGCGTCTCCGGGCCACGGGGACTGTCAGCGTAGAGCAAGGGCGCCGGACCGGAAAAGGCGAGCGCGTCGGCGGATGGCATGTCGGCGTCGGGATCGGGCTGGACATGCCCGGCGATTAGCATCGCCTCCTCGACGACCCGCTCGACCGCCGCCCGATCGAACCCGGCGGTCGAGGCCGATCCCCGACGCCCTTCGTAAAACACGGTCAGGCCCAGGCCCTGGCCGCCACTGCGCTCGGCCATCTCCACCTCGCCATCGCGCACCGCGATCCTGGCGACGGCGTTATGATGGACCGAGGCGCGGGCCCGAGCGCCACGCCTGCCCGCCAGTTCCACCGCCAGTTGGGCGGCCTCGCGCAGGTCGGTCTCGGTCTGAGTGAGTAACCTGGTCACGCCTGAACCTCGATATGGGCGGCGGTGGCGTGGCCGTGATGCAGCCGCAGGCGATCGGTGTGATATGCGGCCAGCTTATCGTTGTGCACCACGCTGACGATGGTCGTCTCGGGCAGGGCGTCGAGCACCGACTGGTAGAAATGCGCGGCGTTATCCGCATCGAGCGCGCTCGTCGCCTCGTCCAGCACCAGCAAGGTCGGACGCTGGAGCAGAATGCGAGCCAGGGCCACGCGCTGCTGCTCGCCGGGCGACAATTCGTCCTGCCACATGCGCGACTCGTGCATGGCCTCGATATGGGCGTCGAGCCGGACCCGCTCCAGCAGCGCCGCTATGGCCGCGTCATCGTGATTCTCGGCCCGGTCGGGGAAGCAGATGGCGTTCTTGAGCGTGCCGAGCGGCAGGTAGAGCCGCTGCGGCACCAGCATCGCCGTACCGCGCCGGGTCATGGCGACGTGGCCCGAGCCATCCGGCCACAGTCCGGCGATGGCCCGTAGCAGGGTGGTCTTGCCCGTGCCAGAAGGCCCTTCGATCACCCAGCGCTCGCCATCGCGGATGGTCCAGTCGGCGACCGACAGCAAAGGCTCGCCATTCGGGCGACGCAGCATCAGACCCGTCGCGCTGATCGCCACGCCCTCGGGCGCGCCGCCGGGCGTAAAGCCGATGCCACGCGGCCGCTCATAGTCGATCGCATCGTCCAGCGCCTTCAGACGATTGATGTTGGCGATCTGGCGGGCGATGCCCGGATAGGCGGTGACGATATAGGACAGACTGCCCGCGAACTGCGCGAAGGCGTCGCGCGCGGCCTGGACCTGACCGAAGCTGATCGCGCCCGCGAAGTATTTCGGCACGGTCAGAAACAGCGGGACGATACCCATGACCTGCTGATAGACGCCCTGCCCTACCTGCAAGCCCGCATTGGCCAGCATCATGCGGTACCAATTGCGCCGGATGTTGTCGAAGGCGATGCGAAGTCCGCCCTGTTCGATCCCCTGCGCGCCGGAAAAGGCGATCTGTTCGCTGTTGCGCCGAACATGCAGCAGGTCGCTGCGGAAATCGGCTTCGTAATGCTGCTCGCGCATCCGGCGCCGGACGAACGGCTTGCCGATCCAGGTGATGAACACCGTGCCAAACAGGACATAGACGATCGCGAACCAGACGAGGTCGCCGCCGGGCAGCGGGATGCGATGGCCGAGAAGGGGAATGCTGATCGGCGAGGATGTCTGCAGCAATATGGCGGCGAAGACGATCGCGCGCACCAGACTGAAGAGTATCGAGATCACGATGGCGAGCGGCGACGTACCGTAGACCAAGCCCATCGCCGTGAACTCCTTCAGGTCTTCGGCGATGCGCTGGTCGGGATTGTCGATCATCCGCAACCGCTCGATCTCATAGAAGCGATCGCGGGCGAACCAGCGGCCCAGATACCATTCGGTCAGCCATTGGCGCCACCGCATCGACAGCGTCCAACCGACGATATTGTGCGCGAAGGCCGTCCCGATCTGGAGAAGGATGACCATTGAGAAGGCGAAGACCAGCGACAGGAACAATCCGCCCTGCCGTTGCTCGATCGCATCGTAGAAATGGCGCTGCCACTGATTGGCCAGCAGGAAGGCATAGGTCGTGCCGACCTCGATCGCGCAGTAGCACGCCACCAGGAACCACGCCCATTTCCAGTCGTCCGACACGAAATAACGCGTGCTCAAGCGCCACGCATGGGCCCAGCGTTCGCGCCCCGGCTGGGAGGACCGGAGCCCCGCCTCGCGGCGGGCCTCCTCGACATTGGCGGCAGGGGGATTCATCGGTCTGCGATACCCGATCAGAACAAGCGCTTGGAAATGCTGAGGCGCACGCTGCGCGGCTCTCCGACCGGCACGTAAGAGAAGATCGAGGTCGACCCGTAGTTTCGGCGATCGAAGATATTGCGGACGCCGATATTGATGTCGAAGCCCCCCAGACTAAGGAAAGCATTCGCATCGATCTGCCGCGACGACGGTACGACATACTGGCCCAGCAGGTTGGCGAACGAGCTCGACCGCCCATACAGGCCGGCCGATACGCCGCCGCTGACACCCTCCGAAATCTTCGTGCGATACGTCGAATAGACGCTGTAGGTGTCACGCGGCTGGTTCGCCACGACGGTCTGAAGGGCATTCGTGGTCAGCAGCGCATATTTGGTGCGCGTCAGCGACGCCAGCACCGTCCATCCCGGCGACAACTGCCCGGCGATGTTCAGATCGACGCCCCGCCCGCGCTGCCCCGGTCCGGGGAAGAGGTTGGTCGGATCCGCTGGGTCACGAACGATGATATTGTCCTGCTGGATATCGAAATAGGACGCATTGATCGTCGCGCGCTTTTGGAAGAGGTCGAGCTTGACGCCCGCTTCCTTGTTGTTGGTGATGATGTTCGGCAAGATGGAGCCATCCTTGGCGACCGTGAACGTGGCCTGCTCGCCTCGCGCATAATTGGCGAAGATCGAAAGGTTGTCCGTGGCGTCGAAGATGACGCCGCCGCTCGGTGATACGCCACTCTTGCGCTGTACCAATAATGGCGACGGGCCCGCGAAAAACGTCTGCGATGTGCTTTCGAACCAGTTCTTGCGAACGCCGCCCAGGACCTTGATCTTCCAGAACTCGATTAGAGCCTGACCATAGACCCCCTCTTGCTTGCCGCCGTTGCGGATCTGCACATCGCCAAACGCTGACCACGGTATGACGACCAAGGGCGTATTGGCGTCGAGCGACGGGTTCGTGGCCCGGTTATAGACCAGCCCGCTCTGCTGCGCGCCGTCGCCGTCGCTGTAATTGTAGCCAAAGTTGAAGCTGGCCTTCACGCCGTCGCCGATCCGCGTCTTGATCCGCAGGAAGCTGTCGATGGCGCTGGATGAGCCGTCCTGCCGCGAACCTTGGGTATCGGCTATCAGAGCGCCCGCACGGCTGTAGCCGACGTTGGCGGCCCGGAGCTTCAGCAGGGTCTGGTCGTGCGTACCGCGTACGACGAGGTCGATACCCGGCACGATCTGGCGCGTCGCATCGAAGTAGACACGCGTGGTGTTGATGCGAATACCCTGGTTGGGCGCATAGATAGGCCGCGAGGGGTCGCGATCGATGATCCGCCGGGTCTTGTTGTCGAACAGCGTGAAGGCGCCGATGCCGCTGGAGCCTTCGTTCATGCTGGCGCCGATCACAACATCGGTCAGGCGATCCTTGTACCGCACGGTCGGCGCGAACAGCCAGTTCTTGTCACCCGTATAGCCGCCGTAATTGTGGTCCATCGTCTGCGCGCTGGTGATGACGCGCGCTGACAGCTTCTTGTTGGCGGTGATCGCACCGTTGGCGTCGATCACGCCGCGCACCAGACCGAACGAGCCCGTATCGAAGCCGACAGCCAACCGCCGCTCGGCGCTCGGCTTCTTCGTCACCACGTTGACGTTACCGCCCAGATTGCCGAACCCGGCCAGCAGCGCGTCGGGGCCCTTCAGGACTTCGATCCGCTCGATATTGGCGACCGGCTGATCAGCCCCGGCATTGACGCCATATTGCGATGTCGTCGTCAGGCCGTTGACCAGACCGCCCGCCGAGAAGCCGCGGAGCGTATAGCTGGCGCCGCTATTGGGGGTGTTGACCAGCGCCGACACACCGCCCGCGTTGCGCAGGATGTCGGTGATGTTGAGCGCCTGCTGTTCCTCGATCGTCTTGGCGGTGATGACCTGCGTATTGCGCGGCTGGTTGCGCAGGCCGAGGCCGTTGCGATCGGAGGTGCTTGACTGGCGGACCAGCGCGCTGGTTTCGGCCTCGTCGCGACGCGCGATCACGACAATTTCGTTGAGGATGACCGGGTCGATGACGATGACCAGACCCGCCTTCGCGCCGGGAAGGACGGCCAGACTGCTGCCCTTGATCGCCTCCTCCGCCGCCCGCCGGGCGTTCGTGGCTCCGCGCACTGGCCGGGAGGTCAGTCCCTGGACGGCGTCGGGGTCGTAATTGATCGTCTCGCCCGTCCGCGCGGCGATCGCCTGAAGCGCCTCGGCCATCGGCATGGCGGGCAGGTCGATGGCCGTGGCCTGCGCGCTCTGCGCCGAAGCGGGCGATGGCGTGACGGCGCTTACCAGCGCCAGAACGCCGAGGCTTGCGGCGCCTAACAGACAGCGGGTCTTGGCAGTCATATGCATCACGCAGTTCCCCCTTTTCAGGGCCGAGCGCCATCTCCGCACGGGCGCGACTGCCCGTTCGCTAAAGCCGCAGACCCTGTGACAAAACGAACTCGCCTCTCGGCGCGAAACAGTCGCTTCCAAATCGGCTACGACTGCGGCCCCCTCCTGCTCGACGGCGCCCCCCCCGCCTTGGAAGCCAAGCACTGGCGGGAATTTACCGTCGAGAACGACGCTATGTGTCCGTTCCATGACTGGCAAATTCGAAGTGTTCATGTCCCCATAAGCCGCATGGATGGGCTGTGGTGCTGTCTGGGGTGAATTGGAAGCCCGCGCGAAGATTGAACCGCCAATCGAACAACGGGTCAGCGGTCGCCAGAAGCAACTACAGTCTACATATGGAAGATTGCTGGAAGCAGCGGTCTGGCAAATTCGGTAAGGGGCAGGCACGGGATGAACGCCAAGCAACCTGAGGTAGAGGTGCGAGCGCCGCCTCTCGGCGCCCTACCGCTGCGCAAATTGAATTTGAATCTTCTCTACCCCCTGGATGCGATCCTGCGCGCGCGGTCCCTGACCGAAGCAGGGCGAGAGGTCCGGCTCAGTCAGCCGGCTATGAGCCATGCCCTGCGCCGCCTCCGCGAGCATTTCGCGGACGATCTTGTGATCCACCTGGGCGCCGAGCAGCAGCTCACGCCCCTTGGTCTGGCGTTGCGTCCCGAAGTGCAGCGGGTGATGCGCGAAGTGGAGGGCGCCTTCAACTTCTCGCTCGCCTTCGATCCCATGACCACCACCGGCGCCATCCATGTCGCCACGTCCGAGGCGATAGAGCAGATGCTGCTTGGGGAGGTGCTGCGCAATCTGTCCACGACCGCCCCCGGCTTGACCGTGAGCATTTTGCCGCTCGATATCGCACGCCCGAGGCGCGCGTTGGATGATGGGGCCGATTTGCTGCTGCTTCCCGAACAGTGCGCGCTCGACGGTCTGGAGACATTGCCGATCCTGAACGACCAAGCCTCCTGCATGATCTGGACTGGCCACCCAACGCTGCGGGACTGCCATGACCTGAGCGAAGACCAGTATCGCGCCGCGCGGCACATCGTGGCGCGTGGCGAATTGACGGAGAGCTTTCCGCTCGACGCGGCTGGCGCCGAGATGCTGCGTGCGCGCCGTATCTGCGTTCAGACCAGCTCGCAGGCCACATTGCCCGCTATCGTCATCGGCAGCGATCTGGTGGCGACCGGCAGCATGTGGCTGTTTCAACATTATGCATCGATGATGCCGCTGAAGGTCGTCACCGCGCCTTTTACCCGGCGTCGAAGCCCAATTGTCGCGCAATGGCCAAAACATCGTCGCGACCCCATGCTGGCATGGTTCGTCGACCAGATCAGGGAAAGACGCCGCCAATATCCCCGCGGTCTTGAGTGACGGGCGGGGGCGGAAGCGCTCATTGGCGCTGGCGTCGATTGCGGCCTGACCCCAACGGCGCCATCCGAGCCCATCCGGTCTATCGGCCGGTCCGGAGTTGGGCGGAGCTGCGCCAGTTACTGCCGTTTATGCGCCTCAGGAACCGGACGTTCATCGCGCTAGGCGCAGGGCGACATCGAGCCTGATCGGACCCGCCGCCCAGGGCTTTCAAGTGACCGGGACAGTGGTCAGTGCGCCGTGTGGCCCACGCAGACGTGTACGACCGAGCCACTTTCGCAGCTTACATCGGCGTTCTCCGAAAGCGCTTGGCCGGTGGGCCTCCTGCCAGTGAATGGGAGAATACTGACCTGCCGAGCTTTCTTGAGGCGACGAAGCTTGGGTTGGTGATTGGAGTAAGCCGGCTGAGGAAAATCCTTGGCGACACGCTGCGGACGCCATCACCGCAGCGACAGCTTACGCATAGTAGACAGGGGGCGCCCCCCTCCCCCCGGCCGATGGGGAGGTCCGATCATCGGCGGTGCAGCGCCACCCAACTCGCCTTCCAAGGCCGCCTCCATAGTTTCGGGTCTTGAACGTCATTTTGGGCTGCGGTCGGATAGTCGCGGCGCAGTCTAAATGGTGTACCCGAGACGGTGCCCAACATTTGAAGCGCAACGCCTTGCGTGGACATCATTCACGGACCGGGCGCTCGACCGAGCACCCGGTCCGATTTTCTATGGCTTAAGGCGCTCCCTCTGGGGCGACGGGGTTGGTTTCGACATGTGGTTGATGGCGCGTCGCGAGCGGCGCCGAGTAATGTCTCCGGCACTTGGCTTTATCTAACTGAAATCAACTCGATTATAGATCCTCCGACACTACAAAATATCAATGATTTCTGAATATTGCCAGATTTTCAACACCGAGCCTTCGAACAATACCTAAATCGCAAGGAGCCCCTAAACAACCGCTATGGAGGGAATGTTCACATTGTGAACACTGCTCTTGCGTCAGGTTCGCGTCGCGAGCAACTGGCGGTAATCCTCGCCCATGTCCGGCTTTAGGGACGATATCCTTCCAGCAGCGCGCGGGTCCGTGACTCGATCCCCTCGCGCGGCGCCGGATGGGTCATGCAGTAGAGGCGGTTGTCCTTGATGGCCGCCACGACCATCGGCCCGACTTCCGAAGCCTCGATGCCCCGGGCGATATCGCCGCCGCCGATCAGGTTCACCGCTCCGCCCGCGGACGATGAAGGTTGGCCCTTCGGCGTCTCGCCACGCTCCTCGGCATAGCTCACATAGGAGCGGAGGCTCGCGTCCCGCGACTGTTCCTCTGGCGAACGAAGCCTCCCGCTCTTCGAGACATTCGTCATAATGTGGCCGGGGTAGAGGATCGTCACCCCGATGTTGTCGGCTTCGAGCTCCTCGCGGATGATCTCCGAAAGCCCGTCGACCGCGAACTTGGTCATGGTGTAGGTCGCATTGCCGGGGACCTTCAGCAGCGTGGAAATCGACGATGTGTTGACGATGTGCTTTTCGCCCGGCATCGCGCGCATCCGCGGCACGAAGACCTCGACGCCATGGATCACGCCCCAGATGTTGACGCCGACCATCCATTGGAAATCGGCGTGGCTCGTATCCCATATCGCCCGAAAGGGACGGAAGGCGACGCCGGCGTTGTTGACGAGGATATGGATGTCCCCGAACGCCTCGTAGGCGGCGTCGGCGAGCGCCTCGACGGCGGCCAGGTCCGAGACATCGGTCCGAACCGCGATGGCCCGTCCGCCGGAGGCGATGATCTCGGCCGCGACCGCCTGGGCGTTTTCCAGCTCGATGTCGGCGACCGCGACAGCGACGCCCTCGGCCGCGAGCGACTGGGCGATCGCCTTTCCAATGCCGCTGCCAGCGCCGGTGACGACGGCGGACTTTCCGTTGAGATCTTTCATATGGAATTCCTAAGGTCTGCGGCGCGCCGCTGGGACGCCGGGGGCCGCGTCCACACCAGCGGCCGGCCCCATCAGCGGTGGGATCACGCGGCCTTCGAGGCGGGCGCTGGCGTGAAGCGGACGGGCATGTGCTTGAGGCCGCTGCCGTTGGTGGATTCCAACCAGCTTCCCGCCCCATCCAGATCGATGTCGGGCAGGCGCGTCAGCACCTCATCTATCAAGGTTCTCATTTCGAGCCGGGCAAGGTTGCGGCCAAGGCAGAAATGGTCGCCTTGCGCGGTGCCAAAGGTGACGTGCGGATTGGGATGGCGGGTGATATCGAATTGTTGCGGATTCTCGAACACCGCCTCGTCCCGGTTCGCGGAGACGAGCCAGGTGACCACCCAGTCGCCTTCCTTCAACGACTTGCCGCCAAACTCGATGTCGCGGGCGACCACTCTGAGCCGATGCTTGGCCGGGCACCCGTATCGAAGCCCCTCCTCGACGGCGCGATCGAGTAGCGAGCGATCCGCGCGGAGCATCTCGAACTGCGCCCGATCCTCGAGCAAGGCGTTCATGGTCATGGAGAACGCGTTGCGGGTCGTATCAAGCCCGGCCGCGACCATCGACCAGCACCACCAGCCCACATCCCGATCGTCCCAGGGCGCGCCGTCGGTCGCCATTTTGGCGATCAAGGTGGTGAGGTCATCCTTCGGGTCGACCCGACGCTGGCGGGCTAGGTCCAGGAGATAGTCGAACATCTCCTTCTGCACATGCAGCCGGCTTTCGCTCGCCGTCATGCCCGCGATGCGGTGATCGGGGTCTTGCGAGCCGAGAAAGACGGCTGTGTAGCGCCGCATGCGGCCCATGTCCTCGGGCGGCACGCCCATGAGCTTGCAGACGAAGCGCGACGGCAGTTCCGCGGAGATATCCTCCACTAGGTCGCAGCGCCCGAGAGGCGCGACCTCATCCACGATCTCGCGGCAAAGCTCCCGGATGCCGGTGGTCAGCTTGGCGACGACGGGCGCGGTGAAGTGGCGATTGAACGGGCGGCGATACTGCATGTGCTGCGGGGCGTCGGTGTAGGTCGGCAGCGAATTATAGCCCGCAGCGTACTGATCGACCCTGAACACTTCCTCCGGATCGGGCGGCAGGTGGCCTCCGAAGCGGGAACTGAACGTCTCCACGTCGTGGAGCACCTGAACAACGTCCGCGTGACGGGTTATGGACCAGAACGGCCTGCCATAGATACCGTCCGTCCAGTGGACAGGATCCTCCCTGCGAAGCGTCTCGAAATCCTTGTGGAAATCACGGCCCGCGAAATAGGCGGAGGTCGTGATGTTGCGGTCGATCTCACTGAAATCCGTCATGCGCCTCGTGCGCCTCCTTTAAGCCTCGTTAGTGCTAGGCGGCTTCAAAGGCGTTGACCGGGGCAAAATCTGCTGACAAACGGCGATTTCTATCGAAAAGGCGCGATTTTCAGATCCCTGCTCGAGATCGCCCATGGCCGGACCGCATCCGGCAAGTCGATCGCCCCTCGCGCGCCGCTGCTCAGCATCGCGCCCGACTGCAGCGCGACGACCGAGCGGCCCAAGGCGCGGCGGCTTCGACAAGAGTCCATCGAAATCGCCCGCCGGCGGCGGGCGATGAGGTAATGGCGCGCCTCCGGGGGGGGGGCGGAAGGCGGGGCTTTGGGGGCTCGTCACCGGACGCTCAGGGACCAGGTGGGATGGGGGGAAGCTGACCTCTGAACTCTCCAGCCAGACCGGTGACGAGTAAATTTTTAATCGGTCTATTTTTAACTGAAGTCAATCCTTCACCGCACTCCCCTATCAATGTGATGCAATCAGTTTCCATGCATTGAAAATAAAAACGTTTCATAATAACTTACCCACGGTCGCGAAGTGTGGCCGGCTTACGATAGGTACGTGATGGCCCGCTCCGCGCCTGACGCCGCCAAGGCAGCTCAGACCAAGGTTCTTCGCCAAGAGGCGGGTCGCTGGTTGAAAGCGGCGCGGGAAACGGCCGGCCTCACCCAGGCCCAGCTCTCCGAGCGGGTTGGGTTGCGCTACTACACCTTCGTCTCGCAGGTGGAGAGCGGCGTTGGCCGCTTGCCGATCGAGACGCAGGAGGCTTGGGCCCAGGCCCTGGGCCTGGATCCTTCGGACTTCGCACGCACCTTGCTGGCCTATTACGAGCCCGAACTTTTCCGCTTGCTGTTCGACTACGACGCTAGAACCAGCCGGGCGACGGCCTAAGCTACTTCCCGAAAAGTTCGACCATGGGCGCAATCCTCTCGTTCTCGCGCAACATCGGCCAGTGGACCGAATCGGAGCGCGGTCGCCTCGAGGCGATGATGGAAAAGGTCTTCGGCGGCGACCAAGACCTGCACATCGCGTTCGGCGCGACCGACGACGGAGCGCCCTGGTGCGCGGTGACCAACGCCGACGGCGAGGTCCTGGTCCACGTCGCGCGCCTGGCGGACAACTTCATCGCTCACTTCGTCACTGAAGACCTCGTAACCGAGGGCGCCACGCTGCGCGAGGCGTTCGGCAAGCGGCTGGAACCCGAGCGCATGGGCGTGGTCGTCCCCTTCCCTCGCCCGCAAGACGGTTTGGACCTGCTGGCCCTGATGGCGGTGGCGGTGTTCCTCGAAGACCACCTGAAACTGGCCGCGTCGCTGCTCTCCGGCGAAGAGGTCCCGTCGATCACGCCACCTTGGAACGAGCCTCCCATCGCCGAGGACACGGCGGCCGCCGACGAGCCATCCGACGGTGCCGGCAAGGCGCAACCCGACCACGCGCCAGCGACGGGTAGCGACGCCTCCGAAGACCAGGCACTTGTCGCTGACAATTCGAACGACACGAATGAGGCCGAACCGACGAAGGCCCCGGTCGCGACAATCACGCCCGAGGCGGCCGCCTCCGACCTTCCCCGCGCCTCCGCCGATGCGGCGACAAGCCAGGCTCCGCTTTTCCTGGCGGCGGTGATCAAGGGCGGCGACGGCGACGACTTCCTGATCGGAAGCGCGCGCGCCGAGCTCCTTTTGGGCGGCGATGGCGACGACACCCTGGTCGGCGGCGGCGGTCGCGACACGCTGGACGGCGGTGCGGGCGACGACTGGATCTTCCTCACCAGCGAGGCGACGGCGCACGGCGGAGCCGGCGCGGACACCTTCGTGATCGTCGCGCCGACAACCCTGGGCGACGCCGGAACCTTGCTGGGCACGATCACCGACTTCCAAGAGAGCGAAGGCGATCGGCTGATGACTGGTAAGGGCGATGTCGTGATCGTGCCCCCTCGCACCGACGCAGGCGCGGCGCTCACGGCCGAGGGCGACCAGAAGGTCGAGGTCGATGCTGACGGCGATGGGACGGTGGACGGCTACGTGCTGCTCACCACCGCCTCGGTCACCCAAGGCGCCGGGCCTGGGGGCGCGGCGACCAGCCCATGGGGCTGGTCTGACTTCGTCGGCTGAGCGGACCACGGCCATATTAAGTAATAACTAGACATATAATAATTGTAGTTTAGGGTCGTGGGGTCGTCGCTCCCCTGGCGGGCGTCGGCCATTCCCACGGAAGGAGCCGCTCACCGCCCGCAAGGCTTTGAGCTTCACGACTTCGCGGCGGCCGAGGCCGACCGCCCCATCTGGAACCGACCCATGTTTGAGCTTCCCGCCACCGGCGCGCGCGGCGCGCCGTTTCGCGCCCCCATGCCCGTCACCCCGAGGCTCTCGGTGGTGATCTGCACGCTAGATGAACACGAGGCGATCGGCGGGGTGTTGGACGATGTCATCGCCGACCTGGACGGCACGCCCTTCGAGATCATCGTGGTGGACGACTCCATCGACTCCCGGACCGCGCATGTGGTGCTGGAGCGGGCCAACCATCATGACCGCATCCGCCTGATCCGCCGCAACGGGGCGGGCGGCTTGGCTTCAGCGGCCATCGCCGGGTGGGACGTCGCGCGCGGCGACCTGCTGGCGATCATGGACGGCGACGGCCAGCACGATCCCCGGCTGGTGGGTCGCATGGCCGATCGAATGAGCCGCGCGCCAGCCGACGTCATCGTAGCCAGCCGTTACATGGGCGGCGACGGTTCGGGCTTGGCCGGCTATCGCCACTGGATCAGCCGGAGCGGCGTGCGTCTGGCTGGACTGCTGCTGGGCCTGCGCCTGGCCGATCCGATGAGCGGCTGCTTCATGATGAGCCGCGCGTGGTACGAGCGGGTCCGTCCCAAGCTCTCGGGCCTGGGCTTTAAGATCCTGATCGACATCGTCGCGTCCGACCGCGTGCGGCCGCGCGTACTGCAGACGCCGACCGCCCTTCGCCAGAGGGCTGGCGGCCATTCCAAGCTGGACCTGCGGGTGGCCTTCGACCTCCTGGCCCTGCTGGTCGAGAAACGGACGAGCGGCGCCCTGCCCGCGCGGATGAGCCTGTTCCTGGTGGTGGGCCTGACCGGCCTTGCGGTCCACATGCTGACCCTGGCGAGCGCCCAGGCCCTGAACGCGCCGTTCTGGCTGGGCCAAAGCCTGGCGATCTGGCTGGCCATGAGCTGGAACTTCGCGCTCAACAACGGCCTGACCTTCCGGGATCGGCGCCTGCATGGCCGCGCCCTCGTCCAGGGGCTCTTCAGCTTCTACGCCGCATGCCTAAGCGGGGCGCTGGTCAGCGCCGGCGCGGCGGCGGGCCTGCACGCGGTCGGCGCGCCCTGGTACGCGGCCGGCTTGTCCGGCGCGGCGCTGGGCGCCTTTTGGAACTACCGCGCGGTCCAGCAGCTGACCTGGCGGCCGGCGAAGGCGGCCGTGGGCCAGGCCATCTCATTCTTCTCCATCCTGGCGGGACGCGGAGCCCGATGAGCCCATCGACCTATCGTCAGTACGAGGGGGTGAAAGCCCGCCGGCGCTGGATCACCGTCGGCCTGGTGCTGCTGGCGGCCGCCTTCGCCATAAGGAGCGCCCAATTTGGCAATCCGCTGATTCATGTCGACGAGAACTTTTACCTGCTGGTCGGCGACCGGATGCTGCACGGGGCTCTGCCCTATGTGGACATCTGGGACCGCAAGCCGATCGGCCTCTTTGTGCTGTTCGCGGGGATCCGCCTCCTGGGCGGCGACGGGATCGTGCAGTACCAGGTCGTCGCCACCCTGTTCGCGGCGGCGACCGCCTTCGTCGTGGCCCGGATCGCCGCGCCGATGGCCGGACGGATCGCCGCGACCGTGGCGGGGATCGTCTATCTGCTGCTGCTGGGCCTGGTCGGCGGCTCGGGCGGCCAGGCGCCGGTATTCTACAACCTGTTCGTGGCCGGAGCGGCGCTGGCGACCCTGACCGCGCTAACGCGACCCGAACGCAACGCCTGGGACGTTCGGCGTCAGGGGGCGATCGCCATGGGGCTGATCGGCCTGGCGCTACAGGTCAAGTACACGGCGGTGTTCGAGGGCCTGTTCATGGGACTGGCCCTGATGTGGGCCTCGTGGCGGACCAGCCGCAGCCCAGCGCGCCTGGCGGTCGACATGGCCCTGTGGATCGGACTGGCCTTGGCGCCCACCCTGGCGGCCATGGCCTGGTACGCCGCCATCGGCCATCTGGACGCCTTCCTCTACGCCAACTTCCTGTCGATCGGCGACCGCTCAGGGGCGGAGGCCAAGGAGCTGACGCGGCGTCTGGCCAAGGCCTGGAAGGCGCTGCACATCCCGCTGTTCGCGGTGATGCTGGCCGCGCTGCTGGAGCCCTGGAAACGCTGGGAGCGAGGACCGGCGACCTTCGGCTTCGCCCTGGCCTGGCTGGGCGCGGCGATCGCCGGCTACGCCGTCTTCGGCACCTATTTCGACCACTACGCCCTGCCGCTGTTCGCGCCCCTGGCGGTGACCTGCGCGCCGCTGTTCACCTATCGCCCGTACCGCTTTGGCCTGGTGGCGGCGTCGCTGATGGTGCTGTCGGGCGCGATCGCCAACGCGGTGATCGTCCGCAAGTCGCAACTCAAGCGCGGCCATCAGGCCGAGATGACGGCGATGGTCAACGCCATCCGGCCCCGGCTGAAGGGCTGCCTCTATGTCTGGAACGGCGACCCACTGCTGTACCACCTGACGGGATCGTGCCTGCCCACGCGCCACCCGTTCGCCGGGCACCTGAACCTGCTGCGCGAGCACGGCGCGGTCGGCGTCGATCAGGAGACCGAGGTCCGCCGCATCCTTGCCGGGCGTCCCAGCGTAATCGTCGACCACGAGCCGACGCCCCGGGACTTCAACTTCGCCGTCGTGGCCATCGTGAAGGCCGAACTGAAACGGGCTTATCGCCCAGTCAAGATCGTGCCTTTGAAGGGTTCGCGACTGGTTGTCTACGAGCGGGTTGAACCAAAATGAAGCCCAACGCGCAGCGCCAAGATCATGCGTGGTCGGGCGGCCCCCTAGGGCTTCATGGCGGCTTCCTCTGGAGCGACTAGCCGGCGGGGCGGGCGCGTTCGCGACTACATCGACGGTAACCTTGCCGGGCGCCCCTCGATCAGGGGCGCGGCCGAACGCGCCCGACTCGTCCGAGCTATTTCTCGCGGCGCTTTCGACAGTCTTTCGGTTTGACCTTCTCAAAATTCGTCGCGCGCTGCCGGATCGAGCAGGCTCAGGCGCCAATGACCAGCGGCTCTTCCTGCCTTTGCCAGATCGCGCTGGCGTACAGATCGAGCGCATTTCACGCGGACGTTTGGGAGCGCCGCGCCGCGCCGCACCGCTCAGCCGCCAAAATCTCGCGGCTGCTCGGAAGCTGGCCCTCCCAAATTCGGCTTAGAGTCCAAAAAAAATGGGCGGAAAGATCAGTCGCGTATTTTGGAGTCTGCTCGCGTGATTTTGGAGTCAGTCGCGGAATATTGAGTCAGCCTCCGCGCCGCAATCATTGAAAACGCCAGTCGCTACTAAAAAGAGCCAGTAACATCCTTAGTAGGTCAGGCCGAAATGGATCGGATAGAGCGGAGCCTTGGAGTCATGCGGCGCGTCCTCGGCCTGGGCTTCGACGGCCGCCATCGACGAAGGCAGCTCGAATGGCAGCTTGCCGCGCGGCGGAGCGACGCCGGTCAGGGCGTCGAGGAAGGCCTCGTCGCCGGACCCGAAGTCGCCGATTAGCGCGGCGGCCTTGTCCCGCACATTGGTCAGGATCGCTGGCCGATCAAAGTAGACGGCGACGATGGTCGCGACCTTGGCCGAGGCCGCCTTGATCGCCTCGTAGTCTGCCGCGCCGTCCTTGAACGACAGGTCGCCCTCATGCTGCATGGCGCCGAACACGAAGTTGGGGTGCAAGGTCTGGAACGGCGTCGCCGTCCGGATGATCGCCAGTTCGGCCTGGGCCAAGTCGTCGACCGGAACGAGGCCGCGGGCGCGAGCGGCGTCGGCGGACACGCCCTTGAGCCAGACCTTCTTTCCGCTCGGCTTTAGCGGCAGCAGACCGTTCTTGTTCTCCAGCAACGTCAGCGCCGCGCTCTGCGCCGCCCGTCCCTCGGCGACGAACGTCTGGGAGCCGACGATGGTGGCCGCCGCCTTGGCCTCGACATAGGGGTTCTCGAACAGGCCCTGCTCGAACTTGATCGCCAGAACGCGCCGCGCCGCGTCGTCGATGCGGGCCGAAGGGATCTTGCCGGCCCTCGCCGCCGCGACGAGCTCGGCCGTGTCCTCGACGCCGCCGAACTGGTCGAGTCCCGCGTTCACACCCTTGGCGTAGCGGTCGACCTTGGAAAGATCCTCGACGCCCCAGGCCGTCGAGAAGCCCGCGAAACTCGGCTTCTGGCCTTCGGGAAAGCCGGCGCGGCAGGTCTCGGGGCAATCGTTGGTGATAGCCCAGTCGGACAGGACGATCCCCTTGAAGCCGTGCTTGCCGCGCAGTTGATCATTCAACAACTGCTTGGAGAATCCTGCCCCGACCTGTTCGAGCGGATGGCCATCCAGGGCGAGATCCTTGAGGATCGCATAGGTGGGCATCACCCCGACGACGCCAGCGGCGAACGCCTGGTCGAACGGCTTGACGTGCAGATCAAACTGGCCGGCCGGGAAAACGGCGTAGCGGCCATAGCTGTTGTGACCGTCGAAGCCCTTGGCCGAGGCGCCGTAACCGACCCAATGCTTGACCACAGCCGAGACGCCGCCTGGCGCGAGGTTCGTTTCGCCGCCCTGGAAGCCCTGGACGTAGGCCTTGACCATGCGACCAGCGAGGTCGGGATCCTCGCCGAACGTGCCGCTGATCCGCGACCAGCGGGGCTCGGTCGCGAGATCGGCCATCGGGGACAGCGCCTGGTGGATGCCGACGGCGCGATACTCCTGGCGGGCGATGTCGCCGAAGCGGCGGACCAACTTGTCGTCGCCGATCGCCGCGAGGCCCGTCGCCTCGGGCCATTGCGAGAAGCCGCCTGGCGCGACGCTGGCGCCGGCCACGAACTGGAAATGGTGACGCGGATCGGTGCTGATCGTGACCGGCACGCCCAGCCTTCCCTGCTCGGCGATCGCCTGGACGGCGTTGTTCTGCTCGGCCAGCCACGCCGGATCGCCTGAGAGGCGGGTAATGAATGTGGTGACGTGCCGATCGAGGATCAGCGGCTTCAGCTTGGCGAGGTCATAGCCCTGCCCTCGCCCCGGAACCATGCCGCCCACGGCCGGCAGGGTGCCGTGCATCATCTCGCCGGCCTTTTCCTCCAGCGTCATGCGCGAAACGAGATCGGCGGCGCGCGCGCCGGGCGACAGCCGCCAGTCCTCGAAGGGCGACAGCTTGCCGTCACGGTCCAGATCGCGAAACCGCAGACCATCGACCGTGATGACCTTGCCGTCCCGCACGCCCAGCGCGGGCTGGTCGGCGGCCAGGGCCGCGGAGCCGGTCGCGACCCCCAGGGCCGTCGAGATCAGGAGGCGTTTAAGGATGCGCACATCGAACTCCGGAACACTCAAGCAAAAGAAAAGCGCCCTCGGCGGGCAGGAGCGCCGAGGGCAAAGGGGCATCGGAAAGCTTAGAAATTGACCCCCAGACGGAGACCATAGGTGCGCGGCGGGGCGTAGAACTCGCCATTGCCGTTGGTCGCCAGGCCGGTCGTCGAGTTCGGCGACGAGGCGGTGCGCACGTCTTCATTCTCGAGGTTGCGGACATAGCCCTGCAGGTTCCAGCGATCGTCGGCGCTGGTGTAGGTCAGGCTAACGTCGGTCTTTGTGAAGCTGTCCTGCCGGTTCTGGGCGAAGCCGTGGTATTCGAGGTTCTTGCCGCTCTCATAGTGGGTCTGGACGCGGCCCACGACCTTGGCGCCCGATGCGATCTCCCACGTGTGTTGGTAGCCGAGGTTGACGCTCCAGGTCGGGGTGCGGGCCATGCGGCAACCGGAGAAGTCAGTCGACCGCGGCGCGGCGGCGGCGAAGTTGGTCTTGAAGCAGCCCGTGCCGCCGGCGTTGGCGTTGTTGTTAGCGAAGGCGTCGCCCAACGGCAGCACGAAGTCGGTGTAGCGGGCATGCAGCCAGCCCAGGGTGGCGTCGATGCGATCGTGCTCGGTGACGACCAGATTGCTCTCGAACTCAAAGCCGTACACCCGGGCCTTGTCGGCGTTTAGCGTGACCGACGCGTTCTGCCCGGCGATGGTCCCGACCGCCGTGACCTGGAAGTCGCGATAGTCGTAGAGGAAGCCGGTGGCGTTCAACTGCAGGCGGTTGTCGAAGAAGCGGTTCTTCACGCCGGCTTCGTACGAGGTGATTTTCTCGGGCTCGTAGACGTTGTTCTCGACCCCGTCGTAGTAGCCGCCGGCCTTATAGCCCGTGGCCACGTTGGCGTAGACCATCGAGCTGCTGGTCAGGTCGAAGTCGGCGCCTAGCTTCCAGTTGGTGGCGTTCCACTTGGCGTCGGCCAGGTTCTTGATCACGGTCGAGGTGATCGCCCCGGCCGAATTGGTCAGGAAGGTGCCGCCGTCACGCGCCTTGCGGTCCTCGGTGTAGCGCAGGCCGCCCGTGATCCGGAACCGGTCCGTCACCTCGTAGGTGCCCTGGCCGAAGGCGGCGATCGACTTCGCGGTCACTTCGGGCTGAATGAACGACAGGTATGAATTGGGCGCCAGCAACACCCGGAAGTCGACATTGTTGTCTTCCGTGAAGCGATACAGCCCCACGACCCACTTGAGCTTGCCGGTGTCGCCGCCCAGGCGCAGCTCATGCGACCACGTCGTGTCCTTGCCCTTGAAGTAGTTGGGCGCGCCGGTGCTTGCGTTCTCGCCGCTGCGGTCCAGGCGCGAGAAGTTGTAGCCGGTCAGATAGGTCAGCGTGGCGAAGCCCAGGTCCAGGTCGGCCTGGCTATGGGCGCCGAAGAACTTGTTGTTACGATAGAGGTTGGTGGCGCAGTTGCAGGTCCACGGATCGCTGTTGGACAGGGCCGCGCCATAGCTCTTGTCGCCGCCGCCGGCGCCGCCCTGGTGCAGGTAGTCGGCGCCAACCCGCAGTGAGAACGTGTCGCTGGGCTTCCACAGCAACTGCACGCGGGCCGACTTGTCGTCCTGGTCGTAGCGATCGTTGCCGCCGGTGCCGGGGCCCTTGTTCAGCGCTTTCACGTAGCCGTCGTGGCGCGCGGTCTGGAACGCGGCGCGCACGGCGAGGGTGTCGCTGATAGGCAGGTTGACCATGCCCGAGGTGGTGATGGCGCCGTAGTTGCCAATATCGACCGAGCCATTGCCCTCGTAGTCGAACTTGGGCTGCTTGGTGATCACGTTGATCGCGCCGGCCGTGGCGTTACGGCCATACAGCGTGCCCTGAGGACCACGCAGAACCTCGACGCGATCGACGTCATAGAACAGCGCCCCCACCGACGTGGATCGGGCGATGTAGATGCCATCCATGTGATAGGCGACCGCCGGGTCGCCGACCTCGGTGACGTTGGTGCTGCCGATGCCGCGCAGGAAGACCACGGCCGCGCCCGAGCCACTGGAGCTGATCTGCAGCGCCGGCACCTGCGCCGACAGGTCGACCACCGTCTTGATGCCTTGCGACTCCAGCTTGTCGCCCGTCACCGCCGACACGGTGAGCGGGGTCTTCTGGAGGTTTTCACTGCGGCGTTGAGCGGTCACGACCACTTCGTCGAGCTTCACGGCGCCGGCGTCCTGAGCCACCGCGCTAGGCGCGTGCAAACTCACGGCCGCCACGGCGGCCGATGCGAACAGGAGACTACGCATCTCTTTCCCTTTGTCCTGCCTGGACTCGGAGCGCGCCGACGCGAACGCCGGACGCCACGATCCCCAGCGGCGCCATCGGCGCCTGTTTGCGTTTCCTTGGGCCCCTTGTTTCGAGGCCTTTTCCCCGACGCGGTCGTCGTCGCCAAGGCGCTACGACAACGTTGTCTCAAACTAGACAGCATGATTACGACAACGTTGTCTACGGGCGTCATTACTGACACCGCTGTCGGAAATGTCGGCCAGCGGACGGAATTCGCCTCCGGCAAAGGCCTATGGCGAAGCTTCGTTCGCTGGCCTAACGCGAACGCCGAAAATTGGTCGTGTCGGGCGTGATCCTGGGCCGATCCGGCCTAGGCCGGCGGCGGTGCGGCCGAGTCTCTCTGGACGAGGCTATAGTCCAATTGGCGCGCCGCGACTCGGGCGCGAAGCCGCTCGTCGCCGAATCCGTCGATCAGCATCTCGACGGCGGCCTCGGCCATTTCGGCGGTCGGCTGATGGACCGTGGTCAGGCGCGGCCAAGCCGCCTCGGCCGTCGGCGTGTCGTCGAAACCGACCACGGAGAGATCGCGCGGCACCGACAGTCCGTGCTTGGCGGCGGCGGCCAGGGCGCCCACCGCCATCTCGTCATTGGCCGCGAAGATCGCCGTCGGACGCTCGGGCAAGGCTAGCAGGCGCTCGGTCGCGTCAAAGCCGGACAGACTGAGAAACTCGCCCTTGGCGATCCACTCGGGCCGGAGCTCGACGCCTCGGTCCCGCAGGGCCTCAATATAGCCTTGCCGCCGACGCGTCGCCGAGCCGTGATCGGCGGGACCATCGATAAAGGCGATCCGTCGATGGCCCATGTTCCACAGCCGCAGGGTCTGCTCCCGTGCCGCCTTGCGATCGTCCATGAAGACGTACGGCGAGCGCTCGAACTCGCGGTGCGGCGCGATGCGCACATAGGGCAGACCCGCCGTCTCGACCGCCGCCAGAACCTCGGGATCATCGCAGGTCGGCGGGGTCAGCACCACGCCGTCGAACCGGGCGTCGCGCAAACCTTCGGCGAACCCCTGGACGCCACCCACGGCTTCGGGCGGCAGAACTTGCTCGACCACCAGATGGTAACCAGCCCGCCGACAGGCGCGCATGGCGCCCACCTGCACCTCGCCCACATAGTGATAGGCTCCGACGCGCATGAATATCACGCCGATGAGATAGCTGCGGCGGCTGGACAGCGAGCGGGCCGAGACGTTCGGGCGATAGCCCATCGTCGTGACGATCTCCAGGACCCGCGCCCGGGTCTCGTCCCCCACGCCCTCTTCCTGGTTGATGACGCGCGAGACCGTCTTGATGGACACACCCGCGGCTCGGGCGATATCGACGATCGTGATTTTCCCGGTTGGCGGATCGCGCTGCATACGGCGACACCTATCGAAATCGATCGCGTGAAGCGAGGATTTCAAGACCAGGACCATCGCCGTGGCGGTCGGGAAGTGGAAGAACCGGACGTTCAACCAGCCGACTAGCCCCACCAGGGCCAGGAAGATCGCGGCGAGATCCAAAGCGCTCACGGGGGCCTCGTAAATTCACGGCGTTGAGGAGAACTGTCCGAGCGGCGCCTTGAGCCTCATCGGCGGTCGATCCGCGCGTCCTGCGCCAAGTCCCCGGCGTTGGGCTAACCGCCCTTGGGTACGTCGGCCTTGGAGACGCGCAAGATCAGCACGCCAAGCAAGGCCGAGGCCAGGGAGCCCGCCAGCACGCCGATCTTCGTCTCATCGACCAGATAGGCTTGCCGAAAGGCGAGATTGCCGATGAACAGGCTCATGGTGAAGCCAATGCCGCAAAGCACCGCCACGCCGTAGAGTTGGCCGGTGGAAGCGTACTTGGGCATGTCGGCCCACCCTAGGCGCACGATCGTCCAGGCGGTCAGGAACACGCCCAGCTGCTTGCCCACGAAAAGCCCGAGAGCCACGCCCAGCGGAACCGGGTCCAGCAGGCTAGCCAGGCTGACGCCCGCGAAGGACAGACCCGCATTGGCGAACCCAAACAGAGGAACGATCACGAATGCGACCGGCTTGTGGAGGGCGTGCTCAAGCCGATGCAGGGGCGAGGTCACGTCGTCGGGACAGGCGGGGCTCTTGCGCAGCGGGATGACCATGGCCAGCGCGACTCCGGCCAGGGTCGCGTGCACGCCCGACTCCAGGACAAAGAACCACAGGACAATTCCCCCCAGAAGATAAGGCCAAAGCTTTGTAATGCCCTGTCTATTGAGGAGGATCAGCACCGCGAGGATTCCCGCCGACACCGCCAAGGCTCCCAGGTGAATCTGGGCGGTGTAGAAAATGGCGATGATCACGATGGCCGCCAGATCGTCCATGATCGCGATGGCGGTCAGGAAGATCTTCAGCGAGGTCGGCACGCGGGGCCCGAGCAGAGCCAGGACCCCAAGCGCGAAGGCGATGTCCGTCGCCGATGGGATAGCCCATCCCGAGCGGGTGTCGGGATGGGCGGCGTTGAAGACCAGATAAATCAGGGCTGGCGCGGCGACCCCGCCCAGGGCGGCCATCCCCGGCAGAATGATCCGCGAGGGCCGCGAGAGCTGTCCGTCGAGGACCTCGCGCTTGATCTCCAGTCCGACCAACAGGAAGAAGACGGCCATCAGGCCGTCATTGATCCAATGCAGCACGCTCTCGTCGAGCGAAACCGGACCCAATGAAAAGCCCAGATGATGCCCAAGCACCGAGAAATAGGCGTCGGCCAAGGGCGTATTGGCGACGATGAGCGCCAGCGCGGCGGCGACCATCAAGACATAACCGCCCGACGCCTCGTGCTGGAGAAAGGCGCGCAGCGCCGACATGGGACGAGGCCGGTCCGACTGGAGAGGAATCATGGCGTCAGGCCTCCAAAATCGGAAACGAGGGCGCGGGACGATCACCCGTCAACGGGCGGCTAAGGGCCGGGACGACCTCAAAGATGGGGCGTGCATTCGTCGGGTGTTCTGCCACGGCGGCCTCCAGACTGGATCGAGCTGTCGTGGCGTCAGGTTATCGACGGACGCCGGACCGTATTCGCCCGGAAGCGCGGCCTGGCCGCGAATTGCGGCCTGATATCTGGCGGGAAACTTGTCGCAAGCCACGCCGAGGTCAAGCAAAACCGGCCCCGGGCTGTTCATTTCGCGCCGTTGCCGGGCGCGTGGAGACGCGCTGCGGGGCCGCGCGCCTTTCGCCCGGTCAACCCGCGGGCCAAAGCCCGCCAACGCGGCCGCAGGGCCAAGGATTGGATAAAGGGTGAGCCCCCCTACCCTCTTCGGGCCACGGCCCCTCCTCGATCAACATGGCCAGGATCATCGCCGGCGCGGGCATCGGGCGGATGAAGGTCCTGGTCAGGGGTTTGAAGGCTCATCCGAAGCCAAGGGGCGCGCCGGATCCGTCGCCTCCAGCCTGGTCAGCCCCGGCTCATGAGAGGCAAGTCCCGCTTCGTTCGGCGAGCACGGTGGCCCCGCTCCAGCGACACGGCGCAGGCCCGCGACGACGACGGAGAGCACCGCGGCGGCGGCGACGAGCGCGCTGACGAGGCCGGCGACGTGGCCCGCCGTCAGCCAGGCGTCATGAGTCATGACGCTGACGCCGATCGCTCCGAACATGATCAAGGCGCTGGCGCACGCGAGCCTGCGCGCCAAGTGCGGGAGAGTCATGTCGCGCCGTCTCCCGGGGGGAGCGCCGGGCCGCTTCCTGGCGCGGCTCGGGCCGCCTGCCAGCGCGGCCGCGTCCAGCCGCGGGCCAAGGCGTGGTAGAGCGGGGTCGGCGCCACCGCTTCGGAGCAACGTCGGGCCACGAGGGTGCAGAGCAAGAGCGGCCCGACAAGGCCCGGATCGCGGGTCATCTCCATCAAGATCACCGCGCTAGTTAGCGGGGCCTGGACCACGCCGGCCAGGTAGCCGGCCATGCCCAGGGTCACGGCTTCGCGCCCCCCGCCCCAAGGCGCCAGATGCGCGAACAGCGCTCCGATCCCCGCTCCCGTGGCCAAGGAGGGCGCGAAAATACCGCCGGGCGCGCCGCTGGCCGCCGCCGAGAGTGTCGCCAGCCATTTGCCGGCCGCCAAATCCCATCCCGAGGCGAAGCGACCAAACAGCAACGACTTGGCCTCGGCATAGCCGGCGCCGTAGGTGACCCCGCCGCTCAGGACCGCCGCCGCGGCGGCGGCCACGCCGCAGAGGCCGGCGAACCGCACGGGGCGGGCGTCCTTCCATCGCCGTATGGGATTGTCGCCCACCAGCACGGCGGACATCAGGCGCGAGAATAGGCCGCCAGCCAGACCCGACACCACGCCGATCAGCGCCGCGCTGAACCAGGCCTTCCAGCCGGCCGCGCCCGACATATCGCCGAAATAGGCGTAGTTGCCGCCGAGGGCATAGGCCGCGACGCCGGCCGAGACCACGGCCAGGATGACCACGGTGTTGGCGCGCTTGTCGAAGCCGCGCGCAAGTTCCTCCACGGCGAAGACAATGCCGGCGATGGGCGTATTGAACGCCGCCGAAACCCCGGCCGCGCCGCCGGCGATCAGCAGGGTGCGCCGCCCGGGGCCGCCGCGCAGCCAGCCGGTTAGAAACACCATCACCGCGGCGACCACCTGCACGGTCGGGCCTTCGCGCCCGATGGAGCCGCCGCAGACCAGCAGCAAGGCAGCCAGCACGATCTTGACGAGAGCGGTGCGCATGGAGACACGGTCGTCATGGATCTTCTCGCCGTCGAGCCCCCGTCCCCGGCCGATCTCGCCGGCGGCGATCACCTGGGGAATGCCGCTGCCGGCGGCGGCGGGGGCCAGGCGGCGCATCAGCCAGACGCACAGCGGCAAACCCACGATCAGAAGCGCGGGACCAAGCCAAGGACAGGCCGCGACGAGATGGGCATGGGCGGCCATGGCCGCGTCGCAGAGCTTGGCGAATCCGACGGCGGCGGCGCCGGCCACGACCGCCGCGGCCACCACCGCGCCGGTCCGCAACGAGCGGCGCGCGCGTAGGCCTACGAGCTTGCGCTGACGATCGAGCCTTTCAAGCGGCGAGGATTTTGACACGGACGTTTCGCTGCATGGCGGAGGAAAGAGCGTCGCCGGCAATTAGATCGCCTCACGATGTTTGTGCCCTAGAGGCGCCCGCCGCTAGGGTCAAGCCGACAAGCCTATCGGTGGCGACGGGACGACCGTTCGTTGTCCCGTCGCGCCTGGCGGGCTAGGCGCGACGACATCGCCGCCAGGCAAGCCAGGGCTATCAAGGCCAAGACGATCACCTCTATCGGCACACCGTCGTTTCGCCTCGGATTCACGAGCGCCTCCTCCCGTCGGCGACACTGAAGGCCGCCTTTCCCGATTCAGGATCGATAGAAATATCGCATCACGAGGCTTTTCTACTGTCGCCGTGATCCTGGCTCGCCTCGGCCCTTCCACGGTCGAGCGCCGCGACAAAGGCGTCGCGCCACGCGGTCACGTCATCGCGCGACACCCCATCCATCAGCCGCCTCCAGCGCATGATCCGCTCGGCGCGCGGCATGGCCAAGGCCTGCCCAAGCGCCTCGGAGGTCTCCTCGCGGCTGAACGGATTGATGATCAGGGCGTCCTCCATCTGCTCGGCGGCCCCGGCATAGCGAGACAGCACCAAAACGCCGGGATCCTCGGGGTCCTGGGCGGCGACATACTCCTTGGCCACCAGGTTCATGCCGTCGCGCAGCGGGGTAACGAGCCCAACATGAGCGGCGCGATAGATGCCCGCCAGCTCGTCACGGCGGTGGGCGCGGTTGACGTAGCGGATCGGCACCCAATCGACCGTGGCATAGGCGCCGTTTATCCGCCCCGACACTCCGTCGAGGCGAGCCCGGATCTCCTGGTAGGCCTCCACGGCGTCTCGGCTTGGGGTGGCGATCTGCAGCAGGAACACCCGCTCGGCCCAATCGGGGTGGTCGGCGAGAAGCTGCTCATAGGCCAGGAAACGTTCTTCGAGGCCTTTGGAATAGTCCAGCCGATCGACGCCCAGGATCATCTTGCGCCCGGTCTGGCTCACGCGCACCCGCTCGAAGGCCGCTCGCGCTGTCTCTCCACGCGCCAGTTCGGCGAAGGCGTCCCCTTCAATGCCGATCGGAAAAGCTCCGATCCGCGTGGCGCGCCCCTCTGTCTCAACGACGCCTTCAGCGATCGGCAGGCCAAGATCGCGTTCGACATAGTCGCTGAACGCCTCCAGCGCGTCGCGGGTCTGGAAGCCGACCAGATCGTAGGCCAGCAGGGATTCCACCAGCTCGCGATGCTGAGGCAAGGTGGTCAGCAGTCGCCGGCTCGGCCAGGGAATATGGAGGAAGAAGCCGATCCGATTGGCCACGCCCAGACGACGCAGTTCCTGGGCCAGGGGAATCAGATGGTAGTCGTGGATCCACACTCGGTCGCCTGGTCCGATCAGCGGCGCCAGCGTCTCGGCGAACCGACGATTGACGCGCTGATAGCCTTCGCCGAACGAACGCTCATAGGCGGCCAGATCGGTGCGCGAATGAAAGATCGGCCACAGCGTGCGATTGGCGTAACCGTCGTAATATTCCTCGCGATCCTGCTCTTCCAGATCGACCAGCGCGACGGTGACCCCGCCAACCTTTTGCATCGAGATCTGGCCGGTGAAGGTCTCGGTCGTCTCGCCGCTCCAGCCGAACCAGACCCCGGAATATTCCCGCAGCGCCGCGGCCAGGGCCATGGCAAGGCCGCCGGCCGTGCCCACGCCTTCATCGTTGGGCGGGTTGACCCGGTTGGACACCACGATAAGCCGGCTCATGCGACGTCTCCGGGGATCGCCGCCTCCAGCCAGTCCAGCACGGCGGCGACATCCGGCAGGCGATGACGCGCGAGGGTCTGGCGATTGGAGGGCCCAACCAGGACGCCGTAGCCGCCCGCGGCCTCGGCGGCCAGGAATCCGTCCTCATCGGTGAGGTCGTCGCCCACGAAGATCGGCCGCGCGCCCTGGAATGGCCATTCGGCCAGAAAGGCCTGAACCGCCAAACCCTTGTCCGCTCCAGCGGTTCGCAGCTCGGCGACCATGTCGCCTTCCTGAAGCACCAAGTCGGTAGCCGCCTCCAAGCGCCGAGCGGCTTCCCGCACCGCCTCGCAGGCGCTGGGACAGGCGCGGTAATGCAGTGCGACGCTCAGGCCCTTCTCTTCCACCTGCATCAGCGGCTGGGCGCGGGCCAAGGCCTTGAACACGGCCGCGGCGTCGGCCAGATCGGCGTCGGGCGGCGCGGCGATCTCGTCGCCCAGGACGGTGCGTCTTTGCAGGCCGTGAACACCAGCGACGGCCGCGACGGCGTCCTCGGTGATCGCCGACACCTCGGCGACGGTGCGCCCGCTGACGATGGCGAGACGACGCTGAAGACGCTCGGCCAGACGGCGCAGGATGAAGGTCCGCCGCGGATCGGGTCCAACATCCTCTGGCCGTTCGACGATCGGCGCCAGCGTACCGTCAAGATCGAGAAACAAAGCGCAGCCGGCGGGTTTCAACGGCGGCGGCGGCGGCAAGAGGTCGGGGAAGGTAATAATCTGGGCCGTCATGGCGAGCTCCATGGCAGGCGCCGGAATGGTCAGATTCGGACGCGAGAACGCCGACGCGCTGGTGGAGACCGACGGCGGCGCAAAGGGGCGGCGCGCCACGCGCGCCAAGCGATCGATAAAGCCCTAAAGCGCGGGCGACGGGCCGGCGGGGCGCGAGGGCGCGCGGCGGCGGGCGAGCTTAGGGCGCGGATCGCCCGGCGAGATCGAGTTTGGCATGACTGCCCCTTTTGACTGCGAGCGCCGTGCGCGGCGCGGTGGTTCTCCAAGGATATCGGGTCGACCGCGCCGGGCCGTGATCCCGTCGCGGGATATGACGAAAGCATGTCTCGTCCCGACACGACGTCGGGGCTAGCCACAGCCTAACAGCCGGAATGGCCGCTGGGGGACGGGTCACGGGATAGTGACGCTGGCTTTACCACCCTGCTCGGGCGACACGCGTAGGTGCGGTCCTCGCGGGGGGCGAATTTCCAGTTCGTCGAGCCCAAGCCGCCCGCCGGTCCAGGCTCCCGCCGCCGCCATCACGGCGGCCCCGAGCAAAACGATCATCAAGCGTCCGCCCCGACACGCCGACGCGAACCAGACCTTGAAGACTCGCGTCGGCGCCCCCGTGACCGAGCCGCGCTGGCGTGTGCGATCAGTCATGAGTCATAAATATCGTGTCACGATGTGATGTCAAATCCGAGGCCACCCTCCCCTCCCGCGACTCGACGGGCGTGCTAGTAAAGTCGGGAGCGACGCGACTGTTTCGCGCGCCAGGACCTTGCCCGTGACTTCGCCCGCCCAACCCTCCCGCGCCAACGTCGACCCGGAGTCCGAAGGCGTCGCGCCCCACCCCCTCACCGCGGATGACTATCAGGCGCTGGGGGAGTTTCGGCGAGCCATCCGGCAGTTTCTAGCGTTCAGCGAGGAAGGCGCGCGCGCCCACGGCCTGACCAGCCAGCAGCATCAGGCGCTGCTCGCCATCAAAGCCCATCGCGGGCCCGACCCCATCTCGATCGGGGACCTGGCCGAGTGCCTGCTGATCAAGAACCACAGCGCCGTCGAACTGGTCGCTCGCCTCGTCGAACGGGACCTGGTGTCGCGACGCGATGACGAGGCCGATCGCCGTCGGGTGGTGCTGGCGCTGCGGCCGCGCGGCGCGGACATCTTGGAAAC
This sequence comes from Caulobacter segnis, assembly GCF_031454995.1. Taxonomy (GTDB): domain Bacteria; phylum Pseudomonadota; class Alphaproteobacteria; order Caulobacterales; family Caulobacteraceae; genus Caulobacter; species Caulobacter segnis_E. Next base: position 716,007 of record NZ_JAVDRV010000002.1, on the reverse strand, counting down.
CATTTCGCGGCGCAACCTCGGCCGGCTGCGGCAGGGCGCCGACATCCTGGCCGAGATCATCGAGGCGGCTCATCGCGCCGCGCCGGCCGCGCCGTGATCCGAGCCTAGCGACTCTGGCGCGGCCAATCGGCCAGGACCACGCCGTCGGCGTCCTCGAAGGCCACGCGATCGAGGTCGACCGCGAAGAGGCAGACAGGCCGATGCTCGGCCGACTCACTCCAGCAATGGCCGGCCGCGCCATCGGCGAAGCCGGAGATTCGCCCTTCCAGGACCAGCTCGAAAACCCGGCCCTGCGCCGGGCTGTCGGGCGGCAGCTTCAGGACGTGCTCGTACGGACGTTGCCCCCGACGCTCGGTCCGGGCGGCGTCCTGACCGTGCAGGACGGCCAAGCCAAGGCTTGGCTGTTCGACCGGCGTGGGGGTGGCGGGCGGGGCGACCTCTCGGCGCTTGGGGCACAGATCTCCCGTCAGCCACGGGCGCGGGATCCAGAACCCTTCGACGGTCTCGGTGTCCGCTGGCGTCGGCGCTGCGCGAACGAGCGGCAGATCCGTCCAGATCGAGGGTCGGGCGACCAGCCTCAGGGACGAAGCCTTGCCGTCGACCTGGTAGTAGGCTTGAGCGGGGCCGGGATCGGCGACGGGCCCGGCGCAGCCAAACGCCAGGCGCACGGAAAACCGCCGCCCGACGAGGTCGCCGCCGCCAGAGGCCGCGCCCGAGGCATAGGCGTCGGCGGCCTTGGCGGCCGCCTCGATCAGGTCGCCGCGAGAGACGACCGCGGCGGGAGCAACCTTGGCCGGCGGCGCGGCGACCACGGGCGGCGGGGGCTCGGGAGCCGGCGGCGCGGGCGTCGGACGCGTCAACACCAGGACCAATACGACGATCGCCGCCCCCCCAATGGCCAGGGGCGCGATCAGGGCGAACTTGCGGTCCGGGGACCTCTGTCTATTGTCGCTCATGGCTTGAGCCTAGCAGAAGATAAGGTCCCGATTGCAATCGCCTTCGCCCCGGTTCGCGCCTGAAGCCCTCCACGCCGGGTCAGCGCGCCGGTCGTGACGCCCGGTCAGATCATCGCCTTGGCCGTGTTGGCGGCGGTCGTGGCTGGCCTCATTCACGGCAAGCTGCGCTCGGACGTCGTGGCCCTGGCCGGGGCGGCGGTGCTTCTGGGCACCCGGACCGTGCGCCCGGTCGAGGTTCAGGCCGCTTTCGCCAGTCCCGCCATCCTCGCCTTGGCCTCGCTGTTCGTCATCGCCTACGCCATGGAGCTGTCGGGCTTGCTGGGGCTGGTGATCCGCGGGGCGACCCGGCTGTGCGCGCGCTTGGGCGCGACGGGACTGTGGCTGGTGATCGTGCTGTGCGGTCTGGCCTCGGCGTTCTTGAACAATACGCCAATCGTCGTGCTGGGCGCGCCAGTGGTGCGCGACGTGGCCCGGTCCATGAACCTGTCGCCGAAGCGGTTCCTGATCCCGCTGTCCTACGCCACGATCCTGGGCGGGGCCTGCACGCTGATCGGGACCTCGACCAATCTTCTGGTCAACGACATGGCCCGCAACGCCGGCCAGCCCACGTTTAGCCTATTCGAGGTCACGCCGGTGGCCTTGATCATCGCCGCCGTCGGCGGCGTCTACATGGTGGTGTTCGGCCCTCGGCTGCTGTCGGCCGCGCCCTCCCCCAACGCGCCGGAGGGGCCCGCCCCGATCGCGGGAATCAATCCCCCCGCCGGCGAAGACCCCGCCCTCTATCCGGTCGATGCGCCTTTCGACCCGCTGCGGGCCGGCGCGGCCTTGGGCGTGTTCGTCGTGGTCGTCACGGTCGCGGCGCTGGGCTTGCTGCCGATCGCCGCGGCCGCGTTCGCTGGGGCCGTGCTTCTGGTGGTAACCGGCATGATCAGGGTCGACGACGCCTACAAGGGCCTGCGGCCCGAAATCCTGCTGCTGATCGCCGGCATGGTCGTCGTGGGGCTGTCGATGGAAGTCACCGGCTTGGCGGCCCTGGCCACGGACGGACTGGTCGGCTGGCTGCGGCAACTGGGGCCGCTCTACGCCCTGGCCCTGATTTATGGCGCGACCTTGCTGCTGACCGAAATCCTCTCCAACGCGGCGGTGGCGGTGCTTTTGACGCCGATCGCGGTGGCCCTGGCCGAGAGCCTGGGCGTCAGCCCCCGCCCCTTCCTGGTGGCGGTGATGATGGCCGCCAGCGCCGCCTTCGCCACGCCATTCGGCTACCAGACCAATGTCCTAGTCTACCAGATGGGCGGCTACCGCTATCTGGATTTCGTGCGGATTGGCGCGCCGCTCAACCTCATCACCTGGGCCGTCGGTCTTGCCGTGATCCCGATGTTCTTTCCGTTCTGACCGCCAAGGTTCCCCGCCAAAGCCTCACATTATTGTCAGGCCATCGTGTTCCCGCGCGCCATTAGATCGCTATACGATCTTTTCGAGCCGCTAGCTGGAGGGATCATGGACGATCATATCAACGAGACCATTCTGCTGATCTGCGACGACGCGGATCGCGCCACCCGGCTGATGACCGCTCTCGACGAGGCGCGGGTGAGCGTCATCGGCCCGTTCACCACCGCCGGTCTGGCCTTGGCGGTCACCGCCCATACAGGGCCCACCGTGGCGTTGCTGGCTAGCCAAACCACTGGGCGGCGCAGCGCCGAGCAATTGGCTCAGACCCTCAACGACAACTGGGGCGTCCGCTCGATGCTGCTGGACGAGACCGCCCATGCGGCTGTCGAGACGGTGGGGTGGCGCGCTCCGGACGAGCAGGTGGCGCGCGTGCGCCGGGCCCTGTCCAAAGCGTTCGCGCCAGCCTGATCCATCTCCTCACTCAGACGCCCAGCAAGGAGACCCGCGCCCGATGACGGCCAGTGAACGCATCCTGGCGGCCCTGACCGGCTTGCTGTCCCATTTCGCCGCGCTCAGCGCCTTGGCGTGGTCGCTCAATCTGGGCCTGACGCTGGTGGTCTTGGGACTGACGATCGGAGCCGGACGTCTGGCCAGGCGCATCACCAGGATCGGCGCCCACCGGCTGCCCGGCCCCGTGGACGCGGAGATGACCGTTCGCGCCAACCGCTTGGCGCGTCTGGCCGGTTGGATTGTCCAGTCCCTCGCCGGCGTGGCCGCCGTCCTGCTCATCGCCGACATCTGGGGCTTCAACCTGTTGGCGTGGACCGCCACGCCGCTTGGAGCGCGACTGCTGGCCGGCGTCATTCGCCTGGGGCTTCTGGCGATCGCGACGGTGGCGGTGTTCGAGGTGGTCAGCCTGGCGATCGGCCGAGGGATGGATGGGTTCGCCGACCATGCGGTCGAACCGCGTCGCCGCGCTCAACTGGCCACCCTCGCGCCACTGCTCCGGGGAGTGGCCCAAACCGCCATCGTCATCGTGGCGAGCCTGATGGCTCTGAGCGAACTGGGCGTGAAGATCGGCCCGCTTCTGGCCGGGGCTGGCGTCGTCGGCGTGGCCTTGGGCTTTGGGGCCCAGACCCTGGTCAAGGACTTCCTGACTGGCATCTTCCTGATCGTCGAGGACATTGTCTCGGTCGGTGACATCATTCGCATCGGCGACAGCGGCGGGCTGGTCGAGCAGATGACGCTACGCACGATCCGGCTGCGGGATTTCGACGGCACGGTGCACGTCTTTCCCTATAGTGAGGCTCAGGTTCTGCATAACCTGACCAAGAGCTTTTCCTACTACGTCTTCAATCTGCAGGTTTCTTATGACTCGGATCTGGACGCGGCGCTGAAGATCATGGAACGGGTCGGCGCGCGGCTGAAGGCCGATCCGGCCTTCAGCGACAAGGTGCTCGAGCCCATCGAGATCGTCGGTGTCGACAGCCTGGCCGACAGCGGCGTCGTACTCAAGGCGCGGATAAAGACCCAACCCCTGCAGCAATGGAATGTCGGGCGCGAATACAATCGCCGTATCAAGCTGGCGTTCGACGAGGCCGGCGTGGAAATTCCCTTCCCGCACCTGAAGGTGGTTATGCCGGAGCGGCAGGTCTCGGAGTTGGCGGGCGCGCGGGCCGTAGCCAACTGACCCGCGCCGCGCGCTAGGGCCGAGCGAATTTCGGGGCGCGCGCCAGGCCCGCTTCAGCCAGGCCGCTCCGCGTGGCTTGAGGCAAGCCACGGTCGCGCGGGCGGGGCGCCAAAGGAACTTCGCCCCTATTGCGACGCTCTCGTCCAGCAACTGCGGGAGCCAGGCACATGACTTCAGAGACACCTTCGCGCGGTCGGAGCGCGCGTCGCACGCTCTCGACCGGCACGCTCGTCCGCGGCGCGGTGGCGCTGGTCGTCACCTATGGCCTGGCTCAGATAGCGGCGAAACTGACCAACCTGTGGATCCTGGTCTTCGGCTCCATCGTGGTCGCCGTGGTCCTGCGTTCCATCGCCGATCCGCTGATCAAGCGACTGAAACTGCCCAACGGCCTCGCCGTCGGTCTGGCCGTCCTGATCGTCCTATCGATAGTGAGCGGGATCGGCTTCCTGTTTGGCCGTCAAATATTCAATCAGATGGAGGATCTCTCCACGACCCTGCCCCGCGCCTGGGCGACGGTGCAGGCGCGGTTGGCGGCCTCGCCCTTCGCGGGCGTGGTCCTCGACCAATTGAAGGGCCTAGGCGCCGAAGCCGGACCCGCCCTGGCGCGCGCGCCTGGGGTAGCCTTGGCGATGGCCTCGGGCTTCGCGACGCTGCTACTGGTCCTAGTGGCCGGAGTGTTCCTAGCTATCCACCCGCAAAGCAGCCGCGAAGGTGTGCTGGCCATGGTTCCCATGGCGCGCCGAGCGCGGCTGCGCGCGGTGCTGAACGCCTGCGGCGCGGCGCTGAACGGCTGGCTGCGAGCCCAATTGGTGTCGATGACGCTGGTGGGAGGACTGGTTGGCCTTGGCCTTTGGGCGATCGGCGTGCCCGCGCCAGTGGCGCTTGGCCTGATCACCGGCATCGCCCAATTCGTGCCGATCGTGGGCCCCATCGCCTCGGCCGCGCCCGCCTTGATCTTGGCCGCGATGCAAGGCGGCCAGACCTTCTGGCTGACCCTGGCGCTTTACGCCGGCGTCTCGCAGCTGGAAGCCAATGTCATCACCCCGATGGTGCAGAAGAACTTGGCGTCGCTGCCGGTCGTGCTGGGCATCTTCGCGGTCGTGGGCCTCGGCATCGTCTTTGGACCGCTCGGCGTGCTGTTCGCAACGCCGCTGTGCTTGGTCGCCTACACCGTCATCACCATGCTCTACCGGCAGGACGTCTTGCATGACGAGGACGCGCATGCGCCCGGACAGGCTAAACCCTAGTCGGTTCCTCAAGGCCTGAAGTCCACTCAAGCCAGAGCGACGCCGTAACAAAACATGCGGCATCTCGCCGAGCCCGACTACAAGCGCCGGCCGCGCGCTGTCGCCGCCTGACTCGAGCCTAGCGTGTAGCAAGCTCCGATCGCGCATCCGCCGCCGAGCCCGTCACTTCGACGAGCGACTGATCCTCGCCTGCCGGGCATGATCGGCATCGAGATGAAGGACGCGCTAGTCGCGGGCGGCGGCGCGACGCCCGTCATCCTGATAACGGCCTTCGCCGATGAGGCCCAAAGGCGGCGCGCCGAGCAGGCTGGCGTCACCTGCTTCCCGCCCAAGCCGTTCGTGGGCGAGACCTTGATCGATTGCCTAAAGCGGCCGTTGCCAGGCTAGTGTGCGACCATTTCAGGCTCAGGTCACCAGCTTGACGGCAATCGCCGCCGTTGGCTCGGCGCCATGAACCAGAGGTTCGAACACGCTGAGTTCGCCCCGGTTCTCGCGACCATAACCCTCGGCCTGTCAGCGGGCGTCCGACGGCGGCATCAAGGAACTGCTTTGAAACGGGCTTGGTCCCCGCCCCGCCGAGCCTTTGACTCGGCCAAGGCGCAGCTTTCTCGAGCTTGGCGCGTTCCTTTGGCGATCGGGCTTGGCCTTCGAGCCTGGGCTCTTCCACCCACGCTGAGATGTCAGGATCATTCATGGTCAAACCGGTGAGCCAAGCGACGCAAGCTAAAGCGAAAGCCGACGCGATTGATGAAGCGCGCGCCGTCGCGCCCGACGTGCCAGCGCGAATTGGCTCGACGCCCGCCACGAAGTTTCGCGGAAATCCCGCGATCTTCGGTCGACTGGTCGAGGACCACGACAAGCACCGCGCTCTTCTGGCGATGATCGAGGCGACCGTCCCAAACGATCCCACGCGAAAGGCGCTGTTCGAGGAGTTTGTCCGGGACGTTCACGGCCACGCCGCGGCCGAGGAGCAGGCCCTCTGGTCGACGGTGATGAGAAACCCGAAGACCACGGAGTTCGCCCGACACGCCGTCGGTGACCATCACAAGCTTGATAAGTTGATGGCCGACGCCGCCGCCCGCGACATCACCTCCCCCGGCTGGCTCGACCATTTCGCCACGCTCAAGGATGAGTATCTCGAGCACATCCTCGAAGAGGAAACCGAACAGTTCCTCGAGGCGGAAAAGACGCTCTCCGAGGCGGATCAGCGCTACATGCGGAAAGTGTTCGAGCAACGCAAGAAGGCCGAAAAGGCCGATGCGGTGATCGAGAAGAAGATCGCGTTGAAGCCGATCGCCTAAGCGAGATGAGTGGAGCCACGATCAAGCGTGACCTCAGGACGGGTCGCCCGCTCTGGGCGGATAGTCATGGCCTTGGGGTTCCAGCGCGCCCCCTACCCGCCCCGGTCAGCGTCGATGTCGCCGTTGTCGGCGCTGGCGTCAGCGGCGCGTTCATGGCCCATGAACTGTCACGGGATCACTCGGTCGCCGTATTGGAGCGACGCGCGCCGCTGATGGGCTCGACCCTGGCGTCGACGGCCCTCCTGCAATGGGAGATCGATCTACCGCTGACCGTGCTCGCCGAAAAAATTGGCGGGGTGAACGCCCAGCGGGCTTATCTGCGCTCACGCCAGGCCGTGGACGCGCTGAGGGCGATCGTGGCCGAAGAGCGGATCGTCTGCGGCCTGAAGGCAAAGCACTCGCTTTACCTGGCCGGAGACGCCTACGGCCATCGCGCCCTGGAGGCCGAGGCGCGAGCCCGCGCGGAGATCGGACTCGATAGCCAGTACCTGAACGCCGCGACGCTGGACAATCGTTACGGCTTGGCGCGAACCGGCGCCATCCTGTCGGGCGGCTCGGCGAGCGGCGACCCCGCCCGCCTGGCCGCCGGACTTCTGAGGCGCGCGCACGCTCGCGGCGCACGCATTTGGTCTCCCGTCGAGGTGGTGCGGGCGGTCAGCGATCCCGACGGCGTGACCCTGCTTACCGACACGGCTCACGTGGTGCGGGCCAAGTCCGTGGTGTTCTGTTGCGGCTACGAATTCCCCAAGGGCGTTCCGACGCCCGGAGCCGAGGTCATCTCGACCTGGGCGATGGCTTCCAAGCCGCGCCAGCGCGGTCCGGCTTGGCTAAAGGACATGTTGGTCTGGGAAGCGTCGGACCCGTACCTCTACTTTCGCATGGGTGGCGACGGCCGCCTGATCGTCGGTGGCGAGGATGAAGCATCCGCCACCGCGCATCAGGACAAGGCTAAGCTGCGCGGCAAGCGCGAGATCCTGACCCGCAAGCTGGGGCGTCTGTTGCCGGACCTTGCTTTCGAGCCCGACTACGGCTGGGCCGGCGCCTTTGGCGAAAGCGCGACGGGCCTTCCGAGCATCGGGCCCATCGAGGGCCTGAAGCACGCCTGGGCGGTCATGGGCTTTGGCGGCAACGGTATCACCTATTCGGTGATCGCTTCCCAGATCGTCGCGACGGAAATCCGAGGTAAGCACGACCCCGACGCGGATCTCTATCGGCGCTAGGCCGAGAAGCCGCTAGCACCGCCGAGGCATATCGCCAGTGCTACGCGGCCGTGAGGATATGCCCGGTCCAAGACCCGTCATCGAGGACGGAGAATGGCCTCGATCCGGATTGCCAGCTGCGCGATTGAGAACGGCTTGGAGATGATCTGCATGCCGGGCTCGAGGAATTCAGCTTGGTCGGCCGCGTGTTCCGCGTAACCCGTCATGAAGAGGACGGGCAGTCCCGGCCGGCTTTCGCGGGCGATCTCGGCCAATTGGCGGCCGTTCATGCCTGGCAACCCGACATCGCTGATCATCAGATCGATCTTCTGCGCGGACTGCAGAACCGGCGTGGCGTCTCGGCCGCCCTCGGTCTCGATCGTGCGGTAGCCCAACTCTTCGAGCACCTGCATGACCAGGAGGCGGACCGCCGGGTCGTCCTCGATCACCAGCACTGTCTCGCCCGCGCCCGATCGCGGCTGCTCTTGATGAACCGTCTCTTGTTCAGCGTCGCCAAGGTCTCGCGGCAGGTAGAGGCTTATGGTCGTGCCAGCGCCGTCGGCGCTTTCGACCTTAACGTGGCCCTTCGACTGCTGGACGAAGCCATAGATCATCGACAGGCCAAGTCCCGTCCCCTTGCCCAAGGGCTTGGTGGTGAAGAACGGGTCGAACACCTTGGACAGGACGTCGGGCGTCATGCCAACGCCGCTGTCGCTGACCCGCACCTCGATGAAGTCGCCAGGCTCGGCGCGGTCGCTGCCGACGAGCGCGTCAGCCGACATTTGGACATTGCGCGCGGAGATCGTCAGGCTTCCACCACTGGGCATGGCGTCACGAGCGTTGATCGCCAGGTTTAGAATGGCGCTTTCCAGCTGGTTGTCGTCGGCGCGCGCGGACCACAGATCCTCTGGTAGCGCGATGCGCAATTGGACCTGCTCTCCCAGCGTTCGGCGCAGCAGGTCATCCATCGAACTCACGAGCGTTCCGACGTCGACCGCGCGGCTGTCCAGCGTTTGGCGCCGTGAGAAGGCCAGCAACCGATGCGTCAGGGCCGCCGCGCGCTGACCTGACTGCATGGCGGTGTCCAAGAACCGGTCGACGTCGCCAACGCGGCCATCCGCCAGGCGTCGCTTGACCATGTCGATCCCGCCCAGGATCCCGGTCAGCATATTGTTGAAATCGTGGGCCAAGCCTCCGGTAAGCTGACCGACGGCCTCCATCTTCTGGCTTTGCCTGAGCTGGTCCTCCAGCAACTTGCGATGCGTGACGTCGCGCCCCACGGCATAGATCACGTCGTCTTCCGGTACGCCGGTCCAGTTGATCCACCGATAGTCGCCGTCCTTGGCGAGCATCCGGCAGTCGAAATCGGCGACGGTTTGGCTGGCGCGAAGCTCTTCCGCGACCTTTGAGATGCGCTCCCGATCATCGGGATGGACATATCGCAGCAGCGGCGCGCCAATCAGCGTTCCCGCGTCGTAGCCGAGAAGACTGGTCCACGCCGGATTGATCGCGCGACAGACGCCGTCCAAACCCACTATGCTCAACAGATCCCGCGAGAGGTTCCACACCCGATCTCGCTCTTGCGTTCGGGTCTCCACTCTTTGTTCAAGGGCTTCGGTCAAGGCGCGTAGACGAGCTTCGGACTCCTTGGCGTTGGTCACGTCGTAGATCACGCCGATGAAGCTGATTCCGCCCATGGGAGCGATTTGATATTCGCCACGCGAAGCCAGCCACCGCTCTTCACCGGTGTCCGCGCGACGAATTCGGAACTCTTGAAACGCGGGACCGACATCCTGTCGCCCGACGCGCGCGCTGATCAACGGCGGGTCATCCGGGTGCACGAGGGCGTTGATCGTGCGGATGGGAAGGCTGTTGGCGGGATGCAATCCCAGGAGCCGACAGAAGGCTTCGGAGACCTCGGCCGTTCCAAATCCGCTCAAGTACTCGAACGAGCCCACGCCGCCGGCGGTCTGGGCGATGCGCAACCGCTCCTCGAGCTTTTTCTGCTCGGTGATGTCCGCGAGCACGCCCGTGAACCGAATGGGGTTGTCGTTGGCGTCGAGGAAGGTGCGGCCACGCGCCGACACCCAGCGGATATCGCCGTCCAGCACCACGCGATAGTCACGCGCGAAGACTTCGGCGCCATGCAGAGCGGCGGCCACGGCGATCTTCAACCGCATGCGATCGCGCGCGAACACGGTGTGGAAGAAGGCCGAGGTCGGAAGACCCTCGGCGGCTTGAACGGGATCAAGGCCGCACAGATCGGCGAAACGCGCGTCGGCGATCAGGCGGCCATTGGGAATGTCCCATTCCCAGGCGCCGATCGCTCCCGCCACGGTCTGAGCGATCCTCAGCCGCTCCCGGGCCTCAAGGAGGCGCTGGCGCGTCATCTTCAATTGATCGCCGAGAAGCGCGTCCTGATATTCCGCGCTGACGTCGACGTGGGTCACGAGCCGAAACGCCGGCGCGCCTTCGGCGTCCCGGATAGTCGTGATGTTGATCCGGTTCCAGAACACGGCCCCGTTGCGCCGAGCGTTGAGCAGATCGACCGACGAGCGGCCCCGCTCTTCGAGCCTCGCCTCGAAGGCGGCGCTGGCTTCGGTGTCCGTCTCCTCGGTGTCGAGGAAGGCGCGATCACGGCCCACGACTTCGCGGGCGTCGTAGCCCGTAAGCAACTCAAACGCGGTGTTCACGAAGATGATCGGATCGCCCGGCCGCCGCGGATCGGTGACCGAAAGCGCCACGCCGGAGTCGACCAGCGCATCGAACACTGGCCCAGCCAACGCCCGAAGCGCGCCCAATTCGGCGTTTTCCTGGCGCGATCCCGGGTCGACGACGTCCATCATGGCCTACAATAACGCCAAGCTTGGCAACAGGTTCAGGCGCCCGGCCATTCAGCCGAGATCGCCAGCGATCCGCTCGATGAAGTCGTTGATCAACGCGCGCAACGCTTGAAGCGACGGCAGGTCCATCAGCATCGCGATATAGCCCCTGATATCGCGGTCATTGATGGCGAAGTTGATATAGAGAAACAGCACCACGCCGCCTTCGGCGTTCTTCTCCGAAAGCGTGAACAGCGTCGAGCCATCGCCCCGCAGGACCTCGGGCAGCGACATGTTCAGGGGCCGCTGGAGCATGTTGGCCATCGTCGCCAGACAGCTGTTCAGGACGACGTTGCCGGTCTCGCCAAGCGCCTCGTTTTCCATTTCCAGCGCTTCTTCGGCGGACAACGCATCACCGGTCACCGCATGAACCAGCGCCATGCTGTTGGCTTCCGGAAAGATCAGCAACGCCCGTCCCGAGAATACGCCCTCGAAGTCCTGACGCACGGCGACGAGCTCGCCATTCTCGCGCTCCCGGATCAACGCGGTCGCGCCCTCGCGCGTGACCAGTTCGACCGCGGGAACGGAAAGCAGCACCTGTTCGCCGACCATCTTGCGCAGACTGCTCGCGGCGCGGCTTACGCCGATATTGACCAGCTCGGTGAGCGCGTCGTGTTCGAGCTCGTCCAAGATGACGGCGTGGGTGCTCATCGACCGGTCTGCCGCAGGCGCAGCGCCGCGCCCGAGATAAAGCCGCGCATGCCCTCTTCGGTGACGGGCTTGGCGATGAAGGTGGCGTTGACCGCGCGCGCCCGGGCGACGATCTCATCCTGCACATTCGCGGTCGCCACGGCGATCGGCATATCGGGGAACCGCGCGCGCAGCTCCTCGGCCAGCTCCAGACCGTCACGGCCGGGCATGTTGAAGTCCAACACCGCCAAATCGATCGACCGATCTTCCAGCAACGCCAGCGCCTCGTCGGCGTTGCCGGCCTCGACCCGCGTCCACTCCGGCTGAAGCGCGGCAAGCGTCTTACCCACCACGATGCGGGCCAGCTTGCTGTCGTCGACGATCAGAACCGTCGCCCCCATTCTCAAATACTCCAGTTCGGCGCCCTTTCCGGACGCAACTATTATAGCTTAGCCCTGCGCTCGAGCGCAGGCTTTAGCAGGTTCGAAAGAAAGCGATCTGTCGGATCCCCGACAATTTCACAGCCAAAAGCGAGGATTGTCTGAACCGCCGCGGCATGTAGGCCCTCGCAGGCTGACACGTCGACCGTGCGTTTCTCCAAGCCCTGCAAGAGCGCGGTCAAACGCTCGGCGTCCTCGACGCGGCAATGGCCTTCTATACGGATGACGTCACCGTCGGGCCTCAGAGTCACGAGATGAGCTCCGCAAGATCAAGAACCATCAGCACGTCGCCATCTTCCAGCAGAGCCGAGCCGGCGACCCCCGGAAGGTTAGCCAGAAGACCGCTCATGGGACGCACGGCGGCATCCATACGACCAACGATCGTATCGACGGAAAAGCCTATCGGCTCTCCCGACACTTGGGCGACGACAACCCGACGGACCGCCTGGTCGTTGGGCGATTTCGGAAGGCCGAGCAGGTCGCTCAGGGCGATGAGCGGCGTCACCTGATCACGGAGCTGGAAAGCTTCGCGGTCGCGCACCGGAACAATCCGGTCGGCATCCACGCGCACCGTCTCTCGCACCTCATTCAGGCGCAGGCCGTAACGCTCGCCGCCGCACGCGACGATCAGAAGCCCGGTGACGACCATGCTGATCGGCAGCGTCAGGCGGACAACAGATCCTTTGCCCGCCACGCTTTCGAATTCAACGCGCCCCCCGACGGCCGTGATCGCGGCGCGCACCGCGTCCATGCCTACGCCTCGTCCCGAAATCTCGCTGACCGTTCGGGCGGTGGAAAAACCCGGCAAGAAGATCAGGTCCAAGGCCTGGCGGTCGTCGAGCGTCTCGGCCGTCGCCTCGTCGATAAGTCCGCGAGCCTTGGCGAGGTCGCGAATTCCGGCGGGATCCACGCCGGCGCCGTCGTCGCGCACCTCCAGGACAACTCTGTCACCCTCGGGCCTGGCGACGAGGCTGAGGACGCCCTTCTCCGGTTTGCCAGCGCCCCGACGGACGTCCGGCGCCTCGATACCGTGGTCGAGGGCGTTGCGAAGGACGTGCAGCAGGGGCTCGAACAGGCCGTCGACGATGTCCTTGTCGATCTCGACGTCGCCGCCAACGCAGGTGAAGTCGACCGCCTTGCCCAATGCGCGAGCCGTCTCGCGAACGAGCCTTGGAAAGCGACCGAACAGAGGCGTGAGCGGCGTCAGGCGAGCTCTGGCGACGGCGCCATGCAAATCCGTCACCAGACGATCCACACGGGCCTGCTGGACGCGCAAGGCTTGCGAGACCGCGCGACCGCCCTCGAGCGCGTCGACCTGGCTCAGCAGCGAGGACATGCCGTTCTTGGCGATAAGCAGGTCGTTGGTGATATCGGCGAGGCGGTCGATGCGGGCGGTCTCGACGCGGATCGTGCGCGTGGACGGTCCCCCATTGGCGCCCCCCTCCTCCGCGCGCTGTTCAATCTCGGCGACAGGGGACAGTTCGATCTGGTCCTTCACCCAACGCAGCGCCGCCTCGACCTCGTGAAGCGGCGCGCCGGAGGTGGCTTGAAAGACCAGGTTGCACTGAAACGGGTCGTAGTCGGCCAAGGGGCCTGGCGCGTCGCGCAGGGAGACCTCAAGGGTCCGCAGGCCAGGCACGGCGGCCATGATCGCGACGGGATCGTCGCCCGCGAAATAGGCGTCGGCCCGCGGAACGTATCGGATCGCCACGCCGTGCTCGCCGGCTTCGCCGCCCGCCGTCTTTTCCCCAAGGCGCGCGGTGAGCCTTTCGCCAATCGTCGCGGCGTCTTCCGGTAACCCGCCGCCCCGCTCGAGGTCGTTCAGCCAACGATCGACCTGGTCAACCACCTCGACAAGCGTGACGAGGGTGTCCGTCGCGATCGACGCGCCTTGCCTAAGGGCCGCGAGTTGATCTTCGGAAGCATGCAGCAAGCGCCCCATGGCGGGCAGATCGAACAGGCCCACGGAGCCCTTCAGCGTATGGATGGCCCGAAAGCAGCTATCCAGCCGCGCTCGATCATCGGGGGCTCGCATAAGCGCGTCGAGATCCTCGCCGGCTTGGGTGGTGAGCTCCCTCCCCTCGATCAGAAAATGCTCAAGCAACTCGTCGGTCATGCCGCCGCCTTCGCCCGCTGGTAGACGATAGCATCCTCGAAGCGCCGCGTGACGAACCGCTCGCTGATCCGATTCATGGACTCCGCGTGCCCCAAACACAGATAGCCGCCGGGCGCGAGGCGATCATACAGATTGTCGACGGCTGTCTGCCGCGACGAGTCGTCGAAGTAGATCAGCATGTTACGACAGAAGATGACGTCGAAAACGCCCAGCCCCGGGGGGCTGGTCTCGTCCATCAGATTGACCTGGCTGAATGTCACGGACTCTCGCAGGTCTTCGATGATCCGCCAGCGATGTTGCTTGGCCGGTTCGAAATAGGCCTGCCTCAGCGCTTCTGGCAAGCGAGCGAGCGCGCGTTGGCCGTAGACCCCAAGTCTCGCGTGCTCAAGCACCTGCGTATCGATATCGGACGCGACGATCTCGACGTTATAGGCGTCGACCATTCGCCAGTTCTCAAGCAACCAGATCGCGATCGAGTAGGCTTCATCGCCCGTCGAACACGGGGCGGACCATATGCGGATCTTGTCGCCAGGCCTCCGCGAAGCGGCGAGGTCGGGCAAGAGCTCGCGGCTCAGACAGGCCAGTTGATGCTCTTCCCGATAAAAATAGGTCTCGTTGACCGTGAAGGCGTTGATCAAAGCCTCGCGCTCACGCAAGTCCGCGCGCATCGCGGCGAAATAGGCCGGGAAGTTCGCGAGCTTCGCGACCTCCATGCGGTCGGCGATCCGGCGCTCGATATAGTACCGCTTTGATTTGCCGAAACGCATACCCGTGTGTCGGTAGAGAAAGTCGCAAAGCGTCTGCAATTGGTGATCGTCCAGGCCGCTCTCCGTCATGACCCGACCAGTTGCATGAGCCGCGCGCTGATGGAGTCGAGCGGCTCGACGTGATCGGCGCCGCCGGCGCGCACCAGCTCTCCCGGCATGCCCCAGACCACGGCCGTCTCCTCGGACTCGGCGATCGTAAGCCCGCCCGCCGCGCGCAAGGCGGTCATCGCCGCCGCGCCGTCGTTGCCCATGCCCGTCATCAACACACCGATCATTTCGCTTGGCGCGACATGGTCCATGGCGCTGGAGACAAGCCGATCAACGCTGGGATGCCAGCGATGCTCGGCGCTGGACGGCGCTGGAAGGGCGACAAGGCCCTCGGCGCGGCGACTGACGATCATGTCCGCGTCGCCGCGCGCGATATAGACGCCGCCTTCGATCCTCGTTGGCTTGACCACCTCGACAACCGGCAAGGCGCACAGTCCATTCAGCCGCGCGGCGAATGAGCCGGTAAAGGTCGCGGGCATGTGCTGAGCGACGAGGATCGGCCACGGGAAGTCCTCCGGCAGGGATGACAGCACCGTGTCCAGCGCTGGCGGCCCTCCGGTCGACACGCCGATCAAGACCAGACCGCCTCCACCCGACGGCGCCGCCCGTCGAACCACCGGTCGCGGAAGGGGTTCCGCGGCGCGGCGTGGCGGTCGCTTCTCGCGCAACCTCTCCAACAGCCGGTGCGCGCGCCTGACCCTCGTCTTGGCCGCCGAGGCGACGACCTCGGCCAGACGGGGTCCGAACGTGTCGACCGACAGAGAAACAGCGCCGTCGGGCTTGGCCAGGAAATCGACCGCGCCCAGCTCAAGGGCGTCCAGCGTGGTTTCCGCGCCCTCGGTCGTCAGCGAGGAGAGCATCACGACGGGACACGGCCGTTCCAGCATGATCCGGTCCAGGCAGGCTAGCCCGTCCATCCGCGGCATCTGAACGTCCAGGGTGACGACGTCCGGTGCGAAGGCGTGAACCCGCTCCAAAGCCTCCATGCCGTCCTTCGCGGTTTCGACCTCGAACCCGGCATCGCGCAGAACACCACCGACAACGCGGCGCATCAGAGCGGAATCGTCGACGACAAGCACCTTGATCACGGGGCGGCGAATCCTCTGGCCATCTCGCGCGCCAGATCCCGTTCGATGGACCGCAGCAACGCCGGAGGATCGATCAAAGAGATCGCCCTTCCTTCGTGCTCGCAAACGCCCTCCAGAAGCGGTTCGATCCGCCTGTCGGCGCCAGGGGGCGAGATATCCCGCGAGCGAACATCGATGACCCCCTCGATGCGGTCGGCGAGCAGGCCGGTCGATGACTGGCCGCTGGACATCACCACAACGCGGGAGGCCCCGGAAGCGCCGCCCGCGGCCAAGCTGCCGCCGACGTTGATGACGGGAAGTAGATCGCCTCGCAGCCTGATCACGCCCTTGAGGTTGGACGGCGCCTTGGGCGGCCTGGCCATTCTAGCCGGCCTTCGGATCACCTGCCTCACCGCCTCCATCGGTAGGCCGTAAAGCGCCTCGCCAAGGGCCAGAACCAGGAAGCGCCTCGGCGACGCGGCGGACGTCGCTGAAGTCGAGGACGCCGGGGGTAGGCTGGCCGTCGCTAGGGCGTCGACATGAGCAACTAGACGCTCTAGCGACAAGACCGACACAACGCCCTTGCCGTCGGGCATTCGCAGAACCGCTCCGATCAGAGCCTCGGCGTCGCCCCGGTTGAACAGGCTCGGCGCTTCAACGATCCGGTCCTCGGCAAGTCGAATAACCGCGTCGATCCGATCGACGACCAGCCCGAAATCACGCCCGCCGGTCCCCACGATGACCAGCCGCTTTTCTCCGGTGGTCGCCAGCAGTCCGAGCAAGGCGCTGGCCGAGATCAGCGGCAGGATCTCGCCCCGGCGCTCGATCGCATCACGTTGAAGGGCTTGGGCGGTCAGGCCCTCCTTTTGGACGTTCGCGACCTCTTTGACAGCCTGCAACGGAAGGCAGAACGCCTGACCCGACACCCGGAAACCCAAGAACGCGCGCGTCAGCGATTGTTCCTGACCGACCCAACCCGTCGAAGCGTTCTGGCCCGTGTTCTGGCCGCGCGCTCGCGCGGTGGATACGAACCGCTCAAGCAAGACCTCGTCGAGGTCGATGCGGCCGCCCCCTTCGTCTTCCAGAATGCGACGTCCATCGTCCTGACGCCGAGCCTCGTCGAGGACCT
The DNA here is from genome assembly GCF_031454995.1 of Caulobacter segnis. Lineage (GTDB taxonomy): Bacteria > Pseudomonadota > Alphaproteobacteria > Caulobacterales > Caulobacteraceae > Caulobacter > Caulobacter segnis_E. The sequence goes on along the minus strand of NZ_JAVDRV010000002.1, from coordinate 699,143 downwards.
CTAGGGCCCCCACCTCCTCGACAGCCAGCCCGACCGCCGCGGCGCCCCGCAAGACCACGACGCGCTCCGAGGGGCGTCCCTTCCGGCCCAGCAGATCAGACGCCGATATGATGGGAAGGACGCCGCCCCGATAATGGGCGACGCTCATGAGACACGGCGGCGCATGCGGCGCGCGCGTCATGGCGGGCAGGCGTATGACCTCGGCCACGGTCGCGGCGTCGATCCGCATTTGGGCGCCGCCCGCCCAAACCGTCAGCCCCTGGCGCGAAGGCGCGGCCATCGCGCTCAAGCCTTCGCGGTCTGAAGCTCGTTGGCCAGAAGCGCGATTTCCTCCACCGCGGCGGCGAGATCCTCGGCCGCCTGGGACTGCTGGCGCGCGGCGATCGCGGCCTGGGCCGCGGCGGCGCTGGCTTCTTCCGCCGCGACGGCGATCTGGTTGACACCCGTCAGCACCTGGGAACTGGCCGTCATGATCGCGGCGGCGCCCTTGGCGATCTCGTCGGCGCCATCGCGCAGGCCGACGGCGTCGCGGTCCACGAGCGCCAGGCGCTCTTCGATCGCGCGATTGCGATCGATCTCGAGTTCGCCAACCGCGAGGGCCTGATCCACTTCCCGTCGGACCTTGTTCAACTGAGCCGCGATCCCGGCCACCAGCTCGTTGACGGTTTCGGCGTTCGCCGCGGAATCCCGCGCCAGGGTACGGATATCAGCGGACACCAAGGCGAAGCCCTCGCCGACCTCGCCAGCGCGCGCGGCCTCCACCGCGCCGCTGGTCGCGAGCATCGTCGTCTGCACGGAAATCAGAGCCAAGCCGTCCACGAACTTCTTGATGGTGGCCATCTCGGCTTCCAGGACCTCGATCCTTTGGAGGACCGAGTGCGCGTTGTCGTTCGCGGTCGCCACGCCGCCGACGAGGCGCGTGACCGCGGCCCTGCCTTCCTGGAGCTGTCCCTGCATCACGCCAATGCGTTGGGCGTTCGCGACGGCGTTCGCGGCGGTCAGTTCGGCCGCTTTCTCGATTTCCGTCATGGCGGCGCTAGCCTGTTGGGTCGCGGCCGCTTGAGCTTGGGCGCCGCGGCTGATTTGGTCCAGGGCGATCTGAATCTCGCCGGCCGCGCCCGCCAGCTCCTGAATGGCGGCCGAGAGTTGCTCCGCCGCGGCGGAGGCTTGTTCGGCGATCTTGTCGGCTTGGTCGCCGTTGATCAGCCGCTCGGTAAGCACCTCCAGCGATTGCGCGGCCGTCTCGCTCTCGTCCAGCGCCTGTCCCTGCTGCTGCACCGCGCGCTGCGCCTCGGCCGCGGCGGCGGCCTGCTCCTCGGCGGCGCTGGCGATGCTCTCGGCGCCGCGGCGGGCCTCGTTGGCCGCGCCCACCGCCTCGACAGCCGCGATCAGGATCGCCTGACTGTCCTCGCCCAGGCGCGCCATCTCGATCCGCACCCTGTCTAGCTTGGCGATCGCGCCGGCTCCGGCCTCGGCCTCGGCTTCGGCGTCCGCCGCCGATCGGCGCAAGCTTTCGCCGACGTCCCTAACGCCGTCGGCCACACGGGCAGCGACGGCGGCGATGTCCCGGGACCGCTTTTCGGCGACTTCGGCCAGGGCCCGCACTTCGTCGGCAACGACGGCGAAACCACGTCCATGGTCCCCCACCCGCGTGGCCTCGATCGCGGCGTTCAGGGCCAGGAGGTTGGTTTGATCGGCGAGATCGGCGACGCTTCCGGTAATCTCGCCAATCCGTTCGACCTGGGCTTCCAGCGCGGCCGCCGTCTGGGTGCTTGTCGCTTGTCGGCGAGCATTTCCCATGACCGCTTTCACGGACGCATTGATGGCCGCTCCGGACTCGGTCAGCAGAATCTGAAGAGCGTCCGCGCGCTGCCGCGACATCTCCGCCTGTTCGCGAGATTGGGCGAAAGCTCCAGTCATGGCGGTGATCGCGGCCAGGGATTCGTGGGCCGCGCCGGCCGCCTCCTCGGCGCCGGCCGCGATCTCGGCCAGCGAGCCCCGTAGTTCATCGACAGCGCCCGCCGCCTCGGTAAGACCGCTACTCAGCTCGGCGGCGGCCGAGCCAATCCGTTCGGAGGCGTTTTCACGCCGGGAAGCGGACGCCCGCGCGGCCTGCCGCTTCGCTGGCGGCGCTTCGGGCGTGCTTTTCGCCTGGATCGCTCTCGATTTGGATCGGCCAGCCAAAGTTGTCGTTTTCACAAGCGCCATGGCCATGCCCCTCGTCTGCGGTCGCTTCGCGATCGACCAGCCGATGGCACGGCGTGAGCGCGACGGCCAGCACATTCGACAAGAGCCGCTTGCGTGGCTGGCGCAAGGTCCGGTTCTCAAGTTCCAAGGGCGCCGGTCCCCCGGTCTTTATGCGGCCCTTATGCCGCCCGCCCGCTTCCACATCGAGCCCTTACGCGGCTTCGTGGTCACTGACCTCCAACACCAAAGGAGGCCGTGATGGCTGATCTTCTCCATGGGGCGCTGGCGCTTGGCCTGTTCGCCCTGTTTAGCGCGTTCGTCGCCGCGCTGAGGCGCGTCTGACGATGTTCGTGAACATCCTGTGGAGCGCCGGCGCGATCGTGATCGCCGGCTACATGGTCGCGGCGATGCTGCGACCCGACAAGTTCTGACGGACCATTTCCATGACATGGCAAGGATGGGCGGAGATCGCCCTGACCCTCGGCCTAGCGGTCGCCATCGGCTGGCCGCTAGGCGTTTATCTTTCGCGCGTCTGGAACGGCGAGAAGACCTTCCTCGACCCCGTGATGCGGCCCGTCGAGGGCCTGTTCTACAAGGCCTGTGGCGTTGATCCCAAGAAGAGCCAGAGCTGGCACGCCTACGCCCTGGCCCTGCTGGCCTTCAACCTGGTCGGCTTCTTCTTCGTCTACGCGGTGCTACGCCTGCAGGGCATTCTGCCGCTGAACCCGCAGGGCTTCCCGGGCCTGTCGAGCCATCTGTCGTTCAACACGGCGATCAGCTTCGTCACCAACACCAACTGGCAGAGCTACGCGGGCGAAAGCACGATGTCGACGCTCAGCCAAATGCTGGTGCTGACGGTGCAGAACTTCGTCTCGGCCGCCACCGGCGCGACCGTCGCGGCCGCCCTGGCGCGCGCCTTCGTCGCCAATCGCGGAGAGGGCGTCGGCAACTTCTGGGCTGACCTGATCCGCACGACGCTCTACCTGCTGCTGCCGCTAGCTTTCGTGGTCGCGGTCGTTCTCGTCGCCCTGGGCCTGCCCCAGACCCTGGCCGCCGGCGTCACCGCCCACACGCTGGAAGGCGCCGACCAGAAGATCTCGCTCTACGCCGTGGCCTCGCAGGAGGCGATCAAGATGCTGGGCATCAACGGCGGCGGGATCTTCAACGCCAACTCGGCCCACCCGTTCGAGAACCCGACGCCGCTGACCAACCTGATCACGGCCATCTCGATCAACACCCTGGGCTGGGCGGCCTTCTTCGCCTTCGGCCGCATGGTGCTGGCCAAGAAGGACGTGCGCGCGTTGATCATCGCCGCCTTCGTGCTGTTGTTCGCCGGCGCGGCCGGCGTCTACGCGACCGAGACTCAAGGACCGCCGGCCCAGGTGGCCGCCAAGGTCGACGCGTCGGTGAACATGGAGGGCAAGGAGGTCCGCTTCGGCGCGCCGGCTACGGCCGCCTGGGTCGCCATGACCACCGGCGCCTCCAATGGCTCGGTCAACGGAATGCACTCCAGCCTGATGCCCCTGGGCGGCGGGATCGCGATGTTCCTGATGCAACTGGGCGAGATCCTGCCCGGCGGCATCGGCTCGGGCGTCGCCATCATGGTCGTCATGGCCCTGCTGTCGGTGTTCGTCGCCGGCCTGATGGTCGGCCGCACGCCCGAGTACCTGGGCAAGAAGGTCGAGGCCCGCGAGATCCAGTTCTCGATCCTGGCGGTGGTGATCATCCCGCTGTCGATGCTGGGTTTCTCCGGGATCGCCGCCGTCCTGCCCGAAGCGCTGAAGGGCCTGATGCACAGCGGCCCACACGGCCTGTCGGAGATCCTCTACGCCTACGTCTCGGGCACGGCCAACAACGGCTCGGCCTTCGCGGGCCTCACCGCCAACGCGCCCTGGTGGAACGTGACGCTGGGGATCGCCATGGCCCTGGGCCGCTTCCTGCCGATCGTCGCGGTGCTGGCCATCGCCGGCAGCCTGGTAGCCAAGCCCAAGCTCGCGCCCACGGCCGGCACCTTGCCGACCGACGGCGGTCTCTTCATCGGCCTCCTGATCGGGGTGATCCTGATCCTGGGCGGCCTGCAATTCTTCCCCGCGATGGCGCTGGGACCGATCGTCGAGCACTTCCAAGCGCTCGGCGCGGTCGCGGCCCTCCGCTGAGTGGTGATCCCATGAGTTCGATCGATATCCATGCCGGCGAGGGCCGACGCGCCCTGGCCGGTGGTCTCTCCGGAGCGGTCCTGGCCCGCGCGGCCAAGGACGCCTTCCTCAAGCTCGATCCGCGCAAGCTGACCGGCAATCCGGTGATCTTCGCCACCTGGCTGGTGGCCCTGTTGTCGACCGTCTCGGCGGTCGCGGCGGTGGCCACGCATCAGGCGGCGGGTTTCGCCATCCAGATCGCGGTCTGGCTGTGGACCACGGTGCTGTTCGCCAACCTCGCCGAAAGCGTCGCCGAAGGCCGCGGCAAGGCGGCCGCCGACAGCCTGCGCGCCACGCGGGTGACGACCAAGGCCAAGCTGCTCGTCGACCCGAAGACCGGGACCTGGATCCCGACTCCGGCCCACAAGCTGGGCGTCGGCGAGGTGATCCTGGTCGAGGCGGGCGACGTGATTCCGACCGATGGGGAAATCATCGAGGGCATGGCCAGCGTCAACGAGGCGGCCATCACCGGCGAGAGCGCCCCCGTCATCCGCGAAAGCGGCGGCGACCGCTCGGCCGTGACCGGCGGCACGACCGTGGTCTCCGACTGGATCAAGGTGCGCGTGACGGCCGAGGCCGGCTCGACCTTCCTTGATCGGATGATCGCCATGGTCGAGGGCGCCGACCGCCGCAAGACGCCGAACGAGATCGCCCTGGCCGTGCTGCTGGCGGGCCTGACCTTGATCTTCCTGATCGCGGTCGTGACCTTGCTGGGCCTGGGCAAGTTCTCGGGCGTGGCGCTGGATCCTCTGGTGCTGGGCGCGCTGTTCATCACGCTTATTCCGACGACCATTGGCGGACTCTTGTCCGCGGTCGGTATCGCCGGCATGGACCGTCTGCTGAAGGTCAACGTCCTGGCGACCTCGGGCCGCGCGGTCGAGGCCGCCGGCGACGTCGACACCCTCCTGCTGGACAAGACCGGCACCATCACCTTCGGCAACCGCATGGCCACCGAAGTCATCCCGGCCCCGGGCGTGCGTCCGGACACCGCGATGAGAGCGGCCCTGATGGCTTCTCTCGCGGACGAGACGCCGGAAGGTCGTTCGATCGTGGAGCTGGCTCGTAACGCCGGCCTGACCGTGGAGCCGCCCGAAGGCGCGACTTCGATCCCGTTCACCGCCCAGACCCGCCAGTCCGGCCTGGACCACGGCGGCCGTAGCTGGCGCAAGGGCGCGGTGGACGCCGTCTACCGCTCGCTGGCGCTGGAGCCCAAAAGCATCCCGGTCGAGTTGACGGCCGCCGTCGATCGTATCGCACGCTCGGGCGGCACGCCGCTGGCGGTCAGCGAGGACGGTGTCTTGGTTGGCGTCATCCACCTGAAGGACGTCGTCAAACCCGGCGTGAAGGAGCGCTTCGCCGACCTTCGCCGCATGGGCCTGCGCACGGTGATGATCACCGGCGACAATCCGGTGACCGCCGCGGCGATCGCTTCGGAAGCTGGCGTCGACGACTTCCTGGCCGAGGCCACGCCCGAGGACAAGCTGCGGCTTATCCGGGAAGAGCAAGGCAAAGGTCGCCTGGTGGCCATGTGCGGCGACGGCGCCAACGACGCGCCCGCGCTCGCCCAGGCCGATGTCGGCGTCGCCATGCAGACCGGCGCCCAGGCCGCGCGCGAGGCCGGCAACATGGTCGACCTCGACAGCGACCCGACCAAGGTCATCGAGATCGTCGAGGTCGGCAAACAGATGCTGATCACCCGCGGCGCGCTGACGACCTTCTCGATCGCCAACGACGTGGCCAAGTACTTCGCCATCATCCCGGCGATGTTCGTGGTCTCACTGCCGGCCCTGGGCGCGCTGAACGTGATGAAGCTGCACAGCCCGCAGAGCGCCATCCTGTCGGCGGTGATCTTCAACGCCCTGGTGATCATCGCCCTGATCCCGCTGGCCCTGAAGGGCGTGAAGTATCGCGCCGTCGGCGCCGGCAAGCTGCTGTCGCGCAACCTGACCGTCTACGGGCTGGGCGGCCTGATCGCGCCGTTCGTCGGCATCAAGCTGATCGACCTCGTGGTCTCGGCCCTGGGTCTGGCGTAAACACGAGTCCTCGGAGAGTCATCCGTCATGCTTTCGCATCTTCGTCCGGCCCTGGTTTCGATGGGCCTGTTCACCGCTTTGCTGGGCCTGGCCTATCCGCTGGCCGTCAACGGCGTCGCCCAGGCGGCGTTCCCGTCCCAGGCCAACGGCAGCCTGGTCCGCGACAGCGGCGGCCGTGTCATCGGCTCGGCCCTGATCGGCCAGGCCTTCGCCAAGCCCGAATACTTCCACAGCCGTCCCTCGGCGGCCGGCAACGGCTACGACGCCGCGGCGTCCAGCGGCTCCAACATGGGCCCGCTGAACGACAAGCTGATCGCGCGGGAAAAGACCGACGCGTCGGCTCTGCGGGCCGAGAACCCCGGCGCGGCGATCCCCGCCGACGCGGTCACCACCTCGGCCTCGGGCCTGGATCCGGACATTTCGCCGGCCAACGCCCGCTTCCAGGCGCCGCGGATCGCCAAGGCGCGAGGCGTTCCTGAGAACGAGGTCACGACGCTGATCGATCGTCAGATCCAGCAGCCCCTGCTGGGCTTCATCGGCCAGCCCCGAGTCAATGTCCTGGCGCTCAACCGGGCGCTCGACGCCCGCTTTCCGCCAATCGCTGGCAAGAAAGGCGGCTAGTGCCGGCTGACGAACCGAAAAGACCCGACCCCGAGGCGCTTCTGGCCGCCGCCAACAAGGCGCGCCGGGGGCGCCTCAAGGTGTTTCTCGGCATGGCGCCGGGCGTGGGCAAGACCTACGAGATGCTGCGCGCCGCCCGCCGTCGCAAGGCCGAGGGCGCGGACGTCCTGATCGGCGTCGTCGAGACCCACGGCCGTCGCGAGACCGAAAGCCTGCTGCGGGGCATGGAGGTCCTGCCCCGCAGGCCGATCGAGCATCGCGGCCGTGTCCAGATGGAGTTCGACATCGACACGGCCTTGGCGCGCAAGCCCAAGATCCTGCTGGTCGACGAGTACGCCCACTCCAACGCCATCGGCTCACGCCATCCCAAGCGCTGGCAGGACGTCGAGGAGCTGCTGGCCGCCGGCGTCGATGTCTGGACCACGCTCAACGTCCAGCACCTGGAAAGCCTGGTCGACGTCGTCCAGCGCATCACCGGCGTGCGCCAGCGCGAGACTGTCCCCGACAGCGCCCTCTCCCGCGCCGACGACATCGAGCTGGTGGACATCACCCCCGGCGAGCTGCGTGAGCGGATGGCGGCGGGCAAGGTCTATGTACCCGAGACAGCCCGCCTGGCGGCCGACAACTTCTTCAAGGTGGAGAACCTCACCGCGCTGCGCGAGCTGGCCCTGCGCCGAGCCGCCCAGACGGTCGACGACCAATTGGTCGCCACGATGCGGGAGAAGGGCGTCGAGGGGCCGTGGGCGGCGGGCGAGCGAATCCTGGTCCTGGTCAGCGGCGACGCCATGGCCGCCAGTCTGGTGCGAGCCGGACGACGTCTGTCGGACATGATGATGGACGCGCCCTGGACCGTCGCCCACGTCGAGCGCACCGACCGGCCGCTGGCCAAGGATGGCGACGCGACGCGGCTGCGGGAGGCCTACCGTCTGGCCGAGCAGCTGGGCGGCGCGACGGTAGGCCTGACCGGCGGTGACATCGTCGACACGGTGATGGCCTACGCACGGCGTCACAACGTCACCCAGATCGTGATCGGCAAATCGGTCGAGAGCCGCTGGCGCGAGCTTCTGGGGCGGTCCTTGGCCACGGCCCTTCTGCGCGAAGCGCGAGGCGCGGCGGTCCACGTCGTCACCGAGGCCGCCCACGAGCCGCAACCGAAGCCCCCGACGGCGCTCGGCCTGGGGCGATGGCGGGGCTATGCGGTCGGCGCGTTGTTCATCGCCGTCGCCACCCTCGCGGCCTGGGGCCTGGACGTCACGTTCGACCGCGTCGATCTGGGAATGATCTTCCTGGCGGCGGTTCTCGCCGCCGGCGTGCTGCACGGCCTGCGGCCCGCCCTGGCTGCGGCGACCGTCGCGTTCGTCGTCTATAATTACCTGTTCCTCGAGCCGCGCTACAGCCTGGCGGTCGGCGCCCCGACCGACTTCATCACGCTCGTGGTGTTCTGGGCCGTGGCCCTGGCCTCGGGTGGCCTGGCCGGGCGGGTTCGCGATCAGGCGCTGGGCTCTCAACGGCGCGCCGCCGCCGTCACGACCCTGCTGGCGGCTAGTCGCACCTTGTCGGCGGCCACGGGGCGCGACGCCGTCGCCCGCGCCCTCGCCGAGCAAGTCTCGGCCGCGGCTGGCGGACGTTCCTTGGTCCTGTTGCCCCAGGGAGAGGAGATCGCGCCGGCCTTCGGCTCTCCCAGTCTGGAGGCGCTCGACGCCGCCCAGATGGCCGCCGCGCGCTGGGCCTGGGAGAAGGGCGAACCCGCCGGCTTCGGCACGGGCACCTTACCGCAAGCGCGCTGGACATTCTGGCCGCTGGATGGCGTGCGCGCGCGAACCGGCGTGGCCGGCGTCGAGGCCGGAGCCGCGCCTCCTGGCTCGGACCATGAGCGCCTGGTGCTGGCGCTGCTGGAGCAAGGCGCGGTTGCGTTGGAGCGCTCGCAGCTGGCGTCCGAGGCGGTTGAGGCGGAAACCCTGCGCCGCGCCGACCGCTTCCGGTCCGCGCTGATGAATTCGGTGAGCCACGACCTGCGCACGCCGCTATCGACGGTGCTCGGCGCCTCGACCACGCTGATCGACTATGGGGACAAGCTGACCAAGGCGGTGCGCGAAGACCTCGTGGTCAGCATCCGCGAAGAGGCCGAGCGCTTGAACCGCTACGTCGCCAACTTGCTCGATATGACCCGTATCGAGGGCGGCGCCCTTCGGTTGCGCACCGATTGGATCGATGTGCGCGACGTCCTGAACGCCGCCGCCGATCGCGTGTCCCGGCGCCTGGGCGGTCGCGAGCTGACCCGCGACTATCCGCGCGAGCTGTCTCTGGTCCAGGCCGACGCCAGTCTCCTGGAACAGGTGGTTGTCAACGTGCTGGAAAACGCCATCGCCTACAGCCCCCCCGAGGCGCGCATCGAGATGGCGGCCTACGAGGATCGCTCGAACGTCGTGATCAGCATCGAGGACGAGGGGCGCGGCATCCCGACCTCAGAGCTGGAGCGCGTCTTCGACAAGTTCCGCCGCATGGAGGAGCCCAGCGACCGCAGCCAAGGCGCGGGCTTGGGGCTCTCCATCGCCAAGGGCTTCATCGACGCGCTGGGCGGGCGCATCGCGGCCGCCAGCCCGATCCACGACGGCAAGGGGACCCGCATCCTGATCAGCCTGCCCAAGGGCGTCGAAACGCCTCACCATCTGCTATGACGGCCGCATGAGCGCGCTTCGCCACCGCATCCTCGTCATCGACGACGAGCCGCAGATTCACCGGTTTCTGGGCCCCGCCCTGGACGCGGCAGGCTACGAGGCCTTGCGCGCCGACAGCGGTCAGGAAGGCTTGCGCGGCATCGCGCTGTGGTCTCCCGACGCCGTGGTGCTGGACCTTGGCCTACCCGACATGGACGGCAAGGACGTGCTGGAAAAGGCGCGGGCCTTCTACGAGGGGCCAATCTTGATTCTGTCGGCCCGCGACCGCGAGGTCGAGAAGATCGAGGCCTTGGATCGGGGCGCCAACGACTATGTCGAAAAGCCGTTCGGCGTCGGCGAACTCCTGGCGCGGCTGCGCGTGGCGCTACGTCAATCCTCGGCGCCGCGTCGACCGACCGGCCCGCTATCGTTCGGCGAGGTCGTGATCGACCTCGACCGGCGCCTGGTGACCAAGAGCGGCGCGCCCGTGAAGCTCTCGCCCAAGGAATTCGAGCTCCTCGCCCGCCTGGCCCTGTCGCCGGGAAAGGTTCTGACCCACAAGGAGCTGCTGGTCGGCGTCTGGGGCGCGGCCCATGCCGACGACACCCAGTACCTGAGGGTTTTCGTGGGCCAGCTACGGCAGAAGCTGGAGGATGATCCCGGCAATCCGGCGCTCATCCTGACGGAGCCAAGTGTCGGATATCGACTTCGAGACTAGGCCGATGGCCATGCCGCCGAACGTCTCGCCGAGATTCAGGATCGCCATCGAGACCTCTACGCGCGCAGCCCCCCTGTCGGGGCGAAGCCGCACGCGCCGTCGCAACAAGACGCCTTGGCGTGGGCCAGAAACTCCGCTTCGTGCCACCAGTACTCGGGCGAGGCCTCGCAGACGAACCGCCGACTTCCCGCGAGCTCGGCGCGCCCGAGGCCGCCCGCGAACGGGCCGATCAGATCGGCGGGCGTATAGACGCTTCCGTGCTTGATCACCTTCGACACCTTGGCCGCGTCCTCGATGCGGGTCAGCGGGTCGCCGTCCACCAGCACCAGATCGGCGTAGGCCCCCGGCGCGATCACGCCCAGCGGCTCGTCCAGATACTCCCCCGAAGCGCTGGTCGCGGTGATCAGGGCCTCCAAGGGAGTCATGCCAAAGCGCACCATCGCTCGCAGGTTCATGTGCAGACTGACGGCGTTGAAATCGATCGGCGAGTCCGTGCCCGTCGTGATCCGCCCGCCCGCGCGAACCGTGCGCGCCACCTCGGCGACATTGCGGGCCAGCGAGGCCAGGATCACGCTCCGATCCATGCTCGCCATCTGCTTGGCGCGTTCGAGGAGGCGAGCATATTCCCAAGGCGGATAGAGGGCCTTCACGCGCGGATCGTCGACCAAGGATCGATCATCGCCAAGCAGAGCGGTCGAGGTGAACAGGGTCGGCGTGCGCGCGGCCTTGCTGGCCACGAAGGCGGCGTTGACGTCCTGATAGATGTTCCCCAGCGCGCTGACGGTGCGGGAATAGCCCGTGCGGCTGGTCGCCCCCAGGTGCTCCATGCCGTCCATGCCAAGGGCCAGGGCCGGATAGTGATAGTGAGAGGTCAACGGCAGGCCCTTGGCGTGCGCCAAGGCGATGACCTCCCTCTGACGCTCCCCCGACAGGCGGACATAGGTCTTGATCAGGTCGTAGGACAGCGCTTCGGCGCGACGCATCTCCAGCGCCATCTGACCAGGCTCGGTCACCGGCCGCATGAAATTGTAGAAGATCCGCGAGCCGTCGATGGCCTCGCCGGTGGCGTAGTAGCGAGGTCCGATCCGCTTTCCGGACTCGATCGCCTCCTGGTCCTCGACCGTGTGGTAGGCGGGGCCGCCGGGGGAACGGGTGGTGGTGACGCCCAGCGATAGCCACAACCGCCCTTCCCGGTCGCCATAGCCGTAGCCTTGCATCTGGCGATGGGTGTGCATGTCGATCAGGCCGGGCATCACCGTCCCAGTCGGCGCCTCGACCACTTGCACGTCGCTGGCGATCGCGCCGCGCGGCGAGACCCCGGCAATGCGGCCGCCCGAGATCAGGACATCGACGTCCTCGCGCACCGTCGACGACTTGCCGTCCCAAAGCCTGGCGGCGCGAACGACCATCCGCTCTTTCGGACGGACGGTGGCCCAGGTCAGGCCATGCGGTACGGCCAGAGGGGCGCCCCCGCCGGCGGCGGAAATCAGTTTCAGTTGACCGGCCGAGACATAGATCAGGCTCTTGCCATCGCCGCTCCAGCTGACGGCGTCGGTGACCTCGCTGTTCAAGGCCTTGGGAGGCCCAAGGAGCTTGCCGGTCTCGTCAACGGGCGAGACGTGCAGGCGGCTGGCGAAGACATAGGCCAGGCTCTTGCCGTCCGGCGACCAGACCGGACCGTCATCCCCGCGCGTACCCAGCGAGCGATCGGGCAGGATCGGCGCATAGGTCCCCTTCCCTGTCTCGACGTCGACGGTGAGGATCTCACTGAGGCCTTCGCGGAAACGGGCCGAGTAAGGCTTGAAGGCGGCGTAGGCGATCGTCTTGTCGCCGGGACCCCAGGTCGGCTTTCCGGGTTCCCAGAGATCGCCGTAGAGGCGGCGCGTTTGACCCGTGGCGACCTCGGCGACGAAGAGTCCGCCGTTCTGGCTCAGGAAAGCGATCGACTTGCCGTCCCGCGACCAGGCGCTGGACACCGCCGCGCCGTCGAAATGGGTGAGTTGGCGGCTAGCGCCGGTGGCCATGTCGCGAAGCCAGATGTCGAGCGTGCCACCCTTGTCGGTCGAATAGGCCAGTGTCTTGCCGTCAGGCGACCAGGCCGGGTCCAGCTTGTAGAACATGTCCTTGATCAGCGGCTTTGCCGGGCCGCCGCCGATGTCGAGCAGATAGAGATCGTTCAACGCGCGGAACACGACCTGGCGGCCGTCCGGCGACAGGGCCGGACTGCCGATGCCGATCACCGGCCGCGTCTTGGCCGACAGGAAGTCGCGGCTCTTCTTGGTGTAGCGCGGCGTCAGCACCGGTACGGTCGCGCTGAACGCCACGACCGTGGTGTCGGCGCCCGACTTCCGCAGCTTGATCTTGCCATCGGCCGTGTAGAGCATCGCGCCGGTGCCCAGCCACGCGGGTCGGAACGGAAAGACGTCCTCGCCGCCGACGACGACTCCAGAAGCGCCGCGCAGTTCGGCCTTGCCGTTCTCGATCGCGGTGAAGACCACGTCCTGGCCGTCCGGCGTGAAGGCGGGGCTGGCCAGCGAGGCGGCGTTGAAACGGTCGGCCGAGGCCTTGACCTTGGCGACCGTCCGCCGGGCGCCGTCGAGGCTCTGGACGTCGATACGGACCTTATCGACCGTAAAGGCCAGACTCTTGCCGTCCGGCGACCAGGACGGCTCGAACTCTTCGCCGGGGCCGCCGCTGAAAGCGGTGATCGCGCCGCTGGCGACATCCAGCAGATGCACGCCGTAGCGACCGCCTCGGTCGCTGGAGAAGGCGATCGTCTTGCCGTCCGGCGACCAGCGCGGCTCACGACAGTCGAAAGCGCCATGGGTCAGTTGCTTGAGGCCGCGCCCGTCCGCGCCGATGGTCCAGACGTGGAAATTCCCGTCGCGATAAGACTGGAAGGCGATGCTCTCGCCGTCCGGCGACCAGTCGGGCTGAGCGATCTCATAAATCTCGTCGGTCAATCGTCGCGCCGGGCCGCCCTCGATCGGGACCAGCCACAGCATGGCGTAGATGTCGAACGCCACGGTCTTTCCGTCTGGAGAGACCGCGGCGCAGATGTTGGTGCCTTCGGTCGCGGTGACCTGCCGAGCATCGGCGGCGAGAGGCTGATCGGCGGCCTTGGCCCCCGGCGGTGTCAGCGCGGCGGCGCTGGAGACGGCGATCGCGCCGCCACCGAGCGAAAACAGGCGACGTCGGCTGACGCCGCGCTTTGAGCTCTTGGTCATCGTCAACTCGCGAAAAAAGAGCCGGTCCGGAGGCCGCCGGACCGGCTGGAGGCAATCCTAGAACCGGGCGGCGACGCGGGCGTAGTAGAAGCCGCCGCTGATCCCGTAAGGGGCGTACTGGTTGTAGTAGGCGAAGGCGGGCGTGCCGCGGTTGGCGGCCCGGATGCTGTCGGGATAGGCGTCCAGCAGGTTGTTGGCGCCGACGCTGACGGTGATCGCCTTGGTCGCCGCGTAGCTGACATCCAGATCGACGATCAGCTTGGGCGACACCGTCTCGTCATTGGCGGCGAGCGAAGTACGCTGGATGACCTCGCCATAGCGGGTCAGGCGCAGGTTGGTGTCGAACTTCCCAAGGCTCCAGTCCGCGCCCAGAATGTACTTCTCCTTGGGCGTGCCGACGGTCAGGTCGCCGATCTTGACGCGATCGATATAGACGATCCCCGCCGCCGCCAGCGCCGGCGGAGGCTGCACCACGCGGGTGAACTTGTTCTTGGTGTGGTTGGCCGAGAAGGTCCAGCGCACCGAGCCGAAGTCGCCGAAGTCGGTCTTGTAGTCGACGACGAGATCGACGCCGCGCGTCTTGGTATCGGCGAAATTGCCGTAATAGAACGCCGCCTGCTGGGGGTTCAGGTTCTGGCTGGCCAGCGCGTTGCTGACGGCCGCGTTGGGGCCCAGCGTGCCGCTTTGCAGGATCCGGTTGTCGATCTTGATCTGGTAGACGTCCAGCGTGACGTTCATCCGCGGCAGAGGCTGGGCGACCAAGCCCACGGAGTAGTTCACCGACTTCTCGGGACGTAGCGGCTTGGCGCCCAAGGCGATCGCGGCCGGGTTGTCCGGCGGCAGCAACTGCACCGGATAGAGCTGCGTCGTCGTCGCCGGCGGCACGATCACGCCGATGGTGCTGGACGAGGCGTAGTGCTGCTGCTGCAGCGACGGCGCGCGGAAGCCCGTGCTGGCGGTGCCGCGGATCGCCAGACGCGGCTGGATCTCGTAGCGGCTCGAAAGCTTGAAGGTCTTGGCGTCGCCAAAGTCCGAATAGTGCTCGAAGCGTCCAGCCAGAGCCAATTCGAGCTGATCGGTGATCTTCTGCTCGACGTTCGCGTAGGCGGAGATGTTGTCACGCGAGAACGACCCGGCGGAGAACGGCGGGAAGCCCGTTACGCCTTGCGAGCCCCCGGCGAAGACGACGCCCGCCTGGGGGCTGCCGGCCGGCGCGACATAGCCGCCGTTGATGTAGGAGGCTGGCTCGCCGGCGACGATCTCGAACTTGTCGTCCCGGTACTCCGCGCCCAGCGCCAGGAACAGCGGTTGGGCGAAGAGGCCCGTATCGACCTCGCGCGTCAGATCAAGGTTGGATGTCCACTCCTGGAACTTCAGCGCGCCCAGATAGAAGTAGCTCGGGCTGGACGGCCCGAGGGAGGCGTTCAGCGAATTTTCGTAATAGTCCACGTCGTCGCGGCTGAAGGTCGTCGACAGATCCCAGTCGAAGCCCAGGAAGTCGAGGCCCTTGGCGCCGACCGCCACCTGGAAGTCGCGGTCCTTCAGAAACAGGCGCGGCGTGTAGCCATCAGGATAGACGGCGACATTGTTGTTGCTGGCGTTCGGATTGCGGAAGGTCAGCCAGGCCGCCGTGTTGCGGCTCGAGAAGGTCCCGAACGAATAGAGATCGATCTTGTCGTTCAGAGGCGAGCCGGCGCTGTAGCCTAGCGAGAACAGCTGCACCTGCGGCGAACCGGGGTGGCTGGTGTGGCGATTGGCGGTGGCCTCGCGCGGGTCCGGCGTCGCGCCGGCGGTCCCGACCCTCACCGGCTGGCCGGCGGCGTTCAGCGGGAAGTACATCACCGTGGTGTTCAGCGTCTTGTCGCCCCGGTCGGTCGGGTCGGTGAGCCGCACGTCGGCGGTCAGGTTCAGATAGCCGCTTTCGCCAAGCTTCATGCCGAGATTGCCCGAGAACTGCCCCGTCTCGCCGTCGCCCTCGGCGGTCTTGCCGTAGAGCGCCGTCATCGAGCCGCCCTCGGAGCTCTTCTTCAGGATGACGTTGATGACACCCGCCAGGGCGTCGGAGCCGTATTGCGCCGAGGCGCCGTCGCGCAGCACCTCGATCCGCTCGATGGCGCTGGACGGGATGAGGTCGAGGTCGGGCGGTGACTGGCCGTTCTGGGTCGTGCCGTTAACGAACAGGATAGCGGTGTTGTGGCGGCGCTTGCCGTTGACCAGCACCAGGGTTTGGTCGGCCGAAAGGCCGCGCAACGACACGGTCTTGACGGCGAAGCTGGCGCCCGCGCCGCTGTTCGACGTGTTGGCGGACGGAACCAGGGTCGAGATCAGGTCCCGCGTCGACTGCTTGCCGCTCCTTGTCAGTTCGGCCGCCGAGATCACATCGATCGGCGCCATGCTTTCCGTGACGGTCCGCGACGTCGAGCGCGTGCCCGTGACGATGATTTCCTCGATGATACTGGGCTTTTCCGGCTCGGCGGGGACTGGATCGGCGGCGCTGGCGAGAGGCGCCTCGGCGGCGGCCCATCGGGCGCGGATCAATCCCGCGGGGGGCGGCGCCAGGATAATGGTCTTGCCGTCGTTCGAGATAACCGTCAGGTCCGAGCCCGCCAGCAGCCGGTCCAGCGCCTGCTCGAGCGAGAGGACGCCGCGAACCGGCGCCGTGCGCTTGCCCCGCGCCGCGTTCGATTGCACCAGAATCTGCACGCCGGCTTGCCGCGCGAACTGCCGGATTCCCTCGGCGGCGGGCTGGGCCTCGATCTTGAACGGCGCGGTTTGAGCCAAGGCGACCCCGCCCGCCAAGGCCCACAGCGCCGTGGCGGCGCAAAGCAGCGTTCGCCGACTGGAACGGCTCGTCCAGTTACGCATCGATTATCCCCCATCGTTGCGAAGCCCGCCAAGCGCGGCCTCCTGACAACACGAGGGATGCGATCAGATTTTCCGGCGTCGCATGGCGCGATTGCTCCGCACACCGCGCAACACGCCCGCTTTTTACGCGACCTAGTCCTGGGGCGCCCGTTTCGAATGCTTGAAGGCGCGGTGTTTAAGAGGCCTGAGCCCGGCCGATGCGGATCGCCCGCTCTTCGACACTGACCTTGGCGCCCAATGTCGCCGCGACGGCGGAGGCGAAGCTTTCGGGCGCGTTGGTCTGGAACAGTCCCACGAACCGCTCCTTGGCCAGATCGGGATCGTCGATGACGATCTGGCGGCTGTTATAGCGGTTGAAGAGCCGCGCGGCTTCTTCGAGGCTTTCGCCATCGAGGGCGATCTCGCCGTTACGCCACGCAAGGCTGCGCTCGATATCCGCGGGCGACTCCACGACCGGTGTCGGCGTCGTACTGGCCAGCACGACCATGTTGCCAGCGGACAGACGGCGCGGTGGCGCGTCGACGCCTTCCACCCAGGTCTCGACGACGCCCTCGGTGACCATAACGCCGACGCTCTTGTCGCCCTGTTCGCCCCGCCGAACGGAAAAAGCCGTTCCCACCGCCCGCACGCGAACGGGTCCAGCGGCGACGACGAAGGGCCGGTCCGTATCCTTGGCGACCTGGAACCAAGCCTCTCCCTGCTTCAGGGTGACTTCCCGCGCCTTGGGCTTCAGGTCCACCTCCAGCGCGGAACTGGTGTTGATCGCCACCATCGACCCGTCGGCGAGCGGAACCCGACGGATCTCGCCCAGACCGGTGTCCAGCCTCTGGGGGCGCAGTTTCCATATACCGCCGCCGACCAGCGCGGCGATCACGCCGCCCGCGGCGATCAGGCCGCGGCGGCTGTGGCCTCGCCTCTCGATCGATGGCGTCGCGCCAGCCAAGGCGCGGCCGCGGTCCAGGAAGCTGATGGCGGCCCGCGCCCGCAACAGGGCGCCCGCGCGCCGAGGATCCCCCGCGAGCCAGACCTTGAGTTCCGGATCGTCCTCCGCCTCCAACCCACGAGCATCGATGCGCACGGCCCATAGGGCCGCCTCGTCATCGATCTCGCTTGCGGAGGGGCTCATGAGTCTTGTCGCTCACCGGATGATCTTGCGCCGTCGCCTCCGATAAGGCCCGTAGAATTAAACGCAAGCCCCTCGCGGCCTGTGTCTCGACCACGTTCTCGGTGACGCCCAGGCGCGCCGCGATCTCCCTCTGCGAAAGACCGTGTATCCGGCGCAGGGTGAAGATCTGTCGACATCGTTCGGGCAAGTCCTCGATCAAACGCCGAACTCGGCCCAATTCGCGACGGCTGGCGACGACGCGTTCGGGAGACGGCTCATCATCTACGACGTTCAGCGCGTCCATTTCCGTTATGCAATCGATGCGAACGATGCGCGCCCGGCGGATTTTCTCGATCGAGATGTTGCGGGCCATCCGGAAGAAATAGGCGCGACCATTCGCGATATGCGCCGTGCTCTCCAGCGCCGCCAGGCGGCAATAGGTCTCCTGGACGATGTCGTCGATATCGGCGCGCGCGCCGCCCGACCGACGAAGCCACGCGCGGACGTCGGCCTCATGCGGAAGGATTTGGGCCCCCACGAAAGCGATGATCTCTGCGCGGCTTTGCGTCACGGCCCCTCGCGGTCGACAGCTCGACCCCTTGGATGCTTGGCCCCGCTAGGGTGGACGACAACCCCAAGGGCGGCGACGGCCCTCGGAACGTCGTTTTATGCCAACCCAAGCGGCAGACCGGCGCCTAGGCGCCTCGCGTCGCGCCGATAGCGACCGCGCCCAGGCGCCTCAAGCCTTCAGGGCCCTGGCCACGACCGGCGCGAGGGCTTCGGCGATCCGCTTGGCGCCGGCGGCGTTGGGGTGGATGCCGTCCCTCTGCAGCAGCGCCGGATCGCCGTTCACGCCCAACAGGATGTTGGCGTATAGCGGCACGCCGAACTCGCGGGCCAGGCTGGGATAGATCGCATTGAACTCGCGGGCGTAGGCCGCCCCTATGGTCGACGGGGCGGCGACGCCAACGAGGACCGCTCCAATCCCGCGCGCTTTCAATTTCCGCAGCACGCCGCGCAGGTTGGCCTTGGTCAGCGCCGGGTCCACGCCCTGCAAAAGGTCGTTGCCGCCCAGCGCCACGACACAGACCGCGGTGTCGTTGGCGACGCTAAAGCCGACACGCGCCAATCCGCCCCCGCTGGTGTCGCCGGACACGCCGGCCGCCCGAACCACGACGGACACGCCTCGGCGCGCCAGCGCGGCCTGCAGCTGAGCCGGCATGGCGTCCCGCGCCGGCAAGCCAAGGCCGGCCGTGATGGAATCGCCCAAGACGGTCACGATCCGCAGCCTGGGTCCGGCCCCGGTCTGACTCAAAAGGCCAAGTCCGAGCAAAAATTGGCGGCGATGGGGAAAAGGTTGTGCGGGCGCGCTCATGTCTTCCTATGTAGTCGACTGGCCGGCGGAACAAGGACCGGCGCCGCGGGAAGCCCAATGACCGACGTGCCGTTCGCCTCGCCGCTGGTTCTAGACGCCGTCATCCTCACCCTGCCCTCCGCCGCCGGTCCGGTGGAAATTCTACGCGGCGTCGACCTGACCGTCGCCCCTGGCGAGCGCGTGGCCATCGTCGGCCCTTCGGGATCGGGCAAGTCCTCGCTCATCGCCGTCGGCGCCGGTTTGGAGGAACCGACCGGCGGAACCGCGCGCCTGTTCGGCGAGGATCTCGCCAAGCTCGACGAGGATGGACGCGCTCTGCTGCGGCGAGGACGCGCGGCGCTTGTGTTCCAGTCCTTCCACTTGCTGCCCAATATGACGGCGGAGGAGAATGTCGCCACGCCGCTAGAGATCGCCGGCGCGCGGGACGCCCTCGCGACCGCCCGCGATTGGCTGGAACGCGTCGGCCTCGCGGGTCGCCTGACGCACTATCCTCACCAGCTCTCGGGCGGCGAGCAGCAACGCGTGGCCCTGGCCCGCGCTCTGGCCGCGCGCCCGGCCTTGCTGTTCGCCGACGAGCCCACGGGCAATTTGGACGGCGCGACAGCGACTTCCGTGGCCGACCTCATGTTCGACCTGGTCGCGGAGGTTGGGGCGGCCCTCGTCATGGTCACCCATGACCCAGCCTTGGCGGCGCGCGCCGACCGGATCGTGCGCATGGCCGACGGTCGGATCCTGGGCTGATGGCGATCTTCCGGGTTCCGTTGGCTTTTCGGCTGGCCGGGCGCGAACTGCGCTCTGGCGTGCGCGGGTTCCGCATTTTCCTGGCGTGTCTGGCCCTAGGCGTGGCGGCGATCGCCGCCGCGGGCTCCACGGCCGAAGCTTTCCGGCAGGGCCTGGCTAGCCAAGCGCGCGAGATTCTAGGGGGCGATCTTTCGTTCTCCGTCGAGAACCGCGACTTCACGCGCGAGCAACGCGCGGCGATCGATCGACTGGGCCCCACCACCTATTCCTCGGGGGCCCGCGCCATGGCGCAAGGGCCCAGCGGAGACCGTCGCCTGGTGAGTTTGCGGGGCGTGGACGGGCGCTTTCCCCTCGCCGGGGCCGTGAAGTTGGAGGGCGCGCCGACCCTCGCCGCCGCCCTCGCCGACCGGGACGGCCTGCCGGGCGCTGTGGTCGAACCGGCGCTCATGGATCGCCTGCGCCTGAAGATCGGCGATCGGTTCGAGGCGGGCTCCATGGTCCTGGTCGTCCGCGCTCGCCTGATCAGCGAGCCGGACGGCCTCTCGCGCGGGTTCGCCATCGCGCCGCGCATGCTCGTGCGGGAGGACGTTCTGGAACGCTCCGGCCTGCTGGCGCCGGGCGGTCTCTCCAATCGCGCCGTGAGGGTGGCGCTGCCGCGCGATCAGGACCCCCGCGCCGTCGGCCAAGCGATCCAGAAAGCCTTTCCGGACGCGCATTTCCGGGTCCGCGACCGCGTCGACGCCGCCCCGGGAGCGCGCCGGCTGATCGACCAACTGGAGTATTTCCTGGGCTTCATAGGCCTAGCCTCGCTGGTGGCGGGCGGTCTTGGCGTGGCCGGCGCGGTGTCGGCGTATCTGTCCACCCGTGAGCCCGCGATCGCCGTGCTGAAGGCGCTGGGCGCGCGAAGCGGCCTCATCCGCGACTTGCACCTGATCCAGATCGGCGTGCTGACGCTCTTGGGCGTGTCGATCGGTCTTCTGATCGGAGCGGCGGCGCCGCTCATCCTTGGCCAGATCGCGGGTTCAAGCCTTCCGGTCCCGGCCCTATTCAAGATCTATCCCTTGCCTCTGGCCAAGGCTGGACTGTTTGGGGTCTTGGCGGCCGCCGCGTTCTCCCTGGTTCCGCTGGCGCGCGCCCGGGCCACGCCCCCATCCGCCTTGTTTAGGCGCTCGCCCAAGGGCCACTTGCCGCTTGGCGTGGAGACCGTGGGCGCCATCTTCGCGGGCTTGGGGCTCGCGGCGCTCGCCATAGCGACCGCGCCCACGCCAATGTCGGCCGCGATCATGATGGCCGGCGTGATCTTGGCGTTCGGCCTGCTGGCCTTGATTGGGCGAGCGGCGGCCCTCCTCGCGGGACGACTTCGAGGCGTGGCGCGCGGCCCCATCAAACTGGGCCTGGCCAACCTCGCGGGACCGGCGTCCGCGGCGCATACCGCGAGCCCCGCGATCGGCTTGGGCGTCGCGCTATTGGCCTGCGTGGTGCTGATCCAGTCGGCGCTTCTGCGGCAGGTCAGCGACGTGGCCCCGCGCACCGCGCCAGCGATGGTGTTCACCGAAATCCCCGCCGACCGCGCCGCCGCCTTCGACGAGACGGTCGCCAGCGTGACGGGTCCGCTCAACGCCGAGACCTATCTGCGCATGCCGTTCGCCACCGGTCGCATCATCGCCGTGAAAGGCAAGCCCGTCGACGTTCAGGCCATCAGGCCCTCGCAACGCTGGGCCTTCGACAATGACATCAGCGTCTCGCTCTTCGGCCAGGAGCCCCGCAATGCCGGCGTCGTCGCCGGCCAATGGTGGCGCGCGGATCACGTGGGGCCGCCGCAAGTCGCCATGACGGCGGAGGTCGCCGACGCGGCCGGCTTGAAGGTCGGCGACACGATCACGGTCCTCATCCTTGGACGCGAGATCGAGGCCCGCGTCGCGGCCCTGCGCAAGGTCGATTTCGGCGGCTTTGGACCAAACTTCGCGCTGATCTTCAATCCCGCGACCCTGGAGGGCGCGGATCTGCGAAGCGTCGCGATCGCCCGTCTAGGCCGCGATCGCGAGGCGACACTGACCCGCGCGTTGGGTGAGCGGTTTCCCAGCGTGAATGTGATCAGCGTGCGCGAACAACTGGACGCGGCGGCGGCTCTGTTCGATCGGCTGGCGCTGGCGGTTCGCGGCGCCGCCGCGGTCGCCGGCCTGGCGGGCCTGCTCGTGCTCGCCGGCGCGATCGCGGCCGGTGCCCGGGCGCGAGGTCGAGAGGCCGCGACCCTGAAGGTGCTGGGCGCGACCCGGCCGCAGATCCTCCTGGCCTACGTCGTTGAATACGGGGCGGTCGGCCTCATCGCGGGCGCGGCGGGCGTGTTCTTCGGCTTCTGCGCGGCTTGGCCGGTCGTGGTCAAGGTGTTCGAAGCGCGCTGGAGCGTCGATTGGAATGGCGTGCTGTTGCTGCTCGCCGGCGCCACGTCGCTGACCACGGTGGGCGGTCTCGTCGCCGCGGGCATGGCGCTGGCCCAGCGTCCAGCGCCGGTCCTGCGGGGCGACTAGGATTTGTCCCGCCGCTAGCCCAAGGCCGCGACGTCAGCGCCGTCCCGAGGCGGCGACGAAATAAAGGCCCGCGAGAAGCGTGCAGACCGCGCCCACGATGCTGGTGGCGTACACACTGGCGACGAAGAAGTGCAGCCAGTCGAGCTTGACCATGGCGAAGTTGCGCCAGAGCAGCAGCGCGACGCTTCCGAGATAGCCCGACGCGTCGGCGACGTAGATCAGGAAGCCGGCCGTGCCGATGCGGCCGCTATAGGCGACCATCCGGTCGAACAACATGGCGTTGAACGGCGTGTAGGCCATGTAGAGCCCCGCCCCCGTCGCGATCATCCAGGCCAGCGGCGACAGATGTCCCGCCTGGAAGGCGAGCGTCGCCGCGCCGAGGAGAACGAAGCCGGCGAAGATCACGCCATGCATCACCAGAAGCGCGCGAAGATTGTCCTTCACCAGCATCACCGCGCCCAGAACCCCCAGGGCGATGATCGCCACCGGAAGCTCGCTGGCCGTGAACACGTCCGAGGCCTTGCCAAACCCCAGAGCGGTCCAGAGCTCGGCGGCGAAGTTGTCTCGGAAGTCCCGCAGCGCGGTCAGCAGGATGTACGACAGCACGAGAAGCACGATGCCCGGCGCGTAGGCGGCCAGGAACGCCCGACGCTGGGCGCCGTCCATGGGCTGACGGCGCACCCGGGCGGCTTCGTCGGCGGCGTTCGGCGGCGGGATCTGGGTCAGCGCCCAGACCGACACCGCCAGCAGCGGCATGAAGACCGCGCCGGTGGCGGCCGGCATCCAGAATGGCGAGATATCGAGGTCGCTCATCAGCCATTTGCCGACCGATTTCACGACTCCCGAGGACAGAATGAAACTGGCGCAGAGGATGGCGCCAAGAACCTCGGACGTCCGGCGCCCCTCCATGTAGCCGAACACCAGGCCCCAGATCATGCCCAGAGGCAGGCCATTCAGGAACAGGGCCGCCACGTTCCACGGCGCGGGAACCACGGCGAAGGCGAGCAACGCGACCCAAGACGCGCCAATCAGGCCGAGGATCGCCGCGCCTCGACGAGCGGGCGCTATCTCCGAGATCACCTTCACGCCGATGAACTTGGACATCGCGTAGCCGAGGACCTGGGCCAGCACGAGGGCGATCTTGTAGTCGATCGCGAAGCTCCAGCCGTCCACCACGCCGAAGGTCGCGGCCGCGAACGGCTTGCGGAACGCATACATGGAGAAGTAGGCGCAGAAGCCAGCCATGCCCGCGAACAACGCGAAGGTCAGCGGATTGGCGCGATCGAGCCAGCGCCGAAGGCCGAGTGTCATTAGTGCGCCTCTTCGTGGAAGGCCGTGGTCTATACCACCTACATGTCGACTCGATGACGCCGAGGTCGCTACCGGACGCGGATGTCCACGCTGACCGTCAGGGCGTCGTGACGCCAATATTCACGGTCGAATTCGACCACGTTACCCTGGGCGTCGTAACAAGTGCGGAAGAGGCTTAGCCCCGGCAGGCCCGACTTCACGCGCAACGCCTCGGCCTCGTCGCGCGTGAGCGCGCAAGGTCGCATGTCGACCTTGTTGCGCGCGACGCCTATGCCGTAGACGGACTTCAGCACGCTGGTCAGGGAACCGTTCAGATCGTGCTCGATAAGGCCTGGCGCGCGGGCGCCGTCGACGATGATGCTCTCGATCAGAACGGCGCGGCCATCGATCGAGCGACGCCGGCGAATCCAGTAAAGCGGGGCGCCGACCGGACGCGAGAAGATTTGAGACAGCACGCCGTCGCAAGTAATCTCGACCTTGCTCAACGTCTCCGTTTCCGGCCGCCTTCCCTGCGCTTCGACATAGGACATGAACCCCTCCCATCGGGTGGGGTCGTAGACGACCGGCGGCGGCGAGACGTACCAGCCGCTGCGGTCCTTCCGGTAAATGATCCCCTCGGCCTCGAGCTGGAAGAGCGCCTCGCGCACCGTCCCGCGCGCCACCCCGCCCCCGATCTGCAGCTGACGTTCCGAGGGAAGCCGTTCGCCGGGCTTGAACTCGCCGGCCGTGATACGAGCGGCGATGTCGTCACGCACGCCGATATACTGAAGACTTTCGGGCTGTTGCATTGAACGACCTGGGCTGGCGGTCGAATCCCGCCGGTCGTCAGGATGGGAGTGGCCCTCCCCTGGGTCAAGGAAGGCGATCGACGTTCGACGCCCGCGGCCCAAGATGTCATCAAACCTTCGCGCCAATCTGGTCTATACCAAAATACGCCACTGGAGAAGATCATGGCCACCGATCGACGCTCGTTCCTGCGCGCCGCCGCGGCCGGCGCCGCCTCTGGCCTGCTGCCCGCGACCATCGCGCGAGCCCTGACGATCCCCGCGCGTCACCAGACCGGCACGATCATGGACGTCGAGCACGTCGTGATCTTCATGCAGGAAAACCGCGCCTTCGATCACTATTTCGGGACCCTGAATGGCGTGCGCGGCTTCGGCGACCCTCGTCCTCAGGGGCTGCCCGGCGGCGCGTCGGTCTGGCGCCAGCCCAGTCGCGAGCATCCCGACGGTTTCGTCGCGCCGTTCCACGGCGACGCCTCGGCCACCAACGCCTATACGGTCGACGGCTCCGAGCAGGGCCATCAGGGAGCGACCACCATCGTCAACGGCGGTCGCTATGACCAGTGGGGTCATTCGGGCGAGCTGCACAAGCGGATGGTCTACTACAAGGCCTCGGACCTACAGTTTTACCACGCCCTCGCCACCGCCTTCACGATTTGCGACGCGTACCACTGCTCGACCCTGACCCAGACCTACCCGAACCGCCTGCACCTCTGGACGGGCTGCAACGGCGGCGGAAAGTTCGGCGGCGATCCTGAGATGACCAACTACGGCGAGGACGAGACGCCCAGCGCCGACATGGCCACCGATAAGGCCATGGCCAAGGGGCCGTACGACTGGACGACCTACGCCGAGCGCCTGCAGGCGGCCGGGATCAGCTGGAAGGTCTATCAAGAGTACGACAACTTCGGTGACAACATCCTGTCGGTATTCAAGCCGTTCCGGCCATGCCCCAAGGACTCGCCGCTCTACCAGCGGGGGCGGTCATGGGTCTCCGAGCACAAGACCGGCGCCGACCGCACCCGTTCGGACGGCGAACAACTGGTCGAGGCCTTCCGCGCCGACGTGGCCGCCGATCGCCTGCCTCAGGTCTCGTGGATCGTCACCGCCGCCGACCTCTCCGAGCACCCCCAGGCCGAACCCTCGAAGGGCGAGCATGTCTGCGCCGAACTGATCAAGGCGCTGGTCGATCACCCAGAGGTGTTCGCCAAGACCGTCTTCATCGTCAATTACGACGAGGCCGGCGGCTTCTACGACCACATGCAGCCGCCAATGCCGCCGCTGAAGCCCGAACAGGGCTGGAGCTCGGTCTCGGTCGCCGGCGAGAGCAAGGACTACGGCCAGGCCGACGTCGAGAATAAGGGCGCCCATCCGCTGGGCCTGGGCATCCGCGTGCCGGCCATCATCGTCTCGCCCTGGACGCGGGGCGGCTTTGTCTGCTCGGAGGTGTTCGACCACACATCGACCCTGAGGTTCCTGGAACGCCGCTTCGGCGTGCGCGAGGAGAACATCAGCGACTGGCGCCGGACCGTCTGCGGCGACCTCACCTCGGCCTTCGATTTCGCCGCGCCCAACCAGGATTGGTCGGCCCTGACCCTGCCGGCGACCGCGGACTACATGCGGCGCGTGGCGCGTTCCAAGGCCGCGCCGAGCCTGAGCATTCCCGCCATACAGACCCCCTCGGCCCAGGAAGGCCCGCAACGCGGCGCGCGCGCCCTGCCCTACCTGCTGTCGGCCGATCTCCGCGTGAAGGACGGCAAGGTCTGGATCGATCTGGTCAACGCTGGGCGCGCGGGCGCGGTGTTCCAAGTGTTCGACAACACCGACCGCGATGGCCCCTGGCGCTTCACCTTGGCGGCCGGCCAGGCCTATGCCGCCGGCCATTGGAACCGCCCGGATCGGACGGCGGGTCCCTATGACCTGACCGTCCACGGCCCGAACGGCTTCTATCGCCGCTTCGCGGGTGACGCCTCGCGACCCCAGCCCATGATCAAGGTCCTGCCCGACGCGCGCTCCCGGCTAGTCGTGACGCTCAAAAGCACCCAGGCCGGCGCCGTGATCGCCCAGATGGACGAGGCCTATCCGTTGTCGGATGGCGAGGCCCGGCAGACCATTGCCCTGAAGGCCGACCGCGCCGTGCAGACCGTCTGGGACCTCCGCGGCAGCGACAACTGGTATGATCTCACCTTGACCCACGCGGACGACCCGACGTTCGTCCAGCGCCTGGCCGGCCACCTGGAAACCGGCCGCGCCAGCCGCACCGATCCCGGCATCGGGCGCATGCGCCTTTGAGCCCTAAACACAGTACGGATACAGCATGACCTCCAGTTCCGCGGCCGACGCCTTCCAGGCCGAGATCACCGATCTGTTCACGCGCTTGGGCGACCTGCACTACGGCGAAGACGTCACCCAGATGGAGCACGCCCTGCGGGCGGCGCATCACGCCAACCTGGACGGAGCCTCTCCCGCCCTGGTCGCCGCCGCCTTGTTGCACGACATTGGCCACCTTATGCAGAAGATCGGCGAGGACGCGGCTGATCGGGGCATCGACACCCGGCACGAACAGATCGGCGCCGGTTACCTGGCCCGCGGCTTTCCCCTTGAGGTGACCGAGCCCATCCGGCTGCACGTGGCGGCCAAGCGCTATCGCGTCGCCGTCGATCCCGCCTATGCCAGCCGCCTCAGCCACGCCTCGCGGCAGAGCCTGGCGTTGCAAGGCGGCCCCATGTCTCCGGACGAGATCAAGATCTTCCTGGCCGATCCGCATGCCGGAGCGGCGCGGAAGCTGCGGAGCTACGACGAAGCGGGAAAGGATCTGGAGGCCGAGGTCGCGGCCTTCGAAACTTACGGTGATCTTCTGCGCGGCCTGATCGCCGAGGCCGGCAAGCTCTAGACCGGCCGCTCGCCCCGCGCGATCCGCGCCTCGATCTCGGCCAGCGCCGGGCCCAGCTCGCCGATGGTGTCGACGACATAGTGCGCGCCCGCGTCTCGCAACGCCTTGGCAGAGGTCGCGATGCGCGCGGCCCGATCGCCGGGCGCCAGGCTGGCCAGCGCTTCCTGGCCGAGACCCACGCCGTTGCCAGACGCGGAAAGGCCGATGGTCCACGCGCCGACCTCTAGCCCTTCGGCGATCCCGACCACGGCGTCATCGACCTTGACGCAGGCCCGCGCCGGCCAGGCGCCGAGCTCGGTCAGAGCCTTCCACATCATCAGCGGCGAAGGGCGGCCCTCGGTCGTTTCGCCGGCGCAGACCACGACCTCGGGCGCGTAGCCCTGGTCCGCCGCGAGCGGCAGGATGTCCGCCATCATTGGACGCGTATAGCCCGTGGTCGAGCCGATCTTCACGCCGCGCGCGCGCAGGTCGGCGACCAAGCTCGCCGCGCCCGGGATCAGAGCCGAGCAGTCCTTCGCGGCCGCGCGCATCTTCGGCTCCACGGCGTCATGCAGGCGATCGACATCGGTCTCGTCGCTGGATCGGCCGTGGCGCGCCCGCCAGGCGTCCGCGACGCGGGGCATGGCCAGCAGAGCGCGGATGTGGTCGCGCTTGGCGCGGCCCATGTCGGCGCGCGCCTCGACCTCGTCGATCTCCACGCCCGCCTCGGCGAAGACCTCCCGCAAGGCCAGGACCGGCGCGCGGCATCCAAAATCGATCATCGTGCCGGCCCAATCGAAAATGACGGCCTGGATGGGGCTCATGCGAAGACTCCCGTGATCACGGTTTCGGCCAGGCCAAAGGCGGTCGAGGCGCCGGTGCCGCCCGTCACCACGACAAGCCGAACGCTCGGCATCGGCGTCTCGACCAGGCTATGACCGGCGGCCGAAGCATAGGTGCCCGTCCAGCGCTCCAGCACGGGCGGCGCCGATTGGCCGAAGACCTGGGCGAACTCGTCCAGGATCAGGGCGTCGACGTCGTCGCGGGCGAACGGATCGGGGGTTCGCGCGTAGTGGTGGCTATCGCCGACGACCAGCGAGCCGTCGGCGCTCTGGACTACGATCAGGTGAACGCCATGCTCCAGATGCGCTGGCTGCTCGGCTTCGAGGCGGGCGCGCAGGGCTCGCGCCTCCGGCAGGGCCGCGTAGCCGAGATAGCGGACCAGACCGAGGTCGGACATGACCGGCGCCGGCAGGCGCCAGCCCGGATCGGCCAGGCGCAGCATCTGCAGCTTGCAGCGCGTGACGCTCGCGCGGGCGAAGGCGTCTGGAAACAGAGTGACCAGATCGTCGCCGGGGCAGATGACGATGGCGTCGGCCTCGATGAGGCCAGCTGACGTCTCCAGACGCCCCGTCTCGACGCCGCGCACCGCCACGCCGCGCAGGAACGTGACGCCCCACGCGGCCTCGAGCCAGGCCGCCAGGCGCGGGATCGCGGTGCGCGACTCCACCCGAAGATCGACGCTGCTCGTCAGGCCGCCCAGAACCCGTCCTCGCGTCGGAAGGCGGTCGCCAAGATCGCCGCCGTCGCGCCAGGCGCAGCCGTCGGCCATCTCGGTTTCGAGGAAGGCTTCGAGCACCGTCCTGGCCTCGGGTCGGCGAGCGATCATGGTCAGGCCGCGCTGAAGGACCTCGATCCCCGCGGCGTCGGCGATCTCGCGCCAGACCTCGGCCGAACGGCGCGCGTGGCTCCAGACCGCGCCCCGCTCCTGACCGGTGACGGTCACGAAGCCGAAGTTGCGCACCGAGGCGCCGTTGGCCTGGGCGTCTCGGTCGACCACGACGACGCGCTTGCCCAGCCGCGCGGCGGCCAAGGCGTGGGCTAGGCCAACAATTCCAGCGCCCACGACGGCGAGATCGAAACCCTGCTTCAAGACAAATCTTCCCTCACCACGCCGCGTCTTCGGCGACCAGATGCCCCAGCACCCGCTTCTCCAACACCAAGAGCGCGCTAGCGCCGTTCGTCCGCATAACCAGTCCCTCGGCCAGCGGCGTCGCCGAGGCGCGCACGGCCATGCCCAGACGCAGGAACTCCTCGGCCGCCGCGCCGTCCAAGCCGTGCAAGGCGCAGAGCTGTCGCCAGTCGAGCGCGAAGCCATCCAGGAGCTGAATGAAACGCCCAGCGCGCTGACGTGTCTCTGGAGTGTCGACGGCGAGCGCGAGTTCGGCCTTCAAGTCGTCGAGTAGCCACTGCACCTCGGCGGCGGGCATGATGGGCGAGCGCTGGTTGATCTCGGTCAGCAGCGGATGATTGGCGGTCGGATCCCAGCCGACCTCGCGCCATTGGCCGCGCGGCGACGCGGGCGCGTGGACAAATCGCCAGAAGGCGGCGGTCCCGGTGGTGTCGGCGACCAGATGAATTCGCGCCTGGCTGGCGTTGTTCTCGACATGATGGCGACGCCAGTTGTCGAAGACCCACGCTTCCCCCTCGCCCATGTGCACCGCCTCGCCGTCGCAGTGGAAACGCACCTCCGGCCAGGTGAACACCGGAATGTGCAGCCGCACGCGCGTGTGCCAATGGTAGTTGATGTCGGCGTGCTCGGGCACGCCCGCGCCGGGCGCCAAGCGCATCAGACGCGAGCGGCTCCAGACAACGCCGAAGCCCGCCAGCACCTGCTTCAGGTAGGGCATGGCCTCCAGCCAAGGCGTCGGCGCCATGCGCCCCTGGACGCCGTCGTTCTCGCCGCCGCCGGAAGTGATCAGCCGAACGGCGCTGTTGCCCGGCACTTGGTCTGGATGAGCGACCCAGGCCTCGGTCGGCAGCGCCGCGACCTCGGCCTGAAGACGCGCGACGTCGAACAGCAAGGGCAACTGGAAGAAAGGTCGCGACAGACGCATCGATCAATCCGTCTCCGTCACCGCGTCGCCGAGCGCCGCGCGCATGGCGCCAAGCCACCGCGCGTAATGCTTCCACTGCTCCAAGCCCTCGCGCCCGATGGGTTGGCGCACCTGCTCGGAACTGGGCGTGCGGATGCCGCGCCGGGTCTCGTGGAAGCGCAGGCAGGACGTCTCAAAAGGTAGACCACAATGATCGAGCATGCGGCGCGTGGCGCTCTCCAGGTCATCGACCACGTCCTCGTATTGAACCTTGAGCACCCGCCCCGGCAGCACGGCGTCCCAGTGGCGCATCAGATCGAGATAGATCCGATAGTGGCCGGCGATGTCGTCGAGATCGTAGGTGAATTCCTGGTTCGTCGTCCCGAACAGCTGCTTGAAGTTGCTGAAGCCGCAGGCCATCGGCTCGCGCCGAACGTCGATGATCGTCGCGCGCGGCAGGATCAGGTGGATCAGCCCGACATGCCAGAAGTTGTTGGGCATTTTGTCGATGAAGAACGGCCGACCCAGACGCCGATAGGCCAGCGTTTCGTCTAGGAAGCGCTCCCCGAGCGCCACCGCCTGGGAGGCGCTTAGGTTCAGGAGGGCCGCGGGGTCCGCGGGCAGACCGCAATCCGGATCAAGGCCGCACAGCTCGCCAGCGTAGCGGCCGATCTCGGTCAGTTCGTGTGTCCCCTCCACTTGGGAATGGGAGGCCAGAATCTGCTCGATCAGGGTCGAGCCCGAGCGTGGTAGTCCGACGATGAAGATTGGCGCGGGGTCATCGACGCCCCAGCCGGCGCGTCGCGCGAAGGCCTCCGCGGTCAGGACCTCCTTCAGCCGCTCGGCGCAACGCTCGGCGACGTCCAGCCGATAGCGACTGGAGGCGCGTCGCAGGGCGTTTCCCCGCGCGTAGAAGCTCCACGACGCCGCGTAATCGCCTTGATCCTCCAGCGCCTTTCCGAGGGCGAAGCGGAGATAGACGCGGTCCATGTCCTGAAGCGCCGGCGCGGCTTCTGCGGCGCGCATGCGGACGATGTCCTCGTCGGTGAAGCGATGGGTCTTCAGATTGGCCAGGCTGAACCAAGCGACGCCGTGGTCTGGCCGAGCGGACAGGGCCGCGCGGTAGTCGTTGATCGCCTCGGTGGCGAGCCCCATGGCCTTCAGGGCGTTGGCCCGCCACAGTCGAAGATCGGCGATCTCGTCCGCCGACGCGCAAGGGCCCGCCAGCAGGCGTTGATAGAGGTCGATTACCGGCTCGAAATCGTCAAGACCCAGGCACGCGGCTCCGTAGAGCTTCAAGAGCTCGCGATTGTCGGGCGCATCGGCTAGCAGCCGCTCGGCTTCCACGCGCGCGGCCCGGTGCTTCTGCGCCCGCAACAGCACCATGGCGTAGTCGAAGCGCGCCTCGTCGTAGTCGGGAGCCTGAGAGAGGATCGCCGCCAGCAGGGCTTCGGCGTCATCCAGCGCTCCGCGCTCCAGGCGGATCCGCGCCAGCAGGCGCAAGGCGCCGACGCTATCGCCGGCCTCGCGCAAATGGTCGCGCAGCGCCTCTTCGGCGGGCTCCAGGTCGCCGTCCGCCAGCAGGCTTTGCGCCACCACGACCGCTTGGGGAAGTTGCTTCAGGGCCGCGAGGCGCCGGGCCGCGACATCGGCCTCGGCGATCTCGCCGCGCAGTCGGTGAAGCTGCTCAAGCATGTCCCAGCACGCCGGGAGCGCCGGGTTCAGCGCCACCGCCTCCCGCAGGGCCGCCATCGCCGCCGGGCCGTCGCCCAGGGCGATCAGGCATTGAGCTCGCTCCTGGTGTAGGCGGCTGAAACGCGGATGCTCGGACCGCGAACCGTCCAGCAGAGCCAGCGCTTCAGATACGCGTCGCTGCTCGCGCAACGCCCTCGCCCGCCGCAGGCGGACTTCGCGGTCTTCCAGCGCCTCGGCGCTGTTCACGACGTCACGCTAGGCAACGGCGCGAGCCATCGCGGATCCGGCTGATCGGCGTCGTAGTATTCGAAGATCAGGTGGATACGGTCGGTGTCGCCGTCATTGCGCACCCAGTGGGGACCGAGGTTGTCGACCTCGACCGCTTCTCCCACCGGAAAGTGATGCTCGGCGCCGCCGAAGAACGACACCACGCCGGGATTGGTCGTCAGCGGCACATGGATCTTGTGAGGCCACTTGGCGGCCGGATTGGCGTCGATGTGCGGGTGGATGACCCCGCCGGCCGGCATCCTCGCCAGCATCACTCGGGGAAAGACACCGCGCGCATAGCCGTAGTCACAAACAGCCTGGGCCAACACCGGTTCAAGTTGGCGGCGCCAGGCCGCCCACGCCGGACGGTCATGCGAGCCGCGCCAGTCGAGGGGACTATCGACGAAGCGGAAGACGATGTGTCGGGTCGCGTCGAGCACCTCGAACTTGTTGGGCTTGGCGGCGTTTTCCGCGGCCCAGACATCCTCGGGTATCGCCAAGACGGCGGACAGCAAGGCGGCGACGTCAACCGAGCCGAGCCGGCGCACCGACCTTGTCTTGCGCGGATTGGCCGCCAGCTCGCGTCGGGCCACGTTCATCGCGCGTCCTCGAAGTCGTAGCCGAACAGCTCCAGGTCCTGGGCGTAACGCGCGGTCACGCCGTCGATCAGCTCGCGGTCGTAATAGGCGCGATAGTCCTCATGACGGGTGCCGTTGACCCGGTCCAGCGGGCGCGGGGCAATGCCGATCCGCGCGCAGATGGCGTCGTAGGAGCTCTGCATGTCCTCGACGCGTCCCACCTGGTCGGCCAGTAGGGTCTTGCCGTCGTCATCGACGAGCAGCCAGGCCTGCGGCTGGAACAGGATGTGCCCTTCGGGCGGATCGACGAACAGGAAGTGGCGCATCGCCTCGCGGGGCTGGCGCTGGAAGACGTCGCCGCCGCGCAGCATGAAAGCGCAGTACGACACGAAGCGATCGAAGGGATTTCGTACGAAGGCGAACTTGAGATAGGCCGCGAAGGCATCCTCGCCGAGATAGGGCCGCACCTGGCGTAGCGACAAATGGCCGTGTTGGATCGCCGCAAGGTCCGCCCATGGGAAGCGCTTGTTGACGAACAGGCCAACCTGCTCGACGTCCTCGTCACCCATTTGCTCGCGCAGGGCCTGCCTGACCGCGTGCGTGCCGGTCTTGGGCACGGCGGCGAAGATGAAGCGGTGGCGATGGGAGACAATCACGTTGGAGCCCACGCAAGAAAGAGGAGCGCCCCTCCCCGCCGGAAACGCGGGTCGGGGCGCGATATCAAGAGGTTTTCGTCGTCTTAGAACTTGTAGCGGAGGCCAACCATGTAGGTCGTTCCGCTCTGGGTCTGGTTGTAGAGATATTCGTTCTGGCCCCAGAACTGGGTGTCCTTCTGGTTCGTCAGGTTGATCGCGTTCAGCGTGAGCTGGAGCGCGCTCGAGACGTTGTAGAAGGCCGAGGCGTCCACATAGGTGGATCCCTGGAACCCGCGCGTGCTGGCGCTCATCGGGTTGTCATTGTGACCCGTGAACCACTTGTTGCGATGGCTCATCGAGCCCCGCAGACCCCAGTTGTCGGTCTCGTAGTAGAGCGTGGCGTTGTAGCTGGTGTTGGAGATCCCGGTGAGCGCCTCGTCGGCGTCCACATAGGTGTAGTTCACGACCGCGCCCAGCTTGTCGAACGGCGCCGGCAAGAACGAGAACTGGCCCTGCGCGGCCAGCTCGACGCCGGTCAGCTGCTTGGTGCCGGCGACGTTGATCGGCATCTCGAACTCTTTGACGATCGAGTTGGCCGTGGCGCCCGGGATCGTGGTGTAGGGCACGCCCGTCTGGCTGAACGGGACGTTTTCGAGCGTTTGGGTGCCGATGAAGTTCTTGATGCTCTTGTGGAATACGCTCGCCGAGATCATCCCGTCCTGGCCGAAGTAGTACTCCGCCGCCACGTCCAGCGTGGTGTCCTTGAAGGGCTTTAGGTTGGGATTGCCGCGCGAGGCCGTGATATCGCCGCTGTCGGCTTGGAACGCGCTGCCCTTGGCCGCCATCGAGCCGAGGCTCGGGCGGTTCAGGTTCTGGGTGGCCGCGAAGCGCACCTGGACCTCGGGCGTCAGCTCGATGACGGTGTTGAGGGCCGGCAGAACGCCCGAATAGCTGCCCTTCACGTCCGAGGTGCCCAGGTAGGCGTAGTTGTCGCCCTGGATCCAGCCGGTGCCGTGCGTGTCGGTCTCATAGCCGCGCAGGCCGATATTGCCGCGGAACCGCTTGCCCATCAGCTGGCTGTCCCAGTCCGCCTGAACGTATTCGGACACGGTCTCTTCCGAGGTCTCGTAGACGTTCTCGATGTCTTGGAGCGCGCCGCCCGTGCCGTCCTTGTTGGGGCCGAACCGGTGGTACTCGTTGTACTTGGCGAAGGTCTTTTCGTAGTCGCCGACCAGCCACGAGCCAAACTCGTTGGTGAACACGCTGGTGACGTCGGCGACCGACTTGCCGCGCATCTTGGACCGGGTCCCGTTGACGTTGTCGTCATAGAACAGATCGCGGCCGCCTTGCGTGAACTTGTGATAGGCCACGCCGGCGCGCAGGGTCCACACGTCGTTCAGCTCGTACTTGGCGTTCAGCACGCCTTCCTTCAGTTCCGACTGGTTGTTGAAGCCGCGGTAGTAGAAGGAATCCAGCGCGTAGTTGGCCGGGTCGGTGGCGTTGAAGTTCGGATAGGAGAACGTCGCCGAGCGGCCGTCCGCGCCGTAGTTGGCGATCATGTTGCCCTTGGCGCGCATATAGAGCTTGTCGTCATACGGGGTCTTGTAGGTCGACTTCTCGTAGCCGACGTGACCATCGATCGTCAGGCGATCGGACAGGTCCCACTTGCCGGTCAGCGCGACTTGGTTGAAGTGGTTCTTGTTAAACGACCGGCGATGTTCGCTGCCGAAGGTCGTGCCCGTCACATCGGTCATGGTGACGTAGTTGCTGCTGTCCCACGCCAGGTTGTTGATCACCGAGCCCTTCTGGAACTGCGACGGCCAGACCCCGCCCGCGGGGGTGTCGAACGCGAAGGACTTCGTGCCAGACCCCAGCGGGCGCGTGGCCAGGTGATATTCGTTGCGGTGGGTCTTGAACTCGCCGTGCAGCACGTCGAGCGTCAGCAGCAGATTGTCCACGGGCCGCCATTGCACGGCGCCCGTCAGACCCAGGCGTTCGGCCTTCGAGTTCCAGGACGAGATGCGGTTGCCGTCCGCGATATACAGGTCGCCGGACAGGAACTTGGCCTGCTGCGCGGTGGTCAGACGGGAGATGTCCACGCCGTTGGTGACCAGCTTCTGCATGTCCGCTGCGCTGAGCTTGTCGTAGTTATAGGTGTTGTGGCCCTGCTCGGTGGTTTCGCGCTTGCTGTAGGCGACCGAGACGGCGACGCCAAACTTGTTGTCCCAGTTCTGGCTGAACAACGCCGCGATGCGGGGCTGCGTGTCCTTGGTATATTGGTTAGTGCCCAGCTTGACGGACACGGCGCCCTTGCCGCCCGTCGCGTAGTCGAACGGCTTGCCCGTGAAGAGGCCGACGGTGCCGGCCATGCCGCCTTCGTTCTGGGCCGCCTGGAAGGTCTTTTCGACTTCCACGCGCGAGAACAGCTCCGAGGCGAAGATGTTGAAGTCGAAGGCGCGGTCGCGCGAACGTTGGCCGCGGCTGTCCTGGGCGGAGTCGACGTTGCCCAGCACTTCCATGCCGTTCAGCTGCACGCGGGCGAAATCCGGACCCAGGCCACGAAGCGAGATGCGACGACCTTCGCCGGCCTCGCGGGTGATTTGCACGCCAGGCAAGCGCTGCAGCGATTCAGCGAGGTTCAGTTCCGGGAACTTCGCCATGTCCTCGGCGACGATCGCGTCTTTCTGGATCACCGATTCGCGCTTGATGGCGCGGGCGTCGGCGAGCGACTTGCGGAAGCCCGTGACGACGATCGCATCGACGGTTTCGCTAGCGGTCGAGCTTTCCGCGGCCTGGCGCGCGAAAGCGGCCGTGGCGCTGGCGTCCGCCGCGAGCACCGCGACCGTGCACAACAGACAGCTCTTAAGGTTCGGCCGCCAGGTCCGAACGGAATGCAACTTCAGCATGAGAATCCCCTGCCCCAAAACTGGTATGGACCAGAGGCTTTAAGCAGGCTGCGACGACAGCCGCGTGACAGCGCGCGCCGACGCCGGAAAATTTGTTCCGGGAGGCAGTAGCGTTAATCCAAAGGGAATTTTCGCTAGAAGTACCGCGCGTGACGGGCCTTGGCCGACAAGTGTCGCCTTGGTCCTTCTGGTTTTTCATGGGCGTGGATCAATCAAACGCGCATCGCCTTTTGGACTATACCAAACACAGTCCGACGCGCCGAGGCCAACCCACTCGCCTGGAGCGCTCGCGCCGCGTGATTCGTATCTCAAGCGCCTTGCCCAAGCGCTGGCGTTCAAAGGTTTCAATCGGCCGAGGCTAGGCCAAGCCCACCCTTTGGGTGGCGGCGGAATCCGGCGGGCCCTTCTGGCGAAGGTCCGGCGCCTCTTGGTGTCACCCGTTTAGCCCGCGTGAGATCCCCGCGACCACGAGGACGTGGGGCGGTCGGCCACAATTCACGACCGATAATGACAAGACCACCGGCGCCCTTCCGTGTCGTCTGCCCCCTGCTCGCGCGGCTTTCTCCATCCAGGCCTGAACCTACTCCGGGGGACTCCAAGATGACTGATCAAGACCAAAACGAAGCGGGCGCCACCCGGCGCCGCGTCCTGGCCGCCGGCGCGGCCGCCCTGGTGGCCCTGCCCTCCACCTCCCTGGCGCTGGCGAAGCCCGCCTCCTCAACCCAAGGCAAAGGAACCCACGACATGAGCAGCGGCTACGTCACGACCAAGGACGGCGTGCAGATCTACTACAAGGATTGGGGTCCCAAGACCGCCCAGCCCATCGTGTTCCACCATGGTTGGCCCCTGTCGGCCGACGACTGGGACAACCAGATGATGTTCTTCCTGCTGAAGGGCTATCGCGTCATCGCCCATGACCGCCGGGGTCACGGTCGCTCGACCCAGACCGACAGCGGCAACGAGATGGACACCTACGCGGCCGACGTCGCGGCCCTGACCGATCACCTGGACCTCAAGAACGCCTTCCACGTCGGCCACTCGACCGGCGGCGGCGAAGTCGCCCACTACGTCGCGCGCGCCAAACCGGGCCGCGTGGGCAAGGCGGTTTTGGTCGGCGCCGTGACGCCCATCATGCTGAAGACCGCAGCCAACCCCGGCGGCCTGCCGATGGAGGTCTTCGACGGCTTCCGCGATGGCACCGCCTTCAACCGCGCCCAGTTCTTCCGAGACGTCGCCGCCGGCCCGTTCTACGGCTTCAACCGTCCGGGCGCGAAGGTCTCGGAAGGCGTCATCGACAACTGGTGGCGTCAGGGCATGCAGGCCGGCGTCAAGCCGCTCTATGACTGCGTGAAGGCGTTCTCGGAAACCGACTTCACCGAGGATCTGAAGAAGATCGACGTGCCGGTGCTGGTGCTGCACGGCGAGGACGACCAGGTCGTGCCGATCGACGACAGCGCTCGCCTGGCGATCAAGCTGCTCAAGCACGGCAAGCTGATCACCTATCCCGGCTTCCCGCACGGCATGGCGACCACTCACGCGGACGTCATCAACGCCGACCTGTTGGCCTTCTTCAAGGCCTAGAGACTTGGGATCGCCTCCATGTGCCAGGCAGGCCAAACCCAGCCGATAGACCACGACCACGCACGTGACGGCGGGCCTTGGCTCGTGCTGGCGCTTGTCACCGTTCGAGCGCCCGAGGGCGTCCTCTTCGGCCGGCTTGAGGCTCGCGCCGGGCGCGCGGGCCTCAAGGGCGTAAGGGGCAGATATTGGAAATGATGAGTTTCATTCATTTCCATTTATGAGCCGCTCAAGCGCCGGCACAGTCCCCTCATCAGGCATCGACATGGCGGCCCGGGGCACGGTCCGCCGATTTTCAAAGGACCAAAGACCATGACCCCGCAAGCCAAGGCCGTCCCGGGCGCCCGCCTTCTCACCCCGACCGATCACACCTTGATCATGATCGACTTCCAGTCGCAGATGGCCTTCGCCACCAAGTCGATCGACGCCAGCCTGCTGCGCACCAACGCGGCCCTGGTGGCCAGCAGCGCCGCCGGCTTCGGCGTCTCGACCATTCTCACGACCGTCGCCGAGAAGAGCTTCTCGGGCCCGATGTTCTCGGAAGTCACCGACCCGTTCCCGGGCAAGCGCCTGCTGGACCGCACCTCGATGAACACCTGGGAAGACGCCCCGGTCATCGCCGAGGTCAACGCCATCGGCAAGTCACGGATCGTGCTGGCCGGCCTCTGGACCTCGGTCTGCATCGTCGGCCCGGCCCTGTCGGCCCTGGATCAAGGCTTCGAGGTCTTCGTGATCACCGACGCCTGCGGTGACGTCTCGACCGAAGCGCACGAGCGCGCGGTGACGCGCATGGTGCAAGCCGGCGCCCAGCCGATGACCTCGCTGCAATATCTGCTCGAGCTGCAACGCGATTGGGCCCGCGGCGAGACCTACGACATGACGACCGGCGTCGCCAAGAAGTTCGGCGGCGGATACGGCCTGGGCATCACCTATGCCAAGACGATGTTCGGCGCGTCGGAAGGCCACTGACCTTCCTAGGGCGAGGCTTCACCGCCTCGCCCGCCCATCTCGGAGCGTCGTCATGAAACCCTATCTGCTATCCCTCGGCGCCGGTCTCTTGGTGGGCGTCCTCTATTCCTTGATGGGCGTGCGCTCTCCCGCCCCGCCGGCGATCGCGCTGCTGGGCCTGCTGGGCATGCTACTGGGCGAGCAGGCCGCGCCGATCGCCAAGCGCCTGCTGACCAAGGCGCCAGTCACCGCCTACCTGAAGACGCCAGAGTGCGCGGGCCAAGTGCTCGGTCCACAAGCCGTCGCCGAGATCGACGCCAAGACGCCCGAGGAATCGGCATGACGACGCTGAGCCGCCGCCGAGCGCTGGCCTTGGGCGCGGCGCTCCTTCCCAATCCCCTTTTCTCTGATCCCCGGAGGCCCGGCCCCATGTCCGCCCAAGCCGACCTACTGCTCGTCAATGGCAAGTTCACCACGCTCGACCGCTCCAACCCGCGCGCCGACGCCGCCCTGATCCGCGACGGCAAGTTCGCCGCCGTGGGCGAGGAGCGAGAGGTCCGCGCCGCCGCCGGGACCAGCCCGACAGCGATCGACCTGAAGGGCCGCCGGGTGATCCCCGGCCTGATCGACAGCCACATGCACATCATCCGCGGCGGGCTGAACTACAACATGGAGCTGCGCTGGGACGGCGTGCCGACCCTGGCCGACGCCATGGCGATGCTGAAGAAGCAGGCCGTCAACACCCCGCCGCCCCAGTGGGTGCGCGTGGTCGGCGGCTTCACCGAGCACCAGTTCGTCGAAAAGCGTCTGCCGACCCTGGACGAGATCAACGCCGCCGCGCCCGAGACGCCGGTGTTCATTCTCCACCTCTATGACCGCGCCCTGCTCAACCGCGCCGCCCTGCGCGCCGTCGGCTACACCAAGGACACGCCCAATCCGCCGGGCGGCGAGATCCAGCGCGACGCCTCCGGCGAGCCCACGGGCCTTCTGCTGGCCCAGCCGAACGCCACGATCCTCTACGCCACCCTGGCCAAGGGCCCGAAGCTTCCGCCCGAGTACCAGTTGAACTCGACCCGCCACTTCATGCGCGAGATGAACCGCCTGGGCGTGACCGGCGTGATCGACGCCGGCGGCGGCTTCCAGAACTATCCCGATGACTACGAGATCATCGAGAAGCTGCACATGGACGACCAGCTGACCCTGCGGATCAGCTACAACCTGTTCACCCAGAAGCCCAAGGCCGAGCTCTCCGACTTCCAGAGCTGGTCCAAGCAGGTCAAGCCTGGTCAGGGCGACGATAAGTACCGCCACAATGGCGCGGGCGAGATGCTGGTCTACAGCGCCGCCGACTTCGAGGACTTCCGCGTCGAGCGACCCGAGATGCCGCCGAACATGGAAAGCGATCTCGAGCCGGTGATCCGTCACCTGGTGGAGAACCGCTGGCCCTGGCGGCTGCACGCCACCTACGACGAGACAATCAGCCGAGCGCTCGACGTCTACGAGAAGGTCAACCGCGACATGCCGTTCGACGGCCTGCACTGGTTCTTCGACCACGCCGAAACGATCAGCGACCGCAACATCGACCGGATCGCGGCCCTGGGCGGCGGCATCGCCGTGCAGCACCGCATGGCCTACCAGGGTGAGTACTTCATGGAGCGCTACGGGGCCAAGGCCGCCGAAGCCACGCCCCCGATCGGCAAGATGCTGAAAGCCGGGATCCCCGTGGGCGCCGGCACCGACGCCACCCGCGTGGCCAGCTATAACCCTTGGGTTTCGCTGAACTGGCTGGTGAGCGGCAAGACGGTCGGCGGCACGCGCCTTTATCCGCCGGCCAACCGCGTCGACCGCGAGGAGGCCCTGCGCCTGTGGACCAGCGCCAACACCTGGTTCTCGAACGAGGAAGGCAAGAAGGGCCAAATCGCCGTCGGCCAGCTTGCCGACCTGGCCGTGCTCAGCGACGACTACCTGACCGTCCCCGAGGACGAGATTCCGCACCTGTCGTCGGTGCTGACCCTGCTGGGCGGCAAGGTGGTCCACGGCGAAGGCGACTTCACCAAGCTGGCGCCGGTGCTGCCGCCGCCCATGCCCGACTGGTCGCCGGTGCGCACCTTCGGCGGCTATCAGGACCGCTCGCGTGGCCACGCCCGCGCCCTGGCCTCGGCCTGCGGCTGCGCCAGTAGCTGCAACGTCCACGGCCACGACCACGCGGCGGCCTACGCCCGAGAGGCGCCCACGTCCGACGCGCGTTCCTTCTGGGGCGCCATGGGCTGCGGCTGCTGGGCGGTGTGAGATGACGCCTCCCGTTCCTATCGCCGCCTTGCTGCGGTCGCCGGCGTTCGGCGTCTTCGCCCGCGCGGTCCTGACTCTGCCCTATTGGTGGAGCGGGATCGCCAAGCTCACAAACCTCAAGGGCGCGCTTGCGGAGGCTTCGGGCCTTGGTCTCAAGCCCGCCGGCCTGGTGGTCGCCGCCACGATCGCCGTTCAACTGGGCGGCTCGCTGGCCCTGATCCTCGGTCGCATAGGCTGGCTCGCCGCCGGGGCGCTGGGCGTGTTCACCGCCTTGGCGACGCTGATCGCTCATCCCTACTGGACCGTCGTCGATCCCACGGAGCGCTTCCACGCCCTGAACACTTTCCTGGAACACATCGGCCTGATCGGCGGCTTCATGCTCGCCGCGATCCTTGTCGAGAAGGAGCGCGTCGGATGAGCGGCAATCGGCTCAATATCGCGACCGGCATGGGCATGGCCTTTGTCGGCGGCTACGTCGATGTGGTTGGCTTCGTCCTGCTGTTTGGTCTGTTCGTCGCGCACGCCACCGGCAATCTGGTCATGCTGGGCGTGGCGCTCGCCGGAGACTCCGGCGGCCTCGCCACAAAGCTCCTGGCATTACCCACCTTTGTCGTGGTCGCCTCCCTGGCCTACGCCTTCGTTCGATCGCGCAAGGCTCGCGGTCTTGCCTGCGAGGCGCTCGTGCTGGGCCTGCAGGCGCTGTTGCTGACGGCTTTCGCCCTGCTGACGGTCGCGGCCACGCCGGCGGCCGCC
This sequence comes from Caulobacter segnis, assembly GCF_031454995.1. Classification (GTDB taxonomy): domain Bacteria; phylum Pseudomonadota; class Alphaproteobacteria; order Caulobacterales; family Caulobacteraceae; genus Caulobacter; species Caulobacter segnis_E. Next base: position 657,401 of record NZ_JAVDRV010000002.1, on the reverse strand, counting down.
GCCGATCGGCCGGAGGTCATGCTGGCGGGCCTGGCGGGCGTCGCGGCGATGGCGGTGCAGAACGTCGGGGCCCGGGTCGTCTTCGGGCATCTCGCGCCGACCACCATGATGACCGGGAACGTGACCCAGATGGCCATCGATATCGTGGACCTGGTGACCGCGCGAGGCCGCCCGGACCAAGCTCTGAGAGCGCGCCTGGTGAAGACCTGGCCGCCGGTGGCGGCTTTCGCGCTCGGCGCCGTCGGCGGCGCGGCGGGCGTCCTGATCGCCGGGGCGTGGAGCCTGCTCCTGGCCGTGGTCGCCGTGGCCACGCTGGCCGCGCTTCATGCCATGAGCCCCCGCCAATGAGCCCCGTCGCCGCGCTTCTCGCCGCGGCCTTGGCCGGTCCGATCGCCGAGCCGCCCGCCTTCAAGCCGGTGCGGTCCGACGAGGATTACGGATACCTTCGCGGCGTGGAGGATCGGCGCGGGCTCGACGCGCTTCGCTATATTCCGCTGGGCGGCGACGCCTATCTTGGCTTCGGCGGCGAGGCTCGCCTGCGGGCGGACGCCATCGACGCCCCCAGATACGGCCTCGGCGGCGCGCGGGCGGACACTTTCGCCCTGAGCCGTCTGCTGCTCAGCGGCGACCTGCATCTGAGCGAAACCGTCCGCGTCTATGGCGAACTTGGCCTGCATCGGGACCACGGTAAGCGCGACAAACCTTCCGCCACCGACCGCGACGGTGTCGATACCCAGGTGCTGTTCGTCGATGTCACGCCCGCGTCTGGCTGGCGTCTGCGCCTGGGTCGCCAGGAACTGCAGCTAAACCCCACCCAGCGTTTCGTCGCCGTGCGCGAGGCGCCGAACCTCCGCCAGAGCTTCGACGGCGCGCGGATCACGCGCGAGGCTGGCGCGCTCAAGCTGGATGCCTTCTATCTGCAGCCCGTTGTCGTCTCGCCTGGGGCTTTCGACGACACCCGCAACCGCGACCAGCGGTTCTACGGCGTCTACGCCTCGACACGACTTTCGCCCCGCCAGAGCCTAGACCTCTATGCCCTGGGGCTGGAGCGCGACGCCGTCCGCTTCGGAGCGGCCACCGGCGACGAACGCCGCGCAAGCCTGGGCGCTCGGCTCTCCGGGACCGAGGGCGCGATCGATTACGAGCTCGAGGCGGTCGTGCAAGGCGGCCGCTTCGCCGGACGTCGCATACGCGCCTTCGCGGCCTCGGCGGGCGGTGGCTATACGCTGGACCAGCCTTGGAGGCCGCGCTTGGGCCTGCGGCTCGACGCCGGGTCAGGCGACAAGGACCCGACGGACCAACGGCTGGGAACCTTCAACCCGATGTTCCCGAAAGGAGCCTATTTCAACGAAACAGGCCTTTTTAGCTGGGGCAATCTGGCGGCGGCCCGCGCGAGCGTCGGCGTCGCGCCGCGCAAGACGATCAGTCTGGAAGCGAGCTATACCGTCCATCACCTCTTGACGGCCGCCGACGCGATCTACCTGCAGCCGCTGGTCCCGCTGGCCGCCGCGCGGGCCGGCGGGTCCAAGGACATCGGCGGCGCCATGCAACTAGACGCGTCGTGGCAAGTGAATCGCGACTTCAAGCTCCAGGGACAACTGGCGCGTCAGAACGCCGGTCCCGCCATCCGCGCGCTGGGCGGCGGTCCGGTCAATCTGGCCGTGCTCTTCGTGCAGTTTCGGTTCTGAAGAGACCGCTAGCGGGTCGCCCAGGCCCGCCCGATCTCGGCCAGCGGAACACAGCCGTGATATTCCCCCGGCACCGGGTCGTACTTCAAGGCCATGGTCGCGCCCGGTTCGGACGTGAAGTAGCCGATCGTCACCCAGTCCTCCAAGGCCGCGAAGAAATGCGGCTGGCCGGGGTTCTGGCCCTTGGCGACCGCCGCTTCCTGGTCATAGGCGGTGAGCATCGCGGCCTGCTGCTCGGGCTTGAGCGCCACGAAGACGTCCCCGTGCGAGGCGCGTGCGTCGGCGTCCATCCGGGTCAGGCCGCCGATCAACAGCTCCTTCTGGGTCTTGTCGCAGTAGTTCGCCAGGGCGCGGTCGATGAACCTCGGCACGCCGGCCTGGCGCGCGCCAGGCGTATCGGTGGCGGGAATGATCAACTCGGCCACCACATCGACCAAACGAGCCTGATCCGCGGTCAGCGCTGTGGGCGTCCAGTCCAGGACAGGCGCGGCGGCCGCCGCGCGTCCGGCCCATCCGGTGGCCGCGGCGCCGGCGACCAGCGCCAAGCCCTTGAGAGCGTCGCGTCGGTGCAGCATCACAGATCTCCCCGCTTGCGAGCCTTGACGGCGTGATCGGCCGCCCGCGCCGTCAGCGCCATGTAGGTCAGGGATGGATTCACGCACGAGGCCGAAGTCATGGCCGCGCCGTCCGTCACATAGACGTTCTTGCACTCGTGGACCTGGTTGTGGGCGTTGAGCACCGAGGTATTCGGATCGCGCCCCATGCGCGCGGTGCCCATCTCGTGGATGCCCAGCCCCGGCGCGAAGCCGTTGTCGTAACCACGCACGTTCTTGAAGCCCGCCGCCTCCAGCATCTCGGCCGCGGCGTTCTGCATGTCCTTGCGCATGGCCAACTCGTTCTCACGCATGGTCACGTCCATGGTCAGGGTCGGCAGGCCGAACTCGTCCTTCACGTCGCGGTTCAGAGTGACCCGATTATCCTCATAGGGAAGGATCTCACCGAAGCCGCCCAGGCCCATGCTCCAGGGCCCCGGCTGGCTGAGCGCGGCCTTGCGCTCCGCGCCGAAGCCGCGTCCGGGGCGCCTCAAGTCGCGTTCCCACCCAGGCCGCGAGGCGCCGCCCTGGTAGCCGAAACCGCGCAGGTAATCGGAACGCTTGGTCGCGGCGTCGCCGAGATTGCGGAAGCGCGGCACATAGATCCCGTTGGGCCTCCGGCCGGAATAGTACATGTCGGCGAAATCGGTCGCCTCGCCGCTGGCCCCGACGCCCAGGTGGTGGTCCATGACGTTGCGGCCCAGTTGGTCGCTGCCATTGCCAAACCCGTTGGGGAACCGCGAACTGGCGGAGTTCATCATCAGCCAGGCGGAGTTCAGGGCCGATGCGCACAGGAAGATAACGTCGGCGTGGAACTCCTCGTCCTTGCGGGTGACCGCGTCCAGGATCCGCACGCCGCTGGCCTTCCCAGCCTTCTCGTCATAGATCAGCTCGGTGACGATCGAATTCGGCCGGATCACGAGGTTGCCGGTGCGCTCGGCCGCGACCAGCCCGCCGGAATTGGAGCTGTAGTAGCCCCCGAACGGACAGCCCCGAATACACATGTTGCGGTACTGGCACTTCGTGCGGCCAAGGCTCAACTGCTCCTCGGTCGGGTCGGTCAGGTGGGCCGTGCGGCCCATGGTGATCCGACGCTCCGGGAAGCGCGCCTCCGACTTGGCCTTGAAGGCCTTTTCGACGCAATTCATCTCCATCGGCGGCTGGTAGACGCCATCCGGAAGCTGCGGCAGGCCCTCGGCCTGGCCAGAGACGCCGATGAACCGCTCGACGTGGTCGTACCAGGGCGCGAGGTCCTCGTAGCGGATCGGCCAGTCCACGCCGATGCCCTCACGGGCGTTGGCTTCGAAGTCGATCGGGCTATGGCGATAGCTCTGCCGCCCCCAGGTCAGCGAGCGGCCGCCGACGTGATAGCCCCGGATCCAGTCGAACCGGTTCGTCTCGGTATAGGGATTGGTGTCGTCGCGGACGAAGAAGTGTTGGCTGTACTCCGTCATCGTGTAGCCGGTGCGGCGCTGCACCGGATAACGAGCCGCTAGCTCGTCGGGCGGCAACTGACCCTGAGGGTACTTGGTCTGCCAGGGATCCAGGGTGGCCGTCGGATAGTCCTCAAGGTGACGGACCATGCGTCCGCGCTCGAGCACCAGAACCTTGAGGCCCTTTTCCGTGAGTTCCTTGGCGGCGATGCCGCCGGTGATCCCGCTGCCCACCACGATGGCGTCGTAGGTGTTCTTACGCCGCGCTCGACCGTTCAGGTTGGCCATGTTCGCTCCCTTTGCGGTCCGCTCGCCAGACCACGCCGGCATGCTTACGCAACGCGACGCCAACCCTGGATGGAACCCATCATTCTTGTCTGGAGGCTTCCATGAAATGGGTTACATTGCAAGAAAGCTCGACATTCGATCGTGAAAAGTGGGCGTTTGGGAGGAAGAAGCCAATCATGACCATCTCGTCCGCTTCGGCGCGGCGCCCCTACTTGGCGACGATCGCGCTCGGCCTGATTCTGACCGCCACGCCCGTCATGGCCCAGGACCTGAAGGCCGGGCCCTGGCGGTCCCTCTTCGACGGCAAGAGCCTGGACGGCTGGATACCGAAGGTCGCGAAGCACCCAGTCGGCGAGAACTACAAGCAGACCTTCATCGTGGAGGACGGCGCGATCCGGGTCTCCTACGCCGGCTACCAGACGATGGACGGCCAGTTCGGCCACCTCTTCTACAAGGCCCCGTTCAAGGCCTATCGCCTGCGGTTCACCTATCGGTTCCTGACCGAAGGCGGCCTCGCCGACACGCCCGCTTGGGCCCGCAGCAACAGCGGGATCATGTTCCATGCCCAGAGCCCCGACAGCATGACGGTCAACCAGTCGTTCCCGGTCTCGGTGGAGTTCCAACTCTTGGGCAAGGACGGCGACGCGCCGCGTCCGACGGCGGCGGTCTGCACGCCGGGGATCACCATCACGATCGATGGCCAGAAGGTGAAGGAGCACTGCACGCCGTCCGCCAACGCCCCGACGATTCCGAACGGGACTTGGGTCAAGGCCGAGCTGGAAGTTCGGCCAAATGGCGAGGTGCTGGAAAGGATCAACGGCGTGATGGTCCACCGCTACGCCGACCTGACCCTCGACCCGGACGATACGGTCGCCGACGGCGCCAAGCCCTACATCCTGGCCCGCGGCGCCCAGCGGGTGACCGAAGGCTACATTGCGCTACAGAGCGAAGGCCATCCGATCGAGTTCAAGGACATCGAGATTCAGGAGCTGACGGCGCGCTAGCGCGCCGTCCAATCCCACATCACTTCTTCAGCGTTCCCAGATACTGAATCACCGCCGCCCGCTCCTCGGGATTGGGGGCGCCCAACAGCATCTTGGTGCCCGGCACGGTCTTGCCCGGAGCCTTGACGAAGACGTCCAACTGGTCCGGCGTCCAGGTGATCCCCGAGGCCTTCATGGCGTTGCTGTAGGCGTAGCCCGGCGCTGTTCCAGCCTTCCGACCGACGACGCCGGCCAGCGGCGGGCCCATCTTGCCGGGCGCCGGCTGAACGGAATGGCAGACCGTGCAGCGCTGCTTGAAGACCTGTTCGCCAGAAGGCGGCGCGGCGACCGCGCTGGTGGCGAGACCCGCCAGGACAGCGGCGAGGGTAAGCTGGAACTTCATCGGATACTCCGTCGGGATCGGCGGTTCATAGGCCCAAAAGGCGGCGATTGCGGCCAGCATCAGAGGTGCCGCCGGCGAAATCGTCAAACGCCTTGTCGGTCACCTGAATGATGTGGTCGCGGATGAACGGCGCGCCTTCACGAGCGCCTTGCTCGGGATGCTTCAGCGCGCACTCCCACTCCAGCACCGCCCAGCCGTCGTAGTCGTATTGGGCAAGCTTCGAGAAGATCGCCTTGAAGTCCACCTGGCCGTCGCCCAGCGAACGGAACCGCCCCGGACGTTCCGCCCAGCCCAGATAGCCGCCATAGACGCCCGATTGGGCGGACGGACGGAACTCGGCGTCCTTGACGTGGAACGCCTTGATCCGCTCGTGATAGCGGTCGATGTAGCCGAGGTAGTCCAGCTGCTGCAGCACCAGGTGGCTCGGATCATAGAGGATGTTGGCGCGCGGATGGCCGCCCACCTCGTCCAGGAACCGCTCGAAGGTCGCGCCGTCGTGCAGGTCCTCGCCCGGGTGGATTTCGTAGCAGGCGTCGACGCCGTTCTCCTCGAAGACGTCCAAGATCGGCTTCCAGCGGCGACCCAGCTCGGCGAAGGCCTCTTCGACAAGGCCCGCGGGACGCTGCGGCCACGGATAGAAGTAGGGCCAAGCCAGCGCGCCCGAGAAGGTGGCGTGCGCCTTCAGTCCCAGACGGCGGCTAGCGACGGCGGCGGCCTTGACCTGCCCGACCGCCCATTCCTGGCGCGCCTTGGGCTTGCCGCGCAGCTCGGGCGGCGCGAAGCCGTCGAACAACTCGTCATAGGCCGGGTGCACGGCGACCAGCTGACCCTGCAGGTGGGTCGAGAGCTCGGTTATTTGCAAGCCGTGGTTGGCGAGCAGGCCGGCGATGTCGTCGCAATAGGTCTGGCTCTCGGCGGCGCGCGCGAGGTCGAAGAACGAGTCCGCCCCGCCCGTGGGCATCTGCACGCCGACATAGCCGAGGTCCGCGACCCATTTGGCCATGGTCTCCAGCTTGTCGAACGGCGGCTTGTCGCCGATGAACTGAGCCAGGAAGATGCCGGGCCCCTTGAGCGTCTTCATCGCGCGTCTCCTTCCAGCGTCACCCAGCCGGCGTCCTCGCGGCTGGCGGCCACGGCCTGCTCCACGAAGGCCATGCCCCGCACGCCCTCGGCGATGTCGGGAACCAGCGCGCCCTCCCCGCCTTCGATGGCGTCGGCGAAGTCGCGATAGATGTTGGCGAAGGCCTCGATGAAACCCTCGGGATGGCCGGTCGGCAGTCGGGTCACCGCGCGGGCGGCTGGGCTCAGATAGCCCGAACCCGCGTGCAGCACATGGCTGGGGCCGTCCAGCCAGTCCAGGGTCAGGACGTTGGGATCCTCGTGCGACCAGGTCAGGCCGCCCTTCTCGCCATAGACGCTGAGCGTCAGGCCATTGCGGGCCCCGGCGCTGATCTGCGACGCGATCAGAACGCCACGCGCGCCATTGTCGAAGCGCAACAGCACGTTGCAGTCGTCATCCAGAGGACGGCCCGGGACGACGGTGGCGACGTCCGCGCACATCCGCTCGACCCGACGGCCCGTGACGAACTCGGCGATGTTGAAGGCATGGACGCCGATGTCGCCGATGCAGCCGCCAACGCCCGACTGCTTGGGATCGGCTCGCCAGCTGGCCTGCTTGTTGTCGCTCTCCCGCTCCAGCGGCTTGGACAACCAGCCCTGCGAGTACTCGACGACCACCTTGCGGACCGCGCCGAGGTCGCCGCGCGCCACGATTTCGCGCGCCTCACGGACCATGGGATAACCGGTGTAGGTGTAGGTCAGGGCGTATTGCTTGCCCGACGCCGCGACGATGGCGGCCAGTTCTTTCGCCTCGGCGAGGTTCAGCGTGGCCGGCTTGTCGCTGATGACGTTCAAGCCGCCGCGCAGAGCGGCGGCCGAGACGTCGAAGTGAAGGTGGTTGGGCGTCACGACCGAGACGAGCTGGACGCCATCGGCGCGGGCGCGTTCGGCGGCGATCATCGCGTGATGATCCGCATAGACCCGGTCCGGCGCGACGCCCCAGGCCGCCGCGGCCTGGGCGTTCTTGGCCGGATCGCGGCTGAACACCCCGGCGACCAGGCGAATACGGCCGTCCAGCTCGGCCGCCATGCGGTGCACCGGGCCGATGAACGAGCCCGGGCCGCCGCCGACCATGGCCATCCGCAGGCTCATCAGGCGACCACCTTGGCCAGGTAGTCGAAGCTCGTCTTGGCCGACTCCAGGCGCGCGCCCTTGAAAGGCGGCTCCTGCTCATAGAAGAATCCGCGCACGCCCGCGTCATAGGCGGCGGGCAGGAGCTTCGGCCAATTGATCATGCCCGAACCGACCTCGGTGGGATCCTGGCGCAGCTCGAAATTGGCCTTGGTCGTCGGCTTGATGTCCTTGACGTGCATGTGGGTGAAGCGCCCCGGATGCGCCTTCAGCATGGCGAACGGATCCTGGCCGGCGGCCGTCACCCAGCCCGCATCCATCTCGAAGGTCACCAGGTTCGGATCCGTGCCTTTCAGCAGGATGTCCATGCCCGTGGTGTTCCCCAGCGGGGCGAACTCGAAGTTATGGTTGTGATAGCCGGTGACGATGCCAGCCTTCTTCAAGACGGCAGCCTTCTCGTTCAGGAAGTCGGCGTTCCACTTCCAGTCGTCGGCGGTCATCTGCGCCCCGGCCTGACGCAAATCGGCGCCGCCGAGGCGATCCGGAATATAGTGGATTGGCATGATCGCCGTCTTCACGCCGATCACCTGTAGATCATCGGCCAGCTTGGCGAGATCGCCGCTGAAGGTGGCGCCGGCGCCCTTGGGCTGGACGTGGGCGCTGGTGCAGGCAAGGCCCGCGCGGTCGAAAGCGGCGCGCAGCTCGGCGGGCGTACGACCGAGATACCCGGCCAGCTCCACCGTCCTGAAGCCGATCTTGGAGACCGTGGCGAGCTGGGCGTCCAGCTCCTTCGCCAGATCCGGACCCAGGCTATAGAGCTGGATGCCCAACGGCAGCTTATGACGTTGGAAGAAGGTCGCCTGGGCGGCGTTGGCGGCGCCCGCGGCGGCGAAAGTCGCGACGCCGGCGGCGAGGAAGCCCCGCCGGGACAGGTCGGCGGCGGCGCGGGTGAGGTTGGCGGTCGTTCGCACGGGCTTTCCTTTTGGGCTGGGGTCAGGGCTGGGCGGGGCTGGCGGCGACCGGAGCGGCCTGATCGGCCTCGCTCTCGGCGACCGGTCCCTTGGCCGGCGGGCGGAAGAAGACGGCGAGCAGCAGGGTGGCGACCAACGCCATGCCGGTCGGAACCAGGAACAGGCTCGTATAGTCAACGGTCCCGTCGGTGGTCAGGCGGCTGATCAGCGCCGGGAACAGGAAGCTGGCGGCGACATTGCCAACGCCCAGGATCAACAGGTTGAACAGGCCTTGCGCGCTGGAGCGGACGTCCTTGGGGAACACCGCGTCGACGAAGATGTAAACCGTCGCGAAGAAGAACGCGTAGCAGACGCCATGCAGCAGCTGGACGGCCACGATCACCGGGATGCTGTCGGCGAAGAAGGCGAAGACGGCGAAGCGGGCGGCGTGGCCCAGCACGCCGATGATCATCGTGATCTTCCAGCCCAGGCGCGCCAGGACGCGGCCCAGGAAGAACATGGTCAGGATCTCGGCCACCTGGCCCAGGCTCAGCACGACCATCGACAGGTTGCCGGCGATGCCGACGCGGTTGGTCAGGAAGGCGTCGGCCATCACGAAGTAGCCGTTGTGGATCACGGAATCGATGAAGGTGACGATGAACAGCACCAGCACGAACGGCGCGCCCAGCAGCTTGAACGCCCGCCGCCAGGCCAGCTTGTCGACACCCGCCTCCTCTTTGCGCGGCGGAGTGTGCGGCAGGGTCAGCGAATAGGCGGCGAAGGCGAAGGACAGGATGGCCGCGACCAGGAAGATCCAGCGGGTCTGCTCGGCCGTGGCGTGCGCGCCCAGCAGAAAGACGAAGGGCCAGCTGACCAGCACCCAGCCCACCGTGCCGCCCATCCGCACCGCGCCGAACTCACCGGCCGGGTCGCGCAGGTTGGCGAAGGCGATCGAGTTGGTCACCGACAGCGTCGGCACATAGACCAGGCTGAAGATAAGGTAGCAGATGAAGAACGGCCAGAAGGTGGTCGAGAACGCCGTCCCGACCAGGGCCAGGCCGCCGATCAAGTGGCTGGCGGCCAGGAACCGCTCGGCCGAGAAGTTTCGGTCGGCGAACTGATTGGAAAAGAAGATGCCGACCAAGGCCGCGACGCCCCAGGCGCTGCCGACCAACGACTGCTGCCAGGGCGCGAAGCCCAGCATGCCCATGTAGGGGAAGATCTTCGGCGCCCAGGCGCCCCAGATCGCCAGTTGCAGCACCATCATCAGGAAGAGCCGGAAGCTCGTCTTCATGGTCCTGGTCCTCCCCGACCAGCTGTGGGCGGCGTTTCCGGTCTCAAGACCGCGCTCACTCCGATGTAATCGAAATCATCGATACCAGGGGTCGCGCGAACGGGCAACCGGCTCCCAGCGTGTTGGCGCTCTCCAGCTTCGCCTTGCCAAGGCTCCGAGCAGTCGCCAGTGTCGCCGCGATGGCGACCATTCAAGATGTTGCGCGGGCCGCGGGCGTGTCGACGGCGACGGTGTCGCGGGTGTTCAGCGCGCCGGAGCTGGTGATCGAGCCCACGCGTCAAAGGGTGATGGCCGCGGTCGCCCAGCTCGGCTACGAGCCCAACTTCGCCGCCAAGAGCCTGCGCACCCTGCGGACCGAGAAGATCCTGGTCACGGTGCCCGACATCTCCAACCCGTTCTTCTCTCAGGTGATCCGCGGCGTCGAGGAAGCGGCCTTGGCCGCCGGCTATTCCGTGCTGCTGGGAAACACGCGCCACGAGGAGGCGCGCGAGGAGCAATACGCGGCCATGTTCCGCCGTAAGGAGGCCGACGGTCTGATCTTCCTGGGCCATCGCCTGCCCGAGGCCCTCGCCGAGATGGTCGCGGCCAAGGGGGTGAAGACGCCGATCGTCAACGGCTGCGAGTTTCGGCCGGGCCTGGCCGTCTCCAGCGCCCACATCGACAACGAAGGCGCCGCCGCCGAGGTCATGGAGCACCTTCACGGCCTGGGCCACGCCCGCATCGGCGTGGTGACCGGACCGCTAGCCAGCCCGATCAGCAGCGACCGTCTTTCCGGCGTCCTAGCCGCCGCCCAGCGCCATGGCCGGGCCAGCGCCCTGCGCATCTCGATCGGCGACTTTTCGATTGAATCCGGCGTGCGCCAGGCGGGCGAGCTGCTAGACGAGCCGGGTCGCCCGACGGCGATCTTCTGCTTCAGCGACGAGATGGCGATGGGCGCGCTGGAGGCGATCCGGCGGCGCGGCCTCTCCTGTCCCCGCGACGTATCCCTGGTCGGCTTCGACGACATCCGCTTCGCTCGTCATCTCGATCCGCAGCTGACCACCGTCAGCCAGCCGATGGAGGAGATCGGCCACGAGGTCGTGCGCCTGCTGCTGGACATCCTGGCGGGCCGGGCCACGACCCTCCAGAACGTAACCCTGCCGCACGAGTTGGTCGTGCGCGCCAGCACGGCGCCGCCGGCCGCCTAGGGCCTCGGCGTCAGCTCTCGCACCCAGATGTTGCGGAAGCTGATCGGCTTGCTCGGGTCGCCGTGGGCCTGCAGCTTGATCGGCGCGGGGCCGTGCGGCTTGTAGGGCGGCTTGCCGATATAGACCGTCTCGCCAGCCAGGACGGCGTTGTCCTGAACGAGCACGCCATTGTGGAGGACCGTGACGGTCGCGGGCGAGGCCAATGTCCCGGCGGCGGTGAAGCGGGGCGCGCGCCAGACGATGTCGTAGGTCTGCCACTCGCCGGGTCCGCGGCTGGCGTTGGCAAGCGGCGGGTGCTGCTTGTAGACGCTGGCGGCCTGCCCGTTGACGTAGGTCGGGTTCTCGAACGAGTCGAGGATCTGCACCTCGTAGCCCGCGTCGCGCGGTCCCGTGGAGGCCAGGAACACGCCGCTGTTGCCGCGCCCCTGCCCGCTGCCGTCTATATCAGCCGGAATACGCCACTCCAGGTGCAGCTGGTAATCCCGGAATGCGAGCTTGGTCTCGATATTGCCCTTGGACTTGTCGACCGTGATCACGCCATCGGCGACGGTCCAGCCGGCCGGCGACTTGTCCTGGCTCGACACCCACTGATCGAGCCCCTTCCCATCGAACAACACGATCGCGTCGGACGGCGGCTCGCCAACAACGGCCGCTGGCGCGACGAGCTTCGGCTTTGGGCTCCAGACCTCGGTGTCTTCCGGACGGGTCTGAGCGAGCGCCGAAGACGACGCGGAAAGTCCGACCATGCCTAAAGCGCTCAGGAAAACCCGGATCATCATGCGCGACCTCCCGCGACTCCACTTGTCGTAGCGGATATGATCCCGATCAATCTGTCGACCCTGTCTCTGTGGCATGAGGCGAAGGTCGCCGTCGGCGACGTTTCACGGTTGTTCGGCGATGATGGATGCGACAGCGCCCCGCTCGACAAGACGCCCTTGGATCTGGCTCCTTGGCTGCGCCCTTCTGCTGGTGCTCGGCATCATTGGCGCCTTTGTGCTGCGACCGCCGACCGTCGAGCTCGCCACGGCGCGGACAGGCCAGGCCGTCGATGTGATCTACGCCTCGGGCGTCGTTGACTATGTCCGCCAGGCGCATGTCGCGCCCATCGTCACGGCGCCGATCCGGCGGGTCGACGTGGCCGAGGGCGACTGGGTGGCGGCCGGACAATCCCTGGCTCAGCTCGAGGATGGTCCCCAACAAGGCACGGCGCTGCAGCTGGCGGCGCAGGCCTCGCAGGCTCGGATCGCGGCGGGACGCACCCGGCGGCTTTTCGAGGCGGGGTTCGCCGCGAAGGCGGCCGACGACGAAACCCAGGCCCAAGCCAGGGCCGCGACGGCCGCCGCCGACAGCGCGGCGGCCCGCCTTCGCGACTATCGACTGACGGCGCCTTTCGCCGGTCAGGTGCTGCGGCGGGAAGCCGAACCTGGCGACCTGGGGACCGTTGGGACGGCGCTGTTCGTCATCGCCGATCCTAGCACCCTGCGCATCACCGCCGACGTGGACGAGCGGGACATCGCCAGGCTCAAGCCGGGTATCGAGGCCCTGATCCGCTCCGACGCCTTCCCGGGACGGGTCTTCGAAGGTCGCGTGTCGCGGATCACGCCGGCCGGAGACGCCAAGGGCCGGGTGTTCCGGGTGCGTATCACGCTGCCCGCCGACAGCGGCCTTCCGCCCGGCATGACCGTCGAGACCAATCTCGTGACGGACCGCCGCGCCAAGGCCGTGCTGGTTCCGTCGAGCGCGGTTCGAGACGGCGTGCTCTGGGCCGTTCGCGACGGCCGCGCTCGCCGCGTTCCGGTCCGCGTCGGCGCGGTGGGTGGCGATCTGACGGAAATCCGATCCGGCGTCGCCGCGGGGACGCGCGTGATCGAAAAGCCACCGGCGGACCTCCGGGATGGCCAGCGTGTCCGGGTTGCGAAGACCCGATGAGCCTGCCGTCGGTCCTGGCGCGCATCGCGCTCGCGCATTTGAAGGTCCGCGCCCGTCAGACCCTGGTGGCGACCCTCGGCGTCGCGATCGGCGTCGGCTTCTTTCTTGCTGTCTCCGGCATGATGGTCGGCTCGCAGAAGGACTTCATCCGCACGCTCGTCGACTCCGCGCCGCATATCATCGTCCGTGACGAGCAGCGCCGGCCGGTTCGCCAACCCGCCTTGGACGCCTTTCCCGGCGCCGCCGTGGCCATCCGGGGTCTGCGCCCGCAAGAGGAGGTGCGGGGCCTAAAGGACTGGCCCGCCATGCTGGCGGACGCCCGCGCCATTCCAGGCAGCCTCGCGGCGCCGTCCCTGACCGGGGCGGTGACGATCGCCTACGCCGGCCGCAACGCGGCGGTCGCCCTCAACGGCGTGGAGTCCCGCCTCGAAGGACGACTCGCCAAGATCAACGAGAGCCTGACAGGTGGGACGTTGAGCGACCTGGAGGCGCGGCCCGACGGGATCATCATCAGCCGGCCGCTCGCGGATCGGCTGGGCGCGAAGCTCGGAGACACCCTCGTGGTCACCGCGCCGAGCGGGACGCTGCAGCGGATGCGCATCCTGGCCCTGATCGAACCCGACGCGCGAGCGGGTTTCTATGCCGGGGACACGGTCGCCTACGGCCTTCTGCGCACGGCGCAGGTCGTCTTCGGCAGACCCAGTATCGTCAACCAGATCCATATCCGCCTGCCGGACTCCGCCGACGCGGAGGCCCAGGCCAAGCGGCTGGAAACGCGCTGGGGCTACAAATGGGAGTCCTGGCAGGAGCGCTCGGTCGACATCCTGAACCTGCTCGTGGTGCGCAACATCATCATGTACGCGGTGATCCTGGCCATCCTGATCGTCGCCAGCTTCGGGATCTACACCGCCGTCTCCAACAGCGTCGCCGACAAGCGGCGCGACATCGCCATCCTGCGCGCCATGGGCTTCACCGCCGGCGATGTGCAGGCAATCTTCCTTCTGGAGGGGCTGCTGGTCGGCGTGATGGGCGCGGCGGTTGGCTTCGCCATCGGCACGGGTCTTTTGGAGGTCCTGGCCAGCCTTCCCTTGTCGATGGGCGGCAAACCCCTGGTGCTGCCGCTGGATCGCAGCCTGCCGCAGTACATGCTGGCCGGCGGCGCATCGCTGAGCGCGGCGCTCGTCGCGGCCTGGTTGCCCGCCCGCAAGGCGGCCAGTGTCGATCCCGTCTCGATCCTGCGAGGCGCGGCATGACCGCCCTCATAGAGGCTCGCTCGGCGAGCAAGGTCTTGTCGGACCCGGAACCCTTCACCCTGGTGGATGGCGTCAGCCTGGCCGTGGACGCCGGCCAGATGGTCGCGATCGTGGGCCCCTCCGGCTGTGGAAAGTCATCCCTGCTCTATCTGCTGGGACTGCTTGATCGCCCCAACGACGGCGAGGTCATGATCGACGGGGTTTCGACCAGCGACCTGAGCGACGCCGAGCGGACCCGCCTGCGTCTCGAACGGATCGGCTACGTCTTCCAGTTCCACTTCCTGCTGCCGGAACTGACCGCCCGCGCCAACGTGGCCCTGCCCATGCAACGCCTTGGCCACAAGTCCGCTTCGGAGGTCGACCAGACTGTCACGACCCTCCTCGAGAAGCTGGGTGTCGCCGCGCAGGGCGACCGGCGACCCGATCGGCTGTCAGGCGGCCAGCGCCAACGCGTGGCGATCGCCCGAGCGTTGGCCAACGACCCGGCGATCCTCTTGGGAGACGAACCGACCGGCAATCTCGACAGCGTCAACACCCGGCTGGTGATCGAGGAGTTCCAGCGGCTGGCGCACGTCGAGGGGCGCGCCGTCATCTGCGTGACCCACGACGAAGGCTTCGCCGAGGCGGCCGACCGCCGTATCAGGATGCTGGACGGACGGATCGTCGATGAGAGCTAGGGTGCTTCAGGCCGCGAAGCGCGCGTCCAAGGCCTCGAGGCGCACCAGGATCCGATCCAGGGTCGAGCGTTTGACCGGCTTGCCGTCGCGGAGCTTAGTCCAGGTGGTCTCGCTGATCGCGTAGCAGTCGAACAGATGCTCGCGCGTGACGGCGGGCAACCGAGCGCGCAGGCGCTGGAAGATTTCTCGGGAGGCGGTGACGGTTTCAGCCATGGGAAAGCGTGGAGCAGTTACGCACGAGAAGATGTCTCTACCGCGTCCCTATGACGGTCTTGTTGGTCGGTCATATTTCAACGTTGTCACGGAAGGCCAAGTTTCGAACGAAATCGGCGCCCGTCACAATCAACGGTTATGTCGCGGGCGCTCGCAACTGGAAACGCATTCCATCATAGCCCGGTTCGACCCCCGCGGGCAGACGCGCGGCCAGCGCGTTGTAGTCAAGATCGATGTGCAGGTTCGTCAGGATGGCGCGCTTCGGCTTGGCCCGGGCGATCCATTCCAGGGCCAGTTCGACGTGGGCGTGGGTTGGGTGCGGCGTCCAGCGCAGGGCGTCGACGATCCAGACGTCAAGGTCGGCGAGGTCGGCCCAGCTGCCTTCCGGGATGGCGCGCGCGTCTGGCGTATAGGCGACGTCGCCGATCCGATAACCGACGGCGCGAACCTCGCCGTGATCCACGTCGAAGGTGTGGACGGAGATGTCGCCGCTCGGTCCGGAGATCTCGAAATCGTGTCCTAGCGGCGGAAGCAGCCGAGGCTCGCAAATGGCCGGATATCCGCCCTGGCTATGGAAGACGTATTCAAAGCGCCTCAACAGGCCGTCGTGGGTCGCCTGGTCCATGTATGTGGGAATGCGGACCCGCTGGTTCAGGAAGAACGGCCGCAGGTCGTCGATGCCGTGGGCCTGGTCGGCGTGGTCGTGCGTGAACAGCGCCGCATCCACGCGTCGGACGCTGGCGGCGACGGTCTGAAGGCGCAGGTCGGGCGCGGTGTCGATGATGACCGTCGTCTGATGGGTCCGTCCGCCCTCGCCCAGGCGGCGCACCAGCAGCGAGCAGCGCGAGCGATGGTTCTTCGGCTCGGTCGGATCGCAGTCGCCCCAGTTGCCGTCGGCGCGCGGAACGCCGCCGGAAGAGCCGGAGCCCAGGATGGTGAACTCCAGCGTAGCGGTCATGAACGAGGGATCCGATCGAACAGGGCGAAAAAGGCGTCCTCGGTGCGTTGCTCGGTCTCTGACCGGCTCCAGCCCCGGATCTCCGCCAGCTTGTCATAGATGTGCGGCAGGTACGCCGGCTCGTTGCGGCGGCCTCGCATCGGGACTGGCGCCAGATAGGGGCAATCCGTCTCGACGATGATCCGATCGGCGGGCATGTCGCGGATCACCGCCCTAACCTCCTCGGCCGCCTTGAAGGTGGCGATGCCCGAAACCGAGAACCACGCGCCGAGCGCGGCGGCGCGTTGGGCCAACTCAGGTCCGCTCGTATAGCAGTGCATCAGGATCTTGAACGGCCCGGCGGCGTGCTCGGTTTCGAGGATCTCGCCCATCACATCGTCCGCTTCACGCGTGTGGACGACGAGCGGCAGGCCGCTCTCCCGAGCCGCGATACAATGCTGGCGAAAGACCTCGGCCTGCACCTCGCGGGGCGACAGGTCGTAGTGGAAATCGAGGCCGCATTCGCCGATGCCGATCACGCGCGGACGGCTGGCCAGTTCGACAAGACGCGCGGCGCTCAGCCCGGGATCTTCCTTGGCCTCGTGCGGGTGCGTGCCAACCGTGCACCAGATGTCCGGCTCGGCCATGGCGATGGCGTGCACCGCCTCGAAGGACGAGACCTTGTCGCAGATGGTGACCATCAGGCCGATCCCCGCCTCGCGGGCCCGGGCGATCACGGCGTCCTTGTCCTCGGCGAACTGGGGCGCGTGGAGATTCACATGGCTATCGATGAGCATGCGGCTCACATCGCCGCCTTGGCCGCCGCGCGCAAGTCCGAGATAACGCTCCAGAACACATCGCCCCGGTCGAGGTTCACCGCCTCGGTCTCACCCGGCACGCTCGACAGACGCTCCCAGGCGGCCGCCCAGCGGTCCAGGCCCGGCGAGTTCTTGCCGTCGGCGGCGACCTGGGTGGCGAAGATCCGCACCTGGTCGGCCATGCGGTCCATCAGCAGCTCGAACCGCGCCGCGCCCTCCGCGCCCCGGAAAGTGTCGGCCATCGCCAGCAGCGCGCCCTCGTCGATCTTGGGCAACGCTCGAAGGATCTCGTTGGCGGCGTCGTCGATGGCGATCGCGCCAGCGGCCGCTAGCTGCAGCGCCTTCCCGGGAGCGCCATGGGCCATCCGCGCCAAGCGTTCGGCGTCCCTGTGCGGCAGATCCGCCATGCGCTCGACCATGTCGGCGGCCGAAGGAACGCCTGGCGCGGGAACCGGCAGGCGACGACAGCGCGAGCGAATGGTCGGCAGAAGCTTGCCCGGCGCGTGGCTGATCAGCAGGATAACGCCCCGCGCCGGCGGCTCCTCGAGCGTCTTCAGCACGGCGTTGGCGGCGTTGACGTTCAGATCGTCGGCGGCGTCGATGATCGCCACGCGATAGGGCGAGACCGCCGGCGAGTTGGCGAAGAACTCCGGCAGCTTGCGCGCCTCGTCGACGGGAATGGATTTGCGCGCCTTGCCGTCGTCGGTCAGCCGCTCCAGCACCATCAAATCGGGATGCGAGCGCGCCGCCACCTGACGGCTGACGACATCCGACGGCGCGGCGCCCAGCAAGCCCAACGACGGCTCGGGCCGCGCGCCCAGCAGACGCCTGGCCATTCGGTAGGCCAAGGTCGCCTTGCCGACGCCTTCCGGTCCCGTCAACAGCCAGGCGTGGTGCAGACGGCCGCGCTCAAGCGCGTCGAGGAACGCCGCCTCGGCGGCCGACTGGCCTTCCAGCATGTAGACGTCGCGGGGATGCGCCGGCGAAGCCATCAGCGTTCCAGCCTTTGGTCGACCGCGTCGCTGATCGCGGCCGTCACCGCGTCGATCTCCGCGTTGGCCTCGATGACCACGCAGCGCTCGGGCTCGCGCCGAGCGATCTCCAGGTAGCCGGCGCGGAGGCGCTCGTGGAAGGGCAAGCCCTTCGACTCGAACCTCGCGGCGCCGCCCCGGACCTCGGCCCTCTGGAGGCCGATATCGGGCGGCAGGTCGAGGATCAGGGTCAGGTCGGGAACGGTCCCGCCGAGGACGTGGTCCTCCAGCGAGGCAATCAGGCTGGCGGGCGCGTCGCCGCCAGCGCCCTGATAGGCGCGAGTCGAGTCCGCGAAGCGGTCGCACAGAACGATTGCGCCTCGCGACAAAGCCGGCCGGATCACGCGCTCGATGTGGTCACGGCGGGCGGCGTACATCAGCAGGGTCTCGGTGACGGGCGACCAGCGGTCGGCGGCGCCATTGACCAGAAGCTCGCGGATCGCCTCGGCCCCTGGGCTCCCGCCCGGCTCGCGCGTCACGACGACGTCATGGCCCGCGGCGCGCAGCCGTTCGGCCAAACGGCGAATCTGAGTGGACTTTCCAGCCCCCTCGCCGCCTTCGAAACTGATGAAGAAACCCTGGGTCACCGGCCTCCATTCGACCGGAATCCCAGGCTTGTCCAGAGGATCTAGGGACGAAGCACCGTCGCGCCGGAATAGCCCAGCGCCTCGACCCGCTGGCGCAGGCTCCAGGCCTCGCCTTCGTCCTCGCCCGCCGCGACCACGACGCGGTAGAGCGTGCCGCTGGGGCGCTCCAGGGGCTCGATCCTCGCCGAACCGGCCAGCGCCAATTGCTGAACGGCCTTTTCGGCGTTCTCGCGGCTGGAGAAGGCGGCGGCCTGGATTCGGTAGCCTGACCTGGGCGCGGCCGTCATCGGCGCCGCGGGCTTCACGGGATCGGGCGGGTTGATCGGCGGCGCCGAAAGGCTCGGCGAAGGCGACCACGCGGGCTCGGGCTCGGGCTTGGCCGCCAAGACTTGCACGCGCTGGGGCGGCTCCTGGATCGCCTCGAAGCCACGCGCGGGGGGCTCGGCGCGGATCGGCGCCCGGGCGTACTGACGCGGCGCATCGAAGACGCTCTTGGGCGCGGGGCCGATATATTTGACTCGCACCTTGGCCACGCCCTGGCGCCGATAGCCGAGCTCCTCGGCCGCGGCCTTGGAAAGGTCGATGACCCGGTCGCCGACGAAGGGACCCCGGTCATTGACCCGGACGATCATACGCCGACCGTTGTCGAGATTGGTGACCTCGACGAGGCTCGGCAGGGGCAGCGTCTTGTGCGCCGCCGACGGGATGTCCATGTCGAAGATCTCGCCGTTGGCGGTGCGGCGATTGTGGAACTGCTCGCCGTACCACGAGCCGATCCCGACCACATTGTAGTCGCGCTCCGCCTTCGGATAGTACCAGACGCCGTTGATCTGATAGGGCTTTTCGGTGCCGCGCAGGGGCTTTCCATTGGGCCCAACCATGTCGCTAGGGCGCGGCGCGGCGTTGCGGGCGCCGATCATCGGACGGCCGACATCGTACTTCGGCGTCGCGCAGGCGGCCAGGCTGAGCGCCGCGAGAACGAGGAGCCCGTGCAGGCGAACCATCCGCCAGAAGCGATCGATTTGCTGGTCCATGCGCATGCCGTCCAGACGAGGGGCGCGCCCCTCCGGTCGTTCATGGTGAGCGAATTGTTTTGAAGTCTGGTTAAGGCGTTTGCGGTCTGGTTAAGGCGATGACGCGCTGATATAGCCGCCTGCTCCGGACAGGTGGCCGAGTGGTTTAAGGCAGCGGTCTTGAAAACCGCCGTAGGTGGAAGCCTACCGTGGGTTCGAATCCCACCCTGTCCGCCACCGCTCTTCGTGGCCAAAAACCCTTTCAGGACAAGCATGTCGGCGAACCGCACCGCGCTCTATGGTCAAGCCGATCATGATCTCGCCCCCTCCGCGCCGGACGCGATCCAGCTGTCGCCGCTCATGGTTGGCTCCAGCGACATCGCCGGGATCGAGACCGAATCTCTTAACGCCATCACCGTCCGCGCGCCGGCCGGAGCGATCGAGCGACGCTTTGTCCTGGCCCATGCCTTGCGCGTTTTGGCGCCGGGCGCTCGCCTGACCGCCTTCGCCCCGAAAGACCGCGGCGGCCTGCGCCTGAAGAAGGAGCTGGAGGCCTTCGGCTGCGAGGTCGGCGAGAGCGCCCGACGGCACAATCGAATCTGCATGGTCGTCCGCCCCGAAGAGCCGAAGGGCCTGGATGAGGCGATCGCCGCCGGCGCGCCGCGCCAGATCGCCGAGAACGGACTGTGGACCCAGCCTGGCGTGTTCAGCTGGGATCGCCTGGACACCGGCACGAACGCCTTGCTCCAGGTGCTGCCCGAATTCTCGGGCGCCGGCGCGGACTTCGGCGCGGGCATCGGTCTGCTGGCCCTCAATGTGCTGGCTTCCAAGAAGGTCACGAAGCTGACCCTCGTCGAGCTGGATCGCCGCGCGGTCGAGCTCGCCAAGCGCAATGTCGCCGACCCGCGCGCGGACTTCGTCTGGGACGATGTTCGGGGCGAGACGGGCCTGAAGGACCTCGACTTCATCGTCAGCAATCCGCCGTTCCACGAGGGCGGCGGCGAGGACAAGACGCTGGGCCAGGCCTTCATTCGCGCCGCGGCCGACGCCCTGCGCAAGGGCGGCGCGCTCTGGATGGTCGCCAACCGCCACCTGCCCTACGAGGCGATCCTGGCCGAGAGCTTCGCCAAGGTCCGGCTGGTCGCGGAAGGCGGCGGCTACAAGGTCTTCGAGGCCCGCAAATGAGCAAGGCCCTGATGGCCCGCTTGGACCGGCTGCTCGCCAATCTCGGCTATGGCAGCCGCAAGGAGGTCCAGGCCCTGGTCGCCGCGGGCAAGGTCGTCCTGGACGGCAAGGCGCTGAAGGACGCGGGCGTCCGCGTCGCTGTCGACGCGACCCTGCCCGAGCGGATGACGATCCGAGGCATCCCCGTCGATCCCCCCGCGCCGCTGGTGCTGATGATGCACAAGCCTCTGGGCGTCGTGTGCTCGCACAAGGAGGACGGCGAGAAGATCTACGATCTGCTGCCGCGCCGCTGGCGGCTGCGAGATCCGGCCCTGTCCACGGTCGGACGCCTGGACAAGGATACCAGCGGCCTGATCCTGATCACGGACGACGGCGACTTCCTGCATCGGGTGATCTCCCCCAAGCGCCATGTGCCCAAGACCTACCTGGCCAAGCTCGACCGTCCGCTGAATGGCTCGGAGGCCGAGGCCTTCGCCGCTGGGACGCTGATGCTGGAAGGCGAGGAAAAGCCACTGCTGCCGGCGCGGTTGGAGCCCATCGACGAGCGCGCGGCCCGGCTGACCATCACCGAAGGCCGGTACCATCAAGTCCGGCGCATGTTCGCCGCCGTCGGCAATCACGTGGCGGACCTGCACCGCGAACGGATTGGCGGGATCGCGCTGCCCGACGACCTGGAGCCGGGCCAGCATCGGATACTGACCGCCGCGGAAGCCGAGACGGTGTTCGCCGATGCCTAGTTCGATCGAGGCCGGGCCAGTTCTCGTCGACGCCCGGGGCCACCACTGCCCCGTTCCAACTCTGAAACTGCGCAAGGCCCACGAGGCGGCCGCGCCCGGCGCCGAGCTCGTTCTGCTGGCCACGGACCCGATGGCTCGGATCGATGTCCCTCACTTCGCCAGCCAGGTCGGGGCGACCGTGCTGGAAATCTCCGACGAAAACGGGGGCGTGATCAGGTTTCGTATTCTGAAGGCGATTTGAGCGGGATCGCCCGCGGTCCTTCCAACAGCGCCCGGGGCCGCTCGTCCAACGCGATCTCGACCTCGGTCGCCAACGCGCCGCCGAAGAAGATGGCGTTCACGCTCCAAGACACCCAGATCAGGAAGATGATCACGGCCGAGATCGAGCCGTAGGTCGCGCCCAGGTGAACGATCCTCTCGACGTAGAACGCGCTGGCCCAGGACATGAAGACGCACAGCGCGGCCGCGGCGACGCCGCCAGACGTCGAGGCGCGCCAGCCGACCGGCTCGCGCGACATCGCATAGCGATAGACCAGCGTCATGCCGACCACGATGCCGAAGCTGGCCCAGGTCCATTCGCTCTGGATCCAGGAGACGCCGGCCAGCGGACGCAGGTTCAGAGCCGATCCTAGGAGCCGCAGCGTCAGGAAAATGCCGGACATGAAAAAGAGCAGCCCGAAGGCGGCGATCAGGACCAGCAGGGCCATCAGATTGAAGCCGAGGAAGCCGCGCTGGTTTTCCTCGTCGTGGATGAAGGACAGGCCGGCGAGCAGCGCCTTGAACCCGCGATGGGCGGCATAGGCGCCGACGATCAGGATCACGCCGCTTTGCAGCGAGATCGCGCCGCCGGGGGCGTGGGCGAGTCGCCCGAACTCGTCCTGGAACATGCCGCGCGCCCCGGACGGAATCAGCTCGGCCAGCTTGGTGGCCTGGCGGGCAGCGGTCTCCGGCGTCAGGAACAGGCTGTAGAGGCCCAGCAGAATCGCCAGGCCAGGAAAAACGGCCAGCAGGGCGAAAAACGAGACGCCGCCGACATAGAGCATGACGTCGCGCCCCCACAGTCTGGAGAGCGCCAGCCCCAGCACGCGCAGGATTTCGCGGGCCCAATGGATCGGATCAAGGTCGAGGTCGCGCCAGCGGATCTGGTGGAGCGGATCGTTCATCCGGCGGACCATGGCGGCGCCGCCTCCGGAAGTCAAAGACGCGCCGTCGGGGGGACGACGCGTCTTTCAAGGCTTGGCCTGGAACCGATCGCCGCATCGAGGGACGGATGGCGCGGAGACCGATCGACCTCCGCACGCTAGGACCGCCCGCCTGAACGGCGGCTGAACGGATTCAGAGCGCGCCGGAAGCCTTCAACCCGGCGATGGCCTCGGACGAAAACCCCCAGTCGGCCAACGCCTCGTCATTGTGGGCGCCGATCTTGGGCGGCGGCCCCTGAATCGATCCGGGCGTCGCCGAGAAGCGCGGCGCGGGCGCGGGCTGGGTCACGCCTTCCACCTCGACGAAGGTCTGGCGAGCGGCGTTGTGGGCGTGCCGGGGCGCCTCGTCCATGGTCAGCACCGGCGCGAAGCAGACGTCGGTGGCGTCCATGATCGCGCACCATTCGTCGCGGGTCTTGGTCTTGATCACGGCCGCCAGCTTCTCGCGCAGCTCCGGCCACTCCTCGCGGCTCATCTGGTGCTGGAACTGGGGATCGGAAATCCCCGTCTTTTCCAGGAGAAGCAGGTAGAACTGCGGCTCGATCGAGCCGATCGAGATCCACTTGCCGTCGGCGCATTGATAGGTGTCGTAGAAGTGGGCTCCGCCGTCGAGCAGGTTGGTCCGCCGCCCCTCGTTCCACATGCCGCCGGCCTTGAAGCCGTAGAACATCGCCATCAGCGAGGCCGCGCCGTCGCTCATGGCGCAGTCGATGACCTGCCCCTGCCCCGTGGCGCGCGCATGGATCACGCCGGCCAGCAGGCCGAACGCCAGATAGAGCGCCCCGCCGCCGAAGTCGCCGACCAGGTTCAGCGGCGGAACCGGCTTGTCCTGCGTCCCGATCGCGTGCAGCGCCCCGGTGATGGCGATGTAGTTCATGTCGTGGCCAGCGGCCTTGGCGTAGGGCCCGGTCTGCCCCCAGCCGGTCATGCGCCCATAGACGAGCTTGGGATTACGCGCCAAGGCCACGTCGGGCCCTAGGCCAAGGCGCTCCATCACGCCCGGCCGGAAGCCCTCGATCAGGCCATCGGCCCGCTCCAGGAGCTTGAGGCAAGTCTCGATCGATTCAGGGTTCTTGAGATCCAGCGCCACCGAGCGGCGCCCCCGGGCCGTCACGTCGGCCGGCGAGCCGCGCCCCTGCCCCTTGCGGTCGATCCGGACGACGTCGGCGCCGAGATCCGACAGCAGCATGCCGCAGAACGGCCCTGGACCGATGCCGGCGAACTCGACGATCTTCAGTCCCGAAAGCGGCCCCTGGCCCATGACGTCGTCTCCCTTCCGGCTCTCCCGAAGCGGCCGGTCAGTGATACTAGAGCGGTCCTGACGTTCGGTCAGGCAAGCCCCCGCGCCAAGCTCGCCGTCGATCTTCGATTCGCCCCCAGCCCGCGGCGTCGCGCGGCTTTGACCCCGCCCTTGGTCTGCTATGTTGCGGCGACGAATCTCGAAGCGCGCCGCCCGGTCGGCGAGGCGAGCATTCGGGCGGAGGTTGGTTTGGCGGCAGACGCCCGAATCCTGATCGTGGCGCGCGACGACGTTCGCGCCGGGCCGCTGGCCGAAGGGCTGGACCGGCTGGGCTGGCGCACCATCACCGCGCGCGGCCCCTACGCGGCCGTCGCGGCCCTGGGCGACCTGCCGATCGAGGCGGTGATCGTCGACCTGGCCAGCGCCGGGCCGGATGTCCAGACCCTGTCCCGTCGCCTGAAAGCCGCCGTCGCCCCTCGTCACCTGCCGGTGATCGCCATCGGCGATCCCGAGGCTGACTATCGCGACCAGACCTTCGACCTGACCCTGTCGGCGCCGCTGCATCCCTCGCAGGCGGCGCTGCGTCTGGAGACCCTGGTCCGCACCGCCATCGCCGAGGAAGAGTTCGAGCTGCGCCTCGAGACCTTCGGCGACCGAGGCCGCCGCCTGGACCTGCCCGAGCAGTCCGAAGCGCCGTTCCGCGTGCTGGCCGTCGGCGAGCCGGCCCCGCAGTTCCTGGCGCTCTCCAACGCCCTGCAGCGCAGCGGGGCCGAGGTCGTGGGCGCCTTCACCGCCTACACCGCCTTCGACTATCTGCATGAGCGGTCGTTCGACGCCGTGGTGCTTTGGGCCGGCGACAGCCAGCAGGAGGCGCTGTCGATCGCCGCGGGCATGCGGCGCAACACGCGCCTCTATCACATCCCGGCCCTGCTCTATCTGAAGGCCGAAAGCTATGTGACCATGTCCGACGCCTTCCATCGCGGCGTGTCGGACGTGGCCTCGCCAGAGACGCCCGAGACCGAAACCGCCCTGCGCGTGATGGAGCTGGCGCGCAGCTTCCGACGCGGCGAGGCGATCCGGGGGGCGCTGGAAAAGGCTCGTAGCTCGGGCCTTATGGACGCCGCCACCGGCCTCTTCACCCGCGACCTGTTCGCCGCGCATCTGGCGCGCCTGGCCACCGCCGCCCGCGAGCGCGCCCGGCCGCTGTCGATCTGCGTGCTGCGGGTCGCCGACAAGCCCGACACGACTTGGGCGCGTCAGAACGGCTGGCTGGACCGCGCCATTCCGCAGATCGGCTCGATGATCGGCCGCCTGGTCCGCGTCGAGGACACGCCGGCCCGCCTGTCGACCGAGGTGTTCGCCCTCGCCTTGCCGGCGACCAACCAGAACGCCGCCCGCGCCGCCGCCGAACGGATCGCCGCCGTGATCGGCTGCACCGCCTTCGACGCTGGCGAGGATCGTGCGCCGTTTGTCTGCGAGTTCGACATCGGCGTGGCCGAGGTCCAGCCCGGTGAAGGCGCGGTCAAGGCGCTGGAGCGCGCGGCCGCCGCGGCGCTGAAGCGCGAGGTTGGCTGACCGGTCGCGCTTGGGGGCGCGCTGGCTGATGGCTATATGAGCATCGTCCCGTCGCGGACAGAGTTTCCCGAGGAGCATGCCGTGGCCCAGTCCCAGCCCATGATCATCGACGTCGTCGCCGATGTCGTCTGTCCGTGGTGCTATCTCGGCTGGCGACGGCTGAAGTCGGCCCTGGCCCTGCGGCCGACCCTGGAAGCGCAACTGATCTGGCGTCCCTATCAGCTGGATCCTTCGCTGCCCGAGGAAGGCGTCGACCGCAAGGCCTACATGGCCCAGAAGTTCAAGGATCCCGAGCGGCTGAAGGCGGTCCACGCGGCCCTTGTGGAGGGCGGCGCCGAGGAAGGCATCACCTTCGATTTCGAGGCGATCGCGTTGTCGCCCAACACCAACGCGGCCCATCGCCTGATCCGCTGGGCCCTGACGGCCGGCGTTCAGGACCAGGTCGTGGAAGCCCTGTTCAAGGCCTATTTCGAGCAAGGCCTGGACATCGGCGATCCCGTCGTGTTGGCCGACATCGCCGAAGCCGCGGGCATGGAGCGTCTGGTGGTGCTGCAACTGCTCTCCGAAGGGGCCGACAAGGAAGCCGTGGCGCGCGAACACGCCATGGCCGTCCAGGGTGGCGTGACCGGCGTGCCGTTCGCCATCTTCGCCGGCAAGGTCGCCGTGGTCGGCGCCGAGACGCCCGAGCGGATCGCCGAAGCGATCGACCAGGCCCTGGCGGCTTAGGCGCGCGCCTTCGCCGCTTCACGCGATCACTCGCTGAAGGGATGGAAAGGGACGCGGAGCGCCGGACATCCGTCCGGAGGTTTGAAGTGTGTGTACCGTTTCGACGAAGCCAGACGCTCCGCGCGGCCGTTATCCGGTGAGCCCGCGAGGCGCGGGGTTTTAACCCGCTCTCGCCGCTAGGCCCCCGACGGGCGGGCCGGGGCGACGACCCCGGTCCCGGAACGCCCGAGCGATTTCAGCCCGGACCCGCCGCGTCGCCGAAGTCTCCGCCGCCAGGGCTTCGTCCCGATGTTTCAGGGAGCCCGCCGCTGGACCGTCGCGAAAACGCCTTCCCGAAGAAAGACCGGCGAGCGCTTCCCGCTCGACCACCCCCGACAGCCGTCACGATCGCCGGCCGGACGTCCCTTCCAGGCCATCGGGTGAGATCAGTATGAGCGGGGTTTGAACGCGGATGATCCAGCGACGTGTAAAAGTGAGAAGTCGTTGAAATCGTTCGGTTCGATTCCGGATACGCGGATGATAGAGCGTCGCGAACGCTCGTGAAGATCCTCCCCCGCGATGCGGGGGAGGTGTCGCGGAGCGACGGAGGGGGCTAGCTGGAGATCGGCGGCGTTCGCCCCCTCCGGCCCCCTTGGGCCACCTCCCCCGTGTCACGGGGGAGGAACTAGAAGCGCCCTACCCCTTCGCCAGCTTCGCCAGCTGGGTCAGGATCTTCTCGGCCGCGTCGAGGCGCTGGGCGGGGGTTTCCCATTCGCCCTTCACGACCACCTTCTGGTCGGGGCGCACCTTCCAGATCAGGCTGTTCTTGGCGACGAACTGGACCAGCGCCAGCGGGTTGGCGAACTCGTCGTTGCGGAAGCTGGCGACCGCGCCCTTGGGGCCGACGTCGATCTTGGCGACATTGGCCTCGCGGCACAGGCCCTTGATGGCGACGACCTTAAGCAAGCTGTCGGTCTCGGGCGGCAGCGGCCCGAAGCGGTCGATCATCTCGGCGGCCAGGGCCTCGCGGTCGGCGGCCTTTTCGGCTTCGGACAGGCGCCGATAGAGCGACAGGCGCACGTTCAGGTCCGGCACATAGTCGTCCGGGATCATCACGGCCGCGCCGGTGTTGATCTGCGGCGACCAGCCCCGGTCCTCCAGCAGGGCTTCCTGGCCCTGACGCTGTTTCAGCTCGGCGACCGCGTCCTCCAGCATCTGCTGGTAGAGCTCGACGCCAATCTCCTTGATGTGGCCGCTCTGTTCGTCGCCCAAGAGGTTGCCGCCGCCGCGCTGGTCCAGGTCGTGGCTGGCCAGCTGGAAGCCCGCGCCCAGGCTGTCCAGCGACTGCAGCACCTGCAGGCGCTTCTCGGCCGACAGGGTCAGCGACTTCTCGACCGGCGTGGTCAGATAGGCGTAGGCGCGGGCCTTGGAGCGGCCGACACGGCCCCGGATCTGATACAGCTGAGCCAGGCCGAACATGTCGGCGCGGTGGACGATCAGCGTATTGGCCGACGGGATATCCAGCCCACTCTCCACGATCGTGGTCGCCAGAAGCACGTCGTATTGGCCCTCGTAGAAGGCCGTCATCACATCTTCCAGCTGGGTGGCCGACATCTGGCCGTGACCGACGACGTACTTCACCTCGGGCACCTGGACGCGGAGGAACTTCTCGATGTCCTCCAGGTCCTTGATGCGCGGCACCACGTAGTAGGACTGACCGCCGCGATACTTCTCGCGCAGCAGGGCCTCGCGCAGGGTCACCGGGTCGAACGGGCTGATGTAGGTGCGCACCGCCAGGCGATCGACCGGCGGCGTGGCGATGATCGACATCTCGCGGATGCCCGACAGCGCCATCTGCAGGGTTCGAGGGATCGGCGTGGCGGTCAGGGTCAGCATGTGCACGTCGGCGCGAAGCTCTTTCAGCTTCTCCTTGTGCTTGACCCCGAAGTGCTGCTCCTCGTCGACGATGACGAGGCCCAGGTCCTTGAACGACACCTGCTTGGACAGGATGGCGTGGGTGCCGACCACGATCTCGAACTGGCCGTTGGCCAGGCCCTCGCGGGTCTCGGCGGCTTCCTTGCCGGTGACTAGGCGCGACAGGCGCGTGACCTTGATCGGCCAGCCCTGGAAGCGGTCCTTGAAGGTCTTGTAGTGCTGGCGGGCCAGCAGCGTCGTCGGACAGACGATCGCCACCTGCTTGCCGCTCATCGCCACCACGAAGGCCGCGCGCAGGGCCACCTCGGTCTTGCCGAAACCCACGTCGCCGCAGATCAGGCGGTCCATCGGCTTGCCGGACGACAGGTCCTCCAGCACGTCGTGGATGGCGCTGAGCTGGTCGTCCGTCTCTTCATACGGGAAGCGGGCGCAGAACTCGTCGAACACGCCGTGCGGCGGGTCGGTTTCCTCGACGTGCTTGAGCTGGCGGGCGGCGGCGATCTGGATCAGGCCCTCGGCCATGACCCGCAGA
This sequence comes from Caulobacter segnis, assembly GCF_031454995.1. Taxonomy (GTDB): domain Bacteria; phylum Pseudomonadota; class Alphaproteobacteria; order Caulobacterales; family Caulobacteraceae; genus Caulobacter; species Caulobacter segnis_E. The sequence continues at coordinate 628,823 of NZ_JAVDRV010000002.1, read as the reverse complement.
CGTTCCTTGGCTTTCGCCTTACGGCCTTGCCACGCCGCGCCACCCAGCTTGTCCAGCTGGACGTTGTCGGCGTCGGCCGCGCCGTAGCGCGTCAGCAGGTCGATGTTCTCGACGGGCAGATAGAGCTTGGCCTCGCCGCCGTACAGCAGATCCAGGCAGTCGTGCGGCGCGCCCTGGACGTCCAGGGTCTTCAGGCCCTCGTAACGGCCGATGCCGTGGTCGATGTGGACGACGAGATCGCCCGGCGTCAGCGCCGAGGCCTCGGCCAGGAAGTTGGCGGCGCGGCGCTTCTTGCGCGGGCGGGCCAGGCGGTCGCCCAGAATGTCGGTCTCGGAGATGACCGCCAGGGCCTCGGTCTCGAAGCCGTGGTCCAACGGCAGCACGACGCGCTGCGGGACCTTGGGATCATTGGCTTTCGCCGCCTGCCAGTAGCCGGCGAACGGAATCTTCTTGAGGCCGTGGTCGGCCAGCATCGTTCCCAGGCGCTCGGACGAGCCCTCGGACCACGAGGCGAACAGCACGCGTTTTCCTTTGCCCGCGAGATCGCGGGCGTGGGCTGCGGTGGCCTCGAACAGGTTGACGCTGTCCTGGGCCCGCTCGGCGGCGAAGGTGCGGCCGAGCTTCGCACCCAGATCGACGACATCCAGGCCCTGCGGCTGGAACGGCGTGAACTGCCGGTGCGTGCGGTCGGAAAGCTCGCGGTCCCACTCGTCGGCCGTCAGGTACAGCGCCTCGGGCGGCAGCGGGCGGTAGGCGGACTTGCGGTCGGCGCTGGCGCGGGCCTCGTAGGCGTCTAGGATCATCGACAGGCGCTCGTCGCGCGCTTCAGCCGCTTGGTGGTCGACGCCGATCAGAGCGCCGGCCGGCAGATAGTCGAACAGGGTGGCCATGCGCTCGTAGAGCAGCGGCAGCCAGTGCTCGAGGCCGGCGCGGCGGCCGCCCTCGCTGACCGTGGCGTAGAGAGGATCATCGCCCGGCGCGCCGAACGCGGCGACATAACCCTTGCGGAAGCGCGAGATGGCGTCGGCGTCCAGCAGCGCTTCGCTGACCGGCAGGAGGTCGATCTCTTTCAGCTGCTTGGTCGAGCGCTGGGTCTCGGGATCGAAGGCGCGGATGCTCTCCAGCGTGTCGCCGAAGAGATCCAGGCGCACCGGCTCCTCGGCGGCGGGCGGATAGACGTCGATGACGCCGCCGCGGATGGCGAACTCGCCGCGCTCCGACACCGTCGAGGCGCGGGCGTAGCCGTTGACGGCGAAATAGGTCTCGAGATCCTTGATATCGACGACGCCGCCGACCTTGGCGCTGTAGCTGGCGCGCAGCAGCACGTCCTTGGTCGGCACGCGCTGCAGCAGGGCGTGGGCGGCGATGACCAGGATAGCCGGCTTGCCCTCGCCCAGGCCCCGCGCCAGGCGCGACAGGGTCGACATCCGCGTCGCCGAGACGCTCGCCGACGGGCCGATGCGATCGTAAGGCAGGCAGTCCCACGAGGGCAGCAGCACCGCCTCGATCTCGGGGGCGAAGAACTTCAGGGCGTCGATGAAGGCGCCGGCGCGGGCGGTGTCGCGGGCGACGAAGGCGGTCAGCCCGCCGCGCGCCCGCGCGATGTCGGCCATCACCAGCGCGTCGAAGCCTTCCGGCGCGCCGGCCAGGGTCAAGCCGCCGGCGGCCTTGGCGATCTGTTTGGCGTCGTAGGCCATCGGGTCTCTTGATCTAGAAAGGGGTCAGGCGCCGTCGCCAGCGGGGCGCGACGCGTGCGCCTCGAACCTGAAGGCGCGGATCATCGCCATCACGTCGGTCTCGAAACGATCGGGCGTCGATTCCTGACCGACAATCCAGGCGTAGATCTCGCGGTCGGACTGCTCGAGCAGGGTTTCCAGCGTATCGAACTGCTCTGGCGTCAGGTTCGGGCCATGGATGTCCGCGAACGGGCCCAGAATGAGGTCCGCTTCCCGGAAACCGCGATGCCAGGCGCGGAAACGAAGGCGCCGAAGGCGGGAGTCGTGGTCGATGGTCATGCAAGGCCGCATATAGAACGGCGGTCCAACAGGCGCCAGCATCATGCCCTACGCCCGAGGCTCAAAATACCCCCTCGCGCCTTGTCGCGATTGACTTTGGCGACTTTCGGCCTATTTATCCGCACCTTCGGAGCAGGTCTGGCGAATCCGCGCCGCCCGCTCGCCCAAGCACGGGCGGCTCCGCAGATCAGCGTGTAATGACTGAATTTTCCGACCTCGGGCTCTCGCCCACGACCCTGCAGGCGGTCGCCGACACCGGCTATACCACTGCCACCCCCATCCAGGCCCAGGCCATTCCGGTGGCCCTCGCCGGCCAGGATGTGCTCGGCATCGCCCAAACGGGCACCGGCAAGACCGCCGCCTTCACCCTGCCCCTGATCGACAAGCTGCAGTCGGGCCGAGCCAAGGCCCGCATGCCGCGCGCCCTGGTCATCGCCCCGACCCGCGAGCTGGCCGACCAAGTCGCCTCCAGCTTCGAGAAGTACGCCAAGGGCACCAAGCTCTCGTGGGCGCTGCTGATCGGCGGCGTCTCGTTCGGCGACCAGGAAAAGAAGCTCGACCGCGGCGTCGACGTCTTGATCGCCACGCCCGGCCGCCTGCTCGACCACTTCGAGCGCGGCAAGCTGCTGATGACCGGCGTCCAGTTCCTGGTCGTCGACGAAGCCGACCGCATGCTGGACATGGGCTTCATCCCTGACATCGAGCGCATCTTCAAGATGACGCCGCCCAAGAAGCAGACCCTGTTCTTCTCGGCGACCATGCCGCCGGAAATCACCCGCCTGACCAAGCAGTTCCTGCGCGATCCGGTCCGGATCGAGGTGGCGCGTCCGGCGACGACCAACGCCAACATCACTCAGCTGCTGGTCAAGGTCCCCTCCTCCGATCCCAAGGCCAAGCGCCTGGCGCTGCGCGCTCTGATCGAGAAGGCTCAGATCGAGACCGGCATCGTCTTCTGCAATCGCAAGACCGAGGTCGACATCGTCGCCAAGTCGCTGAAGGTGCACGGCTACGACGCCGCGCCGATCCACGGCGACCTCGACCAGACCCAGCGCATGAAGACCCTGGCGGACTTCCGCTCGGGCGCGCTGAAGATCCTGGTGGCCTCGGACGTCGCCGCCCGCGGCCTCGACATCCCGGCCGTCAGCCACGTCTTCAACTACGACGTCCCGCACCACGCCGACGACTACGTCCACCGCATCGGCCGCACCGGCCGCGCCGGCCGGACGGGCATCACCTACATGCTGGTCACCCCGTCCGACGACAAGGGTTTCGACAAGGTCGTCAAGCTGATCGGCTCGACGCCGGACGAAGAAAAGCTCGACCTCGACTACTCGAACGCCGTCACCGTCAAGCGCGAGGGCGATCGCGATCGCAAGCGCGGCGGCCGTGACCGCGATCGCGGCGAGCGTGGCGAACGTCCGGCCCGCGGCAGCAGCCGTAGCCGCGGCCGCGCCGAGGAGACCGCCGTCGAGGCGCCGGTCGAAGCGATCGCCACCGAAACGCCCGAGGCCGTCGCCGAGGCGCGTCCGCCCCGCGAGCGCAAGCCGCGCCGCGAACGCGAACCGCGTCCCGCCGCCGCCCCGGTCGTCGAGGCCGAGCGCCCTACGCGCGCCGAACGGCCTGAACGCTCGGAACGCCCAGAACGGTCTGAACGCCCCGAACGCTCGGAACGGTCTGAACGCCCCGAGCGTCCCGTTCGCGGTGTTCAGCCCGTCCGCGATCGCGACGACGACGACCGTCGCGTCGTCGGCTTCGGCAACGACATCCCCGCCTTCCTGGCCAAGCCGCCGCGCAAGTAGCGGCGAGCTAAGGCGAACCATCACGAGGGCGTCGGGCGGCATCGTCCGGCGCCCTTTTGCTTGGCTAGTGGACCAGGCGCCCCTGCAGCCACAGGATCGCCGGATAGACCGACAGCCAGGTCCAGAAGAACCGGTTCAGGCCAAACAGGCAGGCGTTGGCCAAGTGGAAGGTCCCGGCCACGACCAGGGCCGCGATCAGGGTTGGCTTGGTCAGCATGGCCAGCGGGAAAACCAGCTCGAACCCCATCACCGCCCAAGACATCACGGTCAGCAGCCTCGGCCGCTCGGCCAGGGCGCGCAAGGACTCGGCCACCGGATAGGCCGAGAACTGGAAGACGTCGCGAAGCGCTCGCCCCGATCGCCACTCCGGGTTCACGACCTTCACCCAGCCCGAGATGAAGTAGGACAGCACGAGCTGCGCGCCCAGATAGCCGAAGAACAGCTCCTTGAGCGGCGTGCTGGGCGCCAGGCTGGCCAGGGTCAGGCACCACAGCGACAACAGGCCCATCCGGTCGCTGCCCCCGTTATAGGGCCCTTGGAACCGATGAAGGATCAGCAGCGACAGCGCCGCCATCGCCACCAGCGGCCACGGCGACGCCAGGCCCAGCAGCACCAGGACGCACAACACCGCCCGCGCCAGGAACAGGGCGCGCTCGTCGCGAAAGCCGCGCAGGTGCTCCAGGCTCTGCTGCAGCAGCGCCAAGGCCAGCAGGATTTGGGTCAGGCGGATGGCGTCCGGCAAGGTCATCGGACATCGATCTCCGCCAACGCGCGCGGCGCGGCCTCGAACAGCACCTCTCGGGTGATCACCTCGTCCTCGCGGGCGACGAACACCAAACGAAAGGCCAGCCAGCCGTCGAGCGCCTCCCCGCTCCGCGCCAGATCGGCGGCGATCCGCCTGAAGATCTCGTCCTCGCCGTGCGCCGTCGGATGGTCGATCAGACGCTCGGCGCAGCTGACCAGGAACAGGCTTTCGTTCCAGCGCGGGTTCCAGAGCATGCGCGCGGCCATGGTCCCAGGCGATAGGCGCTCGGGTCGGGGCCGAAACTCGCGCCAAGCTTCGGGACGGGCGTCGGCGGACGCCGTCAGCGCGTACTCGACGCGCGGCGACGGCGCGATGACGTCGAAGAAGTTCCAGGACGGAATCAGGGCCGGCAGCAGCAACTGCAGCGGATTGGGCATGGTCCCTGCTCCGGGCGGCCGAGGAATCACACGATCGTAAGCTCAAGCGAGACCGGCTTCGATAGCGCCGGTGACGGAACGCGGTTATCTTGAAGGGTGTTTTCGATGCGCGGCGCGTGACGCCCCGCACGAGCAAAAGGGAGGACCGCGCCATGGCCGCCACCCAGCCTGACGCCTTCGAACACGATTCCGCCGACCGAGAAGCGATCCTGATCGCCCACGAACGCACCTACCACGCCTTCGCCGTCCTGGTCCGCTGGGCCATGCTGCACACCGCGGTGGTGATCAGCGCCCTGACGGTGTGGTTCGCCACGCCAGCCGGCTTTCTCGGCGGCCTCGTCACCGCCGTCGTGATCTTCGTGGTCGGCTATTACGGCATGGTGCGACGCGAGGAGCGGCAGCCGCTCGATCCGTGGGTCGAGGGCCGCAAGGGCATCCTATAGCGCCGCGTCGACGAAACGCAGCAAGTCGCCCATGTTCGGCTGGTAGGCGTACTGGAACCCGGGATGCACGCGAACCAGGGACGGCGCCTTGGCGGGTGAACACGGCGACGCGCAGACATAGCCACGCCACTCCACGCCAACCTGCTGGCACGCGCCGCGAACCCACTGGCTCGAGAAGTTCAGCGGCTGGATCTCGACCACCCGGGCGCCGGGCGGCATGAACACCACATTGGCCAGCGCCGCGCCGCTGGGCGCGACCACGACCTCGGCGTCGCGCATCAGGGCGACCTGTTCCAGCACGCCGAGCTTCTCGGGGCGCACGATCGTGAACCCGCGCCGGCGCAGGGCCCATTCGAAGCGCCACTCGCCGACCATATGGCGGTTCACTTGGCCGCGACGCGAGAAATAGACCCTCTTGGCCTTGCGAACCCCGGCCGGCAGCGGCGTCTCGCGCCCCCGCGCGCCCAGCTCGGCGGCCAGACCGTCGGTCCGATGCAGGTAGTGGTTCATGCTGTCGGCGTAGATGACCCGACCCAGGCGCACGATGGGCTCGGAGAACTCGACGACCTTCAAGCCCGGGAGACAGACGGTGATCAGATCCCGCTGCCACGGCTCCAGCTTGGGCGCGACGACGGGCGTGTCTTCAAGCAGCCCCGCCTTTTGCAGCGCGCGCAGCGTGGTGAGACCGTCGAGCAGATAGTGGCCGTAGTTGAAGAGGCCGCCCCACGGCATGAACACCGCCCCACTCTCCAGATAGGGCGCGTCTTCCGGTCCGGTGAAGTCGAGATCACCCGAAAAGCCTGGTGTGATCTTGAAGGTCGGGTAGCCGTGCCGCACCTCGTAAGAGGCCGCGTCGAACACCTCGCCGTTCACGTCGACGATCACGCCATGCGCCGGGACCACCCAACTTTCGCCAGCCGCGCAAAGCTGCGGCGGGACCGTCGGGGCCGCGGTGGTCATGTCGCCGCCCCACCAGGCGCCGGCTTCCGGCCCCGCCAGGATTTCCGGCGCGCGGGGGTGACTGGGCGGCGTCAACTCGGTGACCACGCGCGCCCGCTCTCCGGCCGCGAACCGCGCCCTGAAGGTGGCGAAATCGACCTCCGGCAAAACCTCGAGTTCATGGACGACGCGAACAGGCGTGGGGGCGCTCATGGCGCTCCTTAAGCACGATGCGCGGTCCCGAGCCAACCCCGTTGGGGATCAGCGCTTGATCTGCCCCGCCAGATATTTGCGGATCGCCTCGCCATAGGGCGGCCGCAGACCCAGCATCGGGGCGATATCCTTCTTCAGTTGCTGGAACACCGCCTTCTTGTGGCTGAACTCCAGGAAGCCGTCGTGGCCGTGATAGGCGCCCATGCCGGCCGGCCCGACGCCGCCGAAGGGCAGCTCCTCCTGGGCGACGTGGAAGATCACGTCATTGACCGTGACCCCGCCGCTGGTGGTGCGGGCCAGAACACGATCCTTCTCGGCATCGTCCGTCCCGAACCAGTAGAGCGCCAGCGGCCGATCGTGGGCGTTCACGTAGTCCACGGCCTCGTCGATCGTCCGATAGCCCTTAACCGGCAGGACGGGACCGAAGATTTCTTCCTGCATCACCTTCATGTCGTCGGTGGGATCGATGATCAGCGTCGGGGCGATCTTGCGGTGCTCCTGTTGCGACAGGTCCTCGCCGCCGGGATTGATCTCGACCACGCGCGCGCCCTTGGCCTTGGCGTCGTCGACATAGCCCTTCACCCGGTCGTAGTGGCGCTGGGCGACCAGCGCCGTGTAGTCGGGATTGTCCTTCAGGGTCGGGAAATAGCGACCGACGGCGACCTTGGCCTCGGCGACGAAGGTCTCGACGTCTTCCTGGGGCGCGAGCACATAGTCCGGGGCCAGGCAGATCTGGCCGGCGTTCAAGGTCTTGCCGTTCATGATCCGCGCGGCGGCGGTCGCCAGGTCAGCGCCGCGCGACAGGATCACCGGGCTCTTGCCGCCCAGCTCCAGGGTCACCGGCACCAGATTTTCGGCCGCGGCGCGCATCACGTGACGGGCCACCGAGGTCGCGCCGGTGAACACCAGGTGGTCGAAGGCCAGACCCGAGAACGCCTGACCAACTTCAGGCCCGCCGACGAACACGGCGACCTCCTCCTCGTCAAAGGCCTTGGCGAACATCGCCTTGAGCAGCTCGGACGTAGCGGGGGTGTATTCGGACGGCTTGATCATTGCCCGATTGCCCGCGGCGAAGATGCCCGCCAGGGGCGCGAAGGTCAGGTTGACCGGGAAATTCCAGGGGCTGATCACGCCGACCACGCCCTTGGGCTGGTACTGGACCGTCGCCTTGGCGCCGAACAGCCCAAGGATCGCGGGCGTCGTCTTGCGTTTCTGGGGGCGCATCCACTTGGCGACGTTCTCGCGAGCGAATTTCAGCGGACCGATCGAGCCCGCGACATCCGTCAGGGCCGTCGCGTCCGGCGAGCGCGAGCCGAAGTCCGCGTTCACGGCCTTGGCGATCTCCGCTTGGTGACCGATCAGCAGGTCGATCGAGCGGTTCAGCCAGTCGACACGCTGCTCGACGCTGGGCGGCCCCTCGCGCAGATGGGCGGCCTTCTGGCGGTTCAGTACGTCATTCATGGTCGCCTTGTGGGCGTCCAGGGGGTTCACCGGAGCGTTCATGTCTCGCCTCCCATGGCTGGCGCGGAGCCCGTGGCCCGCCGCTCATCTTATCAACGTTCACCATGCGCGAGCGTGCGTTCGCGCGCAAGCGAACCTTGTTTGTTCTTAACGGCTCGTAAGAACTCTACCGTCTACTCTCCATGTCCATGCGATCGTTCTTTCCCCTACGGAAAGGACGGACGGGGGAATGAGAGAAATGTCGGAAGTCGAAACCACGCTGCGTGGCCCGGAGGCCTATAAGATCGCGTCGCGCGCGCTGGAGCTGATGGAACGCCACCAGGTGTGGCCAACCGCGCTGAACTTCGAGCTCTGGACGCACTATGTCGCCGATCCGGACGGCGCCCTCGCCCGCGAACTGACGCGTCTGATTTCCATCGGCGAGCCGATGACCGAGCTGGTCAGCGAGGAGCTCGCCGCGAACTACCTGCCCAAGGCGCGCCTGAACGATCAGATCCGCGACGCCGGCGACATCCTGTCCAAGGAACTGGAGGCTGTCGCCAAGGCCATCCAGAACGCCCAGAAGTCGAACGCCGCCTTCGGCAAGGAACTGGCCGGCGCGACCAAGAACCTCGACAAGTCCACCGACGTCGAAGCCATCAAGGTGGTCGTCTCGAACCTGGCCGACGCCACGCGCCGCGTGCATCGCGAAAACCAGTCGCTGGAATCGCGCCTGGCGGAATCGACCTCCGAGGTCGAGCGTCTGCGCGAGCACCTGGAACAGGTCCGCCGCGAAGCCACCACCGACGGCCTCACCAACCTCGCCAACCGCAAGGCTTTCGACGAGGAACTGGACCGCGCCTGCGCCGAGGCCGACCGTCAAGGCACGCCGCTGTGCCTGGCCGTGCTGGATATCGACCATTTCAAGGGCTTCAACGACACCTGGGGCCACCAGACCGGCGACCAGGTCATCCGCTATGTCGCTTCGGTGATCGGCCGCGTCGCCGCCCCGCCGCGCTTGGCCGCCCGCTACGGCGGCGAGGAATTCGCCATGATCTTCCCGCGCGAGAACGCGGCGGTCATCGCCGCGTCGCTGGAGGAAATCCGCGTCGAGGTGTCGTCGCGCATGCTGAAGCGCCGCTCGACCAACGAGGACCTGGGCGCGATCACCATCTCGTCGGGCTTCGCCGAGCGCCGGCCGGGTGAGAGTGGTCATTCGATCATGGAGCGGGCCGACGCCGCCCTCTACGCCTCCAAGCGCGGCGGCCGTAACCGCGTGACGGCGGCCGAGGGCATGCCGGCCTCGGCCAACGCGGCCTGAGCCTAGCGCTCTCGATCCAAACGAAACGCCGCCGCCCCCGTGTCGGCGGCGTTTTTCGTTGAAGATTCCGCTAGCCTTCCCAAGGGGCATAGGCGCCTAGACTCCTCCCAAAGAGACCAAGGGAGGTTCAAGGCCGTGGACTACCAGAAGATCCGTGTCTCGACGCGGGACGGCGTCGCCACCGTCACCCTCGCCGATCCGACCACGCTGAACGCGGCCAGCCTTGAGATCGCCCGCGAGCTGACCCACGCCTTTTCGTCAATCGCGGCGGGCAAGGTCGAGGCGCGCGCGGTGATCCTGACCGGCGAAGGCCGCGGCTTCTGCTCGGGCGCGAACCTGTCCGGCGGCGGCGCGGCCGGGCGCGAGCTGGACGTCGACGGCAAGCCGGACGCCGGTTCGGCGCTGGAGACCATCTACAATCCGCTGATGTCCCTGCTGCGCGACTTCCCGCTGCCGATCGTGACGGCGGTGAATGGCCCGGCGGCCGGCGTCGGCTGCTCGATCGCCCTGATGGGCGACATCATCGTGGCGGCCGAGAGCGCCTACTTTCTGCAGGCTTTCCGCCGGATCGGCCTGGTGCCCGACGGCGGCTCGACCTATCTGCTGCCACGCCTGGTCGGCAAGGCGCGGGCCATGGAGATGATGCTGCTGGGCGACAAGGTGTCGGCGGCGACCGCGCTGCAATGGGGCCTCGTCAATCGCTGCGTGCCGGACGACGAGCTGATCGGCGCGGCGACGGCCATCGCCCAGGAATTGGCGCGCGGGCCCGCGGCGCTGGGCGCGATCCGCAAGCTGGTCTGGGAAAGCCTGGACGCCGACTGGACGGGCCAGTTGCACGCCGAGCGCAAGGCCCAGAAATTCGCCGGCAAGACCGAGGACTTCATCGAGGGCGTCAGCGCCTTCCTCCAGAAGCGCGCGGCGGCGTTCAAGGGGCGCTAGCGGCCGCCTGTAAGGCCTTCAGGATCCCAAGCGCCTCTTCGGCGCGGTCGGCCGGTATGAACACATGGTCGTGGTTCAGCGCCGCGACCATGTTGCAGGCGATCCCGGCCTCGGCGAGCGCGCTCGCCACGGCGGCGGTCAGGCCGACGCCATCGAGGGCCGAGTAGACGTTCAGCGTGATCAAGACCATTGGCGCCTCGATCGGAAACCCGGCCGCGCGCGCCGCGTCGCGTTCCAGGATCAAGCTGACCCCCTCGGCCTCGCGGAACATGGCCAGCGGCTCCAGCGCCCGCCAGTCGCGATCGCCGGCCGCGCAAAAGACGTAGGCGCCGCTCTTGAGCTCCGGCGCCATGCCGGCGACCATTTCGCGAGCGCCGCGAACGACTTGCATCAGCCTTCGGAAGTCTGGAGATAGGGCTTGTAGCTCTTCTCCTCGACGATGTCCGAGCCGGCGGCCGCGTTGATGGCCCGCTTGATGGCCGCGCGGCGATCGTTGTCGATATAGACCCGGCGAGCCAGGGCCACGAAATCCGGACCGAAGTCCTGGCGGCGCTCGCAGTCGCGCTTGCCGTCCTCGATGTCCCACAGGGCGGCGTTGACGGCGGTCAGCTCGTCGGTCAGGCGCGCGATCTCGGCGGTGTCCGGCAAGTGCTCGCGCGCGGTGGCTTCCAGCAGGGCCAGCTCCTTGCGGACATTGGCTTCCTTGGCCGGATCGCCGATCCGCTCGGCCTTGACCCGCAGGATGGTGATCTTGTCGACCAGTTCGCCCGCCGAGATCGGCGCGAGGATGGACATTCAGGACGCTCCGGAAACCAGTTTCTCAAGGGCGGCCCAGGCCGCGTCGACCGGCAGGGCGCCCATGCCGCTTCCGTAGTCCTCCGCGACCAGCATCTCAAGCCGCGCGGCGGCCGGGCGGAACTTCACGGCCTTGCGGCGATCCTGCTGCAGCGACAGCAACGGCGCGCCGCCGGCGGCCAGCATGTGGCCAGGTCCCGCGTCGTTGGCCACGCCCGCCGCCAGGCGTCCGGCCAGGGCGATGACCAGCAGTGGCCCCTTCACGGGAACACCGTCGGTCCGGTTGCGCTCGGGCTGTAGCGCTTGCGGAACCTCCCGAGCGGCGATCGCCGCATCCTCGGCCTCGTCCGGCCCGAAGAAGAACACCGGCGTCCAGCCGTTGGCGGCGATCCGACGGGCCAGCTCCAGGTAGTTCTCCAGCGGCCAGCGCTTGGCTTGGCCGCCCGCGCCGGGCGCCAGGCCGACATAGGTCGGACCGGCCGGCAGCAGGATCTCGGCGGCCTTCAAGGCGTCGGGATTGGTGAGCGCCAGAGGCCGTGGAGCGCCCTGCCCGTCCGTCGCAAGCGCCAGCAGCCGCGCCAGGCGGTCGGTCACCGCCACCGGCCAATCCTGGCCCCGCGCTTGCCGCGCCGCCGAGACGAAGCGTCCGGTCGCGCCGCGTCGGGCTACGCCGCTACGGCGCAGGTTTTCCTGGGTATCGATGACGAGGTCAAACGTGCGGCCGCCGAACGACTTGGACCACGGCAGGCTGTCGAGCGCCTTGGCCCCATTCGCGCCGTCGAGGATCACCTCGTCGATATATCCGGCGACGACCGCCTTCAACGGCCCGGCATACACGGTCTCGCCCTTGGCGGCGCACCAGCTGATCCGCGCGTCCGGAAACGCCGCGCGCAGGCCGGCGATGAAGGGCAGCTTGATCAGCCCGTCGCCGATCACCTCGCCCATCGAATAGATCAGAACCGTCTGGACCATGGCCGGGCTTAGGCCGCCCGGCGCGTCGCGGTCAATGCGCGATCAGACCGCGACCGGACACTCGGCCGGGATCGCCACGAAGGTCCCCTCGGCGCGACGCTTCTCGAAGTGCTTCTGGGCGCAGCCGCCCGAGCACAGGATGCCGGTGTCCGACCAGTAGAGCGGCGCCTCGTCCTCGTGCTTGAAGCGCGGGGAGCCCCACGGCAGGCCGCATTCGACGCACGACGGGGTCTTGGCCAGCATTACTCGTGAACCTCGGCGGCGGGCTGGATCGTGACGCTTTCGCCGCAGCCGCAGGCGTCGGTTTCGTTGGGATTGTGGAACACGAACTTCGAGGACAGCTTGGAGACCTCGTAGTCGATTTCCGTGCCAATCAGGAAGAGCACCGCCTTCGGCTCGATCAGGATCGTGACGCCCTTGTCCTCGACCACCTCGTCGATTGGGCCCTTCGTCTCGGCATATTCGAAGACGTATTCCTGGCCGGCGCAGCCGCCGTTCTTCACGCCCACGCGCAGGCCGACATAGGGCTTGTCGGCCTTGTCCATGATCTCCTTCACGCGCGCGGCCGCGGCGTCGGTCAGGGTGACGACCTTCGGACGCGGACGGCGGGGACGTGCGGTGATCGCGGTTTCCATGGCGTTTGAACCGATCAGAACATGTTCAGTTGCAGCTTGGCCTCGTCGCTCATGCGCGAGGAATCCCATGGCGGATCGAAGACGAGATCCACCGTGCACGATTTCAGGTCCGGGATCTCCAGGACCGCGTCCTTGACCCAGCCCGGCATCTCGCCCGCCACCGGGCAGCCCGGCGCGGTCAGCGTCATCTCGATGGCCACGTCCTTGTCGTCGGAAACGTCGACCTTGTAGATCAAGCCCAGCTCATAGATGTCGACCGGGATTTCCGGGTCGTAGACCGTCTTCAGCTTCTCGATCAGCTGGTCAGTCAGCCGATTCAGCTCGTCTTGCGAGAGAGCGGAAGCGGGTTCGGGAACGGCGGCGGCGTCGGTCATGAAGCGGCTCAACTGAAGAAACTGCGGGCCTTGGCCAGCGCGTCCACGAACGCGTCGGCTTCGGCCTCTGTGTTATATAGGGCGAACGAGGCCCGGGCGCTCGATGTCACGCCGAAACGGCGCATCAAGGGCTCGGCGCAGTGCGTGCCGGCGCGCACTGCGACACCGTAGCGGTCCAGCACCTGGGCGATGTCGTGGGCGTGGGCGCCCTCGACCGTGAAGGACAGCACCGCGCCCTTGCCGGGCGCATCGCCCAGAATCCTCACGCCGTTGACGCCGCGCAGCCGCTCGGCGACGCGCTCGTAGAGGGCGTGTTCGTGGGCGAAGATCGCGTCGCGATCCAGGCCGTTCAGCCACTCGATCGCCGCGCCCAGGCCCACGGCCTCCAGGATCGCCGGGGTGCCGGCCTCGAAGCGATGCGGCGGGTCGGCGTAGGTGATCCGATCCAGCGCCACCGAGCCGATCATCTCGCCGCCGCCCTGGTACGGCGGCAGGGCCGCCAGGCGCTCGGCCTTGCCGTACAGCACGCCGATCCCGGTCGGGCCGTACAGCTTGTGGCCGGAGAAGACGTAATAGTCGACATCCAGCGCCTTCACGTCGACCTTGCCGTGGACCACGCCCTGGCAGCCGTCCAGCAGCACCGGCGCGCCAGCGGCGTGGGCCAGGCGGACGATCTCGGCCACGTCGTTGACCGTGCCCAGCACGTTCGACATGTGAGTGACGGCGACCATCTTGGTCTTGTCGGACAACAGGCCCTTGAAGGCCTCCATGTCCAGGCGCCCGTCATCCAGCACCGGGATGAACTTCAGGACGACGCCCTTGCGCTCGCGCAGGAAGTGCCACGGCACGATGTTGGCGTGGTGCTCCATCTCCGAGAGCACGATCTCGTCGCCGGCGTTCAGAGACAGGCCGAACGAGCTGGCGACCAGATTCACCGCCTCGGTCGCGCTCTTGGTCCAGACGACCTCGTCGCGGTCGGCGTTGATGAAGCGCGCGACGGTTTCCCGCGCCTTTTCATAGGCTTCGGTCGTTTCGTTCGCCAGCGTGTGCAGGCCGCGATGGACGTTGGCGTACGAGGTCCGCGCCAGGCCCATCATCGCGTCCAGCACCGCGTCCGGCTTCTGGGCGCTAGCGGCGCTATCGAGATAAATCAACGGCTTGCCGTGAACTTCTCGCGCCAGGATCGGGAACTGGGCGCGGATCGCGTCGACGTCGTAGGGCGCGTCAAAAGCCATCAGGCGTCGCTCCCCAGCTTGCGGGCGACCCAGGCGGCCGCGACAGAGCGCGCGCCCTCGTGCTCGATGCGCTCGACGACCTCGGCGACGAAGGCCACGGTCAGCATGGCCTTGGCGTCCGCCTCGGGGATGCCGCGCTGCTTGGCGTAGAACAGCACCTCGTCGTTCAGCGCGCCGATCGTGTTGCCGTGGGCGCAGGAGACGTCGTCGGCGAAGATCAGCAGTTCGGGCTTGGCGTCGATCTCGGCCTTGTCCGACAGGATCAGGGCGTGGTGGCCCATCCGCGCGTCTGTCTGGTCGGCGCCCTTCTCGACGACGATCCGGCCCTGGAAGACGCCGCGCGCCTGGTCGGTCACCATGCCCTTGGTCAGCTGGCTGGTGACGCCGTCGAGGCCACCGTGGGTGACGACGCTGGTCAGGTCGGCGTGCCGCTGGGCGTCGAGCAGATAGGCGCCGTCGAGCCGGACCTCGGCATGGGCGCCGGGGTGGCGGACGCGGGTTTCGATCCGCTGGCGACGTGCGCCGGAGGTCAGGACGGTCTGGGCGAACTTGGCGCCGGGAGCGAGCGTGACCTCGGCGGTGACGACCGAGATGGCGTCCGCATCGTCGTCGGCGAAGATAATCCGTTCGACGATCGCGTCCTTGCCCAGACGGATATTGACCGCCACGTCCGAAACGTAGCCCTTGCCACGTCCTTCGTAGCTTTCGATCAAGGTCAGCTTAGCGCCTTCGCCGACGTCGACCCAAAGCTCGGCGCCATGCGCTGTTGCATCCGTCGCCGACATGAAGCGCCAGCCGACGAAGCGCTCTTCACCTGCGTCAACAGCGAGATCCGTGGGTCCGCGACCGTTGACGACGCCGCCGGTCATATCGAGCGCGTCGGAAAGCGGGTTGTCCCAGAACCAAGCACGTCCTTGGGGTGAAGCCGGCGGCAGGACCTTCAGCAAGCCCCGCAGGTCGGTCCAGCGCCAGTCCTCGTCACGCCGCGACGGCAGCGCCGAGAGGTCGCCGGTCTTGAGGGCGGTCGAAAGGGTCAAGCCGCCGCCCCCACGATGCGGTCATAGCCCTCGGCTTCCAACTGCAGGGCCAGTTCCGGACCGCCCGAGGCGACGATGCGGCCGGCGGCCAGCACGTGGACCTTGTCGGGTTTGATGTGGTCCAGCAGGCGCTGGTAGTGGGTGATGACCAGCATGCCGCGCTCGGGCGAGCGCAGGGCGTTGACGCCTTCGGAGACGATCTTCAGAGCGTCGATATCCAGGCCGCTGTCGGTCTCGTCGAGGATGAGGAACTTCGGCGAAAGCATGGACATCTGGAAGATTTCCATCCGCTTCTTCTCGCCGCCCGAGAAGCCGACGTTCAGCCCGCGCTTGAGCATCTCGAAGTCGATCTTCAGCGCCGCGGCCTTCTCCTTGGCCAGCTTCAGGAAGGCCGGGGCGGCGATCTCGTCCTCGCCCCGCGCGCGGCGCTGGGCGTTGAGGGCGGTGCGGATGAAGGTCAGGGCCGGAACGCCCGGAATTTCCAGCGGATATTGGAACGACAGGAACAGACCCTTGGCCGCCCGCTCGTTCGGCTCCAGCGCCAGCACGTCCTCGCCATTGAGCGTCGCCGCCCCTTCCGTGACCTCATAGCCGTCGCGGCCGGTCAGCACGTAGGACAAGGTCGACTTGCCGGCGCCGTTCGGCCCCATGATCGCGTGGACCTCGCCGGCCGGCACGTCCAGCGTGACGCCCTTCAGGATCGGCTTGTCCTCGACACGGGCGTGAAGGTTCTTGATGGAGAGCATTTAACCGACGGATCCTTCGAGAGAAATCGCCACGAGCTTCTGGGCCTCGACGGCGAATTCCATGGGCAGTTGCTGCAGCACGTCCTTGACGAAGCCGTTGACCAGAAGGGCCACGGCCTCCTCCTGGTTCAGGCCGCGCTGCTGGCAGTAGAACAGCTGGTCGTCCGACAGCCGTGTGGTGGTGGCCTCGTGCTCGAACACCGACTGGCCGTTGCGGGCCTCGATGTAGGGCACGGTGTGGGCCGCGCAGTCCTTGCCGATCAGCAGGCTGTCGCACTGGGTGAAGTTGCGCGCGCCCTTGGCCTTGGGGTGGGCCGAGACGAGGCCGCGATAGGTCGAGGTCGACTTGCCGGCGCTGATGCCCTTGGCGACGATCCGCGAGCGAGTGTTGGCGCCCAGGTGGATCATCTTGGTGCCGGTGTCGGCCTGCTGGTGGCCGTTGGTCACGGCGATCGAATAGAACTCGCCCGAGCTGCCCTCGCCGCGCAGAACGCAGGACGGGTACTTCCAGGTGATGGCCGAGCCGGTCTCGACCTGGGTCCAGGACACCTTGGAGCGGTCGCCGCGGCAGTCGGCGCGTTTGGTCACGAAGTTATAGATGCCGCCCTTGCCGGTCTCCGGATCGCCCGGGTACCAGTTCTGGACGGTCGAGTATTTGATCTCGGCGTCGTCCAGCAAAACGAGCTCGACCACCGCCGCGTGCAGTTGGTTCTCGTCGCGCATCGGGGCCGTGCAGCCTTCCAGATACGAGACGTAGGCGGCTTTGTCGGCGATGATCAGGGTGCGCTCGAACTGGCCGGAATCCTTGGCGTTGATCCGGAAGTAGGTCGACAGCTCCATCGGGCAGCGCACGCCCGGCGGGACGTAGACGAAGCTGCCGTCCGAGAAGACCGCGCTGTTCAGGCAGGCGAAATAGTTGTCCGAGGTCGGCACCACGCTGCCCAGGTACTGGCGGACCAGTTCCGGATGCTCGCGGATCGCCTCGCTCATCGAGCAGAAGATGACGCCGGCCTGGGCCAGCTCCTTCTTGAAGGTGGTCACGACGCTGACGCTGTCGAACACCGCGTCCACGGCGTAGCGCGGCGCGCCCTCGACGCCGGCCAGAACCGCCTGCTCCTTCAAGGGGATGCCGAGCTTTTCGTAGACGGCCAGCAGCTCCGGATCGACCTCGTCCAGGCTCTTGGGGCCTTCCTTGGTCTTCGGGGCGGCGTAGTAATAGGTGTCCTGATAGTCGATCGGCGGATAGCTGACCTTGGCCCAGTCGGGCTCGTCCATCGCCAGCCAGCGGCGATAGGCGTCAAGCCGCCACTCCAGCATCCACTCCGGCTCGTCCTTCTTGGCCGAGATGAAGCGCACGATGTCCTCGGAGAGGCCCTTGGGGGCGAACTCCTGATCGATTTGCGTCGTGAAGCCGTGCTCGTACTTCTCGAGCGCGGCGACGGTTTCGACAGTCTCTTTGACCGCGGCCACTAAGCCACCTCCCGGCGCCGGGCGCCGATACGCTTCCAGGCGGCGAGCCAGGCGTCGCCGCACGTGATCCAATCGTCTTTCGTGCTCGCCCAGCCGCCGCTGATACGCAGGGCGAACGGCGCGAGATCGGCGCGGCCCATGGCTTCCACCACGCGGCTGGCCTTGACCTTGCCCGAAGAGCAGGCGCTGCCGGCGCTGACCATGATCCCGGCCAGGTCCATGTTCATGACCTGGACCTCGGAGCCGAAGCCCTGCCCCGCCAAGCACAACGTCTGGGGAAGGCGATCAGCCCCCTCGCCCAGCACGACCGCGCCTTCGGCTTTCAGCCTCTGGGCCAGCGCGTCGCGCCATTGGGCCTGTTCGGCCATCGAGGCAAGGCCTTCCTGGGCCGCCACGGCGGCCGCGCCGAAGGCGGCGACGCCCGCGACGTTCTCGGTGCCGGCCCGCCGGCCGCGCTCCTGACCCCCGCCATGCAGGCGGCGGGTGACGGTCGCGCGTGTCCCGGCCACAAGGGCGCCAACGCCCTGCGGTCCGCCCAGCTTGTGGGCCGAGAGCGCCATGGTGTCGGCGCCCAGGCCGGAGAAATCGATCGCGATCTTGCCGGCGGCCTGGACGGCGTCGACGTGCAGCCAGCCATCATGGGCGCGCACCAGGCTTGATGCCTTATCCACAGGCTGGATGACGCCCGTCTCGTTGTTGGCCAGCATCAGGCAGACCAGAGTCTTGCCCGGCTTTTCAAGCGCTTGCGTCAGCCAGTCGAGATCGGCGACGCCATTGTTGTCCACAGGCAGGATCTCGACCGGCAGGCCGGAGGCCTTCGCCGTCTCGGTCACCGCGTCGTGCTCGATCGCGCTGACAATGATGCGTTCGACACCGGCGACCTTGGCGCTCTCGATGGCGAGCGCGTTGGCCTCGGTGCCGCCACTGACGAAGGTGACAGAGCCGGCGGGCACGCCGACCAGGCCGCCGACCCGCGCACGAGCGCGCTCGACGACGTCGCGGGCGGCGCGGCCGGCGGCGTGGACCGACGAGGGATTGGCCGGGCTCTCCAGGGCGCGCAGCAGCGCTTCGCGCGCTTGCGGCCGCAGAGGCGCCGTGGCGTTGTAGTCGAGATAGATGGAAGGTCGGGAGGCGTTCACTCGGCCGCGATCTCCATCGGACGGGCCACTTTCTCGCTATTTGGCCGAAGCTCGCCCTTCAGCACGTCGGCGACCGACACACTGGCGAGATAGCCGTGGATCTGGCGACCCATCTCTTCCCAGAGATTATGCGTCATGCAGCGCTCGCCGCCGGCCATGCAGCCCTTGGCTTGGCCCTTGGTGAAGTTGCAGCGGGTGGCGCGCAGCGGCTCGTCCACCGCCAGAACGATGTCGGCGATGAAGGTCTCGGTCGCGGCCTTGGACAGCCGATAGCCGCCGCCGGGTCCGCGCGCGCTGATCACCAAGCCCTTGCGGCGCAGGCGCGCGAAGAGCTGCTCAAGATAGGAAAGCGAGATCTGTTGGCGCGCGGCGATCTCGGCCAGGGCCACGGCGCGGCCCTCGCCTTCGTCCTGGCGCTTGGCCAGGTCGGTCATCGCCATGACCGCGTATCGTCCTTTGGTGCTCAGGCGCATCGCCTTACCCCTTGCAGATTCCGCGCGCATCGGCTTTTGCGTGTGCTACAAGCCGCGACTTCGCGCGCGGGCCGTCGGTCCGCTTGCTGGCTGCGATTTAGGAAGACCAAGCGCGGCGGTCAAGTATTCTGGCGACCCAATCGTCGGATCTTCGGCCGCTGTCGAGCTGAAGGGGATGACATGCCTGATGTGATTTTGACCGGCGCGTCTGGACGGATCGAGGGTCGCTATTCTCCCGGCAAGACCGAGACGGCGCCAATCGCCCTGATCCTGCACCCGCACCCCAAGGCCGGCGGTCACATGAACCATCCGGTCGCGGTGCAGCTGTATCACCTGTTCATGAAGCGTGGTTTCGCGACTCTGCGCTTCAACTTCCGAGGCGTGGGCCGTAGCCAGGGCGAGTTCGACAGCGGCATCGGCGAGCTGGCCGACGCGGCCACGGCGCTGGACTGGCTGCAGACCTCGAACCCCGCCGCGAGCCAGACCTGGGTCGCCGGCTTCGACTTCGGCGCCTATATCGGCATGCAACTGCTGATGCGTCGGCCGGAGACGGACGGTTTCATCTCGGTGTCGCCGCCGACCAACATGTACGACTTCAGCTTCCTGGCCCCGTGCCCGGCCTCGGGACTGTTCCTGACGGGCTCGGCCGACACCATCACCCCGCCGGTCGAGGTGGAGCGCGTGGTCACCAAGCTGCGGACCCAGAAGGGCATCACGATCGACTACGAGGTCATCGACAAGGCCAGCCACTTCTGGACCGAGCACCTGCCCAGCGTCGAGAAAAGCGTCAGCGACTATCTCGACAAGCGATTGGCCGAAAATCCGATCTAGGACGTCAGGTCCAAACGCTTCAAAGGCCTCCCTTCCGGGAGGCCTTTTTCGTTTAGGGCTGGACGATCCGTCCGCCGGTCATCGGCGCTGGGACGCCCGTGGTCCCGGGAAAGCTGATCGGCGAGCCCTTGGCCGTGCGGGCGGCGAGATAGGCGAAGGCCTCGGCCTCGATGCTGTCGCCACGCCAGCCGAAGGCCTCGGCGGTCTTCACGGGCACGGGCGCGCGCTCGGTCAGGGCGCGCATGATCTGCGGGTTGTGACGGCCGCCGCCGCAGACGATCAGGGCGCTGGGCCGCGCGCCGTGGTCGAAGGCCTTGATCACCGCCTCCGCCGTGAAGGCGACGAGCGTAGCGGCCGCGTCCTCCGCCGATAGCGGCTCGACGAGGTCCAGCGGGAAGTCGTAGCGGTCCAGGGACTTGGGCGCGGGCCCGGCGAAGTAGTCGCTGGCCAGAAAGGCGTCGAGGATGGCCTGGTCGACGCGGCCGGCGGCGGCCAGGCGGCCGTTCTCGTCGAAACGGCCCAGCCCGCGCTCCTGAAGCATCAGATCGATCATCCCGTTGCCGGGGCCCGTGTCGAAGGCCAACAGGTCGTCGCCCTCTCCAATCAGGGTGATGTTCGCCACGCCGCCGATGTTCAGCGCCGCCACCGGCGCGGAGAGGCCCGAGGCGCGGGCGCGAGCGGCGTGGTAGATCGGGGCCAGGGGCGCGCCCTGCCCGCCCGCCGCCACGTCGGCCGTGCGGAAATCGAACGCCACAGGCCGCCCGCTAGCCTTGGCCAGGCGCTCGGCGTCTAGCAACTGGACCGTCCGGCCGATCCGTTCGGGCGTCGGACGCTCATGCAGCACCGTCTGGCCGTGCACGCCTAGAAGATCGAACTCGCTCCAGGCGAGGCCGTGTTCGGCCAGAAAACTCTCCGCGGCGTGGAAATGCTCGTCCGCGACCGCCAGGGCGGCCTCGGTGAAGATCTCCGGCGCGGGCTTGCCACGCGGCCAGCCGCGGGCGACCTCGGTGGCGACCAGCAGCAAGTCCCGGGTTTCCTCGCGCAGCTTGCGCTCGCCGGCGGGACCAAAGGCCTGAATGTCGTGGCCGTCCGTTTCCAGCACCGCCATGTCGACCGCGTCCAGCGAGGTGCCGGTCATGAATCCCAGGATTTTCATGGGAGCGTTGACTGCCACGGCCGCGAAACGGTAGCTAGGCCCCATGATCGACGCTTTCGTCCTGGCCCGCCCCTATTACCGCCCGCTGCCATAGCGGGAGGCCGACCAGACACGTCGCTTAGCCCCCGCCTCGCCGGGGTCGCTTTCTTTCCAGTCGATCATGCGCTCCGGCATCCTCCCCGGAGTCTGAAATGAAAGCCTCACAATCCAATCCCGCCGTGCTAGACGGCCCGCCAAGTCAAATAGAGAGTCGATCCATGTCCGCCGCGTCGTCCTTCAAGTCAGAGTTCCTGCGAACCCTGGAGGCCCGCGGCTATATCCACCAGATCACCCATCCGGAGGAGCTGGACGCGGCCGCCTCGGCCGGGATCGTCACCGCCTACATCGGCTTCGACGCCACCGCGCCGTCCCTGCACGTCGGCAGCCTGATCCAGATCATGCTGCTGCGCCGCCTGCAGCAGGCCGGCCACAAGCCGATCGTCCTGATGGGCGGCGGCACGACCAAGGTCGGCGACCCGACCGGCAAGGACGAGAGCCGCAAGCTGCTGTCGGACGCCGACATCCAGGCCAATATCGCCGGCATCAAGCAGGTCTTCGCCAAGTTCCTGACCTTCGGCGACGGGCCCACCGACGCGATCATGGTCGACAACGACGTCTGGCTGTCGAAGTTCGGCTACGTCCAGTTCCTGCGCGAATACGGCGTGCACTTCACGGTCAACCGGATGCTGGCCTTCGACTCTGTCAAGCTGCGCCTCGAGCGCGAACAGCCGATGACGTTCCTCGAGTTCAACTACATGCTGATGCAGGCGGTGGACTTCCTGGAGCTGAACCGCGCCCACGGCTGCGTGCTGCAGATGGGCGGCTCGGACCAGTGGGGCAACATCCTCAACGGCGTCGAGCTGACCCGCCGCGTCGACCAGAAGAGCGCCTTCGGCCTGACGACGCCGCTTCTGGCCACCGCCTCGGGCGCCAAGATGGGCAAGACGGCGGCCGGCGCGGTGTGGCTGAACGCCGAGCAGCTGAGCCCCTACGACTACTGGCAGTTCTGGCGCAACACCGAGGACGCCGACGTCGGCCGCTTCCTGAAGCTGTTCACCGACCTGCCGCTCGAAAAGATCGCCGAGCTGGAAGCCCTCGAAGGCGCCCAGATCAACGAGGCCAAGAAGGTTCTGGCCGACGAGGCCACCCGCATGGCCCACGGCGAGGAAGAGGCCCGCAAGGCCCGCGACGCCGCCGAGAAGGCCTTCGAGCAAGGCGCGCTGTCCGCCGAC
The DNA here is from genome assembly GCF_031454995.1 of Caulobacter segnis. Taxonomy (GTDB): domain Bacteria; phylum Pseudomonadota; class Alphaproteobacteria; order Caulobacterales; family Caulobacteraceae; genus Caulobacter; species Caulobacter segnis_E. The sequence continues at coordinate 606,398 of NZ_JAVDRV010000002.1, read as the reverse complement.
CTGCCGACCTTCGAGGTTCCAGCGGCGGACCTGGAGGCCGGGATCGTGCTGGCGGCCCTCTTCGCCGACGCGGGTCTGGCCGGTTCGCGTGGCGAGGCGCGTCGCCTGGCGCAAGGCGGCGGCCTGAAGGTCAACGACAAGGCCGAGGCCGACGCCAACCGGACGATCACCTCGGCGGATCTCGTGGAGGGCGTCGTCAAGCTCGCCGCCGGCAAGAAGAAGATCGTGTTGGTGAAGCCCGTTTAGTTATCGTATGCCGGACGGACTTAACCGGCCCGTCCGGCCCCTCACCTGTTTCGAGTGATCGAGGAAGAGACCGATGCTGCAGCCCGGCGACAAGGCCCCTGATTTCGACCTCCCGACCGACACCGGTCGCGTCAGCCTGTCGGCCCTGAAGGGCAAGAACATCGTCCTTTATTTCTATCCGAAGGACGACACGGCGGGCTGCACCTCCGAAGCGCTACAGTTCTCGTCCGAGGTCGAGGAGTTTCAGAAACTAGGCGCGGTGATCATCGGCGTGTCCAAGGACAGCGCCGCCTCGCACGCCAAGTTCCGCGCCAAGCACGACCTGACCATCGAACTGGCCGCCGATCCGATGGGCGACGTGGTCGAGGCCTACGGCGCCTGGGTCGAGAAGAGCATGTACGGTCGCAAGTACATGGGCATCGACCGCTCGACCTTCCTGATCGATCGCGAGGGCGTCGTGCGCGAGGTCTGGCGCAAGGTGAAGGTGCCCGGCCACATCAAGGCGGTCATGAACGCCGCCAAGGCCATTAAGTAAGTTCGCGCGTCCGAGGAACGCTTGCGCGGCGCGGGTGTTGTATCCGCGCCTCAACCTGTGGCGTTTCCACGGCTTACGCGGTTAACGTGTACCCTCGCGGGTCAGAAAACGTTAAGGATCGAGGCGCAAAATGACTTTTCGCGACTCGCGTCCTTTCAGGGCGCGAAGAGTCTTGCACGTTAGCGTTTTATCGTTCCATATCCCCCGGACCTGAAACGGGGGGTTTCCTGGGACGATGGCGATCAAGCGCTTTAAGCGGCTGCGGCAATCTCTCGAAGCTCTGTTCCCTGAACGGCATGTCTACGTCCGCTCTGGCGGCGAGATGCGCGGCTATGTTCTGTCCACGAACAAACAGCTGATCGGTGCGGGCGGCGTCGCGGTCGGCGCGCTCTGGATGGGCGTCTGCACGGCGGCGATGCTGATCAACGCCCTTTCGGTCAGCTCCGCTGATCAGCAGATGATCAAGCAGAAGGCCCGCTATGAGCGGCTGAACGCCGATCGCGAGGCCCGCCTGAACAGCGCCGTGGCGCAGCTGTCGGCCACCAATGGCTCGCTCGATGAGCTGGCCACCTCGGTCGAGAAACGCCACGCGGCCCTCGCCCTGCTGGTTTCCGATTTCCGCGGTGTTCCCGGCGCCGCCGACGCGCTGAAGGTCGCCAAGCCGCGCCTTTTGGCGGCCAGCCCGGTTGAGCGCATCCAGGCCACGCGGATGGACCAGGAGCGCCTGATCGACGCCGCCGAGGGCTTCGCCAAGAGTCGCGCCGAACGCCTTCGCCTGGCCATGCGCATGGCGGGCCTCGACGCCAGCGGGTTCACCGGACGCGGAGTCTCGCTGGGTGGCCCGTTGATCGAGGCCAAGGACCCCCGCGCCCTCGCCGCCGTCCTGGATGTCGACGAGGAATTCGCCAGCCGAATCCAGCACGCCGCCAACGACATGTCCGACATGCGCAGCCTGGGCGCGGCCGTGAAGAAGCTTCCCTTCTACAAGCCGACCAGCAATCCGGCGCTGTCGTCCAGCTACGGCGTCCGCTTCGATCCGTTCACCCATCGCCCGGCCTTCCATTCGGGCCTCGATTTCCCGGGCGCCATGCGCACGCCGATCATGGCGACCGCTCCCGGCGTCGTCTCGTACACCGGCGTCCGCGCGGGCTACGGCAACACGGTCGAGATCGATCACGGCGGCGGCTTCAAGACCCGCTACGCGCACCTGTCCTCGATCGGCGTCCGCGTCGGCCAGCGGGTGGCGATCGGCTCGCGCGTCGGCGCGATGGGGTCGACGGGCCGCTCGACCGGTCCGCACCTGCATTACGAAGTCTGGGTCAATGGCAAGGCCCAGAACCCCAACCGCTTCTTGAGGGCTGGTGAGTATGTTCAGCAAACAAGCTAAGTCGGGGCCCAAGGCCTCTAGTCGCGCCGAGACGGCGGCGAGCCTACCCTCCGGCAACCCCGCCGACGCCGCGCGCCGCCCGACGCCAAAAGCGGCCTCCCTGCTCTCGGCGGACCTGACGATCGAGGGCTGCATCGAGGGCGAAGGCGAGCTGCAGCTGGATGGAATTCTGCGCGGGGACGTCCGCGTGGCGCGCCTCAGCGTCGGCGAAACCGGCCATGTCGAGGGTTGTGTCCAGGCCGACCTCGTCGAGGTGCGCGGCCGCATTGTCGGCTCGATTATCGCCAAGCAGGTCCGCCTCTACGGCACCGCCTATGTCGATGGCGACATCACCCATGAACAGCTGTCGATGGAGTCGGGCGCCTTCTTCCAAGGCCGCAGCCTGAAGTTCCAGCGCCCGCCCTCGCCGATTCAGCCGACCCCAGAGCCGGAAGTCCTGGCCATCGCGGCGGCTTCGGTCGAGGCCTGACAAACAAAACGCCCCGGATCGCTCCGGGGCGTTTCGGTTTTCACGGCCCGACGGCGGGAGGCCTTAGGCCTCGGCCGCGTCGCGCGTGGCGCCGACCCGCTGGGCCAGGGCCGCGCCCATGAACGCGTCGAGATCGCCGTCCAGCACCCCCTGGGTGTCGGAGGTCTCGACGTTGGTCCGCAGATCCTTGACCATCTGGTAGGGCTGCAGGACGTAGCTGCGGATCTGGTGACCCCAGCCGATGTCGGTCTTCTGGTCTTCCAGCGCCTGCTGCGCGGCCTCGCGCTTTTGCAGCTCGGCCTCGTAGAGGCGCGCGCGCAGCATCTTCCAGGCCTCTTCGCGGTTCTGGTGCTGCGAGCGGCCCGCCTGACAGGCGACGGCGATGCCGGTCGGAATGTGCGTCAGACGCACGGCCGAGTCGGTCTTGTTGATGTGCTGCCCGCCGGCCCCGGAGGCCCGATAGGTGTCGGTGCGCACGTCGGCCGGGTTGATCTCGATCTCGATCGTGTCGTCGACCACCGGATAGACCCAGGCCGAGGCGAACGAGGTGTGGCGGCGGGCGCTGCTGTCGTAGGGGCTGATGCGCACCAGGCGGTGCACGCCGGCCTCGGTCTTGAGCCAACCATAGGCGTTGGGACCCTTGACCAGCAGCGTGGCCGACTTGATGCCAGCCTGGTCGCCGTCGGTCTCTTCGATCAGCTCGGTCTGCATCCCGTGGGCGTTGGCCCAGCGGGTGTACATGCGCAGCAGGATGCCAGCCCAGTCGCAAGACTCGGTGCCGCCGGCGCCAGAGTTGATTTCGATATAGGCGTCGTTGCCGTCGGCCTCGCCCGACAGCAAGGCCTCCAGTTCCGCGCGACCGGCGCGGTCCTTCAGGGCTTTAAGCTGTACGCGGGCGTCGTTCAGCGACTCCTCGTCGCCTTCCATGTCCGCCAACTCGGCGTACTCGACGGCGTCCTTCAGATCGCGCTCGATCGATTGCACCGCCTCGACCTTGGCGGCCAAGCTGGCGCGCTCGCGCGAGACCGCCTGGGCCTCGGACGGACGGTCCCACAGGGTCGGGTCCTCGACCCGGGCGTTCAGCTCATCGAGCTTGCGGAGGGCGACGTCCCAGTCAAAGACGCCTCCTGAGCAGTCCCACGGACTGCTCGATGTCGGCCGCGGCGGCCTCGACATCCGGTCTCATCACGTAACTCCGTGACAGTGTTGAAGGGCGCGGGAGATAGAGCGCGCCAGGGTTAAGTGTGCGCGGTTAACCCGCTCGGGCGCGCTCTAAACTTTTGATTCTAGAGCCTGCTGATCCGGTTCAGATTTTGAAAATCTGAACCGGGCAGGCTCTAGCCTGCGTCGCCGCCACGCGCAATGAGATCAATAGAGACCGCTCAGCGGATCGACCTTTTGCGGCGGCTTGCCGGGCTGGGCCGGGGGCTGCGGAACCGGCGGCAGGCCCGGCGTCAGCTCGTTGTACGGGATCGGCCCGGTCGGCGCGACCTCCACCTTGGGCTCGGTGCCCGGTCGGAAAGCCTCGCGGACGCCCCGCACCAGGGCGAACTTGGCGTTCTTGGGCGGCTTGAAGTCGACGACCGGCTGGCCTTCCAGGGCGACCTTCATGAAGTCCATGAACACCGGCACGGGGCCGGCCGCGCCGGTCTCGCCCTCGCCCAGCGAGCGATTGTCGTCGAAGCCGAAGAAGACGCCGACGATCAGGTTGGGCGAATAGCCGACGAACCAGGCGCTGCGATACTCGTTGGTCGTCCCGGTCTTGCCGGCCAGCGGACGGCCCAGCGAGCTGACGGCGGCGGCGGTGCCGCGCTGAACGACGCCCTGCAGCATCGAGGTGATCTGGTAGGCCGTGACCGGGTCCATGATCTGGTCGCCCGGCGCGGCGAAGCGCGGGCTCTCATCGCCGTTGAAGCCGGCGTTGCAGCGCTCGCAGTCGCGCTTGTCGGCGCGGAAGATGACCTTGCCCTCTCGGTCCTGCACCAGCTCGATCAGGTGCGGATCGATCCGACGGCCGCCGTTGACGAACGGGGCGTAGGCGGCGGTCAGCTTGAACGGCGTGGTCTCCCCCGCCCCCAGGGCCATGGCCAGCACCGGGTCCATGTCCTTGACGACGCCGGCGCGCTTGGAGAAGTCGATGATCTTCCGCATGCCCACGGCCTGGGCCAGGCGCACAGTCATGGCGTTGATCGATTTTTCCAGGCCCTTGCGAAGGGGTTGGGCCCCATAGAACTCCTTGTCGTAGTTCTCGGGGCTCCAGTCCTGGCCGTTGGCGCCCTTCAGGGTGATGGGGCTGTCGACGATGACGCTGGCCGGCGTATAGCCGTTCTCCAGCGCCGTGGCGTAGACGAACGGCTTGAACGACGAGCCTGGCTGGCGCTTGGCCTGGGTCGCGCGGTTGAAGTTCGACAGCGAATAGCTGTAGCCGCCCACCAGGGCCACGATCCGGCCCGTATAGGGCTCCATGGCCACGAGGGCGCCGTTGACCGCCGGCACCTGGCGCAGGCGATAGCCGCCGCTAGGCGCCTTCTCGACGAAGACGAGATCGCCCGCCTTCAAACCCTTGCCGGCCTTGGCCCAGGTCACGTCGTCACCGACGATCTGCCCCTCGCCCTCGCCTTTCACCAGACGCACCTGTCCGCCGTTCGAGATCACCAGGGCCGGACGCCAGGCGCCCCGCTCCGACGGAATCGGCTTGGCCAGAGCGGTCTTTTCCCAGTTGAGGTCGGTCGGCTCCACGTGCCCCCAGGCGCCGCGCCAGCCATGCCGGCGGTCATAGCGCTCCAGGCCGTCCATCAAGGACATGCGGGCGGCTGTCTGCAGGCGAGGGTCCAGCGTCGTGCGCATGTAGTAGCCGCCTTCGTTCAGGCGGGGGCCGAGCGTGGCCATGCCGCGCTGACGCACTTCCTCGACGAAATAGTCGGCGTCGCGATAGGCGGCGCGCTTGGGCGCGGCCTGGACGACGAGGTCCTCGGCCATGGCCTGCTGGGCCTGGGCCTTGGTGATCCAGCCTTCCTCGGCCATCTGCCCGAGGACCCAGTTGCGACGGGCCATCGCCTTGGCCTTGTTGCGGATCGGATGGTAGTTGTCCGGCCCCTTGGGCAGCGACGCCAGATAGGCGCATTGGGCCAGCGTCAAGTCCGGCAAGGACTTGCCGAAATAGTTATAGGCCGCCGCCCCGACGCCGAACGACCGATAGCCAAGCCAGATTTCGTTGAGATACAGCTCGAGGATCTGCTGCTTGGTCAGCGACTGCTCCAGGCGGCTGGCCAGAATGGCTTCCTTGAACTTTCGGCCGACCGTGCGGTCGCTGGTCAGGAGGACGTTCTTGGCCACCTGCTGGGTGATCGTCGAGCCGCCCTCCAGCCGCCGGCCGGCGATCGCGTTGCCGACGTTCTTGATCATCGCCCGCGACAAGCCGCCGACATCGACGCCGGCGTGCGTGAAGAAGTTGCGATCCTCGGCTGCCAGGAAGGCTTGGGCCAGCTGCGGCGGGATCTGGTCGTAGGGGATGAAGATCCGGCGTTCCTTGGAGTACTCGCCGATCAGGGTGCCGTCCCAGGCGTAGACACGCGTGGCCGTCGGCGGACGATAATCCTGCAGCTCGCCGGCGTCGGGCATGTCGTGGAACAGCCAGGCCGCGTAGATCGCGATCGCGAAGCCCGCGACGGCGATGAGCGACAGCACCGCCACGCCCGCGATGGCCATCCATCGTTCGCTGGGTTTCAGATCCACGCGACCTCCGTCGAGGCGGACGCCCTCGCCCGCCGCACACCTAAACTTCGATCGTCCGGCGCACGGCGCGAACGGTCGCTCCAGTGATTAGAGCGCGGCGCACGAAAGGGGAAGCGGACCTTTCGGTCAGGACTTGCGGACGTCCGCCGAGAAATAGGCCTCGATGGAGTCGCCGACCGCGTCGACCAGGCGCGCGCGGCTGGCCTTGTTGGTCAAGAACGCCTCGTCCTCGGGATTGGTGATGAAGCCCATCTCCAGCAGGACCGCGGGCACGTCCGGCGCCAGCAGCACGAAGAAGCCCGCGTCGCGATGGCTGCGGCGCAGCAGAGCCGTTTCCTCGCCGACATTGGCCAGCAGCAACTGAGCGAAGCTGGCCGAGCGATTCTTGGTCGCGCGCTGCGACAGGTCTAGCAGAATCTGACTAACCGCCCGGTCGCGGCCCGGCAGGTTGGCCTTCATCAGCCAGTCGTTCTTGTCCAGCACCAGACCGACCCGGTCGGCGCCCTTCTCGGACAGCGTATAGACCGACGCGCCGCGCGTGCTGACATCGGGCCCGGAGTCGGCGTGCAGCGAGATGAAGAGGTCTGCGTCCGCCCGGCGGGCGATCTGCACGCGACCTTCCAGCGGAACGAAGGTGTCGGTCTCGCGGGTGAGGACGACCTGATAGCGACCGGTCTTCTCCAACCGCGTTTTCAAGGCCTTGGCCGTGGCCAGGGTGACGTCCTTCTCGAAGGCGTTCGCGCCGAGGGCGCCGGAGTCCTTGCCGCCGTGGCCCGCGTCGATGACGATGACCTTCTTCAGTCGCAGCGGCGCGGCCTTGATCGGCGCGCTGGCCAGGGCCAGGCGCGGCGCGGCCTGGGGCGCGGCCGGAATGGCGGCCCCGCCGTCCACCGCCTTGAGGTCGATGACATAGCGATAGGCGGTCGCGCCATCGCCCGGCGGCAGCAGGAAGCGGCGGCGGACTTCGACCTTACCGGCCAGCTCCAGGCGCAGACGCGCGCCGCCGGCGGCCTCGTCGATCAGCCAATGCTTGACCAAGCCCTGACCCGAGCCCTGAAGATCGCCGGAAATGGTGACGTTCGGCAGCGCCAGGACCAGACGCTGATCGCTCGCGCCGTCCGAAAGCAGCTTGCCGGCGGCGGCGCGATCCAGGTCGATGACAACGCGGGTCTCGGCGCGATCACCGCCGAAGCGGACTTTCTGCACGCCAGAAGGCGCGGCGGGGCCTTGGGCGGTCGCGACCGCGACGCCGGCGGTGGTCATGCCGCCGACGATCAGGGCCGCTCGGACCCAGCCCATGCGAGCCAGACTGATGAGAACCTTACGCATACCCGTCCGCGTTAGCCGGATTTGGTGAACCGATCGTCAATATCCACGCGAGGCGGTAGCCAAAGGGTTAAGTCCCGATCAGCGTGGAAAGCTTTTCTTTTCCGCGCCGATGTGGCTACAGTCCCGCCGCGTGCGAAGTTCCGTGATCGTCACGACTCCGTGCGGGCCGCCCTTGGTTGCGAAAGAGGTCCTGAACCCCTTCCGACGCCGCGGCGGCAGACTAGATAGTTCGAGATGCGGCTGACCGAGCGGGCAAGACGCCTACCGAGACGCCGTATCGAGGGGCCCGCGTCGGGCTCAAACGTCTTCCTGACGACGACGCGCCATCCGATCCGCGCCATCTGGCGCGGGACACGAAACATCCAATCCGCGCATCGCGCGGTAAGGGCAAAACAAAACCCAAATGGGCTGCGCCGCACCCGATCGCCTTTGGCACCTGACCCATCGCCCCCGCTTCGGCGGGGCGACGACGGTCGGCGACGCGCGCGCCCTTCATTCATATCGGCGCCCGGGCCCAGAGCCCGCCGCGCGCCGTGGAGACTTCCTTAATGTCGAAGAAGATGCTGATCGACGCAGCACACGCCGAAGAGACGCGTGTGGTCGTCGTGGACGGAACCCGGGTTGAAGAGTTCGATTTCGAGAGCCAGACCCGCAAACAGCTTCGTGGAAATATCTATCTCGCCAAGGTGACCCGCGTCGAACCCAGCCTTCAGGCCGCGTTCGTCGAGTACGGTGGCAATCGTCACGGCTTCCTGGCGTTCAACGAAATCCACCCCGACTACTACCAGATCCCGGTCGCCGACCGCGAAGCGCTGATGCGCGACGATTCCGGCGATGACGAGGACGACACCCCGATCTCGCGTCGCGCCACGGGCGGCGACGACGAGGACGACGTCAACGGCGAAGACACCGCGATCGACGACGATGATGACGACGTCGAGGAAGAGCTGGCGCGCCGCAAGCGCCGGCTGATGCGCAAGTACAAGATCCAGGAAGTGATCCGCCGCCGGCAGATCATGCTGGTCCAGGTCGTCAAGGAAGAGCGCGGCAACAAGGGCGCGGCCCTGACCACCTACCTCTCCCTGGCTGGCCGCTACGGCGTCCTGATGCCCAACACCGCCCGCGGCGGCGGCATCAGCCGCAAGATCACGGCGGTCACCGACCGCAAGCGCCTGAAGAGCGTCGTCCAGAGCCTGGACGTGCCGCAGGGCATGGGCCTGATCGTCCGCACGGCCGGCGCCAAGCGCACCAAGGCCGAGATCAAGCGCGACTACGAATATCTGCTGCGTCTCTGGGAAAACATCCGTGAGAACACGCTGCACTCGATCGCGCCGGCGCTGATCTACGAGGAGGAAGACCTCGTCAAGCGCGCCATCCGCGACATGTACGACAAGGACCTGGACGGCATCTGGGTCGAGGGCGACGCCGGCTACAAGGAAGCGCGCGACTTCATGCGCATGCTGATGCCGAGCCAGGCCAAGAAGGTCTTCAACTACCGCGACCCGACCCCGCTGTTCGTGAAGAACAAGATCGAGGACCACCTGGCCCAGATCTATTCGCCGGTCGTGCCGCTGCGCTCCGGCGGCTATCTGGTGATCAACCAGACCGAGGCCCTGGTCGCCATCGACGTCAACTCGGGCAAGGCCACGCGCGAGCGCAACATCGAGGCCACGGCGCTCAAGACCAACTGCGAGGCCGCCGAGGAAGCCGCCCGTCAGCTGCGCCTGCGCGACCTGGCTGGCCTGATCGTCATCGACTTCATCGACATGGATGAAGCCAAGAACAACCGCACGGTCGAGAAGGTCCTCAAGGACGCCCTCAAGGACGACCGCGCGCGCATCCAGATGGGCAAGATCTCGGGCTTTGGCCTGATGGAGATCAGCCGCCAGCGCCGCCGCACCGGCGTGCTGGAAGGCACCACCCATGTCTGCGAACACTGCGAAGGCACCGGCCGCGTCCGCTCGGTCGAGTCCAGCGCCCTGGCCGCCCTGCGCGCGGTCGAGGTCGAGGCCCTCAAGGGCTCGGGCAGCGTGATCCTGAAGGTCGCGCGCTCGGTCGGCCTCTACATCCTCAATGAAAAGCGCGCCTACCTGCAGCGCCTGCTGGAGACGCACGGCCTGTTCGTGACCGTGGTGGTCGACGACAGCCTGCACGCCGGCGATCAGGAGATCGAGCGCACCGAGCTTGGCGAACGCATCGCCGTCGCGCCCGCCCCGTACGTCGACGAGGACGATGACTTCGACCACGCCGCCTATGACGACGAGGCCGAGGAAGACGACGAGGATATTCTCGAAGACGAAGACGATATCGAGCGCGAGGACACCGACGACGACGACGCCTCGAGCCGCAAGCAGGCCCGGGACGACGACCGGGGCGACCGCAAGGGCCGCCGCCGCCGTGACCGCCGTCGCGGTCGTCGCGACGACCGCGAAACCGAGACCGAGGTCGAGGCTGACGGCGAAGTCGACGAGGAAGACGCAGACACCGAAGACCGCGCCGAGTTCGGCGACGAGGACGAGGACGCCCGCCGTCGCCGTCGCCGTCGCGGCCGCCGTGGCGGCCGCCGTGGCGGTCGTGAGGACGGCGATCGTCCGACCGACGCCTTCGTCTGGATCCGTCCGCGCGTCCCGTTCGGCGAGAATGTCTTCACCTGGCACGACCCGGCCGCCCTGGTTGGCGGCAACGGCGGCGAAGGCCGTCGCCCCGCGCCGGAAGCCCGCGCCGAGGCTCCCGCAGAGCGTCCGGAGCGCGCCGAACGCGTCGAGCGCGAGGAACGTCCCGCTCGCGAACGCGGCCGTCGTGGTCGCGATCGCGGTCGTCGCAACCGCGACGAGGCGCCGGTCGCCGAAACGGCCGTGGCCGAAGCCGCCTCGCCCGTCGAGGTTGTGACCGCCGCCGAGCCGGCCGAGCCGTTCGAAGCGCCGATCCTGGCGCCGCCGGTGATCTCCGCGCCGCCGGCCGATGTCTGGGTCGAGCTGCCGGAAGTCGAGGAAGCGCCGAAGAAGCCCAAGCGGGTGCGCTCGCGCGGCAAGAAGCCGGCCGCCGATGTCGCCGAGACGACGGAAGCCGTGGCCGAGGCCGTTACCGAATCGGTGGCGATCGTTCCGCCAGAGCCGGAACCCGAGGCCGCCCCGGTCGTCGAAGCCGCGCCCGAGCCCACGCCCGAGCCGGAGATCGTCGCCGAGGCCGCACCCGCCGTTCCGGCCGAACCGGATCCGGCCGAGATCACCACCCCGCCCGAAAAGCCGCGCCGCGGCTGGTGGCGCCGGTAGTCGAGCCGATCACGGCCCGCGCTTCTTGACCGAGGCGCGGGCCGAAATCGTCGCGAGGACGGGCGCACCCCTTGTTCCCTCGCCTAGATGATCCAAGTTAGACTGGTCGGGTTCGCGGGGGCGCGATCTGGAGATCATTCGATGACCTCGCGTCGAGGGCATGCCGCGAAGCGCCAAGCTGGGCGCGGATTGACCGTCGCGCTGACGGCGCTGTCGATTATCGCCTCGAGCGTGTCGGTTCCCCGGGTCGCCCTGGCCCAGGACGGTGGCCCGTCCCTGATCCGCGACACCGAGATCGAAGAAATCCTCCACCACGACGCCGATCCGATTTTCGCGGCGGCGGGTCTGGATCCGAGGAACGTGCGGATCCTGATCGTCGGCGACAAGAGCCTGAACGCCTTCGCCACCCAAGGCCTGCAGATGGGCCTGAACACCGGCCTGATCCTGCAGACCGAGAACCCGAATCAACTGCGCGGCGTCATCGCCCACGAGACCGGACACTTGGCCGGCGGCCACCCGATCCGCTCGGACGAGATGATGCGCGCCGGGCTCAAGCCCATGATCCTGACCATGGGCCTGGGCATCCTGGCGGCCCTGGCCGGCTCGCCCGACGGCGGCGCGGCCTTGATCGCCAATTCGCAATACGCCGGCGCCCTGGGCGCGCTCGGCTATAGCCGTGAACAAGAGTCTCGCGCCGACCAGGCCGGCGCCGGTTTCCTGGAAGCCACGGGCCAGTCCGGCCGCGGCCTCGTCGAGTTCTTCGACAACTTCCGCTACCAGGAAGTCTTCGACCAAGCCCGCCGCTTCGCCTATTTCCGCAGCCACCCCCTGTCGTCCGAACGGATCGAGGTGCTGCGCAGCCGCGTCGAGCGTCAGCCGCACTTCAGCGCCGTCGACACCCCCGAGGACATCGCCCAGCACGAGGTGATGAAGGCCAAGCTGGAGGGCTTCCTCAATCCCCAGGTCGCCTTGATGAAGTACAAGGAGACCGACGCCAGCTTCCCGGCCCGTTACGCGCGCGCCATCGCCTATTATCAGATGAAGGACCCCGATCGGGCGCTGAAGCTGATCGACGACCTGATCACCGACAACCCGGACAATCCCTATCTTTGGGAGCTGAAGGGTCAGGTGCTGTTCGAGTTCAATCGCATCGCCCTGGCCGAGGAGCCGCAGCGCAAGTCGGTCCAGCTCAAGCCGGACGCCGCCCTGCTCCGGGTCAACCTCGGCCAGACGCTGATCAACCTCAACGATCCCGCCAAGGTCGAGGAAGGCGTCAAGGAACTGAAGCGCAGCCTGCTGAACGAGCCCGACAACACCGTCGCCTGGCGCCTGCTGGCCCAGGCCTACGACAAGCAGAAGAAGGACGGCGAGGCCCGCTTGGCCACCGCCGAGCAGTACTTCTCGCTGGGCGCCGTTCGGGAAGCCCGGGTCTTCGCGATGCGCGCCCGGGAGCTGCTGCCCAAGAATACGCCCGACTGGCGTCGCGCCACCGACATCGTCCTGGCCTCCCGCCCCTCCAACCAGGACCTGAAGGACCTGGCCAAGGACGGGGCCATGCAATCCAACCTCGGCCGCTAGCCGGCCTTCCTGACGTTCGAGACCTTGATGACCCTGCTTCGTCGCGCCGCGACCCTCGCCCTGCCCCTGGCCGTGTCCAGCCTCGTCCTCGCCGGCTGCGACCAAGCCAAGCCCGACAAGGCGTTCGGTGAAAAAGTCCGCGCCTATCTGCTCGAGCATCCCGAGGTGCTGATGGAGGTCAGCCAGAAGCTGCAGGAAAAGCAGGCCAGCCAGCAGGCCGTCTCGGCCCAGAAGGCGATCGGCCAGTATCGCCAGGCGCTTGAGCGCGATCCGCGCGACGTCGTGATCAATCCGGCCGGGACCATCACCGTCACCGAGTTTTTCGACTACCGCTGCGGCTATTGCCGGCACGCCGCGCCCGAGATCATCGCGCTTGTCCAGAAGAACCCGGACATCCGCCTGGTCCTGAAGGACTTCGTGATCTTCGGCCGCGACAGCGAAGCCGCCGCGCGCCTGATGCTGGGCGCCAAGGACCAGGGCAAGAGCCTGGAACTCCACAAGGCGCTGATGGCCGAGAACGCCCTGGACGCGGCGGGAGCGCTGCGCATCGCCAAGGGCCTGGGGATCGACCTCGCCAAGGCCAAGGCCGCGGGTGAGAGCGAGGCCGTCACCCAACACCTGGCGGATACCGAGGTCCTGGCCAAGACCCTGGCCCTGCAAGGCACGCCGGCTTTCATCGTCGGCGACACCCTGATCCCCGGCGCCGACATCAACGCCCTGAAACTGGCGATCGAGCAGACCCGAGCCAGCAGGGCGAAAGCGGGCTGATCCCTAGATCAGTCCCGCCAGCGGCGAGCTGGGATCGGCGTAGAGGCGCTTTTGCATCCGGCCGGCGAGATAGGCCTCGCGGCCGGCGATGACGGCGTGCTTCATCGCCTTGGCCATGCGGATCGGGTCCTTGGCCTCGGCGATGGCGGTGTTCATCAGGATGGCGTCGCAGCCCAGCTCCATGCCGATCGCCGCGTCCGACGCCGTGCCGACGCCGGCGTCGACCAGCACCGGGACCTTGGCGTTCTCGACGATGATCCGCAGGTTGACGCGGTTCTGGATGCCCAGGCCCGAGCCGATCGGCGCGCCCAGCGGCATGATCGCCACCGCGCCAGCCTCTTCCAGCTTGCGGGCGTAGACCGGGTCGTCCGAGCAGTAGACCATGACCTGGAAGCCGTCGGCGACCAGCAGCTTCAGCGAGCGCAGGGTCTCTTCCATGTCCGGGAACAGGGTCTTGGGGTCGCTGAGGACCTCCAGCTTGACCAGGTCCCAGCCGCCGGCCTCGCGGGCCAGGCGCAGGGTGCGCACGGCGTCCTCGCCGGTGAAGCAGCCAGCGGTGTTGGGCAGATAGGTGAACTCGCTGGGCTTCACATAGTCGACCAGCAACGGCTGGGTGGGATCGGTGAGGTTCACGCGGCGAACGGCCACCGTGACGATCTCGGCCCCGGCCGCGCGGGCGGCGGCGGCGTTGGTCGCGTAGTCCTTGTACTTGCCCGTGCCGACGATCAGGCGCGAACGGAAGGTGCGGCCGGCGACGGTCCAGGTTTCTTCGGTGTCAGCGGCGACGGCGTCGGGGGAAACATGCGCGTTCATGGGGCTGGTTTACGCCCCGCCGGCCGGCGTTTCAAATACGCAGGATCAACCGCCGCCGATAAAAGTAACGATCTCGATGCGGTCGCCGTCGGCCAGGGCCGTGTCGGCATAGGTGGAACGCGGGGCGATCTCGAGGTTGCGCTCGACCGCCACCTTGCGGGCGTCCAGGCCCAGCGACGCCACCAGATCGGCGATCGTGAGCACCCCGGCCACGTCCCGTTCTTCCCCGTTCAACAAAAGCCTCATTTCACCTCCGAAGCGAGCCCTGCTTGTGACCTGAGGGAACCGGCTATACAAGACCTCCCGGAATCGACGGCGGAGCCGCATGGTAAAACCGATCCACGTGCTGAGCGGCCCCAATCTCAACCTGTTGGGAACCCGCGAGCCCGAGATTTACGGAAAGGACACGCTCGAGGATGTCCGGACGCGCTGCGAGGCGCGGGCGGCTTCGCGTGGCGTTTCGGTGGTCTTCCGCCAGTCCAACCACGAAGGCGTGCTGATCGATTGGGTGCATGAGGCGCGTGTGTCGGCCTCGGCGCTGATCATCAATCCGGCTGGCTACGGCCACACCTCGATCGCGCTGCTGGACGCGCTCAAGACCTTGAGCATCCCGGTGATCGAGTGCCATCTGTCCAACCCGGCGGCGAGGGAGGAATTCCGCCGCCACACCTATGTGTCGCTGGCGGCCACGGGGATCGTCTCCGGGTTTGGCGCGGCGAGCTATGAATTGGCGATCGAGGCCGCTTTCGGCCTGGTCGGCGTTTAACGAGAACCTCGCCCCAGCGCTTTTCCGCGGCGCGCGGCGTTTCAGAACAACAAGGTAAGCTTCCATGTCGAACCCCAAGGCCCCCGCCGATCCGGTCGAAGCTCCGGCCATCGACGCCCGTCTGGTCCGCAAGATCGCGGATATCCTGAAGGACACGGGTCTCTCGGAGATCGAAGTCGAGCACGCTGGTCTGAAGATCCGCGTGGCGCGTGAGCTGACCGCGGCGCCGGTCAACTACGTCCAGGCCGCGGCTCCGGCCTATGCCCCGGCGCCCGCCGCCGCTCCGGCCGCCGCCGCGCCCGCCGCCGAAGCCGCGCCCGCGCCGGCCGCCGCTCGCGGCGACGCCGTGAAGTCGCCGATGGTCGGCACCGCCTATCTGTCGCCCCAACCGGGCGCCGACGCCTTCGTGAAGGTGGGCGACACCGTCTCGGCGGGCCAGACCCTGCTGATCGTCGAAGCCATGAAGACCATGAACCCGATCTCGGCCCCGAAGGCCGGCAAGATCGTCGAGATCCTGGTCGCCGACGCCCAGCCCGTCGAGTTCGGCGAGCCGCTCGTCGTCATCGAGTAACGCTCATGTTCGACAAAATTCTCATCGCGAACCGGGGCGAGATCGCGCTCCGGGTCCACCGCGCCTGCAAGGAAATGGGCATCGCCACGGTGGCCGTGCATTCCGAGGCCGACCGCAACTCCATGTGGGTGCGCCTGGCCGACGAAAGCGTCTGCATCGGCCCGGCTCCCGCCGCCAAGAGCTATCTGAACATCCCGTCAATCATCGCGGCCGCCGAGATCACCGGCGCTCAGGCGATCCACCCGGGTTATGGCTTCCTGTCCGAGAACGCCCGCTTCGCCGAGATCGTCGGCGCGCACGGCTTCACCTTCATCGGCCCGAAGCCCGAGCACATCCGGATGATGGGCGACAAGATCACCGCCAAGCAGGCCGTGAAGGACGCCGGCATCCCGGTCGTTCCCGGCTCCGACGGCGGCGTCTCGACCGAGGAAGAGGCCTTCGAGGCCGCCGAGAAGATCGGCTTCCCCGTGCTGATCAAGGCCGCCGCCGGCGGCGGCGGTCGCGGCATGAAGGTCGCCCAGACGCGCGAGGACCTGGCTGAAGCGGTCTCGACCGCCCGCGCCGAGGCTCGCGCCGCGTTCGGCGACGACACGGTCTACATGGAGCGCTACCTCCAGAAGCCGCGCCACATCGAGCTGCAGGTGATCGCCGACAGCCACGGCAACGTGGTGCACCTGGGCGAGCGCGACTGCTCGCTGCAGCGCCGTCACCAGAAGGTGCTGGAAGAAGCCCCCTCGCCCGCGCTTTCCGCCGAAGGACGCGCCAAGATCGGCAAGGTGGTCGTCGATGCGGTCAAGGCCATCGGCTACCTGGGCGTCGGGACCATCGAGTTCCTGTGGGAGAACGACGAGTTCTTCTTCATCGAGATGAACACCCGCCTGCAGGTCGAACACCCCGTCACCGAGGCCATCACCGGCATCGACCTGGTGCGGGAGCAGATCCGCATCGCCGCCGGCCTGCCGCTGTCGTTCACCCAGGAGGACGTCGTCTTCGAGGGCCACGCCATCGAGTGCCGGATCAACGCCGAGAACGCGCGGACCTTCACGCCCTCGCCGGGCACGATCACCGACTTCCACGCCCCTGGCGGTCTGGGCGTCCGCCTGGATTCGGCGATCTACACCGGCTATGCGATCCCGCCCTACTACGACAGCCTGATCGGCAAGCTGATCGTGCACGGCCGCGACCGCGCCGAGTGCATCGCGCGCCTCAAGCGCTGCCTGGGCGAGATGGTGGTCGGCGGCGTCGAGACGACGATCCCGCTGTTCCAGGATCTGCTGGTCCAGCCCGACATCCTGGCCGGGGACTACGACATCCACTGGCTGGAGCGCTGGATCAAAGCCCAGGAAGCCTAGCTCAGGCTCAACCATGGAAGACGCCTTCACGGTCGACGACCTGATCGCCTGCTACGCGCGTGGCGTCTTCCCCATGGCCGACGCCCGCGAGGACGAGAGCCTTTTTCTGATCGATCCCGAGCGGCGGGGCGTCCTGCCGCTCGGGAACTTCCACATTCCCAAGCGCCTGGCCCGCACGGTGCGCAACGGCCCTTACGAAGTCCGCATCGACACCGCCTTCGACGCGGTGATTGAAGGCTGCGCGGCCTCGAGGCCCGGCCGACAGGACACCTGGATCAACCACCCCATCCAACAGCTCTACGGGCAACTCTACGCCCGGGGCCTGGCCCATAGCGTCGAGACCTGGCTCGGGGACGACCTCGTCGGTGGACTTTACGGCGTTTCTCTAGGCGGCGCGTTCTTCGGCGAGAGCATGTTCTCGACCGCGCGCGACGCCAGCAAGGTGGCGCTGGTGCATCTGGTCGCGCGACTAATCGCCGGCGGCTACGCGCTTCTGGACACTCAGTTCCTGACCGATCACCTGACGCAGTTCGGCACGGTCGAGATCAGCCGCGCCGACTATCGCCGACGTCTGGCCAAGGCTCTGACGGTCCAGGGCGACTTCTACGGCTTGGCGGGCGGCGCGACCAGGATCGACTGCTTGCAGGCGATCAACCAGGCGTCATAGACCGGATGCTCGAGCGGGTTCAGGCCCGGCGAGCTGGCGTACATCCACCCCTTGTAGATCTGCCGTCCGGGCGGCGCGGGCCGTCCCGCCTGGGCCTTGGGCTGGGTGTCGACGATGACGTAGGCCGTGGTCTCCGGCGCGACCTCGTCGGTCGCGGCGGTTTCGCAAGCGCGCACCGTGAAGACCAGCGTCTTGTAGCGGATCGGCTGACCGACCGGGACCTCGAACCGCATGGTCTCGGTCGTGACCTTGTCCAGCGCCTGCATGATCGCGATCGCGTAGCGCTGGCGCTTGGCCGGCTCGGGCGGCTTGACCGGAGCGGCGGGGGGCGCGGGCTTGTCCGACGAAGCCGCGGCAGGAGTCGGCGCGGGCTGCGAACTG
Organism: Caulobacter segnis; assembly: GCF_031454995.1. GTDB lineage: Bacteria > Pseudomonadota > Alphaproteobacteria > Caulobacterales > Caulobacteraceae > Caulobacter > Caulobacter segnis_E. The sequence goes on along the minus strand of NZ_JAVDRV010000002.1, from coordinate 588,529 downwards.
GCGGCGGCCGGCGCGGGCGCGGTCTGCGAAGATGGAGACGGACGAAGCTCGGGCGCTTGTTGGACGCCCGCCGCACGCGCGGCTGGGGCGACAGGCGCTTGGGGCGCGGTCGGCGGCGTTTGAGCGGACTGAACAGCCGCCTGGCGCGCGAACGCCGCGCCGGTTCCGGCCAAACCGGCCAACACGGCGGCGGCGGCGATCCAGGACGCCCGGCGGGACATCCGTCCTATTCCGGCGACCAGGCTTGGTAGTCGCTGGTGGCGGCCGCGCGTTCGCCGCCACGGGTCAAGGAGCCCTTCGGACGCCAGGCGTGCACGGTGCCCGTGAGGTTCGGCAGGTGATCCTTTTCCCACTCACGACGCTTCAGCGGCGCCTGGGTCGGCGGCTCGTCGAACGTGTAGTGCAGCCAGCCGCTCCATTCGGGCGGAACCTTCGAGGCTTCGGCGTAACCGTTGTAGATCACCCAGCGGCGCTTGCGCTGATCGTAGCTGTCGCTGTTGTCGCGCGCTTCGAAGTAGCGGTTGCCCTGCTCGTCCTGGCCCACGAAGACGCCGCGGCGGCCGATATGGAAACGCTGACCCAGGGTCGCGCCGTTCCACCAGGTGAAGATCGCTTTCAGCACTAGGTTCGCACCCGAAACTTAAGAGGGCTCAAGACAGGCCGCGACCGGCGCGGCGAAGCGGCGCGACTATAGGGCCCCGGGTCGTCAGCGTCCAGCGCCGCGCGGCGACCACCCGCTTCAACATCTTGTGGATTAACCCCGCCACACCCCCAACATCTATTGAGAGCTCTGGCGGGAGGTTCTAGCGTGGGTGCGACCTTACGCGCATCCCGACCGCGTGGAATCACACGTTAGGGATTTGGTAAGCTTCTAAGCTGGCAGACGGAACCAGGAAACGTCCATGCGCACGCCCGCCAAAGCCGCCGGATCGGTTCCCGCGATGGAATGGCGCGACCTCGAGCGCGCCGACAGCATCATCGTGGTCGCCGCCCCCGCCGCCTGGACGGACGCCCGTGTTGAGGCCTGGCTGGACTGGGCCGGGACGATCGAGCCCAAGGCGCCGCTGGGCGGCGGGCCGGCCCGCTACGCGGACCGTGTCGCCAAGATCGGCCTCGCGCGGGGCCTGTTCGGCGACAAGGCCGACGCCGCCGGCTTCAGGGACGCGCTGCTGGCGACCATGTTGGCGGGCTACGCCACCCCGGCGGGGGGGCAAGCCGGCCAAGAGCTGTCGCCCGACATCAGCGAGATCGAATTCCAGACCACGGCGCGGCAAAGCCTGAGCCGGCGTCGCGCCGCGACCCTGGCCAGCCTGGCCGCCAGCCGCCTCGACAGCGCCCTCGCCCAGGTGACGGACGCCGTCCGGCGCTGCCAGGGCGACGCGCGCGCCTGCGCCGACGTCCGCAAGAACCCGGCCCTCGCCCGCGCGGCGCGGAAGGCCCGCGAGCTAGGCGCCGACGATGGCGCGATCCTCGAAGCCATCGCCACCGCCGACGCGCCGCGCGCGCCGCTCGCGGCCCCGGCGCCGGCCTCCGAGAACGACATGGTCGCCTCGGCCTCGCGCCAAGGCGTGGCCGCGGGCGATGAGTCCGCCGCGCTCGCCGCGCAGTTCGCCTGGGAAACGGGCGCCCTCACCCTGACCTTCTCGCCGCAGGACGCCGAACTCCTCGCGCGCGGCGTCGCGGTCGGCGCGGCCATCGACGCCAGCGCCTTCCTCGACGCGGAAGGCTTCGACGTCGAGCGCTTCACCGAGGTCTGTCACCTGTGGGGCACGGCGCTGGAGCTGGAGCGCGGCGACCAGCAAGCCCGTCTTTCGCTCGCCGGCGTCGGCGACTGTCTGCTGAGCCAAGGCCTGTCGCAGTCCGGCCAAGAGGGGCGCGACGGCGCGGCCGCGCTGTGGGCCCTGGCCGTGGGCGCCGCCCTGTCGGCCAGCGCCGAGGCCGCCTCGACGCTAGGTCAGGATCTGGCCTACGCCCAAGACCGCCAAGGCGTGCTGAAGACCCTGGCCGAGCGCCGGGTCCGCGCCGCCGCCTTGCGCTCCGAACTCGCCACCGAGGCCGCCACGGCGCTCGCGACGGCTCATGGCCTGGCGAAAAAGCACGGCCTGCGCTCAGTCGCCCTAGTCGGGCCGTTCGAGGACGCCGAAGCCACGCTGCGCCTGGGCGGCGCCCCCGTCGGATCCGCCGGCGCGATGGCGCCGGTCTCGGTGGCCCAGACCGCCGACGGACTTCTGCTGCCGACCTTCAGCCCCGCGGCCATGGAGGCTCTGTCGGCCGAGAGCGCGGATCTCGACGCCGCCCGCCGGCACGCCCTGGGCCATGGCACCCTGGCCGAGAGCCCCGCCATCGATCACCTCGTGCTCCAGGCGCGCGGCTTCACCGCGCACGAGATCGAGAAGGCCGAGAACGCCCTGCGCGAATGCCGCGGCCTGCGCGCCGCCTTCGCGCCGGCCATCATGGGTCCGGGCTTCCTGCGGGACGTGCTGGGCGCTTCGGCGGAAGACGTCGCGCGCCGCGATTTCGACACCCTCGCCTTCGCCGATTTCACCGAGGACGAGATCGCGGCCGCGGAACGCCATGCCCTGGGCGCCGGGCGCCTGGGCGACTGCGACACCCTCAACCCCGAGCTCCGCGAGGCCTTCCAATCGGTGGAAGCGCCCACCTTCGCGGATCGTCTCGCCATGCTGACGGCCGTCGAGGCCTTCGCCTGCCTGCCGACCACCGTGCCCCTGCCGATCGCTTTCGACGCCCGGCCGGCCGACGCCGTGCGCGCCCAGGCCGCCGCCGCCCGCGCCGGGGTCCGCGCCCTGCGCTTGCGGCGCGCCGCCCCGCCGGCCGAGTTCAAGCTCGACCTGCCAGAGGAACCCGCAGCGGAGGCTCCGCGCCCCGCGCCGATGCGCGAGCCGATCGTCACCGAGCGCGTGGTCGAGAAGATCGTCGAGCGCGATCGCTCGCGCCGCCGCCTGCCCGACCGCCGCAAGGGCTACATCCAGAAGGCCGCGGTGGGCGGCCACAAGGTCTATCTGCACACCGGCGAGTACGAGGACGGCGAGCTGGGCGAGCTGTTCATCGACATGCACAAGGAAGGCGCGGCCTTCCGTAGCCTGATGAACAACTTCGCGATCGCCGTCTCGTTGGGCCTGCAGCATGGCGTGCCGCTGGACGAGTTCGTCGACGCCTTCGTCTACACCAAGTTCGAGCCGGCGGGTCCGGTGACGGGCAACGACTCGATCAAGTCGGCGACCTCGATCCTGGATTACGTTTTCCGCGAGCTGGGCGTGTCGTATCTGGGCCGCGACGATCTGGCCAACGCCGATCCCAGCGAGTTCAACGCCGACGGCCTGGGCGCGGGCAAGCGCCTCGTCGACGCCGACGAGGATGGCGAGCTCGATCCGGTGCCCGCCAGCCGCTTCATCTCAAAGGGCTTCTCGCGCGGCGCCACCCCCGACAATCTGGTCTTCGCGGCCTTTGGTCGCCGCCGGGTCGAGGGCGTCGAGCGTCCCGGCGTGGAGGGTGAGATGTGCCCGTCGTGCGGCGACCTCTCGTTGGTCCGCCGGGGCGCGATCACCATCTGCGACACCTGCGGGGCCCAGGCCGATCAATCAGGTCCGCTGGCGTCGTCCTGAGCGCGTCCAAGGCGAAAATCCCCGATCGACTTCACGTTGATCGGGCGGCTCGCCTCGCCTGTTCCAGCCGTTAAATCCCCGTCATTACCGCGATTTAAGTGGCTTCCGCCCCCCGCCGGGTTCAAACCGTAACTCACACAGTCGCGTAATGGGCTGCACGGAGAAATTGATGTTTCGCTTTGGCGCCTCCATCGCCGCCTTGTCGCTGAGCCTGCTGGCCCTGGCCGGTCAGGCGCATGCCGCGACCGAGGACCGCGACGTCGCCAAGCTCACGTCGTTCGGCGGGATGTGCGCCAGCTGCGATCTGGCCGGACGCAAGCTGATGAACGCCAAGTTCGCCGGCGCCAATTTCTCCAAGTCGGTTCTGATCGGCGCCGACCTGCGCGGCGCGATGTTCTACGGCAGCAATTTTGTCTCGGCCGATCTGAGCCGCGCGGACCTGCGCGGCGCCGAGATGCGCGGCGCCAACTTCAACAGCGCCAACTTCACCGACGCGCGGATGTCGGGCGTCGAAAGCAGCGGCGCCAACTTCCAGCAAGCCGTCCTCGTGCGGGTCGATCTATCCTCCGCCGAGTTGCACGGCGTCCAGATGAACGGCGCCAACCTGCAGAAGGCCCGCTTCTCCAACGTCGAGCTGATCGCGGCCAACCTTTCGGGTGTCAACGCCCGCGACGCCGACTTCTCGAACGCCGACATCAACCACGCCAACTTCCAAGGCGGCCGCTTCGAGGGCGCCATTTTTCGCAACGCCGACATGACCGGCTCCAACCTGCGTGGGGCGGTTTTTTCCGGCGCGGATTTCCGCAACGCCGACCTGTCCCTGGTGAACCTCGGCGGCGCCGACCTGTCCGGGGCTCGAGGCCTGGACCAGGATCAGCTGGACGAGGCTTGCGGTGATGGCGGCACGCGACTGCCCGCCGGCCTGAGCGTGCGCGCGTGCAGCGGCATCCGCGGCTCGCGGCAGTTCATGCTGTGGAGGGAAATGCCCAAGACGCCGCCCGCGCCTCCGGCCGCGCCGGCTCCGCCCAAGCCGCCGAAACCACCCAAGTGGTGATCCGACTTCGCTGAAGCCAGGCGCCGCCCAGACAAGAAAAAGCCCTCCGATCATCAGACCGGAGGGCTTTTCTTTCGCGGTGACCGCCGGTCCTAGACCTTGATGGGCGGCGCGGTGCGGATGTGCAGCTCCTTCAGCTGCTTGTCCAGCACGTTGGCCGGCGCGTTCATCAGCAGGTCCTGGCCCTGCTGGTTCAGCGGGAAGGCGATGACCTCGCGGATGGCCACCTGGTCGGCCAACAGCATGACGATGCGGTCGATGCCGGGCGCCAGACCACCGTGCGGCGGCGCGCCGTAGCGGAACGCGTTCAGCATGCCGCCGAACTGCTCCTCGACGACCTCGGGGCCGTAGCCGGCGATCTCGAAGGCCTTGAGCATGATCTCGGGCTTGTGGTTCCGGATCGCGCCCGAGCAGAGCTCGTAGCCGTTGCAGACGATGTCGTATTGATAGGCGCGGATGGTCAGCGGATCCTGGCTCTCCAGGGCCTCCAGACCGCCTTGCGGCATCGAGAACGGGTTGTGGCTGAAGTCGACCTTCTTCTCGTCCTCGTTCCACTCGAACATCGGGAAATCTACGATCCAGCAGAACTTGAACTGGTTCTCGTCGACCAGCTTCAGCTCCGTGCCGACGCGCGTGCGGGCCAGGCCCGCGAACTTGGCGAACACGGCCGGGTCGCCAGCCACGAAGAAGGCGGCGTCGCCGGCGCCCAGGCCCAGCGATTCCATCAGGGCTTGCGTCGGTTCGCCCAGGTTCTTGGCGATCGGGCCGCCCCAGCCGCCTTGGTCTTCCGACCAGAACACATAGCCGAGGCCCGGCTGACCTTCGCCCTGGGCCCAGCTGTTCATGCGGTCGCAGAAAGCCCGCGAACCACCCGTGGGGGCCGGGATCGCCCAAATCTGGTTCTTGGCGTCGGCGCCCAGGATCTTGGCGAACAGGCCAAAGCCGCCGTCACGGAAGTGCTCCGAGACGTTTTGCATCTTGATCGGGTTGCGCAGGTCCGGCTTGTCGCTGCCGTACCAGGCCATCGACTGGGCGTAGGTCAGGCGCTCGAAGCCCTTGTGCTCGAACGTCGCGCCGAAGTCGTTGGTGAAGGTGTGGGTCTCGCTGATCGGCGAGACGCGACGGCCGTTGCCGAATTCCTCGAAGACGCCGTGCATCACCGGCTCGATCGCCGCGAACACGTCTTCCTGGGTGACGAAGCTCATCTCGACGTCGAGCTGGTAGAATTCCAGCGACCGGTCGGCGCGCAGGTCTTCGTCGCGGAAGCACGGGGCGATCTGGAAGTAGCGGTCGAAGCCCGAGACCATCAGCAGCTGCTTGAACTGCTGGGGTGCCTGCGGCAGGGCGTAGAACTTCTCCGGGTGCAGACGCGAGGGCACCAGGAAGTCGCGCGCGCCTTCCGGCGAGCTGGCGGTGAGGATCGGCGTCTGGAACTCGTTGAAGCCCTGCGCGAACATGTGGTTGCGGATCGACTGGATCACGCGCGAGCGCAGGACGATGTTCTTGTGCAGCGTCTCGCGACGCAGGTCGAGATAGCGGTGCTTGAGGCGGATCTCTTCGGGATAGTCCGGCTCGCCGAAGACCGGCAGCGGCAGCTCGGCGGCTTCGCTGAGCACCTCGACGGCCGAGACGCGGATTTCGATCTCGCCGGTCGGCAAGTTGGGGTTCACCACGCTGGCGTCACGGGCGATGACCTCGCCGTCGACGCGGATCACGCTCTCGGCGCGCAGGCGCTCGACGATCGAGAAGCCCGGCGTTTCGGGGTGCAGGACCAGCTGGGTCAGGCCGTAGTGGTCACGCAGGTCGATGAAGACCAGACCGCCGTGGTCGCGCTTGCGGTGGATCCAGCCCGACAGGCGCACCGAGGAACCGGTGTCGGAAGCGCGCAGAGCGCCGCAGTTGTGGGTGCGATAGGCGTGCATCGAGGTCATGAAAGTCTTGAATACGCGGTGATTTGCAAGGCGCGGTAAGGCGCACGTGGGCGCCGCCATGTCAAGGATTCTGGGACAAACCGCGCGCTCGCGCGGCTTGACCCGGTAGGCTTCGCCCCGTCAGGCGGCTTCGACGATGGCCAGGAAATCCTTGGCCTTCAGCGAGGCGCCGCCAACCAGGGCGCCGCCAACCTCCGGCGCCGCCAGGATTTCGCGGGCGTTGTCGGGCTTGACCGAGCCGCCATAGAGGATGGGCGTCGCCGCGCCCTGCTCGCCAAACCGCGCGACCAGCTCGGCGCGGATGGCCGCGTGCATCTCGACGATGTTATCGACCGAGGCGACGTGGCCGGTGCCGATGGCCCAGATGGGCTCATAGGCGACGTTGAAAGCCTTGCCCTTGAGACTGTCCGGCAACGAATTGCGCAATTGGCCGACCACGAAGCTCACCGCTTCGCCAGCCTGACGCAGCTCCAGGCTTTCGCCGACGCAGATGACCGGCTCCAAATCCGCGGCCAGGGCGGCCTCGACCTTGGCGGCCACCCGCTGGCAGGTCTCCCCGTGATCCGTGCGGCGTTCGGAATGGCCGACGATGACCATGGTCCCGCCCGCGTCGCCGATCATCTCGGCGGAGATGTCGCCGGTGTGGGCTCCGCTGACCTTCGGATGGCAGTCCTGACCGCCCACCAGGACGGAGGACCCCTCCACCGCCTCCGCCAGGCGATGCAACAGGGTCGCCGGGGGGAAGATCGCCACGCGAGCGCCAGCGGGGCGCTGCTCCAGCGCCGCCGCGACGGCGCGCGCCTCGTCGAGCGCGACCGAAAGGCCGTTCATTTTCCAGTTTCCGGCGATCAACGGCCGGGGCGTCGTGCTTGAAAGGGTCATGAGCGCCTTCTTGGGGACACGCTCGCTTGGGAAGTCAAGCCCGCGCCGCTTGCCCCCGCGCCCGCGGCTCTACTATACCCGCTGCTCTCGACTGCTTTGCTCGTTGCTTCAGCGGTCCGACTGGAAGGTTTTCGCCCTCATGCTCGCCGGTTTCCGCTCCTTCGCCAAATCGCCGTTCGCGGTGCTGCTGTTTGGCCTGCTGATCGTCAGCTTCGCCATCTTCGGTATCAGCGACGTCTTCAAGGGACCGCGCGGCTCTGGCGTGATCGACGCCGGCTCGCGCGAGATGTCCGCCCAGGACTTCAAGGTTCGCTTCGACAACTACCGCAAGGAGATCGAGCGCCGGAACGGCGAGGCGATGACGCCAGACCAAGCCGTGGAGCGCGGGATGGACCGGCAGATCGTCCAGGAGCTGGCGCTGCAGGAATCGATCGCCGCCGCCATCGCCAAGATGGGCGTCGTTCCTTCGGACAAGCTGATCGCCAAGACCGTCCACGAACAGATGAGCTCGCTGCCCCCCGGCCAGCGTCCGTTCGACCCGATCACCGGCAAGTTCGATCCCAAGCTCTACGCGGCCCTTCTGGCCCAGAACAATCTGACGCCGCAGGCCTACGAGGCCTCGCTGCGCGACGAGATCGCCCAGGGCCACTTCTTCTCGGCGGTCGCCGACGGCCTGAAGGCCCCGCGCGTCTACGCCGCCCTGCAGGCCGCCTACGGCCTGGAGACCCGCGACATCGCCGCCTTCGCCGTCAATCCGGCCTCGGTCGAGAAGCCCGCGCCCCCGACCGACGCGCAGCTCGTGGCCTTCATGAAGGAAAACGCCGATCGCCTGACGCGCCCGGAAACCCGCGTCCTGTCGATCATGCGCGTCAGCGCCAGGGCCCTGGAGCCGACCGTCGCCATCGACCCGGCCGCCGTCCAGAAGGCCTTCGACTTCCGCAAGGACAGCCTGGCCAAGCCCGAAACCCGCTCGCTGATCCAGATCGTCGCGCCGGACGCCAAGACCGCCGCCGCCATCTCCCAGCGCCTGGCCAAGGGCGAAGACCCCGCCACGGTCGCCAAGGCTTACGGCAAGTCGCCGGTCGCCCTGATCGACAAGCCCAAGTCCGCCCTGCCCGACCGCAAGGTCGCCGACGCCGCCTTCAGCTTGGCCGCCGGCCAAGTCAGCGGCCCGATCAATGGCGAGCTCGGCGTCTCGGTCGTGAAGGTCACCAAGGTCAATCCGGGCGTGGTCGCCACGCTCGACAGCGTCCGCCCGCAGATCGAGGCCGAGGTTCGCGCCCAGGCCGCCCAGGCCAAGGCCTATGACCAGACCCAAGCCTATCAGGACGCGCACGACGCCGGCGCCGACCTCGTGGCCGCCGCCAGCAAGGCCGGCGCCATGGTCGTGACGACCGCGCCGATCACCGCCCAGGGCGCCGACCAGATGGGTCAGCCGGCGGCTGGCCTGACGCCCGACATGATCAAGACCGCCTTCAGCCTGGCTCAAGGCGGCGAAAGCGACCTGATCGAGCTGGGCAAGGGCGAATACTACGCCGTCAAGGTCGAGAAGGTGGTCCCGGCCGCCCTCCCGGCCCTGGCCGAGATCAAGCCCCAGCTGACCGCCGTGTGGATGGGCCAGGAGATGGGCAAGCGCCTCAAGGCCAAGGCCGACGCTCTGGCCGCGCGCGTCAAGAAAGGCGAGTCGCTGGAAGCCGTCGCCGCCTCGGCCCAGTCCAACATCCAGCGCGTCCCGGGCCTCTCGCGCCAGAACGCCCAGCAGCACATGGGCCTGGGCCCTGCCTTCCTGGGCGCGGCCTTCGACGCTAAACCGAACACCGTGTTCACCGCCCGCGCCGGCCAGCAGGGCGAGGCCTATGTCGTCGCCAAGCTGGAAGCCGTCCACGCCGCGCCGACCAATGACGTCGCCCGCTACGCCGTGCTCGCCCAGGCCCAGGCCGCCAACGGCCTGATGCGCGACCTTGGCGAGGCCTCGCGCGCCGCCGCCAAGGCCCAGCTGAAGACCAAGACCAACCTGACCCTGGCGCGCCAGGCCATCGGCGTCGACACCGACGCCCTGGCCAAGGCGGAAGCCGCCAAGGGCGGAAAGAAAGCCGAGTAATGAGTCTGGAACCCGCCTTCGACGCCTTTTCGGAAGCCTATGACTCCGGGCGGCGGCAGGTTGTCTGGACCCGTCTGATCGACGATCTGGAGACGCCGGTTTCGGCCTATCTGAAGATCGCCCAGACGCGTCCCTACAGCTTCCTGTTCGAAAGCGTCGAGGGCGGCGCCTGGCGCGGTCGCTACTCGATCGTGACCATGAATCCTGACCTCGTCTGGCGCTGCCGCGGCGACCAGGCCGAGATCGCCGAGGGCGACGACATCGCCGCCGGCCGGTACACGCCGCAGGCGGGCGGCGCGCTGGACAGCCTGCGCGACCTGGTCGCCCGCTCGCGCATGGAGCTGCCCAAGGGCCTGCCGCCCATGGCCGCCGGCGTGTTCGGGGCGCTGGGCTACGACCTGGTACGTCTGGTCGAGCGCCTGCCCGATATCAACGAGGACACCCTGGGCCTGCCGGACGGGATCATGACCCGGCCACAGATCGTCGCGATCTTCGACGCCATCGCTCAGGAGATCATCCTGACGACGGCCGTGCGGCCCAAGGCCGGCGTGTCGGCCAAGGACGCCTACGAAGCCGCGCGGACTCGGATCGAGACCGTGATGGCGGACCTGCGCCGTCCTCTGGCCCACGACGCGCCCCGCGCGCCGCGCGGTCCGATGGAGTTCACGACGCCGGTCAGCCGCGCCGACTATCACCAGGTCGTGGCCAAGGCGAAGGACTACATCGCCGCCGGCGACATCTTCCAGGTCGTCGCCAGCCACCGCTTCCGCGCGCCCTTCGACCTGCCGCCGTTCGCGCTCTATCGCTCGCTGCGCCGCACGAATCCGTCGCCGTTCCTGTTCTTCCTGAACCTGGACGGTTTCAATCTGGTCGGCTCCAGCCCCGAGATTCTGGTGCGGTTGCGTGACAACAAGATCACCATCCGTCCGATCGCCGGAACCCGTCCGCGCGGCGCCACGCCCGAGGAAGACGCCGCGCTGGAAGCCGAGCTGCTGGCGGATCCCAAGGAGCGCGCCGAGCACCTGATGCTGCTGGACCTCGGCCGCAACGACGTGGGCCGCGTGGCCATGCTAAACCGCGCCGGTCGCAACGCGCCCCCCGAGCAGACAATGGCTGAGCGTCCGAAGGGCCCTAACGTCCGCGTGACCGAGAGCTTCAAGATCGAGCGCTACAGCCACGTCATGCACATCGTCTCGAACGTCGAGGGCACGGCCCCCGAGGGCGTCGATCCGGTGGACGTGCTGATGGCCGCCCTGCCCGCCGGCACCCTGTCGGGCGCGCCCAAGGTGCGGGCCATGGAGATCATCGACGAGCTGGAAGTCGAAAAGCGCGGCATCGGCTATGCCGGCGCCGTCGGCTATTTCGGCGCGGACGGCTCGGTCGACACCTGCATCGTGCTCCGCACGGCGCTGGTCAAGGACGGCATGATGTACGTCCAGGCCGGCGGCGGCATCGTCGCCGACAGCGATCCGGACGGCGAATACGACGAGACCCTGCACAAGTCCCGCGCCCTAAAGCGCGCGGCTGAGGAAGCCTGGCGATTCAGCTGAGCCTTAGGGCTGCTCGATCCCCGGGCCTAGGGACCCGCCCAGCCGATCCTCGGGAAGGTGCTGAGTGACCTTCGGCGGCGCCAGCACCATCACCGTGGCGAAGCTGATCGCGCAGAACGCGGCGAAAGCCGCCGCGGCCAGGACCGGTCCCAGCTTCTGGACGCGCGTCTTGGGCCGCAGCAGAGCGCGGACATAGGCGACGGCGACAGGGTCCAGGGCGGAATCACGCGGGTCCATGCGCCCATCATGCGCAAGACCGCGTCCGCTGTAACCGTTACTGAAAGCCGCGGGCGAAAATGGCGCTACACATTGCGCCCGCCCGCGCCACAAGTCTTTTGGATAATCATCCAAAAGACCTGTGGCTGCTTGAAACCTGGAGCGCGTTCGAGCGGCGAAACCGCTTACACTTTCGCCTAACGCGCTCTAGAACCGACCTCCGAAAGGCGGCGTCATGATCCTGGTCATCGATAACTACGACAGCTTCACCTACAACCTCGTTCACTATCTGAACGAGCTGGGCGCGGAGACCGAGGTGTTCCGCAACGACGCCCTGACGGTGCAGGAAGCCCTTGCCCTCAAGCCCGACGCCGTGCTGCTGTCGCCCGGCCCCAAGGCCCCGGACCAGGCCGGTATCTGCCTGCCCCTACTGCGCGGCGCGCCGGAGGACCTGCCGATCCTGGGCGTCTGCCTCGGCCACCAGGCCATCGGCCAGGCCTATGGCGGCGAGGTGATCCGCGCCAAGCAGGTCATGCACGGCAAGGTCAGCAAGGTCCGCCACAACGACAAGGGCATCTTCAAGGGCCTGCCCAACCCCTTCACCGCCACCCGCTATCACAGCCTGGCGGTGCGCAAGGAAGACCTGCCACCCGAGTTGGAGGTCACCGCCTGGACCGACGACGGCGAGATCATGGGCGTTCAGCACAAGACCCGGCCCGTGTTTGGCGTGCAGTTCCATCCGGAATCGATCGCCACCGAAGGCGGCCATCAGATGCTGGCCAACTTCATGGACCTGGCGGGCGTGAAGCGCGACACGGCGGTCTGGGTCTAGGTCCGCCACCATGTCCGACGCTTTCAAACCCCTGCTGGCCAAGCTGGCCGACGGCCAGACCCTGGGCGACGAGGACGCCGAGGTGTTCTTCGCCGCCTGCCTGCGCGGCGAGCCGACCCCAGCCCAGGTCGCCGCCGCCGTGACCGCCATGCGCCTGCGCGGCGAGACCGTTGGAGAAATCGCGGCTTGCGCCCGCGCCATGCGCCGCGCGGCCGTGCACCTGGATCACCCGTACGAGGTCATCGACGTCTGCGGCACCGGCGGGGACGGCCTCCACACCTTGAACATCTCGACGGCCGTGGGCTTCGTCGCGGCGGGTGGCGGCCTGAAGGTCGCCAAGCATGGCAACCGCGCCATCACCTCCAAGTCCGGCACCGCCGACGTGCTGACCGCCCTGGGCGTCAACATCGACGCCACGCGCGCGCAGCAGCGCCGGGCCCTGGACGAGGCCGGGATCTGCTTCCTGTTCGCCCAGGCCCACCACGGCGCCATGCGGCACGTCTCGCCCATCCGCCAGGAGCTGGGTTTCCGCACGATCTTCAACCTCTTGGGCCCGCTGACCAATCCGGCCGGCGCCAAGCGGCAGGTGGTCGGCGTCTCCGCGCCCCGCTTCGTCGAGCCGATCGCCAAGGCGCTGGGCGCCCTGGGGGCCGAACGCGCCTGGTCGGTGCATGGGTCGGGCCTCGACGAGCTGACGACCACCGGCGAGACCGAGGTCGCCGAGTGGCGCGATGGCCGCATGCATCTCTTCACGATCACGCCGGAGGCCGTCGGCCTGCCGCGCGCGGCGCTGTCGGACATCACCGGCGGTGATCCGGCCTTCAACGCCGCCGCCCTGACCCGCCTGTTCGACGGCGAGAAGGGCCCTTACCGCGACATCGTGCTGCTGAACGCCGCCGCGGCCTTCCTGGTCGCCGACAAGGTCGAGACCCTGGTCGAGGGCATCGAACTGGCCGCCGCCGTCATCGACGAGGGCCGCGCCCGCGCCGCCCTGGACGGCCTGGTGGCCGCCACCAATACGGAATTGCCCGCGTGACCGACATCCTCGCCAAGATCGCCGCCTACAAGCGCGAGGACGTCGCCGGCCGTAAGGCGGCGCGCTCGCAAGCCGATGTCGACGCCGCCGCCAAGGCCGCCTCGGCCCCGCGCGGCTTCAAGGCGGCGCTGGAAGCCAAGCACGCGCCCGGCAAGCTGTCGCTGATCGCCGAGATCAAGAAGGCCTCGCCGTCCAAGGGCCTGATCCGCGAGGACTTCGATCCGCCGATCCTGGCCAAGGCCTATGAGGCCGGCGGCGCGGCCTGTCTGTCGGTGCTGACCGATGGTCCGAGCTTCCAAGGGGCGGACGACTACCTGGTGGCCGCCCGCGCGGCGACCGCCCTGCCCTGCATCCGCAAGGACTTCCTCGTGGACCCCTGGCAGGTGGCGGAGAGCCGCGCCCTGGGGGCCGACGCGATCCTGGTTATCCTGGCCATGATCGACGACGTCCTGGCGGCCGAGCTGATGTCCGAGGCCAAGCGCCTGGGCATGGACGCGCTGGTCGAGGTCCACGACGAGGCCGAGATGGCCCGCGCCGGCGCGCTGGGCTCGGATCTCGTGGGGATCAACAACCGCGACCTGAAGAGCTTCGTCGTCGATCTGGCCGTGACCGAGCGCCTGTCGGCCCAGGCTCCGAAGGACGCTCTGCTGGTCACCGAGAGCGGCATCTTCACCCACGCCGACGTCGTGCGGATGGAAGCGACCGGCGCCAAGGCCATGCTGGTCGGCGAGAGCCTGATGCGACATGCTGACGTTACGGCCGCCACGCAAACCCTGATAGGCTGAGCTTGAGCTCGACCTCGGCTCGGCCCGGAAAAGACCGCATGAACTGGCTTGCCCGCGTGGTGAAATGGGCTCTGTCGGCGCATTTCAGGCTTCGCGGCTGGCGTGTCGAGGGCGCGCCGCCGGAGACGCGGAAGTTCGTCATCATCGCCGCCCCGCACACCAGCAACTGGGACTTCGTCTATTTCGTCGGCGCGGCGGACGCCCTGAACCTCAAGCTCCGCTTCATCGGCAAGGCGTCGCTGTTCAAGCCGCCTTTCGACCAGATGATGCGGGACTTGGGCGGTATCCCGCTGGACCGCGAGCGCTCCAAGGACATGGTCAAGGCCATGGTCGAGGAGTTCGCGCGCCGCGACGAATTCATGCTGACGATCGCGCCAGAGGGCACGCGCGGCAAGGCCCGCCAGTGGAAGACGGGGTTCTATCACATCGCCCAGGGGGCGGGCGTGCCGATGGTGCTGGGCATGATGGACTATCGCCGCAAGGTGGTCGGCCTGGGTCCCGCCATCTACCCGACGGGCGACTACGAGGCCGACATGCGTCGGATCATGAGCTTCTACGAGGGCTGCACCCCCAAGTTCCCGGAACTGGCGACACGCTTCGAAGACCTCGTTGATTCGGCGGACAAACAACCGAAGCAGCGCCTTAAGGCCTGATTTCATTGGCCTGAACACAGCGGGAACAGCGTCAACTTGACATTAAGGAAGAACGCCTAGAGAACATTCTCGAGGTTTGCGGTTTGTTCCGCGCTCCAGCCGAGGTCGACATGCTCACCCGCAAGCAGCACGAACTGCTGATGTTCATCCACGAGCGGATCAAGGAGACCGGCGTCTCCCCTTCCTTCGACGAGATGAAGGAGGCGCTCGATCTGGCGTCCAAGTCCGGCATTCACCGCTTGATCACGGCGCTCGAGGAACGCGGCTTCATCCGCCGCCTGGCCCACCGGGCGCGGGCGCTGGAGGTGGTGAAGCTGCCGCAACAGGCGACGACCGCCGCCCCACCCAAGGGCCGCGGCGCCTTCCGTCCCCAAGTGTTTGAAGGCGGCGGCGCTCCGCCCGCCTCGTCGCCCGCCCCGGCCGCCAATGACAGTCGCGAACTGCCGATCCTGGGCCGCATCGCCGCCGGCACGCCGATCGACGCCATCCAGCACGAGCGCGAGCGCCTGCCGGTGCCAGAGGCCATGCTGGGCAACGGCGAGCACTACGTCCTCGAGGTGCAGGGGGACTCGATGATCGAGGCCGGCATTCTCGACGGCGACTACGTCATCATCAAGAAGGGCGACACCGCCACCTCGGGCGAGATCGTCGTGGCCCTGGTGGGTGAGGAAGCCACTCTGAAGCGCCTGCGCAAGAAGGGCGGCTCGATCGCCCTGGAAGCCGCCAATCCGAAATACGAGACCCGCATCTTCGGCCCGGACCAAGTCGAGGTGCAGGGCAAGCTGGTGGGTCTGATCCGCCGGTATCACTAGGATTCGCCGCCTCCGCGAAGACGGTGCGATCTCAGAAAGTTGGCCCCGACCTCCGCGAGGATCGGGGCCTTTTCGTATGAGATTGGGGCTAGAGCCGCCCCTCCTCCGCCAAGCGCTTGGCGGCGGCGTCGAAACCCTTCCAGGCGGCCGCCGCCAAGGCCCCGCCCGTGCTGACCCGGCGCACGCCTAGGGCCGCGAGGCTGTCGACCGTCATATCCGGCCCCCACAGCAAGACATTGACCGGCTTGGGCGCGACCGCCTGGACGATGGCCTTGATCTCTTCCGGGTCGGTCACCGCCGGCGCGTAGAGGCAATCGGCGCCGGCCTCGGCATAGGCCTTCAGGCGTTCGAGGATCTGGCCCAGGTCTCGGACACCCCGAAGATAACCCTCGGCGCGGCCGACCAGGATCACGTCCTCGCCCGAGGCGTCGATCGCGCCCTTCGCCGCCTTCAGGCGCTCCACGGCCGTTGGAAGATCATAGAGAGCCGATCCAGACCAGTCCTCGATCGATAGACCCGCGACGCCGGCTTCGATCGCTAGCGCCACGTTCTCGGCGACGCCTTCGGGCGCGTCGGAAAAGCCGTTCTCGAAGTCGGCGTTCACCGGCAGGTCGGTCGCCCCGCAGAGCTGGCGCAGATGGGCGATCACCTCGTCTCGCGTGATCTGTCCATCGTCCTTGCCCATGCACCAGGCCGCGCCGGCGCTCGTGGAGGCCAGGGCCTTGAAGCCCAGCCGCTCCAGCCGACGCGCGCTCCCCACGTCCCACGGATTGGGCAGGGCGAAGCATCCCTGGGCGTGCAAGGCGCGAAACGCGGCGCGACGAGCGGCGAAATTGGACATGGCGAGGCCTCCCGACTTGAGCGCTTCCCGACCCCTAGCGGTCGCCGACGTCATCCTGTGTCAGCAGACGGCTCCACGGACGATCGCCACGCAAGGGTTGCGCCCAGACGATCCGCCAGCCATCGGCGTGACGATAGAGCTCCGCCGCCCCGCCGCGCGCGAAGTCCTCGGCGGTCAGCAGCACGGTGTCGGCGCACAACGGAGGAATGCGGCGCGGCGCGGCGCCCCGGATGACCACGACCTCGCTGTTGACGCATAGGCCCGACAGGGTCTCCGCGTCGGGCGTCCGCTGGCTCCAGGCCAACGACAGCGGCACCGGCGCGCCGAGGCCCGGCGCGCAGATCCGCCTGTCGCAGGCATAGAGGCTCCAGGTGGCGGGCGTCAGGCCACGTCGCCGCGCCCACAGTTCCGCCCCGAACCGCTTGGCGTCCGTGCGCAGCAGCACCGCCGCGTCGCCGGAACGCACGGCGGCGGTCGCGCCATCGGCGGCGATCCACGCGTCCGGTGGCATCGGCCTAGGCCACAGCGCGACCGCCAGAGCCATCGGCGCTCCAATCCACCGCAGCCGCCCCCTCCAAAGACACAAAAGCGTCAGTCCCAGGAAAGCGATGACCAGGACCTGTGGCGGCGCGCTGGCGACGATCCGCTGCGCGCCATGAGCATCGGCGAATCCGTTGGCGACGCCGATCATCGCATCGACGCCCCAGCCAGCCACGGCCAGGAACGGCGCGCCCAGGCCAAAAGGCTCGAGAAGGGTTCCAATCGCCAGGAAGGGCATGATCACGAACGAGGAGAGCGGCGCGACCGCCAGGTTGGCCGGCAGTCCCCAGACCGCGACACGATTGAAGTGCTGCATGGCGAACGGCGCGGTGGCCAGGCCCGCCACGAGGCTGGCGGCGACGCTGGCGGCCAACCAGGTTATCCCCGCCTGTGGCCACCGGATCCACCAGGGCGTGGAGATTTCCTTGACCGGCCGCGGCCAACTCTCGGCCAAGGCCACCAGGGCTGCGGTGGCGGCGAACGACATCTGGAAGCCCGGCTCGCCCGCGGTCTCCGGCTTCAGCGCCAGGATCAGCAGGGCCGCCACGGCCAAGCCATGCAGCGTGATCGCGCGCCGATCGAACAGGATAGCCAGAAAGGCGACGCTGGCCGTGATCGCCGCGCGCTCGGCCGGAGGCGGCGCGCCGGAGATCACCAGATAGCCCAGGACCGCGACGAGGCCCGCGCCGGCGGCGATTTTCTTGCCCGGCGCGCGCAAGGCCAGCCAGGGCCAGGCCGCGACGCCCAGACGCGCCGCGCCAAACACGAAGCCGCCGACGATGGCCATGTGCAGGCCCGAGATCGACAGGATGTGCGCCAGGCCCGAGGCCCGCATGGCGTCGGTCTGGTCCTGGGTGATCCAGGCCTCGTGCCCGGTCACCATGGCGGCGCCGACTCCCCCGCTGCTCGGTCCCATCCGATCCATGATCCGCTGGGCGAGGCTCCAGCGGAAGGCGTTGATCGCCATGACAATCCGCAGCCGAAGCGGCGGCGGGTCGAGTCGCGCGGTCCCAAGCTCCCCGATCGTGAAGCCGACGCCGCCGATCGAGTCGAACCAGGCGTCCCGCGCGAAGTCGTAGGATCCTGGCGCGGCCGGCGGCGGCGGCTGGCCCAGCATGGCCCTAAGACGTATCGCGTCACCGGGCGCCGGCGTCTCGTTCTCGCCGATCGTCACGCGAATGCGTCTCGGCGTCCGCTCGGGCAGCAGGCCAGAGATCGAGACCGGGGCGATCAGCAATCGCGGCCCGCCCGCGCCCGGACTGACCACATCGACGACAAAGCCTTCCACCCGTCGGACCACGCGTTCTCCGGCCATGACCGGCGCGGCGACACGATCGCTCCTCACCTTGGCGGCCAAGGCGCCCGCCGCGCCGAACGCGACCAGGCTCGCCAGGGCGACGACCAAGGCCGGCGCGCCTCGCCGCCGCAGCGACCACCACGTCGCCGTGAGCGTGAACGCCATGGCGGCGAGCCCCCACAGGGAGGGTTCGCGACCGGCCTCCAGATAGGCCGCCGCGCCCAACCCAAAGGCGACCGGCGCCCAGAGGAAGGCCCTGGTCTCGTTGTCGCGAAGTTCCTCCATCCCGAGCGCCGCCAGCGCGCGGATGGAGAGCCGCTTCACCGTCACCGGAGGCGGGATATCGACAGCTTCGACGCCTAACACGCGGAAACCACGAGATTTTTGACAGCTTGGCCAACTTCGCCGCGGGGCGCGAAACCGCTAGGCCTCGCGCGAACCGCCATGCTAAGACGCCCCGCCCAAGCCGCGTCGCGGCTCGCGTTTTTCGACGCCGCTCCGGCGTCTAGCCTTGCAGCCTTGAAGTCCATGTCGAACCCCTCACCTACCGGCCCAAATCCCACGGGCGTCGTCACGCGCTTCGCCCCCTCGCCCACCGGTTTCCTGCATATCGGCGGCGCCCGCACGGCGCTGTTCAACTGGTTATATGCACGCCATACGGGAGGGAAGTTCCTTGTTCGCGTCGAGGACACCGATCGCGAACGCTCGACCGAGGCCGCCGTGGCCGCGATCTTCGAGGGCCTGGACTGGTTGGGCCTGAAGTCCGACGACGAGGTGATCTTCCAGCACACCCGCGCGCCGCGCCACGTCGAGGTGGTGCACGAGCTGCTGGCCAAGGGGCGCGCCTATCGCTGCTGGATGACCGTCGAGGAGCTAGAAGTCGCCCGCGAAAAGGCCCGCGCCGAGGGCAAGGCGATCCGCTCGCCGTGGCGTGACGCGCCCGAGGGCGACCTGTCGATCCCGCACGTGATCCGCTTCAAGGGACCGCTGGACGGCGAGACCCTGGTCGACGACATGGTCAAGGGTCCGGTGACGTTCCGCAACATCGAGCTGGACGATCTGGTTCTGCTCCGCGCGGACGGCGCCCCGACCTACAACCTCGCCGTCGTGGTCGATGACCACGACATGGGCGTGACCCACGTCATCCGTGGCGACGACCACCTGAACAACGCCGCGCGTCAGTCGCTGATCTATCAGGCGATGGACTGGGCCGTGCCGGCTTTCGCCCACATCCCGCTGATCCATGGTCCGGACGGCGCCAAGCTCAGCAAGCGCCACGGCGCCCAGGCCGTCGGCGAGTTCGCCGATCTCGGCTACATCCCCGAAGGCATGCGCAACTATCTGGCCCGCCTGGGCTGGGGCCATGGCGACGATGAGGTCTTCAACGACGAGCAGGCGATCAGCTGGTTCGACGTGGCCGACGTCGTGAAGGCGCCCGCGCGCCTGGACTGGGCCAAGCTGAACCACATCAACGCCCAGCACCTGCGCAAGGCCGACGACGCCCGTTTGACCGCGCTGGCCCTGACCGCCGCCGAAAAGCGCGGCGAGCCTCTGCCCGCCGACGCGCGCGAGCGCATCGCCCGCACGGTTCCGGAAGTGAAGGAAGGCGCCAAGACCATCCTGGAGCTGGTGGATCACTGTGCGTTCGCACTGAAGACCCGCCCGCTGACCCTGGACGAAAAGACGCGGAAGCAGCTGACCGACGAAACCGTCGAGCGCCTCAAGCGCTTGCGGGATCAGCTGGCGGCCGCGCCGGCGTTCGACGCCGCCGCGCTGGAGACCGTGTTGAAATCATTCGCGGAATCGGAAGGCGTCGGCTTTGGCAAGTTCGGTCCCGCCCTGCGCGGGCTCCTGACCGGTGGCGCGCCGGCCCCGGATCTGAACAAGACGATGGCCGCCCTGTCCCGCGAGGAGAGCCTGGGGCGACTTGACGACGCCCTGGCGCCGCGCGCATGAGGCGCTATAACGCACCCGCGAAAACGAAAGTTGGACTGCTCGTTCCAATTTATGAAGGGGTCTAAGTATGACCGATAAAGCCACGCTGACGATCGGCGACAAGAGCTACGACCTGCCGATCCTCAAGGGCAGCACGGGTCCGGACGTTCTCGACATCCGGAAAGTCTACGCTGAAAGCGACCACTTCACCTTCGATCCCGGCTTCACCTCGACGGCCTCTTGCGAAAGCAAGATCACCTATATCGACGGCGACGCTGGCGTTTTGCTGCACCGCGGCTACCCGATCGACCAGCTGGCCGAGAAGTCGACCTTCCTCGAGGTCTGCCACCTTCTGCTGAACGGCGAACTGCCGACGGCCGACGAGTTCGCCAAGTTCGAACACAACATCACCTACCACACGATGCTGCACGCGCAGTTCGATCGGTTCTTCGAAGGCTTCCGCCGCGACGCTCACCCGATGGCGGTCATGACCGGCGCCGTTGGCGCCCTGTCGGCCTTCTACGCCGACAGCATCAATGTCGACGACGCCCGCGAGCGCGAAATCAGCGCTCACCGCCTGATCGCCAAGATGCCGACCATCGCCGCGCGCGCCTACAAGTACACGATCGGCCAGCCGTTCGTGTCGCCGCGCAACGACCTGTCCTACTCGGAAAACTTCCTGCGCATGTGCTTCGCCGTGCCGGCCGAGGACTGGAAGCCGAACCCGGTGCTGACCCGCGCCATGGACCGGATCTTCATCCTGCACGCCGACCACGAGCAGAACGCCTCGACCTCGACCGTCCGTCTGGCCGGCTCGTCGGGCGCGCACCCGTTCGCCTGCATCGCCGCCGGCATCGCCTGCCTGTGGGGCCCGTCGCACGGCGGCGCCAACCAGGAAGCGCTGGAGATGCTGGAGACCATCGGTTCGGTCGACAACATCAAGGACTACGTCCAAGGCGTGAAGGATCGTAAGTACAAGCTGATGGGCTTCGGCCACCGCGTGTACAAGAACTTCGACCCGCGCGCGAAGGTCATGCAGAAGACCGCGCACGAAGTGCTGGCGGAACTGGGCCACAACAACGACCCGCTGCTGCAGGTCGCCCAAGAGCTGGAAAAGGTCGCCCTGAACGACCCGTACTTCGTCGACCGCAAGCTCTACCCGAACATCGACTTCTATTCGGGCATCACCCTGCGCGCGATGGGCTTCCCGACCAACATGTTCACCGTGCTGTTCGCCCTGGCCCGCACCGTCGGCTGGATCAGCCAGTGGAAGGAAATGTTCGAGGATCCGACCCGCAAGATCGGCCGTCCGCGTCAGCTCTACACCGGCGCCACGCAGCGCGACTACGTTCCGGTCGAAAAGCGCTAAGCGCCGCTACCAGGACCAAGGATCAGGCCCCGCTTCGGCGGGGCCTTTTTCGTTTCAGGGCTTGAGCAGGAAACCCAGGACCTCGGCGACGGCGCGATAGAGGTTCTCGGGGATCTCCTCGTCGATCTCGATCGTCGAGAGCGCCTGGGCGAGCACGGGGTCTTCCTCGATCGGCACGCCGTGCTCGCGCGCTGTCTCGATAATCTTCTCGCCAACCCATCCCTGGCCGGAGGCGACGACACGGGGCGCGTGGGCGTCATCGTGCAGCAAGGCGACCGCGATCCGCGGACGCGCCGTGGGTCCCGTGATCCCGCTCATGAGGCCTGGTCCACGAAATGGCCCAGCGCCCGACCGTCCTTCACCGGTGGCGGCCCCGAATGGACGGCGACCTCCGGCGTCAGTTCGGCCTGCCGCAGCGCCGCGCCGAGGGCCTCCTCGCCCGCGCGCAGGCGAGCGATGGTCTCGGCGCGCTCGGCCCAAAGGGAGACACGCGCGCGAGCGCCGGTCAGGGTCACCAGGGCATGCACGGGCCCCAGCGGCTCCACGTCGATCGAGAAGCGCGCGCGATAGGTTCGCTCGACCGGCCCGACCACGCCGCCGCCCGCGCCGCCGCCGTCCCGCGTGATCTCGAACTGCGCCACCGCCACGCCCTCCAACGTCACGAACGGGACATCGAGGTTCAAGCGCGACGGCTGCGGGCGAGCCTCGCCAGTCTCGGGGTCGTGATGAACTTCGCGGAGCGACGCGATCTGCATCAGGTCCTGACGGGCGAGCGCCGCGCTGGCGCCCCTCAGCAGACGCCGAACAATCTCATCGGGCGCGGCGTGCGCGGGCAATTCCGTGACTTTGGGCCGCTGTCCAGCCATGGGCCCGCCGGCGAATGGCGGTGGCGGGGTCTTCGGCGCCGCCGGATCGGCGAGCGTCCCACCGTAGCCCCGAGCGGCCAGCGGCGTGGCTGCAGGCGGCGGCGGTCGGCCATCATCCGGCTCGGGTGAAACCTCCGCTAGATCCAAGAAGCCGAGCACCGCCGACACAGGCTTGGCCGATGGCGTCTGAGATGTGGATTTCAAGGGGGCCAGAAAGGCGGCGAAGCGGGGTTCGACGTCGTCTTGCCCAGCTTCCCCCGCCTCGGCGGCGGCGGCCCGCGGCGGCGGCGCGGTGTCCTCCGCGTCCGGCTGAAGGGGCTGGGCCTTCATGGAGTTCGCCGGAAGCGCGGCGCGCTCTGGCTCGTCAGGCGAGACCTCCAGGGCCGCTGGGGGCGTGGACGGCGTGTCCTTCCGAGGGGCAGCCTCGGGTCCTTGCCGTGGCGGCGGGGTGGGCAGCGGCAATGACGGCTTCGCGGGTTGAGCGACCTCGGCGGTCTCGGCCGGCTGTTCAGCCACGATGACCGCGTCTTCCAGCTCCTCGACGGGCGGCGGCGCCGCGCGGGCGAGCCAGCCGCTCAAAGCCCCCTTGAAAACCAACAGGGCCGCCTTCAGATCGGCTCCGGGCGATACGGGCGAAGCCTGGCCATCCGGCGCCGACGTCGCGCTTCGGGCCAACCGCGCCTCCAGGAAGACGCCCGACCGCTCCACGGCCTTCTTCAAGCCTCGGGCCGTGGACACTTCGAAAGCGCGCGGCAGGCGGGCCATCAGGTTTTCCCCGGCGATTCGTACTTCCGGGGGCGTATCGGGCCAGTCCAGCACCGCGCGCACATCCGCCATCAGCGGCGCCAGGCCCGCCTGACGCGGCACGGCGTCCGCGACGGCGACCCGCACCGCGCGCATCAGCCGGGTCTCTTGCGGTGGCGGTCGCGACGCCGAGGCGCCGGGGACGCCGCCTCCGGACGAGAACGAAACCGCGGCGTGTCCAGCGTCTCGCGTCGAAGCCTTATCGGGCTGTTCCACGCCCTGATGGGGCTTGGCCGCTTCCGTCGCCCCCCCTCCGGCCAGTCCGCCCAAAGTGTTGGTGACATTCGCCAGGGCCGCGCGGGCCATGGCTTGCAGAACGACCGAATGGGGTTGGCTCCCGGGCGGCGCGGCGGGAGTCATCGGGGTCAGGGGCGCGGTCGGGTCTATGGCCACGACGACGGCTCCGCGAGGGACGTTATCCAGAGATTAAGACTCGGACGTAAACCGCCGGTTAACCTTGAAGCAGGCCCCGCGCCCTCAGGAAATCGATCATCGCGGTCGCCGCGGCCTCGGAGGGGTCGGGCATCCCGCGCCCCATCCTGTCGAGCGCTTCATACTGCTCGGCCGTTTGGCGCGCTCCGCGCTTGGGGTCGTCGAGCAACTCGCCCACGGCTCGCGCCAAGGCCTCGCCCTCGCAGGCGTCCTGGATGAACTCCGGCGCGACCGTCCGATCGGCCGCGATGTTGAACAGGGTGATCCAGCGGGGTTTCATCAACCGCTTGAGGATAGCGTAGGTGATCGCGCCGGTCTTGTAGCCGACCACCATTGGGCGGCCGGCCAGGGCCAGCTCGGTGGTCACGGTGCCGCTGCAGGCCAGGGCGACATCGCCCGCGACGAAGGCGTCGTCCTTGAGCTGCTCGTCCTCGATCACGTGAGCGCGGAACGGCCAGCCGGCGACCCTGGCCTTGACCGCCTCGACGACCGTGTAGGCGGCGGGAACGACGATGGCCAGATCGGGGCGATCGGCCTTCAAGCGCCGCACCGCGTCCTCGAAGGCCGGCATGACCCGCTCGATCTCGGACGGGCGACTGCCCGGCAAGACCAACAGCATCGGCTCGTCGGCGTCCACGCCGATCGCCGCGCGAAGACGATCGGCATCGGCTTGGTCGAACCGCTTGGCCAGGGCCGAGTTGCCGACGAAGACGTTCTCCAGTCCCGCGGCGTCGAAATAGGCCTTGTCCATCGGCTGGATCGACAGCAGCAGATCAACCGCCTTGGCCAGGGTATGGGCGCGAGCGGCATGATAGGCCCAGACCTGCGGGGCCACGTACTTGACCAGCGCGATGCCGGGATTGGCCTTCCGCAGGGCCTTGGCCAGGCGGATGTTGAAGCCCCAGCTATCGATCAGCACCGCGACGTCGGGCTTCTCGCGCAGAGCCAAGGCCACGGTGTCGTCGAGGCGCGCCTTGACGGTCGGATAGGCCTTCAGCCCTTCCCAAATGCCCAGGATCGACAGCTGGGCGATGTCGAAGGGGCTCTGGATCCCCTGCTCCGCCATCTTGACGCCGCCGACACCAACGAAAGTCACGCGGTCGCCGAGACGGGCCCGCAAAGCCTTGGCCAGGGACGCGCCCAGGGCGTCGCCGGAGGCCTCGGCCGCGACCAGCATGACCTTCAAGGGCGCGTTCACGCGTCCCCTCGCGGATCGACCCCCAGGACGAAGAGACCCAGTTCATCAGCGGCCGCGATCACCGCGTCTCGATCGACGACCAGCACACGACCGGCCTCGCCCACGACGCCGGCCAACCCCGCGCGCGCCGCGCGATGCAAGGTCGCGACGCCGATGGTCGGCATGTCGACCTTGGTCTCCTGGATCGGCTTGGGCGCCTTGGCCAGAACGCCGCGCGGGTGTTCAGCGGACCCGCGGATGGCCTGAGGCAGATCCGCGACCCGCCGAAGCATGGCGTCGGTGCCCTCCTGGGCCTCGACGGCGAGCACCAGGCCGTCGCAGACCACGGCGCCCTGCCCCACGTCCAGGCGACCGATCTCCCGGGCCACCATCAGGGCCTTGTCGATGTCGCCCATATGCTCGGCGCTGGGATAGAAGCGGCCCAGGCGTCCCAGGGGCAGCGTCATCTCTCCCACCACCTCGTGCGCCCCCTCGATCTCGAAGCCTTCCTTCTCGAACTCGTCCAGCACGCGGCGCAGCAAGGCGTCGTCGCCCTGGCGCGCGGCCATGATCAGGCCCGGCACGACCTTCAGGCCACGCGCATCAGGCATCAGGGTCGCGAAGTCCGGGCGCTTCACATTGCCGGCGAAGCAGACGACCTCGCAGCCCTCGGCCTTCAACGCCTTGAACACCTTACCGAACTCGCCCAGGCCCACATCGGCGCCCGGATAGCGCGCCAGGGCGGGGTCGGCGAAGCTCTTCAGCCGCATGACCGCGAACGACCGTCCCGCCGCCTCGCAACGGGCGGCGAGTTCGACGGGCAGCGCCCCGCCACCAGCGATCAGACCCAGCTTACGCATGACTTGAGCCTAGACTTCCCGCTCGGGCAGGCACAGGGGGCGGTTGGCGTCGGCGCGAATGAAGTCGACGATTTCCATGACTTCGGGATTGCCGGCGTGGATTTCGGCGACGTCTTCCAGACGCTCCTGAAAGGTGCCTTCGTCGGCGAACAGGAGGCGGTAGGCGGCCCGTAGGGCGTTGATCGTCTCGCGCGAGAAGCCTCGGCGCTTGAGGCCCACCAGGTTCAGCCCTTCGAGATGAGCGTGGTTGCCCCATACCGAGCCGTAGGGGATCACGTCCTTGGTCACCGCCGCCAAGCCGCCGATGAAGCTGTAGCGACCGATGCGCGAGAACTGGTGCGCGGCGGCCAGGCCGCCCATGAAGACGTAGTCGCCGATCGCGACGTGACCGCCCAGGGTCGCGCCCTTGGCCAGCACCACGAAGTCGCCGACCGCGCAGTCGTGCGCGACGTGCGAACCGACCATGTAGAGGCCATCCGAGCCGATCGTGGTCACGCCTTTTCCGGAGGCCGTGCCCGTATGCATCGTCACGTGCTCGCGGATAATGTTGCGCGGCCCGATCAGCAGCTCGGTGCGCTCGCCCTTGTGGCCCAGGTGTTGCGGCGGGCCGCCGAGGTTGGCGAACGGATGGACGACACAACCCTCGCCCAATGTCGTCGCGCCTTCGACAACAACGTGGGACAGCAGGCGCACGCCCGCGTTCAGGGTCACGTCCGGACCGACGATGCTGTAGGGCCCGATCTCGACGTCCGAGGCGATCTTGGCCTCCGGCGCGACGAGGGCCGTGGGGTGAATCGTCATGCCTTGGGTCCCGTCTCGACGACCATCGCGGCGAATTCGACCTCGGCGGCGACCTTGTCGCCAACCTTGGCCACGCCCTTGAACTTGAAGATCGACGAGCGGGCGCGCAGCACCTCGACTTCCATCCGCAACACGTCGCCGGGACGGACGGGCGTGCGGAAACGGGCGTTGTCGACCGACATGAAGAAGATCGTCTTGCCCTCGGTGTCGACTTCCAGCGACTTGCTCATCAGCACCGCGCCCGTCTGGGCCAGGGCCTCGATGATCAGCACGCCGGGCATGACCGGATTGCCCGGGAAGTGGCCTTGGAAGAACGGCTCGTTGACCGTCACGCACTTGATGCCGACGATCGACTTGTGCGCGTTGTAGTCCTCGGCGCGATCGACCAGCAGGAACGGATAGCGGTGCGGGATGCGCGCCAGGATCTCGGCGATGTCGATATCGGTCGACGCCGCTTGTTCGGTGGTCTGGCTCATTCGTCGCCCCTCGTCACTCGGCCGCCCGCCTTGCGCGACAGCCAGGCGGTTTCCCGCAGCCACCGCTTCAGCGGTCGCGCGGGGAATCCCGTCCATGTTTCACCCTTCGGCACGTCCTTGAACACCGAGGCGGCCGCCCCGACGCTCGCGCCCGAACCGATATTCAAATGGTCGGCCACCCCGGCCTTGCCGCCGAAGGCGACGCCGTCGCCCACCGTCGTGCTGCCGGAAATGCCAGTGAACGCCGCCAAGACGCAATTACGCCCGATACGGACGTTGTGGGCGACGTGCACCAGATTGTCGATCTTGGTGTTCTCGCCGATCGTGGTGTCGGCGAACGCCCCGCGATCCACGCAGCTGTTGGCCCCGATCGTCACGTTGTCCTGGATGACCACCCGCCCCAATTGAGGCAGGTCGACCATGCCGGCCGGACCAGCGGCCGCTCCAAACCCGGCCTCGCCGATCACCGCGCCAGCGGCGATCGAGACCCGATCGCCGACGAGGGCGAAACCGATCACCGCGTTGGGTCCAATCACGCAGTGACGCCCAATGACGACGCCCGGACCGATCACGACGCCGGGACCGACCCTTGTCCCACGACCGATGCGAGCGTCCTGCCCGATTGTCACGCCGGGCGACAGCAGAACGCCTTCCTCGAGCATGGCCTCGGCGTGCAAGGCCTCCGACGAAGGCTCGTGCCGTCGCGCCGCGTGAAGCCGCGCCACCGCGGCGGCCCACGCGGCCTGCGGATGTCGGGTGATCAGCGCCGCGCAGGTCGCCGGAAGAAAGTCGCGGTGTTCTGGCCGCACGAAACACGCCCCCGCCCGCGTGTTCGCGGCGGCGTCCTTGCGCTTGGCGTCGGAGAAAAAGGTGACCGCCTGGGCGTCGGCGGAATCCAACGGCGCGGCGTGGGCGATCTGGCGGTCGCCCAAGGCCGCGTCCGCCAACTCGGCGGCGCCCGCCCGGGCCAACTCGGAAAGCGATGCCGGACCCAGGCTATCGAAGAAACGCGGGTCCGGCATGGCTCCTCACGGCGAATTCAATTCCCCTAGGTAAACCCAAAGGAGACGATTCGCTTACTTATTGGTCGGCTGCAGAGCTTGCGCGCCGGGGACCTGTTGGTCCAGACGCTCACGGTCGAAGGTCAGCGTCTTGATGCGAGCGTCCAGAGCCGTGACGACGCCGTCGGTGATGTCCATGGCCGGGTTGGCCAGCATCACGGAGTCGCGGTCGAACAGGATGCTGCACTTCTGCGTCTGATAGACTTGGCGGATCGGCGTATCCATTTCCGTGTAGACGCGCGACAGCGCCTTCTGCTCGGTCGCCTCGACCTCGCGCTGGCGCAGCTGCGCCTTGCGCTGCCAGGCGTTGGCCTTGACCTGCAGAGCGGCGCCTTGCTGCTCCTGGGCGTCTTGAGCCAGGGTGGCGCGCTTGGCTTCGAGAGCCTTGGCTTCCGTCTCGAGCGCCGTGCGCTCGCTGGTCAGCTCGGCGTTGACCTGTTGAGCGATGGTCTTCAGGCGGGCGTCGACGGCCTTGCCGACCAGCGACTGACCGACCGCGCGTTTGTCGGAGAAGATGCAGACGCCAGTCAGGGCCGGACCGTGGGTCACGGCCGGAGCCGCGGGAGCGGCGGCCGGAGCCGTCTGGGCCGAGGCGCTGGTCGCGATGGCGAGAGCGACAACGCTGGAAGCGGCCGCGGACAGGAACTTGGACATGTTTATTGGAACCTTGTGGAGGTGGAGAACCGGAACGTTTCGGTTCGGTCGTAGCTTTCCTTGGCCAAAATGCGGCTGATATCGAATCGAATGGGGCCCATGGGCGATTTCCAGTCGATCGAGATACCGGCCGTGGCACGCAGGGCCAGGTTATCCTTGATGTTCGGATCGAAGACGCCGGGTGACCTCTGGCGATCCACATCATCCAGCAGACCGGCCGTACCCACGTCGCTGAACAGGGCGGCCTTGATGCCGTACTGTTCGGGCAGGAAGGTCGGGACGGTCAGCTCGAAGGTGCTGATGGCGTAAAGCTTGGCGCCCATCGAGTTGTTCGTGCTCGAGACGTCGCGCGGACCGATACCGGCGATCTCGAAGCCGCGGAACGAGGTGCCGCCGCGATAGAAGCGGTCGTTGATGCGGACGTTGTCGCCGCCCCAGCCCTGGATGTAGCCGAACGAGCCGGTGGCGCTGAACACCAGATCCTTGGTGAAGCCCCAATACCAGCCGGCGTCGGCTTCGGTCTTGAGGTACTTCACGTCGCCGCCGATGCCGGCCAGATCCTGGTTCAGGTCCGCGAACCAGCCGCGCGTCGGATTGATCGGGTCGTTCCGCTTATCGATGCGCAGGCCGTAGCCGATCATCGAGGTGATGTAGGCGCCGCGCTGCAGGCAGAGGATCTGCGAGACCGAGCCGCTGGTGCAGAGGCTGTCGGCGACGCTGACGTCGTCCTGACGGACCGTGTAGCGCAGGCTCATCGACGCGTCGTTGGTCAGCGGGAAGCCGAACCGCACATCGCCGCCGACCGACTTGGTGTCGTAGGCCGCGTAGTCCGACAGGTCGTAGCGGAACGTGTAGAGGTTCACCCCCGCCACGAGGTTACGACCCAGGAAGCGCGGCTCGGAGAAGCCGAAATCGATCTGCTGACGCAGCGAACCGACCGAGGCGCGGGCGCGGAAGTTCTGGCCGCGACCGCGGAAGTTCCGCTCGGTGATGCCGACGTCCAGCACTAGCTTGTCGACGGAGCTATAACCCGCGCTGAACGACAGTTCGCCGGTCGGCTGCTCCTCGACCTTCACGCGCAGACTGGTGCGGTCCGGCGCGGAGCCGGGGGTGTCGTCGATATCGACTTCCTTGAAGAAGCCCAGACGACGGATGTTGTTCTTCGACCGATCGACCAGCACGCGGTTGTAGGCGTCGCCCTCGGCGACCTCCAGCTCGCGGCGGAGCACGTAGTCGAGCGTGCGGGTGTTGCCGACGATGTCGATGCGATCGACATAGACGCGCGGCCCTTCGCGGACCTGGAAGACCACGTCGACGGTTTTCGTCTCGCGGTTCGGGACATAGCGCGGACGCACGTCCACGAAGGCGAAGCCGGCCGCGCCCGCCGCGAAGGTCAGGGCGTCGGTCGCCTGCTCGATCTTCTCGTCCTCGTAGAGCTGTCCGGCGCGGATCGGCAGGATCTGCGCCAGCAGATTGCCGTCCAGCTTCTTGAGCTCGGTTTCGACGGTGACCTTGCCGAACTTGTACTTCGGGCCCTCGTCCAGGGTGTAGGTGACAGCGAAACCGTTCTTGTCCGGGGCCAGTTCAGCCACGGACGAGACGACGCGGAAGTCGAAGTAGCCGCGGTTACGATAGAACTTCCGCAGCTGTTCGCGGTCGTACTCGATCCGATCCGGATCGTAGTTGTCGTTGCTGGTGAGGAATTTGTACCAGCGGCTTTCCTTGGTCACGACCACGTCGCGCAGGTCGTTGTCCGAGAACTCGGAATTGCCCAGGAAGTTGATGCCCAGGACGCCGCTCTTGGGCCCTTCGCTGATCTCGAACACCAGGTCGACGCGCTTTTGCGGCAGCTCGACCACCTTGGGCGTCACGGTCGCCGAGATACGGCCGGAACGGCGATAGAGCTCGATGATTCGCTGGACGTCAGCCTGGACCTTGGCGCGGGTGAAGATGCCGCGCGGACGGATCTGCACCTCGTCCTTCAGCTTGTCTTCCTTCAGGGATGAATTCCCCTCGAAGACAACCTGGTTGATGATCGGGTTCTCGACGACGCGGACCACGAGGTCGCCGCCCTGCATCTCGATCTTGACGTCGGCGAACAGATCCGTGCGCGCCAGGGTCTTCAGCGCCAGGTCAAGGCGCTGGGAGTCGACCGTGTCGCCCGGCTGGATTGGCAGATAGGACAGGACCGTGCCCTGCTCGATCCGCTCGTTGCCTTGCACAACAATGCGCTGCACCACCCCGGTCTGGGCGGCCTGCGCGAAAGCCTGATGCGGAGCCACCAGGGCCGTCGAGCCGAGAAGCAGCGCCATACCCGTGGCGAACGCGGCGCTTTGGGCGCGAAATCTGTTCATGTGACCAATCATGGACGGAGGGCGGACGTTCACGTGAACAGGCCACCGATGAATTTGAACACGTCGTAGCGGTTGAGGTCGTTCCACGCCGCGAACAGCATGAAACCCAGGATCAAGGCAAGCCCCGCGCGGAAACCGGCCGCTTGGAAGTCCGCCCGCAAGGGACGTCGCGCCACGGCTTCGTAGGCGTACATCAGCAGATGGCCGCCATCCAGAACGGGGATCGGCAGCAGATTCATGAAGCCGATGCTGACCGAAAGGCTGGCGATCAGCAGCATCGACGAGACGAAGACCCGCAGCGCCATGGTGGCCACGTCGGGCGCGCCCGCGGCGCTAGCCTTGGTGACGGCGCCGGCGGTGTGGCCGATGCCGATGATGCCGCTGATCTGATCCGCCGGCATTTGGCCGGTGACCAGGCGGCCCAGATAGAAGCCGATCGTCTTGATCATGCTCCAGACCTCGACGGTCGCGTCGGGAATGGCGGTGAGGACGCTCGACTTCTCCAGGCGCGAAACACTACCCAGCACCACGCCCATGCGGCCTTCCTTGACGCGGCCTCGGATATCGTCGCGGCTTTCGGCCAGGGCGGGAACAACGGTGACGTGTTGCACGCGCCCCGCCCGCTCGATCGTCAGGTCGATCGGCATCTTGGCGCGCAGGGAGACATAGGCGCTGACATCGCCCGCGCCGCGGATCGGCGTCTTATCCGCCTTCAGCAGGATATCGCCCGGCAAAAGGCCCGCCTGAGCGGCCGGCGAATTGGGCTGCACCTCGCGCACGGTGGCCTGGCCGCGTGGATTGCCGATCACGACCAGGAACACGGCCATGATCAGGATGGCCAGGATGAAATTCGCCGTCGGACCGGCGGCGGCGATCAGCGCCCTCTGCCAGACCGGCTTGAAATGGAAGTAGCGATTGACGGCCGCCTCGCCCTCGCGCTCGATGATGGCGCGTTTCATGGCCGAAAGGTCGTTCTGATCCGGCACGCTGGCGGCGTTTTCGTCCCCCGAGAACCGAACATAGCCGCCAAGGGGAATCGCCGCGATGCGCCACTCCACGCCCTGCTTGTCGCGCCACGAGACCAGGGAGCGCCCAAAGCCGATCGAAAAGCAGTCGATCGCGACACCGCAAGCCCGCGCCACCCAGAAGTGGCCCAACTCGTGGATGGTCACCACGATGGACAGCACGAAGACCGTGGGAACGATGTAGAACAGCACGTCGGTCATGAAATGGCCGGGTCTCCCGATCAGCGGCGATGCTTTTGCGCGACAACCTCGGCCGCAATGCGGCGAGCGCTGGCGTCGATCATCATCGCGTTATCGACGGCGTCATCTTCCGCGATGGAGAGCCCATCAAGACTATTCATGCGCTCGAGGGTTCCCGCCACCGCGGCGGCAATATCGAGAAAGCCAATCTTCCGGTCAAGGAAAGCGGCGACCGCGACCTCGTTGGCCGCGTTCATCGCCGTCGGCGCGCCTCCGCCGAGGCGGAGCGCCTCGCGGGCGATGCCGATCGAGGGGAAGCGATCCAGATCAGGCGATTCGAACGTCAGTTGGCCGTAGGCCGCCAAATCCAGGCGCGGGGCTGGCCACGGCAGGCGGTCGGGCCAGGAGAAGGCGCAGGCGATCGGGCCGCGCATGTCCGGAGGGCCCAGCTGGGCGAGCGTGGAGCCGTCGGCGTATTCCACCAGGCTATGGATCACGGACTGGGGGTGAATCACGACGTCCACGCGGTCTTCCGGCGTTCCAAACAGATAGGAGGCTTCGATCATCTCGAGCCCCTTGTTCATCATCGTCGCGGAATCGACCGAAATCTTGGCGCCCATCGACCAGTTCGGATGAGCCACGGCCTGCTCGGGCGTCGCCGCGGCCATCGCGGCCTTGTCCCAGGTGCGGAACGGCCCGCCCGAGGCGGTCAGGATGAGTCGCGAGACCCGATGGGCGCAGTCGGGCTGCAGCACTTGGAAGATGGCCGAATGCTCGGAGTCCACGGGGATGACCGAACCGCCGGCCGCCTTCGCGATCGCCAGCAGCGCCGGCCCAGCGCAAACGAGGCTTTCCTTGTTGGCCAGGGCGATGACCGCGCCGGTGCGGGCGGCGGCCACGGTGGGCGCCAGGCCCGCCGCGCCCACGATGGCCGACATCACCCAATCCGCGCCCATGGCGGCCGCTTCGACAATCGCGGTCGAGCCCGCGGCGGCGCTGACGCCGCTCCCGGCTAGGCCGTCCCTCAGGGCGCCAAGCTTGGCCTCGTCCTGAATGACCGCGACGCGCGGTCTCCAGCGCAACGCCTGCTCGATCAAGCGATCGACATTGCCCCCCGCGGTCAACGCCAGGATCTCGACCGGCGCGCCGGACTCTTCGAAAAGGCTCAAGGTCGAAAGGCCGATCGATCCGGTCGAGCCTAGAACCACCACCTTGCGTGGCGAGGTCAATGCGCCCATCCCCAATGATCGACGAGGCGTACGGCGGCGATGACGATGGCCGCGAACATCAGGCCATCGACGCGGTCCAGCAGACCGCCGTGGCCCGGAATGATGTCGCCGCTGTCCTTCACGCCGAAGCGGCGCTTGAGCATCGACTCCCAGAGGTCGCCGGCCATGGTCGCCAAGCCGCCAAGGAAGCCCACCAGCGCCGCCGCCGGCCAGATGAGTTTCAGCTGGGCGAAATAGGCCACCAGCATGGCCCCGATCGTCGCGGCCACCAGACCGCCCACGAAGCCCGACCAGGTCTTGTTGGGCGAAATCTGGGGCCAGAGCTTGGGGCCCTTGAAGATGCTGCCGGCGACATAGGCGAAGATGTCGGCGAACCAGGTGACCACGAAAAGCAGCAGGGTCCACCAGAGGCCATCCGGCAGGGATCGCACCCAGACCAGAGCGATCACGGCGGGCGCGATATAGACGACGCCATAGGCGGCGTCGGCCCGGCGCTCCACGGCGCCGCGCGCGATCAGCCCGGCCAGGAAGGCGCCGACCAGAACGACGGTCCAGGCGATAAGAAACAGATGCAGGAAGGCGGCGATCACCGCCAGCGCGCAGAAGACGCCGACAACGGCCCCGACGGCGCGCGGGGCCTTGGGCGCGCTGATCTTGCCCCATTCCCGAGCCAGCAAGGCCACGCAGATCAGGGCCAGCGCCAGGATCCACGCGCCGCCCAGCCATACGGCGGCCACGACCGTAGGCACGAGCACGGTGGCCGAGACCACGCGCATTCGAAGATTGCCCCAGTTAAAGCGCTTAGCCGGCGACGGCGACGTCATCGGCCGCGACCCCTCCATAGCGTCGATCCCGACGGCGATATTCGGCGATGGCCGCCGCGAGGGCTTCCGGTCCGTAGTCGGGCCACAGCACGTCCTGGAACACCAGTTCGGCGTAGGCGCTGTCCCATAGCAGGAAGTTGGAGATGCGGCGCTCGCCGCTGGTGCGCACGATCAGATCCGGCGACGGCGCCGCGGCGGTCGACAACAGCTGGCCGAAGGTCTCCTCGGTGAGGTCCTCGGGCTTGGCCTCGCCGCGGGCGACCTTCTCGGCGAAGGCGCGAGCGGCGTCGGCGATGTCGGCCTGACCGCCATAGTTGAAGGCGACCTGCAGCACGAAATCGGCGTTCTCGGCCGTGCGCTTCTCGGCCCGCTCGATCACCTCGGCGATGTCGGGGGACAGGCCGGTGCGGCGACCGATGATGCGGACCCGCACCCCAGCCCGCGCCAACCGCTCAAGGTCCGATTCCACATAGGCCTTGAGCAAGCCCATCAGTTCGGAGACCTCCTGGGCTGGCCGACGCCAATTCTCGGTCGAGAAGCCAAAGACCGTCAGCACACCGACGTTCTGGCTTTGAGCGCCCTCGACCGTGCGCTTCAGAGCGTTCACGCCGGCGCGATGGCCTAGGACGCGCGGCATCCCCCGCTGCTTCGCCCAGCGGCCATTGCCATCCATGATAATGGCCACATGCAAACGCTGATCGGGCGCGCCTCCTCCGGCGCGCGCCGAAACGTCCTGCAAGCCGGTGGTCGGCGACATCCGCTTCAACCTTCCCTCGTCCTCTCCCCACGCAACGGGAAGGGCGATCAGACCTGCATGATCTCTTGTTCTTTGGTTTTCAAGGCCTCGTCGATGCGCTTGATGGCCTCGTCGGTCATCTTCTGGACCTCGGTTTCCATCTTCTTGCGCTCGTCCTCGGCGATGGCGCTGTCCTTCTCCGCCTTCTTCAGGTCGTCGTTGGCGTCGCGGCGGACGTTCCGAACGGCGATCTTCTGCTGCTCGGCGTATTTGCCCGCGATCTTCTGGAGGTCCTTGCGGCGCTCCTCGGTCAGCGGCGGGATCGGGATGCGCAGGTTCTGGCCTTCGACGACCGGGTTCAGGCCCAGGCCCGAGGCGCGGATCGCCTTCTCGACCGAGACCACGACGCCGCGGTCCCAGACGCTGACATTGATCTGGCGCGGTTCAGGCACGCTGACCGAGGCCACGGCGTTCAGCGGCGTGGTCGAGCCGTAGGCCTCGACCATCACCTGGTCCAGAAGGCTGGCCGAGGCGCGGCCAGTGCGCAGACTGCCGAACTCTTCCTTCAGAGCGGCGACGGCCTTGTCCATGCGATCGCGATAGCGCGACAGGACGGGTTTTTCGGCGGCGGCCATGACGGGCTCTCCTCGCTTTTTTCGAGAACTAGGCGGCGGCGCGGTCGCTAGCGACCACGGTATGGGTCCCCTCGCCTCGCAGGACGTTCAGCAGATTGCCGCGTCCCTTGATCGAGAAGACCACGATTGGAATGTTGCTGTCGCGCATCAGCGCCACGGCAGAGGCGTCCATGACGCGCAGGTCCTTGGCCAAGACGTCCATATAGGTCAGGCGGTCATAGCGCTCGGCCTTCGGATCCTTCTTGGGATCGGCGGTGTAGACGCCATCGACGCTGGTGCCCTTGAACAGAGCGTCGCACTGCATCTCGGCGGCGCGTAGAGCCGCGGCCGTGTCGGTCGTGAAGAATGGGTTGCCGGTGCCGGCGGCGAAAATCACGACGCGGCCCTTCTCCAGGTGGCGCTGGGCGCGGCGGCGGATATAGGGCTCGCAGACCGTGGCCATCGGGATGGCCGACTGCACGCGCGTCTCGACACCGATACGCTCGAGAGCATCCTGCATAGCCAGGGCGTTCATGACCGTGGCCAGCATGCCCATGTAGTCGGCGCTGGAGCGCTCCATGCCCTTGGCCGCGCCGGCCATGCCGCGGAAGATGTTGCCGCCGCCGATCACCAGGCACAGCTCGACGCCCGACTTGACGATCTCGGCGACGTCGTCGGCCACCGATTGCACGGTCTTGGTGTCGATGCCGTAGGGCGTATCGCCCATCAGGACCTCGCCCGACACTTTCAGCAGGATGCGGCGATATTTCTGGGGCGCGCTGGTATCGGACATGGACCGCTATTCCTGAGTCGTCGGCACGCACATTACGTGCGTTGTACAGAACTGAGATGTGTTTTGCCAACCGCCCTAGAAAGCTTGGCCGGCGGGCGCAAAAAGGGCGCGGCGCGCGTCTAAACGCGCCGCGCCCTGAATGTCTGTCGGGCGCCGAGCGGCGTCCGACGGAAGGCTTTAGCCTTGGCCGGTCATCGAAGCGACTTCGGCGGCGAAGTCGTCTTGCTTCTTTTCCACGCCTTCGCCCAGGGCGAGACGGGTGAAGCCCTTCACGGCGATCGGCGCGCCAAGGGTCTTGGCGGTCTCGGCGACCAGCTGCTCGACCGTCTGATCCGGGTTCATGACGAAGGCCTGCTTC
The DNA here is from genome assembly GCF_031454995.1 of Caulobacter segnis. Classification (GTDB taxonomy): domain Bacteria; phylum Pseudomonadota; class Alphaproteobacteria; order Caulobacterales; family Caulobacteraceae; genus Caulobacter; species Caulobacter segnis_E. The sequence continues at coordinate 551,828 of NZ_JAVDRV010000002.1, read as the reverse complement.
AGCAGCACGACTTCTTCCAGGAACTTGCGGATACGGCCTTCGATCATCTTCTCGACGACCGCCGGCGGCTTGCCCGACTCGAGCGCTTGCTCGGTGAACACGGCCTTTTCACGCTCGATGGCGGCCGGGTCCAGATCGTCCGGCGACAGCGACAGCGGCGAGGTCGCCGCGACGTGCATGGCGATCTTGCGGCCCAGCTCGCGCAGGGCGGCCTTGTCGCCGGTCGAGTCGAGAGCGACCAGCACGCCGATGCGGCCGAGGTCCGGCGCGGTGGCGTTGTGGATGTACGAAGCGACGACGCCGTTCTCGACCGTCCACTTGGCGGCGCGACGAACCATCATGTTCTCGCCGATCGTGGCGATCAGGTTGGTCAGGTGGTCCTGAACGGTCTCGCCGCCGGCCAGCTTGGCGGCGGTGATCGCGTCGACCGAACCGTCGGTGCCCAGAGCGGCGCCGGCGATTTGACGGGCGGCGCCTTGGAACAGGTCGTTACGCGACACGAAGTCGGTTTCGGCGTTCACTTCGACGGCCGTGGCGGTTTCGCCAGCGCCTTGATCGACGACGGCGATGGCCACCAGGCCTTCGGCGGCGGCGCGATCGGCCTTCTTGGCGGCCTTGGACAGGCCCTTGGCGCGCAGCCAGTCGATGGACGCTTCGATGTCGCCGTTGTTCTCAGCCAGCGCCTTCTTGCAGTCCATCATGCCGACGCCGGACTTTTCGCGCAGTTCCTTGACGAGGGCGGCGGTGATCTCAGCCATCGAAAATCTCCAGATTCAAACGGTTAGCGACCGAGCTTGTTAGCTCGGTCGCATGTCAGGGTCGCGACGGTCCCCGCGCGGAGCGGGGACGCGTTGGAAATCAGCCTTCGGCCGATTCCGGAGCCGCTTCGGCGGCCGGAGCGGCTTCGACGGCCGGAGCTTCCGGCGCCAGTTCGCGGGCCAGGGCCGGTTCAACCGGAGCGACCGAAGCGCCCAGGTCCACGCCAGCGGCGGCTTGACCGGCGGCCAGGCCGTCCAGGACGGCGTCGGCGATCAGGTCGCAGTACAGCTGCAGGGCGCGAGCGGCGTCGTCGTTACCCGGGATCGGATAGGTGATGCCGTCCGGGTCGCAGTTGGTGTCGAGGATGGCGACGACCGGGATGTTCAGCTTGCGGGCTTCGAGGATCGCGATCGCTTCCTTGTTGGTGTCGATCACGAACATGATGTCGGGGATGCCGCCCATGTCCTTGATGCCGCCCAGCGACAGTTCAAGCTTGTCGCGCTCGCGGGTCAGCTGCAGCAGTTCCTTCTTGGAACGGCCTTGGGCTTCGCCAGCCAGGACGCCTTCCAGCTCGCGCAGACGAGCGATCGAGCCCGAGACGGTGCGCCAGTTGGTCAGGGTGCCGCCGAGCCAGCGGTGGTTCACATAGTACTGGGCGCAGCGCTTGGCGGCCGTGGCGACCGGGTCGCTGGCCTGGCGCTTGGTGCCGACGAACAGCACGCGGCCGCCGGCGGCGGCGACTTCACGGACCTTCACCAGGGCTTGGTGCAGCAGCGGGATCGTCTGCGACAGGTCGATGATGTGGATGTTCGAGCGCGAACCGAAGATGTAGCGGTCCATCTTCGGGTTCCAGCGGTGCGTCTGGTGACCGAAGTGAGCGCCGGCTTCCAGGAGCTGACGCATGGAGAATTCGGGAAGAGCCATCGGGCCTTAATCCTTTTTCCGGTTGAACCTCCGTGGACACCCCCGTTCCAGACGATTCTGGAGCGGGACCGGAACGGCGACGCCGGGATGTCTCCCCGATGCGGCCGAACGTCCACGTGTGGAATGGCCGCGCAGATAGTCGCTGCTGAACGAAAAAGCAAGCCCGCTCATCGCCTCGGCGCCGGTGAAAGATGATCGCTCGGGGCTTGAAGCGCCCCCCTCGGTGATCTCGTCTCATGGAGAAGAGCCCCTTGACGCGCGCTCCTCCACCAAAAAGGCGGTCGGGCTTCGCGAAACCTCCACGGAACCGTGGCCCACTCACGAAGACGAGGCAGGATAGGAATGACGATGCTCGCGGTCTTCGACCTGGACGGCACGCTGCTGAACGGAGATTCCACGGCGCTATGGCTGTGGGAACGCGCCAAACGTTCGCCCGTGCGTCTTCTGGCGACGCTCGCGGTCGCGCCCATCGCCGGCCCCATGGTCGCCCTGCCCCATACGAGACGAGTTGGCGCCTCGATCCTGCTATGGATCGCCACCGCCGGCCTATCGGAGCAACAGCTGCTGGCGTCCTGCGACACCTTCGCCCGAGCGTTCGTCGAAAAGCGCTGCAAACTGGCCTGGAGGTCCCAGGCCTTGGCCGCTTTGGACACCCATGTCGAGGCCGGCGACCAGGTCGTGGTCGTCACCGCCGCGCCAACCTGCCTGGCCGAGGCGCTGCTGCGCACCTTGGATCGCCACGTGGACGTGCTCGGCACCTCGCTCAAGCCCGGCCTTGGCGGTTGGATCGCCAACATCCATTGCCGCAACCAGCGCAAGTGCCAAGCTCTGGCCGAGGCCGGTCACGGAGCCCGCTGGGCCTACGCCTATACCGACAGCCTCGACGATCTGCCGATCCTGCGCGCCGCCGACAAGCCCGTCATCGTCAAAGGCGGCAAGGCGGCCGAGCGACGGCTGTTCCGGGCGGGGCTGCTGAATGGCCGGGCGGCGGCGTGGTGATGTCAGCGCTCTTCAGGTTGATCTGCGCACCGTGATCGTGATCCAGGGCCTCGAGCCGCCCTCGTAGTCGCCACCGACATGGCTCTCGACAGAGAGGAACTCCCAATCCGCGCCGGAGCGATAGGCGGCTGCCAGCGCCTCCGCGGAGAAATAGTTGAAGTAACGTCCGAGCCCGTCTCGCCCCTCCGCCTCGCCAGCCTTATAGCTGGCGGCGTGAATCCCCCCTGGTTTCAAGGCCCGGTGGATGCGCGCCACCACGCTGGGAAACGCTAGACGGGGCACGTGGAGCAAGCTGGCGTTCGCCCAGACACCATCATAGGTCTGCGTGCAATCCAGTTCATCGAAGCGCATCACCCGCACCGGCCGCCCAAGCCTTGCCTCGGCCTGCCTCGCCATGGAGGCGACCCCGTCCGTGGGATCCACATCGAAACCTAGCGTCAGCATGGCTTGGCTATCCCGCCCGTCCCCGCATCCCAGTTCAAGGATGCGCGCACCCGGACAAAGGCGCTTCAGGAATGCGTCCAGACGCTGGCTTGGCCCATCGCGCGCGCTATAGGCATACACTCTCGCCCGGTCGGCGTAGAATCCGAGCGTCGCGGGATCATGGGCAACGGCTTCGAAAGCACTGTTCACGGGCACCTTCATGATCCCTTCCATGCCTCCGCCAGAAAAGCGCAACCCGCGCGCTTCGCCCCCGCCGCGACGTCAGCCAACCGCAGCGCCGAGGCTAGAACGACTTTCCATCGACCTCTTGCGGTTTCAGGCTAAAGACATCGACGTCGTCCAGGCAGCGCACGTTCACCGCGATCATCTCCCGACCATCCGGCGCAACGCCCCTGCCAAACGATTGGACTCCACAGGTCTCGCAGAAGAGATGCGAGATTTTGTCGGTGTTGAACTTGAACTCGGTCAGGGCGTCCTCGCCCTGGTCCAGGGAGAACGCCCCGGCGCTGACGAAGGTCAAGATCGAGCCCAGCCTGCCGCATCGCGAGCAGTTGCAACTGATCAATCCCTCCAGCTCGACGTCGGCCGAGAACCGAACTCGCCCACACTGACAACCACCCTCATGACGCGCCATGTCGATCTCCGCCAACCATCGCCAAGGTCATCGCGAGCGGATCAGCCGCCACCGTGACACCCAGGATATAGGAATATTTTCCTAAACATCCTCCAGAAGCGCCACCCCGGGCGCGGTCTTCAGCGCTCCCCGCAGCGCCGCGTCGAGGCTATAGCGACCCGGAAGCCTCAGCTCGATCTCGCGCCCGCCGCTGATCGCGGCGACGAAGGTCACCTCGCCGCCCTTCTGGCTCTGGGCCGGCTCAAGGCGCCGTTTAAGCGCATCGATCTCGGCGGCCGAGGGCGACAGGTGCACGCGAAGACCGGCCACCACGTTCTCGATGGCCTTCTCGATCGGCTCCGCGTCGTCGCCAAAGAAACGAACCTCGCCGTCCCGAGCCTTGGCGCGCACCTTGATAGCAACGGCCTTGCCGGGCTCCAGCACGTCGCGGCACTTACGCAGGGATTCCGGCGGGAACAGCACCTCGTACTCGCCGGTCGGATCCGATAGCGAGACGAAGGCGAACTTCTCGCCACTTTGCGAGGCGCGCTCCTGGCGGCGACGGACCACGCCGCACATCCGGAAGGCTTCCATGCCGGCTTCGGCCTGAACCATGGCCTCGGCCAGCATGGCCGTGCGCCGCCGGCGGAGCATGCCGACCATGTCCTCCAGCGGATGGCCGGTCAGATAGAAACCGACGGCCGACAGCTCCTCGTCCAGCAGGTCGACCTGGTTCCAGTTCTCGGTCTTGGCCAGACGCGGACGGCCGGCGCCGGAGTCCGAACCAAACAGACCGCCCTGCCCGCCCTGGCGGTCGGCGTGGCAGCTCTGAGCGTGGGCGATCAGCACATCGGCCGAAGCCACGATCTGGGCGCGGTTTTTATGGAACGAGTCGAAGGCCCCGGCCCGCGCCAGGTTTTCGATGGCCCGCTTGTTGACCTGGCGCGGATCGATCCGCTCGACAAAGTCGAACAGGTCGCGGAACGGGCCGCCCTCTTCGCGCACGGCCACCAGATGCTTCATCGCGTCGAGGCCAACATTGCGGATGGCGCCCAGGGCGTAGAGCACCTCCCCGTTCTCGACCTCGAAGTCGGCGCCAGAGCGGTTCACGTCCGGGGCGCGCACCGTGATCCCGAAGCGCCGCGCGTCCTGGTGGAAGACGGCCAGCTTGTCGGTGTTCGACAAATCCAGGCTCATCGACGCGGCGAAGAACTCGACCGGCGTGTTCGCCTTCAACCAAGCGGTCTGGTACGAGATGAAGGCGTAGGCGGCGGCGTGCGACTTGTTGAAGCCGTAGCCGGCGAACTTGGCCACCAGTTCGAAGATCGAGCCCGACTGCTCCTCGGGAACGTTCTTTTCCTTGGCGCCGGAGACGAAACGGATCTTCTGGAGATCCATCTCCTCCTTTTTCTTCTTACCCATGGCGCGCCGCAGAAGGTCGGCTTCGCCCAGGCTGTAGCCCGCCAGGATCTGGGCGATCTGCATCACCTGTTCCTGGTAGACGATGACGCCGTAGGTCTCCTTCAGCACCCCTTCCAGCGACGGGTGCAGGGTGTCGACGGGTTTACGGCCGAACTTGCAGTCGACGAAGGTGTCGATGTTGTCCATTGGGCCCGGTCGATACAGCGAGATCAGCGCCGTGATCTCCTCGATCGAGCCGCAGCGCATCTTGCGCAGGGTGTCGCGCATGCCCTGGCTTTCGAGCTGGAACACGCCGACCGTCTGGCCGGAGGCGAGCAGCTCGTAGGTCTTTGTGTCGTCGAAGGGCAGCTTGCCCAGATCGATCTCGAAGCCGCGCTTCTTCAGGTGCTTGACCGCCCGGTCCAGCACCGTCAGCGTTTTAAGGCCGAGGAAGTCGAACTTCACCAGACCGGCGCTCTCGACCCACTTCATGTTGAATTGGGTGGCGGGCAGATCCGAGCGCGGATCCTTGTAGAGCGGCGTCAGTTGCGTCAGCGGCCGGTCGCCGATCACCACGCCGGCGGCGTGGGTCGAGGCATTACGGAACAAGCCTTCCAGCTGAAGGGCGACGTTCAGGCAGTTGGCGACGTTGGCGTCCTCGTCCCGCGCCTGTCGCAGCCGCGGTTCGATGTCGATCGCCTGGGCGAGCGTGACCGGCGCGGCCGGGTTGTTCGGCACCATCTTGCAGAGACGGTCGACCAGGCCCAGCGGCAACTGCATCACCCGGCCGACGTCGCGCAGCACGGCCCGGGCCTGCAGCGAGCCAAAGGTGATGATCTGGGCCACGCGATCGCGGCCGTACTTCTCCTGCACATAGGAGATCACCTCTTCGCGTCGCTCCTGGCAGAAGTCGACGTCGAAGTCGGGCATGGAAACCCGCTCGGGATTGAGGAAGCGCTCGAACAGCAGACCAAAGCGCAGCGGATCCAGATCGGTGATGGTCAGCACCCAGGCGACCAGAGAGCCGGCCCCCGAGCCCCGCCCAGGTCCCACCGGGATGCCGTGCGCCTTACCCCACTTGATGAAGTCCGACACGATCAGGAAGTAGCCCGGGAAGCCCATCTTCTCGATAATGTCGAGTTCGAACTCCAGGCGCTTCCAGTAGTCCTCCTCGGGCGCCGACAGCGTCAGCCCCTCGAGGCGCGCCTTCAGGCCCTCGCGCGCCTGGTGGCGGAGTTCCTCGGCCTCGTTGCGGCCATCGCCGGTCGGGAAGCTGGGCAGGATCGGCGCGCGCTTGTGCACCATGAAGGCGCAGCGGCGGGCGATATCGAGGGTGTTGTCGCAAGCTTCCGGCAGGTCGGCGAACAGCTTGCGCATGTCGGCCGGCGGCTTGAACCAATGTTCGGACGTGACCCGACGGCGCTCGTCCTGGCCCACGAAGGCGCCGTCGGCGATGCAAAGCAGCGCGTCGTGCGCCTCGTAGAACTGCGGCTTGGCGAAATAGACGTCGTTGGTGGCGACCAGCGGCACGTCGTTCTCATAGGCCCAGTTGACCAGGCCAGGCTCGGCGGCCGCCTGCTTGGGCAGACCATGACGCTGGAGCTCGACATAGAATCGATCGCCGAAGACGCGATGCATCTCAGCCAGGGCGGCCGACGCCTCGGCGCTCTTGCCAGCGGCGAATAACGCATCCACGGGACCATCCGTCCCGCCCGACAGAAGAATCAAGCCGTCGCTATACTCGGCCACCTTGGCCCAAGGCACGACCGGTTCGGGCAACTCCGCGCTATCGAGATAGGCGATCGACGAGAGTTCGGAGAGATTGAGATAGCCCTGCTCGTTTTGGGCCAGCAGCATCACAGTGGGCGCCCGGGCCCAGCGCTCCGTCGGGCCACCACCAATACCGACCACTGGAAGCGCGCAGCCGATGATCGGCTGGACCCCCGCGTCCTTGGCGTAGGACGAATATTCCAGCGCCCCGAACAGATTGGCCCGATCCGCGAGACCCGCCGCGGGCATACCCGCCGCCGCCGCCAGCTTGCCGATCTGATCGGCCTTGATCGCGCCCTCGAGCAGCGAATAGGCCGAGCGGACCCGTAGGTGGACGAAACCGTCTGCCTCCCCGTCCGCCATGACCAACCCTCCGCCTACACGACTCAGGCCACCAGTTGGGCGACCGAGCACATCATCCAGACGAAGCCGACGACGGAAACAAGGGCCAAAGACTCACGCGCCACACGGATCATCGGAACCTCCACAGATTTCTTGTTTTGTTCCATATTCCGGTTTTGTTCTGTTCACAAGATGTTCCGCGCGATTTCGCGCTTTTTCATCGACCGATCGATGAACGAAGCTCGGGACGCGCCTAGCCCCTGGCCAATTTCGGCGGATCGCGCCACACCCTCGCCATGCGCCTAATCATCGACACCGACACCGCTGGCGACGACGTGTTCTCGCTAATGCTCGCCCTGACCCGCCCTGGCGTGGAGGTCGAGGCTGTCACCATCGCTCACGGCAATGTCGGCTTCATCCAGCACGCCGAGAACGCGTTGGTAACGCTGGAGCGCTGCGGCAAGGCCGGCGTGCCGGTCTATCTGGGCGCAGAGCGCCCGTTCACGCGCGCGCCGCTCGACGCGGCCTATGTCTTCGGCCACGACGGCATGAGCGACAGCCATTTCCCAAAGGCCGCCCAGCGTCCGACCGAGGGGCACGCGGTCGATGAACTGGTTCGGCGGATCATGGCCGCGCCCGGCGAGATCACGCTGATCGCCCAGGCGCCGCTGACCAATATCGCCCTGGCCTACCTGCGCGAGCCTCGGATCGCCAAGGCGCTGAAGCACCTCTGGATCATGGGGGGCACGGACAATGGCGTCGGGAACGTCACGCCGGCCGCCGAGTACAATTTCTATGTCGATCCAGAGGCGGCCAAGATCGTCGTCAACGCCGGCTTCGCCATGTCGATCGTCACCTGGACCGAGACGCTGCGCGACGGCCTGTTCACCAGCGCGCAACTCGCGGAGCTCGAGGCGCTTGGCACGCCGAAGGCCAGGTTCTTCACCGACGTGAACCGGGCCTCGCTCGCCTTCGCCCGCGAAACGGAAGGCCTCGACGGCAGCCTGCATCCCGACGCGCTGACCTGCGCCGTCGCCCTGGACGAAGGCCTGATCCTTGAGAGCGAGCACTGCGTCGTCGACGTGGAGACCTTGGGCGAGCTGACGCGGGGCTATCTTAGCGTCTCTCACTCGATCCTGCCCGACATCGAGGTCGCTGATCCGGCGCTGAAACGCCGCCCGCCGAACGCGCGGGTCATCAAACGCATCGACCAGGCGGGCTTCTTCGCCGCGATGAAGCAGGCGCTGCTTTAGACCGTCAGGAGAAGGTGCGCGCCTCGAGGTGCCCGTCCTTCAGCGCCAGGACGCGGTCCATGTAACGAGCAAGTTCCATGTTGTGCGTGGCGATCAGGGCGGCGACGCCTTCCTGGCGCGCGACCTCATAGAGCGACTGGAACACGGCCTCCGACGTCGCCGGATCGAGATTGCCCGTCGGCTCATCCGCCAGCAGCAGCTTCGGACGATTAGCCAACGCGCGGGCGATCGCCACGCGCTGCTGCTCGCCGCCCGACATCTGAGCCGGCTGGTGGTCAAGGCGATGACCCAGGCCCAGTCCCTCGAGAAGCTCCTTCGCGCGCGCCTCGGCCTCACGCTGGCTCTTGCCGGCGATCGACAGGGGCATGGCCACGTTCTCTAGCGCCGTGAATTCGGGCAGCAGGTGATGGAATTGGTAGACGAAGCCGACCGTGCCGAGGCGGATGCGCGTGCGGACGCGCTCCGAGAGCTTGGAGCAGTCGCGCCCTTCCAGGGTCACCGAACCGGCGTCGGGATGCTCTAGTAAGCCAGCCGAGTGAAGCAACGACGACTTGCCCGAGCCCGAAGGGCCGATCAGACCGACCACCTCGCCTGGATAGACGTCGATGTCGACGCCGCGCAGCACCGGCAGCGGGCCGGCCTCGGTCTTGTAGACACGCTCGACCCCGCGAAGGGACAAAATGGGCGAGGTCTGTGTCGGATTACTCATAGCGAAGCGCCTCCACCGGATCGAGACGCGAGGCGCGCCAGGCGGGCGGCAGGGTCGCCAGCAGGCTCATCAGGGCCGAAGCCGTGACGATGCCCGCGACCTCGACCCAGTCGATCTTCGCCGGGATGTGCGAGAGCATATAGACGTCGGCGCTGAACACGGCGGTGCCGGTCGCCCACTCGACGAAGTTCTGGATCGGCGTGATGTAGGTGCAGAACAGCGCTCCGAGCGCCAGACCGCTCAAGGTGCCCGCCACGCCGATCGACGCGCCGGCCATCAGGAAGATGCGCAGGATCGCCCCCTGCCCCGCGCCCATGGTGCGCAGGATGGCGATGTCCTTGCCCTTGTTCTTCACCAGCATGACGAGGCTGGAGATGATGTTCAGCGTCGCGATGGCCACGATGCAGAACAGGATCAGCCGCATCACCTTCCGCTCGACCTGGAGGGCGTTGAAGTAGCTCTGGTTCTTCTCGACCCAGTCGGTGACCAGGGCGCCCGGGCCGCTGGCCACCTCGACCGCGCGCTTGTAGTCCGTGGCCTTGTCCGGGTCGTCGACCTTGATCTCGACATAGTCGATCGAGGTGTCGCGACCGAAGAACAGTTGGGCCTGCTCCAGCGGCATATAGACGAAGGCCTCGTCGAACTGGCTCATGCCGACGCTGAAGACCCCGCCGACGATGTAGTTCTTCTCGCGGGTCGAGCTGCCGAACGCCGTGGCCGGGCCCGACGGCGAGATCAGGGTGATGGCGTCGCCCGGGCGCACGCCCAGGGTTTGAGCCATGCGATCGCCGATCAGGACGGTGTCACCGCCATACTCGCCCTGGCCGAAACCGGCCAGCGAGCCCTGCTTGATGTTGCCCGCGATCAGCGACATGTGCCGCAGGTCCGAGGTGGTCACGCCGCGGACGATCGCGCCGCTCACTTGCGTCGGACCGATGACCATGGCCTGGGCCTCGACCATCGGCGCGGCCTGGATCACGCCCGGCGCGGCCTTGATCCGGCGAATGATCGTGTCGCGGTCGGGGCCGTTGATCAGAGGCGATTGGGCGTAGAGATGCCCATTGAAGCCCAGAATCCGGCCGAGCAGCTCGGCCCGGAAGCCGTTCATCACGCTCATCACGGTGATGAGGGCGAAGACCGCCAACATCACCGCGCAGAACGAGATGATCGAGATCAGCGCCACGCCGCCGTTCTTGCGCTTGGCGAACAGATACCGGCGAGCGACCGAACGCTCCCAGCGGCTGAAGGGACCGGCGGCGCGGGCGTCTGGCATCAGGCGGTCTTGCTCTTGGTCAGGCCGTCGAGGACGGAATCCAGCGAGGCGGTGTGACGCTCGCCGGTCTTGCGGTTCTTGATCTCGACGACGCCGTCGGCGATGCCCTTGGGGCCGACGATCAGCTGCCAGGGCAGGCCGATCAGGTCCATGGTGGCGAACTTGGCGCCGCCGCGGGCGTCGGTGTCGTCATACAGCACGTCACGGCCGGCGGCCTTGAGCGCGTTGTAGGCGGTCTCGCAGGCCGCGTCGCAAGCCGCGTCGCCCTGGCGCATGTTGACGATGCCGACATCGAACGGCGCGACGCTTTCCGGCCAGATGATGCCGCCCTCGTCGTGGCTGGCCTCGATGATCGCGCCCAGCAGGCGCGAGACGCCGACGCCGTAGCTGCCCATCTGCACCGGGACCTGCTGACCATCGGGTCCCTGGACCGTGGCCTTCATGGGCTCGGAGTACTTCGTGCCGAACGAGAAGATGTGGCCAACCTCGATGCCACGCGCCGACAGGCGGTCGCCTTCGGGCAGGGCGTTGAAAGCCGCTTCGTCGTGCATTTCCTCGGTCGCGGCGTACAGCGCCGTGCGCTGATTTACGAGCGGTTGCAGGTCGCCGTTGATCCAGTCGAGATCCGGACCAGGGGCCGGCATCTCCACGAGGTCCTTATGGCAGAAGACGGCGCTTTCGCCGGTCTCGGCGAGGACGATGAACTCGTGGCTGAGATCCCCACCGATCGGACCAGTGTCGGCCCGCATCGGCACGGCCTTCAGGCCCATCCGCGCGAACAGGTTCAGATAGGCCACGAACATGCGGTTGTAAGACTTGCGCGCGCCGTCGGCGTCGAGGTCGAAGCTGTAGGCGTCCTTCATGAAGAACTCGCGGCCGCGCATCACGCCAAAGCGCGGACGGCGCTCGTCCCGGAACTTCCACTGAATGTTGTAGAGGTTCTTAGGCAGGTCCTTGTAGCTCTTGACCGAGGCGCGGAAGATGTCGGTGACGACTTCCTCGGCCGTGGGGCCAAACAGCAGCTCGCGCTTGTGACGGTCGGTGATGCGCAGCATCTCGTCGCCGTAGTCGTCGTAGCGGCCGCTTTCGCGCCACAGGTCGGCCAACTGAATCGTCGGCATCAGCAGCTCGATGGCGCCGGCGCGATCCATTTCCTCACGGACGATCTGCTCGATCTTGTTCAGGACCCGCAAGCCCAGTGGCAGCCAGGCGTAGATGCCCGCCGCCTCCTGGCGGATCATGCCTGCGCGGAGCATCAGCTGGTGCGAAACGATCTGGGCGTCGGACGGCGCTTCCTTCAGCACCGGCAGGAAATAGCGCGATAAGCGCATCAGCTTGGAAACTCCGGGAATTCAAGAGGGGGTTGAGATACCCCCTCCCCCGACAGCTTGGCAACGCGGTAGAGCCTGTCCGGTTCAGATCTTTGATCTGAACCGGATCAACAGGCTCGTCCCTCCAAGCATGGAAGCGCGACTATCCCAGAAACCGGCTTCCACTTTCTACGGTCGCGCTTCTGGCCAAAGTAAGGCTCCGGCGAGGCAAAAAGAGAGGCCGCGCGGATCGCCGCGCGGCCTTTCGAGTCATCGTCGGGGAAGACGCCACAGAGCGAGACCGGCTAGGCCGATCTCCTGAAGCCACCCTACCGCCCGAACATCTGTTGGGGCACAGCCATCCATGGGAAGCGCTCACAATGAGCCCATTCGCCCAAGGCTTGAGCGTTTGACGGCAAATTGCTCGCCGCTCGCCCAAGGCTTGTGCAACCGCACGTCAAGCGGCGGCCGGCAGGTCCGGAAGCGTCACCAGCTTGAAATGCACCACCAGGAAGAAAAGCGTGAAGACAACCGCCGAAACCCAGGTGGTGGTGATGAACTTGCGCTTGAGGTTCGGATTGATCGGCGCCCCAGGGTCGACTCCCGGCGGCGGCGCGACGCCTGCCTCATGGAAGCTGCGCGAGCCCAGCGGCAAGACGGCGAACAGCACGGTCCACCAGATGGTCAGATAGACGGCGAACCAGGTGATCGGGCTCATCAGTGATGCGCTTCCTTAGGCGTTTCCATGAGCTCGACCAGCAGGCCGCCCATGTCCTTGGGATGAACGAAGATAATCAGCGTGCCATGGGCGCCGATGCGAGGCTCGCCCAGCACCGTCGCGCCCTTTGCGACCAGGGCGTCACGGGCTTCGTAGATGTTCTCGACCTCGAAGCAGATGTGATGCTGACCGCCCTTGGGATTCTTGGCCAGAAACCCATGGATCGGAGACTTTTCGCCATAGGGCTCGATCAGCTCGATCTGGCTGTTGGGCAGGTTGACGAAGCACACCCATACCCCCTGCTCCGGCATCGCCCACTTCTCGGTGACCGACGTGGCGCCGAGCAGCTCGCGATACATCTTCAGCGACTCGTCGATGGAGGGGGTCGCGACGCCCACGTGGTTGAGCTTGCCGATCATCCTAGAGAACTCCCGCTGCTTTTCTGGTTGTTGGCGAATGGCCTAGCACCAGTGTTGCAGCGCGAAAAGAGCGCGCCGCCGCGGCGTTTTCGCGGCGGCGCGTCTCGTCAGATCCGCAGGACCGTCGTCTCGACGACGGGCTTTCGCTCCCAAATGCGGAAGGCCGCCTTTTTCACGGCTCGAGAGATCGCGCTTTCGATCGTCTCGTCAACCTCGCGAGCGTCGCCGTCGAGGCGCTTGTAGGCGGTCTCGGCCTCTTCGGCGAGATCGTCCAACGCGTCGTCCAGCGAGTATTCCTCGTCGCCCGTCAGGCCGATGCCGCGAACCTGCGGCCCCGAGACGATCTTGTTGCGGCCGTCCAGGACAACCGACACCGCCAGCATCCCATTGAACGCCGCGTGACGCCGCTCGCGCAGGGCCTCGCCGTTCTCGGGGGTGACCACGCCGCCATCGACATAGAGACGCCCGGCGGGCACCTCGTCGATGATCTCGGCCCTGCCGGGGGCCAGTCGAACCATGTCGCCGTTGCGCGGGCTGACGGCTTGCGGGACCTGCAGGTCCTTGGCGAAGGCCGCGTGCTCGATCAGATGGCGACGTTCGCCATGGGTCGGGACGGCGATCTCCGGACGCACCCACTGGTACATCTGACGCAGTTCCTCGCGGCACGGGTGACCCGAGACGTGGATGCCGGGCGTATCGCGCTCGGTGTGCAGGCGCACGCCCCGGTCGGCCAGCTTGTTTTGCAGGTTGCGGATCGGGATCTCGTTACCCGGAATGACCCGCGAGCTGAAGATCACATGGTCGCCCGCGCCCAGCTTGACGTGCGGGTGGCTGCCGTCGGCGATACGCGACAGGGCCGCGCGCGCCTCGCCCTGGCTGCCGGTGCAGAGGAACAGGATCTGGTCCTCGGGCAGGTGCTTGGCCTGGTCGTCGTTGATGAAAGGCTCGATACCCTCCAGCAGACCGACCGAGCGCGCGGCGGCCGCCATGCGGTGCATGGAGCGCCCAGCCAGGCAGACCTTGCGGCCGCAGGCCTGGGCCGCGCGGATCACCGTGTCCATGCGCGCCACGTTCGAGGCGAAGCAGGCGACGGCGATCTTGCCCTTCAGGCTCTTGATCAAGGTACCGAGGGCCTCTCGAACATCGGCCTCGGAGCCCGCCGTGCCTTCGACGAAGACGTTGGTACTGTCGCAGACCATGGCCAGCACGCCTTCGTCGCCGAGGCGGCGCAGCGCGGCGTCATCGGTGGGCGCGCCCAGCTGGGGCTCGGGATCGATCTTCCAGTCGCCGGTGTGCAGGATCGTCCCAAGCGGCGTCTTGATCGCCAGGCCGTTCGGCTCCGGGATCGAGTGCGTCAGGGTGATCAGCTCCAGCGAGAACGGACCAAGCTCGAACGTCCCGCCCAGCGGGATCTCGGTGATCGGCACCTCATCCAGCAGGCTCGCGTCACGCAGCTTTTCGCGCAGCAGGAAGGCCGTGAACGGCGTGGCGAACACGGGCGCCTTCAGGCGCGGCCACAACCAGTGCACGGCGCCCAGATGGTCTTCGTGGGCGTGGGTCAGGACAATGCCGAGGATGTCGTCGGCATACGGCTCGATGAACTCGGGATCGGGAAGGATGATCTCGACGCCCGGCGTCGTCTGGTCGCCGAACGTCACGCCCAGGTCGACCACGATCCATTTGCGATCGTGCGCCGGCCCGAAGCCATACAGGTTGAAGTTCATGCCGATCTCGTTCGACCCGCCAAGCGGCAGGAAGACGAGTTCGTCGTCTTTGGATTTTTTCATCAGGTCTCGGAAATGGTGTTTCGGCGGTAGATTTCTAGGAGGCCCCGGATCGTCAGATCGGGGTCGAAGTGGTCGATGCTGTCGGTGGCGCCCTCGAACAGAGAGGCGACGCCGCCGGTGGCGATAACGGTCATGGGTTCGCCGCGCTCGGCCTTGATGCGCGAGACGAGGCCCTCGATCAGGGAAATATAGCCCCAGAAGACACCGGATTGCATGGCGGACACGGTGTCCGTCCCCACGATCCTGTTACCGGCCGGGCGCTGGATGGCGATCCGAGGCAGCTTCGCCGCCGCTTCGTGCAGCGCCTGCATCGAAAGATTGATGCCGGGCGAGATGATCCCGCCCTCGAAGGCGCCATCGGCGGCCACGATATCGAAAGTCGTCGCCGTGCCGCTGTCGATCACGACCAGCGGTCCGGGATAGATCATGGCGGCGCCAATCGCGTTGACCAGGCGGTCCGCGCCGGCTTCGGAGGGCTTTTCGATGCGGACGTCGATGCCGAGCTTGGCGTTCTCGCCGATCACCAGCGGCTCGACGTTGAAATAGCGGCGCGACAGGTTGCGCAGGTTGAAGATCGACTGCGGCACCACGCTGGAGATGATCACCGCGTCGATGGCCCGGAAGCCCAGGCCCTGCATGGACAGCAGCTGCGACAGCCACACGACGTATTCGTCGGCGGTGCGAGTGCTCTCGGTCGCCGAGCGCCACTGCGCCACCCACGACTGGCCATCGTGAATGGCGAACATGGTGTTGGTGTTGCCCTGTTCAATCGCGAGCAGCATCAAGCGCCTCCGAAAAACACGTCGCCGGCCGTGATCCGGCGCAGGTGGCCGTCGGGAAGACGGAGCCTCAGCGCGCCGTCGGCGTCCAGTCCCTCGGCGATCCCTTCGACCGTCTCGTTGCCCAGGCGCGCGATGCAAGACTCGCCCAGACCGTGCGCGCGGGCTGTCCAGGCGTCGGCGATGGCTGGAAAGCCCAGCGTGTTCCAGACGCCGAACCAGCGAGCGAACGTTTCGGCCAGCACCTCGATCGCCTCGGTCGGGGCCGGCGGCGGGGCCTGGCTATAGGTGGCGATGGATGTCGCGGGGCGCTCGGAGTCGATCGGCTTGCGCTTGAGGTTCACGCCAATCCCCACGGCGAGCCAAAGCCCGCCGAGCGGCGATGCGCCGGACTCGATCAAGATGCCGCTGACCTTCAGCCCGCCCAGCAAGGGATCGTTCGGCCACTTCAGGCTGACAAGGGACGCCGGCGCATACTTCGCCACCATGTCGGCGACGGCCAGGGCGGCGACGAATGAGACCTGGGCGGCCTCCCCCGGCGGCTTGTCGGTGCGGAAGAGCAGCGTGGCGGCGAGGTTGCCCTCGCCGGTTTCCCAGGGACGGCCGCGACGGCCGCGCCCAGCGGTCTGGCGCAGACCGACCAGCCAAACCGGGCCGGCCTCGCCCGCCTCGGCCCGACGACGGGCCTCGGCGTTGGTGGAGTCGATCTCGCCCAGAACGACGATGGGGGGGACGACGACGGGCGCGGAGCCCGTCACGTCACGCGTGACCAAAGGCGGCCGCGGCGGCCTTGGCGGCGGGGTCCAGCCACACCAGGGCCACCAGCACGATCGGGAACGAGAAGATCGCGGCGGCGTAGCCGACGGCGCGGGCCGACGGCGACGGCGCGTCGACGGCGCCCGCCGGAGCGTCGAACCACATCGATTTGATCAGGCGCAGGTAATAGAACGCCGCGACGACCGAGCCGACCAGACCGAGCACGGCGGCCCACTGCATCATCACGTCGCCCGTGCCCAGGGCGGCCTTGAAGACGTAGTACTTCGACCAGAAGCCCGAGAACGGCGGCAGGCCCAGGGCCGACAGCGAGAACGCGGTCATGGCGATGGCGACGCCGGGGCGTTCCTTGATCAGGCCCGCCATGTCCTCGATCGTCTCCATGGGCTTGCCGTCGCGGTTCAAAGCCTGAAGACAAGCAAAGAAGCCGGTGACGTCGACCATGTAGAGGACCATGAAGACCAGCATGGACTGAAGGCCGATCTCGCCGCCGGTCGCGACGCCCAGCAGGGCGTAACCGACGTTGGCGATCGAGGAATAGGCCCACAGGCGCTTGAGGTTGGTCTGGGCCAGGCCCGCGAAGGCGCCGACGAACACCGACAGCAAGGCCGCGATCACCAGGATCTGGCGCCACTGCTCGACCGCGCCCGGGAAGGCGTCGCCCAGCACGCGGGCGAACATCATCATCGCGGCCAGCTTCGGCGCGGCGGCGAAGAAGCCGACGACCGGGGTCGGAGCGCCTTCGTAGACGTCCGGCGTCCACATGTGGAACGGCGCGGCCGAGACCTTGAACGCCAGGCCGCAGATCAGGAACACGAGGCCAAACAGCAGGCCGACGCCATGCGAACCGCCATGAGCGGCGGCCAGGGCGATCTGGCTAAAGTGGGTCGAGCCGGTGAAGCCGTAGATCAGCGAGCTGCCATACAGCAGCAGGCCCGACGACAGCGCGCCCAGCACGAAGTACTTCAGGCCCGCTTCCGACGACTTGGCGTCGTCGCGGCGCATGGCGGCCAGGACGTACAGGGCCAGCGATTGCAGTTCTACGCCGACATAGAGGCTGATCAGGTCGCCGGCCGAGGCGGTGACGCCCATGCCGACGGCGGCCAGGATCACCAGGACGGCGAACTCGAACTTCTGGTCGCCGCGCTGGGCCAGCCAGCGGTCGCCGAGCACGACGGCCACGGCGCTCGACAGATAGATCGCGACCTTGGCGTAGGTCGCCGCGGCGTCGGCCGCGTAGACGCCGCCAAAGGCGTGGCCGTGGGGGCCGAGGACCGCCGTGGCGGCGGCCGCCACCAGCGCGGCCACGGCCGCGAGGGTGAAGATCGCGCCGACCTTGCCCCGGAAGGCGCCGGCGACCAGCAGGACGAGCGCCGCGATCGCGAGAACGATCTCAGGCAGCACGAGCGAGAAGTTGGCGAAAAACGTCATAGGCCCCTCACCCGCCCAGGGCGGCGCGCCAGGCGCCGACCAACGCGTCGACGGAAGACGCGGTCAGGTTGAACACAAGATTGGGATAGATGCCCAGCACCAGGGTCATGATGATGAGCGGCACGAACAGCAGGATCTCGCGAGCGTCCAGATCCTTGATGGTCTTCAGCTCGGGATTGGTGATCTCGCCATACATGACCCGACGATACAGCGTCAGAGCGTACATGGCCGACAGGATCACGCCGGTGGCCGCGACGATCGCGGTCCAGGTCGACGCCTGGTAGACGCCGGTCATGGTCAGGATCTCGCCAACGAAGCCAGAGGTGCCCGGCAGGCCGACATTGCCCATCGTGAACAGCAGGAACACAAAGGCGTAGTGCGGCATCCGGTTGGTCAGGCCGCCGTAGAAGGCGATCTCGCGGGTGTGCATGCGGTCGTAGACGACGCCAACGCAGAGGAAGAGCGCGCCGGAGATCACCCCGTGGCTCAGCATCTGGAACAGGGCGCCCTGCTCGCCGGCGGCGTTCCCCGAGAAGATGCCCATGGTCACGAAGCCCATGTGGGCGATCGACGAATAGGCGATCAGCTTCTTGATGTCGGTCTGACGGAAGGCGACCAGCGAGGTGTAGACGATGGCGATGGCCGACATCGCGAACACCAGCGGCTGGAACATTTCCGAGGCGTTGGGGAACATCGGCAGGCTGAAGCGCATGAAGCCGTAGCCGCCCATCTTCAGCAGGATGCCCGCCAGGATGACCGAGCCGGCCGTCGGCGCTTCCACGTGCGCGTCGGGCAGCCAGGTGTGCACCGGCCACATCGGCATCTTCACCGCGAACGAGGCGAAGAAGGCCAGCCACAGCCAGGTCTGGAGCCACGGCGCGAACTTGTAGTGCATCAGTTCGGGGATCGACGAGGTGCCCGAGATGCTGATCATCGCCAGGATGGCGGCCAGCATCAGCACCGAGCCGAGCAGCGTGTAGAGGAAGAACTTGTAGGCCGCGTAGACGCGACGCTTGCCGCCCCAGATGCCGATGATCAGGAACATCGGGACCAGGCCGAACTCGAAGAACAGGTAGAACAGCACCAGGTCCAGCGCGGCGAACACACCGATGACCAGGGTCTCGAGGACCAGGAAGGCGATCAGGTACTCGACGACGCGCTTCTCGACCGACTTCCAGCTGGCGATGATGCAGATCGGCAGCAGGAACGCGGTCAAGAGGACGAACAGCACCGAGATGCCGTCGACACCCATGCGGTAGTGCAGACCCGCGAACCAGGCGAAGTCTTCCACGAACTGGAAGCCCGGGTTCTTCGGATCGAACTGGACGGTCAGGATGATCGACAGACCGAACGTGACCAGGGTGGTCACGAGCGCGATCCACTTGGCCAGGGCGTCGGTCTTTTCACTCGCGCCATTCAGGGCGCGCGCGGCGAGGATCACCGCGACGCCGACGATGGGCGCGAAGGTCGTAAGGCTGAGAAGGCCGCTCATTAGCTCCGTCCCCCTCAACGGAAGGCGTACAGGGCGAAGGTCAGCAGACCGGCGACGCCGAGCAGCATGACAAACGCGTAGTGGTAGAGATAGCCGGTCTGCAGCTTGCCGGTGCGCTTGCCGACCTCATACGAGACCGCGCTGACGCCATCCGGGCCGAGGCCGTCGATGATCTTCTGGTCGCCGCCCTTCCAGAACAGGTCGCCGAGGAACTTGGCCGCGCGCACGAAGGTGGCTTGGTACAGCTCGTCGAAGAACCACTTGTTGTAGAAGAAGACGTACAGCGGGCCCTTGCGCTCGGCCAGCTTGAGGCCCAGGCGCTCATTGCCCTTGATCAGGTAGACGTAGACCGCGATCAGCAGACCGATCAGCGAAGCGATCAGCGGGCTCCACTTCACCCACTCGGCCACTTCGTGCGCGTGATGCAGCACTTGGTTGCTCGGAGCCGTGAAGATCGCGCCGCGCCAGAACTCTTCCTGGTGGTGGCCGACGAAGTAGCCATTGAACACGAAGCCAGCGGCGACGGCGCCGATCGACAGCACGACCAGCGGGAACAGCATCACCCAGGGGCTCTCGTGCGGCTTGTGGTCGTGACCGTGGCCGTGATCGTCGTGGGCGTGCGCATGGTCATCATGGCCATGAGCGTCGTGACCGTGCGCGTCGTGAGCGTGGTGGTCGTCATCACCCCAACGCGCCTTGCCGTTGAACGTGAAGAAGGCCAGGCGCCACGAGTAGAACGAGGTCAGGCCCGCCACCAGCACCCCGATCACCCAGGCGAACATGGCGATCGAATTGTGGCCACCGGCGGCGAACGCCGCTTCGATGATGGTGTCCTTCGAGTAGAAGCCGGCGAAGCCCAGGTGCAGCGGCGGGAAACCGAGGCCCGTGATGGCAATGGTGCCGATCGTCATGGCGATGAAGGTCACCGGCAGCAGCTTGGCCAGGGCGCCGTAGCGACGCATGTCCTGCTCGTGGTGCATGCCGTGGATCACCGAGCCGGCGCCCAGGAACAACAGCGCCTTGAAGAAGGCGTGCGTGAACAGGTGGAACATGGCCGCCTGATAGGCGCCGACGCCGGCCGCGAAGAACATGTAGCCCAGCTGCGAACAGGTCGAGTAGGCGATCACGCGCTTGATGTCGTTCTGGGTCAGGCCGACCGTGGCGGCGAACAGAGCTGTCACCGCGCCGATGACCGTGACGATGTTCTTGGCGACGGGCGCGTATTCGAACATCGGCGACAGCAGGCACAGCATGTAGACGCCGGCGGTCACCATGGTGGCCGCGTGGATCAGGGCCGAGACCGGGGTCGGGCCTTCCATGGCGTCCGGCAGCCAGGTGTGCAGGAAGAACTGCGCCGACTTGCCCATCGCGCCGATAAACAGCAGGAAGCAGGCGATATCCATCAGCGGCCAGACGTGGCCGGCGAATTCCCAGGTCTTGCCGGCATGGCTGGCGATCATCGGGAACAGCTCGGCGAACTGGATCGTGCCGAACGCCCAGTAGGTCGTCATGATGCCTAGGGCGAAGCCGAAATCGCCGACGCGGTTGACGACGAAGGCCTTGATGGCTGCGGCGCTGGCCGACGGCTTCTTGAACCAGAAGCCGATCAGCAAGTACGAGGCCAGGCCCACGCCTTCCCAGCCGAAGAACAGCTGCATGAAGTCGGCGGCGGTGACCAGCGACAGCATGGCGAAGGTGAACAGCGACAGATACGCGAAGAAGCGCGGCTTGCTGTCGTCCTCGGCCATGTAGCCCCAGGAATAGATGTGCACGAGGGCCGAGACCGTCGTGACCACGATCAGCATGGTCGCCGACAGGGCGTCGATGCGGATCGACCAGTTGGCCTGGAAGTCGCCGATGTGGATGAACGGCAGCAGGTTGACCGTGAAGGCCTCCATGTGCCCCCAGGTCCACTGGCTGAACGTGTACCAGGACAGCGCGCAGGACAGGATCAACGCGCCGGTGGTGACCGACTGCGAAGCCACGTCGCCGATGCGGCGGCCGAACAGGCCGGCGATGGCCGCGGCGATGATCGGCGCGAAAACGAGAATGGTGACAAGCGTCTGCATGACGTCGCTTAGCCCTTCATCATGCTGGCGTCGTCAACCGCGATATCGCCGCGGTTGCGGAAGAAGGTGACGAGGATCGCCAGACCCACGGCCGCCTCGGCGGCGGCCACGGTCAGCACGAACATCGCGAAGATCTGGCCCGCCACGTCGTGCAGATAGGCCGAGAACGCCACGAGATTGATGTTCACCGCCAGCAGGATCAGCTCGATCGACATCAGGATGACGATGATGTTCTTGCGGTTTACGAAGATGCCGAAGACGCCGATCGTGA
Source organism: Caulobacter segnis (assembly GCF_031454995.1). Lineage (GTDB taxonomy): Bacteria > Pseudomonadota > Alphaproteobacteria > Caulobacterales > Caulobacteraceae > Caulobacter > Caulobacter segnis_E. The sequence goes on along the minus strand of NZ_JAVDRV010000002.1, from coordinate 530,291 downwards.
AAAGGATCGCGGCGACGACGAGATAGTGCGGAAGGCCGATCATTCGGAGATCCCTTCACCCGGCTTGATCTGAACCAGCTCCATGCCGGTCTTGGGGGTGCGGGCGACCTGCTTGCCGATGTCCTGGCGCTTGACGCCCGGCTTGTGGCGCAGGGTCAGGACGATGGCGCCGATCATGGCGACCAGCAGCACCAGGCCCGCCAGTTGGAAGAAGAAGATGTAGTCGGTGTAGAGCACGCGACCGATCGCTTCGGTGTTCGGGACGCCGCCGGGCGAGGCGTTCGGCAGGCCGTTCTTGGCGGCCGCGCCGTTGGTGGCCACCGTCGCGGCGACGAAGATCATCTCCAGCGTCAGGACCCCGCCGACCAGCCCGCCGATCGGCAGGTACTGGGCGAAGCCCTGTCGGAGCTCGGCGAAGTCCACGTCCAGCATCATGACGACGAACAGGAACAGCACCGCGACCGCGCCCACATAGACGACGATCAGCAGCATCGCGAGGAACTCCGCGCCCAGCAGGACGAAGAGGCCGGCGGCCGAGAAGAAGGCGGTGATCAGGAAGAGCACCGAGTGCACCGGGTTTCGAGCCGACACGACGAGAAGACCCGCCGCGATGGTCACGAAAGCCAGCAGATAGAAAGCGATCGCCTGCAAGGCCATTGGCCCAGGTGCTCCCCTGAAAACTTAAAGTCCAATGACGGCTCGCCGGTCGACGCGCCGCCTCCTAGGATTCGGCCCCGTCTTTAGCGGTAGGGCGCGTCCAACTCCAGATTCTTCGCGATCAGGCGCTCCCAACGGTCGCCGTTATCGAGAAGACGTTCCTTGTCGTAGTAGAGCTCTTCGCGGGTCTCGGTCGCGAACTCGATGTTCGGGCCTTCCACGATGGCGTCGACCGGGCAGGCCTCCTGGCACAGGCCGCAGTAGATGCACTTGACCATGTCGATGTCGTAGCGGGTCGTCCGGCGGCTGCCGTCCTCGCGCGGTTCGGCCTCGATCGTGATGGCCTGGGCTGGGCAAACCGCTTCGCACAGCTTGCAGGCGATGCAGCGCTCTTCGCCCGACGGATAGCGACGCAGGGCGTGCTCGCCGCGGAAGCGGGGCGACTGCGGGTTGCGCTCGTTCGGATAGATCACGGTCTTCTTCGGCGCGACCATGTACTTCATGGCCAGGCCGAAGGCGCCCGCGAAGTCCAGAAGGGCAGCGCCCTTGACCGCCTGAGTGATGCGCTGGAACACCAGAGCTCTCCTAACACTTTTCCTTGGGGAAGGGACGGACGTCCCTGCCCTGCTCTTTCTGCTGCCGCCTCACGGTCTGCTCGAGGACACACTTCTTGGTCTTGGCGTCTTCCTTGCGACGCGCCTCGACCTTGTCCTCAAGCGTCCGCTGCTGCGGTCGCGGAATATTCGGCCCCCAGGTCGCACAGCCGGCCAGAAGGCCGACCATCGCGATCCCAAGGAGACCCCGCGTCATTTCCCGGCCCGGGGAATGACGCAGGTGTAGTTCGACAACTGGGCCGGATCACCGCCGTCCTGTTTGGACTGGATGATCCCGCCGTCGGCCTTGCACTTGTCGCCCGCGCGCCGCAGGTCGTCGTAGCTGACGACCCCGTCGCCCAGGGAATACGAGCGGTCCGGCGCCGAGACGGCCTGGCAGGCCGCCAAGGTCAGGCCGCTCAGGCCCAGGGCGATCAGCGCGCTCCGGCGCATCAGGCGCCCGGACCGAACACGCGCCAGGCGGCGACCGCGGCGACCAGCACCAGCGACGTCGGCAGGAAGACCTTCCAGCCCAGACGCATCAGTTGGTCGTAGCGGTAGCGAGGCACGATGGCCTTCGCCATGGCGAACATGAAGAACCAGAAGACGATCTTGGCGTAGAACACCAAGGCCAGCAGCAGGTTGACCAGGAACGGCGGCCAGCCGGCGGTGAAGCCGATCGGGAAGCCCGGGTTCCAGCCGCCGAAGAACAGCACGCTGATCATGGCGCACATCAGAACGATGTTCGAATACTCGGCCACCATGAACAGCAGGTACGGGGTCGAGCTGTACTCGACCTGATAACCGGCCACGAGTTCGGATTCGGCTTCGGGAAGGTCGAACGGCGGACGGTTCGTCTCGGCGAGACCCGAGATGTAGAACATGCCCATGGCCACGACCATCACCGGCAGCAGGATGATGTTTTGCAAGCCCGCGCCGCCGAAGACGTTCCAGTTCCAGAACCAGCCCGACTGCTTCTCGACGATGGTCGACAGGTTCATCGAACCGGCCAGCAGGATCACCGTGATGATGATCAGGCCGATCGAAACTTCGTACGAGACCATCTGGGCCGCCGAGCGCAGCGCGCCCAGGAACGGGTACTTCGAGTTCGAAGCCCAGCCGCCCATGATGATGCCGTAGACGCCCAGCGAGCTCATCGCCAGCAGGTAGAGGATGCCGACGTTCAGGTTCGAGACAACCCAGCCCGGCGCGAACGGCACCACGGCCCAACCGACGAAGCCCAGGATCAGGCTGATCAGCGGCGCCAGGATGAAGACGACCTTATCGGCGCCGGCCGGGATCACGATCTCCTTCAGCACGAACTTGAAGAAGTCGGCGAAGGACTGCAGCAGGCCGAAGGGACCCACGACGTTGGGGCCTTTGCGCATCTGGACGCCGGCCCAGATCTTGCGGTCGGCCAGCAGCAGGAAGGCCAGGCTCAGAAGAACCCAGATGACGACCAGCAGAATGCCGCCGGTCGTCAGGCCAAACCAGAGAAGCGGATTGGTCGAGTCCACGATTTACTCCGCGGCGATCTTGGCGGCGCCGGAAGCCACGGCCGCGCATTCGGCCATGGTCACGCTGGCGCGCGCGATGGGGTTGGTCAGGTGGAAGGCCTTGATCGGGCTCTCGAACGGCGCGTCCGAGGCCTCGCCGGCGCCGCCCAGGGCCCCGACATCGAACGACGTGGCGACCGAGCCCGGCGCGTAGTCGATCTGGCCGAAGGTCGGATGGTCGGCGAACAGCTTGGCGCGCAGTTGGTCCAGGCTGTCATAGGGCAGCTTGTGGCCGAGGACTTCGGACAGCGCCCGCAGGATCGACCAGTCTTCCTTGGCCTCGCCCTTCGGGAACACCGCGCGCTTGCCCATCTGAACGCGACCTTCGAGGTTCACGTAGAGACCGTTCTTCTCGGTGTAGGCCGCGCCCGGCAGGATCACGTCCGCCTTGTGCGCGCCGGCGTCGCCGTGCGTGCCGAGATAGATCTTGAAAGCGCCCGTGGCGGCGGTCTCGCACTCGTCGGCGCCCAGCAGGAAGAGGACGTCCAGCGCACCCGGCTTCAGCATGTCGGTGGTCGACAGACCGCCCTCGGCCGGGACGAAGCCCATGTCGAGGCCGGCGACACGCGCGGCGGCGGTGTGCAGGACGTTCCAGCCGTTCCAGCCGTCACGGACGACCTTCATCGTCTTGGCGAGGCCGGCGGCGGCCTTGAGGATCGCCGCGCCATCGGCTCGGGCCAGAGCGCCCTGGCCGATGATGATGGCGGGACGCTCGGCGGCCTTGAGGGCCGCGACGAAATCGCTCTTGCTCTTGGCCAGGCCCGACAGCGTCTGGGCGCCAGCGCCCAGATAGTCGTAGCCGAAGGTCAGGTCGGCCTGTTCGCCGATCACGCCGAAGCGGGTCTTGCCGGCGATCCACTGCTTGCGGAAGCGGGCGTTCAGCACCGGCGCCTCGAGACGAGGATTGGCGCCGACGAACAGCACCACGTCGGCGTTCTCGATGCCGGCGATCGTCGAGTTGAACAGCCAGCTCTCGCGCGGGCCTTGGCCCAGGGCCGTACCGTCCTGGCGGCTGTCGAGGTTCTTCACGCCCAGGGCGGTGAAGAGGTCCTTGGTCGCCTTCAGGCTTTCAGCGTCCTGCAGGTCGCCGGCGATCACGCCGATGCGCTCGGGCTTGGCCGCCTTGATCTTGCCGGCGACGACCGCGAAGGCCTCGGCCCAGGTGGCCGGCTTCAGCTTGCCGTCGACGCCGCGAACATACGGACGATCCAGTCGCTGGCGTTGCAGGCCGTCGACCGCGTAGCGGGTCTTATCCGAGATCCACTCTTCGTTGACGTCGTCATTGACGCGCGGCAGCACGCGCAGAACGGCGTTGGCGCGAGCATCGACGCGAATGGATGAGCCGAGGGCGTCCATCACATCGACGCTTTCGGTCTTCTTCAGCTCCCAGGGACGGGCCTCGAACGCGTAGGGCTTCGAGGTCAGGGCGCCGACCGGGCAGAGGTCGATCACGTTGGCGCTGAGCTCCGACGTCACCGCCGCGCCCAGATAGGTCGTGATTTCAACGTCTTCGCCGCGCGAGATCAGACCGATTTCCGGCGAGCCGGCGACCTCGGTGATGAAGCGGACGCAGCGCGTGCACTGGATGCAGCGCGTCATCACGGTCTTGATCAGCGGGCCCATGGCCTTTTCTTCGACCGCGCGCTTGTTCTCTTCGTAGCGGCTGTCGTCGCGGCCATAGCCCATGGCCTGGTCCTGCAGGTCGCACTCGCCGCCCTGGTCGCAGATCGGGCAATCCAGCGGGTGGTTGATGAGCAGGAACTCCATCACCCCTTCGCGGGCCTTCTTGACCATCGGAGTCTTGGTGAAGATCTCCTGGCCCTCGGCGGCCGGCAGGGCGCACGACGCCTGCGGCTTCGGCGGACCAGGCTTCACCTCGACGAGGCACATCCGGCAGTTGCCGGCGATGGACAGGCGTTCGTGGTAGCAGAAGCGCGGGATCTCCTCGCCGGCTAGTTCTGCGACCTGCAGAACCGTCATGCCGGGTTCGAACTCGACTTCGACGCCGTTGACCTTGGCGATTGCCATTCTTGTTACTCCGCCGCGATCAGCTTGGCGCCCTGCACGTGCAGGCGACCGCTACGATAGGAAGCGATCCGCTCCTCCACCTCATGGCGGAAGTGACGGAACAGGCCCTGGATCGGCCAAGCGGCCGCGTCGCCCAGGGCGCAGATGGTGTGACCCTCGACCTGGGTCGTGACGTCCAGCAGGGTGTCGATCTCTTTCGGATCGGCCTCGCCGGTCGCCATGCGTTCCATGACCCGCCACATCCAGCCGGTGCCCTCGCGGCACGGCGTGCACTGGCCACAGCTCTCGTGCTTGTAGAAGTACGACAGGCGGGCGATGGCGCGGACGAGGTCGGTCGACTTGTCCATGACGATGACGGCGGCGGTGCCGAGGCCCGAGCGCAGGTTGCGCAGGGCGTCGAAGTCCATCGGCAGGTCTTCGCACTGCTCGGCCGGGATCATCGGCACCGAAGAGCCGCCCGGGATGACGGCCTTGAGGTTGCCCCAGCCGCCGCGAACGCCGCCGCAGTGATCCTCGATCAGCTGGCGGAACGGGATGCTCATCGCTTCTTCGACGTTGCAGGGCAGGTTCACGTGGCCCGAGACGCAGAAGAGCTTGGTGCCGGCGTTATTCGGACGGCCAAAGCCCGCGAACCAGGCCGCGCCGCGGCGCAGGATCGTGCCGGCGACGGCGATGCTCTCGACGTTGTTGACCGTGGTCGGCATGCCGTAGAGGCCAGCGCCCGCAGGGAACGGCGGCTTCAGGCGCGGTTGGCCCTTCTTGCCTTCCAGGCTTTCCAGCAGGGCCGTCTCTTCGCCGCAGATATAGGCGCCGGCGCCGTGGTGGACGTAGAGGTCGAAGTCCCAGCCGTGGACGTTGTCCTTGCCGATCAGCTTGGCCTCGTAGGCCTGCTTGATCGCCGCTTCCAGGCGCTCGCGCTCGAAGACGTACTCGCCGCGGATATAGATGTAGCAGGCGTTGGCCAGCATGGCGCGCGAGGCGATCAGGCAGCCCTCGATCAGGAGGTGCGGATCATGCCGCATGATCTCCCGGTCCTTGCAGGTGCCCGGCTCGGACTCGTCGGCGTTGACCACGAGGTAGTGAGGACGACCTTCCTTCACTTCCTTGGGCATGAACGACCACTTCAGGCCGGTCGAGAAACCGGCGCCGCCCCGGCCGCGCAGGCCGGAGTTTTTCATGTTGTCGATGATCCAGTCGCGCCCGGCGTCCAGGATGTCCTTGGTGCCATTCCAGCAGCCGCGCTTCTTCGCGCCCTCGAGGCCCCAGTCCTGGAGACCGTAGAGGTTCGTGAAGATGCGGTCCTTGTCTTCGAGGATACCGACCATGACTCAGCTTTGCGGATCGAATGGATGGGCGCGCACATAGCGCGTCCGACGAAGGATGACATAGGCGAAAAGCGACCAACCCACGCCAATCGTGACGAGGCCGGCCCAAGCCGCCCAAAACGGAGCGCCCTGAACGGAGCGCCCCCAGATCAGGAGCAGCGCGCCGACAAGGCAGGCCACGAGCCCAAGACCGCGTTCTCGGCGGGCCACGCTCTTGACCGTGTGGAAATAGGCCGTCCGACGGGCGTCGAGAGCATTGTCGGTCACGACGCGCCCTCCTCGCCCTTGGTCGCGCGCATCCAGCCCAGGATGAACCAGATGTGCGAGCCTAGACCGGCGACGATCGCGCTCAGGAAGACCAGCCGCAGCCAGTCGACCCGGAGCGACACCGCGCCGTAGATCGAGACGCCAGCCAGCACGAAGCACACCGCGTTGATGACGAGCATCGCGGTCAGGCGCTTCTTCTGGAGGGCGGCGTCAGCGGTCATGTCAGGCGGCCGGCTCCGACTTGGCCTTCGAAACCTTGGGCTTCTCGGGCAGATTCGGGATCTTGATCTTCTTGGCGGCCGAGCCGTCGTACAGCTTCGGATCCGTGAGGGTCTGGATCTTGCCCTTGGGCTCCGAGGCCACGCGGCCGTCATAGCTGCCCGGCTTTGGCGCCTTGCCGGCCGCGAAGTCGTCGAGGATCTGGGCCAGGCTCTCCGGCGTCAGGTCCTCGTAGTAGTAGTCGTTGATCGCGGCCATCGGAGCGTTGCAGCACGCGCCTAGGCACTCGACCTCTTCCCAGCTGAACTTGCCGTCGGCCGAGACGTGGTTGGCCTCGCCGATCTTGTCCTTCAGCACCGCCTTCAGATCCAGCGCGCCGCGCAGCTGGCAGGGCGTGGTGCCGCACAGCTGCACGAAGGCGACCTTGCCGACCGGCTGGAGCTGGAACATCACGTAGAAGGTGGCCACTTCCAGCACGCGGATGACCGGCATCTCGAGCTGTTTGGCGATCTCCTGGATCGCGGGCTCGGAGATCCAGCCTTCCTGCTTCTGGGCCAGCCACAGCATCGGGATCACCGCCGATTGCTTGCGCGCGGCGGGATACTTGGCTTTCCACCAGTCGGCCTTGGCCTGGCTTTCCTTCGAGAAGGCGAAGCTGGCGGGCTGTTCTTTGGCTAGACGACGAACGCTCATCGGGCGAAATCCACGCGGGCGATCTTGTCGCCCTTGAAGGTGTAGATGGCGGCGACCTGGAACGGCGCATCGCCGTTGCCGCGGTCGACATGCTCGTGATCGATCACGTTCGATCCGACCACGATGCGGTTCAGAAGCGTCGCCTTGTTTCCGGGAAACTCGGCGAAGGTCTTTGCATAGAAGGCGCGGTAGGCGTCGATACCCGTCCGAGCCACATCGCCATTCAGACCCGCGACGACGACGTCATCGGCGAAATGGGCGCAGTGCGCGTCCAGGTCCTGCGCGTTGTAGGCGTCGAGCTGCGCCTGGGCGATATCGGCCAGGCTCAACGGTCGATCTCCCCGAACACGATGTCCAGCGAGCCGAGGATGGCCGAGACGTCAGCCAGCTGGTGGCCGCGGTTCATCCAGTCCATGGCCGCCAGGTGCGGGAAGCCCGGCGCGCGGATCTTGCAGCGGTAGGGCTTGTTGGTGCCGTCCGAGACCACGAACACGCCGAACTCGCCCTTCGGGGCCTCGACGCAGGCGTAGACCTCGCCTTCCGGCGTCTTGAAGCCCTCGGTGTAGAGCTTGAAGTGGTGGATCAGCGCTTCCATCGAGCGCTTCATCTCGGCGCGGCGCGGCGGCGAGACCTTGTTGTCTTCCGACAGCACCGGACCATGCGTCTTGCGCAGCATTTCGCAGGCCTGGCGGATGATCTTGGTCGACTCGCGCATCTCCTGCATGCGGCAGAGATAGCGATCGTAGCAGTCGCCGTTCTTACCCAGCGGGATGTCAAACTCGAAGTCGTTGTAGTTCTCGTAGGGCTGGTTGCGGCGCAGGTCCCAGGCGATACCCGAACCGCGCACCATCACGCCCGAGAAGCCCCACAGGATTGCTTCTTCCTTGGTCACCACGCCGATGTCGACGTTGCGCTGCTTGAAGATGCGGTTGTCGGTGATCAGGCCTTCGATGTCGTCGCAGATCTTGGGGAACGCCTTGGCCCAGGCGTCGATGTCCTCGATCAGCTCAGGCGGCAGGTCCTGGTGGACGCCGCCCGGACGGAAGTAGTTGGAGTGCAGGCGAGCGCCGCAAGCGCGCTCGTAGAACACCATCAGCTTTTCGCGCTCCTCGAAGCCCCAGAGCGGCGGCGTCAGGGCGCCGACGTCCATGGCCTGGGTCGTCACGTTCAGCAGGTGGTTCAGGATCCGGCCGATTTCCGAATAGAGCACGCGGATGATCTGACCGCGGACCGGCACTTCGACGCCAAGCAGCTTCTCGATGGCCAGGCAGAAGGCGTGCTCCTGATTCATCGGCGCCACGTAGTCGAGGCGGTCGAAGTACGGGATGTTCTGCAGATAGGTGCGCGCTTCCATCAGCTTTTCGGTGCCGCGATGCAGCAGGCCGATGTGCGGATCGACGCGTTCGACGATTTCGCCGTCCAGCTCCAGCACCAGACGCAGCACACCGTGCGCGGCCGGGTGCTGCGGGCCGAAGTTGATGTTGAACTTGCGGACAGGCGTCTCCGGAATGGCCGGAGCCGTCGCCTCGTCTCGGAAGTAGTCGGTCGCCGCGGCGGGCGAGTTCGTGCCGGTCATGGCTACGGACCTTCGTTACACTGTTCCATGCCAGGGGCTGACGATCCGCCAACCCCGGCAAGTGATCTTGGAGTCTGGCGCCTTGGGACGCCGACCCCAGCCCTACGCGTCTCCCGCCCGCTTCTCGGCTTTCTCGTCGCCCGGCAGCGCATACTTGGCGCCTTCCCACGGGGAGAGGAAATCGAACGCACGGAACTCGGTGATCTTCACGGGTTCGTACACGACACGCTTAAGCTCGTCGTCGTAGCGCACTTCCACATAACCCGTCATGGGGAAGTCCTTCCGCAGCGGGTGGCCGTGGAAGCCGTAGTCGGTCAGGATCCGACGCAGGTCCGGGTGTCCTTCGAAGAACACGCCGTACATGTCGAAGGCCTCGCGCTCGAACCAGTCGGCGACCGGGAAGACCGGCGTCACGCTGGGAACGGCGGTGTCCTCGTCGGTCTGCACCTTGAGGCGGATGCGATGGTTCTTCACCAGCGACAGCAGGTGATAGACCACGTCGAAGCGGCGCTCGCGCTGCGGATAGTCGACGGCCGTAAGGTCCACCAGCTGGTGGAAGCGGCAATCAGGGTGATCGCGCAGGAACTCCAGCGCCTGGATGACCCGGTTGGCCGGGCCCAGCACCGTCAGTTCGCCGAACGCCACGTGATAGGCGGTGATCGCGCCAGCGCTGTTGGCCACGATAGCCTGGCCCAGCGCTTCCAGCGGCGAGATCGTCGTTTCGGTCGCAACCACGTCGGTCATCGCTCGATCGTCCCCGTGCGGCGGATCTTCTTCTGCAGCTGCAGAACGCCATACACCAGCGCCTCGGCCGTGGGCGGGCAGCCCGGGACATAGATGTCCACCGGCACGACGCGGTCGCAGCCGCGCACGACGCTGTAGCTGTAATAGTAGTAGCCGCCGCCATTAGCGCAGCTGCCCATCGAGATGACGTAGCGCGGCTCGGGCATCTGGTCGTAGACCTTGCGCAGAGCCGGAGCCATCTTGTTCGTCAGGGTGCCGGCGACGATCATCACGTCCGACTGGCGCGGGCTGGCGCGCGGCGCAAAGCCGTAGCGCTCCAGATCGTAGCGCGGCATCGACGCCTGCATCATCTCAACCGCGCAGCAGGCCAGGCCGAACGTCATCCACATCAGCGAGCCCGTGCGGGCCCAGGTGATCAGGTCGTCGGCGGCGGCGGTGATGAAGCCCTTGTCGGCCAGCTGCTGCGACACGCCGTCGAAGAACGGGTCGTGCAGCTTGGGGTCATAGCCCTCGACCGTGGTCCGGCCGCCAGACAGCGCCGGAACGGTGGACGAGTTGGCGGGAACGATCACTCCCATTCGAGGGCGCCCTTCTTCCATTCGTAGATAAAGCCGACGGTCAGGACGCCGAGGAAGGCCATCATCGACCAGAAGGCGAACTGAGCCACGTCATGCGGCAGCTTCATCAGCGTGACCGCCCACGGAAACAGGAACGCGACTTCCAGGTCGAAGATGATGAACAGGATCGACACCAGATAGAACCGGACGTCGAACTTCATGCGCGCGTCGTCGAAGGCGTTGAAGCCACATTCGTACGCGGAGAGCTTTTCCGGGTCCGGCGCCTTGGGCGCGAGCACGGCCGCGGCCAGCAGGAAAACGATCCCGATAGCCGCCGCGATCCCTAGGAAGATCACGATCGGCAGGTACTGAAGAAGGAAGGCGGTCATGACAGGCCTTGGCTTGAATCGAGCGGGTTGTAGCCCACTGTCGCAACCGCTTCAAACACCCCGGAACACATTGAGAAACGATCGCAACTAGAGCTCGTTTACCTAACGGCGGTTCACCAATGTTTTGGAGCTCCTTCCTTGCCCGCGAAGGCCGGCGCGCGCGCCCTGACGCCCATTTAAACCAGCGAACGACCAAGCTCTCCACACGCGTTTTGTCGCTTCTTCGATATGGCCGTTGACACGAGTCTTCGAGCGACATATCAGACGCGCCTCGCCGATCGGCGGGTCGCACTTTCGCTTCGGCGAAGGGATATGCGGATGTAGCTCAGTTGGTTAGAGCGCCGGCCTGTCACGCCGGAGGTCGCGGGTTCGAGCCCCGTCATTCGCGCCACCCCTTCTTGGGAATGGCTGCACCCTCCCCTCGGTCTACGGACGACCGTCGCGCCTAGGCGCACGACGCGGATGTAGCTCAGTTGGTTAGAGCGCCGGCCTGTCACGCCGGAGGTCGCGGGTTCGAGCCCCGTCATTCGCGCCACCGTCCAGTGGCTCCCGAACACAAAGAACAGTTTCCGCAACGTCTTGAGTTGCGGACGTCGAGCGCCATCTAGCGTTGATGGTCGCTTATCCCCGATTCTCCGTCCTCGACCTGGCTCCGGTTCCGCAAGGGACCGACGTGGGCCAGGCTCTCCACAACAGCCTCGATCTGGCGCGGCACGCCGAGCGACTCGGCTTCCACCGCTATTGGCTGGCCGAGCATCACAACATGCCGGGAATCGCCAGCGCGGCGACCGCCGTCGTGATCGGCCATGTGGCCGGCGGCACCTCGACGATTCGAGTCGGCTCCGGCGGGGTCATGTTGCCAAACCACGCCCCGCTGATGGTGGCCGAGCAGTTCGGCACGCTGAACGCGCTCTACCCCGGCCGTATCGACCTGGGCCTGGGCCGCGCGCCCGGGACGGACCAGGCGACCATGCGAGCGCTTCGGCGCTATGCCGGCGCCGTCGATTCCTTCGCGCAGGACGTCGTCGAGCTGCAGCGCTGGTTCCAGCCCGCGACAGCCGACCAATCCGTGCGCGCGGTTCCAGGTGAAGGTCAGAACGTCCCGATCTGGATTCTGGGCTCTTCGACCTGGGGCGCGCAGCTGGCCGCGGCCCTGGGCCTGCCCTATGCCTTCGCCGCCCATTTCGCGCCAGACGCCCTGCTGGACGCCCTCCTCCTGTACCGTCGGCATTTCAAGCCATCGGAGACCTTGGACAAGCCGTACGCCATGGTCTGCATCGGCGTCTGCGCCGCCGACACCGATAAGGAAGCGGCGCGACTGGCGACCTCGACCCAGCAACAGTTCCTGGCGCTGCGTCGCGGCCGGCCCGGCCTGCTGCCGCCGCCAGTGGACGATATTCGGGAGCATGCCTCGCCGGCGGAGTTGGCCGGCCTGGATCACACCTTCCAGTATTCCGCGATCGGCTCTCCGGAGACCGTCGAGCGTAAGATCAAGCAGGTGCTCGAGCTGACGGGCGCGGATGAGCTGATGGTCGCCTCACAGATTCACGACCACGCGGCGCGCAAGCACAGCTACGAAATCCTCGCGAATCTGAAGTCGGCCTAGTGACCGCGCGGATGCGCTAGGCCGCCGAAGGCGTCACGCCCGGTCAAGCCGCCATAGATGAAGCACAGCTGGCGGAAGACCGCGTCCCAGCCATGCCGCTCCACGGCCCGGCGACGCGCCGCGGCGCCAACGGCGGCCAGGTCCCGCGCGAACAGGGCCTCTATGGCTTCAGCGAAGGCGGCGGGCTCCGAGCGGGAGGCCAGTTGCCCGACTTCCTCATCGACCGATTCCGCGACACCGCCGGCGGCGACGCCGACCACGGGCAGGCCGCACGCCATGGCCTCCAACACGATGAGTCCGAACGGCTCGTTGTCGTTGGCGTGCACGAAGGCGTCGCAACTGGCCAGGATGCTCGCCAGCTCGGCGGGGTCTCGAACGTAGTCGAGGCTGACAGCGCGGTCGCTGACCGGCGCGCCGCCACCCGCGCCGACAAACAGAAGCTTATAGGGCGCTCCAAGCCGCTCGACCGCGGCGACCAGGACGTCAAGACGCTTCTCCCGCGCCGGCCGCCCCGCGAAGACAAGCAACTTCTCGTCGGAGGAAACGCCCAGTCGGCGACGAAGCGCGGCTCGATCCGCGCGGCTCGGGTGGAAAAGCTCCGTATCGACGCCTAGCGGCAGGCCGATGGCGTTGTGAACCCCCGCTTCGATCAGACGGCCGGCGATAAACCGACTGGGCGCCACGGCCTGGTCGAACTGGCGGTAGACCGCCGCCCATCGCTTCTGAACGGGCTTTTCAGCCCATTCGCCGATATGCAGCGCCGCGAGCTTGCCGAGATCCGTGTGGCAGAAGCCCACGACCGGGACCCCCAGCGCATCCCCCGCCCGCAAGGCCGCCAGGCCGGGCGTATAGGGATCTCCAGCCTCGATGATGTCTGGACGTTGCCGGATCAGTCGATCCATCCAGGCGGCCTTCACGACGGGCCACCGATAGCCCGCGCCGAACGGCAATGGCGCGGCGTAGATCGAAACCCGACCGTTACCGTCGTAGGAATCCCTCGCGCCCGGCACCACCAGGGTGTGACGCACCGCGGGGCGGTTGGCCGCTAGCCAAGCGCGCTTGGACGATAGGTACCGGCGCACGCCGCCGCTGCGCGGCGCGTACAGCATGGTGGTGTCTACCAGGCGGACCGTATCGAGCGGCGGGTCGATCTCGGCCGAAAAACTACTGAGACCGAACGGCCGATCCGTTCTCGTATCCGTCACGCCGAATCCTCATCGCTACGCCAGGCCTCCCCATTCGGCCTCGGATCGATAAAGCTTTTGCGACAGCAAGGGTTCCTCGCCATCCCCGGGCGTCCCCGAAACGACACGGCCACGGCCCGAAGCCTGGATTAGCCATAACTCGACTTGCGTCCGGGCGCTACGCCACATGACGGCGGGCGCCGCGCTCGGGGTGGACGCCTCGCGCCGATCGCGCCGGAGGAGGAAGTGGTGGGCAGTGAGGGGATCGAACCCCCGACCCTCTCGGTGTAAACGAGACGCTCTACCGCTGAGCTAACTGCCCTCTGAAGCCGGCCCGATCTAGATGGTAACCTCTAGACCAGACAAGCAGGCTCTACCGCCATACGCTTGGAGCGCGTTCGAGCGGTTTAGTCGCTCACACTTAACGCAACGCGCTCCAAGGCCGCCGCTTCTAGCGGGCGCGCGCGATCGGGCAAAGCCCGAAATGCGAAAGGCGGAACGTCAGCCCCCGCGACGCCCCGCCTTCCTTAAACAGAAACTGGATCAGCCGTTCAGAGACGACTTCAGGCCTTCGCCGACCTGGAAACGCGCGGTCTTCGACGCGGGACGGTTGACCGTCTCGCCCGTGCGCGGATTTCGCGCCGTGCCAGCGGCGCGCGCGACAGCCTTGAACGTGCCGAAACCGACCAGGCGTACGTCCTGGCCCGACTTGAGGGAGTCGGTGACGGCGTCGATAAAGGCTTCCAGCGCGTCCTTGGCTTGGTTCTTGTTGATGCCCGCCTTCTCGGCGATCGCCGTGACGAGTTCGGCTTTTGTGGTCATGTTTTTCTCCCAGCCTGAGCTGCGACGTGTTTTCGCTTACGGCGCTGAGCTCGCTCGGGATTATGGCGGCAGAAAATGCCTCGTCAAACGAGAGCGGCGCGGGAAACTCCCGCGCCGCATAAGTTATCGTCGATAAGTTACGCTTAGTGCGTCAGAATAGCGTCGCTGTCGCCGTCATCCTTCTTCGCACCCGCAGCAATCGGCTCCTCGGCCTCATTCCACTCGACCGGGGTGAGCGGACCGGTCAGGGCATGCTTGAGCACCTCGTCGACCGTCGAGACCGGGATGATCTCAAGGCCATCCTTGACACTTTGAGGCACGTCCACGAGGTCCTTCTCGTTCTCCTGCGGGATCAGCACGGTCTTCACGCCGGAGCGCAGGGCCGCGAGCAGCTTCTCCTTCAGGCCGCCAATCGCGGTGACCCGGCCGCGCAAGGTGATCTCGCCAGTCATGGCGATATCCTTGCGGATGGGAATACCGGTCAGCACCGAGACCATGGCCAGGGCCATGGCGATACCGGCCGACGGACCATCCTTGGGGGTGGCGCCGTCCGGCACGTGGATGTGTACGTCGGTCTTCTCGAAGACCGGCGGCTTGACGCCAAACTGCAGCGCCCGCGACCGCACGTAGCTGTTGGCCGCCGAGATCGACTCCTTCATCACCTCCTTGAGGTTGCCGGTGATCTGCATGCGACCCTTGCCCGGCATCTTCACGGCTTCGATGGTCAGGATGTCGCCGCCGAACTCCGTCCAGGCCAAGCCCGTGACGATGCCGACCTGGTCGACCTCGTCGGTCTCGCCATAGCGGTACTTCTTGACGCCCGCGTACTTGGCCAGGCGCTCGTCGTCGATCGTGATCGAGGTCAGCTTCTCGCGGGCCAGGTCACGGACCGTCTTGCGCGCCAAGGCGCCCAGTTCCCGCTCCAACGACCGCACGCCAGCTTCCCGCGTGTAGTAGCGGATCAGGTCGCGGATCGCCTTGTCCGGCACGATAAACTCGGCCGGCTTCAGACCATGGTCCTTGGACAGCTTCGGCAGGATGTGCCGCTTGGCGATCTCCAGCTTCTCGTCCTCGGTGTAGCCGGGGATGCGGATGATCTCCATGCGGTCCAGCAGCGGCTGGGGCATGTTCAGGCTGTTGGCCGTCGTGACGAACATCACCTGCGACAGGTCGTAGTCGACTTCCAGGTAGTGGTCGCCGAACGTCGAGTTCTGCGAGGGATCCAGCACCTCCAGCAGCGCCGAGGCGGGATCGCCGCGGTAGTCGCTGCCCATCTTGTCGATCTCGTCCAGCAGAACGAAGGCGTTGGTGGTCTTGGCCTTCTTCATCGACTGGATGACCTTGCCGGGCATCGAACCGATGTAGGTGCGGCGGTGACCGCGGATCTCGGCTTCGTCACGCACGCCGCCGAGGCTCATACGCACGAACTCGCGGCCCGTGGCCTTGGCCAGCGACTTGCCTAGCGAGGTCTTGCCAACGCCCGGAGGGCCGACCAGGCACAGGATCGGACCCTTCAGGGAGTTGGTGCGGGCCTGAACGGCCAGGTACTCCAGGATCCGTTCCTTGACCTTTTCCAGACCGTAGTGATCGGCGTCGAGGATGCCCTCGGCCTCCGTCAGGTCGATCTTCTTGGTCTTGGCCTTGCCCCACGGGATCGACAGCAGCCAGTCGAGATAGTTCCGAACGACCGTGCTCTCGGCCGACATCGGGCTCATGTTGCGCAGCTTCTTCAGCTCGCCCTCGGCCTTGGCCCGCGCTTCCTTCGACAGCTTGGTCTTCTTGATGCGCTTTTCGAGGTCGATCAGTTCATCGCGCGCGTCATCCGGATCGCCCAGCTCGCGCTGGATCGCCTTCATCTGCTCGTTCAGATAGTACTCGCGCTGGGTCTTCTCCATCTGGCGCTTCACGCGCGAGCGGATCTTCTTCTCGACCTGCAGCACCGAGATCTCGCCTTCCATGAGGGCGAAGACCTTTTCCAGGCGCTTCACGACGTCGAAGATCTCGAGCAGGTTCTGCTTGTCGCCGATCTTGACGGAAAGGTGCGCGGCGATGCTGTCGGCCAGCTTGCCCGGCTCGGCGATCTGCGGGATCGAGGCCAGGGCTTCCGGCGGCACCTTCTTGTTCAGCTTGACGTAGTTTTCGAACTGCTCGACGACCGCGCGCGACAAGGCTTCGGCCTCGGGACCCGCGCCTTCGTCTTCGCTGACCTCGCCGATATGGGCCTCGTAATAGGCCTCTTGGTCGGTGAACTTCACGACGGCCGCGCGGCCCTTGCCCTCGACCAGAACCTTCACGGTGCCATCGGGCAGTTTCAGAAGTTGCAGAACGGTGGCCAGCACGCCGACGTCGAAGATGTCGCCCGGCGCCGGATCATCATCCGCCGAGTTCTTCTGCGTCACGAGCAGGATCTGCTTGTCGCCGCGCATCACTTCCTCGAGGGCGCGCACGGACTTGTCGCGGCCCACGAAGAGCGGGACCACCATGTGCGGGAAAACAACAATGTCCCGCAGCGGCAAGACAGGAAGCGTACGTAGTTCGGACATGTGCTCAATACTCCCGGCCGCGGCGAGGGAAGCGCCTTGGCCATGCGGGCCGCCGTCACGTCAGACGATGCGCCTGAGTCGATCGACCCGTCCGCCCTGGACTGGGCGGAATGTCGTTATTTATGTGGACGTTTTACAACAGGGTTCAAGCGTACTCGCCTCACAGCGGCGACAGGTCGCGCATGTCCGGCCAAGTTGAAACGGGCATGCCGCCCCTTCGCCATGACTAGGCACGTTCATCCAAGATCCGGACTTTTAAGCGCTTTCCTTCACCTGCGGGGGCTGAGACCGCGATGCATCGGCGTCGCGACAACGATGCGCCCCAAAGCGGGTTATCCACGAAAAAGGGCGCGCCTCCACAGGGAAGACGCGCCCTTGATCTTCGGAAGCGGACGATTAGGCCGAGGCCGCGCCGCCCTTCTTCTCCGCGTAGATCAGCAGCGGCTGAGCCCGGCCTTCGACGACCTCGGCGTTGACCACCACTTCCTCGACGCCCTCGTAGTTGGGCAGCTCGAACATGGTCTCCAGCAGGATGCCTTCCATGATCGAACGCAAACCGCGCGCGCCGGTCTTGCGGGCGATGGCCTTCTTGGCGACCTGGTGTAGGGCGTCCTCGGTGAAGGTCAGGCCGATGTTCTCCATCTCGAACAGGCGCTGGTACTGCTTGACGAAGGCGTTCTTCGGCTCGGTCAGGATCTTGACCAGGGCGGCCTCGTCGAGGTCCTCCAGGGTCGCGACCACCGGCAGACGGCCGATGAATTCCGGGATCAGGCCGAAGCGCTGCAGGTCGTCGGGCTCGACGTTCCGCAGGATCTCGCCCGTGCGACGCTCTTCCGGATCGGTCACCTTGGCGCCGAAGCCGATCGACTTAGCCGCGCCGCGCGCCGAGATGATCTTCTCGAGCCCGGCGAAGGCGCCGCCGCAGATGAACAGGATGTTCGTCGTGTCGACCTGCAGGAATTCCTGCTGCGGATGCTTACGCCCGCCTTGCGGCGGCACGGAGGCGACGGTGCCTTCCATGATCTTCAGCAGAGCTTGCTGCACGCCCTCGCCCGATACGTCGCGGGTAATCGACGGATTGTCGGACTTGCGGCTGATCTTGTCGATTTCGTCGATGTAGACGATGCCGCGCTGGGCGCGCTCGACGTTGTAGTCGGCGGCTTGCAGCAGCTTCAGCACGATGTTCTCGACGTCTTCGCCGACGTAACCGGCTTCGGTCAGCGTCGTGGCGTCGGCCATCGTGAACGGCACGTCGATGATTCGAGCCAGGGTCTGAGCCAGCAGGGTCTTACCCGTGCCGGTCGGGCCGACCAGCAGGATGTTCGACTTGGCCAGTTCGACGTCGTTGTTCTTCGACGCGTGGTTGAGGCGTTTGTAGTGATTGTGGACCGCCACCGCGAGAACCTTCTTCGCGTGGCCTTGCCCGATCACGTAATCGTCCAGGACTTCGCAGATTTCGCGCGGCGTGGGCACGCCGTCCTTGGACTTCACGAAGGCGATCTTGTGCTCTTCGCGGATGATGTCCATGCAGAGCTCGACGCATTCATCACAAATGAACACCGTCGGTCCCGCGATGAGCTTGCGCACCTCATGTTGGCTCTTTCCGCAGAAAGAACAGTAGAGAGTGCTTTTCGTGTCGCCGCTCGCGGCTTTCGTCATGATCGCTTCTCACACTATGGCGACATACGGCTTAACGCCGAGACGCCCCTCCGAGCGCATAAGCCGCCACCGAAGCAGCCAGGATATACGCCGGGAGTTGTCTAATCCTTGACATTCCCCGATCCGGGCGCGCTTCACAAGCCTTGCCGGCGCCTTTCCCGCCTCAAACGCTTCAACGCGACCGATCGTGTCATGACCTCGCCATCTAAATTGGGCGATTGGCGCTTGGGTGCAAGCGTTGCGCGACTTGGGGCCTTACCGCCCCCCGCCGAAGCCCTTATTACGGGTACTGGAATCGTATGGAACCGGCGCGCGTCACGCGACGGCATGGAAGGTCTATGGCCAAGCGTTCGTTGATGTCGAAGGGGTTGAGCGCCTCGCGCCCGATGACCGGCGAAATGGGTCATGAGCGGGCGCTCGTGGCCTTCGATTTCGACGGGACCCTGACGGTCAAGGACAGCTTCAACGCCTTCCTGAAATGGCGCTCCGGCCGCCGGCGCTGGACGCGTGGAGTTCTCCGCCTGACCCCGGCCCTGCTGACCTATGTGTTCGACCGCAACCGTGGAAAACTCAAGGCCGCCGCCGTTCGCGAGTTCCTGAAGGGCGCGACGGTCGCCGAGATCGAGGCCGACGCGCGGGCCTTCGCCCAGGCCTTCGCCCCTTCCCTGCTCCGCCCCGACGCGGTGGCGGTGTGGCGCGCCTGGCGGGCCAAGGGCGCGCGGATCGTGATCGTCACCGCATCGCCCGAGATCACGGTCGCGCCGTTCGCGCGAGGCCTCGGCGCCGATGTGCTGATCGGCACGCGACTGATGTGTTCGGAGGATGGGCGCATCCTCGGCGGGCTCGACGGCGCCAACTGCCGGGCCAAGGAAAAGGTCGTGCGCCTGCGCGAAATCTTCGGGCCGGACGTCCATCTGACGGCCGCCTATGGCGACACCTCCGGCGACACTGAGATGCTCGCGATCGCCGAGGAGAAGGGTTACCGGATCTTCCGGGGCAAACCGGTCACCTGAGCGGATTAGTCGCACCCTCCGGACAAGAAAAAAGCCGCCGATCGGATGACCGGCGGCTCTTCTTTTAGCGGACTGACGCCTATTCGGCGCCGGCCTCGGCCGCTTCGCGGCTGTCGTACACGTGGTCGACCAGGCCCCAGGCCTTGGCTTCGTCGGCGCTCATGAAGTGGTCGCGATCAAGGGTGCGCTCGACCTCCTCATAGGTGCGGCCGCAGTGCTTGACGTAGATTTCGTTCAAGCGACGCTTGGTCTTGATGATGTCCTCAGCGTGGCGCTCGATGTCCGAGGCCTGGCCGCGGAAACCGCCCGACGGCTGGTGCACCATGATGCGAGCGTTCGGCAGGCTGATGCGCTGACCGGCGGCGCCAGCGGCGAGCAGCAGGCTGCCCATCGAGGCGGCCATGCCCATGCACACCGTCGAGACCGGGCTCTTGATGTACTGCATGGTGTCGTAGATCGCGAGACCGGCCGTCACCACGCCGCCCGGCGAATTGATGTACATGGCGATCTCTTTCTTGGGGTTCTCGGACTCCAGGAAGAGAAGCTGCGCGCAGATCAGGCTGGCCATGCCGTCCTCGACGGGGCCGGTCAGGAAGATGATCCGCTCCTTCAGCAGCCGCGAGAAGATGTCGAACGCGCGCTCGCCGCGGCTCGTCTGCTCGACCACCATGGGAACGAGGTTCATCGCGGTCGAAACCGGATCATACATCATGCATAAAGCCCTTCTCGCTTGGCGCGCGGAGGAAGAGAATCAGTCCCGCCCGCGACATCCCAATGCATATCGCGTCGCATGCGCCAAGATGCAAGCCGACACGGCGTGGGGGCTCCGCCGAGAAGCGGAGGCGACGCCGCGATCCAGAGATCGCGACGCGCCAGGACCGCTAGTTCAACTTGGCCAAGACGGCGCGAGCATCGGCGGCGGTAGCCACATCGGGTTTGCGTCCTTTACCGAAGGTGACCAGCGTCGCCACGCCAGGCTCGGAAGCCCCAGGCGGATTGGCCGGCCGACTGGACATCGCCATCAACATATAGGGGCTGGTCGCGGCGATCATATTGTCCGGCCGCTGCATATCCCACGCGCGGGTTCGCTGACGCGTAGTGTCCGAAGCTGACCGTATGTCGAACCAGTCACATCCCCTTCGAAGGGTTTCCTCGCTGACGGCGCGGAGAAAGGCCTCCCGCAACTCGGGAAAACCTTCACCCGAGCGCCCCTGAACTGTCACGCGAGCCATTCTCGGATCGGTGGACTGAACATCGATTGTGGGCGCGGCCTGAGCAACACCGGAAAGAAGCGTTAGCGTCGCCGCCGGGCCGAGTAGCCAAGATTTCATGACACGCCTCCATCGAAATCGACTGGCCTCAGTGAAGCTCATCCAAAACGGCCCGAGCGTCGGCCGTGGTCGCCTTGTCAGGCTTAGGTCCCTTGCCGAACGTGACCAAGGCGTCGACACCGGGCTCGAAGACCCGCGTTGGCGCGGGCGGAACGAGCATCGCGTCTCCGCTAATCGTGACCGTGTAGATACCCGAGGACGCTGAACCAGTCATGGAGCGATAGAAGAGAGGCGGCGTGACGTCGCGCTGGCGCGTGGTGTCCGCGACGTATCGCAGATCGAACCAATCATAACCTCGGCGCAGCGCCTCTTCGCTGGTCGCCCGCAGGAACGCGGCGCGCACCTGTGGGAACTTTTGTCCCGCCTGAGGCGCGACCGTCACGCGGGCCGTCTCTGCGTCGATCGACTGAATACTGACCTTCGGGGCCGCGAAGGCCGCGCTCCCAACGCCAGCCAAGCTGATCGCCGCCAAGGCGATAGTGATGCTTCTCATGCGTTCTCTCCTCTATCGAAACGGGTTCCCAAACTAGCGCAGCTTCGCCAACATCTCCCGAGCGTCGGCGACGTTCGCGTTTTCGGGCCTTTGGCCCCTTCCAAAGGTGACGACAGCGATCACGCCGCTATCAACCACTTGCACCTTTTCGGGCCCGGCCGTGAGCATGAGGCCGGAGCGCAAGGGCGTGTAACCGCCGCCTGCGCTCGAGACCGCCGAGTTCATCCCCGGCCGCTCGACAGTCCGCTGACGACTGTTGTCGACAACCTCTATGATCTGGAACCATTCGTAGCCGCGATCGAGCGCTTCTTGGCTCGCGGCCCGCAGGAAGATGGCGCGCATCTTGTCGAGCTTCAGGCCCTTTTCGGGCGGCACGGAAATCCGGACGGTCGCCGGGTCGATCGATTCGACCTTGGCCTGGACGCCGGCGTAGGCGGCGGTGGCGGTGGCGAGCATGGCTGCGGCAACGCCTGCGATCAGAACTTTCACCCCTACGCTCCGCTCTACCTGAGGACGCGTTTTACGATCCTCCCGTTTTAGGAGTCACGCAAGAAAAAAGGCGTGACCCAGAGGATCACGCCTTGTCTCTCGGAAGCGGCGGTAGTTAGCCGCCGTAGCCTTCCGGCAGGTCGTCTTCTTCCAGGAGCTCGTCCTTGGAGACTTCCTTTTCCTCGACCTTGGCCTTGCCGAAGATCAGGTCCACGACCTTGTCTTCGTAGATCGGGGCGCGCAGAGCGGCCTGCAGGTCGGCGCGCTGGCGGTACATGTCGAACACCTGCTGGGCTTGCGCGCCGTATTGGCGAGCTTCGCGCATGATGGCGTCGGTCAGTTCCTGGTCGGTGACGACCACGTCGTTCTTGCGGCCGATCTCGGCGAGCACCAGACCCAGGCGCACGCGGCGCTCGGCGATCTTGCGGTACTCGTCCTTCAGTTGGTCTTCCGACTTCTCGGCGTCTTCCGGCGGCAGGCCGCCGCGGGCCTTGTCGGCCTCGACCTGTTGCCAGATGCCGGCAAACTCGGCTTCGACCATGCGCGGCGGCAGCGGGAAGTCGTGCTTGGTGTCCAGGACGTCCAGCAGGGCGCGCTTCAGCTTGAAGCGCGACGAGTTGTCGTAGCGGCCCGACAGGTTCGAGCGCAGCAGCTCCTTCAGAGCCGCCAGGTCCGACAGGCCCAGGCGCTTGGCCAGCTCGTCGTCGGCCTTGCCGTCGACCGGAGCGCGGACTTCGGTCACCTTGGTGGCGAACTCGGCGTCCTTACCGGCCAGTTCCTTGGCTTGGTACTCTTCCGGGAACTTCACCTTCACGACGATCTCGTCGCCCGGCTTGGCGCCGACCAGTTGGTCTTCGAAGCCTGGGATGAACTGACCCGAACCCAAGACCAGCTCGGCGCCTTCGGCCTTGCCGCCGGCGAACTCGACGCCGTCGATCGTGCCGACGAAGTTGATCAGCAGCTGATCGCCGTCCTTGGCCTTCACGGTCTTGCCGGTGCGCGGTTCATAGGTGCGGGCTTGCTTGGCCAGCTCGTCCAGGGCCTCGTCGACCTCGGCGTCGGCGACCTTGTAGACCGGCTTCACCAGCTCGATCGAAGCCGGGTCGATCGGCTCGAACTCGGGCATCACCTCGACGGCCAGTTCGAAGGCCAGGTCTTCGCCGCCAGCCATGACCTTTTCCATGTCCGACGACGGGTTCAGCTCGGGCTGACCAGCCGGGCGCAGCTTGTTCTCTTCCAGGACCTTCTGGGTGGTCTCGTTGAGCGCCTGCTCGATGACCTCGCCCATCAGGGCCTTGCCGTACATGCGGCGCACGTGGGCCGTCGGCACCTTGCCGGGACGGAAGCCCTTCACGTTCATCTGCGGGGCGACTTCGGCGATCCGCGCATCCAGACGGGTGGCCAGTTCACTCGCGGGCACCGTGACGCCAAAAACGCGGCTGAGGCCTTCGCCCGACTTTTCAACGATCTGCATCGACATTCTTAATTTTCGGGTCGGGGCGCCGGGCGCCCGAGCTCCGCCCTTGGGGTCCAAAAGATCGACGCCGCCCGCGAGGACCGGGGCGGCGAAAGAGCGCCCTTATGTCACGACGTGCGCGAGCATCCAAGAGCGGCGGCGATAAAACTCACGGGGCCACAAAGACCCAGTGAGAAGGGTGGTGCGGATGAGAGGACTCGAACCTCCACGCCTCGCGGCGCTGGAACCTAAATCCAGTGCGTCTACCAGTTTCGCCACATCCGCGTGTGACGGGGATTACGGATTTGGAGCGCGTGGCGCAAGTGCGCTCAGCGTTTCACGTAAAGCTCGGCCAATACAGCGGGCGCCAGGCCGGGAAGATCCTCCGCGATCAGGCCCGGCCCATGGCGCGCGCCGCACGCCGCGTGGAGCCAGGCGCCCGCGCAAGCGGCCTCGAAGCTCTCCATGCCTTGCGCGATGAGGCCGCCGATGAAGCCGGCGAGCACATCGCCCGAGCCAGCGGTCGCGAGCCAGGGCGTTCCAGTCAGCAACACGGACGCTCTGCCGTCCGGCGCGGCGACGACCGTGTCGGCCCCCTTGAGCAGGACCACGGCCCCAGCCAGCCGCGAGGCTTCTCGAGCCGCGGTGATCCGCTCGGGCGAACGGGCCAGAAGACCCGGAAAAACGCGCTCGAACTCTCCGGGATGCGGTGTGAGAACGTCGTCACGGTCCAGGCAGGCAAACAGGGCCTCGGGGTCGTGGCGAAAGCTGGTCAGGGCGTCGGCGTCGACCACCAGAGCCGCGCCGGTCCGCGCCAGGGCCATGAGATTACGTGCGGTCGCCTCGCCCACGCCCGCCGCGGGGCCGATGATCACCGCGTCCGCGTCCTCGGCGGCGATGGCCAGATCGGCGTCGGATTCGAACGGGGCCAGCATGACCGCTTCCAGATGCGCGGCGTTCACGGCCAGCGCGCTGGGCGGAGACAACACCGTCACGGCGCCCGCGCCCACGCGAAGACCGCCCCGCGCCGCGAGTCGGGCGGCGCCCGTGCTCCAGGCTTCGCCGCTGACGACCTTCAGCCGCCCTCGGCTATGCTTGTGCGCGTCGAAGGCGGGCCAGGGAAAACGCGCCAACCAGAGGTCGGGGTCGTTCTCGAACAGGTCCATGGCCTCGACCAGACCCAGCCCGATGTCCGCGACCACCACCTCGCCGCAAGCTTCGCGCCCTTCCGCGAGGACATGGGCCGGTTTCCGGCGATGGAAGGTCACGGTCATCTCGGCGCGAAAGGCCACGCCTCCTAGCGCGCGACCGGTGTCGCCATGAACGCCCGAGGGCGTATCGACCGCGACGATGCGCGGGTCAGCCGCTCGCGCGGTTCGCGCCAGTTCCGCGACCTCGGCCTCCAGCGGACGCGACAGCCCAGCGCCGAACAGAGCATCTATATAGAGGTGTTCTGGCGCGAGCCGCGAAGAGAGCGGTCGAACCTCGCCCTTCCAGCGCGAAGCGGCCCAGCGCGCGGCCTCCGTGGCCGGGGGATAGGCCGCCTCGACGACGACGGGCCAGCCACGGCGCTTCAGATGACGCGCGGCGACATAGCCGTCGCCGCCATTGTCGCCAGGACCGCACCAGATCACGACAGGCTGACGGCCATATCGAGCCCGGACCGCGTTCGCGACCGCCTCCCCGGCCCGCTCCATCAGGACCTGGATTGGCGTCCCGGCGGCCACGGCGGCGTGGTCGGCGGCGGTCATCTGGGCGACGGTCAGGATCTCTCGCGCCACGGCGACTCCTTCAAAGCACTTGGCTCTGAGCTTCGCGCCCTTTCTCCACCAGGATCAAGCGGTCGCCCTCGGCCTCAAAGGTCGTGCGCGAACAATGGTCCGGACGAAAGACGACGACCTCCTCCCGTCCCGTCGCCACGGCGACCGCCGCGTTCAGGGCGACGAAGTGACTGAACACCGCCGCGCCGGCGTGATCCAGGATGGCGCTCGCCACGCCCCGCGCCCACGCCGCATAGTCCAGATCGCCCTCGATCTCGGCCCAGCGGCCTAGGAAAGCCCTCCGCAGCCAATCCGGACGCTCGCTGGCCGATAACCCCCGCGGCGTCGGAATCTCGCCGACGCGGGGATCGATCTCGACCTCCACCCCGAGGGCCTCGGCCAGTGGCGCGGCGGTCTCGCGACAGCGACGCAGCGGCGAAGACACGACGCGACCGGGCCTCGACGCCGTCGGCAGGGCCAGGATCTCGCGGGCGACCGCCCTCGCCTGCTCCAACCCCGCCGCATCCAGGCCAGGATCATCGTCAGCCCCGCCCCAGGTCGAGGCGGGCCGTCCGTGACGGATGACATGAATGCTCTTCATGCGCTCAGTCCGGCGTGAAGAGATTGCGGACGCCGTCGGGGTGGGCGCCGACCGTACCCAGCCGGCCGACGCCTTCGCGGCTCTCCAGATCGCGCAGCACCGCCGGATCGTCCGGCGTTTGAGCCACGAAGCGACGATCCTGGGCGTCGCGGCCAATCACGATCCCCATCCGCGCGCCCTCGCGTCCGTGGACGACCGTGTAGGTCTCGATCCGAGCGCGGCCTTCCGGCTTTTCGACGATCTCGGGATGCGGCAAGGCGTCGATCTTGGCCTGCAGAACCGCCGGCGACTGACGCTCCCAGCGCTCCTCCACCGGCCTAGTCGAATAGATCCCGACCGATTGCTTGGTCAGGAACCAGCCGTTGGCGGTCGAAAGTCCATAGGCGCCCGGCCGCCCCCTCAGACGCGTCACCATCTCGGCGATGGCGTGGAGGGCGTAGTTGTTCCCAGGTCCGCCGAAGTACGGCAGACCGCCAGTCACGGTCAGGCCCCTCGGATCATCCAGGGCCAAGCCCAGTTCCTCGGCTCCGATCCGCACCGCCGAGGGAAAGCAGGAATAGAGATCGATCAGCGACAGGTCAGCCGCCGTGATCCCGGCCATCTCAAAGGCCCGCTCCCCTGTCAGCCGCATGGCGGGGCTGGAATGATAGTCCTGCCGCTCCAGCGGATACCAGAGGTCGGAGGCATCGGCGCAACCGTGCAGGAACACCCACTTGTCTTCCGGAATCCCCAGCTCCCGCGCCTTGCGAACACTGGCGATCAGAACGGCGGCGGACTGGTCCACCTCCATGATGGCGTTGAGGTATTTGGGATAAGGAAAGCCGACCATCCGATTGCGGTCGGTGACGGTGATGAGCTCCTCGGCCGAGCGCTCGACGGGGAACCAGGCATACGGGTTGGCGGCCGCCACCCTGGTGAAGGGCGCGAACAACGCGCCCAGTCCCCTCTGATGGTCCTCGATCGAACGACCGTCGCGCGCCCGGAGCGCGTTCTCGAATAGCGGATAGGTGTTGACGGGGTAGCCCAGCCCATGCGCCGCCTCTTGCGCCGTCACGCCAGGGCGCGGATCCCCGATCCGTCGCGGCTTGCTGTCGATGCCGTCCGCCCAGCCCTCGAAACCGAGGCCGCCCTTCATCCTCTTCATCAGCGAGCCAAGAAACTCGGCGCCGCTCACCAGGGCCAGTTGCGCCTCGCCTTGGGCGATCCGCTCGCAGACGACATTGACCGCCTGCTGCGGGCTGTTGCCCCCCGTTTCGGTATAGACGCTCCAAGCCGGACTGG
This sequence comes from Caulobacter segnis, assembly GCF_031454995.1. Taxonomy (GTDB): domain Bacteria; phylum Pseudomonadota; class Alphaproteobacteria; order Caulobacterales; family Caulobacteraceae; genus Caulobacter; species Caulobacter segnis_E. Next base: position 503,449 of record NZ_JAVDRV010000002.1, on the reverse strand, counting down.
CCGAAAGCGCTCGCGCCAGGGACGACGGCGGGTCGGACAGTCGCGGAAGCGGTAGTTTAGACAACCCTCCCGGAGCGTCGATGCTGAACGCCACGACCGCCAAAGCGTCGAGATCGGCAAGAACGGCCCCCTTCACCCCGGCATCGAGAGCGGCGCGTTCCGCCGCAACTTTCAGCAATTCCAGGGGAGAAGGCGAATTTCCCGCATCTCCGCGATACGTGAATTGGCCAGCGCCGATCAAAACCGGCGTGTCGTCGCGCATCTCCACCCCCATTCAAACACTCGTTGGGGGCGATCCTAGGCTCGAAACCGAGCGTCGCAAGCGCATTTGGGCGACATTCTGGCAATGCCCCAAAAAGCGGCGCCGTCAGTCTAATTTTTGAACAGGCTCTCGGAAGTCAACCGCTTGGTCAGTTTTGTGCCCCCCACTCGCTTGCGGGCCAAGGGGCGCCGTGATGGTTGCCCGCTCAGAGAAGGCGGTTCGCCGCCGACGGGCCCGAAAGTGGAACCGATGAAGAAGATCGAAGCCATCATCAAGCCGTTCAAGCTGGATGAGGTGAAGGAGGCCCTGCAGGATATGGGCGTCCAAGGCATGACCGTGCTCGAAGCCAAGGGTTATGGCCGCCAGAAGGGCCACACCGAGCTCTATCGCGGCGCCGAGTACGTCGTGGACTTCCTCCCCAAGATCAAGGTCGAGGTGGTCGTCGAGGACAGCCAGCTCGACCCCGCGCTGGAAGCCATCACCCGCGCCGCCCGCACGGGCCGCATCGGCGACGGCAAGATTTTCGTCTCGGAGATCGCGGAAGTGATCCGCATCCGAACCGGAGAAAACGGTCCGGCCGCCGTTTAGGCCTGACCGACAACACCTAAGAGAGTTCTACAAAGGGGATACGGAATGACCACCGCCAAGGATATCCTGAACCTGATCAAGGAAAAGGACGTCAAGTACGTCGACGTCCGCTTCACCGACGTGCGCGGCAAGATGCAGCACGTCACCTTCGACATCGACCTCGTCGACGACGACTTCCTCAACGACGGCACCATGTTCGACGGTTCGTCGATCGCCGGCTGGAAGGCCATCAACGAGTCGGACATGAAGCTGCGTCCGGATCTGGACAGCGCGATCATCGACCCGTTCTACCAGCAGACCACGCTGGCCCTGTTCTGCGACGTCGTGAACCCCGACACCGGCACCCCCTATAACCGCGACCCGCGCTCGATCGCCAAGGCCGCGCTGAACTACGTCAAGTCGGCCGGCGTGGGCGACACCGTGTACTTCGGTCCGGAAGCCGAGTTCTTCATCTTCGACGACGTGCGCTGGTCGACCGCGCCGAACAACACCGGCTACTCCTACGACTCCACCGAACTGCCGGTGAACTCGGGCAAGGAATATCCGGAAGGCAACATGGGCCACCGCCCGGGCCCGAAGGGCGGCTACTTCCCGGTGAACCCGGTCGACAGCTGCCAGGACCTGCGCGGCGAAATGCTGGCCGTCATGGGCGAGCTGGGCATGAAGCCGGAAAAGCACCACCACGAAGTGGCGCCCGCCCAGCACGAACTCGGCCTGAAGTTCGACACCATGGTCACCATGGCCGACCGGATGCAGCTCTATAAGTACGTCATCCACAACGTCGCGGCCGCCTACGGCAAGACGGCCACCTTCATGGCCAAGCCGATGTTCGCCGACAACGGCTCAGGCATGCACGTGCACCAGTCGATCTGGCAGGACGGCAAGCCGCTGTTCGCCGGCGACAAGTACGCCGGCCTGTCGCAAGAGTGCCTGTGGTACATCGGCGGCATCATCAAGCACGCCAAGGCGATCAACGCGTTCTCGAACTCGACGACGAACTCGTACAAGCGCCTGGTGCCCGGCTACGAAGCCCCGGTGAAGCTGGCCTACAGCTCGCGTAACCGCTCGGCCTCGATCCGCATCCCGCACGTCGACAGCCCGAAGGCCAAGCGCCTGGAAGCCCGCTTCCCCGATCCGATGGGCAACCCGTACCTGACCTTCGTCGCCCTGCTGATGGCCGGCCTGGACGGCATCATCAACAAGATCGACCCGGGCGCTCCGGCCGACAAGAACCTCTACGACCTGCCGCCCCGCGAGCAGAAGAAGATCCCGGAAGTCTGCGGCTCGCTGCGCGAAGCCCTGGAGAGCCTGGACAAGGACCGCGCCTTCCTGAAGGCCGGCGGCGTCATGGACGACGATTTCATCGACAGCTACATCGAGCTGAAGATGGAAGAAGTGATGCGCCTGCAACTGCACCCGCACCCCGTCGAGTTCGACATGTACTACAAGTGCTAAGGGCGAGAGCCTAAGGACAGACCAAGGGCCGGAGAGCGATCTCCGGCCCTTTTTCGTTGCGCGCCGCAAGAAGAGCGGCCGCCAAAACTGGGAATGATTTATTACTTAGAGGCAGCGACTGAACAAAAATGTCGCAACTTCGCAACATAACGGACGTAATCAGCCGATTGCGGCTCAAATCACATGGCGAGAGATATCCGCGAGGCCGAGACTTGGCCTATCGCAGCGCAAACGGAATCGCCGCCAACGCTCCAGTCAGAACGAGCGACCCGGCGTCCAAGATTCACAACAGGATCTCTCCATGCCCAAGCTCAACAGCTCCCTTCGTCGCGCCCTGACTCTGTCCTGCGGCCTGACGGCCCTGACCTCGGCGATGACCGTCGCGCCAGCGGCGTTCGCTCAGGACACCAAGGTCGGCGAAATCATCATCACCGCCCAGAAGCGTAGCGAAAATCTGCAGGACGTGCCGGTCTCGGTCGCCGCGATCGGCGGCGAGAAGCTCCAATCCACCTTCGCCGCGGGCGAGGACATCCTGGCCCTTTCGGCCAAGGCTCCTGGCCTCTACGCCGAGTCCTCGAACGGCCGCGCCGCTCCGCGCTTCTACATTCGCGGCCTGGGCAACGCCGATTTCGATCTGGCCGCATCGCAACCCGTGTCGATCATCCAGGACGACGTCGTCCTCGAGAACGTCGTGCTGAAGAGCTCGCCGATCTATGACCTCGAACAGGTCGAAGTGCTGCGTGGCCCGCAAGGCACGCTGTTTGGTCGCAACACGACCGCAGGCATCGTCAAGTTCGCCACCGTCAAGCCGACGGAAGAGATGAAGGGCCGCGCGACGGCGACCTACGGCAGCTACAACACCTTCACCTTCGACGGCGGCGTCGGCGGCGCCCTGGTCGAAGGCAAGGTCGCGGCCCGCGCCTCGGTTCTGTTCCAGCACCGCGATGACTGGATCGACAACACCTTCACCAAGAAGAACAACGCGCTGGGCGGCTTCAATGAAAAGGCCGGCCGCCTGCAAGTGCTGTTCACGCCGACCGAAAAGCTCTCGGCCCTGTTCAACGTCCACGCCCGCGACCTGGACGGCACCGCCGCGGTGTTCCGCGCCAACGTGCTGACCAAGGGCTCGAACAAGCTGAACAGCAACTACCAACGCGACAAGGTCGCCTTCGACAACACCGCCAACAACCCGCAGAAGTACAAGGGCTACGGCGCTTCGGCGAACATCGAGTACGACTTCGACGGCGCCAAGCTGACCTCGATCACGGCGTACGAGAACACCCACGGCTCCAGCCTGGGCGACATCGACGGCGGCAACCCGACGGGCCCGGGCTTCATCCCGTTCCAGTCGAACACCCGGGACGGCATCAAGAACCTGTTCCAGTGGACCCAGGAAGTCCGCCTGGCCAGCGACACCGACGGTCCGCTGAAGTGGCAGGTCGGCGGCTTCTACTTCGACACCAAGTACGACATCCGCACCGACCCGTTCTTCATGCCGGCCACCACCCTGCGCCAGAAGAACAAGGCCTGGGCGGCCTTCGGCCAAGCCTCGTACGCGGTCAATGACCAGCTGACCCTGACGGGCGGCCTGCGCTACACCGACGACGACAAGGACATGAACGTCGTCTCGGGTCCGAACAACGCGCCGTCGGTGTCGGTGTCGGACTCGAAACTGACCTGGGACCTGTCGGCGTTCTACAAGATCGACGAGGACGTCAGCGTCTACGCGAAGGTCGCCTCGGGCTTCCGTGGCCCGTCCATCCAGGGTCGCGACATCGCCTTCGGTTCGCCGGCCTCGGCCGCCAAGTCCGAGACGATCACGTCCTACGAGCTGGGCCTGAAGAGCGAGCTGTTCGACCGTCGCGTCCGCCTGAACGGCGCGGTCTTCACCTACACGATCGACGACCCGCAGTTCAGCGCCGTCGGCGGCGGTTCGAACTCCAACCGACTGATCAACGCCAAGAAGGGCGAGGCCTACGGCCTGGAGCTGGACAGCGAATTCGTGGTCACCCCGAACTTCGTCGTCACGGCCGGCTACAGCTACGCCCACACCAAGATCAAGGACAGCGCCCTGGCCGTCGCGCCCTGCGCCGCCTGCACCGTGACCGATCAACTGACCGCTGGCGGCCTGGCCCTGGTCAACGGCAACCCGTTCCCGAACGCCCCGAAGTACACCTTCGATTTCACGGCGCGCTACAGCTACCCGATCGCCTCGGGCGAGCTGTTCGCCTACACGGACTGGAAGGTGCAGGGGTACACCAACATCTTCCTGTACCAGTCGAAGGAATTCTACACGAAGGGCGACTTCGAAGGCGGCCTGAAGCTGGGCTACGCCAACAAGGAAGGCGGCTGGGAAGTGGCGGCTTTCGCCCGCAACATCACCAACGAGAGCAACATCAAGGGCGCCATCGACTTCAACAACCTGACCGCGTTCGTCAACGAACCGCGCGTGGTTGGCGTTTCGATCGACGCTCACTTCTAAAGTCGAATAGACCCACGAAGGACGAAGGCCGCGGAGCGATCCGCGGCCTTTTTCTTGTTGTCAGACCTTCAGCCCCTGTCCGACCACCGGCTCGGTTTCGAAGTGCTGGGGAAATCCCGCGATGATCGGCCGGGCCTTGCCGATCGCCGCTCGCACGGCCGGCAATTTCAGAGACGCGGCGTGGGCGTCCTTGTCGGTCCAGACCTCGGTGATCCAAAGCGCGTCGGCGTTGGTCGGATCCTTGGCGATCACATAGCTCAGGCACCCAGGCATCCCGTCCGTGCCCTCGGCGAGGATCGCCAGCAGTTCGTCCCGCTTGCCGGGCGTGGCCAGCATCTGACCGATCAATCCGTACATGGACTTCCTCTCCCGCGATTTGGCGACGCTCGAAAGCGCGGCGGCCGCGGCCAAGCCGCCCGCCAGCGCGCCACGTCTGGCCATCTTGATCCCGCTCATAGGGCCCCCTTGATGCTCGACGGATATGATCCAGCGCGAGCCTTATCTTGTCAGCAGCCAGCATAACGGGCGATGGCCGCGCGGGACGTCACGCGTGCAAGGTTTTTGCTCGAGAGATGCTCCACCGAACGTTGTCCGGCTTGATAAGGCGCGCCTTTTCGTCTGTCCTTTCGCTCTCTTGGAGAGTCGGGGTTTTTCATGATCAGATGGCGTTACGCGGCGACCGCCGCGAGCCTGCTCGCGCTGGGGCTTTCAGCCTGCGCGACCACCGAGACCAGCGCGCCCGCCAAGTCCAATCAAGCCAGCGTCAAGCCCGCCGAGAAGGCCGAGGCCAAGCCGCTGCCCAAGGGACTGGACGGTCAGGTCTCGACCGGCTTCCCCTCGACCTACACGCCCTTCCCGTCCCGCCCGACGGCCTTCGTCGGCGCGACCGTGCTGACCGCCACGGGCCAGCAGATCGAGAACGGCGTGGTCATCGCCTCGGGCGGCAAGATCGTCGCCGTGGGCGGACCGGACACGCCGATCCCGGCCGAGGTCGTCAAGGTCGACGCGACCGGCAAATGGATCACGCCGGGCGTCATCGACGCCCATAGCCACCTCGGCGTCTACCCTTCGCCCGGCGTCTCGGCGCGCTCGGACGGCAACGAGGCCACCGACCCGAACACCGCCCAGGTCTGGGCCGAGCACTCCGTCTGGCCGCAGGATCCGGGCTTCAACCGCGCCCGCGCCGGCGGCGTCACGACCCTGCAAATCCTCCCCGGCTCGGCCAACCTGTTCGGCGGCCGCTCGGTGACGCTGAAGAACGTGCCGTCCCTGACCACGCAGGGCATGAAGTTCCCCGACGCGCCCTACGGCCTGAAGATGGCCTGCGGTGAGAATCCAAAGCGCGTCTACGGCGGCAAGGGCCGCTCGCCCTCGACGGCGATGGGCAACGTGTTCGGTTACCGCAAGGCCTGGATCGACGCGGCCGAGTACGCGCGCAAGTGGGACGACTTCCGCGCCAAGCAGCAGAAGGGTGAGAAGGGCGATCCGCCCAAGCGCGACCTGCAGATGGAAACCCTGGCCGGCGTGCTGAAGGGCGAGATCCTGGTGCAGAACCACTGCTACCGGGCCGACGAAGAAGCGGTGATGATCGATATCGCCAAGGAGTTTGGCTACAAGATCACGATGTTCCACCACGCGATCGAGAGCTACAAGATCGCGCCGTTGCTGGCCAAGGAAGGCATCTGCTCGGCCACCTGGGCCTCGTGGACCGGCTTCAAGATGGAAAGCCTGGACGGCATCGACGCCAACGCCGCGATCCTCTGGAAGAACGGCGCCTGCGTGGTCATCCACTCCGACGACGCGATCATGACCCAGCGGCTGAACCAGGAAGCCGCCATCGCCATGGCCGCCGGCGCCAAGCTGGGCCTCGATATCCCGCGCGCCGAAGCGATCAAGTGGATCACGGCCAACCCGGCCAAGGCCATGGGCATCGCCGACAAGACCGGCAGCCTCGAGCCCGGCAAGGCCGCCGACATCGTCGTCTGGAGCCGCGACCCGTTCAGCGTCTACGCCCAGGCCGAGAAGGTCTTCATCGATGGCGCGCTGATCTACGACCGCAAGGACGCGCGCTTCCAGCCCAAGTCCGATTTCGAGCTCGGCCAACCCGGCCAGGGAGCGTTCAACTGATGATCCGGTCTCTGCTTCTCGCCAGCGCCGCCTGCGCCCTGGCCCTCCCTGCGGCGGCCCAGACGGTCGCCATCGTCAACGCCCGGATCGAGCCGGTCTCCAGCGCCGCGATCCCGAACGGGGCCCTGGTGATCAAGGACGGCAAGATCGCCGCTCTCGGCGCCACGGTCACGGTTCCGGCCGGCGCCAAGGTGATCGACGCCAAGGGCGGCGTCGTTACTCCCGGCTTCATCGCCCCGTCCTCGAACCTCGGCGCGTCCGAGATCAGCGGCGTGCGCGAGACCCGCGACGACGGCACCGGCAACGCGCTTTCGGCCGCCTTTGACATCAGCTACGCGATCAACCCCGCCTCGACCTTCATCGGCCTGGCCCGTGACGGCGGGATCACCAGCTCGGCGGTGACGCCGGTGCTGACCGGGACGGGCGGCGGCGCCCATCAGCACGCAGACGACGGCGAGGTCGAGGAGATGACCGCCGGCAAGAGCGGCGACGGCGACCCGCCGCTGTTCGGCGGCCAGGCCGCGTTCATCCGCTTGAAGGCCGGTGCCCCCGACATCGTGGAAGCCAGCAAGCTGGCCGTCACCGTCTCGCTGGGCGAAAGCGGCGCTCGAGCCGCCGGCGGCTCGCGCGGCGCCAACCTGATCCTGATCCGCTCGGCGCTCGAGGACGCCCGCGCCTTCGCCGCCCGCCGCGCGGCCTTCGAGCAAGGCGCCACCCGCGACTTCGGTCTCTCGCGCCTGGACCTCGCGGCCCTGATCCCGGTCGTGCAGGGCAAGATCCCGCTGCTGATCCGCGTCTCCCGCGCCGCCGACATCCGCCAGGCGCTGAAGCTGGCGGCCGAGGAGAAGATCAAGATCGTCCTCGAAGGCGTCGAGGAAGGCTGGATGGTCGCGCCCGAGATCGCCAAGGCCGGCGCGCCGGTCATCCTCGATCCCCAGGCCGACCTGCCCGATAGTTTCGAGGCCCTGGCTTCGCGGCTCGACAACGCCGCCCGCCTGCACGCCGCCGGCGTGTCGGTGGCGATCAACGGCTCGCGGGACTTCAACAACCTGCGCCAAGAGCGCCTGAACGCCGGTCTGGCGGTCGCCAACGGCCTCCCCTACCCGGCGGCGCTCGCCGCCGTGACCCTGGTCCCGGCCAAGATCTGGGGCCAGGACGCCAAGGTCGGCTCGCTCGAGGTCGGCAAGCTGGCCGACGTCGTGGTCTGGAATGGCGACCCACTGGAGACCACCAGCTGGCCCACCACGGTCCTGGTCGGCGGCGTCGAGCAGCCCAAGGACGGCCGCCACGAGCAGCTGAAGGCCCGCTACGTCGCCAGCGACCAGAGCGGCTATCCGCCGGCCTATCGCTGAGACTGCCTCCTCCCTAGCGGGGGAGGCGGCCGTGAAACAGACGGAGGGGGAAGTCCGGCGAAGCCTGTCCCTTCCCTCTCCGTCGCCTGGCGGCGACACCTCTCCCACCGGGAGAGGATTTCATTTTCTCTTTTCAGGGGAAGCCGGGCCCGCCATACGAGGCCCCCGCGTTCGAATCGCCTAGACTTCCCCTGATGTCATCCTCCGATAAGACCCCCTCCCTGTTTGGCGACGACGACGCCCTCGCCCCGGTTCCGGCCGCGCCGCTGCTGAGCGGCGTGGAGCCGCGCGTCGAGGCGACGCCGCGTCCGATCCCGCCGCCCCCGCCCTCGTCCAAGCCCGCCCCCGCGCCCGCCGGCAAGCCCGGCGAGTACTCGGCCGCCGACATCGAGGTGCTGGAAGGCCTGGAGCCGGTCCGCAAGCGGCCGGGCATGTACATCGGCGGCACCGACGAGCGGGCCCTGCACCACCTGTTCGCCGAAGTGCTGGACAACTCGATGGACGAGGCCGTGGCCGGCTTCGCCAAGACCATCGAGGTCAAGCTCGACGCCGACGGCTTCCTGTCGGTCAAGGACGACGGCCGCGGCATGCCCGTGGACCCGCACCCGAAGTACCCCGGCAAGTCGGCGCTGGAGGTCATCATGACCGTCCTGCACGCCGGCGGTAAGTTCACGGGCAAGGCCTACGAGACCTCCGGCGGCCTGCACGGCGTCGGCGCCAGCGTCGTCAACGCCCTGTCCGAGCGCGTCGAGGTCACCGTCTGGCGCGACGGCTTCGAGCACCTGCAGGTTTTCTCGCGCGGCAAGCCGCTGGGTCCGATCCAGCAGGTCGCCCCGTCGAAGAAGAAGGGCACCATGGTGCGCTTCAAGCCCGACGACGAGATCTTCGGCGACGGGACCAACTTCAAGCCGGCGCGCCTGTACCGCATGGCGCGGTCCAAGGCGTACCTGTTCCGCGGCGTTCAGATCAAATGGTCCTGTGATCCCTCGCGGATCCATGACCAGACCCCGCCCGAAGCCACCTTCCACTTCCCCAACGGCCTGGCCGACTTCCTGGCCGAGCGCGCCAAGGGCCTGACCACGATCACGCCCGAGAGCTTCTCGGGCCGCATCGAGCGCCAGGGCGAGGCCGGCGCGGTCGAGTGGGCCGTGACCTGGACGCCCCAGGGCTTCGGCGAGCACGACGGCTTCATGCAGTCGTACTGCAACACCGTCCCCACGCCCGAGGGCGGCACCCACGAGAGCGGCTTCCGCGCCGCCCTGACCCGCGGCCTCAAGGCCTATGCGGACCTCAAGGGCGAGAAGCGCGGCGCGATCATCACCGCCGACGACGTCGTCGCCCAGGCCGGGGCGCTGATCTCGGTGTTCATCAAGAACCCCGAGTTCCAGGGCCAGACCAAGGAGAAGCTCTCGACCACCGAGGCCCAGCGCTTCGTCGAGGCGGCCCTGCGCGACCCGTTCGACCTGTGGCTAAGCTCCAGCCCGAAAAACGCCCAGGCCCTGCTGGAATTCGTCATCGAGCGGGCCGAGGAACGCCTCAAGCGCCGCAAGGACAAGGAAGTCTCCCGCGCCTCGGCGACCCGCAAGCTGCGTCTGCCCGGCAAGCTGGCCGACTGCGCCGGCGGGGCGGTCGACGGCGCCGAGCTGTTCATCGTCGAAGGCGACAGCGCCGGCGGCTCGGCCAAGCAGGCCCGCGACCGCAAGTACCAGGCGATCCTGCCCCTGCGCGGCAAGATCCTGAACGTCGCCTCCGCGTCCGGCGAGAAGTTCACCGCCAACAAGGAGCTGTCGGACCTGATGCTGGCCCTGGGAGCCCAGGGCGGCAGCAAGTACCGTGAAGAGGATCTGCGCTACGAGCGGATCATCATCATGACCGACGCCGACGTCGACGGCGCCCACATCGCCTCCCTGCTGATCACCTTCTTCTACCGCACCATGCCGGACGTGATCCGCCAGGGGCACCTCTTCCTGGCCCTGCCGCCGCTGTACCGCATCGCCCACGGCGGCAAGAGCGAGTACGCCCGCGACGACGCCCACAAGGACGAGCTCCTGGCCACGGTCTTCAAGGGCAAGAAGCCCGAGATCGGCCGCTTCAAGGGCCTGGGCGAGATGATGGCCTCCCAGCTGAAGGAGACCACCATGGACCCCAAAAAGCGCACCCTGGCCCGCGTCACCCTGCCCCGCCACGAGGAAAGCGTCGAGGAACTGGTCGAGACCCTGATGGGCCGTAAACCCGAGCTGCGGTTCAGGTTCATCCAGGAAAACGCCGAGTTCGCGTCGGCGGATTTGGATCTGTAGGCCACAAATCCTCCCCCTAGCGGGGGAGGTGTCCGCGAAGCGGACGGTGGGGGAAGTCCCGCTGACCTTGCCTCCTCCCCCTCCGTCGTCTCTTCGAGCCGACACCTCCCCCGCTGGGGGGAGGATTTTGAACGCACGCACCCGCCACTTCACGCGGTCGCCCGCTGAAGGGATGGAAAGGGACGCGGAGCGCCGGACGACGTCCGGAGTAGTTTGAGTAATACCGTTTCGACGAAGCCCGACGCTCCGCGCGACCGTTATCCGCCAGCGTCCCGGGAAGGTGGCCCTGTTCGGGCCTTACCGGGACCTGGGACCTCTCGTTTCCAAGAGACCCAGCGATCGGAGAGGGACGAACCCTTTCCCCCGACCACGCCCACGGCGGGCGGGTGAGCCCAGCAGCTCATCCCCGGACCGTCCGAGTAACCCCCTCGAACCTGTCCCCGCTCGATCGCCCCCCGCCGCCACGATGGTCGCTGGCCACGCGCCCTTTCCTCGCGGCGAGGTGGGTAAAGGATAAGGGCGGTTTCAACGCGGATGATCGAGCGGGGTGTAAAAGTGGGAAGGGGTTGATTTCGTTGGGGTCGTTTCCGGATACGCGGATGATAGAGCCCCGCGAACGCTCGTAAAAGTTCCTCCCCCGTGACACGGGGGAGGTGTCGCGGAGCGACGGAGGGGGCGAACTGGAAATCGGCCGCGTTCGCCCCCTCCGGCCCTCTGGGCCACCTCCCCCGCATCGCGGGGGAGGATCTTGAAACTACCCCCCCTGCTCGGCCCGCATCCGATACGCCATCACCGCCGTCTGCCCCAGCCGCTCCACGAGCCGCCAATTCACGATCGCCCCCAGCGGCGCGCCGACGATCGGCAGGAACTGGGCCAGTTTCGCCAGGTCGATGTGGTCGCGGTACTGCTGCTGGAAGGCGCGCCAGTCGAAGTCGTCGAGGTGCGCCGGATGGGTCTTGGCGTTCCAGTCCTGCATCGCCTCCATCACCCGCGCCCGGTGCTCGGCGTCCGAGAACGCCAGCTCGAAGATGTGCAGGATGAACAAGCGCTCGCTCAGCGCCCGGCCGTCGTGGCCGAAGATGGCGGCGATCTCGAACAACAGCTTGATCTTGAAGCTCATCAGTAGCGGGAAGTCGGCCGCCGCCGCCAGGAAGCCCCCGGCCCCGGTCACCCCGCCCTCGACGGCGGCCGTCTTCTTCCAGCCGTCGATCGCCTTGGCCGCCCGCGTCCGCCGCTCGTCCAGCGAGAGGCCGATCTGGGGCGCGCCGGTCATGAAATCAGAGCCGGTCAGCATGCCCCGCGTCATGCCCTCGATCGCCGTGGTGATGGCGGCGTGGACCTTCTCGGGGATCATCCGGTTGATCCGCCGCTGCGTCGCCCGCGCCAGGCCGTTCAGCGCTCCCGGCGGCCGGAGGATCTCATCGCGCCAGGCCAGGATGTCGGGGGAAAGAGGCATGGGGTTGAGATAGGCTTTCCCGCCCCGTGGGAGAAGGGCTTAAGCTGGGCCATGACCAACGCCCAGCGCCTGACCCTGGTGCGCGCCGCGCACACGGTGATCTATGTGGTGATGGCCGGCGCGTCGCTGGTGGTGCTGGCGGCCGGGATCACCGGCGCGACCGGCCCCTGGCTGTGGGTCGCCGGCGGCCTGGTGGCGGTCGAGAGCGTGGTCTTCGCCGCCTACGGCTTCAAGTGCCCGATGACGGCGATGGCGGTGAAGTACGGCGCGACCCCGGACGGCGCCTGGGACACCTTCTTCCCCGAACGCTGCACCCGCCACACCTTCCGGGTGTTCGGACCGGTGATCCTGGTGGGGTTAGCGCTGCTGGCGGCGCGGTGGGTGTCGGGGTGATCCTTCTCCCCTTGCGGGAGAAGGGGTTGCTTGGCCGCCAAGCCCCGTCATCCCTCTCCCGTGTCATCCCGGCCGTAGCGCGCAGCGCGAAGAGCCGGGACCCAGGGGCGGCCCGCTCGGCGCTCCCGCAACTCCTGGGTCCCGGATAGCCTCTGCGAGGCTTCCGGGATGACACGAGTATAGGTGCTGGGGGCGTAGGATCCCCCTTCTCGCCCGAGAAGGAGCCATCCTTACATCTCACGGCGAGACGATCGCAGGGCTGACCAAGTCACTCAAGGACGACGCTCTGCGTCGCCGCCGCGCGGCCGCCCGGAGGGCGGTCCTTGACTGACTTGGTCAGTCCTGCACGCTGCAGCCTCCAAGAGATTTAAGGACGGGACCGCGCCGGGGCGCTGGGTCCCATGACTACGCTGTTGGGCCAGCGAATACACACTTATAGCGAGCATGCTATGACGCCCCCAACATTGAGATTACTAGTTTCAACCACTCTGGACCAACGCTAAGCTTCAGCGAATTGGGAGCGCAGATGCATGGCCTACAACGTTGTAAATTTGGATGCTCTTCTCCCTAGGGAAAACTTTGACGTTGAGGCCCCGCAAGTCTCGCTGAATCGTGACAACACCATTTCTCTAGCGACACTGCAGAACAGCTTCTTCACTCAGTCTCTGCGCAAACCAGATTTCCAGCGAGAGACAGCGCACTGGTCACCTACAAAGGTGTTCGATCTAGTCAGAGCATTTCTCGACGCTGATCTAATACCTGCAGTCATTATGTGGCAAAGTGGTCCATTCGTATTTGTTATCGATGGAGCGCACCGCTTAAGCGCATTGCTGGCTTGGATTTATGATGACTATGGCGACAAGGTCCGATCGCTTCGCTACTTCGACAATAATATTCCGGCAGACCAGCTTCGAGTGGCCGACCGAACTCGTAAGATAATTAATAAGGAAATTGGCTCGTTTGACACTTATCGCGCCGCCCTTGAGAAGCCGCGCGAAGATCTTTCCGAGACCATGCGGAAGCGTCTCGCCAACCTGAGTACTCATTCACTTACAGCCCAGTGGGTTCTATCGAACGATCCCAAGGTGGCCGAAGATTCGTTCTTCAAGATCAATCAAGCGGCATCGCCGATCGATCCCACGGAGAGCCGGATTATCAAGGCAAGACACAGCGCCAACGCGTTAGCTGCGCGTGCAATCACCCGTGCAGGCGGCGGTCACCGCTACTGGCGTAACTTCACGCAAGAGACCCGAGAATCCATCGAAGAGGCAGGCAAAGACCTCTACCGCGCGCTCTACGAGCCGCCGATGGATGAAGGCTACGTGAAATCGTTGGACGTTCCCGTGGCAGGGCGAGGATACAATCAACTGCCCTTCGTCTTTGATTTTGTGAACCTAGCCAATGCACAGAAAATCACGGACTCTACTGCCAAGCGCGCGGTGAAGGAGTCATTGCCGCCTGACATGGACGGCAATCAAACGAGAAACTACCTGCGACGCGTCAAGGAAATGACAGATCGCATTACCGGACATGGCACTAAATCACTGGGACTGCATCCGTTAGTCTATACGTATAATAGGTCAGGCACGTTTCAGCCTGTGAGCTTCTTCGCAATGGCGAAACTGCTCGAACAGTGGGAACGCGATGGGATGCTGGAACAGTTCACCCATTATCGCGGACGTCTGGAAGACTATCTCCTGAACCACCGTGAAGGACCATCCAGCATTGTCCATCGTAAAGGTAGTGGCCAGCGTAGCTTGCCATGGATGATCGATTATATTGAACTTGTTCTGGATGGATTGGCCTCCGGCCTGTCGGACGAGGCGATTACTGCTGAATTTGACAAGATGCCGGAGTGGCAGTTCATAAATGAGCGCCGAGGTCCAAGTGCCAATGGAGACAGCGAGCCCGGTGCGGCGTTCAGCCGAAATACTAAATCCGCAGCTATTATCGACAGCCTTCGAACGGCTCGTCGGTGCGCAATCTGCAACGGCTTCCTTCACCGCAACGCCGTCCACATTGACCACGAACAAGAAAAAGCCAACGGCGGCACGGCTGAATTTAGGAATGCACAACCCGCTCATCCATTTTGCGACAGCACGTACAAGCGATGGCTGAAAGGGCTCGGCGCTGATTGGGGGCCAAGCCCTTTCAGCTATGAGCGAGCCTATGGATAGCGGCAGCTTGAACTACTGAACCAGTATTTAAGCAGTTTGCTCTTTCCCCGAGAGCGGCCGCCTCGCGCCCCATCCACACCTCCCGCCCCTCCATCCCCAACCTCCCCAGCCCCGCCACCTCCCCAGCGGCGCCATACCGTCCTATATCCTGGTCCTGACGTTCACCACGCTGGGACCTCGCGTTGTCCACCCAGTTCCGACTGCCGCTGACCGCCGCGCCGACCTATGCTCGCGAGGACTTCGCCGTCTCGCCGAGCAACGCCGACGCCGTGGCGCGTGTCGAGGCCTGGCCGGCCTGGCCCGAGGGGCGGCTGGCGCTGATCGGGCCGGCGGGGGTGGGCAAGACGCATCTGGCCAGGGCCTGGGCGGCGGCGCATGACGCGGTGGTCGTCGAGGCGACCGGCGATGACGCCCCCGACCTCCCCGCCCTGCGCGGCAAGGCGATCCTGGTCGAGGACGCCGACCGGCGCGCCGAAGGAACGGCGCTGTCGGACGAGGCGCTGTTCCACATCCTCAACATGGCCGGGGTCGACGGCGGGACCGTGCTGCTGACCGGGCGGACGCCGCCGGTGGGCTGGGCGGCGAACGTGCCGGACCTGCGCTCGCGGCTCAACGCGTTGTGCGTGGCGTCGATCGAGGCGCCCGACGACGTGGTGCTGGAGGCGGTGCTGCGGCGGGCCTTCGAACACCGACTGCTGAAGCCCGATCCGGACCTCTATCCCTACCTGTTGCTACGCCTGCCCCGCTCGGCCGCCGAGGCGATCGCGGCGGCGGACCTGCTCGACGAAGCCGCGGCCCAGATGCGGCGCGAGCTGAACAAGGCCCTGGCGCGCGAGGTGCTGGGGGATTTCGAGGGGGATGAGGAGGAGGGTTAGGCGCCCTGCTCCATCCGACTACCCCGCCTTCCCAGGCCTTGTGCCTAGGACCCATCGTTCCGGCGCCGCTGAGCGGACGCGCGTCCTTCACGCCAGCGGACGCTCCTGAAAATCCCAGCCCAGCCGCGCCATGGGTCCTAGGCACAAGGCCTAGGAAGGCGGTTGGGGTGGAGGTTCGCGCTTAAATACGCGTGCCATCCCGGCCGGAGCGCAGCGTAGAGCCGGGACCCAGGGGGCGCCAGAGCGCCTCGCTTGCGGCCCCTGGGTCCCGGATAACGCCCGCGGCGTTTCCGGGATGACACGAGATTGTTTTGGAGCGCCCCTTAAGTCCCGGCTCGGCGTGCTTCGCACGGGGCCGGGATGACAGTTTTAGAGGTGTCTTCTTCCCGTCACTTGCGTCGTTCACCATGGCGGAACACACTCGGCCTATAGTGAACCCATGACCGACGCCGCGACCTTGCCGATACCCGCCGCCAATGCTCCGCAGACGGACGAAGACCACGCTCTGACGCTGGACGGCGAGCTGATGGCCTCGCCCGAGCGGTTCTTCAATCGCGAGCTGTCTTGGCTGGCCTTCAACCAGCGGGTGCTGGAGGAGAGCTCCAATCTTCGCCATCCGCTGCTGGAGCGGCTGCGGTTCCTGTCGATCAGCGCCAACAACCTCGACGAATTCTACATGGTCCGCGTGGCCGGCCTGAAGGGCCAGGTGCGCGAGGGCGTGCGGGTGATCAGCCAGGACGGCCTGACCCCCGGCGAGCAGCTGGCGCGCATCAACGCCTCGGCCGCCGAGCTGATGGCCGAGCAGCAGAAGATCTGGCGCCAGGTCCGCACCCAGCTGTGGGACGAGGGGCTGAAGCTGCTCGACGCCAAGGACATCGAGGGCGAGGACAAGGTCCGCGCCGAGGAGATCTTCAAGACCCAGATCTTCCCGGTGCTGACGCCGCTGGCGATCGACCCGGCCCACCCGTTCCCGTTCATCCCGAACCTGGGCTTCTGCCTGGCCTTGAAGCTGCGTCGCATCGCCGACGACAAGCACCTCTACGCCCTGGCGCCGATCCCCCAGCAGGTGCGGCGGTTCTGGGAGCTTTCCTCGGTCGTCTCGCGCGGCAAGAAGCGCCAGCGCAAGATCATGGCGCTGGAAAGCTTCATCATCCTGTTCCTGGACCACCTGTTCCCCGGCTACGAGGTCGAGGGCCGGGGTCTGTTCCGCCTGATCCGCGACAGCGATCTGGAAATCGAGGAAGAGGCCGAGGACCTGGTGCGCGAGTTCGAGGCGCGGCTGAAGAAGCGGCGCCTGGGCCAGGTGGTGCGGGTCAAGATCCAGACCACCATGCCGCAGGACCTGCGCGACTTCATCATCGAGGGCCTGCGCGCCGAGCCCGAGGACGTGATCCTGGTCGACGGCAAGCTCGGTTTGGCCCAGATGAGCGAGCTGATCCCGCCGGACCGTCCGGACCTGAAGTTCCCGCCCTTCAACGCCCGCTTCCCCGAGCGCATCCGCGACCACGGCGGCGACTGCTTCGCGGCGATCCGCGAGAAGGACATCCTGGTCCACCACCCGTTCGAGAGCTTCGACGTGGTGGTGCAGTTCCTGCGCCAGGCCGCGCGCGACCCGAACGTGCTGGCGATCAAGCAGACGCTGTACCGCACCTCCAAGGACAGCCCGATCGTGGCGGCCCTGATCGAGGCGGCCGACAACGGCAAGAACGTCACGGCCCTGGTCGAGATCAAGGCGCGCTTCGACGAGGAAAATAACCTCAAGTGGGCGCGCGACCTGGAGCGTGCGGGCGTGCACGTGGTGTTCGGCTTCGTCGACTGGAAGACCCACGCCAAGCTGTCGGTGGTGGTGCGGCGCGAGGGCGACAACGCCTTGCGCACCTACTGCCACTTCGGCACCGGCAACTATCACCCGCAGACGGCGCGGGTTTACACCGACCTCTCCCTGTTCACGTGCGACCCCGCCCTGGGGCGCGACGGGGGCAAGCTGTTCAACTTCATCACCGGCTACGCCCAGCCCGGGCGGCTGGAGAAGCTGTCGTTCTCGCCGATGACGCTGAAGCCCGATCTGCTGCGCATGATCGAGACCGAGGCCGACGCGGCGCGGGCGGGCAAGCCGGCCGGCATCTGGGCCAAGATGAACTCGGTGGTCGACCCGCAGATCATCGACGCGCTGTACAAGGCCAGCCAGGCCGGCGTGCAGATCGATCTGGTGGTGCGCGGCATCTGCTGCCTGCGCCCCGGCATCAAGGGCCTATCGGAGAACATCCGGGTCAAGTCGATCGTCGGCCGCTTCCTGGAGCACGCCCGCATCCTGGCCTTCGCCAACGGCGCGGCCATGCCCTCGGCGCAGACGCGCCTCTTCATCAGCTCGGCCGACTGGATGCCGCGCAACCTGGACCGCCGGGTCGAGAGCCTGGTGCCGGTCGAGAACCCGACCGTCCACCAGCAGGTGCTGGACCAGATCATGGTCGCCAACCTCAACGACGAGGCCCAGAGCTGGAAGCTGGACAGCGAGGGCGACTACGCCCGTGATCCGGCCTGGAACAGCAAGGGCGCCTTCTCGGCCCACGACTACTTCATGACCAATCCCAGCCTGTCGGGCCGGGGTCATGGGGCCCGCGACCTGCCGCGCGCCTTCGACCACGTGGGACCCAAGCGGCGCGGGTGAGAAACGCAAACTCCGTTTTCGCAAGCGGTTGAGGCTTCCCCCGCCGCGCGAATGCGTTAAACCACGCCCCATGCCCTTCCCGGCGCCGCGCGACGCGGCCGTGATCGATATCGGCTCCAACTCGGTCCGCCTCGTGGTGTACCGGCTGGAGGGCCGCGCCATCTGGACGGTCTTCAACGAGAAGGTCCTGGCGGGCCTGGGCCGCGACCTGGCCAAGACCGGCCGCCTGTCGCCCGAGGGCGTGATCCAGACCCTGCAGGCCCTCAAGCGCTTCCGCGCCGTGCTGGAGGCCGTGAACCCGGCCGAGGTCTTCGCCGTCGCCACCGCCGCCGCGCGCGACGCCGCCGACGGCCCCGACTTCATCCGCCGCGTGCGCGAGGAGACCGGCTTCACCGTCCGGGTCCTCTCGGGCGAGGAGGAGGCCCACTACGCCGCCGTCGGCGTGCTGGCCGGGGAGCCGGACGCCGAGGGCGTGGTCGGCGACCTGGGCGGCGCGAGCCTCGAGCTCGTGCGCCTGTCGGCCACCGGCGCTGGCCAGGGCGTCACCCTGCCCCTCGGCCCCTTCAGCCTGGCCGGTCCCAATGGGGGACTGAACGGCGGATTCGACGCCGAGCGCGTTCGGCGCCTCTCGCGCGAGCGGATCGCCGCCGTCGCCGACGACTTCCGCGCGGACACCTTCCACGCCGTGGGCGGCGCCTGGCGCAACCTCGCCCTGCTGCACATGCGGCTGTCGGGCTACCCGCTGCACGTCGTCCACCAGTACGAGATCAGCGCCGGCGAGGCTCTCGAGGCCGCCCGCCTGGTCGCCCACCAGTCCAAGAGCTCGCTCGAGCGCATCGAGGGCATGAGCAAGAAGCGCTCGGAGACCCTGCCCTACGCGGCCGTGGTCCTGGAGACGCTGATCGGGGAACTGGGCCTAAAGCGCATCGAGATCTCGGCCTATGGCGTGCGCGAAGGCCTGCTGTTCGAGGCCATGCCGCCGCGCGTGCGAAGCCTGGATCCGCTGATCGAGGGCTGCTCGGCCCTGGGCGCCCGCCAAGGCGTGGCCGACGACCTGGGCGCGGCCCTGGACGCCTGGATCGCCCCGGCTTTCCGCGAACTGCCGCCGCTGTTCGGCGAGCGCGACGGCGTGTTGGTCTCGGCCGCCTGCCGCCTGGCCGATGTCGGCGCGCGGCTGCACCCCGACCATCGCGCCGACCTCGTGTTCGAACAGGTGCTGCGCGCGCCGATCGCCGGCCAGACCCACGCCGAGCGGTGTTTCCTGGCCGCCGCCGCCCACGCCCGTCACGCGACGAACTTCCACCCGCCCGAGATCGCCACCCTGGAGCGACTGCTCAGCCCCGCCCAGCTGAAGCGCGCGCGGGCCCTGGGCGCGACCATGCGCCTGGCCTGCGATCTCTCCGGACGCAGCCCCAGCCTGCTGGCCCACGCCCGCCTGGGCCTCGACAAGGCCCACCTGATCCTGGCCGCCGATCCGGGCTTCGCCGACCTTCTGCTGGGCGAACAGACCAACAAGCGCGCCAATACCGCGGCGCAACACCTGGGCTTGAAACCTAAGATCGTCGCAGGTTGATCTCAGGCAGAGATCAACAAGAGATCATGTTTAACTCGGTCTTTATTTCCTCAATACGGGGAAGCCGACAACTTGCCGCACCCTTGATGATGTTTTTCGGCATGCTTTGTTAGGCATGCCCGCCCTAGCCTTCCTCAAAGACAAAGGGAGGTTCCCGGATGCTGAAGCATCGCACCCACTACCTGGACGCCATCGGCCCCCTGCCCAGCGCCACGCCGCGCTTCGAGCCGCGCGTCGTCCCGCGCCCAGCCAACGACCAGGACACCCCGGTCGCCAGCGCCGCTCGTGTCCTGCAAGCCGATATCGCCCGCGCCTTCGCGGCCAAGGACGGCTGGTCCGTGCGCCAGACGGTGGCCGCAGGGGTGGTGTTCCATCTCGGGGTCTTCTGCGCCCTGGGGCTGGCGGCCGGCGCCGCCCTGGCCCAGCTGGCGCGCGGCTAGAAAAGCCTACAGCGCCTCGCCAGCGTCGCCGAACAGCGCCACGTAGAGGTCACGCGGCTTGACGGGCTTTTCCACCCAGCCCGTCATGCCCGCCTCGCGGCAGGCGGCGATCTCGTCGGGCGAGGCCGCCCCGGTCACCGCGATGATCGGGGTCTCCCGGTTGGCCCCGCCTTCGCGCAGCCGGCGCGAGGCCTCGAGCCCATCCATCCCCGGCATCCGCACGTCCATCAGGATCGCGTCGAACGTCAGCTCCTCGGCCGCCGCCAGAGCCGACAGCGCGTCTTCGGCGGTTTCCACCTCCGCGCCAAACGCCTCCAGCATCCGAGCCAGGGTGCGGCGGTTGATGTCGTGGTCGTCCACGACCAGCACCGACAGCGCGCGGCTGGACGTGGCGAGGGCCGCGGCTTCAGCGGCGTCGACGGCCGGCGGCGGCGCGCCCTCGGGGGCCGGCAGGGTCAGCCTGAAGCAGGCCCCGCGGTCGCCACCATTGGCCGCTTCCAGGTCGCCGCCCATCAGGCGCGCCAGGTCGCGACTGATCGCCAGGCCCAGTCCGGTTCCGCCGAACGCCCGCGCCGTCTTCAATCCCAACTGCTCGTAGGGGCTGAACAAACGGGCGATCTGCGCCTCGGTCAGGCCAGGGCCAGTATCGCGCACCTCGATCGACACGAAGCGACGAGCGTCCCGCGCCGAGGTGGCGACCGTCACCGTCACCTCGCCCTCGGCGGTGAACTTGATGGCGTTGCTGATCAGGTTGTTGAGCACCTGACGCACCCGCATCGGGTCGCCCCGCACCCATTGCGGGCTGGCCGAGACGCCTCTCAGGGTCAACCGCAGGCCCTTGGCGCGGGCGGTGTTGCGCCAGAAGCGGACGGTGTTGGAGATCAAGGCCCTCAGGTCGTAATCCACGACATCGACGCCCATGCGCCGCGCCTCGATCTTCGACAGGTCGAGCAGGTCGTTGAGCTGGGCGCGCATCATCAGGCCCGCGTCGGCGATCAGCGCGGCGGCGGAGCGGTCGGCCTCGCTCCCCCCCTCCAGAGACGCCGCGCCGTTCACGATGGCGTTGATGGGCGTGCGCAGTTCGTGGCTGACCATGGCGATGAACGCGGACTTGGCGGCGGTCTGAGCCTCGGCGGCCTGGCGGGCGGCCCGCTCGGCCAGCAGTGTGCGGCGAGACCATAGAAAGGTCAGCGACACCGTCAGATAGAATAGGCCAACCCCAAGAACGAAATGCGGCACGAAGGGATCGTGGCGATACGCTCCGACGACGAATGGCGTGATGACCAGATACGCCAGGTGTGGCGTGGCGGCGCAAAGGAAGGCGATCAGGCAGCCCTCCGCCCCCATCAGCGCGGTGAATACCGACCCTGACAGCAGGAGGATCGCGCCCGCGGAGGTCACCGGCGTCCCGGCCTGCCAGAACGGAATGGCCAGCGCTCCAAAGACGACGGCCATCGCGAGATCGACGAGCAGATTGAACCAGACGCGCCGCTCGGGCCGAGGCGCGGCTAGAAAGCCGCGGATCGCGTGGAACTCGATCAGCTGCACGGGCCCGTAGACCAGGACCCACGGCGCCAGGAAAGGCATGCCGTGCAGCGCCAACCCGATGAGACAGAGACAGATAGCGACGAAGATGCGGAGCGGGATCTGTTGGCGGCGCGAAATCGCGGCGGCGCGATAATCGCCCGCTAGACGCCCCCAGAACTCACGCAACTCAACCCCCACAGGCGCGCCTAGCCCATTACGGCGTCTCTCATACCGACAACCTAGCCACAAGTCCGGTGGCGAATAACGCCAGGGCTCGATTCGGGTACGGCGGCGCCCCGTTTCGGGGAGAAAAGAAGGGCCGGCTCGCGGTGGAGACGATCAGTTCGCCTTGGGCGCGCGCCGGACCTCGACCACACGCACCTTGGCGCCGTCGAGAACCAACGCCAGCTCGCCGCGCTTGATCTTCAAGGCGTCGGCCCCGAAGGCGTCGCGCCGCCAGCCGACCAAGGCCGGGGTGGCGGCGTTGTCGTCGGCGGCGATCTTCTCCAGGTCCGAGACCGTGGCGATCAGCTTCGAGGCGACACCCGCCTCTTCGGCTCGCGCCTTCAGCAGGACCTTGAGCAGCTCGACGACGGCGCCGGCGTTCTGGGGCGGCGGGGGACCGGGCTTGTCGACGACCGGGGCGTAACCTTCCGGATCGGCGAGAGCGGCCTTGATCGCGGCCAGCAGGTCCGGACCGAACTTGCTGCCGCCAAAGCCCTTGGGCACGCCGCGCAGATTGTTCAGGGCCTCCAGGCTGGTCGGAGCCTGGGTCGCCAGCTCGTCGATGGCCTCGTCCTTCAGGATGCGGCCGCGCGGCTGGTCGCGGTTTTGCGCGGTGCGTTCGCGCCAGGCGGCCACGGCCTTGAAGACCGCCAGGTACTTGGCTTGCGTCTTGCGCGGACGCAGGCGGCGCCAGGCCTTTTCCGGATCGACGTCATAGGCGGCCGGGTCGGAGATGGCGGTCATCTCCTCCTCCACCCAGGCCAGACGGCCCGAGGTTTCCAGGCGCTCGCGCAGGGTCGGGAACAGCGCCGCCAAGTGCGTGACGTCGGCCAGGGCGTAGGTCAGCTGAGCCTCGGTCAGCGGCCGACGCGCCCAGTCGGTGAAGCGGCTGGACTTGTCCAGTTCGATGCGCAGCATCTGTCGGACCAGGGCGTCATAGGCGATCTGCTCGCCAAAGCCCGCCGCCATGCCCGCCACCTGGGTGTCGAACAGCGGCTTGGGCATCGCCTTCAGGTTATTGAAGATCTCGACGTCCTGACGGGCGGCGTGGAAGACCTTTAGAATGCGCTCGTCGCGCATCACGGCCAGCAGGGGCTCGAGGTCGATATCGTCGGCCAGCGGGTCGATGACGGCTTCGTGCGTGGGCGACGCGACCTGGATCAGGCACAGCTTGGGCCAGTAGGTCGTCTCACGCATGAACTCGGTGTCCACCGCGACGAAAGGTTCGCCCGAAAGCGCATTACAAAACGCCGCCAGCTCGGCGGTGGTGGTGATCGGCTTCATCCGCTGCTAATAGCCTCGCGCACCCCCGAGTCTGCAAGCGTCAAGACGCATGAAGCTGGGCCGGGACGCAAAATTTCCGCGAGTTCGGAGGATTTTCCCGTCCTCCGAGAGACTAAGAGCGAGCGAATGAGCGATCAGCCCAACGGCCTCACCTATGCCCAGGCGGGCGTCGATATCGACGCGGGCAACGCGCTCGTCGACGCGATCAAGCCTCTGGCCAAGGCTACTCGCCGCCCTGGCGCGGAAGCCAGCCTGGGCGGTTTCGGCGCCCTCTTCGACCTGAAGGCCGCCGGTTATGACGATCCGCTGCTGGTCACCACCACCGATGGCGTCGGCACCAAGCTTCGGATCGCCATCGACGCGGGCATGCACGCCACGGTCGGCATCGATCTCGTCGCCATGTGCGTCAACGACTTGCTGGCCCAAGGCGCCGAGCCGCTGATGTTCCTGGACTACTTCGCCACCGGCAAGCTGGACGTCGAGATCGCCAAGAGCGTGGTCGCCGGCATCGCCGAGGGCTGCAAGCTGTCGGGCTCGGCCCTGGTGGGGGGCGAAACCGCCGAGATGCCGGGCATGTACGGCGACGGCGAATACGACCTCGCCGGCTTCTCGGTCGGCGCCGTCGAGCGCGACGGCGTCCTGCCCAAGCTCGACAAGCAACGCGCCGGCGACATCATCATCGGCCTGGGCTCGTCGGGTCCGCACTCGAACGGCTATTCGCTGGTGCGCCGCGTGGTCGAGCGCTCGGGGCTTTCCTGGGACGCCCCCTGCCCGTTTGAAGACGGCAAGACCCTGGCCGAGGCCTTGATGGCCCCGACCCGCATCTATGTGAAGTCGCTGCTGCCGCTGCTGAAATCGGGGCGAGTGAAAGGTGGGGCGCACATCACCGGCGGCGGCCTGATCGAGAACCCGCCGCGCGCCATCGCCGAGGGCCTGGCCGCCGAGTTCGACTGGAACGCCTGGGAAATGCCGCCTGTGTTCGACTGGCTGGCCAAGACTGGAGGCATCTCAGAGCACGAGATGCGCCGCACGTTCAACTGCGGTGTCGGCTTCATCATCATCGTGGCGCAGGCGGACGCCGAACCCGTGCTCGCGGCCCTGCTGAACGCCGGCGAGGACGCCTTCATCTGCGGCCAACTGGTCAAGGCTTGATGCGCCAGAAGACCAAGGTCGCGGTGCTGATCTCGGGCCGGGGCTCCAACATGGAGGCCCTGGTTCGCGCCGCCAAGGCGCCGGGTTGCCCCTTCGCGATCGCTCTGGTGCTCGCCAACAAGCCCGACGCCAAGGGCCTGGAGATCGCCGCCCAGGCTGGCGTCGAGGCGCTGTGCGTCGACCAGAAGCCCTTCGGCAAGGATCGCGAGGCCCACGAGCGCGCGATCGACGCGGCCCTGCGCGAACGCGGGATCGAGGTCATAGCCCTGGCCGGCTACATGCGGATCCTCACCCCGTTCCTGGTCGACGCCTGGGAAGACCGGATGCTGAACATCCACCCGTCCCTGCTGCCCAAATATCCGGGTCTCGACACCCACGCTCGCGCCATCGCGGCGGGCGAGGTCGAGGCCGGCTGCACGGTGCACCTGGTCACGGCCGGCGTGGACGAAGGCCCGATCCTTGGCCAGGCCCGCGTGCCGATCTTGCCGGACGACGACGACCACAGCCTGGCCGAGCGCGTCCTCGAGCAGGAGCACCGACTCTACGCCGACACGCTGGCGACCTTCGTCAGGACGCTCTAGACGACGTCCACGGGGACTTCGAAGTAGCGGTTGGATTGCTCGTCCCACGCGTAGTCCGCGCTGCGAATCTGCGCGCGATCATAGCTTGGGGAGCCCTTGAACCGATCCTTCGCGACATCGGCGTGAAACGCCTTGGCCATGGGGTCGTAGCGGACGATCGACCACGGGACGGGATGATACTTCCCGGACGCGCCGACCAGTCCCGGCGCCTCCACGATCAGGAACTCGATCCGTCCCGTGTCCAGATCAACAAAGGTCTCGCGAATGTGGCCAAGCTTGTGGCCGTCCCGCCCGACCAGTTCCTGGTCCAGGATGTCCTTGCTCTTGGTGAGTGGCATGAGGTCCTCGCTCGCGGCTCGTGGTCGAGCCCTTTCACCAAGAGATAGCGTCTTGGGTGGCCACAGGTTTCCTGCCCGACGCGGTGGGACCGCGTGTCGCACGCCGTAAAGGCTGTTGGGTCAGAACTTCGTCACTTTGTTTCGGCATACCAGCCCGCATGGACACCTGGATCGCCGATCTCTCTCGAGTCGCCGCTGACAACGCCGGTTTCGCCGGCGCGATCCTGTTCGCCTTCACCTTGCTGGAGGCCCTACTCGTGGTGGGCCTCTTGATCCCCATCCTGGGCGTCATGCTGGCCGCTGGGGCGCTGGTGGCCCAAGGCGTGCTGCATCCGGTCGAGGCCATCCTGTGGTGCAGCGCCGGGGCGGCCGTGGGCGACGCCATATCCTACATGATGGGGCGAGGCCTGGGTGGCCGGCGCGCCTCGCGCTTCCTGTTCGCCGGCAAGCGCCGCCTGCTGGCGCGCGCCAAGCTCCTGACCCGCCGTCACGGCGTTCTGGCCATCGCCGCCGCGCGCTATCTGGGTCCGGCGCGTCCGTTCATCCCGATCCTGGCGGGCATGTCGCGCACGCGCGGCTGGAGCTTCCAGATCGCCAACGTGCTGTCCGCGCCCGTCTGGGTGGTTTCGCTGTTGGCGCCCGGCTATCTGGCCGCTCGCAATCTGGAGCTGCTGCGCACGGATCCCGCGGTGGCCATCGCCCTTCTTGTCGCCGCCGCGGCCGTGATCGGAGGCGGCTGGGTCATGGCGCGTCGGATGAACCGCGTCCAACCGGCCTAGGCTAGACCGACCGCCAACGCCGCTCGGCCCACAGGGCCGCGCCGATCACCACGCTCACCGCCACCCAAAGCGCGGCCGGGCCGACGGTGACATAGGTCAGGGCGCCCAGCGCTCCGCCAGCGGCCAGTCCGGTCCACAGGAGCACGTAGCGCAGCCAGTCCGCCGGCTCGCCGCCCACCAGGGCGCCGGCGATGCGCTGACCGGCCTTGACCAGGGCGCCGGTCATGTAGGTGAGACCGACCGCCACGTCGCCATTCTTCTGGAACACCGCGTTCTCGGCGCCCATGGCCATGGCGACGGCGGTGATCCCGGCCGGCCCGTGGCCCAATCCAAGCAAGGTCGCGCCGGTCGCCAGCAGCACCGCCTCCAGGACCAAGACCGGCGAGCGCCGGTTCTCGCCAAGGGCGCGAGCCGTCAGCGCCCCCAGCACGACCCCCGCGACAAATGAGGCCACAAGCGTCAGCACCGTCGCCACCGCGGCCCAATGGCCCGTCGCGAGCCCCACGCCCAGCCGCGTGGAATTGCCGCTCATGAACGAGACGAAGAAGCCGCCCAGCTCGAGAAAGCCGATCGCGTCGACATAGCCGGCCACGCCAGACAGCGTGACCGCCAACATGACCTCGCCCCGTCCATAGGACTTCATCGCCAGACCTCGCCACAAAAGAAAACGGCCGGATCGTCACCGATCCGGCCGTTCTTAGTCATCCGAAAAGTCAGACCAGGATCAGCCGACGATTTCGTCTTCGGTGAAGAACTGCTCGATCTCGATCTTGGCGTTGTCCAGGCTATCCGAGCCGTGGACCGAGTTTTCACCGATCGACAGGGCGAACTGCTTGCGGATCGTGCCTTCGGCGGCGTTTTCCGGGTTCGTGGCGCCCATGACTTCGCGGTACTTCAGCACGGCGTTGTCGCCTTGCAGGACTTGGACGACGACCGGCTCGGCGGTCATCTGGGCGACGAGTTCGCCGTAGAACGGACGCTCGGCGTGGACTTCGTAGAACTTCTTGGCTTGGGCTTCGGTCAGCTTCACGCGACGCTGAGCGACGATGCGCAGGCCGGCGGCCTCGATCACCGCGTTGATGGCGCCGGTCAGGTTGCGACGCGTGGCGTCCGGCTTGATGATCGAGAAGGTACGTTCGGTCACGACAGTGATCTCACAGAAAAGTTGTGAATTGGGAGGTTGCGGGCTTATAGCCGGGCACCCCGCCCTCGCCAACCCCACCGCGTAAGCTTCACATAAATGCTGCAGATCAACGACCTGACGTTCAACGCCTGGGGACGGAAGTTCTTCGACCACGCCAGCGTCAGCCTGCCGCCCGGCGCCAAGGTTGGCCTGATCGGTCGCAACGGCGTGGGCAAGTCCACTCTGTTCAAGCTGATCCTGGGCCAGCTGCACGCCGGCGATGACGAGATCAGCCTGCCCAAGGCCGCGCGGATCGGGTCGGTGGACCAGGAGCACCCGGCCACGCCCGTCTCCCTGCTGGACACGGTGCTGGAGGCCGACGAGGAACGCCACGACCTGCTGACGCGCCTGGAAACGGCCGATCCCGAGGAGATGGGCGAGATCTGGGGCCGTCTGATCGAGATCGATTCCGACGCCGCGCCGTCGAAGGCCTCCGAAATCCTGGTGGGCCTGGGCTTCACCCAGGACGACCTGGCCCGACCGATGAGCGAGTTCTCCGGCGGCTGGCGCATGCGGGTGGCCCTGGCCGCGGCGCTGTTCGCCGAGCCCGACATGCTGCTGCTGGACGAACCGACCAACTATCTCGACCTGGAAGGCGCGCTCTGGCTGGAGGCGAGGCTACAGAAGTATCCGCACACCGCGCTGATCGTCAGCCACGACCGCGAGCTGCTCAACAACAGCTGCACCCACATGCTGCACCTGGCTGGGGGCAAGCTGGAACTCTACACCGGCGGCTACGACGACTTCGAAAAGCGCCGCGCCGAGAAGGCCCGCCTGCAACTCTCCGCCAAGGCCAAGCAGGACGCCGAGCGCGCCCACCTGCAGGCCTTCGTGGACCGCTTCAAGGCCAAGGCGTCGAAGGCCGCCCAGGCGCAGTCGCGCATGAAGCGCCTGGCGAAGATGGAGCCGGTGGCCACCACCATCGAGGAGCGCGTCGCGCCCTTCACCCTGCCCTCGCCGCCGCGCCCCCTGCCCCCGCCGCTGATCCGGCTGGAGAAGGCCAGCGTCGGCTACGAGGCCGGCCGCGCGATCCTCAAGAACCTGAACCTGCGGATGGACCTGGACGACCGCATCGGCCTTCTGGGCGTCAACGGCGCGGGCAAGTCGACCTTCGCCAAGATGATCGCCGGGGCCCTGGGCGTGCAGAGCGGCGAATTCCACCGCGACAAGAAGATGAAGGTCGGCTGGTTCCACCAGCACCAGATCGAGGCGATGGATCCCAACGACACCCCGCTGGAGATCATCCGCCGGGCCATGCCGGAAGCTTCGGAAAGCTCGCGCCGCTCGAAGCTGGCGCAGTTCGGCCTCGGGTTCGAGAAACAGGAAACCACCGTCGCCAATCTGTCGGGCGGCGAACGCGCCCGCCTGCTGCTCAACATGGTGGCGATGGACGCGCCGCACATGCTGATCCTGGACGAACCGACCAACCACCTGGACATCGACAGCCGCCGAGCCCTGCTGGACGCGCTGAACGACTACATGGGCGCGGTGATCCTGATCACCCACGACCGCTCGCTGATGGAACTGGTCGCCGACCGCCTGTGGCTGGCCGCCGACGGTACGGTTAAGCCGTTCGACGGCGACATGGACGACTACGCCAAGTTCGTGCTGGAGCGCGCCAAGCAGGCGGTGAAGCCGACCCAGGTCGCCCGCGAGCCCGACAAGGCCGACGCTCCGGCGGCCGCGCAGCCCAGGAAGGCCGCGATCGAGCCGCTGCGACGAAAGGTCGATGCGGCCGAGCAGGTCATGACCCGCTGCACGCGCAACCTAGCCGAGCTGGACGCCCAGCTGGCCGATCCGGACCTTTATGTGAAAAACCCGGGCAAGGTGGCCGAGCTGACCAAGCGCCGCGACAACGCCAAAACCAAGCTGGACGAGGCCGAAGAAGCCTGGATGGCCCTGGCCGAGGAACTGGCCGAAGCCGAGGCTTGACAGCGAGCAAATCAGTCTCTCGAAAAACGAGAGGGTAAACGGCCCTAAACCATGAAGTTTAGTGGTTAAGAGACATCTCGCGTTCATGGTGTGCGACATGACATCGCACCCTGACCGCAACCACATCGTCGCCAACCCCGAAGGCCTTTCGGCCCAGGTGGTGCTGGAATCGTTCGGCCAGTGGGTCAACGACCGGATCGGCGAAGCCATGCGGATCGAGATGGACCTGGCCTTCCGGGACCGTCCGTTCGACATCGAGATCGGCCGTTCGCCGGCCCTGGTCGGCTGGGAGCACAAGTTCATTCCGCCGGGCTCGCCCGCGCCGAAGGGCAAGATGTGGACCGTCTATCGCCTGCACGATCAAGAAGGCCGTCCGTCCCACCTGCCGCGCTCGGGCGATCTGGTCGAGGACCTGACGCCGCTGCTGGGCGAACTGGGCTATCTGGGCGTCTTCGACGACGGCGTGGCGATGTTCCCGGGCGTCGGCAAGCGCTAGGGCGCGGCCACACAAAGATCAAAACCTCAATTCGCGTGTCATCCCGGCCGGAGGACCGCGAAGCGGGCTGTAGAGCCGGGACCCAGGGGCAGACGCACCGCGCTTGGCCCCTGGGTCCCGGATAGCCTCTTCGAGGCTTCCGGGATGACACGCTTTTTGAGCGTGTTTAGACGAATGCCCTAATACGTCCCCTCGTACACCCGCGCGATGCGACGGATCTCGTCGTCGCTGAGCTTGCTGGTGACGTCGCGCATGCGTCGGTAGACGTCGTTGCGCCGCGCGCCGTGCTTGTAGTCCAGCAGTTGCCGTTCGAGATAGCCGGCGTTCTGACCCGCGATCACCGGCGTCTCCGGCGGACCGCCCGCGCCGCGAGCATGGCAACTTTCGCACGGCGGCATCTGGCGCGACGGGTCGCCGCGATGGATCAAGCGGCTGATTCCGGGGTCATCGACGCCCAGATCGCCCGCGCCCAAGCGAACCCGCGCCTTCACGTGGCCAAAGTACGACGCGACCTGCGCCAACTGCTCGTCGGTCAGGCTCCTGGCCACCGGCGTCATCTGGACGTTGTAGCGCGCCCCGGAACGGTAGTCGGACAGCTGCTTGTAGATCGCCTCGGGCGACTGCCCCGCCAGGCGCGGGAACGCGTCGCTGATGGTCGTGCCCTCCTCGCCGTGGCAGGCCGAGCAGACGTCGGCCGCCAAGGCCGCGCCTGGGCGCGGGTCGGCCTTGGCCAGAATGGTCAGCGTCTGGGGACTCCAGCGCACCTGCGAGACCGGCGCGGCCTTGGCGTCGAACGGCGGCTGCCGCTGAGCGGGCGTGCCCGGCTTGAGGCCCACCGCGCGGCAGATCGCCGTCCAGGCGTCGAGATCGGCGTTGGGCGCCTGCAGCACCGGCAGGGCGAAGAGCCCCACCGCCACGGAGAAGGCCAGCACGCCGCCGACCAGCAGGCTGGCGCTCAGCGTCCAGCGGCGGTCATTGGGGTCTTCCGGGGGCTCGGGATGTTCGCTCATCTCATCAGCCTCCCGACAGCCTATGCAAGATCGCCTCGGGCGCATCCCCGATGAAGAACTGGGCGATGGGGTAGCCGTAGGCCACGGCCATCAACACCGCGACCAGGATGTTCCAGACCCAGAAGCCGTTCAGGACCGCCGGCACGCGCTTGGGCGGGTGGACGGCCAGGGCGTAGGCGTAACCTTCCGGCGCCACGGCCGCGGCGGTCTTGCGCGGCAGCAGATTGGCCACGAACAGCGCGGCGCTGCAGAGCAGCATCACCCCGCCGATCAGCGACACCACGACCCATGGCCCCCACCAGGCGATGCGGGGATCGGAATAGTCGAAGCTGGCGACCCGACGCCATTGGCCCTGCAAGCCCAGGAAGTGCCAGGGGAAGGTCATGACCATCATGCCGACCGCCCACAGCCACAGCTGCAGCCTCTGCCAACGGGCGTCGACCAGCTGGCGACGGATCAGGCTGGGCCAGATTTCGTAGGCGATGGCGAAGTACATGATCACCACCGTGCCGCCGAAGATCAGGTGGAAGTGGGCGGTGACCCACGCGGTGTTGTGAACCATCGCGTTCATGCCGTAGCTCATGTTGATCAAGCCGCCGCCGCCGCCGAACCACAGCATGAAGAAGGCCAGGCCCGTGGCCAGCATCATCGGCCGGTCCCACGGCAGGGCCTTGATCCAGCCCAGCAGTCCCTTGCCGCCGCGCAGGCGTCCAGCCAGCTCCATCGAGGCCGAGATCGTGAACACGGTCAGCAGGGTCGGCGCCGAGACCAGCGCCGTCAGCGACATCTGGATGAACTTGAAGCCCGTGGAGTGCTCCGGGTCCATGAACAGGTGGTGCATGCCCACGGGCAGGCTGTAGAGCAGGAAGGCCACGAAGGTCAGGCGGCCCATGGTGTCGCTGAACAGGCGCCCGCCCGCGACGCGCGGCGCCATGGTGTAGAAGGCCGTATAGGCCGGGATCAGCCAGAAATAGACGATCGCGTGCAGGGTCCACGAGAACAGGGTCCGCGACAGGCCCACGTCGATCGTCTGCTTGAAGCCCAGCACCGCCGGCATGATCAGGAACAGGATCTCGCTGGCCACGCCGACCGTGGTCCAAAGCCACATCACCGCGTTGGCGACGGTGGCGTACATGGCCAGGGGCACCGGGACGCCGGGATTGGCCTTCTTGAAGCCGCCCATGGCGACCAGCATCAGCACGCACCAGATCCACGAGGCGACGACGACCAGAACGAGACCGAGGTAGAACCAGACCGTCGCCGTCAGCGGCGGATAGAAGGTGTAGAGCACCGAGGCCTGGCCCGCGCCGATCGACAGCACGGCCATGACCACGCCGACGACGCCCATGACGTACGCGCCCCAGGCCCAGGCCCTGCCGGGCAGTTCGCGCCTCAAGGCCGTCTCGGCGACGAAGTAGCCAAAGCCCATGATGAAGAAGGTGGTCAGCACATAGGCCATCGAGACCCCGTGCGCGGTCACCGACTGGTAGTAGCGGTGGGGAATGTCCTGCGGCGCCGACAGCGGGCCGCGGACCCACATCTGCCAGACACCCAGGGCGCAGGCGAACAGGAAGACGACGAAGGCCAGCCACAGGTGGGCCAGGATCAGGCGATTATTGCGCGGCACAGGCGACCCTCCCGTCCGGACCCGGCTTGAAGTCCGCCTTCGGCACCACGCGCACCGTGGCCACCATCTCGCTGTGGCCCAGGCCGCAGTATTCGTGGCACGGCATCAAGAGGTCGCCGGTCTCGCGGAACACGGTGTGCACCTGGGCGACATAGCCCGGCACGACCATGGTGTTGACGTTAGTGCCCGAGACGAGGATCCCGTGGATCACATCGGGGCTGGACAGGCGCAGGGTCACGGGCGTGTCGGCCGGCAGCACGACACAGCGCGGAACGAAGGCGAACTGGGTGGCCACGATGCGCGCGGTGATCTGGCCGTTGGCCTCGACCCGCGTCCCCAGATTGGCCTCGGTGAACTCGGCCGACAGGTGCAGGTCCTGCGGCTTGGTGCGCTCGATATTGCTGGGCGGATTGATGTGCATCACCACGCCGGCCAAGATCACCATGACCATGATCATCGAGACGCAGCCGATCACCACCATCAGCCACCGTTTTTCGGCGCGGACGATGTTCTTCTCGGTCGATGCGTTCATCCCACCGATCCTCGCGGCAGGAAGACGAACACGTACATCGCCAGCCAGGCCAGCATCAGCGAGCCGACCGTCAGTCCAGCCAGGGCGAAAGCGCCCTTGGGGGCCTCTTTCAGCGCGGCTTCGATCTCGGCCTCGGTGAGACCATCATCATCGGGCGACATTATCCCTCCAGCCGTGCGATCGCGAGGAAAGGCACACACTCGCCCCAGCGCTGCAAGTTAGCTCTCGGCGCTAACGGTGAGGCTTACGCGTCGCGGATGTCAGGGGCGTGTAGGAGAGGCAGATGGAGACTATTTCTTCAGCCCCGGCGGCAGCAGAGAGTCCGCGCAGTAGCGGAACGTCTCGCCTTCTTGCCCGCGCTTGAGGGTGAAGGTCAGGTTGTCCCTGACCACGACCGTGACGCGCTCGCTCGAGCGCGGCGCGGGTCCAGAACCGGCGTCGATACAGGACTGGTCGATCTCGTAGGCGCCGCCCTGCTTTTCCAGGACGTTGATCCGGCAATCGCGGGTGTGGGCGCCGCTCAAGCCCAAGCCGTCATAACGACGAATGGCAGCGTTGGGCGGATCGCCGCACGGGATGTCGACGGCGACGAAGATGCCGTGCTTGAGCGGGAGCGCGCCTCCGAGGTCGCGCGACGGCGCGTTCAGGCTCTCACGGGCGGGAGGCGGAGCCGCGCTCTGAACAGACGGCTTCGAAGGCCGCGCCGGGGCCGGCCGTTCATGGCAGGCCGCGACGGCCAAAAGCGAAACCAGCGCGGCGCTAAGCGTTCTCGAAATCATCGGGCGTCCTTCTTCGCGGCGCGCCCTGGTGGGCCGGCGACAGACCGCTCCCCATCAAGGGCCGACCATGGACGAGGTTCCGCCCCGTCGCGTCAACGTTCCGGTTTCAGCGAACGGATGTAAGCGGTGACGTCGTCGATATCGGCCTTGCTCATCGCCTTGGCCGGCATGGAATAGTGGCCGACCTGAGTGATGGTCTCCAGTTCCCAGTCCAGGCGATTGTCGGCGTAGCGTTGGGCGATCTCCTGGAACCGAGGCGCGCCGGCCTTCGGGCTGACGGAATCGCCCCGCACCGTATGACAGCCGGCGCATTCCCGACGCGCGAAGTCGCCGCCCCGCGCCGGAGAGCCGGCCACCGTGTCGGCGTCCACGGCGCGACGCGCGGATGGCGACGATTGCGCCCAGGCCGCGCCGGTGACGGCGACCGCCGCGAAGGCCAATAGTCCTATCGTCGTCGAGCGTCGCATCGGTCCTTCTCCATCCCAGATGGACCATGCGCACCGACGAGCGGCCGCGCCAAGTCAGGATGTCTGCTTAAGGCCCTTCAACCTCAGGTGAGGCGCCCTAGCCGCATTTCACCTGCTGGACGACGCCGGTGTCGGCGTTGAACAGGATGTTCAGGCGGTCGGGACGGTAGTCCATGGTGACCGGACAGGTCGTGCAGGCCACCCGCCAGCGCGAGGGATCCACCGGCGCCGGCAGACTGGTCCGCGGCTTGCCGATGAAGGCCTGGGCGTCCTTGAGGCCGCACTGGTCCTTCTCGGGCTCCGAGGCCGGCGGCTTCTCCGGCAGGGCGATGGCCGGGGGCGCGGTCGGGGTGGCCGGCGGCGGCGGCGGAGCGGGCTCGGGCGCGCTGGAGCAGGACGCCAAAACGAGCGCCAGGCCAAGGCCAAGTCCGGTGACAACGCGCTTCATGCTTGCTTCTCCCAACCGCGCTCGGCGCCCTGGCGCCAGTACGACACCGGATGCCCCGCCTTCTTGAACACCGACCAACGCCCGCGCGCTTCCGCCAGGGCCTGGTCGTCCCGGCCGTCGAACAGCAGGATGCAGCGGGAAACTCCCGAAAGGTCCCCCGGCTCCGCGCCATCGATCAGGAAGATCGCGTCGCCATGGTTGGGATTGCCGTCTTCCGCCGTCAGCAGCACCGGCTGGCGCTCGGCCATGGGCTCGGCGGCTAGGCCGTGCGGCAGGAAGCTATCCTCGCGGAAAGTCCAGAGGTGCTGGTCCAGCGCCTCGATACGCTTGGGATCGCCGCCGCGCACCAGCGCCTTCCAGCCCCGCCCCAGCGTCTTTTCCAGAAGCTCGGGCAGCACCGCCTCGAGCGGGCTGCGCTCGAGGTGATAGAACCAGACCTCGCAGGGCGCGGCGTCGGTCACGCTCAGCCTTCGTAGGCGTCGGCGACCAGGCGGTTCAGCAACCGCACGCCGAAGCCGGCGGCGCCGTCGGGCACGGTTGGGTCGGTCGAGGGCTTCTTCCAGGCCACCGAGGCGATGTCGAGGTGGGCCCACGGCACGCCGTTGACGAACTTCTGCAGGAACAGGCCGGCCGTGATCGAACCGGCCGGACGACCGCCGATGTTCTTCATGTCGGCGATCGGGCTTTCGATCTGCTTTTCGTAAGACGCCGGCAGCGGCAGACGCCACAGGCTCTCGCGCTCGGCTTTGCCGGCGGCGAGAAGTTTTTCCGACAAGCCGTCGTTATTGCTGAACAAACCGGCGTAGTCATGGCCCAGCGAGATGATGATCGCGCCGGTCAGGGTGGCCAGGTCGATCATGAACTGGGGCTTGAACCGCTCCTGCGTGTACCAGAGGGCGTCGGCCAGGACGAGGCGGCCCTCGGCGTCGGTGTTGATGACCTCGATCGTCTGGCCCGACATCGAGGTGACCACGTCGCCCGGACGTTGGGCGTTGCCGTCGGGCATGTTTTCCACCAGGCCCAGGACGCCGATGGCGTTGACCTTGGCCTTGCGGCCGGCCAGGGCGTGCATGACGCCGGTCACGGCGGCCGCGCCGCCCATGTCCCACTTCATGTCCTCCATGCCGTCGGCCGGCTTGATCGAGATGCCGCCGGTGTCGAAGCAGACGCCCTTACCCACGAAGGCGATCGGCTGGGCCGACTTATCGGCCGCGCCCATCCACTTCATGATCACCAGCTGGCTCTCGCGAACGCTGCCTTGGCCGACGCCCAGAAGGCTGCCCATGCCCAGCTTGGCCATCTCGGCCTCGCCCAGGATCTCGACCTCGAGACCCAGGCTTTCGAGGCTCTTGGCGCGGGCGGCGAATTCTTCCGGATGCAGGATGTTGGCCGGCTCGGAGACGAGGTCGCGGCTGAACACGATCGCGTCGGCCAGGGCCGCGAGCGGCTCGTAGGCCTTCTGCGCCTTGACCGGATCGGCGGCGGCGACCTTGACCACCTGGACCGAGGGCTTCTTCTCGGCCTTCTCGGTCGTGCGGTACTTGTCGAAGCGATAGGCGGCCAGGCGCGCGCCGAAGGCGGCGCGGGCGGCGGTCTCGGCGTCGGCGCCCATCTTCAGGACCAGTTCGCTGACCCCCGAGGTCTTCACGGCTTGAAAGGCGGCCGCGGCCGCGGTCTCGACCGCCTCCGGCTCGACCGCGCCGGAACCATCGACGCCGACCAGCACGACGCGCGCGGCCTCCAGGCCATGCGGCGCGACGAGATCCAGGGTCTGGCCCTTGGCGCCGGTGAAACGGCCGCCAGCGATCGCGCGCGAGATGGCGCCGCCGCTGGCCTCGTTCGCCGCCTTGGCCTCGGGCGACAGGGCCGCGCCTTCATGGGCCAGAACCGCGAGGGCGGCCGTGGCGCCGGCTTGGGTGTCGACGGGAACGAACTCGATACGCATTCCGCGCTCCTGCGAATGGGCGACTTTCACGGGGCCGCGCGAACGCCGCGCGCCCCTTCTTCAACAAGCGGGCATAGTCCAATGCCGCGCCTTAGAAAAGGCTCCGTTCAGCCCCACTCGGGACGGCCAAGTCAGGTCCCTGGTTGTGCCAACGTTAAGCCCCCGTGTAGAACGGCGCATCTTCGGGGTTCGTCCCACGAATCCATCCGCCCCGAACCATTTTCATGCGACTCATAGAACGCTACCTTTTCCGCCAGCTGCTGGGCCCGACGCTTCTGGCGACCGCGGCGCTGGTGGCGCTTGCCCTGCTGGCGCGCAGCCTGTCGGAGTTCGACGTCCTCGTTGAACAGCGACAGAGCGCGGTGGTGTTCCTGAAGATCATCCTGCTGGCCCTGCCCCAACTGCTGGCGATCATGATGCCGCTGGCCCTGTTCGTGGCGGCCCTGGTCGCGCTGAACCGGCTGCACACCGAGCAGGAAATCGTTGTCTGCTTCGCTGGCGGCATGAGTCGCTGGGCGGTGATCTCGCCCGCCATGCGCCTGGCGGTGCTGGCCGCCCTGATCGCTCTGATTTCGGGCCTGTGGCTGCAGCCATGGAGCGCGCGCCAAATCCGCGAGACCGCGTTCGAGATCAAGACCGACGTCGCCTCGACCCTGGTGCAGCCCGGCCAGTTCACCGAGCCAGGCCCCGGCCTGACCGTCTATGCCCAGTCGATCGACCGCGACAACAAGATCCAGAACCTGTTCATCCACCAGGAGATGCCCAACGGCGGGGCCTCGACCTATTCCTCGCGCGAGGCCGAGATCGCCACCCGCAAGGGCGAGCCGGTGTTGATCATGCGCCACGGGTCGAACCAGCAGTTCTCCCGCCAAGGCGTGCTGCAGTACACCTCGTTCGACGAGTACACCTTCGACCTGTCCAGCCTGTTCCGTAGCGACGAGCTGCTGCACTACAAGATCGCCGACCGTTATCCGCACGAACTGTTCTTTCCCGATCTGACCCAGGATTGGGAGCGCCGGAACAAGGACAAGATGCTGGCCGAAGGTCATTCGCGCTTCGCCGGGCCGCTCTACAGTCTAGCCTTGATGGCCATGGCGCTGGCCGCCGTCATCGGCGGGCCGTTCAGCCGGATGGGCTATGGCAAGCGGATCGCCGCCGTCGGCGCCGCCGCGGGCATCGTGCGCATCATCGGTTTTGGCGTGCAGGCCGCCTGCGAGGACGAGCCGTGGCTCAACGTGCTCCAGTATCTGGTGCCGCTGATCGCCATGGGCTGGGGTTTCTCGCAAATCTTCCGCCAGAAGGTCTCGCGACCGCGCCGGGCCAGGATGGTCGGGACCGCGTCGGCCTGGTCGGGAGCGACCCGATGATCACCATGGGCATGCTCGAACGCTATGTGCTCAAGCGCACCATGAGCGCCCTGGTCGGCGCCCTGGCCGTGCTGGGCGCGATGGTGATGCTGATCGCCTTCGTCGATATCGCGCGCAACGTCGGCACCCGCGCGGACGTCAGCTTCTTCCAGCTGCTGTACCTCACGGTGCTGCAGGCGCCGGCCACGATCCTGGTCCTGGCGCCCTTCGTCTTCCTGTTCGGCACCATGTGGGCGTTCGTCGAACTCAATCGGCGCAGCGAGCTGATCGCCATGCGCGCCGCGGGCGTCTCGGCCTGGCGCTTCATCATGCCCGCCGCGACCGCCTCGTTCGTGATCGGCCTGTTGACCATCATCCTGCTGAACCCCCTGACGACGGCCATGACCGCGCGGTTCGAGACCGAGCGCGATCACATGATGAATGGCTATCTGAAGGATACGCCCCGGGGCACCTGGCTGCGCCAGGGCGACGACAAGACCCAGATCGTCATCCGCGCGCGGGGGCGCGACATCGTCGATGGTTCGGTGCGCCTGCGCGGCGTGTCGCTGTTCGTCTATACGCTCAACAAGAAGGGCGTGATGGACTTCACGCGCCGGATCGAGGCGAACGAGGCGCGACTGGAGCCCGGCTTCTGGCGCCTGACCGGCGTGCGCGAGGCCACGCCGGGGGCCGGGGCCATTCGCTCGGACAGCCTTTCGATCCCGTCCAATCTGGACGACCGAACCGCGTCCGAGCGCTTCAACACCCCTCAGGCGGTGGCGCTGTGGCGGCTTCCGGCGACGATCAAGCGCGCGGAGGACGCCGGCTTCTCGGCCGCTCCGTTCAAGCTGCGCCTACAGCAGGACTTGGCCACGCCCCTGCTCTTCTCGGCCATGTCGGTTCTGGCGGCGGCGTTCTCGCTGCGCCTGATGCGCCTGGGCGGCCTGGCGGCCCTGGCGGGCTCGGGCGTGGCTCTGGGCTTCGGATTCTTTTTCTTCAACGAGCTGTGCAGCACCTTGGGCAAGGCCGACGTTCTGGCCCCGTCCATCGCCGCCTGGACGCCGCCGATCGTGGCGCTTTTGGCGGGCTTCACTTTGCTTTGCTATACCGAGGATGGGTGAGTCATTGCTTCCAGGGTCGATCATGACTGAACTGCGTCCCAGCACGCCGTCCGCCGGCCGCGCCTTCCTCTTGGGGGGTGGAGCCTGGCTGACGCTCGCCTGCGCGGGCGCGGCGCACGCCCAGACGCCTCTGGCGTCGATCCCCACCGCGCCACCCGCTCCCGCCGCGCCGTCCGACGGCCTGGGCGATGACGGCTACTACCTGGAAGCGGACCTGCTGATCCGCGACGACCAGGCCCAGAAGATGACCGCGCGCGGCGGCGTCGAGGCGCGCTATCAAGGTCGCACCCTGCGCGCCGACGAGGTCATCTACGACACCAAGACCGGCACGGTCGTCGCCAACGGCCACGTCCAGTTGATCAACGCCGACGGCACCGCCGAGTTCGCCGACCACCTCGAGGTCGACGAGGACATGAAGGCCGGCTTCGCGCGAAATTTCTCGGCGCGCCTTGGCCAGAACGTGAAGGTCGCCGCCGCGACCGCGGTGCGCCGCAACGCCAACATCCAGGAGCTGAACAGCGCCATCTACACCCCGTGCGAGGTGTGCGCCGAGAAGCCGACGCCGACCTGGTCGGTGCAGGCCGAGCGCATCGTCCAGGATAAGAAGCGGCAGCTGATCTACTACAAGCACGCGGTCATTCGGGTGTGGGGCGCGCCCATCCTCTACATGCCGCTGTTCTGGCACCCGGACCCGCAGGCCAAGCGCAGCTCGGGCTTCCTGGCGCCCAAGATCACGCCCTATTCCAAGAGCCGCGGCGTCTCGTACGAGCAGCCCTATCTCTATGTGATCTCGCCCTCTTCGGACGTGGTCGTCACCCCGCAGATCAACAGCAAGGTGAACCCGTTCCTGAACGTGAACTACCGCAAGCGCTTCTACTCGGGGATGCTCGAGGCGCGCGGCGGCTTCACCTACGACAAGGACTTCGACATCCGGGGCGACCGCTTCGGCAAGGCCTCGACCCGCAGCTACATCCTGGCGAACGGCAAGTTCGACATCGACGCGAAATGGAAGTGGGGCTTCTCGGCCGAGCGCGCCTCCGACGCCCTGATCTTCGACCGCTACAAGATCAACGACGTCTATCAGCAGCGCGGCCTGTTCACGAGCGACGACCACCGGCTGGTCTCGCAGCTGTATACGACGCGTCAGGCCCAGCGCTCCTGGTTCTCGGTCTCGGCCGTCTCGGTCCAAGGCCTGCGGGTCGTGGGCACCAGCGCTAACGGCACGGCCAACGCCTTCGAGAACAGCGGCGCGTTCCCGCTGATCGGCCCGCTGGTCGAGACGCGCTGGGAACCCGACTCGCCGATCCTGGGAGGCCGCCTGCGGCTGCAGGGCACCGGCGTGATGCTGAACCGTTCGGAATCGCAGTTCGGCGAGGCCCCGTACTACCTCGGCGCCTACAAGGGCCAGAACGGCGTCGATTCCAGCCGGGCCAGCGTCAAGGCCGATTGGCGGACCAGTACGGTCGTTGGCAATGGCTTGAAGGTCTCGCCCTTCGCCCAGGCCCGCGCCGACGCCTATTCGATCAAGACCTACCTGACGGCCGCGGCCGCCGCGGTCGGCGACGACGACAAGCAGACCTACACCCGCTCGCTAGGCGTGGCGGGCGTCGACTTCAGCCTGCCGCTCTACAAGGCGCTCTCCAACGGCGGCAGCGTGGTCCTGGAGCCCCTGGCCCAGGTCGCCGCGGGCTCGGAAAGCTCGCGCGTGCCCGTGGTCGTCGCCAGGGATGGGACCAAGACCTATCTCTACAACGAAGACAGCGCGACGCTGGAGTTCGACGAGACCAACCTGTTCCAGGCCAACAAGTCGCCCGGCTTCGATCTCTACGAAGGCGGCCAACGGCTGAACGTGGGCGGCCGCGCCACCTACACCCTTCGCGACGGCCGAGGCGGCAGCATCCTGGTCGGCCGCAGCTTCCGAACCAAGTTCGATCCGCTTATGCCGGCCCGGACGGGCCTTCAGAGCAAGTCCTCGGACTGGATCGTTTCGGCGACGGTCACCCCGATCCGAGGCGTCACCGCCTTCGCCCGCACGCGCCTCGACGCGGACACGCGAGAGGTTCACCGCATCGAGACGGGCGTCGACGCCTATACCCAGCGCGGCTGGGGCACGATCCGCTATCTGAAGGACGAATTGGACGCCAACGGCAACGAGCAGGAAAACCTCGAAGCCCGCGGCGAGCTGAAGCTGACCAAGCAGTGGTCGGTGACGGCGTTCGGCCAGCGCGACATGGTGGCCGACGTTTGGCGGCGTCGCGACCTGGGCGTGGCCTACACCGACGACTGCATTCGCATCGACGTCATCTACCAACAGGAAGACCGATACGCCTCGACCGCGACCGGTCTTCGGCTGCAGCCGGATCGAACGATCGTCTTCCGCCTAACGCTCGCCACATTGGGTGATACAGGGTACAGCTCGAACTAAGTAACCGCGCTTGGGGGCGTGCGGGTCCGATCCGCATGTCCGATGGCGTGTTCGGGGCGACGGCCGAGAGGAAAAACGCCGGCTTCGGCGCGCGCCGCCTTCGAAACCATGATAACCGACCGCGCTCCCTAGGGGGCGGCTGGGCCTAGAGGAACGACACTATCCATGCGGTCTGCGCGTAGCGTGACGACTTTCGCGGCCGGCGCCGCGTCCATTCTGGCCCTGACGGCGGCGAGCTTCGCCCCGCCCGCCCTGGCCCAGGAGCAAGCTGGCGCGCCGCCGCGGGTGGAGGCTCCGGCCGCCGCCCCTCAGGCGCCCGCGCCCGCTCCGCTGTCGGAAAGCGTCTCCGCGGTCGTCAACGACGACATTATCTCCAGCTATGACCTGATGCAGCGCATGCGCCTGCTGATGGCCACCTCGGGCATGCAGCCCACCCAGGAGAACCTGCCGCAAATCCAGCAGGAAGCGCTGCGCTCGCTGATCGACGAGCGCCTGCAGATGCAGGAGCTGCGCCGCGTCGAGAAGCAGCAGAAGATCACGATCATCTCGACCGACAAGGAAGTCGACGAACAAGTCGCCGACATCGCCCAGTCGAACAAGATGACTCCCGACCAGTTGAAGCAGTCCCTGGTCCAACAGGGCATCGGCCTCGACACCTGGCGCGCCCAACTGCGGGCCGACTCCAGCTGGCAGTCCTGGATCCAGGGCCGCTACGGCTCGCGTCTGCGGATCGGCGAGGACCAGATCAAGGCCTATCAGCGCCGCCTCGCCGAATCGGCGGCCAAGCCGCAGTACCAGATCAGCGAGGTCTTCCTCGACGCCGGCCGCGTGGGCGGCATGGAGGTCGCCGTGAATGGCGCCACCCAACTGATCGCCCAGATGCAGCAAGGCGCGCCCTTCGCGGCCGTGGCCCGTCAGTTCTCCGGCTCGGCCACGGCGGCCAACGGCGGCGACGTGGGCTGGATCAGCCAGGGCGAGATGCCGACCGAGGTCGACGAGGCGCTGGAGCAGCTGCGTCCCGGCCAGCTGTCGCGACCGATCCAGGTCAAGGACGGCGTCTACATCATCTATCTGCGCGACAAACGCGCGGGCTCCAAGACGGCCATCGTCGACCTGAAGCAGGTCGCCGCGCCGCTGCCCGCCAACGCCACCGAAGCCCAGATCGCCGCGGCCACCAAGCTGCTGACGGACCTAAAGCCCAAGATCAACAGCTGTCAGACGCTTGAAACCGTCGCGGGCAAGGTCGATGGCCTGGTCGCCGGCGACCTTGGCGAGGCCGAGATCACCGATCTGGCTCCCGCCTTCCAGGACGCGGCCAACAAGCTCGACGTCGGCCAGATCTCGGACCCGATCCGCACCGACGCCGGTCTTCACCTGATCGCGGTCTGCGGCAAGCGCCAGGGCGGGGCCAACGCTCCCACCCACGACCAGATCGAAAACCGCCTGCGCGGCCAGCAGCTGGCGCTGATCTCCAAGCGCTACCTGCGCGACCTGCGCAACCAGGCCACCATCGAGACCCGGTGACCGGACGCCCGCTCGCTCTCAGCGCCGGCGATCCGGCCGGCGTCGGCGGCGAGATCATCGCCAAGGCCTGGCGGGCCCTCCGCGAGGACGGACCGCCCTTCGTCGTGATCGGCGACGCCCAGCTGCTGGCCTCGGCCGGCGGCGGGGTGAAGGTCCGCGCGGTGACGCGGCCGCGCGAGGCGCTTGACGTTTTCGGCGAGGCGCTGCCGGTCATCGACATTCCCCTGCTCTCGCCGGTCGTCTCGGGTCAGCCTTCGCCCGCCTATGCGCCCCAGGTGATCCGCTGGATCGAGACGGGCGTGGGCTTGGCGCTGTCGGGCGAGGTCTCGGGCTTGGTCACCGCGCCGATCGCCAAGGCGCCGCTCTACGACGCAGGCTTCAAGTTCCCCGGCCACACCGAGTTCCTGGCCGAGCTGACGGCCGCCGAGCGCTTCGAGGGCCCGCGCGGGCCCGTGATGATGCTGGCGGCCGGCGACTTGCGCACGACCCTGGCGACCATCCACACGCCGATCGCCAAGGTTCCGGGCGCGCTGACGGTGGAGGACATCGTCAATACCGGCCTCGTCACCGCCGACGCCCTGCGTCGCGACTTCGGCATTCCCGCGCCACGTCTCGCGGTCGCGGGCCTAAACCCCCACGCGGGCGAAGGCGGCGCTATCGGGCGCGAGGAGATCGAGATCATCGGCCCGGCCGTGGCGGCGCTCCGCGCGCGGGGCGTCGACGCCCAGGGCCCCTCGCCCGCCGACACCCTGTTCCACGCCGAGGCCCGCGCCCGCCACGACGCGGTGTTGTGCATGTATCACGACCAGGCCTTGATCCCGGTGAAGATGCTGGACTTCTGGGGCGGGGTGAACGTCACCCTGGGCCTGCCGATCGTGCGGACCTCGCCCGATCACGGAACCGGCTTCGACATCGCTGGACGCGGGATCGCCCGTCCCGATAGCCTGATCGCCGCCATCAAGCTGGCGGCCGAGATCGCCGCCCGCCGCGGCGGCTAGAGCATGATAGCCGAAAGTGGCCGTCGGTTTCGGCGGCCATCATGCTCCAACTATCCGAATGATCCTGTTTATCCCCCGGATAAACAGGGGGAGATTTAGACGATGAGCCTGGCCGACCTGCCGCCCCTGCGCGAGGCCCTGGAGCGCCACGACCTGATGGCGCGCAAGAGCTTCGGTCAGCACTTCCTGCTCGACCTGAACGTGACGCGGAAGATCGCGCGCCTGGCGCAGATCGGCGAAGGCGACACCGTGGTCGAGGTCGGTCCTGGCC
The DNA here is from genome assembly GCF_031454995.1 of Caulobacter segnis. GTDB lineage: Bacteria > Pseudomonadota > Alphaproteobacteria > Caulobacterales > Caulobacteraceae > Caulobacter > Caulobacter segnis_E. The sequence goes on along the minus strand of NZ_JAVDRV010000002.1, from coordinate 459,314 downwards.
CCGGCGGCCTGACCCGCGCCCTATTGGAGACCGGCGCGCGTGTGGTGGCCATCGAAAAGGACAGCCGTTTCCTGCCGCTGCTCTCCGAGGTGGCCAAGGTGGCCGAGGGCCGGCTGGAACTGGTCGAAGGCGACGCGCTCAAGGTCGACGCCGCGACGTCCGCCGGCGGGCCGGCGCACGTGGTCTCCAACCTGCCCTACAACGTCGGCACCCAGCTGCTGATCAACTGGCTCACGGGGCCCTTCCGGCCCCTGTCGATGACCCTGATGTTCCAGAAGGAAGTCGCCGACCGCATCGTCGCCCAGCCGGACGACGACGCCTACGGACGCCTGGCGGTGATCGCCCAGACCCTGTGCGAGGCCAAGACGGTCATGGACCTGCCCGCCAAGGCCTTCACGCCGCCGCCGAAGGTCGCCTCGGCCGTCGTTCGCCTGGTTCCGCGCGCCGATCCGCCGCCCGCCGAGATCATCGCGGCGCTGGAGCGCGTCACCGCCGCCGCCTTCGGCCAGCGCCGCAAGATGCTGCGCTCCAGCCTCAAGGCCCTGGGTGGGGGCGATTTGTGCGAAAAGGCCGGGATCAGCCCCGACGTCCGCGCGGAGGTCGTCGATCTGGCCGGATTCCTCGCCTTGGCGAAGGCCAGCCTCGCCTAGGACGGTTCGAAGGCCTCGATGATCGGGCAAGGCCCCGCGTCCGAGGCCGCGCAAGCCTCGGCCAGCCGGGTCAGCGAGGCGCGGGCCGCCTGCAACTCGGCGATCTTCCGGTCGAGAGACTCGATACGCTCGCGCGCCAAGGTCCGCGCCCTCGCGCGGTCCTGGCCCGCGTCAAGCGCCAGCAACTCGCCAATCTCCTCCAGCGTGAACCCGGCCGACTGGCCCGACCTGATGAACTTCAGCCGCCGCGCGTCCTCGGCGCCGTAGCGTCGTATCCCTCCCGACAACGCCGAACCGCCGGTCTTCTGGGGCGTTCGCAACAGGCCCCGGCGTTGATAGTAGCGCACCGTCTCCACGCCAACGCCACCCTCGCGGGCCAGCGCCGCGATCGTCATCGTCGCCATGCCTTGACTCCGTACCATGGTACGGATGCTACATGGGGCGGGTCCTGTCGTCAGCCAAGGAGTGAAGCGATGAGTCCCAGCAAGACGGCCGTGCTGTACCGCATGGTCATGCCCAAGCACCTCTGCCCCTATGGCCTCAAGGCCCTGCATCTTCTGAAGGCGAAGGGCTACGCCGTGGAGGACCACTGGCTGGAAACCCGCGCGGCGACCGACGCCTTCAAGGCCGAGCATGGCGTGAGCACGACGCCCCAGACCTTCATCGACGGCCAACGGATTGGCGGCTACGACGACCTTCGCCGCCATTTCGGCGCGCGGACTCGCGATCCCAACGCGCTTACCTACACGCCCGTGCTCGCGGTCTTCGCCGTGGCGGCGTTGCTGGCGCTCGCGGTTAGCCAGGCGACGTTTGGAACACCCCTGACCGTCCGCGCGGGCGAGTGGTTCGTGGCCTTCTCAATGAGCCTGCTGGCCATGCTGAAGCTGCGCGACGTCGAGACCTTTTCGACCATGTTCCTCAACTACGACCTGCTGGCGCGGCGCTGGGTCCCCTATGGCTATGTCTATCCATTCGCCGAGCTGGCGGCCGGCGTGCTGATGGCCGCAGGCATCCTGACCTGGCTCGCCGCCCCGCTTGGCCTTCTGATCGGCGGCGTGGGCGCCGTCTCCGTGTTCAAGGCCGTCTACGTCGACAAACGCGAGCTAAAGTGCGCCTGCGTCGGCGGCGACAGCCATGTGCCCCTGGGGTTTGTGTCGCTGACCGAGAACCTGATGATGATCGCCATGTCGCTCTGGATGCTGGTCCCGCGACACGGGTGATCCCCGCGAAAGACTATTGACGGTGGAGCCGCCGGTCGCCAGCTTGCGCCGGGGATCAGTGGGGCGAACGTGACCACCAAACTTGAGGTGAAGGCGCCTTCCACGGTCGCGCGAAGACTTCTGTTCATGGCGCTGACGCTCGCGGCGCCCGCCATCCTGTTGATGGGCCTGCTTGTCGCCACGCAATACGCCGAGGGCCAGCGTCGCTTCGCCACCCAACTGACCGCCATGACCCGAGCATTGACGCTGGCGACCGATCGCCAGATCGGTCAGGGCCAGAGCGTGCTGCAGGGCCTGGCGGTCTCGACAGCCCTGGCGGAGGGCGACCTGCGGGCCTTCGAAAGACAGGCCAGAGAGGCCGCCGAGGGGCGCGATGGCTGGATCGTGCTGATGACCCCCGACCTTCAGCTGATCAACACCCGGATCCCGCCTGGCCAGCCGACGCCAGTGGCGCCGATCACGCCCCACTCCTGGCGGGAGATGACCACTGGAAAGTCGAACGTCAGCAACCTGATCCCACGCCGGGGCAAGACGCCCATCGTGGGCGTCAACATGCCGGTGCTGGTCAACGGACAGGTGATGGTGCTGGGCTATATGCAGCATCCGGCGGCGTTTCACGGCCTGATGGCCGCCCAGGGCTTTCCCGCGAGCTGGACCGCCAGCATCGTCGATCGCGACGCGGCGCTGGTGGCCCGCTCGCGCGACCAGGACAAGATGCTGGGCAAACAGGCCAGCGCGGAGATGCGCGAAGCCATGGCCCGCGCCAACGACGGCGTCGTCTACACCCACACGCTGGACGGCGTCGCCACCTTGTCCGCCTTCAGCCGCTCGTCGACCTATGGCTGGACCTTCATCGTCGGCGTGCCGCGCGGGGAGGTCAATCGCGCCGTCCTCGGTTCGCTGGGCCCCGCCCTGGTCGGCGCCGTCCTGATGATCGCCCTGGCCGTGGCGGCCGCGATCGGCTTCGCCCGTCCCATATCGCGCGACGTCCGCGCCTTGGTGGGCGAGGCCGAGACCCTGGCGGCCGGCGCGCCTCTCGATCCGGCCCGCTCTCACCTGCTGGAGATCGCCGAGGTGCGCCGATCGCTCCGGGCCGCCGCCGACGTGCTGCGCCGGCGCGAGGCCGAGGCGAGCCAGGCGGCCGAGCGCCAGCAATTGATGATCAACGAGCTGAACCACCGGGTGAAGAATACCTTGGTGGTCGTGCAGTCCCTGGCCCGGCACAGCCTGCGGGACGGCGGGGCGCTGGGCCTTCGGCAATTCAACGACCGGATCCACGCCCTGGCCAGCGCGCACGATCTGCTGACCCGTCGCAGCTGGGAAGGCGCGGATCTCGGCGAGATCCTGGCCGAGACGCTGCAGCCCTACGCCGCCCAGGTGACGCTGGAGGGCCCGCCCCTGCCGCTTTCGCCCAATGGCGCGGTGGCCCTGGCCATGATCTTCCACGAGCTGGCCACCAACGCCTCGAAGTACGGGGCCCTGTCGCGGGAAGCCGGGCGCGTGACCATCGCCTGGCGGCGCGAAGGTCGCGCTCGGGCCGTGATCCGCTGGGAGGAAGATGGCGGCCCGCCGGTGAGCCCGCCCCAGCGCAAGGGCTTCGGCTCGCGTCTCGTCGCCGCCAGCCTCAAGGGCGAGCTCGCTGGCTCCGCGACCTTCGACTACGCGCCCGAAGGCCTGACATGCGTGCTGACGGTCCTCGCCTCGACCAAGGTTTGAGCAAGGCAAGACCGATCGTCGCAGCGCCTCGTTGTCGCCTTGGCTTGGCCATCGACGACCTGCAATAGAGGACGCCAGTCGTAGGGGAGTTCTCGCGTGAGCTTGTCTTTTCTAATCGGGGCCATTCTGGGCTCTGGCCTTTTCATCGCCCTGGGACGCGCGCCCGCCGAGAAGCTGATCGCGATCGTTCAAGAGCGCATGCGCGGGAACTAACGGCGCCGTTGGGCCTTTTTTGGACAAGGTCGCGCAGGGCGGCCGTTCAAGGAGTCCCTACGATGTCCATTCTAGCTTGGCTTCTTCTCGGTCTGATCGCCGGCTTCATCGCCAGCAAGATCGTCAACCGCTCCGGCAGCGGCCTGCTGCTGGATATCGTGCTCGGCATTGTCGGCGCGTTCGTCGGCGGCTGGCTGTTCAACCAGTTCGGCAACAGCGGCGTGTCCGGCTTCAACCTCTACAGCCTGCTGGTCGCCACGATCGGCGCCATCGTCGTCCTGGCGATCTACCACCTGATCTTCAGCCGCCGCGCCCTGTAGCGCCCGGCTTGGCGGCGGCGGGCGAAAGTCCGCCGCCGATCCCCTAGATATCTTCCTTCAGAAGATCGCCCACCAGGTTGCCGATCCACGGGTTTCGCGACCGCTTCAGCCTCTCGGCGTGATAGATGTGGGCCAGATCCGCGTAAGCGCGGTCGAAATCATCATTCAGAATGACGTAGTCGAACAGCTCCCAGGCGGCGACCTCGTCCTTGGCGCGGGACAGACGACGGTGGATGACCTCCTCGCTGTCCTGGCTGCGCGTGTGCAGCCGGCGGCTCATCTCGGCCAGCGACGGCGGCAGGATATAGACCAGCACGCTGTCTTCCTTGGCCTGGGCGTGGACCTTCATCGCCCCCTGGAAGTCGATGTCGAACAGGGCGCTCTCGCCCCGCTCCAGGGCTTGCATGATCGGCGGCTTGGGGCTGCCGTAGTAGTTGCCATAGACCTCGGCCCATTCCAGGAAGGCGTCCTGAGCGATCATCTCCTGGAACCGCTCACGCGTGACGAAATGATAGTCGCGGCCGTCATGCTCGCCCGGACGGGGCTCGCGCGTCGTGGCGCTGATCGACAGGTGCAGGTCGTTGTGATCGGACACCAACCGACGGGTCAGCGAAGTCTTGCCGACGCCCGAGGGCGCCACGACCATCAAAAGCAGGCCGCGCGTGGGATGGTGGGGCTTATTCAACGTTCTGGACCTGCTCGCGGAACTGCTCGATCACGGCCTTGAGCTCCAGACCGATCGCGGTCAGGGCGGTCAGGGCCGATTTCGAGCAGAGGGTATTGGATTCTCGCATGAATTCCTGGGAGAGGAAGTCGAGCCGGCGGCCGGACGCCCCCTCGCCCGCCAGCAGGCCGCGCGCGGCGGCGACGTGGCTGGCCAGGCGGTCGAGCTCCTCGCGCACATCGGCCTTCACGGCCTGGGCGGCGGCTTCCTGGACGATGCGCTCCTCGGCCGCGCCCTCGCCGATCAGCTCGGCCATGCGGCGGGCGAAGCGCTCCTTCAGCACCGAAGGCTGGCCGGCGGCCTCGCCCTCGGCCTGGCGGTTCAGGTCCTCGATCCGATCGACCAGGCCATGCAGCACCGGCGAAAGGGCCGCGCCCTCCTCCAGCCGCGCCACCTTCAGGCCATCCAGCGCCTGGGCGATCGAGGCGGCCATGGCGGCCTCGACGGCGGCGCGGGTCTCGGCGTCATCCTCATCCTCGCGCGCCTCGATGACGCCCTTCAGCGCCAGCAAGCCGTCCAGCGAGGGCTTGGCGACCATGCCGGTGGCGACATAGGGGCCGCCGGCGGTCAGGTACCGCTCCAGAACCTGAATATTGACCTTGGCGTCGCCACCGCTCTCGGCGCGCTTGGCCTGGACGCCGACGGTCAGCTGGCCGCGCTGGAAGCGGGCCTGGGCCCCGTCGCGGGCGGCGCGCTCGAGCCCTTCGAACCCTGGCGGGCCCCGGAAACGAGTCTCGAGATTGCGGCCGTTGACGCTGCGGGCCTCGACGGACCAGGACCAGGCGCCGTGCGCGCCCTCGACCCGGGAAAAGCCGGTCATTCCGGAAAGGGCCATCGGATCAGCCCCCAGACTTGCCGGCGCGCTGGCGCTCGATCTCGCGCCACTTGGCGACATTGGCGTTGTGCTGCTCCAGCGTCGAAGCGAAGACGTGCCCGCCCGTGCCGTCGGCGACGAAGTAGAGATCGCCCGTCTTCAGCGGATTGAGCACCGCCGCCAGTGCCGCGCGGCCCGGATTGGCGATCGGCGTCGGCGGCAGGCCGGCGATCAGATAGGTGTTGTAGGGGGTCGGGCGACGCAGCTCCGACAGCAGGATGCCGCGTCCCAGCGGACGGCCCCGCGAGATGCCGTAGATGATGGTCGGGTCCGAGCCCAGGCGCATGCCGGTGCGAAGACGGTTCACGAAGACCGCCGCCACGCGAGGACGCTCCTCGGGCAGGCCGGTCTCCTTCTCGACGATCGAGGCCAGGATCACGGCCTCCTCCTTGGAGACGAACGGCAGACCGGGGGCTCGGCTAGCCCACAGGGCGTTCAGCACCGTGTCGCGATCGTCCATCATGCGCTGCAGGACGGCGGCGCGGTCCTCGCCGCGCTGGACCTCGTAGGTCTCGGGCAGGATCGCGCCTTCCGGCGGGGTCGCCGCCTCGCCGGTCAGGACGTCGGACTTGTTCAGTATATCCATCACCATGTCCGAGGTCAGGCCCTCGGGAACGGTGATCCAGTGGCGCACGATGCGGCCGCGGCGGATGGCGTCCAGGACCGAGGCCATCGAGGCGCGCGACTTGAACTCGTATTCGCCGGCCTTCAGCGAGCGCGCCGCGCCGGTCAGCTTGGCGGCGGTCATGAAGATCGAGGACGATCCGATCACCCCGCCCTTCTCCAGGCTGGCGGCGATTTCCGGCAGGCTGGAGCCCTTGCGCAGCACAACCGTCGTGGTCTCGCCCGAGGGGGCGGCCGGGCCGGGCCCGTTGTAGACCCACAGCGCGGCCAGAAGGGCTAGGACGCCCACCGCCACGAAGGTGGCGATGGCGCCCAGCAGGCCGCGCGTCAGCCGGCTGGCGGCCGACGCGGTCTCCCGGCGGGAGGACTTGCCCCGCGTTGCCTTCTTGCGGGGAGACGGCTTCTTGCTCACGAGACCTTCTTGAACACGACCGTGGCGTTGGTGCCGCCGAAGCCGAAGCTGTTGGACACGGCCACGTCGATCTTGTGCGGCACGGCCTTGTTCGGCGCCAGGTTCATGGCGACGTGAACGTCGGGGTTGTCGAGGTTGATGGTCGGCGGCGCGATCTGGTCGCGGATCGCCAGGATCGAGAAGATGCCCTCGATCGCCCCGGCCGCGCCCAGGAGGTGGCCGGTCATCGACTTGGTCGAGGACATGACGACGTTCTTGGCGTGATCGCCGAGGAAGCGCTCGACAGCGCCCGCTTCCAGGCCGTCGGCCATGGTCGAGGTGCCGTGGGCGTTGACGTAGTCGATGTCCGAGGGCTTCAGGCCCGCGTCCTTGACCGCCGCCGACAGGGCGCGGAAGCCGCCTTCGCCGTCTTCCGACGGGGCGGTGATGTGGTGGGCGTCGCCCGACAGGCCGTAGCCGACGACTTCGGCGTAGATCTTGGCCCCGCGCGCCTTGGCGTGCTCGTACTCTTCCAGCACCAGCACGCCCGCGCCCTCGCCCATCACGAAGCCGTCGCGGTCCTTGTCATAGGGACGCGAGGCCTTTTCGGGCGTGTCGTTGAAGCTGGTGGCCATGGCGCGGCAGGCGATGAAGCCCGCGACCCCGACCTTGCACACGGCCGCTTCGGCGCCGCCGGCGATCATCACGTCGGCGTCGCCGTACTTGATCAGGCGCGCGGCGTCGCCGATGGCGTGGGCGCCGGTGGCGCAGGCCGTGACGACCGCGTGGTTGGGGCCCTTGAAGCCGTACTTGATCGAGACCTGACCCGAGATCAGGTTGATCAGGGCCGAGGAGATGAAGAACGGGCTGACCCGGCGGGGACCCTTGGCCTCCAGCTCCAGGGCGGTGTCGGCGATCGTCGACAGGCCGCCGATGCCCGAGCCCAGGATGACGCCCGTGCGCCACTTCTGCTCGTCGGTCTCCGGAACCCAGCCCGAATCCTTAATGGCCTCGTCGGCCGCGGCGATGCCGTAGAGAATGAAATCGTCCACGCGCTTCTGGTCGCGCGGGCTCATGGTCTGGTCGGGATCGAAGCTGCCCTCGACGTCCGGACCGCCGCCGCCGCGACCATCGACGCGCGGCACTTCGCAGGCGACCTGGCAGGCGTATTCGGTCGGATCGAAGGCGGTGATGCGGTTCGCGCCGGACTTGCCGGCCAGAATGTTCTTCCAGGTGACATCAACGCCCTGGCCCAGAGGGGTCAGCAGGCCCAGCCCGGTGACGACGACTCTACGCATGGATCACTCCCAACCTTCGGCGCGGAGCGCGGTATCTGGGGGTTCCCTCGACACAACGCCAGCCGCGAATCTCGGCCTCAAACGAAAACCGCCGCGCGCACGATGGCAAGAGCCCGTGCGACGCGGCGGAAATGGTCAGGTTCGCGACAGCGAACGCGACGCCTCTTAGGCGGTCTTTTCCGTGATGAACTTCACGGCGTCGCCAACCGTCTGGATGTGCTCGGCGGCGTCGTCCGGGATTTCGATGTCGAACTCTTCTTCGAACGCCATCACCAGCTCGACGTTGTCGAGGCTGTCGGCGCCCAGGTCGTCGATGAAGGAAGCCTTCTCGGTGACCTTCTCGGGATCGGCATCCAGGTGCTCGATGACGATCTTACGCACGCGCTCGAGAATGTCGGACATTCTGTTCAGTCCCTCGTTATGAAATATCGACCCGCGGGCGGACAGGCGAAGCGCCAGCTTTCCGCGGGAATTGTCGGGCACCGCCTATCACGTTCCTTTTCGGCTTACTAGCGGGTCGCCGACAAAGGAACGGGGACAGCTTAGATCATCGCCATGCCGCCGTTGACGTGCAGGGTCTGACCGGTGACGTAACCGCCCTCGTCGCTGGCCAGGTAAACACAGGCCGCGGCGATGTCGCTGCCCGCGCCCAGCTTGCCGGCGGGAATGGTCGACAGGATGCCGGCCTTCTGCTGGTCGTTCAGAGCGTCGGTCATCGGGCTGGCGATGAAGCCTGGCGCCACGCAGTTGACCGTCACGCCGCGGCTGGCCAGTTCCTGAGCCAAGGCCTTGGAAAACCCGATCATTCCGGCCTTGGAGGCGGCGTAGTTGGTCTGGCCGGGATTGCCGGTGACGCCCACGATCGAGGTGATGCCGATGATGCGGCCGGCGCGGCGCTTCATCATGCCCTTGGCGGCCGCGCGGGACAGGCGGAAATAGCCTTCCAGGTTCACCTTGATGACGGTGTCCCAGTCCTCGTCCTTCATGCGAACAATCAGGCCGTCGCGGGTGATGCCGGCGTTGGCGATCACGATGTCGAGCGGCGCGCCAGCGGCTTCCTCGGCCTTGGCGACCAGGCCATCCACTTGTTCGGCGTCGGACAGGTTGGCGACGACGGTCGAGGCCCGCTCGCCCAGTTCCGCCTTCAGATCGGCCAGAGCCGATTCGCGGGTGCCGGAGAGCACGACATGCGCGCCCTGGGCGTGCAGGGCGCGGGCGATGGCGCCGCCGATGCCGCCGGTGGCGCCGGTGACGAGGGCGGTCTTGCCGGTGAGGTCGAACATGTTCGGCTTTCCTTGAACTTAGAGCGAGGCCGCGAAGGCTTCGAGATCGGCGGGCGTGTTCAGCGGCGTCGCCTCGGCGTCCGGGGCGATACGCTTGGCCATGCCCGACAGCACCTTGCCGGCGCCGGCCTCGGCGAAGCGGGTGACACCGCCCTGGGTCGCCAGCCAGGTCATGCTCTCGCGCCAGCGGACGCGGCCGGTGACCTGCTCCACCAGCAGCTTGCGGATGACGTCCGGATCATGGACCGGAGCGGCGGTGACGTTGGCGACCAGCGGCGCGCGCGGCGCCAGGATCGTGGTCTTGGCCAGCGCCTCGGCCATCTCGTCGGCCGCGGGCTGCATCAGCGGGCAGTGGAAGGGCGCCGAGACGTTCAGCGGAATCGCCCGCGCGCCCAGCTCCTTGGCCTTCTCGATGGCCTTGTCGACGGCGGCCTTGGCCCCCGAGATCACGACATTGCCGTTGTTGTTGTCGTTGGCGACGACGCAGACGCCGACTTCCGAACCGGCCTTGGCGGCTTCCTCGGCCAGGGCCAGATCGGTCTTGGGGCCGATCAGCGAAGCCATGGCGCCCTCCCCCACCGGCACGGCGCGCTGCATGGCCTGGCCGCGCAGCTTCAGGAGGCGCGCGGTGTCGGACAGGCTGATGGCGCCGGCGGCGGCCAGGGCCGAATATTCACCCAGCGAGTGGCCGGCGACGAAGGCGGCCTTGTCGATCCCGACGCCGAATTCCTTCTCCAGCGTGCGGGTGACGGCCAGGCTGACGGCCATCAGGGCCGGCTGAGCGTTCTCGGTCAGCGTCAGGTCGCCTTCGGGACCTTCCTTCATCAGGGCGAAAAGCTTCTGGCCCAGGGCGTCGTCGACTTCCTGGAACACCTCGCGCGCGGCGGCGAAGGCCTCGGCGAGATCCGCGCCCATGCCGACAGACTGGCTGCCCTGACCCGGGAAAATGAAGGCGATGCTCATCTAAGCCCGCTCCGTTCTTATGAGATTCAAGGCCGGGAGGGTTAGGCCAAAGGCCGCCGGGCGGCAAGTCGCGCCGTTTCGGCCGTTATCCCAACCAGGGACCGCCCGGCGGGCCCCAGCCCCAGACAGGCATGGGCGGATCGCCCTCGGGCTCGGCGACGCCTTCGGCCGAGTTGATCACCGCCAGGCGCGTGCCCCATTCGAGATAGCCGACAAACGCGGCGCGGAATTCCGGATCGTCGGGCAGCCCCACCTCATCGGCCGTGTCGAGCATCAGCGCGATCCAGGACTTGCGCTTGACCTCGGTCAGGTGACGGCCCAGGTGCTTGCGGATCATGGATGCGTGCCCGCCGCCGGCCTCGCTATAGGCCTTGGGTCCGCCGAACACCTCGCCGACAAAGGCCGCCACATGGTCGGCGTGCTTGGGATCCATTTGTGCGAAGACCGGAGCGAGCACGGGATCGCCTGGAACCTTGGCGTAGAAGGTCGCGAACAGCGTCTTCAGACGCTCCGGACCACCAGCCCATTCGGCCAGGGTCGGCGTCTTGGTGTCGTCACGCGCCATGTCGTTCTCCTGCATCCAGCGGCTATCGACGAACGTAGAGGTTTGGAAGTCCAGAGAATGGAGTTATCCAACTCATGACCGTCAACATCCCTCTCCTCCGGAGCCTTCCGATGTCTCGCTTGCTCGCCGGTATCGCCGCGGCCGCCCTCGCGCTCGCCGCCACCTCGCCCGCCCTGGCCGCCCTGAAGGTCGGCGACAAGGCGCCGGACTTCAGCGCCAAGGCCGCCCTGGCCGGCAAGGACTTCGACTTCAACCTGGCCAAGGCCCTGAAGAAGGGCCCGGTCGTGCTCTATTTCTTCCCGGCCGCCTACACCTCGGGCTGCACCGCCGAGGCGCATGAGTTCGCCGAGGCCACGCCCGAGTTCGAGAAGCTGGGCGCCACCGTGATCGGCGTCACCGCCGGCAATGTCGACCGCATCAAGGACTTCTCCAAGGAGCACTGCCGCGACAAGTTCGCGGTCGCCGCCGCCGACAAGGCCCTGGTCAAGAGCTATGACGTCGCCCTGGCGGTGAAGCCGGACTGGTCGAACCGCACCTCGTACGTGATCGCGCCGGACGGCAAGATCCTGCTGTCCTACACCGACGGCAACTTCATGGGCCACGTGGCCCAGACCATGGGCGCGGTGAAGGCCTACAACGCCAAGAAGTAGCGAGCCTTTTTGGATTTCGACCAGCCGCGCGGGTTGAACCTCGCGCGCGCTGGCGACCATGATCGGCCATGACCGATCTCTCGGAAATCGAAGCGATCATCCGCGGCGTGGCCATCGGCGGCTTCGCGGCGAGCGGCCTCGTGATGGCGGCGACGCCCCGCCCGTCGCCCACCCGTTGGCTCGGCGCGGCGTTCTTCCTGGGCGTCATCGCCCACGTGATCAGCGCTTGGGGGCCAGAGCTCAAGAGATTTGATCCCGTGTGGGCCGCCTCGGTCATCGGAGCGGGGCTTTTCTGGATGTTCGCGCTGGACTTGCTGGAGGACCGGCCTCGTCCGCCCCTCTGGCGGTTCGCGGCGCCCGCCGCCGCCTTCCTCTTCTGGCTCGCGGCCCAGGTCGCGCCAAAGGCTTGGTGCGAGGCCATCTGGGGCGGGTACATCGCCATGCAGATGATGATGGTGACGCACATCCTGGTGGTGGCCTGGCGGGGTTGGCGCGGCGACCTCGTCGCGCAGCGTCGTCGGCTGAGGCCGATTCTCGCCGTATCGGCTTGTGTCTATGTGCTGGAGGTGGCCGCCAGGGACATGGGCTGGCTGAACGCCCTGCCCCCAGCCTCGGTGGATGTGGCGCAGGCCGCCCTGCTCGCCGTCCTGGCCCTGGGCACGACGCTGGCCCTCTTGCGCGCCGAACCGCAACTGGTCGCCCAGATCGAGACGCCCGCGCGGTTGGCTTCGCCCAAGCCGCTCGACCTGACGCCCGCCGACCGCCTGATCCTGGCGCGCCTGGACAAGGCCATGGACGAGACCGAGGTCTGGCGCGGCGAGGACCTGTCGATCGGGAGCCTCGCGGCCCTGGTCGGCGCGCCCGAACACCGCCTGCGCAAGCTGATCAACGGCACGCTGGGCCACCGCAACTTCGCCGACTACGTCAACGGCCGGCGCATCGAGGCGGCCAAGGTCGCCCTGGCCGACCCGGAGCAGGCGCTGAAGTCGGTCTCGACCATCGCCTATGATCACGGCTTCGGCTCGCTAGGCCCATTCAACCGCGCCTTCCGGGCCGCTGTTGGCGTCACCCCGACCGCCTGGCGCCAACAGGCGACGCCGCCGATCGCCCATTTGCGGCTAGTCGAAACCGCTCAAACCGCGCCGAAAGCCGACAAACGCGCCTGATTTCGCGAACGGCGCGACGGCGCTGGCGGCCAACGCTTCCCTGGCGAGGTTCATCGCCAAGGAGCTTTCGATGTACGACACCCTTCTCGCCTTCGCCCGCAACTGGCTAGGCGCCATGCAGGTCGACGTGACCCGCTACGTGATCTTTTCGGTCGGCGTCTGGCTGACCCTGTGGGTCGTGCTGGCCGCGCCGCTGGCCGGCCGCAAGATCCGCGACAACCGCCCGCCCGCCCGCCAGTTGTTCATGGAGTTCGCCGTCTCGATCCGCTCGATCATGATCTTCTCGACGGTCGGGCTGCTGACGTTCGCCCTGTTCCGCGCCGGGCTGCTGCCGGGTCCCGACATCGCGCGCGGCTGGGGGCCGGTCTGGTTCTGGACCAGCCTTGTGCTGATGATCGTCGCCCACGACGCCTGGTTCTATTGGACGCATCGGCTGATCCACGACCGCCGCCTGTTCCGGACCTTCCACCGGCGGCATCACCGGTCGAACAACCCCTCGCCGTTCACGGCCTATAGCTTCGACCTGGGCGAGGCCTTCATCAATGGCGTCTTCGTGCCGCTCTGGATGATCCTGGTCCCCACCCAGTGGCCGGTGGTGGGCCTGTTCATGCTGCACCAGATCGTCCGCAACACCCTTGGCCATTCGGGCTACGAACTGTTCCCGGCGCGCAAGGACGGCCGGCCGCTGATCCCCTGGCTGACGACGGTCACCCACCACGACCTGCACCACGCCCAGGCGGGCTGGAACTACGGACTCTATTTTACCTGGTGGGACAAGCTGATGGGCACCGAGCACCCGGAGTATCTGAAACGCTTTTCCGAGGTCACGGGTCGGAAGGGCCGCGCGCTGGAGGCTACCAGTTCGCCTTCACCAGCTTGACCATCGCGCGGGCGTCCTGCAGCCGCCACTGTTCACGGTCGGTATTGACGCCGCGCAGGCTGACCGTGAACTCGGCCGGGATATCGAAGGGGCGCATGAGGGACAGATCGACGCCCTCCTCGCCCCGCGAACCGCCGCCGAAGGCGATCGAACCGATCTGCCGGCCTTCCAGCGTCAAGGACGAGCGGATGTTGGCCCTGGCGACCGGGATCTTGTTGGGGACGGCGACCGCCTGGCTGGCGTCCATGTCCATCGAGACCCGGATATAGTTGGAGCGCGGCACGAGGCCGAAACCAAACATCTTCGACATCGACGAGCGGAGCTGCGCCTCGCTGTCGTTCCACGAGGCGCCCAGCGCCAGCGAGCGCTGACCGATACGATCGTCGTCAGGCTTTTGGGTCAGGTTGAGATCAAGGCCGTAGGTGGGGTTCTCGATCGTCCCGGCGCTCTTGACCGTCAGAGCCACCTTCTGGGTGTCGGTGGACAGGTCCAACGGCAAGGCCGCCGAATAGCCGGCGAAGCGGCCATCCTTGGCGGAAACCGACATATTGGGCTTCTGGATGACCTCAGCGCACGCCGGACCGCCGACGGCGAGCGCCGTCGCGAGAACGATCGTGAAGCGTGACTTCATTCCCATACTCGCCTGCTAGCATACCCGCCCGCGAGGTTGAACCCCCGCGCGGCCATTTGTACGATCAAAGGCCGCGACGCCGACATTTGTGGCAAACCCCGATCTGGCTTGCCTTTCAGCCCTATCTTCTGTAATAGCGCGCGTTCTCACGGAAGGCGGTCTTGCACGCACCCATCCGGGACCGGGGTCTCCCCGCTCGGCGTGTCGGATCCATCGTGGTCGACGGACTTCCGTCGTCGTCCGCGCCGCCTTCCACAACGGAAGAAGGAAAACATGGCGTTCTACGAACACGTGGTCATCGCGCGGCAGGACATCTCGCCGCAACAGGCCGAAGCTCTGAACGAGCAACTCAAAGCCCTGATCGAAGAGAATGGCGGTCACATCGCCAAGATCGAGTACTGGGGCCTGCGTAACCTCACCTACCGCATCAAGAAGAACCGCAAGGGCCACTACTCCCTGCTCGCGATCGACGCCCCGGCGCCGGCCGTGAAGGAAATGGAGCGCCAGCTGCTCATCAACGAAGATGTGCTGCGCTTCATGACCATCCGCGTGGAAGAGCTGGACCTCGAGCTTTCGCCGGTTCTGGCGCGTCGCGACCGCGGTGATCGTCCGGAGCGTCCCCGCGACGACTTCGGCGCTCAAGCGCAAGCGTAAGGGAGAGAAGAGATCATGACCGATACGACCGCTCCCGAAGCCGGCGCTCCGGCCGCCGCCGCTGGCGGCGCCCGCCGTCCGTTCTTCCGTCGCCGCAAGGTGTGCCCGTTCTCGGGCGCCAACGCGCCGAAGATCGACTACAAGGACGTGAAGCTGCTGCAGCGTTACGTCTCCGAACGCGGCAAGATCGTGCCGTCGCGCATCACCGCGGTGTCGGCCAAGAAGCAACGCGAACTGGCCAAGGCCATCAAGCGCGCCCGCTTCCTGGCTCTGCTCCCCTACGTCGTGAAGTAAGGGAGACGCCACGATGAAAGTCATTCTGCTCGAACGCGTTGAAGGCACCGGCGTCCTCGGCGACGTGGTCACCGTGAAGGACGGCTTCGCCCGTAACTTCCTGCTGCCGCGCCACAAGGCCCTGCGCGCCACCAAGGCCAACGAAGCCACCTTCGAAGCGCAACGCGCCGAGATCGAGGCCCGCAACGTCAAGAACCGCGAGTCCGCCGAAAAGAACGGCGCGTCGCTGGACGGCACGCAGTACGTCCTGATCCGTCAGGCTGGCGAAAGCGGCCAGCTTTACGGTTCGGTCGCCGGTCGCGACGTCGCTGACGCCATCAAGGCCGAAGGCGGCAAGGTCGATCGCTCGATGGTCGTGCTGGACAAGCCGATCAAGACGCTCGGCGTCCACGAAGTGAAGGTGAAGCTGCACGCTGAAGTGACCATCACGGTCACCCTCAACATCGCGCGCAGCGCCGACGAAGCCGAGCGCCAAGCGCGCGGCGAAAACGTGATCAACTCGCAGTTCGAGGAAGATCGCGCGGCCGAAGCCGAAGCCGCCCAAGACATGGCGGAAGGCGGCGCCGGTTCGTTCGAAGGCGACCACTACGAAGCCTAAGACCCGTCAGGGTTCTGAGCGTTTCAAGAGAACGGCGCGGAGCAATCCGCGCCGTTTTTTTCTGCGCCGCGGCGCAGAAATGCTCAGCTTGTGTGCAATCGGCGGCAATCCCATGTTCGTTCCGGGGGCGATCAAGACCCCCGCCTCGGGGCGTAAGGACGCATGTCCGCGCTCCGGCCACGAGAGGGGATTTCTCATGCGCTACAGAGCCTTGCTGCTGGCCGCCGCCTCGCTGACGGCCTTCTCCGCCACCGCCCAAGCCCAGACCGCCGCGCCGCCCACGGACGAAACCGCGGTTGAACAGATCGTCGTCACCGGTTCGCGCGTCGCGCGTTCGCGCCTGGACACCATCTCGCCCGTCGACGTTGTCGACAGCAAGGCGCTGACACGCCAGGGCACGCCGGAACTGGCCCAGGCCCTGGCCAACCTGGCGCCGTCGATCGACTTCCCGCGTCCGGCCGTGACCGATGGCACCGACTCGGTGCGGCCGGCCACCCTGCGCGGCCTCGCCCCCGACCAGACCCTGGTGCTGCTGAACGGCCGCCGCGCTCACACCTCGGCCCTGGTCAACATCAACGGCTCGATCGGCCGAGGTTCGGCCCCGTTCGACCTGAACACCATTCCGACGGCCGCCCTGTCGAGCGTCGAAATCCTGCGTGAGGGCGCCGCGGCCCAGTACGGCTCGGACGCCATCGCCGGCGTCATCAACCTGCGCCTGCGCGAGGCCAGCAGCGGCGGCGGCGCCACAGCCAGCTACGGCGTCCACAACACCAAGGTGAAGACGACCCGCGATCCCGAGGGCCGCAAGGCCCATGACGGCCCCGTCTACAGCGCCTCGGTCTGGCAGGGCTTCTCCCTGCCCAACGACGGCTTCCTGACGCTGACCGGCGAGTACTCGTACCGTAACCCGACCAACCGCGCCGACCTCGACCCGCGCGTCACGCCCAACAAGGTCACCGGCATCTTCGGCGACCCTCAGGTCGAGACCAAGACGGTCTACGCCAACTTCGGCCTGCCGCTGAACGACGCCTGGAAGCTGTACGGCTTGGCCGGCTACCAGAACCGCAAGGGCGAGAGCGCCGCCTTCCCGCGTCTGGCCGACAACAGCAACAACTACGTCTCGGTCTATCCGAACGGCTACGTGCCGAAGATCACCACCGACATCGACGACTACAACCTGGCCTTCGGCGCCAAGGGCGAGGTCGGCGGCTTCACGGTCGACGCCGGCGTGAACTACGGGAACAACAAGGTCGCCTACGGCACCATCAACTCCCTCAACGCCTCGCTTGGCCCGTCATCGCCGACCTCGTTCAAGGACGGGTCGATGCAGTACGGCCAGTGGGTGGCGAATGTGGACGTCACCCGCCCGCTGGAACTGTTCAACTTCGCCAAGCCCAGCACCCTGGCCTTCGGCGTCGAATACCGCGACGAGAGCTACAAGATCCGCGCGGGCGAGAACGCCTCGTGGGCCAACGGCGGCAACGGCAAGGGCGCCGGCGCGCAGGGCTTCCCGGGCTTCCGTCCGTCCAACGAAGTGGACGTCAGCCGCAACGCCACCAGCCTCTACGCCGACCTCGACAACCAGATCACCGACAAGTTCGCCGTCGATCTGGCGGTGCGTTACGAGGACTATTCGGACTTCGGCTCGACGACGACCGGCAAGATCGCCGCGCGCTATGACCTGACCGACAGCTTCGCCATTCGCGGGGCTTATTCGTCCGGCTTCCGCGCCCCGGCCCTGCAGCAGCAGTACTTCACCACCACGTCGATCAACATCATCGGCGGGGCGGCGGTGGACGTCGGCACCTTCCCGGCCACGAGCGCCACGGCGGCCGTCCTGGGCGCCAAGCCGCTGGAGCCGGAGAAGTCCAAGAACTACTCGCTCGGCGCGGTCTTTCGCAAAGGCCCGTTCGAGCTGACGGTGGACGCCTACCAGATCGACATCGACAACCGGATCGTGCTCTCGGAGAACATCCAGGGCTCGGCCACCGGCACGGCCACGCAGAGAGCGATCTACACCCTGTTGCAGCCGTTCGGCGTGACCACGGCGCGGTTCTTCATCAACGGCGTGGACACCCGCACCAAGGGCGTGGACGTCGTCGGTCGCTACCGCCTGGACAGCGAAGCCGCCGGCCGCTTTGACTTCACCCTGGCGGCCAACTTCAACGACACCAAGGTGCGGCGCGTGCCGACCACCAGCACGCTGTCGTCCCTGCCCGTCCCGCCGGCCCTGTTCTCGCGCGTCAACGTCGCGATCTTCGAGGAAGGCACGCCCGACAAGAAGTTCGTGGCGTCCAGCGACTGGTCGAAGGGACCGTTCAGCGCGACCCTGAAGGGCGCCTATTACGGCTCGGTGCTGGTTCCGAACTCGAACCAGGCCCTGGACTACCGCACCGGCGCCAAGTCGGTCTGGGACCTGGAGGGACGCTATGCGTTCGCCCAGAACATCACCTGGGCGCTGGGCGTGAACAACCTGTTCGACACCTATCCGAACAAGGCGCCGGCGGCGGTGAACACGACCGGCGTGACGGCGTTCTCCGGCTTCTCGCCATTCGGGTTCAACGGGCGGTTCCTCTATACACGCCTAGCCTACAACTGGTGATCCCAGGCTAGACGGGAACGCGAACATTTGGGCGCGGAGAGCGATCTCCGCGCCCTTTCCGTTCACCGCCTCTTTCACCGCCTACGTCAGGAGCGGACGCCGCCCAAAACCCGTGCGCTTGCACGATCGCAGGCTCAGAACATACACAGAATATCCCCGTTCATCTGAGTCGCCGGGCCAACTCGCCCGCGCGTCGAAAGCCGCGTCGCGTTAACTTCCGATGATGTCACTCGTCCCCGCGCTCGACCTGCGCTCGCCGACCGAAGAGCCCACGATCAACGTGGCGCCCCACAACATGGAAGCCGAGCAGGCGCTGCTCGGGATCCTGCTGTACGATAACGCCGCCTATGAGCGGCTGAGCGACAATCTGCAGGCGCGCTGCTTCTTCGAGCCTTTCCACCAGCGCCTGTTCCAGGCCATCGAGACGCACGTCCGCAAGGGCCAGCTGGCCGAACCGATCCTGTTGGCCGACGAATTCAAGAACGACCCGGCGTTCCAGGAGCTGGGCGGCCTGCGCTACCTGGCCGATCTCGTCGATCGCGCCCCGCCCGCGGCCAACGTCGGCGACTATGCTCGGGTGATCTTCGACCTGTCGCTGCGGCGCGAGCTGATCCGGATCGGCGGCGACATCGCCACGGCCGCGCAGGGCGGCGGCGGCGACGAGAAGCGCGCCGCGCGCGACCAGATCGAGGCGGCCGAACAGCAGCTCTACAGCCTGGCCGAAAGCGGGGCGGCCTCGTCCGGCTTCGTCTCGTTCGGCGACGCTCTGCGCGGCGCGGTCGAGATGACCGCCGAGGCCTACAGCCGCGACGGCGGCATGTCGGGCATCGCCACCGACCTGATCGACCTCGACCAGAAGATCGGCGGCCTGCACCCGTCCGACCTCGTGGTCCTCGCCGGCCGTCCCTCGATGGGTAAGACGGCCCTGGCGACCAACATCGCCTTCAATATCGCCAAGAAGTACGCCTACGAGATCCAGCCCGACGGCACCAAGAAGACCGTCCAGGGCGGGGTCGTGGCCTTCTACTCGCTGGAAATGAGCGCCGAGCAGTTGGCCCTACGTATGCTGGCCGACGCCTCCGGCGTGTCGGGCGACCGCCTCCGCAAGGGCGAGATCGACGCGAGCGAATTCGGCCGGGTCCGCGACGCGGCCATGGAGCTGCAGGAAGCGCCGCTCTACATCGACGCCACCGGCGGTATCTCGATCGCCAAGCTGACCGCCCGCGCCCGTCGCTTGAAGCGCCAGGTCGGCCTTGATCTGGTCGTCGTCGACTACCTGCAGCTGGTCACCGGCTCGGATCTCGGGGCCAACGCCAACCGGGTGCAGGAAGTCTCGCAGATCACCATGGGCCTCAAGGCCCTGGCCAAGGAGCTGGCCTGCCCGGTCATCGCGCTCTCACAGCTGTCGCGTCAGGTGGAAGCCCGCGACGACAAGCGGCCCCAGCTCTCCGACCTTCGGGAATCGGGCTCGATCGAGCAGGACGCCGACATGGTCTGGTTCGTGTACCGCGAGGCCTACTATGTGGGCCGCGCCGAACCGCGCGAGGGCACGCCCGAGCACCTGACCTGGCAGGAAGAGATGGATCGCCTGCATGGCCTGGCCGAGGTGATCATCGCCAAGCAGCGTCACGGCCCGATCGGCACCGTGCGCCTGTCGTTCAACAGCGACACCACCCGCTTCGGCAACCTGGCCAAGGATCACTACTTCGCCCAGGCGCGGAACATTCCGTCGGACGAGTAGGCCCGCGCTCGGATCTCCCTCGCCTTCGCTGGGGAGGTCGGCGCTCGCGCGTTTGACTCGGCACCGCCGCTCAAGCCACGGTCCCCGCCTCGCCTTCAGCTTCGACGAGTCGCATGGACTTCAGCCCCCTGCCCACCTCCAGTCTCGTCGGCGCGTTCCTGATCGCGTTTCCGGCGCTGTTCTCGATCGTCAACCCGGTGGGCGCCTCGCTGATCTTTCACCAGGCGATGTCGGGCCGCGCGCGCGCGGAGCGGCTGAAGCTGGCGCGACAGATCGGCTTCTACGCCTTCCTGGTGCTGCTGGGGTCGCTGCTGCTGGGCGGCTACATCCTGAATTTCTTCGGCGTCAGCCTAGGCGCCCTGCGGGTGGCCGGCGGCCTCGTCGTGGCGATCCGCGCCTGGGGCCTGCTGATGGATCCGCAGGAGAACGAGAACCGCAAGACCAGCCAGACCGAGACCGCCCAAAGCCACGAGGACGTGGCGTTCTTCCCGCTGACCATGCCGTTCACGACCGGCCCCGGCTCGATCTCCGTCGCGATCGCCCTCTCCTCCCAGCGTCCAACCGAGGGCGACGCCGTGGCGCCGTTCTTCATCGGCGCGGGCCTGGCCGCCGCCCTGGTCGCGATCATGGTCTGGCTGCTCTACAGCGCGTCCGAGCGCGTCATGCGAATGCTGGGTCCGGGGGGCGCGCGGGTGCTCTCGCGATTGGTCGCCTTCCTGCTGCTGTGCATCGGCGTACAGATCATCGCGTCGGGCGCCGAGAACCTGGTGGCCAAGTTCATGGCCGCCCATCACGGCTAAACCGTTGAACCGCTGGCCCGCGTCGGCTACGCCCACCCCGTGACCGACCTCCACGACGCCCGCCTGACCATCGACCTCGACGCCGTCGCCGCCAACCACGCGGCCCTGAAGGCGCGCGCGGGCGATGCGGAGGTCGCGCCGGCGGTGAAGGCCAACGCCTATGGGCTGGGCGCGGCGCGCGTCGCCGATCGCCTGTGGGCCGAAGGCGTTCGGAGCTTCTATGTCGCGCGCGTGGCCGAGGGCGTAACCCTGCGGGCCGCGCTAGGCGATCGCGAAGCGGCGATCTACGTCCTGGACGGCGCGACGCCCGGCGCCGGCGACGCCCTGGAAGGCGCGCGCCTGACCCCCGTGCTCAACAGCCTGCCGCAGATCGAGGCCTGGAACGCCCAGGCGCGCGCGGGCCGCCTGAAGGCCGCCCTGCACCTCGACACCGGCATGAACCGCCTGGGCCTGCGTCCCGAGGAATTGAAGGTGCTGCTGGGCGCCACCGATCGCCTCAAGCGGCTCGACTTGGAGCTGGTGATCAGCCACCTCGCCTGCGCCGATGTCCCCGACCATCCGATGAACGCGCGGCAGCTGGAGCGCTTCAGCGAGGCGGTCGCGCAACTGCCCAGCGCGCGCAAGAGCTTCGCCAATTCCGCGGGCCTGTTCCTGGGCGAGGCCTACCGCTTCGATCAGGCGCGGCCGGGGATCAGCCTCTATGGCGGCGGGCCGGAAGGCCGCCCGCATCCGGAAATCCGCGCCGTCGCCACCGTGGATGCGCCCATCCTCCAGGTGCGCGTCGTGCCGCGCGGCGAAACGGTCGGCTACGGCGCGACTTGGACCGCGCCCGACACCACGCGTATCGCCATCGTCGGCGCCGGCTACGCCGACGGCGTCCCGCGCGCCAGCCACCCCAAGGGCCAGGTCTGGTTCGACGGCGCCCGTCGCCCGATGCTGGGTCGCGTCTCGATGGACCTGATGGCGATCGACGTGACCGACTGCGACGCCGCGCGTCCGGGCGCCATGGTCGAGTTGCTGGGCGCGAACATGCCGATCGACGACGCCGCGACGGCGGCCGGCACGACGGCCTACGAGTTGCTGACGAACATCGCTCCCCGGGCTCGACGGATTTACCGGTAAGCCACGTCCGCCTTTGGCGCAGCCGTTCGTCACCCTGTAGTCTCCCGTCATCCGAGAATCAGGAGACCTCATGGCCCGCGACGGCGCCGTCTACGCCTGCCAGTCCTGTGGCGCGGTCCAGACCAAGTGGTCCGGACAGTGCCCCGCCTGCCAAAGCTGGAACACCCTGGTCGAGGAGGTCGGCGCCAAGCCGCCCGGCGCCCTGTCAACGACCAAGGCCACGCGCGTGCGCGGCCTGCAGTTCACCGGCCTGGAGAGCGAGACCGCCCCGCCCCCGCGCATCCTGACCGGCGTCGACGAGTTCGACCGCGTCTGCGGCGGCGGCGTCGTGCCCGGCTCGGCCATCCTGATCGGCGGCGACCCGGGCGTCGGCAAGTCCACCCTGCTGCTGCAGGTCTGCGCCAGCGCCGCCGCGCGCGGCGTGTCCTGCGCCTACATCTCGGGCGAAGAGGCCGTGGAGCAAATCCGCGGGCGCGCCGACCGCATGGGCCTGGCCAAATCCAATGTCAGCCTGGCCGCCGAGACCGCGCTCCGCGACATCCTCGACGGCCTGAAGCGCGACAGCTTCGATCTCGTGGTCATCGACTCGATCCAGACGATGTGGAGCGACGCCCACGAGGCTGGGCCCGGCACGGTCACCCAGGTTCGCGCCTGCGCCACCGAGCTGGTGCGCCTGGCCAAGAAGAAGGGCGTGGCGATCCTGCTGGTCGGCCACGTCACCAAGGACGGCCAGATCGCCGGCCCCCGTGTCGTCGAGCACCTCGTCGACGCCGTGCTCGGCTTCGAGGGCGAGCGCGGCTATCCGTTCCGCATCCTGCGCGGGGCCAAGAACCGCTTCGGGGCCACGGACGAGATCGGCGTCTTCGAAATGGGCGACGTCGGTCTGCGCGAGGTCAAGAACCCCTCGGCCCTGTTCCTGAACGAGGGCGGCGAGCGCGCGGCCGGCGCGGCGGTGTTCGCCGGCATCGAGGGCAGCCGGCCCGTGTTGGTGGAATTCCAGGCCCTGGTCGCGCCTTCCGCGTACGGAACGCCTCGACGAGCGGTCGTCGGATGGGATTCCGGACGGCTGGCGATGGTGCTCGCCGTGCTGGAGGCCCGATGCGGCCTTGGTTTTGGCGACAAGGACGTCTATCTGAACGTCGCCGGCGGCTTGCGCATTACCGAACCGGCGGCGGATCTCGCGGCGGCGGCGGCCTTGGCCTCCTCCGCCCTGGACGTCGCCCTGCCCCAGGACTGCGTCGTGTTCGGCGAAGTCAGTCTGTCGGGCGAAGTCAGGCCCGTCAGCCGGATGGAGACTCGTTTGAAGGAAGCCGCGAAATTGGGATTTGGCCGGGCGCTGGGACCGCTCGCCGGCCTGCCTGAAGGCGGCGGATCGCTGCCGGTCGCGGGCGTGGCCCGCCTGACCGACGCCGTGCGCCGGATCGGCGACGAGATCTGGACGAGCCTGACGTGACGCCTTTCGACATCATCGCCGGCCTGCTGCTGCTGATTTCCGGCGTCACCGGCTGGCTGCGCGGCGCCTCGCGCGAGCTGACCTCGGCTCTGTCGTTCCTGTTCGCCGCCGCCATCGCCCTCTTTGGCCTGCGGATCACCGGACCGCTGTTCCGCAAGCTCATGGACCCCGACTGGGCCGCCACCGGCGCGGCCGTGCTGGTGGTCTTCGTCGTCTTCTTCCTGATCTTCCGCCTGATCGGCGCGCGGGTGACCGCCAGCCTGCAGGACAGCTCGGCCGGCACGCTGGACAACGCCATCGGCGCGACGTTCGGCCTGGTTCGCGCCTGCGTGGTCCTGGGCGTCTTCAATCTGCTGCTGCACCTGGCGACGCCGCCGGATCGGATGCCGCACTGGGTCGAGGACTCGATGTTCTATCCGCTGTCCGAAGTCAGCGGCGAAGTCCTCAAGGTCTTCGCCCCCAAGGGCAAGGCCCTGGCCGGCAAGCTGGCCCCCGCGATCAAGGACGCCGTCCACGACGGCGCCGAGGACGGCGGCGACAATACGTCCGGCGAGGAATCGTCGGGAAAAGGCTATGATAAGAACCAGCGTCGGGACCTCGACGATCTGGTGGAGAAATCGCGATGAGCTTCCTGGGCCAGTCGACCGACCGCTATTCGTCCACCCCCTGGCGCGATCCCGAGGACGACACGCTTCGCCTCGAGTGCGGCGTGTTCGGCGTCTTCGGCGTCCGTGACGCGGCGGCCATCGCGGCCCTGGGCCTCCACGCCCTGCAGCATCGCGGCCAGGAAGCCTGCGGCATCGCCGCCTTCGACGGCAACCGCTTCCACACCGAACGCCACATGGGCCATGTCGGCGACGCCTTCACCGGCTCGGATCTGGTCCAGCGCCTGCCCGGCGCCCTGGCCATCGGCCACACCCGCTATTCGACGGCCGGCGGCGCGGGTATCCGCAACGTCCAGCCGATGTTCGCCGATCTCGAGACCGGCGGCGTCGCTATCGCCCACAACGGCAACCTGACCAACTTCCTCACGCTGCGCGAGCGCCTGGTGCAGGAAGGCGCGATCTTCCAGTCGACCTCGGACAGCGAGGTGATCCTTCACCTGATCGCCCGCTCGCGGAAGGCCAAGATCGTCGACCGTTTCGTCGACGCGGTCAGCCAGATCGAGGGCGGCTACGCCCTGGTGGCCATCACCAACAAGAAGATGATCGGCATGCGCGACCCGCTGGGCATTCGCCCGCTGGTGCTGGGCGATCTGGACGGCAAGCCGGTTCTGGCCTCGGAAACCTGCGCCCTCGACATGATCGGCGCGCGCTTCGTGCGCGACATCGAGCACGGCGAGATGGTGGTGATCGAGGAGACTGGCGTCACCTCGACCAAGCCCTTCCAGACCAAGGCCGCTCGGCCCTGCGTCTTCGAATATGTCTACTTCGCCCGTCCCGACAGCGTCGTGAACGGCCGCTCGGTCTATGGCGTGCGCAAGCGCATGGGTCATAACCTGGCCAAGGAAACCGGCGTCGAGGCCGACGTCGTCGTGCCGGTGCCCGACAGCGGCGTGCCGGCGGCGCTGGGCTACGCCCAGGAGAGCGGCCTGCCGTTCGAGATGGGCATCATCCGCAACCACTATGTGGGCCGCACCTTCATCCAACCGACCCAAGGCGTCCGCGAGCTGGGCGTGCGCATGAAGCACAGCCCGAACCGCGCCATCCTGGCCGGCAAGCGGGTCGTGCTGATCGACGACTCGATCGTGCGCGGCACCACCTCGCTGAAGATCGTGCGGATGGTCCGCGAGGCCGGCGCCACCGAGGTCCACCTCCGTTCGGCCAGCCCGCCGATCAAGTGGCCCGATTTCTACGGCATCGACATGCCCGAGCGCGAGCAACTGCTGGCGGCCAACAAGTCGCTGGAAGAGATGGCCAAGTTCCTGGAAGTCGACAGCCTGGGCTTCCTGTCGGTCGAGGGCCTGTACGACGCCTTGGAGGCCGGTCCCCGCGACCCGGCCGCCCCGCAGTTCACCGACCACTATTTCACTGGCGACTATCCGACCCGTCTGACGGACCGCGAGATCGCCGAGGGCCGCAACGAAGCCAACGACAAGCAGCTGTCGCTGCTGGTCAGCGCCTAAAGCCGCCGCCCACATGGGTCTGAAGGGTCTGCTCGAGAAGCTGAAGCTCGAGCCTTATGTCATCGCCCTGTTCGGCATGGTCGTGCTGGCCTCTATCCTGCCGGTGCGGGGAGAGGCGGCGCATGGCCTGTCGATCGCCGTCAAGCTGGCGATCGCCCTGCTGTTCTTCCTGCACGGCGCGAAGCTGTCGCGAGAGTCGGTCGTGGCGGGCGTCACGCACTGGCGCCTGCACCTGCTGATCCTGGCCTTCACCTTCGTGATGTTCCCGGTTCTGGGCCTGGTCATCAGCAAGGTCGGCGTCCTGCCGCCGACCCTGGCGGCGGGGATCCTGTTCCTCTGCTGCCTGCCCTCGACCGTGCAATCGTCGATCGCCTTCACCTCGATCGCGCGCGGCAATGTCGCCGCCGCCGTCGTGGCGGCCAGCGCTTCCAACCTCTTCGGCATCTTCATCACGCCGGTGCTGGTCGGCGTCCTGATGCACACCCAAGGCGGCGCGGCGGGCGGCTGGCACTCGGTGCGAGACGTCGTCGTCCAGCTGCTGCTGCCCTTCATCGCCGGTCAGCTGGCGCGGCCGCTGGTCAGCGCCTGGATCACCAAGCACAAGGGCTTGATCGGCTATGTCGATCGGGGCTCTATCCTGCTGGTCGTCTATTCGGCGTTCAGCGAGGCCGTGGTGGGCGGCATCTGGCACAAGATCTCGCCGCCCCAGCTGCTGATCCTGCTGGCCGTCTGCGGCGTGCTGTTGGCGATCGTGCTGACGGCCACCACCTTTGGCGCGCGGGCCCTCGGCTTCTCGCCCGAGGACGAGAAGGCGATCACCTTCTGCGGCTCCAAGAAGAGCCTCGCCACCGGCGTTCCGATGGCCGGCATCCTCTTCCCCGGACCGACGGCGGGGATCATCGTCCTGCCACTGATGATCTTCCACCAGATCCAGCTGATGGCCTGTTCGGTCATCGCCCAGCACTACGCCAAGAAGGCCCAGGAAGCCGAGGCTTAAGGGTTCCTCCCGGTTTCCGTTTCCCCGTCCCTGCTCTAGAACGCGCGCATGACTTCCGACTCCCCAAAGCCGCTGGCCGGCCGCATCGCCCTTGTCACCGGCGCCACGCGCGGTATCGGCGAGGCCGTCGCCCTCGGCCTAGCCAAGGCCGGCGCCCATGTGATCGCCGTGGGCCGCACTCAGGGCGCCCTGGAGGCCTTGGACGACGCCATCATGACCGCCACTGGCGAGCACGCCACCCTGGTCCCGCTGGACCTGCGCGAGGCCGACGGCCTGGACCACCTGGGCGCGGCGATCCATCAGCGCTGGGGCAAGCTCGATATCCTGGTCGGCGCGGCCGCCCTCCTGGGTCCGCTCACCCCGGTCAGCCATCTGGAGCCCAAGGGCTGGGACATGGTGCTAAGCACCAACCTGACGGCCAACTGGCGCTTGATCCGGTCCATGGACCCGCTGCTGCGCGCCTCGGACGCCGGTCGGGCCGTGTTCTTCTCCAGCAGCGTGGCGCGCACCCGTCCCGCGTTCTGGGGCGTCTACGCGGCCACCAAGGCGGCGCTGGAGGCCCTGGTCGACGTCTATGCCGACGAGACCGAGAACACGCCCATCCGCGCCTTCTGCGTCGACCCCGGCGCGATGCGCACCAAGATGCGCGCCGGCGCCTTCCCCGGTGAGGACCCCAAGACCGTGCCGGCGCCTGAGACGATCGTTCCTTTCATCGTCGACTTGGTCCGTCCCGACCGCGAGGCGCCCAAGGGCGTCGCGCGCTTCAAGGACCGCGGTCAGGAATCACCCAGCATCGACGCCTGACGCCGACGGGGAGGCGCCTATCGCGCGAGGCTTTCCACCCACCGGGCGAACGCCATCCAGGCCGGACTCTGGCTTAGGGGCAGGACCAACACTTGCTGAGCCAGCAGCAGTCCCCCGCCGATCCAGTAGACGGGATGCGGGCGACCACGCGTGCGCCAGTCGAAGATCATGGCCGCGACGATCAGCAGATCGACGGCCAAGCCCGGCGGAACGGACACGAACACCGGTGGCGGCCCCACCATGCCCGGTGGCGCGAACAGCACCATGAACACGCGCGCGGTCGCCGCCTGCATGGGTGGGATCATCGCCAGCAGCATCAGCCGCTTGTGAACTTCCGGCTTTCGCACGTTCAGCAGGGCGGCGACGAAGAAGCCGGCGAACATCACCAACGACGTCAGCGAGACGACCGAGAACCGACGCGCCGCGTCGCCAAAGCCGGCCGCGTCCGCCACCTTCATGGAATTGATCGCCGCCAGGACGACCGTGAAGGCCATAGCCGTGGCCAGCGATACGCCCGCCACGCCCCAGCTGCGATGATCAATCGCGCGCCCGCTCGCCACCAGCCAGGTCTGCGCCAGGAACAGCAGCGTCCAGCTGAAGAAGATCAGGCCGTGAAGGTGCAGGATTGGCGCCCCGCCGAACGTGCCGCTGGCCAGCTTGGCCCAGTAGGTCGGGACAAATCCACCAAACGCGATCAGCGTGAAGATGGCGGCCATGCCGACATAGAAACGACGCCCGACGGGCAAAGCCGCGCGCTCGGATAGGCTGGACATATCTTCCCCCGGTCTCGACGATCCCGAGTTAGAATTACAGCGTTATCCGAACGCGTCGAGCGTCGTCATCGAGATCGCTCGACCTAGCGCCCCTTGGGACGCCCCGGGCCGGTGTTGCCGCGTACGGTCCGCGAGCCGGCCGTTGGGCGACGCGGAGCGCCAGCCTTGCCGCCGGCCGACTTGACGCCAACCTTGTAGCTGGGCGTCGTCGAGACCTTCTTCTGGGCGCGCGGGCCCTTGGCCTTGACCGATTTCACCGCGGCCTTGCCGGGTTCGGCGGCCGGCGCGTCCCCGGCGGCGGCCTTCGGGGCGGCCTTCGGGGTGGCGGGAGCCTTCTTCTTGACCGGCTGCTTCACCGTCGGATCGGGCAGACCCGCTTCCGCCGCGGCCTTGGCGGCGGCCTCGTCGGCGAGGCGCTTGGACTTCTTGACCGTGTTGCGCGAGGCGCGGATCCGCTCCTCTTCACGCTCGCGGCGCTCGAACTCGCGCTTGCCACGACCGCTGTGGCCCTTGGCCTCGCCGTCGGCATACGGGTTCGCGCCGGACTTGATGGTGATGCGCAGCGGCACGCCGGGCAGGTCGAAGCTCTCGCGCAAGGAGTTGATCAGGTAGCGCCGATAGTGATCGGGCATCTGATCGGCGCGGCTGGAGAACAGCACGAAGGTTGGCGGGCGAGCCTTGGTCTGGGCCATGTACTTGGGCTTCACGCGCCGGCCGCTGACGGCGGGCGGTGGGTGGCGCTGCATGGCCATCTGCAGCCAGTCGTTCAGGTCTCGCGTCTTGACCTTGGTCGACCAGTCCTTGTGGATTTTCAGCACGGCCGGCATCAGCTTGTTGACGCCGCTGCCGGTCTCGCCCGACAGCGCCACCACCGGCGCGCCGCGCACCTGGGGCAGCATGCGCTCGGCGTGCTCGCGGAAGGCGGCCAGCGTCGCGGCCTGATCCTCGATCAGGTCCCATTTGGCCAGGCAGAACACCAGGGCCCGCCCTTCCCGCTCGGTCAGGTCGGCGATCTGCAGGTCCTGGATCTCGAACGGATGGGTGGCGTCCATCACCAGCACCACGACCTCGGCGAAGGTGATGGCGCGAATGGTGTCCTGGGTGGAGAGCTTCTCCAGCTTCTCCTGAACCTTGGCCTTCTTGCGCAGGCCGGCGGTGTCGACCAGACGGACCTTCTTGTCGCCCCAAACCCAGTCGACCGAGATCGAGTCGCGCGTAATGCCGGCCTCCGGACCGGTCAGCAGGCGCTGCTCGCCGATCAGACGGTTGATCAGGGTGGACTTGCCGGCGTTCGGGCGGCCGACGATGGCCAGGCGGATCGGCTTGTCCTCGTCATCCTCGTCGTCGGAATATTGCTCTTCGGGCACGGCGGCCAGCATGGCGGCATAGAGCTCGGCCATGCCTTCCCCGTGCTCGCCCGAAATCGGGATCGGCTCGCCCAGGCCCAGCTTGTAGGCCTCGCCGATGCCCGACTGGCCGGCTTTGCCCTCGGCCTTGTTGGCGGCGATGATGACCGGCTTGCCACGGCGACGCAGCAGCGCGGCGAACACCTCGTCCAGCGGCGTGACGCCTTCGCG
The DNA here is from genome assembly GCF_031454995.1 of Caulobacter segnis. Lineage (GTDB taxonomy): Bacteria > Pseudomonadota > Alphaproteobacteria > Caulobacterales > Caulobacteraceae > Caulobacter > Caulobacter segnis_E. The sequence goes on along the minus strand of NZ_JAVDRV010000002.1, from coordinate 429,606 downwards.
GGCGTCATAGATGAACAGCGAGAGGTCGGCTTCCTCGATCGCCAGCTCGGTCTGGGCGCGCATGCGCGCTTCCAGGCTCTCGTCGGCGACGTCCTCGAAGCCGGCGGTATCGATCAGCTGCAGGTCGAGGTCGCCCAGGCGGCCGTCGGCGTAGCGACGGTCGCGGGTCACCCCCGGCTGGTCGTCGACGATGGCCAGTTTCTTGCCGGCCAGACGATTGAACAGCGTGGACTTGCCGACATTCGGGCGGCCGACGATGGCGAGTTTAAGAGGCATGGACGTCCAAGTAGTCGATTTTCGCCTTCACCGCAAAAGCGACGGCCCGGGATGGCTCTCACCACCCCGGGCCCGAAGGCGCTTGATTGTCTTTCCGGCTCCGCGAAGGGAGCCGAAGGATCAGCGGATGGCGACCAGTTCGGCGTCGTCCGTGACCACATAGATCATGTCGCCCACCGCGATCGGGTTGATCAGGACGGGCGAGCCGATCTTCAGGGTCTTCTCCTTGGCGCCGGTCTTGGCGTTCAGGGCCACGGCCTCGCCCTGGCTGGACACCGTGATCAGGCGGCCGTTGGCCAGGATCGGCGTCGACCACAGGATCGGGTGCTTGGCGCGCTTCTTCTTCTGCTTCTTGGTCAGGGCCTCGGTATTGTTGAGGTCCTGGATCCAATAGACCGAACCGCTTTCGCGCGAGACGCAGATCACCTGGCCGGCCTTGTCGACGACGTAGACGACGTCGCCCGCCACCCACGGGCTGGTGATGGCCGTGACCGGCAGGCTCCAACGCGCCTGACCCGTGCGCAGGTCGGTGGCGGCGAAGACGCCCGAGTGGCTGACGGCGAAGACATCGCCCTTGTAGATGACCGGACGGCCGGGGATGTCGCGGATTTCCGACAGAGCGTTGGTGCGGCTGGCGCGGCTGAGCGCCTCGCTCCACAGGTCGTTACCGTTGGCGGCGCGCAGAGCCACCAGTTCGCCCGAGGCGAAACCCGCAACCACGGTGTCGCCGCTAACGGCGGGCGTCGAGGCGGCCAGGATACGGGCCGGTTCGCTCAAAGCTTGGTAAGTCCAGCCCGGCGCGCCGGTCGCGGCGTCGAAGGTCAGCAGTTCATTGTCGGTCGAAACCACGAAGACGCGGCCGTCGACGACGGTCGGAGCGGCGTGGATCGGCGTCGAGGCCGGCTGGGTCCAGTTGAGGGTCCCCGTGCCAGCGTCGATCTGGGCCACGAAACGGAAGCCGGAAGCGACATAGAGCTTGTTGTCGGGACCCAGGGCGAGGCCGCCGCCAAAGCCCAGGCGATCGTTCTTCTTGGGAATCAGGCCCAGGAAGCCGCCCTTCTTGGTCGGCCCGGCCGCCGGGCGCAGGTCCTTATGCCAGACCGTCGAGCCGGTCTTGGCGTCCAGCGCCGAAACCTCGGCCGCGCCGTCCATCACGTAGATGCGACCGTCGGCCGAAACCGGCGGGGCCGTGACGTGGAACGTTCGGCCGCCCTTCTTGCCGAAGCCCCGCTTCCACGCGATCTGGAAGGCCTTGCCGGCGTCGACGTGCTCGATCGACTGCTCGGGATTGCCGCCCGGAAGGCGCCACTCGGCCTGCGCGACTGGGTCGGGCAGGAAGAAGTCCGCGCCCTTCAGCGACTCGCTGGCCTCGACCTTCTGGTCGAAGGCGATGACCGAGATCCGCTGGCCTTGGCTGGCGGTGCTCTTGTTCTTGTCGTCCTTGTTGAACGGGTTGAGCTTGGAGACCGTCGAGCAGCCACTGACGGCCACCGAGGCCGACATCAGCGCCACCAGGGCGACGGAACGCTTGGACATCATCAGACGGCTCATTGGGCGGCGGCGGGGGCGGCGTTAGGGGCCGCGGTGGTCGGAAGCTGACCGAGCGGCGGCATGGCCGGCAGGTTGGCGGCGGCCTTCACCGCTGCCGCCAGGTCCTTGGCCGTGCCCGAGTCGATCAGTTGCATGGCCGCCTGGGCGCGCTGGCGAACGTCCTCTGAGGTATTGTCGAGCGAGTTGGCCAACACCACGAAATCACCCCGCGCGCCGGCGACGTCGCCAGCTTGCAGCTTAGCGAAGGCCAGCGCCTCCTTGGCGTACACGCGGTAAGGGCTCTTTTCCCCCGCCAAAGGCGTCAACCTCGACTCGATGTCCTTGTAGGAGGCGGTGTCCATCAGGGCGAAGGCGGATTTGAGGCGGGCCAGATCGCCGAGAATCGCATCCGGCGCCGCTTTGGCCGCCTCGTCGAAGTAGGCGATAGCTTCCTTGGACTTGTTCTCTTCGATGCGGATGTCGCCCATCTGCAGCAGGGCCAGGGCCTTGTAGCCGCGCGCGCCGCCGTCCGCGACGGCCTTGAACTGGCCGAACGCCTTGGCGGGCCCAGCGGTCTGCGCGGTTTCCAGCGCGGCCTGATAGGCTTCGGAAGCCTTGTCGGCCTGGCTGGTCTGGTAGGATTTCCAGCCCCAGTAGCCGCCGACGCCGATCACGGCCGCCGCGACCGCCGCCGCGACCCAGGGCAGCGACTTGACGGCGAGCGACTGATAGCGCTCCGCCCGGAGCTGTTCTTCGACTTCGTCAAAAACATCGACCACGAAACGAGGCTCCGAAACAGGCGCTAGGACCAAAGGACGTCGCGCACGAACCCGGCCGACATCGCTGGTGTAAGACAGATTGTGGCGGGCGAAGGGCCGCCAGCCGAGGCGGCGAACCTATAGCGAGCCGCGTCCAGCCGCAACGTCCGCCGGACGGCGATCGATCGGCGGTGTTCAGGCCTTCTTCGCGTAGTAGGTCTCGGCTTCGCCGGGGAAGCTGCGATCCCGCACGTCGCGGGCGTATTCGCGCGCGGCCCGCTCGATCTCGCCCTTCAGATCCGCGTAACGACGGACGAACTTGGGGGTCCAATCGAACAGGCCCAGCATGTCGTCGACCACCAGGACCTGGCCGTCGCAAGCGGCGGAGGCGCCGATGCCGATGGTTGGGACGCTGACGGCCTCGGTGACCGCGCGCGCCAGCCCTTCGGCGACGCCTTCGACCACGATCGCGAAGGCGCCGGCCTCGGCGGTGAGACGCGCCTCCTCCAGCACCTTTGCCCAGCCGGCCTCGTCCTTGCCCTTGGCCTTGAAGCCGCCTTCCAGCAGCACCGCCTGGGGCCTCAGACCAACATGGCCCATGACGGGCACGCCGCGCTGGGTCAGGTAGGCGATCGTCTCGGGCACCGTCGGCCCGCTCTCGACCTTCACCGCCTGGGCGCCGGTCTCCTTCATGATCCGCACGGCGTTGGCGTAGGCCTCCTCGTGGGAGGCCTCGTAGGAGCCGAACGGCATGTCGATGACGACCATGGCCTTGCGCGAGCCACGCATAACCGCCTGGCCGTGCAGGATCATCATGTCCATGGTCACGCCCACCGTGTTGGGCAAACCGTGGACCACCATGCCGACGGAATCGCCCACCAGCAGCACGTCGCAGGCGTCATCGAGCGCCGCGGCCACGGGCGCCGTGTAGGCCGTTAGACAGACGATCGGCTCACCGCCCTTGCGGGCGGCGATATCGGGGGCGGCCAGACGGCGAACCGACTCTTCACGGTGAGCGGACAGGACCAACGCTCCTCAAGCAACGCGATTGGGCGCCGTTTGTGGGCCGGATCGCGCCGCGCCGCAACATGAACAGTGATAAGCCGCTCAGAGCTCCTCGACGACGCGGGTCACGACGAAGGCCAGCGCCACGACCGCGAGAGCGGCGGCCAGCCAAACGGCCTCGGCGCTAGCCGGCGTCGTCAGCACCGAATTGATCTTCGCGACACCCGCGCTGTACTCGGCCTCGAGGCTATGGCCGCTATTGCGCGACAACTGCGCGATCTCGCCGGCGAAGCGCGTGGACAGAATCTGGAACGCGCCGAAGAGCCCCGCGACGGTTCCCGCGCCGCCGATGAACATGCGACGCATCGCCCAGCCGCGATCCAGCTTGGCCGCGACCTCGGCGTTGAACAGAGCCGCGTCCTGAAACGACGGCGGCTCGGCGAACAGGCGGGTCAATTGGGCTTCGAAATCGGGTTCAGCCATGAGCTTCCCTCCTCGTCCCCTCCTCGGGCCGGGCGAGCTTCGCCCGGAGTTTATCCAGACCACGTTTGACATGGGATTTGACCGTGCCGATCGGAATGTTCAAGGCCTCGGCCGCCTCGCCATGGGACCAGTCGGCCCCGTAGCAGAGCGAGACGCACAGCCGCTCGCCGCGAGACAGAGCCTTCAGCGCGTCATCCAGATCGATGCGGCTGGCGGCGTCTCCCGAGGCGTCCCTGACGCCGAGCTCCTCGGTCGGCTCGATCGTGTCCGAGAAGATCAGACGCGCCTCGCGCTTGACCTTCTTCAGATACAGCCGCGCGGCGATCTTCTTGATCCAGCCGGCGAAGGTCCCCTCGCCCCGGAACTCCGCCACCTGCTCGAAGCCGGTGATGAAGGCGTCCTGAGCCAGGTCGTCGGCCGTCGCGGAGTCGGCTCCCAGCCGCCGCAATAGGCCGCGCACGGCGGAACCATGACGCCGGACCAGCTCTCCATAGGCCTGGCGATCGCCGCTCGCCGCCTTGGCGGCGAGTTCGACATCGTGACCGGTTGGCGGGCTTTGAGCGCCCATGATTTCAAGCCCCTCCCAAGGCCGCGGGCGCTAGACCCGCGGCTCCTTGTTCGGATTGAAGAAGCTGAGGACGATATAGGCGACGCCGATCACCGCCGGGATGCTCGCGATGGCGAAACCGTCGAAGTCGCCATCCCCATCGAGGAAGTCGCCGAAGTAGGTGGCCAGCGCCACGCCGATGCCCACGGCCAGCCAGATGACGCCGGTGCGCAGGTCGCGCAGGCGGCTGGGCGGCAGCTTGACGCTCTTGGTCAGGGTTTCGATGACCTCGGGGGGAAGGGGCTGGCCCTTGTCGATGGCGGCGCGGACCGTGGCCTGCATCTCGCGACGCTCTTTGCTCTTGAAGTAGAACGGCAGCACGACGATGGCGGTGACCATGACGAAGGCGCCCAGCGGGACGAAGATTTCGGGACCCATGACTTATCCTCCTGGATTTCGTGGAGCGACGCCCCCAAGCGCCGCCTTCACTAGTAAGAGGCGTTCACGGCTCTGTTTGGAGGCGCCCGCCGGGATGAAACTTTCGTAAGACTATAAAGCCGGAGGCCCACGCGTCTCGAAGTCGACCTCTCGACCAAATCCCAAGGCTTCAAGCCTCGCCGTGGCGCGGTCCGGACGCCGCCACGTAGGAAACGATCTCCGACATCGAGCTGAACGACACCGTCGGGCGGTGCTCGGCCAGGATCGAGGGTTTGGCGTAGCCCCAGCCGACGGCCCCGCAGTCCAGGCCCACGGCCCGAGCCGCCTCGATGTCGCGCGTTTCGTCGCCGATGCAGATCACCTTGTCGCGCGAGACGCCGCGCGCGGTCACCTGCTTGAACTTGCGGGCCTTGCCAAACAGCGACGCACCACAGGAATAGAGACTGATCAGCTCGGAAAGCTCCGGCCCCAACACCCGGCGGATGACCTGTTCGCTATTGGAGCTGACCACCGCGATCTTGACCCCCGCCCCGTGAAGGGCGCGCAGCATCTTAGCTGTCTCGGGAAACAGGGGAATCGTGTGGGCGTCGGCGGCCATCAGCTTCTTGCCCGCGCGCGCGATCAGCGGAAGCTTCCACGGCGAGACGCCCAGATAGCGGATCACCTCGCGCGTGCCGCGGCCGCGCAGCATCTCGATTTCCTCGTCGGTGACGGTCTTGAAGCCGTAACGACGCGCCATCGGATTGACGGCGCGCATCATCCACGCGGCGCTGTCGGCCAGCGTGCCGTCGAAGTCGAAGATGACCAGTTCGTACCGCGAGACGCCCTTCTCCCCCACCCGTTCAAAGTCCCCCTGAAAAGTCGCGATGTCGCGACTGGTCTCTCCAAGTGATAGACCGATCCTCGAAAGCTTGTCGTCCTAAACTTGATCGGACCCGCCTCGAGACGTCGACGATCTAGCCCAGCGCGGCCTCGTAAAGGTCCGGCTTGAAGCCCACCAGCCGCCAGTCGCCGAGGTCGAGCACCGGCCGCTTGATCATCGAGGGATTGGCCAGCATCAGCCGGATCGCCTTGTCGCGATCGATGTCCTGCTTGTCGGCCTCGTCGAGCTTACGGAAGGTCATGCCGGCTCGGTTCAGAAGCGGCTCCCAGCCCAGTTCCTCGACCCAGGCCTCAAGCCGCGCACGGTCGATCCCAACCGCCTTGTAGTCGTGGAAGCCATAAGCCAGTCCACGGTCCTCCAGCCACTTCCGCGCCTTGGCGACCGTGTCGCAGTTCTTGATGCCGTACATCGTTAGGGTCATGGCCGTCGTCCTGAGCGAATCCGCGTCTCGACCAGGCTCTAGAGGAGCCGCGCGACCACGCCAACCTCAGCCAGCGAGGGTCCAGCTGTTCAGCACGATATGGCGGGTCTGGCCGAGCTGGCTCCGCACGAGAACGAAGCGGTCCACCGTCCAGCGGATCGGCGCGACGGTCTGGGACGGAACGACCTGGCCGTCATAGAGCAGCGTGACATGGGGCACGAAGGCCTTGTCCGGCTTCAAGCCGACCTTGGCCATCTCCAGCCCCAGCCGTTGCTGGAAACCGACCAGCGCCTGGAGGCTCTCTCCGCCTTGCAGCGTGAAAGGATTGTTTCCCGGTCTGTTGGCGAAGCTCAGAGCGCGATCGAACGTCACCTCGAACGGCGACGCGGACAGGCCCGCGCCGGCGACCTCGCCCTTGCGGACGACGTCTGCCGGCACGCCCACGTAGTCGCCCAGGTGATGCAGGGTGACGTGGAAGCGGTCGGTCTGAAGCGGCAGCCCGCGCAAGCCGAAGGCGTCGCGCGAGCGGCGCGCCTCCGCCGCGATCCGTTCCGCCGTCGCGGCGTCCGGATACAACAGGAACATCAGCCGATCGGTCGGAGTCGGCGGGTCGAACCCTGGCAGACCCAGCTGCGTCATGCGGCGCTAGCCGGCCCGCGCGGCGACGTCGACGCGGGTCCAGACCTGCGATTTGCAAAGGAAGTTCGGCAGCAGGCAGCCCTTGGCGCGCAGCGAAGCCTTGTCCAGCAGCCTCACCTGGCCCGAGAAAGTCATGTTGAGGTCTGGAACAAACACACGCCCCTTCCAGTCCACGGGACCGGTCGGCGAGAAATCGCGAAGCAGCTGCAGGCCGATCAGCTCGCGATTGCTGCCCTTCCGCACGTCGGCCTGAGCCTCGGCGCTGGCCCACACGACATTGCCGCAGGTGCCGTCGCCGCAGGGCTTGATCTCGATATGGACGCTGCCTTTCGGATTGCGCCACACGCCATAGATGTCGCCAGCGCGCGGCGGGGTCGCATCCGCGGCGATGGCCGGCGCCATATCCGCTAGCGCCAAGCCCAAGACCGCAAACGCCAGCACTGTTCGTTTCATCATGACCATCCTTCGCGTGGAGCCAATAGCTAAGGCCTCGCCGGCGAAAGGCGAAGCCCCGAACAGCAACCAACGCCTATTCCCCCTTCGAGGATCAACGAGAGCCGCCCTCGTCGACAGATCTTTCCCAGATCCGCCTAGCGCAGTTTCGCCAGCAGTTGGCTAAGTTGGTCGCGCTCGGCGGGGGTGAGCGCCATGAAGGCCTGCTGGTCATGTACAGCGGTTTCTTGCTCGATGCGCGCGCGCAGAGCTTCGCCTGCGGCCGTCAGATGAAGCGCGTTGGTCCGGCGATCGCGTCCCGGCCGACGTTCTATGGCTCCCAGCGTCTCCATCTCGTCGACGGCCTTGACGGTGCTGGCGCGGTTGACTCCAAGCGCACGGCCTAGCGTGGTCTGATCGCAACCCGGGTGCAGGCCGATGTAGACGATCGCGGTCGCTCGCGCCGGCGTGACCCCCAAGGGCGCGAGACGGGCGCTGAGCCCGGCCATCACCCGCACGTCCGCATAGTGCAATTGCAGCCCTAGACGGCTTCCCAGGACGCCGAAGGCGGCGATCTCTTCCATAGTCAAAAAGTCCCAAAAGAAATTCGTACGCCGAGGAAACTGTATTCGAATGCGTCTAAAGCGCTTCCGATGACAGTTCCAGTCCTGGTTCGCCGACCGTTCGTTGGCGCTTCAGTCAGCGCGGATTGTCCGGGCGGCCTCTAGAGGCGAACCGCCCCCCATGGCCGCTTCGAAGACCTTGGCGTTACGGACGGCGGCCAGGGCGTGATCGCGCATGATCTTCTCGGCGCCCACCCCATCACCGCGGACGATAGAGTCGAGAACCGCCTTGTGCTGGCGATGGGCGGCCAAGAGATGCTCGTACTCGGCGACCAGATCGGTCAGGTCGAGCGCCAAGGCTCCCGCGCCGGCGAAAGGCTCGAAATTGTTGCGGGCCAGCGCGGTCTCGAGCGCGCCGTTCCCGGCCGCGCCCACGAGAGTGTCGTGGAAGGCCAGATTATAGGCGGCGTACCGGTCAAGATCCTCGGCCTCCAACCGCTTCTTGGCGAACAGTTCATCGCCATCCTGGATTAGGCGGGCCAGGCGTTCGCGCGTCTCGGGCGGAAGGCCCCGCTCGGCCAGTCGCCGAGCGGCGAAACCCTCGAGCACGCCGCGCACCTCGATGGCGTCATGGATATGGCCGATCGAGACGCCCCGCGCCGCATAGCCCCGCGCGCCGAGGCGCACGACAAGACCCTCCTGCTCCAGGCTGCGTAACGCCGTACGCACCGGCATCCGCGAAACGCCCAGCGCCGCCGCCGTCGGGATCTCGGCGATGCGCTCGCCGCTCTTGATCTCGCTCGAGGCGATCATTTTGCGAAGGGCCATCAGCACCCGTTGGCCCGGCTTCATCCTCGGTGTGTCCATGGTCCGAGCCTAGCCGACGGGCGCCGCGAACCACAAGCGACCGATTGGATCCAATCTTGACGCGCCGCGCGCGATGATGACAATTGGATCCAATTGACGAAGATCAATCAGCGTGAGGAAACGACAATGGGCACGGAACCGGCTCCATCCCTTCCCTCCTGGCCGCTCGACGCCTGGTATGTCGCCTGCACGCCGCCCGAGATCGCCGACAAGCCGCTGGGCCGTCGCATCTGCGGCCAGGCCATGGTCTTTCACCGGGGCAAGGACGGCCAGCCGGTGGCCCTTGAGGACTTCTGCCCGCACCGGGGCGCGCCGCTATCGCTGGGGTTCGTCCGCGATGGCGAGCTGGTCTGCGGCTATCACGGCCTCGCGATGGGCTGCGATGGCCGGGCGAGTTCGATGCCAGGTCAACGCGTCGGCGGCTTTCCGGCGATCCGCGCCTTTCCGGTCCTAGAGCGTCACGGCTTCATCTGGGTCTGGCCGGGCGATCCCGCCCAGGCCGATCCGGCCAAGCTTCACCCGCTGTTCTGGGCGGACAGCCCGGACTGGGCCTATGGCGGCGGCCTCTATCACATCGCCTGCGACTATCGGCTGATGGTCGACAACCTGATGGACCTGACCCACGAGACTTATGTCCACGCCACCAGCATCGGTCAGAAGGAGATCGACGAGGCGCCGGTCACGACCAAGCTCGAAGGCGACGAGGTGATCACCAGCCGCTTCATGGAAGGGATCCACGCCCCGCCCTTCTGGCGCATGGCGCTGCGCGGCGCGGGCCTGCCCGAGGACGCCCTCGTGGATCGCTGGCAAATCTGCCGCTTCTCCCTGCCCAGCCACGTGATGATTGAGGTCGGCGTGGCCCTGGCCGGCAACGGCGGCTACCACGCCCCAGCCGACAAGAAGGTCTCCAGCGTCGTCGTCGACTTCATCACGCCCGAGACCGAGACCTCGCACTGGTACTTCTGGGGCATGGCCCGCGGCTTCGCGGTCCAGGACGCCGCGCTCACCGACACGATCCGCGAGGGCCAGGGCAAGATCTTCTCAGAGGACCTGGAAATGCTGGAGCGCCAGCAGAAGAACCTGCTGGCCTGGCCCGACCGCAAGCTGCTGAAGCTGAACATCGACGCCGGCGGCGTGCGCTCGCGCATGGCGATCGACAAGGCCATCGCCCAGGAAGCGGCGGCCCGCGTCGGATGATCAAGGTTCGCGTGGCGGCCCGGGACCGGGTCGCCGAAGATATCGTCCGGCTGGACCTCGCGCCCGTCGAAGCCGGCGAGCTGCCGCCGTTCAGCGCCGGCGCGCACGTCGATCTGCATCTGGGCAATGGCCAGGTCCGGCAATACTCCCTGTGTAACGATCCGGCGGACCGCGGCCGCTACCAAATCGCCGTGCTGCGCGAACCTGCCTCGCGCGGCGGCTCGGCCTATGTTCACGACGCGCTGACCGAGGGCGCGACGCTCACCATCGGCGCGCCGCGCAATCTGTTCGGTCTCGACGAGACGGCGCGCGAGCATGTGCTGTTCGCCGGCGGCGTCGGAGTCACGCCGATCCTGGCCATGGCCTACCGCCTCCACGCCCTGGGGGCGCGCTTCACCTTGAACTACCGCGCGCGGTCGCGCGGCCGGGCGGCGTTCCTGGACGAGCTGGCCGGCGCGCCGTTCGCGGCGGCGGTGCGGCTGTCCTTCGATGACGAGCCCGACACGCGGCTCGATCTCGACGCGGCCTTGGCCGATCCCGCGCCCGACCGCCGGGTCTATGTCTGCGGGCCGAGCGGCTTCATGCGCTTCGTGGCCGACGGCGCGGCGGCGCGCGGCTGGTTGCCCGACCAGGTGCGCAAGGAGCATTTCGCCGCCGACCCCACGTCCACCGGCGATGATCGCCCCTTCGATCTGGTGATCGCGAGCAGCGGCCAGGTCGTGCCGGTGGCCGCTGATCAAACAGCGGCCCAGGCATTGGAGGCGGCGGGCTTGTTCGTCCCGCTATCCTGCGAGCAGGGCGTCTGCGGAACCTGCCTGACCGGCGTGATCGAAGGCGAGATCGACCATCGCGACGCCTTCCAGACCGACGACGAGAAAGCCGCCGGCGCGGCCTTCACGCCCTGCTGCTCGCGGGCGCGCGGCGCGCGTCTGGTGATCGACCTCTAGCCAGAGCGATCAGGGCCGGTCGGCGGTCAGACGCTCTCGCAGGACGGTCTTCAGGATCTTGCCGGAGGCGGTGCGCGGCAGGGCGGCGACGACGGTCAGCCCCTTGGGCAGCTTGTAGCGCGCCAGGCGGCTTTCGAGATGAGCCAGCACGTCGGCCAGCGCGACCGACGTCCCCTCCCGGCAGGTCGCGACCAGATGGCCGACCTCGCCCCATTGGGGATCGGGTAGCCCCACCACCGCGCATTCGACAATCGTCGGATGGTCGGCCAGGGCCGCCTCAATTTCGGCCGGATAGACGTTCTCGCCGCCCGAGATGAACATGTCCTTCTTGCGGTCGACCAGCCAGTGGTAGCCCTCGGCGTCCGCCACGGCGACGTCGCCGGTGCGGAACCAGCCATCGTCGGTAAAGGCCCGCGCGGTGTCCTCGGGCCGGCGCCAATAGCCCAGGAAGACGTTGTCGCCCTTCAGCAGCAGCTCGCCTGGGACACCGGGCGGGCAGTCGCGGTCCTGATCGTCGACGATGCGGGTGAACACCGCCGGCATGGGCAGGCCGGCCGATCCCGCGCGGGCGTCGATCAAGGCCGGATCGGCCGGCATGCCGAACACCGTCCCCGCCTCGCTCATGCCGTAGCCGTCGACCACGGGAATGCCATGGGCCAGCCAGGCGCGGATGTCCGAGGCGGGATGGGGCGCGCCGCCGGTGAAGATCGCGGTCAGGCGGCGCAGGGCCGTGGCGTCGAACGTCGGCCGCGCGCGCAGCATGGCGGCCATCTGCGGCACGCAGAAGTAATGCGTCACGCCCAAGGCGGGGTCGCCGAGCCGGGCCAGTGTCCTAGCGGGCTCGAAGCCGTCCGACACCAGGATCGTCCCGCCATGCATCAGTACGGGCCGGATCGAGGTGATCAGGCCGATGATGTGGAACATCGGCGCGTCGACCAAGAAGACGCTCTCATGCGTGACCTTGCCCAGGCGGCCGAAGTTGATAGCCGTCTGGTCCAGATTGCGCTCCGAGAGCATCGCGCCCTTGGGACGCCCCGACGTGCCGGAGGTGTAGAGGATCAGCGAAGGCCGCTCCCGGTCGGACGGCCCCGCCGCCTCCGGCTCTGCCGCGTCGATCTCGGCTTGCAGGGCGTCGAGATGAACCCCTTCGAGACCCGCCGCCGCCAGGCAGGCGTCGCCGACGATCAGGGTCGGCGCGCTGTCCTCCACCAGGGCGGCGATCTCGGCGGGAGATAGACGCCAGTTCAGCGGAACGAACATCGCCCCCAGGCGAGCGCAGGCAAGATGCAGGACTGCCAGCGGCACGCGGTTGCGGGCCAGGGTCGCCAGGCGATCGCCCTCCCCCACGCCGCGCCGGCGTAGCACCGTCACGGCGCGAGCGACCGCGCCATCCAGTTCAGCGTAAGTCCAGGAGCGCCCGCTCGCCAGATCGACGGCCGCCGGCCGGTCGGGCTGCAGGCGCGCTTGGAGAGCGACGTGGTCCGTCGGCGTCATCGGCTCTCGCCTTCCTCGTTGTTTCCTCCTGGCCGCTTCTCGCTCTATTTGGCGAGATTGTAGGCCCCGAGCCCTGGCTTGTAGGTCTTGTCGTCAATGAACTGCTTGATGCCTTCCTTGCGGCCCTCGTTGTCGAACGAGTTGGCCGCCTCCTGGGCCCGGACCAGATAGTCCTCGGCGTTGTCGTAGGTCATCTCCTTGACCCGCCGGATCGCGTCCTTGGTCGCCTTCAGAGCCACCGGGTTCTTCTTCAGCAGCACCTCGGCCAGTTCGCGGACCCGCGCCTCGAGCTTGTCGAGGGGCACGCTCTCATTGACCAGACGCCACTCGGCGGCCTTCTTGCCGTCGATCAGCTCCCCGGTCATCGCGTGGTACATGGCGTCGCGCAGCGGCATCAGGTCGACCACCACCTTGGTGGCGCCGCCGCCCGGCAAGATGCCCCAGTTGATCTCCGACAGGGCGAACTGCGCCTCGTCGGCGGCGATCGCCAGGTCACAGGAATAGAGCGGGCCGTAGCCGCCGCCGAAGCACCAGCCGTTGACCATGGCGATCGTCGGCTTCTGGTACCAGCGCAGGCGCCGCCACCAGCCGTAGGACTCGCGCTGAGCCTGCCGGGTCGCGCCCAGGCCCTTGGCCTCGGTCTCGCGGAAGTACTCTTTCAGGTCCATGCCCGCCGACCAGGCCGAGCCCTCGCCAGTGAGCACCAGCACACCGACGTCGTCGCGGAATTCCAACTCGTCCAGAACCTGCATCATCCGCCGGTTCAGGGTCGGGCTCATGCAATTGCGCTTGTCCGGGCGATTGAACTTCACCCAGGCGATGCGGTTCTCGACCCGAAAGGTGACGGTGTCGTCGGCGTTCGTCATGTTTAGTCCTTGGATGGGAATAGAAAGGCGACGCTCGGCGCGTCAGATCGGGAAATGGCCGGGCTGGGTCTCGACCGTGATCCAGCGCAACTCGGTGAACGCGTCGATGCCGGCCTTGCCGCCGAAGCGGCCATAGCCCGAGGCCTTGACCCCGCCGAAGGGCATCTGGGCCTCGTCGTGCACGGTCGGGCCGTTCACGTGGCAGATGCCGGACTGGATGCGGCGCGCGACCTTCAGGCCCCGCGCGATGTCGCGGGTGAAGACCGAGGCCGAGAGGCCATATTCGGTGTCGTTGGCCAGGGCGATGGCGTGTTCCTCGTCGCGGGCGCGGATCACGCCGACCACGGGGCCGAAGCTCTCCTCGCGGAAGAGGCGCATGTCGGGCGTCATCTTGTCGACGACGGTGGCCGGCATCAGAACGCCCTTGGCCTCGCCGCCCGCCACCTGGACCGCGCCGGCGGCGACCGCGTCGGCGACCAGGCCTTGGACGTGGGTGACGGTCTTCAGATCGACCACCGCGCCGAGCGGCGTCTTGCCCTCGCGCGGGTCGCCGACCGCCAGGCTGGCGGCCTTGGCGGCGAACTTCTGGACGAAGGCGTCGGCGACGGCCTCGACCACGACGATCCGCTCGGTCGACATGCAAATCTGGCCCTGGTTCATGAAGGCGCCGAACGCGGCGGCCTTGACCGCCTCGTCGAGGTCGGCGTCCTCCAGGACGATCAGTGGGGCCTTGCCGCCCAGCTCCAGCAGCACGGGCTTCAGGTGCTCGGCCGCGCGCCTGGCGATGATCTTGCCGACCGCCGTCGAGCCGGTGAAGTTGATGCGGCGCACCGCCGGATGGTCGATCAGCGCGCCGACCACCTCGGCCGCGTCCTTGGGCGCGTTGGTGACGATCGACAGCGCGCCCTTGGGCAGCCCCGCGGCCTCGAAGGCCTCGGCGATCAGACCGTGGGTGCGCGGGCAGCTCTCGGACGCCTTCAGGACAACGGTGTTGCCGCAGGCCAGGGGCGTGGCGACCGCGCGGACGCCCAGGATGATCGGCGCGTTCCAGGGCGCGATGCCCAGGATCACGCCGACCGGCTCGCGCACCGCCATGGCCAGGCAGCCGGGCTTGTCCGACGGAATGACCTCGCCGTTGATCTGGGTGGTCAAGGAGGCGGCTTCGCGCACCATCGAGGCGGCTAGCATCAGGTTGAAGCGGGCCCAGCCCTCGGTCGCGCCGATCTCGCCCATCATCGACTGGACGAACGCGTCGGCGCGGGCTTCCAGAGCTTCGGCGGCCTTGTACAGCAGGGCGCGGCGGGCGTTGGGCCCCAAGGCGCTCCAGGCTGGAAGCGCCGCCTGGGCCGCGTCGACCGCGGCGCGCGCCTGGTCGGTCGTCATGGCGACCGAGGTCGTCGCGACCGCGCCGGTGACAGGATCGCGGCGCTCAAAGACAGCCTGGGTCGAGCTCATGATCGTTCCTTCCCTTTGACGGCGCAGCGCGTTGATCCGCGCGAATTATTCGTATGCCCTTAGTTTTGTATGCCAGGCAAACAATGCTGACAAGTCACAATCCCGGTCGCGCTTCAAACGATTGTCAGGCCGCCAGAGGCGCGGAACGCGTCGCTCGATCCAGCCGGTAGCGCTTGGGCGACCGCCCTTCGGCCTTGGTGAAGAACCGCGAGAAATAGGCCGGATCCTCGAAACCCAGGTGATAGCCGACCTCGGCGATCGTCATGTTGGAATAGAGCAGCGCCCGCTTGGCCTCCAGCATCAGGCGATCCTGGACCAGGCGTAGCGGCGATGCGCCGGCCGCGCGCATGCAGGCGGCCCTCAGGCGGGGCAAGGCGACCCCCAGCTTGCGGGCGTAGGCCTCCATGGGGAGGCCCTCGCGATAGTGGGCCTCCACCAGTTCGCGAAAGCGGGCCACGAGGGCGATATAGCCGCCTCGCAGGGCCGGACCGACGGCCTCGTCCTGGACCTGGCGACGCAGCGCCTCGACCAGGATGGTCAGCAGGTGGGCCTCGGCCGCCGCCCCTCCGCCCGGCGCGGTCCAGACCAGCTCGCGCGATAGCTCCGCCAGCGATGCGGCGACCCGCGAGCGGGCGTCAAGCGGCGTCTGGCGGGGCGCGCGGAACAGGCTGGCGAAGGCCGGCTCCCGCGCCGTCAGGTCGCGCAGATAGCTGTCGGCGATCGTCAGGACCGAGCCGGCCGTCTCGACCTCGTAGGCGAAGCCGTGGACCCGACCGGAAGGGACCAGCAGCAGGCACGGCGCGGCGAAGGCGATGGTCTCGTCATCGACGTGCATCACCCCGCCGCCGGCGGAAATGTGGAAGACGTGGTTCAGGTCCGTATGCGCGTGCGCGCGTATGTTCCAATTATTGGGCCTTGTTCGATCGTCCAACTCTTCGAGATGGATGAACTTACCCTGCACCGTCTTCAGCGGCTCACCGAACAGAAAGAAGCTAGGAATTGCTGAACTGTCTGGCACCTGCAACGCTCCTGATTGGCGTTCGCGCGCGGGCGGAGCCAAGCGAAAAGTCCAACTTTTTGGCAACTCTGTCCATCCCCAGAAGATCGCCGAACCCGCACTCTGCCACCAAGTCGCCCCAGAGCGGCGAAGGGCGGAGACGAGGACCACATGCGCACACAGGTCGCCATCATCGGCGCGGGACCGGCCGGGTTGCTTTTGGCCCATTTGCTGCGGCGCGCGGGTGTCGATGCGATCGTGCTGGAGCGCCGAGATCGCGAGTATGTCGAGGGCCGCGTGCGCGCCGGAGTCCTGGAGCAGGTCACCGTCGACCTGATGAACACGCTGGGCCTGGGCGAGCGCATGCGCGCCGAGGGGCTCATCCACACCGGCACAAACATCGCCTCCGACGGCGACCTCTTCCGCATCGACATGTCCGAACTCACGGGCGGCTCGACCGTGATGGTCTATGGCCAGCAGGAGGTCATGAAGGATCTGTTCGACGCGGCCGAGCCGCGCGGCGTGCGGATCATCCTCGACGCCGAGGATGTCGCCCTGCACGACATCGACGGCTCAAAACCCTACGTCACCTGGCGCGAGGACGGCGCGGAGCGCCGCCTGGATTGCGACTTCATCGCCGGCTGCGACGGCTATCACGGCGTCAGCCGCGCGACGATCCCGGCCGATGTGCTGAAGACCTTCGAGCGCGTCTATCCGTTCGGCTGGCTGGGCGTGCTGGCCGACGTGCCGCCGTGCGACCACGAGCTGATCTACTCCAACCACGAGCGCGGCTTCGCCCTGGCGTCGATGCGGTCACCCACCCGCAGCCGCTACTACATCCAGTGCGGCCTGGACGAGAAGATCGAGGACTGGAGCGACGAGCGCTTTTGGGACGAGCTCTGCCTTCGCCTGGGTCCGGAGGCCGGCGCGCGGGTGACGCGCGGGGCCTCGTTCGAGAAGTCGATCGCGCCGCTGCGCAGCTTCGTCAGCGAGCCCATGCGCCATGGTCGCCTGTTCCTGGCCGGCGACGCGGCTCACATCGTGCCGCCGACCGGCGCCAAGGGCCTGAACCTGGCAGCCTCGGACGTGATCATGCTCGGCGAGGCGCTGACAGAGCACTACCTGGAAGGCTCGGACGCCGGTCTAGACGGCTATTCGGCCCGAGCGCTCGCCCGCGTCTGGAAAGCCGAGCGTTTCTCCTGGTGGTTCACCAGCCTGACCCACCGCTTCCCCGACCGCGACGGCTTCGACCGCAAGATGCAGGTCGCCGAACTCGCCTACATGCGCGGTTCACGCGCCGCCCAGGTCACCCTCGCCGAGAACTACGTCGGCCTCCCGCTGGTCTAGGAGGCTTCGGAGACCCCATGAAGAGCAAGATCTACGAGAGCGCCGCCGCGGCCCTGGAGGGCGTCGTCTTCGACGGCATGACCCTGATGTCCGGAGGCTTTGGCCTGTCGGGCAATCCCGAGACCCTGATCCCGGCCCTGAAGGACACCGGCGTCAAGGGCCTGACGGTGATCAGCAACAATTGCGGGGCCGACGGCTTCGGTCTGTGGATGCTGCTGAACAACGGCCAGATCCGGAAGATGATCTCGTCCTATGTCGGCGAGAACAAACTGTTCGAGCAGCTCTATCTGTCGGGCGAGCTGGAGCTGGAGCTGAACCCGCAGGGCACCCTGGCCGAGCGCATCCGCGCCGGCGGCGCGGGCATCCCGGCCTTCTACACCAAGACCGGCGTCGGCACGGTCGTGGCCGAGGGCAAGCCCGTCGAGACCTTCGAGGGCGAACAGTACGTCCGCGAGACCTGGCTGCGCGCCGACCTCGCCATCGTCAAGGCGTGGAAGGCCGACCCAGAGGGCAACCTGATGTTCCGGATGACGGCCCGCAACTTCAACCCGGTCATGGCCACGGCCGGCAAGGTGACGATCGTCGAGGTCGAGGAGATCGTCGAGGCCGGCGAGCTGGACGCGAATTCGATCCACACGCCCGGCATCTATGTCGACCGCATCATCCGCTCGACGATCAACGAAAAGCGCATCGAGAAACTGACCACCCGTCCTCGGGAGACCGTGTAGTGGCCTGGACCCGCGACGAGATGGCGGCCCGCGCCGCCCGTGAACTGAAGGACGGCTTCTACGTCAACCTCGGCATCGGCATCCCCACCCTGGTGGCCAACCACATCCCCGAGGGCGTGCACGTCACCCTGCAGAGCGAGAACGGCATGCTGGGCATGGGTCCCTTCCCCTACGAGGGCGAAGCCGACCCGGACCTGATCAACGCCGGCAAGCAGACGATCACCAAGCTGCCGACCTCCAGCTTCTTCGACAGCGCCCAAAGCTTCGCCATGATCCGCGGCGGCCACATCGACCTGACGGTGCTGGGCGCGATGGAGGTGGCCCAGAACGGCGACATCGCCAACTGGACGATTCCGGGCAAGATGGTGAAGGGCATGGGCGGCGCCATGGACCTGGTGGCTGGCGTCAAGCGGGTCATCGTGGTCATGGATCACGCCAACAAGGCCGGCCAGAGCAAGGTCCTCAAGCGCTGCGCCCTTCCCCTCACCGGCGCGGCCTGCGTCGACATGGTCATCACCGATCTCTGCGTCTTCGACCTGGACCGAAAGGGTGGCGGACTGACGTTGCTCGAGCTGGCGCCCGGCGTCACCCTCGACGAGATCAAGGCCAAGACCGAGGCCGATTTCGACGCGGGAGCTTTCGCATGACCACCGCCTATCTCTGTGACGGGATCCGCACCCCGATCGGCCGCTACGGCGGCGCGCTCGCCAAGGTGCGGGCCGATGACCTGGCGGCGATCCCGCTGAAGGCGCTGGCCGCGCGGAATCCCGGCCTGGACCTGTCCGCCCTCGACGAGGTCGTGATGGGCTGCGCCAACCAGGCCGGCGAGGACAACCGCAACGTCGCCCGCATGGCCCTGCTGCTGGCCGGCTACCCGGTCGAGGTCCCCGGCGTCACCGTCAACCGCCTCTGCGCCTCGGGCCTGGAGGCCGTCGGCTACGCCGCGCGCGCCATCCTGTCGGGTCAGAACGACCTCGTCATCGCCGGCGGCGTCGAGAGCATGAGCCGCGCGCCGTTCGTGATGGGCAAGGCCGACAGCGCCTTCTCGCGCAACGCCGAGATCCACGACACCACCATCGGCTGGCGGTTCGTGAACCCGGCGATGCGTAAAGCTTACGGCGTCGACTCCATGCCCGAAACCGCCGAGAACGTCGCGACCGACTACCAGGTCAGCCGCGAGGACCAGGACGCCTTCGCCCTGCGCAGCCAGCAGCGCGCCGCGGCGGCCCAGGCCAACGGCTTCCTGGCGGGCGAGATCACCCCCGTCGAGATCCCCGGCAAGGCCGGCCCCACGATCGTCGATCGCGACGAGCACCCGCGCGAGACCACGCTGGAGGCGCTGGCCAAGCTGAAGCCCGTGGTGCGCGAAGGCGGTACGGTCACGGCCGGCAACGCCTCGGGCGTCAATGACGGCGCGGTGGCCCTGATCGTCGCCTCGGAAGACGCCGTGAAGCGTCACGGCCTGACGCCGCGCGCTCGGATCACCGGCTACGCCACGGCCGGCGTGCCGCCGCGCGTCATGGGCGTCGGCCCGGTCCCGGCGGTTCGCAAGCTGCTGGCCAAGACCGGCCTGTCGATCGGCGACTTCGACGCGGTCGAGTTGAACGAGGCCTTCGCCGCCCAGGGCCTGGCGGTCCTGCGCCAACTGGGCCTGCCCGACGACGGCGCGCACGTGAACGCCAACGGCGGCGCCATCGCGCTCGGCCACCCCCTGGGCGCGTCCGGCGCGCGGCTGGTCCTCACCGCCCTGCGGCAACTCGAGGCGACCGGCGGGAAGCGCGGCCTCGCCACCCTTTGCATCGGCGTCGGCCAGGGCGCCGCTCTCGCCTTCGAGCGCGTCTAGGAGACCCTCATGAGCCTGATCCTGCCTGGTTCCTACCGCCGCGAGGACGCGGGCCAGCCGCCCTCGCTGTATCCCGACTACGGCTCGACCGTCGCGCGCTCGCCCCGCGAGCCGCTGGTCAGGATCCCTCACACCCTGACCGAGACCACCGGCCCGGCGAACGCCTGGTCGCGGCTGATGGGCGAGTCGATGGCGGACCTGACGACCCAGCACAAGGGAACGCCCCTGGGCCAGCGGATCGTCGTCTCGGGCCGCGTCGTGGACGAGGACGGCCGCCCCGTCCCCCATACCGTGGTCGAGGTCTGGCAGGCCAACGCCGCCGGCCGCTACATCCACAAGAAGGACCAGTGGGACGCGCCGCTGGACCCCAACTTCACCGGCGCCGGGCGGGTGATCACCGACGCCGAGGGCCGCTACCGCTTCATCTCCGTGCGGCCGGGCGCCTATCCCTGGCGGAACCACAAGAACGCCTGGCGTCCGTCGCACATCCACCTGTCGCTGCTGGGCCCGGCCTTCGCCACCCGGCTGGTGACCCAGATGTACTTCCCGGACGATCCGCTGATCGAGATCGACCCGATCGCCAACGCCGTGCCCATGCCCTTCCGCCAGCGGATGGTCTCGCGCTTCGACCTCGAGACGACCGAGCCCAACTGGGCCTTGGGCTACATCTTCGACATCGTCCTGCGCGGCCGTGACGCCACGCCTTTCGAGAACGGCCAATGACCCCCGAACAAGCCCGTCCCGCCCCGCGCCAGGACAACCAGGATCCGGCGATCTTCGGCCAGACGCCCTGGCAGACGGTCGGCCCCTTCTTCCACTACGGCCTGCCCTGGAAGGGCGGCGCCGACCTGGTCGGGACCAGCGAGATCGGCGCGCGCCCCGAGCTGATGCCGCCCGAGCACTACGTGCTGGCCTCGCCCAGCCCCAAGGGCGAGATCGCGGGCGAGACGATCATCCTCGAAGGCGCGGTGATCGACGCCGACGGCCAGGTCATCCCCGACGCCATGGTCGAGATCTGGCAGGCCGACGCGGCCGGCCGCTACGCCGAGGGCAACACCGGTTTCATCGGCTTTGGCCGGTCCTCGACCAACGAGGAAGGGATCTACCGCTTCCGCACCCTTCGTCCCGGCGCGATCGGCGACGGCCACGCGCCGCACATCGCCGTCGGCGTCTTCGGTCGCGGCCTGCTCAAGCGCCTGGTCACCCGGGCCTATTTCGAGGGCGACGCCGCCAACGCCAGCGACGCGATCCTCGATCTCGTTCCCGCCCAGCGTCGCGACACGCTGATCGCCCGCCGCGTCGGGCAAGAGGACGGGGCCGCCGTCTGGCGCTTCGACATCATCTTGCAAGGCGAACGCGAAACGGTCTTCTTCGACATCTGACGCTGAACGGAGTCGCCCGCCCTTGCCTTCCCTGCTGCGCGACCGACCGACCTCGACGCCGGAGATGCTGGCCGTGTTCGGCGACGAGGCGCTGCTGAAGGCGGCCCTGGCGTTCGAAGCCGAGCTGGCCCTGGCCCAGGCCGAGTTGGGACTGATCCCGCGAGATGACGCCGAGGCGATCGCCGCCGCCTGCGCGTCGACGTTCGACATCCCCGAACTGGCCGAGGCCGCCGCCCACGCGGGCACCCTGGCCATTCCGCTGGTCGAGCGCCTGCGGGCCCGCGTGTCGCCGCCCGAGGCCGCCGCGCGCGTCCACAAGGGCGCGACCAGCCAGGACCTCGCGGACACCGCGCTGATGCTTCAGGCCCGCGATGGCGCGGCGCTGATCCAGCGTGACGCGGCGCGGCTGACCGACGCCCTCGCGGCTTTGGCGCGCAAACACCAATCCACCCCGATGCTGGGCCGCACCCTGCTCCAGGCCGCCCTGCCGATCACCTTTGGCCTGAAGGTTTCGACCTGGCTGTCGGGCGTGGCCGGGGCGCTTGATCGGTTCGAGCGCGAGACCCCCGCCATCCGCCTGCAGTTCGGCGGCGCCACCGGCTCGCGCGCCGGTCTCGGCGGACAGGGCGCGGCGCTGGCGGAACGGCTGGCCGCGCGCCTGAATCTTCCGGCCGCCCTCCCCTGGCATGCCGAGCGCCAGGGCGTGGCGGGTCTGGCCTCCGCGCTCGCCATCCTGACTGGCGCGATCGGCAAGATCGCCGGCGACGTCGCGCTGATGGCCCAGGTCGAGGTCGGCGAGGCCTTCGAACCGCGCCAGGCCGGACGAGGCGGCTCCTCGGCGATGGCCCACAAGCGCAATCCGACCGGATGCCAGGTCGCCCTGTCGGCGGCGATCCGCGCGCCGCATCTGGCCGCGACCATCGTCTCGGCCCCGTCCCAGCAGCATGAGCGCGGCCTCGGCGGCTGGCAGGCCGAGGGGTCTGTGCTCGCCGAGCTATTCCAACTGACCCACGGCGCCCTCGCCGCCATGGTCACGGTCATCGAAGGCCTGGAGGTCGACGAGAGCCGCATGGCCGCCAACCTCGCCGCCGCCCAGGTCGGGACCGACACGGGCGAGAGCGCGGCGCTGGTCGCCCAGGCGCTGGCCGATTACGAAAAGGACCGCTGATGCCCTTCGCGATCTCGCACGGCGCCCGCCTCTACTGGCGTCAGGACGGCGCGGCCGACAAGCCGGCCCTGGTGCTGCTAACCTCGATCGGCACGGACCTGTCGCTCTACGATCCGGTCGTTCCGCTGCTGACCCCGGACTTCCGCGTCATCCGCCTGGACACGCGCGGCCACGGGGCCTCCGACGCGCCGGCCGTCGACTACAGCCTGGACCTCCTGGCCGATGACGTCCTGGCGGTGATGGACGCCGCCGGCGTCGACAAGGCCAGCCTGTGCGGCACCTCGCTGGGCGGCATGATCGCCATGACCCTAGCCGCCAAGGCGCCCCAGCGGGTCGAGGCGCTGATCCTGGCCTGCACCTCGGCGGCCATGGATCCTTCCACCTGGGACCAGCGCCTGGCCTTGATCCGCGCCGAGGGCATGGGCGCGATCGTCGAGGCGGTGATGGGCCGCTTCTTCTCCGACGCCTTCCGCGCCCAGCATCCCGAGGTCGTCGAGACCGTGCGCGCCGGCATGCTGGCCCAGAGCGTCGACGGCTACGCCGGCTGCGGCGCGGCCATCCGTGACATGGCCCTCCTGGAGCGCCTGCAGGCCATCGCCGCCCCGACCCTCGTGGTCACCGGCGCCAAGGACCTCGCCACCCCCTATGCGGGCCATGGCGAGCGCATCGTCGCCAACGTAGCCGGCGCTCGCCATGTCGAGATCGGCGGCGCGCATCTGCCCAGCCTGGAAGCGCCCACGGCCCTGGCCGGCGCGGTGCGGGACTTCGTGCGCGAGGTGCGGCGCGGGAGCGCCGTGCGCGAGGCCAAGGACACGCTGTTCGAGGCGGGCCTGGAAACCCGCCGCAAGGTGCTGGGCGACGCCTGGGTCGACAAGTCCCTGGCCAAGCGCACCGCCTTCACCGCCGACTACCAGGCGATGATCACCCGCTACGCCTGGAACGAGATCTGGGGCCGGCCGGGCCTGGATCACCGCACCCGCCGCCTGCTGGTTCTGGCCATCTGCGCCAGCCTGGCGCGGTGGGAGGAGTTCCGCCTCCACGTCCGCGCGGGGCTCGAGCAAGGCGGCTTCACCCAGGAGGAGTTGAAGGAGGTGCTGATGCAGACGGCGATCTACGCTGGCGTGCCCGCCGCCAACACCGCCTTCACCGAGGCCGCCGAGGTGATCGCCGAGCTGGGCTGAGCCTCCACGCTCCCTGCTCGACAAGCTCCATAAGCGTTGTTTGGTGGACACCAATCAGCAGCGGCTCGGGCGGCCACGGCTCGTAGGGCGCTTCCGTCCACCTAGATGGCGGCGATCCGTTCGAGGACGGCCAGCATCCGCTCCTTCTCGAGCCCCCCCAGGGCCTCCAGCACCTTTTGGTCGTGAGCCGCGTGGGCCGCCTTGGCGCCCCGAAGCAGCGCGGCGCCCTCTGGCGTGATGGACAGGGCGTAAGAGCGCCGATCGCCTGGGACCGGATCGCGGCGCACTAGGCCCCGCGCCTGAAGCTGATCCAGGATGATCACCAGGTTCGGACGCTGAATTCGCAGCATGTCGCCGATCACGCGTTGCTGAAGTCCCGGCGTGGCTTCGATGACCAGCAGCACGGATAGATCGGTGACCCGCAGGTCGAACGGCTTGAGGGCCGCCAGCAGGTCCTTGAACACCGCGACCTGAGCCAGGCGAAGGACGAACCCCACCGTCGTCTCGAGGCCGCCCAGCGAGGGGCTGGCCTCGGTCTCCGCCTTGCGTTTCGCAGCGCTCGTCATCAACGCGTCTTTCTCGTGTGTGGTCTTGTCTAGCACGACGACCGGATTCGCGCCGATCGGTCGCGAATAGGGGCGACACCCCATAATAGTTATGACACATATCAAAAATCGCGCCGGAGAGCGCCGAGGAAACCACAGGGGGAAAGTCCATGCTCAATGGGAACGACCCGGCGCGCCCGCGTAACAATCTGGTCGCCGTCGCCATCTGTTGCCTTCTGGCCGTCTTCGAAGGCTTCGATCTGCAGTCAGCCGGCGTCGCCGCGCCCCGGCTGGCGCCCGACCTGGGCCTCGGCCCCGACGCCCTCGGATGGTTCTTCAGCGTCAGCACGTTCGGGCTGATGCTGGGCGCGGCCATCGGCGGGCGATTGTCCGACCAACTGGGTCGCAAGACGACCCTGCTCTTTTCCGTCGCGGTGTTCGGCTTGCTGTCGATCGCGACCGGCCTCGCCACCGACCTCAATGGACTGCTGTGGGCCCGTTTCCTGACCGGCGTCGGCCTGGGCGGCGCCCTGCCGAACCTGATCGCCATCGTGGCTGAAAGCGTCGAGCCCCGGCTCCGCGGCCGGGCCGTCGGCTTTCTCTATGCCGGCCTGCCCTGCGGCGGCGCCGTCGCCAGCCTGGTCAGCCTGGCCGGGGCGGATCCGTCCGACTGGCGCGTGATCTTCCATGTCGGCGGCGTCGGCCCCTTGCTGGCGCTCGCGCTGGCCATCCCACTATTGCCCAATCCGTCCAAAGCCGCTCCATCCAACGTCGCCGACGAAAGGTCCGGTTTCGTGGAGGCCGTCGCCGGCGAAGGCCGGGGCCTGACGACCATGCTGCTGTGGCTGGCCTTCTTCCTGGCCCTGCTGATCATGTACCTGCTGCTCAGCTGGCTTCCGTCGCTTCTGATCGGCCAGGGCCTCAGCCGGCCCGACGCCGGCCTCGTCCAGATGGCCTTCAACCTTGCGGGGGCCGCCGGAAGCGTGGTGACCGGATGGCTGATGGACCACCCCAAGGGGCGCCCCGTGACCATCCTGGCGGTCTTCGGCGCCTCCGCGACCTCTCTGGTCGCCGCCGCCGTGGCGCCGCCATCGTTGGTGGTCTTCCTGTTCGTCGGCGCGGCGCTGGGCGCCACGATCTCGGGCGTGCAGTCCACGGTCTACGGCATGGCGCCCAGCTTCTATCCGGCGCGCCTGCGCGGCACCGGCGTCGGGGCGGCGGTCGTGATGGGCCGTCTCGGCTCGGCGGCGGGTCCCTTGCTGGCGGCCTCCCTGATCGGGGCCGGCCGCGCGCCTGGACAAGTCCTGCTGGCGTTGCTGCCCATACTGGCGGCCGGCGGAGCCGTTTGCCTCTGGCTCAGCGCGCGGTCCGCGGCGACCGACAACTAGCCGATCGCCTCCGTCGCCGGGCCGCGGCGCGCTTCGATCCACGGGCCGGAGCGCGTCCGCGCGCGCCGACCGCCCCGGCGGGCGCGGCCCTTCCGCAACACATCGTTATTTGAATGCGCGGCATCGCCTTAGACGCTGTTGCGCACGGCATACAATCATGCTCTGAAATAGTTAGTACGCATAACAATCAAACGGCTGGGGGCGCTCGCGTCCGATGGTCATCGACGTACTCAAGGGAGGAAAAGAAATGCCCAGGATTGGGAACGTTTCCGGCCGCCTGCGCGCCGGCGGCCTGATGGTCTGCGCGGTGGCGGGGGTCCAGGCGACCGCGACGCCGGCCTTGGCTCAGGCGACAAACACGGGCGAGACCGCCCAGATCGAGGAAGTCGTCGTCACGGCCCGGCGACGGGAAGAGCGCCTTCAGGACACGCCTGTCGCCGTCACGGCGCTGGGCGGCGAAGCCTTGCAGAGCCGGGGCGTCGAAAGCGTCGACCAGATCGCCAAGTTCGCGCCCAGCATCCGCTTCGACGGGGCGGCGGCGCTGAGCGGCGGCAACTACAACGCCACGGTCTTCATCCGCGGCGTCGGCCAGAATGACTTCGCGATCTTCAGCGACCCCGGCGTCGGGGTCTATGTCGACGGCGTCTACTACGCCCGCTCCATTGGCGGCACGCTGGACGCCTTCGACGTCAGCCGGATCGAAGTGCTGCGTGGGCCGCAGGGCACTCTGTTCGGCAAGAACACCATCGGCGGCGCGGTGATCATCACTACCGACCAGCCGAAGGACACGTTCGGCGGCAAGATCGAGGGCGTGATCGGCAGTCTCGACCGCCGCGACGTGAAGGGCCATGTCGACATCCCGCTGAGCGACAAGGTCTCGGCTCGCCTCTCGGCCGCGCGCCTCACGCGCGACGGCTATGGCAAGCGCCTTCTGACGGGCGACGACCTGGGCGATCGCAACGCCACGGCCGCTCGGGCTCAGTTGCGCTGGCAAGCGTCCGAGGCGGTCACCGTCAACCTGTCGGCGGACTACACCCGCGCCCGCGAGCACTCCGCGCCGCAGAAGCTTCTGGTGATCGGGTCGGTTCCGGGCTTCGTCGCCGGACCGTTCATCCCCAACTTCAACACCTATGTCGCGCCGGGCCTGGGCATCACCGCGCCGAACGGGTCGAAGACGCTGAACACCTCGTTCCTCACGAACGATCCGTACACGACCTATGGCACGGGCCCCAACATCAACGACCTGGACCTGTGGGGAACCTCGGCCACGGTGGATTGGGATCTGGGCGCGGTTTCGTTCAAGAGCATCAGCGCGGTGCGGGGCCTGAAAGCAACCTTCGCGCGGGATGGCGACAACACGCCCTTCACGTTCCGCGAGACCTTCAACCACGACGTTCAGGCGCAATACAGCCAGGAATTCCAGCTCAGCGGCGAGTCCTTCGACAACCGCCTGACCTGGGTGACCGGCGTCTACGCCTTCCGCGAGCGCGGCACCGACTCGGGCTTCGCGAAGCTGGCGCTGGGCCTGGCGCCGGGCGCGTCTCCCCCGCCCTACAGCCCCTCGGCGGCCGTCTACACCAAGGTCACGAGCACGACCTACGCCGCCTTCGCGCAAGGCAGCCTCACCCTGACCGACCGGCTGAGCGCCACGCTCGGGGCGCGCTACAACCGCGATGAGAAGGACTACGTGCTTGACCACCGCCGCATTCGCGACGGCGTCGTTATCGCGCTGCTGTCGCGTAGCGGCTCTTGGAACTCGTTCACGCCGAAGGTCGGACTGGAGTTCAAGGCGACGCCGGACATCCTGCTGTACGGCTCGATCGGCAAGGGCTTCAAGAGCGGCGGCTTCAACGCCCGCCCGCTCAACGACGCCTCCGAGGTCACCGAGTATCAGCCTGAAACGCTGGTGACCTACGAGGCCGGCGCCAAGACGGCTTGGCTGGATCGCCGCCTGATCCTGAACGTCGCCGGCTACTTCAGCGACTATCAGGACATCCAGGTGACGGTGAACCAGACGCCGCGCAACTTCGTCGCCAACGCCGCGGCCGGCGAGGTCAAGGGCGTCGAGGTCGAACTGCAGGCCAGGCCAACGACGAATTGGAGCTTCAATTTCGGCGGCGGCTATATGGACGCCAAGTACACCGAGGTCGGCAACGGGCTTGCGGCCGGCCAGGTGCTGCCGATCACCCTGGCCACTCACTTCGTCAAGGCGCCCAAGTGGACGCTGAACGGCGGCGTCGAGTACGGCCGGGAATTGCCGAACGGCGGACGCGTGACCGCCCGCGTCGACTGGAGCCACTACAGCACCGTCTACAACGACGTGGCCAACGATCCCGACCTGACGCAGCCCGCCTATGATCTGTTCGGGGCGCGACTGGCCTATGCGTCTCCGGACCAGCTGTGGCAGGTGGCGCTGTTCGGCTCCAACCTGTCGGACGAGCGCTACAAGGTCTCGGGTAACGCCTCCAGCGGCTTTGGCCTGAAGGAAGCCAGCTACGGCCGTCCGCGCGAATGGGGTCTCAGCCTGAGCCGGAAGTTCTAGTTGGCGTCGATCGCGAGACGACCGCGGCGTTGATCAGCCGAGGATTAGGCGAGGTGACGCGGGGCGACCGCCCCCGGGCACCTCGCCGCCCCGGAACCGCCGACGCTAGCGGCGCGTCCCCGTTTCGCGCCGTACGCCAAGTCCAGGATCCACGCCAAGCTCGGCGACCGCGCGTCGAGAGCCCCTTGCCGCCATCGGACGCCGACATCGCGCGTCCGATGGCCACGGGAAGGATTCACCGACCCAGGGGCTTATGTAACCTCTGGCTCTAGGCGGCCGCGGAAGCGCTCCGCGCCGCGCTGGAGGCGACTCTGAATACCGAAACCTTGGACCTGAGACGTTCGGTCTCGGCGCGAATGGCATGGCTGGCCGCCGTGCTCTCTTCGACCATGGCGGCGTTTTGCTGGGTGAAGCGATCCATCTGGTTGACCGCGACGTTCACCTCATTCAGGCCGCTCGCCTGCTCGGTGGCCGAGCTGGCGATCTCCGTCACGAGACGGGAAATTTCGCCGAACTGGCCGACAACCTTGTCCAGGGCGCCCCCCGTCTCATTGACGAGCTTGGCGCCAAGCTGAACCTGTTCATTCGAGCTGGAAATGAGCGCCTTGATCTCCTTGGCGGCCTCGGCCGACCTTTGGGCGAGCGCCCGCACTTCCTGGGCCACCACGGCGAAGCCGCGGCCCGACTCGCCAGCGCGCGCGGCTTCGACGCCCGCGTTAAGCGCGAGAAGATTGGTCTGGAAGGCGATCTCGTCGATCGTTCCCACGATCAACTCCATCTCGCGGGACGAGGCCTCGATCCGCTCCATCGCGGCGACGGCTTCGCCCATGGTCTGCCCGCTGCGCTCGACATCCTTGTGCGCCACATCGACAGCTTGCTTGGCCATGCCAGCGCCGCCCGACGCCGCTTGCACCGCGACGGTGATTTCATTCAGCGCGGCGGCCGTTTGCTCAAGGCTCGCCGCCTGTTGCTCGGTGCGATGGGCCATTTGGTCGGCCGCGCTGCTGATGTCGTGCGCGCCCTCGCCGAGGCTGCTCACGCCGCTCGAGATGTCACCGATCAGGTCGGTTAGACTGCGCAGCGCCGTATTGTAGTCGCTCCGGAGCTTTTCATAATCCGCGGGGAAGCGCGTCTCGATCGGCAAGCTCAGATTGCCCATGGCGAGGCGCTCAAGCGCCGCCGAGAGGTTTTGCACCACTTCCCGAGCCGCCGCGTCAGCCTCCGCCTTGGCCATGTCGGCCTCCGCCTTGGCCTGATCAGCCTTGGCCTTGGCCTGGTCCGCCAGGGCCTTGGACACTGCGGTGTCGCGAAACACCAACACGGCCCGCGCCATGTCGCCCACCTCATCGGCGCGATCGACGTCGACGGTGATGTCGTTGTTTCCCTTGGCGAGCTCGGCCATGGCGCTGGTCAGCTGGGTGATTGGGCGCGCGATCATCCGGCTCAGCATGGCCGAGAGACCCATCGCGACGCCGATCAGCGCCACGCCGCCCATGATCAGGGCCACGATAGCGGTGACGATCGCGGCGTTCTGGCGTTGACCGTTCTGCTCGATAAGCTTGGTCTGGTCCTTGCGGATATCACGCAACGGCTGCACGGCCTGGCTGACGAGCACCTTCTTGCCGGCGTTCCGGACCATCTCCTGGGCGTCTTCGCGGCGACCTTCCCGGACCACGGCGATCAACCGGTCGCCCCAGTTCTTTCGCCAAGCCACGGTGGCGACGCGCGAGGCCTCGAGCTGCTCCAGCTGCGAAGGGCTCGAAAGCATGGGCTTCAGCTCGGCGGCGACCTTGTCGTACTCGTCGCGCCCTTCGTAATACGACTTCAGATAGGTCTCATCGCCGGTGACGAGAAAGCCTCTGAACTGGCTGTTCTGCCGCAGAATCGCGGTTTCGAGCGCCAAGGTCTGGGCATGGATCGACTGGGCGAGATTGTTGCTCTTGGTCGATGTCTGGATCGCCGAGATCGTCGCAAAAAACACCAACATGATGATCGCGGCCGACACGCAAATCAGAACGAATGAAATACTCAACTTGCGCGGAATACTCATTGCCTTGATCACGGTATGCTCCATCGAAATACGGTCGAGAGATGCCTGTCGCAACAAAAACTACCGACGGAATCACTTGATCGATACAAATTTATCGCACTTTTATCATTAAAAGCTTAATCACCACCTCAACTACTGGCGGAGAAGAAGCATTCGATAAACCTCTATTTGAGGACTTCACTACCCAAGCGATAGATCCATTTCGTCAAAATAGAGGACCTCGACGCGAACGCGGTCGACGGAAGCTTCGCCAGCGACCCGAGGCTTTTCCTTCGCATGAAAGAATCCGGGGCCGCCGACGCGCTCCAACGAACGGTTCGGCCTAGAAGGTGATGCCGATCCCGCCGCTGACGGTTTGCCCGCTGTCCTTGGTCGGATAGACGCCCGAACGGTTCATGGCGCTCCAATGGATTACATTGAACTGGAGCCGGATCACGTTATCCAGATACCAGTTCACGCCACCGGTCGCCGCCCAGCCGTCACCGGCCGTCGGAACGCCCGAATAGTCGATGTTCTCGTAGCGCGCGAGCAGCTCGACCGCGCCCGGGCCGCCCCGCAGAACGGGGTTGCGAACCTTGGGCTGGGCGAAGGTGCCGAGGCGAGCGTTATAGGGCGGCAGCTCGCCGGTGATGAAGTAGCCACTCGACAGGCTCCAGGCCTTGGTCACGAGATCGGGGCGCCCGGCGTCCAGCGCCGCGTTGCGCTTGCCGGCTTCGCCCATGACCCAGAACGGGCCCACATAGCCGCCGGCTTCCGCGCCGTAGCCGCGGGTGCCCGTGCCGCCCGTCACCGTGCCGGTCGAGACGCGCAGCGCGCCGTTGAAGCGCCCGCCGATGACCGTATTGCGGGTCAGGGTTCCGCCGCCGACGGCTAGGTCTTCGTCGAAGCCCCAGAGGCCGAGGTGCAGCGTCGAGCGATCCGTCTTGATCGGGTTCCAGTGCGCGCGAGCCATCAGGGTCCGGCTGTCCGAAACGCTCTGCTTGGCGTCCATGCTGTCGCCGCTGAGCGTGATCGAGGCGTGGCCGCTCTTCCAGAAGATCCGCGGCATGATCGAGATGCCGTAGAAGCCGCGCTGCGGAATGATCGAGGTCGCCACGACATTGCGCTCCAGGAACGACGGCGCGTCCGAGCCGCTCGATCCCTCGAAGCCGCGGTCGTTGAACATGTTGCCGAAGCGAACATCATAGGAGACGTCGCCCACCGTGTCGCGCCAGCCGACGAAGGCCGTGCCGACGTCGGAGACGTTGTCGGCGAAGTCGTTCTCGAACTGGTAGAAGAAATGCGCGCCCGCGCCGCCCTCCAGGCCGATGCGCAGGGCGCGCATGCCGGTGGTGGTGATATTGCGGGTGTCGTAGTTCGAGCCGAAGGTCGTGCTCGCGTGGCTGATGATCCGGCCGCGCATCTTGAACATGTAGAAGCCATCCGGCGACCGGAACGTCGGCAAGCCACCCTTCCACTCGGTCGTGACGCCCGCGGCGTCCTTCGCGGCCGCGATTACCTGAGCGATGCTCTGATCGGCCAAGTCCGGCGTGACGATTTGAGGCCCGGAAGCCTCACCGGCGCTGTCGTCATTCGCGACGGGCTGGCGAGCCGCGCCGATCTCGAGACGAGCGGCGGGCGCGCGCGGGGCGGCGGCCACGCCAGCGCCTTCGATCTTGTCCAGGCGGCCGCGCAGGTTCGCGATTTCCTGGGCCTGAGCGCGGACGAGCGCGATGAGCTCGGCCTGATCGGGCGAGGCGGTTTGCGCCAGCGTCGGCGTAGCCATCGTCAAGACGGCGAGCGCCGTGCCAGCGAGAAGAACAACCTTCATTCTAAACTTTCCCCATGATTGCCGTGTCAGGGCCTTGCGGCGACCAACGCTTCTGAGTCTTGGCGAGCTGGAGACCGAGGCCGTGGAGCGCAGGCGCCTCCGACCGGCGCGAACACTCCCTGACCACTTCATCCCACGCAAAACCCACGCAAGATGGCGCAAGGAGGCAGTGGGAAGGTGTCCAAACAATTAAGGATGGAGCGCCTCGCAGGCGTATATACTAATATGCGACAAATTGCCGCAAGTATATATAAAGCCTAACAGACATACCGTTAGATTATAGATGCCCATACCGCAACCTAGAATTTCATAGATAACTCCGAGATGACTCAACATCCACGGACTACACAGTCGAATATATGCACACGAGGCGATTATGACTGCAACATAGGCCAATTATTAACGGTTGAGACCCTTATCTAACCCAAGCGCTGATCATGCACCTAGAGAACCAGCCGGAACTTTTGGAGCCAACCGAGCGCCATGCTTCGGCGACCGGAACCATGGATCAGGTGTGGAGAAAGACGCGAAAGTGGCTGTAACCGAGTGTCGCGAACCCAGGCGGGAACGGATCCGCACAACGCCCCACACGCCAGGGCGGCGCGAGGTCAATGACGCGGCCGCCGGCCCTCGCCGCGCCGATGAACCTTGGGCGCGGTCCCACGTGGAGTGCGAATGGATGACGAAACGCGCTGACGTCAGCGGCGGAAGCGAATTTCTGCGCCAAGCCGACAGATGCCGCGCGATGGGATCGCCGTTCGTCGCCTCCGTGCTCGAAGCGGTGGATCGTCAGCTTTCGCGCGCTCCGATCAGCGCCGCGATGATTGGCGACTGGGAGGGCGACCCCGCGGCCGCCGCCATCGCCATGCGCTTCAATGGCGCGCTCAACGCCCTTGCTCGCCGCGGCGCGCCAGCCGCCCTGGCCAGGCTGTACAACGGAGATCACAACGACTTCGACGGCGCGATCGCCGAGGCCCTGTCGCAAGAAGACGCGTTCATCGCTCGCTGGCTGGGACATCCGCCCCAGACCAATGAAGTTGCTCGGGCCGGCGCCATCGTCGCGGCGCTGCTGACGGCGCGCGCGCGCTGGAACATGCCGTTTGAACTGCTCGATCTTGGATCGAGCGCCGGCCTAAACCTCAACCTCTCACGCTATTTCTATAAGCTCGGGGCGATCTCGGTCGGCGACCCCAACTCGGCGGTTCGTGTCGAACCCCAATGGCGAGGCCCCTCCCCGACTATCGCCCCCCTGGAGGTCGTGTCGGCGCGCGGCGTCGATCTTCAACCGCTCGACGCCTCCAACCCCGAACATCGCGAGCGGCTGCTGTCTTTCGCCTGGGCCGACCAGCGGGACCGATATCGACGCCTCGACGCGGCGCTTCGGATCGCCGCCGCACATCCGCCCTGTGTCGACCAGGGGGACGCCGCGACGTGGCTGGCCCAGCACCTGGAAACGCCTCAGCCGGAGGGACGCGGCCGCGCCATCACCCACACGATGTTCCTCCAGTATCTAAGCGACCAGGATCGTCGCCGCATTGACGAGACGATTGCCAGGGCTGGCGCGAAGGCGAGCGACAAAAGGCCGCTACTACGAATAGGTTTTGAGTGGACGGCCGACCGCGACAGGGTCGAGCTACGCATGACCCAATGGCCAACAGGCCTGACCAGCGTGCTAGCGGTTTGCCACCCCTACGGCGATTGGCTGGAGTGGCAGACCACGCATTAGGCGTCCTGCTCGGAGACGCGATCTTCCCCGTCGACCGCGCCAGGGCGCCGGAGCGCGCCCGCAACCACCCGTTAGCCCGCGAGTGGCCGGCCTTCCCGCCGATCGGCGCGATCCGCGTTCGGCTCGGACCGCGGCCGCCTAGCCCCTTGAGTTCTAGGTCGATCATCGACGCCCACTTGGCGACAGGCCGCGCCTCCCGCGGAGCCCTGAAGCGATCGCCGGGTTGCTCGCGACTCAAGAGCAGCCAGCCATCGTCATGACGCCCCATCGTCACGACACCTCCGCAACCCCAAAGGGAACCGGCGCCAGACCGGGACGGCCCGCTATTTTCAGATGCGCACAAAATGATAGCGCTAACACACAATTAAAGACCACCGCAACACTCGAGAAATTTACAAAGCAACAAACAATACCGTGCTTGAATATTGTAGAAACATCGCAGGGGCCCAGAGCCACTATGAAGAAATTCTACATTTCAGCGCTAGTATCGCCGCTTCTATTTGTCGCACCCTCGTTCGCGCTAGCTGAAACCACCACGGTTACAACCGCCAAGGCTGCTGGACAGCCGGCGAATACGCCGGCCGGTCGTGAAGAGGTCTTCTCCACCGGCGTCGCCAAGGGGCGCGACCGACTGGACAGCGCGACCTCGACAAGCGCGCTGCGCGAGAAGGACATCGAGGTCTTGGGCGGGCGTTCGCTTGGCGATCTGCTCCGCAACCTCCCAGGCATCCGGACCGAGTCGTCCACGGGCGACGGCAGCTCCGCCTACACGATCCGCGGCCTTCCGCTGGCGTCCGGCGGCTCGAAATACATGCAGCTTCAGGAAGACGGCCTGCCGGTCCTGGAGTTCGGCGACTTCTTCAACGGCGCGGTGGACATCTACATCCGCGCCGACCTGAACCTAGCCGCGGTCGAGTCCATCCGAGGCGGCTCGTCCTCGACCTTCGCGTCGAACTCGCCGGCCGGCGTGATCAACCTGATCTCCAAGACCGGCGATGTCGCCGGAGGCACGGTCCAGGTGATGACCGGACTCGGCTACGACATGAAGCGCGTGGATTTCGAGTACGGCGCTCCCATCAACGACTCGTGGCGCTTCCACATCGGCGGCTTCTACAGGGTGGGCGAAGGTCCGCGCCGCGTCGGCTTCGACGCCTTCAAGGGCGGCCAGTTGAAATTCAACCTCACCAGGCAGTTTTCCAACGGATACGTCCGACTGTCGGGCAAGTATCTGGATGACCGCTCGCCGCACTACCTGCCGGGCCCGGTGCGCATCACCGGAACCAATGACAACCCGGTCTACGGCAGCTTCAACACCTACGATGTCCGGCGAGACTCGATGCTCTCGGGCCACCTGGGCAATCTCGTCACGCTCGACGCCGACAACAAGCCTTCCGTGCTTCCGCTCAGCCAGGGCATGAACGCCCTGGTAAAATCGATCGGCCTGGAATCGCAGTTCGAAGTCCGCGGCTGGACGATCACCCAGCGCGGCCGATACGCCGACGTCCAGGGCGGGACGACCCGCAATCTGGTCGCGAACATCTATTCAGGCGGCGCGCTGCCGGCCTCGCTCGGCGGCGGCGTCGGGACCTACAGCTACGCCACCGGCCCGAACGCCGGCAAGGTCATCACCAATCTGGGCGCCCTCAACGGCAACGGCCTGATTGTCGCGACCTCGCTGAACCGGATCGAGTCGCGGTCGCTGAACAACTTCATCAACGATCTGCGCGCCACCCGAGCCTACGACGTCGGCAACGGCGAGCTGACGGTCACGGGCGGCGTCTACAAATCGCTGCAGGACTACACCAGCGACTACCTGTACAGTAACCACATCCAGGACGTGGCCGATGACGGCGGCTCAGGCCTGATCAACTACACCAACGCCGCCGGCGTGCCGCAGACCCAGAACGGCTATCTGGGCTTCAACCGGTCCGGCTCCACCGCCTTTTTCCGGCGCAGCTACGACCTCCGATACAACATCACCGCGCCCTACGGGTCGCTGAACTATCGCTTCGGCAAGGTCGCGATCGGGGGCAGCATCCGCCACGACGGGGGCCGCGTGCGCGGCCAGTTGTTCGGCGCGGATCTAGGTGGCGGCCGCATCGGCATAAAGCCGGTGGACTTCAACGGCGACGGCGTCATTTCCGTCGCGGAGTCGAAGACCGCCTTCACGCCGTACGACCGGCCGGCGCCCGTCCACTACAACTACGGCTATGTCAGCTATTCGGTGGGCGTGAACTATCGGGTCGCCGAGCCGTTCGCGGTCTTCGCGCGCTACAGCCGCGGCGCGCGGGCCGGGGCCGACAAGCTTCTGTTCTCGAACAAGGTCAGCGCCACCGACGGCAGCCTCGTCAACAAGGCCGACGGCTACGACATCGTCAAGCAGTTCGAAGCTGGGCTTAAGTACCGCGTGCGTGACATCACCTTGAATATCACTGGCTTCAAGGCCGACACCGAAGACACGAACGTGCAGGCCGGCGCCATCACCACCGACCGGACCTACAAGGCCTATGGCGTGGAGGCCGAAGGGACCTATCGCCACGGTCCGTTCAGCCTGCGGGGCGGCGTGACCTATACCCATGCCGAACTCGTCAACGACAAGCTGAACGCCGCCGTCGCCGGTAAGGTCCCGCGCCGTCAACCGGACTTCATCTACCAGGTTTCGCCCCAGTTCGAGCTTCGCCAGGTGACGATCGGCGCCAACATTACCGGCCAGACCAACAGCTGGGTGCAGGACAACAACCTGATGAAGATGCCGGGCTACACGCTCGTCGGCGCCTTCGCGCAGTATCGTCCGACGGAGCGGTTGCAGCTGATGCTGAACGCCGAGAACCTGTTCGACAAGGTCGCCTTCATCGAGATCACCACGCCGTCGGTTCCGACCAACGGCATTGGCCTCGGACGAGCCGTCAACGGGCGCACGGTCTCCCTGTCGGCCCGCATGAACTTCTAGTCGGTCTGGGAGGCTGACGCGCCAGTCGCGCGCCAGCCTCCCGATCAAACTCGCCACTAGCCTGTTGCCGACCCTGGACCCGCGGCGGGAGGCTTTGTCGCTTGTCCGTCGGTCTAGCGACCGCGCGCTTGCGCTTCACCGCGCTTGGCAAGGCGATCTCGGCGATGACCGGGAAATGGTCCGAGATCGCCAAGCCGTTGTCCGTATCGGTCAAAGTGGCGAAGCGCGGCACGGCCAGGGCGCGATCGACGAAGATGTGGTCGATGGGGCCGGACGGCGCGACCGCCGGCGAGAAATTGTTGAAGGTGCCGGCCGGACCGAAAACCACGGGGCTTGAGAGGCGCGCGTCCTTCAGGGGGGCGTCGGGAGCCGTCAGAGCGACGTAAGGCGGTTCGGCGGGCATGCTGTTGAAGTCCCCGAGGACGATCAGGCGCGCCCCAGGCCAGGGCGCCTGATCGCGAATTTGCAGCGCGCACAGTCGTCGCGACTCCGCGCCCACATGGTCGAAATGGGCGTTGCGGACGTCCAGCAGGACGCCGCTGGCGCGATCACGCAACACCAGCCGCGTATAGGTCCGCGGCAGAGCCGCGTCATAGGCCTTGCCTGGGCGGTCGGGCGTCGGCGAACACCACTGGGTCTGCGCCAGCAATCGCTCAAACCGGGCGGCGCGATAGAAGATCGTCGTGCTCTCGCCGCGCTTGTCGCCGTCGTCGCGTCCGACGCCGTAGTGGACGTAGTCCGGGAGCGCTTTCGACAGATCGGCCACCTGGGACGCCAGCGCCTCCTGGACGCCCAGGATGTCCGGGCGAAGGAAGGCGATCTGGCGGGCCATGGGCCCGCGACGCGCGCGCCAGTCGGGCCGGTCGTCGGGATTGTCGTAGCGGATATTGTAGCTCATCACCCAAAGCGACGGCGACGCCGCCCGCGCCATGGCCGGAGGCGCGGCGATCGAGACGATGACGACAAGGGCGAGCTTCACGAGATTTCTAAGCATGGGGCCTCCTTAGGCCGCGATGACGACGGTGGCGCGACGGAAGGCTTCTGCGAACGGCGCATCCAGCGGCTTATCGGTCACCAAGATGTCGACCTCGTCGGGCGAAGCCGTGCGGATCAGACCCAGACGCCCAAACTTGCTGTGATCGGCGGCGAGCAGGACCCGATCGGCGCGTTCGTAGATGATCCGGCTCATCGCCGCCTCGCGCGCGTGACGGTCGGTGAGGCCGTGATCGGCGTGGATCCCCCCCACCGTCAGTATGGCCAGGTGCGGCGTGAACTGCGCGACATAGGCCTGGGCCACGTGGTCCGAGAACGCCTTGTAGTCGTAGTCCAGCTCGCCGCCGGCCAGGAACAGGCTGTTGCCGTCTCGCCCACCCAGGGTCTGGGCCACGACCAGCGAATTGGTGATCACCTTCAGCTCGCGGCGCGCGCCGGCCAGGGCCCGCGCCACGTAGCAGGCGGTCGTTCCGGCGTCGATGAAGAGGGTGTCGCCGTCACGCACGAAAGGCGCCGCCGCCGCCGCGATACGGGTCTTCTCGGCCAGGTTTTCCTGCATGCGTCGGTCATGGGGCCCTTCGCTGGAGACCGCCGCCAACTGCACGGCGCCGTGCGTCCAGACCACCGCGCCGCGTGCTTCCAGCACCCGCAGTTCGCGCCGGATCGTCTCTTCCGAGACCTCCAGCTCCTGGGCCAGGCGTCCGATGGCGTGGCTTTCCCCAGGCTTGAGCTTGCGGAGGATTTCGCGCTGACGGTCCTGACGTCTGAGCATGGCCGTTTCTCCCCGGCATCCCTCACCCCACCTGTGGGAATTATGATGATTTAATGCGCGATGTCGAGCGATGGCGGTGGATACACTGACAAATTCCGCATAAATGTCACAACCCTGTCTCAACAGACACGTATGAGCCGCGCCGTCGCGAACAGCGAACCAAGTCAGGGGTGTGGGTCATGAATATGTGGAATGGCGAAGGCGCGAAGCGTCCGCGCGGGCAAGCGGGCAAGTCGATCAAGGCCGCCCTTCTGGCGGGCGTCTTCGGCCTGGCGTGGTCGGGCGGCGTTCACGCCGAGACCGTCGCGCCGTCGACCGAGCCCTCCGACACGATTGATTCCCTGGTGATCGTCGCCAAGCGCAATGACGCGGCCAAGACCCAGATGCGGGCGGCCAACGCGATCGCCGTGCTGTCGGCGGAGGACCTCGAGCACACGGCCGTCCACAACGTCGCCGAGGCGCTCGGCATGATGCCCAGCGTCAACGTGATGAACACCGGCTCGTCGTTCTTCGGCGGCATCGACGGCGCCTCGCGCGGCGAAGGCATGTTCGTCTCGATCCGCGGCCTGAACGCCGAGTTCAACGTCAACATGATCAACGGCGTGACCGTGGCTCAGGGCATGCCCTACAGCCGGCAGGTCAAGCTGAGCCTGCTGCCGCCGTCGGGCTTGCACACCATCGTGCTGAACAAGACCTCGACCGCCGACATGGACGGCGACGCGATCGGGGGCACGGTCGACTTCCGCACGCCGTCGGCCTTCGATTACCGCGACGACTTCTCCGGCTCGATCACGGCCTCGGGCCGCGTCGAGAGCCGCGCCCGCGATTATGGCGACCAAGGCCTGGGCGGCGGCCTGTCGGCCGAGCTGGCCAAGAAGTTTGGCCCGGAACAGAGCTTCGGCGTCTACGCCAGCGCCTTCTACGACAAGCGCAACTACGCCAACAGCGAGATGGCCGGCGTGATGGCCGCCCAGAGCGACGGCGGCTGGAGCTATCTGGTCCGAAACGCCGCTGGAGTCAGCTATCCCGGTCTCGATCCCGAGCAAAACATCACCCAAACCGGGATAAACGTTGGCGTTTCGAACGGCTTCACCGAGCGCTGGGGCGGCAACTTCACGCTCAACTGGCGGCCCGACGAGACCCTGGACGTCTATCTGCGCGGCTCATACGCCCGCGCCAAGACCCAGCAGAACTCCACGCTCACCCAGTTCGTCAGCACCAACAAAAGCTACAAGGAAGCCGTCGCCGGCAGCGGCCGCTACGCCCTCAGCGTCGACCAGGTCTCGACCCGCGTCTGGTACGAGACCAACCCGGAAGAGGCCGACCTTGGGACCCTGCAGGCGGGTTTCGACAAGACGCTCGGCGCCTGGACGCTGTCGCCGCAGATCTTCTATAGCGAGGGCGACAACGACCGTCCGAACCACATCGAGGCTTCGGCGCGGATCAATCAGAGCGACAAGTACAACAGCGGCTCCAACCGCCCCCTCGGCGGCCTGTCGATGGGCTACTCCAACAACCTGCCGCGCCCCCTGTTCACCAGCACCATCTACGACGATCTGAACAACGCCAACACGGCGCTGCTGGCGCGTCGCGCCGGGCAGCTGACCGAGCAGTACAGCGGCCAGCAGAAGTACGGCTTCAAGTTCGACGCCAAGCGGGTCTTCGAGGGCCGCGCCCTTCAATGGGTCAAGCTGGGCGGCAAGTACGTCGACAGCCACCGCCGCGTGACGAACCGCGACTGGACCAACGACCACTTCGCCAACCTGATCGGCCAGGGCGGCCTGACCTGGCAGAGCCTGGGCATCGCCACCAGCTACTACGACGACGTGTTTCCGGGCGAATATGACTGGCGCGCGCCCAAGGTGAACCAGGACAAGCTGCTTGAGTACTTCTACAAGTACAAAACCGCCGCCTCGTTCGACACCTGCGGTTCGAACGAAGTCAACAACTGGAACTGCAACACCCAGAAGGGTGACGAGGCGGTCGCCTCGATCTACGCGATGGCCAACTACCAGTTCGGCGATGTCGAGGTCACGCCCGGTCTGCGCTACGAGCACACCAAGATCGACAACCTCTACTGGGCGATCCCGACCACCAGCGCCGGCGAACAGACCGGCTCGTGGGGCAAGAGCAGCACCGAATACAACGAGGTGCTGCCCAGCGTGTTCGTCACCTGGCGTCCCAGCGACGCGACCGTCTATCGCGGCTCGGTCTGGACCTCGTACACCCGCCCGGCCTTCATCCAGCTGGCGGGCGGCGAGCGCCGCTCGATCAGCGATGACGGCAGCGTCTCGATCTCGCGCGGCAACCCCGACCTGAAGCCGATCAAGGCGATCAACCTCGACCTGTCGGGCGAGTGGAGCAACAGCAAGGGCGGCTACGCCATGCTCGGCGGCTTCTACAAGCACCTGTCGGACTACATGTACGACAATGGCTCCAGCTCGGTGAACACCGACACCTACGCCGAGGGCAAGACCAAGATCAGCCAGCCGACCAACGGCGGCGACGGCGACGTCTACGGCCTGGAACTGCAGCTGCGTCAGAAGTTCTCGGACTTGCCGGGCCTGCTGAGCGGCCTCGGCGCCGGCGTGAACGTCACCCGCCAATGGACCAGCGTCGACCTGGGCGACGGCGTCGACAACCGCATTCAGAACGCCCCCGACTGGCTGGCCGACGCCCAGCTCTTCTACCAGAAGGGCGGCTTCAGCTTCGACGTGATCTACCACTACTCGGGCGCCTACGTGTCCGGCTACGACGTGCTGGATCAGCCCGGCGAGTGGGACAATCTCTGGGTCCGCCCGATGCGCGGCGTCGACCTGCACGTGGGCTACGCCTTCGGCAACGGCTTCAAGCTGGACCTGTCGGTCGCCAACCTGCTGAAGAACTACACCTACTGGTCGCACGTCGGCAAAAACAGCCTGGCCATTTCGGATGTCGTCGACTCCGGCCGGACCTCGCTGCTGACGCTGAAGAAGAGCTTCTAGCGGCGCTTTAATCCCGGCGTCCGGAAGCGGCGATGCGCTCCTCCCTCGGGGGAGCGCATCGTTGCGTTCGCGCCGGGCGCACAAGAGGAACAAGAACGTGTCCAGCCTGAAAACGCCGCGCCTCCTCGCCCCCGCCCTGCTCGCCTGCGCCTTGGCGGCCTGGGCGGGCGCCGCCGAGGCCGCCGCGCCGCGCGTGGAGCGCGTCGCCATCGTCATGCGCCACGGCGTCCGCGCCCCTATCGTCGGCGAAGCCCCCGAGGGCACCCTCGCCCGCGATCCCTGGCCGACCTGGCCGGTTCCGGCCGAGCATCTGACCCCGCGCGGCGCGCGTGCGCTCCAGATCCTGGGCCGTTCGGACCGAACCTGGTTCGCCAAGCTCGGCGTCTTGCCGGCGCGAGGCTGCCCCGCGCGCGGACAGGTCAGGATCTGGACCAACACCGCCCAGCGCACGATCAGCAGTGGCGAAGCCTTCGCCGAGGGCCTCGCGCCCGGCTGCGACCTGCCCATCGGCCATCGGGCGGCGGGAGAGGTCGATCCGCTGTTCGAGCCGCTTCGAGCCGGCGTCGCGCCCTTCGATCCACCCGCCGCCATCGCGTCGATCAACGCCTATACCGGCGGCGTTGATCAGCTGGCCGCGCGGCTCAAGCCCGAGCTCGACGAACTCGACCGCGTGCTGGACTGCGGCGCGCCCCGAGGCTGCCAGCCAGAACATCCGTCCAGCGTCAGGCCCTCCGCCGATGGACGCGGCGTCGAACTGACCGGTCCGATCCGCGACGCCTCCGGCACGGCCCAAGTCCTTCTGCTGCAGTATGTGGAAGGCGTGTCGCCGAGCGGGTCGCGCTGGCGGGGTATCGAGCCCGCGTCGCTGAAGAGGCTGGGCGCGCTTCACGCGGCGCTGTTCGACGTCTTCACGCGCCCGCCGTACATGACCGCGCGACAAGCCGGGCCGCTCGCGCGCCGCGTGCTGGACTCTCTCGCCTCCCCCGCGCCTGGCGTCGACGTGTTCATGGGGCACGACACCAACGTCACGGCGCTGGCGGCGGCGCTGGGTGTCCCCCTCGCCGCGCCGGGCTATGCCGTCGGCGATGTTCCTCCGGGCGGCTCCCTGGTCCTGCTCCGCCTCGTTGACGACGCTGGCCGCCGATGGATCCAGATCCGCTACCAGACCCAATCCCCGGAAGCCTTGCGGCTGGAAAGCCGGCTGGTGTCCAGGCCAGTGATCGCCCCCTGGAGCCGAGGCGGCGACGCTATCTCTCTGGACGAGTTCGAGCGTCGCCTCTCCGAAGCGGTCAGTACGGATGCGCCTCCGCCGTCGGTTCGCTTGACCGCAGACCCAGCCAATGGCGAACACCGGGGATATGACGAAACGCCAAGCGCTCCAGAAGCGCGATAGCGATCATTGAAATCCCCAGCACCGGCAGCAGCACGCCGAACACGACGATCAAGACACCGACACCGGCCGCGACGCGGCCTTCGGGCAAGGCGGGCGGCGCCCCCAGCTGGCCCCGCGGTCGGCGACGCCACCAGATGACCAGGCCGCTGATGCTGAGCGTGATCAAGCCGATGGCGGTGAGGACGCCCAGAAGCTGGTTGGCCAGGCCAAACAGCTGGCCTTCATGGGCGGCGATGCCGTAGCCGATCACCTGGTCGATCGGGTGGCGGCCGCTAAAGCCCTCGGTTCGTATCACCCGGGCGGTTTCCGGATCGAGCGTCAGGGTCACGCGCTGGGGGCGATTGGGGGTGTCGGAACGGGCGGTCCAATCGGGCGAGGCGTTGAAACCCTTCTTCTTGGAAGGCGGGGTGATCAGCACCGGCGGCGGCAGGTCCAGCGGATGGACCGTGGCGACCATGCGGTCCAGCAGCGGTCTGGCATCCGAGGGCGCGGCGGCCATATCCATCCCCGACATCTCCATGCCGGCCATGTCCATCCCCATCCCGTGGCCGGCGTGCTCGTCGGCGCCGCCCGAGGCGTCCATCGCCTTGGCCTCGGCCTTCTCGCCGGCCCGGCCCGTCGACCAGTCCTGCTTGGCGACCGCCGTGCCGGTCAGCTCGCGGACCTCCTTGAAGCCGTCGCCCCAGACCTTGGCCCAGGGCAGACCGGTCAGCAGCAGGAACAGCGCCAAGCTTGAGATCCATACGCCGGTGACCGCGTGCAGGTCGCGCCAGAACAGCTTCGAGCCCCGACCCAAGCGCGGATAAAGCACCCCACCCAGCCCCTGGGCCTGGCGCGGCCACCAAAGATAAAGGCCCGTCACCACCATGACGATGGCCCAGCAAGCGGCCAGCTCGACCAGGATCGAGCCATTGTCGCCCATCAGCAGTTCGCCATGGATGGTCTTGTCGATCTGCATCAGGCGATCCTCTTGGTTGATCACCTTGAGGATCCGCAGGGTCTCGGGATGCACGTAGACGAGAATGTTCTCGCCCTGCTTGCCCACCACGACGCGGGCGGCGTCATCGGCCTCGCGCCGCACCTCATAGCTGCGCAGACGCGAGCCCGGCACGGCCTTGAGGGCGGCGTCGACCTGCGCCTGGGCGCTGACCGGTCTCCCGGTCAGCGTCAGGTGATCATAGGGGCGATCCAGCCAAGCCTCGACCTGGGGCTTGAACAGATAGATCGAACCGGTGATCGCCAGGATGATGACGAACGGCGCGCAAAAAAGGCCGGCATAGAAGTGCCAGCGCCAGATGGCGCGATAGTCGAAGATCGTTTGGCGGGCCTTGATCAGGGCCGGGCTGGAGGCGGTCATGAGATCAGGCTCCTACCACTTGGTCTTGATGTCGAAGACGAAGGTCCGCTGGGGCAGCGGGTGCGAGACGTAGGCCTGATCGTTGAACAGGTTGTCGATCCCGACGCTGAGCTGGGCCTTCTTGGTCACGTTCCAAGACACCCGCGCATCGACCGTGAAGTACTCGGTCTGGAAGCCGTACGCGTCGCCACGCACCAAGCCGAACAGGTCGGAGTTCGGGCGCGAGGCGTAGCGCCACCCTAGCGAGGCCTTCAGGCTGTCGCTGATGCGATAGCGGACATTGCCGCTGGAGCGCCAATCGGGAATGCGCGGGAACTTCACGCCCTCGGCGGCGGTGTTGGCGCGGTTCCTGATCGTCTTGGCGTCGATCCGCGTCACGTTGGCGTCGATGTCCAGGCCAGGGATCAAGACGTCCGAGGCCTCGAGGATCAGCTCCAGGCCATACTGCCGGACCTTGTCGACGTTCTTGTAGGAGGTGATGACGGTTCCGTACTGGTTCAGGCCGCTGAAGCTGAAGATCGCGTCGTCGATGTCCTGGTAGAACAGGCTGGTGGTCGACCGGACCTTCCCGAACTTGCGGCGCAGAATGACGCTGGCGTCCGTGGACTTTTCAGACTTCAGGTTCGGGTC
This sequence comes from Caulobacter segnis, assembly GCF_031454995.1. Taxonomy (GTDB): domain Bacteria; phylum Pseudomonadota; class Alphaproteobacteria; order Caulobacterales; family Caulobacteraceae; genus Caulobacter; species Caulobacter segnis_E. The sequence continues at coordinate 385,019 of NZ_JAVDRV010000002.1, read as the reverse complement.
GTAGCTGGTGGGATCGATCTGGCGGGTGATGTCGTCGAACCGCCCCTGGAACAGCTCGCCGACGGTCGGAAAGCGCTTGGCGGTCCCGAGGCTGACCTGCAGCTCGAAGTCGCCCGGAATCCGACCTTGCAGCGAGAGCTTCGGACTGACCGAGGTCTCGTCGCGTTCCGGATAGCGGCTGTCGACCCGCGCGCCCGAGACTCGCTTGCCGATACCGCCGTCGAAGGCGCGCCAGCTGTCGAAACGCAGGCCGCCGGTCAGGACGAAGTTGCCGTCCAGGTCATAGGCGTCCTCGGCCCAGACGCCCCACAGGCTGGTCTTGCCGTAGGTCGAGGTCGAATAGACCGGCGCGGTCGCGGTGTGCCAGTGGGTGGTGGCGTAGGTGTCGGTCCCCGCCTCGTAGAGGTTGGCGTTCAGGCCAAGGCCGATCTCGTGCTTGCCGAACGCGCGATCGAAGGTGGCGTCGCCTGTCCACCAGCCGGGCTTGGTCTGGCGGCTTTGCGTGCCGGCGCCATTGGACGCGCCGGTGGCGTAGTCGTTGGAGGTGCGCGAGTCTTGGTCGGGAATCCAGTAGCGCGACAGATTGAACGACGCCTTCCAGCCCGCCAGCGGACCGTCCAGCTTCAGCCCGGCCAGATATTCGGTGCGGTCGGTCTCGGAAAAGGTCAGGCCCGTGGCGTTCCAGGTCTTGCCGGCATAGGTGACCTTGCCCTGATAGACTGGCTTGCCCGACGCATCGACCAGCCAGCCGCGCGGATTAGTCAGGTCCTGGTTGGTTTTCCAGGCCAAGCCCAAGACCTGGATGTCCCAGCCATTGGCCGCGGCATAGCCGACGCGCAGGCGAAGCTGGTCCTGGATCACATGCACCGGCGAGGCCCCGCCAAACACCGGCGTGGCCAAGCGGCTATCGCTATAGGCGCCGGTCACCGCCGTCCCCGTCCCGGTCGTCGCCGACAACAGGTTGTAGGTCATGGACTGGCCGGTGTTCTCGAAATGCCGGAAGCCGCCGCGCACGCTCCACGGCCCGTCCTCCTGCTTGTAGGAGACGCCCCCCTCGGCGCTGTAGCCCTTGAAGGTCTGGTCATAGCCGTATTCCTTGAACGGCATGATCATGGTCTGGGCGTTGGCGTAGACCTCGCGGCCAGGCTCTGGCTCGCGCGTCGTGACCGAGATCACGCCGCCCATCGAATTGCCGCCGTAGCGCGCCGAATAGGGCCCGTAGACGATGTCGAACTGGCGCACCTCGGCCGGGCCGACGACGTTCCACTTGGGCGGATAGTCGTAGCGATTGCCCAGGAAGTTGGAGACCACTAAACCATCGACCAGCACGATGGTGCGGGCGCTCTGGACGGTGTTAGCGCCCCGTAGGGCGACCACGGCGTTGTCGTCGCCGGCGAAGCGTTTGCGCACGAAGAAATCGGGCGCGTACTTCATCAGGTCTTCGACATTGACCGCGTTGATCGCCTCGAACTCGGTCTGCCCCAGCGAAACGGCGAGGCCGCGCGGCACGACGGTAACGGGCTTGTCGCCTCGCCCCACGACCAGGACCTGGTCGACTTCGGACGATTTGGGATCGGCGGGATTGGCGGGATCGGCGGCCAGCGCGAAGGCGGGCGACGCGAAGGGGCTGACCGCGAGCGCGGCCAGGAGAGCGCGCGCGGAGGCGGCGCCGCTAGAGACAGACATTCTTGTTTCCGATTCGTCAGACGGTGAGGAGCCGCCGCCGATTGGCGAGCGGGATCGAGGGTCAGACGATCGAAGGGGGGCCTGTCTTGGGCGGCGGGGGCGCGGCCAGGCCAAGACCTGGACGTTGATGAACCGGCGTCGAAGCGGTCTGGACGAACGGCGCGAAGGCCGGCGCGGCTAGGCTCTGGAGAACCGGCGCGTGGACAGGCGCTGAATGTCCGGCGAAGGCGCACCCATGCTGGGTCGCGCCCTTTTCCCCGTCCTTCTTGTCCTGATCACCGATGATCCGCCGCAAGTCGTCCAGGGCGGGGTTGGCGGTGTTCTTGACCTCCAGCGCGCCCTGCCCCGAGCAGATCACGAGCGCCGGTAGACCATTCACGCCGCTGGGCTGGCCGAGCATGTAGCCGCTGGGGATCGCGATCCTCAGGGCCATCGCGCAGATCGCCAGCGCCACGCCGAAGCGGGCCAGCATCCGCGTCAGTCCTGACATCCCCCGGTCCATGACGCCGCCCTACGCCCAACCGGCAACGCTGTCTAGCCGTCTGGACCCTGTGAAAGCGCGCGGCCCGCCCCTAAGCCGCCGTTTGACGCGAAGCGTACCGACGCGCGGCTTGAACCAGCGCCCTGAAAGCGGCCGAGGCGTTTCTGCGGCCTGAGTAGTAGAGGCAAAGCGGTGCGATCGGCGGGGTCCAATCCGCCAGGAATCGGACCATTCGGCCCGTGGCGATGTCGTCGGCGACATCGGCTTCCATGAGATAGCCAATACCCATGCCGCCCATGACCGCGGCGCGCACGAGACTTGTTTCATCGAGGGTCAGGGGGCCCTCGGGATCGAGCTGGACGACTTCCCCCGCCTTTTCAAATCCCCAGCGAAGCAGCGCGCCGTTGGGCAGTCGAACCCGAATGCACGGATGGCGCAGCAGATCCGCTGGAACGCGAGGCGGCTCGGCCAGGTAGTCGGGCGAGGCGACGACCGCGTGACCGCGAGAGGGACCCAGAGGCAGAGCGATCATGTCGCTCGGAACCAGATCGGCGCGCCGAATGCCGAAATCGAAGCCGTCCGCCACGATATCGACCAGCTTGCCCTCCGTGACCAGGTCGACGTGCACCCGTGGATAGTCGCGCGCGAAGTCCAGAATCAACGGCTCGAAGATTTCCCGCGCGGCGCTCGGAAAGGCGTTGATGCGCAGCATGCCGGACGGCGTCTCCTGTTGCGATCGCACCGCCTCCACCGCGTCATGGATGCTCTGCACCGCTGGACGTAGCTGCGCCACGAACGCTCGCCCCGCGTCCGTCAGCGAGACGCTGCGGGTCGTGCGATGAAACACCCGCACCCCAAGTCGTTGTTCGAGCTTGGCGACCGTGTTGCTCAACGCGGTTGTCGACAAGCCCAGATCCAGCGCGCCCGCTCGGAAGGACCCTTTGCGAGCGATCGCCAGGACGGCTTCAAGTTCGATGAGCTTGAGGCGCTCCATTATCCCCTCCAGCGCAACACCATATGCCGATTTGTCCCGGTTATCCGGATGCTGGTCCAGCTCTAAATTGAGCTCATCGGCAGCGCCCAAGACCCGTCGCAACGGAAAGCGGCGCCCGGGCCGCCCTCCCCTTCCCCAAGAAAGGAGCCGTCATGACCCTCAAGTTGCCTCACCCCATCTCCCGCTATTTCGACGCCGACAAAGGCAAGGACGCCGACGCCACCGCCCAATGCTTCACGGGCGGAGCGATCGTCCGCGACGAGCGCAACACCTACGTGGGGCGCGACTCCATCCGTCGATGGAAGGAGCAGTCGTCCAAGAAGTACACCTACAGCGTCGAACCGTTCGGGATCGTCGTCGACAAGGGCCGCATCGTCGTTACCGCTCATCTGGTCGGCGACTTCCCCGGCAGCCCCACGGACCTGCGCTACTTCTTCGTCCTAGAGGACGACAAGATCGCCGACCTGGAGATCACGCCGTGAGCCCGGCCGAATTCGAAGGCGTTCGCGCCGTGATCACCGCCGGCACCAAGGGCGCTGGGCGCGCGACGGTCGAACGCCTGCTGCAAGGCGGCGCGAGCGTCGTGACCGCCGCCCGCAGCGCCGCCAACGCCCCCGCCGGCGCCTCTGTCGTGGAAGTCGACCTGACGCGGCCGGAAGGCGCGGAGCGGTTGGCCGAGGCGGCGATCGAACGCCTCGGCGGCGTCGATGTCCTCATCCACGTCCTGGGCGGTTCGTCCTCCCCGGGCGGCGGCTTCGCCGCGCTCGACGACGCGCACTGGACCGCGGAACTCGACCTCAACCTGATGACCGCGGTTCGTCTCGACCGAGCGCTGCTGCCACAAATGCTCGCGCGTGGCCGCGGCGCGGTCGTCCACGTCTCGTCGATCCAGAGGACACTTCCGCTGCCGGAGTCGACCACGGCCTACGCCGCCGCCAAGGCCGCCCTCACCACCTATAGCAAGGCGCTGTCCAAGGAGGTCGGCCCCAAGGGCATGCGCGTCAACGTCGTATCTCCGGGATGGATTCATACCGAAGCGGCCGACGATCTGATGCGCCGGATCGCCGACAGCACGGGCGGGAGCCTCGAAGCGGCCAAGCAGAGTATCCTCGACGCCCTCGGCGGCATCCCGCTCGGCCGGCCGGCCAAGCCCGAGGAAGTGGCGGAGCTGATCGCCTTCCTGGCGTCGGACCGCGCCTCGGCCATTCATGGCGCGGAGTACGTCATCGACGGCGGCACGATCCCCACCATCTAGCCGCCCGAGGTCGCTATCCAGGCTGGGCTTCGAGGTCGCCGCCTTCAAGCCAAGGCCGTCTCGGATAGCGATCTCCCGCTCGCCGCGGAAAAATACATATCGCGATAAGTTTTATCTGGACAACCCGCCGAGCCGTCGCTACACAACAGTTATTGCGATAACAAATATCGCTGAAACAAACAGCTTTACGAAGGAAACACCCGATGATCCGCCAAGCTCGCAACATCCTCGTCGCCGCCGCGCTGACCGGCCTGGCCGGCGCCGCCCACGCCCAGACCGACGCCTCGCGAGGCGCCCGCGCCCCGGCGATCCGCAACGTCGTGCTGGTCCACGGCGCCTTCGCCGACGGCTCGGGCTGGCGCGGGGTCTACGACCGCCTGACCGCCAAGGGCTACAAGGTCAGCGTCGTCCAGAACCCCCTGACCTCGCTCGCCGACGACGTCGCCGCCACCCGCCGCGTCCTGGCCCGCCAGGACGGGCCGACGATCCTGGTCGGCCACTCCTACGGCGGCACGGTCATCACCGAGGCCGGCAACGACCCCAAGGTCGCGGGCCTGGTCTATGTCGCCGCCCTGGCGCCCGACACCGGCGAGTCGACCGGCGACCAGTTCGCCGAGATCCCCGCCCCTCCCGGCTTCGTCATCGAGGCGCAGTCCGATGGCTTCGGCTTCGTCAACATGGCCAAGTTCAAGTCGGGCTTCGCCGGCGACGTCAGCGACGCGGACGCGGCCTTCATGCGCGACTCCCAGGTGCCGATCGCCATGTCCGCCTTCGGCGACAAGGTCACCAAGGCCGCCTGGCGCGTGAAGCCCAGCTGGTTCGTCGTCGCGACCGAAGACGGCGCGATCGATCCCAAGCTGCTGCGCAAGACCGCCGCCCGCATCGGCGCCCAGACCGTCGAGATCAAGGGCAGCCACGTCGTCTTCCTCAGCCAGCCCGAGGCCGTCGCCAACGTCATCGACAAGGCCGCCACGACCGCGGACCAGAAGACGAAGTAGCGCCAAGGTCCTCTCAAGGCCCGTTGAGCCAGCCGCCGACGCATCCCTCGCGTCGGCGGCTTCGCCGATGGCGGCTGGAAGCCGCCGCCGCTCTCCTGCTATGCGACAAGCTTCATGACCTTCAAAACGCCCCCCGTCACCGCCTGGTCCGCCGCCCTGATCGCCGCCCTCATTGGCTTTGGCGGCACGGTGGCGCTGGTCGTCCAGGCCATGAAGGTCATGGGCGCCAGCCCTGAAGAGACCGGCTCGGCCGTCACCGCCCTCTGCCTCGCGATCGGCCTCGCCGGCGGCGCGCTGTCGGTCGGGCTGCGGATGCCCGTCGTGCTCGCCTGGTCGACGCCGGGCGCGGCCCTGCTGGCGGGGACCACCGCTCAGCTCTCATGGCCCGTTGCGGTTGGCGTTTTCGTGATCTCGGCCGTGCTGGCGATCGTGCTCGGCCTGGTTCCGGTCCTGGGTCGACTGGCCGAGAGGATTCCGAGCGCCGTCGCCTCGGCCATGCTGGCCGGCGTCCTGCTGCCGTTCTGCCTGACCCTTTTTCGCACGGCGGCCATCGATCCCCTTCTGGTCGGCGTGATTCTGGCGGTCTTCCTCGCTGCCCGGCAGCGCGCGCCGCTCTATGCGATGCTTCTGGCCCTGACGGCCGGGGTGGCGCTGACGCTGGTGCGCGGAGGCCTCTCCTTGCCGTCCTCGGGCCACGTCCTGGGGATGCTGGCGCCGCAGGCGCCCCTCTTTCAGCCCGCGGCGATCGTCAGTCTGGCCTTGCCGCTCTTCCTGGTCACCTTGGTCTCTCAGAACCTGCCCGGCCTGGTGGTGTTGCGCACGGCCGGCTATCGCCCGCCGCCCCGCCCGCTGCTCGCCGGAGTTGGCCTGGCGTCCTTGCTGGCGGCGCCGTTTGGCGCTCATGGCGTGAACTTGGCGGCCATCACCGCGGCCATCTGCACCAATCCGGAAGCCCACCCAGACGCGGCGAAACGATGGGTGGTCGGCGTGATTTACGCGGGCTGCTATCTGCTGCTGGCGCTGTTCTCTCCGTTCCTGGTCGGCGTCTTCCTGGGGCTGCCGCACACCGTGATCGCGGCCTTGACCGGGCTGGCCCTGATCCCGGCCCTGCTGGGCGCGCTCGAGTCAATGTTGGCGCCAACGGGCGACCGCGATCCGGCGATCGTCACCTTTCTGGCCACGGCCTCGGGGTTGACGCTGCTAGGCGTCGGTTCGGCGTTCTGGGGCCTGGCGGCGGGCTTCCTCGCCCTGGGCGCTCGCGCGCTCGTACGTCGCCGCGCGCGGGCGGATCAAGCAAACCCGACCTAGGCCCCACGGGCGCGTCGGTTGCGGTTGAAACCCAAAAGCCTGAACCTGGCCTCCCGCGGGGCGGCCATGAGAAACCGGCCCGCCGGCCCGACGCCTAGATCGACCGCCCGCGTGACGGCGGACGCCCAACCCTCGGGGGAGAGGCCCCCCCCCTTAGGCGAGATGATCGCCTGGGAAATGGTGGACGTGTTCGGCGACTTCGCGGCATCGCTAAAGCGTCCTCGGCCTCGATGGCGAGGTGTCGATCCGCGCCGATACTTTGGAGACTAAAGAGTAACGTTAAGACGACAGGATGACGGGCGCACGGCGGCCGGTCTTACACAAGGCTCTGCTTGCTCGAATCGCCTCGAATATCCCCCAAGCGACCACTCCGCTCGATTGAATTCAATATATACGGCGAGCAAATTACGAAATATTTGAATATATTATAATTAACTCCAGCATCCGCGTCAAAACAACGCACGACGCGTCCAGGTGCGCGCCCGAAATGTCCCCTTAACCGGCGTCGTTTAACTTGGAACGCATTATGGGATGGACACGTCTCGGGCATGTAAACTTAGAGTTGCGCGCCACGAGGAAGATCGGCGGGATGGATTTGATGCTGAAGAGATTTGCGAAAGCTGGAAGCGCCATCGACCGCGCTCAAGTCCTTGAAGCGCTGCGGGCCAATGTCATGGTCGCCGACGCCAAGCTGAACATCACCTATATGAACAGCGCCGTGCGAGCTCTCCTGGAGGAGAGCGAGGCTGACATTCGCGCGGAACTACCAAACTTCAGTGTCGCCAAGCTGGTCGGCAGCAATATCGACGTGTTCCACAAGAACCCGTCCCACCAGCGCGATATGCTGGCCAAGCTGACCAAGCCCCATAGCGCCACGATCCGCGTGGGTAAGCTGGCGTTCGATCTGCTGGTGACGCCCTTGCGCGAGAGCGGCAAGACGACAGGCTTCGTGGTCGAGTGGGCCAACGCCAAGGAACGCCTGCTCAACATGGACTACACCGCCCAGATCGCCGCGATCAGCCGATCCCAGGCGATGATCGAGTTCAAGGTGGACGGCACGATCGTCAACGCCAACGAAAACTTCCTCAAGACCATGGGCTATACCCTGGACGAGGTCGTTGGCCGCAAACACAGCATGTTCACCGAGCCGACCTATCGCGACAGCCAGGACTACGCCGACTTCTGGGCCAGCCTCGTCCGAGGCGAATATAAAGCCGCCGAGTTCACGCGTATGGGCAAGGGCGGCCAGATCGTCACGATCCAAGGCTCTTACAATCCGATCCTCGATGAGAACGGCAGGGTCGTGAAGATCGTCAAGTTCGCCACCGACGTCACCAAGCGGGTCGAGGCGGTCAATGAAATCGGCGCGGCCCTGACGGCGCTGGCGCATGGCGATCTCGAACAACGGATCGAGCGAGCCTTCATCCCCGAACTTGACCAGTTGCGTCTGGATTTCAATCGGGCCTTGGAAACCTTGCAGGGCACGATGCAATTGGTCGGGCGCACGGCCACGACCATCCGCGCCGGAACCGACGAGATCAGAAGCTCGTCGGACGATCTGTCCAAGCGCACCGAACAACAGGCCGCGAGCCTGGAAGAGACGGCCGCCGCCCTCGACGAGATCACCGCCACCGTCAAGCGCGCCGCCGAGAACGCCGCGCAAGCCTCGTCGGCCGCGTCCAGCACGCGAAATGAAGTCGAACAGTCGGGCGCGGTGATGCGCGAGGCGGTTTCGGCGATGGGTGAGATCGAGCAAAGCTCCGGACAGATCACCCAGATCATCGGGGTGATCGACGAGATCGCCTTCCAGACCAACCTTCTGGCCCTGAACGCCGGGGTCGAGGCCGCGCGCGCCGGCGAGGCGGGCCGAGGCTTCGCGGTCGTGGCCCAGGAAGTGCGGGCCCTGGCCCAGCGCAGCGCTGACGCCGCCAAGGAAATCAAGGCGCTGATCGCCAGCAGCACCGCCCAGGTCGGCCGCGGCGTGAAGCTGGTGGGCGACACGGGGCAGGCCTTGGGTCTGATCGTCGAGAAGGTCGCGCAGATCGACAGCCTCATCTCGGAGATCGCCACCTCATCGCGCGAGCAGGCGACCGGGCTCAACGAGGTCAACGCCGCGGTCAATCAGATGGATCAGGTCACTCAGCAGAACGCGGCCATGGTCGAGCAGGCCACCGCCGCCGCTCACTCGCTTCGCGAGGAGACCCAGTCCCTGACCGACCTGATCGGGAAGTTCCAGTATGGCGATAGCGCGGCGGCCGCGCCGTCCCGCGCCGCGAGCGCCCCGCCCAGGTCGCCCGTCCACGCGGCGCAGCAAAAGATCAGGGCCTTCGCCGGCGCCCGCCCGGGCGCCGCGGCCAACGCCGCCCTTAAAACCGAAAACTGGGAAGAGTTCTGATGACCGAGCCCTCGACCGCCGGCCAGTTGGAGCTGATTTCCTTTGAGATCGGCGGCCAGGAGTTTTGTATCGACATCAGTGTCGTGAGGGAAATTCGCGGGTGGACCCCCGCCATGCCCATGCCCCAGATGCCGGAGTACATTCGCGGCGTCATCAATCTGCGGGGGGTGGTGATGGCGGTGCTCGACCTGCGAAACCGCCTGGGCCTTGGCCGCACGGAACCTTCGTCGCGAAATGTCATCGTCGTCGTCCAGCTCAACGACCAGATGGTCGGCCTGCTCGTCGACGCGGTTCAAGAGACCTTCATGGTCGATTCCGAGTGTCTACAATCCCCACCGGTGATGGACGCGACCGTCGATATGTTCATAGACGCGATCATTCCGCTCGACGGGCGGATGCTCAGCCGCCTGGTGGTCGGCGCGTTGATGCCCGGCGGCGTCGCGCTGGCCGCCTAGGATGCGCGCGTAACGCCCATTGGCTGGCCGGGCGCCGCGGCCATGGGATATCGCCGAGTTGCGTCATGGCGGAAGCACCGTTCGGCGTGGCGCCGTGATTGAGCGGTCGCTGACGCGGCGACCTCGCCCACGACGATCAGCAGCGGCCCGCCTCCCGTCCGAAGCGGAGCGGCGCCGAGATCGGCCAAGGTCATCCGCGTCAGCCGCGCATACGCCGCGCCAGCGTTCTCGATGGCCGCCACGGGCGTGCTGGCGGACCGTCCTTCGGCCATCAGCGCCCGAGCAAGAGTCGGCGCGGCTTCGGCGCCCATATAGACCGCCACCGTCGCCTCCGGATCACCGCCCATCCGCCAGTCGCCCGCCATGGCGCCGTCCTCGACGCGCGCCGTGGTGAAGACGACGCGCCGCGCTTCGCCGCGATGAGTGAGCGGGAAGCCAAACTGGGCGGCCGCCGCGCAGGCGGCGGTGACGCCCGGCACCACCTCGGTCTCGACGCCGAAGCGGTTCAGGAACGCCATCTCCTCTCCCACGCGGCCAAAGATCGACGGGTCCCCGCCCTTCAGGCGCACGACACGCAGACCTCGACGCGCCAGGCGCAGCATCAGGCGATTGATCTCATCCTGCTTCATGCTGGGCTTGCCGGCGCGCTTGCCGGTCTGGATCCGGACACAGCCCGGCGGCGCCAGCGCGACGGCCTCTTCGGAGCACAGGGCGTCGTAGAGCAAGGCTCCCGCGCTCTCGACCGCGCGCATGGCGCGCACCGTCATGAGATCCACCGGGCCTGGGCCGGCGCCGACCAGCAGCACCTTGCCGAGTTTGCTTTCAACCAGCATGGACGGGCTCCTTGGGCGTTACGAGGAAGGCTTTGATCATGCGCGCGATTTCGGGACGGCAGGATCCGCAGTTGGTCCCCGCCCCCGTCGCCGCGCCGACGGCGTCGGCCGTGTCCGCGCCCGCGGCGATCGCGGCCGCGACGACCTTGGCGCCGACCTTCAGGCAGGCGCAGACCATCGGTCCCTTGTCGACTTGCGCGCCTGGCGGACGCCCGAACAGCAGGGCCGAGCGCGCTTCGGTCGTCAGATCCGCCTGGAACAGATCGACCAACCAGTCGCGGGGCGGCAATCGGCCTGTCGTTGTCATGTAGAGAACAGCGACCAGCTGATCGTGCTCGACCCAGGCCTCCCGGCGAGCGCCGGTCGCGGCGTCCTCATAGGTGACGAGTTCGCCGGCCAGCCTCTTGGTCAAGGCCTTGCGAAGGGCGTCGCGCTCGTCCGCGTCGCCCCGGCCGGCGAACTCGTGCCGCTGGCAGGCGTCTTGGGGAATACGCCGCCAGACAAGATCCGCCCCCAGCGGGGACATCAGGGCGGATCGACTCAAGAAGAAGCCCTTCCAGGTCTCGCGATACGGTCGCACGCGAGCGGGCGTGTGCTTGAACTCGGGCTGGCCCGACGTCGGATCGACGATCGGCGCCACCAGGCTGTTGGCGCGCCCCGACGGGGCGAAGGCGTCGGTCCAGTGCATGGGCATGAACAGCGAGCCGCGGCGTTGACGGTCGCTGACCTTGGCGACGGCCACAGCCTCGGCACGCGCGGTCGCCACCCTGGCCAGGGCCCCGTCGTTCAGCCCCAAGACCTCCGCGTCGTCCGGATGGATTTCGACATAGGGCTCGGGCGCGTGGCGACACAGGTCCGGCGCCAGTCCCGTGCGGGTCATGGTATGCCACTGGTCGCGGATGCGGCCGGTGTTAAGCGACATCGGGAAGGCCGCGCTGGTCGCTTCGGCGGCCCCCTTCGGCGAGACCGGAACCATGCGGGCGCGGCCGTCCGGCGTTTGAAAACGTCCATCGGCGAACAGTCGAGGCGTCCCCTCGCCGACCGACAGCACGGGCCATCGGATTGGCGAGAGGTCGTCGTAGGCTTCCGGCGTCAGCGCCGACAGGCCCGCGAGGTTCAGAAAACGATCGCGATTCTCATAGGCGGTCAGGCGCGCCCATTCACGGAAGACCGCCGCGTTGCTCGCCCAGCCAAAGCCGTCGAAGCCCATCGCGCCGGCGACGTCGGCCATGATCTTCCAGTCCGCGCGGGCCTGGCCCGGCGGCGGGAACAGCGCGCGCTGGCGTGAGATGCGGCGCTCGGAATTGGTGACCGTGCCGTCCTTCTCGCCCCAGGCCAGGGCCGGCAGCTTGACGTGGGCGAAGGCCGTGGTGTCGGTCTCGACGCAGTCCGAGACCACCACGAACGGGCACGCGGCCAAGGCGTCGCGAACCGCGCCGCTGGCCGGCAGGCTGACCGCCGGATTGGTGGCCATCACCCAGATCGCCTTGATCCGCCCGTCCCTGACGGCCTCGAACATCTCGACGGCCTTCAACCCCGGCGCGCGGGCGGTGTCAGGCGCGCCCCAGAAACGAGCGACGCGGTCGCGATCCTGGGGCGCGAAGTCCATGTGGCCGGCCAGGGTGTTGGCCATGCCGCCCGTCTCGCGCCCGCCCATGGCGTTGGGCTGGCCTGTGATTGAGAAGGGGCAAGCGCCTGGCTTGCCGATCCGGCCGGTGGCGAGGTGGGCGTTGATGATGGCGAGGCCCTTGGCCACGCCCTGGGCGGACTGGTTGGCGCCCATGGAGAAAAGACTGACCGTTCGCGCGTTCGCGGCGAACAGGTCATAGAAGGTCCGCAGATCCGCGATCGCGACGCCGCAGTCGGCGGCGACCGCGCTGACCGACTGGTCGTTTTCCGCAAGCGCGGCGGTGACTTGCTCGAAGCCGTTCACGTGGACGGCGATGTACGCGTGGTCGATCGCGCCGCGCCGGATGAGGTCGGCGAGCAGGCCGTTCCAGAGACGCACGTCGCTCTGCGGGGCGATGGCCAGATGCAGGTCCGCGCCCTCGGCCGTGTCGGTGCGGCGGGGGTCGATGACGACGTGCTTCTGGCCCCGCGCCCTCGCCTGCTCCATGCGGCGGAAGAGCACCGGATGGGTCCAGGCGGCGTTGTGGCCGCTGAAGACGACCAGATCCGCCAGATCCAGGTCCTCGTAGCAACCGGGCACGAGGTCGGCGCCGAAGGCCTGCTTGTGGGCGGCGACGGCCGAGGCCATGCAGAGGCGGCTGTTGGTGTCGATATTGCCCGAGCCGATGAAGCCCTTCATCAGCTTGTTGGCGACGTAGTAGTCCTCGGTTAGCAATTGGCCAGAGACGTAGAACGCGACGCTATCGGGACCGTGGCGGGCGATCGTCTCCTTGAAACGGCGCGCCACCAACGCGGTGGCTTCGTTCCAACTCGCGCTCTTGCCGTGGATCGTCGGCTCCAGCAGCCGGCCTTCCAGGCCGACGGTGGCGCCGAGGGCCGCTCCCTTGGAGCACAGCCGGCCCAGGTTCGCCGGGTGGGCCGCGTCGCCGGTGATCAAGACCGACCGCCCCGCTCCCACCGCGCCCGCGACGCCGCATCCGACCCCGCAGTAGGCGCAGGTCGTCTTGACGGTTCGCGGGGCGCTGGAGCCGTCGGCCATCGATCAGCTCGCCGCCACGGGCTGAGCCAGCAGGACGCGGCCATCCTTGATGCGCACTGGCACGACCGGTGTGCAGCCCTTTCCGGCGTCGGCGCCGGTGGGCTGACCGGTGGCCAGGTCGATGACCCAGCTATGCAGCGGACAGGTCACGGCATGGCCGTGGATGATGCCCTGGCTCAAGGGGCCGTGCTTGTGCGGGCAGCGGTCGACCAGGGCGAAGACCTGGCCGTCGCCGGTGCGGAACACCGCGACGTCGCCGTGAGTGGTGGCCACCCGACGCGCGCCGCGCTCGGGGATGTCGGTCACGGCGCCGACGTCGCGCCAATTTTCGCAAAGACGGGCGGGATCGATGTGGGCTTGCAGGGTCATTCGGCCGCCATCTCCATCGGAAGGGTCGCGATCGGCGTGAACTCGCCCGCCGCCACGCCGCCGGTGGCGCGCTCGGCCCAGGGGTCGATCTGGGCGGTCTCCTGCGACCGCACGAAGCGGGCGAAGAGCGCCGCGCGGCTCTCGAGGTCGTCCACGGTGGTGGCTCGGATCGTGTCGAGCCCGATGCGAGCCATCCACTTGTAGATCCGCTCCAGGTACCAGCCACCTTCGCGGTACATCTGCATGACTGCGGCGATGACCTGGATCGTCTCTTCCTCGGTGGCGACCTTGGTCAGCACCTCGGTTCCCTGGATGTGCAGGCCCGCGGCGCCGCCGACATGGATCTCGTAGCCGCTGTCGACGCAGATCACGCCGATGTCCTTGCAGGTCGACTCCGCGCAGTTACGCGGACAGCCCGACACGGCCAGCTTGACCTTGGCCGGCGCCCACGAGCCCCACATGAACTTCTCGAGCTTGATCCCCAGACCCGTGGAGTCCTGGGTGCCGAACCGGCACCAGTCGCTGCCGACGCACGTCTTCACCGTGCGTAGCCCCTTGGCGTAGGCGTGGCCGCTGACCATGCCGGCGGCGTTGAGGTCGGCCCATACGGCCGGGAGGTCGTCCTTCCTGACGCCCAGCAGGTCGATGCGCTGCCCCCCTGTCACCTTGACCGCCGGGATGGCGTATTTGTCGGCGACGTCGGCGATGGCGCGGAGTTCAGCGGGGCTGGTCATGCCGCCCCACATGCGCGGCACGACCGAATAGGTGCCGTCCTTCTGGATGTTGGCGTGGACACGCTCGTTGATGAAGCGCGACTGGCTGTCGTCCACGTACTCGCCCGGCCAGGCGCACAGCAGGTAGTAGTTCAGGGCTGGCCGGCACGAAGCGCAGCCGTCGGGCGTTGCCCATTCCATCGCCTGAAAGACGGCCGGCATGGACTTCAGCTCGTACTCCACGATCGCCTCGCGCACCTCGCCATGCGGGCGATGCGTGCACTTGCACATCGGCTTGGGGCCAGTCTGGGCCTGGAAGCCGTCGCCGAGGGTGAGGCGGAGGACCTGCTCGACCAGCGGCGTGCACGAGCCGCACGAGGCCGAGGCCTTGGTCACCGCGCGGACGTCGTCCAGCGTGGTCAGGCCCTGGGCCGTGATGGCCCCCGTGATCGTACCCTTGCAGACGCCGTTGCAGCCGCAGATCTCCTGCGTGTCGGGCATGGCCGCAACGGCTGCGCTAGGGTCCAGGCCCGAGAGGCCCTCCGTGATCGCTTGCCCGAAGATCAGGGTCTCGCGGATCTCGGCGACATCCGTCCCCGCCCGCATCAGGTCGAAATACCAACCGCCGTCGGCCGCGTCGCCGAACAGGACCGCGCCAGCGACCTTGCCGTCCTCGATGACCACCCGCTTGTAGACGCCGCGGGCGGCGTCGCGGAACACGATGTCCTCGCAACCGTCGCCGCCGGCGAACTTGCCCGCCGAAAAGACGTCGACGCCCGAGACCTTCAACCGCGTCGAGAGGACCGAGCCTTGATAGGCGCCCTGCCCCTCCGTTAGCGCCTCGGCCAGGGCCCGGCACATATCCCAGATGGGCGCGACCAGGCCGTAGCAGTTCCCGCGATGCTCGACGCACTCGCCGACGGCGAACACGGCCGGATCGGAGGCGCGCATGGCGTCGTCGACGATGATCCCGCGATTGACCTGCAGGCCAGCCACCTTGGCCAGGGAGGCGTTCGGGCGGATGCCCACGGCCATGACCAACAGGTCGCACGCCAGGACGCGGCCATCCTTGAGCTTGAGACCAGCGACCTTGCCGTCCTGTCCGACAATCTCCTCGGAGTGCGCGCCCAGCACCGTCTCGACGCCGCGCTCGGCCAGCGCCTCGCGCAGCAGGTAGCCGGCGCTCTCGTCCAGCTGGCGCTCCATCAGCACGTCCATCAGGTGGACGACCGTGGCGCCCATGCCGCGTCGGGCCAGGCCATAGGCGGCTTCGAGGCCCAGCAGGCCGCCGCCGATGACCACGGCGCGGGCGCCGGCCTTGCCGGAAGCCTCGACCATCGCCTCGACGTCGTCGAGGTCGCGGAAGGTGACCACGCCCTTCAGGTCTGAGCCCGGCAGCGGCAGGCGGAACGGGTCCGAGCCCGTGGCCAGGATCAGCTTGTCATAGGCGACTTCCAGGCCGCCCTCGGCGACTATCTTGCGGCCTTCGAGGTCGACCGCCGTAACGGCGCGGCCGGCGTGCAGGGTGATGGCGTTGTCGCGGTACCAGGCCTCGTCGTTGATGACGATGTCGTCGAAGGTCTTCTCGCCCGCCAGCACGGGCGAGAGCATGATCCGGTTGTAGTTCACCCGCGGCTCGGCGCCGAAGATGGTGATGTCGTAGCGGGCGGGATCGCGCTTGAGCACTTCCTCGACCGCCCGGCAGCCGGCCATGCCGTTGCCGATGACGACCAGACGTTCTTTCGTCATGGGTCTATCTCGCTTGTCGGAGGAAAAGGGTCAGACGCGGACCGAGACGGCTTCGTCGTGCAGCGTCGGCCAGACGGCGCGCCAGCGGGCCTTGAGGCCGTGCAGCGCGACCAGGGCGAACAGGGCCAGCAGCGCGAAGCCGATGAAACCGGACTGGTAGGAGCCAGTCATCTTCTTGGCCAAGCCGAGCGTGGAGGCCAGGTAGAAGCCGCCGATGCCTCCGGTCATGCCGATCAGGCCGGTCATCACGCCGATCTCCTTGCGGAACCGCTGCGGGGCGAGCTGAAACACCGCGCCATTGCCCGCCCCCAGGGCCAGCATCGAGAACATCAGCACGGCCAGGGCGATGGAGGCCGTGGGCAGCTGGAAGCTCGCCACCGTCAGGCCTAGAGCCGCCAGGACGTAGACGACGCTCAAGGTCCGCACCCCGCCGAAGCGGTCGGCCAGGGCCCCGCCCACCGGACGGATGAACGAGCCGGCGAAGACGCAGGCGGCGGTGAAGAAGCCGGCGATAACCGGGTCCAGGGCGTATTCAGAGTTGAAATACATGGTCAGCGACGAGGCCAGGCCGACGAAGCCGCCGAACGTGACCGCGTACAGCAGCATCAGCCACCACGCGTCCGGGACCTTCAGCACGTCGAGGTACTCGCTCAGCTTCTTCGGCGCGGGCTGCTCGGGCGCGTCCTTGGCCAGCAGCATGTAGACGACGAAGGCGACCGCGAGCGGGATGGCGGCGAGGCCGATCACGTTCTGCCAGCCGAAGACCTTGGCCAGGGCTGGCGCGAACAGCGCCGCCAGGGCCGTGCCCGAGTTGCCGGCGCCGGCGATGCCGAGCGCCAGGCCCTGATGCTCCTGGGGATACCAGCGGGAGGCCAGGGGCAAGGCGACCGCGAACGAAGCGCCCGCCACGCCCAGAACCACGCCAAGAGCCAGGACCTGATGATAGTTGTGGATGCCGACCGCCCAGGCCAGGACCAAGCCCGCCAGGACGATCAGCTGGCCGATCATCCCCGTCTTTTTCGGACCGACACGGTCGACCAGCACGCCGTTGACCAGGCGCAGCAACGCGCCAGCCAGAACAGGAATGGCGACCATCAGGCCCTTCTGGGCGGGATCGAGGTGGAAGTCCTTGGCGATGGCCACGCCCAGCGGGCCCAGGATCACCCAGACCATGAAGCTGAGATCGAAATAGAGGAAGGCGGCGAACAGGGTCGGCGCATGGCCGGCCTTCAGGAAATCGCGGGAGATCATGACGGCCTCGGATGTTTGCGTGTCTGCGAGAGCGGAGCGTCATCGCTCCGGGTGGCTGACCGCATCCGAGCGGTCCTCTGGCAGCCGCGAACGCCGTTGTTCGTTGGCCTAGACATCAAGGGAAACGATATCGGGCGAGCTGTCACGAGGACTGGACCGCTAACCTCGCTCCCAGCTCCTGGAGCACATTTGCGCGGCACCCGCGCCCCCGGGGCGCCCGCGAAACAGGCGGATCATCTCCGTAGGCGGGCGATCTTGAAGCTCTCGGCGTAGGCGCGCGCCGCGGCGGGTTCGAAGGGGACGCCGTCGAAAAGTCGAGCCTCCACCGGCTCGGCGGCGTCGGGGAACACCAGCGCCGGCTCCAGCACCGGTCCCAAGGACAGGGCCGCGTCTCGATAGAGGTCGGGCCGATAGACCTGGTCGACGATCGTCTCCAGATCCCGGTTCGCATCGATCTGGCCCCAACGGATCATCTGGGACAGGAACCACAGTCCGTGCTCCCGCCGTGGCAGTCCGGCGGCGTCGCGATGGAACACGACCTCGTGCTCCAAGGCCCTTGAGATCGCCATCGGTGTCGCCTCGATGCGCTCGGGCCCCGCGAGATGAGCGATCAACGCCTCGCGATTTTCAGGCGCGTCGGCCCAGGCGGCTCCGCGAATGATCGCGCGCAGGAGCGCTCGCAACTCGTCGGGCTTCTGGCCTGCCAGCGAACCACTGACCCCAAGGACCTTGTCCGGGCCGCCGGGCCAAAGCTGCGACGAAGCCGCCAGAATGCGACCTACCCCTTCCAGCTCGGCGACGGCGTTCCAGGGCGCGCCCACGCAGAAGCCGTCGACCTCCCCCGCCCGCATCCGCTCCACCATGCGCGGCGGCGGGATGACGACCAGGCGCACGTCGCGATCCGGGTCGATCCCCCCCTGCGCCAGCCAGTAGCGCAGCAGATAGTTGTGCATCGAGTAGGGAAACACGACAGCGAAGGTCAGCGGCGCATCGCCCCGAGCGCGCCGCTCGGCGATCAGCGTCTGGAGGCGCGCGGCCGAGGGCGGCGGCCCCGCGAGGTCGGCGGTCACGCCATCCAGCGCTTCGAAGAGCGCCATCGACAACGTGATCGCGCTGCCGTTCCGGTTCAACGCCAACGGCGCCAGCACGGCGCTTCTCGACTCCTCGGCGGCCGTGGCCAGGGCCATGGGCGCCAGCATATGGGCTCCGTCCAAAGCGCCGACGGCGACCTTGTCGCGGACGGTCGCCCAAGAGGCCTCGCGGACCAGCTCGACGGCCAAGCCCTCGTCCTCGAAGAAACCCTGGGCCTGGGCCGCGATCAGCGGCGCGCAGTCGGTTAGCGGAATGAAGCCGAGGCGGAGGTCCGACAAGCCGCTCACGAAGCATCCCCTTTCAGCACGCCCGCGAACGCCAGGAGGTCGGCGGCGATCACGCCGATCGGCTTGCCGCGATCCATGGCCAGCTTGCGCAGCAGGCGATAGGCCCCGTCCTCGTCGAGGCCCCGTTCCTTCATGAGAAGCCCCTTGGCGCGGTCCACGACCTTGCGCGACTCCAGATCCGCCTTCGCCCTCGCCAGATCGCTTCGCAACTGGCGCGTCAAGGCGAAACGGCTCATGGCCACGTCGAGAATGGAGCGCACGCGGTTGGGCGCGAGGCCATCGACCACATAGGCCGCCACCCCTGACCGCACCGCCTGCTCGGCGAGGCCCGGTTCGGATCGGTCGACGAACATCACCACCGGATGGCCCTGGCTCGACTCCTTGAGGCTGTCGAGCGTATCGCGATCGGGGCTCTCGGCGGCGATCACCACTACATCCGGCGCGAACGACAGAACCTCGGCCTCGTCGTAGAGCGCCGAATGGCGCACCTCAAGGGGCTCGATACCCTCGAGCCCCTCGGCCACCAGCTCGGCTCGGACCTGATCTGGATCTATGACGAGGACGCGCATGAGGTTGACCTAGGCGTTGTCGGACAAGTTTGTGGAGCGCCGCCACGCCGCTGATCTTTGCAAAGTCCGAACTGCCTAAATCAAGGGCGCCGCGCTAGTCGTCACGAAGAGCCTATTCACGCCGCTTGTCTCGCGTACAGGAACTCGATGACCGCGGCGCGCGCGTGGACGTAGGTCGGATGCTCGGCCACGGCCAGGCGGTTTCGCGGCCGCGCCAGCGGCACGTCCATCACCTGGCCGACGCGGGCGCGCGGGCCATTGGTCATCATCACGATGCGGTCCGACAACAGGGTCGCCTCGTCCACGTCGTGAGTAATCATCAGGACCGTGTTCTTGAGCGCCGCGTGGATTTCCATGACGCTGTCTTGCAGATGGGCGCGGGTCAGGGCGTCCAGCGCCCCGAACGGCTCGTCCAGCAGCAGCACCTTCGGCTCCATCGACAGCGCGCGGGCGATGCCGACCCGCTGCTTCATGCCGCCCGAGATTTCCGAGGGCCGCTTGTCCAGGGCGTGGGTCATCTTGACCAGCTCCAGATTATGCAGCGTCCAGTCGCGGCGCTCGGCGGAGGACTTAGTTCCGCCGAACACCTTGTCGACCGCCAGGGCCACGTTCTCGCGAACGGAAAGCCAAGGCAGCAGCGAATGGTTCTGGAAGACCACCGCGCGATCGGGGCCAGGCGCGTTGACCTCCCGCTTGTCCAGGATCACCGCGCCCGTCGTGACCGGCGTCAGGCCCGCGACGACGTTCAGCAGGGTGGACTTGCCGCAACCCGAGTGACCGATGATCGAGACGAACTCGCCCTTCTCGATCTTCAGGTCGATCCCGGTCAGGACCTCGGTTCGGGCAGCGCCCTTGGCGAAGGTGACGCCGACGTTCTCGATGGAAAGATAGGCCTTGGCCATGGTCCGCGCTCCTAGCTGACGGCGTTGCCGCGCGAGACGAAGTGGCCGATCAGGGCCACCAGACGATCGAGGAAGAAGCCCGTCATGCCGACCCAGGCCAGGGCCACGATGATGTCGGCGATGCGCGAGGCGTTGTACTGATCCCAGATGAAGAAGCCGATGCCGACGCCGCCCAGCAGCATTTCCGAGGCGACGATGGCCAGCCAGCTCATGCCGATGCCGATGCGTAGCCCCGTGAAGATGTAGGGCGTCGTGGCGGGCAGCAGGATCTTGAAAAAGTACTCCACCGGCGACAGGCGCAGCACCCGGGCGACATTGACGTAGTCGCTGGGGATATTCCGCACGCCGACGGCGGTGTTGATGATGATCGGCCAGATGGCGGTGATGAAGATCACGAACAGCGCCGAGGGCTGGGCCTGGTGAAACGCGGCCAGCGAGATCGGCAGCCAGGCCAACGGCGGCACGGTTCGCAGGACCTGGAAGATCGGATCCAGGCCCCGGTGCGCCCAGCGGTTGGAGCCGACGAAGACACCCAAGAGGATTCCGCAAACCGCCGAGATCGAGAAGCCGATCCCGACCCGCTTGAGGCTGGTGAACACGTGCCAGAACAGGCCCTTGTCGACCCCGCCATTGTCATAGAACGGATGCAGGATCAGATCCTTGGATTCCAGCCAGACCTGCTTGGGCGACGGCAGACCCGTGTAGGAGTCGCCAACCAGGGCCTGCCAGGCGGCCAGGACGACCAGCAGAGTCAGCACCGGCGGGATCGCGACGCCGGCGACGTCCTTCACGCGGCGCGCCAGCTCCGGTGGCAAGGAGGACCTGGCCGTTGGCGGGGGCGGCGTGGCGACCGGCGTCACCGCGGGGAACGTGGGCTTGGGATAGGTCATGGCGCGCCCTCCCCTCAGACCAGCTTCTTGATCGGCTGGCTGGCCAGATAGGCCCCCGGATTGGCCGGATCGAACAGCTTGCCGTCGAAGAACCGCTCGACACCCCGGCTATCGCTGGCCGGGCCGGCCTGGCCGATCGTCTTCGCGGCGGCCCGCCAGATGTCCGAGCGGTTGACCTTGTCGACGAGAGCCTTGGTGTTGGTCTTCTGCGGCAGCACGCCCCAGCGGATGTCCTCGGTCAGGAACCAAAGGTCGTGGGACTTGAACGGGAAGCTGGCGTTGTCGGCCCAGAACTTCATCCGGTGCGGCGAGTTCTTCAGCGTCCGGCCATCGCCATAGTCCACCGTCCCCTGCAGGCGGGGCAGGATGTCGCCCATCGGCACGTTGATATACTGGCGCCCGGAGACGATCGAGCACATCTGCGGAAGGTTGGCCGTCTTGTCGCACCACATCTGGGCTTCCTGCACGGCGGCCGTGATCGCTTGGGCGGCGCGGGGGTACTTGTCGACCCAGGCGGCCCGCATGCCGAGCGCCTTCTCCGGGTGGTTCATCCAGAGCTCGGAGGTCAGGCAGGCGGTGTAACCGATCTTCTGGTTGACCAGCTGGCCGTTCCAGGGCTCGCCCACGCAGAAGGCGTCCTGCGTGCCGGCCTTCATGTTGGCCACCATCTGCGGCGGCGGAATCACGATCGTGGCGACGTCGACATCGGGATTGATGCCGCCGGCCGCCAGCCAGTAGCGTATCCACAGATCGTGGGTGCCGCCCCGGAAGGTCATGGCGACCTTGGCGATGTTGCCCGCCGCCTTCAGTTGCTGGAACTTGGCCTTGGCGCCGGCGCTGTTGAGGCCAACCTTCACCGCTTTGAGATCGTTGCCGACCGAAATGCCCTGACCATTCGTGTTCAGACGAGCCAGGATGTACATCGGCGTCGGGGCGCCGCCGGTGATGGCGCCCGTCGTCATCAGATAGGGCATCGGCGTTAGGATGTGCGCCCCGTCGATGCCGCCGCGTTCCGAGCCCAGAACCAGATTGTCGCGCGTCGCGGCCCAGGAAGCCTGTTTCGCGACCTCGACATCGGGCAGGCCGTGCTTGGCGAACAGGCCGCGCTCCTTGGCGATGATCACGGGCGAGCTGTCGGTCAGGGCGATGAAGCCTAGGCGAGCCTTGGCGATCTCGGGTCCCGCGCCAGCGGCGTGGGCCCCGGCCGGGAACGCGGCCTTGGCGGCGGCGACCGTGGCGGCGGCGCCCATCAGGGCGTGGCGACGGGTCAGGCCGGACTTGGTGGTGTCGGTCTTGCTCATGGTCATGCGTCCTGGGGCTAGAACTTGTATTCGAGGGTGAGCCAGGTCTTGGTCCGCGAGGCCGGCGGCGCGGCCGTGCCGACCGGGACGGTCTTCGCCCGCTGGAAATCGGCATATTTCAGCTGGACCGAGAGCTTGGTCGTGATGGCGGCGGTGAACTGCAGATCCCACTCGTGACCTAGGTCCGCGCCGGTGCGCTGGTCATCGAAGGCGTGGTAGCGGGCCACCAGATCGGTGTTGAAGAAGTAGGTCGCGCGGAACCTCGGCTTGACGTTCAGCGCGACGTTCAGGTCTTCGAGGCCATCGACGAAACTCTTGTTGCCGCCCGGCGAGACGAAGGCGTCCGACCAGCCGTTGAAGGCGTGCACCGTGGCCAAAGGCGTGGTGAACCCGCGTGTCCCGTCGCCCTCGAGCGACTCGTACGAGACCTTGGCGGTATAGATGTCGAAAGTCGCCGCGAGATCGGCGCCGAAATAGTCGAGGCTGAAGTCCGGCGTGTTGTGGTGATAGTCCGACTGCCGGGCCCAGGTAGCGTTGTAGGCCAGTTGATAGAGCCCCAGCCACGTCTTGCCGGACACCTTCGCGCCCTTGGTGATGGACGAGTTGACCGGTGAGTTGCCGAAGTCGAGCGCGTAGACGAAGCCCTGCAGGCGCAGCGCCTCGGCCGGCGACCAGGTGGCGTTGAACAGGTGGCTGTCGCTATCCCAGTCGCGCAGTTCGCCCAGGATGCGGTTGATGTGGGTGACGTAGGCGTAGGTCGCCTTGAAGCGTCCGAGCGCCATGTCGGCGCGCACGGCGTCGAAGGTCTGTTCGTCTTGGCGCCAGCCGACATTGCCGACGAAGCGCTGGTCGTCCAGCAGGATGCGCTGCCGTCCCGCCGTGACCTGCAAGGCCGCGTTCGGCGTCCAGGTCAGCTGCGCGCGGTTCAGTTCGGTCACGTCGGGATCGTTGACGACAGGATAGCGGGCCTTGTCGGCGCCGTTCAGCGGCGGCGTGGTCGCGCCAGGCACGTTGACGGCGTAGTGCTCTGGGCCAGCTTGGCGGACATCCTCGAACTCGATCAGGCCCTTCAGGCCCTTCCACTCCGCCGTCTCCCAACCGAGGCGGGTACGGACCGTGAAGGCGTCGGCCGGGTCGCGCAGCGTGGCCGTTCGCGTCTGATCGACGGTCTCGTAACGCGCCCTGACTTCGAGGATCAGCTTCCCCGCCCCGATCTGCTCGCTAATCGTCGGTCGCGGCGCGGGCGGAGGCGGCGGCTCGACCGTCGTTTCAGATGTCATCTCCGCGGCCGGCCTGTCGGCTGGCGTCGTGGCCTGATCTGGCGCCGTCCGCGCCCAAGCCGTGGTGCTACAGGCGAGCGCCAGCGCCGCCGCACCGTGGTGCAGCCCAAGTCGCATGGGTTTCATGCCTTCATCCCCTGAGGCCAAAACGAAAAAACGCCCGGCGAGACCGCGCGCGGCGATCTCTCCGGACGTCGTTGTCCAAGCTTACCAAGTGGCTACATCGCCACTGGCGGCCCTCTCGGGCCAACGAGAAACTTCGTTGCTTCCCGTGTCGCGATCAGGAAGCGACGGGGTGGAGACAGGAACAACCGCAAAACACCGTTCCGTGCTCTGAATGGTGAGCGGAGGACGGTTTTGCACAGCAACAAAGCACTCTTGATCGAAGGCTTGCCCGCTATTGTTGCGCTGGGAGCGCCACGGCTCGCCACGCGGCCTGAATAGCCACCTCCCCTCCCGCACCGGCCGGTGACGGGCGGAGCTCGTGGCGGCTCCAACGACGGAAGAGCCCGCGCGTCGTACCAAGCCCAACAGCTGTAACTATGTAACCTGTTCTCGGAGTGGTTCGCGAAAGCTATATAGCGGCCATGCCGAAGACGACGACATGGTGGCGGAACGTGGGGGGGCTTCTGGCCGCCTGCGTCTTGACGCTGCTCGTCGTCGCCCCGGCGATCGCTTCGTCCGCCTGTGTCTGCGACGAGCGTCCGGCCAGCGCGCATCAGACGATCCAGGCCGACCAGAACCATGACAACGCGCCCTGCAAGGCCGCTTGCTGCCTGGGCGGCCACTGCCATCATGGCGGATCCCTGCTCGACGCGCCGGTTGTCATGGTCGCCCCACCAGCCCCGGCCGCGTCCAAGCAGGTCATGACCCCGGTCCACGCGCTGAGCTCGCGCTCGCCCGCCCCGCTCGACCAACCGCCTCGCGCCTGAGGACCCGCGCGCCGTCCGCGCGCCGTCGTCTCATCATCGCGAGGAATCTTCATGTCATCGAACCGATGGCCGCTGCGCGCGGCCTTGGCCCCCGTCGCCTGCGGCGCGCTTTGGAGCGCGGCCCAGGCCCAGACCGCGCCGCCCCTCGAATCCCTGCTGCGCGAGGCCTCGGCCCCGCGCCTGATCGTCGGCGAGGCCGAGACGCGCGCCGCCGAAGGTCGCGCCCTCCAGGCCCGCGCCCGACTCAACCCCACGCTGGAACTGCAGGTGGAGAACGTCGGGGGCAACGGCCCCTATCGCGACTTCCAGAGCGCCGAAACCACCCTTTCGGTCGGCCAGACCCTGGAGCTGGGCGGCAAGCGCGGCGCGCGGATCGCCGCCGCCGGCGCGGAACTGGACATGGCCCGGTCTCGCGCCAGCCAGAACCGGATCGCTTTCGCCCGCGATCTGTCCGTGGCCTACGTCGCCGCCGAGGCGGCTAGCGAGCGGCTGGCCCTGGCCAAGGAGGGCGTCGCGCTGACAGAGGCCGACGCCCGCGCCGCGCGGCTGCTGGTGGACAACGGAAAGGAGGCTGAACTCCGCGCCCTGCAGGCCCAGGCGGCGATATCGGCGGCGCGGGCCGAACAGTCCCGGGCCGAGGCCGAGGCCGGCGCCGCCCTGGCGCGGCTGTCGGCCCTGATCGGCGGCGAACAGACCTATGCCGCCGTGACGCCGGGGATGCTGGATCGCGCCTGGACCGCCTCCGCCGCGGGCGCCGAGTCCCCGGCCGTCGCCGTGGCCCAGGCCGAACAGCGGAGCGCCGCGCGCAAGCTGGACCTGGAGCGCCGCCGCGCCGCGCCCGATGTCTCCGTCAGCCTTGGCGTCCGCCGGCTGGCCGGTGACAACGCCACCGCCGCGGTGGCCGGTCTCTCGCTGCCCCTGCCGCTGTTCGACCGTAACCGCGGCGCGGTAAAGGCGGCGCGAGCCGAGGTCGACGCCGCCCACGCGCGCCTGCTGATCGCCCAGGCCGAGACGACCGCCGATCGACGCGGAGCCGAGGGCGAGGCGCGCGCGGCGGAACGCTCGACCGCCGCCGCCCGTGAAGGCGTGGCCGCCGCCAGCGAAGCCTACCGCCTGGCCAAGCTGGGCTACGAAGCCGGCAAGCTGCCGCTGCTGGAACTGCTCTCGGCGCGCCGAGACCTGATCGCCGCTCGCCAACGCCATATCGAAGCGCGTCTGGCGCGCGCCAAGGCCTCGGCCGACCTCGCCCTGGCCCAAGGACAGATCGCCTTTGGAGGCGCCCAATGACCCACCGCACCTTGTTCCTGACCGGCGCGGCCATCGCCCTGGTCGCCACCGCCGGCCTGGGCTTTGGTCTGGGTCGCCTGACCGACAAGACCCCCGCCGCCGCTGAAGGCCACGCCGAAGAAGCCGACCACGAGGAGAACTTCATCGCCCTGTCCGTCGCCGACGCCGCCAAGGCCGGCGTGCTGACCACCACGGTCGGCCGCGGCGGCGGGTCGGAGCTTGTCCTGCCCGGCCGCGTCGCCCTCGCCGTCAACGCCTTGGCCGCCCTTGGCGCGCCGGTGTCGGGCGCGGTCGAGCGCGTCCATGTCGCCGTCGGTGACCACGTCTCGGCCGGCGCGGCCATCGCCTCCCTGCGCGGCGCCGAGGGCGCCAACGCACGGGCCAGTGTCGATGTGGCGGCGGCGGGAGCACGCGCGGCCGCCGCCGCCGCCGCCCGAGACCGTCGGCTGTTCGAGGCCGGCGTCGTCGCCCGCCAGGACTGGGAAGCCAGCCAGGCCGCCGCCGACAAGGCCCAGGCCGAACTTCGCGCCGCCCGCGCCCAGGTCACCGCCCAGGGAACGCCCAGCGCCGGCGGCCTCGCCACCCTGCGCGCGCCCATCGCCGGGATCATCACCCGCGTCGACGTCCGCGTCGGCGCCTTCCTGACCCAGGGCGGCCTGGTCGCCGAGATCGCCGATCAAAGCGCGGTCGAATATGTCTTCGACGCCCCACCCGCCTCGGTCGGCGCGATCAAGGTCGGCGACGAGGTGCTGGTCCAGCGGCCGGACGGCGGCGAGGACAGCGCGCGTATCGTGGCCGTCGCGCCCAGCGCGGTGGACGCCGGCGCGGCGGTCGTTCGCGCCAAGCCCACCGCCCCCGCGCCGCGGATCGGCTCCATCGTCTCGGCCCGCGTCATCCTGGCCAAGGGAGCCGGCGGCCTGACCGTGCCCGCCGACGCCGTCCAGACCCTCGAAGGCCGCGCCGTGGTCTTCGTCGTCGAGCCCAAGGGTTTTCGCGCCACGCCGGTCATCACCGGCCGCGCCGCCGAGGGGGCGGTCGAGATCCTGAAAGGCCTGAACGGCGGCGAGACCATCGCCGGCAAGGGCGCCTTCCGGCTGAAGGCCGAGCTCGGCAAGGGCGAAGCGGGACACGAGGACTGATCATGCTCAATCGCCTCATCGACCTTTCGGTCCGCTTCCGCTGGATCGTCGTCCTGCTGGCCGTGGCGCTGGCCGCGTTCGGCCTGCAACAGCTGTCGCGTCTCCCCATCGACGCCGTGCCCGACATCACCAACCGCCAGGTGCAGATCAACACCGTCGCCCCAGCCCTAGGTCCCGAGGAGGTCGAGCGCCAGGTGACTTTCCCGCTGGAGACGGCCTTGGCCGGCACGCCCGGCCTGGTCGAGACCCGCTCGCTGTCGCGGCACGGCTTCTCGCAGATCACCGCCGTCTTCACCGAGAGCACCGACCTCTATTTCGCCCGCGCGCTCGTCAATGAGCGCCTGCAAGCCGCCCGCGCCAGCCTGCCCGACGGTCTTGAGCCCAGCATGGGTCCGCCCGTCACGGGCCTGGGCGAGGTCTATATCTGGACCGTGGAGTTCAAGGGCGCGGCCGCTCGGACCGGTGTTCCCTACGTCACGCCCGAAGGCGAGACCCTGCGGACCGAAATCGAGAAGGCCACCTATTTGCGCACGGTCCAGGACTGGATCGTGGCCCCGCAGCTGAAGACCCTGGACGGCGTGGCCGGCGTCGACGTGCTGGGCGGCTACGTCAAGGAATACGCGGTCCATCCCGACCCGGCCAAGCTGGCCGCGCGCGGCATCAGCCTGCCGCAGCTGGTCGAGGCTCTGGAGCACTCCAACCGCATCGCCGGCGCCGGCTACGTCCAACGCGGCGGCGAAGCCTATATCGTCCGGACCGACGCCCGCGTGAAAAGCCTGGCCGAGCTGGCCGACACCCCGATCGGCCGCCGTAACGGCGCCGTGGTGAAGGTCTCGGACGTGGCCACGGTCGCGTTGGGCCAGGCGCCGCGCCTGGGCTCGGCCAGCGAGAACGGCCGCGAGGTGGTGATCGGCACGGCCCTTATGCTGGTCGGCGAAAACAGCCGCACCGTGGCCTCGCGCGTGGACGAACGCCTCAAGGCCATCGCCGCCAGCCTGCCGCCCGACGTGGTGGTCAAGCCGGTGCTGGACCGCACCCGCCTGGTAGACGCCACCATTCGCACGGTCGAGCACAACCTGACCGTCGGGGCCCTGCTGGTCATCGCGGTGCTGTTCTTCGCGCTAGGAAACTTCCGCGCCGCCCTGATCACGGCGTTGGTCATCCCGCTCTCGTTCCTCATCGCCGCCATCGCCATGCGGCGGTTCGGGATCAGCGGCAACCTGATGAGCCTGGGAGCGCTGGACTTTGGCCTGATCGTCGACGGCGCCGTGGTGGTGATAGAGAACACCCTCAGCCGCCTGGCGCTTCGCCGCCAGAGCGAAGGCCGTGACCTCACCGCCAGCGAGCGTCTCTCGGTCGCGATCGAGGCCGCCAAGGAGATGGCCCGCCCCGCCGCCTTTGGTCAGGCGATCATCCTGCTGGTCTACGCCCCGCTGCTGACCTTCGATGGGGTTGAGGGCAAGATGTTCACGCCCATGGCCGCCACGGTGATGTTCGCCGTGGGCGGAGCCTTCGTGCTATCCCTGACCATGGTCCCGGCCCTGACCGCCCTGGTGGTGCGCGAACCTAGGGGGCACGGCGAAACCAAAGTCATGAAGACCGTCCGAACGCGCTTCGAGCCGGTGCTGCGCGCCGCCGTGGCCCGCCCAAAGGCGGTGGCCGGCGGCGCGATCCTGGCCTTGGCGCTGGGCGTCATCGCCTTCTTCGCCCTGGGCCGCGAATTCGCCCCGACGCTGGATGAGGGCGACCTGCTGGTCCAGGCCAGTCGCGTGCCCTCGATCTCACTGGAAGAGAGCCAGGCCATGCAGTTCGAGGTCGAGAAAGTTCTCTCGGCCCAGCCCGAGGTGGCCCTGGTTTTCACGCGCACCGGCACGGCCGAGATCGCCTCCGATCCCATGCCGCCCAGCGCCTCGGACACCTTCGTGATCCTCAAGCCTCGAAAGGACTGGCCAAACCCGGGCCTCTCGAAAGCCAAGCTGGTCGAGCGCATGGAGGAAGATCTCGGGAAGCTCATCGGCAACGCCTACGAGTTCACCCAGCCTATGCAGATGCGCTTCAACGAGCTGATCGCCGGCGTGCGGTCTGACGTAGCGGTCAAGGTCTATGGCGACGACTTCGCGGCCATGAGCAAAACGGCCGACCAGGTCGCCGCGGCCCTGCGCAAGGTCCCCGGCGCGGCGGACGTGAAGGTCGAGCAGATCTCGGGCCAGCCGACGATCACCGCCAGCATCGACCGCACGGCCGCCGCCGCCCTGGGCGTCCACGCCAGCGACGCGGCCGACGCCCTGGAGATTGGCTTGGGCGGGCGCGAGGCCGGCCATATTCTGGAGGGTGACCGCCGCTTCGACGTCGTCGTGCGCCTGGACGACGCCAAGCGCGCCGATCCGGCCGTCATGGCTCAATTGCCCGTGGTGTCGGAAAGCGAGGGTGGGACGGCCATCCCGCTGTCCAGCATCGCCCGCTTCGACACCGTCGAGGGGCCCAACCAAGTCAGCCGCGAGAATGGCAAACGGCGGATCGTGGTCCAGGCCAATGTGCGCGGCCGCGACCTGGGCGGCTTCGTTTCCGACGCCCAGGCCGCCGTGGCCAAGGACGTTCAGCTGACGCCGGGATCCTGGCTCGACTGGGGCGGGCAGTTCGAGAACCTCGAGCGGGCCAGCGCGCGTCTGGCCATCATCGTACCGGTGGTGTTCTTGGTCATCGCCCTCCTCCTGTTCATGGCCCTGGGCTCGGCGATGGAGGCGGCGCTGGTCTTCGCCTGCGTTCCGCTCGCCCTGGTGGGCGGCGCGTTGGCGCTGCTGTCGCGGGGCATGCCGTTCTCGATCTCGGCGGCGGTCGGCTTCATCGCCGTTTCGGGCGTGGCCACCCTGAACGGTCTCGTCCTGGTGCAGAGCATCAAGCAGCGGCTCAAGGGCGCGGACGACGTGGCCGCCGCCGTCGTCGATGGAACGGTCGCCCGTCTGCGGGCGGTGCTCACCACGGCGCTGGTGGCGATCCTGGGGTTCATCCCGATGACCCTCGCCATCGGTCCCGGAGCCGAGGTGCAGAAACCGCTGGCGACGGTGGTGGTCGGCGGCCTGCTGACCTCGACCGTGCTGACCCTGATGCTATTGCCCAGCTTCTACGCCTGGCTGGCGCGACGCCGACGGGAGGCGCCCCGCTGAGCATCAACTTCCTACTCTTCTCGTCTCATCTTCCCCAAGATTGCCCCCTCAGCGCGGCGGCGAGCGCGTCCGTGAACCGGAAGGTGTCGCCCAAACCCTGTTCGTCATGGATCAGCAGGGTCCGGCCAGGCATGGGCCGTCCATCTGCGGCGCGACACCTTCAGACGTTGTTTTGGGCGTGATCAGCGCGCGCGATCCCAATAAAACGGCCCCGTGCTCCAATCTAACACTTCCGTGGCAGCGTGATCGTGAAGGCCGAACGGCCCTCCCGGCGCTCGTAGCTCACCTGCCCGCCATGCGCCTCCGCGATGCCGCGCACAACGGCCAGGCCCAGGCCCGAGCCGGTCTTGCTGTCCACGTCGTCCCCGCGCCGGAAGGGCTCGAAAGCTCGCGCCTTGAGGCTTTCCGGCATTCCCGGTCCGTCGTCGATGACGCTGATCGCGACGTCGGTTTCCGAGACGCGCGCCGCGATTTCCAGGACGCAGGGCTCCGCATATTTCAGCGCGTTGTCGACCAGGGCCAGCACCGCCTGTCGCAAGCGGACGGGATCGGCGACGCAGCGACCGCTCGTGAGGACCGTGCGCAATCCAAAGCCCGCCTTGTCGAGGTCGCGCTCAACCAGGCGCGCAAGCCCCTCGATCTCCGAGGCCAGCTCGATCTCGATGGGTCTTAGTTGAAGGCGGCCGCTGTCGAGCAGGCTGACGACGCGCAAGTCCTCCACCAGTCGCGCCAAGGCGTCGGCCTGCTGGTGCAGGGACCGCAGAAGTTCCGGCTCCGGTTTGAAGACGCCCTCGGCAAGTCCCTGGAGACGCCCTTTCAGGATCGTGACCGGCGTCCGCAGTTCGTGGGCGATCAAGCTGTTCCAGGTGACGATATCGTCGACGGCCTTCTCCAGGCGATCGGCCATGGCGTTGAAGTCGGCGATCATCTGGCTGGCTTCGGTCGGCGCCGGGGAGGTCAAGGTCGCCCTGGACGAAAGGTCTCCGCCGGCGATCTGGCGAGCGGCCTCCGCCAGGGCCTCGAGCGGCTCGACCATCCTTCGGGCGACCCGCGTCGCCACCACGCTCGCGGCGATGCTGCCCAGCACGATGCAGACCGAGTACATCGCCCACTCCACCGGACCGGGCAGGATCGCGTCCTCGGCCGACAGCAGCTTGGGCGCGAACTCGAAGAGCAGGCTGTAGGCCACCATCACGAAGGTCAGGCTCAAGACCAGGGTCGCCAATGTGATGCCGACGACCGCCAGGTTGAGGCGCTGCGATAGACTCTGCGCTTTCATTGGTCCCCCAGGAGGCGATAGCCGAGACCTCTAACGTTGGAGAGCATGCCAGGCGCGCCAGCGGCTTCGAGCTTCTTGCGCAGTTTGCTCAGGTGGCTGTCGACGGTCCGCTCCAGCGCGTCTCCGCCCGAGAGGCAGGCGTCCAGCAGCTCGGCGCGCGTATAGAGACGCATCGGCGCCTGGGCCATGTGAAGCAAGAGGCGGAACTCGGTGAGGGTCAAGGTCAGCCGGCGTGGGCCATCCGGCGCGTTCACCGTCGCGGTGTGATTGACAGGATCGACATCGAGCGACCCCGCTCGCGCCACCGAAGCCGCATCCCGGCCCGAGGCTCGGCGCAGCACGGCCTTGGCGCGGGCGGCGACCTCCAGCGGGTTGAAAGGCTTGACGACATAGTCGTCCGCCCCGATCCGCAGCGCCTGCAGCTTGTCCAGATCCTGGTCCAGGGCCGTCAGCATGATCACGGGCGTCGCGCCGCGCCGACGGAGCTGCGCCAGGACCTCCCAGCCGTCCAGCTTGGGCAGCCCGACATCGAGCAGGACGATGTCGGGGCGAAGCGCATGATGCAGCTCGACCGCCGTCTGGCCATCCCGGGCCGTGACGGTCCGGAATCCCTCGCGCTCAAGATAGCCGACGAGGATCTCCGCGATCTCGCGCTCGTCTTCAACGATCAGAACCAGGGCGTTCACGGGCTCTCCAATGCGGCCACCAGATCGTCGCAGCAATAATCACCCTTCCGCGGGCGGCGCTAGAACCCTCCACAAAGTCGCAACAATACCTCCACGATAGAGCAACCGCGCTCGGGCATAGGCTCGCGGCGCCTCCGAAGGCGCGTCTTCGGAGCCTGACTGTTTCATGGACCGCCACCACCTTCGCATCGCCGCGCTCCTTGTGCTGGGCGCCTCGATCTTGAGCGCTTGCGGTCAGGCCGAGGTCGGCGTGTCGCCCTCGCTCCCCGAGGTGGCGGTGGCGACCGCGGACGTCGAGACCGTCACGCCGATGGATGACCTGCCTGGTCGCGTGGTCGCCTTCCGAACCGCGGAAATCCGCCCACAGGTGTCCGGCGTCGTGACGCGGCGGCTCTTCGATCAGGGAAGCGAGGTCCAGGCTGGCCAGCCCCTGTTCCAGATCGATCCCGCGCCCTACCAGGCCGAAGCCGCTGGCGCCCAGGCCGCGCTTTCACGCGCGCTCGCGGTCGCCGACCGCGCCAGGGCCCAGGTCGCGCGATTGGCGCCGCTGGTCGAGGCCGACGCCATCAGCCGCCAGAGCTATGACGACGCGGTGTCGGCCAAGGCCCAGGCGGAAGCGGACTTGGCCGAAGCGCGCGCGACCCTGCGCCGCCGGGGTGTGGAGCTGAGCTTCGCGACCTTGAGGGCCCCGATCTCCGGGCGGATCGGCGAGGCGCAGGTCACGGAAGGCGCTCTGGTCGCCGCCGGCGGCGCGGGCCCCATGGCGACCGTCCAGCAGATCGACCGCGTCTATGTCGACGTCCGTCAGCCCTCCGCGCGCCTGGAAGCGCTCCGCGCCATGGCCGGCGGCGGCGCGGGGCGCGAGGTGGAAATTCTGACGCCCTCCGGCGCGCCTTATCCATGCAAGGGGAAGATCCTGTTCTCGGGCGTCACGGTCGATCCCACGACCGGCGACGCCATCGCGCGCGTGCAGATCGACAATCCCGATCGCGCGCTTCTACCGGGCATGTTCGTCCGCGCGCGGCTGCCGCGGGCGCCGATCCAGGGCGCGGTCCTGGCGCCTCAGCAGGCGGTGCTTCGCGACGGCGGCGGCAATCCGATGGTCAGCCTGGTGAACGCCAAGGGCCTCGTCGAGACCCGCTCCGTCGAGGTCGGGGACGTCGTGGGCGGCCGCTACGTCATAACTCGAGGCCTGAAGGCTGGAGAACGCGTCATCGTCGAGGGACAGGACCGCGTCGCGGCCGGCGCCCAGGTCAAGACCGTCCCGTTCCAGATCGGGGCGCGCTAGTTCCATGCCGAAGTTCTTCATCGAGCGGCCGATCTTCGCCTGGGTCATCGCCATCGCGATCGTCCTGTCGGGCCTGATGGCGATCCCCCGCCTCCCCGTGGCGCGCTACCCCGTCGTGGCGCCGCCGACGGTCAGCATCTACGCCAGTTATCCGGGCGCCACGCCGCAGGCCATGAACGACTCCGTCGTCGGCCTGGTCGAGCGCGAACTCTCCAGCGTCAAGAACCTGCTTTACTTCGAGTCCTCGACCGACAGCTCCGGTTCGGCCACGATCACGGCCACCTTCAAGCCGGGCACGAACCCCGAGCTGGCCCAGGTCGACGTCCAGAACCGCCTGAAGACGGTCGAGCCGCGCCTGCCCCAAACCGTGCGCCAGACCGGCGTGAGCGTCGAAAGCGCCGCGTCCAACTTCCTGATGATGGTCAGCCTGCGCAGCGTCGACGGGCGCGACGACGAGGTCGCGCTCAGCGACTACATGGTGCGTAACATCGCCGATGAGTTGAAGCGCGTTCCGGGCGTTGGTCGAGTGCAGATGTTCGGCTCCGAGCGCGCCATGCGCATCTGGGTCGATCCGAACAAGATGACGGGCTTCAATCTCGCGCTGAGCGACGTCACCGCGGCGATCGCGGCGCAAAACCAGCAACTGGCCCCCGGCGCCCTAGGCGGCGAACCCACGGTCGAGGATCAGCGCGTTACGGTGCCGCTGACGGCGAGCGGCCAATTGCAGACCCCCGAGCAGTTCGCCGCCATCGTGCTTCGCGCCAACACCTCGGGCTCGCGCGTCACCCTGGGCGACGTCGCTCGCATCGAGCTGAACTCGGCCAATTTCAACTTCGCCACCCGCGAGAACGGCCAGCCCGCGACGGCGCTGGGCGTTCAGCTGTCGCCCGGCGGTAACGCGGTGCGGACGGCCGCGGCGATCCAGACCCGCCTCGACGAGCTGCAACGGGCCGCCCCGCCCGGCATGCAGCTGGCCATCCCCTTCAACACCGCGCCGTTCGTGCGCGTCTCGATCGAGAAGGTCGTCCAGACCCTGATCGAGGCCATGGCGCTGGTGTTCCTGGTGATGTTCCTGTTCCTGCAAAAGGTCCGCTACACCCTGATCCCCGCCATCGTCGCGCCGATCGCCCTGTTGGGCGCCTTCACCGTGATGCTGATGGCGGGGTTCTCGATCAACGTGCTGACCATGTTCGGCATGGTGCTGGCGATCGGCATCATCGTCGACGACGCCATCGTCGTGGTCGAGGCGGTCGAGCGGATCATGGCGACCGAGGGCCTCTCGCCTAAGGACGCCACCCGCAAGGCCATGTCCGAGATGACCGGCGCCATCATCGGCATCACGGCGGTGCTGTCGGCGGTCTTCATTCCGATGGCGCTGGCGGATGGTTCGGTCGGCGCGATCTATCGCCAGTTCACTCTGTCGATGGCCGTCTCGATCCTTTTCTCGGCCTTCCTCGCCCTGTCCCTGACTCCGGCCCTGTGCGCGACCTTGCTCAAGCCGGTCGATGGCCATGCGCCAAAGAAGGGTTTCTTCGCCTGGTTCGACAAACGCTTCGATCGTCTGACCGACGGCTACGAGCGCCTGCTGGGCAAGGT
This sequence comes from Caulobacter segnis, assembly GCF_031454995.1. Classification (GTDB taxonomy): domain Bacteria; phylum Pseudomonadota; class Alphaproteobacteria; order Caulobacterales; family Caulobacteraceae; genus Caulobacter; species Caulobacter segnis_E. The sequence continues at coordinate 350,172 of NZ_JAVDRV010000002.1, read as the reverse complement.
GCTTCGGCGCGGGGGACGCGCGATGGCCGCGTTCGGCGTTGTCGTCGCCGTGACGGCGGGCGCCTTCTTGGTGCTGCCGTCGGCCTTCCTGCCGGAGGAGGACCAGGGCTACTTCATGACCTCGTTCCAGCTGCCCGCCGACGCCACGGCGCAACGGACGAGTGAAGCGGTCGCGCGCTTCGAGCACTATGCCCGCACGCGCCCCGGCATCGAAACGACCCAGGCCGTCACGGGCTTCAGCTTCGCCGGCCAAGGTCCGAACGCGGCGATCGTCTTCACGATGCTCAAGGACTGGAAGAAGCGCGACGGCGCGACCAGCGCCGGCGAGGTCCAGGCCGCGACCGAGGCCATGACGGTCCAGCGCGAGGGCGAGATCATGTCGGTGATGCCGCCGTCGATCGATGAGCTCGGCAACTCATCGGGCTTCACCCTGGCGCTGCAGGATCACGCCAATCGCGGCCCCGAGGCCCTGATGAACGCTCGAACGCGCCTCCTGGAGCTCGCGGCCCAGAGCAAACTGGTGACCGGCGTCTATCCCGAGGGCCTGCCGCCGGGTTCGACGCTGCGGCTGGATATCGACCGACGGAAGGCCCAAGCCCTCGGCGTCTCCTTCGCGGCGATCGGCGACACGCTGTCGACCGCCCTGGGCTCCAGCTACGTCAATGATTTCGTCAACGCCGGCCGCCTGCAGCAGGTGATCGTCCAGGCCGACGCGCCGTTCCGGATGCAGCTTGGCGATGTGCTGAAGCTGCATGTCCGCAACGAAACCGGAGGGATGGTCGCGCTCTCCGAGGTGGTCACCCCTGTCTGGACCAAGGCGCCGGCCCAGATGACCCGCTTCAACGGCTATCCTTCGGTCCGCCTCACCGGCTCGGCCGCGCCCGGCGTCTCCAGCGGCCAGGCGATGGCCGAGATGGAGCGGCTGGCCGCCCAGCTTCCCAGAGGCTACGCGGTCGCGTGGACCGGGCAGTCGCTGCAGGAAAAGCTCGCGGGCGCCCAGGCCCCAGCCCTGCTGGCCCTGTCGATGCTGGTCGTCTTCCTGGTCTTGGCGGCGCTCTATGAAAGCTGGTCGATCCCGCTTTCGGTGATGCTGGCGATCCCGCTTGGCCTGATCGGCGCCCTGGCCGCGGTGCTTCTGCGAGGCCTGCCCAACGACGTCTTCTTCAAGGTCGGACTGATCACCATCATTGGCCTCTCGGCCAAGAACGCCATCCTGATCGTCGAATTCGCCAAGGCCAGCCACGCTCAAGGCATGGGCCTGGCCGAGGCGGCCATCCACGCCGCCAGGCTTCGCTTGCGCCCCATCGTGATGACCAGTCTGGCCTTCGCCCTCGGCGTGGTCCCGCTGGTTATCGCGTCGGGCGCCGCCGCCGAAACCCAGCACGCCATCGGCACGGGCGTGTTCGGCGGGATGATCACCGGCACTCTGCTGACGATCGTCTTGGTTCCCGTCTTCTTCGTCGTGGTGGTCGGCGCCGCCGAGCGCCTGTCGGGACGACATAAAAACGCTTCGGCGGAGGACTGATCCATGCGCGCTCTCATCCTTTGTGGCGCGGCGCTGCTCGGGGCCTGTTCCGCCACGCCTCGCCTGGAGATTCCAGCGGCGCCCGTGGCGGCCGCCTACCCCGCGATCGGTGGCGGCGTGGCGGCGGGCCTGCCCGCGGCGAGATCGCTCGCCTGGAAGCAGGTCTACGGCGATCCCAGACTCCAGGCCCTCATCGGCCAGGCCCTGGACCAGAGCCGCGATCTCCGCGCGGCCATGCTGAACGTCGAGGCCGCCCGCGCCGAACGCCGCGTCGCCCGCGCCGCCCTGGGCCCAAGCCTGGACGCCAATCTGTCGCGAACGCGGGAGCGCTCGCCGACCCAGGGGCGGTCGGACGCGTACGCCGCCAATCTCGGGCTGACGGCCTTCGAACTGGATCTGTTTGGACGCCTCCGGGCGGAGTCCAGCGCCGCCTACGAGCGCTATCTCGCCAGCGAGACTGGCGCGCGGGCCGCGCGGATCGCCCTGATCTCGGCCGTCGCGACGGCCTATCTCGACGAACGGCTCGCCGAGGAGCAACTGGCGCTGACCCAATCCACCCTGTCGGACTGGCGCGCGTCGCTCGACATCGCCCGGCGGCTGAAGTCGGCCTCGCAGGCCAGCGGCCTCGACGTCGCCCAGGCCGAGGGGCTGGTGCGCCAGGCCGAAGCGGATCGCGAGGCGGGCCGCCGCGCTCTGGCCCAGGCGCGCAACGCTCTTGAACTCGTGGTCGGCGGACCGGAACCGGCTTCGCTGCCGGCGCCGATTTCCCTGGCCGCCCAGCCGCTTCCGACCCAGCTGGAGCCGGGCCTGCCCGCCGAACTGGTCATCCGGCGCCCCGATATCGCTCAGGCCGAGCACATGCTGCGCGCCGCCAACGCCGATGTCGGCGCCGCGCGCGCGGCCCTGCTGCCCAGGATCTCGCTGACGGGCGCGCTCGGCGGCGCCAGCGCGGATCTTGGCGCCCTGTTCGATCCCGCAAGCCGCGCATGGACGTTCGCTCCCCAGATAGCCCAGCCGATCTTTCGGAGCGGACAACTGCGAGGCGCCGTGGCCTTGAGCGAGGCGCGCAAGTCGCTCGCCGTCACGACCTATGAGCGGCGGATCCAGCTCGCCTTCCGAGAAGTGGCCGACGGCCTCGCCGCGCAGGCCACTTTCGCCAACCAGGTCAATGTTCAGGAAGGCGTCGCCGAGGCCGCGCGCGTCCGCCTGCATTTGTCCGACCTCAGGTACCGCGCCGGCCTGGAGGGCCGCCTCGAACTGCTCGATGCGCAGCGCGCCAGCTACGCGGCCCGTCAGACGCTGCTCTCGCTTCGGCGCGACCAGCTCGCGGCCATGGTCACGCTCTATGCCGCGCTCGGTGGCGGTGTGGAGCCAGCGTCATGAAAAACGATATCGAAGGAGCGTCACGAATGAGACCCATCACGAGCGAGCTCGGCGGGCCCGCCCGCTATCCCTTCTCGATGCGCGCCTTCCATTGGCTTCGCGCGCTCCTGCTGCTCGGGCTGATCGCCCTGGGCTGGTACATGACCGCCCTTCCCGAAGCGGCGCCGATCAAGTTCGCCCTCTATCCGATCCACAAGCAGTTGGGCGTGACTGTCCTTCTCGTCGCCATCGCCGCGCTCTTTGTTCGCGGACGTTCGGTTCACCCCGCCGAGCCGCGCGGCTTGTCGCGTCTTGAAGCGATCCTGTCGCGCTTCACGCACCGCGCGCTGCTGGTCCTGGCGATCGTCGTGCCGCTGATGGGCTACGCGATGTCCAGTTCCTATGTCGACAGCGACGGCGTGCCGTTCCTGTTCATGATGCTTCCAGAGCTCTTGCCCAAGAGCGATCTCGGCTTCGCCGTATTCCAGTGGCTGCACAGGATTCTGGCCTACACGCTGCTGGCCCTGGCCCTCCTGCACGTGATCGGGGCGCTGAAGCACCGCCTGGTGGATCGCGGCGGCGAAAGCGACGTGCTCGGCCGAATGCTGTGACGCCGACCTAGCCCCCTCGTCATCGAAAACCTTCGCCCAACATCGGCTTTAAGCCATCGAGGCCAAGTTCCGTGACTACTTCGCCTTCGTCCTCGACCTCTCCGTTGATCATCGCCTACTTCGTGCGGCGCGAGGACTTGCGCCGCTTCCTCTCCGCCAGGACGGCCGGACGCTGGGACGTCGACGACCTCATTCAGGACCTCTATCTCAAGGTCCAGCGCGTGAACGGCGAGGCGATCGAAAACCCCTCGGCCTATCTATATCGGCTAGCGTCAAATCTGGCCTTGGATCGTCTACGCGCCAAGTATCGGTCCGCCGCGCGCGACGCGGCTTGGCGAGACGTCAATCATACGAGTCTGGGCGCCACCGACATCGCCGACGCGGCGGACGCCGAGGCCGCCGTGGACGCTCGCCTCCGACTTGAAAGACTGGCCCATGCCCTCGGCGCTCTGCCGCCCATGACAAAGCGCGTATTCACGCTGCACAAGCTTGACGGCCTGACCCATGCCGAGACCGCCAGCCAGCTTGGAATCTCAAGAAGCGCGGTCGAGAAGCACATCAGCCGAGCGATCAAACACCTGCTCGCGGCATCCCGCGGGTGAGCGAGAGCGGCATGGAGGCCCGGATCGGCCCGCGCCCGCGCCGCGCGCCCTCGAGCACGCGACCAGAAGCCAACCTTGAAAAGCGCCGCCCCCGCGTCACGAGCGAAGGCGGCTCGCGCCTCTTACCGGAAAAGGCTCAACAGCGACTGAGTTGATTGGTTGGCGATGGACAACGCCTGCACCCCGAGCTGCTGCTTGGTTTGCAGCGCCTGCAGCTTGGCGCTTTCCTTGGCGAGGTCCGCGTCCACGAGGTTGCCAACCCCCGCCGTCAGGCTGTCTTGCAGCTTGCCGACGAAGGTCAGGTGAGTGTCGAGGCCGACCGAGCTGGTGCCCAGGGCGGCCAGCTTGTTGGTGGCGGTGCCGATGGCCTTGTCGATGGTGGCGATCATCGTCTTGGCGCTCGAGGCCGAGGTGAAGGTCGGCGTGGCGCTCAGGCCCAGACCACCGACGGTCAAGGTCTGGGCGTTCACGGTCAGAGCGGCGCCATCGGCGTTGGCCAGAAAGACCAGCGCCTTGGCGCTGGCGCCGACGAGGCTGACCCCGTTGAACTTCGAATTCTCCGCGGCCTTGGTGATTTGTTGGCGCAGCGAGTCAAAGTCCGACTTCAGCGCGTTGAACGAGGCGCTGTTCAGCGAGGTGTCGGACGCGGCCAGAGCCTTTTCCTTCATCTTGCCGAGCAGATCGGTGATGGTGTCGCCGGCGGCCAGGGCCACGTCGATGGTGGACTGACCGCGTTGCAGCGAGTCCTTCACGGCGTTCAGCGATTGAGCGGTGGCCGACTGCGTCTTGGACATGGCCCAGATGGCGCCGTTGTCTTTCGCGCTACCGACCTTTTTGCCCGTACTGATACGCTGCTGAACAGTTCTCAGATCAGAACTCGTGTTATTCAGATTTTGTAGCGCGATCATCGCGCCGGAGTTTGTGTTTATGCTATTTATGGACATAGTTCACATTGCCCTTAGAGCTATCTACAAGCCAATGCTTGCTGATCGGCTTTTTGCCTATGGCCACAGTCCGCGCCCGAATGAGCAATTTCGTTAATTTTTATTATTGAATATTCAAAATCCACATTCGTTATGTTGAGATTTCTGGACCGCGGGCTTCGACCTACAGGGTGATCGCGGCGCGCCAGGAGAAGGCGACCGCGGCGCGAGGGACTGCCCGCGCCGCGGCCCCGAGACCTGCCTTACCGGAGGCTCCGGAGGAAGCCGGCGAGGGTTCCAAACCCGCCCGCGCCCTTCTTTTGCGCTTGAGACGCGCCACCCCGCGCTGCGGACCGTGGAGTGTGGGGACCCGGCACGACGCGACGGGCTAAGCCTCGCCTCAAGCGATCGCGCTATGACTCATCATTGTTGCGCGCGCGCGGCGCGTTGATGGAGCGATCGTGGAGCGTGATCTCCATCACGGCGGAATCGGCGGGCCGCTCGCTGGCGGGCGCTCGAGGCCAAGCCGCGGCGCGACCTCCGCCAATTGGCCGAGCTGATCCACGAGCCACTGCACGACCGGGTCTTGACGCGAACGCCCGTGCCAAAGAAGCCAATAGTCGAAGGGCTCGAAGTCGAATGGCGCGCTCAGCATGGTCAAATCAGGATTGCTGGACGTCAGCAGGCGAGCCGCGCGGCTGGGCACCATCATAATCGCGTCCGTATTGAGCGTAAGGGTCGCCGCCAGCGCGGAATACGGCATGTGCATGATGATCCGGCGCTCGAGTCCAAGGACATCAAGGCGGCGGCCGGCGGGATCGTCACCTTGCGCCGTGTTGATCACGTGCGGCCAAGCCAGAAACTCGTCCAGTGTAAGTCGCGATGCAACGGCCGAAGTCCGCCTGGCGACCATGAGCGGATGATCGACGCGGAGGATGCACTGGTAAGTCTCGACGAAGAGCAGCCGCTCGAACACGCGCGTGGGCTGAGGCCGCTGGCTGGTCAGAACAAGATCAACGTCGCCGACGGCCAGGCCGCTCAGGTGCGCTGGAGAGAGAGGCTCGACCTTTAGGCATAGATCCGGAGCGGCGCGACTGATCCGCTCCAGCGCTGGCGTGAGCACCGCCAGAACACCAAAATCCGAAGACGCGACCCTGTATTCGCCGGTGAAATCGCGCGGATTTTCGGCGTCCCCCTGACGCAGGAGAGCCTCCGTCTCGCCCAGCCAACGATTGAGAGGCTCCTCCATGGATTTGGCGCGATGGGTTAGCGCCATGCCGCTGTTGGTCTTGATCAGAAGCGGGTCGTGGAGAAGCTCCCGCAACCGGCCCAGCGAACGGCTGACGGCCGGCTGACTAACGCCCAGTCGCTGGGCCGTCAGCGTGACGCTGCGCGTAACGATGAGGCTATGCAGAGTCGTCAGGAGATTGAGGTCGAACTCTTCCAACATTTGGACCGCCGCGCCGTAAACGCCCTCGGTCTTAGAGCCTTCTCTTCCCCCACCAAGAGGAAGTTGGCCGCCTCCACGCTCCCTCCATCAAGGCTACACCCCCGCACAACGGCGCGGGCGCATAAGGGCCTCACCGGCGGTTCTGGCGCTGGCGCGAGCCGCGCCTTTCGGAAGCGACGCAACCAACGGCGAAACATGAAGGCCCAGAAACCCGAACTATCGCGACAAAAAATCCACGACATTCACAACATGAATGCGCGCATCATCTGAATTTCACTAATATGGCCAAGTCCATAATTAGTCTCAATACCCGACAATAGACCTACAGACACATAATCCCACCATGGACCACATGACATCTTCAAGAAAATACCTCCTAATCTCTGTACTGAGCGCCGCGGCGGCCCTCGCCACGCCGGCTCTAGCTCAGGTCAAGGCGGAGACGCGTCCCGCCGAGAGCGCCTCCGAGAACTCCCAAAAGCCCGAGCCGAGCCACCTGGGCGATGCGCGCAAGAAAGCCATGGATATTGGCTCCCAGCCGGCGCGTGACATTGGAATGGCCAAGCGCGAGATCCCCGCGAGCCTGCGCAAGGCGCATGACGGCGCCTACGACTTGAAGGGCCTCGATAGCTGCAAGGCGATCGAGACCGAAATCGCCTCGTTGAACGAAGCGCTTGGCCCCGACTTCGACGTCAACGACAAGCCCAAGGCGGGTAGCGGCAAGATGGCCGAAGCGGGCGGTAAAATGCTGGTCAACGGCATGATCCCCTTCCGTGGCCTGGTGCGCGAAATCTCCGGCGCCGCTTCGGCCGACCGCCACCTGAACGAGGTCGTGGACGCGGGCCTGGCCCGTCGCGGCTTCTTGCGCGGCGTACACCTAAAGCAAGGATGCCAAGCGGCTCCCTAGAGAAGCCCTCCGCCGCCGGCGTCGAGCCGGCGGCTGCTCCCTGGCGCGGCCATGGGCGGCCCCTTTTCGCGCCCGCGGGAGATCGCCCTCCCCCCGCGCGGTAGATTCAATGGAGCATAACCCGCGCCATGAAACGTCGCATGATTGTCGGCGCCGTCCTCGCCGTCATAGCCGTCGGCGCGGTGTCAATTCCCACGATGCTCGCGTCACGCAAGTCACCGCGACTGCTCACCGCCGTCGTCACGCGAGGCGATATCGAGGAAGCCGTCGTCGCGAACGGCAAGCTTGAGCCCAGCCAACTGGTGGGCGTGGGCGCCCAGGTCTCTGGCCAGGTCCAGGCGCTCAAGGTCGTGCTCGGCCAACAGGTTCGAAAGGGCGACCTTATCGCTCAAATCGACCCCCAGCCCCAGACCAACGCCCTGAGCGTCGCGCGAGCGGAACTCGCCAACGCCAAGGCCCAAGAGGGCGCTCGCCAAGCCGCCCTGGCCCGCGCCGAGCTGGCGTTCAAACGCCAGCGGGACATGGGCCCGGGCCTTGCGACATCGCAAGCCGAATACGAGACGGCCGAGGCGGAGCTGAAAAGCGCCCGCGCGGCCGTGATCTCGGCCCAGGCTCAAGTTCACCAGGCCAGCGTCAGCGTCGCCAACGCCGAGGTCAATCTTGGTTACACGCGCATCATCGCGCCGATTGACGGGGTCGTGGTCTCGGTCGTGACCAAGCAAGGCCAGACGGTCAGCGCGGCCCTATCGATCCCGACCATCGTCGTGTTGGCCAGTCTGGACACCATGCGGGTAAAGGCCAGCGTCTCCGAAGCCGACGTCATCAAGGTCAAGCCGGGTCAGCCGGCTCGCTTCACCATTCTTGGCGATCCGGACAGGGCTTACCACGCGCGTCTCGAGCAAGTGCAGGCGGTCCCCGATACGATCGTCAATGAACTGGGACCAGCGTCCGGCGCGACCGCGCAGGGCGCGCCAGCCGCCTCGGCCATCTACTACAGCGCGCTGTTCGAGGTGCCCAATTCCGATGGGCGGCTGCGCGCGATGATGACCACGCAAGTCTCCATCATTCTGGCGGCCAAACACGGCGTACTCAAGATTCCAGCCACCGCGCTGGGAGCGCGCCTTTCCGATGGGCGCTACCCCGTGCGGGTTGAACTCGCCAAGGGCGAGATCATCACACGCCACATTCGCGCCGGCCTCAACAACAAGGTCTCGGTGGAGGTCGTCGAGGGACTGACCGAGGGCGACAAGGTGGTGGTCGGAGAAACCATGCCCGGCGATGGCGTCGATCCCGCCGCGGCTTTCATGGGCGGGTTCTGATGGACGCTCCGCCTCTTCTGCGGCTGGTGGGCGCGCGGCGCGACTATCCCACCGGGGACGGCGTGTTCGCGGCCCTCGCGGGGGTCGACCTTGAGATCCGCGCCGGCGAAATGGTCGCCATCGTCGGCGCCTCGGGATCGGGCAAGTCGACCTTGATGAATATCCTCGGTTGCCTGGACCAGCCCACGGCGGGAACCTACCAGATCGCCGGTCGCGATACGGCGAAGCTGGGACCGGACGATTTGGCGGCGCTTCGTCGCGAGCGGTTCGGCTTCATCTTTCAGCGCTACCATCTTCTGGCCGCGCTGAGCGCGGCGGGCAATGTCGAGACCCCCGCGATCTATGCGGGCGTCCCACGCGCCGCGCGGCGTTCGCGCGCGCGCGACTTGCTGGTTCGCCTAGGCCTTGGTGAGCGCCTCTCCCATCGGCCGAACCAACTCTCGGGCGGGCAACAGCAACGTGTGTCGATCGCCAGGGCCCTGATCAATGGCGGCGAGATCATACTGGCCGACGAGCCCACCGGCGCGCTCGACAGCGCCAGCGGCGAAAAGGTGATGGAGATCCTGCGGGACCTGCACGCCGAAGGCCACACCATCATCCTGGTGACCCACGACATGGCGGTGGCGCGACACGCGCCTCGCATCATTGAGATTAGCGACGGCGTCATCGTGGCGGACCGAAAGAGCCGCGCCGACGCGCCGAGCGCCTCCCTCGCGCCGCTCCCAGCGCGCGCGCCCAGGCCGCCCCCCGCTCACCAGCTGGCGGAGAGCGCGCGGCTGGCCCTCGTGGCGATGTCCGCGCACAAGCTTCGCACGGTCTTGACGATGCTTGGCGTCATCATCGGCATCGCCTCGGTGGTGTCGGTGGTGGCGATCGGCAACGGATCGCGCGGCCAGATCATGCGGCAGATCTCGGACTTGGGGACCAACACCCTCGATCTCTATCCGGGCAAGGACTTTGGCGACCTCGAGGCGAACAAGGTCGAGACATTGACGCCTTCCGACGTCGAGGCGCTCAGGAAGCAACCGTACGTCGACAGCGTGACACCGGGCGTGTTCACGACGGTCGCCGCGCGCCACCGCGGCGTGACGGCCAATGCCGACGTCTCGGGCGTCGGCGCCGACTTCTTCCGGGTCAGGGGCTTGAAGTTCGCCGAAGGCCGCGGCTTCGACGCGGAGGCGGTCGCGGGCATTCGACAGGACGTCGTCCTCGACAACACCTCGCGCAAGACACTGTTTCCCCATGGCGCGACAGCCGTCGGCGAAACGATAATGCTGGGGCAAACCCCGGCCAGGGTTGTCGGCGTCATCGAGCGAAAGCCGTCCGGCGGACGCGACTCCAGCCTCGCCATCTACGCGCCCTACACCACCGTGATGACCCGGATGCTGGGCGTATCGCATCTCGGCAGCGTGACGGTGCGCGTGTCCGACAAGGCGCCGATCGACGCGGCGCAAGGCGCCGTCACGCGGTTGATCACCATGCGCCACGGCAAGAAGGACTTCTTCATCAGCAACAACGACCAAATTCGCAAGATGGTCGAGAAGACAGCCAGGACGATGACGCTGCTCATCAGCTCGATCGCCGTCATATCCTTGGTGGTCGGCGGCATCGGGGTGATGAACATCATGCTCGTGTCCGTCACCGAACGCACCGCGGAGATCGGACTTCGCATGGCGGTCGGCGCGCGCCGCTCGGATATCCTGCGACAGTTTCTGATCGAGGCGGTGCTGATCTGCGTGTTCGGGGGCGCGATCGGCGTGGCCTTGGCGCTCGGGATCGGGGGGCTTCTCGCGAGCGTCGGATCTGAACTGGTCATGCGGTTCTCGCCGCTCTCGATCGTCGCGGCCTTCGCCTGCTCCACCGTCATCGGCGTGGCCTTCGGCTACCTCCCCGCCCGTAGCGCCGCGCGCCTCGAGCCAATCGACGCGCTCGGCAGAGTCTAGCCATGACGCTTTCCAGTCTTCGCCATTCAGCGGCCCTCCTGCCGATCACGGCCCTCCTGGCAGGGTGCGCGCTTGCTCCCCATACCGCCTACACTCCTCCGTCGACGGTCACCGCGCCGACATGGCGGACGGCCGCGCTCGCCCAAACCGGGACTCGGCCGGAGACGTGGTGGAAAACGCTGGGCGACCTTCGCATGGGTGTCCTGATCGACCAGGTGGTAGCCCAAAATCCGGGACTCGGCGTCGCTGGCCTTCGCCTTCAGCGGGCGCGCCTATCGCTGGATTTGGCAAGTCAGCGCCTGAAGCCGGCCGTCGCCGCGGAGGTCTCGCATGGCCTCAGCAAGCCCATGACCCGGAGACGGCCTTCGTCGTCGTCCTCGAGCGCCGCGGTCACGACAAGTTGGGAACTGGACCTCTTTGGCCGCCTGGCGGCCCAGCGAGACATGGAGCATTGGGAGGCTCAAGCCAGCGAGCACGACTTGGCGGCGACGCGCCTTGCTCTTGTCGGTTCGGCGGCAAGCGCTTGGTGGCAACTGGCGCTGGCGAACGAGCGCATGGCGCTCGGCGACCAAAGCCTGATGAACGCCCAGCGCACCTTCGACCTCGTCGCCCGACGGTATGAGGCTGGAGCGGCTTCGGCCGTCGAGATGAAGGACGCCGAGCAAAGCATCGCATCGCAGGAAGCCCAACGCACACGACTCCGGCAAGCCCGCGAGGAAGCGCGAAACGCCCTCGCGGCGCTGCTGGGGGAACATGTCTATGACGGGCCCGAGCCGAAGGCGCTCCCGACCACCACCCTGCCCGAAATCCCAGCGGGATTGCCCTCGGACCTGCTGGTTCGGCGCCCGGATCTGGCCGCGGCGCAAGCTCGGCTCCGCCGCGCGCTCGCCGCGCGGGACGCGGCGCTGGCCGATAGCTATCCCCGCCTCACGCTTACCGGCTCAGCGGGCGGCGTAAGCGGCGCGCTGAGTGACGTTCTTCGCGCGCCGAGCCTGGGCTTGACCGGAGGGGTGACCTTTCCGTTTCTTGACGCCCGTCGCGCTCGGTTGTCCGCCGGCGTAGCCAAGGTCGACCATGAGCTCGCGGCCGAACAGTTCCGGCAAACCTTCTACGATGCGCTGCGCGATACCGAGAACGCGCTTTCCAACATAGCCGTGACCCTGACGCAGGGAGAGCATCTGGTTCGCGATCTGTCCGCCGCTCGCCAGGCCGAGAGCCTATACGCCCAACAGTATAAGGCGGGCGCGATCCCTCTAAGAACCGTCTTGGACGCCCAGGAGCGGCGGCGGGTCGCGCAGAACGCGGTCATTCAGAACCGCTTTGATCAGCTCAACGCCCAAATGGCGCTCTACATGGCCCTGGGAGGCGAGCCTCCCGCCCAGCCATGAAGCCAAGGACAAATGCCTCACCGGCTTGGGCGAAAGCTGGATCGAGCGGTCAAGCCGGCGCCGCCGGGCGATCGGCGGGGTCACGAAGCGCTGAGCGACCAGTCTCGTATTGATTGGCGGTTGCCCCCCAGCCACGAAGAGTTCACGGCGCTCCGGCTTGGATGGCCCTAGTCTTGTTCGGGCCGTAGCAGGGCCGCATACGCGCCGCCCAGCGCCATGAGCGCGTCATGCGTCCCACGTTCAACGACCCGGCCGTGTTGCATAACGACGATCATGTCAGCCGAGCGAACCGTGGAAAGCCGGTGGGCGATCGTGATGGTGGTCCGCCCCTCCGACAGCGCCGCCAGCGCCGCGCTCATCGCCTGCTCGGTCTGAGTATCGAGCGCGCTGGTCGCCTCGTCGAGCAGCAGGATCGGTGGGTCGCGCAGGATGGTGCGGGCAAGCGCGAGACGCTGTTTCTCGCCGCCGGAAAAGCGATAGCCGCGCTCGCCGACGACGGTGTCATAACCGTCCGGCAACGCCTCGATTTGCGGGGCGATCTGCGCGGCGCGGGCGGCGGCGGCCAAATCGGCATCGGTGGCGTCGGGCCTGGCGAAGCGCAAGTTGTCGGCGATGCTGGCGTTCAAAAGATACGGTTCCTGCGTAACGACGCCGAGCATTTGGGTAAGCGAGACGAGCTTGAGGTCCCGGATGTCGACGCCGTCGAACCGGATAGCACCTTGGTCGACGTCGTATAGCCGCGCCAGAAGGTAGCCGAGTGTCGTCTTTCCCGATCCCGTCGCGCCGACGATGGCGACGTGCGATCCGGCGGGAATATCAATGGACACGTCGCGCAGCGTGGGCTCGCCGCCCTTGTCGTAAGCGAAGCTCACGTTCTCGATCGCGACGGCGCCGCGCATGCGACCAGCCGGCAGTTCGATCGCGCCGGGGCGCTCGACGATCTCCACGGGCCTGTCGAGATAATCGAACACCCGCGCGAACAGGGCTCGGGTGGTGCGCATTTCCAGCCCCGTGCGCAAAAGCTCCTCAAGGGGCCAGAGCAGTTGTTCCTGAAGGGCGATCATCGCCACCAGCGTGCCGATGGTGATCGTCACGTCCCGACTGATCAGCCACCCGCCCAGGAGAAGGGTCAGGGCCGGCAGGGCCTGAAGCAGCAAATAGATGAGCTGCCACTGCCACTCACCCGCCGTGCTGGAACGCACCTCGAGCGCGCCGACGTCGGCCGAGGTCCGGGTGAAGCGGCGGACGAGAAAATCGTTTCGTCCCATGGTGCGGGCCAGAATGATGCCCGAGATCGAGAGCGTCTCCTGCACCGTGGACGACAGGTCGGCCATTCGCTCCTGCTGCCTATGGGTATAGGCTTCGCGCTTCTGGCCGACATGGTCGCTCAGGCGCACGACGATCGGAATGACCGTCATGGAGAACAGCGCCAGCCGCCAGTCGAGCAACACCATCGCGACGGCCGTCATGATCACGAGGCTGAGATTGCGGGCCAGCTCGTGCGCGGTGTTGGTGACGAGGGATTGCAGCCCGCCGATGTCGTTGGCGATCCGGGACTGGATTTCACCCGCGCGGGCGTGGGTGAAGAAGCCGAGCGAGAGTGACTGGAGGTGCCCGTAAACCCGCACGCGCAGGTCATGCATGATCGCCTGGCCGATCCGCGAGGACAGGATGGCGTGGGTCGCGTTGATCACCGCGGATATCGCCCCGGCGCCGATCAGGGCCGCGACGAGGAGGCTGAGCAGCCCCATATCGCCGTTGGGCAGCGCCTTATCGATGATAGCGCGCAGCAGGAACGGAGTGGTCAGACCCACCGCCGCCCCCAGGGTGATGAGCGCGGCTATCGCGGCGATGCGGCGTCGATAGGGATCGAATAGCGACAGCACGCGCCGCAAGGAGACCCGCGCGGGCTCATCGGTTTCGTCATCCAGCTCAGTCTTCGAACCGTTATCGAGCATCGTTCTTCACGTGAGCTAGACAAAGTCGGGACATGGTGGACAAATAGGTTTCGCAGGCGGATTCTATCGTAAAGCGCCGAGCCAAGGCCAAGCTCTTCTGGGCGTCTTGGGATCCTGGCCTGACCGTCGCGATCGCCTCGGCCAGGCCTTGCTCATCACCAACGTCGACGAGCCGCCCCAAGTCGCCATGGCCCAGCAAGGTCTTCATGCTGCGACCGCAGTCGGTGGCCACGATCGGAAGCCCCGCGGCCAGCCCTTCGAGCACGACCGCGGGCACGCCCTCGTAGTCCGACGACAGCAGCAGGATGTCGAACGACGGCAGCAGCTTCGCCGGATCCGCGAGGTACCCCCGGAATAGCACGCGGGCTTCCAATCCGAGATCCCTCGCGAGACGCTCTAGCTTTCCGCGTTCTGGCCCATCGCCAATTATCGTCAGCGTATCGGCGTGGCGGGCTCCGCGCGCGAAGGCGCGCAACATCAGAGCGATGTTCTTCTGCGGCATGAGCCTGGCGACGCAGACGAAACGGCGGCCGGCGCCATCGGCTCGCGGGGGCTGACGGCTTGACCGCAAGCTGTCGATCAACGGTTCGGACAGGGCGGGATCGGGAATGATTGTGACGCGATCGGCCGATACGCCGAGACAGTCACGGATCTCCTCGGCCATCGACGCTTCCATGCCAATGAAATGGTCCAGACATCGCCCCTGGATTCCGAGCCACAGGCGATAGAGAAAGCGGAACCAACGCGGCTGCTCGCGACGGTCGAGATTGTTGCTAATCTTGACCACGATGGGCGGACAGTCGCGACCTAGCAGGACTTTCAGCGCGACCGCCACCACGGCATAGGTGTTGCCCGCGCAAAACAGCACGTCGGGGCGCAACCGCCGCACGACCTTCGGAAGCGTCCAGATCATCCATGGCGTTTCCATCTTGGCCACGCCTGGGCGGGCGCCAGGCGGAGAGATGGGATCAAGGCGCGCGCCGATGTCGTCGCGCATGTCCCCTTGTAGACGCCCCAGGAAAAGCGGCGCATCGACGCCCCGCTCGCGCCAATGGCGCACCATCCGCAGGGCGATGCGCTCGACTCCGCCAGGCTCGAAACTGTGCAGGAAGGTCAGGACGCGCAAGATGCGGCCTCGCGCCGTGACGCCCAAAGCGATCGGTCGATGCGCTTGACGTCGAACAGGGTGACCGGACCACAGGCCGACAGGGTGTGAAGTCCCATCGAATAGGCCCCCACGTCGGGCGGCGGCGCGAGCGGCGCGCTGGCCTCTGCGTCGAAGCGTTCAGGATGCAGCTTGGACATCCTCAGTTGCCGAACCCCGCCGCCGTAGGTGCGCGAGCAGTCTTGCACCGGCAGCACCGGCGCGCCCGCCTCGGTCCAGACCGTGCCGCCGGGACGGGAGGACGCCAGGTCGCGCCGGACGGGATTGCCGGCGTGGGGCCGCCAGGGCCCCGTCGGACGCTCGGCGAAGGCCAGGTGCAGACGTCCCTGCTTCCAGCGCTGGGGGCCGGTTGGAGAATAGGCCAGCCACCACAATCCGTCGTGACGGAACGGGGTAGCGTCGATCGCCGGAGTGTCCAGCTCGAAACGCGCCACGGGCTCCCAGACATCGGGAAACGCGGCGGCGCGATAAAGCGTGAGCCGGCCCGATCGGTGGGCCTCGGGTAGCATCCAAACTTGCCCGTCGCTCTCGAAGACCTGGGGATAGGAAAGGTGCCAGGGCTCGCGCAGGACCACCGACCGTCGGAGGGGCGAGAAGTCCGCGCCAAGCTCGATCACCTCGATGACGCCGTGGCGTGTTCGGTAGTCGTAGGCTTCGACGAACAGGTGCAGGCGCCCGTCGCGCCAGAGACCGAAGGGGTCGGCCAGGAACTTTAGCCTCCCCTCCTCGGCCAGCCAGTGGACCCGCGGCGCGGAGGGGAAACCTAGCCGAGCGATCTGGGCGATCGGCGCCTGGACCAGTCCCACGCGCCAGATGTCCCGTCCAGGAATTCGGGCCCGCCAATCAGTAGTCATGGACACCCCCGGCATTGACCACGGACGCCCCGCTCGCGCGGCGCAGGCTCCGCGCGAGGTCGAGCACGCCCAGACCGACGATGACGGACAGATGCAGCACCAGAGTGACCAGGGCCAGCGCCGCCAGCAGCACGGCCACGTTCGAGTGCGCGCCCAACAGCAGCAACATCAAGTTGCCGAACACCAACTCCTTGTTCGAGATAAGCGGTATCCGCGAAATCAGATAGCGGATCGCCAACAGGACGACCCAGACGCCGGACCGCACTTCCGGCATCGCCAGACGCCAGACCAAGATGGTCAGCGCGGTCCAGATCCCGAGGCGCAGGCAGCAGACCAGGCTAACATACGCCAGTTGAGACAGGCGCAGCGAAAACACGCGCCGCCCCCAGAGCAGGACGCCCAGCGAGATCGCCAGTGGGATGATCCCCGACCACAGGGCAGGCCCCATTCGCCGGGCGAAATCCATATCGCGCAGCTGGGTCGCGCTGACGGCCGCCAGGACCAAGGTCAGCAGGTTGCCGAGCAAGGCCGAGACGATGTTCGCGTCCTTGATGGCGGCGAGAGGTTCGGCGATGACGCTCGCCGCCCGTCGCGCCCAGACATAGAGGTAGGCCTCGCCGCTGTAGCCCAGCACGACCTCGTTGATGACGTTCTTGCGCAGCAACGTCTCGAAGCCCGCCAGCGGCATGCTCCAGAGCCGCCGAAAGATCGCGAAGTCGGAGAGGGGCTGGATGAGGTAGAGCAGCAGGAGCGCTGGCCAGACCAGGGGTGGCAAGCGGCTGATCGCGGCCAGAACCTCCGTGGTCGCGCCCCCCAACTGCAGGATGATGGTCGCGACCATGCCGACCGACAGAAGGCCGCCAAGCCAGACCCACCGCCGTGGCGGCCGGCCGCTGGCCGGCCCGGACGCGGCCTGATCGACCACATCCGCCCCCGTGCTCCCGGTCACGCCCGAACTCCGGCCGCGACGGCGCCGTAGTGTTCAAAAAGCTCGGCGAAATGGTCGATGTCGCGCCGTACGCCGACCGACGCCTTGTTCGCGGCGTTCTTCAAGGCCAGACCGTCTCGCGCGAAGAGACGTTCGATGGCGGTCGTGGCGGCGGCGGTGTCTCCAGCGCGGTAGATTTCGCAGGTCTCCGGTCGAGCCAGATGCGCGAAGCCTCCGCGATCGGGGCCGACGACGGGAAGACCGCTGGCCATCGCCTCGGCGGGGATCAAACCGAAGGTCTCGGACTCGCAGCCGTGGACGAGCGCGTCGGCGCTCGCCAGGTGCGTGGCCAATAGCCGCCGATCGCGAATAGGCGGCAGAACGTGAACATAGGGATCGCCGGCGGCGGCGCGGGCGACGCGGGCGCGGTCG
The DNA here is from genome assembly GCF_031454995.1 of Caulobacter segnis. GTDB lineage: Bacteria > Pseudomonadota > Alphaproteobacteria > Caulobacterales > Caulobacteraceae > Caulobacter > Caulobacter segnis_E. Next base: position 332,805 of record NZ_JAVDRV010000002.1, on the reverse strand, counting down.
ATGCCGTCACCGATCAGAACCAAGCCGAGCGGCGCGGCGCATCGGGCGCGCCTCACCGCTTCGATAACCATGGGCCAGCGCTTCTCGGGATGGAAACGGCCGACGCCGAGCACCAGTCTGGCGTCGGCCGGGCGTTCGCAGGCCGCCAGCAGACGAGACCTAAGGCCCGCGTCACGCATGTCGGGCGAAAACGCCCCACGATCAACGCCCAGGGAAACGCTGGCCACCGCGTCGATCCCCTGCCCCGCCAGCCGCTCGGCTAGCCAAGGGCCGCCCGTGACAACGGACGCGAAACGCCCGCTCAACTGGCGGAGATAGCGCCAGAACCAGGCGAACAGCTCGTCGATGCGTTGGGGGCTGACAAAGGGAGCAAGCCAACGCTGCGGATAGGACGCCACGGGGTCGGCATGCATGAACATGGCGCGCGGGACGGGAGCGCCCCAGCGGGCGACGATCCACGCGCCGCGCCAGGGCGAGGATGCCTCGACCAGGTCCGGCGCCAGTCGATCCAGACAACGGTGCACCGGTCCCGCATCCCAGAACATGTGATAGTTGGCGTCGAACGGCAGTTTCGGGGACCGGACGTGGATCACCCCGCCAGCCTTGCGCTTTTCGAAGCCATCCCGCGGGCCCGGCGCGATCACGAACAGTTCGTGGCCAAGCTGCGCGGCCGCCTCCAGTTTACGGTCGATATAGGTCCGCACGCCCCCGCCAGTCGGCGAATAGAATTCGGCGACATCCACTATCCGCATCGGGCTTCGAACCTCAGAAACACGCCGTACCGCACCGCTTAAACGTCAGCGCGACGGATGCTCGCGGGGCGCTTTCACACAAAGACGGCGCGCGCCGGCGGGGACCTCAAAAGATTTTCGAAATCCGTGTGGTGGCCCGCCGCGCGTGTCGTCTGAACTGAAAACCAAGGCTGCGGCGCGGGATAGACATGGAAGTGAATAGAATGGCGGCCGCCCGATTCATAAGACCTCCGCGCATCGCTTTGTTTTCCGGGAACTATAATTACACCCTGGATGGAGCCAACAAGTCCCTCAACCGACTTGTTGGCCACCTGCAAAGCACACTGGACGCCCGAGTGCGGATCTATTCTCCGACTTCGCGGACCCCAGCATTTGAACCGGTCGGCGACCTGATTTCCGTACCGTCGGTGAGAATTCCGTTCCGAAGCGACTACCGCGTTTCGTTCGGCCTTCCCGAGTCCACGCGGCGGGATATCGAGGCGTTCGCGCCCGACATCGTCCACCTCTCGGCGCCGGACGCTCTGGGTTGGTCGGCGCTCAAGCTGGGTCGCCAGCTGAATGTGCCGGTCGTCGCCAGTCTACACACGCTGTTCGACAGTTATCTTGACTATTATGGATTGGCCTGGCTGCGCCCCCTAGCCCGCCGTCAGCTCTGGAAATTCTACGGCGCGTGCGACTACGTCATGCCCCCCACCGCGGCGATCGCCGAGGAGTTGCGCGCGCACGCCCCTTCGACCCAGGCCCGCGTCTGGGGGAGAGGGGTCGACCACGAGCTCTTTCGTCCCGAGAGACGCGACCCAAGTTGGCGAGTTGTCGCGGGTTTCGACCAAGATCGACCCGTGATCGTCTTTCTGGGTCGGATCGTGATGGAGAAGGGCCTGAAGGCGTTCGCCGGCGCGATCGCCCAGCTCAAGGCGATGGGCCACGAGCCCCAAGTCTTGGTGATAGGCGACGGCCCCGCTCGAGCCTGGTTCGAGGCGCAGCTTCCAGGCGCGGTTTTCACGGGCCTTCTAACCGGCGAGCCGCTGGCCAGGGCCTTGGCCAGTGGCGACATTTTCCTGAACCCAAGCAACACCGAGACCTTCGGAAACGTCAATCTCGAGGCGATGGCCTGCGGCTTGGCGATGGTCTGCGCCGACGCGCCCAACACGCGCGCCTTGCTGCGCCATGGGCATGACGCCCTGCTCTGCGCCCCCGATCAACCTTCTTCCTACGCCTCGGCGATCGCTGGCTTGATCGCCGACGAACACGAGCGGCGACGCATGGCGGCCGAAGCCCTCCGACGCAGCGCCGACTATCGCTGGAGCAAGATCCTTGAGGACGTCGCCGAGGTTTATGCCGAAGCCCTGGATCGACACGCTCGTCCGGTCGCCGCTTGGCGGCGCGCGCCCCACTCCACGCCGCCGAGCAGGAGCGGACACGTGGAGCCCGAGCCGAACGGCCTTACCGTTCCTTGAGGCCCCCGGCATGTTTCCGAAAACACTAGACCGTTATGTGCTCCGACGGACGGTGGCTCCCATGTCCGCTGTCTTGCTCAGCACAATGGTCATGTTTCTGATGGAGCGGCTGATGCGGTCGTTCCCGGTGCTGTCTCGGACGACCCAGGGCTTCAAGTTTCTCACCGAACTCCTGGTGACGCTCGTGCCGCACTATGTCGGCCTCACCCTGCCGGGCGGCTTCTTCATTGGCCTGTTCGTCGTCGTCAACGGTTTGAACAAGACCTCGGAGATTGACGCGATCCTGGCCAGCGGCGTCTCTCTAAGCCGTTTCGCCGCGCCCTTCGTCGCTCTTGGGGCGGCGCTCATGCTGCTTAGCATCGCGCTTTTCGGCTTCGCGCAACCCTATAGCCGCTATGCCTATCACGCGGTGCTTCACGCGGTCGCGAACGCCGGCTGGAACGGGGACGTGCGACCCAAGGCCATTCTATCGGCGGGAAAGGACCTCCTTCTCACCGCCGACGACGCCGACGCCAGCGGGCGACGTCTCCAGCGCGTCTTCATTCGCAAAGTGGGGCCCGACGGCCGCGAGGACGTCTTGACGGCGGCTTCGGCCCTCGTCTTGAAGGCGCCAGCCGATCGGAAGGCGACGCTCGTGCTGACCAATGGCCGGCAAGTCAGCACGACCCGCCAGCGCGAAGTCTACGTCGCCGATTTCGCGCGCTTTGAGTTCGAGCTGCCCGTGGCTCAGGCCAAACTGTTGCGTCTACGCGGGGATGAAGTCAGTGAACTGACATTGTTGGAGCTCGCCCAACAGGGCTTTGGCGCCACATCGCCGTCTCTGCCGCGCCAGGAAATCCTCGCCGAGCTGTTTTCCCGCTCGTCTCGAGCCCTTATCCTACCCTTGCTTCCCCTTCTGGCCGTGCCTTTTGGACTCAGCGCCAAACGAGCCGGATCGGGTTCCGCGATGGTGGTTGGCGGCCTGCTGCTCTTCATGTTTGAAACGTCGATGATCCTTGGCCAAGCCATGACCGCTGCGACCCACTTGCCGGCGGCGGTCACGGTCGGCGGACCGGCCTGCTTGTTCGCCGTCACATGCGTCGCCGTATGGATTTCGAGCCGCGACAGGCCCGGCGATAACCCCGTCAATTGGCTTTCCGAAAAGATAGCCGAACAGGTCGCCGCGCTGATCCTGAAGGTCCACCCCAGCGGGACCAGGCCCCTTGCAAGGCGCTAGGGCCGCGCCCGCCACTCCCCTGAAATGGCGCGCGGTATTCACCGGGGCCGACGCCTCACCGTCGGGCCTGGATAACCCCTTCCAACTTCGTGGCGAGCGCGACCGTGTTTGAGATCGTGCCGTACTTGCGAACGTTCTTGTGCAGCAGCTCCAACCGCTGATCGCTCTCATCGGTGTCCACTATGAGAACGTAGTCGACCGAGGTGATCAGGGGCGGCGCGTCCTGGCGAACCGCGTGCAGTCGCACCTCGACCCCGCGAAGATCAAAATCGAGCATCGGGGTGACGCGCTCGATGCCCTTGATCATGCAGGCGGCGATCGCGGCGAGAAAGAGCTCGGCGGGATTGAACGCGTCCGAGCGGCCGGCGAGGTCGGTGTCCAGCACCACCTCGGCGGCCTTGGCCTGGGCCACGGACTCGTGCTGGTCCACGCGACGGGCCGTAACGCGATACTCAAGCATGAGCGTCCTCCTGTTTCGCGCGGAGACTAGCCCCGCGCCGAACGACGTCCATGATCGAGCGCAAAGCCGCGCCCTCCCCGCGCCCGCGTCGCCCTCTAGGGCCGAGCCGACAGGTCGACGACCTCGCCGTCCTCCTTGGTGAAACTGGCGGGGCGACGATCGAGGAGATCGAACACCACCTCCGACGGCCGGCAGAGCTTCACGCCGCGCGGCGTGACGACCAGCGGCCGATTGACCAGGATCGGATGGGCGACCATGGCCTCCAGGATCCGCGCCTCGCTGACGTCATCGGCGGTCAAGCCCAGCTCTTCGGCCGGCGTGCCGCGCGTGCGCATCAATTGACGGAAGGTCAGGCCGGCCTCGCTGGCCAGGTCGCGCAGCTGTTCGGGGGTCCAGCCGGTCCGCAGGTATTCGATGACCGTGGGCTCGTAACCGGCGGCCCGGACCATGGCGAGGACATTGCGGGACGTGCCGCAGTTGGGGTTGTGGTAGATCACCACCGGGAATTCAGAGTCGCTCATGGGTCACCGTCCTACGCTTTGAAAGCTGTGTCGCCGCGCGCGGCCGCGACCTTGCGCACGGCCCGGCCGCGCTCGTACCAGGGCTTGGAGGCGTTCACGATCGCCACGATCGAGAGCATCACCGGCACCTCGATCAGCACGCCAACCACCGTGGCCAGGGCCGCGCCCGACTGGAAGCCAAAGAGGCTGATGGCGGCGGCGACCGCCAGTTCGAAGAAGTTGCTGGCCCCGATCAGGGCCGAGGGCCCGGCCACGCAATGGGCCTCGCCGCTAACCCGGTTTAGCAGATAGGCCAGGCCCGAATTGACATAGACTTGGATCAGGATCGGGACGGCCAGCAAGGCGATGACCAGAGGCTGCTTGAGGATCTGCTCGCCCTGGAAGCCAAACAGCATGACCAGGGTCGCCAGCAGCGCCACGATCGACAGCGGCTGCAACACCGACAGGAAGCGGCTCAAGGCCGCCTCGCCCTTGGCCAGCAGCGCCTTGCGGATCAGCTGGGCCGCCAGGACCGGCGCGACGATATAGAGCCCGACCGACAGGGTCAGGGTCGACCAGGGCACGGTGATGGCCGAAAGGCCCAGCAGCAGGCCGACGATCGGCGCGAAGGCCACGATCATGATGGTGTCGTTCAGCGCCACCTGGCTCAGGGTGAAGTTCGGCTCGCCCTTGGTCAGGTTGCTCCAGACAAAGACCATGGCCGTGCAGGGCGCGGCGGCCAGCAGGATCAGGCCGGCGATGTAGCTGTCGATCTGGTCGGCCGGCAGGTAGGGCCGAAAGAGCTGGCTGATGAAGATCCAGCCCAGCAGCGCCATCCCGAACGGCTTGACTAGCCAGTTGATCAGCAGGGTCACCGAGATCCCGCGCCAATGGCGCGCGACCTGCCCAAGGGCCGCGAAATCGACTTTGATCAGCATCGGGATGATCATCAGCCAGATCAGGGCCGCCATCGGCAGGTTGACCTTGGCGATCTCGGCCGCGGCGATCAGGTGGAAGGCCGGCGCGAACACATGGCCAAGCGCGACGCCGGCGACGATGCACAGCCCCACCCAAACGGTGAGGTAACGTTCAAAGATGGACATCCAGGATCCTGGTCGGGCGGCGGAGGATTAGGCGGCGCTCTCGTCCGGCGCGATCGACTTGCCGATCTCGTCGAGGCGTTTTTGCAGCGACAGCCGGTCAAGCGAGGCCATCGGCAGGGCGCAGAAGAGCGTGATGCGGCTATTGAGCTGGCGGTAGGCCTCGGCGAAGGCCAGGGCGATCTCGGCCTCGGAACCGACGGCGTCGCCCGGGTTGGGGATCCCCCAGTGGGCGCTCATCGGCTGGCCCGGCCAGATCGGGCAGACCTCGCCCGCAGCGTTGTCGCAGACGGTGAACACGAAATCGAGCTCGGGGGCGTTGGGATTGCTCTCCAGCGAGAACTCGTCCCAGCTCTTGGAGCGTAGGTGATCGGTCTTGTAGTTGAGCCGCTGAAGCAGGCTGATGGCGTGAGGATTGACCGCGCCGCTGGCCATCGAACCCGCGGAATAGGCGACGAAGCGCCCGGCCCCGACCCGGTTCATGATGCTCTCGGCCATGATCGATCGGGCCGAATTGTGGGTGCAGAGGAAGAGCACATTGTAGGGACGGGTCTGGGCGGTCATGGCGTCGTCTCCAGGGGCGCAAGGCAGGTCCCGTCGCACTCGGCGGCGCGGGCCAGGATATCGCTGAGCGGGGCGCAGACCTCCGGGGCGCCGCCGCAACAATCGTCCATCAGGAAGGCCAGGAGCTCGGTCATCTTCCCGTAGCGGGCCGTGTAAATGATCGAGCGGCCCTCGCGGCGGGAGTCGATCAGGTCGGCCTGGCTAAGGATATTGAGGCCCGACGATAGGGTGTTGGGGATGATGCCGGTGGCGCGGGCGATCTCGCCGGCGGCCATGCCGCCCTGCCCGGTCCTGACCAGCAGGCGGAAAATCGCCAGGCGCCCTTCGTGGGCCAGGGCGCTGAGCGCGGTGACGGCGGCCTTCGATTCCATAGTTCCAATATACTCGAATAATGGGAGACTTCAAGGGCGCCACTGTTTTGTTGGTGAGCGCTCAGCTTGGCGTCGCCCACCCCGGACCCCTGACGCACGGGCGCGGCCAGCATCGCTGGGCGATAGGCGCCTTGGGCGTAGCTCAGGGCCTGGGCGTCACGCCTCGATCAGACGCTCGACGGCGACCACGTCGCGCCAGACGCCGTCGAGTTGGCCATGCCGCCGATGGACCCCGACCTCGCGAAAGCCCTGGCCGCGCAGGAGACCAAGGCTGGCGCTGTTCTCGACGAAGACCCGCGAAAGCAGCTTGTGCAGGCCTTGGCCTCGGGCCGCTTCGATCAGCGCGGCCATGGCGTGCTTGCCCACGCCCGCGCCGCGATGGCCGCGTTCGACATAGACCGAGAACTCGGCGATGCTGGCGTAGCAGCAGCGGTCGGAATAGGCGAAGGTCGCCGCGTAACCGACGACGCTTCCGTCCGCGTCGACGACCACCACGACCGGAAGGCCGCTAGCCAGCCAAGCCTCGACCGCCTCGACGCCGCGCGGATTGGTCTCGAAGGTGGCGATGCGGTCCTCGATGCCTTGGTTGTAAATCCTGGCCATGGCCGGGGCGTCGGCCAAGGTCGCCGCGCGCGTGCTGAACTCGCTCATGCGACAGCCCCGGCCGCCTCGTGCTCCATGGCCTTGGCGCCCAGCCAGTGTTCGTGGGTCTCCCGGCCCGCCGCCTTGCGCTCGCTATAGCGGTCGACCAGGTAGTCGGCGCGATCGCGGGTCAGCAGGGTGAACTTGTAAAGCTCCTCCATCACATCGACGACGCGGTCATAATAGCTGGAGGGCTTCATGCGATCGTTCTCGTCGAACTCCTTGTAGGCCATGGCCACCGAGGACTGGTTCGGGATGGTGATCATCCGCATCCAGCGGCCCAGCAGTCGCAGGCCGTTCACGGCGTTGAACGACTGCGAACCGCCGCTGACCTGCATCACCGCCAGGGTCTTGCCCTGGGTCGGGCGAACGCTGCCGATCTCCAGCGGGATCCAGTCGATCTGCGCCTTCATGATGCCGGTGATCGCGCCGTGGCGCTCGGGGCTGCACCAGACCTGACCCTCGGACCATTGCGACAACGCCCGCAGCTCCTGGACCTTGGGATGGTCGGCGGGGGTGGCGTCGGGCAGCGGCAGGCCGTCCGGATCGAAGACCCTGGTCTCCGCGCCCATCGCCTCGAGCAGGCGCTGGGCCTCGAGCACAAGGAGCTTGCTGAACGAGCGCTCGCGCAGCGAGCCGTAGAGCAGCAGGATCCGCGGCGGATGGGTCGAGACCTTGGCCGGTTCAAGCTTGGCCAGGCTCGGCCGGTCGGCGAAGGCCGAGCTCCGGGCGGGAAAGTCGGTCAAGCGGCAGGTCCTTCCATCGGGATTCCACGAAAAACACGAAGCATCGCGCCGGAAACCTCAGGCGACGCCCTCGCACGCGAGGCCGGACTCCAGCCCCGCGCAGCAGTTCTCGGTCAGATAGCGGGCCAGGGCCCCTACCCGGCCGTAGTCGGCCGTGCAGATCAGCTCGCGGCCGCGGCGTTCCTGGCGCACGAGCCCCGCGCGCGATAGCGCCGCCAGGTGATGCGCCAGGGTCGAGGCGGGGATTTCGGCGAGACGGACAAGGTCGGTTACATTGGCCCCCGCGTCGCCGGCCCGCACCAGAAGCCGAAAGACGCGCAGGCGCACGGGACTTCCCAGAGCCGACAATCCGGCGGCGGCGTCATCTTCGGTGAGCGTTGGCATGATATCACGATATTTCTAGGAAATTCGCGATGTCAAGCCTCGCGGCGGAACGGGGCGACCCGCGCCCCTTAGGCGTGATCGATCTCGACACCCCGTCGAGGCGCTAAAGGGCGCGCCAACCTAGCAGCTCGACCTCGGGGGTCAGGTAGCCCGGTCGCACCGGCTCCTCCTGGGCCAGGGCGGTGGAGAGATAACGGGCGTGGTTGTCGCACAGCACCGTGGCGACCCGCGCGTCGGGCCGATGTTCCAGCACCTTGATGGCGGCCAAGAGGTTGGCGCCGCTGGAGATACCAACCCCCAGGCCCAGCTGCTGGGCGACCTTCTGGGCCATCAGGATGGCGTCGCCGTCGTGGACGGCGATCACCGGCGCCAGCTCGTTCAGCTTGACGATGTCGGGGATGAACTCGTCCGAGACGCCCTGAATGCGGTGGTGGCCGACCTTGTGGCCGGTAGACAGGGTCGGCGACTCGGCCGGCTCGACCGGATGGACGGCGGCGGGCAGCCCCCGGTCGCGGAACAGCCGGCCAAAGCCCATCACCGTGCCGCCGGTGCCGACCCCGGCGACGAAGGCGTCGGGGGCCAGGCGATGGGCCGCCATCTGGGTCAGCAGCTCCTCGGCGGTGCCGTGATAGTGGGCCCGCCAGTTGTCGTCGTTGGAGAACTGGCGCGAGAGAAAGGCGCCCTTCGCGCTGGCATAGTCCTCGGCCATCTTCACCGAGCCGACGAAGCCGCCCTCGGCCTTCGAGACCAGCCGAATGGTCGCCCCATGACTGGTCAGCAGGGCGCGGCGCTCCAAGCTCATCCAGTCGGGCATGAAGATGGTCACCGGATGGCCCAGGGCCCGGCCGAGCGCGGCCAGGGCGATGCCGGCGTTGCCGCTGGTGGCCTCGACGATCTCCTGACCCGGCGCCAGCTCGCGCCGCTCGTAGGCCGCGCCGATGATGCTGCAGGCCATGCGGTCCTTGATGCTGCCGGTCAGGTTATAGAGCTCGGCCTTGGCGTAGACCGTGGCCGGCCGGCCTTGCCAGGTCAGGTCGATCGCCAGGAGCGGCGTGCGGCCCACCAGACCCGCCATCGCCCCGAGCGCGGCCAGGGCCTGGTCGCAGCCGCGCCCCAGCGGGGCCCGCGGCGGAGTGGCGAAACGGTGGGAGGCGGCCAGGCCGATCGAACCCGCGAGCATGACAAGAACCCTGCTGTGTGCATGACCAGGGCGCGGCGGCGTGTCGACGCGAGCGCGCCTCCCGCGCCGTCCGCGCCAAGGCCGTAAACCCTGCCGATCGAGCCATCAAAAGTCTTCCCAATTCCACCACTGTTTGGCGTTTTGACGGTGGTTTTTTCCCACAACAATCTCACATCCTAGATCAGTAAGTGTCGATCAGCCTCGATGACGCTGCATTTGATCGATCCATGCTCGCCGCTCGGATTCTCGAGTCAGACACGCGCCTTCGCACAAAAACCCACGCCGAGCGCCAATCGCCAAATTTTCTCCACCAGAGGGGCGTGGGCGCGGGCCAGTTTGGGAAGACACCACAGCCGGGCCTATGGAACAGTTTCATGACGATGACGCCAGGCCAGCCCCGTGAGACGACCGCTGCACGGAGACCGGCGCACATCAGACAAAAAACGACAACTTTGAGATTAGTTACACGATTCACGACTGTATTGGGGGCGTTTGAAATTGTCGCGGACCGCAGCACCGGCTCACGAGTACATGGCCAATGCCGCCGTGCTCGACAGCCTTCTAACCACAAGCCCGGCCGATTACTTCTGGCGCTTCGCGCCGGAACTGCGTAGCTATCTGTCGCGGCGGCTCGACAGCAGCGAGATCGACGACGTCATCCAGGACGTGATGTTGAAGCTGCACACCCGCGACGCCACCTGGGACATCCGGTTTCCAAAGCGCTATTTCTACCAGGTGGTCCGCTCGACCCTGGTGGATCTCTACCGCCGCAATCGCTCGCGCTGCGTCCAGCATCATTGCGAGCTGTCGCCCGACACCCATCCGCGCGACGAGCTCTCGCCGATCCGCATCCTGCAGGCGCGCCAGGAGATGGCGGCTGCCCGCGACGCGCTCGCCCAGTTGCCGGCCCGAACCCGCGAGATCCTGCTGGCCGTGCGGGTCGAGGGCCAGAGCCTCAAGGCCGTGGCCGCTCGTCACGGGATCTCGACCAGCGCCGTCGAAAAGCACATCACCCGCGGCCTCAACGCGCTCTCGGCCCAGCTCCATGACGTGGACGAAGCGTTCGGCGAGGACTGGGGCGCCGGCGCGCGCCAGCGCCGACTGGCGATCGCGTCGGCCCCGCGCCTGAGCTAGCCGCGGCCCTCAGCCGTCAGGCCCTAAGCCGGCCCAGGAAGGCGCGGGCGCGGGCCTCGCGCGGCTCGGCGAAGAAGCTGGCCGGCGGCCCGGCCTCGAGGATCTTGCCCTCGTCCATGAAGATCACCCGATCGGCGACGTCGCGGGCGAACCCCATCTCGTGGGTGACGACGATCATGGTCATGCCCGAGGCGGCCAGGCCCCGCATGACCTCCAGCACCTCGCCGACCATCTCCGGATCCAGGGCCGAGGTCGGCTCATCGAACAGCATGACCTTGGGGGCCATGGCCAGGGCGCGGGCGATGGCGGCCCGCTGCTGCTGGCCGCCCGAGAGCTGGACGGGATACTTGTCGGCGTGGCTGGCGATGCGCACCCGCTCCAGCAGGGCCATGGCCCGATCCTTGGCCTCGGCCCGCGACAGGCCCAGGACCCGCATCGGGGCCAGCGCGCAGTTGTCGAGCACGGTCAGGTGGGGAAAGAGGTTGAAGGCCTGGAACACCATGCCGCTGGCGCGGCGGGCGGCCGCGCCTTGCCGGCCGCGGGCGGCCAGGTCCTGGCCATCGACGCGGATGGTCCCGGCCTGATGCGGCTCCAGGCCATTGATCGCGCGGATCAAGGTGGACTTGCCCGAGCCGGAGGGCCCCAGGACCACGACCTTCTCGCCGGCGGCGACCTTGAGATCCAGGCCACGCAGCACCGGCTGGTCGCCGTACCACTTCTGAAGATTGTCGATCTCGATCATCGCCTGGCTCATGCGGGACTCCGGGGGGCGATCTGAAGGCGGCGCTCCAGGGCGGCGGCGGCGCGTGACAGGCCAAAACACAGCAGCCAGAACGACAGGCCCACGAAGATGTAGGCCTCTGGCTCCAGCCCCTGCCAGGCGAAGTCGGCGACGGCGTTGCGCAGCACGCCGGTGATGTCCAGGACGCCGATCACATAGAGAAGGCTGGTGTCCTTCAGAAGGCCGATGAAGCTGTTGACCAGGGCCGGGGTCGCCGTGCGCAGCGCCCTGGGGCAGGACGACATCGACCAGGGTGCGCGAAGGACCAAGCCCCAGCGCCCGCGCCGCCTCGCGCTGGCCTCGCGGCACGGCCATCAGGCCGCCGCGCACGGCCTCGGCCATGTAGGCGGCCTCGAACAGGGTGATGGCGACCATGGCTCGGCCGAGCTTGTCGAGCGGCAGGGCCGGCGGCAGCAGCAGCGGGGCGAGCACCGCCGCGGCGAACAGCACCACGATCAGCGGCGCGGCCCGCGCGGTCTCGACATAGGCGCCGGCCAACAGCCGGATGACCGGCAAGGGGCTTTGGCGGGCAAGACCCAGGAGCACGCCGAGCGGCAGGGCGAAGATGGCGCACACCGCGCCGACGATCAGGTTGAGGGCCAGGCCGCCCCAATAGGCGCTGGGCACGCTGGGCAGCAGGCGCGCCCCGCCCATCAGGGCCAGGCAGACCACGGCCCCGAGCGGGGCGGTGGCCAGGACAAGGCCGGCGTGGCGCCGGATGGCGAGCGGCGAGAGCCCGGCCGCCAGCGCCAGGACGGCCAGCAAGACGCGGACGCCGTGGCCAGAGGGATAGAAGCCGATCAGGATCTGCTGGGCGCGGGCGGTGATCATCGCCCAGCAGGCCCCGGCCGGATCGCAGGCGGCGCGGCTGTCGCCGGTCCAGGTCGCGTCAAGGATCAGCCAGCGCGCCGCCGGCCCGGCCAGGACAAGCGCGACCGCGGCGGCCAGCGCCAGCGCCGCCCACCGGCTCCAGGCAGGTTTGCGAAAGGCGGGGCTCATCGCACCGCCCAGCGCGCCTGGCGCGCGGCCCAGAGGTTGATCAGTCCACTGATCGACAGGCTCAGGGCCAGGTAGAAAACCAGGATCAGGCCCAGGGTCTCGATCGCCTGGCCGGTCTGGTTCAGCACCGTGCCGCCCAGCAGAGCGACGAGATCGGGATAGCCGACGACGATGGCCAGCGAGGCGTTCTTGGCCAGGTTCAGATACTGGCTGGCCAGCGGCGGGGCGGCCACCCGCAGGGCCTGCGGCAAGGTGATCAGCCCAAGGGTCTGGACGGGCGAGAGGCCCAGCGCCTGGGCGGCCTCGGCCTGACCGGGAGCGATCGCCGCCAGGGCGCCGCGCACGACCTCGGCGATGTAGCCGCCGGTGTAGAGAGCCAGGGCTGCGACCAGGGCCAGGAGCGGCGGCGAGACGACCTGGCCGCCGACGAAGCCAAAGCCCTGGGCGCGGGGGACCTCCAGACCCGAGACCGATAGAATGAGGCCCAGGCCACAAAAGCCGAGCCAGCCAAAGCTCAGCACCTGAGCCGCGCGACGCGTGGGGGCCAGGCGCCAGATGGCGACCAGGGCCGCCAGGGCAAGGCCCGCCCCGGCCAACGCCCCGCCCTGCCCCCAGCGCCAGTCGAGGCGCGGCAGGTAGAGACCCCGGTTGCTGACAAAGCCCAGGCCGGCCAGGTCGATGGCCTCGCGCGGCGGCGGGGCCATGGCCAGCAGGCTGTAGAGCACGAGCAGCAGGACCGGCAGCGGGACGTTGCGAAAGAGCTCGACATAGCCGCGGGCCAGGATCCGGACCGGCGCGGACCTGGCGCGCAGGGCCACGCCGAAGGCCAGGCCCAGCAGGCTGGCGAGGGCCGCGCCCAGGCCGGTGACCTTCAGGGTGTTGAGCGCCCCCACCAAAAGAACCTTGGCGTTGCTGTCGCGCGGCGAATAGGCGATCGGCGTCTCGGCGATGTCGAAGCCGGCGGCGCGTCCCAGGAAGTCAAAGCCCGAGGCCAGGCCGCTGGCGCGCAGATTGGCCGCGCCGTTGCGGGCCAGCATCGCCAGGAGAGCGACCACGGCGGCCAGGGCCAGCCCCTGCCAGGCGAGGCTGGCCAGGCGCTGGCGGGTCATCGGGACGGCGGGCGGGCGGCTCATCGCATCGGCGGGGCGTAGAGGAGCCCTGGCGGGCTGGCGTTCCAAAGGGCGTTGAGGCCGCGCTCGATCTTCAGCGGCGTCGAGGGCCCCAGGTTGCGCGCGAAGACCTCGCCGTAATTGCCGACCTGCTTGATGATCTGGAACGCGAAGTCGTCGGACAGGCCGATCATCGCGCCATAGCCGGGCTCGGCCCCGAGCAGGCGGCGGATTTCGGGATTGTCGCTCTGGGCGCGCAGGGCCTCGGCGTTGGCCGAGGTCACGCCCAGCTCCTCGGCCAGGATCATGGCGTTCAGCGTCCAGCGCACGACATTCCCCCAGGCGTCGTCGCCCTGGCGCACCACCGGCCCCAGGGGTTCCTTGGAGATCACCTCGGGCAGGATCAGGTGGTCGCCGGGCCGTGCCAGGGTGGCGCGGGCGGCGGCGAGGTTAGAGAGGTCGGCGGTATAGACGTCGCACTGCTCGCGGCCATAAGCGGCGCGGGCCTTGTCCTCGGTGTCAAACACCACCGGTTCGTAGGACAGCTTGTGGGCCCTAAAATAGTCGGTGAGGTTCATCTCGCTGGTCGAACCGGTCTGGATGCAGATCCGCGCTCCGTTCAGCTGGGCCGCCTGGGTGACGCCCAAGGCCTTCCGGACCAGGAAGGCCTGGCCGTCGTAATAGTTTACCCCCGCGAAATCGAACTTGGCGTCGCGCGAGAAGGTCGCCGAAGTGTTGCGCCACAGAACGTCGACCTCGCCGGCCTGCAGCACGGTCAGGCGCTCGGTCGATGAGGTCGGCGTGAAACGGGCGGCGTCGGCGCGGCCGAAGATCGCAGCGGCGGTGGCGCGGCAGAAGTCGGTGTCGAAGCCACGCCAGCGGCCGGTGTTGTCGGCATAGGCAAAGCCGATCAGTCCCTGCTGGACGCCGCAGACCAGATAGCCGCGGGCCCGGACGGCGGCCAGGGTGCGCCCCTGCCCGGCCCCGGCCGCGCCCAGCGCCACCGGCGCGCCCTCGACCCCGACCGCCTTGGGCGGCGGACCGTCGACGGCGCTGCCCGGATCACCGCAGCCCGCCAGCGGGCCGACGAGAAGGCCAGCAGCGAGCGCCGCCGCCAGCCCCTTAGCGCGACGCGCCATCGCCGCTCTCGTAGCGATCGCGCAGGTCGAGCGCCCGCGAACGCAATGGCTGCGGCGCGCCGTCGACATAGATGGCTGTCGGCAGGCTGCGCGGCTCCAGCGGATCGCCGTCCCAGATCACGAGGTCGGCGGCACGGCCCGGCTGCAGCGAGCCCAGCTGGTCGGCCAGGCCAAAGATCCGGGCCGGGGCGATGGTGATCGCTTCCAGGGCCGCGGCGTAGGACAGGCCCTGGGCGACGGCCGAGCCGGCTTCGTAGCGGAGTTCGCGGACCCGGTGGGCCGGGTCGGGGCTGACGATGGCGATCTCGACGCCGGCGGCGCGCAGGCGGGCGGCGTTGCGCAGACTGGCCCCGACGATCTCGAAGCTGCGCGGCAGGTCGGCGGTGGCGTTGAGGATCACCGGCACCTTGGCCGCGGCGATCTCGTCGGCGACGCGCCAGCCTTCCTCGGCGCCGTTGAGGATCACCCGCAGGCGCTGCTCGCGGGCGAAGGCCAGCACCTGGCGGATGTCGGCGGCGCGGTGGACGGTGACCAGCAGCGGCTCGCGCCCCTCGACCACGGGGATCAGAGCCTCGAGATCGGCGCGCGAGAGTTTCAGATCGCGGGTCTCGCCACGATCGTAGGCCGCGCGGTTTTGCTTGTAGAGGCGGACCTCGTCGAGGCGAGCGCGCAGGAGGCCGATCTCGGCCCCGCGCGAACCGCCCGCGCCGTTCTCGCCAAAGCGCATGGCCACGGCCAGGCGCGGCTTGACCAGCAGATCGCCGGCCAGGCGGATGGCCAGAACCTGGCCGTCGAACAGCGACCCGTCGCCGTCATCGCCGCCGCCCTCGCCGTCGCCGCCGGGGGCCGGCACGACGATGGCGCGGGTGACGCCGCCGAGGCGCGCGACCGGCACCAGGGTGGAGTCTGGGTTGAGGCCATATTGCGGATCGAAGGCCGCGCCGAGATCGGCCGAGGCGCTCTTGGCGTCGTCGGTCCCCTTGACCGAATTGACCTCGCGCACGCCCAGCACGGTGTTGGGGGCGAAGAGCCCGGGGGTGACGATCGCGCCCTTGGCGTCGATCACCTGGACCCCGGCCGGAACGGCCAGGCCCTTGCCGACGGCGAGGATCTTGCCGTCGCGAACGATCAGGGTCCCGTCGGCGATCTCGCCGGCCGGGCCCATGGTCAGCAGGCGCGCATGAATGATCGCGACCGGGGCGGCGGCGGGCGCGGCCAGGGCCGGCGCGGTCAGGGCGGAGGCGGCTAGGAGGCCGGCCAGGGCGGAAAGGATCGGCTTCATTGGGCGAGGTCTCCGCGGTTTTGGCCGAGCTCGAAGTCGGAGGGGCGGCGCGGCGCCTTGCGATCGAATTCGACGGCGCCGTCGATGAACACCAGGTCGGCGAGCGCGTAGATGCTCAGGGGATCGGCGCTCCACAGGACGATGTCGGCCATCTTGCCAGGCTCCAGGGAGCCGGTGCGGTCGGCCACGCCCATGACCTTGGCGGAGTTGAGGGTGATCCACTGGATGGCGACGGCGTCGGGGATGTCGATGCCGGCCCGGCGACCGGCGGCCTGGGCGACGGCGGCCTCGCGATTGAGGCGCTGGATGATGTTGGGATCGTCCGAGTGCAGCGAGACGCAGACACCGGCCTTGGTCAGCAGGGCGGCGTTTTCCTCGATGCCGTCATAGGCCTCCATCTTGAAGCCCCAGCGGCCCGACCAGACGGCCGCGCAGATGTTCTCGCGGGCCAGCAGCGGAGCGATCTTGTAGGCCTCGACCGCGTGGTGGAAGGCGGTGATGTGGTAGCCGAACTCGCGGGAGACATCGATCAGGTTGGCCATCTCGTCGGCCCGGTAGCAGTGGTTCTGCACCAGGAGCTCGCCGTTCAGGGCGCCCGAAAGGGTGTCGAGGGTCAGGTCGCGCTTGGGCGGCTCGCCCCCCTCCCCCTTGGCGGCCTTCTTGTCATAGGCGGCCCAGCGCTTGCCGTAGTCGGCCGCCTCGATCCAGCCGCGGCGATAGCCGGCGACGTTACCCATGCGGGTGGCGGGCGTGCGGCCGCGGGAACCGTAGCGTCCCTTGGGGTTTTCGCCGCAGGCCATCTTCAGGCCGTAGGGCGCGCCCGGGAACTTCATGGCCTGGACGGTGACGGCCGGCACGTTCTTCAGGGCCACGGTGCGGCCGCCAAAGAGGTTGGCCGAGCCGGGCAGGATCAGCAGGCTGGTGACGCCGCCGGCCCGGGCGCGCTCGAAGCCGGCGTCCTGGGGCCAGACGCCGTGTTCGGCCCAGACATAGCCGGTGTTGGGGTCGATGTTCTCGTTGACGTCGACCTGGCCGGTCACGGCCGGAGCGGGAAAGACTCCGAGATGCGAGTGGGCGTCGATCAGGCCGGGGGTGACCCAGCGGCCTTTCGCGTCGATGACCTTGGCGCCGGCGGGCGGCGCGGCGGCCGGACCGACCGAGACGATCTTGCCGGCGTCGAACACCACCATGCCGCCAAGGATCTTCGCGCCCGTGCCGGTATAGATGTTGGCGTTGACGATGGCCGTCAGGCCCGAGGCGGCGGCCGCGTAGGTGCTCGGATAGGGATCGCGCGTCGGAACCAGGCCCTTGGGCGGCGGGGCGGCCGGGCGCGGGGCGGCTTCGGCCTGGGGCTTGGGTTTGGGCGCGGGGGCGGCGGCGCAAGCGGCCAGTAGCAGCGCGGCGCTGAGCGCCAGCCAGGGGACGCGGCGGCGCGGCGCGGCGGCGCTGGCCAGTCTCGACGGGTGTGACACGGGATCTCCTGACGCCGCCGAACGCGGGCGGTCCTTGATCAACAGAGAAGCGGAACGGTGGGCGCCCGCCGGCCGCCCTGGGCAGAGGGCGTCCGGCGGGCCGCGGCGAAGCATCCGGACGCCCCTGGGGAGGTTCGTCCGGACTCCTCGCGGCGTGGCTAGAAGGCCTTGCTGAGGCTCAGGTACCAGTAGCGGGCGTAGGGCTGGTAGACGGCCCCCAGGTAGCCGTAGGTCCCCGAGCTCAGAGGCGGGTTTTCGTCGGTGATGTTGTTGACGCCCAGGCGGATCTTGGAGCCTTCCAGACGTCCCTTGGCCACGGCCCACTGGCCATAGAGGTTGCCGGTCACCTGGCTTTCGACCTGCCAGGGCGTGCCGTCCGCGGCCAGGAGCGAGGTGTCGTCCATCGAGGAGATGTACTTGGTGAAGGCGCCCACGGTCAGTTGCTCGTAGCGCCAGGTCAGCGAGGCCGAGACCTTGGTCTTGGGCGTGCCGTTCTGGCGCAGAAGATCGCCGCCGCCGGTGATCGAGGTGCCGGCGTTGATCTTGCCGGCCTGGCGCGCGGCGAGCAGCTGGGCGATCTCGGCCGACGGCTGGCGATAGAACTTGTTGAAGTGCGCGACATTGATGTCGGCGTCGAAATCGCCAAACCGCGTGCCCCGCAGACGCCAGTTGAGGCTGACGTCGAGGCCGCGGACGTCCTGGGGATTGAGGTTCTGGTACTGGTCCTTGACGTAGGTCACCTGGCCGACGGCGGCCAGACCCGTGCCGTCGGTGCGAGCGATGTCGTCGGCGGTTGGAGCCAGGCGGATGACGTTGGGATTGCTCGAGCCCTGGACGCGCAGCAGGTAGTCGAGGATCAGAGCGTTGCCCTCGCCGAACACCCCGATGATGCCGTTCTGCTTGGTGTCCCAGACATCGACGGTCAGGGTGAAGCGGCCGAGCTCGGAGGGAATGAACTTCGGCTGCAGGACGAGGCCGAGCGACTGGCTTTGCGAGGTCTCGGCCTTGAGGTCGGGATTGCCGGCCCGCTGGGCGGTGGCGACGATCGAGGCCGAGCAAGCGCTGAAGCTTTTGATGCGGCCGGCCCGCAGGTCGGCCTCGCAGAAGATGTAGTCGGTGCGGGTATTGCCGCGCGTCACGATCGCGGAATTGACCTGCAGCAGGTTGGGGGCGCGGAAGCCCTTGGAGAACGAGCCACGCACCCGCACGCCGTCGAAGAGGTCCCAGGCCAGAGCGACCTTGGGTTTGGCGACATCGCCAAAGTCGCTGTAGTGCTCGTAGCGGCCGGCCAGCTGCAGCTCGACATTGCGCACCAGCGGCACGCCCATGTCGGGCGAGACCACCGGCACGGCCAGTTCGGCATAGGCCGAGGCGACCTTGCGCGAGCCCTTGGAGTCGGGGGTCGGGCTGACGCCGAAGAGATCCGAGCTCTGGACCTCGCCGGTCACCGCGTCGGTGAACTTGATGGTGCCGTCGACGCGGGCGTCGCGGTTGTCGCTGATCGTCTCGCGGCGCAGTTCGACGCCGGCGGCCAGGCCCAGGTCCCCGGCCGGCAGGGCCAGCAGGTCTGCCCTGGAGACCTTGAAGTCCCATTGGGCCAGGGTCGAGCGACCCTTCAGGTAGGTCTTGACGCGGATGGCGTCGAGGGCGGCCTTGGAGCTTGGCGTGCCGTCGATCCCGGTCGGGTTGCCGACGCTGCCGCCGTTGAACGGGTTGTAGGCGTCGGGGGTCGACAGGGCGAGCTGCCTTTGCAGGGCCGTGGAGCTGACGCCGTCCTGGACGTCGGTGACGCCAGCCTCGGTGTAGAGCAGCGCGCTGTCCCATCGGAAGCCGTAGGCGTTGCCCTTCAGCCCGCCGAGCACGCGCGCCTGCTTGCCCTTGACGTCGACATTGGTCGGGCCAAGGTCCCCGAACCGGTAATTGGTCAGGCTGACGGCGCGGCCCGAAGCAGGAATATTGAGGTTGGCCAAGCGGTTGGGATTGACCGTGCCGTCGGCGAAGGTCACCGGGCCGAACGGGTTCCAGTAGTTGGACGCGGGGATGGCGATCTTGGTCGAGCCGATCGTGAACACCGAGTCCTGCACGCTGTGGGTGTCGGAGATGTAGTAGCCGAGTTCACCATAGGCGGTGACGTCGTCGGTCAGGTCATAGCGCCAAGTGCTGAAGAGGTTGGTGCGGCGCATCTTGGGCATGACCGACAGGCCATAGGCCGATTGGGCGTCCGAGCGGGTGTCGCGGGCCGCGCCGGAGGTGGCGCGCGTACCCGTGCCGATGCAGATCCCGCCGGTCAGGACCGAGCCGCACGAGCCGTCGGCGGTCGGCTGGATGTGGAAGACGCCGGCGGCGGTCGTCAGATTGGTCGCGCCCTGGCGCACCGCGCCGGTCTGACCGATCATGGTGAAGTCGGCCCAGGGGCTGAGCGTGCTGCGGCGATCCAGCGTGTTGGAGCCAGCGAAGCTGGTGTTGGCGAACAGGGGGCGCTTGTCGCCGCTGGCGGTGTAGTCGAGGTCGGTCGACTTCAGGGCGCTGCGATAGGCGTAGTCGGCCGACAGGGTGATGTTGCCGCGGCCTTCCTTGAAATTTTGGCCGACGGCGAAATTGAGATTGAAGTCGCGCATCGACGTGCCCTCGGCGCCGCCGTACCGGACCGTGACCGTGCCGCCGTCGAGGTCATCGCGCAGCACGGTGTTGAGCACGCCGGCCACGGCGTCGGCGCCATAGAGGGCCGCCGCGCCGTCGCGCAGGACTTCCAGCCGCTGGATGCCCGAGACCGGCAGGGTGTTGGAGTTCGTGGTCAGGACCGGGGCGAGATTGGCGTCGGCCTGGGTGCCGGGCCAGGTGACGACGCGGCGGCCGTTGAGCAGCACCAGGGTGTTGCCCACGCCCAGGTCGCGCAGGTTGATCGAGCCCACGTCGCCGCGGGCGAAATTGCTGCTGGTGGCGCCATTGGTGCTGTTGAAGGTGACGTTGCCCATCTGCGGCACCGAGCGCAGCAGATCATCGCCCGAGACCGCGCCGGTGGTGGCGATCTGCGCCGCGTCGACGACGGTGACCGGCACGGCCGCGGTGACCTTGGAGCCGGCGATCTGAGTGCCGACAACGATCACCTCCTCGACGGTGGCGGCATCCTGGGGCGACGCGTTCGCTGGCGCCTGGCTCTGGGCGTGGGCCAGGCCGGCGGTCAACAGGCTGGCGCTGCTGGCCAACAGAAGCGCTCGGGTTGCGCGTTGAAAGTGCTGGTTCATCATGACCCCCTCTGGTCTAGCGTGCGCCGCCGGCGGGCTTTCGCCGTTCTCGATCGACAACTTCTGAGACGTACGCGCGGGGCGTTGCCCCACCTGCGTCCGGCCAGAAAATCGCCGTTTTTGTCGTTGCCTGACGGCTGGGCGCCGATCGCCCACGAAGCGGGCGCCGCCCGCTATCGAAACCCCACTAATCCGATAGAGTTTGAAAGGCGCGGCAGTTTTTGGCGCGGGGGCGCCAGGGAAACTAAGCCGCGCGGCGGGAGCCGTGTCCCGCCGCGCGCTTGGCTGGCGCTAGTAGAAGCTGACGTTGTCGATCTCGAGCCAAAGGGTCTCGCCAGCCGCGCGGCCGCCCATCAGTTCGACCTCGGTGAGGTTCTTGGCGGTCCAGTCGCCCTTGCCGCGCACGCTCTTGAGCGCCGAGAACGGGATCTCGATCACGCGCCAGTCGGCCCCGGCCGTGAACGGGGCCGACCAACGGCCGGCCGTGGTGGTGACGCCCAAGGCATAGGCCCCATCGCCGCGCGCCTCGAAGCGCACGCCGGAAAAGGCGCTGGCGTCGACCGGCTGGATCGAGCCGCGGCTGAGCGGAATGATCACGCCGGCGCTGGGCTTGGCCTTGACCGCCATGCGGGCCGACAGCGACAGGGCCCGGCCTTGCGGCCCTCGGGCGATGACCTGGCTGATCTCGACGGTACGATCCATGCCGCCGTCCGGATCGTCGGTGCGCAGGGTGTCGAGGCTGGAGCGGCGGTCGCTCCGCTCGAAATCGTCGATCAGGGCCTTGGCGAGGACGGCCGGCGGGCTGGTGGCCTGGTTGGCGCGCATCGGCGGGGCGCCGGGGCCGTAGACCAGCTGACCGTCGATCAGCACCCGGTCGGTGTTGCGCACGTCGGAGATGGTCTTCCAGGGCTCGCCCTTGATCAGCACGAGGTCGGCGCGCTGGCCCGGCGCGATGGTCCCACGATCGGCCGAAAGGTTCATCAACTTGGCGCTGTCGGCCGTGCCGGCGATCAGGGCCTGGCTGGGCGTCAGGCCGGCGCGGACCAGGAGCTCCATCTCATGAAGGGTCGAGACGCCGTGCGGGGTTCCGGGCATGCCCGCGTCGGTGCCCAGGCCCAAGGGGACGCCGGCCGCGTGCAGGCGCTTGGCGTTGGCCAGGGCGAAGTCGAACTTGCGAAAGCTCTGGCGGTTCTTGGGGTCGGCCGGATCGCGAGCCGGCTCCCCGGGCTTGACCGGCTCGTAGACGGCCAGGGTCGGGGTGTCGGCCGTGCCGCCCGCCTTGATGATAGCCAAGGCCTCGTCGTCGAGCAGGCGGTCCTGCAGGCTGTGGGTGATCACGTCGACGCCGGCCTTACCGGCGACCGCGCCGCGCTCGACGGTGACGGTGTGGGTGAAGACCTTGAGGTTTTGCTTGTGGGCCTCGTCGACCAGGGCCGAAAGCGTCCAGCCGTCCATGCTGGTGTTGTCGGGCGAGGATCCGTAGCGCCAGCCGTCGGTGAAGGCCTTGATCAGGTCGGGCTTGTAGGGGGCCAAGGCCTGGATGGCGGCGCGGGCGGCCTCGGGGGTGTTGACCCACTTGGTGGTGGCGGTGTCGGCCCAGTCGGCGCCGTGGCCGCCGGGGGTGCTGACACGGGCGGCGAAATTGACGTGGGGCGCGACCAGGGTCGAGAGCCACTGGCGGCGCGGGGCGAAGGACTCCGGCGCGGCGTGGAAGTCGTTGACCGTGGTGACCCCGGCGGCGACGTAGGCGCTGGCGATCTGCGGCGTGGCGGCTGGAACCCCGCCCGCGGTCCAGTGGGTGTGGAGATCAAAGAAGCCCGGCAGCAGGGCCTCGCCCTTGGCGTCGATCACCTGGGCCCCGCGCGGGATCTTGACCTTGGGGCCGACGGCGGTGATGCGACCATTCTCGATAACCACGGTGGCTGGGCGCGGCGGCGCGCCGGTGGCGTCGAAGACGGTGGCTCCAACAATGGCGAGCGGGCGGGCGGCGGGCGCGGGCGCGGGGGTTCGCGCTTGGGCCGGAGCCAGGGCGATCAGGCTCGCGCCCATCCCCAACAGGGCCAGGGCCGAAGCCGTTCCCGCGATCCGCCCTGCCCGGCCTTGATTGATCTCGACCATCGTCCTACCCGCTCCTTCTGCCAAGCGCGCCCCGGCGCCGGTGCTCTTAGACGGCGGTCGCGGCGATCGCCCCACCGAAAAACTCAGCGGGGCGACCCCATTTTTTTTCGATTGCGCGGCGGGCGCGCGTTTGCCCGTTCAGAGGGCGATCGGCACGGCTGTGGTGAACTTCATCTCCTCCATGGCGAAGGCGGAGCTGATGTCGAGCAGGCGCACAGCCTTGATCAGCCGGCGATAAACCCCGTCATAGGCGGCGATGTCCTTGACGCGCAGCTTCAGCAGGTAATCGACGTCGCCGCTCATTCGGTAGAATTCGACGACCTCGGGGATGGTGCGCACAGCCCCCGCGAAGGCGGCCAACCATTCGTCGCTGTGCTCGGCGGCGCGGACGGTGACGAAGACCACCATGGCCGAGCCGAGCTTGACCGGATCGACCAGGGCGACGCGCTTGAGGATATAGCCCTCGTCCTCAAGCCGCTTGAGGCGTCGCCAGCAGGCGTTCTGCGACAGGGCCACGGCCTCGGCCAGTTCGTTGACGGTCAGGGAGGCGTCCTCCTGGACGATCTCCAGTATGCGCCGATCGATACGATCGAGCCCACCATCGGCCATGTTATTCCCTCCCAAGTCTCCACGTCTTGTCCGTAGACTTTCGCGGCGCCCGTCGCGCGTAAAGGATTTTCACCACCTAAACCTCCATTCGATGGGAATTTGCGCCATGGCGCGGCAAGGTGGCTCCTCAACGCCTAGCACGACCACGCTGGAGCGCGCCGAAGCCGCCAATAGGTCGAGAACGTGGTTATCAACGGTCCGGTGATCGGTCCCACTGTCGACCGGCACGGTTCAATACGCCCCTCGCGAAGTCCCCATGAGTTGCCGTTGACGCACCTACAGAAACGCGACGTGCGGGGCCGTTGCCCGAGCGTCCGCTCACGCCCCTCCCGCGCGCTGTAGTTTCGCTCGCTCCACGCTTTTCGCGCGCGTTGTCCGGATAGGGCTGGCCGGTGGCGGCGTCGATCGAGGGTTCGAACAGGCGTCCACAGCCCGACGCCGGGTCGAGCCGGAAGGTCATCATGGCGTCTCCTCGAGGTCCAGCTCCAGCAAGAGACCACTGAGGCACTTGCCATGGGCGTCCAACGCCAGCGATCGCGTCACGCCGCCGCCCAGGGCCCCGTTCAGCACGAAGTTCAGGGCCATCAGGCCAGGCAACTCGTAGCGGCTCACCTCGCCGCGCACGATGCCGCGCAGATGCGCCTTGACCCGCTCAGGCGTCAGGACACGGCGCACCCGCTCATAGGCTGCCAGGTCGTAGGCGATGACCGAGATATTCGAGACATCGCCCTTGTCGCCGCTGCGGGCGTGGGCCAGTTCGCGCAGCTTCATAGCGCCACCTCGAAGATCACGCTGGGCTGGACCAGCTCGCGCTCGACCAGGGTCGAGACCACGCCGATGACCGGCGTCACCAGCCGCGTCGCGCCGCCGCCGCCCGCCGGGCCGTTGGTGTAGAGCGCCTCGACCTCGCGACCGACGCGCTCGGCCTCGGCCTGGGTGCGCGTGCGAGCCACGATCCGGGCGCGGACCTCCATCGGCGCGAAGATCGTGGCCAGGCTCTCGGACGCCACGGCGTCGACGCCGATCAGCTCGAACCGGGTCTCCTCCGGCGACAGGCCGGTCAGCCGGAAACGCTCGGCGATGATGTCCAGGGCCAGACGGCCGCGGGCCACGGCGCTGGAGCCCGCGTACGAGATGGCGCCCTCGCCGATGAAGCCCTCCTTGCGGCCCAGCGACACCTTCAGCTGGGCGGGGCGCGGCCGGCCGCCGCCACCGCTTACGGCGACGCGATTTGGGCCGGCTGCCTCGAACCGCACGGTGGAGAAGTCGGCCGTGACGTCGGGCGTCAGGTACCGCGAGGGATCGTGCAACTCGTAGAGCAGTTGTTCGGTGCATGTGGCCACGTCGACGAGACCCCCAGACCCCTCCACCTTGGTGATCACCGCCGAGCCGTCGGACGAGACCTCGGCCAGGGGAAAGCCCAGGCGCGCCAGATCCGGCACGCGCTTGACGTCGGGATCGGCGAAATAGCCGCCGGTGACCTGGCCGGCGCACTCCAGCAGGTGGCCGACGACGGTGCCGCGTCCCAGCCGCTCCCAATCGTCCAGCGACCAGCCGAACTCATGGACCAGCGGGGCCAGGAACAGCGACGGGTCGGCGACGCGGCCCGTCACGATCACCTGAGCGCCGCCGGCCAGCGCCTCGACGATCGGCTCGCAGCCCAGATAGGCGTTGGCCGAGATCAGACTGTCACCCAGGCTGGCGACGTCGCCGCCAACCTCGAGCAGCGGCAGGGTCGAGCCGGCCATCAGGCCCAGCACGTCGTCGCCGACCACCGCGGCGATCTTCAGGCCCGGCAACCGCAGGTCGGCCGCCAGTTCAGCGATGCGGGCGGCGGCGGCGATCGGATTGGCCGCGCCCATGTTGGAGATGATCCGCGCCCCCTTCTCGACACACAAAGGCAGGACGGCGCGCATCCGCGCCTCCAGCAGCGGGTCGTAGCCGCCGCCCGGGTCGCCCAGGCGCGCGCGCTGGGCCAGGGCGATCGTGCGCTCGGCCAGGCACTCGAAGACCAGGTAGTCGAGGCGCCCTTCGCGGACCAGTTCGACGGCGGGCTCGATACGGTCTCCGGCGAAGCCGGCGCCGGCGCCAATGCGGACGACGCGATGTGTGGAAGAGGACGTCAAAGCGGAAACAGCCCCAGCAGCAGGCAAGCGACCGCCATGACCAGCGACGCGCCATAGAGGAACGGGAAGGTGAACTTCTGGTGGGCCGACAGTTCGACCCCCGCCAGGCCCGCCACCAGGAAGGTCGCCGGGGTCAGGGGACTGACGGGGAAGCCGGCCGTCATCTGTCCGACCAAGGCGGCCTGGGCCACCTGGACCGGCGCGCCGCCCAGGCGGGCGTGGGTCTCGGCGATCACCGGCAGCACGCCGAAGTAGAAGGAGTCCGGATCGAAGACCATGCTGAGCGGCATGGCCACCAGCGACAGGACGAATGGGATGTGCCGCCCGCTATCGGGATGAACATTGGCCACCGCCGCGTCGGCCATGGCCTTCAGGAAGCCCGCGCCGCCCATGACACCGGTGAAGGCCCCGGCGGCGATCAGCACCGACGCCATCAAGAGCGCCGAGCGGGCGTGGGCGTCGATCCGGGCCCGCTGGTCCGCGACCTTGGGATAGTTGATCAGCAGGGCCGCGGCGAAGGCGACCATGAACACCACGGCCGGCGGCGCGACGCCCGCGACCAGCACGCCCATGGCGCAGAGGGTCAAGGCGAGGTTCAGCCAGAACAGCCGCGGCCGCGCCAGGCCCGGCTCGGCGTCCGGATGCGCGATGTCCGGCGCCGGCGCCGGCGCGTCGTCGGCCGCGAGCCAGATCGGACCCAGGCGCTTTTCCTCGCGCTTGCCCAGCCACCAGCTGACGAGGAAGACGAAGGCCAGGCCCGCCAACTGCACGCCGATCATCGGCGTGAAGATGTCCAGAACCGGAATGTGCAGGGCCGAGGCCGCGCGCACCGTGGGGCCGGTCCAGGGCAGGAAGTTCACGCCCGCCGCCATCGAGGCCACGCAGGCCAGGATCCGGCGGTCCATGCCCAGGGTGTCGTACAGCGGGCGCATGGCCGGGATAGCGACCAGGAAACAGACCGCGCCGGAGCCGTCGAGGTGGATGATCAGGGCCAGCAACGCGGTGCCCACGGTGATCCGGCTGGGTCGTCGGCCCACGGCCTTCAGGATGCGGCGGACAATCGGGTCCAGCAGGCCCGCGTCGGTCATCACGCCAAAGAACAGGATCGCGAAGACGAACATCGCCGCCACCGGCGCGATCTTGCCGATGCCCGCGACCATCAGGGCCGGCGCCTGCGCGCCTTGGCCGATCGCGATCGCCGCGACGAGCGGTATCAGGATCAGCGCCGCGACAGGCGAGGCGCGGTTGGACAGGATCGCCGCGGTCAAGGCGAGGATCGCCACGACGCCGATGAGAGCGAGCATGAGGGGCGTTTCTTCCGGGACGCTGCGTTCAGCTTGTCAGGCGTATATGCCGATCACCGGAGCCCCCGCGCAAAACGGAAGTTTGGATCGATTAATAGCCTTGCTCGATAAATCCGCACGAATTGGATGCGCGAGCCGAGCACACACTATCGATAAACGTTTGCACCACGGGCCGGACGGGCGAGTGGCGTCGCCGCATCAGCACGATCGTGCGGGTGAAGGCCGGGTCTCGGATGGGACGCGCGTGGACATTGGCCTGGCTGCGGATCTCGACGGCGGTCGAGGGCAGGATCGCCAGGCCCAGCCCCGCCCGCACCAGCGCCACCGCCGTGGTCATGTAGCGGACCTGGCAGGCCGGCGTCGCCGTCCGCCCGGCCGCGATGAAGGCTCCGTCCACTAGGTCGCGTACGCTGCTGCCCCTGTTCATCAGGATCAGAGGATAGGCCGCCAGGGTTTCGACCGAGATCGTCGGCGCCGCCGCGACCGGATGGCCCTCGGGATGGACCACCATCATGGCGTCGTCGAACAGCTTGATCTGCTCGATGTCGCCGTCGTTCTCGTCGGCCATGCCGATGCCAAAATCGACGCGGTCCTCGCGCACCAGGGTGGTGATGCTGCTGTTGAGGGCGTCCTCGACCTCGAAGGTAACGTCGGGGTGGTCGAGCTGAAAGCGGGCGATCACGTCCGGTAGCAGGGTCGCCGCGCACGACGGCAGGCAGGCCAGGCGCACGACGCCCTTGGCCTTCGACACGAAGTCGCGGGCGTTGACGACCGCCCCCTCGAACTCGGTGACCAGGCGCAGGAAGATCGGCAGCAGCTCACGCCCAATGTGGGTCAGTTCGACCGAGCGGGTGCTGCGGTCGAACAAACGCAAGCCGAGAGCCTCCTCGAACTGGCGGACACGGTTGGTGAGGGCCGGTTGGGAGAGCGCCAGCACCTCGGCCGCGCGCGTGAAGCTGCGGGTCGAGGCCACCGTGACGAAGGCGCGGATCTGGCCCAGCGTGATGTGCATGACGTTCAGCGCCCTCCCCTGGCGCTCCGGATCTAAGCCGCCGAGGCCCAGGCTCCGCAAGCGATCCGGCGGCGCCGCCTGGAGGCCTTTCTGGCCCTGGCCTCTATCTGAAGAGACGCGGCGCGAAGTCCGCCAGATAGCGACGCCAGTTGATCCAAGTGTGCCCGCCATCGCTCTCGTTATAGACGTGGGATATGTCGTACTTGTCGAGCGTCGCCCGGGTCGGCGCGACCGTCGCATACAGGAAATCGTCCTTCCCCATCGCGTAGTAGACCAGCTTGAACGCCTTGGCGCCCTGCTTGAGCGCCGCGTCGTTGCGGGCCGCATAGGCGCTCGCCTGCTCCGGCGACTGAAGACCCATGCTGAAGACGCCGATGTAGTGGAACAGCTCGGGATGGGTCAGGCCGTTCTGGATGGTGTGGGCTCCGCCCATCGACAGGCCGGCCATGGCGCGCGCGTCCGCCTTGGCGATCGTACGGTAGTGGCTGTCGACGTACGGGATCAGGTCCTTCAGGAAATCGTCGCCGAAATCGGTGTTGGCCAGCATGTCCGCGCCGGGGCGATCGGGCGTATGGCCCGCCGGCATGACGATGATCATCGGTTTGGCCTTCCCGGCCGCGATCAGGTTGTCGAGGATGTAGTGGGCGTGGCCGACCGAGGTCCAGCTGTCGTCGCTGTCGCCGGCCCCGTGCACGAGATAGAGCACCGGATAGACGCCCTTGCCCTTCTCGTAGCCTGGCGGAGTGTAGACGTGGGCGCGGCGGCGGATATCCAACGATTTCGACCAGTATTCGATCGTGGACACCGCGCCGTGCGGCGCGGCCTTGTCGAAGGTCTGGAAGGCGCCGGCCGGGCCGATCACCTCGAACGTGCTGTTGACGCCGACCCGTTCCTCCGAGAACCGCGTCCCCTGCGGGTCGGGCACGCGCGCGCCGTCGACGTTGAAATTGAAGCGGTAGGTGTCGGCGGCGACCGGCTTGTCGGTGGTGACGCTCCACAGGCCCGTCGCGTCCTTGGTCATGACCAGGCCGCGCGGTCCACCGCCGAAGCCCATCGGAATGACGTCGGCGTTGTCGGTGCTGGTCACCAGGGCGGCCTGGGCGTCGGGCGCGCATAGACGGAAGGTCACCCGGCCGTCCGGCAGTTGCTCCACCGACTTGTAGGCGGCCGGCCCCGAAAAGAAGCCGCGAGGCAGACAGCTGGCCGCGGCGCCTTGAGCTGGGGCCTGGGCGTAGGCGCCGAAAGCCGACAGCAGCGTGGCGGCGAACGCCAACCCGACAAGGCTGGGTTTGTTGGTCATGGTCGGCCTCCCGTCCGATGATTTCATGAAAGAGACCCTCGGCCGCGCGGCAGGGAAAAGTCGCGTGGCCGAGGGGTCAAGCCCTCCCCCCTAGGGCTTGACGGCGCCGGCCTTGACCTTGGCCGAGGCCTTGGCGTCCAGCGCCGTCGCCGAGGCGCCGACCGCGATGTCGTAGGTCCCGGCGTCGATGCGCCACTTGCGGGCCTTGACGTCGAAGTCGGCCAGCAGACGACGGTCGGCGGTGACGGTGACGCGCTTGGTCTCGCCGGGCGCCAGTTCGACCCGCGACCAGCCCAACAGCCTCAGTTCAGGCGCGCCCGAGCGGGCGGTCAGATAGACCTGGGGAACATCGCCCCCCGCCTTCGCGCCCGTATTCGTGACGTCGAAGCTGGCGGTGACGGTGTCCCCGCCCGAGACCTTCAGGTCGCCGTACTTGAAGCTGGTGTAGGACAGGCCGTGGCCGAACGGGAACAGCGGCTTGAAGCCCTTGCGGGCGTACCACCGATAGCCGATGTCCGAGCCGTAGGGATGAGGCGCGGCGAAGCTCTTCATCTTCTCGGCGGCGACTTCCGGCGGGTCGGTGAAGTTGGGTCCGACATAGCCGAAGCCCGGGATCTGGCGGTTCGGCAACTGGTCGTACGAGGCGGGGAAGGTGATCGGCAGTCGGCCCGACGGATTGACGTCGCCGAACAGCACGTCGGCGATGGCCTCGCCGCCCTTCACGCCCGAGTACCAGGCCTCGACCACCGCGCCGACCTTGTCCAGCCAGGGCATCAGCACGGGACCACCGGTCTGCAGCACCACGACGGTGTTGGGATTGGCCTCGGCGACGGCGGCGATCAGCCCGTCCTGACCCTGAGGCAGAGACAGGTCGCCCGCGTCGATGCTCTCCATCATCCACTGGTTGGCGAACACCACCACGACGTCGGCGTCCTTGGCCATGGCGGCGGCCTCGGAGGGATAGCGGCCGTCGGCGAAGCGAACGGTCGTCTCCTTGCCCAGCTTGGCCCTGATCGCCTTCAACGGCGACGAGGGGTGGTAGACCTGGTTCGCCAGCATCGCCAGCGGGCCCTCCCCGCCGACGGGGATCGAGGCGGCGTTGCCGGTTCCGGTGATCACCTGGGCCGAGCCGCCGCCCGACAGCACGCCAAGATCGGCATAGCCGCCGACCACGACGATCTTCTTGGCCGTTCGGGCCATCGGCAGCACGCCGCGATCATTCTTCAGCAGCACCACGCCCTGCTGGGCGGTGGTCTTCGAAACCTTGGCGCCGGCCGCGTAGTCGATCGGCTGCGCTTGACGCGAGGGCGTGTCGAATAGACCGACCGCGAACATCGAACTCAGCACGCGCTGGGCCATGTCGTGAATGCGGGCCTGCGGGATCTGGCCGCTGCTCACCGCGGCCTTCAGCGGCTTGTCGAACCAGACCTGGCGATCCAGCTGCTCGCCGGACTGCTGGTCGAGGCCGTTGACGGCCGCGCTGACCCCAGGCACCGCGCCCCAGTCGGACATCACCCAGCCCGGCCAAGCCCAGTCGCCTTTCAGCACCTTGTTGAGCAGGAAGTCGTTGTCGCAGGCGTAGTGGCCGTTCACCTTGTTGTAAGCGCACATGACCGAGCCGGGCTTGCCCTTCTCGATCGCGAACTGGAAGGCCAACAACTCGCCCTGGCGCAGTCCCTGCTCGTCGATCTGGGCGTCGACGACATTGCGCCCCGTCTCCTGGTCGTTGAGCGCGAAGTGCTTGACCGTCGAAACCACCTTCTGGTCCTGCGTGCCGCGCACCGCGGCCCCGGCCAGCGTGCCGGCCAGCAGCGGATCCTCGCCCAGATATTCGAAGTTGCGGCCGTTGCGCGGCTCCGAGGCCAAGTTCAGGCCGCCGCCAAGCAGGACGTTGAAGCCCTTCTTGGCCGCCTCCTCGCCGACCACCGCGCCGCCGGCGTAGGCGTTGTCGGCGTTCCAGCTGGCGGCCAGGGCCAGGCCCGAGGGCAAGGCCGTGGCGGTGTCGCCCTTGCGCACGTCGCCGGGGTTCGTGACCCCCAGGCTGGCGTCGGTCTCGCGCAGCGGCGGCACGCCCAAACGTGGCACGCCAGGCACGTAGCCGGCGCCCGGCACGGCGTCCTCCGGAATTTTCGCGCCGGGGAAGAAGGCCAACGGCATGATGCCATGCAGCAGGCCGTACCGCTCTTCCTCGGTCAGCGCCTGGTCCAGCAGCTTGGCTCGTTCGCCAGCCGACAGTTTGGTGTTCATCCACGGGCGGTCGCCCGCCGGGCTCTGCGCCTGGGCCGCACCGGCCGAGGCGACGATCGCAAACGCGATCGCGCCATTCATCAAGGTCCTACGAAGCATAACGCCCCCCTTAAGTCTGTTTATTGTTATTGAGCGGCGGCGCCCGAGGGCTTGGCCGCCCCGGCCGTGACGTCCATGCGGGCCTTCCAGGGCTCGGGCTTGGCGACGGCCATCCCGTCCGCGCCGAAGTCCATCAGCACGTCGGCCTTGGCGTCGTAGGCCGGCCAGGACGACAAGCCGGGTCCGTTCGGATCACCGGTCTTGGCGAAGTTGCTGAAATAGGCGTTGGCCGCCTTGGCGATGGCCGCGTCCTTGGGCGTCAGGGCGTCGCCGTACTTGGCCTTTACGGTGTCGAAGACATAGGGAATGTCCGTCGCGTGCGGCGCGCCCATCTTCCATTCGCCCTTCATGGAATCCGCCACGTAGGAGAACCGGTAGTGGTAGGCCGGAACGCCCTGGGCCGAGATGACCTGAGCGACGAAGCGCGCCGGTTCGACCATCATCTTGTCCATGGCCACGTTGTAGGCGACCACGCGGAGGTCGCCGTCGCCGCTCGGGTCATAGGCCGCCTGGGCCTGGGCCTTCAGCGGGCCGAACGGATCGAACACCTGGTCCTTGGTCTGGGCGAAGCCGAAGCCGATATCGGCGCTGGTGGCGCCCACCATGACCGGCCCCTTCACCTGGGTTCCAGCGCGGTAGGAGACCTCCGGATCGGCCACGACGATCTTACCGTCCAGCATCGGACCGCCATAGGTCTGCGGGCCTGACGGATTGAACATCGCGGCCATGTTCAGGCCCGCCGTCACCTGCTCGGCGCTGAGCGCGCGCAGCGCTTTCAGCGCCTCGGGCCCCGTGCCCTCGATCCCGACCGACTTGGCGAAGTTGACGCCGATGGTCTCGCCCGAGGGCGCGCCGGGAAGGTCCTGGCTGAGCCGGCGCGGCCCCATCAGGCTTCCGCGCCCGCCGCCCGACATGATCGCGGCCTTCTGGAACAGGCCCTTGGACTGGGGCGAGGTCAGCAGCATGTGCACCGACCCGCCGCCGGCCGACTCGCCAAAGACCGTGATGTTGTTCGGGTCGCCGCCGAACGCCTTGGCGTTCTCCTTCACCCACTTGAGGGCGGCGATCTGGTCCATGTAGCCATAGTTGCCCAGCAGCCCGCCGTCGGCGTTGGCCGCCGTCAGGGCCGGATGGCCGAAGAAACCAAAGCGACCGACGCGGTAATTGAAGCTGACGAAGACGATCCCCTGCTTGGCGAACTGGTCGCCAGCGTAGACGGCCGGCGATGAGCCGCCGTTCACGAAGCCGCCGCCATAGATCCAGACCATGACCGGAAGCGGCTTGGCCGAGGGCCGCGCGGGACGCCAGACATTGGCCACCAGGCAATCTTCGGCGGGCTCGGTTCCCAGCGGCGCGGCGTCGCTCGGAAACGGTTTCTGCATGCAGTCATGGCCATAGGCCGTGGCCGGGCGCACCCCGGACCAGGGCTTGACCGGCTGCGGCGCGCGCCAGCGCAGCTCGCCCACCGGCGGCTGGGCGAACGGGACACCCTTGAACGACAGGACCCCGTCGGCGGCGACGCCTTGGATTTTGCCGGCGGCCAAGGTGACCGTTTCGGCCGGCGTGGCGGCGACCGCGTGTCCAGCCCCGATCAACACGGCGCACGTCGTGGCGAGCCATAGCGATTTCATGATCGTCTCCTCCCCGCCGTTTCGCGGCGCTTTTATCGATTATGGACGCGCGCCGAGATTGATCGGTCGCGAGCGGGCCCATAGCAACCCCATGTGATAACGTTGTCAATTCCAATTGGCCGAGGCTGCCTTAATTGTTTTTAATGCATACAGTTCGCACGACGCCGGGGCTGACGGCGCGGTGCGGCAAACACCGATTGACCTCTCCGCCGCCCCCCTGCACACCGTTCTGATGCGCCCCAAGGCAGCCGACAGAGCCACGATCAAGGAAGTCGCAGCACGGGCCGGCGTGTCGCTGATGACCGTGTCGCGAGTCCTCAGCCGCACGGGCTACGCCAGCGCCCAGGCCCGCGAGCGCGTCGAAGCCGCCGCCGCCGCGCTGGGCTATCGCCCCAACGTCTTCGCCCGCGCCCTGCCCGGCGCGCGATCCTTCCTGGTCGCGACCCTGATCGACGACACCGCCTCGGCAGCCACGGCCGAGCTACAGCGCTGCATGATCCAGCATTGCCGTCAGGCGGGCTATCACATGGTGGTCGACAGCGCGCCGATCGACGGCGACGAGGCCGGGCTGCGGGCCATCGCCGCGCGGCTGGCGCCCCTGCGCCCCGACGGCGTCATCGTCTGCCCGCCGCTTTGCGACTCGCCGGAAGTCCTGGCGATGCTGGAACAGCTGGGCGCGCCCTTCGTGCGATTCTCCCCGTCCCGCATGGGCGAGGGCCCGCGCGTCGGCGCCGACGAAATCGGCGCGGCCCGCGCGATCACCGAGCACATCCTGGCTGCCGGCCATCGCCGCGTCGCCTTCCTGGGACGCGAGGACGGTCTGTCGGCGCTAAGACTGGAGGGCTTTCACTCGGCGTTGGACGCCAAGGGCCTGGCGCCCGTGGCCATCGACTCGACGGCGAACGACTTCGAGACGGCGCGGCGCCGCGCCCAGGCCCTGCTGGAAGGCGCCAAACGGCCCACGGCCGTGGTGGCGGCCACGGACGAGATCGCCCTGGCGGTGCTCGACGCGGCGCGCGGCCTGGACCTCAAGGTCCCCGAGGACCTGTCCGTGGCCGGGTTCGGCGACAGCGACGCGGCGGCCTTGTCGTTTCCGCCGCTGACCAGCATCCGCTATTCGATGACGGCGATGGCCGCCGCGACGATCGGCTTCCTGATCAATCCGCCCAACAGCGCCCACGCGCCGCTGGGCCGGACCTTCGGGTTCGAGCTGGTGTCGCGCGGCACGGTGGCGCCGCCGACCTAGACGCGCTCAGGCCACCCTCGGCGCGGTCGATCCCCGCGCCAGCAGTTCGAAAGCGACCGACCGCCGGACCTCCCCCGCCTCGCCGGCGATCACCTGCTCGACCGCCGCCCGGGCGAAGGCCTCCAGCGGTTGCCGGATGGTGGTCAGCTCCGGCCAGGCCATGCGGGCGGCGTTGCTGTCGTCGAACCCCGCCACCGAAACGTCCTGAGGCGTCCGCAAGCCCAGCTCGGTCGCCGCCGCGATCACCCCCAGGGCAGACAGGTCGTTGGCCGCGAAGATGGCCGTCGGGCGGTCCTCCGCGCGCGCCAGCAACCGCAAGCCGCTGGCGCGTCCGGACGCGAAGGTGAAGTTACCCTGCTCCACCCGAGCGGGGGACGGCGACGCCCCCGCCTGGTCCATCGCCTCCCGAAAGCCCGCGAGGCGAAGCGCGCTGGCCCCGTGATCCGGGTGTCCCTCGACGAACGCGATGTCGGTATGGCCCAGGTCCAGCAGGTGCCGGGTCATGGCGAAGGCGGCCGCCTTGTCGTCCATGCGCACCGACCAGCCCTGCTCGGCGCGCACCGTCGGGGCGATGCGCACGACGGGCACATCGCAGGCTTCCAGCGCGGCGGGATGGTCGCAAAGCGGCGGCAGCACCAGCAGCCCCTCCGGCACCAGGGCCAGCGCCGCGTCGATCGCCTTGATCAGGCTTTCGTTGTCGCGCGCGGCCTCGATCGCCAGGTTGTAGCCGTGCGATCGGCAGGCGCGAACGGCGGCCGCCTGGACGGTGGCCATGTAGTCGAAATTCTGTCGGAAGGCGCCGTCGGGGGCCATGCTGATCAGCACGATCATGCGCGAGCCCGCCCCGCTCAGCCCTCGGGCCGAGATGTTGGGCGTGTAGCCCAACTGCTCGACGGCCGCCTGGACCCTGGCGCGCAGGGCTTCCCGAACGCCGAGCTCGTTATTGAGCACGCGGGCGACGGTCTTGAACGAGACCTGGGCGGCGAGCGCCACGTCCTTGATGGTCGGCGGCCGAGGAGACATGTCTCCTCGTTACGTCGTCGAGGCCGATCCGTCCACGCCCCGGCCGGCCGCCGCCACCGGCCCTTTCGGGCCGATGGCGGGAGGGCCACGCGGGCGCTCGAGGGATCAGAACGACTTCGTGACCTGCAGCGACCAGACCCGTCCGAGAACATTGTGGACGTTGCCATCGAACGCGCTGCCCGTGGTCAGCACGACCGGCGGATCCTTGCTGGCCACGTTCTGGACATTCAGCGAGGTGCGCAGGCCCCTCAGCCAAGTCTGTCCGGCTGTCTGGGGGACCATGTAGCTGAGACCCAGATCGAAGGTCGTCCAGCTGGGCACCTTGCTGTCGCCCAACACCACGCCGCCCACGGTGAGCGGCACCGAGTTGGTGTAGTCGCCGGTGTAGTTGACGAACAGGTTGGCGCTCCACGGGCCCTTGCTCCAGCCCAGGTTGGCCCGTCCGCGCAGGCTGATCGGGTAGTACAGCTCGTCCAGACGCTCCAGCTCGGCCACGTTGGGCGACGCCTTGACCTTGTTGTTCAGGATCTTGGTGAGCGACCCGCCGAGGTTCCACCGGCCGGCGGCGGTGTCGAACAGATAGCTGACTTGCACGTCGAAGCCGTCCTGGACCGTGGAGGCCAGGTTGGTCTTGCGCGCGTCGAGGATCACGTTGACCTGGCAGTAGGTGCCCACGATCGGAACGACGTAGTCGGCGATCCGGCCGGCCAGATAGTCACGCAGCACGGGATCGTAGGTCGAGGTGTCGCCCGGCACGCAGTTCGCCGGGTTGCGGATCGGCGTGATGTACTTGGCGAACGCGGCGCGATTGGCGGCGCTGGCCAGGTATAGATCGCGGTTCGGGCTTGAGATCTGGTTCTTGTAGTCGATCTTGTAGTAGGTCGCCGAGACCTTCAGGCCGCGCAAGGACGGCGGCGTGAAGTCGAAGCCCAACGACAGGGTGTCGGCGGTCTCGGGCCGCAAGTCGGCGTTGTTGCCCAGCGCGACCAGGGCGCTGGTGAACCCGGGGAACAGAACGCCAATGCTGCTATCGCCGGAGTTATTGGCCGTCGGCACGCCCACCAGCTCGGCCGAGAACACCACCGGGCTCTTGTCCGTCAGGGTCGGCGCGCGGAACGACGTGCCCGCCGAGCCCCGGAACGAGAGAGCGTCGTTGACGGTCCAGGTCAGGCCGATCTTGGGGTTGGTGGTGTCGCCGAAGTCCGAGTAGTCGTCGTAGCGGGCGGCCACGTCCACGGCCAGGGCCTGGACAAGCGGCAGGGCGTTGCCAGAGCCGACGATCGGCACATAGATCTCGGCGAACAGCGACTTCACCTTGCGCAGCTCGTCCGAGACGTTGTCGATGCCGAAGACGTTGGTCGCGCCGCGGTTGGCCCCGTTGGTCAGGGTCTCGTGCTGACGCGAGTACTCGCCGCCGACGGCCGCCCGCACCGCGCCCCCCGGTAGGCGGAACAGCGGACCGTTGAACTTGATGACCGCGTCGTCCATGACGTTGCGGCTGTACTGGACGTTAGAGCCGGTGAAGCTGGCGATCCGTGACGCGCTCAGGCCCGCCGTGCTGAAGGGGTTCAGCGTGCCGGCGTTCACCTGCGCGGCGACGGCGTCGAGATTGACGTTGCGGCCGATGTTGCAGATGCCGCAGGTCCGGTCCGCGCCGTTGGTGTAGTAGACCTCGCCCTTCCAGCCGGCCGGCAGGATCGCCGACAGACCCAGGGTCTGGGTGAAGGCCTTGTCGGGATTGGTCGTCTCGGTCAGGCCGATATAGCGATAGAAGTTGAGATCGAAGGTCTGGCCGCCGCCAGGGCACGTCGTCGACGCTGACCCAGGCGTACCCGGAACGCCAGACACGTAGTACGGCGTGCCGGCGCAGACATTGATGCTGCTGCCGGTGTTGGGGTCGTACTGATAGGTCGAGGTCTTCCGATGAGTGTAGAAGCCCTCGTAGTACATCGACAGCCACGCATTGAGGTCCTGGTTGAAGAACAGGGCCAACTGGCGGCGCTTCACGTCCGGCAAGTAGTCATTGTAGTAGGCCGTATCGACCAGCGTCGTGCCGGTCAGCTGGGCGGCCGTCGGGTTCGCGCCCGCGTTGCTCGGCAGGCCGTAATAGGTGTAGGTCGTGCCGCCCGCGCCGTTCTGGCTGACCACCAGGTTGCCGACGCCGCCCGATGAGATCGCCCCGTTCAGCTGGCGATTGTCCTCGCCGCCGAAGCGGCGCAGGTCCTGCATCAGGTACGGGCTTTCCGAGCGCTTGCCGCGCGTGCGGTGCATCACGTCGGCGGTCAGGATGACGTTGCCGTGGCCCAGGCCGTTGTCCCACTGGCGGCCGATCGTGAAGGAGCCGCCGACCTCGGTCGAGAACCGGTGGGTGGTGGCGCGGGCGGTGGCCTCGGCGCCGTCGAAGTTCTTGCGCAGCACATAGTTGATCACGCCGCTGACCGCGTCGGCGCCATAGATGGCCGAGGCGCCGTCGGCGATGACATCGACCCGCTCCAGCGCCGCGATGGGCACCTGAATCGCTTCGGTATAGGCGTCCGACGCCCCGCTAGGCGCGATCCGACGCCCGTCGACCAGGGTCAGCGTGGCGCCGTAGCCGATGCCGCGGATGTTCACGGCCGTACCCTGGGTGGAGTTGCCGCCGTAGCCGGTGGTGCCACCCTCGCGATAGTTCTGGCCCGCGCCCCCCGCGTTCGGCGTGCTCTGAATCTGCGGGATCAATTTCAGCACCTGGTGGATGTCGGTCAGGCCGGTGGCCTTGATGTCGTCGGCGGTCATGGTGACCGTCTCGCTGCCGACGGCCTTCACGCCGGCGATGTTGGTGCCGGTGGCGACGACGACCACTTCTTCCACGGTGCTATCGTTGTTGTCCTTGGCCTGCGCGGTCTGGGCGTTAGCCCGGCCCGCGATCGCCAAACCGATCGCCAGCACGGAAGCGCCCGCGATCAAGCGCCGCATGGCGCTCCCTTGATCTGAGAAGAACAGCATTCCACTCCCCTTTCTTATGTTTCTCACCCCTCGGCCGACACGGAGGCGCGCGGCCGCTGTCGCGGACCCCAGAGGGGTCCGACGCGGTCTCGATTGGCGTGGAAAGCTCCTGGACTTTCTCACTCCCTCTTCGCCGGGACTTCTAGCGAGCCCTCGGCGGTCACTTCGACGAAGCGAAATGACAACGCTAACATTTAAAGCCAGCCATCCTGACGGATGGACGGCGAATTAATGACAACGTTATCAGAAACCTTCTCTCGAGAAAGCTTCGAGTCAAGAACAATTTGCGGGCATACAGTGAGGAACGCCGCCATCCCCGTATCGACAACGCTACCAGCAAGGCGTCGCCCCACTTGGAACAGCGATCGTCGCGCGACCTATTCAGCGGGGCTATCGGATCATCAGCTTTTTCGAATGGTTCGACCGTCCGCCGACTGGTTCAATCGCCACCGGCGAGCGAGGAACAGGTGATGCGCGGCTTGGGACTTCTGGCGGGCGTGGGGGGTCTGGCGGTCGCCGCATTCACCGCCGCGCCGGCCGCCGCCGCCCCATGCGAGGGGTTCACGCCACCGCGACTGAGCCGCACGACGCTTCAGGCGACGGCGTCCGAGCCGAATGATCCGGTCGCCTGCCGCATCCTCGGCCTGACAGAGCCCCGACGAGGCTCGCGCATCGGCTTCGAGGTCTGGACGCCCCGCGCCGCCTGGAACGGCCGCATCGTGATGCTGGGCAACGGCGGCTACGCCTCAGCCCTGCCCCGAAGCCAGATGCGGGCGTACGTCGCGGCGGGCTATGTCGTGGCCGCCACCGACACGGGCCACGCCGGCGACGGACCCGACTTTGCCCGCGACCGGCCTCAGGCCATCGCCGACTGGGCCCAGCACGCTGTCCACCGCGCCATCGTCGACGCCAAGGCGATCACCGCCGCCTATTACGGCCGCCCCGCCGCCTATTCCTATTTTCAGGGGTGTTCGACCGGCGGGCATCAGGCCCTGATGGAGGTACAGCGCCATCCCGGCGATTTCGACGGGGTGGTCGCCGGCGCGCCCGGCGCCAACCGCACCCGCCTGAACATCGGCTTTCTGTGGCAGTTCGCGCGGAACCACACCCGCGACGCCGCCCCTCGCCTGATCCTGACGGCCAGCAAGTTGCCGATGGTCCGCGACGCGGCGCTTGCCGCCTGTCGCCGCCGCAACGGAGATCCCGACGTCGGCGGCCTACCAACGGACCCTTACCTCAACGCCCCCCTGAGCTGCGACTTCGATCCGACGGCGCTGGCCTGCGCCGATGAAGATCGCCCCTCGTGCCTGACGCCAGACCAGGTCACCGCCCTACGGCGGATGTACGCTGGGGCGAGTAATCCGCGCACCGGCGAACGCCTGTACGTTGGCTGGCCGCGCGGCAGCGAGGCCTCCGCCGGAGGCATGGGCGGCTGGAACCTGTATTGGGCCGACCCGGCGAAGCCGCATGAGCCCGCACGGTCCGACTTCTGGCGGTATTGGGCCGGCTTTGGAGACGCCTGGGACTGGCGAGACTTCGACTTTGATCGCGAGGCCGCCAAAGTTCTGAAGCGATTGTCCGCGACGATCGACGCCGTCGATCCCGACATCGAGGCCTTCCGCCGCCGCGGCGGCAAGCTGATCCAATGGCATGGTGCGGCCGATCCCGTCGTGCCGTTCGAAGACTCGATAGCCTACTACACGCGCGCCGCCACCGACCAATCGCGACGAGGCCATAACGTCCGGGATTTCTACCGCCTCTTCATCGCGCCGGGCGTCGAGCACTGCCAGGGCGGCTTGGGGCCCTCGCCGATCGACCTGCAAACCCGCATCGAGGCGTGGGTGGAACAGGATGTTCCGCCCGACAGACTGACAGCCCAGCGCCCGGCCGGCGGCGCGGATGGCGGCGGTTTCAGCCGCCCGTTATGCCCTTATCCCGCGGTCGCTCTCTACGATGGCGTCGGACCGCCCGACCGCGCCGAGAGCTTTCAGTGTCGCCCTCGGGCGCGTGGCCTCGACAGACCCTCGGCCTGACTTGCGGCGCGCGTCGCATAAAACGGCTCTCTCGATCTTCCAGCGGTCCTCGCCGCCGGCGAACCCGCCAATCACTACCTTCCACGCCACAGTACGAAGCTGCTAGGAGCGGCTTTACACAGAGCGCCGCAACCGGAAATCCCGACAGGTCACGGGGCTCCGAGAAGGCACACGCCGGAGCCGCTACGCCGAGCGTGAACCGCCGGATGCAGATCCGGCGGATGCGGTGTTATATTACCACTACTCCCATTCGATCGTGCCGGGCGGTTTGCTGGTCACGTCGTAGACGACGCGGTTGACGCCTCGGACCTCGTTGATGATCCGCGTGGCGGTCTTGCCGAGCACCGGCCAGGGGAATTCGAAGAAGTCGGCGGTCATGCCGTCGGTCGAGGTCACCGCGCGCAGGGCCAAGACGTTCTCGTAGGTGCGGGCGTCGCCCATCACGCCCACTGTTTTCACGGGGAGCAGCACGGCGAAGGCCTGCCAGATCTGGTCATAGAGGCCGGCGTTGCGGATCTCTTCCAGATAGATGGCGTCGGCTTCCTGCAGGACCTTGACCTTCTCGGGCGTGATCTCGCCGGGGATGCGGATGGCTAGGCCCGGGCCGGGGAACGGGTGACGGCCGACAAAGGCCGGGGCCAGGCCCAGCTCGACGCCCAGGGCGCGGACCTCGTCCTTGAAGAGTTCGCGCAGCGGCTCGACCAGCTTCAGCTTCATGTAGTCCGGCAGGCCGCCGACATTGTGGTGGCTCTTGATCACCGCCGAGGGGCCGCCGCGGGCCGAGACGCTTTCGACCACGTCGGGATAGAGCGTGCCCTGGGCCAGGAACTGCGCGCCGTCGATCTTGGCGGCTTCCTTGTCGAACACGTCGATGAACAGGCGGCCGATCGTCTTGCGCTTGGTCTCCGGATCGCTCACGCCGGCCAGCTCGCCCAGGAACAGCTCGCCCGCGTCCACATGGACCAGCGGGATGTTGTAGTGGTCGCGGAACAGGGTCACGACCTGCTCGGCCTCGTTCTTGCGCAGCAGGCCGGTGTCGACGAACACGCAGGTCAGTTGGTCGCCGATCGCCTCGTGGATCAGAACGGCGGCCACCGAGCTGTCGACGCCGCCCGACAGGCCGCAGATCACCTTGCCCGAGCCGACCTGGTCGCGGATCTTCTGGACCATCTCCTGACGGAAGGCCGCCATGGTCCAGTCGCCCTTCAGACCGGCGATGTTGAACAGGAAGTTCCGGTACATCTTGGCCCCGTTGACGGTGTGGTACACCTCGGGGTGGAACTGCAGGGCGTAGATCTTCTTGGCGTCGTTGGCGATGGCCGCGAACGGCGCGCCGGTCGAGGTGGCGATGACCTCGAAGCCTTCGGGGATCGCGGTGACGCGGTCGCCATGGCTCATCCAGACCGTCTCGACGCCGCCGACGCCGGCCAGACCCTCGAACATCGGGCTATCCTTGCCGACGGTCAGCTCGGCGCGGCCGAACTCGCCGGCGTGGCCGCCCTCGACCTTGCCGCCCAGCACGTCGCACAGCAGTTGCTGGCCGTAGCAGATGGCCAGCAGCGGCAGGCCCA
This sequence comes from Caulobacter segnis, assembly GCF_031454995.1. Lineage (GTDB taxonomy): Bacteria > Pseudomonadota > Alphaproteobacteria > Caulobacterales > Caulobacteraceae > Caulobacter > Caulobacter segnis_E. The sequence continues at coordinate 290,968 of NZ_JAVDRV010000002.1, read as the reverse complement.
GGTCGAACAGCTTGCGGCCGATGCGGGGGCTGTCGGCCTCGAGCACGCTGGCCGGGCCGCCCGACAGGATGATAGCGCTGGGCTTGTATTCGTCGACGACGGCTTCGGCCTTGTCGAACGGATGGATCTCGCAATAGACGCCGGCCTCGCGCACGCGGCGGGCGATCAGTTGGGTCACCTGGCTGCCGAAGTCGACGATCAGGACGCGCTGGTGGTTCGGTTCGGTGGTCATCGGCGGGTCTCCAGCGGTCTAGAGGTCAAATCAGGGCGTGTAGGTGGATCGCTCCAGCACGGCGGCGAAGAAGCCGTCCGTCCCGGCGCGGTAAGGGGTGAGGCGCAGATAGCCTTCGGGGGTCACGTGCCGCTCGACGCCGGCCAGGGCGATCGGCTTGACGGTGAATTCGGGGTGGCGCTCAAGGAAGCCGGCGACGCGGTCCTCGTTCTCGTCGGTCAGCAGCGAGCAGGTCACGTAGACCATCCGACCGCCGGCTTTCACGAAGGTCGCGGCGTCCTCCAGCACGCTGTCCTGCTCGATCTGGCGCTTGGCCAGCTGGTCGGGCGACAGGCGCCACTTGGCGTCCGGGTGGCGGCGCCAGGTGCCCGCGCCGGTACAGGGCGCATCGACGAAGACGACGTCGATCTTGCCTTCCAGCCCCTTCAGGGGCGTGGCCTCGATCGGCGAGCGGATCTGCAGGTTGCGGACCCCTGCCCTCTGGCCCCGACGGATCGTGTCGGCCAGGCGGCGGGCGTCGGCGTCGTGAGCGAAGATCTGGCCGCTGTTGCCCATGGCGGCGGCGAGCGCGAGCGTCTTGCCGCCGCCGCCGGCGCAAAAGTCCAGCACCTGCTTGCCTTTGACCTCGCCCGCCACGGCGGCGGCGATCTGCGAGCCCAGGTCCTGGACCTCGAACCAGCCCTTGGAGAAGGCCGGCACGGCCTCGACCGACGGCGTGCGATCGGCGGCGGCCGGGGCTGGGATACGGAAGGCGTTGGGCAGGATGCCCGCCGGCGCGGCGTGGATGGGCGCCAAGGCCTTGGCGGCGCGCTCGGCGTCGGTCTTCAGCGTATTGACCCGCAGGTCTACCGGCGCGCGCTCGGACAGCGCCCGCATCTCGACGGCCTGGTCGGCGCCCAAGGTGCGGATCAGCCGCTCTTCTAGCCAATCGGGATAGTCGCCGACGACCGGGGCGGGCGCGTTGTCCAACGCGATCGGGCTGGCCAGACGCTCGCGCTCGGCGTCGGTCAGGACGCCGAAGCCATGTTCCTCGGCCGCTGCTTCGGCGATCCGCTCGGGCGTCCAAGCCCAGGTGAAGGCCAGTACGCCCAGCACGACGCCGCGCGGGCTGGCGTCGCCCATCATCCAGCCCAGCGACCGCTTACGACGCAGGGCGTCCAGCACGAGGCCGGAGACGAAGGCGCGATCCTTGGAACCGGCGTAGCGGGCCGTCTCGCCCCATCGCTTGAGCGCCATCTTCACCGGAAAATGCCGCGTCTCGATCTCGGTGAGAACCTCGATCGCCGCTGAAACCCGTCCTCCGTCCCGCATCAGACGACCAGGGCCAAGAGGGTCAGGATGATCCCCGTGAAAGACACCACCCAGGCCACGCTGCGCACCCACGGCACACCCAGCGCGTAGAGCGGCAGGAACGCGATGCGGCCGCCGACATAGAGGCCAGAGCCCACCAAGGTCAGCGTCCCGAACCGGCCGCCCAGATAGGCGACCAGCACGGCGGCGGCGAAGAACGGGAAGCTCTCGCGGTAGTTGGCGAAGGCCCGCTCCAGCCGCGCGGCCAGGCCGCTGACCGGAACAGGCTCGTCGCGCGGACCGGCGCTCCACTTCAGACCCCGCTGCGATACGCCCGCGAGGGCCGCCGCCAGCAGGTGGACGAGGCCGATCAGGACCGCCACGCCCAGCATCTGAAGTTCGAACGCCATCCGCATCGGCTAGACCGCGCTCGGGTAGTTCGGCGCCTCGCGCGTGATCATCACGTCGTGGACGTGGCTTTCACGCAGGCCCGCGCCCGTGATCCGGACGAACTTGGCGCGCTTCTGCAGCTCGGGAATGGTCGGCGCGCCGACATAGCCCATGGCCGCCCGAAGACCGCCGACCAGTTGGTGCAGCACCGGCGAGATCGGCCCCTTGAACGGGGTCTGGCCCTCGATGCCTTCCGGCACCAGCTTGAAGCTGTCGGTCACTTCCTTTTGGAAGTAGCGGTCGGCCGAGCCGCGGGCCATGGCGCCCACCGAGCCCATGCCGCGATAGCTCTTGTACGAGCGGCCTTGGTACAGGAACACCTCGCCCGGCGCCTCTTCGGTGCCGGCGAACATCGAACCCATCATGGCGGTCGAGGCCCCGGCGGCGATGGCCTTGGCCAGGTCGCCCGAGTACTTGATGCCGCCGTCGGCGATGATCGGCACGCCGGCCTCGCGGCCCGCGCGCACGGCTTCCATGATCGCGGTCAGTTGCGGCACGCCCACGCCCGCGACGATGCGGGTGGTGCAGATCGAGCCCGGACCGATGCCGACCTTCACCGCGTCGGCGCCGGCGTCGATTAGCGCGCGGGCGGCATCGTAGGTGGCGATGTTGCCAGCGACGATCTGGACGCGGTTGGCTTCGCGCTTCAGACGCGAAACGGCTTGAGCGACCTGGCTGGAGTGGCCGTGGGCGGTGTCGATGACGACGACGTCGACGCCGGCGTCCACCAGGCCCATGGAGCGCTCGAAGCCGGCGTCGCCGACGGTCGAGGCCGCGCCAACCAGCAGGCGGCCCTTGTCGTCCTTGGCGGCCAGGGGATGAGCCTGGGCCTTCTCGATGTCCTTCACCGTGATCAGGCCGACGGCGCGATAGGCCTCGTCGACGACGATCAGGCGTTCGATCTTGTGCTTGCGAAGCAGCTCGCGCGCCTCGCGGTGATCGATCCCCTCGCCCACCGTGATCAGGTTCTCGCGGGTCATCAGCGCGGAGGCCGGGACCTTGTCATCACCTTCGAAGCGCATGTCGCGGTTGGTCAGGATGCCGACCAGCTTGCCCGAGCCGCGCTCGACCACCGGGAAACCCGAGATCTTACGGCGGGCCTTGATCTCGCGGATTTCGGCCAGGGTGGTGTCGGGATGGATGGTCAGCGGATTGATGACCATGCCGCTTTCGTAGCGCTTGACCTCGCGGACCTGGTCGGCCTGCTCCTCGTTGGTGAGGTTGCGGTGCAGGATGCCCAGACCACCGGCTTGCGCCATGGCGATGGCGAGGCGGCTTTCGGTGACCGTGTCCATGGCGGCGGACACGAGCGGTATGTTCAGACTGATTTCACGCGTGAACCGGGTCTCTGTCGTCACCTGGGTGGGCATGACGTCGGACGGGCCGGGTTCGAGCAAAACGTCGTCGAAGGTGAGCCCTTCGCGAATCTCCATCGGAGTCTCCATTTTGCGGCGCGGATATAGCCGTGAGGCCGACGGTTGTCGACCCGGAGTCGGCGCGAAATGGAGATGAATTTTTCTGGGCCGTCAAAGAGCGACGGCGGCCGCGACGGCCGACGCCGCCTTCTCCGCCTAGACTGGCTTGGCGCCCGGGGTCCCGCACTTGGCGAACTTGCCCTTGGCGTCCTTGCACTTGGTCGGCTTAGCGGGCGCCGCGGCGGCCGGACACTTGATGAACTTGCCCTTGGCGTCGCGGCAAGGCGCGGCGGCATAGGCGGCGCTGGCGCTCGACAGGGCGACGGCGAGCGCGAAAGCGAGACTGAGGGTCTTGGACATGGCAGGTCTCTCGTGGGCGCGGATGGAATCCGCCAAGGCCGCGCCGGACACCGGCGCGGGACGAGAAATCAGAAACACAAATTTCCAAGAAAATTCAGCGACTTGAGGATGCGTCACCCAGAGCGGACAACCCCGGCGTCAGTCCGCTAGGCCCGTCAGGTTCGAGTGACGGGATTTTGACACCACCGCCAGCGCATCGCCCGTCCTGATGACTTCGCTCGGAGATGGGCTTTCGATCACCGCGCCGTCGGCGCGCTCGATCCGAACGACCAGCACGCCGCCGCCTCGCCGCTCGAGCTCCCCTATCGTGGCCTTGCGGGCGCCAAGGTTCGGGGGCGCGGTAATGACCCGCAAATCAAGACCAAGCTTGGCCAGACCCTCGTCCGTGCCATCGCCCTTGGGCTCCTCCCCACGCAGGAAGTGGGCGAGCCGGGGATAGAGGATCATCTCCGCGATGCGCTCGGCGCCGATGTGGGCCGGCATCACCACGCGGTCGGCGCCGGCCTGCATCAGCTTGCGCTCCGTGGTCGGTCGCTCGCCCCGGGCGATGATCTCGAGCTTGGCGTTGAGACTGCGCGCCGACAGGGTGATGAAGACGTTGGCGGCGTCGTCGGGCAGCACGGTGGCCAGCACCTTGGCGCGTTCGACATGCAGGGTACGCAGCACGTCCTCGTCGGTGGCGTCGGCGTGGCGGCAGAGATAGCCCAGGTCCCTCGCCTCCTGGCAGCGCGCCTCGTCGCGCTCGACGATGACGAAGGTCTCGCCCACGGAAGCCAGCTCAGCGGCCAGCATGAGCCCGATGCGGCCAAAGCCGCAGATGATGATGTGGCTATCCAGCCGGTCGATGTCGCGTTCCACGCGCTTTCCAAAGAACTGTTCGAGTTGAGATTGGGTGAGCGCCTGCACCAGCGAGCCGGTGACGATGATGACCCCGGTGCACCCGAACACCATCGTGGCCATGGTGACGCCGTGCAAGTAGTCGGTGTCGATCGGTCGGACTTCGCCGTAGCCCACCGTGAAGATGGTCAAGGTGACCATGTAGAGCGCGTCGTCGAACGACCAGCCGTCCACCATGTAGGCGACGATCGCGCTCGCGGCGACCAACAGCACGAACGCGACCGAGATCGCCAGATTCCTGAACGGCCTGGCGACCAACCCCCCGATGACGCCCCCCTGGTCGCTCACCGTCCCTTGAACCCCGTCGCGACGAGAAAGACCTCCGAGCTGTCCTGTCGGCTGGCCTTGGGCTTGAAGTGCTGCACCTTGGTGAAGTGTCGCTTGAGCTTGGCGATGACGTCGGCGGTCTCGCCGCCCTGGAAGGCCTTGGCGACGAAAGCGCCGCCGGGTTTCAGCACGTCCACGGCGAACTCGGCGGCGATCTCGATCAAGCCGACGATCCGCAGGTGGTCGGTCTCGCGATGGCCCACGGTGTTGGGCGCCATGTCCGACATGACGAGATCCGGCTCGCCGCCCAGAATCTCCATCAGCTTCTCGGGCGCGCCGTCGGCCGTGAAGTCCATCTCCAGGATGTGCGCCGGCGCCACCGGGTCGACCGGCAACAGGTCGATCCCGGCGAGGTTCGTCACCCCGCGCTCCACCGCGATCTGAAGCCAGCCGCCTGGCGCGCAGCCCAGGTCGATGACCTTCGCGCCCTTGCGGAAGAAGTGAAACTTGTCGTCGATCTCGCTGATCTTGAACGCGGCCCGGCTGCGATAGCCGAGCGCCCGCGCCTTGGCCGAGAACGGGTCGTTGATCTGCCGCTCTAGCCAGGCCTGCTGGCTGGGCGTGCGGCCATAGGCGGTCTTCAGGCGCGCCGGCTTGCCGCGCCCGCCTTCGGAGCCGCCCGTGGGGGGCTTCACCATGCGGCGGCGGGGAGGATCTTCGCTCATGCGGACACCGGCTTCTTGGACGCCCCACCGCGACGACGCCGGCGCGGGCGCTTCTGCTGGTCGGACATCAGGGACATCAGAAGCCCCTCTCTAAGCCCTCGGTCGGCCACACGCACGCGCGAACATGGCCAAAGCTCCTGCACCGCCTGCAGGATCGCCGCGCCGGCCAACACCAAATCCGCCCGATCGGCGCCGATGCATGGCTCTTGCGCCCGCTCGCTGGACGTCAGCGACAAAAGGCGCGCGGCCGCCGCGTCGCAATCGTCGCGCCGCATCCAAAGGCCATCGACGACATTGCGATCATAGCGCGGCAGGCCCATGTGCAAGCCCGCCAGACTGGTGATCGCTCCAGAGGTGCCGATCAGATGCGCCCGCCCTTCCGCGAAGATCCCGCGCATGGGCTCGGCGTGGGGGAAGCCCTCGATCCGCGCCTTGACGTCGTCGACCATGGCCCGGAACCAAGCCTCCGTGGCGACCTCGCCTTCGGGGAAGCGCTCGGCCAGCGTGACCACGCCGACAGGGATCGACAGCCACGCCTTGATCGGCAGCTTCCAAGCGGCGAACTGGCGAGGCCTCGCGTCGAGACCGCCGCCCTTCAGATCCACCCACGACAACTCGGTCGAGCCGCCGCCGACATCGACAACCAGGGCCGCGTCCTGCTCGCGATCGAACAGGCTCATGCAGCCGGCGACGGAGAGTTGGGCTTCCTCCCGCGGGCTGATGATCTGCAGCTTGAGTCCCGTCTCTTCATGGACGCGACGGACGAAGTCGGGACCATTGGTCGCGCCCCGGCAAGCCTGGGTGGCCACCGCCTTGACCCGTACAGCCTTGCGGCGTCGGATCTTCTCGGCGCACACCTTCAAGGCCGCCAGAGACCGGTCCATCGCCGCATCGGATAGCCGGCCGCTTTGCGAAAGACCCTCGCCCAATCGAACAATGCGGGAATAGGCCTCGACGACGCGGAACCCGCGCGGCGAAGGCGTGGCCACCAGAAGGCGGCAGTTGTTGGTGCCAAGATCGAGCGCCGCGTAACACGACGACTCCTCCGGCGACCGCCGACGCCGCCCTGACGGGGCGCCGGGCGCGCGCGGCGCCTCCGACATGGTTCAAACCACCTGTCTCGCAGGCGTCGCGAACGGTTGCGCCGCCTCACTTCGACTCGACCATAGCACGTGACTCGCGCTCCGGAAGGCGCCCGCCTTGTCTTCCGGGTTCGGAAGTCTCTACGTTCAGCTTTCAGTCAGGTAGCCGTGCTATTCTCCAAACCATGAATTCGAGACTCGCCAAGTTCGCGATCGGCCAGGTCGTCAGGCACCGCATCTTCCCGTTCCGGGGCGTGGTGTTCGACGTCGACCCGGTGTTCGCCAATACGGAAGAATGGTGGGAGTCCATCCCCGAAGAGATCCGTCCGGTGAAGGACCAGCCGTTCTATCACTTGCTCGCCGAGAACGAGGACAACAGCTACGTCGCCTATGTGTCCGAGCAGAACCTGCTGCCCGACGACAGCGGCGAGCCGGTCGGCCATCCGCAGACCGCGGTGATCTTCGAGTCGTTCGATCACGGCCAATACAAGCTTCGCCCCCGAATCTCGCACTAGACGGCAAACCCGTTCGCGTGATCGCGCGATCGACGCAAATTCCGAACAGCTTTTGCGAAAATCGGGGCGTAGCGTTCTCGCATGAGCGGAGAAGGCAACACCAGCGCGCCCCCGCCGGGAGCGAACCAGGATTGGACGATCGATCAGGGTTGGGAAGCCTATTCCCAGGCCGAGCACGACGTCTGGATCACCCTTTACGAACGCCAGACCCAGATGCTGCATGGCCGGGCCTGCGATGAGTTCCTGCGCGGCCTCGACGCCCTCGACCTGCATCGCGCCGGCATTCCCGATTTCAAGCGTATCAACGAAGAGCTTCAGCGCCTGACCGGCTGGAGCGTGGTCGCCGTTCCTGGCCTCGTGCCCGACGACGTCTTCTTCGATCACCTGGCCAACCGCCGCTTCCCGGCCGGCCAGTTCATTCGCAAACCGCACGAGCTGGACTATCTGCAAGAGCCGGACATCTTCCACGATGTCTTCGGCCACGTGCCGATGCTGACCGACCCAACCTTCGCTGACTACATGCAGGCCTATGGCGAGGGCGGGCGGCGCGCCTTGGGCCTGGGACGTCTGGCCAACCTGGCGCGGCTCTACTGGTACACGGTGGAGTTCGGCCTGATGAACACGCCCGCGGGACTACGAATTTATGGCGCCGGCATCGTCTCGTCGCGCGCCGAGTCCATTTTCGCCTTGGATGACCCCTCCCCTAACCGCATTGGCTTCGAGTTGGAGCGGGTGATGCGAACGCTCTATCGGATCGACGACTTCCAGCAGGTCTATTTCGTGATCGACTCGATCCGAACCCTCCAGGAAGTGACGCTCCGAGACTTCGGCGCCCTCTACGAGCGCCTGGAGGGCGCCAGCGACATCGGCGTCGCCGAGATCGTGCTCGGCGACGCCGTGGTCACCCGCGGAACCCAGGCCTACGCCAAGGCCGGCGGTCGACTGGCGACAATCTCGGCGGGCTGACCTTTCAGGCCGAACAGGATCCGAACGCCGGGGATCCGTCGCGCGATCTCGTAGGTCACGAAACAGCCGGCGAAGGTCGCGACGACTAGGATCGCCCCCTCCAACCCCTGCGGCAGGCCCAGCTTGGCCAGGTGGTGAGCCATGACCACGATCAGGGTCTGGTGAACCAGATAGAATGGGAAGACGCCCAGGGTCAGGTAGCGTAGCACCGGCCCGCCCTTGTTCATCAGGTGCTTTGCGCCGAAGCCCAGGATGGCGACGATCGCGCACCAGGTGTCGGTCGCGAAGACGAAGCGCATAAGAAGCTTCAGTTGCGGCGGCGGGACGGCTGTGTCGCCGCGATAGGTCCAGACATACATGCTCCAGCCCACCCAGGCGGCGACAGCGATGGCGAGGGCCGGCCAGCGCACAGCGGTCAGGCGGTCGCGCAGGACTTCCGACTTTGCCAGACCGAAGCCCAGCAGGAAGGCGCTGAACGAGACGGCGTGGACATAGTGATCGCCGACCAGGGCGTGGGTCTCGCCATACTTGGCATAGAGCGTGGCGCGCAACATCCCCAGGAACAGGATCGACCAGACGAACAGGCCCACGCCCTTCAGCAGCCATTCGGCGGCGACCTGGACGTGCTGGCCGGCCTTCTTCCAGACCAGCAGCATGGCAGCCAGGACCAGGGTGTAGAACATCAGGTAGGCGACGAACCACATGTGGTTCCAGGTTGGAGTGGTCAGGCAATCGCCGTCGGCCCCGCACCAATGGCCCGAAGCCGTGACATACCGGACCCAGAAGTTCTCGACGCCCACCGGCGCGCTGGGATGTTGGGCCAGATACTCGACAATCTCGTAGTACGACTGCGGCGGCACGATCACGAACATCGCGAAGAGCAGTGGCGGCAACAGACGGACGATCCGCGCCCGGGTCAGCTTCCCAACGGACGTTTTGTCGGCCATGAACCGCGTCGCCGCTCCCGAGACTAGGAACAGCAGCGTCAGCCGCCAGGGATTGGTCAGCAGCATGAAGGGCATTAGCCCCTCGACGACATGCGGCGTCTTCACATGCCATTCCCACGGCACGTAGAACATCCCCGTGTGATAGAGGATCAGCAGAAAGAACGCGCCGACGCGAATCCAGTCCAGGTCGTGGCGTCGGTCCATCGAAGAGGTGGTTGTGGTCATGGGGAAGGATCCGGCGTGAAAAGCGACGCCAAACACCTGCCTCACGCGGCTTCGGCCGGCCAAGCGATTGGGGACCAGCGGCCAATGGCGGGGACGAGCGGCGAAGCTTCGGGGCCAAACGGCCGCTTTCTCGGGATGACCGGCGACGAGAGCCTGTGGCTAGGCCGAGCCTATGCTCTGTGCCTGGGATTGTTCGGCGCCATTTGCGTCGTCAACATCCTGACGTTGCAGCACGACGCGCCGCGGCTCGGGGTCGTCCGGCCGGCGATCTGGGAACTCAGCAGCGCGCTGGCGCTCATGGTGACCACCGCCATCCCGGCCGCCATGGCCTTGTGGATGGTCCGCGCCAAGCCGCGCTGGTGGGTCGCCGCCCTGGCCCATGTCGCCGCCGTTCTCGTCTATTCGGCGATCCACGTCTCGACCTTCGTCGCCTTGCGCAAGGCGGCCCACGCCGTCCTTCTGCACGAGGCCTATCGGTTCGGTCCGGTAGCGAGCGAATTTCTCTATGAGTTCCGGAAGGACATGTTGGGCTACGCGGCGGCCACGATCATCTTCTGGCTTGCCCTGATGCGCGGCGCGCAGAAACCGCTAGGGATCGCCTTGGCGGCCTCCCCGCCCCTGTTCGACATCCAGGACGGCGCGCGGCTGATCCGCGTTCCGGTGGCGGAGATCATCGCCGTCCGCTCCGCCGGCAACTACGTGGAATTCATTCTTGGGGATGGTCGCCGGCCACTGACGCGCTCGTCGCTGGGCGCGGCCCTGGAGAGCCTCGCGCGTCACGGCTTCGTGCGGACCCACAAGTCGTGGCTGGTCAACACGGCGCGGGTCACGGGCCTCAAGCCTGAAGGATCGGGGGACTACGCCGTCGAGTTGGGCGACCTTGAAGCCCCCCTCTCCCGCCGCTTTCCCGAGGCGCTGGCGACCCTACGCGGTTAGAACAGCAACATCCCCATGAGGATGTCATCCTCGAAGCGGCCGTCCGGCAGTCGCCCCCGAGCGACCTGCCGCCCCTCATGCTTGAAGCCCAGCCGCTCATACAGGCGGATCGCGCCGGGATTGCCCGCCCCGGCCGCCAGTTCGATGCGCAGGATTGGCGGTTCCTGGGCCTTGGCCCACGCGATCAGAGCCTCGAACAGCTTCGAGCCGACACCCCGCCCCTGCCGTTCTGGATGCACGGCGACGGTCAGGCTTCCTAGAACGTGGGCGAACAGGGCCACGGTCTCGCGCTTGGCGTGGATTTCACCGAGGACAAAGCCATCGGGCTCCACCGCCACGAGACAGATATCGCTTTTGATCGCCGCCTCGGCGTAGGCCGGCGTCACCTCTTCCGGCGCGCGCGCCAGGGCGCCAGGCGTCACGGCGGCGGCCTTGTGCAGCGCGACGATCGCCTCTCTGTCCGCCGACGTGGCGGCGCGGATCGTGATGCTCAAGCGGTCCTCTGGAACGGATAGAAACCTCCGCCCAGATCTAGGATCTGGGTCAGTTCATCCAGCGCCTCGCGGCTCTCGGTCAGCAGAAGCGGATCGGCGAGGTCGTTGGGCGCGAGGCTGTCGCGATAGCGGCGCTCCACCCAGTCCGCCAGCGTGGCGTGCAGCCCGGGCGTTAAGCGCTGGGCCTGATTTGCGGCGTCGAGTTCCTCATGCGTGAGCACCACCCGCAAGCGCAGGCAGGCGGGGCCGCCGCCATTACGCATGCTCTGGCGCACATCGACATATTCCACCCGTCCGATCGGTCCATTGGAGGCCGCCAGGCCCTGGGCCACGGCGTGGGCGCGCGGATTGTCCCGCGTCTCGGCCGGAGCCAACAACACCAGCCGGTCCTCGCCCGGAACGACTAGCAACTGCGAATTGAACAGATAGCTGGCGACCAGGTCGGCCATCGGCAGGTCGGCTTCCGAGACCTCGACGAAGACCGGCTCGAACAGACCCCCGGCGGCGGCTCGAACCTCGCGCTCCATCAGCCCTCGATCCTCGAAGGCGCGCTCGTGAAAGAACAGGCACTCGCGCGTGCCGACGCAGACCACGTCGTTGTGAAAGGCGCCGCCCGCGATCGCCGCCTTGGCCTGGCGTGGAAAGACCGCCCGCGCCGCGCCGTGACGACGTTTAACCGCCTCGAACGCCTCGCGCGTCTGGCGAGCCGGAAATTGGCCGTCCCAATGCTCCCAGGCCTCGCGCCCCCAGACGAACAGGTTGACGCCCGGCGCGCCGTGCTCGGCGCAGAGGCGGACGTGATTGGCCGCGCCTTCGTCGGAAAAGCGCGGCTGCGCCGGCAGCGGATCATGGACCGCGAAGCGTCGCTCGTCCGGGAACAGGCGTCTGAGGGCGCGGGTGGTCTGCGCGCCTTCCAGGCTGCGATGCAGGTTGGTCAACAGATTGGCCGGCGTGAGGTGGACGCGGCCGTCGTCAGCGTCGGCGCTGGGCGTCACGGTCGCGGCGTTCGCGGCCCACATCGACGAGGCCGAACACGCGGCCGCCGCGAGGGCCGGCGCGACCCGCCAGGCCTCTTGAAGCACGGCTTCGTCGCCGCCGGAAAATCCCACGGACTTCAAGAAGCCCATGGCCGGTCGCTCATGCGGGGCGAGAACGAACTGCGGCAGGCCCAGGTCGTGGAGCCGACGCATCTTGGAGAGACCCTCCAACGCCGCCGCCCGTGGGTTGGACACCTCTCCGGCGTTGCGCGTGCTGGCCAGGTTACCGGGCGAGAGACCGACATACGAATGGGTCGGTCCCACCAGCCCGTCGCAGTTGGCCTCGACGACGGAGGTCATGGACGCAAGCCCTTGATATCCTTGAGCGTATCAATCACCCCCTCGGCCTCGAAACTCGCGACGGGATAGGCGCAGTAGTCGGCGGCGTAGTAGGCGCTAGGCCGGTGATTGCCCGACGCCCCGAGCCCGCCAAAGGGCATCGAGCCGGCGGCGCCTGTCGTTGGCCGGTTCCAGTTGACGACCCCCGCGCGGATACGATTTAGGAATTCCTCCCAATACTTTGATTCATTAGAGATAAGACCCGCCGACAGACCATAGCGCGTGGCGTTGGCGGCCTTCAGGGCGTCATCGAAGCTCCCCACCCGTCGCACCTGCAGCCAGGGCGCGAAGAGCTCCTCGTCGGGGGTGTCCACGCCGGTGACGTCCACCAGACCGGGCGTGACGAAAGCCTCGCTCAGCCCCTCCACCGGCCTCAGCGAACGGATACGATCTCCGCCCATCGTGTCGGCCACGGCGCGAGCGGTGTTGGCCGCGCGCGCCGAGATCAGCGGCCCCATGAACGGCTCGCCCTCGCCATTCCAATGTCCGATCGTCAGCCGGTCGGCCAGCGCCGCCGTCGCCTCGATCACGGCCTTGCCGAAGGCGTCGTCGGGCACGATCAGCCGCCGGGCGCACGAGCAGCGTTGACCGGTGGTGATATAGGCCGACTGCACGACCAGGGCCGCGACGGCCTCCGCGTCGTCGGCGCCCCACGCCACCAGCGGATTGTTGCCGCCCAACTCCAGCGCCAGGATGACGTCGGGGCGATCGGCGAAGTGTCGCCGGAAAAAGGCGCCGGCCGCGGCCGAGCCGGTGAACAGCAGGCCGTCGATCTCCTGGTTGATCAGGGCCTGGCCAGTCTCACGGCCACCTTGAACGAGATTGACGACACCGGCAGGAACCCCGGCCGCCTCCAGCGCCTCAACCATCAGCTGGCCGGCCAGCGGCGTCTCCTCGGACGGCTTGAACACCACGGTGTCGCCAGCCAGCAGCGCTGGGACGATGTGACCGTTAGGCAGATGACCCGGGAAGTTGAAGGGCCCCAGAACCGCCATGACACCATGGGCCCGGTGGCGCAGCACGGCTCGGCCGAACGGCATGCCATTCTCGGTGACGCCGGTCCGCTCCTCATAGGCCTTGATCGACAGATCGACCTTGCCGGCCATCGACCCCAGCTCGGCCTTGGTCTCCCATAACGCCTTGCCCGTCTCGCGGCTCAGGGCCTCGGCGAAGGCGGCGGTGCGTTCGACCAGCACCGCCTTGTAGGCGCGCAAGATCGCGATGCGCTCCTCGCGCGGACGATCGGCCCAGTCAGGAAAGGCGCGACGCGCGGCTTGCACGGCCCGGCCAACATCCGCCTGGCTCGCGGTCGCCCCGCGCCAGACCGCCTCGCCCGTCGCCGGGTCGATCGAGACGAGCTCCGGACCTTCGCCGGAGCGCCACTGGCCGTCGATAAACAGTCCGCTCATGCCTTCACCCGCACCACTTCGCCTTCGCGGACACCGAGCGCGTCCAGCACCTCGCGTCCGAGAATGGCCACATCACCATCGATCAGCACCGGCGTCCGGACCGCGCGGAAGCGCGACACCTCTCCGGTCGAGATCAAAGCCTCCTCGCCAAAGGCGTCCTCGCCCGCCTTCACCCTCAGCCGCTTGCCGTCGCGGACCGTTCGGATGTCATCGCGCGGACAGGCCACCGTGGGACCGGCGTCGAAAAGGTCGACGAGACCTTGGTAGCGGAAGCCCTCGCGTTCCAGCATGGCCCGCGCCGCCTCGCCGTCGCGATGGACGCGGCCGATCACGTCGCGCGCCTCCTCGGGCAGAAGCTCGGTGTAGATCGGGTGGCGGGGGGCCAGGTCCAGGATGAACTGCCCGTCGGTCGAGGCGCTCATCAGGTCCGCCTGGTCGAAGCCCAGGCGGAAGAACTTGTGGGCCACATGCTCCCAGAAGGGACAACGACCATCCTCGTCGAACCAACCGCGCAGTTCGGCCAGCACCATCTCCGCGAAGCGCTGCGGCTCGATGCCGATCAGCATGTAGCGAGATTGGGCAAGAAGACGTCCCGCGCCACCCTTGCGTTTTTCCGGGCGCAGGAACAGCGATCCAACCTCGGACCAGCCGGCGCACTCATTCACGAGCACCAAGGCCTTGTGGTCGAAGCGCATCTCCAAGGTCGGCGAGGACTGGGCCAGGGTCACGACGCGGAACGAGAAGAACGGACGCTTCACCCCCACGCCCGCCTTGACCCCCGCCACGCCCTCGATGGAGCCCGTGTCGAGGTCTTCCAACATCAGGGTGTACCAGGCCTCGGGTGGCGCGACGCTCGCCTGGAAGCTGGCCTCGGACAGCGCCAGGCGCGCGCGAAGGGTCGGCTCGTCCTCGGGCAGACTGGTGAAGCCCCGCCCGGAGAGCACGGCCAGCTCCATCAGGGCGTCGACATCGGCGGGAACGGCGGGACGGACAACGAGCATTCAGTGGGTCTCCCCCAAGGGGTCCATGGCGGTGCGGATCGCGCGCGCGTCGATCGCGCCACTCGCCAGCTTCATCAGGATCAGGGCCGAGAGCTGAGCGCGCTCGACAAAACTCTCGGGCCAAGCGTGTTCGGCCTCGCTGTGGATATCGCCCCCGCGCACGCCCAGGGTATCGACGTTTGGCAGGCCGGACGCGAACAGGTTGTTGCCCTCGCAGACGCCACCCGAAGGCTTCCAGGCGATATCCTGGCCGAGCAGCGCGCCGACGTCCTTGACCGCGCCGAACAGCCGCTGTTGGGCGGCGTTGAACGGCTTGGCGCCGCGGGTGATCCCGCCGTGGAGGTGAGCATGCAAATCGTCACCGGTCTCGGTGACGATCCGCGCGACCTCGGCCTCGAACCACGCGGCGGCGTCCGCCTCCGGGAAGCGGACATTGAAGCGAACCACCGCCACGTCCGGCACCATGTTCAGCGGCGCGCCGCCGTCGATGCGGGCGACATTGACGGTGACGCCGTCGCGCCGTCCGTTCAGCGCGTGGAGGCGCTCGGCGATCCTCGCCGCGCCGATCACCGCGTTGCGGCCGGCGGCGAAGTCGCGACCGGCATGGGCCGCGCGACCATGGACGACAATGTGGAAGTTGCCGGACCCCTTGCGCGCCGAGGCCAGCGCCCCGTCGGCGAGAGCCGGCTCGTAGGTCAAGCCGACATGGCCGCGCCGAGCGAAATCGGCGAGCACGGGCGCCGAGGCGATCGATCCGATCTCCTCGTCCGGCGACAGCAGAACACGATAGCCGAGGTTTCCCGCCATGGCGTGGCGTTCGAACGCCTCCAGCGCCGCCAGCATCACCGAGATCCCGCCCTTCATGTCAGCGATGCCGGGCCCGTGCAGCGCGCCATCCGGACGCGTGCGGACCTGCTGGAAGGCGCTCGTTTCCGGGTAAACCGTGTCGTAGTGCCCGGTCAGCACGATTTGGACCGGCGCTTCGGGCCGGACAATGACCGCCAGGGACGGCGGATGGGCCAGTTCCGTCTCCCGACCATCGGCGGCGACTTCACGGGATGGCGAGAGGGGGATTTCAACTGGAGCGGCTGGCAAGCTGGCGGCGGCGTCCAGAAGCGCCCGCCTTTGGCGCTCGAGGCCCACCAGATGCCGACTGCCGGAATTGATCGCGCACCACTCCACGGCGCGGTCGACGATCAGGCCGCCGCCGCGTCCGATGTGGTCCAGAACCACGCGGTCTTCTGACTCGAGACGCATCAATAGCTTGTCCTCCCTTAGTCACGATAACCAAGGGCCGCGGGCAAATCGTGCTTACCTATAGCCAGGTAACCGAGGGCCCACGCAACAGCCTTGCTGAAGCGCGCCTATTTCGAACCGAGTTCGAAACATCACGCAAGTCCCCCGGCCCGTCAGTAGTCCTTTCGCCAACGCACGGAGAGCTTGGCGTCGTTCTGGCCGCCGATCCTCGAGACCAGCGAAAGCGTCCGGCGAACGCGCCACTCGACCTGAGCGGCGGGACCTTCTCGACCGCCGCCGATGATCTCGAGATAGACGTCGTCGGTAAGATACTTGCCGCCGGCCACGGTCATGCCCGTGGCGCCTTCGGCGAACGCCAAGCGATCGAGCCGCGCGAAACTGCGCAGGTTGCCGATCACATCGAAGCCGCCGCCGCCGGCCAGCGACGCGAGCGCCGAGGCCAGCTGCGCGGCCTCGATCGGCGACAACTGCGCCGCCGACGAGCCAAACAGCACCTGGCTCAGCACCTCGTCACTGGGCAGTTCGGGCTTGGAGGTCAGGGTGATCTCGGGCTTGGCGGCCGTCCCCCGGATTCTCACCACCGCCGTCAGAGATGTATCCTGGCGCGTCGCGGAGAGGTCCAGGCGAATGCGATCAAGCTGGCTGGACAGATAGACCGTACCGTCGTCATCGAACTCGAAGCGCTTGCCGGCGAAATCGTACTCGCCCCGGACCACTCGGGCCACGCCGCTTAGCGCCGGCGCCAGGGAGGTGCCACCAACATGGGCGTCCAAGGACAACTCGACGTCGAGGCCGCGCCCGCGGACGAAGACTCGGCGCGGCGCCTTCAAATCCAAGTCCAGGATCATGCCGCCGGTGGTTGGACGGCGCTGCAGCCCCTGATCCAGATCCTGCGGCCGATTGCGCTCGACCACGTCCATCGCCACGACGCCGGCCGGCGTCTTGGTCTGGGCCGAGACATCGGCGCGATCGAGGGTCACGGCGCCCGAGAGCTTGATCTTGCCGTCGGCCGAGCGATTGACCGTCGCCGAGCCGCTCGCCACCGCCGAGGCCAGGTCGTTGTCGATCAGGCGGAAGCTCTTCATGTCGAGCTTGAAACTGCCGACGCCGTCGCGCGCCAGACTGATGCGCCCAGCGCCCGAGATCGAGCCGCCCTGCCCGTCCTCGCCGATCGCTTGCAGCACGTCGATGGCGTTGTCGGCCATGGACGAACGAAGCGTCACGTTGCGCAGGCGAAGACCCGTCTGACCGTCCTCGAACCCGCCGTTGTCTAGGGTGGCCGTGCCCAGCAGGCGCGGATCGGCGAGCGTGCCGCCCAAGCTGGCCTGAAGGTTTATTCGGCCCGAGAGAGAGCGATCGGCCCCCATCAGCAGGTTCCACAGGGGCTTGATCTCGCCCTGGGCGGAGAACCGGCCTTGGACGCCGCGCTTCTTGTTGATCGTCAGCCGCAACGGCTTGGCGGAGGCCTCGACGGGCAGGACGAGATTAGCCTCCGCCTTCAGGCCCTGGCGGTTGTCGCCGTCGGCCACGATCGTCAATTGGCTGTCGGTGAGATCGCCGTGGATCTTCGCATCCAGCGACTGCTCGACCTTGGCGCCGCGCTCGCGGGCGTTGGACAGCCGCATGGTGAAATCGCCGCTCAGCGCCTCGCCCTGCCCGCGGAGATTGAACGCGCCGTCGATGTCGCCGTCCATGTCCGGGTTGAAGGCGGTCAGGGTGACCCCGGCCAGCTCGGCCTTAAGCATGGCGGTCGCCCCGCCCAGATCGGCGTCGATGTCGGCGCGCCCCTTGTCGATCGCGAGCCGCAGACGCGCCTGGGTGGGGCCATCCCCGAACCGCAGCTTGGCCGGCTCGTTGGTCTTGATCTCCGTGCGCCCGAGACGGCCGGCGGCGTTCAGCGTCAGATCATAGACGCGACCCGTCCGCGCCAGCTCGCCAGACCCGCCCAAGCGCCAGCGGCCGTTGGGCGCGTCGCCCCGCGCGTCGATCGAGAGGGGCAGGCGCGAAAGAGGCCCGTCGGCCTTGATCGCCGCCGTCCGGACCTTCCAGCCGCCGAAGCTGATCTCTTGCGCCGTAAGGTTCAGAACCGCGTTGGCCTCGCCGCCGTCGGGCGCGTCGACGAGCCTCGCCGAGCCCCTGACCTGCCCTTGCGGGATGAAGGCCCCCGGGCCAATGGCGACGGTCAAGTCCGCCGTCGCGGGCAAGCCATCGCGAAGAGACATCGCGCCCTTCGCCTTGGCGCCACCCGCGTCGACATCGAGGCCGCTCAGCTCGATACCGCCTGGCGAGAAGCGGAAGGCGGCGCGGCCGCGCGCCGGGCCATAGGCGCTCTGAGCCTGGATCGCCGCCGTTCCGTCCGTGGCGTTGGCGCCGCGCGCGAAGACAAGGTTCAACCGCGCCTTTGTCAGCGGCAAGCTGGGGAGATCAATGGAATCGATGTCGGCGTTCAACTCGGCCCGAGGAGCCGACAGCGTCCCGCCGATCTTGCCGTCGCCGCTGGCCTTTCCCGCCACCTCGACAGGACCGGCGCGGAACGGGCCCGTCGCGGTCCAGTCCAGGCCAAAGTCGAGCGAGAGGCCGGCGCCGAGCTTTCCCGACGTTCTCGCGGTGGCGGCCGCGCCTTCGAGGCGGGCTTCAGCGACCGTCAGCACGCCCTGGTTCCAACTGGCCTTGCCGTCCAGGCGCGGCGTCGCGCCCAGGAGGCGGTCGATCTCCGCGTAGCCGGTCGCGAAGTTGGCCGCGCGGCTATCGACCGTGAAGGACCACGGCCGACCGGCGAAGCTGGAAGCCGTCCACTTGGCGTTGACGGAGCCCTTGGCGCCTGCCCGCACCGGGCTCAGGCTGGCGACCTTCATCTCGCCGTCGAACGATAGCCCTCCCAAAACACCGCGTTCACCCTGCCCAGTGACGATCAGGTTCGGCGCGTCGATGCGGGCCGAGCGGATCAGGAAGCGACCGCCCTTGATCCTCGCGCCCTCGAACGTCGCCTTGGGGCTGGCCCCCAGAACGGCGAGCAGACCCGTTCCGCCGCCGCCCGAGGTCGTCGCCTGGGCCTTGATCTCGAGCTCGCCCTTGGCCCAGCGCACCATGGCCGGCCCCTTGGCGCGCTTCAGGTGGTAGCCCAGCAGCTCCAGGTCGGCGACGTCGGCGGTTCCCTCCACGGAGAAGCCGCCCTTCTCTAGCCGAAAGACCCCATCGGCCAGCCCCTGCCCCATCTGGGGGATGGAGACGATGCGCTTCAGCGCGCCGACGCGAGCGGTGAAGGCCAGACCATCTGGACCGGTGCGGCGCTTGGCGAGGTCCGCGAGACCCCGCGCCTGGAGCGTCAGGTTGTCCGCGCGAACGTCCAGCGTCAGGGCCGAGAGGCCATCGTCGGTGGCCTTCTTGCCGTCGATCGTGAAGTTCGCTCGCGACCCGAACATCCGCTCAAGACGCTGTGTCAGACGCGAGGCGCCAAGATCGAGCCGACCGCGCGCCGAGCCGCCGTCCGGCGTCCAGGCCCCGCTGGCCTCCAGCGGAGTGTCGGCGCCCGACTTGGCCACGACCTCGAAGGCGGCGCGGTTGATCGTGCCGTCGGCCTTGGCCTTCAGATCGAACGGACGGTCGGCGGGGAGTCCGAGAGCGCCGGCGATCGCGCCGCCATTCGCCTCCATGGCGTCGGCGGCGAGGTGCAGGCTCTTGGAGCGTCCGAGATCGAAATCGAAGGTCAGGTGGTCGCCGACGTGCAGCCGCGATGCCACCGCCAGCTTGCCTTTCTGACCGCCGCGACGCGCCATCTCGTATTCGCCGACGACATCGAAGTCGCCGGCGCGGCCGCTAAACGCGGGTCGCGTCATCAGGCGGAAGGCGAAGGCGTCCAGGTCCACCGACACCGGCGCGGCGCTCGACTTGCCCTTGGGGCCCAAGGTCGGGCGGCGCAGCACGATCACGTCCCGCGCGTCGATCCGCTCGGCGTGGAAGCGACGACCGAACAGCTCGGTCGCGCGCCAAGCCACCCGCACATCGTGCGCCTCGAGCCAGATCCCCTGCTCGTCGGAAATGGTCAGCCGGCGGACGCCGAAGTCCTTCCAGATATCGCCGGACAGGCCTTCGATATGCAGCTTGCCGATCCGCCCCAGCTTCAGACCCGAGGCGCGCGCCTCCAGAAACATTCGTCCCTGCGGCGTGACCGGCGCCAGGCGAAGGCCGCCCGCCATGACAACCAGGATGGCGGCCAAGATCGCCGCGGCGATCAGGACCGCCCCGCCCCAGCCGATCTTCTTGGCGGCCTTGACGGCGGTCTCGCTCGCCGCCTCGGCCGCTTGGGCGACCGTTTCCGCCAGATCGGGCTTGTCCTGCTCGCCGCTCAAAAGCTTTGCCCGATGCTGAGATAGATCTGGAACGCCGGATCGCCGGCGCGCCGGCCCAGCGGCACGGCGACGTCGGCGCGGATCGGTCCGAAGCCGAGATCATAGCGAACGCCAAGACCAGCGCCCGCACGGAAGTCCTCGCGCCGCGGCGTCTCGCGCGTGCCGATCGCCCCGGCGTCGATGAACGCCACGCCGCTCCAGCGCTGGGTGATCTTCTGACGCACCTCGAACGAGGTCTCCACTAGGGAGACGCCGCCCTGCGGGGTGTTGTCCGAGAGGCGCGGGCCGATGGCCTGGTAGGCATAGCCCCGCACGGAACCGCCGCCTCCAGCGTAGAAACGACGGGCGGCCGGCACCTGCGGGATACCGCCGCCGAGAATGGCCCCAAGCTTCAAACGCCCCGCCAACACGGTGCTCGCCCCCTCGCCGAACGGAACATAGGCCGAGCCCTGAGTGGTGATCTTCAAATAGGGCAAGGTGGTGTCGCCCAGGACGTAGGTCGGCTCTCCCCGCGCCTCGAGACGCCATCCGCGCTTAGGGTCCAGGATGTTGTCCGAGAAATCCCAGGCATAGGCGGCCAAGCCCGCCACGGTCGCCAGATTGAGCTTTCGCCCCGCGACGGAGCCATTCCTGCTGACCTGTTCCTTCGTCTGCGACAGGTCCAGCGACACGCCGAAGGTCCGGTAGGCCGTCGTCTGCCGACGCTTGGTGAGGTCGACGCCCACCCGCGCGCCGGTTTCGTTATAGGCGTCGGTGTCGTTGCGGAACAAAGAGCTGCTCAGCTTGAGCGTCTGCTGCGGTCGTCGCCAATGCGGCAGCGAGATTTCCGCGCCGACGCTCTGCTCCAACTTGGCGAAACGAAGGGCGTAGGTGGTGGTGTCCGCGCGCTTGAGCCGATTGTAGCGGATCAACTTGGCGTCGACGCCGGCGCCTTCGCTGGTGGAATAGCCAGCGCCCAGTTCCACCGTTCGCGCCCGACGGTCCGCGAGGGTGACCACCACGGGTCGGAACCCCTCGCCGGTGGCCTTGTCGGCTCCCGCGAGCGAGACCGAGATGGAGTCATAGACGCTCGTGTCGCGGAGGCGGCGCTCCAGCTCGGCGACGTCTTCCGGATCATAGACATCACCCGACACCCAGGGCGCGAGCCTTCCCACCCAGGCGGGATTGGTGCGCCCCGTGGTGACGACCTCGACGCCGTCGAGATGCACAAGCTCGCCCGCGACGATCTTGAAAGACGGCCGGACGGTATGATCGGCGTGGTCGACAATAACCTCGCGCGGCCGCGCCTCGGCGTCGGCATAGCCCAGCTTGGCGACCTGGGCCACAACGCGCCCTTCGGCGCCGACAACGTCGGCGGCCCGGCCTGGCTCGCCCTCGGTCAAGCGCATGGCCGCGGCCGCCCGCTGGCGCGTGCCCTCGTCGGGCGGGTCTCCGGACCAATCGATCTTCGGATCGGCGATGACGAAGACCGGACCTGGCGTGACCTTCACCACCGCGCGCGGCGGCTCGCCGTCCAGGACGTCTGGCTCCACCGTGTAGGCGTAATAGCCCTCGGCGCGCAGGACCGCGATCACATCCTCGCCCGCTTGACGGGCCCTGCGACGCGCTTCGGCGCGACTCTGGGCGGGATTCTTGGATTGGGTCAGGGCGCGCTGGATGGCTTCTCGGAGGGCCTTGTCCTCCACGCCCTGGATCTGGGCCATCGGTTCGTCGGCCCAGGCCGACGAGGCCGCGAGCCAAGCCATCGCCGTCAAAGCGAGGGAAGTTCGCCCAAGCACCAGTTCTCATTCCCCGCGCGATGCGCCCCCGTCCCTGCTGTAGTCTCGGGTCGCGCCCATGTCACCAGCCGAAATGCATCGGATTATCCGCGAACGCCGCTTCTCAAAGCGACCAACAGGCGCCCAAATGATAAGCAGTCATGCGTAAAGGCGCGGCGCGGGCCAAATCCCTCGACCTTCCTCGCCACCACGCTCTAGAGTCAGCGGGCGGCGCCTCGGCGCCGCGTCCAAGACGAAGACGGTCTCAAGGCGGAAAATGGGCTTGGAAAAGAGCATGGCGGGGATGTCCCAAACCTTGGCGGAAGCGCCGCCCCTGCCGATGACCGAGGCCGCCTATCTGCCGGGCGTCGCCTATGACGAGATGTTCACGGCCGAGGGCGACGTTCGTCCACACTACGACCCCTTGCACGCGCGGATGTCGACGCTGGGAGCCGAGGAGCTGGCGGGGCGTCAGCGCACGCTCGAGCGGTCCTTCCTGCTGCAGGGCATCACCTTCACCGTCTACGGCGCCGAGAACACCACCGAGCGGATCATCCCGACCGATCTCTTCCCGCGCATCATCCCGGCCGCCGAGTGGGCGCGGATCGAGGCCGGTCTGACCCAACGCCTGCGGGCCCTGAACCTGTTTCTCGACGATATCTACGGCGACCAGCAGATCCTGATGGATGGCGTGGTGCCGCGCGAGCTGGTGCTGGGCGCGCCGTCGTACCGCCGCGAGATGCAGCACCTCTATGTGCCCCACAAGGCCTACGCCAATGTCTGCGGCAGTGACCTGATCCGCTGCCAGGACGGACAGTTCGCGGTGCTGGAGGACAATCTGCGCGTCCCGTCCGGCGTCTCCTACATGCTCGCCAACCGAGACGCGGCCAAACGGACCTTCCCCGGCACATACCGCGCCGCCGGCGTTCGCCCGGTCGAGCGCTATCCGGACCTGCTGCTGGCCACGCTGAAGAGCATGACCGCCGACTGGCGCTCCAACCCGCAGGTCGTGGTGCTGACGCCGGGCGTCTACAACAGCGCCTACTACGAACACGCCTACCTCGCCCGCCTGATGGGGGTGCCGCTGGTCGAGGGGCGCGACCTCGTGGTGCACGAGAACATGGTCTACATGCGCACCACGACGGGCCTGCGCCGCGTGGACGTGATCTACCGGCGCGTGGACGACGACTTCATCGATCCCCTGACCTTCCGGCGCGACTCCTCGTTGGGGGCGGCGGGTCTCTTCAACGCCTATCGCGCCGGCAACGTGGTGATCTGCAACGCGCCGGGCACCGGCGTCGCCGACGACAAGGCGGTCTACGCCTATGTCCCCGACATCATCCGCTACTATCTGGGCGAGGATGCGATCCTGCCCAACATCGAGACCTTCCTGTGTCGCGAGCCGCGCCAGCTGCAGCACGTACTGGCCAATCTCGACAAGCTGGTGGTCAAGGCGGTGGGCGCGTCGGGCGGCTACGGCATGTTGGTTGGCCCGCACGCCTCCCAGGCCGAGCGCGAGGCCTTCGCCGAGGCGATCAAGGCCGATCCGGAGAACTACATCGCCCAGCCGACCATCCAGCTGTCGACCGCGCCGTGCCTGGTAGACGGCCGGATCGAGCCGCGCCACGTCGATCTTCGCCCCTTCATCCTGTCGGGCGAGAAGACGATCGTCACGCCCGGCGCCCTCACCCGCGTGGCGCTGAAACGCGGCTCGCTGGTGGTCAATTCCAGCCAGGGTGGCGGCTCCAAGGACACCTGGGTTCTGGCCGACGATCAGACGCCGGCCAACGGGAGCGCCCGTCCATGATGCTCGCGAGGGTGGCCGACAGCCTCTATTGGCTGGGCCGATACATCGAACGCGCCGAGCATCTCTCGCGCCTGTCCAGCGTCATGCTGAACGCCACGCTGGACCAGACGGACGCCGGCGCCCACGCGGTCTGGATCGCCATGGCCGCCGTGGGCGAGCCGGGCGACGGCGCGGGCGTCGCCTCGTTCGAGGCCGCTCAGACGCTAGTGCTGAACCGGCAGGATCCCAATTCAGTCGTGTCGTCGCTGGCTCGCGCCCGCGAGAACGCCCGCCAGGTGCGCGACCAGATCACCACCGAGACGTGGGAGCGGCTGAACCTGCTCTATCTGAAGGTCACCGATAGCCGGGCGGGCAAGGAGTTCTCGGACAGCTCGTCCTCCTTCCTGCACGACGTGATCGCCGACCTGCACCTGTTCAAGGGCGCCGCCGACACCACCATGAGCCACGGCGAAAGCTGGCGGTTCATGATGTTGGGCATCTACATGGAGCGCGCCCAGCTGGTCTCGCGCCTGCTGGAAGTCTGCTTCGCCGACTCGCCCCGCCACGGACGGCTGGACGACCACGTGGCCCTGGTCAGCGTGCTGCGCATGGCCTGCGCCCTGGAGCCCTATCTGCGAGTCTACACCGCCGAGATCGAGCCGCGTCACATCTTGGAGTTCCTGGTCTTCGACGAGGACTTTCCGCGTTCGATCCGGTTCGCCACCGCGCAGATCGAGCAGCATCTCACGGCGCTCACCCGCAGCGTCTCCGCCGGAGAGCGCGCGGGTCCCGAACGCCTGGCCGGCCGCCTGAAAGCGCGCCTGCAGTACGCCGATGTCGACGAGCTGAAGGCCGTCGGCGCCGGCCCCTTGCTGACCACCGTGGTCAACGAGTGCGCCCGCATCCACGAAGCGATCTACGAGACCTTCGTGGCCTATCCGCTCGAAATGCGCCTGCCGGCCTAGGAGCCGGAGCGTGACAGCCGGAAGTGTCCGCGGTTTCGGCGCCCGTCACGCGACCAAATAAGGAAGCCGCCCGTGTTGCTCGAAATCCGCCACGTCACCCAGTACCACTACGAGCGCCCGGTGCGGGAAAGCCTGATGGAGCTGTGGATGCAGCCCCAGAAGACCGCGCGCCAGAGGCTGGTCAGCTTCGAGCTGGACCTGGAGCCCGCCGCCCAGGTGTTCTCCTACGCCGACAGCTTCGGCAACGCGGTCTATCACTTCGATGTGCCCCAGCCCCACGACAAGCTGACAATCGTGGCCCGCTCGGCCGTCGAGACCGAACCGCCGCCCGAACGCCCGGATCACCTCGACATGGGCGAGTGGGACCGTATGCGCAGCGAGTTCGTGCGGGGCGAGTGTTTCGATTTCCTGCGGCCGCACGGCTTCGTGCGGACAACCGAAGCGCTCCAGACCTTCGTCGACGAGCACGATATCGACGCCCTCAAGCGCAAGGATCCGCTGACGGCGGTGAGAACCTTGTCGGAGACCATCTACGGCGCGTTCGAATACCAGCCCGGCGTCACCGACGCCGACAGCCCCATAGACTTGGCGCTCAGCGCCGGCCGGGGTGTCTGTCAGGACTTCGCCCACATCATGCTGGCGGTCTGTCGCGGCTGGGGCGTGCCCGCGCGCTATGTCTCGGGCTATCTGTTCACCGATCGCGAGGCTGGCGACCGCTCCGATCCCGACGCCACCCACGCCTGGGTCGAGGTCTTCCTACCCAGCCTGCGCTGGGTAGGGTTCGATCCAACCAACAACATGATGGCCGGCGAGCGGCACGTAGCGGTGGCCGTCGGACGTGATTATGGCGACGTGACGCCCTCGCGCGGGGTCTACAAGGGCGACGCCGAAAGCCAGTTGGCGGTCGGCGTCAGTGTTCGTAGGGCTCGCGCGGCCATGGCCGAGCCGGAGTTCCTGCGCATGGCGCGACCCAATTTCGCTGGCGGCCGACGTCGCCCGACGGCCGTCCGCGAAGACGTGCATCAACAGCAGCAACAGCAACAGCAACAGCAGCAACAGCGGTAGGCGCGGCGGCGATCCGCCGCCGCCAAGGTCAGGCCGGCAGTGTCGCGGCGAAGCGCCGGGCGATGTCCAGCGCGCCCGCGGCCCCGCCGGCGCGTGGTCCAATCCGGCTGGTTTCCAGGAACTGCACGCCCGCTTCGACGGAAGAACGCCAAACGACCTCGGCCAGGTGCACCCGGCGTCCGCCAGCGTCGACGAAGATGAACCGGTCGGGCGGCGGCGAGATGCCGGCCGTCGACAGCCGCGCGCCACGCTCGGCGATGTCCAGCAACGAGCACTTCCACGAACGCGGATCGTCAACGATGTAGATTTTGCGCGTCGCCGGCATCCGAGGATGCGCGCGACGCTCCGCGCCCGAGGGCTCCACCATGGACATACGACCTTCAAAACTCCTGCCGAGTCGGCGAGAGATTGTACCGTAAGCCTTGATATTTCGTCTGCGACCAGCGCCGCGGTCAGCAAACCGGTTTTTTTAGGCGGCGTAGACGTGCGCCTTTCGGGCGACGACGCGGACAGCGCCCTGGAATCGGGAGGCCTCGGCCCGTGAGGCGCTGATCTCGATCCGACGACCATCAACGGTCGTGGCGTTCACCGTGGTCAAAGCGCCCTGCACGTGCGCTCGATCGACGCGAACCTCGAAACCGCCCTCGTCCAGCACGAAATCGTGCGGCCGCACATAGGCCGTCGCCGCGCCGTCGCGGACGCCAGACGCCGGGAGCGCCAGGGAGCCCGCGCTGAACCGGCCGCCGCTGACCTGACCGTCGAAGGTGTTGGCCTCGCCGACGAAGCCACAGACGAAGGCCGAGGCCGGCTGGTCGTGCACTTGGTCGGGCGTGCCGATCTGCTCGATCCGCCCCCGGTTCAGGACCGCGACCCGGTCCGCCAGTTCCAGGGCTTCTTCCTGGTCATGGGTGACGAAGATCGTCGTCACGCCCGTGGCGTCATGCACCCGGCGAAGCTCTCGCCGCAGCGACTTGCGGACCGTCGCGTCAAGCGCGCCGAACGGCTCGTCCAGCAGCAGGACGCTTGGCTGCACGGCCAACGCCCGCGATAGGGCCACGCGTTGACGCTGGCCGCCCGAGAGCTGCGAAGGGTAGCGCTGACCCAGGCCATCGAGCTCGACCAGTTTCAGCAGATCCTCGACCCGCCGGGCGATCTCGGCCTTGGACGGCTTGTCCTTGCCCTTCCGGACATCGAGGCCGAACGCGATGTTCTTGGCCACGGTCATGTGCTTGAACAGCGCGTACTGCTGGAAAACGAAGCCCACGCGGCGCGCCGCCGCCGAGGCGTAGGTCACGTCCTGGCCATGGAACAGCACCTGCCCCTCATCGGGAAACTCCAGGCCCGCGATCGTGCGTAGCAAGGTCGTCTTGCCCGAGCCCGAGGGTCCCAGCAGCGCCAGCAACTCGCCATCGGCGATCTCGAGGTCCACCTTGTTCAGCGCCGGATAGCGACCGAACTTCTTTTCGACGGAGCGGATGGAGATGGTCATGGGCCGTTCAGTCCGTTCAGTGTCCGCCGCGCCCGGCGCGAACGTCGGGCTGGGCGACTTCGAGCGCCGTCTTCAGGACGAGGGTCACCACCGCCAGCAGGCAAAGCAGGGCCGCGACCGCGAAGGCGCCGACGAAGTCGTACTCGTTGTAAAGGATCTCGACGTGCAGCGGCATGGT
Organism: Caulobacter segnis; assembly: GCF_031454995.1. Taxonomy (GTDB): domain Bacteria; phylum Pseudomonadota; class Alphaproteobacteria; order Caulobacterales; family Caulobacteraceae; genus Caulobacter; species Caulobacter segnis_E. Next base: position 263,535 of record NZ_JAVDRV010000002.1, on the reverse strand, counting down.
GTTGGTCAGGCCCCGGATGTGGCCGCTGACCACCGAGACCGCGCCGAACTCGCCCATGGCGCGGGCGTTGCAAAGCAGAACGCCATACAGCAGGCCCCAGCGGACGTTGGGCGCTGTCACGCGCCAGAAGGTATAGAGCCCGCTCGCCCCCATCGACACGGCCGCCTCTTCCTCGCTGGTCCCCTGCTCCTGCATCAGCGGGATCAGCTCCCGGGCGACGAAGGGGAACGTCACGAAGACGGTCGCCAGCACGATGCCCGGCACGGCGAAGATGATCTTCAGGTCGTTGTCGAGCAGCCACTCGCCCATCCAGCCCTGCAGGCCGAAGACCAGGACGTAGATCAGACCCGCCACCACCGGCGACACCGAGAACGGCAGGTCGATCAGGGTGATCAGGAACGATTTTCCCCAGAAGTCATGCTTGGCGACCGCCCAGGAGGCGCAGAGGCCGAACACCGCGTTGAACGGCACGGCGATGGCGGCGGTGATCAGGGTCAGCTTCACGGCCGCCAGGGCGTCCGGATCACTGACGGCGGCCACGGCGGCGCCAAAGCCCTTGCGCAGGGCCTCGGCGAACACCGCGACCAGGGGCAGGATCAGCACCAGGGCCAGGAACGCCATCACGACCCCAATCACCAGGGCCTTGGCCCAGGCGGGATCCTCGGTGGCGCGACGGTGGCGCGGAACGACGGCGCTCATCAGGCGAACCTCCGCGACCAGGCTTGAATGGCGTTGATGATCAGCAGCATCGTGAACGAGACGGCCAGCATCACAACGGCGATCGTGGCGGCCCTCGCGTATTCGAACTGCTCGAGCTGGATGATGATCAGGAGCGGCGCGATCTCGGACTTGTAGGGCATGTTGCCCGCGATGAAGATCACCGAGCCGTACTCACCCACCCCGCGCGCGAAGGCCAGGGCGAAGCCGGTCAGCCAAGCGGGCGCCAGGGCCGGAAGGACGATCCGCAGGATGGTGTCGAACCGGCTCGCGCCCAGGCTGGCGGCGGCTTCCTCGACATCGTCGGCGGCGTCGCGCAGCACGGGCTCGATCGTGCGGACCACGAAAGGCAGGCCGATGAAGATCAGGGCGATGGTCACCCCGATGGGGTTGTAGGCGGCCTTGACGCCGAGCGGCGTCAGGAACTGCCCGACCCAGCCATTGGGCGCGTACAGCGTGGCGAGCGCGATGCCCGCCACGGCCGTCGGCAGGGCGAACGGCAGGTCGACGAGGGCGTTGACCACGGTCTTGCCGGGAAAGTCGTAGCGCACCAGCGCCCAGGCGGTCAGGACTCCGAAGACGCCGTTGACCAGGGCCGCGACGAAGGCCGCGCCGAAGGTGAGACGGTAGGCGGCCATGGCCCGCTGCGAGGTGGCGACGGTCCAGAATTCGGACGGCGACAGCTCCGCCGCCTTCAGCACCACGGCCGACAACGGGATCAGGACGATCAACGACAGCACGGTCAGCGTGACGCCCATCGTCAGACCAAAGCCTGGGATGGCCGAGCGGCGGCGGAACAGGGGTCGCTTGGCCGGCGGCTGGCGCTCGGCGGTGTCGGCGGTCATCGTCTGATCGTCGTCCAGGATCCGGGCTCGCCACATGGCTCTAGGTTACGGCTGAACGCGCCAAGGCCCGTGCCCGGTCCCGGCGGCGTCGTTAAAACTGAGCCGCTTAAATCTCTACCACGACAATGGGGCAAACGAGAAAAGCCGTGTGGCGGATGGAGAAAAACTGGCGGACCCGAGCGAGGCGATCCGTCAACGGAGCCCAAAGCCGCGCACGCCACGCCCTGGTGGCGGCGTGGAAGCTTTTTCAGAACAGAGACTTGAACTTTGGTAGGCCGGGTGGGGTTCGAACCCACGACCATTCGATTAAAAAGCAGGTTCAAGTCGCTGACTTCATTGAGAGCCGTTGGACGTTTCCCTTTTCGTTCACGCGCCAATTTTCTGTTTGTTCGCGGGTAGTCTAACGGCCCAGCCCTCCCACCTAACCTCCCCAACTAGCTTCATGGCCGTCAGGTTCTGTGTTGCAGGGAGAGGCCCCGGAAGGCGCGCAGATCCCATAGACGTTTCGTTTATGCTGGATCTCGACGAGGCCGAGCCGCTGACCGGCCCCCGCGGCCTGAGCAAGCACCAAGTCCAGGCGGTCGGCGTAGCCGGGACCACGTTTGCCGCCTGCCGCTATCGCGGCGCTGGCTCAATAGAGGCGGGCCAATCAGGTTCGCCCTCCCGCCTAATGCGTTCCATTTCGCCAAGCGTCAGATCGGTGGCGGATGGGTAGAACCACAGAGGCCAGCCATGCATGAACCGTGCGACGTCTTCCGGCGCGTCTTCGGCCATCTTAAGAATGAGCATGGCTGAGACGTATTCAGAGAGTCTAAGCAGCTCGGAGCCCAGTTCCTCAGCGGCTATTGAGGCAATGCCGTCGCCCCTCACTTCGCCCCGCGCCACACCGTTGATCTGCTCCGGAGAAGTCGCAATCATCAGAATGTGCGACATGTGGCTCGCTGGCCAGTTCAGGTATGATGAGTAAACCGCAATCGAGAATTTGCGAAACTGGGCCGAGTGAAGCGCCAGACCAGCAATAGCTGGCCACGTCCGACCGGCTTCGCCCACTACGGCGGTATAGACAAGGGTGCAGGCATGGTCCTTACGAAACCGGCCAATGTCAACGATCTTATCCTTCGACCTCACTTTCGGCGCATAGCGGTCGATGAGTTCGGGACAAATCTTTGTCCAAAGCGGCGCAAGCAGAACCTGCTTCGAGTCTTTGACGAAGGTCGTGTTGGTGATGACGTCGCGGTTACCCAGTACGGCGGTGCGCTTTATCAGTGTGCCATGACTGTTTGGGCTGTAGTGAACCGACAGGCGTTGCTCCACGATTGCCTGTAGGTCCTCGCTAGAACCATGTTGGATCTCGTGCTTGATCGGGATCGTAAGATCACCGCTGATCTGTTCTTGAATCGAGAACAGTTCGCGCAGCTTGCCATCGAACTCGACGACGAAGCGCGTCTTAGCCTTTCCGCCCAACTTACCCGCCCTCAGTAAAGGCGACAGCTAAGCCAAAAATACCCGCGAGAGTCGAACCCGTGCGTCGATCCATCTCGAAAGGAGGGACCAGCTCATGCCCTAGAAGGACCCCGACCTGTTCCGGCGATACGGCAGGCGTTGCGGGAGCGGGTCGGAACTGCAGTAGCGTGACCAATAAATCTGCTTGAGCTCGGGCGGTATCGCGCAGTGATTCCATAGCGAGAGATCCTCACCTGAAACACAATGGGGCCGCCGAAAGCAAGAAGGCTAACGGACGCACGTCTACAGTTTAACGAACCATGCAACTTCACGAAAAATTTTCAAACCATTTGAAATGGTTTTTGGTAGGCCGGGTGGGGTTCGAACCCACGACCATTCGATTAAAAGTCGAATGCTCTACCACTGAGCTACCGGCCCGCTCACGATCCGGCGGGGGCCGGTGAAGCGGCGCGGACCATAGTCGGGGGTCGTCCCACCCGCAAGCACGGTTTCGCCGTTTTTCCCGCCGACAGTGGTAAAGCTGTGAGCGGGTTTAGGTGAGTCATGCGTAGAACCTTGCTTTTGGCGAGCTTTCTGGTGATCGCGATGTCCAGCGGCGCGTCCGCGCGCCAGCAAGCCGCGCCTTCGTCGCCTCCCGTTCAGGAGACGGATGAGCGCATCAAGTCGACCTCCGAAGCCAACAAGGACGGAATCACCGGCGCCATGACCGCGCCGCTGCGCGATGTGAACGTCATCCGGACCAAGATCCCTCGCGTCCTGTTGGAAGCGATGGACGATCCCTACAAACGTCCCGCGCGGGCGGACTGCGCCAGCCTTGTCGCCTTGGTCAAACCGCTGGACACGGCGTTGGGCGAGGATCTCGACAGCATGCCCGCCACCGAGGACGAGGACCTGATGGACCGCGGCCGCAAGGCTGCCGGCGAGGCGGCTCTTGGCGCGGTGGCCAGCGCCGCGCAGGACATGATCCCGATGCGCGGCTGGGTGAGAAAGCTGTCCGGCGCCGAGCGGCACGACCGACTGGTGCAGGGCGCCATCGCCTCGGGCGCCGTGCGTCGCGCCTATCTCAAAGGGCTTGGAGAATCGCGCGGGTGCGATCCGCCGGCCACGCCGCAGCACAAGCCGCCGACTCCGCCGCCCGTCGTCGATCCCGGCATGCCGCCGCCGCCCGATCCCTACGGCCCGCGCAAGCCGCGCTTCCCGATCCACAAGGAGGAAGCGCCGACCGTGCCGAAGGGGCCGGCCTACTGAGCCTGTGCCAAATGCCGGGCGGCGAAGTCGCGGCGGAACTGTTCGAACCGGCCCTCGGCGATCGCCACGCGCATGGCGGCCGTCAGGGCCTGGAAGAAGGCGATGTTGTGCCAGGACAGCAGAACCTGGCCCAGGATCTCCTCGGCCTTGAACAGGTGCCGCAGATAGGCCTTTGAATAGTCGCGGCTGGCCGGGCAGTCGCTGGTGGGGTCCAGCGGCGTGTCATCCTCGGCGTACTTGGCGTTCTTCAGATTGATCGGCCCGTCCCAGGTCCAGGCCTGGCCATGACGGCCCGAGCGGGTCGGCAACACGCAGTCGAACATGTCGACGCCGCGCGCCACCGCCTCGACCAGGTCGATCGGCTTGCCCACGCCCATCAGGTAACGCGGACGATCTTGCGGCAGCAGGTCCGGCGCATAGTCCAGAACCTCGCACATGGCCTCGTGGCCCTCGCCGACCGCGAGGCCGCCGATGGCATAGCCGTCGAAGCCGATCTCCCGCAGCTTCTCGGAGGATTCCCGGCGCAGGTTCTCAAAGGTCGAGCCTTGCTGGATGCCAAACAAGGCCTGACGGTCCCGGGCCCCGAACGCGTCCTTGGAGCGTTTGGCCCATCGAGCGGACAGCTCCATGCCCTTGCGCGCCCTCGCCTCCTCGGCCGGCCAGGCGACGCATTCATCCAGCTGCATGACGATGTCGCTGCCCAGCAGGTCGGCCTGGATCTCGATCGAGCGCTCGGGCGTGAGCACGTGCTTGGAGCCGTCGACGTGGCTGGAGAAGGTCACCGCCTCCTCGGTCAGCTTGCTAATGCCCGACAGGCTCATGACCTGGAAGCCGCCGCTGTCGGTCAGGATCGGCTTGTCCCAGCGCATGAATTTGTGCAGCCCACCCAGACGCGCCACCCGCTCGGCCGAGGGCCGCAGCATCAGGTGATAGGTGTTGCCCAGGATGATGTCCGCGCCGGTGTCCTTCACCTGGTCGACGGTCATGGCCTTCACCGTCGCGGCCGTGCCCACCGGCATGAAGGCCGGGGTGCGAATATCGCCGCGCGGGGTCTTGAGCACGCCAGTGCGCGCCTTGCCGTCGGTGGCTTTGATCTCGAAGGGAAAGGCGGCCATCAGCGGCTCTCGGGCTCGGCGCGGAACAGCAGGCTGCCGTCGCCATAGGAATAGAAGCGATAGCCCGTCGATATGGCGTGTTCATAGGCCTGACGCATCGTCTCGCGTCCAGCGAACGCGCTGACCAGCATGAACAGGGTCGACTTGGGCAGGTGGAAGTTGGTCATCAGCACGTCGGCGGCGCGGAAGCGGTAGCCGGGCGTGATGAAGATGGCCGTCTCGTCGGCGAAGGGCTTCACAACGCCGTCCTCGCCGGTGGCGCTCTCCAGCAGGCGCAGACTGGTAGTGCCGACGCAGATGATCCGGCCGCCGGCGGCGCGAACGGCGTTCAGGGCGTCGGCGACCTCGCGCGTCACCTGGCCGTATTCGGCGTGCATCTTGTGGTCGGAGACGTCGTCCGTCTTCACCGGCAGGAACGTCCCCGCTCCCACGTGCAGGGTCACGAAGTGGGTCGAGACACCCTTGGCCTTCAAGGCCTCGAGCAGCGCCGGCGTGAAGTGCAACCCCGCCGTGGGCGCGGCGACCGAGCCGTCTTCTCGCGCATACACAGTCTGATAGTCGGCGCGATCGCGCTCGTCCTCGCCCCGCTTGGCGGCGATGTAGGGCGGCAGCGGCATGTCGCCGTGACGCGCGACGCCGATGTCGAGATCCGGCCCGGAAAGATCGAAAGCCAGCATGACCTCGCCGCCCTCGTGCTTTTCGACGACGGTGGCGTCCAGGCGGTCGAGGTCGCAGGCACGGTCGTCGCGCGCGCCGAACGCGACGCGGTCGCCGACCTTCAGGCGCTTGCCCGGCCGCATGAAGGCGCTCCAACGATCCGGCGCGAGGCGGCGGTGCAGGGTCGCCTCGACCGCGACCGGCGTACCGTCCGCGCCGCCGGTGGTTCGACCTTCGCGCAGACCCGACAACCGCGCCGGGATCACGCGGGTGTCGTTGAAGACCATGGCGTCGCCTGGACGCAGGAAGTCGGGCAGTTCACGGACGACGTGGTCGGCCAGCGGCTGGCCCGGGCGCACGACCAGCAGACGCGCGGCGTCACGCGGCTCGGCCGGACGCAGGGCGATGCGGTCCTCGGGGAGGTCGAAGTCGAAATCGGAAAGGCGCATGGGCGCGCTTCAAGCGCACGATGGGCCGCGAAGGTCAAGAGTCGGGCGACCAGCGGCCCGAACGCGAGGAAGTATCAGCCCCAGCGCGCTCGCGCGCTCCCTCCGTCATTTTCTCATGCTAACAGCGGCGCATGCGCTTGATTGCCCAGCTTCTGAGTCTCTTGGTTCGCGGAACGGCCCTGATGCTGGGCCTGCTGGGCTCCTTGCTCGCCTTGGCGAGCCTGGGCGGGGCGATCAACCCCAAGCTCGACGCTCTGACCCACATCACCCCCTTGTGGCTGGCCATGGGGATCGGTGCCGTCCTGCTCGGAGGCCTTTTCGCTCGCGAGGCCGAGCGATGGGTCATGGTCGCGCTGGGCGTCGTCGCGATCAGCGCCAGCGGCGTTCTCATGCTTCCCGAATTGCGGCAGGCTTGGCGCTTCAAACCCGAAGCTGCGGCCCCCAGCGATCTAAAGGTCATTCAGTTCAACGCCTGGCACGAGAACTACGCCCCCGAACAAAGCCTGGAATGGCTGCTTGCCCAGAACGCCGACGTCATCGTCATGGCGGAAGGCGGAGGTTCGGCCTGGGCGATCAACAAGGGCCTGCGAGCCACCTATCCCTACATGTCCTGCAAGTCCGGGCGTTGCGAGCCCTGGATCTTCTCGCGAAAGAAGGTAATCGCCTCTGGTACCGTCCAGAAGGGCTTGCCGGGGGCTTGGGCGACCATCGAGGATCCAGCGGGATCTTTCACTGTCCTGGGCGCCCACTATGTCTGGCCCGTGCCGGCTGGGCGCCAACAAGCCCAGTCAGCCATGCTGGTCAAGGCCGCCTCGGCCTTCGACCCACGCACCCTGATCGTGACCGGAGACTTCAACTCGACGCCGTGGTCGTTCACGTTGAAGCGTCAGGACAAAGCTCTGGCCCTCCAGCGATTGACCCGCGCCCTGCCCTCTTGGCCGTCCGGCCAGTTCTCAAGGGTCGCCACCGCGCCCGCGCCCTTCCTGCCGATCGATCACGTCTACGCCGGCGCCGACTGGCGCGCGGTCAAGGTCGAGCGCGGGCCAGCCATCGGCTCGGATCATCGCCCCATAGTGGTGACCCTGAGGCGTCAGCCGAAATAGAAACGGCTCCGGACGCGAGGTCCGGAGCCGCGAGAAAATGCGCATTGGCGCGAAAGATCAGGCGTCGGCGGCGATCTTGGCGCTGACGATCTTGCCCGGTTCCTTCGGCGGCTCGCCCTTCGGAAGAGCGTCGACATTCTCCATGCCCTCGGTCACCTGGCCCCAGACAGTATACTGACCGTCCAGGAAGGTGGCGTCGTCGAACACGATGAAGAACTGGCTGTTGGCCGAGTTCGGATCGGGCGTGCGGGCCATCGAGCAGACGCCGCGAACGTGCGGCTCCTTGTTGAACTCGGCCTTCAGGTCCGGCTTGTCCGAACCGCCGCGGCCCGTGCCCGACGGATCACCGCCCTGGGCCATGAAGCCCGGGATCACGCGGTGGAAGACGACGCCGTCATAGAAGCCCTCGCGCACCAGCTCCTTGATCCGCTCGACGTGGCCAGGCGCCAGATCGGGGCGCAGCTTGATGGTGACCGGACCAGTCTCCAGCGTCAGGATCAGGGTGTTTTCGAGGTCGGCCGACATGGTCTTCCCTTATGTGGCGAGTGATGCGACCGCGCTTCTAGCGCGGTTCATGGCGCCCTGTGAACCAAGTCTTCGCGGGAAAACCACTGAAGCTTAGCGAACTTCCGCTGGCAGATCGATGTCGCAGACAGAAAAGTCAGCGCCTTTCAAAGCCCTCAGACGTTGAGCTTCGGCCGCGAACCAAGGGCCTTTTGGGTCAATAAGCCGCACCTGAGGGCGCTCGCTCTCGGGAATATCGGACAGCAATCGAACCTTCAGCATCTGATCTTGCGGCGCTGGAACGGGCTCGCCCGTCTTGATCGCGCGAACGACGCCAAGGCCGCTGACCACGCGCCCGAAGGCCGTGTAGCGCTTGTCCAAGGATGGATAGGGTTGGCGCATCAGGAAGAATTGGCTGTTGGCGGAGTTGTTGTCCTCGTCGCGCGCCATGCCGATCACGCCCGGACAATAGGTTCCCCAGGCCGCGACCTTGTGGTCGCTCGTCATCTCGCTCCAGCTCCAGGCCTGGCTTACGATCGGTAGCGACTTCAGGTAGCCGACTTCCAGCCCGGCCGGCGCCGCCATCGGGACGAACAGCGTCTCCGCGGCGCGGCGGAAGGTGAACTCGGCCTTGAGGTTGGGCTTGTCGGTTCCGCCCTCGCCCGTATTGGTCGGATCACCCGTCTGGGCCATGAACCGGTCGATCACCCGGAAGAAGGTCCGCCCATCATAGACGCCGGACCGGGTCAGTTCCTGAAGGCGCGCGACGTGGTTGGGCGCGACCTCGGGGACCAGCTCCACCAGAACACGGCCCTTGTTGGTGTCGATCACCATGATCGTGTCGGGCGCGGGGGCGCGCCAATCCGCGTCGGATGGCTTGCTCGGCGCGGCCGCCAAAGCGGCGCTCGAAGTGATCGCTAGGACCAGACAAGGCAGCAGCGCGCGAGACAGCGTCATGTCACTTCACCTGAGCGGGAACGTCGAGATCGCAGTTCGTGAAGCTTCCGCCCATCTCGGCTTGGCGCTTGGTCACCAGCGCCTTGAATGCCGCCGACCGGGTGTCCATCACCTGGACCGCCGGGCGCTTATCCGCCGGCAGGTCGGCCAGCAGCTTGACGCTGAGCATCTTGTCCTGCGGGTCGGGCACCGGCTCGCCCGCCTTGATGGCGCGCACGACGTCCAGTCCAGAGAGCACGCGCCCGAAGGCGGTGTAGGTCTTGTCCAGCGAGGCGTTGGCCTGGCGCATGAAGAAGAACTGGCTGTTGGCGCTGTCTGGATCGCCGGCGCGGGCCATGCCCAGCACGCCCGGACAGAAATTGCCCCAGGTGGCGACCTTGCGGTCGGCGGTCATGACGGCCAGGGCCGAGTTTTGGCTGGTGACCGGCAAGGCGTCGATCCAGCCGGATTCGTTGCTGCCGACCTTGAAGCCCGCGCCCAGCGGCAGGTCCGCGCCACGGCGGAAATTGAACTCGGCCGTCAGGTTCGGCTGGTCAGAGCCGCCCATGCCGGTGTTCTGAGGATCGCCCGTCTGGGCCATGAAGTCGCTGATGACGCGGAAGAACGTCAGGCCGTCATAGAAGCCGCTCTTCACTAGGCCCCGCACGCGCTCGACGTGGTTGGGCGCGGCCTGCGGATAGAGCTCTGCGATGATCCGCCCCTTGTTCGTCTCCACCACGATGACGTTATTGGGATCAGGCACGCGCCAGTCCACGCCAGCTGGAGCAGCGGTCTGGGCCGTGGCCGTCTGAGCGGAAGCCGTCAGTGCGGCGAGCGCCAAGGCGGCGGCGGTCATGGCGAGCTTCATCGATTACCCCGAACAGAATAGGTCATGGCCGGCGTAGAACGACACGGCCTCCCCGACAAGTGCGACGAACCTTGAACCGCGGGATTCCGGCCGCTTCGGGGCGGACGCCCAGCGGGAGCGCGTTTCCCGAGATCCGAGCCATACCCGACCACCGCAAACGACCCGGTCGCCCTCCGCGTTAGATCAGGCATATCAGGGGGGCGAAGCTCGCTTCCGCGCGCTCCCGCTCCAAGCCGCCTACCCTCGCCCGACCTTCGCCAGCAACTGCTCGGCCACGCCGGCGGGGACGAACTTGGAGATGTCGCCGCCCAGGGTGGCGATCTCCTTGACCAGCCGCGAGGCGATCGCCTGATGACGCGGGTCGGCCATCAAGAAGACGGTCTCGATCTCGCGATCCAGCTGCTGGTTCATCGCCGTCATCTGGAACTCGTACTCGAAGTCGGCGACGGCCCGCAGGCCGCGCACGATCATCTGCGCGTTCACGTCCCGGGCGAAGTGCATCAGCAGGCTCTCGAACGGCCGCACCTCGATCTGGGCGATCTTGGTCAGGTGCGCGGTCTCGTGCTCGAGAATGGCGACCCGCTCTTCCAGCGAGAACAGCGGCCCCTTGCCGATGTTGACGGCGACGCCGATCACCAGCTTGTCGACCAGCTTCACGGCGCGCCCGATGATATCGAGATGACCGTTGGTGACCGGGTCGAAAGTCCCGGGATAAAGCCCAACCCGCATGCAACCCCCTACGCTACGGGATTGAGGGTTACAGGGTCTCGTCCGCCCCGCTGTCCTCGCCCTGGTTATCGTCGCCGCCGGAATCGGCGAGACGCTCGACGCTGACGACGTGCTCGTCCTGCGCGGTGCGGAAGATGGTTACGCCCTGAGTATTCCGCGCTGCAACACGAATTTGCGAAACGGGCACGCGGATCAGCTGGCCTTGGTCGGTGACCAACAGGATTTGGTCGCTTTCGTCGATCGGGAACGAGCCCACCAGACGGCCGCCACGCTTGCTCAGATCCTGAGCCGCGAGACCCTGACCGCCACGGCCCGTGCGGCGGAAGTCGTAGGCGCTGGTGCGCTTGCCGAAGCCTTCCGACGAGACGGTGAGCAGGATTTCCTCGGCCGCGCCAAGCTCGGCGATGCGTTCGGGGGACAGCGTCGTCTCGTCGGCGTCCTCTTCGCCCTCGTCGGCCGCGACGGGCGCGTCATCGCCCTCTTCCCCGGCGGCGCGCAGCATGGCGCGCTGGTGCTTGAGGTAGGCCGCGCGCTCGGCCGGCGTGGCGTCGACGCTGCGCAACACGGCCATCGAGATGACCTCGTCGCCCTCGGCCAGACGGACGCCGCGCACGCCAGTGGAGTCGCGGCTAGCGAACACCCGCACCTCGTCGACGGAGAAGCGAATGCAGCGGCCGGCGGCCGTGGTCAGCAGCACGTCCTGATCGGCGTTGCAGACGGCCACGCCAATAATGCCGTCACCGTCATCCAGCTTCATGGCGATCTTGCCGTTGCGGCGGACGTCCACGAAATCGCTAAGCTTGTTGCGACGCACGCTGCCCGAACGGGTGGCGAACATCACGTCCAGGCCGCCCCAGGTCGCCTCGTCCTCCGGCAGGGCCAGGATCGAGGTGATGGTCTCGCCCGGCTCGATCGGCAGCAGGTTGACGAACGCCTTGCCGCGCGAATTGGCGACGCCCTGCGGCAGGCGCCACACCTTCATCTTGTAGACCTTGCCGCCCGACGTGAAGAACAGCAGCGGCGCGTGGGTCGAGGCCGAGAACACTCGGGTGACGGCGTCCTCGTTCTTGGTCGCCATGCCCGACTTGCCCTTCCCGCCCCGGTGCTGGGTGCGGTAGTTGGCCAGAGGCGTGCGCTTGACGTAACCGCCCATGGTGACGGTGATGACCATGTCCTCGCGGACGATCAGGTCTTCGTCTTCCATGTCGGCGTCGCCGTCGACGATCTGGCTGCGGCGCGGAATGGCGAACCGTTCGCGGACCTCCACCAGCTCCTCGCGGACCACGGCCATGATGTTGGCCCGGTCGGACAGCAGCTCCAGATAGCCCCGGATGGCGTCCGCCAAGGACTCGGCCTCGTTGCCGATTTCCTCGCGGCCCAGGCCCGTCAGACGCGACAGGGTCAGGGCCAGGATGGCCCGCGCCTGCTCGTCGGTCAGGCGGATCAGGCCGCCCGCTTCCTGGATCGTGCGCGGGTCGGCGATCAGCTCGACCAGCGGCAGCATGTCGCCGGCCGGCCAGGACTTGGCCACCAGGCGCTCGCGGGCTTCCGTCGGATCCTTCGACGAGCGGATGATGTGGATGAACTCGTCGATGTTGGCGACGGCGATGGTCAGACCGACCAGCACGTGGCCGCGGTCGCGGGCCTTGCCGAGCTCGAACTTGGTGCGGCGGACGACGACTTCCTCGCGGAACTCGACGAACAGCTGCAGCAGCTTGTGCAGGCCCATCTGCTCGGGACGGCCGCGGTTCAGGGCCAGCATGTTGACGCCGAACGAGCTTTGCAGCGCCGTGAAGCGGTAGAGCTGGTTCAGGATCACCTCGCCCGAGGCGTCGCGCTTCAGCTCGATGACGATGCGCATGCCGTCGCGGTTGGACTCGTCGCGGATGTCGGCGATGCCCTCGAGCTTCTTGTCTCGGACCAGCTCGGCGATGTGCTCGACCAGATTGGCCTTGTTCACCTGATACGGAATCTCGGTGACGATGATGGCTTCGCGGCCGGCGCGCAGTTCCTCGACACTGGCGACGCCGCGCATGACCACCGAGCCGCGGCCGGTCAGCAGCGCCTGGCGGGGGCCCGCGCGACCGATGATTTCGCCGCCGGTCGGGAAGTCGGGGCCGGGCACCAGGTCCAGCAGTTGGTCGGTGGTGACGTCCGGATCGTCGATCAGCAGCAGGCAGGCGTCGACGATCTCGCCCAGGTTATGCGGCGGGATGTTGGTGGCCATGCCGACGGCGATGCCGCCCGCGCCGTTGACCAGCAGGTTCGGTATCCGTGACGGCAGGACGGTCGGTTCCTGCTCCTTGCCGTCGTAGTTGTCCTGGAAGTCGACCGTGTCCTTGTCCAGGTCGGCCAGCAGCGACATGGCCGGCGGGGCCATGCGGCATTCCGTGTAGCGCATGGCCGCGGGCATATCGCCGTCGACCGAGCCGAAATTGCCCTGGCCGTCGATCAGCACCAGGCCCATCGAGAACGACTGGGTCATGCGGACCAGGGTGAAGTAGATCGAGGCGTCGCCGTGGGGGTGATACTTACCCATGACGTCACCGACCACGCGGGCCGATTTGACGTACGACCGCTCGGGCGTCTGGCCCTGCTCGTGCATCGAGAACAGCACCCGACGGTGCACGGGCTTGAGACCGTCGCGCGCGTCCGGCAGGGCGCGGCTGACGATCACGCTCATCGCGTAGTCGAGGTAGGAGCGGCGGAGTTCATCCTCGATGTTGATCGGGGCGATATCCCCGCGGGAACCGTCGGCGGGGATCGTGGTGTGTTCGTCGCTCAAGGGGATTTTTCGCCGTCAGAATCGGACACGGAACTGTCGAAAACTGTTAGCATTCCAATGGGGCGGACGCCACCTTTACGGCCGTTTCACCCCCAGTCCCCGCTTGTTCAGAAGGAAATCCGCCATGCGCAGCCTCACCCTCGCGACGACCCTGGGCCTCGCCGCCCTGATTACCGCCGCGCCGGCCCTGGCCCAGACCGCCGCGACCGCCCAGGTCAAGGGCGGCGATGGCAAGGACATGGGCGTCATCGCCCTTACCGAGGCCCCTCGCGGCGTCCTGCTGAAGCTGGAGCTGAAGGGCCTGACTCCCGGCTGGCACGCGGTCCACTTCCACGAGAAGGGCGACTGCGGAACACCGGACTTCAAGTCGGCCGGCGCCCATGTCCACACCACCGCCCAGGTCGTCCACGGATTGCTGAACCCCGACGCCAACGACAACGGCGACCTGCCCAACATCTTCGCCAACACGGACGGATCGGCCACCGCCGAGATCTACTCGACGCTCGTCTCGCTTAAGGGCGCTGGCGGCCGCCCGGCGCTGCTGGACGCCGACGGCTCGTCCATCGTCGTCCACGCCAGCCCCGACGACCACAAGAGCCAGCCGATCGGCGGCGCCGGCGCGCGCGCGGCTTGCGGCGTGATCAAGTAGTCGCTTAGCTCCCGCCGAGACTCACCCAAGCCTCGGCGGGAGACCCCATGCGTATCTGGCGACTGTCGATCCTGGCTCTGCTGCTGGCGACCATGGTCGGCTGCGACGGCCAGAAAAAGGATCGTGACGCCGCCGCGCCGCCCGCGCCGGCGCGCCAGGCTGCTCCCGCCACGCCTTCGCAAACCGCCGCCCAGCCGACCGAGCTCGTCTCCCTCGCCTGGCGGCCCAGCAACTCCAATCAGAACCTGCAGGCCTTCGATCTCGAGGTTTCCGGCCTCGACGTGCTCGCGGTGTGCCACGTGCCGCCCGGTTGGACGATCAACGCCACCGGCGCCGGAGAAGGCGTCACCGAGCTGAAGGGCCAAGCCACGGTCGGAGCCGCCTTCGTCAGCCTCGACGACATGCAGGACATCGCCGGATTGTTCCTGGTCCGCGCCCGCCCGAACGAAACCTTCGCGGTGAAGGGCGGGCTCACGACGGGAACCTACGACGGCGATCAAACAGAGGTCCGCGCCACGCCGGCCCTGCTGCGGCGCGAAGCCGCCGACCGCTGCCCACCGCCCAAGGGCTAGGCCGCTTCGGCGAGCGCCTCTTCCGGCTTGATCCGCTTCTCGGTCAGAGCGACCAGGGCCACGCCGACCATGGTCGCGCCGCCGCCGATCATCAGCTGCGGCGTCAGCTTGTCACCCAGGAACAGGATGCCGATCGTGCACGAGACCAGCGGCGTCAGCAGGAAATAGGGCGTCACGCGCCCCGCCTCGCGGCGCTGCACGAGCCAGAACAGCAAGGCGCTGGCGCCGACCGTCGATACGACCGCCGCGAACATCACCGCGGCCCAGGCGATCGGCGGCGCGGCCTTGACGCGCTCGACCTGACCGGTCTCGAAGACGAACGACATGGCCAGCAGAACGGGCGCGGCCACCAGGGCCGTCATGCCTTGCATCTTCAGCGGCTTGATGCCGGGCGTCTTGCGCACCAGCACGGTCGCCGCCGCCCAGCAGGCGCCGGCGACGACGATCAGCGCGAGGGCGGGGAGATCGCCCGTGGCGTGCGGGTCGAGGCTCATCCAGGCCACGCCAATGAAGGCGATCACCAGGCCCATGACGGCCGGCAAGCGCATGCTCTCGCCCAGCAGGCGCCACGCGAAGATGGCGGTGAACGGAATCCAGAGCTGGCTGGCCACGACCAGCGGGCTCAGCGCGTCGGCCATGCTGAAGGCGACGTAGATGATCCCGAAATGGATGGGCCCGGTCAGCAGGACGATCGCCAGCACCTTCCGAGGCTCCGGAAACGGCGGCCTGACAAACGGGAAAAGGAAAGCCAGGGCCACCAAGAAACGAAGTCCGCCCATCAACATCGGCGGCAGGTAGACCGTCGCCACCTTGGCGGCGGCGTTGTTGATCCCCCAGGTCAGGATGATCGCCAGGATGGCGAGGTATTCCAGGCCTGTAAGGGGAGAGGACTTGGCGGACATGGCCCCGCTTGGACCAGACCCGCCGCCCCGGGTCAATCGCGGCTCAGGCGACGCCAACGACCGCGCGGACGGCGGATGTCAGCAAGGCGAGGTCCTCGTCCGGCGTCGTGAAGGCCGGCGTCAGGTAGACGACCTTGCCCATCGGCCGGATCCAGACGCCAAGCTCGGCGAAACGCGCGCAGAGGTCGCCGACGGCCACGGGCGCGTCGAACTCGACGACGCCGATCGCGCCGAGCGTCCGCACATCGACAACGCCCTTGCCGCTCCGACACGGCTCGAGCCCTTCGGACAGGGCGGCGCTCACACGCGCCACGTTGGCCCACCAGGAGCCGTCCTCGAACAGGTCCAGCGAGGCGTTGGCGGCGGCGCAGGCTAGCGGGTTGGCCATGTAGGTAGGTCCGTGCATCAGCGCGGCGCCCGCGTCGTCCGACCAGAAGGCCTCGAACACCTTCCCCGAGGCCACGGCGGCCGACAGCGGCAAGGTTCCGCCGGTGAGGGCCTTGGACAGGGTGACGATGTCCGGCTCGATCCCAGCCGCCTGCATGGCGAACAGGGTCCCGGTGCGGCCAAAGCCGGTGAAGATCTCGTCGAAGATCAGCAGGACGCCGTGCTTGTCGGCGAGACGACGCAGCGTTCGCAGCACCTCCGGCGGGTGGAGCAGCATGCCGCCCGCGCCTTGCACGAGGGGCTCGATCAGGATCGCCGCGATCTCCGAGCCCCGCCGAGCGAGCAGCGCGTCCAGCGCCTTTTCGCTGTCGGGATCACGCGGCAGGTCGGCGATGACCTGGGCCGGCATCACGCCCGCGAACAGGCTGTGCATCCCCTCCTCCGGGTCGCAGACCGTCATCGTCGCCAGGGTGTCGCCGTGATAGCCGCCTCGGAAGGCCAGGAACTTGGTCCGCCCCCGGGCGCCGCGATTGATGTGGAACTGCAGCGCCATCTTCATGGCGATCTCGACCGAGACCGAGCCGCTCTCGGCGAAGAACACGTGGTTCAACTCGCCCGGAAGCATCCCCGCCAGCCGCTCGGCCAGGCGATAGGCCGGCTCATGCGCCAGACCGCCAAACATCACGTGAGGCATCCGCTCGATCTGGTCGCGCAGGGCGGCGGCGATGTGTGGATGGTTGTAGCCGTGGCAGGCCGTCCACCAGGAGGCCAGGCCATCCACCAGCTCCCGGCCGTCGGCCAGGACCAGGCGCGAACCCCGCGTCGCGACGACCGGCAGCGGCGGCCGAGCTGTCTTCATCTGGCAATAGGGACGCCAGACGTGCGGGGCTCCGGCGGTCAGCCAGTCGGGGTCGGTCATGACGGTTTCCGTTTGCGGACTCGGGGCGCCTTGCCTATTCCCGCCCACCAGCCACGGCAAACGGGAAACGACATGCAAAGCCTCGACGCCTTCGCCGGCGGCAAGCTGGCGAGCCTGGAAGCCAAGAGCCTGCGGCGCTGGCTAAAGCCCACCCGCCGCCACGACGGTGCCGTGGTCGAGCGCGACGGTCGCCGGCTGATCTCGTTCTCCTGCAACGACTATCTGGGCCTGTCGCAGCATCACGAAGTGCGCGCGGCGGCGGCCGAGGCGGCGCTGAACTACGGCGCCGGCGCGGCGGCCTCGCGCCTGGTGACCGGCGACCATCCGCTACTCGGCGACCTGGAAAAGCGCCTGGCGCGTCTGAAGGGAACCGAGGCGGCCTGCGTTTTCGGCTCGGGCTACCTGGCCAACACGGGCGTGATCCCCACGCTGGTCGGACCCGGCGACGTCGTCCTGATCGACGCCCTGGCCCACGCCTGCATCTGGGCCGGCGCGCAGCTGTCGGGCGCCAAGATCGTCAAGTTCGCCCACAACGATATCGCCGACTTGGAGCGCCTGCTGGAAGCCGAACGCCCCCTCGCCCGCCACGCGCTGGTGGCGACGGACGGGGTCTTCTCGATGGACGGCGACATCGCCCCGCTGGACCGGCTGTCGGCGCTATGCGCCCGCCACGACGCCTGGCTGCTCAGCGACGACGCGCATGGGGTCGGCGTCCTGGCCGAGGGCCGCGGCTCGGCCGCCCTGTTCCCGGACGCCGAGATCCCCCTGCAGATGGGCACCCTGTCGAAGGCGTTGGGCTCCTACGGCGGCTATGTCTGCGGCTCTCAAGCCGTCGTGGACCTGTTGAAGACCCGCGCCCGCACCCTCGTCTACGCGACGGGCCTGCCGCCCGCCTCCGCCGCCGCCGCCCTGGCGGCGCTGGATATCGTCGAGACCCAGCCAGAGCTGACGGCGCTCCCACTCGCCAAGGCCCGCCTGTTCACCGAGCATCTGGGCCTACCCGAGGCGCAAAGCGCTATCGTGCCCGTGGTGCTCGGCGGCGCGGACGCCGCCCTGTCGGCCTCGGCCGCGCTGGAGGCGCGAGGCTTCCTGGTCGTGGCCATCCGTCCGCCGACCGTGCCGGAAGGCACGGCGAGGCTTCGCGTGGCCTTCAACGCGCTACATGAAGACACCGACGTGATCCGGCTGGCCGAAGCGATCGACGTCCTGCGAGGCGCGGCCGCGTGAAGGCGTTCTTCGTCGCCGGAACCGGCACCGATCTTGGCAAGACCCACGTCGGCTGCGCGCTGCTGGAGACCGCCCGGAGACGCGGCCTGCGCGTCGAGGCCTTCAAGCCGGTCGTCAGCGGCTTCGATCCCGCCGCGCCGGAGACCAGCGACCCCGCGCGCCTGGCCGCCGCTCTGGGCCGGGCGGGGGCCTGGGCCGATGTCTCTCCGCGCCGCTATCGCGCGCCGCTAGCCCCCAACCTCGCCGCCCGGATGGAAGGCGACACCCTGCGAATGAGCGATCTCGTCGCCGATTGCCGGACCTGGTTGGCCGATCGCGACGCCGACCTCGCTCTCGTCGAAGGCGCCGGCGGGGTCATGTCGCCCATGACGGACGACGCGACAAACCTCGACCTGATGGTCGCGCTGGCCCTCCCCGTCCTGCTGGTCGCGGGCAGCTATCTGGGCACGGCCAGCCACCTGCTGACGGCGCTGGAGGTCGTTCGGGCGCGGAGCCTCGCCGTGGCGGCGATCGTCGTCAGCGAAAGTCTCGACGCGCCCGACCTCCACCAGACCGTCGATATGCTGCGCGCCTTCGAGCGTCGAACGCCGATCCTCGTCGCGCCTCGGAAAGGCTGGGACGCGACCGAACTGGCGGACGCCCTGCAGGCCTAGCAGCCTACTTCTCCAGTCGCGCCACCAAGCTCGACGTGTCCCAGCGATGGCCGCCCATCGCCTGGACCTCGGCGTAGAACTGATCGATCAGCGCCGTGCCCGGTAGAGTCGCGCCGTTCGCCCGCGCCTCGTCCAGCGCGATGCCCAGGTCCTTGCGCATCCAGTCGACGGCGAAGCCGAACTCGAACTCGCCGCGCGCCATGGTCGCCCAGCGGTTCTCCATCTGCCACGACTGCGCCGATCCCTTCGAGATCGCGGCCAGGACGTCGTCCGTCGGCAGGCCAGCGCGCTTGGCGAAGTGCAGCGCCTCGGCGACGCCCTGAACGACGCCGGCGATGGCGATCTGGTTACACATCTTGGTCAGTTGCCCCGCCCCGACGTCGCCCATGCGGCGGACGGCCTTGGCGTAGACCTCGATCACCGGCAGCACGCGATCGTAGGCCGCTTGGTCACCGCCGGCCATGATGGTCAGTTGGCCGTTCTCCGCGCCCGCCTGACCGCCCGACACCGGCGCATCAACGAAGGCAAGTCCGCCGACCTCGACCAGGGCGGCCATCTCGCGCGCGACCTTGGCGGAGGTCGTGGTGTGGTCAACGATCACGCCGCCCGTGGCCATGGCCGGCAGGGCCTGCGCCACGACGTCGCGGACGTCGTTGTCGTTGCCAACGCACAGCAGCGCGACCTCGGCGTCGGCGACGGCCTCGGCGATGGTTGGAAACGCTGGGCCGCCGTGCTTTTCGGCCCAGCGACGCGCCTTCTCGGGGCTGCGGTTGTAGACGGCGACCTCATGCCCCGCCGCCTTCAGATGACCCGCCATCGGAAAGCCCATGACGCCCAAGCCGATAAACGCCGTCTTCATCGCGAACTCCTAGAGTGACGCCCGGGATTACGCGGCCGCGCCCCGCCACGGCAACCCCATCTTAACGTCCTTTCGGCAGGTTGCGGGTCCAAGGTTAAACAGGCTTAAACACGATGGCGGTTAGCAGCGAGCAACCGATCCTCATCAAGAAGGTGAAGAAGGTCTCGGGCGGCGGCCACCACGGCGGCGCCTGGAAGGTCGCCTATGCCGACTTCGTGACGGCGATGATGGCCTTCTTCCTGCTGATGTGGCTGCTGAACACGACCAGCCCCGAGCAGAAGCAAGGCATCGCCGACTATTTCGCGCCAGCCTCGATCTCGCCCACCACCAGTGGCTCGGGCGGCATCCTGGGCGGCACGTCGCTGGGCGACGATGGCGCCAAGTCGGACGGCAAGATGTCGGCCATCCAGCAGATGGCCCCCGAGGTTCCCGACAACGTCGAGAAGGACGGCCAGTCCACCGACACCGCCAACCTGGCCTCGGCCAGCGAGCAGGCGCTGCGCGACGCCCTGGCTAAGAAGGAGCAGGACAGCTTCGCCTCGGCCGCGCAGTCGCTGCGCCAGTCGCTGCAGGACATGCCCGAGCTGGCCGAACTGTCGAAGCAGATTCTGATCGATCAGACCCCCGAAGGCCTGCGCATCCAGTTGGTCGACCAGGAAGGCCGCTCGATGTTCCAGGAGAACTCGAAGGTCCCTAACGATCGCGCCCGTATCCTGCTGCGCGCCGTCGCCAAGGTGATCACCCAGCTGCCCAACCGCGTGACCATCTCCGGCCATACCAGCGCCAGCGCCTACGGCAAGAAGCAGGACGGCGACTGGTCCCTGTCGGCGTCCCGCGCCGATGCCTCGCGTCAGATCCTGCGCGCGGCTGGCGTCGATGACGACCGCATCTATCAGGTCTCGGGCAAGGCCAATTCCGAACCCCTCTATGCCGACGACCCGACCCTCGCCGGCAATCGACGCATTTCGATCGTTCTACTGCGCGAAAAACCGGTGTTACCCGACGGCCTGTGACCGTTAGCCGCGCAACGTCGCGGCGAAGCTTGCGCAACCGGACGCAATGGCCCCTAATCTGTTAGGGCGTATCCAGGCTAGAGGGGACCGGGCTTCCGTGACGCAGCACTTTCCGACGCGACAGCTTCGGTTCTTCCTGACCGCGCCCACGCCTTGCCCGTACCTGCCTGGTCGCGAGGAGCGGAAGGTGTTCGCGCACCTGCCGCTGTCCGACGGCCCGACCGTCAATGACAGCCTGACCCAGGTCGGTTTCCGCCGCTCGCAGAACATCGCCTATCGTCCCGCTTGCGAAACCTGCCGCGCCTGCCAGTCGGCGCGCGCGCCGGCGGGCGAATACCTGCTGTCACGCTCGGAGCGGAAAGTCCTCAATCGCAACGACGACCTTGAGCGTCATCTGGTCGAGGCCGAGGCGACGCTGGAGCAGTTCGAGCTGCTGCGTCGCTATCTGCTGGCGCGCCACGCCGAGGGCGGCATGGCCGAGATGACCTGGCCCGACTACGTCGCCATGGTCGAGGATACCGCCGTCCGCACCCACCTCATCGAGTATCGGCGCAAGTCGCTGGACAGGGGTCCGGGAGATCTGGTCGCTTGCGTCCTGGTCGACGTGCTCGCCGACGGCCTGTCGCTGGTCTACAGCTTCTACGAGCCCGAGGAGACGCGCCGCAGCCTGGGTTCGTTCATCATCCTTGACCACATCGTGCAGGCCCAACAGAGCGGCATGCCTTACGTCTACCTCGGCTATTGGGTGCCGGGCAGCGAGAAGATGGCCTACAAGGCGCGCTTCTCGCCGCTTGAAATCCTCAAGCCCGGCGGCTGGTCCCTGATGTCCGCCCGCGAGCGCGGCGCTCGGCCGCCGGCCCTGCGCGGCGACGCCAAGGACGCGTGCGACCTACCGCTCAGCGACGCGGAGCCCGCCGAGATCGAAGAGCTGGGTTAGCGCGCGAAGCTGACCCCGCCGTCGACGGTCACGGCGCCGCCCATCACGTAATCCCCCGCCCGCGAGGCCAGGTAGATGGCCGCGCCCGCCATGTCCTCTTCGGTTCCGATGCGGCCGGCCGGGATAGCCTTGGACACGGCGTCCGCGTGATCGCGGGCGACCTTGTTCATGTCGGAGGCGAAGGCGCCCGGCGCGATGCAGCTGACGGCGATGTTCTCCGGCGCCAGGCGCAGAGCCATGCGCTTGGTCATATGCAGCAGGCCGGCCTTCGACGCGCCATAGGGATAGGTCTCGTCCTTGGTCACCGACTGGCCGTCGATCGATGCGATATTGATCACCTTGGCCACGTGGTCCTTGGCCGCCGCCCGCAGCGGCCCGATCAGCGCCTGGGTCAGGAAGAACGGCGTCTTCATGTTGAGGTCGACGGTCTTGTCCCAGCCGGCCTCCGGGAACTCGTCGAAGGCGGCTCCCCAGGCCGCGCCGGCGTTGTTGACCAGGATATCGAGCTTGTCCTCGCGTTCCTTGATGCGATCGGCCAGGCCCTGAATGCCCTCCATCGTCGAGATGTCGCCCGGCAGCGAGACGCATTCGCCAAACTCGCTCAGCGCCTCGGCCGCCGCGTCGCAGGCCGCGGCCTTGCGGGCGGTGATGTAGACGCGCTTGGCGCCGTAGGTCAGGAAGCCCTTGACGATCATCGCGCCGATGCCGCGCGAACCGCCGGTCACCAGGGCCACGCGGCCTTCGAGCGAGAACAGGTTCTGCATGTCGAAAATCCTCTAGAAGCCGCGCACGGCGGCCAGGGCGCCGAGGCGCCCGCAAATGTCGTGGAACTGGGAGACCGTCTCGTCGATGATCTCGTGAACGGGTTTGACCGCGTCGATAAGGCCCACGGTCTGCCCCGCCAGGGCCGGCGCGGCCTCCATGTCGCCGCCGAAGTAGACGTCAAGGATGTTGCGCAGCACGTCGGGCGGCATGACGCCCGCTTCGTGGATTTCCTTGGTCAGCTCCGACTTGATGGCGCGGATACAGGGGCTGGCCTTCTTGTTCAGAACCCAGGTGCCTGTCTCCTTGGAGCCCGTGATCGCCGCCTTGTAGTTGGCGTGCACCGGGCTTTCGGCCGAACTGACGAAGCGGGTGCCCATCTGGACCGCCTCCGCGCCCAGGGCGAAGGCCGCCGCCATGCCGCGCCCGTCGCAGATGCCGCCGGCGGCGACCAGGGGCACGTCGACCTTGGCGCGGATGGCCTGCAGCAGAACGAGTGTCGAGACCTCCTCGGGGTTCTTGAAGCCGCCCCCTTCGGCCCCCTCGACCACGAGGCCGTCCACGCCCGCCTCGACGCACTTGACCGCCGCGTCGACCGTCGGCACCGCGTGATAGACGACGATGCCGGCGTCCTTCAGCGGCCCGATGAACTTGGCCGGGCTGCCGGCCGAGGTGGTGACGAACTTCACGCCACTCTCGCAAACAAAGCGCAGCATGGCGTCGTCACGGAGGAACAGGATCGGCAGATTGACCCCGAAAGGCAGGCCGCTGGCCGCCATCTTGGTGATCTCGGCCTTGCAGTTTTCAGTTTCACCCGACGAGGTTTCGATGATCCCCAGGCCGCCCGCGCGGGAGACGGCGCTCGCCAGGGGATAGCGGGCGATCCACCCCATCGGAGCCTGGATGATCGGATACTTGGCGCCCGTATGGGCCAGGACACGGTTGCTCATGGGATCAACAACACCCGGCCGACGGCCTGGCGGCTCTCGATATAGGCGTGGGCGGCGGCGGCCTCGGACAGGGGGAAGGTCCTGTCGATCACGACCTCCAGCTCGCCTCGCGCGGCCTGTTCGATCAGGTTCTGGATCAGGTCGTGAACGCGATCCGTCATGATCTCCGCGCCGAGGAACACCCCGGTCAGCGAGCGGTTGCCCGCCATCAGAGACGAGACGTCGACCTTCATCGGCTCACGACCGGCGTTGCCGACCAGCGAGACCCGACCGCGGTAGCCCAGCGCGCCGAGGCTCCCCGCCAGCGTCGCGCCGCCGACCGGGTCGACCACGAGGTCCACGCCCTTGCCGCCGGTCAGCCTCATGACCTGCTCGACGAGATCGTCGCGACGGTAGTTGATGCCGTGGTCGAGGCCGAACGCCTTGAGGCGCTCTAGCCGCTCGTCGCTCGAAGCGGACGCCAGCACCGTCGCGCCGGCCTTCTTGGCGAGCTGGATCGCGGCGATGCCGACCGCGCCAGCGCCCGCCTGCACAAGCACCGTCTCGCCGGCCTTCAAGTGTCCCGCGCCGAAGAGGCACTCATGCGCGGTTCCGAAGGGCACGGGGATCGCCGACGCCTTGCGAATGTCGAAGCCGTCGGGGATCGGCCAAGCGTTGCGCGCCGGCACGGCCCTCAGTTCGGCGTGCGATCCGAAGGCGTTCACCGTGACCACCTTCTGGCCGACCTTGAGATGGCTGACCTCGGCCCCGACCTCGATCACCTCGCCGGCGGCCTGGTAGCCGACAATGTGCGGACTGCCCGCCATCTGGCCGCCGCCCCGATTGAGCGTGTCGCCGCCCTCGATGCTGACGGCCTCGACGCGGATGACCACGCCTTGCGGGTGACAGACCGGATCGGGGACGTCCTCGTAGCGAAAGACGTCCGGCGCCCCGGTCTCGTAGTACACGGCGGCCTTCATGGCGTTTCTCCCCAGCGTTTTCTTATCGGCCGAAGCCTATTTGGCGGGATTGACCAGCGCGTCGTAGACCAGCTTGGCGCTGTCGTCGTCGATGTCCTTGATGGCCGGGTCCCCGTCCTTGTTCAGGATGTGGATCATGCCCAGGAAGAAGAGGTCGTTCGCGGGATCGATCCAGAACCACGTGCCGGCCGCGCCGCCCCAGCTGAACGTCCCCTCGCCCTGCGGACCGGCCTTGGCGCTGTCCAGCACCACGGCGAAGTCGAGACCAAAGCCTCGGCCCTTGGCCGTGTTGAACGGCGGAATGTCGGAGCTCATGATCGCGTCGCTGAGCGCGTTGGTGCGCATCAACTTGACGGTCTCGGGCTTGAGGATGCGCTTGCCGTCCAGCGTCCCGCCGTTCAGCAGCATCTGGGCGAAGCGAGCATAGTCGGCGTTGGTCGAGACCAGGCCGCCGCCGCCCGAGGCCATGACGGGCGGCTTGGTGATGTCCAGCACCATGAAGCCGCTGGCGGGGACCAATTTCTGTTCCTTGGGGCTCCAGAGATAAAGCGAGGCTAGACGATCCGTCTTCTCGGCCGGGAGCCAGAAGCCCGTGTCGGTCATCTTCAGCGGCTCGAAGATCCGCGTCCGCATGAAGTCGCCCAGCGACATGCCCGACAGCTTCTCGACGATCAGACCCTGGATATCGACGGAGACGCTATACTTCCAACGGGTCCCGGGCTGGGCGACCAGCGGCAGCTCGGCGATCTTGTCGACGAACTCCTTCTGGGTCCGCGCGCCCAACACGTTACGGGCGTAGGCCTTGTCGATGGGGTTGTCGGGAACCAGGCCATAGGCGAAGCCGCCGGAGTGGCTCATGATCTCGCGCATGGTCGGCGGACGATCGGCTGGAACGGTGTCGAACGAGCCGTCGGGATTGACGCCCTTGAAGACGCGCAAGGACGCGAACTCGGGGATGTACTTGCTGACCGGGTCGTCCAGCTTCCACTTGCCCTCCTCATGGAGGATCATCATGGCGACGCCCGTGACCGGCTTGGTCTGGGAATAGATCCGGAAGATCGTGTCCTTGGTCATCGGCGGGCCATCGAAGCCCTTCTTGCCGTGGACGGCGTAGTTCACGACCTTGCCATGCCGGACCAGCATGGTGGTCACGCCCGGGAGATGGCCAGTGTCGACCAGGCCCTGCATGTGGGCGTCCAGCTTGGCGAGGCCCTCACGCGTAAAGCCAACGCTTTCGGGAGCAGCCGCGACGAAAGCCGCCGTCTTGGGCGCCGCCGCGATCGCCGGACCACCCGCGACCAGCGCGACAGCCAGGACCGTCCCGATCAGTTTACGAAACGCCAAACCACCCTCCCGAACACATGTTTGACACGACCTTAGAGCGCGCGCCGGCCCGTTGGAACCGCTTTTTCAACGGGGCGCGGAGCCACTATCCGTCGCACGCGATGGTGAAGGTTGTTTAGGGGCGAGACACGTCGATCAAACTCGCCTTGGATCGCCGCCCTGCTGGCCTCGCCGAGCGTGGGAGCGCCCCGTTTTATCGCGCGAGGGTCGGCTTGCTCGCGGGCTTCGTGGGTCGCGGCGCCTGCGGCGCCCCCATGGCGACCAGAGGCGGCCGCTCGATGGCTTGATAGACGAGGCTCCGCGACTCCGCGTCCAGACCGGATCCGACGCCCCCCAGACGCTGGATCATGCCGACGAAGAAGAGGTCGTTCGCGGGATCGATCCAGAACCAGGTTCCGGCGCTGCCACCCCAGCTGATCGTGCCCGGCCCCACCGGCGCGCCGGACGCGGCCGGATCAACGGCCACCGCGACGTCCAGGCCGTAGCCCATGCCGGCGGCGAAGGGGAAAGGACGCGGGCCAGGCTTCAAGACGCCCGTCGTGCCGTTGGTGGTGACCAAGAAACCCGACGGCAGATGGTTCTGGGTCATCAGGGCCACGGACTCGGGCCTGAGGACTCGCACGCCCTCGAACTCGCCCCGGTTCAGGATCATCTGGGCGAAGCGCGCGAAGTCGCCCGCCGTCGACAGCAACCCGCCGCCGCCAAGCGGCGCGGCCGGCGAGCGGCTGACGTCGCGCCAGGCGCCCTCGACGGCGGGAACGAGCTTGCCCGTGGCGGGATCGGCGTCATAGAGCGCGGCGAGGCGTCCCATCTTCTCGGCGGGCACATAGAAGGCCGTGTCCTTCATGCCCAGGGGCGCGAAGATGTGCTCTTCCATGAACACCGGCAGGCTCTCGCCCGAGAGCTTTTCGACGATGTAGCCCTGGATGTCGGCGGCGATGCTATAGCGCCAGAGTTGGCCTGGCTCGGAGAACATCGGCAGCCCCGAAACCTTGCGCACCAACTCCTCGAGCGAACCGGATTGCAGGACGCCGGCCTGATAGTAGGCTTGGTCCGCCGGGCTGCTGGGGTCATCGGCGATGCCATAGGCGAAGCCGGCCGTGTGCGTCATCAGCTCGCGCATGGTCGGCGGCCGAGAGATCGGGGCCAGGATCGGCTGGCCCATCGCGTCGACGCCGTTGGCGATGCGGAGGTTGGCGAACTCCGGGACGTACTTGCTGATGGGATCGTCCAGCTTCCACAGACCCTGCTCGTACAGGATCATCATGGCCACGCCCGTCACGGGCTTGGTCTCCGAGCGGATACGGAAGATGGCGTCCATCGGCATCGGCTCACCGCCTAGCTCACGCACGCCAAAGGTCTTGGCGTCGACGATACGGCCATGGCGCGCCAGCAAGGTCACGCCGCCAGCGATTTGGCCGCGGTCGACCATCGCCCGCATGTGCTCGTCCAAACGCTTGAGGCGCTCGGCGTTGAAGCCTGCTTCCTCGGGCTTGGCCCGCGGCAGGGCCAGCGCCGGGGTCGCGGCGACGGCCGCGCAGCCCAGGACGCCGGCCAGGAAGCTCAGCGCGTGGCGACGCAGCCGTTCAGGCGTCATTTCGGCTTGAACCGCTTGTTGGTCGCGAAGCCTCTCGGCGCCAGCTTGCCCGCGCCCGCTCGGCGACCGACCCATTCCTTCCATTCCGCCCAATCGCGGCGGCGGCCAGCGGTGTCGATCCAGTAGGCGCCGGTCTCGGCGTTGAAGGACAAGCCGTCGCGCAGCCCCCCCTCGCGGTAGGCCTGCAGCTTGACGCCCTTGCCGCGCGGCATTTCCGGCAGCTCCTCGATCGGGAAGATCAGGATCTTGCCGTTGTCGCCGATCACGGCCAGTTGGTCGCCCACGGCCTCCATGCAGAAGGCCGCGCCGGCGGCGTCGACGGTCAGGACCTGCTTGCCGGCCTTGCGGTTGGCCAGGGCTTCTTCCTCGGGCATCAGGAAGCCGTAACCCAGCTTCGAGGCCAGAATGCGCTTACGGCCCGCCTTGAACGGGAAGACGTCGACGATCTTCACCTTGTCGTCCAGCTCGATCATCATCCGCACCGGCTCGCCATGACCGCGAGCGCTGGGAAGTTTATCGCAGCCGATGGTGAAGAAACGGCCATCGCTGGAGAAGATCAGCAGCTTGTCGGTGGTCTCGGCCGGGACCAGGAAGCCCAGCTTGTCGCCTTCCTTGAACTTCAGTTCGGACGGATCGTCGACCTTGCCCTTGGCGGCGCGGATCCAGCCGCGCTCGGACAGGATGATCGTGATCGGCTCGCGCACGATCATCGCCTCGATGGCGGCGTCGGCGTCGACCACCGGAGCGTCGGCGAAGATCGAGCGGCCCTTCACGCCCGTCGGGCGGGGCTTGTCCAGCGGATGGTTGATCTTCAGCAGGGTCTCGCGAACCTGGCCCAGACCCACGCCCACCAGCTTCCACTGCTTCTCGTCGCTGGCCAGCATGGCCAGGATGCCGTCGCGCTCCTCGACCAGTTCGGCGTGCTCGCGGCGGATCTCCATCTCCTCCAGCTTGGCCAGTTGGCGCAGGCGGGTGTTGAGGATGGCGTCGGCCTGGATGTCCGTGAGACCGAAGGTCTCGATCAGCTTTTCCTTCGGCTTGTCCTCGTAGCGGACGATCCGAATGACCTCGTCGAGGTTCAGATAGGCGATCAGCAGGCCGTCCAGGATGTGCAGACGGGCTTCGATCTTGGCCAGGCGGTGGCGCGCGCGGCGGGTCAACACCTCGCGGCGGTGAGCCAGGAAGGCCAGCAGCGCCTGCTTGATGCCCATCACGCCCGGCGTGCCGCGCGCGTCCAGCACGTTGATGTTGACCGGGAAGCGGCTTTCCAGCGCCGAGAGCTTGAATAGGCTCTCCATCAGAACTTCGGGCTCGACGTTCTTGGACTTCGGCTCGAGGACCAGGCGGATGTCCTCGGCGCTCTCGTCGCGGACGTCGCCCAGCAGGGCGGCCTTCTTGCTGTCGATCAGGTCGGCCAGTTGCTCGACCAGATCCGACTTCTTCACCTGATACGGGATCTCGGTGACGACGATCTGGTAGGTGCCGCGACCGGTGTCTTCCTTCTCCCACTTGGCGCGGATGCGCACGCCGCCGCGGCCGGTCTCATAGGTTTCCAGCAGGGAAGCGCGGGGTTCGACGATGACGCCGCCGGTCGGGAAGTCCGGACCGGGAACCTTCTCCAGCAGCTCTTCGGTGGTCGCGTCGGGATTGGCCAGCAAGAGCTGGCAGGCGTCGATCAACTCGGCGGCGTTGTGCGGCGGGATCGAGGTGGCCATGCCGACCGCGATGCCCGACGAGCCGTTGGCCAGCAGGTTCGGGAAGCCCGACGGCAGAACCACCGGCTCCTCGTCCTGGCCGTCGTAGGTGGGCCGGAAGTCGACCGCGTCCTCGTCGATGCCGTCCAGCAGAAGCGTCGCCGCTTCCGTCATCTTGCACTCGGTGTAACGCATGGCCGCGGCGTTATCGCCGTCGATATTGCCGAAGTTCCCCTGCCCCTCGACCAGCGGGATGCGCTGGGCGAAGTCCTGAGCCAGACGCACCAGGGCGTCGTAGATCGACTGGTCGCCGTGCGGGTGGAAATTACCCATCACCTCACCGACCACCTTGGCGCATTTGCGCGCCGCGGCGTCCGGGTTCAGGCGCATGTTGCTCATCGCGTACAGCACGCGACGGTGCACGGGCTTGAGGCCATCGCGCACGTCGGGCAGCGCCCGCGAACCGATGGTCGAGAGCGCATAGGCCAGATAGCGACGCGACAGAGCCTCGGTCAGCGGCTCGTCGAGGATGCGGTCGCCGTCGCCGGGACCGCCGGGGGGAGGAAGGACAGGTTTGTTCATGAGGCAGATTCGTTACGCAAGGCGGCACCTTAGCAGAACTCGCCGATACGATTCGACCGACTTCGCCGCCTCGATCAGAGCCTTCCGGCCTCAGACAGGCGATCCAGCAGCCAAAGTCGCGCGGGCGGCAACGGCCGGTTCAGCGGACCGAACACGAACTGCTCCAGAAAGTGGCCGGTGATGTCGAGGCCAGCCTTGACGTCGCCTTCACCCAAGCCGCCTTGCGACGACAGCATGAACGGCGGGAGCGGCAGCAGTTTGTCGTGAAAGGGCTTTCCGGCCTCGCGGCTGACGGCCCGCCCGGTGCGGGGACTGACATAGACGAGGTCGTCGAAGACGCCGGTCGCCGCGCACTTCGAGAGATCCAGCCCAAAGCCAAGCTCTTGCAGCAGGCCCGCCTCGTAGCGGACATAGACGGCGGGCCAGATATCGGGAATTTCCAGCACGCGGATCAGGGCCTCGAGGGCGTGGAAGGCCCCCGGGTGGGCCTCGCGTTCGGGAAGAGCGGCGGCGGCCACGGCGGCGGCGGCGGAAAGGCCGGCCAGCGCCAGGCGATCGTCGAACAGCGACGAAGGCCCCTCGCCCATCGGCTCCAGGCTGGCCGAGCCCAGTTGGTCTGACACCCTGGCCCTATAGCGCGCGATGACCCGCGCGCCAGGTTGCAGGAACGGCTTCATCCGTCGCGAGGCGGCGCCGGCCACGTGGGCGGCGAACTTGCCGCGATCCTGGGTCAGCAGCTCGACAATGGCTCCGGTCTCGCCGTGCGAGCGGGCCGAGAGGACATAGGCTTCGTCCTCCCACTCCATCTAGGACGGCGTCCCCCAGGCCACGACCTTCTCCAGCACCGGACGCCAGTCGGGCGCGACCGGCAGGCCGATGACGTCGCGCAGGATCGTCTCCAGTTCGTCGACGGAGAGATCGCGCTGCTCGACCACCGCGCCGGTCACGTCACGATGGGTAAAGCGGTTGTTCTTCAGGGCGTAGCGCGCGGTCGGCGTCGTGCGCCCGATCGTCATGCTCCAGGTGAAGTGCGAGGTGGGGTGCGTGTAGGTAAAGTAGTTGGCCTGTTCGTAGTCGATGTCGGCCCAGGCGCCCTTGGCCACCTGATACAGCGGCGCCCACTTGCCCGAGAGATTGGCCTGCACCTGCCGCTCGGCCACGCCGCCAAGCTCCACATCGACAATCCGGAACTCCCCGTGCGGCGTGTCCTGGATCGCGTCGGAGAACAGCTTCAGCGGACCGGTCAGCACGCAGCCGCCGAAGCCGTTGTCGACCAGCCAGGTCTCCCCCTCGAGCTGGACCCCAAGCACCATGTGCGAGCGTGGGCGCGGCGGCGCGCCTTCCGGAACCAGCCACTGCACACGGGCCATCAGGCCCTCGACCTGGAAGCCCAGCGCCGTCAGGACCCGCTTCAGAAGGCCGTTCTGCTCGTAGCAGTAGCCGCCGCGTCCAGCGCCGATCAGCTTGGCGTCGATATCGGCCGGGGCGATGCTGATCCCGCGCCCCAGCAGAACGTCGACGTTCTCGAATGGGATGGCGTCTGGGTGCTTCAAGGTAAGATCGCGCAGCACCGCCAGCGTCGGCTCCCGCGGCCCATCGTAGCCAATGCGCTTGAAGTAGGCGTCCAGGTCGACCACCGACGCGGGCGCGTCAAACATCGAAGTCCAGCCCGATGTCGCTAAACAGGCCCCGTTCCTCGGCCCAATTCTCCTTGACCTTCACGTGCAGGAACAGGTGCACCTTGCGGTCGAGGATGTCGCACAGCTCTTCGCGCGAGGCCTGGCCGATCCATTTCAAGGTCTGGCCGCCCTTGCCGATCACGATGACCCGTTGGCCCTCGCGCTCGACCAGGATGGTCTGCTCGATGCGGACGCTCCCGTCCTTGCGCTCCTCGAAAGCGGTCGTCTCGACCGTCGCGGCGTAAGGCAGCTCTTCGTGGACGCGCAGATAGACCTTCTCGCGCGTGATCTCCGCCGCCAGCAGACGAGCCGGCAGGTCGGCGGTCTGGTCTTCCGGATAGAGCCAAGGGCCCTCCGGCATCATGGTGACGAGCTTGGCCGTCAGGTCATCGACGCCCGCGCCGGTCGAGGCGCTGATCATGAAGACGTCGCTGTAGACGCCGGTGTCGAAGAAGTCCTTGGCGACGGCCAGCAGGGTGTCGCGCTTGATCCCGTCGATTTTGTTCAGCGCCAGGATCACCTTGCGGTTCGCCGCCTTCAGGCCCTCGATGATGGTCTGGACGTCCTGGGCCGAGCGGTATTCGCCCGGCGTGGCCTTGTCGGCGCGGCTGGCCAGCTCGGCTTGCACATCGACGAGGTGGACGGTGGCTTCGGCTTCTTCCGAGCCGGCCCAGGCGGCGCGCACCATGGCGCGGTCCAGGCGGCGACGCGGGCTGAAGATGCCGGGAGTGTCGACGAGGACGATCTGGGTGTCGCCGGCGATGGCGACGCCCCGGACGGGGAAGCGCGTGGTCTGGACCTTCTGGGTCACGATCGAGACCTTGGCCCCGACCATGCGGTTGACCAGGGTGGACTTGCCGGCGTTCGGCGCGCCGATGATGGCCGCGAAGCCGGCGCGGGTTTGGGAGGTGGTTTCAGTCATTGCGCGTGCGTGTAGCACCAATGGATCGGAAAATCCCGCCCCGCCTGCCTTGTGATCGCCGCTAAGCTAGGCATTGGTCTTCCGGCCGCACCGGCGCCGTGGATTCGGAAACCGCATGAGCTCGACAGACTCGGCCCTGCCCAAGCCCCAGGTGCTGCGCACCCTGGGCCCCGGCCTCATCACGGGGGCGGCCGACGACGATCCTAGCGGCATCGCGACCTATTCCCAGGCCGGCGCGCAGTTTGGCCTCAACATGCTGTGGACGGTCGTGCTGACCTATCCGCTGATGGTCGCCATCCAGTCGATCAGCGCCCGCATCGGCCGCGTGACCGGGCATGGTCTCTCGACCAATCTGGCGAGGGTTTTTCCCGGTTGGGCGGTGATGAGCCTGGTCGTCCTGCTGTTCATCGGCAACGCGATCAACATCGGCGCGGACCTCGCGGCCATGGGCGCGGCCGCGCGTCTGGTGACGGGCTGGAACGAGCATGCGCTGACCATCGGCTTCGCGATCGTCAGCCTGGCGCTGCAAGTGCTGGTGCCCTACCACCGCTACGTGAAGCTCCTGAAATGGCTGACCATGGCCCTGTTCGCCTATGTCGCCGTGGTCTTCACCGTGAAGATCGACTGGGCCCAGGTGGCGCTGCACACGGTCTGGCCACAGCTGCCCAAGAGCGGCTGGATCGTCGTGGTGGTCGCCGTGTTCGGCACCACCATCAGCCCCTACCTCTTCTTCTGGCAAAGCTCCGAGGAGGTGGAGGACGAGGAGGCCAAGGGCAAAGCGCCGCTGATCGAGGACCCCACGGACGCGCCGGAGGAGCTGAAGCGGATCCGCTGGGACACCCTGGTCGGCATGGGCGTGTCGAACCTGATCGCCTTCTTCATCATCCTGACCACCGCCGTGACCCTGCACGTCAACGGCGTGACCGACATTCAAACCTCTGAACAGGCGGCCCAGGCGCTGCGCCCCGTGGCCGGCGAGCTCACCTTCTTCCTGTTCGCCTTGGGCGTGGTCGGGACCGGCCTGCTCGCCGTGCCGGTGCTGGCCGGCTCGGTAGGCTACGCGCTGGGCGAACTGCGCGGCTGGAAGAGCGGCCTGGAGCACAAGCCGACCGAGGCGAAAGCCTTCTACACCGTGATCGCCGCCGCGATCGTGATGGGCTTGCTGGTCGGCTATTCGGGGCTGGATCCGATCAAGGCGCTGTTCTGGAGCGCGGTGATCAACGGCGTCATCTCGGTGCCCATCATGGCCGCGATGATGGTGGTGGCCAGCCGCAAGGCCCAGATGGGCGCCTTCGTGGCGACGCCGGCTCAGAAGGTCTTCGGCTGGCTGGCGACGGCCGTCATGGGCGTGGCCGTCGTCGCCATGTTCATGACGCTCTGAGAGACGTCAGCCCGCCTGTTCGCGCTCCAGCAAGGTCTTGGCGGCGGCCTTCTCGGCCTCTTGGCGAGACTTGCCCTTGGCGATGGCCGGATCGACGCCCGAGACCACGACCTCGACGGTGAAGACCGGCGCATGGTCGGGACCCGTACGATCCAGGACACGGTAGGTCGGCAGCGGACGCCCCTTGCCCTGCGCCCATTCCTGCAGCGCGGTCTTGGGATCGCGCGGACGCCCCTCGCCCGCTCGATCGAACTCCTCGGCCCAGAGGCTTAGAAACACCCGCCGCGCCGCGTCGAGCCCACCATCCTGGTAGAGCGCCGCCATCAAGGCCTCGGTCGCGCCGGCCAGGATCGACTCCGTCTCGCGCCCGCCAATCTTGCTGGACGAGGCCGAAAGCCGCAGCGCCGGACCCAACTCGGCCGCGCGCGCCACGCGGGCGCAGGTTTCCCGGCTGACCAGGGCGTTCAGGCGCGGCGCGAGTTCGCCTTCCTTGGCCTTCGGGAACCGCTGGGCCAGCGCCTCGGCGGCCAGCAGACCCAGCACGCGGTCGCCGATGAACTCCAGCACCTCGTTGTCGCGAACCTTCTTGGCCCCATCGCCGACGCTGGCGTGGGTCAGGGCGCGCTCGAGAAGTTCGCGGTCTTCGAACTGGTGGCCGATCCGGCGTTCCAGGTCGCCGACGGCGGCGGCGCGCCTATCCATGAGCCGAGATCACTTCAGGACGTGGAAGAAGCGGCTGGGACGCGCGTCCAGGAACCAGGTCCAGGGCTTGAACAGGCTGGCTTGGGCGTTCCAGGACAAAAGGATGATCTGGGCGCGGCCGACCAGGTTCTCTTCCGGGACGAAGCCGACGCCGACCTCGTCGCCGATGTACTGGTCCAGCTCGTAGTCCCACTTGCAGGCGCTGGTCTTGAACGGGGAAACGCCCGGATCGAAGCGGCTGTCGGCCGAGTTGTCGCGATTGTCGCCCATGAAGAAGTAGCAACCGGCGGGAACGGTATAGACGCCGGTGTTGTCGCCGCGGCTGTCGGGGCCGAAGTCCTGGGTCTTGTACTGGCGGCCCTCGGGATTGGTCTCCTCGAAGCGCTGGACCTGCTGGGTGAAGCCATAGCCGGTGTCGACCAGGGCCGGCGCCAAGGGCTTTCGAGGCAGTTCCTTGCCGTTGATGAAGACGGCCCCGCCACGAATTTGGATCTTGTCGCCCGGCATGCCGATCAGGCGCTTGATGTAGTCGGTGCGGTTGTCACGCGGCAGCTTGAAGACGACGATGTCGCCACGCGTCGGCGCGTGATTGAAGATCCGACCCTTGATGATCGGCGGGCTGAACGGGATCGAGTGGCGGCTCCAGCCATAGCTGAACTTCGACACGATGATGTAGTCGCCCTGATAGAGGTTCGGCTCCATCGAGGCCGACGGGATCGTGAACGGCTGGAACAGCAGGACGCGCAGCACCAGCGCGATGCCCAGGGCGTAGGCGACGGTCTTGATGATCTCGATGAGCTCGGCGACGGCGCCCTTCTCTCCGGGCGGTGGCGTGTCGGCGACGTCGGTCATGCGGGCGCTGAGCTCTTCGAAAAGGACGGTCCGGGCGAACCGGATGTGGCTTTGCTAGACGGGGTTGCCGCGACGGGCAAGTGCCGCGCGGTAGCCGCCGTTTAAGGCGAAGGTTGGACCGACCGTCCCGCTGGCAGCGCCTCAATGATCACAAAGGCCTGGGCGTAGGGGTGGTCGTCGGTCAAGGAGAGGTGGATCACCGCCTCCATGCCAGGGGGCGTCATTTCCTTCAGACGCTCCATCGCGCCGCCGGTCAGAGCCATGGTCGGCTTGCCCGAGGGTAGGTTGACCACGCCCATTCCGGCCAGGTGCACGCCGCGCTTCAGGCCCGTGCCGAGCGCCTTGGAGCAAGCTTCCTTCGCCGCGAAACGTTTGGCGTAACTGGAGGCGCGATCGGGCTTGCGTTCGGACCGCCTGCGCTCGATCTCGGTGAAGACCTTGTTCGTGAAGCGATCGCCGAAGCGCTCAAGGGACTTCTCGATCCGGCGGATGTCGCACAGGTCCGAGCCGATCCCGATGATCACGCTTCCAACTCCACCCGCGCGGCGTCCATCAGGGCGCGCATGCGCTGGATCGCCTGGGGTAAGCCGACGAAGATCGCCTCGCCGATCAGGAAGTGGCCGATGTTCAGCTCGGCGATCTGCGGGATCGCGGCGATCGGCTTGACCGTGGCGTAGTCGATGCCGTGCCCCGCATGGACCTCGAGGCCCAGATCGACCGCCAGGGCGGCGCCGGTCTTGAGGCGCTGAAGGATCGCCTCGGCGCGTTCGGTTTCGCCCGCGCGGGCGGCGTCGCAATACGCGCCGGTGTGCAATTCGACGACCTGAGCGCCGGCCGCGACCGAGGCGCGGATCTGCTCGGGGTCTGGCTCGATAAACAGCGAAACGCGGGCGCCTACGGTGCGGAGCCTCGCCGTGGCGGCGGCGATCCGGGCCTGACCCTTGATCACGTCTAGACCGCCTTCGGTGGTGACCTCCTCGCGACGCTCGGGCACCAGGCAGGCGGCGTGCGGCTTGGCCCCGATCGCGATGCCGACCATTTCGTCGGTGACGGCCATCTCGAAGTTCAACGGCTTGCCGCGCTTGTGGCAAAGGTCCGTGAGCACCGCGATGTCGGCGTCGCTGATGTGGCGGCGGTCTTCACGCAGGTGCGCGGTGATGCCGTCGGCGCCGGCGGCGAGCGCCAGCTCGGCCGCGCGGACCGGTTCGGGATAGTAGGAGCCGCGGGCGTTCCGGATCGTCGCCACGTGGTCGATGTTGACGCCCAGACGCAGCATGACGATCAGCCTTTCAGCCGGCGGCTGCCGGGGTCCTCGATCGGGATCGCGGCCAGCTCCGGCGGCAGCGCGTCGGCCGGATAGGCCGGGACCTCGAGGCTGGCCAGCGCGATCAGCGGCACGCCGACATCGGCCTTGCCGCCCGAGCGGTCGACGATGCAGGCGGCGGCCACGACGTCGCCGCCGGCGTCCTTGATCGCCTGGATGCACTCGCGCGACGACAGGCCGGTGGTGACGATGTCCTCGACCATCACGACCTTCTGACCGGGCTCCAGGTGGAAGCTGCGGCGGAACTTGAAGCCGCCCCCCTCGCGCTCGACATAGATCGACGGCACGTTCAGGTGACGGGCGGTCTCGTAGCCGGGGATGATGCCGCCAACGGCCGGCGACACCGCGACGTCGACCTGGCCGACGGTGGCGATGATCTTCTGGGCCAAGGCCTTGCAGAGCCGTTCGCAGCGCTCTGGCCGCATGAACACCAGGTTCTTCTGCAGGAAGACCGGGCTATGGAGGCCGCTGGACAGCACGAAGTGGCCTTCGCGCAGGGCGCCGGCGGCGCGGAATTCGTCGAGGACGTCGTCGTTGGTCATGAGCCGTGGATATAGACCACCGCGCCGAGTCTACAAACGCCGGCTTGCCTGACGGCGCCGTTTCGCGCTCTACCGCCCCCATGAGCGAAGATATCCAACGCCCACGCGTCGGCTGCGGCGCGGCCATCCTCGATGAACAGGGCCGTCTCTTGCTGGTCAGGCGGGTCAAGAACCCAGAAGCCGATCACTGGGGCGTCCCAGGCGGCAAGCTCGACTGGGGCGAGGCCGCCCATGTCTGCGCCGAGCGCGAGACCAACGAAGAGCTCGGGATCGTCGTCAAGACTGGTCGTGTGTTGGCGGTCACCGACATGGTCGCGCCAGACTACCACTGGGTGGCGATCACCTATGCGGTTGAAAGCTGGGAAGGCCAGCCCGTGATCCAAGAAGCGCACGCCATCCACGAATGGGGGTGGTTCGCTCTGGACGCCCTGCCCTCGCCAATGACGGCGGGCGGTCTCGACGCAGTGGCGGCTCTGCGGAAAGCCTAGCCGCGCGTCCGATCCACGGTCTCGACCGAGGGGCAGGCCCGCAAAGCGGCCTGGATGTTGGTCAGGTGCTTGGCGTCGCGCACCTCGACATCGATATCGGTGTCGAAGAAGTCGCTCTGCCGGTGGTGCATGCGCAGGTTGACGATGTTGCCGCCAGCCTCCCCGATGATCGTGCAGACCTGACCCAGGACGCCCGGCGCGTTCTGGATCGTGGCGTGCAGCCGGGTCATCGAGATCGTCGAGCGCTCGGCTTCCGGCGTCCAGTTCAGGTCGCGCCAAAGCTCCTCGCGGTCCTCGAACTCGGCCAGGCGCGGGCAATCGATCGTGTGGACGTCCAGCCCCTCGCCGTCCTCGCGCAGGATGCCCACGATCCGGTCGCCGGGCACGGGGCTACAGCAATGGGCGAAGTGCAACGAGACGCCGGGGGTCAGTCCGCCGCCGCCGACATACAGCGTCGCGTCCTTGCCACCCTCGATCTTCCGACGCGCGGTGGCCGCCTCGCGATCCGCGTCCTTCATGCCTGGATAGGCGGTCTCCAGCACCTGGCTGGGCGAGACCCGTCCGCGACCGACCGCGTCGAACAGCGCCTCGTCGCCATCCAGGGCGAAGCGCTCCAGGATCGGACGTAGCGAGACGTCCCTCAGCTTCTTGCCGGCGCGTTCAAAGACCTGCTCCAGCAAGGCCTTGCCCAGGCGCAGGAACTCTTCCTTCTCGGTCTGGCGAATATGACGGCGGATGGCCGAGCGGGCCCGGCCGGTCACCGTCAGCGAGCGCCAATCCGGCGGCACCACGGGCTTGGAGCCGCGCACCACCTCGACCACGTCGCCATTGACCAGCGGGGTGCGCAGAGGCTTCAGCTCGCCGTTGATCTTCACGCCGATGCAGGTGTCGCCAACGTCGGTGTGGACCGCGTAGGCGAAGTCCAGCGGCATGGCCCCGCGCGGCAGGCTGACCAGCTTGCCCTTGGGCGTGAACACGAACACCTGGTCGAGGAACATCTCGAGCTTGGCGTGCTCGACCAGCTCTTCGCTGTCGCCGCCATGCTCCAGAACCTGGACCAGCTGGCGCAGGTTGGCCAGCGGATCGCGGCCGCCGGCGGCCTCCATGCCTTCCAGGTCGAGGCCGTACGAGGCGTCCTTGTAGCGGAAGTGGGCAGCGACGCCCTCTTCGTTGACGCGGTCCATGGCCTCGGTGCGGATCTGCATCTCGATGCGCATGCCGCGCGGTCCGACGACGGTCGTGTGCAGCGAGC
Source organism: Caulobacter segnis (assembly GCF_031454995.1). Classification (GTDB taxonomy): domain Bacteria; phylum Pseudomonadota; class Alphaproteobacteria; order Caulobacterales; family Caulobacteraceae; genus Caulobacter; species Caulobacter segnis_E. The sequence goes on along the minus strand of NZ_JAVDRV010000002.1, from coordinate 224,967 downwards.
GGTAGTTGTTCCGCTTCGGCGTCGAGATGTAGTCCTTGAACCGGTCCGGCACGCTTGACCAAGCTCGGTGCACCACGCCCAGCGCCCGGTAGCAGTCCTCCTCGCTGTCGACGATCACGCGGAAGGCGTAGATGTCCGACATCTGCGAGAAGCCGATCGACTTGCGCTGCAGCTTTCGCCAGATCGAATAGGGCGACTTCTCTCGGCCGAAGACGCGGGACGGCAGATTGGCCGACTCCAGGCGCGCCGCGATTTCCTGGCTGACCAGGGCTACGGCCCCGCCCTGTTCTTCGCGCAAGGCGTCCAGGCGGCGCAGGATGGCGTCGCGCGCGACGGGGTTGGTGTGCTGGAAGGACAGCTCCTCCAGCTCCACGCAGATGCGATGACAGCCGATGTTGCGAGCCAGCGGCGCGTAGATGTCGCGCGTCTCGCGGGCGATGCGCTCGCGCTTGGCCTGGTTCTTGATGAAGTGCAGCGTCCGCATGTTGTGCAGACGGTCGGCCAGCTTGACCAGCAGGACGCGGACGTCCTTCGAGATCGCCAGGATGAACTTGCGCAGGTTCTCGGCCTGGCGCGTGTGCTCGGCCTGGAGCTCCAGCTTGGACAGCTTGGTGACGCCCTCGACCAGCTCGGCGATCTCCTCGCCGAACAGCTGGGCGATCTCCTCCTTGGTGACCGGGGTGTCCTCGATCACGTCGTGCAGCAGCGCCGTGACGATGGTCGCCGTGTCGAGCCGGTATTCAGTGAGGATGCCCGCCACTTCGATCGGGTGGGCATAATAGGGGTCGCCGCTGGCCCGGGTCTGCGAACCGTGCATCCGCATGGCGTAGACATAGGCGCGGTTCAGCAGCGCCTCGTTGGCCGTCGGGTCGTAGGCATGGACCCGTTCGATCAGCTCGTACTGGCGAAGGAACTTGGGGCGCGGCTTGGCCGGAGCGACCGGCGCTGGCGCGGGCTCGGCGGGAGCCACGGACGACGACGCGCCCGATTCGGCCCCAACTGGAGCGGAATCCGGCGCGCGTTGAGATGAAGCGGCGTTAGCGACCGCTTCCAGGGTTAGAGGGTCTGCGCCTTCGGGGCTCAGTACCGCTCCTCCTGGCCGCCATCGCGGTCGCTTTGCAGAGCGCGGACCAGTTCCAGCTCGCTCATCTGCATGTGGCTCGGATCAGCCAGCAGGGCCAGGGTTTCGGCCTCTTCCTCGGCCTCGGTGTGCTCGTCGACGCGTTGCAGCGTCGTGATCAGGTGCTCCTTGAGCCCCTCGTGATCGATCACGTCGTCGGCGATTTCGCGTAGGGCCACGACCGGGTTCTTGTCGTTGTCGCGGTCGACCATGAGGGCCGCGCCGGCCGAGATGCCACGGGCGCGGTGCGCCGACAGCAGGACGAGCGCGAAGCGGTTCGGAACCTTCTCGACGCAATCTTCGACGGTGACGCGGGCCATGAGTTCCTCGGGCTGCGGTTATCTAGCGCAAAATAGGCTTCCGTGCGGCGACGCGCAACGCCGCGCACGATCATCAGCTTTTGCGAGCGGGCGCTTATGCCCGCTTCGGGGGTCAATGTCCAGCGTCGCCGTGCGTGGCGGACTCAGCGCGACTTCTGAGGATAGATCGTTTCGCCTCGCTCCAGCATGGCCACGAAACTCTCGATCTTCTTCCTACGGCCAGCGGGGGTCTTCATGTTGTGGGTGCGAAACGCCAGGGCGAAGCGGTTCTGCTCGGTCAGGCGCCCCAGCATGGCGCGCGCCGCGGGACTGGCGTCGATCGCCGCCTGAAGATCGTCGGGGATCTTCAGGCTCTTTCCGCTGCCATAGGCTCGACCCCAACGGCCGTCGGCCTTGGCCGCCTCGACCTCGCGTAAGCCATGCGATGTCATGCGCCCCTCGGCGATCAGGCGGGCGACGTTGTCGACGTTGATCTGGCTCCAGATGCTCTTCTTGGCGCGCGGCGTGTAGCGCTGCAGATAGCTGCGCGCGTCGAAACTCTTCTTCACGCCGTCGATCCAGCCCCAGCACAGCACCACGTCGATCGCCTGGACAGGCGTGATCGAGGGCAGGCCCGAGGACAGTTTGTGGATCTTGATCCACACCTCGGCCTGGCGGTCGTGATGCCGCGACAGCCAGTCGTAAAAGGCGTCGGCGTCCACGAATTCGCGGACATGCGCCGGATTGACCTCGATGGCGGCCATGGTGCGTTCTCCAGGATGTCCCGACCCGCCCTACCAGACCCGAGGTCAGGCCGTGGCGGCAGGCCGCGCATCGCGCCCGATCGTGGCCGTCGCCGCTAGGTGGGTCACCGGCTCGCCGGTGACCGGATGTGTCCAGGCCGAGGCGACCTCGGCCAACGGCCCCATGACGAACAGCCGCTCGTGGGCGCGCGGATGCGGCACGACCAAGTCATCATCCAACACCGCGCGACCGTAGGCGATCAAGTCCAAGTCCAGGGTGCGGGCCGCGTTGGCCTCCCCCCTCGCCCGCCCGAACCGCGCCTCGAGCCGGTGCAAGGCCGCCAGGACTTCCCGGGGCGATAGGGCCGTCCTGACGATAGCGACGCCGTTCAAGTACTCAGGGCCCGCCGGGTCCGGCCAGGCGGCCGAGCGCCACCAGTTCGAGACCGCGACAAGGTCCAGCCCCTCCCGCGGCAAAGCGACAAGGGCGGCTTCCAACAAGGCCTCGCGACTCGTATAGGCTCCCGCCAGATTGCAGCCGAGCGCCACGATCACGGCCTCGTCCAAGTCATTTTCAGCGACCTGATTTTTCAAGGAACTACCGTGACCTTCTATCCGACCGACCGCATCGCCCTGTTCATCGACGGGGCTAATCTCTATTCCGCCGCCAAGGCGCTGGGCTTCGACATCGACTACCGCAAGCTGCTCGACGAGTTCAAAAAGCGCGGCGTCCTGATCCGGGCCTATTACTACACCGCCATCGCCGAGAACGACGACTATTCGCCGATCCGCCCGCTGGTGGACTGGCTGGACTACAACGGCTTCACCCTGGTGACGAAGCCGGCGCGAGAGTTCACCGACAGCCAGGGTCGCAAGCGCTGGCGCGGCGACATGGACATCGAGATCGCCGTCGACATGCTGCAGATGGCGGAAACCGCCGACCATCTGGTGCTGTTCTCGGGCGACGGCGACTTCCGCGCCCTGGTCGAGGCCGTCCAGCGCAAGGGCCGCCGCGTCACGGTGGTCTCGACCATGAAGAGCCAGCCGCCGATGACCAGCGACGACCTGCGCCGCCAGGCCGACAACTTCGTCGACCTCGCCGACCTGGGCGGTATCATCGGCCGCCCCCAGCGGACGCCGCCGCGCCAGACTTCGGACAACCGCACGCCCGCCGAGCGCGAGGCCGAGGACGAGTACTAGGCATGGCCCAGGTTTCGAACATCCTTGGCGAGGTCGTTCCCAACCCGGCCGAACCGGCGCGCGACTGTCCGCTATGCCCTCGTCTCGTCGCCTATCGCCGCGAAAACCAGGACCTCTATCCGGACTGGTTCAACGGCCCCGCCCCCTCGTTCGGCGACAAGGACGCCCGGCTGCTGGTCGTGGGCCTGGCGCCTGGTCGCAAGGGCGCCAACCGCACGGGCCGGCCGTTCACGGGCGACTACGCCGGGACCCTGCTCTACGACACCCTGATCAAGTTCGGCTTCGCGACCGGCAAGTTCGAGGCGCGGCCGGATGACTCGCTGAAGCTGGTCGGCAGCGCGGTCACCAACGCCGTCCGCTGCGCGCCGCCCGGCAACAAGCCCGAGACCTCGGAGGAGAACAACTGCCGCCCGTTCCTGACGACGCGGCTGGAAATGTTCCCAAACCTGAAGGCCATCGTCACCCTGGGCGACGTCTCGCGGCGAAATGTGCTGAAGGCGCTGGGCCTGAAGGCCTCGGCTGGCGTTCCGGGTCACGGCTCGGAGTTCCAGGCGGGCCCCTACCGCATTTTCAACAGCTATCACTGCTCGCGACTCAACACGAACACCGGTCGCCTGACGACACCGATGTTCGAGGAGCTATTCGCGCGGGTGAAGGCTTATCTGGACGAGACCGCCTAGCGCGCCAGACTGAAGAGATAGAGCCTGCCCGGGCAGGCTCTAGCGTGGCTTCATCCAGCCGTTGTCGTTCAGCCAGTCGATCAGCAGGTTGGGCCAATGCTTGAACGAGGCCTGCTCCTTGCGCAGGCCCATATTGAAGGCGTGGCCGCCGGCCTGGAACAGGTGCAGCTCGACCGGGACCTTGGCGGCGCGGAACTTGGGCAGCAGATCGACCAGCGGCGCCGAGCAGCATTCGTCGTCGTTGGCGGCGACCATGAAGGCGGGCGGTGCCTCGGCCGGCACCTTATCCGGCACGCCCAGCGGGCCCGGATAGACCAGCACCTGGAAGTCCGGCCGAGCGCTGACGTTGTCGATCGCATCGATCTTTGGATCGCCCGCCTTCGCGCCCTCGTAGATTTCGAGGTTCGCCGTCTCTCCGCCGGCAGAGAAGCCCATCAGGCCGATCCGCTTGGGATCGACCCCGTATTCGGCGGCGTGGGCGCGAACCCAACGCACGCCGCGCACCGCGTCCTGACGAGCATGCTCGATCGTGTAGGGCGAACCCTCTTCGCGGAACAGCCGGTACTTGACGATGAAGACCGCCACGCCGGCGGGGTTCATCACCTTGGCGACGTCGGTGCCTTCCGAGCGGATCACCAGGATCCTGTGGCCGCCGCCGGGCAGCACGACCAGCGCCGCGCCGGTGGCGCTCTCCTTGGGCGGCAAATAGACGGTCACCGACGGGTTGTTGATGCTCCTGAGCCAGTAGTCGCCGGGGACCTCGGGAATGTCCTTGCGGCTCTCGAAACCCGGCGCGCCGTTGGGCCATAGCGGGATCTGCTGCTGGGCCAGGGCCGCGCCTGGCGCCAGCAGCGCGGCGGCCAGGAGCAGCCCCCTCACAGCTTGACCGTCCGGCCCTCGCGAGCGGCGCGGTAGATGGCCTCGATCACACGCACGTCCTTCAGCCCCTCCTCGCCTCCGACGATCGGCTCGCGGTTCGTCAGGATGCACTCGGAGAGGTGGTCCAACTGCGCCGAGAACTGGTTCTTCGGCTGCGGCGCCGGCTCGCGGGGCGTGGGCGGCCCGCTCAACGCCGTCCGCATCGCCTGGCCCTGATAGCTGGTGGCCGGGTCGAGCTCGATAAAGCCCTTCGGCCCCGAGACCCGATAGCGATTGAAGTTAGCGGTATAGGCCGAACCGCACTGAGCCGTGGCGCCCGATGGGAACAGAAGCTGGAAGTTGATGATGTCCTCCACCTCCTTGAAGCGCGGGTTCGAACGGTCCGTGGACTCCATGGCGTTGACGGCCACCGGCTCTTCGCCGGTCAGGTAACGAGCCGCGTTCAGGCTATAGATGCCGATGTCCATCAGGCTGCCGCCGCCCGACAGCGCCTTCTTCAGGCGCCATTGCGTGGGATCGCCGATCGTGAAGCCGTGATCGGTCGAGATGTGCCGCACCGGGCCGATCGCACCGTCGCGGATCAGCTTGATGGCCTCGATGTTGTGCGCCTGGAAGCGGCTGCGATAGCCGATCATCAGCTTGCGGCCGGCCTTCTTGCAGGCGGCGATCATGGCCTCGCAATCAACCGACGATGTTGCCATCGGCTTCTCGCACATCACGTGCTTGCCCGCCTTGGCCGCGCGCTCGGTGAAGGTGCGGTGCAGGCTGTTGGGCGTGACGACGTAGACGATGTCGACGTCGGGGTTGTCGACGATCTTGTCGAAGGTCTCATAGCTGTAGCGATGGCTCTCGGGGATTCCGTACTGCTCGCCGAATGTCTTGAGCTTCTCGGGCGTGCCGCTGACCAGCGCGACGAGCTTGGAATGCTCGCACTCGGCGAAGCGCGGCATGATGATCTTGGTGGCGTAATAGCCAAGACCCAGGATCGCGTAGCCCAGCTTGCGGTCAGGCTGGCGGGCCAGGGCGTCCAGCGGCCCCGCGGCGGCCGCGGCGGCGAGGCCGGAGGCGATGAAGGTTCGCTTGCTGATCGTGCTCATCGCTTCGCTCCCGTGAGACCCGACGTCAGGGTGCGAACCCGCGCCAGGACGTGATTGGACGTCAGGAACAGCGTGTGGCCGTCCTCGCCGAACGTGCAGTTGGCGGTCGGGAAACCGGTCTCGATCACACCCAGAAGCTTGGCTTCCGGCGACAGGATCAGAACCCCGCCCGGCCCGGTCGCGAACAGGCGCCCGTGGGCGTCCACCCGCATCCCGTCAGGCAAGCCGGGGCCGCCCGCCTTCTGCAATTCGCTGGCGTCGAAGAAGACCTTCCGGGAAACCGGCAGTCCATCGCGACCAAGGTCGTAGGCCATGATGATCGGCCCCTTCGGGTCGGACACCGCCACGTACAGGCGCTTCTCGTCCGGCGAGAGCGCCACGCCGTTCGGGAAGGTCAGCTTGTCATCGACCAGCGCCACCTCGCCGTTCGGGCGGCGCAGATAGACGCCATTGAACGGCAACTCCTTGACCGGCGAGGCGTCCAACCCCTCCAAGCCGTAGGGCGGATCGGTGAAGTAGATCGATCCCTTCAAGTCGCCCAGCCGCGCGACGACTAGGTCATTGGGACTGTTGAAGCGCTTGCCCTGGAAGCGGTCGGCCAAGACGGTCTTGGCCTTGGTCTTCAGATCGACCTTCGACACCGCGCGGTTGCCGTGGTCGCAGACTAGGAGCTCGCCCGTGAGGGAGAGGGTCATGCCGTTGGTTCCCGGCTCGCGGAAGACCTTGGTGGGCGTACCAGCATAGCCCGAGGGCTGGAGGAAGACGCTCTTTCCGTCCTTCGCGCTCCACCGGTACATCACGTTGCCGGGCACGTCCGAGAACAGCAGGTACCCGCCGTCGGGAATCCACACCGGCCCTTCGGACCAGATCATGCCGTCGGCCAGTTGCTCGATCACCGCGTCTGGCGCGATGACGGAGTCCAGCTCCGGCGACAGCCGCCGGATGCGGCCTATGGGGGGGAAAGCGCGGGTCGCGGCTTCTGCGGTCATCGATCGTCCTCCGGCGATCAGGGCGGCTCCAGCGGCGAGCATGGCGCGTCGGGTCGTCATGGTGGCGGTCTCCGCTTCTTGGTTCGCCGCCTAGAAATCATGACAGCGGTGTCGCGACAACGGCGAAACATCAGGACCTGACGCGCGGCACCGCATCGAGCCAACGCGCATAGGCGGCCTCGCGTTCGTGCGCCTCCAGCGTTGGCTTGAGCGTTTCGGCCGCCGGGCTGACCTCGGCGGCTTCCTCCACGCTGGCGTAGACACCCGCGCCAACACCGGCGAACAGGGCCGCGCCCAGGGCCGTGGTTTCCTGATAGCTCGACCGGCGCACCGAGACGCCCGTCAGATCCGCCAGGCGCTGCGAGAACCAGGCGCTCCTGGACATGCCGCCGTCGATGCGCAGCTGCGCCGCCTCGCCGAAGGCGCCGGGCGCGTCGGCGCGCATCGCCTCGATCAGATCGCGGCTCTGCAGGGCGCAAGCGTCGTAGGTCGCCGCGGCGATCTCCGGCAGACCGGCGTCGCGGGTCAGGCCGAAGATCGCGCCCCGCGCGCCGGCGTCCCACCAGGGCGCGCCAAGACCCGTGAAGGCCGGCACGACCACGACGCCGTGGTCGCTCTTGGCGGCGCGCGCCAGGGCCTCCGCCCCGCGCGGCCCGCCGGTGACGCCCAGCCCCTCGCCCAGCCATTGGATCGCCGCGCCGGCCACGAAGATCGAGCCCTCCAGCGCGTAGGTCGTCTTGCCGTTCACCCGCGCCGCCACGGTGGTCAGCAGTCGCGAGCGCGAGACGCATTTCTCCTCGCCGGTGTTGATCAGCATGAAGCAGCCCGTGCCGTAGGTCGCCTTCATCAGGCCGGGCGACACGCATCCCTGCCCCATCAGCGCCGCCTGCTGGTCGCCAGCCACGCCTCGGATCGGAACCGGTCGCTCCAGGACCTCGTGATCGAGAACCCCGTAGTCGTCGACACAGTCCAGAACCTTGGGCAGCAAGGCCGCGGGCACATTGAACAGCGCCAGCATCTCGTCGGACCAGTCTTGGGCGCCGATGTCGAACAGCAGCGTGCGCGACGCGTTGGTGGCGTCGGTGGCGTGCACCGCCCCGCCCGTCAGCCGCCAGATCACCCAGCAGTCCATGGTGCCGCACAACAGCTCGCCAGCTTCGGCCCGGGCGCGAGCGCCGGGGACGTGATCCAGGAGCCAGGCGATCTTCGTGGCCGAGAAGTAGGGATCGAGCAGCAGGCCCGTGACCTCGGCCACGCGCGCTTCGCGGCCTTCGGCCTTGAGCTTGGCGCAGACATCGGCGGTGCGTCGGTCCTGCCAGACGATCGCCGGATGAATCGGTCGGCCCGTCTGCCGATCCCAGACCACCACCGTTTCGCGCTGGTTGGTGACGCCGATAGCGGCGATGTCTTCCGCGCGTCCCGACGCCTCGACCACCTCGCGCATTACCGCCACGCAGGCGGCGTAGATCTCCTCGGCGTCATGCTCGACCCAGCCATCGTGAGGATAATCCTGGCGAAGCGGCCGCGAAGCCTCGGCCAAGGCCCGGCCCTCGCGATCGAACAGAATGGCGCGCGTGCTCGTGGTGCCCTGGTCCAGAGCCAGGATCAGGTCTTGCGCCATTCGGCGTCCTCCCTCGTAAGCGGCCGTCGGTCTCGATTCACGCCGACGCCAAACATCGCCTTTAAGCATGTTTTCATTTGGCCTCCGCAAGGTCATCCTTGAAGCGCCTGCGGATTCGAGGAGTCGGGCCATTTCAGCCGTCGAGATCTCCACGCTTATGACGCTGGCTCGCAGTCGCGAGCCGGGTGACCGCGAACGCCTGCTCACGGGGATCATCGATCTCTGCGAAGCGGGACGCGCCAAGGGCGAGCCGACCCATCCAGACGTCCAAGCCCTGCTCAACTCGATCTTCATGACCCTGGTCGTCGAGGCCGAGCGCGATATCCGGCATCGCCTGTCGGAGCGGCTGGCGGACGCCGACTGGGCGCCGTCGGCTCTGATCAACATCATGGCCCTGGACGAGATCGAGATCGCCCGTCCGATCATCGCCCGCAGCCCGGTCCTCAACGATCACGACCTGGTCCGCCTGCTGGTCCAGGCGACCCTGGAGCACCAGATCGAGATCGCCCGCCGGCCCCGCTTGTCGCCGCCGGTGGTCGACGCGATCATCGAGCGCGACGAGCCCGCCGTCCTGACGGCCCTGGCGGCCAACGAGACCGCCGAGATTTCCGACCAGGCCATGCAACGCCTTGTCGACCGCTCACGGGATGTGGTCGCGCTGCGTTCGCCGCTCGCGCGCCATCCCCGGATGTCGAGCGACCTGGCCGAGCAGCTCTACGTTCTGGTTGGCCACGCTCTGCGCGAGGCGCTGGCCACCCGCTTTAATCTCGACACCGCCCGCATGCGGGGGGCGCTCGACGAGGCCCTCCGCGCCGCCCATCGTGGCGAGAGCGAAGTCGAGATCGGTCCCGTCGAACAGGACGAGGATCGCGAGGACATGGAGCGCTCGTTGATCGAGAAGCTCGACTCGGCGGGTCAGCTACGCCCTGGCTACCTGTTACGGGTCCTGCGCGAGGGACGACTGCAGCTTTTCATCATGGCCCTGGCGCGTCTGGGGGACTTCGAGCCGCCGCAGATCCGCCGCGCGATCGACAGCGCCAAACCCGAGCTTCTGGCCCTGGCCTGCTCGGCCGTCGGCATCGACCGCAGCGTCTTTCCAACCATCCTCGAGCACGTCCGCCAGCTGAATGGCGGCCGTCCCGGCGGCGGCGACGAGGGTCTGCGACGCGCCAGCAGCGCCTTCGGCCCGTTCACGCCGGACATCGCCGGCATGGCCTTCCGACAGGCCGTCGGCGCGGTTTGACAACCGCCCGGGCTTGCCGCCTCTTGGCGCCATGTACCAGCCGCAACCTTTCGTGACTCGCCTGGCCTTCAAGTCGAGCGACCGACCCGAGGCGCAGGAGGCGCGCGAACGGCTCGCCGCGCGATACGGTGATGTCGGAGAGGCCAACGCCCAAGTCATCGTGGCCTTGGGCGGCGACGGCTTCATGCTGGAGACGCTGCACGAGGCCATCGCCTCGCAGACGCCGATCTACGGCATGAACCGAGGCTCGGTCGGCTTCCTGATGAACGAATACAGCGAGGATGGCCTGCTGGAGCGGATCAACGCCGCCGAACGGGCCGTCATCCACCCGCTGGCCATGGTGGCGATCGACTCCCGTCGGACCCAGCATCGCGCCCTGGCGATCAACGAGGTCTCGCTGCTGCGCCAGACCCGCCAGACCGCCAAGCTGCGCATCTCGATCGACGGCAAGGTGCGGATGGGCGAGCTGGTTTGCGACGGGGCCCTGCTGGCGACCCCGGCTGGCTCGACGGCTTACAATCTTTCGGCGCACGGCCCGATCATTCCGATCGACGGCCGCGTTTTGGCCCTGACGCCGATCAGCGCCTTTCGCCCCCGTCGCTGGCGCGGCGCGCTGCTGCCGCAGTCGGCCCGCGTGACCTTCGAAATCCTCGAGGCCGACAAGCGGCCCGTCAGCGCCGTCGCCGACAATTTCGAAGTACGGGACGTCATGGAGGTGCACATCTCCGAAGACAGGGGCACGTCGCTGGCCATGCTGTTCGACGCGGGACGGAGCCTGGAGGAACGGGTCCTGGCCGAGCAGTTCTCGGCCTGAGACGTTGGGTCGCACGTTAGGTGCGGTCTCACTCAATGTTAACGCCTGCTATAGTAACGTCATCCGAGTATCCGCCGCTGGGGAGGCGATCGTGACGAATAAGACCACCGCCGAGGTGATCCAGGTGCCGAACATGCTGAAGCTCAAGGTGGGCGGGCGTGGCGGCATCGACATGGCCGCGATCGCCAAGGCCGAGGCCGCGCTGAAGAGCCTGTCGGGCAACTTCGCCCAATGGCTGGACGACGAGATCGTCAAGCTGGAGGCCGCCCGCCAGGCCGTCCGCACCGAGGGCCTTAACGCCGAAACGGTCGAGACCCTGTACCTGCGCGCTCACGACCTGAAGGGCCTGGGCGCGACCTACGAGTTCCCGTTGATCACGCGCCTGTCGGCCTCGCTGTGCAAGCTGATCGACGATCCGGCGACGCGCCTGTCGGCGCCGATGTTCCTGGTCGACGCCCACATCGACGCGATCAAGGCCTGCGTCCGTGACGACATTCGGGTCGACACCCACCCGGTCGGCCGCCCGCTCGTCACGGAGCTGGAAACGCGCGTGGCCGAGTATCTCGGCTCCGCGGCCTAGGTCAGCCCAAACAAGCCCCTCAGATACGGGTTGAGCATCCGGCCCTCCGGATCCAGTTCCTGGCGCACGGCCAGGAAATCGTTCCAGCGCGGGTATAGAGCCGCCAGCTGCTGCCCCCGCAGCGTGTGCAGCTTGCCCCAGTGCGGCCGCCCCTCGTAGCGGCGGAAGATCGGCTCCACCAGGCTGTAGAGGAAGCTGAAGTCGTCGCGGTAGTAGGCGTGCACCGCCACCGAACCGCGCGTTCCGCCCTGGAACGGCGACAGCCAGGCGTCATCGGGCGCGATGCGCCGCGCCTCGATCGGGAAGAAGACGTCGGGGCGCTCCTTCTCGATGGCCCGGACCACCTCTTCCAGCGCCTTCAGCTGGTTCTCGACCGGCAGGTGGAACTCCATCTCGTTGAAGCGCACCGGCCGCTCGGTCGACAGCAGCTTCCAGCCCTCGTCGACGGCCGTCTCGGGCTTGGCGGTCGACAGCAGCGCCTTGGCCGCGGCCTTGCGGACGGGCGTCGCGAAGCCCAGCAGGTTGCGCAGCCCCTTCAGCGCCTCAAGGAACTCGGTGTCCTGGTCGGGACCGCGCGGCAGGGCCGGATCGTCGGTCTCGTCGTGGCTGATGTTGGCCGCGAGGCCCGTGAACGGCACGGCGTAGAACTCGAAGTTGCGATGCTGGGCCCAGCGGGCCTCGGCATTGGCCAGCGCCTCCTCGAAGGGCTCCAGCCAGACGCGGCGGCGCAGGCGGCGGTTGGCGCTGGTCTTGATCCGCACCTGGCTGATGACCCCCAGCGCGCCCAGCGAGACGCGGGCGGCCTGGAAGATCTCGGGATTGTTGTCCGCGTCGGCGTCGATCTCCTGGCCCGACGGGGTGACGAGGCGCAGGCCGGTGACGTCGCCATGCATCGCCGGGATGTTCACCCCCGTGCCGTGGGTGGCCGTGCCCAGAGCTCCACCCAGCGACTGCTTGTTGATGTCGGGCAGGTTCGGCAGCGCCCGGCCCTTCTCGGCCAGCATCGGCCCCAGGGCGCCGAGCCGCGTGCCGGTGCGCACGATCGCCTGGTCGCCCTCCCAGCCAACGATCCCGGCCATGGCGTCGAGCGAGACCAGCGCCCCGGTCGTGGGCGCCAGCGCCGTGAAGGAGTGACCCGAGCCGACGGGGCGGATCGGCGCGGGCGCGGTCTTGAGGGCCAGGGCCAGTTCGCCCTCGTCCTTGGGCGCCAGGCGGGCGGCGGGATAGGCGTTCTGGATGCCCGACCAGTTGCGCCAGAGCAGCTTGCCATCGGCGTTGACCGAGGGCGGCGAAGGCGGTTCGGGCTTGTCTCCGGTGGCGACCTTGTAGGCGGCCGCGCCGCCAGCGGCCACGGCCACGCCCGTTCCCCCCGCGATCAGGGCCCCACGCCTGGAGATCATGTTTCCGCCCGCTTGTTGTTTGTTACGTCGCGGAGTCTTCGCGCCCCGCCATGAACCGTATGAGGGCCTTGAAATCGTCCGGCGCGCAAGTCGCGCATTGGCCGGTCGCCGGCATGGCGTTGAAGCCTTGGATCGTGTGGTCCAGCAGCACGGCCTCGCCCTGCTTCCAGCGCGGGTCCCAGGCGGCCCGATCATGCACCATCGGAGCGCCCGTCTCCGGCATGGCGTGACACGCGCGACAAGAGGTTTCGTAGAGCGCGGCCAGGCGCGCGTCGGCCGGACGCAGCGCCAGGGCCTGCTCGGGCGTCGGCGGCGGCGGCGGCGTCTTGGGCCCGCACGCGGTCAGGATCAGGGCGGAGACGGCCAGCGCGACGCCCCGCTTCATCAGGCGATCCCCGACAGGCGCTTGGCCGCCGTCAGCGTGTTGGCCAACAAGCACGCGATGGTCATGGGTCCGACGCCCCCCGGAACCGGCGTGATCGCGCCGGCGACCTCCTTAACCTCGTCGAAGGCGACGTCGCCGACAAGGCGGGTCTTGCCCGCCGCCGCGGCCGCGGGGTCGCGCGCCGGATAGCGGGTGATGCCGACGTCGATCACGGTCGCGCCCGGCTTGACCCAGTCGGCCTTGACCATCTCGGCCCGCCCCACGGCGGCCACGACGATGTCGGCCTGGCGCACGATCCCCGGCAGGTCCTTGGAGCGCGAGTGGGCGATGGTCACGGTGCAGTCGGCCGCCAGCAGCATCTGGGCCATCGGCTTGCCCATCAGGTTCGAGCGGCCGATGACCACGGCGCTCTTGCCGGACAGATCGCCCAGCGTGTCCTTCAGCAGCATCATGCAGCCCAGCGGCGTGCAGGGCGTCAGGGCCGGCAGGCCGCTGGCCAGGCGCCCGGCGTTGGTCACGGTCAGGCCGTCGACGTCCTTGTCCGGCGACAGGGCGGCCACGACGTCCATCTGGCTGATGTGCGGCGGCACCGGGAACTGGACCAGCACGCCGTGGATCTTGGGATCGGCGTTCAGCTTGGCGACGACCGCCAGAAGCTCGTCCTGGGTCGTGTCGGCCGGCAGGCGGTGGGTCTCGGAGTACATGCCGGCCGCTTCGGTCTGCTCGCCCTTGTTGCGGACATAGACCTGGCTGGCGGGGTCCTCGCCGACCAGCACGACGGCCAGTCCCGGCGTCACGCCATGCTTGGCCTTCAGCTCGGCCACGTCCTCGGCGATCTTGGCCCGCAGATCGGCCGCGAAAGCCTTGCCGTCGATGAGTTTAGCCTGCGCCATGGGGGTTCTCCTGCTTGACCCGTCCCTAGCCGCTCGAAGCGCGCCGCGCAACGCCGCCGCCAAGGGCTTGACCCGAACCCGCGGGGAGCGTTTTCCAGAGGCATGACCCAGTCCTTCCCGACTCCCGCCGCCCACGCCCGCGACCTCTTGGACAAGCTGGGCGTTCCGGCCCGCCCCGCCGACGCCGGCCAGCCCGTGCGCGGCCCGATCGACGGCTCGATCCTGACCCACGTCGCCTTCGACGACGCCCGCGAGATCGAGGCCAAGGTCGCCGCCGCCCGCCGCGCCTTCGACGCCTGGCGCGTCGTCCCCGCCCCGCGTCGCGGCGAGCTGGTGCGTCTGTTCGGCGAGGAGCTGCGCGCCGCCAAGGCCGATCTGGCCGCCCTCGTCACTCTGGAGGCCGGCAAGATCGCCTCCGAGGCGGCCGGCGAGGTCCAGGAGATGATCGACATCTGCGACTTCGCCGTGGGCCTGTCGCGCCAGCTGCACGGCCTGACCATCGCCTCGGAGCGCCCGGGCCACGCCATGCGCGAGACCTGGCATCCGCTGGGCCCCGTCGCCGTGATCAGCGCCTTCAACTTCCCGGTCGCCGTCTGGGCCTGGAACGCCTGCCTGGCCTTGGTCTGCGGCGATCCGGTGATCTGGAAGCCATCGGAGAAAACGCCGCTGACGGCCCTGGCCACCCACGCCATCCTGCAGCGCGCCCTCGCCCGCTTCGGCGACGCGCCCGAGGGTCTGGCCAGCGTGGTCCAGGGCGGCCGCGACGCCGGCGAGCGGCTGGCCCGCGATCCTCGCATCCCGCTGGTCAGCGCCACCGGCTCGACCCGCATGGGCAAGGCCCTCGCCCCCGTGGTCGCCGAGCGCTTCGGCCGCTCGATCCTGGAGCTGGGCGGCAACAACGCCATGATCGTCACGCCGTCGGCGGACCTCTCCTTGGCCCTGCGCGCCATCGTCTTCTCGGCCGCCGGCACCGCCGGCCAGCGCTGCACCTCCCTGCGCCGGCTGATCGTCCACGAGAGCCTGGTCGACAAGGTCTCCGACGCCGTCGAGACCGCCTTCCAGCGCCTGCCGGTCGGCGATCCGCGCGAGGCCAAGACCTTGCTCGGCCCACTGATCGACCGGGCGGCCTATGAGGCCTTCATCGCGGCGATGGACGCGGTGCGAACCGAGGGCGGGATCGTCAGCGGCGGCGAGCGCCTGCTGGCCGACCAATGGCCCGAGGCCTTCTACGTCCGCCCGGCCCTGGCCCGCCTGCCCGCGCCCGCGCCGTGCATGCAACGTGAGACCTTCGCCCCTCTGTTGCACGTCGTTCCGTACGCCGCGTTCGAGGAGGCGGTGGCGATCCAGAATGACGTCCCCCAGGGCCTTTCCTCCTGCGTGATGACCAACGACGTCCGCGAGGCCGAGGCCTTCCTGTCGGCCGCCGGCAGCGACTGCGGCATCGCCAACGTCAATATCGGCCCCTCTGGCGCCGAGATCGGCGGCGCGTTCGGCGGCGAGAAGGAGACCGGCGGCGGCCGCGAGAGCGGCTCCGACAGCTGGAAGCAGTACATGCGCCGCCAGACCGCGACCGTGAACTATTCCGGGGCCCTGCCGCTGGCCCAGGGGGTGCGGTTCGATTTGTAACCCCAAATCCTCCCCCTAGCGGGGGAGGTGTCGGCTCGAAGAGACGACGGAGGGGGAAGAAGCAAGGTCAGCAGGACTTCCCCCTCCCGTCCTTCGGACCACCTCCCCCGCTGGGGGGAGGATTTCGGACACGCCTCCGCCGCTTCACGCGATCGCTCGCTGAAGGGATGGAAAGGGTCGCGGAGCGCCGGACATCGTCCGGAGTGTGAGTTTGTAGATACCGTTTCGACGAAGCCCGACGCTCCGCGCGACCGTTATCCGCCAGCCTCCCGTCGGGTGGCCCTGTTCAGGCCTTACCGGGACCTGGGCTTCCGGTTTCCCGGTGACCCAGCGGTCGGAGAGGACGAGCCACTACAGGCTAAGACACATCCCTTCGCCTCCAACCACGCCAGCGGCGGGCGGGTCTGGCCAGCAACCAGATCCCCGGACCGTCCGAGTATCCCCCTCGAACCTGCCCCCGCTCGATCGCCCCCCGCCGCCACGATGGTCGCTGGCCATGCGCCCTTTCCTCGCGACGAGGTGGGTAGAGAATACGGCAGGTTTTGGAGGGGTGGATAAACTCGCGCGAACGCTCGTCGAACGCCCGTCAAATCCCTCTCTCTTCGAGAGAGGGAGGGGCCCATGCGAAGCATGGGAGGGGGAGAGGCTTCACCCTTTCCGGACAGGGCAAGGACGACAAGTCGCTGAAACGGCGGGGATTCCTCGGCTGTTCTCGTCACCTCTCACCCTCCCACGCCTGACGGCGCGGGCCCCTCCCTCTCTCAAAGAGAGAGGGATTCTATTCCCGTTCCTCGACGAGCATGGGCCCCACTTGCCGTCCGCGCCGGCAAACGGCATAAGCCCTGACCTCGGGTCCTTGGGGCCCATGCCGGCTTAGCACAGCGGTAGTGCAGCGGTTTTGTAAACCGAAGGTCGGGGGTTCGATCCCCTCAGCCGGCACCACTCTCTTTCCCCGGGTCGCGCGATGACCGCCACGCTCTTCATCGACGCCGACGCCTGCCCCGTGAAGGACGAGGCCTACAAGGTCGCCGCCCGGCACGGGTTCAAGACCTTCGTGGTGTCCAACAGCTGGATCCGCGTGCCGCTGACGCCCGTGATCGAGCAGATCGTGGTCGACGCCGGCCCCGACGTCGCCGACGACTGGATCGCCGAGCGCTGCGGGCCGGGCGACGTGGTGGTGACCAACGACATTCCCCTCGCCGACCGAGTGCTGAAGGCCGGCGGCGCGGCGGTGGCGCCGAACGGACGGGTGTTCACCCACGACACGATCGGCGTCGCGTTGGCCTCGCGCTCGATCGGCGAGCACCTGCGCTCGATGGGCGAGGTCACCAAGGGGCCCGCCGCCTTCGCCAACGCCGACCGCTCGCGCTTCCTGCAGGCGCTGGACCAGCTGGTGGTCAAGGCCAAGCGCGCGGTCCCGCCGCGACGCCCATGACGCTGGAGATCACCTCCTGGCTGCGGATCGACGAGGACGAGCTGGTCTGGAAGGCGACGCGCGCCTCGGGGCCCGGCGGCCAGCACGTCAACAAGACCTCCACGGCGCTGGAGCTGCGCTTCGATGTCAGGAACTCCCCGTCCCTGCCCGAGGAGGTCAAGGCGCGGCTGGAAAAGCTGGCTGGCAGCCGGCTGACCCAGGACGGCGTGCTGATCCTGTTCGCCCAAGGCTCGCGCTCGCAGGAGATGAACCGCCAGGACGCCCAGGCGCGCCTGGTGGACCTGATCCGCCGCGCGACCGAAAAGCCCAAGCCCCGCAAGGCGACCAAGCCGACCTATTCCAGCAAGCTCAAGCGCCTGGAGGGCAAGGCCAAGCGCGGGACCGTGAAGTCAGGCCGCGGGCGGGTGAAGTTCGACGACTAGGGCCTGTCTGGTTTCGATGGAACCATCCAGGCCTGACAACACGCTCTAGGCCGCGCCCACCGGCGCGGGCGCGCTGAACGCCAGGACATCGTCCTTCCAGTCCGGCTCGGCGATCAGCCCGCCCAGCATCTTCTGCAGGGCGCGGGCCATGGCCGTCTGCTCCTCGGGCGTCAGCCTGGCGCAGATGTCGTGGTTCAGCGGACGGATCTCGCCGCGGATCGTCGCCAACAGGGCGCGGCCCGTCTGGGTCAGGCGGATGACGACAATGCGTCGGTCGGCGGACGAGGTTTCGCGCGACACCAGGCCATCGACGATCAGGCTGTCGATCGAGCGGGTCAGGGTCGTGCGGTCGGTCGCCGAGAGCTTGGCCAGGCGGGTCATCGACAGATCGCCGAACCGGCGCAGCGAAATCATCGCCACCCATTTGGCGAAGGTCAGACCGTGTCGGGCCAGTAGATCGGCCGCCACGGCGCGCCGGTGCTGCTCGGTCTGGTAAAGCAGATAGCTCAGGTAACTCGGCAACGGCAGCGCATGGTCTTCTACCAGCGCCGCGTGCTCTTCCCCCTCACGCATAATCGTTTCGCCCCCCACAAAGCGGCGCTCTGTCTGTCATAAGGTTAACGGCCATGCAATCAGCGCGACCGTAAGGGAAACGAAAAACCCCGCGAAAGGCTTCGCGGGGTGATCTCGTTCAATTTAAGCGAGAATTTGCCCCCTCAACACGGCCGTCGACGGTCAGGCGTCGATCGCGGCGCGGTTGCGGTTGCGGCCGCGGGTCAGCCAATCGTCGGGATAGGTTTCGCGCACGGTGATCGACTTGAACTGGGTGACCGGGATCTCGGCGTGGTCACCGGGATTGAGGTCGCGCGACACCGAATGGCCGGCGAACTCCTCGATGATGGTGATCACTTGGCTGCTGCCGGCGGCGTTCTCGATCAGGACCATGTTCATGGGATTGTCTCGGCGATCGTGCGTGAGGGAATGTGGGATGCGGCGGATCGAGCTCAGCCCAGGGTGGGCTGGACGCGCTTGTCGTTGACGCCCTTCAGGGCCCAGGCTTCGAGGGCTTGGCTCGAGCCGACCCGGCGGAAGGCGCCCTGGCTGTGCTGCTCGCAATAGGAGCCGCGGGCGCTGACCTTGGGACGGCCGCAGAAGCCGAAGTCCTCGCTGTCGGGATGGCCGATCGGCCAGCGGCAGGAGTGGGCGCCCAGGCCCAGGATGCCGGAGGTCGGCAGCAGGTCTTCCTCGACACGCTCGAACGTCGGAACCTGACGGGCCGCGGTCGTCGCCTCGCGGGCGGGGCGCTGACGGGAGGCCATGCGCGAGGGCACGCGGATGGACGAGGCGCGCTGTCGGACCGGAGTCTCGCGGACCGTGATGCCCAGGCGGTGGACCTTGCCGATCACCGCGCTGCGGCTGACGCCGCCCAGTTGCCGCGCGACCTGGCTCGCGCTGAGGCCCTCGAGCCACAGCTTCTTGAGGGTCGCCGTGCGTTCTTCGCTCCAGTCCATGATCTTGTTTTCCAGCCCTGCCCGGAGCCAGCCCGCTCCGTGAGAAAATGGGTAAGATTTATGGTTAACGAGCGTCAAATGGTTATGTGCGAACCCACGGTTTGCGATTTCACTTTTCACTTAGAGAATCACATAGATATCGCCAATTGTCGCAGGCTTGACCTTTAGGGACCCTTGTTAGGTGACAAGGCCGGGGCCCAGATTTTATAAGGTTTTGGAATGCGTCGTGGCGCCGCGGAGCCCGCGACGAAACGTCAGTCGGGAACCCTCATGCGTACGCTGAAAACGACCGCCTTCGCCGTCCTCGCCGTCACGCTCGTCGCCTGTTCGAAGGACGGGGGCAGCTCCTCCGAAGCGCCGGCCGACGCGCCGGCTTCGGCGCCCGCGGCGGCCATCCCGACCGACGCCGAGAAGGCCGCGGCCCTCGCGGCCCTGCCCGCGCCCTACAACACCGGCGACCTGGCCAACGGTCAGAGCAAGTTCGCTCTCTGCCGTTCGTGCCACACGATCACCGAGGGCGGCCCGGACATGACCGGCCCCAACCTCTACGGCGTCTTCGGCCGCAAGGTGGGCGCCAAGGCCGGCTACAGCTATTCCGACGCCGTGAAGGCGGCCGGCTTCACCTGGGACGCCGAGCACCTGGACAAGTGGCTGGCCGATCCGCGCGGCTTCATGCCGGGCACCAAGATGACCTTCGCCGGCCTCAAGGACCCGAAGGACCGGGTGGACCTGATCGCCTATCTGAAGGTCGAGACGGGCTACAAACCGGCGCCGTGACCATGAGACCGGCTCCACCCGACATCCAGGCGCGGGTCGAGCGTCTCTACGACGCCAACCAGCGGCGCGACTACGAGGCGTTTCGCGCCATGGTCCACCCGCGGCTGGAATGGCCGGACGTAACGCGTGGCGGCCTTCTGGATAGCCCCGAGGCGGTCCGCGACTACTGGGCCTACAATGACCGCGCCCTTCGCGTGGAGATGGCGCCGGTCAAGACGGACATCGACGACGAAGGCCGCATCGTCGTCCTCGCCAACCAGGTGGTCTGGAACCTGGCCGGAAAGCTGTGGTCGGACCTCATGGTCCGGCACCGCTATACGCTTCGCGACGACCTTTTCTGGCGCCTCGAGCTCCTCGAGATCGATCGCCCTCCGTCGCGAGCCCGCTGACGCCTTTCGCGAGCCCTAGGCGGGCGTCGTTCCGTCGCCCTCGCCCCTCTCCTGGGCCTCGTACTCCTCGATCCGGCGGGCCATCCATTCCGGCGACTTCGTGAAGCGCGCCAGCAGGTTGTAGAAGACCGGCACCACGAACAGCGTCAGCAGGGTGGCGACGATCGCGCCCATGAAGATCACCGAGCCGATGGTCTGACGGCTGCCGGCGCCCGCGCCCTTCCAAAGCATCAGCGGCAGAGCGCCCATGGCCGTGGCGATCGAGGTCATGACGATCGGACGCAGGCGCAGCGCGGCGGCCTCGATGACCGCCTCCCGGATCTTCAGGCCTTCGTCGCGCAGCTGGTTGGCGAACTCGACGATCAGGATGCCGTTCTTGGCGGCGATCCCCACCAGGATGATCAGGCCGATCTGGCTGTAGGTGTTGATGGTCGAGCCCATCACCAGCAGGCCAAACAGTCCGCCTAGCACCGCCAGGGGCACGGTCAGCATGATGACGGCCGGGTGGATCCAGCTTTCGAACTGCGCCGCCAGCACCAAGAAGACCAGCAGCAGCGCGAACCCGAAGGCGATGCCGACCGCGCCGGAAGCTTCCAGATAGTCCTTGGCCTGCCCACCCCACTTGATGCTGACGCCGGGCGTCGGATGGGCGTCGGCCTGGGCCTGCAGGAAGCTGACGGCCTCCTCGACGGTGAAGCCGGGCGAGAGCTGGGCCGTCAGCGTGACGGAACGCAGGCGGTCCACGCGCGGACGGTCGGGCGTGTCGCCCCGCAACTGCGTGGTGACCACCGTCGACAGCGGCACCAGGGTCCCGGCCTTGGTGCGGACCTGCAGCTGGTTGAGGTTGTCGATGCTGCGGCGCTGCTCGAGCTCGGACTGCAGGATGACGTCGTATTCCTGGCCGTTCTTGATGTAGGTGGTGGCGCGGCGCGAGCCGAACATGGTCTCGAGCGCGCGGCCGATCGACTGGGTCGAGACGCCCAGGCTGGCGGCCTTGTCGCGATCGATCTGCACCGACAGACGCGGCGACGTCGGCTCATAGTCGATCCGGGGGCGCGAGAAGCCTGGGTTTTCCTGAGCGGCGGCCAGGATCGGCTCAAGCCATTTGGCCAGCTGCACATAGTCATTGCCGACGGCGATCAGGTCGACATTGGTGCCGCCGCCGCCACCGCCGCCGCGCTGAAACGCCCCGCGCACCGAGGCCACGGCCCGGGCGCCCGTGATCTTGCTGAGCGACTTGTTCAATTCGGCCGCCACTTCATCGGCCGTCTTGTCGCGCTCGCCCCAACCCTTGAGAACCAGCACGCCGTTGCCGGTATTGAACTGGCTTTGGCCAAATCGCGGCACGGCGATGATCGTCCGGTCGGCCACGCCCTCGGCGCGGTACTTGGCCAGCTCCTTCTCGACCTGATCGGCGATCTTGGAGGTGTAGTCGAAACCCGCCCCTTCCGGGCCGCTGATCGAGACGTCGACGCGGCCGCGGTCCTCGGCCGGCACCATTTCCTTGGGCAGGGCCAGGAAAAGCCCCGTCGCCGCGCCCGCCAGGATCAGAACCACCAGCCCGGTGGCCCAGCCCGCCGCTTTCGCGCCCAGCAGGGCCTCCAGCGAGTTGCGATAGCTGTCGCGCAGCTTGTCCATCGCGAAGTCCACGCGACGCGCCAGCCACCCTTCGCCATGGGCGGGCTTCAGCAGCTTGGACGCCAGCATCGGCGACAGGGTGAAGGCCAGAAGCGCCGAGAAGCCGACGGCGGCGGCGATCGCCACGGCCAGCTCCACGAACAGCCGGCCGGTATAGCCCGGCAGGAACATCAGCGGGGCGAACACCGAGATCAGCACGATGGTGGTGGCCACGACGGCGAAGAACACCTGCCGCGTGCCGCGCAGGGCCGCCACGGGCGCGGGTTCGCCCTCGTCCACCCGGCGTTGGATGTTCTCGACCACGACGATGGCGTCGTCGACCACCAGGCCGACCGCCAGCACCAGGGCCAGCAGCGTCAGGAGGTTCAGCGAGAAGCCGAGGGGCGCCAGGATGATGAAGGTCGAGAGAATGCAGATCGGGGCGACGATCGACGGGATCAGGGCCGAGCGCCAGCTGCCCAGGAAGAGCAGGTTCACCAGGGCGACCAGGGCCACCGAAATGCCCATGGTGATCCAGACCTCGTGGATCGCCTCGGCGGTGAAGATCGAGTTGTCGACCGCCTTGATCAGCTGGGTGCCGGGCGGCAGCGTCTGGTTGATGGCTTTGACTTCCTCGTCCACCACCTTGGAAATCGCCACGTCGTTGGCCTGCGACTGACGGGTGAGGAAGATGCCCACCTGGTTCTGGCCGTTGCCGCGGAAGATCTTGCGGCGCTCGTCGGCGCCCTCCTCCACCCGGGCGATCTCGCCCAGGCGGACCACGAACCCGTTGGCGTCGGCGGCGCGCACCGGCAGCAGGGCGAAGTCCGCGGCCGTCGAATAGGCGCGGCTCACGCGGATCGTGAAGTCCCGGGCCGAGCTTTCCAGCGAACCGGCGGGCAGCTCGACGTTCTCGTTGTTCAGCGCGGCCTCGACGTCATCCACCGTCACGCCGCGCGCGGCCATGGCGTCCGGATTGAGCCAGATGCGCATCGCGTAGAGCTGGCCGTTCATGCCGGCCTGGGCCACGCCGGGAACGGTGGACAGCCGCTCGACCAGATAGCGGTCGGCGTAGTCGGCCAACTCCAGCGGCGACAGGGTCGACGAGGTCAGGTTCAGGATGATGATCGGCGAGCTGTCGGCGTTGGCCTTGGCGATCTGCGGCGGGTCGGCCTGGTCGGGCAGGTTCGACGCGACGCGGCTGACCGCGTCGCGGACGTCGTTCGCCGCGTCGTCCAGGTCGCGATCCAGGGTGAAGGTGATGTTGATCTGCGAGCGACCGTCCCGCGAGGACGAGTTCACCCGGTCGATGCCTTGGATGCCAGCCACCTGGCGCTCGATCACCTGGGTGATGCGCTCTTCGATGACCTCGGCCGAGGCGCCGCGATAGCTGGTCGACACCGAAACGACCGGCGGGTCGACGTTCGGCAGTTCGCGGATGGGCAGGCCGGTGAAGGCGGCCAGGCCGATGACGCACAGGATGATCGCCGCGACGGCGGCGAATACCGGACGACGAACGGAAAGGTCGGAGATCATCAGCGGGCCTTGCGCTCGCCGCCGGCGCCCGGCTTGCCCTGGCCCGCGTTAACCGGCGCGCCGTCCTGGACCCGATTGAGGCCATCCGCGACGACCTTGTCGCCCGGCTTCAGTCCGGAGCGGATCTCGACAAAACCGCCTTGATTGAGGCCGGTCTCGACATTGGTCCGGCGCGCGACCTGGCCCTTGGGCCCTTTGGCGATCACGAAGGCGGAGGCCTGGGTTCCCTCGAACTGGACAGCCGCCTCGGGCACGGCGACCGAAGTCCTCACGCCCTGGTCGATCGCGACCTTGACCAGCATGCCCGGCCGCAGGCGGCCGTCGGAATTCGGGAACTCGGCGCGCGCCTTGATCGCCCGGGTGGCCGGGTCGATGCGGGTGTCGATCTGGGCGATGCGCCCCTGGAACGTTTCGCCCGGCAAGGCGTCCGGCTTGGCGGTGATCGGCAGGCCCACGCGCAGGGTCGTCAGATACCGGTCGGGAATCGAGAAATCGACGCGGATCACCGACACGTCATCCAGGGTGACGATCGCCGTCCCGGGGCTGATCAGCGTGCCAGGAGCGATGTCGGAGATGCCGACCTTGCCCGAGAACGGCGCGCGGATCACACGATCCAGCTTTTGCGCCTGGGCCGAGCCGACCACGGCCCGCGCCGTCTCCAGCGAGGCCAAATACTGCTCGGCCGTGGCGCGCGGGGCGATGCCCTTGTCCGCCAGGGTCTTCCAGCGCTGATAGTCGCGCTCGGCCTGGGCCAGGCGGGCGCGCGCCTCGGAAATGCCGGCGTTCTCCTGGTCTGCCTTCAGCTCGACCAGAACCTGTCCGCGCGACACGGTCTGGCCGTCCGAGAAATGAACGGCGGTGATCAGCTCGGCGGTGTTCGACGTGATGGTGACCGACTGGCGTCCCTTGGCGACGCCGAGCACCTCGATGCGATCCGTGAACGGACGCTGCCCGACCACCAGTTGGGAAACGGGAGTCGCGCGTCCGCCGGCGCCGCCGCCAGCCTGCTTCTCCTTGCCGCCGAAGGCGAGCTTCGCCCCGCCGACGACCAGCATCAGAACGACGGCGACCAGGGCCACGACGAGGAAGAAGTGCCTGCGGATCAACGAACGGCTCCGGGCGCCAAGAACGGCGAAGTTATAGGTGCGGCGAGATATGACCGCAGGCTAAAGCGGCGTCCAGTGACAGGCGGATGACTGACTGTTGCAAGCCTGAAACAAGCTAGAAGCGACGCCACAGGGCCAGAACGCCCCCGCGGTCACGAGCGGTGTCCCGGCCTGAGACCGTATCGCGCCACCCGGCCTGGACGCTCCAGTCGCCGAAGGCCCGCGCCGCCGAGATTTCGGCCTTCACCCAGCGCGCGTCCGGTCCGTCGCGATGGGCCCGTCCGGCATAGACCTGAGCCAAGACCAGCCAGGCTTTGGCGGGTCTCAGGCCAAGGGTCGCGTCCAGGCGTGTTTCATCCGTCAGACCACGGCGCTTGAGCCGCGCGGCCTCCACGTCGATGAAGACCTCGCGCCCGCGCCATGGGGCCGAGCGGCCGTAGAGAACGCGCGCCTCCAGGTCGAGACCGCCCTTTCCTGGCGCGGCGTAGCCGGCGTTGCGCCCCACCCCCGCCTCGCCGGCGCCCAGATAAACGGCAAGCGATGACCGGGGATCGCGCTGCGCGGTCCAGCGGAGCCCCGCCTCGATCGGTCCCCGGCCGGAATAGGAGACCCAGCGGTCATGGCCTCGAGTCGCGCCGGCCTTGGCCTGGAAGGTCAGGCGCGGCGTCAGGCCTCGCTCGACGAACACCGACAGCGTCTCGTCCCGCCGCCCGTCGATCGCGACCAGGTTCGCGTTCGGATCGTAGCCCTGATCGGCCGTGGCGCGCTCGTACTTGAAAATCGCCTGGGTTCGGCCCGGCTCCATCGGCCAGGCGCCGGCCAGGGCTCGCGCCCCGACCAGGCACGAAAAAGCCGTCGCGATCCCAAGGACCGCGACGGCCTTCGAAGCCCCGTGAGCCGAGGCTACTCGGCGTAGCCGGGTAGCTCGCGGTCCAACGTCCTGAGGCAGCCCGGCCAGGCCAAGCCGCCGATCATTCCCATCCCCATGCCGACCTGACGACGCACCTCGTCGCGCGCCGCCTCGGGCGCCAGAAGGACGTTGTCGCGTCCGACCGACAGAGCCATCACCTGCTGCGCGCACGCCCGCTCCAGGAAGAACATCCCCAACCAGCACTCGGCCGCGGTGGCGCCCACGGACAAGGTGCCGTGGTTGCGCAGCATCATCAGCTTCTTGTCGCCGAGATCGGACACGATCCGTTCCCGCTCGTCCAAGTTGAGAGCAATGCCTTCATAGTCGTGATAGGCGAGTTGAGGCAAGACGATTAGCGCGTGTTGCGTCAAGGGAAGCAGCCCTTCGCGGTGCGCGGACACCGCCACGCCCTGGTCGGAGTGCAAATGCATCACATAGTGGGCATCTTCCCGCGCGGCGTGGACGGCTGAGTGGATCGTGAAGCCCGCCGGATTGATGAAGTACGGCGTCTTGTCGACGATATTTCCCTCCAGATCGACCTTCACCAGGCACGAGGCGGTCATCTCGCCGAAGAACATGCCGTAGGGGTTGATCAGGAAATGGTGCTCGGGTCCCGGAATGCGGGCCGAGATGTGGGTGAAGATCATGTCGTCCCACCCGTGCAGGGCGACCAGGCGGTAAAGCGCCGCCAGATCCACGCGCGCCTGCCACTCGGCGTCGCTGACCTTGCCCTTCAGGGATGTAATCGGCTGTGAGCCGTCGGCCATGGGTGCCTCCCGTAGGTTATCGTTGTTGACTTGAGCGTCGCGCCGAGGCGCCAGGGCGTCAAGCCCAACCTCGCGAGCGCGGTTCGGCCCCAAGGGCTCGCCACGGACTCCGTTCGCGGCCAATTTCAACCTTGTGCCGGCCGCCCTGTTGCAGTTGAAGGACCGCTACGCCGTGATCCGCGCCCAGGCGCCGACGGCGGTCCTGATGCTGATCGTCAATGTGATCCCTATGAACGCCCTCGCCTTCCACGCCGGCCGCCCATGAGCCTCGCCCGCGCCACGGCTTCGCGGTTCGCCCGGATCGCGCTCGGGCATCTGACCCGCGAGTATCCGAACAAGCTGGACCACGTCATGGCCGGGCCGGAGGACGTCCGCGCCCCGCGCGACCTGCATCCGATCTTCTTCGGCAGCTTCGACTGGCACTCGTGCGTGCACGGATATTGGCTGCTGGCGACCCTGCTGCGCCTGCGTCCCGAGATGCCCGAGGCCGACACCATCATCGCCCTGTTCGACGACGCCTTCACCGAGGAAAAAGTCGCCGGAGAGCTAGCCTATTTGGCGCGCCCCGAAAGCCGGGGCTTCGAGCGTCCCTATGGCTGGGCGTGGAGCCTGATGTTGCAGGCCGAGCTGCTGCGTCACGACCGCCCCTGGGCCAAGGCCCACGCCCCGTTGGCACTGGCGTTCAAGGCCCGCTTCGAGGCTTTCCTGCCGATCGCCGATTATCCGGTCCGGGCCGGGACCCACTACAATACCGCCTTCGCCCTGGTGCTGGCCTACGAGTACGCCGAGATGACGGGCGACCAGGGGTTATACGAGCTGATGCGCAACCGCGCCCTGGTCTGGTACGGCGAGGACGCCGCCTGCCAGGCGTGGGAGCCGTCGGGCGACGACTTCCTGTCGCCCGCCCTGATCGAGGCCGAGGCCATGCGCCGGCTGCTGCCGCCCGAGCGCTTCGAGCTGTGGTTCCCGCGCTTCCTGCCCGACCTGGCCCGCAAGCAGCCGGCGACGCTGTTCACGCCGGCGCGGGTCAGCGACCGCACCGACGGCAAGATCGCCCACCTCGACGGCCTGAACCTATCGCGGGCCTGGTGTTGGCGGACCTTGGCCAGCGCGATGTCTGAAGCCGACCCCGCCAAACCTCATGCGATCAGCGCCGCGGTGAATCATCTGGCCGCCGCGATCCCGCACATTTCCGCCGACTACATGGGCGAACACTGGCTGGCGACCTTCGCGCTGCTGGCGCTAGAGAACGGATAGGCAGTCGAGCAATAATCAACGCCAGATGATCATTTGACAGCGCTGACAACAGCTCGAATTCTTCCAAACACATGTCGCCGTGGACCAGCACCCATAGAGCCAATGCCGCCGGCCATGCCGCGAACAATTGTCGCGCCCGCGTATTGACCCAGATTCATCCGACTAAAGTCACGCTAAGACTGAATCATGGATTGATTCGTCACGCCCTGTCGGCGTGGGGGGAGCGGATTTCAGATGGCCCAGACGCGTACAGAGGTCCCAGCGGACGTCCGGGGGGATGTCCGCCGCTATCTTGTCGCCAGCGTCGCCGGCTTCGGCCTCGGCATGGCGCTCGGTTTCCTGCTGTTGGCCGGCCTAGTCTGACCCCGGACCAACTCCGCGGCGCGCCTTAGTCGCCGCGATCGCCCTTCATCAGGCGCGCCTTGTCGCGCTGCCAGTCGCGATTGGCTTCGGTCTCGCGCTTGTCGTGCAGCTTCTTGCCCTTGGCCAGACCCACTTCCAGCTTCGCCAGGCCCTTGTCGTTCCAATAGAGCTTGATCGGAATGAGGGTGCGCCCCTCGCGCTGCACCGCGCCGATCAGCTTGTCGATCTGCTTGCGATGCAGCAGCAGCTTCCGGTGGCGGCGCGGCTCGTGGTTGAAGCGGTTGGCGTGGCCGTAGGGCGGGATGTCGGCGTTGATCAGCACGATCTCGCGCCCTTCGACCGAGGCGTAGGACTCGGCGATGTTCGCCCGCCCGGTCCGCAGGCTCTTCACCTCGGTGCCGGTCAGCATGATGCCCGCCTCGAACGTCTCCTCGATGAAGTAGTCGTAGCGCGCGCGCCGATTTTCCGCGATCGGCTTGACCATGGTCAGAGACCCGCCTCGCGCATGGCGTCCAGGATCGTCGGACGCACCGCCTCGGCGCAGGGCGCGATCGGCAGACGGACGTCTTCCGCGCACAGGCCCAGGTGCGACAGGGCGAACTTGGTCGGGGCCGGCGAGGAATCCAGGAACAGGGCCTTGTGCAGGCGCACCAGGCGGTCCTGCCAGTAGAGGCCGGTCTCCCATTGCCCTTGCAGGCAGGCGTTCATGAAGGCGGCGCAGGCGTCCGGCGCGACATTGGCGGTGACCGAGATCACGCCGTGGCCACCGTGCGCCATGTAGCCCAGCGCGGTCGGATCGTCGCCCGACAGCATGACCCAGTCCTCGCCGCACATCAGGCGCTGCATGCTGATGCGGGTCAGGTCGCCGGTGGCGTCCTTGATGCCGACGATGTTGGGCAGCTTGGACAGGCGCGCCAGGGTCTCGTTGGAGATGTCGACGCCCGTGCGGCCCGGCACGTTGTAGACGAACACCGGCAGCTGGACGGCGTCGTTGATCGCCGCGTAGTGGCGATAGAGGCCTTCCTGACTGGGACGGTTGTAGTAGGGCGTCACCACCAGGGCGGCGTCGGCGCCGACGGTCTTGGCGTGACGGACCAGCATGATGGCCTCGTCGGTCGAGTTGCTGCCCGCGCCCGCGATCACCGGAACGCGGCCGGCGGCGGTCTTCACGCACAGTTCGACGACCCGCATGTGCTCTTCGTGCGACAGGGTCGAGGTCTCGCCGGTGGTGCCGACCGGCACCAGGCCATGGACGCCGCCCGCGATCTGACGCTCCACCAGCGCCACGAAGGCTTTCTCGTCGACCTCCCCGTCCTTGAACGGCGTGACGAGGGCAGGAATGACGCCCTTGAACGGGGAATGGACCATGACTTGCAAATTGCCGTGAGAATGGCGCCGCGTCGGTTGCGGCAGGACGAAGGAGGCGGACAATATGTCCCTGCCCCGCCGTCCCGCAACCGGGCGCGTCGAGGCTGGAGCGGTTTGATCGGACCAGGCCCTCGGGTCAAGTCCCGCCAACCCTCCTTTAAACATAATCCGGCCTGATCTTGTTTCGGACCCGGATTTGCGATTCGAAGAGACCCCTGTCGCCAGCGCGTATCCGGCTGCGGCGTGGTCGAGGCTCTTGTCCGGAGCCTGGTTGAGGAGTGCGTTTTGGCTTCAGTTCTGCGCCGTGTCATGCTCGGAGGAGCCTGCATTGTCGCCGTTTGCGGCGTCGCGGACGCCCAGACGGCCGCGCCCGATCTCGTCGGCTCGTCGATCAGCGCCGGCGCGAGCTCCGTCTCCGACACCGACGCCGCCAACCTGCGGACGGCTCTGTCCTCCGCCAAGCGCGGTGATGTCTCCGGAACGCGCGCGGCGATGGCCAGCCTGAGCGATCCCGTGGCCCGCAAGATCGCCCTTTGGGCCTTGGTCGACAGCAACGCCGAGGCGCTGGGCTTCTATGATCTCGACTCGGCCCGCCGCGAGTTGGTCGGCTGGCCGCGTGGCGCGCGGCGCGACGCCGCGACCGAGCGCGCCTTGGCGACCTCGGGCCTGGATCCCGCGCGTATCGTCGCCTGGTTCGGCGGCGCCCAGCCGGCGACGGCGGAAGGCGTCATGACCCTGGCCAGCGCCCTGCAGGCGACCGGCCGCCAGCAGGCCGCGACGGACCTGATCCGCCGCGCCTTCCGCGACACGGTGTTCGAGGCCGACGCCCAGCGCGCGATGATCGCGCGCTTCGGCGCCCTGCTCACGCCCGACGACTACGTCCGCCGCGCCGACATCCTGCTGTACGGCCAGCAGGGCCCCGCCGCGCGCGAGATCGTTTCGATGTTGTCGGAGACGCAACAGGCGGCCGCCCGCACGCGCATGGCCTATCGTCAGAACGCGGCCAACGCCAACGACCTCTACAACAACCTGACGCCCGACCTGCAGGACTCGCCGGGCGTGGTGTTCGAGCGCGCCGCCTATCTGCGCCGCAGGGGCATGGAGACCCTGGCCCTGCCGATGGTGGCGAACTTCCCCGCGCCACCGACGGAAGAGGCCTCGGCGACGATCTGGAAGGAGCGCAAGCAACTGGTCGTCGCGGCCCTACAGTCCGGCGACAACGCCGGCGCCTACGCCGCCGCCAGCAACACCCGCGCCCTGACGCCCACCGAGATCGCCGAGTCGGAGTTCTTCGCCGGCTGGATCGCGCTCTCGAGGCTGAGGAACCCCGACGCCGCCGCGGCCCACTTCGCCCAGATCGCCGCCGTCGGCGCCTCGCCGATCACCAAGGGCAGAGCGCTCTATTGGCAAGGCCGCGCCGCCGAGGCGCAAGGCGACCCGATCGCGGCCCAGGCCTTCTATTTCGAGGGCGCGCGCTACATCACCACCTTCTACGGCCAACTGGCCGCCGAGAAGGCCGGGCTCCGGGAGCTTCGCCTTGAACGCGATCCGGTGATCACCGCCGCCGATCGCGCCCGCTTCTACAGCCGCGAGCAGGTCCGCGCCGCGCGGATCCTCGCCGACATCGGCGCGCGCGACCAGTTCCGCGGCCTGATGCTCTATATCGACGACATCCTGCCCAACGCCCAGGAGACCGCCCTGCTGGTCGACATGGCGCGCGGCTATGGCGATCAGGACCTGGCCATGCGCGCGGTCCGCGCCGCCGCCCAGAAGGGCATTATTCTTGCCGAGCGGGGCTATCCGCTGCTGGACCACCACTTTACCCCGGTTCCCGGCGCGGCCGAGACGGCGTTCGTCTATTCGATCTCGCGCCAAGAGAGCAATTTCGACCCCGAGGCCCGCTCGGGCGTCGGCGCGCGCGGCATGATGCAGTTGATGCCGGCCACGGCCTCGCTGGTGGCGCGCAAACTGGGCGAGGACCACTCGGTCGATCGCCTGTCCGACGCGTCGTACAACATGCGCCTAGGCTCGGTTTACCTGGGCCAGATGGTCAACAATTTCAGCGGCTCGTACATCATGGCCGCCGCGGCCTACAACGCCGGCCCAGGCCGTCCCGCCCGCTGGGTGAATCAGTGCGGCGACCCGCGCGGCGCGACCACCGACCCGCTCGATTTCATCGAGTGCATTCCATTCTCGGAGACGCGCAACTACGTCATGCGGACCCTGGAGACGACCATGGTCTATCGCGCCAGACTGGGCGGCGGCGTCACGCCCTTGACGCTCTCCAGCGAACTCAAGCGCGGCGGCTATAGCTATAGCGCGGCGGTGGCCTCGGCCGAGACGGTGGCGGCCCAGCCCTAGGTCGGCGCGACTAAGCGCGCCGCGCCGCCAGCACCAGACCCGCCGACGTCTCGACGAGCGCGCCGTCGAGGCCGAACACGCTGGCCAGGACCGCGCCCGACAGCGCCTCGCGCGGTGGTCCGTCGGCGACGACGTGGCCGCGCGAGACCACCACCACGCGATTACAGGCCCGCGCGGCGAGACCCAAGTCGTGCAGCGTCACCACCACGGCCGCCCCCGCCGCGGCCTCGGCGCGCAAGAGGTCCAAGGTCAGCAGCTGGGCGTCGGGATCAAGACCCGCCACCGGCTCGTCGGCGATCAGGAGCGGCGCGCGGGTCGCCAAAAGCCGCGCCAGCAGCACCCTCGCCCGCTCGCCGCCCGACATGTCGAGCACGCCACGATCGGCCAGATCGCCGGCGCCGACGCGCGTCAGGCAGGCGCGCGCCAAGGCGTCGGCCTCGGGGTCGGAAAGGTCGCTCGCCCCCAGCGCCGCGACCATCCGGGCCGGCAGGTTCCAGGCCGCGCGGCGCTCCTGCGGCAGATAGCCGACCAGGCGCGCGCGCTCGTCGGGCTTCAGCGCGCCCACGCGCCGCCCCGACAACAGCGCCTGCCCCGCCGCCAGCGGCAAAAGACCTAGCCCCGCGCGCAGCAGGCTGGTCTTGCCCGCACCGTTTGGGCCGACGATCCCGACGACCTCGCCGGGCGAGACGCTCAAGCTCGCCGTCTCCAGCACGCTCTTGCCGCCTTGACGGGCGCTGACCGCGTCGAGGGTCCAGACCGCGCTCATGACCGCCAGCTCCGGGCCGCGCGCCAGGCCAGGAGGGCGAACGCGGGCGCGCCGAAGAGCGCGGTGACGACGCCCAGCTTCAGCTCCTGCTCGGTCGGGATCAGCCGCGCGGCGAGGTCGGCCAAGACCAGCAACAAGGCCCCCGCCAGCGCGGACGGCCAGAGGATCTGTTTGGGATCGTCGCGCACCACCGCCCGCACCAGGTGCGGCGCGGCCAGGCCGACAAAGCCGATCACGCCCGCCGCCGCGACGGCCGCGCCCGTCAGCAGCGCCGCGCCGGCGACCGCGTAGACCCGCAGCCGCGCCATCGGCAGGGCCGACATGCGAGCGGCTTCCTCGCCCAGCGTCAGCATCCGCAGGCCATCTCCCGCCCTGGCGCAAAGCGCCGCGCCGATCGCCATCGGAACCAGCGCTCGCAGGGCGTCCACGGCGTCGCGGTTCTGCACCGACCCCATCAGCCAGGCCAGGATCTCGGCCGTGGCCACCGGCGATGGCGACAGGTTGAAGACCAGCGCGGTGAGCGCCCCGCCGAACGCCGATAGGGCCACGCCAAACAGGATCAGGGCCTCGGGCTCGCGGAACCGCGCGGCCAGCGCCACGACGGCCGCGCCGGCGACGAGCGCGCCGATCAGCGCCGACAGCTCGATCGCGCCGGGAATGGCGGCGAGGCCGGCCGAGATGGCGATCGCGGCGCCCAGGCCCGACACGGCGGAGACGCCCAGCACCCCGGGGTCGGCCAGCGGATTGCGCAACAGGCCCTGCATGGTCGCGCCCGCCAAGCCCAGGGCCGCGCCGACCAGGGCCGCGACGGCGACGCGCGGCGCGCGGATCGTCCACAACACCTCGCCGGGCGACGAGCCGGGTCGGGTCAGGGCCTGGACGTACTGGTTCCAGCTCAGTGGCGTCTCCCCCAGCGCCACGGCCGCGATCGCCGCCAACGCCAGGACCAGCAGCATGAGGAGACAAAGTCGGAGAAGGCTCATCGCGCCGCCTCCGCCAGCATCCGCGCGCCGTCGGCGGCGAACCAGCCCGGACAGCCGACCACCGAGGCCGGCAGCGAGGCGGCAGTCCGGGTCGCGACCACGCGCTGGAGGGCGGCGTGGCGGCCGGGTCCCCAGCGATCAGCGCCCGCCCGAGCCATGTCGAACAGTCCCAGCACCACCGCCGCGGGCGGCCGCATCACCAGCCCTTCCAGCGACACCGGCGCGAAGTATGGGGTCGGGGTCGCGTTGCCGTAGCCCGCCGCCTTCAGCAGGGCGTCGATCAGCGTGCCCGCGCCGGCGGTGAAGCCGCCGGGCGTCAGGTAGAGCGCGGAACGGCCCTTCCCCGCCCCGGCCGCCCGAGCCAGCTGGGCGTCCATCCGCGCGACGATTGCCTCGCCCTGGGCGCGGCGGTCCAGCGCGGTCGCGACCTTGCGGACATTGGCGCGGACGCCATCGAAGTCAGCCGCGTCGTCCAGGGCGACGGTGGTCACGCCCTTCCGCTCCAGCGCCTGGACAAGGCGCGCGTCGCCGCCCCACAGCCGCACCACGACTTGAGGCCGCGCCGTGACCAGGCTCTCGAACGTGGCGCGCCGCAAAGGCAGACCGACGGCCGCGTCTCGCATGTAGCTGTCGCGGGAGACGGCGCGGTAGGATAGGCCGACGATGCTGTCGCGCGGGGCCAGGGCCAGGACATACTGGTCCGCGCAGGAGTCCAGCGACATCACGCGAGGAGCCGCCCGGGCCAAACCCGGCGCGAGCGCCAGCGCCGCCACGAGGGCGCACAGGGCCTTGGCGGCGCTCATGAAATCAGTCCGTGACCAGGCCGTGCAGCAAGCCGTCCAGCATCACCTTCATCAGCCCCTCGGACGACGACCAGCCGCGCTCGGGCTTGGTGATCAGCAGCGACACCAAGCCATGGCAGCCGGCCCACAGCACCTCGGCCGCCTCGACCGCCGAACCCGAGCGCAGGCGGCCCTGGGCGGCGATCTGGTGAACCGGCTCGCTGAACTTCTCGAAACAGCGGTCGCCCAGCGACAGCAGGTCGGAGATCTTGTCCTGCGAGATGTGCTCGCCGGTGCTGCAGAACACCAACTGGTAGGTGTTGGGATTGTCGAGGGCGAACGTCATGTACGCCTCCAGCATCAGGCGCACCCGAGCGACGGCGTCGACCGGTTGGGCGGCGATCTGGGTGTTCAGGGTCAGCAGACGCTCGATGGCGTCGTTGCTGATCTCCATCAGAATCTGATCCTTGTCGCGGAAGTGCATGTAGAGCGCCGTCGACGACACCCCCACCGCGTCGGCGATCTTGCGGATCGTCGCGCCCGAATAGCCTTCGGCGATGAAGATCTTCTCGGCCGCCTCGAGGATTTCACCGCGCCTCAGGTGACCGTCCCCCTTGGGCTTACGCGCGGACTTTTGAGGCTTTTTCAGAACGACCGTCACGGACCTGGCTTCCCCTGCATTTCCCCAGCCCGATACTAAACGGGAATCACCCAGCCGTCGCAAGAACGTGCGTTGGCAACGACCGTCCGCCTCCAAAATCTTGGGTCGAGGGAAAATATCTTAAAACGCGCATTTTTCCGTTTGACACTTTTTAGTTGAGATACCGTTATCCCCGTCGTTGAGGCGATCTGGCGTCTTGGGGCGATAATGGCGCGTGAGGATAGACGGTTGGACCCGGCGTTCGCGCCGGCGGGCGGACTTGCGCCCCTATCCCAGCCAAGCACTTCGGAAGAACTCGCGCTCGCGACGGACCGCGATGGCGCTCACATTTCGCTCACGCCGCTCCAAGCGGCGACCATCGGAGCCGTCGGGCTGGCGATGGCCGTCGCCATGGCCCTGGCGCCAACCGCCGGTCTGGTCGGCGTCCATCACCTGTTCTTCGCCATCTTCCTGCTGGGCGGCCTGACGCGGCTAGCGGCCGCTTGCGCGCCGCTCTCCACAAGATCCCCCCCGCCCCTGGCGGACGCGGACCTGCCCGCCTACACGATCATCGCCCCGCTCTACCGCGAGGCCGAGGTGGTCGGCGAGTTGCTCGAAAACCTGGCGGCGATCGACTATCCGCGCGATCGGCTCCAAGCGCTGGTGGTGCTGGAGGCGGACGACTCTCAAACCTTGGCGGCCGCGCGCGCCCTGGACCTTCCCGCCTTCGTCCAGGTGCTGGTCGTGCCGCCAGGAACGCCCAAGACCAAGCCTCGCGCCTGCAACCACGCCTTGGCGAGAGCTCGCGGCGATCTGGTGGTGATCTACGACGCCGAGGACATGCCCGATCCAGGACAACTGCGCGAAGCCGCCGCCCGCTTCGCCGTTTCCGATCCGCGTCTCGCCTGTTTGCAAGCGCCTCTGCGGATCGAGGATCCCGGTTTCTCCCTCTTCCTGCCCTCGCAGTTCCGCCTGGAATACGCCGCCCATTTCGAAGTGCTGCTGCCGGCCCTGGCCCAATGGGGTCTGGCCTTCCCGTTGGGCGGCACCAGCAATCACTTCAAGGTCGCGCCCTTGCGAGAGATCGGCGCGTGGGACGCCTACAACGTGACCGAGGACGCGGACGTTGGCTTCCGCCTGGCCGCCGCCGGCTACACGCTGGGCGTCATCTCCAAGCCGACCTGGGAGACCGCGCCCACCACCTGGCGCCAATGGTTCCCGCAACGCGCCCGGTGGATCAAGGGGCACATGCAGACGCTGGCTGTCCATTCGCGCGGGCGGGTCGTCCGCCAAGCCCAGGGAGCCGCGGCGCTGGTCCTGACCCTGGCCCAATCGGTGGCGTCCTCGCACATGCACGGTCCGGTGATGGCGGTCGCGATCGCGGCGGCGGCGATCGACTACTGGCCGGACTCACGGTTCGACATCCCCGCCGCCGACCTCGTGCTCTACGCCCTGGGTTGGAGCTCGGCGGCGATCGCGGGCGCGCGCGGCATGATGAGGGCGGGCGGACAGCCCAAGGCCCTGCACCTCTTCGGCATGCCCTTCTACTGGCTGCTGCAGAGCGTCGCCGCGGCCCGGGCGCTGGCCCAGTTCGTCACCGATCCGCACCGCTGGGACAAGACCCAGCACGCGCCGCGCTCTGGACGGGTCCGGCTGTAAGAAGGTATGGGCGGGCGATGGCTCCGAAGATCGCTCCCGCCCCCATCGTCATGCGCACCACCGGCTGGGCGGACTACGCCCTGCTGGACAGCGGCCACGGCAAGAAGCTGGAGCGCTACGGCCGCTACACGGTCGTGCGTCCCGAGCCGCAGTGCTTCTGGGCGCCGCGCCTGGACGCGAAGGTCTGGGACAACGCCGACGCCGTGTTCGATCCGACCGACGAGGACGAGGCGGGCCGCTGGCGCTTCAAGGGCAAGCCGATCGAGAAGTTTCCCCTGGCCTGGGGCGACGCCAAGTTCCACGGTCAGTTCACGCCCTTCCGCCACCTGGCCTTCTTCCCTGAGCAGGCCGCCAACTGGGCCTGGCAGGACGAGCGCGTGCGCGCCTTCGCCAAGGCCTCGGGCCGCCAGCCCAAGATCCTGAATCTGTTCGGCTATACCGGCGTGGCCTCGCTGGTCTGCGCGGCGGCGGGCGCGGCGGTCACCCATGTCGACGCCTCCAAGAAATCCGTCGGCTTCGCGCGCGAGAACGCCGCCTTCGCCGGCCTCGCCGAAAAGCCCATCCGCTGGATCGTCGAGGACGCCCGCAAGTTCGTCGCCCGCGAGGTTCGGCGCGGCAATGTCTATGATGGGATCATCCTGGACCCGCCCAAGTTCGGCCGCGGCGCCGACGGCGAGGTCTGGCGCCTGTTCGAGGACCTGGCCGGCCTGACCCGCGATGTCGCCGCCCTGCTCGGCGAAGACGCTTCGTTCCTGCTGATGAACGCCTACGCCGCCCGCGTCTCGGGCGCGGCGATGTCGGGCCTGCTGGCCCAGGAGCTGGAAGGCCGGGGCGGCGTCATCGACTGGGGCGAGCTCTCGCTGGTCGAGGACAAGGGCGACCGCCAGATCGGCCTGTCGTTCTTCGCCCGCTGGTCGTCTGAAGGCTGAGGGACATGAGCACCAAGACCGTCACCTCCCTGACCAACGCGACCGTCAAGGCCGTCCGCGCCCTGCACATGCGCAAGGAGCGCGAGGAGAGCGGCCTGTTCCTGGCCGAGGGCCTGAAGATCGTCATCGAGGCGATCGACTGCGGCCACGCCCCCAAGATCGTCATGTACGGCCCCGACGCCGCCGACCATCCGATGCTGAAGAAGGCCGTCGCGGCGTGCCTCAAGGCTGGCGGCGAAGTCATTGAGGTCAATCGCGAAATCCTTGAGAAGGTCTCGCGCCGCGACAACCCGCAGGCGGTCGTGGCGGTGTTCCGCCAAGTGTTCACGCCGCTGGCGGCCATCGTCCCCGAGAGCGCGCCGTGCTGGGTGGCCATGCAGGCCGTTCGCGACCCCGGCAACCTCGGCACCGTGATCCGCACCGCCGACGCGGCCGGCTGCGGCGGGGTGATCCTGGTTGGCGACTGCGTCGATCCCTATTCGGTCGAAGGCGTCCGCGCGACCATGGGCTCGATCTTCGCCGTAAAGATCGCCAAGGCGACGATCCCCGAGTTCCTGGCCTGGCGCGAAACCTGGCCGGGCAGCGTGGTCGGCACGCTGCTGACCGCCACCGTCGACCACAAGTCCGCCGACTACGTGAAGCCGTCGCTGATCCTGATGGGCAACGAGCAGCAAGGCCTGCCGCCCGAGCTGGCGGCGGCGTGCGACGTGAACGTCAAGATCCCGATGCGCGGACGAGCCGACAGCCTGAACCTGTCCGTGGCGACCGGGATCATGATCTACACGGTGACGGGGTAGGGCCATCAAAGTTGCTCCCCCGCGATGCGGGGGAGCTGTCGCGGAGCGACTGAGGGGGCTAGCGCCTTGAAAGCCGAGCTCGCCCCCTCCGGCCCTCTGGGCCACCTCCCCCGCTAGGGGGAGGATTTGCCCGTCAGCCCCCTCACGTCCCTCGCGGCTTCGCCCTTGTCACCGGCGCGGCGCTGGCCGGATCATCCGGCCACACGTGCCGCGGATACCGCCCCTTCATCTCGACCTTCACCTCGCGCCACGAGCCCTTCCAGAAGCCCGGCAGGTCCTTGGTGATCTGGATCGGGCGGTGGGCGGGCGAGAGCAGGGCCAGCGTCAGCGGGACCTTGCCGCCAGCCACGCTGGGATGCTCGGCCAGGCCATAGAGTTCGCCGACCCGCACCTCGACGCGAGGTCCTCCTTCAGCGGAATAGTCGATGGCGAAGGTGTTGCCGGTCGGCGCCTCGAAGCGCGCGGGCAGCAGCGCGTCCATCTTCCGCTGCAGGTCCCAGGGGACCAGTGTCTTCAGGGCGTCGTGCAGCGTCCCCTCGTCCAGACTGGACAGCGACGAGCGCCCCGCCAGCAGGGGCTCCAACCACTCGTCGAGGCGCTCGATCAGGGCGCTCTCCGACAGATCGGGCCAGTCATCGCCGTCGACGTCGCGTAGGAAGGCCACGCGGTCCAAAAGCGCCCTGCCCCGCTCGCCCAGGCGCAGCGCCGACAGCCCCTCGGCGCGAACCTGATCCATCAAGGCGCCGGCGATCATCGCCGGGTCGGGATTCTCGATCAGCCGCTCTTCCAGCACCAGCCGGCCGAGCCGCAGCAGACGCTTGGCGCGCACCTTGCCGCCGGAGGTCTCCAGGCGATCCTCGGCGATCAGGCGGTCGGCGAAGGCCTCGCGCAGCTCGGTCTCCTCGACGGCGGCGGCCAGCAGGATGCGGTCGCGGCTGTCGCCCCCGCCCAGTTCACCCACCGCCAGCCAGGGCTCGCGCGCCAGGGGATCGGTCGGCTCCAGATACACCCCGCGTCCTCCGGCCAGCTGGAACTCACCCGCCTTGCCGCGCGCCTTGGCGACGCGCTCGGGATAGGCCTCGGCCAGCATCAGGCCGACCTCAAGCTCCTTCGCGCCGGATGCCCGCCCCGCCGCGCGAGCCCAGCGCTCGACCAGGGCCATGGCGTCGCGCGCCCTCGGCGAGCGATCGCGGCGCAGGTTTTCCAGCCGCCGACGCAGGTCGACGTCCTTGCCGCCCAGCCCTTGCTCGGTCAGCACCGCGGCGACCTCGGCCGCTTCGCGCGCCTGACCGGAGGCGGCGGCGCGTACGACCATATGCGCCAGACGCGGCGGCAGCGGCATCTCGGCCAGCGCCTTGCCGTGGGCCGTGAGGTCGCCGTGGGCGTCCAGCGCCTGGATGCGCGTCAGCAGACCCCGCGCCTCGGCGAAGGCGGCGGCCGGCGGCGGATCGAGGAAGGTCAGGCCGCCAGCGTCCCGCGCGCCCCAGCGGGCGAGATCCAAGGCCAGGCGCGACAGGTCCGCCTCCAGGATCTCCGGCCGGGCGAAGGCCGGCAGAGCGCGGGTCTCGGGCTCGTCCCACAGGCGGTAGCAGACGCCCGGCTCGGTCCGGCCGGCGCGCCCTCGGCGCTGGTCGGCGGCGGCGCGGCTGACGCGCACGGTCTCAAGCCGCGTGATACCCGAGGCCGGATCGTAGCGCGGCACGCGGGCCAGGCCGGCGTCGATCACCACCCGGACGCCCTCGATGGTCAAGCTGGTCTCGGCGATCGAGGTCGCCAGCACCACCTTGCGGCGGCCGGGCGGCGACGGCGAGATGGCGCGGTCCTGGGCGGCGGGCTCGAGCGCGCCAAAGAGCGGCGCGACGTCGACGTCGGCGCGGCGAAGGCGCTCGTTCAGCCAGCTCTCGGTCCGGCGGATCTCGCCCTGCCCCGGCAGGAAGACGAGGACCGATCCGCTCTCCTCGGCCAGGGCCCGCTCGACGGCGCGGCCGACGCGCTCCTCCAGCCGCTGACGCTCGTCGCGGCCCAGATAGCGGGTGTCGACCGGGAACATCCGGCCCTGGCTCTCGACGATCGGCGCGTCGGCCAGCAGCGACGAGATTCGCGCCCCGTCCAGCGTCGCCGACATCACCAGCAGGCGCAGGTCGTCGCGCAGCACGCTCTGGACATCGCGCGCGAAGGCCAGGCCGAGATCGGCGTCGAGGCTGCGCTCGTGGAACTCGTCGAACAACACGGCGGCGACCCCGTCCAGACCCGGGTCGTCGAGAATCATCCGCGTGAAGACACCCTCGGTGACGACCTCGATCCGCGTCCTGGCCGAGACCTTGGATTGCAGGCGCACCCGGAAGCCCACCGTCTCGCCGACGGACTCGCCCAGATTGGCGGCCATGCGGGCGGCGGCGGCGCGCGCGGCCAGGCGACGGGGCTCCAGCACGATCAGCTTGCGACCCTGAACCCAAGGCTCTTCCAAAAGCGCCAACGGGACGGCCGTGGTCTTGCCCGCGCCCGGCGGGGCGACGAGAACGGCGCTCTCCCGCGCGTTCAGGGCGCCTTTCAGCGCCGGAAGGGCCTCGAAAATGGGCAACATCGCGCCCGCTTTACTGGCCGCGCCGCTTCGCGCCAAGCATCTCTGGACTAGTCAGGCCGCCGGAGAACATTTACGCGCTTCCACCGCTTGGCCTTGACCCCATGCTCATAAAAGGGTCACGGTCCGCAAAATTTTCCAAAGGCGACCCCCGGGGGAGTCTTGCCTATTCAGGAGGAACTATGTGGCGCGTAAAATCGCTTGATGCGATCCTAGCGACGGCCGAGAAGAAATCCCTGCACCGGTCGCTCGGCGCCTTCCAGCTCACCATGCTGGGCATCGGCGGTATCATTGGCACCGGCATCTTCGTTCTGACCGCCGAGGCGGCTCAGAAGGCCGGTCCGGGCATGATGGTCAGCTTCATCATCGCCGGTTTCGTCTGCGCCGTGGCCGCTCTCTGCTATGCCGAGCTGGCCTCCATGGTTCCCGTCTCGGGCTCCGCCTACACCTATTCCTACGCCGTGCTCGGCGAGTTCTTCGCCTGGCTGGTCGGCTGGGCCCTGATCCTAGAGTACGCCGTGGCCGCCTCCGCGGTCGCCGTCGGCTGGTCGGGCTACATGGTGGGCTTGATCGAAGCTTCGCTACACGTCCAGTTGCCCCTCGCCTTAACGGCCGGCCCGTACGCCGGCGGCATCGTGAACCTGCCCGCGATCGTCATTTCGCTGGCCGTCACCGGCCTGCTGATCCTGGGCACCAAGGAAAGCGCCACCGTCAACTCGGTCCTGGTGATCGTGAAGGTCGCGGCCCTGGTGGCCTTCATCTGGCTGGCGCTGCCGGTCATCAATGACGATAACTTCAAGCCGTTCGCGCCGCTGGGCTCCACGGGCGTCGTCGCGGCCGCGGCCTCGATCTTCTTCGCCTATGTCGGCTTCGACGCCGTGTCGACCGCCGCCGAGGAAACCAAGAACCCGCAGCGGAACATCCCGATCGGCCTGATCGGTTCGCTGATCATCTGCACGATCTTCTACATGCTGGTCGCGGCTGGCGCGATCGGCGCCTACGGCGCTCAGCCCGTCTTCGGTCCGGGCGGCGAAGCCCTGGCCCCGGGATCGGTCATGCTGGCCGAGCAATGCTCGACCCTGAGCGGCGCGGGCAAGATGCCGCTGGTCTGCTCGAAGGAGGCCCTGGCCCACGTGATGCGCGAGCTTGGCCACCCGATGGTCGGCAAGTTCATCGGCCTGGCGGCCGGCATCGCCCTGCCCTCGGTCATCCTGATGATGATCTACGGCCAGACCCGCATCTTCTTCGTGATGTCGCGCGACGGCCTGCTGCCGCCGGTGCTGTCCAAGGTGCACCCGAAGTTCAAGACGCCGCACATCGTCACGATGATCACCGGCGTCGGCGTCACCTTCGCCGCGGCCTTCCTGCCGGTCGGCAAGCTGGCGGACATCTCGAACTCGGGCACCCTGTTCGCCTTCCTGATGGTGTCGATCGCCGTCATGATGCTGCGCGTGAAGCAACCCGACCGCGCTCGTCCCTTCCGGACCCCGCTGGTCTGGGTCATCGCGCCGGTGGCCGCCGCGGGCACCGTGGTGCTGTTCTTCTTCCTGCCGCACGACGCCAAGCTGTTGTTCCCGGTCTGGTCGGCGATCGGCCTCGTGCTGTACTTCGCCTACGGCTATCGCAAGAGC
This sequence comes from Caulobacter segnis, assembly GCF_031454995.1. Classification (GTDB taxonomy): domain Bacteria; phylum Pseudomonadota; class Alphaproteobacteria; order Caulobacterales; family Caulobacteraceae; genus Caulobacter; species Caulobacter segnis_E. The sequence continues at coordinate 182,811 of NZ_JAVDRV010000002.1, read as the reverse complement.
TATGTCGGTCGCGGCATCACGGACGTCCCGGAACTGGCCGAGGACGCCCCGCCCACCGCCGTCGCGCCGATGCCTGGCGCTCCGGCGCCGGGCTCGAAGGAAGAGCGCGACTAACAGGCTTGGCTTGATCTTGAGCCGATAGGCTTTAGGTCAAAAGGGCGGGCGCTTCGGCTCCCGCCCTTTTTCCTTGGAGGTCGCCTCGATGAGTGACGCCATGCCCATCGCCGCCATGATCGCGCCGGTCACGCCGCTGCAACAGAACTGCACGATCGTCTGGTGCGCGAAGACGATGAAGGCCGCGATCATCGATCCGGGCGGCGAGGTCGACCGGCTGCTGAAGGCGTTGGCCGACAAGGGCCTGACTCTGGAGAAGATCTGGATCACCCATGGCCACATGGACCACGCCGGCGGCGCGGCCGAGCTGAAGGCCCGCACCGGTGTCCCGATCGAGGGCCCGCACGAGGCGGACCAGTTCTGGATCGACCGCATCCAGCAAAGCGGCGAGATGTACGGCATGCCCGAGGCTCGCATCTTCGTCACCGACCGCTGGCTGAATGACGGCGACAAGGTCACGCTGGGCGAGACCGAGTTCGAGGTCCTGCACTGCCCCGGTCATACGCCGGGCCACGTGGTGTTCTTCCACCGCGAAACCAAGTTCGCCCAGGTCGGCGACGTGCTTTTCCAGGGCTCGATCGGTCGGACCGACTTTCCGATGGGCAACCATCAGGACCTGATCGACGCGATCACCCAGAAGCTCTGGCCGCTGGGCGACGACGTTCGCTTCGTGCCGGGTCACGGGCCGATGTCCAGCTTTGGCGCCGAGCGTCGGAGCAATCCATTCGTCGGCGACCGCGCGGTGGCGGCCATGAAGGCGCAAGGCGCGCGCTACCACGCGCCGGAGAACCATTCGCCCGGCTAGGATCAGGCGGACCCGGTTCGCAAAGGGGGGGGAGAAGCGAACCGGGTCCCAAACGCCGGAAGCCGCTAGTTGGGGGGACGGCGGCCGGCGCGGTTCTGGATGCCACGCTAGGGTTGCACCCCTGTTGCAGAGGTGAAATCAGAGCGTGACGGGCCCGTGACAGGAGAGCGCATATGGAAAATGCCCAGAACACCCTCCAAGGCGATCCAGACGCTCCCCGGGGCGCGGCGCCCCGCATCCTGATCGTCGATGACGATCCCGGCATCCGCGACGTGGTGTCCGACTTCCTCTCGCGACACGGCTACGCCGTGGAGACGGCGCAGGACGCCCGCACCATGGAACAGATCCTGGCGCACGGTCCGATCGATCTCGTGGTGCTGGACGTCATGCTGCCCGGCGAGGACGGTTTGGCGATCTGCCGCCGCCTCTCCTCGGCCACCGATGGTCCCGCCATCATCATGCTTTCAGCCATGGGCGAGGAGACGGACCGGATCGTCGGCCTCGAACTCGGCGCCGACGACTACCTGCCCAAGCCGTGCAATCCGCGCGAGCTGCTGGCGCGGGTCCGGGCCGTGCTGCGCCGACGCCAAGAACCCCGCGCGGTCGACGACGCCATGGGCGCGGCCTGTGAGTTCGCCGGCTGGCGGCTGGACCTCGTCCGTCGCGAGCTGCGCTCGCCGCAGTCGGTGGTGGTGAACCTTTCCAGCGGCGAGTTCTCGCTGCTGCGCGCCTTCGTGGAGCGCCCTCAACGCGTTCTGACCCGCGACCAGTTGCTGGACCTCGCCCGCGGCCGCGACAGCGACGCCTACGACCGCGCCATCGACGTCCAGATCAGCCGCCTGCGGCGCAAGCTGGACGATGGCGGCGGCGGCGAGCTGATCCGCACGATCCGCAGCGAGGGCTATATGTTCACCGCCAAGGTCGTGCGCACGCCATGACGATGTTTCGGCGCGGCGCGCCGCTGTTCGCGCAAGCCCTCGGCCTGGTCATCGTCACCCTGGTGGCGGCCCAGCTGATCGCGATCGCGGTCATCTTCAACCTGCCGCCGCCGCCACCGGAATTCTACCGTTCCGCCGAGATCGTCCGCGCGCTCAAGACCGGCCAGTCGGTCCAGCCCCGCGACGGTCGCCTTCTGGTGGTCAAGGAGCAAGGCTCCCTGCGCTCCACCGGCCCCGACAGCATCCGCCGCGCCGACTTCAAGGCCGGCATCGCGCGCGCGATCGGCGTTCCGGTCAACCGCGTCGAGCTGCAGATCGACAACGGCCCGCGGTTCTTTGTCCGTCGCACGCCGGTCAATCCTCCCAACGCCTCGAGCGAGACGCGACCGCCTCCCAATGGCCGCCTCCCGCGCGAGCCCTTCGCCCGAGAGCCCGGCTCCGGCGGTCCCCCAGGGGCGCGTAGCCAAGCTCGGGACGAGCCGCTGATCTTCGGCGATTTCAAGTTCGGGGTCCGTCAGAGCGACGGACGCTGGCTGGTGGTCGAGCCCAAGCCCACCTTCCGCCTGGACAGCTGGCAGCAGCGCATCCTGCTGATCCTGCTGCTGTCGGTGATCGCCGTGACGCCGCTGGCCTGGCTGTTCGCCCGCCGCCTGTCCCAGCCGATCACCGCCTTCGCCGACGCCGCGGAGCGGCTGGGCAAGGACCCGCGCACGCCGCCCCTGAACCTCTCCGGCTCGACCGAGGTGGTCGCCGCGGCCTCGGCCTTCAACATGATGCAGGAGCGCCTGCGACGGTACGTCGAGGACCGTACGGCCATGGTGGGGGCGATCGCCCATGACCTGCGCACGCCGCTCACCCGGCTGAAGTTCCGCATCGAGGCCGCGCCCGACGACATCCGGCCGAAACTGGCCGCCGACATCGACCAGATGGAGGCGATGATCGCCGCCACCCTGGGCTTCGTGCGCGACACCAACCGGCCGGCCGAACGAACCAAGCTGGAACTCGCCTCCCTTCTGGAGAGCGTCATGGACGAGGCCGCCGAGACGGGCGGCGACGCCACGGTCGAGCAAGCCGAGAAGACGGTGATCGAAGGCGATCCCGTCGCGTTGAAGCGGCTTGTTCAGAACCTGGTCGAAAACGCCCTCAAATACGGCGGCGCCGCGCGCGGCAGGGTCTACGCCGAGGAAGGCATGGCGATCATCGAGATAGACGACGACGGGCCCGGCGTGCCGCTGGCCGAGTTGGAGCGGGTGTTCGAGCCGTTCTATCGCGGCGAGCCTTCGCGCAATCGCGAGACGGGCGGCATGGGCCTGGGCTTGGCGGTGGTCCGCTCCCTCGCCCGCGCGCACGGCGGCGACGTCACCCTGGTCAACCGCCCGGAAGGCGGCCTTCGGGCCAGCGTGCGCCTGCCCGCCTGAAGGCGTCTAGCCGCCAATCAGACTGCCCATGATGTTGATGCCCAGCGCCAGCACGGCGGTGTTGTAGAAGTAGGCGGCCGCGGCGTGGGTGGTGACCAGCCGGCGCAGCTTCGAGGTCAGGATGCTGTTGTCCGACACCTGGAACGTCGCGCCGATGCTGAAGGCCAGATACGCGAAGTCGAGGTAACTGGTCGGCTGTTCTCCCGGAAACTGGATGCCGCCCTTGTCCCCGCCGGCTCCGAAATGGCGGTGCGCGTAGTGCAGGACGAACACGGTCTGCAGCACCAGCCACGACAGGATCAGCGTCGCCATCGCGCAGCCGATGATGGTGGCCTTGGCGCCGCTGGGCGCGTCCTTGACGACGATCATCGCGTCGACCACCGCGCCGAGGCTGGCGGCGATGGCGGTCAGCACGATCAGCATCAGCACCGGCACGCCCTCGTCATAGAGGGCCGCCCGCGATCTCAGCTTGGCCTCGTCGGAGCGGATGAACAGCGTCCACATCGTCAATAGATAGACCAAGGCCGCGCTATCCCAGGCCAGCAACAGGCGCGCTCCACGCGGCGCGCCAAAATAGTTCGCCGTTATCCAGACGACTATCCCGATCGCGAGAGCGACCGCCAGACGCCAATGCGACAGGGCGCGAGGCAGCATCTGCTTGGTGTTGCGGGGCATTCTCAGGCGACTCCTTAGGGCCGAAACATTCCCGGCCCGGCGTAATTAGTGCGACTTAATGGTGAACCGAAAGCGTGTTCGCTGGTTACTTCACCGGAACGCGCAGGAAACGACACATATGACCGACCCCGACGCCCCGCCTCCGACCGAGCCCAAACCGCCCGAGTACGAGCCCGGCGTCATCCCCGTCGAGGAGCCCCCTACCTCGCCGCCGGTCGATCCCGGGGACGACCGTCCCTATAGCGTCGCGACCTCGCCCGTACCGCCTGTGACCAGTCCCGACTAGGAGCCCCAGATGGACACCGATAGCGAACGTCCCCGCGGTCGTCGCGGTTTCGCCGCCATGGACCCGGAACGCCGGCGCGAGATCGCCAGGAAGGGCGGAGCAAGCGTGCCCAGCGAAAAGCGCAGCTTCGCCAAGGATCGAGACCTAGCCGCCAACGCAGGTCGCAAGGGCGGGTCCTCCTCGCGCGGCCGCCCCGGCGAACGCGGCATCTAATTGATCGAACCGCGGTTCGAGCGCGCCGGTTCCGACACCCTCGGAACCGGCGCTTTTTCGCGTCCGCGTCGCCCCTGGCTCGTCAGGCCGTCAGCAGGTAGACGCCGAAGGTCGGCTCCGAGCTGATCCAACGCCGGGCCACCGTCCAGCCCGCGCGGCGAGCGATCGCGTCGAACGCCTCCGGCTTGTACTTATAGGAGTTCTCGGTGTGGATCGTTTCGCCCCTGGCGAAGCGGAAGCCATGGTCGCCGACCATGACGATCTGGTCGCGGACGCTCTCCAGATGCATCTCGATCCGGCTCTCCTCGGCGTTCCATATCGCCCGATGGGCGAAGGCGGCGGGGTCGAACGTTCCGTCCAGTTCCCGGTTGATATGGACCAGCACGTTGCGATTGAAGGCCGCCGTCACGCCTCGCGCATCGTCATAGGCCGGGATCAGCACCGAAGGGTCCTTGGCGACGTCGGCGCCGACCACGAACATGGCCCCCTCGCCCAGCAGCCTCCGCGCGCCCCGCAGCAGGGCCTCTGCCTCCTCCGGCGCGAAATTGCCGATCGTCGAGCCGGGGAAGAAGCCGACCAGCGGACGGCCGCGCGCGCCATCCGGGGGCGCTAGCGCCTTGGTGAAGTCCTCGACCAAGGGCGCGATGGTCAGAGAGGGATAGTCCTTCCGCAAGCTGGCCGCGGCTTCGTCGAGGGCGCTGGGACTGATGTCGATCGGCGCGTAGACCGCCACCCGAGGGGCCGCGTCGAGCAGGATGCGGGTCTTGGTGCTGGCGCCGCTGCCGAACTCGACCAGGGCCGCGCCGTCCGGAATGCGCGCGGCGATCTCCGGAGCGATCTCGCGTAGCAGGGCCGTCTCGGTCCGGGTCAGGTAGTATTCCGGCAGCTCACAAATCTGTTCGAACAGCCGCGAGCCCTCGGCGTCGTAGAAATACTTGGCCGGCAGGGTCTTGGGCGTCGCCGACAGGCCCGCGATCACCTCGTCCAGGAATGCGTTCGCGGGCTTCACTTCAACGAGGCGATCGTCATCGGCCAAGCGCACGCCGGCGAACATCCACCGCCGGTCCGGATGGAAGAAGTTTCGGTAGGTCGCGCGCGAATGACCCGGCGGCGTGGCCTCGCAACCGCCTCGCAGGACCATCTGGTTGACCATGAACTTGCCGTTGTACTCGCCCAGGGCGCCCGCTCCCGGCTTGAAGCCCGGATAGGCGGCGTAGGCGCTGGAGGTCCACTGCCAGGCCGCCCCGAAGAGCTGGCGCAAGCCCGTGTCGCCCGAGGCGGTGGCGGCGGCCTCCCACTCGGCCTCGGTCGGCAGCCGCCGTCCGGCCCAGGCGGCGTAGGCCGCGGCTTCGTAGTAGCTGACATGGAGCACCGGCGCCGACGGGTCGACCGGCAGGCGCCCCCGCAGGGTCATCGTGGTCCAGGTCCCGTCCGCCTCCCGCCGCCAATAGGCCGGCGCGCTCCAGTCCTCCTCCCGGGCCTTCGCCCAGCCCTCGGAGAGCCAAAGGTCGACGCGTTGGTAGCCGCCAGCCTCGATGAAGGCGATCCATTCGCCGTTCGTGACCAGGCGATCCGACAGGCGGAACGGCGCGACATAGGCGCGATGCCTGGGGCGCTCGTTGTCGAAGGCGAAACCCGTCTCCTCGGCCCCGATCTCGACCAGTCCGCCCGCGAAGCGATGGAAGCGCTGCGGTCCATGGTCACCGCGATGGGCGGGCGCGCCGGCCTGATAGGCGGGGCTAAGCGGCGACTGGGCGAACAGGTGAAGGATGTCCATCAGGATCAGTTCCTGGTGCTGCTCCTCATGCGCCAGGCCAAGCTCGAGACGTTCGCTGATCTCGGGCGTGAGCGGTCCCGCCAGGAGCCGCTCCATCGCCGTATCGACATGCGCGCGATAGAGGCCGATCGCCTGGGCCGACGGGCGCGTGAGCAGGCCGCGTTGAGGCCGGGGCTGCCTTGGGCCGACCGCCTCGTAGTAGGAATTGAACAGATAGTTGTAGTCGGGGTCGTGGACGGCGTAGCCCGGCAGGAACGGCGTCAGCAGGAAGGTCTCGAAGAACCACGTGGTGTGGGCGCGGTGCCACTTGGTCGGGCTGGCGTCCGGCATGGACTGGGCGGACTGGTCCTCGGGCGACAACGGCGCCGCTAGGATCTCGGTGCGCCGACGCACCCGGCGATAGCGCTCTATCGCGGCCGGGGCCTCGACGTCGGCCAGATCGATGACGGGCAGATCGTCGGGGGTCATGGGAACTCCTTGGGAGGTGGCGCGCCTGCCGGCCCAGGCGACGACAACGTCCGCGAAACTTCGGCGTTCCAACCTCCGCTGGCAAGCGGCGCGGGCTCGCGCTGCTGACACACCGTGTCAGGACGCTTGGCGCTGGGCTTGAACGAATGGGGCGTCGAAATTCAAGCGACTGTCCGAAAAGGGATGGAGGATGTCCGCGCGCGGCGGCGTCCCTATTTGGCAAGGACACCGATCATCCCTTACGGTCGGGAGTCCGCCGGCCGGAGAATTGAGCAGCTCCGGCCGGCCCCTTCTCCCGCGCGGAAGGCTTAGACGCCCAGCCGATCCAGCAGCGCCGAGATCGTTTTCTGAAGGACTTCCTTGGCGGCCAGCGGCGAAAGCTCCTGGTCCTGGCGCAGACGCCGCCACGCGTCGAAACTCAGAAGCAGATCGATCGCCTCGAAGACATCACGGTCCGCGGCCAGATGGGCCGGCAGTTCGCGCCTCAGGATTTCGCGCGTCCCGGCGACGAACCTGGCGTTGTCGAGGGCCAGCGTCTCGGACTGATGGCGAAGCACCTCGGAAGCCCGCTTGAAAGGGGCGATACGCTCGTAGGCCCAGCCCCGACGCTCGACCAGCTCAAGCACGCGCTCGCGCCAGGCGACCGCCTTGAACGGGGTGTCGGCCAAGGTGACCAGCTCGTTTTCGATGACGCCCGACATCTCGCCATACAGGCTCTCAAGGTCTTTGAAGTGCCGGAAAACGGTGCGCAGCCCCACTTCCGCTCGCGCCGCCACCTGTTCGGCCGAAGGCGAAATAAAACCTTCGCTCACCAGGTCCAGCATCGCCCGAACGATGCGGGCGCGACTGTCCTCCCCGCGCCGGCGTCGGCCATCGGCGGACGGCTCGGCGGTGGCGGGATGAGGCAGAAGATAGCGCGCGCGATCCAAGTCCGAGACCCTCCTTTCTCCTGCTTAGCGTCCGCCGGCGGCGACCGCTACCCGGCAACGCGCGCGGTCCTTCTTGACAGCGGGCGAGATAGTGACACTCATTATGTCAATACAAACGAGGAATGCGAAGGGAGAGACGCCATGGAGGTGCTGCGAACGCCGGACGCGCGGTTCGAGGGACTGGCCGATTGGCCCTACCCGCCTCGCTATACCGAGATCACGGACGCCGACGGAACGCGCCTGCGCGTCCATCATGTCGATGAGGGCCCGCGTGGTCAGCGCCCCATCCTGCTGATGCATGGCGAGCCGTCCTGGGCCTATCTCTATCGCAAGATCATCGCCGACCTGGTCGCCCGAGGTCGCCGCGCGGTGGCGCCCGACCTGGTCGGCTTCGGCCGTTCGGATAAGCCGGCTTCGCGCGCCGACTACACCTACGAGCGGCACGTGGCCTGGATGAGCGACTGGCTCGTCCGCAACGACCTCAAGGACATCGTCCTGTTCTGCCAGGACTGGGGCGGCTTGATCGGTCTGCGGCTGGTGGCGGCCTTCCCCGAGCGCTTCGCGGCGGTGGTCGTCTCCAACACCGGCATGCCGATCGGCCAGGGCAAGACCGAGGGCTTCGAGGCCTGGTTGAACTTTAGCCAGAACGTCCCGGAGCTACCCATCGGCTTCATCCTGAACGGCGGGACCGCGCGCGATCTCACCGACGCCGAGCGCGCCGCCTATGACGCGCCCTTCCCGGACGAGCGCTACAAGGAAGGCGCCCGGCAGTTCCCGGCCCTGGTGCCGATCACGCCCGAGCACGCCTCGATCGCCGAGAACGAGGCGGCCTGGAAGGTGTTCGAGCGCTTCGACAAGCCGTTCCTGACCGCCTTCTCGGACAGCGATCCGATCACGCGCGGCGGCGAGGCGATCTTCCAGGCCCGGGTGCCGGCGACCCAGAAATCCAAGCACGTGACCCTGAAGGGCGGACACTTTATCCAGGAGGACGCCCCCGCCGAGATCGCCGCCCTGCTGGACGAGGTCGTCGCGTCCCTGCCCCAGCCGGAGGCGGTCGCGTGAAGGTCGTCAACGCCGTCTTCCCCGAGGCTCCCCAGGTCAGCGAATTCTTCGGCGCGCCGGAGGATGGGCCGTTCGTGATGGTCAACCTGCTGAAGTTCCACGACAAGGCCCAGTATCCGGACGGTTCGGACGCCCACCTTTCCGGCAAGGAGGCCTATTCCCGCTATGGCGAGGCGGTCAGCAAGCTGGTCGAGGGCCTGGGCGGCCGCATCCGCTACAGCGGCGCGGTGACGGGCCTGTTGCTGGGCGAGGTCGAGGACTTGTGGGACGCGGTCGCCCTGGCCGAGTACCCGTCCCTGGCCGCCTTCCAGGCCATGGTGATGTCGCCCGAGATGCACGCGATCGAGCACCACCGCAAGGCGGGGCTGGCTGGCCAATTGAACATCCGCACCCAGCCGGCGCCGGGCTTCTAGCGCTCCCTCAGCACCGTCCGGAAACCGATGTGCGAGGCGCCGCTGTCGGGCGGACCCGGGGTCCGCGCGGCGGGGCGATAGCGGAAACAGAAGTCATCGGCGCACAGGAAAGAGCCGCCCTTGATCACGTGCTTGGCCACGTTCGGCTCGTCGGGATCGAGGGCGCGGACCTCGGGTGGTCCGCCGGTCTCGATCACGCTGGCGGGCTCCAAGCCTGGCTTGAACCAGTCCTTGGTCCACTCCCAGACATTACCCGCCATGTCCCAGAGGCCATGGCCGTTGGGCGGGAAGCAGCCGACGGGCGCGGCCCGCGCCTTGAAGCCGTCATCGCCCAGATCCTGGGCCGGAAAGACACCCTGCCAGGTGTTCGCGCGCGGAAACCTGGCGTCCTGGGGCTGGTCGCCCCAGGCGTAGCGCTTGGCGACCCGGCCGCCCCGCGCGGCGTATTCCCACTCGGCCTCGGTCGGCAGGTCACGGCCCAGCCAGCGGGCGTAGGCCATGGCGTCCTCCCAGGCGATGTGGACGACCGGCCAGGCTTCCTTGCCCCGGATGCTCGAGCCCGGCCCCTCGGGATGCCGCCAGTCGGCGCCAGGGATCACCCGCCACCATTGTGAAGGATCGTCCGACCTCGCTGCCTTTTCCCCCACGAAAACGAGCGAGGCCGGACGCCGCCGCGCCGCCGACAACGGGGCGTCGCGGGCGGGCTCGAGCGGACGTTCGGCCACCGTGCGATAGCCCGTGGCCGCGACAAATCGCGCGAAGGCGGCGTTGGTGACCTCGGTCCGGTCGATCCAGAAGGGTTGAACGCGAACCTTCTCGGGCGGCCCCTCCTCGGGCCGGATCGGCGCGCCGCCCATCAGGAACTCGCCGCCGGCCAGCCTGACCATGCCGGCGGCGCGGTGCGCGGGATCCGGGATCGGCGCGTCGGCCAGACACGCCTTGGGCGTCTTCGGCCCGCAGGCCGCCAGCGAAAGGACGACGACCGCGCCGGCCAGCGACGAGAGCGACGACTTCAATTGTCCCAATAGATGTACTCGTCGCTGGGCTTGGGGGACTGGTTGCTCGGATGGTCGATATAGATCGCGCCCGACAGCAGCGAGGGCCAGGCGGGCTTGGCCATCTGGCTGTCTAGCTGGGCCAGGATCGCGGTCAGTTCGCGAACCTTGTCCGGACGCGCCTTGGAGAGGTCGCGACGCTCGGTCGGATCGGCGGCCAGGTCGAACAGCCAGACCTTATTGGGTTCCTGGGCGACCTGCAGCTTCCAGCCTCCGGCCATCACCACCTTGTAGCGGCCCGAGCGCCAGTACATCGCCTTGTGCGGATCGCCGCCCGCCCGCCCCTTCACGAAGGGAACGAGGTCGACGCCGTCCAGCACCCGGTCGGCCGGCGGACGGGCGCCGGCCGCGCCGGCCGCTGTGGCGAAGATGTCCACGTGACCGACCGGGCTGCGATAGACCGCGCCGGCCGGCAGCTGGGCGGGCCAGCGCAGCAGGAACGGGACCTTGATCCCGCCCTCGAAGAACGTCGCCTTCCAGCCCCGATAGGGCCGGTTCAGGTCCGGCAGACCCACATAGTTCGCGCCGCCGTTATCCGAGGTGAAGATCACCAGGGTGTTGTCGTCCAGCCCTCTGTCCTTGAGCGCCTGAAGGACCCGCCCGACATTGCGGTCGAGGTTGCGGACCATCGCGCCATAGACCCGCAGACGGTGGTCCTTGATCCCCGACAGGGCGTCGTAGTCGACCTTGGGCGCCTGCAGCGGCGTATGGACGGCGTTGTAGGCCAGATAGAGGAAGAACGGCCGGTTCCGATTGGCGTCGATCGCGGCCACCGCCTGATCCGTCAGGTAGTCGGTCATGTAGGCGTTCGGGTGGAACAGCGGCCCGCCATTGTACTGGACCGCATAGGGCAGCGCGCCCCACAGGAACTTGTCGATCGGGTCGAAGTCCTGGCGGGACTCCACGACGGACGCGTCGCCCACCGGCGCGAACAGCGAGGCGCCGGCCATGAAGCCCAGGCTCTCGTCGAAGCCCTGGTCCTCGGGCCTCGAACCCTTGATCCCGCCCAGGTGCCACTTGCCCAGATGCACCGTGTGATAGCCCCGCGTCTTCAGGGCCTCGGCGATGGTCACCTCGGTCGGCGGCACGGCCTCGGTGCTGTCGTCCTTGGGCGCGTTCTTGACCTCGGCGGCGTTGAAACGCGAGGGATGCAGAGGGTCTCCGGAATGACCCCCGACCACGCGCGAGAAGGCCACGGGCGTCGGGGTGAACTCGAAGCCGAACCTCGTGGCGTAGCGGCCGGTCATGATCGCCGCCCGCGACGGCGCGCAGGTGGCGTTGCCCGCGTAGCCGTTGGCGAAGGTGACGCCCTGACGCGCGATGGAATCGATCGCCGGGGTCGGGACCGCGCCGCCCGCCACGCCGCCGCCGTTCAGGGTGATGTCGTTGTAGCCGAGGTCGTCGGCGAGGATGAACACGACGTTCGGCGGTCGCTCGGCCGTCGGCGCCGGCGCCGGAGGTCCTTCGTTCCACGACACCGGCCGATAGGACTCGATCTTCGGCTGCTGGGCGCGGGCATAGAGGATGATCAGGTCGAAGCGGAAGAACCACAGGGCCGCGCCGGCCAGCCCCAGGGCGAGCGCCGCGGCGCAAACCACCTTCAAGACCCGCATGCTCGCCTTCCTCTACTCACCGGAGCGGAGCATATATATTGACACCAAAAGTGTCGATAGATCGCCATCGGCGCGGTTTCGCCCGTCAGAACGCGTCGAACGAGAAACAAAGGTCTTGGGCGAACGGCGGCGTGGGACTATCCATTCCCCAAATGCTCACCCAGACCGACGGCGCCGCCGCCATCCCCCCCCTCAGCGCCTCGGAACGGGCCCGCAATCGACGCCGGGCCCCGGTCCGCCGACTGCGCCTTGGCCTGGCGGTGTTCGCGATCGCGGTCGGCGTGACGGTCGTGGGCCAAGCCTCGTGGCGCAGCTTGGCGTCCAGCAAGCTGCAAACCCAGGCGGCCTCGACGCCGTTGCTGCTCGACAAGCCCCGCTTCACCGGCGTTCTGAAGGACGGTCGGCCGTTCCTGATCACCGCCGACCGCGCCGAGCGCGACCCGAACGATCAGGATCTCGTCCGCCTCAGCGCCCCGATGCTGGTCCGCGGCTACGGTCAGCCGGACGCCAGCCAGGCCACGGCCAAGAGCGGTGTCTATCGAGAGGCCGCCCATACCCTGCTGCTTACCCAGGACGTGAAGATCACCAACGGCGAAGGCTACGAGTTCGACGCGCCCCAGGCGCTGATCGACATGCGCACCGGCGAGGTCAGCGGCAACGGCGGCGTCGCGGGCACGGGCCCCAACGCCAGCACGCGCGCCAACACCTATAGCGTCAAGGACAAGGGCGACCGGGTCATTCTGAATGGCCGCGTCCGGACGCGGCTGGAGCCCCGTCCCTGACGTGGCCAAAAAACGGGTCTGCTTCCTCTACATAGCCCAACACCATCAGGTCTGGCACAGCCTGTCGGTGGCTGTCGCCATGGCGCGCGGCTGGCCGGACCTGAAGGTCGAGATCTCCGCGACGACCCAGGAGTTGCTCGACTACGTCTCGGGATTGCTGGCGGAGCTTGGCGGGGCGCCGATCACGCTCGTCCTCCTGCCGCCCAGCTGGATGCGTCGCCCGGGCGGCGGCGCCCCGCCCAAGGCGCCGATGCTGATCGCCAACGCCATGCGCCTGGCGCGCTACGACGCCGTCATCACGCCCGAGCGGACCACCGCCCTCCTTCGAAAGCTCGGCGTTCGCCATCCGATCCTGGTCTATACCCAGCACGGGGCCGGGGACCGCGAAGGTCCCTTCGAGCCGCGCTTGCGGGTGTTCGACCTGGTCATGGCCGCGGGTCCCAAGCAGCGTGACCGCATGGTCGGCGAAGGTTGGGTGAAGCCTCGAAACTGCGCCATGGTCGGCTACCCCAAGTTCGATCTGGTCGACGCCCTGCCCCAGCGCGCCGCCCCACGCTTCGAAAAGCCCGGCCCGGTCGTGCTCTACAATCCGCACTTCCATCCCGAGCTAAGCTCCTGGCCGAAATGGGGTTGGCGGGTGCTTGAGGCCTTCGCCGCCAGTGATCGCCACAACCTGATCTTCTCGCCGCACATCCGGCTTTTCGAGACCGCCTCCAGCGACGACCGCGCCGCCTTCGAGCGCTTCGCCGAGCATCCTCGCATCCATGTCGACCTGGGCGGCCCCGCGGCGGCGGACATGACCTATACCCGCGCGGCCGACCTCTATCTCGGCGACGTCTCCAGCCAGGTCTACGAGTTCCTCCGCGCGCCCAAGCCGTGCCTGTTCCTGAACGCCAGCGGCGCGGACTGGCGGGGCGATCCCAGCTTCCACCATTGGCTGTTCGGTCCGGTTCTGGACCGCGTCGACGACCTGAGCGCCGCCGTCGATCGCGCCTTCGCGACCCACGCCGACTTCCGCCCGATCCAGGCCGAGGGCATCGCCGAGACCTTCGACATCACCGACGAGCCCTCCTCGCTACGCGCCGCCCGAGCGATCGCCCAGCGGCTGGAGGCGCGCCCGTGACAACGGCGCCGGAACACACGACGTCGCCGATAAAGCGCGTCCTGGCCAACGCGGGGCAGTTGCTCAGCGGCCGGGTCGTCAACGCCGTCGTGGGCCTGGCCTATATCGCCCTCACCGCCCGCAGCCTCGGCAAGGAGGCGATGGGCGTCCTGGTCCTGATCAACGCCTTCGCCCAGTTCCTGGGCGAGGTGGCCCATTTCCAATCGTGGCAAACGGTTCTGACCTACGGGACGGGTCCGCTTCTGGCCAACGAGCGCGTGAAGTTCCAACAGGTGTTGCGGTTCTCGCTGCTTCTGGACGGCATCAGCGGCGTGTTGGGCGTCGCTTTGGGCGTGGCCGGCGCGTGGTTCTTCTGGCACGCCCTGCGATGGCCGGAAGGCATGAGCGGCTATGGCGCGCTCTACGCGCTGTCGATCCCGGTGATGAGCTCGGCCACGGGCGTGGGCCTGCTGCGGCTCTTCGACCGCTTTCGCTTCCTGGCGGCCGAGCAGGCGATCAGTTCGCTGGTCCGCATGATCGGCTGCGCGATCTGCGCCCTGACCCAGGCCCCGCTACCCTACTTCCTGCTGGCCTGGGCGGCCGGAACCTTCGCCTCGTTCTTCTACATCGCCTCGATCGCGATCTGGGACTTGAACCGGCGCGGCCTGCTGAAGGGCTTTTCGCTCCTCGGTCCGACCAGTCGCGACTTGCCGGGCGTCTGGCGCTTCGCCATGGCGACCAATTTCTCCAGCACCCTGGACGTCGGTTTCACCCATGTGCTGACCATGGCGGTCGGCGCCCTGTTGGGCCCCGCTCAGGCGGCCCTCTGGCGCATCGGCAAGCAGGTGGCGGACGGCATGGCCAAGCCCGCGCGGCTGATGGTGCCGGCGCTTTATCCGGAACTGGCCAAGATGCGCGCCGCCGGCGGCCAGCAGGCCATGACCAAGCTGGCGATCCAGATCGCCCTGATCGGCGGCGCCGCGGCCGGCGTCTTGCTGCTGGTCAGCCTGCTGGCGGGCCGTTGGATCCTGGAGACCGTCATGGGTCCAGCCTTCGGCGCGGCCGCCGGCGTCATGAATTGGCAGGTCGCCGCCGCCGCCATCGGCGTCATGACGCTGCCGCTCGAGCCCATGCTGGTCTCGATGCGCGCCGCCGGCGCGGCCTTGATAGTTCGGCTGGTCGTTGTGATCTGCTACTTCGCGGCGCTTGTTCCGCTTATTCAGCGTTTCGGCCTGACCGGCGCGGGCGCGGCTTTGGTCGCATCCGCCTTGGCGATGGCCATCGGCATGTATTTGATGGCGCGCCGTTGGCTCGCCCGACTCGCGGCGGAGGACGACTCCGCGCGCACGACGAAAGACGATGAAGGCCCCAAGTATGATCACGCCCACGGCGTCTGACCGCACCGTTCGGTTCGCCGACTTCCCGACCCTGACCCAGGCCCTCGATTTCGCCGCGACCGGCGAGACGGGGATCAACCTGTATTCGCTGCGCGGCGAGTTGGTCGAGGCCCTGCCCTACGCCAAGCTGCGCGAGGACGCCCTGGTTCTGGCGCGTCGCCTCCTGGCGACCGGGGCCAAGGTCGGCGACAGCGTCGCCTTGTTGGCCGAGACCGACGGCGACTTCGTGCGCGCCTTCTTCGCCTGCCAGTACGCCGGCCTGCTGCCCGCGCCGATGGCCCTGCCGACGCCGCTGGGCGGACGCGAGGCCTATATCGAGCAGATCACCAACCTGGCCCGCTCGGCCAAGGCCAAGATCCTGCTGGGCCCGGTCGGCCTGAAGGACTGGGTGGCCGAGATCGGCCAGCGCGCGGGTCTGGACTTCGCCGGCGTCCTAGCCGACCTGCCGGAAGACGGTGGCGCGGCCCTGCCGACGATCACGCCGGAAGACCCCTGCTACCTACAGTTCTCGTCGGGCAGCACCCGCACCCCGACCGGCGTTCTTGTCCTGCACAAGGCCCTGATGGCCAACTGCGTGGCGATCACCCGCGATGGGCTGCAGGTGAAGCCGGAAGACCGCGCCATCTCGTGGCTGCCGCTGTATCACGACATGGGCCTGATCGGCTTCCTGCTGAGCCCCCTGAGCTGCCAGATGTCGGTCGACCTGCTGCCCACGGGCGCCTTCGTCCGCCGCCCGCTGCTGTGGATCGACCTGATCGGCCGCAACAAGGCCACCATCGCCTATAGCCCCACCTTCGGCTACGAGCTGTGCGCCCGTCGCGTCCAGGGCCAGCCGCTGGACGCCTATGACCTGTCGCACTGGCGCAGCGCCGGTCTGGGCGGCGACATGATCCGCATGCCGCCCCTGAAGGCGTTCGTCGAGGCGTTCGGCCCCGCCGGTTTCTCGGACAAGGCCTTCGTGGCCAGCTACGGCATGGCCGAGGCGACGCTGGCCTTGTCGATGGCCCCGCTGGGCAAGGGCCTGCGCGCCGAGACCCTGGACGTCGAGCGCCTGGAGCGCGACGCCCTGGCCGTGAACGCTCCCGAGGGCTCCGAACGCGCCCGCGACTTCGCCCGCTGCGGCCCCGCCCTCCCTGACCACTTCCTGGAAGTGCGCGGCGAGGATGGTCAGGTCCTGCCCGAGCGCGGCGTCGGCCGCATCTTCGCCAAGGGCCCCTCGGTGATGAGCGGCTACTTCGCCAATCCGGACGAGACGGCCCGTGTCTTGTCGGCCGACGGCTGGCTGGACACCGGCGACCTCGGCTTCAAGATCGACGGCGAGATCGTGATCACCGGCCGCGCCAAGGACCTGATCATCCTGAACGGCCGCAACATCTGGCCGCAGGACCTGGAATGGACGGCCGATCACGAGATCGACGGCCTGCGCAGCGGCGACGTCTGCGCCTTCGCCATTCCCGCCGAGCCGGAAGATCAGATCATGGTGCTGGTGCAGGCCCGCGGCGGCGACGCCGACAGCCGCGCGGCCCTGGTCGAACAAGTCGCCACCCTGCTGCGCACCCGCCACGGCGTCGAGGCCAAGGTGAAGCTGGTCGGCGCCCACGCCCTGCCGCAGACCTCGTCCGGCAAGCTCAGCCGCTCCAAGGCCCGCGCCGCCTATCTGGCCGGAGCCTATGGAGACTGAGACGAGAGGCGTCGTCGCCGTCACCGGCGCCACGGGCTTCCTGGGCCGCCATCTGGTCCGCGCCCTGGCCCAGGACGGCTGGACGCCTCGAGTCCTGGTCCGGCGCGATCCCATCCATCCGTTGTGGAGCGACTTCGAGGTCGAGGTCGTGGCCGGCGACCTCAAGACGCCCGGCGCCTTGCAACGGCTTAGCCAAGGCGCCGGCGTCGTGATCCACGTGGCGGGCCTGATCAAGGCCGCTTCGCTGGAAGGCTTCAACGCGGTCAATCGCGACGGCGCCTTGGCCGCCGCGAAGGCGGCGCGCGAAGCCGGGGCGCGTTTCATCCTGGTTTCGAGCTACGCCGCCCGCGAACCGGCGCTGTCGAACTACGCCGCCAGCAAGCGCGCGGGCGAGGACGCCGTGAGGGCCGACTCACCGAACGCGCTGATCGCCCGCCCACCGGCGATCTACGGGCCAGGCGACACCGAGACCTTGGAAGTCTTCAAATTGGCCGCTTCCAGCCCGGTTCTGCCGGTGCTGTCGCCCACCGCGCGCGTGGCGATGATCCACGTTCACGACGCCGCGGCCCAGCTCGCGGCCTACTGCGCGAACCCGATTTCCGGCCTTGTGGAGCTTTCGGATGTGCGGCGCGATGGTTACACCTGGGCGGAAATCATGAGCGCGGCGGCCACCGTCATGGGGCGAAAACCAAGCCTGGTAAGGCTTCCAGGCGCGGGCATCCTGGCCGCCGGAGCCCTTGCGGATGCTTGGTCTTTCGCCAGTCAAACCCCCACCGTGTTTGGTTTAGGCAAGGCGAGGGAGTTGCTTCACGCCGATTGGACCCCATCTAGCGCTCCGAAGGCGGAGAGAGTACCCAGCGTATTCGGCCTTCTCGACGGGTTCGCTCACACCGTCGATTGGTACCGAAAACAGGGCTGGCTGCCCTAAAATTCAGTCGCCTCACGCAAATGAGGCGGCTATCTGACAGACTCGCCGTTACAGTAGTGTCACGGGTGGGGCTCCCGGAGGTTTGATTTAGAATGGAAACGGTGACGGATCTCAGCTTGCGCGAGATCGGGGTAGCGGCGAGCAAGGTTCTGGGGCGACCGGTAGAGGTTCGCGCGGAGTCTCACATCGGCCGTGACCTCGCCGTGGACTCCCTTGCCCTGATGAACATCATCATGGAGCTGGAAGACACCTTCGACATCTCCATCCCCCTGGATCGCCTAGCTTCGGTCGAGACCGCCGGCGACCTTTCCAAACTGATCAATGATCTCCGGACTAGGGCTTAACTAATGGGGCTATTCGATAAGCACCTGGCCTATCGCGATGCGTACAAGGCCATCCAGAACGCCGGGGCCGACCCCTTCAAGGTCCGTTTCGACGCGGTGCATTCGCCGACCGAAGGCGTGGTGGACGGTCGCCCGACCATCCTGCTCGGCACGAACAACTACCTGGGCCTGACCTTTGACGAGGAAGCGATCGCCGCTTCGGTCAAGGCGGTGCAGGAACGCGGCACGGGCACCACGGGTTCCCGCATCGCCAACGGCAGCTTCGAAGCCCACGTCGAGCTCGAGCAGGAACTGGCCAAGTTCTACGGCCGCAAGCACGCCATGGTCTTCACGACCGGCTACCAGGCCAATCTGGGCGTGCTGTCGACCCTGGTCGGCCGCGGCGACCACCTGATCCTCGACGCCGACAGCCACGCCTCGATCTATGACGCCTCGCGTCTGGGTCAGGCCGAGGTCATCCGCTTCCGCCACAACGACCCCGAAGACCTCGCCAAGCGCCTGCGTCGTCTGGGCGACGCCCCGGGCGAGCGCCTGATCGTGGTCGAAGGCGTCTATTCGATGATCGGCGACGTCGCGCCGCTTAAGGAAATCGCCGCCGTGAAGCGCGAGCTGGGCGGCTACCTGCTGGTCGACGAGGCCCACTCGATGGGCGTGCTCGGCGCCACCGGCCGGGGCCTGGCCGAAGCGGCGGGCGTGGAAGAGGACGTCGACTTCATCGTCGGCACCTTCTCCAAGAGCCTGGGCGCCATCGGCGGCTTCTGCGTCTCGAACATGGACGATTTCGACGTCATGCGCGTCGTCTGCCGCCCCTACATGTTCACCGCTTCGCTGCCGCCGGCCGTGGTCGCCTCGACCATCACGGCCCTGCGTCGCATGATCGAGCAGCCGCAGCTGCGCGACCGCCTGAACCACAACGCCAAGCGCCTGTACGACGGCCTGACGGCGCTGGGCTTCCACACCGGCCCGACGGCCAGCCCCGTGGTCGCCACGACCATGCCGGACCAGGAACGCGCCATCGCCATGTGGAACGCCCTGCTGCAAGGCGGCGTCTATCTGAACTTGGCCCTGCCGCCCGCCACGCCGGACAGCCGTCCGCTGCTGCGCGCCAGCGTCAGCGCCGCCCACACCGACGAGCAGATCGACGCGGTCCTCAAGACCTTCGCCGAAATCGGCGCGGCCCTGGGCGTCATCGAGCCGCTCAAGCGCGCCCGCGCCTGATAGCGCTCTCATCGGTGAACAACGAGAACGCCCGGGCCCAGGCCCGGGCGTTTTTGTTTAGCGAGAGGGTCCGGAGGCTCCGCGCCGCCCCTTCCAAACCTTCAGCAGCACGGTGGGCGCCGACAGGATCGGATGACGCTCTCGCCAGGGGGTGACCTCGATCTCGACCCCCGTGTGCCGCTCGATCTTCCAGGCGGCGTAGCGAGAGGCCCCCTGAAACGTGAACGCCGCCTTCATCAGCCGGGCGACGTTCAAGGGCTTGCCCATCAGCTTGCGAGGCCCCCAGGCCTTGCGCAGACGGGTCCGCTCCGCCGGGTCGAGCGCTCCGCCCTGATCGTCGAGGACGGCCGTCATCACGTGGTCGTAGCGCTCGGGGTCGTAGGCCAGGATCGACGCCTCGCGACCAGCCTTCTCCACCCTCAGCTCGGCCTTGTAGGTCTCTTGGAAGAGCGCCGTCCACAGCGCGCGGGGGGCGCCGCCGTCGGGGCCCAGGGCTTGAGCGAAGCGCGCCGCGGTCCGGCAAGCCTCCGCGACCGCGTCGACGACCCGCTCGCGAACGCCCTCCGAAGCCCAGACCAGGGCGCTAGGCTGGACGAAGCGCGCCCAGATGGTGGTGTCCGCCCCCGCCCCGCTCACCGCCCGCTCGAACTGCGCCAGCGTCATCGAGGCGACCTTGGCCCGCAGCACCCGCCCTTCGTGCGTCAGCTCGTGATAGCTGACGTCCGGCCACAGGATGCGCGTGAAGACGCCACGCCAGCCGACCGGCGGCCGCTCGGTCAGGACGTAGTAGTCCAGCACGCCGGACAGATCGCCAGTCCGCAGGATCGAGCCATAGAACAGCACCGCCCGCGCGCCCGGAAATAGAGTGGTCAGATGCTCGGCGAAGGCGGTGATCGGCGCCGGGAGCGGCGTGGCGAGCTCGGCCGCGACGAGGTCGCGCAGGTGGTTCATCCGACCAGGAACCTCAAGGCCGGCCCCAAGGCGATGATCAGCTCGCCGCCCTCGAACACCTCGCCGTCCAGCACGAACGGCGCGCAACCGGCCAGGCCGACCATCAGAGGGTCGCGGCGACGATAGCCCATGCTCTCCAGCTTTGGCTCGGCCTTGCCACTCAGCACCAGCGGCATGGCCTTCCACAGCTTTCGGGGCGGCGCGTCGACATCGAGGATCTTCAGGCCCTCGCGCGGCTCGCCGAAGGGCTTCAGCCCGAACGGCAACCGTTTCAGAGCGGTGGCGACGATCGCGAAACGCTCGTCGCCCGGCTGCGCCTCGCCATCGAAGGTCAACTTGGCCGGCACGCCCTCGCGCCATTCGTCGCGCGCCCCGCCGAAGAGCGCGCCGAAGGTGGCGGTGGCGATCGTCACGCCGACGGCCAGATTGTGGAAGAAGCCGACCTTATGGACTTCCTGGGAAAGATTGGTGGCCTTCACCAGGGCGCCGACGCCGAAGAAGAAACCCTGCAGGCAAGGGCGGTGTCCGTCGACCCAGCTGATCCGCAGCGGCGGCCGCGACTTGATCCGGGGCTCGGTCTGGCGGGCGGCGTTCAGCGCCTCCTCCAACCGCCAGTCGCGACGCGTGCCCAGGTCGATCGCCAGCACGTTGGTCTTGCCCGACGGCAGCACCGCCAGCAGCGGCGGATCCTCGCCGAAGGTGTGAGGCAGCAGGCTGATGACGTCGCGCACCGTGCCATCGCCCCCGTCTATGACCAACAGATCCAGGCCTTCGCGGGCGAAATCCTCGAGCACCGTCCGAAGAGCGTCGCGCCCGAACGGCTCGGCCAGCCGCACCCCCTCGGGCGTCGGCCCGGGCGGGTTTATCCGATTGCCGTGGCTCTTCGGATTGCGGATGACCGCGATGCGACTCATTTCGACAGCCAAGATTGGATCGAGCCCTTGGGGGCGGCCAAGCCTTGCAGGATCTGGACGGCATGCACCAGGAAGCATGCCGCGGTCCAGATCGCCACCAGGGTGAAACCAACATCCGGGCGACCTACCAACGCGCAGCCCGTCATCAGGATCAAGTTCGGGTTTCTACGGGCGGTGATCAGGCGGAAGAAACTGTCGAACGGCCGCCAGGCGTGCATCTCGAGCTTGAAGAGGGCCAGGAAGATCCCCTCCTCCACCCGCTGGGCGACATAACCCCCGATGACGATGGCCAGGCTCAGCGCCGGGTAAGGGATCGACTGGCCGACCGCGTAGACGCCCACGAACCAAGCCCACCACCAGAACGGCGGGTGCAGCAGGTCGATGCCGTGGTCGAAGACGTTGCCCCACTTCGAGGAGGTCAGGGTCACGCGCGCCAGCTTGCCGTCGACGGTGTCGAGGAAGGTCATGATCCAGGCGCAGACCAGGCCCCAGCCGAACTGGCCATGCCAGAACAGCCAGGTGGCCGCCAGGGTCATCAGGAAGCCGATGAACGTCACCTGGTTCGGGGTCATCTTGGCCAGGGCGCACCAGCGGGTCACGACCCGCGCGGGCGTTGGCCACACGTACTTGGTGACGAAGTCAGTGACGCCCTTGTACGAGCCCTGGAACAGGCGCTTCTCGACGGCGCGCACGGTCTCCGGCGTCAGGCGCTCCAGGACCGGCGGCTCGCGCTTGCGCAGGGCGCTGTTGTAGGCCGAGCCCAGTTCCAGCGCCGACAGGCGCGTCAGGCGCGCGTCCAGGCCCGAGGGGTCCTGCCCAGCGGCCAAGGCCTCGGCGGCGGCGTAGGCCAGGTCGGCGGGCGCGTGGGCGGCCACCGCGCGGCCGGTCTCGTCGACCAGCACCGCGCCCTCGCGACCCGCCAGGGCCTTGATCAGCGACTCGTCGAACACCCAGCCGGCGTCGACCACGACGACCGCGCGCGACAGGTCGACGGCCGGCGTCTCGACCAGGCCGAGCCGTCGATAGATGCGCGACAGCCGCTCGCGCGAGGTCATGCCCCAGATGCGGCCTCCAGCCTCACCGACGGTGACGGCCCGAGGGCCGCCCGTCGCGGCCGTGTTTTGAATTTCAGCGCTCAAGAACCGATATACCCCTTGAAACCCGCGCCGATTGATAAGCAGCTTCGGCTGCTTCGACCAGAACGACCCGAAAGATCTTGTCCATTTACCGCATCGCCCACCTGTCCGACCCCCACCTGCCGCCGCCGCCCGGCGCGTTCGGGTGGAAGGACGTCTTCACCAAGCGCCTTCTCAGCCGCATCGCCTGGCGCAAGAAACGCAAGGTGCATCGGCCCGAAGTGCTGGCGGCTCTGGTGGCGGACCTGAAGGCCGCCGCGCCTGATCATGTGGTGATCAGCGGCGATCTCACCAACTTCGCTTCGCCCACGGAGATTTCGGCGGCGCGCAAGTGGCTGGAATCCCTGGGAGAACCAACCAACTTCACCGTCAGCCCTGGCAATCACGACGCCTTGGCCGGCAAAGGCGGACACGAACGCTTCGCGGTCTGGGCGCCCTGGCTGGGCGACACTGGCGAGAGCCATTTCCCACAGGTGCGGGTCCGCGGCCCCGTCGCGATCTTCAACCTCTGTTCGGCCGTGCCGACGGCTCCGCATTTGGCCACCGGCCGACTGGGCGCGGAACAGCTTGGGAAATTGGACGCCGCCCTCGCCGATCCGGCCTACGCGGGCCTCTTTCGCCTGGTCGTTCTGCACCACCCGCCGCACGAGGGCGCGGTCTCCAAGCGCAAGTCGCTCGACGACCGCCACGCGTTGCGCGAGGTGCTCCAGCGGCGTGGCGCCGATCTTGTGCTGCACGGCCACGCCCACGAAGCCTTGCTCGGCGCCCTAAGCGGGCCGGACGGGGCGACGATCCCGGTTCTGGGCGTCCCATCCGCCTCGGCGCGCCCGAACCGGCACGGTCCGGCGCGCTGGAACGCCATCGAGATCGAACCCCGGGCCACCGGGGGCTTCGACGCGCGGATCGTGGCGCGGGGAATCGAGACCGACGGCGGGGGCCTTGGTGAACTCGGCCGCTTCAGCCTGTCGGACGCGGCGGCTCAGCGCGGATAGCGGATCTTGATCCGGATGGTGTTGTCGCCCGGCTTCACCATGAAGCGCGCGGCGTCGTACGAGGGCTTGGCGTACCTGCTCGGCGCGTCGTTCGAGAAAGCGTAGCCTTCCGTCGGCATGCCCAGGGTGTTGCGGTCGAATTCCCGATCGGCGTTGGCGTCGTGATAGGCCTCCACGGCGTAGGCGTCGGCCACCGGCAGGTTGAAGCAAGCCTGGGTCATCGGCGCCGAGGCCTTGACCCTTTGGCGCAGTAACTTGCCGCGCGGCGCGAGAAACCGTTCCGGATCCGACGGATAGATCGTGATCGCCACCTCGCCGGCGTTCGAGCGCAGCGCCCCAACCTGCACGATCAGCCGCACGTCCCCCTTTCGCCCGACGCAGTCCTTGTCGGTCAGGGGCGCGGCCAGCCCTTCGGCGCGCGCCGAGCCCGCCGCCAAAGTCGCGAAGATCGCGCCGATGAGAACGGATCGTGCTTTCATCTAAAACGCCGCATCCCTATTGTTACGCCCTGGCGACACCAGCCTGAAGTTCCCGGCTTTCTCATGACCAATCCCACCGCCCTGGCGTTCGGCTATCCCGGTTCGAAGATCGCGGAGACCGATCACTGGCTGATTCTGCTCCGCCCTAAGCAGCCGACATTTGGGTCTTTGGTCCTGGTGTGCAAGGAAACCGTTCAGGCGTTCTCCGAAGTGAGTCCCGCCGCCTTCGCCGATCTGCAAGTCGCCGTCGCGGGCATCGAGCGTCTGCTGAAGGAGCAGGTCGACTATGAGAAGATCAATTACCTGATGCTGATGATGGTCGACAAAGACGTCCACTTCCACGTGCTGCCCCGGTACGCCGGAGCCCGAGAGCATGAGGGCCAATCCTTCCCCGACGCTGGCTGGCCCGCCGCGCCGGCCTTGGGCTCGGCCCTCGAACTATCCCCGGACGCGGTCGAACGGCTCACCGCTCGCTTCGCCAAGGCCTGGGTCCAAGCGTGAGCGCCAAGGACATTTCCACCGGCCCTGTTCGGCTGATCGATCGCTACCTGCTGCGGCTGCTGTTCTGGCCGCTGGTCGGCTGCCTGGGCGTCACCGTGGTGGCCTTGTTGCTGGAGCGCATCCTGCGCCTGCTGGACGCTCTGTCGCAAAGCAGCGCGCGGTTCGGCTATGTCGCGCAACTCGCCGCCAACCTGGTGCCCCACTATTTGGGCCTGGCGTTGCCCGTGGCCTTCTTCGTGGCGCTGTTCATCGTCATCTCGAAGCTGTCGGACGGCTCCGAGGTCGACGCCCTGCTGGCCAGCGGCCAGTCGCTCGAGCGCATCGCCGCGCCGTTCCTGGCGGTCGGCCTTTTCCTCAGCGTCTTCAGCCTGATCGTCTTCGGCTACATGCAGCCCTATAGCCGCTACGCCTATCGCGCGGTGATGCACGCGGCCGTCAACGCGGGCTGGAATGGACGCCTCGCGGGCGGCGCCTTCATCGACGACAAGGGCTCGCTGCTGACCGCCGACAGCGCCGACATCGCGGGCCAACGCCTCACCCGGGTCTTTATCCGGCGCCTGGACGGCAAGGGAGAGGAAGAGATCATCACCGCGGCCTCGGCCGATCTCAAGATGGACCCCGACGGCAAGACCGTGACCATGGATCTGCGCGACGGCCGCCGCATCGCCCGCGACGCCAAGGGCGACTATCGCAACCTGGCCTTCAGCAGCCTGACCACCCAGAGCCCGCTGGCGGCGGCCGCCGTCCTGTTGCGCGACCGAGGCGGAGATGAGCGCGAACTGACGCTGGGCGAATTGGCCAAACAGGCCGAGTCGCCCAATCCCGTGGTGCCGAAGGGCACGCTCCTGGGCGAGCTTTACGGCCGCCTGGCGCGCGCGGCGTTTCTGCCCTTCCTGCCGCTGCTGGCCTTTCCGCTGGGCCTAGCCTCCAAGCGCGGCAATCGCGCGCCCGGCCTGATCATGGCCGGCGTGTTGCTGCTGGCCTTCCAGCACGCCCTGCTATTGGGTCAAAGCCTGGCCAAGGCCGACAAGGTCGCGGCGGCCCCGGCGATCTGGATCCCCTTCGCCCTGTTCTCGGGCTTCGCCGTCTGGCTGTTCCTGGGCAGCCGCACCCGCCCGGGCGACACGCCGGTTTCGCGTCTGGTCCGACGCATCAACAACCTGGTCAAACGCGTGATCCACGCCCTGCCCTCGCCGAAGCGACACCCCGCATGAACCTGCAGCTCTATGTCCTGCGGACGGTCGCCACCCGCATCCTCGGCGCCGCGCTGATCTTGATGTCCATCTTGCAGATCCTGGACCTCCTGGACGTCACCACCGACATCCTCGACCGGGGTCTGGGCATGGCGGGCGTGGCCTACTACGCCGCCCTGCGCCTGCCGCGCCTGTTCGAGCAGGTCGCGCCGATCGCCGTGCTGGCCGGCGGCCTCTTCGCCTTTTCGCAACTGGCCCGCGAGAGCGCCGTGGTGGCCATGCGCGCCAGCGGCGTCTCGGGTTATCGCATCGTGGCCATGGCCTTGCCCGCCGTGATCGTCGTCATGCTGCTGGACACCTTGTGCGGTCAGGTCCTGGCCCCCCGCGCCGATCCGACCCTGGCCGACTGGTGGAGGAACACGACCCCGATCGCCGAGCGCAAGGCGCCGTCGCCGCGCACCTTCCGCGCGGGCGCCGATCTGGTCATCGGGACGGACGCCTCGGCCGATGGCCGCCAGATCACCGGCCTCACCATTTTCCGCCGCGACAAAAACGGCATACTGGTCGAAAAGGTGGAGGCGTCGAAGGCGCTCTACCACGCCGGCGCCTGGACCCTCGACAGCCCCGTGACGACCCGTTTCGCCGGCGATCTGGCCCAGACCTCGACAGCGGCTTCGACCAACTGGCCGACGGCCCTGCGGCCGCAGGACATCCAGGGCCTGTTCGGGGACGACAGCGCCCCAACCGCCGCTTCGGCCCACCGCGCCCTGGAGAACGGCGGCTCGGACCGGCCGGAGAGCTTCTACGCGACCCATTTCCAGTCGGCGTTCGCCAGCCCCTTCGTGTCGCTGGTCATGCTGCTGCTGAGCGCGCCGGTGGCGCTAGCCAACTTCCGCAGCGGTCAGGGCGCGGTCCTGCTGACGGCGGGCCTTGGCGCTGGCCTCCTCTTCCTGGTAGCGAACGGGATGCTGACCGCCTTGGGCGAGTCCGGCGCCCTGTCGCCCTTCCTGGCCGTCTGGGCCGCTCCCGCCATCTTCGGCGCGCTGGCGGCGCGCACCTTCTTGGCCCTGGAGGGGTGATGCCTTTCGACTCCACGAACGCCGACCTGCAGGTCATCCCGGTCAAGACGCCAGACGAGCTGAAGCGCTTCATCGCCCTGCCCGCGCGCCTGAACGCCAAGGATCCGAACTGGATCACGCCGCTCTTCATGGAGCGGACCGAGGCCCTGACGCCCAAGACCAATCCGTTCTTCGCCCACGCCGAGGTGCAGCTTTTCCTGGCGACGCGCGGCGGCCGCGACGTGGGCCGGATCAGCGCCCAGATCGACCATCTGACGCCGCAACCGACGCCGGGGCGCCTGGACGGCCACTTCGGCATGATCGCCGCCGAGGATGACGGGGCGGTCTTCCAGATCCTGTTCCGCGCCGCCGAGGACTGGCTGCGCGCCCGGGGACGCACCCACGTCGTCGGGCCCTTCAACCTGTCGATCAACGAAGAGGTCGGCCTGCTGGTCCACGGCTTCGACACGCCGCCGATGATCCTGATGGGTCACGACCCGGCCTATGCGGGCAAGCGCGTCGAGGAGCAGGGCTACCTCAAGGCCAAGGACGTCTTCGCGTATCGCGCCGACGAAACCGGAGACATTCCCGAGGTCGCCCAGAAGCGCGTGAAGCGAGGCCTGCCGGCCGGCGTGGTTCTGCGCCAACTGGACATGAAGCGCTACGACGAGGAGGTCCAGACCCTGACGGACATCCTCAACGACGCCTGGAAGGACAACTGGGGCTTCACCGCGACCACCGAGGCCGAAACCGCCCAGCTGGGCAAGGCCCTGCGGCAGGTGATCGACAAGCGCCTGATCTGGTTCGCGGAGATCGATGGCGAAGCCGCCGGCGTGGTGGTCTTCCTGCCCAACGTCAACGAGGCCATCGCCGACCTGAACGGCAAGCTTCTGCCGTTTGGCTGGGCCAAGCTGCTGTGGCGCCTGAAGGTCAAGGGCGTGAAGTCCGCGCGCATTCCGCTGATGGGCGTGAAACGCAAGTTCTCGGCCACGCAGCGCGGCCGCATGCTGCCCTTCTGGATGATGAAGGCCAGCCGGGATATGGCGATGAGCCTCGGCTACAATCGCTATGAAATCTCGTGGGTCCTCGAGGACAACAAGGCCATGTGCCACATCGCCGAGAACGTCGGCGGAACCCACTACAAGACCTACCGGATCTACGAGAAGGCCCTGTGAGCCAACCCTTCAAGGCTCTGATCCTGGCCGGCTCGCGGGGCGGCGAGGTCGATCCCGCCGCCGCCTATGCCGGGGTCGCTCACAAGGGCCTCATCCTGCTCCAGGGCCGCACGCTGCTGGACCGGGTGCTGAGCGCCGTCCAAGCGGCCGGGGCCGAGCCCATCGGCGTCTCGGCCAATGACGAGGCGATCCGCGCGGCGCTGGCGGGCGCCAATGTGAAGGTCCTGCCGCCGGCCGCTGGGCCCAGCCAGAGCGTCGCCGATGGCGCGACGACCCTGGGCTTCCCGCTGGTCGTCACGACGGTCGACCACGCCCTCCTGAAGCCCGAGTGGATTACGCGGTTCCTGGCCGATACGCCCGCCTCCGCCGACGTGGCGGTGCTGCTGGCCCCGGAAGAGCGCGTGCGGGCCGCCGCGCCCCAGACCAAGCGGACCTATCTGAAATTCCGCGACGGCCGCTATTCAGGCTGCAATCTCTTCCTGCTGCGCAACGAGAACGCGCTGAACGTCATCGCCGTCTGGCGCAAGGTCGAGGCGCTGCGCAAGCAGCCCTGGAAGATCGCCGCCATGCTGGGACCCAGCTTCCTGATCCGCTACGCCCTGGGCCTGCTGACGCTGGACGAGGCGGTGGCGCGACTGGGAAAGCTGGCCAACGTCGAGGCGGCCGCCGTGCGCGCGCACGATGGTCTGGCCGCCGTCGACGTGGACAAGCCCTCGGACCTGGACCTGGTCCGGCAGCTGGTGGGCGAGGCCTAGACGGCCTCGGCCTCCTTCGCCGCCCACTGAGCGGTGAGCGCGCGGTTGCGGACGAGGTCCTCCGGGAAATCCATCTCGGCCCAGTCCAGGCCCTCGATCGAGCGCACGCGCACGACGTCGTGGTTCTGGGCGATCTCGTTGATCACGCTGAGGTACCAGCGCTTGAGGCCCTCGGGCGTGCGCATGATCGCCTCCAGGGTCTCGATAAACAGCGCCGAACCGTCGGCGTCGAAGCGCAGGAAGCCGATCGACTCGGCGTCGTACTCGGTGATCGTCTTGCCGATGGCGCGCAGGGCGTCGCCCTCGGTCAGCACCTTCATGTCGTCGGCGTCGTAGCCGCCCGCCTTGCGGTCCACGGTCACGGTGATCGGGGCGTCCGGCGCGCTGATCAGACGCTCGGCGATCGCCGGCTCGAACAGGGTGTCGCCGTTGAGGATCATGAACGGCCCGCCGCGCATCTCCTCGCGCGCCAGCCAGCAGGTCGCGAGGTTGTCGGTCACGCTGTAGAACGGGTTGTAGAGCGTGCGCACCGTCATGCCCGGCAGCGACAGGCGCGCGATCTCGGCCTCGACCAGGTCGCCGCGGAAGCCCGTAACCACCACCGCCTCGGGGACACCCGCCTGGTGCAGGTGGCGCAGCTGCCATTCAAGAACGGTTTTGCCAGCGAGCTCCACCAGGCACTTGGGCCGATCATCGGTCAGCGGCGACAGCCGTTTGCCCTGACCGGCGGCGAGGATGAGGGTCTTGACCGGCTGCATGTCGTTCTAAAAATCTCGCTGGATCGGGGCTTTTTCTCGCCCCTGGAGGAATCGTTGGACCGCAACCGCGCGGTCGCGAGCGCATAACTGAGCACGAACCGCCCGCTGGGCAAGTCCGCGCGCCCCTCAAACCCGCACACCTTACGTCGCGCAAGCCTCGTCGGAGTCTTTTTTGGCCAAAACGCTCAATCGGCAACGGTCGATTTCGCCTAGTCGCCCACGGAACGCGTCACACCCCATGGTTCAGCTTCGGTTCAGCTTGACCTGAAGATTGTGTGGAGGATCGACGGGCCTCCCCTTCCGGAACCTGAACCATTCCACCATATGGCCATTGTCATAATCGGGTGGGGGCCTCGGACTTAAGACCAGGAGGCGTTGTGCAGCGCGCGGAAAGAACCATTCGTCAGCCCGCTGAGGAAAAGCCCGCCGAAGGCCTGCGCCTCGCCCTTTTCTCCGGTAATTACAACTACACGCGAGACGGCTCGAACCAGGCGCTCAATCGCCTCGCGGCCTATCTGATCGAGGCCGGCGCGACGGTCCGCGTCTATTCCCCGACCACGGACACCCCGGCCTTCGAGCCCGCCGGCGAGCTGGTTTCGGCGCCGTCCGTCGCGATCCCAGGACGTGGCGAGTATCGACTAGCCTTGGGCCTGACGCCCGGACTCAAGGCCGACCTGGCCGCGTTCCAACCGACCCTGGTTCATCTCTCGGCGCCCGATCTTCTCGGCGCTCAGGCCGGCAAGTGGGGGCGCGGCATGGGCTTGCCGGTGGTAGCCAGCCTGCACACGCGCTTCGAGACCTACCTATCCTACTACGGCCTGGAGTGGCTGCGGCCCAGCGCCGAACGCTATCTGGACCGCTTCTATCGGGGCTGCGACCGTGTACTGGCGCCCAACGCGCCGATCGCCGACTTGCTGCGCGAACAGGGGCTGGGCGAGCGGGTGCGGGTCTGGGGGCGCGGCGTTGATCGGAACCGCTTCTCGCCCGAGCGCAAGGATATGGCCTGGCGGCGCTCGCTGGGGATCGCCGACCACGAGATCGTCGTCGCCTTCCTGGGCCGTCTGGTCATGGAGAAGGGCCTCGACGTGCTGGCCGAGACCCTGACCCGGCTGAAGGGTCAACCGATCCGCCCCCTCATCATCGGCGACGGCCCGGCTCGGCCTTTCCTGCATGCGCGGGCCTCGGACGCGATCTTCACCGGCCACCTGGACGGCGACGCCCTGGGCCGCGCCGTCTCCAGCGCCGACATCCTGTTCAACCCCAGCCTGACCGAGGCCTTCGGCAACGCCAGCCTGGAAGGCATGGCTGCGGGGCTGGTGGTGTTGTGCCCTCGCGCGCCCAGCACCAGCGCCCTGATCACCGACGGCCAAGACGGCGTCCTGGCGCCGCGCGCCGACGCCGAAAGCTACGCGAGCGCTATTCGCGGCCTGGTCTCCGAGCCCCTGCGTCGTTTGCGGATCGGTCGCGCGGCCCGCGCTTCCAGCGCGGCCTACGACTGGGGCGCGATCTGTTCGGAGGTGCTGGACGTCTATCGCGAACTCGGAGCGGCTCCGGCCGCTCGCGCCCGCTCGGCCGCATGACCGACAAGAGCGGTAAGCGCGCCGGAGCCGTGAGAGGCTGGCTGCTCACGGCGGGCGTCGCCCTGTTGGCGCTTTTGCTCGCCACGCACGGCGCCGGAGCGGTGCGGCAGATCGTGGCCGAGGTCGGTTGGCAAGCCGTCCTGGTCATCGTCGCGCACCTGCCGGTGACCTTCCTCGCCACCATAGGCTGGCAGGTTCTGCTGCCGCCCGACCGCCGTCCGTCCCTGCCCTTTCTGTTCCGCCTGCGGCTGATCAAGGAGGCGGTCAACGCCCTGCTGCCGGTCGCCCAGGTCGGCGGGGAGGTGGTCCGGGCCAAGCTGGCCGTTCGCAAAGGCTTGAGCCTGGCGGAGAGCACCGCCAGCTGTGTCGTCGATGTTCTGGCTGGGACGGTCGGCTTGGTGCTGTTCGTGCTAACCAGCCTGGCGCTCGCCATGGCCACCCTGCGCGATCCGCTTCTGGCGCAGGCTGGCCTGGCCGTGGTCGGCGTGGTCGCCCTGATCGCGGGATCCTTGTTCATCGCCCACAAGGCCGGCGTCGGTCGGCGCATAGGTCAGTTCTCGCAACGCTGGACCGCGATCCCCAGCCGCGTCGGCGCGCTGGGCGACGCCTTCCGCGATATCGGCGCGCGTCGGAAGGAGATCGGCGCGTCCTGGGCCTGGCATATGGCCGCTTGGCTGGCGGGCGCGTTCGAGACCTATGTCGCCATGTGGGCCCTGGGCCTGCATCCCACCCTTGTTCAGGCCCTGATCGTCGAGGGTCTGGCCCAGACGGCCAAGGTCGTCGGCTTCGCCATCCCCGGCGCCCTTGGCGTGCAGGAAGGCGGCTATCTGCTGCTGGGCGGCGCGTTGGGTCTGTCGCCCGACCAGGCGCTGGCGCTCTCGCTGCTGCGGCGTCTGCGCGAGCTCACCCTGGGAGCCTTGGGCCTGGTCCTGTGGCGGGCGACACGTCCAGAGGCTCCGTCCCTCATTCGCGAGACCCCCGCCACGGCCACCGCCGCCGAGTAACTCCCATATATCAGGACAAAGTCCTGTATTTTGGCATTGAATCCAGACCCCCGCGCCGTTACCAAAAAGGACGGAGTCCGCGCGCGAGGGAGGCGGCATGATCCTGGATCGGCGTACCCTGCTGACGAGCCTCGCGCTCGCGCCCAGCATCGCGCTCGCCAGGGAGGCCGCGTCCGTGTGGACCTTTGATTTCGAGACCCACGACAAACCCTACGACCCGCGCGCGGGCCATGGATGGGAGCCCGGTCCCGGACGGTTGTTCTCCGTGAAGGTTCCAGAGGGCGACTACCGTGTCACCCTGGACCTGGGCGGCGATCAAGCCAGCGAGACGACCGTGAAGGCGGAGGCTCGACGGCTGATGCTGGAGAGCGTGGGCGTCGCCGCCGGCAAGACCGAGACCCGGACCCTCATCGTCAATGTCCGCCGTCCCGACCTCGCCCCGCCGCCGCCCAACGCGCCCGGCGGAACCCACGTGCTGCTCAATGCGCGCGAGGAAGGCAGCTTTGACTGGGACGACAAGCTGACCCTGGAGTTCAGCGGTCCGACCGCCGCCGTCCGCCGGGCGCGCATCGAGCCCGTCACGGTTCCGACCGTGTTCCTGGCCGGCGACTCCACCGTGACCGACCAGCGGTTCGAGCCCGCCGCGGGCTGGGGCCAGATGCTGCCCCGCTTCTTCAAGCCCGAGCTCTCGGTCGCCAACCACGCCGAGTCCGGCGAGACGTTGAAGTCGTTCCTGATCGAGCGACGCCTCGACAAGCTCCTCGCCCAGATCAAGCCTGGGGACTGGCTGCTGATCCAGTTCGGCCACAACGACCAGAAGACCCAGTGGCCGCAATCCTACGCCGAGGCCGCCACCACCTATCGCGACTATCTGCGGGTCTACGCCGCCGAGGCCCGGCGACGCGACGCCAGCCCGGTGTTCGTCACCTCCATGCATCGCCACCGCTTCGACGCGGCCGGCAAGGTGGTCGACACGCTGGGCGACTATCCGAACGCCATGCGCGAGACCGCGCGTGAGCTGAACGCGCCCTTGATCGACTTGCACGCCATGAGCGCCGTCTTCTACGAGGCGCTCGGGCCAAGGGAGGCCTGGAAAGCCTTCAACGACGGCGGCAAGGACCTGACCCATCACAACAACTACGGCGCCTATCAACTGGCGCGTTGCGTGGTCGAGGGGCTCCGCGCGAACGTCCCCGCCCTGGCCGCGCATCTGTCGGCAGACCTGGCGCCGTTCGATCCGGCGCGCCCGCCCCTCCCCGACACCTTCGCCTTGCCGCCCAGCGCGGCCGCCAGCCAGGAAGCGCCTCGTGGCAACTGACACCGACCGCCGCGCCCTGCTTGGCCTCGCCGCTGGCCTGGCGGCTCTGCCCGCCCTCGCCCGCGCCCAGGACGCCCCCTCGTCCATCGAGACCGTCGACCTCTGGCCGGGAGCCCCTCCGGGCGGCGAAAAGGTCACGGTCACCGAGCGGGTGATCCCGCGCACGCCCGGCGGCGATCCGAACGACACCGCGTTCCTGAACGTAACCAAGCCCTGGCTGACGATGCGTCGCCCCGCCAAGCCGAACGGCGCGGCGGTGCTGATGATCCCCGGCGGCGGCTATGTACGCGTGGCCGTGGGCAAGAACGGCGGACCGATCGACGCGTGGCTCGCCAGCCTGGGGATCACCGCCTTCGTCATGGACTATCGCCTGCCCGCCGACGGCTGGGCCGCTGGTCCAGACGTGGCCTTGCAGGACGCCCAGCGCGCCATCCGCCTGATCCGCGCCCGCGCTCCGTCCCTTGGCGTCGATCCCGCCAAGGTCGCGGTGATCGGCTTCTCGGCCGGCGGCCACGTCGCCGCGCGCCTGGCGACCCAGTACGGCCGCGACACCTATGCGGCCGTCGACGACGCCGACAAGCAGTCCACGCGTCCCTTCGCGGCGGGCCTGTTTTATCCGGTGATCACGGGCACGGCGCCCTACGCCCACGGCCAGTCCCTGAAGCAGCTCGTGGGCGCGAACCCCACCGAGGCCCAGCGCCTGGCCATCTCGGCCGAGCGGCATGTGCCGGTCGACGCGCCCCCGACCTTCATCGCCGCGGCCGCCGACGACAAGGTCGTGCCGGTCGAGAACAGCGTGCTGATGTGGCAGGCTCTGCGCGCCAGGAAGATCCCGGTCGAGATGCACCTGCAGGAGGTCGGCGGGCACGGCTTTGGCCTGAAAGGGTCCGATGGCCAAATCGCCCCGAGCATGCTGGCGCTGGACGTCTTCTTCCGACGACACGGCCTCTACGGGTGACGACGCGCGGGTCCGCCCTGGCGACCGAGGCGATCAACGCCGCGATCGTCCACGCCCATGCCCGGGGCGGCGGCGAGGTCGTGCTGCCGGCGGGCCGTCATCTGTCGTTCTCGATCCGGCTGCTCAGCGGGGTCACCCTGCGTCTGGAAGAGGGCTGCGTGCTGGAGGCGGCCGATCCCGCGATCCACGGCGGAGCCTATGATCCAGCCGAGCCTAATCCGCACGATCTTTGGCAAGACTTCGGCCACAGCCATTGGCGCAACAGCCTGATCTGGGGCGAGGACCTGGAGGACGTGGCGATCCTGGGTCCGGGCCGCATCGACGGCGCCGGCCTGACGCGCGAAGGCCCCGGCTCGCGCTGGTCGCGCCAGGCCGGCGAATTCCCGGTCAGCATGGCGGGCCTTTCGGCCGAGGCCATGGCCGAGCTCTCGCCGGCGATCGAGGCCATGACCGGCCTGGGCAACAAGGCCATCGCCCTCAAGCGGGTGAAACGGGCCCGCATCGAGGGCGTGACCATCGTCCGAGGCGGCCATTTCGCGGTACTGGCCACGGGCTGCGAGGACCTGATCCTCCGCAACCTCGTCATCGACACCAATCGCGACGGCCTCGACATCGACGCCTGCCGCGACGTGTTGGTCTCGGGCTGTCGGGTCAATACGCCAAACGACGACGCCATCGTGCTGAAAAGTTCCCTCGCCCTGGGCGAACTCGTCACGACCGAACGGGTGACCATCGAGCGTTGCGCGGTCAGCGGCTTCGATCTGGGAACAATGCTGGACGAGACCTTCGGCCGGACCCAGCAGCTCGCGCCCGACCAGGATCGCGTCACGGGCAGGATCAAGCTGGGCACGGAGTCCAACGGCGGCTTCCGCGACATCGTCATCCGCGACTGCCGCTTCACGCGGTCGCGAGGCCTCGCGCTGGAGGTCGTCGACGGGGGGACGATGGAGAATGTCCTGGCCGAGCGCCTGGTGATGCGGGAGGTCACCACCGCGCCGATCTTCCTGCGCGTGGGCGACCGGCGGCGGGGACCGGAAGGCGCGCCCCTGGGCGCGATGCGCGACATCGTCCTGCGCGACATCGAGGCGACCGATATCCTGCCCGACTACGCCGCCACGATCGCCGGTCTGCCGGACTCGCCGATCACCGACGTGACGCTGTCGAACATTCGCCTGGCCTATCGGGGCGGTGGCTCACCGGCCTGGGCCGAGCGGCGACCTGGCGATCTGCCCGAGGCCTATCCGGAACCCAGCATGTTCGGCCCCTCCCCGGCCCACGGCCTCTGGGCGCGGCACGTGGACGGGCTGACGATCGAGAACCTGTCCATCGAGACCATGGCGCCGGACCCGCGCCCCGAGCGCCTGTTCGAAAACGTCCGCGAGACGGAGACTGGATGATGCTCGACCGCCGCGCCCTTCTGACCGGCTTCGCCGCGACCCCGTTCGCGGACCAGAAGCCCTACACCCGCGAGCAGCGCCTATTCACCGACGACTTCCGCGCGGGCCTGGATCATTGGGCGATCGAGGCGGAAAAGCCCGCGACGGTCGTGGCGCGGGACGGCGTGCTGGATATCGTCACGCCGGCCGGCCTGACCGCATGGTTCAAGCCGGAGCTGATCGGTCCCGTGGCCATCGCCTACCAGGCGCAAGCCGTATCGGCGGGCGGGCCCTATGATCGGGTCAGCGACCTGAACGCCTTCTGGATGGCGCGCGAGGTCGGCGGCGGCTCGCCGCTGGAGCATCCGCGCGGCGGCGCCTTCGCCGAGTACGACACGCTGGAGACCTACTATGTGGGCCAGGGCGGCAACGGGAACACGAGCACCCGCTTCCGCCGCTATGTCGGCCGGCCAGGCGAGCGTCCGCTGCTGCCCAGGCACGATCACGCCTCGCCAGACGAGATGCTGACGCCCAATCGCTGGACGTCCGTGCGCCTGATCGCCGACGGGTCTCGCGTCGAATACTGGAACGATGGGCGGCGACTATTCGATCTGGATGACCCCGCGCCCTACGCGCGCGGTTGGTTCGGCCTGCGGACCACCCAGAGCCATCTGCGCATCCGAGACTTCGCGGTCTTCCGATTGGTTCGGTAACAGCGCCTCCAAGGAAGAAAGCCGGCGCGAGGCGGGGCCTCGGCCGGCTTTTCCAACTCGGGCGTCGGACGCGCCTAGTTCTTGTAGACGAAGCCCACCGCGAGGCGAGCGCCGCCGAACTGGACCGACCAGGGGTTCTTGCGACCCGCGAAGCCAGCCCGATCCGAGCCCACGGTCAGGCGCGCCGCGTTCAGCAGGTTGCGGCCTTCCACATAGAGCTCCAGGTTCGGATTGACCTGCCGCGAAATCTTGGCGTCCAGGTACTCATACTTCTCCGAATAGACCGGCTCGCCCGGGTTGTAGGGGAAGCGCACGAAGTTGCCGACGTTGGTGTTGGGCGAATTGGCGACTGGCGAAGACGCGGTGTTGTTGCACGGCGAGATGCAAAGCAACGTGCGATCGCGGGTCTGATAGGCGATACGCGCCTTGGTCACGCCGTCGTCGTACCAGAACACCAGGTTGGCGAAGTACTTCGACTGGCCGGCCGGATCCAGCGACTCCGCCGTCAACGGGTCGATATAGGCCGCCGCGCCGCCAGACTTGGTCGTCGAGACGTTGAAGTCCACGCCCGTGTGCCTGAGCATCCACGGCAAGCGCGTGAAGGCCGTCCGCGCCACGAACTCCCAGCCGCTCTGAACATAGCCCGGACCATTCAGGTAGGTGTTCAGGCCAAACTCATAGTCGGAGAACTTCTTGTTCGTACCGGGGATCACCTCGTCCACGCCGGTGAACAGAGCCAGGTTCTTCACTGGAACCTCGACCGGCGCGCCGATCCGGACCTTCTGCCGGTAGTAGGCGATGCTGAACGAGGTGTCGCGGTTCGGGTACCACTCCAGGCTCGTGTTGTTCTTGGTCGCCGTGTAGGGCTTCAGGTCGGGATTGCCGACCCGCGTGCAGGTCATGTCCTGCTCGGAGCCGTCCGCGTCGGCGACGCCGTCACGACGTTCGTCATAGGTGCAGGTCCCCGCCGGGAAGAGGCGGTTCAGCGGCGGCGGGGCGATGGTCTTGGCCCACGAATAGCGCAGCACCACCTTGTCCGGGATCATCCACAGCGCGGCGTTGTAGGCCGGCATCCACGAGGTGTACTCGCGGTTCAGCGAAACCGGCTTGGTGATCGTGGTGGTCGTGACGCCGTTCGCGTTCGTCGGATCATTCGGATTGAACTGCGGCGTCTTGAGCGTGGCTGACAGGCCGACATAGCCCGAGCCGGAAACCTCGGTCTTCAGCATCCGCATGCCAAGGTTGCCATTCAGCTCCATGTCGAAGGGCAACTGCTGCTCGAACTCGGCCATCCAGTACCAAGAATAGTACTTCTCGAGCGCCTTGTTGACGGGCTGGTCATAGACCTTGCCGTCGCTGCCCTTGCAGGACTTCACGCAGTCGAAGTTGTAGTTCTGGGCGGCCGCCAGCTGGCTGAAGGCCGCGGGAACATTGATGCTGTCCCACACCTTCAGGCCCTTGGTGCCCTCGTACCCCTTCATGAAGGGGCCGGAGTTGTCCTGAAGGCTGCTCTGGAAGATCGAGATCAGCTGATCGCGCGGCAGGGTCTCGACGCCGTAGAGGAAATTGCTGCCCGTGGTCGGGTTCGGAGCATAGCCGTAGACGCAAGCGTTGGTGGCCGTGGTGCTGGCGACGTTCTCGCACGCGCGGACGTCGCTGCGCAGGGCCATCGTCGGCACGAAGACCCCCGCCGTGGGCGAATAGCCGCCCGCGCCCCAGGAGTTGGTGGTGGCCTCGCGATAGAAGCCGCCGACCTTGAAGCGCGTGAAGAACGGCAGCTTGTCATCGACCAGATAGCTGACGTCGAGCTTGTACTGGTCCTCGCCGCTCTCGACGAGCCGGGGGTTCCACTGCAGGCGATAGGCGGTGCTGTACCTGGGCTGACCAGCGGCTGTCGGGGCCAGCATCTGTACGAAGTTGGCCATGTTGGTCTCGTCGTACGAGGCCGGCGTGTCGATGGTCCAGATCCCGTTTTCCAGCACGCGCATGGTCGCGTTGCCGTAGATGTAGCTGCGCGACAGGCGACGGTCGTAGCGCGAATAGTCCGACTCGGTGCGGCCGCCGCGGAATTCGACCTTCAGCGGACCGTTGTCGTAGTCGGCGCCGTAGGTGAGGTAGTTCGTCTTCCAGTCCTGGGTGTTCTCGATGTGGTCGATGCTCACCGCGGCGTTGGTGATGTCGAACGAGGTCAGGTGGTGGGCCTCGTCGACCTTGACCGAACCCGGAATGACGTTGGCGGCGACGCCGTAGGTCGGGAATGAGTTGTTGGTCACCACCGAGCCAGGCGTCGTGTCGATCGTCGTCACGCCGGTCGGGAAGCCAGGGCCGTAGATGTAGTAGCCCGAGTTCGGCACGGCGGCGAGCGGGTTGGGCGTCCCCGCCGAGTAGAAGTTGTTGGTGAGCAAGGGTGAAGTGACCGAGCCCACGGTGGCCACGCCTAGAGAGGTGATGCCGCCCCGCGTGCGCTGGCGGTTGTTCTCATCCTGCCTGCGATTGGTCACCTGATACTTGGCGAAGACCGTCAGGTTGTCGCTGACGCGATAGTCGAGGCGCATGTCCCAGGCGAGACGATTTTCATACTGCGACCAGTTCTGGTCCCGGACCAGATTGGGCGTGTAGTCGTTCCACTGGTTGAGACAGCTGATCTGCGAGTTGATGATCGCCGCCTGCGCGGCTTGGCGGTTGGCGTTGTTGCTGCCCGCCGAGATGGTGTTGAGCTGCGCGTCGGTGAGCAGCGGGAACGCCGCGAGACAGTCGGCCTTGCTCTTGGCGTTCGCCGACTTTGTCACCACCTCCAGCGGGGTCGGCGCATTGAAGTTTCCGCCGCCGCCCGCCAGCGCCCAGGAGCCGATCGGTGTGCTCGCGTCCGGACCGCCGGTGGCGGCGGGGTTGTAGCTCCAGGTCTTGTCCGGCGAATTGTCGAAGTCCGCGAAGCGCGTGTAGCCCTGCAGGTTGTTGGACCCGCCGTTGTTCAGGGCGTGGCTGTCGTTGTAGCGCTTGGTCGAGTTCAGATTGACGATCACGCCCAGGCGGTCGTCGAAGAACTTGCGCGTGCCGACGAAGCCAATCTCGGGCGAAGCCTTCTTGGACAGAGTGTTACCAGCGGCCGCGCCGCGCAGCGACAGGAACGGCTTCTTGAAGTCTAGACCGGTGCGGGTCTGGATCTGGACGGTCGCGCCCAGACCGCCCGGCGTCATGTCGGCGGTCTGGCCCTTGATGACGTCGAGGCTCTTGATCATCTCCGCCGGCAGTTCGCGCATGTCGGACGAACGGCCATCGCCGCCGCCCGCGGCGAGGCTGAAGCCAGAGGCGGCGACACCCATGCCGTCCATCTCGACGCGGGTCAGGTCCGCGCCATTGCCGCGAATGACGACGCCATCGCCCTCGCCGAAGCCGTTCCGTTCGATGGCGACGCCGGCGATGCGCGACATGGCTTCGTTGACGTTGCTGTCCGGGAACGAGCCGACGTCGTCGGCGACGATGGAGTCCTGCGCGGTCTTGCTGCGCTTCTTGCGCTGGATCGAGGACTGCTGCGAGGCTCGGGCGCCAACCACGATCACCTCGACGGTATTCGTGTCGTTGATCTCGGCGTTGCCGTCGGCCGTGGCGGGCGCGGTCTGGGCTTGAACCTGATCGGTCAGAGCCAGTCCGGCGCTCAGCGCTAGAATCGAAGCCGTAGCGGCGGCCGCGCGACGACGCGCCATGGTGAAGTGCATGGTGTCCCTCCCTCTTAACCCCGAAACCCTCGTCCCCCGGGGGTCTCGATCGGCCGTCACGCGGCGAGCTTCAGCTGGCTCACACAACGGCTCATTCTTGGGATAAATGGGTAAGTGCCATATGTTGAGATGTCAACGCAATTTATGGGAAGACATAACAAGGGTTTCGTGGTGTAACCGGCGATGGTCCAACACAGCCGAAACGACTGATCAGAAGCCGCCTTCCAGGGCGGCCCAGGGCCGGCGTAGAGCTTAAGGGAGGTCCCATGCGGATGGTTCTCCGCGGGAGAAAGCAGCTCTGGGCGGGCGTCTGCGGCCTGGCCCTAGTCTGCGACGCCAGCGTGGCGCGAGCCGAGCCGCGCTGGATGGAATCGCTGGATCGCGGCGTCGTCGCCGCTCCGGCCGTCGACGGAGGCGTCCTCGTGAGCTGGCGCCTGCTGGGCGACGATCCCACGAACACGGCGTTCAATGTCTATCGCGACGGGCGAAAGCTGAACGCCAAGCCCCTGACGGGTGGCGCGAACTTCATCGACAACACGCCCGGCGATGGAACCTACACGGTCCGCGCGGTTCACAAGGGCAAGGAAGGCCCCGCCAGCGCGCCCGCCAAGGTCTGGGCGGAAGGCTATCTCTCGGTCCCGATCGAGCCTCCGCCGGCGGGCGTCACGCCGACCGGCGAGGCCTATTCCTACACCGCCAATGACGCCAGCGTCGGCGACCTGGACGGCGACGGACGCTACGAGATCGTTCTGAAGTGGGACCCGACCAACTCGAAGGACAACGCCTTCGGCGGCTACACGGGAAACGTCTATCTCGACGCCTTAACGCTGGAGGGCAAGCGGCTGTGGCGCATCGACCTGGGCCGCTACATCCGCGCCGGCGCGCACTACACCCAGTTCCAGGTCTATGACTACGACGGCGACGGCAAGGCCGAGATCGCCGTCCGGGCCAGCGACGGGGCGGTCGACGGGACCGGCAAGGTGTTGGGCGATCCAAACGCCGACTGGCGCGAGGCCGGCGGCGAGCGGCCCCAGGCGGACCGCACCGGCGCCTTCATCCAACCGGACGGGACCAAGGTCGCCAAGGTCCAAGGCCGCATTCTCAGGGGCCCCGAATTCCTGACCGTCTTCGAGGGCGCGACGGGCAAGGCGCTCGCCAGCGCCCCCTACTCGCCCCCCCGCGACCCGCGCACGGACGCGCCTAGCGTCGAGCAGATGACGGAAGTCTGGGGCGACGGCTATGGCAACCGCTCGGATCGCTTCCTGGCGGGCACGGCGTATCTGGATGGCCAGCGGCCCAGCATCATCATGGCCCGCGGCTACTACGGCCGCTCGACCATCGCCGCCTGGGACTATCGCGACGGCGAGCTGACGCAGCGCTGGCTGTTCGACAGCGCCGCGCCCGGCAACGAAGTGTTCGGCGGCCAAGGCAACCATCAGCTCGGCGTCGCCGACGTCGACGGCGACGGCCGGGACGAGATCCTCTACGGCGCGATGGCGATCGACGACGATGGCAAGGGGCTATGGAGCGCTCGCCTGTTCCATGGCGACGCGATGCACGTCGGCGACCTGGACCCCGCCCATCCGGGGCTCGAGAAATTCGGCGTGCACGAAAGCCCGAAGGCGAACGGCGGGATCGGCGCGGCCATGCTGGACGCCAAGACCGGCGAGGTCCTGTGGAGCACGCCGACGGATAAGGACACCGGCCGAGGCCTCGCCGCCGATATCGATCCGCGCTTCCCCGGCGCCGAGGCCTGGGGCTCGAACCAGGAGGCGCTCCACACCGCCCAGGGCAAGGTCATCGAGGGCGTGAAGCATCCACGCCAGACCAACTTCGCGATCTGGTGGGACGGCGACGAGCTGCGCGAGTTGCTCGACAAGAACCAGATCAGCAAGTGGGACTGGAAGACCGGCCAGGCCACGCCGCTGCTGACCGCCGAGGGCGTGACCTCGAACAACGGCACGAAAGCCACGCCAACGCTGTCGGCTGATATCCTGGGCGACTGGCGCGAGGAAGTGATCTGGCGCGCCGAGGACAACCGGTCCCTGCGAATCTACGCGACGCCCTATCCGACCGAGCGCCGGCTGGTGACGCTGATGCATGATCCGCAGTACCGCGTCTCGATCGCCTGGCAGAACACCGCCTACAACCAGCCGCCGCACACCAGCTTCCATCTCGGCGCGGGCATGAAGACGCCCAAGCCGGCCTCCATCGTCACACGCAAGGCCTCACAATGAAGTCGTTTCTGATTGGCGGCGCGGCCGCCCTGCTCTTGTCGGGCTTGGCGCACGCTCAAGACATGCAAACCCTGGCCAAGCCTGGCGAGCCGGAACCGCCGCTGGAGTGGGTCGACAAGGCCACCGGCCACCGGGTCGTGCGTCTGTCGCGCGAGGCCGGCAGCTCCAGCCTGTACTTCAACTACAACGGCTATACGCCAAAGGGCGATCGCCTGGTCTTCTCGACCCCGACCGGCATCACGGCCATGGACCTGAAGACGCGGGCCCTGACCAGGATCGTCGAGGGCAAGGTCAAGCTGCTCTTCGTCGGCCGCAAGACCGGCGCGGTCTATTACGAGAAGGCGCTGTCCGCCGATCCCATGGGGCCCAAGGTGATCATGGCGACCGATCCTTACACCAAGGCCACGCGCGAGGTCGCCAAGATGGATCGCGGCGGCTTGCAGACCCTGAACGCCGACGAGACCCTGCTGGCCGGCGTCGCGGTGCGCACGGACACGCCGATCCCGCCGAACCTGGCCGACGCCCTGCCCAAGAACCCCGACGACGTCAAAAGCGCCGACGGCAAGGAGCTGTCCTACGCCGAGGGCCGCGAGGTGCAGCTGAACGCGCGCCTGGACAGCCGCATCCCGATGGAGATCTTCACGATCAACACGGTCACCGGCGAACGCAAGGTCGTCCACCAAGCCACCGACTGGCTGAACCACCTGCAGTTCTCGCCCACCGATCCGGGACTCCTGATGTTCTGCCACGAAGGTCCGTGGCACAAGGTCGACCGGCTTTGGCTGGTGCGGACCGACAAGGCCCCCAATGACCCGGGCAATAAGCCGGTGAAGATCCACACCCGGACGATGAACATGGAGATCGCGGGCCACGAGTGGTTCAGCGC
Organism: Caulobacter segnis; assembly: GCF_031454995.1. GTDB lineage: Bacteria > Pseudomonadota > Alphaproteobacteria > Caulobacterales > Caulobacteraceae > Caulobacter > Caulobacter segnis_E. Next base: position 139,893 of record NZ_JAVDRV010000002.1, on the reverse strand, counting down.
CGACGGCAAGACGGTCTGGTACGACCTGCAGACCCCGCGCGGCGAGGACTTCTGGGTCGCCGGCTACGAGGTCGCCACCGGCAAGCGCACCTGGATGCACGTCCAGCGCAACGACTGGTCCGTGCACTTCAACTCATCGCCGGACGGCAAGCTGTTCGCCGGCGACGGCGGCGACAGCGAGATGGTCGCCCACGCGCCGGACGGCAAATGGATCGTGCTGCTGAAGCCCCGCGCCATTCCGGACGTCGCGGGCATCCACGCGCCGGGCGCCGAGCACCTGATCAGACCTGGGGTGCTCGACTCCGAGCGCCTGGTCGACATGCGCGGCCACGACTACCGCCTGGAGCCGAACGTCAACTTCACCCCGGACGGCCAGTGGCTGGTGTTCCGCTCGAACATGCACGGCGGCAACCAGGTCTACGCCGTCGAGATCGCCAAGGCGCGGCCCTGAGGGCCGCGACCTCGGGGCTGGACTATCGGGCGCCGAACAGCGCCTGGTCCGCGACCTCGGCCATGCGCGCGTACCCCGCATCGCCCGGATGCAGGAAGTCGCCGCTGTGCAGGCCCTCCAGCATCCGCGTCGGCTTGGCCGGGTCCTTCATCGCCGCGTCGAAGTCGATGACGCCATCGAACTCGCCGCTGGTCCGGATCCAGGCGTTGACGGCTTGGCGCGTCGCCTCGCCGGCGGCGTGGAAGTACATCGCGCCCTCGAACGGCAAAAGCGTCCCGCCATGGATCTTCACGCCCCGCGCGTGCGCTCGGGCGATCAGCTGGCGATAGCCGGCGATCAGCTCGTCGGCGGTGATCGCCTCGCTGGCGTAGCCGGGCTGGGCGGGACGGCCGATGTCGTTGATGCCTTCCAGCAAGACCACGCTCGATAGGCCCGGGATCGACAGCACGTCGCGATCGAAGCGGGCCAGGGCGCTGGGGCCGGAGCCTTCGCGCAGCACGCGGCCGCCGCTGATCCCGGCATTGGCCACGCCGATATCGATACCGCGCGCGGCGATCCGCGCCGCCAACTGTTCCGGCCAGCCCATGTCGGCGTCCGGCGTCGAGCGCGCGCCCTCGGTGATGGAGTCGCCGATGGCCACGATCACGGGCCTTTGGCTGGCGCCCCGCACCTCGACGCCAGAAACAAGGCCAGGGCCGCGCAGCGCTTGCTCGCCGGGGACCTCGCGCTTGCCGGCGTGGTTGCCTGGCGGCGAGACGAACAAGCGCAGGCGGTGTCCAGCCGGAACGGTCGGCTCGACATAGAAGGTCGAGACCGACAGATGGTCCATGGCCTTGACCGGCAGAGCGATCGGATCGCTCAGCAGCGGCGCGCCAGGCGGCATCGAAGCCTCGGACTTTCCGCCGAAAGTGACGGGAATGGGCGAGCCTTTGAGCTTTCCGTCGGCGTCCGCGAGCGCGACGGTCATCGCGCCGACCTTCAGGCTCCGTTCGCTCAGTTCGTTGGTCAGCCTGAGGCGCACGGCGTCGCCGCCGAGATTGAGCCTGACGACCTGACGGACCGTCGCGTCGGTGAAGGCCCGCGCCTCATTGGGCCGCGCGACCGCCGCCGCCGGCAGCGGCGCGATGAACCAGGCCGTCGACCAAGTGGACAGCGGCGCGCCGGTGACGGCGGGCTTGAGCTTCGGCGCGGCGATGACGGGGCTGGCGGTCAGAACGGCCGCGATGGCCGCCAAGGCCAGACAGGCGCGTGGGCGTTTCATGATCAGTCTCCCGGACAGTTGGGGCCGCCCAGACGCGGCTGTCCGGCGACCGACGCCGGACGGACATGGCGCGAGATCGGCGGCTTCAGGCTCGCCAGTCGCGTGGCGACCAGCGCCGCGGCGAGGCGAGCGCCCCCCTCGTTGATGTGGGTGTCATCGCTGATCCCCTCGGGGTAGCGCCCGACATGGTCATAAGGTTGGTAGAACAGATAGAGCCCGCGCGAGGCCAGCATCCCCCTCGCCTTCAGCGCCGCCATCATGTCGCCGTTCAAGTCGACGAGCGGAACCTCGAGGTCCTTGGCCACCCGACGGATGGTCGCCGCGTAAGGACCATGGGCGTCCTTGGGCTCGCCATTCTCCCACATCCAGCGGGCGATCGGCGTCACCAGCACCGGCGTCGCCTTGGCCGCGCGGACCTCGGTCACGAAACGGCGGAGATTGACCTCGTAAGCGCCGTTCGGATCGGTGTGGCGCTCCATCTTCTTGGTGTCGGCGTCGTTGTGGCCGAACTGGATCAGCACCGTGTCGCCGGAGCGGAGCTGGGCGACCAACTGGTCCCAGAGGCCCTCCTCGATGAAGGTCTTGGTCGAGCGGCCGCCGCGCGCCAGGTTGACGACCTGGACGCTCGCGTCCAGCGAGCACTTCAGCACCATCCCCCAGCCCATCTGGGGATACCGCTCGGCGCCATAGTTGGCCGCCGTGGAGTCGCTGGCGATGACGATCCTGGGCGGCGGCGATTGAGGAACGCCGAGCGCGGCGGCCACGACCAGCGCGGCGATCAAGATTTCAGGTCCGCCAGGATGGATCGGTCGATGCTGGCGACGTCGCGCACGCCCGTCAGGGCCATGGCCACGCGCATCTCCTTCTCGATCAGGTCCAGCAGCTGGGTGACGCCCGCTTCGCCGCGCGCGGCCAGGGCGTAGACGAAGGCCCGCCCAAGCAGGACGCCCTTAGCGCCCAGCGCCAGCATCCGAACCACGTCGAGGCCCGAGCGAACCCCGCTGTCGGCCAGGACGGTCAGGCGGTCGCCCACCGCGTCGGCGATCGCCGGCAAGGCGCGGGCGCTGGACAGAACCCCGTCCAGCTGCCGGCCGCCATGGTTGGAGACCACGACGCCGTCCGCGCCGATATCGGCGGCGGCCTTGGCGTCCTCGGGATCAAGCACGCCCTTGATGATCAGCGGGCCTTTCCAGAGGTCGCGGATCCACTCCAGGTCCTTCCACTGGATGGACGGGTCGAAGTTGGCCCCCAGCCAGCCCATGAAGTCCTCGAGCCCGGAGTTCTCGCCCAGCACCGGCGCGACATTGCCCAGGGTGTGGGGACGCCCCATCACGCCGACGTCCCAGGCCCAGGACGGCTTGAACATCGCCTGGGCTATGCGCCGCGCCGCCGCGTTCGGGCCACTCATGCCCGAATGGGCGTCGCGATAGCGGGCCCCGGGCACGGGCATGTCGACCGTGAAGACCAGGGCCGTGGCGCCGGCCTCTCGCGCCCGGATCAGCAGGTCGCGCATGAAGGCGCGGTCACGCAAGACATAGAGCTGGAACCAGATCGGCGCGGAAGACGCCTTGCTGACCTCGTCGACATCGCAGACCGAGACCGTCGACAGGCAGAACGGAACACCCTTCTTGGCGGCGGCCCGAGCGGCCTGGCACTCGCCGCGCCGCGCGTACATGCCCGTCAGACCCACCGGCGCCAGGGCGACCGGCAGGGCTTGCTTGACGCCGAACAGGGTGGTCGAGGGATCGCCGGCCGAGACGTCCTTCAGCACCCGCTGGCGCAGGGCGATGTCGGCCAGATCCGAGACGTTGCGGCCCAGGGTCCGTTCGGCATAGGCGCCGCCGTCGATATAGTCGAACAGGAAGCGCGGCAGCTTGCGCCGCGCCGCCTCGCGAAAATCGGTCGTGGATGAAACGATCATCAGCCTACTGCAGGTTCACGAAAGCGCCGCCGTCGACCAGCAGCGCCGCGCCGGTGACATACTTGGCGAGGTCCGAGGCCAGGAACACGATGGGCCCGGCCAAGTCGTCGGGCTCGCCCAGACGGCCCAGCGGAATGCGGCCGCTCATGTATTCGCGCTTGGCGACGTCGGCGAGGTCTTCCTTGTTGATCGCAGTCTCGATGGTGCCCGGCAGCACCGAGTTACAGCGGATGCCGTGCTTGCCCAGCGCGATGGCCGTCGACTGCATCAGGCTGTGCACGCCGGCCTTGGTCGGGGTGTAGTGGGTCTGCATGCCGCCGCCGACCAGGGCGCTGATCGAGCTGACGGCGATGATCGCGCCGCCGTGGCCTTGGCGGACCATCTGATTGGCCGCCGCCTGCACCATGTAGTAGGCGCCGAACAGGTTCACCTTCATCGTCCGCTCCATGACCTCGGGCGGCATGTCCAGGAAGGCGTGGAAGGGGCAGATACCGGCGTTGTTGACGAAGACGTCGACCTTGCCGAACGCATCGACCGCGGCTTGAACGAAGGTCGCGGCGGTCTCGACCTCGGCCACGTCGCCTTTCACGGCGATGGCGCGACGGCCCAGAGCCTCGATCTCGCGCACGGCGTCGGCCGCGCCCGCTTCATCGGAGTGGTAGTTGATGGCGACGTCCGCGCCGTGCCGCGCGCAGCCGATCGCGGCGGCCTTGCCGATCCCCTGCGAGGCGCCGGTCACCAGCACCACCTTGTCCTTCAGAAGCATCGTTTCTCCACTCCGTTACAGTCCGCCTAGCTTTTGCCGACGGTTCTCTTGCCGTTCCAGCCCAGGTCGCGGCCGATGGCGTCGGCGGTGTCGCGCACGTCGTCGACCAGCGCCTTCATGCGGTCATCGTCCATGTACTGGGCCGCGCCCGACACGCTGATCGCGCCGACGATCTGACCCGAGGGGCCGCGGATCGGCGCGGCGACGCAGCGGATGCGGTCCTCGTTCTCCTCGAGGTCGAAGGCCACGCCGCGCTTGGCGTAGTCTCGCATCCAGTCGATCCACTGGGCTTCATCGGGCGCGCCTGGGGCTGGCGCGCCTTCCGAGCGATAGAGCGCGCGCCAACGGTCCTCGACCTCGTCCAACACCAGAGCCTTGCCCAGACCCGTCGAGCGGATCGGCTGGCGATCACCGACGCGCGAGCTGATGTTGATCCGACGCCGGCCGGTCAGCTTGTCGAGATAGAGCGCCCGCCCGTCGTCGAGCACGCCCAGGTGCACGGTGTCCTCGGTGTCTTCCCAGAGCTTCTCGAGATGTGGCCGGGCGATCCGCGGCAGGTCCATCTGCTGGCTGGCCAGATAGCCCAGCTCCAGGAGCTTCGAGCCAAGGCTGTAGCCCTCGCGCGGCGCCTGCGACAGGAACCGGCGCTCGACCAGGGCGGTGGCCAAGCGATGGGTCGTGCTGCGGGTGAGGCCCAACTGCTTGGCGAGCGCCGGCAGGGCGATGGTTCCGGACTCGGCGACCACGTCCAGAAGGTCGAGGCCCCGAAACAGGGTCTGACTACCGCTGGGAGACTTCGGCGCCGTTTTATCGCCCTCCGCCATTGTCTCCGGTCCCCTTGACGCTCGTTTCATTTTATAGCACTACCTCTCATATTGTGGAACGCAAGGCAAGCGGGCGCTCGGCGACTCTTCTCGCCGACGAGCCAGATGAACCGATAGCGTGTCATAGGTTGTGTTGGGGAGGTAGGCGCGGCCAAACCGCGCCGAGTCTTGTCGAAATGTTCGGCGGGAGAGCCTTCCTTGTCTCGGGTGTCGTCTAGGGCGACCGCCCATTAGGTTGGAGCCTCGTCGTCCATGGCGTTCCCCGTCATCAAACACGTCCGCGCCTTCGTCGTCCGAGGGGGCGGCGCCGACTATCATGATCAGGGCGCGGGTCACTGGATCGACGATCACATCGCCACGCCGATGTCGCGCTATCCCCAGTACCGTCAAAGCCGCCAATCGTTCGGCATCAACGTGCTGGGCACGCTGGTCGTCGAGATCGAGGCCGCCGACGGCACGATCGGCTTCGCGGTGACCACCGGCGGCGAACCGGCCGCCTACATCGTCGAAAAGCACCTCTCCCGCTTCCTGGAAGGCCGCGACCCGACCGAGGTCGAGAAGATCTGGGACCAGATGTACTTCTCGACCCAGTACTACGGCCGCAAAGGCCTGGTGGTGAACGCCATCTCGGGCGTCGACCTGGCTCTCTACGACCTTCTCGGCAAGCTGCGCCAAGAACCCGTCTACGCCCTGCTGGGCGGCAAGGTCCGCGACGAGCTGACCTTCTACGCGACCGGCGCGCGCCCGGACCTCGCCAAGCAGATGGGCTTCATCGGCGGCAAGATGCCCCTGCACCACGGCCCCGCCGAGGGCGAGGAAGGCCTGCGCAAGAACATCGAAGAGCTGGCCACGATGCGCGAGCGTTGCGGCGAGGACTTCTGGCTGATGTTCGACTGCTGGATGTCGCTGGACCTCAACTACGCCACCAGGCTGGCCCACAAGGCCCATGAGCATGGCCTGAAGTGGATCGAGGAAGCGCTCAGCCCCGACGACTACTGGGGCTATCGCGACCTGAAGAAGAACGCGCCCCCCGGGATGCTGGTCACCACCGGCGAGCACGAAGCCACCCGCTGGGGCTTCCGCATGCTGCTGGAGATGGAGTGCTGCGACATCATCCAGCCGGACGTGGGCTGGTGCGGCGGCGTCACCGAGCTGATCAAGATCGCCAACCTGGCCGACAGCAAGGGCGTGATGATGATCCCGCACGGCTCGTCCGTCTACAGCTACCACTTCGTCATCACGCGCCACAACAGCCCGTTCGCGGAGTTCCTGATGATGGCTCCGAAGGCCGACGAGGTGGTGCCGATGTTCCACCCGCAGCTGATCGGCGAACCCGTGCCGGTGAACGGCAAGCTCAAGCTTTCCGACGCGCCGGGCTTCGGCGTCGAACTCAATCGCGAGGTCGGTCTGCACCGGCCTTACGTCCGCTAGTCCTCCCTCAAGGCGAGACCTATGAAACTGCTCCGCTACGGCCCCAAGGGCTCCGAAAAGCCTGGCCTCCTCGACGCCGACGGCAAGATCCGCGACCTGTCGGCTCACGTGTCCGACATCACCGGCGCCCAGCTGTCGCCCGCCAGCCTGAACGCGCTAGCCGCGATCGACCCGACCACCCTGCCCCTCGTCGAGGGCGCGCCCCGCTATGGCTGCCCGGTCGCCGGAGTCAGCAAGTTCATCGCCGTGGGCCTGAACTTCGCCGACCACGCCGCGGAGTCGAACCTGCCGATCCCCGAAGTGCCGGTGATCTTCACCAAGGCCGTCAGCTGCATCCAGGGCCCGAACGACCCGGTCATGCTGCCCAAGGGCGCGCTGAAGACCGACTGGGAAGTCGAACTGGGCGTCGTGATCGGTTCGCGCGCCCGCTACATCTCCGAAGCCGAGGCGCTGGGCTATGTCGCCGGCTACGTGCTGATCAACGACGTCTCCGAGCGCGCCTTCCAGATCGAGCGCGGCGGCACCTGGGACAAGGGCAAGGGCTGCGACACCTTCGGCCCGATCGGCCCCTGGCTGGTGACCTCGGACGAGGTCGGCGACCCGCAGAACCTCGGCATGTGGCTGGAGGTCAACGGCCAGCGCAAGCAGGACGGCTCGTCCAAGACCATGATCTTCCCGATCAGCAAGCTGGTCTCGTACATCAGCGAATTCATGACGCTGGAGCCGGGCGATCTGATCACCACCGGGACCCCGCCCGGCGTGGGCATGGGGCAGAAGCCCGAGCCCGTCTATCTGAAGGCCGGCGACGAGATGCGCCTCGGCATCGAGAAGCTGGGCGAGCAGCGCCAGATCGTCGTTTCCTGGACCAAGGAAGGCGTCGCGTGAGCACCGTCTACGCCAATCGCTTTTCTGGCCGCACGGCCGTCGTCACCGGTGGGGCCTCGGGTCTCGGCAAGGCGGTCGCGGCCCGGATCATCGCCGAGGGCGGCCAGGTCTCGCTGTGGGACCTCCATGCGGAAGCCCTGACGGCCACCGCCGAGGAGATCGGCGCGAGCCACGCCGTGGCGCTCGACGTCTCCAACGAAGCCGCCGTCCTGGCCGCCGCCCAAGCGGCCAACGCCGCGCTGGGTCGGATCGACATCCTGATCGCTTCGGCCGGGATCACCGGCGCCACGGCAACCGTGTACGAGTATCCAACCGACAGCTGGAAGCGCGTGTTCGACATCAACGTCAACGGCGTCTTCTACAGCTGCAAGGCCGTCGTGCCGTTCATGCTGACGAACGGCTACGGCCGAATCGTCAACGTCGCCTCGGTGGCGGGCAAGGAGGGCAATCCCAACGCCGGCGCCTATTCGGCGTCGAAGGCGGCGGTGATCGGCCTGACCAAGTCGCTGGGCAAGGAGCTGGCCACCAAGGGCGTGATCGCCAACAGCATCACCCCGGCCACCTTCGAAAGCCCGATCCTGGAACAGCTTCCGCCGAGCCAGGTCGAGTACATGAAGGGCAAGATCCCGATGGGCCGCCTCGGCGAAGTCCACGAGAGCGCCGCCATGGTCTGCTTCATGGCGTCGGAGGAGTGCAGCTTCACCACCGCCGCGACCTTCGACACCTCCGGCGGCCGGACCACGTTCTAGGAAGGTTGGAGCCATGGCGTACACGGGCCCCATCGTCGATCCCCACATGCATCTGTGGGACCTCGATCGGCACTACTACGCCTGGCTTCAGGACACGCCGCTGCCGAACAATCCGGCCGGCGACATGTCCCCGATCGCCTACAAGTCCTATCGCCTCGACGACTATCTGGCCGACGCCAAGGGCTGGAACGTCGTCGAGGTGGTCCATGTCGAATGCGGCCTGCCGCCGAAGGACCAGCTATCGGAAACCGACTGGCTGCAATCCATCGCCGACCAGAGCGGCGTGATCGGCGGCATCGTCGCCGGGGCCAATCTCGATGATCCGGGAGTCGAGGCGATTCTGGCGGCGCACGCGGCGCGGCGGAACGTCCGAGGGATCCGCCAGATCGTCAATTGGCACCAGGACCCGGCCAAGACCTACGGCCCCACGGACAAGCTGCTCGACGCCCGTTGGCGCGAGGGCTTCGCTCTGCTGGCCAAGTACGGCCTGTCCTTCGATCTCCAGCTCTATCCCTCGCAGATGGCCGTCGCCGCCGAGTTGGCCGACGCCCATCCGGACATTCCGCTGATCATCAATCACGCCGGCATGCCCACGGACCGGGACGAGGCCGGCCTCGCCGCCTGGCGCGACGGCCTAGCGGCGCTGGCCCAGCGTCCGAACGTCAGCTGCAAGATCTCCGGTCTCGCCATGATCGATCGCGCCTGGACCGTCGAGAGCCTCAGGCCCTTCGTCCTCCAGGTCATCGAGACCTTCGGCGTCGAGCGCTGCATGTTCGCCAGCAACTTCCCGGTCGAGAAGGTTCACGGGAGCTTCGGCGGCTTCTACGCGGCCTACGACGCGATCACGGCCCGCTTCAGCGACGACGAGCGAGAGGCGCTCTTCGCCGGCTCCGCCCGGCGGATCTACCGACTGCCAAACTGACAAGAACAAGACCAAAACGGGAGGACGACATGAGCACGACCACGGAAAGCCGCCCCCTCGCCTTCCGCATGCAGCTGAAGCCGGGCGTCGCGGCCGAGTACGAGCGCCGCCATGACGAACTCTGGCCGGACCTCGCCAAAGCCCTGCGCGAAGCGGGCGTCCATGACTATTCGATCTTCCTGGACGAAGAGACCATGAGCCTCTTCGCCGTGCTGCGCCTGCGCCCCGACCACAAGAAGGACGCCCTGCCGCTACAGCCGGTGATGAAGCGCTGGTGGGCCTACATGGCCGACCTGATGGACGTGCATCCGGACAACAAGCCGGTCGAATGGCCGCTCAAGCCCGTCTTCTACTTCGAGGGTTGAGAGCATGCGCGCCCTCCCCGCCCTTGGCCTGACAGCCGCCCTGCTGGCGACCTCGGCCCCCATCCCGTCTTTTGGGGCCGAGCCCGTCCGCTACACGATGACGGCGTTCACCAACGCCAGCCAGTCGAACATGAGCGTCTACGACTCGGCGGACGGGACGCGCTTCACCCTGAAGAAACCGTTGGCCTACACGCCGCCCAAGGGGCTGATCCGCGATCCCAGCGTGATGAAGCACACCGACGGCTGGTACTACGTCGCCTACACCACCGGCTGGTCGGGCGACACGATCGGCCTAGCGCGTAGCAAGGACCTCACGGACTGGACGTTCCTGCGCGATGTGAAGATCGAGGTTCCGGGCGCCACCAACAGCTGGGCGCCGGAATGGTTCGTCGACGCCGACGGCTCGATCAGCCTGATCCTTTCAGTCTCGACCACGGGAATCGCCGGCCAGTTCCAGCCTTACCGGATCACCGCCAACGACACGTCCTTGGCCAACTGGACCGCGCCAAAGCCACTCGCGGGCCTGGGTCCAAACTTCATCGACACCTTCGTGTTGCGCGAGGGAAGCCTCTACCAGGCCTTCGCCAAGAACGAGACCAGCAAGTTCATCGAGCTTTGGACCGCGCCCTCGCTGGACGGCCCCTGGCAGCCCAAGGGGACGGGCGACTGGGCTGGCTGGGGCCGCTTCCTGGAAGGGCCGGCCATGGCCCGGACGCCCGACGGCGGCTGGCGCATCTATTTCGACGAGTACATGTCCAAGCGCTACTGGTTCTCGGACAGCAAGGACGGCTTCCGCACCTGGACGCCGAAGACCGAGCTGCCCGAGCTTTCGGGCACGGTCCGTCACTTCACCGTGCTGAAGGAGGGCGGCGACAAGGCAGTCGCGGCCAAGCCGGCGCAGGCCCACAAGATCACCTGGGACAAGTACTCGCTGATGGTCGACGGCCAGCGGCTCTTCTCGTGGGGCGGCGAGTTCCACCCCTTCCGCGTCCCGAGCCCGGACCTGTGGCGCGACATCCTCCAGAAGATGAAGGCCAGCGGCTATAACACGGTCGCGATCTATTTCGACTGGGGCTACCACTCGCCCAAGCAAGGGGTCTACGACTTCTCGGGCATCCGGGACATGGACCGCGTGCTGACCATGGCCAAGGAAGAAGGCCTCTACGTCATCACCCGCGCCGGGCCTTATGTGAACGCAGAGCTGACGCGCGGCGGCTTCCCCGGCTGGCTGGTCAACCAGCAGGCCCGCGCCCGCACCGACGCGCCGGAATACATCACGGCCGCCGACGAGTGGTTGACCCAGATCAACGCCGTCATCGCGCGCCACCAGCTGACCACCGGCCAGGGCACGGTGATCGCTCACCAGATCGAGAACGAGCTGGACGTCGTCGGCGCGCCGCAGCAGCGCTACATGAAGTGGCTGGCCGACAAAGCCAAGGCGGACGGGATCACCGTTCCGATCTTCCATAACGACAAGGGTCGCAACGGCTACTGGGTCCCCAAGGGTTCCAACGTCCCGGGGACGGTCGAGGGACCCAACGACCTCTACGCGTTCGACGGCTATCCTGGCGGGAGCTGCAAGGTCGACTCCACGCCCTCCAGCCCCGGTGTCGCGCCGGACTGGGGGATCTACGGAACCGGCGGCGCCAAGGGCGGCGCCTCGGCCAGCCCGAATACGCCGGGCTTCCTCGCGGAGTTTGGCGGCGGCTGGTTCGACTACTGGGGCAGCAACGGCGACTACGACTGCACGGCCCTTCACCGCGGCGTCGGCTATCAGCGCGTGTTCTACGGCACGAACATCGCCAACGGCCTGACCCTGCAGAGCTTCTACATGACCTATGGCGGGACCAGCTGGGGCTGGCTGCCAGCGCCGGTGGTGTTCACGTCCTACGACTACGGCTCGGCCATCGACGAGGCTCGCGGCCTGCGCGACAAGGCGCGGGTGATGAAGCAGATGGGCGACTTCATCAACGCCGTCCCCGACCTCACCCGCATGGACAAGGGCGAGGCCGTCGTTCCCTCGAACGACAAGGTCCGGGTCTATCATAACGTCAACGCCGAGACGGGCAGCCACCTCTATGTGGTGGTCCATAACCCCAGCAGCGCCACGGGCGACGAGGCTTTCACCTTCACGGTGAAGACCCGCGACGGCGAGTACGTGGTCCCTTCGCGGATCAAGGGCCAGGACAGCAAGTTGCTGATGGCCAGCTATGACCTGGGCGGCCAGCGGCTGGTCTATTCGACGTCCGAGATCCAGACGCACCTGAAGTGGAACGACGGCGATCTGGCCCTGCTATACGGCCGCGCTGGCGAGGCTGGCGAGACGGTGCTGCGCTACGCGAGCGCCCCGAAGGTCGAGATCATTGAGGGCGACGTGGCGTCGAGCTTCGACGCGGTCAAGGGCGACCTGAAGCTGACCTACGCGCACAAGGGCTTGGCCCGCGTCCGGATCACCGGCGGCGGCCGTCCTCCCCTCACCCTGCTGTTGGCCGACGCCGAGACCGGCCAGACCTTCTGGCGACGTGACGACGTGCTGCTGCGCGGCCCAGGCCTGGTGCGCGGCGCTCCCGTCAAGGGCGGCGTGCTCAGCCTGACCGGCGACACCGAGGCCGACAGTCCGCTGGAAGTCTTCGCGCCCAAGGCCGCGACCGCCCTTCACTGGAACGGCGCCAAGGTCGTGGCCAAAGCCACCGCGTCGGGCAGCCTGCTAGCCGACAAGCCGCTGGCCGGCCCGGCGGCGATCACCCTGCCCGATCTGGCCAAACTCGATTGGAAGACCGCCACCGGCTCGCCCGAGGCCGATCCCAAGTTCGACGACAGCGCCTGGATGAAAACCGAAGGCCGGCGCAGCGCGTCAACCGTGCGCGGCCCGACCGGCCAGCCAGCGCTCGACATGAGCACCTACGGCTTCCACAACGGCGACGTCTGGTATCGCGGCCGCTATCAGGGCCGCGCCGACATCGACACCCTGACCTTGCACTACGGCGCCGGCGGCGCGGGGATGCTTCAGGTCTGGCTGGACGGTAAGTTCCTGGGCCAGCACGAGCTGGACGGCGGCCTTCCGCGTCCGATCACGACCGGCGTCGCGACCTTCCAGATTCCCGCCGAGCTGCGCGGGACAGGCGAGCACGTGCTCTCTGTCATGGTCCGTAACAACGGCCACAACTGGGATCTCGACGCCGACGACTTCCACAAGGAGGCGCGCGGCCTGGTCTCGGCCTCGCTGTCGGGCCCAGGAACCTACAGCTTCGCGGTCCCGATCGCCTGGAAGATCCAGGGGAACAAGGGCGGCGAGGACATCGTCGATCCCGTGCGCGGCTCGCTCAACAATGGCGGCCAGTACGGCGAGCGCCAGGGCTGGCACCTGCCGGGTTTCCCAGATACGGCCTGGGCCAAGGCCGACATGGCCGCCACCCAGCCCTACGCCGGCACGACCTGGTATCGGACGAGCTTCGACCTCGCCTTGCCCAAGGATCACGACGTGAGCTTGGGCCTGACCATCGGCGATCCGGACAAGCCGCGCTCGCCGAACAAGCGCTATCGCGTGCTGATTTTCGTCAACGGCTGGAACATGGGGCAGTTCATCGCCCATGTCGGCCCGCAACGGACCTTCGTGCTGCCGACCGGCATCATCGATCCGCGCGGCAAGAACACCATCGCCCTGGCCGTGACCAGCGACGGCGCGCCCGGCGACGCGCTGGAATCCGTCAAGCTCGTCAACCTGCGCACGGTGCGCGGCGGTGTCCCCGTCGCCCGCGTCCCGGCGCCCGACTTCAAACCCTAAAGACCGGCGCTCCCCCGCCGACTGATACTGGAGACACCCGTGCCCAATCTCGCCCACGGCCTCGAGGCCAAGGACATCAAGGCCAAGATCGCCGCCCTGATCAGCAACTTGGTCGACATCACCGACGAGACCGGCGAATTCCTGCTGCGCCTCGACGACGGCCGGGTGATCGACACCAAGGGCTGGAACGACTGGGAATGGACCCACGGCGTCGGCCTCTACGGCCTGTGGAAGCAGTACGAGATGCACGGCGACGAACGCGCCTTCGACATCATGACCCAGTGGTTCGCCGACCGCTTCGAGGCCGGCACCCCGACCAAGAACATCAACACGGTCTCGCCGTTCCTGACCCTGGCCCATCTGTACGAGGCCACCGGCGACCACACCTACATCCCCTATCTCGAGACCTGGGCCGACTACGTCATGTACGAGGGCCCGCGCACCGAGGAAGGCGGCTTCCAGCACATCGTCTTCAACAGCGAGAACCCCCAGCAGCTTTGGGACGACACGCTGATGATGAGCGTGCTGCCGCTGGCCAAGATCGGCCTCTTGCTCGACCGCCCCGACTTCGTCGAGGAGGCCAAGCGCCAGTTCATGGTCCACATCAAGTACCTGGCCGACCGCAAGACCGGCCTGTGGTTCCACGGCTGGACGTTCCTGGGCCGCCACAACTTCGCCGACGCCCTTTGGGCGCGCGGGAACTGCTGGGTGACGATCGCGATCCCCGAGTTCATCGAGCTGCTCGACCTGAAGCCGGGCGATGGCCTGCGCGCCTTCCTGATCGACGCGCTGGAAGCTCAGATCAAGGCGCTGACGCAGTTCCAGGACCAGGAGACGGGCCTGTGGCACACGATCATCAACGACAAGACCTCGTACCTGGAGGCCTCGGCCACGGCGGGTTTCGCCTACGGCATCCTGAAGGCCGTGCGTAAGCGCTACATCGGCAAGGAATACGAGACCGTCGCCATCCGCGCGATCAAGGGCGTGCTGGCCAATATCGACGACAAGGGCGAGTTGCAGCAGGTCTCGTTCGGCACCCCGGTGTTCGACACGATCCAGGGCTACAAGGACATCCCGCTGACCTCGATGCCCTACGGCCAGTCGCTGGCCATGCTGGCGCTGGGCGAGTTCCAGCGCGCCTTCATCTAGGCCCCACAAGCCTTTGTATCGATTACCGGTCCGGCCCTCGCGGTCGGACCGGATGGGGCGGTAAGACCCCGGAACCGGGAACGGAAGCACATGGCCAGTTCGGACGCGCGCAAGCCCACTTGGATCAACTACTGGGGCTGGGGTTCGGGCGACATGCTCGGCGCTGGCGCCCAGGCGGTGATCACCGGCTGGCTGGCCTATTTCTTCATCACATTCTGCGGGCTCTCGCCGGTCGAGACGGGTCTGATCCTGGGCCTGCCGCGCCTGCTGGAAGCGATCACGTGTCCGCTGATCGGCTACATCTCCGACAACCTGCGTCACACCTGGGTGGGGCGGAAGATCGGGCGGCGGAAGATCTTCCTGATCCTGACCATCCCGCTGCTGCCGGCCTTCGCCCTGATCTTCGTGACGGGCCAGACCTTCGCCTACTACCTGACGACCTTCATCTTCTTCGAGTTCGTCTACACGATGTTCCTGATCCCGTGGGAGACCCTCGCGGCGGAGATGACCAAGGACTACAAGGAGAAGGCCAAGTTCGCCGGCGCGCGCATGCTGGTGGCCCAGAGCTCGGCGATCCTGGCCTCGTACCTGCCGACCCTGATCATCAACCACTTCGGCGGCAAGGACTCGCCCAACACCTTCCTGATCATGGCCGCGATCTTCGGCGTGCTGTTCAGCCTGGTCGTGACCCTGGTGATCCTGCTGTCGTGGGAGCGCCCCTACACCGAGGACGAGAAGCTGATCCGCCCCGAACCGATGGACTGGGGCAAGGCGGCGCTGATCCCGGTCAACATGTTCCGCGACCTGTTCTCGACCCTGAAGATCAAGGCCTTCCGCCAGCACCTGTCGCTGTATCTGGGCGGCTATATCAGCCAGGACATCTTCAACACCGCCTTCCCGCTGTTCGTGGCGACGGTGATGGTCGGCTCGACGCTGATCATCTCGCAGCTGATGACGACCATGTACGTGGCGCAGCTGATCTCGGTGATGATCGCCATCCGGGTCATCATCCGCACCGGCCCGGTGGTCGCCTACCGCATGGCCATCACCAGCGTCGGCGCGGCCCTGCTGCTGTTCCTGGCCTTTTACCTGATCCGTCCGGCGGGCTTTGCCGAAGGCGTCGCGGCGCTGAACGGCAACATCTTCAATCTGGCTTCGAGCCCGGCGGTGCTGTTCTGGCTGTTCGTCCCGATCATCCTGGCGGGCCTGGGCCGCGGCACGCTGAACTTCGTGCCTTGGGGCGTCTACAACTACCTGCCCGATGTGGACGAGGCGGTCACCGGCCAGCGTCGCGAAGGCATCTTCGCCGGCGTCATGACCCTGACCCGCAAGGTCGCCCAATCCGGCGCGATCCTGCTGACCACCAGCCTGATCGGCCTGGGCGGCTTCGTCTCGGCCCCCAAGGGCCAGCCGCTCGCCCAGCAGACGCCGGAAGCTATCCAGGCTCTGGTGCTGGTCATGGTCGGCGGGCCGCTGCTGGTGATGATCGCTGGCATGCTCATCTCCTGGCGCTTCCGCCTGAACGCCCGCACGCACGAGGTTCTGGTCCACGAGGTCGAGCGCCTGCGCGCGGGCGCGACCGAGGCCGAGAGTCCCGAGTCCAAGCGGATCGTCGAGGACCTGACCGGCTGGAAATGGGAACGGCTCTGGGGGCGCGGCTAGCGGACTGGAGTTCAGCCGTTCGACCGCTCCGCCGGCGCATCAGCGACATCCTTCACCAGGCCGAAATGACCAACGTCACCTTGTCACGGCTCCTCGCGAAACCCGAACTTGGAGACGCGACCCGCGGCGCGTTACAACCAGAATCGACTTGAGTCCCTGGGGAGACCGATCGCGCGATGCATACGCAGAGAATTCTCGTGACCGGGGGCGCGGGTTTTGTCGGATCGCATCTGTGCGACCGGCTGCTCGAAAGCGGCGCCGAGGTGCTCTGCGTCGACAACTACTACACCGGGTCGCGCCTGAACGTGGCCCAGAACCTGTCGAACCCGCGCTTCGAGCTGCTGCGTCACGACGTGACCATGCCGCTCTATGTCGAGGTCGATCAGATCTACAATCTGGCCTGTCCGGCCAGCCCGGTGCACTACCAGTTCGACCCCGTGCAGACGACCAAGACCAGCGTCCACGGCGCGATCAACATGCTTGGCCTGGCCAAGCGGGTGAAGGCCAAGATCCTGCAGGCCTCGACCTCCGAAGTGTACGGCGACCCCACCATCCACCCCCAGGTCGAGAGCTATTGGGGCAACGTCAATCCGATCGGCATCCGCTCCTGCTACGACGAGGGTAAGCGCTGCGCCGAGACCCTGTTCTTCGACTACTGGCGCCAGCACAAGCTACGCATCAAGGTCGCGCGGATCTTCAACACCTATGGTCCACGCATGCACCCCAACGATGGGCGGGTGGTGTCGAACTTCATCGTTCAGGCCCTGAAGGGCGAGGACATCACGCTGTATGGCGACGGAACCCAGACGCGCTCGTTCTGCTATGTCGATGACCTCGTCGAAGGCCTGATCCGGCTGATGAACACCGGTGACGAAATGACCGGCCCGATCAATCTGGGCAATCCGGTCGAGTTCACGATGAAGCAACTGGCTGAACTGGTGCTGGAACTGACAGGCAGTCCATCGGAGATCGTTCACCGTCCCCTGCCCTCCGACGACCCGCGGCAGCGGCAGCCCGACATCACGCTGGCCAAGCGGCATCTGGACTGGACGCCGACCGCGCCGCTCAAGGTCGGGCTGATGAAGACCATCGAGTACTTCGATGGCCTGCTGAAAGCGGCGTGACGCGACCATCTTGCTCCCATCGGGGCTCGCCGGTAACAGCCGGCCATGGCGCGTAACATTTCCCTGCTGGCCCTCGTGCTAGCCACCCTCCCCGCTTTCGCTGAAGCCCAGGAGGTCGAGGCGATCTCGGTCTGGGGCCGGCGGGCCAACGACCTTGGCCGCGCGACTTCGGCCAGCGAGGGGCGCATCGCCTACGCGGACTTCGCCGTCCGTCCCCTGCTCCGGCCCGGCGAGCTGATCGAGGCGGTGCCAGGTCTGGCCGCGACCCAGCATTCCGGCGCGGGCAAGGCCAACCAATACTTCCTGCGCGGTTTCAACCTGGACCACGGCACGGATTTGGCCGCCTCGCTGGACGGCGTGCCGCTGAACCTGCCTTCACACGGTCATGGCCAAGGCTATCTGGACCTGAACCTGCTGACGCCCGAGTTCGTCCACGACATCGGCTTCAAGAAAGGCCCCTACTCGGCCGAGAACGGCGACTTCGCCACCGCTGGCGCGGTCGCCTTCGAGACCGCCGACCACCTGCATGGCGACGGGCTCCAGGCCTGGGCGGGCGAGAACGACTACTATCGCGCGGTCGGCTCGAAGGCGCTGACCGACAACCTGCTGGTGGCCGCCGACCTTTCGACCACGCGCGGCGCGTGGTCGAACCCCGAAGACCTCCGGAAGATCAATATCCTGAGCCGCGCGCTTGTCGGTGGCTGGTCGATCACCGCCCTCGCCTACGACGCCAAGTGGGACGCCACCGACCAGATTCCGCGCCGCGCGGTCGAGGCCGGCGCTCTGGGCCGGCTCGACGCCGTCGACACGACCGACGGCGGAAACACCTCGCGTTACATGCTGTCGGCCCGCCGCCGCGACCTGCTGAGGGGCCTGGACGCCGTCGTCTACGTCCAGCGTTACACGCTCGATCTCTACTCGAACTTCACCTACTTCCTGGACGATCCGGTGAACGGCGACCAGTTCGAGCAGGTTGACCGCCGCTGGGTCTATGGCGGTTCGCTGATCAAGCGATGGAGCCTGGGCGACGGCTGGAACGCCCGCACGGGCGTCTCGGCCCGCGTGGACGACATCGGCAAGGTTGGTCTCTACCGCACCACCGCCCGCGCCCGGCGCGCGACGGTTCGCCAGGACGCGCTGACGGAATGGTCGACGGCCCTGTGGGGCGAGGCTTCCAGACGCTTTGGCAAGGTGGACGCCACCTTCGGCCTGCGCGCCGACGCCATGGGCGCGGACGTCGACGCCGGCGATCCTCGCAACGCCGGAACGGTCAGCGACCTCCAGCTCAGCCCCAAGCTGGCCCTGGCCTGGCGCGTCTCCAAGTCCTTCGAGCTCTATGCGGACGCGGGACGAGGCTTCCACTCCAACGACGCGCGCGGCGCGGTGATCACGGTCGATCCGGTCACCGGCGATCCCGCCGAACGCGCCCCGCTGCTGTCGCCCACCGACGGCGCGGAGCTGGGCCTACGCTGGCGGCGCGGCGACCTGACGCTGACCGCCGCCGCCTGGGCGCTGCGAGTGGACTCGGAGCTCGTCTATGTCGGCGACGCCGGGTTCACCGAGGCCAGCGGCGCGACGCGCCGACGAGGCGTGGAGCTGCTGGCCGACTGGCGGCCAACGTCCAGCCTCGGCCTGACAGGTTCGTACGCCGCCACCCACGCCCGCTTCGCCGGCGATCCGCCGGACGGCGACCGCATTCCGAACGCGGTGAGCTCGGTGCTAAGCGCGGGCGCCAACTGGACACCGATCAAGGGCTCGACCCTGTCGCTGACCTATCGCCGCCTGGGCGGCGCGCCGCTGATCGAGGACAATTCGGTCCGCTCGCGCCCCACCAGCCTGGTCAACGCCCTGTTCGTCCAGGACCTGGGCCGCGCCAGCCTGATGGTGGAGGTGCTGAACCTGACCAACAGCAAGCGCGACGACATCGCCTACCTGTATGCGTCGAGGCTGCCCGGCGAGCCGGCCGAGGGCGTCGAGGATGTCCATTTCCATCCCGTGGAGCCGCGGACCGCACGCGCCGGGATCAAGATCAGTTTCTGACGCTCCCGGACGGAAAAAAGGGATGATTTCCCCCTCGGCCATGGTCAAGGTGCCGGCGGGGTTCATCAGGGTTCTGAATTGAGGGGCTGAGCTTGTCCAAGGGTTCCATTCGCTACGCCGTGGCCGGCGTCATCGCGGCCGCGTTGTCCGCTTCCGTTGCTCACGCCGACGCCATCAAGCAGACCAAGGCGCCGTTCGAGGACAAGTTCCGGCAGCTAGAAGGCGAGGACTGGCCCACCCCGACCGATTACCGCAACGCCTCGGGCGCGCCGGGCTATCGCTACTGGCAACAGAAGGTCGACTACGACGTCGCCGTGCGCCTGAACGAAGACACCAAGACCCTGACCGGCCGCGAGACGATCAACTATCGCAACAACTCGCCGGACAGCCTGCCCTATCTGTGGCTGCTGCTGGAACAGGACGCCAAGCGCAATTCGATCGCCGAGATGACCGATACCGTCTCGGGCGACAGCGTCAGCCTGAACGAGATCCGCCGCATCCAGCGCTTCAAGGAGTGGGAAGGCGGCTTCACGATCAAGTCGGTGAAGGACGCCTCGGGCCGTCCGCTGAAGTTCACCGTGGTCGACACGCTGCTGCGCGTCGACCTGCCCCAGTCGGTCAAGGCCAACGGCGGCGAAACCAAGATCGTGATCGAATGGACGCTGCCGCTGATCGAGAACAAGATCGTCGGTGGTCGCAGCGGCTATGAGTGCTTCACCGGCAAGGACGAGGACGGCAACTGCATCTACGAGGCCGCCCAGTGGTTCCCGCGCCTGGCCGTCTATTCGGACTATGAAGGCTGGCACAACAAGGCGTTCCTCGGCTCGGGCGAGTTCACGCTGGAGTTCGGCGACTACCGCGTCGCCCTGACGGTGCCATCGGACCACGTGGTCTCGGCCACCGGCGTGCTGCAGAACCCGGCCGCGGTGCTCTCGCCGGCCCAGCGCGACCGCCTGGCCAAGGCCCGTACGGCCAGCGAGCCAGTCTATGTCGTGACGCCCGAGGAGGCCGTGGCCGCCGAGAAGGGCAAGGCCACGACCGAGAAGACCTGGGTCTTCCAGGCCAGCAACGTCCGTGATTTCGGCTGGGCCAGCTCGCGCAAGTTTGTCTGGGACGCCTTGGGCGTGAAGCAGGAAGACCCCAAGGCCGAGCACCCGGTGGTGATGGCCATGTCGTTCTTCCCCAAGGAAGCCCGGCCGCTTTGGGACGCCTATTCGACCAAGTCGATCGCCCACACGCTGAAGGTCTATTCGGACTTCACCTTCGCCTATCCCTACCCCGTGGCCCAGTCGGTCAACGGTCCGGTCGGCGGCATGGAATATCCGATGATCAGCTTCAACGGCCCCCGGCCGGTGAAGGACAAGAAGACCGGCAAGCTGACCTATACCGACCGCGCCAAGTACGGCCTGATCGGCGTTGTGATCCACGAGGTGGGCCACAACTACTTCCCGATGATCGTCAATTCCGACGAGCGTCAGTGGACCTGGATGGACGAGGGCCTGAACAGCTTCCTGCAGTTCCAGGCCGAGAAGCAATGGGACAAGAAGTTCCCCTCGCGTCGAGGCGAGCCCAAGAACATCGTCGAGTACATGGTCAGCCAGGACCAGGTGCCGCTGATGACCCAGTCGGACTCGGTGATTCAGTTCGGCCCGAACGGCTATGGCAAACCCGCGACGGCGCTGGTCGTGCTGCGCGAGACGGTCATGGGCCGCGAGCTGTTCGACCGCGCCTTCAAGGAATATTCGAACCGCTGGCGCTTCAAGCACCCGACGCCGTATGACTTCTTCCGCACCATGGAAGAGTCGTCGGGCGTCGACCTCGATTGGTTCTGGCGCGGCTGGTTCTACTCGACCGATCACGTCGACATCGCGCTGGACAAGATCGTCCAAGGCCGCGTCGACAGCGGCGATCCGGACGCCGAGGCCGCCGTGCGCAAGGCCGAACGCGCCAAGGAGCCGGAATCGCTGACCGCCAGCCGCAACACCGGCAAGACGGTCGTCGAACTGGATCCGAAGACCCGCGACTTCTACGACCAGACCGACGAGTTCACCGTCTTCGACAGCGCCCGCAAGAAGGCCAAGTCGTCGCGCGAGGACCTGACCCCCGAGGAACAGGCCGCGCAGAACTTCAAGGACAACCTCTACCGCTTCACCTTCCGCAATGTCGGCGGCCTGGTCATGCCGGTGATCCTGAAAATGGACTTCGCCGACGGCACGTCCGAGACCGTCCGCATCCCGGCCGAGATCTGGCGGCGGAATTCCAAGCAAGTGACCTGGCAGTACGCCTCGGCCAAGCAACTGAAGGGCGCCGAGCTCGACCCGCTATGGGAGACCGCCGACGCCGATCGCGGTAACAACGTCTACGAAGGCGCGATCGTCCCAACCACCCTCAAGATCTCCAAGCCGCCGGAAGCCGGCAACCGGATGAAGGACGCCGATCTGGAAGTCGGTCGCGACAGCCTGGCCACTCGTCCCAGCGGCGACGCCAAGAAGGGCGAAGGCGCCAAGTGATCCCACGCGCGGCCGTCCTGCTGGCGGCGGCGGGGCTCGCCCTCGCCGCGTCTCCGGCGGCCGCGCACCGCGGCCACGGCGCCTTGAGCGTCGTGGAGATCGACGCCAAGACCGGCGCGGTGACGGTCAGCCACCGCGTTCCCGCGCACGACGCCGAGCCGGCCCTGGCGGTCATCGCGCCGAACGCCCAGGCCAGCCTGGACGACCCCGAAGCGGTCGAGACGCTGAAGCGCTACATGGCCCAGCGCTTCAGCGTCTCCGTGGCCGGCCGGCCCGTGCCGCTCACGCTCAAGGACATGACCCTGGGCGCCGACGAGGTCCGCTTCGAGTACGCGGGGCAAGCCTCGCCGGCCGATGTCTCGACCGCCGTCACGGTGCGCGCGCCCATGTTCGCTGACGTCTATGGCGACCAGGTCAATCAGGTGAATATCCGCCGCCTGGGCGTGACCCGCACTCTGATCTTCAGCGCGTCCGACGCCGGCGATCCGCAGACGGTGGAAGCCCTGGCGAGTTCCTCGCGGGAAGCCGCTTCGCCCTGACGCCGCGGCAACCTGTCCTATGGCCTTTGGCGCGCTGTCGGCCTTTTGCATAGGCATGCAGAGCTTAGCCTTGGCGGACCCGAGCACGCCGCCCCAGACCTTCGCCGAAAGCGGCCCGCCGGGCGGCGCCGCTTGTCGCGTCGCCATGGACTTCCTGCTGGACCAGCTGGTGGCGGGGATCGACGCCCATGATGGCGATCTGCTGGCGGTTCTCGTGCTGGCCGCGCTAGGCGCGGGCAATTGCGCCCATCTGCCGGCTGACCAGTTCGCCACGCTGGACAGGGCGCCGCCGGATCGCGAGCGCCGTCCCCTCACGATACGACAGGTCGCCTATTCCCTAGGCCAGCCTTACGAGACCGTGCGCCGCCGTTTTGTCGCGCTGGAGGCCGCCGGCCAGATCGTTCGCCGCGGCCGCGATGGCTTTGTCATCCCCGAAGCGAGCGACCGTTCGCCCGAGCGCCTGGACGCCGCGCGCCGCGCGCACGCCAAGATCCAGCGCCTGGTGAAGGCGTTGCGGGCGCTCGAACCGCGCTGACGACGCGCGGCTACCGCCGAGCGACGCGGCGACGCGGCAGGCCACTTGGATTGCCCCAGAAGGTCACCACCGCCAGGCTCCCGAGCAGCGCCAGCGCCAAACCCGATGTCGTCATCACGAGGCGGTAAGGCAGGCCGCCAACCTTCGCCGCGTGCAGCGGATAGTCGGCGTTGGCGATCCTGGCGCCCAGCGGCAGGGCCAGGGCGTCGCGACTGGCCACCATGCGGCCATCGGCGGGATCGAACCAGGCCACCGTCCGGCCGTTCGGCAACCACTCGGCCTGGCGTCTAAGACGAATCTGGATCAGGCCGCCCTTCTTGGCCGGCAAGGCGATCGTCCGCGCCTCGGCGTCCGGAAAGCGCGCCTTCGCCGCCCCGATCACCTTCGCCCAATCGAGGTCCTTGGCCAGCTTGCCCCCGACCACCTTGGGCGGGGCGGACGCGGCTTCGACCACGGCCGGCGGCGAGAACGGCGCTCGAAGCGCCCGGGAGAACCACTTCAGGTTCATCGCCGCGCCGGTCGTCAGCGACAGGATCAGCAGCGGCGCCACCCAAGCCCCCAGATCGCGGTGATGATGGACGATGGCCGCGCGCTTCGCCGCCTTGGGCCATGGCCGGAACTGGAACAGCCGCCGCGTGGGCCACCACAGGATCAGGCCCGTCGCCACAAAGCCCAGGCCCACGAGCCCGATGACGCCGCCGACGATTTCGCCGGCGTCGCCATTGAAGAGATGATGATGGAAGTCGAACAGCCACGCCTCGGGCCGCGCCCAGTTCGACGTCCAGCTTTGGACGATATTCCCATCCTGATCGGCGTAGGCGCCCCGCTCGCTTTTATAGGCGAGCTTGTGCAGGCCCAGCCGGTCGGTCGCCAGAACGATGGAGCGCGGACGATCCTCGGCGGCGAAGATCTTCGTCGCCGCCGCCGCCAGGCTGGCCGTGTCCTGCCGCTGCGCGTCCGCGGCGTGGGGCACGGTGGCGCGCAGGAAGGCGTCCTCGTGCACCAGCAGCGCGCCGCTCAGGCCCAGCAGCGCCAGCAGCAGCCCGACGAAGCCGCCGGTCCAGCGGTGCAGCAGACGCAGGGTCTTCATCAGAAGCGGGCTTCCCAGCCCAGGGTCGCGGTACGGCCACGTCCGGCGTAGACCTTGTCCTTGGCCGGCAGGGTCGTGTCCGAGTAGTAGGTCAGGTACTGCTTGTCGAAGAGGTTCTGGACGCCCAGCGACACGGCGCCGACCGGCAGTTGGTAGCGTACGAAGGCGTCGGCGACCGTGTAGCCCTCGAAGTCGTCCTTCACGAGCGCGCGCTGCATGTTCCGCGACAGGTACGACTGCATCTGAACGCGCAGCGCCCACTTGCCCGTCTGGTAGTCGGCGGCGAGGTTCAGGCGGTCGGGCGAGATGTTGGCGCCGTCGAGATCAGTTTCGACCTTCCCGTCGGCGTTGGAGTCGGTCTTGCCGCGCAGCCGCGCGTAGCCGGCCGAGAGATCAAGACCCGGCACGGGCGTGCGCGCTTTCAGATTGACCTCCAGCCCCTCGATCGCCACGCGCTGGCGCTGCACGTCGAAGACGCCGCCGGCGTTCTTGACCAGCAGCTGACCGAGCTTCGAAGAGGACCAGAAGTAGGCGACGCTGGCGTCGAACGGACCGCGCTTCATCTCCGCGCCCAGCTCTCGATTGTTCGACACGATCGGTTCGATCGCCAGGTAGGTGTCGACATCCACGTTGGAGACATTGATGGCGCGCAGGATGCGGCCCACGTCCGGCACGGTGTAGCCCTCGGCGTAGCTGCCGTAGACGCGGAGCCCCTTCACCGGCTCGAACACGACGCCGCCATTGGCCAGGGTCGCCTTGAACTCGGGATCACCGCCGGCGACCTTGCGCGAGCCATAGAAGGCCAGGGTCGTGAAATCGTCGACCTTCAGCTTGACGTTCTCGAAGCGGACGCCGCCGGCCAAGCGCAGCTTGCCATCCAGCAGGGCGTAGTTGCCCTGGACGAAAGGCGCCACGCTTTGGAACTTGGTCGGCGGCACCCAGGCGCGGCCGGTGGCGATCAGCAGTTGTTCGGTGCGGTCGTTCAGGGCGTCGAGGCCGACGGTCGCCGTCAGCCCTTCGACGCCCGGCACGGCGCGCTCGTAGCTGACCCGGGCCCCCAGCTTGCGCGATCGGTTCGAGGACTGGTCGAACAGCGTCCCCGACGGGGCGATGCTGGCGTCCTGGAAGGTGGCGTTCTTGTCGCCGCCGAACGTGTCGCGCGAGCGGTTGAAAAAGAGCTGCGCGGTCAGGGCGCCGCCGTGGAGGTCATCGTCGGTCAGCGAGGCCGACAGGGTTTCGACGCGGCCCTGGGCGGGCTTGCCCGGCACGGCGCCGCGATACGCCGTGGTCGGCAGGCGGGTCAGGCGCGAACCATCCGTCGGCGCCGCGGCGGTCCCGGTGACGGTCACGTAGTCGCCGTCGCCCTTCAGCTCGAAGCGGCTGGCGACGATGTCCAGGCGCGTGCTGGGATCGATCCGCCAGCCGAAGCGGCCAAACAGCGACAGGGTCTTCGAATCCTGGACGTCGCCCTGGGTGTTGTCCATGCCGATGCGGCGGCCTTGGGCGTCATAGAAGGCGCCGCGCGCCTCATAGGCCACGCCCGCCGTCGCGTCGAACGCGCCCTCGCGCCAACCGACCAGGCCCGCGAGCTTGCCGCCGGCGGCGTCGCCCAGGTCGTGACCAAAGGTGGTCTGGGCCAGGACGCGACCAGAGACCCCGTCCTGCTTGGGCGCGCCAACCGTCACCTGGTTCACCACGCCGCCGGTGGCGCCGATCCCCTGCAGGGCGTTGGAACCGTAGATCAGCTCGACCCGGTCCACGAAGAAGGGATCGATCGTGTAGCCGTCGCGCGAGCCGTCACGGATCGGCGTCGACTGCGGGATGCCGTTGATCGCGTAAAGGGGCGAGCGCCCCCGCAGCGTCTCCCCGGCCCCGGACAGCTTTTGGCGCGTGGGCGAGAACGAAGGCGACAGGTTGGAGACGGCGTCGATGATCGAGCCGCTGATGGCGACCTGCTGGTTCAGGGTCTCGTTGTCGACGACATCGACGGTCAGTGGCAAGGCGCTGGCCGGGAGGATCGTGCGGGCGGCGGTGATCACCACCTGGTCGACGCTGGTGGAGGAGTCTTCCGGCCGCGCTTGAGCGGCGCCGCCGGCCGACAGAGCCACCAGGCTCAGCCCAGAGACGAGAATGGCGCGACGAGCCGCGCCCTCGGTTTGAAATCGCACTGTAAACCCACCCAAACAATCAACGCGACCGGCGTATAGTCGCTATTGCGAGTAACTTTCAATAACAAAAAAGGGCGAGGTCAGCGCCCAGACGGCCCCGGCCAGACAAGTTCCCCCTCGGGCGGAACCGACGTCGGCGCCGCGCCGTTGCACGCCCGTAGCGCGAATACGCGCTGGAGCATGTTCCTGATGTTCAGATACCTGGTCTTCCCCGCGCTCGATGGCTGGTGGGTGCGATTGGAAGACGAAGAAAGATCGGCGCGGTTCGACGATTTCGTGTCGGCCGAACGCAGGGCCCGGTGTCTCGCCCTGCGCGCCGCCGTCAAGGGCAACGATAGCGAGATCCTGCTCTTTAGCGGCGACGGTGGCGCCATCGGTCGCTGGCGGGGCGAGCGCTACGAAGTCCTACAGTCCACCTCCGGCCTGGCGGCCTGACCAGGCAAGCCGGGCCACGGCCTCGGCCGATCGGGAATGGCCCTAGGGCGCGGGCGACAGGTAGATAGGATTGCCGATCAGCAGCAGCCGCCCCCGAGAGTCGCGGACATTGGCGCGCACCCAACTGGGACGTTGGCCCACCCGCACTTCGAACCGGCCCATCGCCGAAACAGCGGGTGAGACGCGGACGCCATCCTGAACGATCTCCACGCCCGCCAAATCCGCGCCCTTCACGGTAACGACGAAGGTCACGACCTGGCTTGAGCTTGCCTTGAGCGTCCCCCCCATGACGGCCGACGCGCCATTGACGCTGGCCGACAGGTCGAGCATCCGATCGCGGGTCCCGTCCAGGTCGATGAAAACCCGCCCCGCCCGCAATCCTTCGAGCAACGCCTCGGACGACAGGCCCCGGGCGTGGATCACCGTCGTGGGGCGCCCCACCGCGGAGGGCTGGTCGTGTGGAATTCCCGCGTCGTGATTGTCGCTGCCGCCGATCGCGGTGATCCGGCGTCCCTGATTGAGCTGGGCCTCCCAGAACGGCACCCCAGACAGGACGCCCTCGAAGCCGCCTAGCGCCTTCTCGCTGCCGCCGTTGGCGACTTCGATCGCCTGGACCGCGCCAAAGTCGGTGTCCCTCGCGGTCCAGCCGCAACCCATGCACTGCTCGCCCGATGGCGCGGCCGGATGATTGATTGAAAAGACGCCGCCCGCCCCGGCGACCGCCGCCTGGAGGTCGCGGATGGTCGGTACGTCTTGGGAGCCCAGGCGGAAATCGATGAAGGCCGTTGGTCCGAAGACGTTCGCGTGTCCATGGAAGGTCGTGACCTCGCGGCCCGTCATGAGCAGGATCTTGGGGAACGACGGCTGTAGCTCCGTCAGGGCTTCGGCCTGGCTGGTGGTGTTGTGGTCGGTGACGGCGATGAAGTCGAGGCCGGCGGCCTGAGCGGCCTGAACCGTCCGATAGACCGGACAGGGCGCGCGTGGCGCGTCTCCGGTCACGCAGCCGCCGTCGCTGTGGGCGGTGTGCATGTGCAGGTCGCCGCGATACCAGCCGGGCGTCGTCGCCTTGGCCAGCGCGATCGGGAGGGCCGTGGAGGGCCTCTGGAACCAGATCTTGGCCTCGTAGGTCGCCTTGGAGTCTGGTCGGGCGTTGGGCACGCCCAGCAGAAGAGTCCAGCGACCAGCGGGCAAGGGTCCTGGCAGGTAACCGGCCGTCGCCGCTTCGGTCGAGACGAAGAAGCTATTCTTATTGCCGCCGCTCCAGCCCCGGAAGCGAACCGGGTCCACAAGCCCCAGATCCACGACCGTCTTGTTTTCCCGGCCGGTATAGTCGAACGCCACCAACAGCCGCGCCACGCCAGGCGGAACCTCGAATGTCACGGGCTTGTAGGTCTGGTGGTCCGCGCCCGTGATTTCGCCGGTCAGGATAAGATCCGGCTTGGCCGCCTCCCGCGCCCAACTGGGCGAAGCGATCAGTAGGGCGATGAGGGCGAACCAGCGGCGCATGGACTTGTCCAAAAAAGAGGGGCGGCCGAGGCCGCGGCCGCCCCAGGTCAGGGGAAGAAAACTCAGGCTGAGCGCATCAGAAGCGGTAGAGCAGAGCCGCCTTGAAGGCCCGTCCGAACTCCGGCCGACCGATGCCGTAGAGGGCTCCGGCCTCGCCGCTGATGATCTGGCCGGCGCGCGGATTGCCCTCGGTCAGGCCCAGCTCGTTGGTCAGGTTCGTGCCGTAGGCGTAGATCGACAGGGCGTCGCTGACATTGAACCGCACCGTGGCGTTCACCAGCGTATAGGCCGGCAGGCGCGAGGTGTTGGCCGCGTCCGAGAAGCGGTCGCCGTAGCGCTCGATGCTGCTCTCGATCCGCAGGCGGCGGTCCATCAGGTTGACGCCCGGCGTGAGGCGGAACGCGGTCTTGGGCACGCGCACCAGGCGGTTGCCGGTGAAGTCTCGCGTGCGGCTGGCGGTGGCCGCCGGCGGCTTGACCTGGCAAGTCGGGTCCGACGCCGAGACCGTGCAGCTTTCCTCGAACTTGTAGTCGCCGAACTCGGGGTTCTGGACGGTCGCGCTGAAGCCCAGATCGAACCATTCGACCGGACGGACCACGCCTTCCAGCTCCAGGCCCAGCGTCTTGGTGTCGGTGATGGTGGTCTGGTTCACATAGGCGCCGGTGGTCGGGTTGAAGACCAGGCTGCCGAAGGTGAGCGCGTCATAGGCGGTGTGGAACACCGTCGCGTAGAGGTCGAGCTTGCCGGTCGTCAGCTTATAGCCCGCCTCCATCAGGTCCATCGTTTGGACGATCGGCGCGGTGTTGGCCGCGTTGGTGATGTAGTCGCCCAGCGACGGCAGGCGGAACGCCGAGGTGTAGCGGGCGAACAGGCCCATGCGCGGGGTCAGACGATAGTCCGCGCCCACGGTCCAGCCGGTGTGATCGAACTTGCGGGTGAAGCGGTCATAGACGCCCGAACCGGCCAGCACGGTGTCATCGGCCGGCGTCGGCGACAGACCCAGGTTGATCGTCGCGGTCCGCTCGCTGCGGCCGGTGAATTCGACCTTCTCCCAGCGCACGCCCGCGTCGATGCGCAGGGCCGGCGTCACCTGCCACTCATCGGTCAGATAGAGCGCCGTGGTGTTGGACTTGCCGTCGCCGTTGGCGAACTCGGCGCCATAGCGACTGATACCGTTCTCGGTCAGGCTGGACAGGACCTTGCCGGTCGCGTCGACGGCCACCAGGTCTAGGCGTCGGGCGTTGTCGCGCACGTCCAACAAGGCGTTGGCCGAGTAGCGGTTGAAGGCCTCCTCGACATGGGCGTGATAGAAGCCGGCCGCCACGTCATGGGTCTGGCCGCCGATCTCGAACTTATGCAGCAGGCGCGTGTCGCTGATCAGTTCATCCAGCGGCACGGAGACATAGCGAAGCGAGCCGTCCAGCACGAGACCATTGCCGTTTTGGCCCGCGCCCGTGGTGCTGAACACCTCGCTAGGATTGGTCGCGTAGCGTAGCTGCACGTCGGTCGCGCCCGGCGTCGCCGCCAGTAGGGCCGCGCGATATTGGGCGATGCGCGCCGAGCCCAGCACCGGCGTGTTCGGGAACAGGCCAATACGCTTGGACTCCGACGTCCGATAGCGCAGCGTCTCCTGCAGACGCCAGCCGTCGGCGATCTCGTACTTCAGGACGGCGGTGGCCTGGGTCAGCTTCACCTCGGTGCCGCGCGAGAGGTCCCAGTTGAAGGGCCCCTTGGGTCCGCGCAGGGTCAGCTTCTCGGTCTCTGGCCCCGCCAAGGTGCCGGTCAGAGGGTCGAAGCCCGGGGTGGCGCTGGGCTCGCCCGCGGCGTTGAACTTCAGCGGCACGCCGGCGAACAGGATGACGTTGTCGTCCAGGTGCTTGATGTTGAAGTCGAAACTACCGCGCTGGAAGTCGCGGCCGATCGAGGCGCGGACCTGATAGCCCTTGTTGGCGGCGAAGCCCGGATCGCGGATGCCGTCGTCATCGCGCCAGAAGCCGCCGAGGCTGGCGCGCCAATCACCGATCGGCCCGCCGACATAGGCGTCCACGCGCTTGAGGCCGTAGTCGCTGCCCTGAACCTTGACGATCCCCTCGCGGGTCTCGCCCTTGCGGGTGATGAAGTTGACCGTGCCGCCCGGCGCGTAGGAGGCGAAGATCGACGACGGACCGCCGCGCACCACCTCGATACGCTCGATCGTCTCGTCCAGGCGGAACGACTGGTCGGCGTTCAGATAGCCCAGGCCGCCGTCATGCTGCACCGGCGCGCCATCCTCCTGCAGGGCGATGGCCGAAAAGCCTTCCTGCGGGATGCCGCGGGCGCGAATGTTGGCGCTGGCCTCGCCGCCCGACGCCTCGACCCAGAAGCCCGGCACCGACTTCAGCGCGTCGGCCACGCCCATCGGCGAGCGCAGGCGCAGGGTCTCTTCATTCATGGTCGTGACGGCGTAGCTGGTCGAAAGACGCGTGCGGGCGTCCGAGCCGGCGCGCGACGTGACGATCAATTCCTCGACCATCGAGACTTCGGGATCGGCCGAGCCGGCGGCCAAAGGGCCAGCGCCCCGCTGACGCAAGGTGATGACCTCGGCCGTGGCCGAGGCGATCTCCAGCTCGCTGCCCTCGATCAGACGGCGCACCGCCTCCTCGCGGCCATAGACGCCCCGCAGACCGGCGGTGCGATGCTTGGCGGCCACGTCGTACGGGAACAGAATCTGCACGCCGGCCTGACGCGAGAAGGCGTTCAGCGCCTGGGCCGTGTCGCCCGCCGGAATCTTGAATTCGACCCGCGCGGCCGCCTGCGCCTGGGCGGCGGCCGGCGCGACGGCGACGAGCGCCGACGTGGCCAAAAGCAGGTAGACGCAAACGCCCGGCGCTCCGTGGCGCGTCCAAGACTTGATCATCGTATTTCGCCCCATCTAGTCGCCGAAAACCGGCGCCTCACCGAGCTAGATGAAGCGGAGGCGAGAAACCTCTATCGAGATTTGAGAAGAATTCGTGACGATCCGTCGTCGATGATCCGTAGGCCGAACGTTGTCCGCAAAGCCTCCAGGAAGCTTTCGGGATTTCCCGTCAGGAAACGGCCGCCCAGCCGCATGGCGCCGACCTTGGGGTCATCTATGACCATCTTGCGCACGAGATATCGATTGTACTCTTCGACGGCCTCGGACAGACGCTGCCCTTCAAAAACGATTTCACCTCGACGCCAGGCTTGGACGTTCTGAACCTCGACCTCGGGCGCGGCGGCGATGGCGACGCCGGCCGCCGTCACGGCGAGCGCCTGGCGAGGATCAGCGGCGTTGACGACCGCCGCCTTGGTCTCGCCCGCCGCGGTCCGGATCGCGGCGCGCCCCGCCAGGACGATCAGGTCCAGCCCCGCCGAACGCAGGCGCGCGTTGAATTGGCCCGGCGCCAGGCTCGCCAATCCCGATGGCGTGAAGAGCTCGAACGGCCGCAGCGCGTCGTGGGCGATGGTCAGGGCGATCTCTCCGCGCCGAAGCCACAGCCGGCGTCGGTCGCGCCCAAAACGCCAGAGAACCTCGGTGTCGGTGTTCAACTCGACCGAGCTGCCGTCGGGCAGCGACATCGTGCGGCGCTCCCCCACGCCGGTGACCGTGCGCGCCCTCAGCAGTTGATCGCGGCCCAGATAGGCGGCCCCCGAAAACCCAGCCGCCAGGGCCAGGCCGCCGCCGAGCCAAGCGCGACGGGTCACGGCGGGTCGGGCGAGCGGCGGCGCGTCCCGCAGCGCGTCCAGGCGGCTCCAGGCGGCGGCGACCTCGGCGAAGGCGGCGGCGCGGCGGGGGTCGGCGTCGCGCCAGGCTTCGAATTCCGCGGAATCCGCGCGCCCGGCGTCCAGACGCGCCAGCCACTCCGAAGCCTGGGCGATCAGCGCGTCTCTGTCTTGATCGCCCGCTTGCGCCATGTACTCGCCTTAACTCCGATCCTTCGGCCTTCGTCCGCCGCCAACGCCTTGGTGAGCAGGGCCAAGCCCTTGGCTAGATGCTTCTCAACCGTAGAGATGGACAAGTTCAACCGAACCGCTATCTGGCCCGGCGAAAGCCCCTCCATTTTTCGCAGCGTGACCACCCGTCGGCATTGCTCTGGCAATCGATCCACCGCCTCGATCACCCGCAGCAGTTCCTCGCGAGCGCTGGCGACGGCGTAGGCGTCGGGCGCCGGATCCGGCAGAGCCTCCATCTCCAGTCCCCCGATCTGGCGAATGCCAACGACCTTGGCCCGCCGCATTCGCTCGAAAGCCAGGTTTCGAATAATGGTCAGGACGAAGCGGTCGGGACGCTCGAGGCGGCGCCAATCGGCGAGACCCAGAACCTTGGCGTAGGCCTCCTGAACGAGGTCCTCGGCCTCGGTCGCGTCGCGCGTCAGCTTGCGGGCATAGGCGCGGTAGGTCGGCGCGAACGGCAACACCGCTTCGGCGAACCATTTGTCGACGTCGCGTAGCCAGGCCATCGCACCGCGCCCCGTCGACGCCCGCCGCCGACTCTTGATCGCTGAACTAGCGGCCAGCCATGTCAGTTTGGCGACAAGGTCCCCGGGCGTACGTCGAACGCTCGCGGCGCGTTAGACCAGGCCAGCGGCTTAGACGACGCGGCGCTTCTCGAGCTTTCGGGCCAGGGTTCGGCGATGCATTCCCAAGCGGCGCGCCGTTTCGGAGATATTGAAGTCCGTCTCCACCAGGGTTTGATGGATCCGCTCCCATTCCAGGTTCTTGATCGACGTCGCCTTGCCCGCGATCGCCGCGTCGATATCCCCTTCGCGCTTGTGGAACGCGGCTTCGATGTCGTCGGTGTTGGACGGCTTGGCGAGATAGTGACAGGCGCCGAGCTTGATCGCCTCGACCGCGGTGGCGATGCTGGCGAAGCCCGTCAGCACCACGATCACCATGTCCGGATCGCGTTCGGCCAGGGCGCGCACGCAGGCCAGGCCCGACTCGCCGACCAGCTTGAGGTCGACGACCGCGTAGCGCGGCGAGAAGTCCTCCAACACCTCCAGGGCCGCCTCCAGCCCACCGACATGCGCGACCTCGTAGCCGCGGCGCTCGAAGGAACGCTTCAAGGTGACGGCGAACTTGTCGTCGTCCTCGACGATGATCAGCTTTCGCTCAACCATGACGGGTAACCTCTAGCGCGGCCATCGGCAATATCATGGTGACCCTGGCTCCTCCCGCCGGGAGGTTTTCGGCCTCGGCCGCCCCGCCAAGCTTGCGCAGCACGTTGACGACCAGGAAAAGGCCCAGCCCTCCCCCCGCGCGGCCCTTGGTCGAATTGTATGGCTTGCCGAAATCGGCGACCGCCTGGGGCGTGAACCCCGCTCCGTCGTCCTGGACCTCGATCCGGATCCAGCCCTCCCGCATCACCGCGCGGAGCCACGTCGTCTTGGCCGAAGCCTCGAGCGAATTGTCGAGCACGTTGTGGATCACCTGCTTCAGGGTCGACTCAGCGACGATCGGCGTGGCGTCCAGAAGGTCGGTGTCATAGATCAGATCGTGGTCCGCGCGACTGGCCCGCCACTCGGCCACGACCTCGTCCATGAAGCCTCGCAGGGTGCTGACCCGCACCTCGCCGCTGCGCGCCTCGCCCGCTGACAGCAACACGCCCGTGACAATGGATTTGCATCGGAGCACCTCGCCCCGCATGTCCTCCAACTCCTGCGCCAATTCGGGGTTCGAGGTGAACAGGGGCATCCGCCGCCAGTCGCCAAGGATGACATCCAGCGTGGCCAGCGGCGTTCCCAGTTCGTGGGCGGCGCCGGAGGCCAGCAGGCCCATGCGCACGATGTGGGTCTCCTCGGCCTGGCGTTGACGCAGCTCCGCCAGGCGGGCGTCGTGGCGGCGCAGGTTCGCGGTGATGCGACCGACGAAGGTGACGAGCAGAAGGGCATCCAGCACCACGCCGATCAGCATGCCCATGATGAACAGCTCGAAGAACGCTCGATCGCTCAGGCCCGAGGTGATGATCGGCCGGTTGAAGGCCACCAGGGCCACGAAGCAGAAGCTGATCAGAGCCACGATCGCCCAGGTGGCCCGCGCCTCCAGCAGAACCGTCGCGAGGATCACGTGCAGCAGGTAGAGGGTCGTGAACGGGTTGGTGGCGCCGCCGCTGAAATAGAGCTGGACCGTCAGCGCCATGGCGTCGAGAGCCAGCGCCAGGAAGAGCTCGTACCGGCCCAGCGGCTCGACTCGCTTGAGCCGGACGAGGCTGAAGAGATTGAGAGCCACCAGGGCGGCCAGCACCAGCATCATCGCGGGCAACGGCAGCTTGAAACCGAAACTGAAATGGACGACCAGGATGGTGACCACCTGACCGAGCACGGCGATCCATCGCAGGTGGATCAGCTGCAGCATGTTCTGCCGCGCGATCGCGTCCGCGGGGCCGTTGGCGTTCTCCGCGGCCCGAGCGCCCGAAAGCCATCCCGATAGGCCGGAAATGACCATGTTGGCGGTCGGCGTCATGCGGTTGCTTTCCGGCGGTCCCCGCGCCCCTGAGTCAGCACGTAGACGGCCGCGCCGCCGCAGAACAGGGCCAGCGCGAACCAGGTCAGCGCATAGATAAGGTGGCTATTGGCGAAACGCACGACCGTCAATCCGCCGCGCGGCAAGCCGCCGCGGTTGGCCGTCGCGTCCGCGTCCACGAAATAGGGCGCGACGTTGGCCAAGCCGCGCGTCCGGGCGATCGCGGCGACGTCCCTGGAATACCAGCGGCCGGCCTCCGGCTGGTTGCGCCGCAAGAAGCCGCCTCTCGGCTCGGTCAGCCGCAATAGGCCCACGATCCGCGTCTCCCCCTGGACCAGCCCAGCCGTCCGGCTGCTCTGGGCGACGCGATCGGCGGGCACGAAGCCTCGGTTGACCAGGACGGTAAAGCCTTGGTCGACACGAAGCGGCGTCATCACCCAGAAACCCGGGCCCAAGTCCGTCACGGCCTGCACCAGGGTTTCGCGACGATGGTCAAAGACGCCGCCGAGGCGGACGCGCCGATAGGCGTCCTCGTCGGCGGAAAGCCCTGGCCAAGCGGCTGGTCCAGGCGCGGGCGCCGGCGCGGCCGCGAGACGTTGCTCGACTCGCGCGATCAGATCCCGCTTCCAGGCCAGACGCTTGACCTGCCAGCACCCCAGCGCGGCGAACACCACCATGAAGCCGGCGCAGAGGCCGACCAGGGCGGCGGTCCCCGCGCCGGAGCGGCTCACGGGACTTCGCGCATGTCGTGAGGCATGTCCGGCATCATGTGGGTGTTCAGATTGTGCATCACCCACAGCGAGCCGCTCAGGGTGATCACCACCAGGATCAGGGTGAACATCAGGGCCAGCAGGGTCCATCCGCCCTCCGAACGCGAGTTCATGTGCAGGAAGTAGATCATGTGGACCAGCACCTGGATCATCGCCAGCCCCATCACCGCCACGGCGGTCATCTGGGCGGTCGGCAACACGTTCCCCATGACCAGCCAGAACGGGATGGCCGTCAGGATCACCGCCAGGACGAAGCCGATGACGTAGTCCTTCAGCGAGCCGTGGGCGCCATCGTGATCGTCGTGGTGCTCATCGTGCGCGTGGTGCGCGTCGGCGCTCATTTCAGGACTCCGAGCAGATAGACGAACGAGAAGACGCCGATCCAGATGACGTCCAGGAAGTGCCAGAACATCGACAGGCACATCAGGCGGCGCTTCATCTCAACGCCGAGACCGCGCTGGGCGACCTGGACCATCAGCGTGACCAGCCAGATGATGCCGAAGGTCACGTGCAGGCCGTGGGTCCCGACCAGCACGAAGAACGACGACAGGAACGCGCTGCGATGCGGACCGGCGCCTTCGCTGATCAGGTGGTGGAACTCGTAGAGCTCCAGCGACAGGAAGCCGAGGCCCAGCAGGCCGGTGACGGCCAGCCATGCCAGGACCGGCTTCACCTTCTTGGCCTGGGCCGAGATCATGGCGAAGCCGTAGGTGATCGACGAGAACAGCAGCAGACCCGTGTTCACGGCCACCAGCGGCAGGTCGAACAGGTCCGCGCCGGACGGGCCCGCCGCGTAGCTACGGCCGAGCACGGCGTAGCAGGCGAACAGAACCGCGAATATCAGGCAGTCGCTCATCAGGTAGATCCAGAACCCCAGCAGGGTCCCGTTCTCCGGATGGTGCTCCTTGGTCATGTAGAAGCGGTCCTTTCGGGCCGCCTTCAGGGCATGGGCTTGAGAGGCCATGGTCAGGTCAGGCTCCGCAGGGCTTCGGTGCGCGCGTCCTCGACGCGGACGACCTCCTCGGCCGGGATGTAGTAGTCACGCTTGAAGTTGAAGGTGTGGGCGATCGCGCCGCCGATCAGGGCGATGAAAGCGACGGCCGCGAGCCACCAGATGTGCCAGATCAGGGCGAAACCCAGCACCGTGCTGATCCCGGCCAGGACCACGCCAGCGCCGGTGTTGGCGGGCATGTGGATCGGGATGAAGCCGGTGGTCGGCCGTTCATAGCCCCGCTGCTTCATGTCCCACCAGGCGTCCAGTTGGTGGACGACGGGCGTGAACGCGAAGTTGTAGGCCGGCGGCGGCGACGAGGTGGACCATTCCAGCGTCCGGCCACCCCAGGGGTCGCCGGTCGTGTCGCGCAGGGCCTCGCGGTTGCGGATGCTGACGAAGATCTGGACCAGGAAGGCAAGGATGCCGAACAGGACGATCACCGCGCCGATGGCCGCGATCACGAACCAGATCTGCAGGGACGGGTCCTCGAAGTGGCTGACGCGACGGGTCACGCCCATCAGGCCCAGCACATAGAGCGGAGCGAAGGCGACCCAGAAACCGATCAGCCAGCACCAGAACGAGACCTTGCCCCAGAACGGATCCAGCTTGAAGCCGAAGGCCTTGGGGAACCAGTAGTTGATGCCGGCGAACATGCCGAACACCACGCCGCCGATGATCACGTTATGGAAGTGGGCGATCAGGAACAGGCTGTTGTGCAGCACGAAGTCGGCGGGCGGAACGGCCAGCAGCACGCCGGTCATGCCGCCAATCACGAAGGTGACCATGAAGCCGACGGTCCACAACATCGGGACCTCGAACCGGATGCGGCCGCGGTACATCGTGAACAGCCAGTTGAAGATCTTCGCGCCTGTCGGGATCGAGATGATCATCGTCGTGATCCCGAAGAACGAGTTCACGCTCGCGCCCGAGCCCATCGTGAAGAAGTGGTGCAGCCAGACGATGTAGGACAGGATGGTGATGACCGCGGTGGCGTAGACCATCGAGCTATAGCCGAACAGGCGCTTGCCGCAGAAGGTCGACACGACTTCCGAGAACACGCCGAAGGCCGGCAGGATAAGGATGTAGACCTCGGGGTGACCCCAGATCCAGATCAGGTTCACGTACATCATCGGGTTGCCCCCGAAGTCGTTCGTGAAGAAGTTGGTCAGCAGGTACCGGTCGGCGGTCAGCAAGGCCAGGGTGGCGGTCAGGATCGGGAAGGACGCCACGATCAGGATGTTGGTGCACAGCGAGGTCCAGGTGAAGACCGGCATCTTCATCAGGCCCATGCCCGGGGCGCGCATCTTGAAGATGGTCACGACCAAGTTGATGCCCGAGAGCGTCGTCCCGACGCCCGCGACTTGCAGCGCCCAGATGTAATAGTCGACCCCGACGTCAGGACTGTAGGCGAGGTTCGACAACGGTGGATAGGCCAGCCAGCCGGTCCGCGCGAACTCGCCCACGAACAGCGAGGCCATGACCAGCACGGCGCCGCCGACGGTCATCCAGAAGCTGAAGTTGTTCAGGAACGGGAAGGCCACGTCGCGCGCGCCGATCTGCATCGGCACCACCAGGTTCATCAGGCCCGTGACCAGCGGCATGGCCACGAAGAAGATCATGATCACGCCGTGGGCGGTGAAGATCTGGTCGTAGTGGTGCGGCGGCAGATAGCCGGCGACCTCGCCGAACGCCATCGCCTGTTGCGCGCGCATCATTAGCGCGTCGGCGAAGCCGCGCAGCAGCATGACGATCGCCAGGATGATGTACATCACCCCGATCTTCTTGTGGTCGACGCTGGTCAGCCACTCACGCCAAAGATAGCCCCACAGCTTGTAGCGGGTCAGCAGCGCGAGCACCGTCAGGCCGCCGAGGGCGACCATGGCGAAGGTGACGAGCAGGATGGGCTCGTGCAGCGGAATGGCGTCCCAGGTGAGACGGCCGAAGATGAATTTGACGAGGTCCGGGGACATTATACGTCTCTAAGGAAATCAGCGCGCCGGGGAGCCGGCGAAGGGAGCGCACAGCGCGGCGACGAACGAGCGGAACGAACCGCCCTCCCCACGCCGAGTGCGCTTGTCGTATTCGAGGGTGGTGACGTTGTAGACGCCGGCCATGCCCAGGCCGCCCTTGGCGTCGATGGCCATCATCTCGCGCTGGCACATCTTGCCCGGCTCGACGCAGCGGTTGACGGCCTTTTGGAACAGGTCGGCGTCCACCGAGGCGAAGCGCTGGGCCGGAACCTTCTCGCTGGGCTTTTCCAGGACGAGGTAGCGCGAACCGTCCAGGCGATCGCCGCCCTCGTGGACCTCGGCGGCCCAGCGCGCGAACTCGGCCTCGCTCATGCTGCGGAACTTGAAGCGCATGTGCGAGAAGCCCTCGCCGCTGTAGTTGGCCGAGAAGCCTTCGAACTGGCCGGGCTTGTTGATGACCGCGTGCAGCTTGGTGGTCATGCCGGGCATGGCGTAGATCTGCCCGGCCAGGGCCGGCACGTAGAACGAGTTCATGACCGACGAGCTGGTCAGCTCGAAATTCAGCGGCCGATCAACCGGCGCGGCCATCTCGTTGACCGTGGCGATGCCCAGTTCCGGGTAGATGAATAGCCACTTCCAATCCAGGGCGACGACCTGAACCTTGAGCGGCTTGATGTTCTCGGCCGAGCGGCCCGGCGCGATGCGGTCCAGCGGGCGATAGGGGTCCAGCAGGTGGGTGCTGCTCCAGGTGATGGCGCCCAGGATGGTGATGATCACCAGCGGCGCGGCCCAGATGATGATCTCCAGGCGGGTGGAGTGATGCCATTCCGGCTCGTACTTCGCGCTCTCGTTCGAGCGCCGGTACTTCCAGGCGAAGAACAAGGTCAAAGCGATCACCGGCACGATGATCAGCAGCATCAGCACGGTCGCGACGATGATCAGGTCGCGTTGCTGGGCGGCGATGTCGCCGGACGGGTTCATCACCACCCAGTCACAGCCGCCCAAGGCCAACACGGCCGGGGCCAGGGCCAGGAACTTAAAAGGGTTGAAGCGCGGCGGGAGCCTGAAATTCGGTCGCATGAGCGCGGCTGTTACGCCAGGGCCCCGCGCCGCGACATTGGACCGTTTGTCCTAGGTCAAGAACCAGCTTGTCTTTGATCAATCATCCAACGCCAATTCGACAAGTTGGAGCCGGAAACACGTCAAAGGCGTTTGCCAGACCAGCCCCGTCCGCTGCATGCTCGCATCCAGACCGCTGGAAAGGCGGCGCGGTGCTGGGACGGAAACCAAGGATAAAGGCGCGTTACGACATGGCCCACGAATTCGCGATCCCAACCTCCTCGGGACTAGAGCGCGACGCGCGGCGGCTGCACGCCGACGACAAGGCGGTCCACCCCGGTGAGATCGCGCTGGGCGTGGTGATCGGCCGTACCTCGGAATTCTTCGACTTCTTCGTCTACGCCATCGCCTCGGTGCTGGTGTTTCCCCAACTGGTGTTCCCGTTCGTGGATCGCCTGACGGGCGTGATGCTGGCCTTCGCCCTGTTCGCGCTGGCGTTCATCGCGCGACCGTTCGGGTCGGCGATCTTCGGCGCTATCGACCGCCGCCATGGACGCGGCGTGAAGCTGACGATCGCGCTCTTCCTGCTAGGCGGATCGACCGCCGCGATCAGCGTGCTGCCCAGCTACGCCGCCGTGGGCGCGCTGGCCATCTGGGCCCTGGCGATCTGCCGCGTCGGCCAGGGCCTGGCGCTGGCGGGCGCCTGGGACGGCATGGCGTCGTTGCTCGCGCTGAACGCGCCGGAGAACAAGCGCGGCTGGTACGCGATGATCCCGCAGCTTGGCGCGCCCTTCGGCTTCATCCTGGCCAGCGGCCTCTTCGCCTATTTCCTGGCCAGCCTGAGCCCCGCCGACTTCCTGGACTGGGGCTGGCGCTATCCGTTCTTCGCCGCCTTCGCGATCAATGTCGTGGCCCTCTTCGCCCGCCTGCGCATCGTGGCGACGGAAGAGTTCGGCTCCCTATTCGAGAAGCGCGAGCTACGCCCGACCCGCATCGCCAGTCTGATGCGGGCCGAAGGCGGCAACGTGCTGATCGGCGCCTTCGCCCCCCTCGCGACCTTCGCGATGTTCCACCTCGTGACCGTCTTCCCGCTGTCCTGGGTCGCCCTGCAAGACGATCACCAGGCGTTGACCTTCCTTCGTATCGAGATCATCGGCGCGCTGTTCGGCGTCGCCGGCATCCTAGCCTCCGGCTGGATCGCCGACCGCATCACGCGCCAGAACCAGTTGGCCCTCTCGGCTCTGCTGATCGGCGCGTTCAGCCTTCTGGCGCCGCGCCTTCTGGACGGGGGCTCGGCGGGACAGATGGCCTATGTGATCGTCGGCTTCATCATTCTGGGCCTGTCTTTCGGCCAGGCGGCCGGAGCGGTGAGCTCGGGCTTTTCCAAGCGCTATCGCTACACCGGCGCGGCCCTGACCTCGGACCTCTCCTGGCTGATCGGCGCCGGCTTCGCGCCCTTGGCCGCGCTTGGACTGGCGTCGCTCTGGGGCCTGCCCGCGATCGGCCTATACCTGGCGTCGGGCGCCATCGCGACACTCGTCGCGCTGACCCTCGATCGCAATCGCCGTCAAGCCTCGCGCCAATAGCGCCAGCCCCTGACTTCGGCTCAAGTCTCCCAAGAGTCCAGAAGTCGGCCAAACGCACGTTGGCCATGATGACGACGGCTGACAAATCGCATGCCGGTGGTCGTGAGATCGCGTGGCAAAATATACGGACTCTCGGGGAGAGCCTCCCCTCGGCCAGGCGATCACGATCGCGTAAATTCGAAGTTGCGGCCCTGCCGTGGCTCCTGTATCGAACGCCCTCCCCCGCCGACGCACGCGTCGACACCCGGATGGCCCGGTGGCGGAGTGGTGACGCAGCGGACTGCAAATCCGTGCACGCCGGTTCGATTCCGGCCCGGGCCTCCACCACTTTTCAAGCACTTAGCTCCTTTGGATATCGACCAGTTTGCAGGTCGGTTTGCAGAATTCGTTCCCGTTTCAGCCCCGCGCGAGTCGGGCGCTGATCCGCTTGGCGGTCGCCTCGGCGATGGCACCGCGGTCCGCATAGGTGTCCAGCGAGGCTAA
Organism: Caulobacter segnis; assembly: GCF_031454995.1. GTDB lineage: Bacteria > Pseudomonadota > Alphaproteobacteria > Caulobacterales > Caulobacteraceae > Caulobacter > Caulobacter segnis_E. Next base: position 98,452 of record NZ_JAVDRV010000002.1, on the reverse strand, counting down.
ATCGCGCAGCGAATGCCCGGTGCACATGGCCACTTCCTGCGTCGTCCAGCCCTCGGCCAGGCGGCGCGTGACGAAGGTGCCGCGCAGATCGTGGAAGGTGACGCCCTTGATCCCGGCCGCCCTACAGGTCAGCCGCCAGGCCGACCGGAAGCCGTTGCCCTTCGTTTCCCAAGGGCGGCCATCGGGCCTCGTGAGGATTGTCGTCGCGTCGCCGCGCGGAATGGCGTCCAGGCAATCGCGCAGAGCCTTCGAGATCGGCACCGCCACACGGACGCCGGTCTTGGCCTGCCGCAAGCGGAGGACGCCTCCATCAATGGCGCCCCACCCCACCGTAAGCAGGTCGCCCTGGCGCTGGCCGGTCTCAAGCGCGAGTATCATCGCTCGCCGCATCGGCTCGGTGGCGACGTTCATGAAGGCGGCGACTTGCTCCACGCTCCAGGTCTTGTCCCGCCGATCGGTGTTGGACAGCTTCTCGATGCCTGCAGCGCGATTGAACTCCAAATGGCCGCGCCGAACGCCCCATTCGAGGACGAGCTTCAATACAGTGATCGCGTAGTCGGCGCGGCGCGGGCTCCCGCCCATGCTGTCGCGCCAGGCGTAGATGTGCGTCGCCACCTCCCGCGCCGCCATGGCGCGCAGCGACAGCCCGCCGAACACGGTCTGGATCTTGTCGAGCTGCTTGGCGTAATCGGCGCGCGTGCGATCCGCGAGGTCGCGATACTCCGGCGACTGCTTATAGCGCCAGATCAGGTTATGGACGGTGTGGGTGGGCGGCTCCTTGCACATGGCGTCCGCCAAAGCGGTATGGAACTCGACACTCCCCTCCCGCCCCAGCGGGATCGTGCCCGGCCCTCGCCCCAAGTAGCCGTAGCGAACGACCTCGCCACCGCTGAGGCGCTTCTTCTGGAACCAGACGCCTTTCGGCAGGCCGCGCTTAGAAACGGCCATTGGCGAAGTGCTTGGCTAATTCGTCCTGGATTTCGCGAGCAGACGAATTCGCCGCGACGTCCACCTGACGCGATGCAGGCAGGAGAATGCGCGCGCCTCCATCGGGCGGCAGATGGATTTCCGCAGGGTGCAAACCTGCCGATCGAAGGACTTTCAGCACACGCGCGATATTAGTTGCACAAGACCCAACGCGGTTTCGAGATCCATTCATAGTGCTCTCACTGGTCGGTACGGCTCAAGTTCCGATTCGAATCCTCCCACAACCTCTAGACACTTCGCAAGAATCCATGATGGTTAACGAAATAAACAACCTCATATAGAGCGATCAACTTGAAATAGAATGCCGCTTATTTAATGACTTAAGACCCACATGGTCTCAAGTCTCAAAGAAATTTCATGAGACTTGAGACCAAAGAGAGCGCCAAAGCCGCGCGGAAAGGCAGAGATCCGGTGGACACGCGAATGAGCAACAACGTAGTCGCGATGCTTGAAGAGGCCTTAGACCGCGCCAAACGCGGTGAGGTCGCCGGCCTAGTGCTCGTCATATCCGACCTCCGCCGCACGGCTTCGGTTGGCTATGTGGAGGGTGATCATCTCCAATCGCTTGAAACCGCGCTTATCCACTTGCTGCATTCCATCCGGACCAATCCGCCGCACGATTTCGAGGACGATTTTCCTTCGCGAAGCCTCCGACCGATCGGCTAAACCCGCGCGGCTTTCTCACGCAAAAGACTGATCATCGGCGCGATCTCCGAGACCAGCTCTCGCGCGCGATCCGCGACATCCTTCGGCGGCGCCTCGGAAAGCAGCCACCTCAACAGGCCCCCGAGGCGCCCAACATCTCCAGAGACCTTGGCTAGCGCGAGCACTGCATCCTGGTCGAAGATGCTTTTCGGCTCATGGTGAAGGCCCAGCACTCTAAGATAATCCGAGACCGACATTCCGGCCTGGCTGGCGCCACTCGTAATGAAAGCCCGGTCGGCCTCCGAGACATAGACCTTCAGAGGCCTGCCCCGGTCACGAACCTCTCGCTTTGCCATGCTGTTGCGCCTTCGCTCACGATCACGTCCAGCGGCGGCCTAGCCCCGCCGGAGTTACGGGTTCATCGGCGACGCATTCCCTTGAGCGGGGACCGCCTAGAGCGAAAGGCTGTAGTCTTCTGGATTAGATGACAATCCCCCCCGGACACGGGTGTCCGGCCCTCGCGACCGGCGCTTCCGGCCGTGGACATACACCCCACGCCTTGTATCTTGGCGAACGATCGGAAGGGGCAATGCGCATGAGCCAGCAGCGATTTCCGCTTCAGCTCGACCCCGAGCTCAAGAGCAAGGCATCAAACCTCGCCAGGTCTCAGGGCATAACGCTCAGTCAATTCATCAACCTCGCCATCGCTGAGAAGTTGGCGCGAGCTGAGATAGAGGCCCTCACCGGGCGTGCTGAAAATTCTGCGCGCCGCCTTATCGATTTCCTGAACAATGCACCGGATCAACCGCCGCTCTGGGAGACGGACACGATCCCTCCGGACGTGCTGGATAAGCTAAGAGCAGGGGTGCCACTGCGGCGAGACGAATAGCCCGCAGGGCGATCGCCCCCCTATAGGCGGAAGCCTCACCAAGCCTCGCAGAGCTATCGCGTCGAGCCTTTAGGCGAGTAAGCCGAATTGTGGCCCGACGTTGCGCAGCAATGTGGGCCCACAATGCACATCTTGCCCACAGCTCCAGGCGCAATCTTAGGTAAACCTTGGCAACTGGCACCTAAAGCGACTGAAGTTGCCAACCTTTGCAAAAGAATTGCCAAGTTTTGTATGAGATTTGCCAATTTCGGCACTCAGAGCGCTCGGAAGCGAGGCCGGAAGGCGCACGCCGACACCCCGACCTCTCCAGAACTCAGATATCCGAGCGCTTGCGTGCTGGACACCCAACCTTTTATGCGCGCCAACCATGCGCTGGAGCGAAAATCTCCAAATCTTGTCGCCATCGCAACACGAGGCCGCTGGCGCAACTCAGGACTCGACAATCCTAGGGCGAGTAGCGAGAAACGAGCTTGCGCAGACTTCCAGGCATTAATTCACCGTGTCCGAACGCCCATCCTTGATTGTCGAGTTCCTGAAATTCTGCAGTGTCGCGACCGCAGGCCTATTCGCCCTGAGCGCCGTGACCAATGGGATCTTCTTCTGGGCAGCTTGGCGTGTGAACTATTTTATGGTCGCCAATCCGGCCGATGTAGTGATGGGCGGCTTCACGATCTTAAGGCACGTGGCCTGGATCTTTATCCCCGCCTATCTCGTAATGTGGCTTTGTAGATGGGCTGTAGAACATTTCGCAGACCGTCTAAACCTACGCGACTCGCGCATCAGAACATTAGAGGAAATCCGCGCCGAGGCAGCAGAAGAGCGCCTAATCATGCTCTATAGTGCTCTCTTGATGACACTTTTTATTTCATTTTCTTACAGCCTATATGGGCTTTCCGATTGGAATAAATCTGGCTGGCGCCTCCTGTCACATCGCGTACACCAACCGAAAGTATACCTAAGCGGCCTGCGCGTTGCCCAAGAAAGTAAACTTGACAATCAGTGCCTGGGATCTGACATCCTATGGCTCGGCTCCTCTTCAGCAATAATCGATTGCTCTCATGGCGTTCGAGTGATCCACAAGCTCGATGATCTCGTGACTGAGCTCGCGACAGAGGTTCCTATAGACGAACGCTGATACAACGCCGATTGACCCCAAAACTCCGGAATCCTCCTCGCCCGCCCAGCCTACCATCTTGCTGCGCACGCGGCTTGCCCTAGGCTTCTCTGCCTAATGCGCCTTTCGATCCCCTCCGATATCCAGGCCCTAGCGCCACATCTTGAGGCATTTCTCGACCTGGCAGGTCGGGGGCGATGGTTCAAACGCTGCGACCAGCTAGATGCAGACCAGCGTAAGTCTCCGCTTCGGTGGAAAATAGTCTCCGACTATCACTGGCTGGAAATGGCAATCGGCTTTCAAGCCGACGTTCTCGCAAAGGAGGGACGCCTACTGCCGGAACTTGCCGACGGGCTCATCCTTACAGCGCTGAATTTCGCAGCCACAACGGCGGCAGTGCACGCACAAATCTCGCCGGGAGGACAAAAGGTGCTGGAGGGCCGGCTTCGAGACTCGCTCAAAGCTGAGACAGGCTTCGCCGCCCTGTACTTGGAACTCGACTTGGCACAGCGCTTGATGGACGCCGGCTACGATGTCGAGTTTGCTGATATGGAGGGCAGCGCGCGCTTTGATCTCCTGTTCGGGCGAAGCTCGTTCGCTGCTGAGGTGGAGTGCAAGAGCCTTTCGGCGGACGCGGGTCTCCTCGAGCACGCCGATCTGACGGCGCACGTGGCGCTCGGTCATGCTGGTGATTTCGGCGAGCGTCTTGAGCTTGGGCCAGGCCTTGCCCTCGGAGTCGGCGTGGTCGGCCAGGGCCATCAGCACGGCCTTGGCGGCGATCGACAGGCCGCCGATGCGGCGGGCCCAGTTGCGGGCTTCGAGGCTCATTTCGCGCCTCCCGGGAGGCCCGATTTTGGTTTGCGGCGGCCGACTAAGTCTTTGATTTCATTAGGGCCGAAAACCGGCCGCTTTGCAGCCAAGTCCTTGAATTCACTATGTTCGCACGGGCCTGCAAATCCGTTAGCGCAGGCCTAGACCGACGTCTGCCGCACCGCCAGCCGCTCAGCTGTTCGTCGCCCCCCCGATCAGCATAGACGTCGAGCGAAGCCAGATCCCGCAGCGTATGCCCCGTGCGCATGGCCACCTCTGTCGGCGTCCACCTTCCGAGAGCTTGGAGGTCACAGAGGCCGGTAGATCGTGTGCAGATCGTGGAATGTGACACCTTTGATGCCAGCGCACTGACGAGCGCACCTCCCAAGCCGACCGCCGAGCCGCGCCCGGATTGGTCCGTGGCGGCCCTGTTTCCGCCGGGATTGGGGCGCGATGCTCGCCTGGCGCCGGGTCAAGGGGTTCTTGCGGCCGCGGCCGCCGTCGGAAGGCGTGGGCGCTTGCCTTCGCCGCTTCGGCGCCTCATGTCTCGCAACCTCTCACCGACTTTTTCAGCGGCCTCCGCGTCCTGGCGATGACCAACGATGCCGACCGTCAGATCCGCCAACGCGCCAGAGCTGAAGATGAAGGACGCCGCCCCCGACCTCTCGCCCCTGGCCCGCGCCTATCTGGAGCGCCGCGACGACATGCGGCGTTTTTTCCTGGCGCGTCTGGGCGGACGTGGCGATGTGGAGGACTTGGTTCAGGACCTCTATCTGAAGGTCCAGGCGGCCACGGAGGCGCCGATCGAGAACCCGTCCGCCTATCTCTACCGCCTGGCGTCCAACCTGATGCTGGACCGGCTGCGGCAGGCCAAGCGCTCGGGCGCCCGCGAATCGGAGTGGCGGCGGACCCATCATGCCAGCGTCGGCGCCCTCGACGTGGTCGACACCCCCGACGCCGAGAGCGCGATCATCGCCCGTCAACGACTGGAGAAGCTGTCTTTAGCGCTGGAGGCGCTGGCGCCGCTGACCCAGAGGGTTTTCCGCCTGCACAAGTTCGAGGGTTTGACGCACGCCGAAACCGCCCAACGCCTGGGCATTTCGCGTAGCGCCGTCGAGAAGCACATCAGCCTAGCCCTCGGCCATCTCGTCACCAAGGTGGGGCGATGACTGTGGCGCGGATGTATCGCCTCACCGGGATGTGGGGAGGACCTTGGGGCGGAGTGGCGTCATTGTGGCGACGCCCGTCCAAGGCCGGGCGCGAAGAAAGCGCAAACCGCCAATGACCCAGCCTGTTTCTCAAGCTTCGATCCAGGAGGTCGCCGCCGACTGGTTCGCCAGATTGCAGGGCGAGCCCACCCTGGAGGACTGGACGGCGTTTCAAACCTGGCTAGAGGCCGATCCCGAGCACGCCGCGGCTTACGAAGCGGTCGAGATCCTCTGGCTCGATCTCGACGACCTGCCCGCCAATGAGCCGAAGACCGCGCCCCTGGCCGCCGATATCGTTCCCCTGCGTCCACGCTCCTCCAAGCCGGCGAGACGCGGCCTGCTGATGGGTCTGGGCTTGGCCGCGGCGGCGGCCATCGTCGCTCTGGCGCTGACACCGCGACTGGCGACTCCGTCCTACACCGACTACGCGACCCAGCGCGGCGAAACGCGCGAGATCGCGCTGGCCGACGGCTCGCGCCTGACCCTAGGGAGCGCGACGGCCCTGCGTGTGCGCCTGAGCCGCGAGCAGCGCGATGTGACCCTGGTTGATGGCGAGGCCAGCTTCGACATCGCTCATCTCGAGAACCGCCCGTTTGTCGTGACCGTTGGAGCGCGGGAAGTGCGCGTGCTGGGCACCGAGTTCAATATCCTCAGCCACGCCGGGCGCCTTGCCGTCTCGGTGCGCCGCGGACTGGTCGCCGTTTCGGGGGGGCAGGAAGGGACGGTCAAGCTGACGCGCGGTCAACAGTTGGTCCAACTTCCCGGCGAGAGCGCGCGAACACGCGAAGTTGCCCCGGACCAGGCCTTCGCCTGGAAGTCCGGCAAGCTGATCTATGACCGCACGCCGCTGGCCGAGGTGGTGGTGGACCTCAATCGATATGTCGCCACGCCGATCCGCGTTGATCCGAGCGCCGCGTCCGTGACGGTTTCGGGCGTCCTGCTGATCGACGAGGAGGCCGCCATGGTCCGACGCCTGGAGCTGTTCGCCCCGATCGTCGCCGAGACGATGGCGGGCGAGGTGGTTCTCAAAGCCAAGAACGCGCGCCGCTGATCGTGACGGAACAGGTCGATCGCGTCAGCGCCCGATTCCGCGCAGCGGCCCTGGGCGCGACCCTCGCGAGCCTTGTAGGCGCTCCCGCCGACGCCGCGCCGCGTCTGTTCGCCAGCGGCGCCTCCCCTGTCGTCCGGTTGCAGATCGCCGCCAAGCCTGTCCGCGCGGCGCTGATCGAGTTCGCGCTGCAGGCCGAGCTCTCGCTGGGCGGTGATCTCGAAATGTGCGGCGGCCAAGCCCCCGCCCTGACGGGCCGCCTCACCGTGGCGGCCGCGCTCGACAGGATCCTGGCCGGCAGTGGTTGCGACTACCGCCAGCCCGATCCGCGCACGGTGATCATCCGTCGCGCGAATGCAGCGCCCGCGCGTCCCGTGCGACAAGCCCCGGCTCAGGCGCCAACCGGCCTTGGCGAGGTGGTTATCACCGCCCAGCGGTACCCAAACCTTCCGGGCCGCACGCCCTACGCCATCTCGGTGATTTCGGCCGATCGGCTCGAGCGCCAGGCGCTGACCAGCCTCCACGACCTGGCCGGCCAAGTCGCGGGCATGACGGTGACTAACCTTGGGCCGGGCCGCGACAAGGTGCTGCTTCGTGGTCTGTCCGACGGCGCCTTTACGGGCCAGGCCCAGTCGATGGTGTCGCTCTATCTCGATGAAGTGCCGATCACCTACAGCGCTCCCGATCCAAACCTGCGGCTGACCGACATCGAGCGCGTGGAGATCATGCGCGGCCCCCAGGGCACGCTCTATGGCGGCGGCGCGTTGGGCGGAGTGATGCGGATCGCCACCCGCAAGCCAGACCTCGACCGCTATTCAGCCAGCGTGCTCACCGGGGCGAGCTTCACTCAGGGCGGCGGAAGCAGCAGCGAACTCGAGGTGGTGGCGAACCTCCCGCTCATTCGCGGCCGGGCGGCGCTGAGAGCCTTGGTCTATCGCGAAGCCCAGGACGGCTATATCGCCAATTCCAGTCTCGGCCTGAGCCGTGTCAACAGCTCGGATCAAGTCGGGATGCGAGCGAGCTTGCGCGCGATGGTGACGCCGAACTGGACCGCGACGCTAGGGGTGACCCATCAGTCGAATGACAATCAGGACACACAGTACGGGCTGCGGCGACTGGGGCCGAAAATCCGCGACTCGTTGGTGCGCGAACCACACGATAGCGACTTCGATCACGCCTCGCTGACCCTGGCCGGCAACGGAGGTTGGGGCCGGGTGACGGGCGCGATCTCGCGACTATCGCACAGGTTTGGCAGCCGCTACGACGCCACGGCGGCCTCGCTTCGCTATGATCTGGCGGGGGCTCCAGCGGCTTTCGACGAGGACAAGGCCATCAACCTGACAGTGGTGGAAATCACATACGCCACGCCCAGCGAATACCGCCTGCATGGCCTGGTCGGGGCGTTCGCCTCGGACGGATCGATCGGGCTCGACTCCAGCCTGCACGCCCTGCCCGCTCGCTCGCCGGCGGTCTACGCCGAGCGCCGGCGCGACGGGATCAACGAGGAGGCGATCTATGGCGAAGTGACTTTCGACGCCACCGCGAGACTGTCGGCCACGGCCGGCCTGCGCTGGTTCAACTACAGCTTCGACACCGACTCGACCGTGACCCAGACGGCCGGCGAGCGTCAAATCAGTCGATCGGCCGAGGCCACCGGCTTCTCGCCCAAGTTGCTCCTCGCCTATGACGTCCGCCCAGGCGTTCTTTTCTACGCCCAGGCGGCCGAGGGCTATCGCCCCGGCGGGTTCAACACGGCCGGACGGATCGGCCAGATGTTCGACGCGCCCAACGCCCCGCCACGCCGCTACGTCGCGGACGAGCTGTGGAACTATGAGCTGGGCGCCAAGTTTCGGGCCTTTGACGATCGCCTTCAAGGCAGGGCGGCGGCGTTCTACGCGACCTGGGAGTCTATCCAGAGCGATCAGTATCTGGCCGATGGCACGGCTTACACCGTCAACATCGGCGATGGGGCCAACCGGGGCTTCGAGGTCGAAGCGGCCTTCCGCGCCAGCGAGCGGCTCGACCTGCGCGCCGCGGCCTTGCTCAATGATCCTGAAGTCACGCGATTCAACGCCGCTTTCAGTCCGCGCGCTGGCGCGGCCCTTCCGGGCGTATCGCGGGTTTCCGCCAGCCTGGGCGTCGACTATCACCGCGACCTGGCCTCGGGGCCGACCCTACGCCTCCAAGGCCAAGCCTCCTATGTCGGGACGTCCTATTTGACCTTCGACGCCGATCACCTCCACGAGATGGGGGACTTGGTGACTCTGCGCGGCGTGGCCAGCCTCACGACGCCCGGCTGGACACTCAGCGCCACCCTAGACAATCCGCTGAACAGCCACGCCAACAGCTTCTCGTTCGGCAATCCTTATCTCATTGGCCGAGAGCAGATCATTACCCCGCCCCGACCCCGCACCTTGAGCCTTCGCTTCAGCAAACAGTTCTAGACAACGCTCAAAGGCGTTTGGGCGCTCGCCTCGCCGATCGCGCCGCGGTCCGCATGGCTGTCCAGCGAGGCCCGATCGCGCGACGAATGGCCCGCGCGCGATCTCCCCCGTCGTCCAGCCGCCTAGGATGCACCCGTTGCGCCAGCGGGTCGGCGGGACGCCGCGGCCATGGGGGCCTCGCCGCGTCGCGTCATGATGGAAGCACCGTTCGCCCTTGTCCGGGCCAGCGCTCCAGGGTCAACGGCAGACGCCTGAGCTGGCACATGGCATGGTTGCCGATCCAGTCGTCGATGTCGCCCGCCGCGCGAAGCTCGATCCGGCGTTCGATCAAGGCCTCCACCAGGCTCCTGGCGACCAGCCCGGCCACGAAGCGCCCTGGACAGATGTGAGCGCCGCCGCCGAACGTGGTCAAACCCTGCTGGGGACGGTCCAGGTCGAAGGATTCGGGGTCTGTGAAAGCCTCGGGATCGCGATTGGCGGCGCCCCACATCATCATCACCCGGGTTCCCGCGGGGATGATCCGTCCATCGTATTCCAGGTCGGCGCTGACAACGCGGTTCAGATGAATGACAGGGGGCTCCAAGCGCAGGCACTCGGATACCGCCGCGGCGGCCTTCTCAGGCTCCGCGCGCAACCTGTCCATCACCTCGGCATTGTCAATCAGCGTACGGATCGTATTGGCGATGGCCAGAGCGGCCGTATGGAATCCGTCGAACAGGTTTCCCGCGAGGAAGGCTCCCACCGTCTTGGGAACATAGCCGCCGTGGTCGAGATCATCGGCGATATCGACCATGGCGAGGTCCCGGGCCATGTCCGAGACGAACGGACAACCGCCCGCGTCCAAGGCGCGTTGGCTCGCGCCCTCGACGAGGCCGCGATAGGCGGTCGCGGCGGCGTCGGCCTCGCCTATGCCCTCCCCGTCCGGCCGCAGAAACAGCATGGGCGTCATCTTGCGCGCCTGCACGGCCGCGCTCAGAGCCTCCTCATCGGTCATCCCGATCAGCCCGCCCCAATAAAGGCCGATCAGCGGCTCGGCGATCCGCTCGACGAGATCGACGGTCTCGCCCAGCGGCAGATCTTCGAGGATCCGCCCGGCGATCTGGCGGGCGGCGTCGGCCCGCGCGGCCGTCGGCTTGGGTCCGATCTGGTTGAGAAGCACCTTGCGCAGGGTGGCGTTGAGAACGCCGTTGGCGCCGAAGAGCTGGTTCTTGATCAGGTTGGCGATGGCGAAGCCAACCGGCTTTTCCTCAAGCGCCTCGGCGAGGAGCAAGCCCGGGAAGAGCTGGTTGGGCGCCAGGGCCGAGAGCTCCGGCCGCGCCGCCAGCGCCCGAAGATCGGCATGTCGGAAGACCACGAGCGCCCCGCCGTCGCCGCGCAGGAAGCGCGGTCCATCGGGCTTGAACGCCCTGGCGCAGAACCGCCGGAACGCCATGCGGCCGCCGTCATAGCCATAATCCTCGAGCGTCGGCAGCGCGTCGATGTCCAGAACGGGCGAATGATCGGCTACGATGTCAGCGGACATGATCTTTTCCTTCGCGACACGCGCGGGCGTGGTTTGTCAGGCCGCGCGTCACGCCGGCCCTAGGGAGGCGGCGAGCGCGGACTTGACCTGGCGCCGGACACGCGAAAGCCACAGCATCATCGCCAGGACGAACGAGGCCGCCAGGCACGCACCCGCGGCGACCAAGGCGCCGCGAACCTCGTGGGCGCTGACGAAGAACGAGCACAGCATCGGCCCGGCGGCCGCGCCGACGGCCTGCACGCTGGGCGCCAGCAGAACCGCGCGCCGCGAAGGATCCGATTCTATGATGAATGGCGCCTGCAGGGTCTGCAGGAAGCCCCACGCCAAGCCGTGCAGGCCAGCGAAGGCGATGAACGCGCCGGGGCTCGGCAGGACCCACAGGCCGATCAGCACGAAAAGGAACACCGGGAGGCAAACCAGAAAGGCGCGGTGATAGGGGATCCGTTCGGCCAGCACGGCCCCGAGGCCCGAGCCGGCGATGGAGCACCCCAGGGCCACGGCGACGGCCAGACCGCCTTGGACGGGAGTCAAACCCGCCTGGCCGGCCAACTGCTCGACATAGGCCAGAAACCCGATGAAGAACGAAAACAGGAGAAAGATGGCCGCCAGGCTGACATAGGCCGCTTTCGGGATCGGCTCGGCGAGCACCGCCTCATCGCTCTTGTTTCCCGCCAGCGGCGCGAGACTGGCCGGCAGAACGAACGCGACGGCCGCCGCCAGAACGGCGCTGGCCCCCAAGGTGACGAAGCCCGCGTTGGCGCCGAGCGAAGGCGAGACCAAGATCGGTATGCCGGCCGCGCACGCCACCTGCAGCACGGCCTGGCTGATCAGGAAGATGCCGCTCCAACGTCCCGGCGTCGGCGAGCGCACGATCATCAGCGTGGTCAGCCAGACGAGCCCACCCTCGGCCAGGCCCGCCAGCGCCCGGATCACCAGGACTCCCAGTCCGGACACCTCCAGCCCAGCGAGATTGACGCCGGCCAGGACGAGCGCGGCCACGAAGCCGATCAGCTTGAGCCGGCGCGGCGGTAGAAACGCGTCGGCCAGCCCAACGCCCAGCGCGATGGCGAGAAACTCGATCGTCACGCTCCAGCCGAGCTGGCTGATGTCGAGCCGGCCCGCGTTGACCAGCCCCCCCAGCACGACCGGCTGAACGCCGGCCATGATCAGGGCGACCGATCCAATCGTCAGGAAAGCCACGATCTGCGCGGCCGTCGGTGGGCGACCGATCCAGCCGTCGTCGGCTCGCGAGGCGCGCGCCTGGGTGTCCTCGAGCGACATGCATTTCCTCCAACGGGCTTTGGATCAATTCGTCGACGGGTCTTCGCCCGACAGCCCTAAGGTAGTTTTTGTTATCTCAAGAGTATCGTCAACCGGTCTCACACTCGATGGGTTTTGACCGCGATGCCGCTTTGCTGGGCGCGGCCGGCCGAGCTTGCGCGCGCCGCGGCCACAGCTGGTTCAACGCGAACGCCCTCGCTAGTAGGATAGTTTGAGCTACAATAGACGCACGCGGGCGTTGGGCGACGCGCACGCGACACGCGCCGCGACGGCGGTAGGTTCTCTTGACCCGGCCCAGTTGCTATTCGACAGCACGCCGCCAATCCGCGGCTCTCTTCAAGGACCCGTGGTGAGCACTCCAGAACTCGAAGCCAAGTCACGGCCCTCCCGGCGTAACGGCATCAACACCTTCGAAGCGATTCTGGCGACGACCGGGGAGCTGTTGGCCGAGGTAGGTTTCGAGCGCCTGACGACCAATCTCGTCTGCGAAAGAGCGGGACTGACGCCGCCGGCGCTCTATCGCTACTTTCCGAACAAGTACGCCCTGCTGACCGAGCTGACCCGGCGACTGATGGACGCCCAGGACGAGGTCGTCTTCGCCTGGGTGGAGTCTGGCGGCGCCCACTGGACCACCCTCTCCGCGGCCGTCGAAAGTCATATCCGGCTGCAAAAGGAGATCATCACCGTCACCCGCGCCTTTCCAGGCGGGCTCTGGATCCTGCGGGCCATCCGCGCCATGCCGCCGCTGCAGGACGTGCGTGTCCAGTCGCGCACCGCCGTGCTGGACCGAATCTTCGCGTTTCGCGTCAAGGACGGCCCCCCGGTCGACGAGGAACGCCTGAAGCTGTCCATGCGCGTCTCCGAACTGATGAGCTACGCGGCCATGGAGATGTTGGTGGAGGATCCCGAACTCGACGAGGACATGGTTATCGAGGAAGTCGCCTGGATGATCGGCCGCTACCATTTCGACCTCCCCCGCCGGTCACAGCTATCCAAGGACTGACCACCCAGGCTGATCGCGCCTCGACTTCCAGCGAGGCTTGATCGCCAGCCCGCGCCTGAAGCGGTCAGGCTCGGACCCAAGCTCAAAGACCACGGCCCTCGACCATGAGCCCTGGAGCCCACGCCCAGGAGGACGGGGCTCGTCGCCGGCCTTGAATGTCGGTCCGCTCGCGGCCGCGGGGGCGTCGCCGCCGTGACCGAAAGTCACCTCCGCCCCCCCTGGGCCATGCCCCCTTCCCCGGTTCCCGGTCGTCCTTCGAGCGATTTGGCGAGGTTTCGCCCGCAAACCGGGCGCCCAGGCCACCGCGTCGCGCAAGGGCGTCCGATCGCTTGCGCCAAGCCCTCTTGCTTCCTGATAGTTTTTATTATCGTAATGGCCTGAACCGGTCGGAGTACTGGATAGACGGGGAGTAGAATATGAAAACGGGTATGTTTCTGAGCTGCGCCGCGCTGGCGCTGTCCACCGGTGTCGCGGCGGCCCAAACGCACGACAGCACGGCGATCGAGGAGATCGTGGTGACCGCCCAGAAGCGGTCGGAAAACCTTCAGGACGTGCCGGTGTCGGTCACCGCCCTGACCAGCGACGCCCTGGCCGCGCGCGGCGTCAACAACGTCCTGGCGCTCAACAACCTGGCCCCGGGCATGCGTATCAGCGCCGGCGACGCGGCCGCCAATCCCAAGATCTACATTCGCGGCGTGGGCCTCAGCGACTTCAACCCCAACGCCTCCAGCGGCGTCGGAGTCTATGCCGACGGCGTTTATGTCGGCTCGCCCCTGGCCCAGATGGCGGGGTTCTTCGACCTGGCCCAGGTCGAGGTGTTGCGCGGGCCACAGGGCACCCTCTATGGCCGCAACACCAACGGCGGCGCGATCAACATCACCACCAAGCGGCCTAGCCAAAGCTTCGGGGCCGACGCCTCGCTAGAGTACGGCAGCTTCAACGCCGTGACCGCCGATCTGGGCGTGGGTGGGCCGATCGTGGCCGACAAGCTGGCCTTCCGGGCGGCCGCCCAGTACGTCAAGGACGACGGCTATACCTATAACCGGGTCACCGGCCATGATCTCAACGCGGCCAAACACTGGGCGGGGCGGCTGTCGCTGCTCTACACGCCGAGCGAAGATTTCGAGCTGCTGACCCAGGTCAATCGCTACGTCAATCGCGGCGACGCCACCGCGCCCGGACACCGCGCCCTGTTCCCCGCGACGCCGGGGGCCGCCGGTCCGGATGGCTTCTGCGCGACCAGCGCCTACGCGAGCGGCCAGTGCGCCGACCTGCTGGGCTATGCCGACACCGACAACAATCCGCGCGCCGTGGACGCCAACCAGGAGGGCAAGGACAAGGTCGACCTGTTCGGCGCCTCCAGCCAGGCGACCTGGACGCTGGGCGGCATGTCCCTGATCTCGGTGACGGCATGGCAGTGGGCCCACCGCAACGACGTGGAGAACACCGACGCCAGCCCCCTGCGGATGATCGAGATCAACTATCGTTCCCGCCAACACCAATTCACCCAGGAACTGCGCCTGCAGTCGAACGATCCTTCGGCCCGGCTCAACTGGGTCCTCGGCGTCTACTACATGGACGAGCAAGTGCGGGACAACACGCGCCAGGACGTGCTGCGCGACCTGCGGCCGTTGTTCACCACGCCCGAGAACCCCACGGGTCTCAGCCTCGAAAACAGCGTCGCGACCTTCGGCTATCCCTACACCCAGACCACCAAGGGCTACGCCGTCTTCGGTCAAGCGGACTACAAGCTGACCGACAGGCTGACGGGTACGGTGGGCCTGCGCTGGTCGGCCGACGACAAGTCCATGGACTACCAAAGCCAGGCCGAAGACGGCCTGATCGTCATCCTGACCTCGAAGCAGAGCAAGACCTTCTCGGCGGTCTCGGGCCGGCTTGGCCTGCGCTATGCGCTGAGCGACGACGCCAACATCTACGCCACCTATAACCGCGGCTATAAAAGCGGCGGCTTCTTCGGCGGCATGGCCACGACGCCCCAGGAGATGGAGCCTTACGACAACGAGACCCTCGACGCCTACGAACTGGGTTTGAAGTCGGAGTTCTTCGACCGCCGGGTGCGCCTGAACGTGTCGGGCTTCTACTACGACTACAAGAACCAACAGGTGTTCGCCCAGACCACGCGCAATGGCCTGACCGTGCTGGTGCTCGACAACGCCGCCAACTCCAAGGTCTACGGCGGCGAGGCCGAGGTCACCGCCCGACCGATCCAGCCACTGACCCTGAGCGCGGGCGTGTCACTGCTGCACGCCAAGTACGGAGACTATTTCACCGAGGGCAAGGACTTCACCGGCAACTGGCTGCCGCAGTCGCCGAAAGTGACGTTCAACGTCGCGGCCACCTGGGTCGCGCCGCTGGCGAACGGCGCGTCGATCGTGGCCAATGTCGACGCCAACTATTCGTCCAGGATCTATTTCGACAACTCCAACGCCGCGCGCCTGTCGCAGGACGCGGTGTGGCTGGCCGGCGCTCAGGTCAGCTGGCGCTCGCCCGACCAGAAGATCGAGGCCGGCGCCTTTGCCCGCAACCTGTTCGACAAGACCTACGCCGTGTCGATCTCCAATATCGACAGCCTCGGCGTGGATCTCCTCAGCTACAACCGGCCGCAGAGCCTCGGCGTCTTCCTGCGCTACCACTACTAGGATCGGAGCCCGTTCGGCCCGGCTCTCTCTGGGCCGCCGACACCTCTGTTCTTCGGGATTCAAGTCGCGCGCGCCGCCCCGAGCCCGCCTCGGGAAATGAAACGCGGCGCGCGCCTCCAGCGATCAGCGCTGTCCGTAGGATCTGAACCTAAGCAGGATGCGGTTCATCTCCTCTTCGGCCAGCAGGCTAGGCCCGCCGATCGCCAGAGTTCCCCAGTAGACGGCCGCCTGTTCCTCGATCTCCTCGGCGATGGCCAGGGCGAAGTCGAGATTGGGGGCGGCGACGATCTGACCATGATTGGCCATCAGGGCGGCGTAGCGGCCGTCCAGGGTTTCGACCACCGCCTGGGCCAACTCGGTCGAGCCAAAGGTGGCGTAGGGCGCGACCGGCACGCTGTTCCCGCCGCTGACGGCGACCATGTAGTGCATGGCCGGGATCGGCCGGCCCGCGCAGGCCAGGATGGTGGCGTGGCGCGAATGGCAATGCACCACAGCGCCGACGTCCGGTCGGCGATCCAGGATGCCCTGGTGCATCCGCCATTCGCTCGACGGCTTGAGCGCGCCCTGGGGCGAAGCGCCGTCGGGATGGATCAGGACCATCTGGTCGGGCGTCAGGCGCGTCGCCGGAACGCCGCTGGGCGTGACGAGCATGTCCTCTCCGCAGCGGACCGAGACATTGCCCGAGGTGCCGCGATTGAGGCCGCGCGCATCCATGGCCCGCATTACCTCGACCATGCGCGCGCGCAGGTCGGCTTCTTGTTTCGCCACGCCCATCACGCCGCCTCCCTCAGAGCCATCTGGCGCATCGCGGCCTCGGTGGCCTCGAAGCTCTCGACCTTGCCCAGCGTGGCCAACCCCTGGGCGACCAATGCCGCAGTGGCCGTGCCGAAGCGCGCGGCATCCAGCGGCGTCCAGCCTCGCGACAGGGCGGCGATGAACCCCGCGCAATAGGAATCGCCGCAGCTGGTGGTGTCGACCGGCGTGATCACATGCGCCGGCAGGGTCGTGCTGACGCCGTCAAGGACCACCACCGAGCCCCGGCCCCCATCCTTGATGACGCAGCCCTTGGCGCCCCATGACCGGAAGGTCTCGGCGGCGGCGAACAGGTCCTGCTGGCCGGTCAGGAACACCGCCTCGGCGGCGCTGGGCAGGAAGTAGTCGACATGCGGCAGCAGACGCTTGACCTCGTCGATCGCCGAGGTCTGGGGCGCGATCAGGTCGCAGGTCACGATCGCCCCGGCCCGCGAGGCGGCGCGGACGATCGCCTCCCCCTCCCCGCCGTCGAGCTTGGGACCGCCGACGCCGCCGTAATGCAGAAAGCCCACCGCGGTGGCCGTCTCCAGCGCGCGCGGGGTGACTCGGGCCAGCATGCCCGCGCCCAGCGCGTGGAAGCCCGGCCGAACGCCGCTGGACGAGACCGCTAGCAGGGTCGTCGAACTGGGCAGGCCCGGCAGAACTTCCAAGTCGGTGATATCGACGCCAGCGTCGGCCAGGGCCGTGCGAATGAAGCGACCGATCAGGTCATCACCCACCGCCGAGATCAGCCGGCTGGGCACGCCGAGACGGGCCGCCAGCAGGGCCGGAGCGCCCGCCGTGCCGGCCGGAGCGCAGGCGATCCCCTCGATCAGCCCCGTCACCTCCTCCTTCGGCAGCACGTCGATGGCGCGCGCCACCACGTCCAGGGTCGTCAGCCCGATACAGGCCAATCCGGTCTTCATGCGACGTCCTCCCTACGCATTGACAGCCAATATGGCTCAGTCATTATAATAGTCAAAACTATCTTATAAGGGGCTGAGCTTGACCTGGACGAACAGCAAGGATGCGGCGCTGCGCGAGCGCGCCATGGCCGTGATCCCTAACGGCATGTACGGCCACCAGTCGGTCATGCTGCTGCCCGACGACTACCCGCAGTTCTTCGATCGCGCCGAGGGCGCTTATTTGTGGGACGTCGACGGCAACCGGTATGTCGACTTCCTGTGCGGCTACGGCCCCAACCTGTTCGGCTACGGCCACGCCGCCATCGACCAGGCCTATGTCGAGCGCATGAAGCGGGGCGACACCATGACCGGCCCCGGCCAGGCCATGGTCGAGCTGGCCGAGGCCATGACCGCTCAGGTCAGCCACGCCGACTGGGCGATGTTCTGCAAGAACGGCACCGACGCCACGACCATGGCGATGATGATCGCCCGCAACTTCACCCAGAAGAAGACCATCGTCCTGGCCAAGGGCGCCTATCACGGCGCCGCGCCCTGGTGCACGCCGCTGAAGAACGGCGTCACCGAGGCCGACCGCGCCAACCAGGTGTTCTACGAGTACAACAACGTCGAGAGCCTGGAAGCGGCGGTCAAGGCGGCCGGCTCCGACCTGGCGGCGATCTTCGCCTCGCCCATCAAGCACGACACCTTCGTCGACCAGGAGCTGCCCGATCCCGAATACGCCCGCCGGGCCCGGGCGCTGTGCGACGAGCACGAAGCGCTGCTGATCGTCGACGACGTGCGCGCCGGCTTCCGCCTGGCCCGCGACTGCAGCTGGTCGCTGGTCGGGGTCAAGCCGGACCTGTCGGCCTGGGGCAAGGCCATCGCCAACGGTCATCCGATCTCGGCCCTGCTGGGCGCCGACAAGGCCCGCTTCGCGGCGGCCACCATCTACGCCACCGGCTCGTTCTGGTTCTCGGCCGCGCCGATGGCCGCCTCGCTGGCGACGCTGAAGCTGATCCGAGAGACCGACTATCTCGAGCGCACCATCGCCCTGGGCGAGCGCCTGCGCGCCGGCCTGGACGAAGCGGCCGACCGCCACGGCTTCTCGCTGCGCCAGACGGGTCCGGCTCAGTTGCCGCTGATCATGTTCGACGAGGACCCGACCGGGGCCAAGGCCTACTTCTGGAACAACGCCCTGCTCAAGCGCGGCGTCTACTTCCACCCTTGGCACAACATGTTCATGACCACGGCCATGACCGACGCCGACATCGATCACACGATCGAGGCGGGCGACGAAGCCTTCAAGCTGCTGAAGGCCGCCGGTCCCCTGCCGCCGGTCGAGAAGCTGGCCTTCCTGCATTCCATGGTCGACTGACGGACTTTCCCGCCTGGACGCGGCGCCGCCAGACTTGCCTTGGCGGCGCTATCCGCGATGCGTTCAGGCCTCGTTCGCGCGTTCGCCATGACAAAGGGCCCCTCATGGCGAGGGGCCCTTCTTTTTCGACGGAACGCCCGACGGCGCGGTTCAGGCCGAGGTGGCGCGGGTGACGCCGAAGCGCCGCAGGACATTGTGAGTGATGACCTCGATGAACGGGTCGCGCGCGGCCAGGCCGTGAGCCCATTCGGTGGTGCCGCTGTTGAACACCTCGCCCTTCCCGCGCTTGAAGCTGGCCAGCACCGCATGGCCACGCAGCACCTTGGCCTGGGCCTCGGGGCCAGCGTCGCCGTAGGTGACCTGGGCGATCACATCCAGCTTCTCGGGCGGGATGATGGGATTGTATCCGCGGCCGGCTTCCTCGCCGAAGGCGCAGGGCGCGACGCCGATGATCTCCAGGGTCTCGGGCACGCCCAGCATCGGCACGGCCTTGGGCAGGCCGTCGTCGCCGAACTGGAAGCGGCAGCCGTCGCTCTCGTAGCCAATCAGCGGCAGCTCGCCGCCGATGACGTCGCCGTAGAACAGGTCCGAGCCCTCCAGGGCCCAGTGGCGATCGTCATAGACCGTGAAGCCGGCCTGGCCGCGCGACACGCACATGCCCAGGCGATGATAGCCTGCGAAGACGAAGCTCAGTCCGGTCAGCGCGGCCTCGGGCCGCTGGAAGGCCGGGTGCGACCACAGGTGCGTGGCCTTCTCGGGCGGGACGTCCTCGGCCTCGAAACCCTTCCACTTGTGACAGACATAGGTCTTGCCGTCGTTCTCCCAGCGCACCTTCCAGAAACAGCTGTTGCCCGACAGGATCGCGGCATTGCCGCCCGCGTCGACGAAACGCTCGACCTGATCGCGCTGACCGCCCGACCAGTATTCGCTGTGGCCCACGAACAGCGCCGCCGCGTAGCCTTCGAGGAGATCCTGTTCGGCGTCCAGGTCGTAGTCGGTGGCGAAGTCCAGCGCGTAGCCGTTCGACTCCGCCCAGGCCACGAAGGCGTGCTCCCACTTGTGCAGGAAGCCGGCCGAGCCGTCGTAGGGCGAGGCCCGATGCTCGACCATCCAGGCCATGTCCGAGGCCCAAGGGGCTTCCTCGAACCCGCGCTTGCGCAGGTTGATCAGACGCGGCGGGTTGGGCGGCGGCGCCACGATCAGCGGCGGAAACGGCCGCTGGGTCGACAGCACGCCGATCGCCTCGTCCATGGCCTGGGCGAACGGAACCTGCCCGCTCATCAGGCCCGAGACGTTCGAATAGGCGTTGGCGCCGCCCCAGTAGTTGTAGGCTTGGTAGGTGTTGGTCGACAGGACCATCAAGGCGCTCGAGCGACGCACGCCGACCGGCGGCTTGACGACCACGAAGTGATGGGCCTGCCCGCCGCTCGCGTCGGTGAGGACGATATCGTAGTAGCCCGAGGCCCAGGCCTCGCCGACCTCGACCTCAAGGGCGACGGGCCAGCCGCAGCCGTCGCGATCGGCGTTGGCCGGAACAGGATGGTGGTCGACGCGGACGTCGTCGCGCTCCAGAACCGTCACGCGCTCGACGCCGATCCGGGCGATCGACAGGCGGCACGGGCCGTTCTCGGCGCTGGCATGAAGGGCGAAGCGCTCGCCCGGGCGCACGCTCAGGCGGTCGGTATAGCAAGCGGGCATTCGGTTCCCCCTAGACTCCGGCCAAGCCGCGCGATCACGGGATCGCGTCTGGCCCACGGGATTGTCGCGGCCCGTTCAGCGTCGGACCATTAGGTAGTTTTTACTATTCAAATTGCGCCGATCGCAAGCCACAACTCGGGTCCTCGACGGAAGGAAGCCACGGCGCGCCTCTCCAAGGAAAAGGGCGCGAACCCGTGGTCCGCGCCCTCGTCTTGCCTCGCCGCGGAGGCCAAACACCTATTGGCCGAGCAGCGTCTTTCGCCAGAACATGATGCTGGCCCAGAAGTAGTAGTCCTCGTTCTCCTTCTTCCGGAAAACGTGACCGTCGTTCTTGGCCAGGATGTGCCAGGCCTCGCCCCCCTTGGCGCGGACGGCCTTGATCATCTGGTCGGCCTCGGACGCCGGGACGCGCGGATCGGTCCCGCCCGTGGCCACCAGCAGCGGGATGGTGATCTTGTCCACGCTGGTCAGCGGCGAAATCTTCATCAGTTGCGCGCGCTGCTTGGGATCGCGTTCATCGCCATATTCCACCCGTCGCAGGTCGCGACGATAGGACTGCGTATTCTCCAGGAAGGTGACGAAATTGGAGATGGCGACGTAGCAGTTGGCCCCCTTCAGGCGGGCGCTGTAGTGCGTGGCCGAGGCGTAGCACATGTAACCGCCATACGAGACGCCGTTGACCGCGAAGCGGCTGGCGTCCAGGGCCGGATCCTTCTCCAGCGTGTCGAGGAAGGCGCCGATGTCCTTCACCGAGTCCTCGCGCTTGAACGGGCCATTGTCGAGATTGACGAACCGCGCGCCATAACCCGACGAGCCGCGCACGTTCGGGAAGAACAGCGCCACGCCCAGCTCATTGAGCAGGTAGTTGTTGGGGCCCAGGAAGTCGGGACGGGTCTGGCCTTCCGGTCCGCCGTGGATGTCGACGATTAAGGGGCGCTTGCCCGGAAACTTCGCCGGGTCGGGCTGATAGAGGAAGCCGGACACCTTCTCGCCGTCGAAACTGGCCACCTCGACCAGCTTGGGCTCGACGTTGAGGCTGGGATCCAGGCCGCCGGTCTCGCTGTGGGTCCATTGGGTGACGGCCAGGGTCTTGGCGTCGATCGAGAAGGCGTCGCCCGGCACCTTCGCCGAGGCCATGCTGAGCCCGATCTCGCCCCACGGCGCGATGTCGATCGCCGCGCCGATGCTGTAGGGGATCACGCCCGCGGGCAAACCCGTCACCGGACGAACCGCGCCCGTGGCGAGGTCCAGGACCCGCACGCGCGAAACGCCAGCCTCGTTGATCGCATAGACCGCGAACGAACCGTCCGGCGCAATCGCGAAGTCGCTGACGTCCCAGCGCGGCTCCTTGGAGACCGCGACGAAGCCGCCCTTGCCATCCAGCTTGCCCAGGCGCTGGAAGTCCGAACCTCGGTTCGAGGTCAGCCAGACCGAGCCGTCCTTGGCGTACTTCGGATCGACGTACGAGGCCTGGACCTTTGGATCGGTCAGCGGGGCCATCTTGCCGCTGGCCAGGTCCAGTTCGTAGACCATGGCCGCGTTGACCGACATCCGGTTCAGCACCAAGGCCTTGGCGCCGTCCTTGGAGAAGTCGGCGATGTTCCAGCCGCCGCCGCTGACCTGGGCGACCAGGCGGTCGGTCTTCGGGTCCTTGGGATCGACGACATAGAGGTCCATGTCCGCGCCATTGCGGCGCGACGAGGCGTAGCCGATCCGCTTGCCGTCCGGCGACCACGCGCCGAACCAGTTGCGGCTCTTGCCGTCGGTCAGCAGGCGCGGACGCCCAGCCTCCAGGACGTAGAGCTGATAGAACTCGTCCCCGCCCTTGTCCTTCTGGATGACCAGGGTGTCGCCCTTGGGCGAAAGCGCCGCGGCCAGGACCGGCTCGTTCTCGAAGCTGATCTGGCGGCGGTCGGCGTCGGGCTTGGCCACGACGTGCACCTGATCCGAACCGCCGAAGCGGGTCTTGATCAGCATGGAGCGATCGACCGGGTTCCAGCCCAGGAAGTTGGCGTGGCGCGCCTGCAGGTAGGGCGCCGTGGCGGCGACGAGGTCTTGCGGAATGGCCGGAGCGCCATCGACGACAATCGCGGCCGGAGGAGCAACGGTCTGGGCGGCGAGCGGCGTCGCCACGGCCGACGCGCTGGCCATCAGCGCCAGCGCCAAAGTCAGGCGAGAGATCATGGAAGCAGCACCTTGAAAAAGGAGGGAGCGCCGCCGGCGAGGGGAGCTTGGGGGGAAGCCGCCGGCGGCGCGTTGTCAGGCGCGGACTAGAAACGCATCCGCGCGCCGACGGTCACGTAGCGGCCGATCACATCGTAGTACGGCGAGTACAGCGAGCTGACCGGCGGCTTCTTGTCGAACAGGTTGGTTGCGTTGGCGTACAGCTGGATCTCGTGGCCGCGGATTTCCGGCAGGCGCGCCTGAACACCCAGGTCGACATAGGTGTAGGCCTTGATGTGGCCGTTCACGAGATCGACGGTGTTGTTGTAGTTGCCCGCCGAGATGTAGCGCGCCCGGATGTTGGCGCTGAAGACGTCGCCCGCCCAGTCGAGGCTGGCGTTCATCCGGGTCTTCGGCGCGCCCAGACCGAACGAGTAGCCCTGCGACTTGACGTACTCGATCTTGCTGACCTTGTCGTCGGTGGTCAGGCTGTTGACCCAGGTCATCAGCCAGCGGGCGCGGATGCGGCCGGGGGCGTTGGGGATCAGCCGGTCCAGGTTGGTCGCGTACGAGATCTCGGCGTCGACGCCATCGGTCTTGTAGTTGGCCAGGTTGACGTAGGTGGAGACGATCCGCGTGATCGTGCCGCTGGCGTCGCGGGTGACGCGCGAGCAGAGCTCGGTGTTGCCGTTGGCGCAGCGCGTGACGATGTCCTGCGCGGCGACCGTGGTGATCACGTTGTCGATGTCGATATCGAAATAGTCGACCGAGATGTTGAAGCCCGGCAGGGCCGGCGGCGAATAGACGAAGCCGGTCGTGAAGGTCTTGGCGGTCTCGGGCGTCAGGTTCGGATTGCCGCCGCCGTTGGTCAGCACGTAGACGCTGGAATTGGTCTTCGGATCGACGATCGTGTTGTAGCCGGTCGTGCTGGTGGTGAAGAGCTCGGTCAGGTTGGCCGAGCGGATGTCGCGCGACTTGGTGATCCGGCCTCGGAAGCCCGGGAAGAACTCGTTGGTGGCGCCCAGCTTCCAGGACCAGATCGAGCCGGTGGTGTCATAGTCGGACACACGAGCGGCGGCGTTGACCTCCAGCTTGTTCAGCACCGGGACGTCGCGAACGACGGGGACCAGCACTTCGGCGAAGGCTTCCTTGACGCTGTAGCTGCCGGCCATGGCCGAGAAGCTGAAGTTGGTGAAAGCCTTGGCCGCGTCCAGCGCGCCGACCGAACGGTCGACGGACTCCTTGCGCGCCTCGGCGCCGACGGCGACCGAGACAGGGCCCGCCGGCAGCGAGAAGGGCTCGCCGCGCAGGCTGAAGCCGCCGACATCCAGCTTGCTGGTTTCCCGCATGCTGGGCGTGCCGGTGACATAGGCCTTGGCCGCCGCCGAGGGCGCGCCCTCGCCGAACAGATTGATCGGCACGCAGTTGGTGCTCGGGTTGCTCAAGGCGATCCGGCAGACGGCCTGACCGGTGGTCGGGCTGATCACGGAGTCCACCGCGTTGGCGTAGTTCTGGGTCAGCAGGAACCCAGGCGTGTCGATGTTGTTCTCGTTCTCGCCGTGGCTGTAGTAGGCGCTCCAGCGCCAGCTGTCGCCGAACGAACCGTCCAGGGCCAGCGTGCCTTGGGTCGAAACGCGTTCGAAGTCGATCGTCGGATAGGTTTCGCTGTTGAAGCGCCCCATCGTGAAGGTCGTCTGGCCAGCGGCCGCCATCGCCGACTTCACCGCCGTCGGCAGGAAGGCGTTGTCGCTCTTGATCGTCAGGTTGCCGCGATTGTGGTCGCCGAACCAGATGTAGTTGTTCCACATCCGCGAGCGGCGCAGCTCGGCCGTCACCTTGACCTTATCGGTCAGATCGTAGGTGACGCTGGCCAGGGCGGCGTAACGCTTCTGGGGCGTGACCAGGGGCGAGAGGTCGTCGTTCGAAGGCCCTTCGCCGCCGACCGAGTTCGTGCCGATCACCGTGCCGTAGTTGAAGTCGCGCAGGCTGCCGTCGGGATTGAAGGCCTTGCCCTTCAGGACGCCCGACATGATCAGGCCGCCGTAAGCCGCGTTCGAGAAGCCGACGTCGGGGGCCAGCACGAAGCGGCCCGCGCCGTTCGACACCGTCGCCCAACGGCCGATGTTCGGACGGCTGGTCTTGGGGATCACGCCATCGTTGTCGAGATATTCGCCGCCGATCACGAAGTGGCCGCGCCCATCCGCGAAGCTCTTGCCGGCCGCGCCCTCGACGCGGATTTGCTTGGCGTCGTCGTACGAGGACTCGCCCCGCTCGACGCCCAGCTTCAGGCCGGTGAAGTTACGGTCGATGCTGATGTTGACGACGCCGGCCACGGCGCCCGAACCCCAGGCGGCCGAAGCGCCGCCGGTCACCACGTCCACGCCCTTGGTCAGGATGCTGGGGACGAGGTTCAGGTCATTGTCGCCCGAGAAGCGGCGGCCATCCAGCAGAACCAGGGTGCGGCTGATGCCCAGACCGCGCAGGTCGACCGGCGCGTTGCCGGCGCCGGTGTTCGTGCCCGTGGTCTGGGCCGAGGTGGTGGCGCGGAACTGCGGCAGGTCGTTCAGGGCCGCGGCGATGTTCGGGCGCGCGCCGACGGAAAGATCCTGAGCCGTGACTCGGACGGTGGGGGTCGGCGCTTCGAAGCCGGCGCGGTCGATGCGCGACGCGGTGACGACGATCTCGCCCACGCTGGTGCTATCGTCGGGCTTGGCGGCTTCCTGCGCGAAAGCGGCGCCTTGCAAGGTCAGGATGGCGGGGACCAGGCTGCATCCCAGCAGCAGGCCTCGGCGGTTTTGGCGTGAATGAGTCAAAGCAAGATCCCCTATAGTTACAGCGGTCGACAGTCGCCCCGCCCCACGCCGCCAGTGCTGACGGCGCGCGAGCTCGCATCGTCGGGAAGGCATGCTTCCGGCGACTTCGCTCAGGCGCTTCCTCTGCCCCCGCTGTCTCTTGGCCTGAGAGATTCAGGCGCGTCGCGCCCTTGCTCCTTCGGCGAGGCCGCACCCTCCCGGGGCGGTCCTGCTTTCCAGCGTCCTCATGCTCCGCGGTCCCTGTTGCCTGAGCGTTTCCGGGGCGGTTGCGCCTTCGGCGTCGGGTGGAAACCCGATCTCTTCCGCGAGAGCCTCCCCAATACGAATGGTTCTCTCAACGACGTCAAAACGGCCAAGAGTGGCAGGAAATACCCGGGAACTTCCCAGACCGGATAGACATTGCCCCGCCGCCGCCCATGGACGCGACGCTCTTGAGCCGGACATTCGACCCGTTTCCGCGCATGACAGGTCGGTGACAGCTTGGCGCGCGGAGCGCGGTTCCCCGAAAAGAGCACGCGAACGTCAAAGCGCCGCTAGAAGATCAAAATTTGATCAATTGATGACCAAATAATGGGCGATCACTGGCTTTCAAACGCCATTTGCCGCCAACGGTCCAAGAGCTCGGCGCGTCGGCCCTGGTCGAAGTTCGCCAGGAGAGCCGGCCCCACGCGAACCGGCCGAGCGCCCGGCGGCGGGACGGCGCCCAGCCCCGGACGGACCGGCGTCAAGCGGACCTCGAGGAGGCGCCGCTGCCCCCCTTCCGACATCAAGTAGTCCAGAAACACCCGCGCCGCCCCCGGATGCCGCGCCGCGCGCGTGATGAAGGCGACCCTGGAGATCGAGAGGTGATAGTCCCGCGGGACAATGTAGCCGACATCCGGGCCATGACCGCGCACGTACCAATCGGCGTAGGACCCGTTCATGTCGAAGGCCAACAGGTGCTCGCCAGACGCCACGCGGTCCAGCATGGGCTTGGCCGGCACGTAGGTCCGCGCTCCGGCCTTGGCCATGGCGTCGTATAGCGCCCAGGCGTCGGGATAGAACTGGGTGTTGCTCGAGAGATAGAAGAACCCCATCCCGCTATGCTCGGGGTCGTACATGGCCACCTTGCCACGCCAGCGCGCCGGATCGGCTCGCAGCGCCGCCAGCAGGTCTGCGTGGCTACGCGGCGCGTCCCCGCCCCGCAGGAGACGCTTGTTGTAGACGAAGACGATGGGCTCGCTGGTCACGCCGAACCCCTGGTCGCGCCATCGCGCCCAAGCCGGAAGGTTCTTGGCCTCGGGACTCTCATAGGTCTGGGCGTAGCCATCGTTGATCAGCTTGACCTGAGTGTCCATGGCCGATGTCCAGACGACGTCGGCGACCGGTTCGCCGCGCCTGGCCTCCTCGACCACCCGGGCCTGAATGTCGCGCGACGTCAGCACGACGAACCGCAACTTCACCTTCGGAAACCGGCGCTGAAAATCCTCGACCAGCTCTGGATGGACGTCGTTGTTGATATAGACGACGACCTCCCCTTCTCGGGCGGCCGCGCGGACATCCGAGGCTCGCGTCGCCTGCCCCGGCGCGCTGGGCGCGCACCCCGCCAACGCGATCAGAACGGCCGCGCCTAGACCGGCGGCGACGCCCAGTCTCTTGACCTGATCTGGCAATCGGCGTCGGATGGCGCCCTCTCCCTGACGTGTTCGGCTCCTACATCCCCGATGAAGATACTCGTTGTCGAGGATGATCCGCCTCTGCGTCGCTCCCTGACCGCGAGCCTGGAGAGCGAAGGCCACGAGGCCGTCTGCGCCGAGACGGGCGAGATCGCCCTGACCTTGGCCTTGGCTCACGGCGCCGACTTCGACGCGGTGGTGCTGGATATCGGCCTGCCCGACATAGACGGCTTCGAGATCCTGGGCCGCCTTCGGCGCGAGGGCCTGCCCACGCCGATCGTCATGCTAACCGCGCGCGACGCGGTGCGCGACCGCATCGCGGGCCTGGACATGGGCGCCGACGACTATGTGCTGAAACCCTTCGATCCGTTCGAGCTGGTCGCCCGCGTTCGGGCGGTGGCGCGGCGGAAGGGCGGCTACGCGGCGCGGACCGTCCATGTCGGCGCCCTGGCCTGCGACTGGGAAGCCGGCTCGGCTTGGATCGGCGACCGCCGGCTGGACCTGCGCCCCCGTGAATGGGCGGCGCTGAAAGCCCTGGCGACGCGGCCAGGCCGAGTCGTCGAGCGTGATCGCCTGGCGGCCGAGGTCTTTCCCGACGAGGAATCCCCCTCGCCCAACGCCCTCGACATCCACGTCGGCCGGCTAAGGCGCAAACTCGCGCCCGATGGCCCGCGCCTGAGCACCCTGCGCGGCGTGGGTTATCGGCTCGACCCGTGAACCGCCGCCCCCTTAACCGAGGCCGTCCCAGCCTGGTGGGTCGGCTGCTGCTGGCCCAGATCGCGCCCCTGGCCGTGCTCGGCGCGGCCCTGGCGGTGGCCGGCGCCCTGGCCGCCCACGCCGTGGTCGAGAAATCCTCGGACCGGCTGCTGGCGGGATCGGCCGCCTCGATCGTCGCCCACATCGGCGTCCAGGACGGCCAAGCCAAGGTCGCGCTGCCGCCTTGGGCCTTGGGCCTGCTGGACAGCCCCGAGCGCGACGCGGTGTTCTATGCCGTACGCCAGGGCTCCCACCTGGTCACGGGCTACGAGGATCTGCCGCGTCTCCCCGCCCCCGCGCCGAACGAGACCAACTTCGCCTACGCCTCGATGCGCGGCTACCCCGTGCGCATCGTCCAATCGACGGTGATGATGCCTGGCGTCGCGCAGCCCGTCGTGGTCGCCGTCGCTCAGAGCTTGGACTCTCGCCGCGCCAGCGTGCGCGAGCTTTTGTTCACCCTGATCGGCCTGCCGGTGCTGCTGGTGGCCGTCGCCGCCGCTCTGGTCACGCCCGCGGTCAGCTGGGGCCTGGCGCCGCTGAGCCGCCTCGCGGCGGAGCTGACGACCCGCGCCCAGGCTTCCCGTCCAGACCTGACGCCCATCGACGCGGCCGACGTGTCCACCGAACTGATGCCCGTGGTCGGCGCCTTCAACCACATGATGCGCAGCCTGGAGCGCTTCACTCAGGCCCTCGAGCGCTTTTCGGCCGACGCCTCGCACCAGCTGCGCACGCCTCTGTCCGTCATCGTCGCCAACCTGGCCCTGCTGGAGCGTTCGGCGACGACGCCCCGGGACAAGGCGCTGCTCGGCGACTCGCGCGCCGCCGCGGCCAACCTGCGTCAGGTGCTGTCGCAGTTCCTGGCCCTGGCCCGTTCCGAGGCCGCCGCGGCCGAGGGCGAGGCGGATCTGGTGGCCCTGCTCACGACGATCCAGGTCGAGGCCGCCCGCGCGTTTCCGGAGGTCGAGGTCCTGGCGCGTCTGCCCGCCGGTCTAAGGCTCGCGCGCGGCAACTCGGTCCTGGTCGGCGAGGTGTTGCGCAATCTCGTCTTCAACGCCTGCGCCTATGGCGCGGGCAAGGTCCGCATCCTCGCCAAAACCGACGGCGAAGGATCAAGGGTCGTGATCTGGGATCATGGCCCAGGCATGAGCGAAGACGAACTGCGGAGCCTGTTCAGCCCCTTCAGGCGAGGCGCCGCCAGCGAGGCGTCGACCGGGGCCGGCCTGGGCCTGGCTATCGTCCGCTCGATCACGCGTCGCCTGGACATCGACCTCGCGCTGCGCCCTCGACGCCGCGGACCAGGGCTGGTCGCCGAACTCCGCTTCTCCGCGCCTCACGGACCGCCGCGACGCACTCGATCGTGACTGTCAAGGCGACGGGAATGCGCCCTCCCTCGCTCGGCCGATCGCGGCCTGGAACAAATGCTCCTACCAGCGCGGCCCTCGCCCCGTGCCGCCCTCCGCGTCGTCAAGCTTTCGCGGCCTGGTAGTCGGCTTCCCACCAGCCCAGCAGCCCTCTTTCCCCCATGATCGAGAAGAAGCGCATCAGGACCAAGCGATGGCGCTCGGCGAATTGCCGCCAGACGGGCGTGTCGAGCAGCTCGGACGTGATCACGTAGCCACGGGGGGCCTTCTGGCACAGCCCTTTTTCGGCGAGCCGCAGCGCGTTGCGCCTCACGGTCTCGAACGGCAGCCCCAGGGAGCGTGAAAGGGAGGAGGCCGAGACGGGGTTGTCCGTCCCAGCGTCCACCGACTGGCTCGCTCGCAAGATCGCGAAGAGCAGAACGATGTCGAAGGGCTCCTGCAGCATGGGCAAAAGCATCTCGATAAGCCGCAGGAAGTGATCTCCCCACAGCCGCATCATGTAGCGATAGGGTATCTCTTCCCCACCCGCCTGATCGGCCGGCGGGCCGAGCGCGCCTTCTCGCCGAAGAGCCCTGTAGAGGCCGCCGATAGCCCCCCAGGTCGCCTTGGCGGTTTCGATGTAGCTGGGTGTCTCCGTGACGCTCTTGGGCATGAACACCCCCGCGTCCGTCTGGACCAGGATTCCATCCTTGACCATCATCGCCGCGCGGCGACGCGCGGTTTCCTGGGGAATGCCGAGCGAGAGGGCGATAGGCCGAACCCGCACGGGCCGTCGCAGGTGGTCGGGTGGCGAGCTGCTCAGGCCCGCATAGGCTTTCTGGAACGCGAGGTCGCGCGCCATGGACGCCAGGTTGGCTTGGCCTATGGCCAGCGCCAGGAGCGTATCCAGCGCCGAGCGATAGGTCCCCCTAAGAAAGCCGCTGGAGATCAGCTCGGCGGAAAACACCAGACAAAGTCGCTCCACGACCCTGTCCTTGCTCTCGGCCATCGCCGTCATCTCCTAAACCCGCGCCGAGGTTTCGCCCGAGGCGGCCCCGCGCGACACCCGCCCCGCGCGACTTGGCTCCTTCGCTCCATTTGCGCAAACCAAGGCCAGTGGATCAATGGCTGACTAGCGCCAATCGGCGTCTCTGGCGCAACTCCGGAATACCGACATCCGCGCGGAAGGGCCGACACGGGGTTTCAGGATGGATCGTCGAACCCATCGCCCGCGGCGCGCCGAAGATGCCGCCGACATGGCGCGTTCTGTCTCAAGGCCGCGGCGAAGGTCCCGCGCCGGCCAAGACCGCCAACTGGCGAGCGCTCACCGTCACCTCTCCCTCCGCGGCGAGGGCGCGCGCGACCGCGCTTAGCTGATCGCGTTCGGCGTCAAGCAGGTCCAGCAACGGCCGCTGACCAACCCGCGCCTCTTGGCGCAAGCTATCGACGGCCAGGTTGGCGGCTTGCACCTGATCGCGCGCGGCCGCCACCGCCAAGCGGTTGGCCTGAAGATCGCTCCAGGCCGCGACAACCGCCGTCTTCAGCGCGGCGCGGGCCGCGTCGCGCTGGGCCTCGGCGGCGCGGACGCCCGCCGAGGCCTCGGCCTTGGCCGCCTGGACGCGCCCGCCGGCGAATAGCGTCCACCGCCCTTGCACGCCGACGGTGACGGCGTCCGATCGATAGCCCGGAAAGAACTGATCTCGCACCTGCTCGGCGCGGGCCGCGACGCTGAAGCTAGGCAGCCCCTGGGCGGCGGCCGCCCTGGCGGCCGCTCGCGCCGCGCGAACGCCGGCCTCGGCGGCCCGCAAGGCCGGATTGACGGCCTCGGCGCGCGCCAGGACCTCGTCCAGCGCGGGCATGGCCCCATCGTCGGCGACCGCCTCCAGCGCCACGGGCTCGGCTCCGACCAACGCCACGTACTGGGCGCGCGCGACCGCCAGCGCGCCTCGCGCCCTCGCCGCTCCCGCTCGCGCCTCGGCCCCGCGCGCGCGCGACAGTTCCAGGTCGCTGCGCGGGATCTCACCGGCCGCGAACCGCAGCCGCGCCTGTCGGGTCCATTCATCGAACGCCTTCGTCTGGGCCTGGCTGGCCTCGAAGAAGGCTTCGGCGGCCCGGACACCGGCATAGGCGCGGGCGACGGCCACCTGCAGCGCGTCGTCGGCCTGGCCGAGGCGCGCCGCGGCGCCCGCCTGCCCGGCCCTGGCCTGATCGACACCAGCCGTGATGGCGCCGCCCGCGTACACCGGCTGCGACAGCTCCAGCCTCACCGAGCGGGGATCGACGTCCGCCGCGGCGAAGCCGAAAAAGCCGCCCAGATCGTTACGACCGCTCATGTATTCGCCCGCGACGCCGACGGTCGGCAGGCGCGCGCCCTTGGCCGCGTCGAGGCGCGCCGTGGCCGCGTCCGCCTGGGCCTTGGCCGCGCGGAGGTCGGGATTGTAGGCGCGCGCCGCCGCGATCGCGTCCTCGAGCGTGGTCGCCAGAGCGACCGGCGGCAAGGCCAGCAAGGCGCCGGCGGCGATCAGGGCGGCGCGGCGCATCAGCGGAACGCCGTCCCCGGCTTCACGCCCAGCTTCTTGAAGATCATCGCCGCCGGGCAGAAGCCCGTGAACGCGGCCTGGATCATGTTCAGGCCCGCGAAAGCCGACAGGCCGATCCAATAGGGATGGACGAAATGCGCGAGCGCCAACCCGAGCAGAACGACGAAGCCGGCGAAGGCCAAAACGGCGCGATCGAGGGTCATGGGGCTATTCCTTTCGCTATCAGACGGCGGCCTTGGCCGTGGCCAAGCTCACCCAATCGACGAGTTGATCGGCGCTCATCAGGCCCGCCTTGCGGGCGATCAGGCGCCCATCCTGAAAAAGCAGCAGCGCCGGTATCCCTTGGACCGCGTACCGCGCGCAGGGACCGGGATTGGCGTCGGCGTTTAGCTTCAGAAGTCGGGCCCGAGCGCCAAGACGCGCGGCGGCCTCGGCGAACCGAGGAGCCATGGCCCGGCAGGGTCCGCACCAGGGCGCCCAGACATCGACGAGGACGGGCGCGCCCTTCGTCCCGGAGAGATGGCGGTCGAGGTCCTGGGCGTCCACGTCCAATGGCGCGTCGGAAAAGACCTCGGCCTTGCAGCGCCCGCATCGGGCGGCGGCGGGGTCGCGATCCTCGGGAACGCGGTTGGACGCCCCACAGGAGGGGCAAGCGAACTGGCGCATCGCTAGGCCCCCTTGATCTTGTTGACGCCGAGAATGTCGAGGGCCAGCTTTTCATAGAACGGCTCGCTCTCGCCGCGCTTGACCTTGCCCAGGAAGTATTTCTCGAAGCCGACCTTGGCCAGGTGAACCCATTTGCCGCTGGCCGACCAGTTGACGTTGCGGGGCGGGATCTGCGGCTGGGCGACGAAGGCCACGCCGCCGTCGCCGAAGTCCGCCAGACAGATGGCGTTCCAGGTCGCCTCGTGGGTCGGCTCCCGCCCATCCAGGATGTCCACGAGGTTATGGGCGATAGCCGTAACCATGCTCTCGATCATGAAGCCGGTCTTGGGCACGCCCACTGGCACCGGCGTCTTCCCGGTCGGAGCGATGGCGACACAGACGCCCAGCGCCATGACGTTCGGATAGGTTGGATTGCGCTGGTGCTTGTCGATCAGGATGAAACCGCGCGGATTCACCAGCCCCTCGACGCCGCGCACGGCCTCGACGCCCCGGAAGGCTGGCAGCATCATCGAGAAGCCGAATGGCAGATCGTGACGCGCGCGCACCGAGCCATCCTCGGCGATCTCCTCGACATGCATCAGCCCTTCGTCGACGGACGCGACCTTGGCGTTCGTCACCCACTTGATGTGGCGCTGGCGCAGCTCGCTCTCGAGCAGCCCCTTGGTGTCGCCCACGCCGTCTAGTCCGAGATGGCCGATGTAGGGTTCCGCGGTGACGAAGGTCATCGGCACCTTGTCGCGGATCTTGCGACGGCGCAGCTCGGTGTCGAGGATCAGGGCGAACTCATAGGCGGGACCGAAACACGAGGCCCCCTGCACGGCGCCAACCACGATCGGACCGGGGTTCTGGCAGAACCGATCGAAGGCGTCGGCGGCCGCCTCGGCATGGCCCACATGACAGACCGACTGGGTGTGGCCGCCGTGCGGTCCCAAGCCGGGGATTTCGTCGAAGGCTAGCTCGGGGCCCGTGGCGATCACCAGATAGTCGTAGGACAGGACCTGGCCGTCGTTGAGATGCAGCACATTGGCGGCCGGATCGACCCTGCTGGCGCCGACGCCGGTGAAGGCGATGTCCTTTTTCTGGAAGACCGGCGGCAGCTTGACCTCGATGGCGTCGCGCGTGCGCCAGCGCACGGCGACCCAGGGGTTCGAGGGCACGAAATGAAACGTATCGCCCTGCGACACGACATGGACATCGGCTTTCTTGCCGACGGCGAGCTTGATCTCGAAGGCGGCGATCGCGCCGCCCAGACCGGCCCCCAGAACGACGATGCGAGGCTTTTCCACCTGGCTTCTCCCTACTGGTTTGATCCCGATCAGCTCACGGGCCGGCCGGAGCGGCCATGATGTTCGTCAACCAGCCGCGCTTGACTTAATATTCCTATTCTCGCATATTCGCAATTACGAATTTTAAGCCCTCGAGGCCACTGCGATGGAGACGATCATGTTCGGTTCCAAGGTGAAGGATCTCACCCCGGCCGAGGTCCAGGCCGCCCTGGACGCCGGCCAGATTCTGCTGATCGACGTGCGCGAGCCGGCGGAGTTCGCCGCTGAACGCATCCACGGCGCCCTGAACTTCCCGCTGTCGACCTTCGATCCGACCGCGCTGCCCCTGGCCGACGACAAGCGCATCGTCATGCAGTGCGGCTCGGGCAAGCGCTCGGCCACCGCCATCGATCGCTGCCGCGCGGCCGGCCACAAGCTCGACAGCCACCTGGGCGGCGGGATCATGGCCTGGAAAGCCGCCGGGCTGCCGACCGTCAGCCTGGATAGCGAAAGCGGCCAAATCCGCGATCGCGGCTGAGCCAACAAGAAGACTCTCGGGGAGCGACGCATGACCGCAAAGCCTTTCCTGATCGGCGCGCTGAGCCTGGCGGCCTTGCTAGGCGCATGCGGCAAGGACGAAGCCTCGACCAAGTCCGTCGTGGTCATGGCGCCGGTCGCCGGTCGCCTGACGGTGCGGGCCTCGGTGGTGGACGACCTCAAGCCTGTCCCGGCGACTCTGACCACCCGCGACATGGCCGAGGCCCGCGCCCGGATTTCGGGGACGATCACGCGCCTGCTGGTCCAGGAAGGCGACGTCGTTCGCCAGGGGCAAACGATCGCGATCGTCCACGACGAGCGGATCGGCCTGCAGACCGGCGTCTACGACGCCCAGGTGGCCGCCGCCGCCGCCCAGGCCGCTCAGGCCCAGGCCGACCTCGCGCGGACTCAGGACCTCTACGATCATGGCGTTTACGCCAAGGCGCGGTTGGATCAGGTGCAGGCCGCCGCCAAGTCCGCCAGCGCCGGTCTCGCCGCCGCGAAGGCCCAAGCACGCGCCAGCGCTGAACTGGGCGCGCAAGGCGCGGTCCTGGCCCCCACCGCTGGACGCGTGCTGGCCGCAGACGTGCCGGTCGGCTCGGTGGTCATGCCCGGACAGTCCATCGCCACCATCACCGCCGGCCCGCCGGTGGTGCGCATCACCCTGCCCGAAGGCGAGGCCGCCGCGCTCAAGGTTGGCGCGACCGTTCGCCTGGCCGCCGAGGATCTGGGCGGGACCGTCGCCTCGGGCCAGATCAGCCAGGTCTATCCGTCGGTCACCAGCGGCCAGATCGTCGCCGACGTCACCGCCGCCGGTCTTTCGCAGGCCCTGATCGGGCGAAAGGTTCGAGCCTATGTCGCCGTCGGCCAGCGCCAGGCGGTCGTGATCCCCCGTCGCTATGTCATCACCCGCTTCGGCGTCGACTATGTCCGCCTGGTCGGCAAGGATGGCTCGGTCGCCGACAGTCCCGTCCAGACCACCGCCGCCGCCGACTCCACCATGGTCGAGGTCCTGTCGGGCCTGCGGATCGGAGACGTCCTGGCGCCCGCGGAGACACCCCGATGAACCTCGGACTGTCCGGCCGCCTGACCAAGGCGACGATCCGCTCGCCGCTCACGCCCCTGATCCTGATGGCCGCGATCGCCGTCGGGCTGCTGGCGCTGTTCTCCATCCCCCGCGAGGAGGAACCGCAGATCAGCGTGCCCATGGTCGACATCATGGTCGCCGCGCCGGGTCTGGCCGCGCCCGACGCGGTCGAGCTGGTCGGCAAGCCGCTGGAAGCCATCGTCAAGAGCGTCAACGACGTCGAGCACGTCTACACCTTCGCCGACGACCACCAGGTGCTGGTCACCGCGCGCTTCAAGGTCGGCGTCGATCCCGACGCGGCGGCGGTGCGCATCCACGAGAAAGTGCGCGCCAACTACGACAGGATCCCGGCGGGCATCCCCGAACCCTTGATCCAGACCCGCGGCATCAACGATGTCCCGAGCCTGGTGCTGACCCTGTCGGCCAAGCCCGGCTACGAGGGCCGCTGGACCGACGAGAGCCTGCGCGAGGTCGCGGGGAAGCTGAAGACCGAGGTCGCCAAGGTCGACGATGTCGGCCTGACCTTCATCGTAGGCGGCCGGCCGCGCGAGATCCGCGTCACACCCGATCCGGCGCGCCTGGCCCTGCGCGGCGTGTCGATGGGCGCGCTGATGGACACCATCCGGCAGGCGACCCGCGCCTTCCCGGCCGGCGACGTGCGCAACGGCGGCGAGACGGTCGCCGTCACCGCCGGACGCGACCTCAAGAGCGCCGCGGAGATCGGCCTGCTGGCCCTGCCGTCGGTGAAGGGCGAGGCGGTCTATGTCCGGGACGTCGCCGATGTTTCGGAAGGTCCGCGCGAGGACCAGACCCAGGTGCGCCGCTACGCCCGCGTCGAAAGCGGCTGGCGCGAGGCCCCGGCCGTGAGCCTCGCCATCGCCAAGCGCAAGGGCGCCAACGCCGTCGTCGTCTCGACCGCCGTGCTCGATCGCGTGGAGGCGCTGAAGGGCTCTCTGCTGCCCGCCACCCTGAACGTCGACGTCACGCGCGACTACGGCGCGACCGCCAACGAAAAGGCCAACGAGCTCCTGTTCCATCTGGGCCTTGCGACGGCGTCGATCGTCGTGCTGATCGGCCTGGCCATCGGTTGGCGCGAGGCTGGCGTCACCGCCGTGGTTATCCCGACCACCATCCTGCTGACGCTCTTCGCCTCGAACCTGATGGGCTACACGATCAACCGCGTCAGCCTGTTCGCGCTAATCTTCTCGATCGGCATCCTGGTCGACGACGCCATCGTCATGATCGAGAACATCGCCCGCCACTGGGCGATGAATGACGGCCGAAGCCGGATCGAAGCCGCCGTCGAGGCGGTGGCCGAGGTCGGCAATCCCACGGTCGTGGCCACCCTGACGGTGGTTTCGGCCCTGCTTCCTATGCTGTTCGTTTCGGGCCTGATGGGACCCTACATGGCGCCGATCCCGGTCAATGCGTCGGCCGCCATGGTGTTCTCGTTCTTCGTGGCCGTGGTCATCGCGCCCTGGCTGATGGTCCGCTTCGCCCGCAAGACGCTGGAGGCCGCGCCGCATGGCCATGGCCACGAGGACGAAGGCAAGCTGGGCGCGCTCTATCGCCGGGTCGCCGGCCACGTGATTCAGGATCGCCGCACGGCCTGGATGTTCCTGAGCGGGGTCGGCGTCGCCACCCTGCTGGCCTGCGCCATGTTCGCGACCAAAACGGTCACGGTGAAGCTCTTGCCGTTCGACAACAAGTCCGAGCTGCAGGTGGTGCTGGACATGCCCGAAGGCACGGCTCTGGAGATCACCCAGCGCACCTTGGCGCAGGCGGCCCAGATCGCTGGAACCCTGCCCGAGACGGTCGCGATCGACGCCTATGCCGGGACCGCCTCGCCGTTCAACTTCAACGGCCTGGTCCGTCACTACTATCTGCGCGGCCGCCCCGAGCAGGGCGACCTGTCCGTCGCCCTGGCGCCGAAGGACGAGCGCAAGCGCTCCAGCCACGCCATCGCCCTGGACCTGCGCGAGCGCCTGGCGCGGATCGCCCTGCCCGCCGGCGCGGCCATCAAGGTGGTCGAGGCCCCGCCTGGGCCACCCGTGATGGCGACGCTGCTGGCGGAAATCTACGGTCCCGACGCCGCCACGCGCCGCGCGGTCGCCGAACGCGTGAAGGCCACCTTCCACGCCGTTCCCTATATCGTCGATATCGACGACAGCTGGGGCGCGCCCCGCCCCACCCTGCGGCTGGTCCCCGACCGTTCGCGCCTAGAAGCGCTGGGCGTGGCGGATCGCGACGTGCTCGACTCCATCGGCGCGGCGTTCGGGGGCCAGGTGGTCGGCTACGCCCATCGTGGCGAAGGGCGCGATCCGCTGGAGATCTCGGTCCGCCTGCCGCAAAGCGCGCGCACCTGGGGCGAGACCCTGGGCTCGACGCCGGTGGCGCGAGCGGCCAGCGGCCGCCTCGTCGAACTGTCGGAAGTCGTCGAGGCAAAACGCGAGACGGGCTCGACCCACGTCTTCCGTCGCGACGGCCGCGACGTCGACATGGTCATGGCCGAGCTGGCCGGCGCGTACGAGGCGCCGATCTACGGCATGATGGATGTGGACAGACGCCTGCGCGACATGGATTGGGGCGCGACGCCCAAGCCCGACATCCGCATGCACGGCCAGCCCGCCGACGAGAGCCGTCCGACCGTGCTGTGGGACGGCGAATGGGAGATCACCTGGGTGACCTTCCGAGACATGGGCGCGGCGTTCGGCGTGGCCATCCTGGGCATCTATGTCCTGGTGGTGGCGCAGTTCAAAAGCTTCCGCCTGCCCCTCGTGATCCTGACCCCGATCCCGCTGACGCTGGTGGGCATCGTGTTGGGTCACATCCTGTTCCGGGCGCCGTTCACCGCCACCTCGATGATCGGCTTCATCGCCCTGGCCGGCATCATCGTGCGTAACTCGATCCTGCTGGTGGATTTCATCCGCCACAGCGCCGAGGATGGAAAGCCGCTGCGCGAAGTGCTGCTGACGGCGGGCGCGATCCGCTTCAAGCCGATCCTGCTGACCGCCCTGGCGGCGATGATCGGGGCGGCGGTTATTCTGACAGACCCGATCTTCCAGGGCCTGGCCATCTCGCTGCTGTTTGGCCTCGCCTCCTCCACCGTCCTGACGGTCCTGGTCATTCCGGCGATCTATGTCGTCCTGCGTGATCCCGACGCCCCGGTGAAGACCAAGACCGCTTGATCCTGAAACCCATGTTTCTACATTGGCTCCAATGACCGCTCCCGCCGTTTCCTGCCATTCGCCGACCGACGTCGCCGACTTGCGCGCCTGCGCTAGCGACGCCGCGCGCCTGCTGAAACTGCTGGCCAGCGAGCAGCGCCTGCTTCTGCTCTGCCGCTTGGCGGATGGGGAGGCGTCGGTCGGCGATCTCTCGGAGCACGCGGGCCTGGCCCAGTCGGCGACCTCCCAGCACCTGGCCAAGATGCGCGCCGAGGGCCTCGTGGCGACGCGTCGAGAAGCCCAGACGATCTATTACAGCCTCAGCGACCCGAACGCGGCGCGCGTGCTGGGCACGCTGTCGGACATCTATCGCACCACGGGCTGAGGTTTCGGAGCCCACCCATCGCGGGGGGCGTTCGTCCAACCATTACCGACACCCTGAAGCGTGGAGGCGGAGCGGCGCGATGGGCGGGGCGACGAAGCCTCCCCGCAGGCCTCGTCCGTCGCCGCCCTCTCAAGGGCGATCGTTCACCGCGCCGCTCTTTTGACGCTCGCCGTTCGGTAGGCCTCGCCCTGTCGCCGGACTATCTGGATGAGCGTGCCCATCGAATGGTCGACGTCGATCAGATGAAGACCCCACGAAAGGTCCACGCCCGTGTGGCGGATGATCTGGCCGCCCAGCTCGTCCGTGCGCGGGTCCGACGGAACCGCGTTCACGCGCAGCGCCAGATAGTCGTATTCGCCTCGCTGGACGCATTCGGTCGTGATCAGACCAGGCGTCGTGACGAAAAAGGTCGTGATCGGCTTCGCGGGACGGGTCCACTCTGGCGGGATGTCGCCGCCGGAGCCGTTCAGAAAGCCCTTGGCGGCGAAATAGGAGACGGGTTGGCCCGGGCCGCCGGACAGGTTGGCGGGGTTGACGCACGCCGCCCGCAGACCATCGCGCGCCCGGCCAAACCGCGAGGTCGGTGGCGGCGGAAGGCGGTCCCGGAAGGTGACATAGCTGATCACGCAGCCAAACCGCCGGTCGCTCCCGCACAGCGGGACGGAGCGGAACGAGCCGCCGACATCCTTCCCAGGCGGGACCATGACGAGCCCGCCGAGCAGGAGGGCCGAGACGAGTTGCTTCCGCGCGGGCCGGCCCTCGATCTCCTCGGCCAGCAGCCTGGTCAGCATGACCGCGCCCTGGCTATGCCCGACGAGGACGACGCCGCGGCCCTTGTTCTCGTTCGCCATGTACCAGCGCCAAGCATCCAGAACGTCGGCATAGCCGCCCAGGGTGGATGGGGGCTGCTCGCCGATCGGCTTGGGACCGCCGGCGGGATAGCGCAGCCGGCGCAGGGTGCCCTGGCGATAGAGGGGGGCGAACTGTCGGCAGACCGCGCCGAAGCGGGCGAACTGAAGCCTGACGGCGTCCCACTCGTCCTTGTTCGCCTCGAAGTCGGAGATCCAGCCCGGGTCGTTGGAAACGGTCGGATAGACATAGAAGCAGTCCATGTCCGGCGTCTTGGCCGGGACGAACCGCTCGACGCTGAGCTGGCCGCTGGCCGGCACGACCGTGGCGTCGAGATCGACCTCGCAGCGGTCATCCGCCAAGTCAGGCCGACACAGCCAGAGCGCCGGGTCGGCGTAGTCGGCGCGCGCGACGGGGGGATCCGGCGCCGCCATCGCCGTCCCGGACCCTGCCGACATTAAGGCGAACCACGCCAGAACCGCACGCCACCTCATGGAACGCCTCCCTCGGACTAGCGTCGCGCCTCGCCTAGCGGACAAGGCCGCCGCCCCGCTCACAACACCTCGAACAGTCCCGCCGCGCCCATGCCGCCGCCGACACACATGGTGACCACGACGTATTTCGCGCCGCGCCGCTTGCCCTCGATCAGGGCGTGCCCGGTCATGCGCGCGCCCGACATGCCGTAGGGATGCCCCATGGCGATGGCGCCGCCGTTGACGTTCAGCAGTTCGTCTGGAAGCCCGAGGGCGTCGCGGCAATAGAGCACCTGGCAGGCGAAGGCCTCGTTCAGCTCCCAAAGGCCAATGTCGCCGATCGATAGACCGAAGCGCTTCAGCAGCTTGGGGATCGCGAAGACGGGTCCTATCCCCATCTCGTCCGGCTTGGTCCCGGCGACGGCCATGCCGACATAGCGGCCCAGCGGCGCAAGGCCGCGCCTTTCGGCGAGGCCCGCCTCCATGACCACGCAGGCGGACGCCCCGTCCGAAAGCTGGCTGGCGTTGCCGGCGGTGACCACCCCGCCGGGCCGCACCGCCTTCAGCGCCGACAGGCCCTCGAACGTGGTGTCGGGGCGAACGCCCTCGTCGCGATCGAGCGTGACCTCCCGCGTGGAGACCTCTCCGGTCGTCTTGTCGGCCACCTTCATGGTGGCGGTCAGCGGGACCAGCTCGGCGTCGAAGCGGCCCGCGCCCCGCGCCGCGGCGGCGCGGAACTGCGAGGACAGGCCATAGAGATCGCAGGCCTCGCGCGTGACGCCATACCGCGCGGCGACGGTCTCGGCGGTGTCCAGCATCGGCATGTAGGCGTCCGGATGCATGGCCACGAGACCAGGGTCCTGATCGACCCGCATCTGGGGAGTCTGCACCAGCGAGATCGACTCCACCCCGCCCGCCACGATGACGTCCATGCGATCGACGATGACCTGCTTGGCCGCGGTGGCGATGGTCATCAGGCCCGACGAGCACTGACGGTCCAGGGTCATGCCCGGAACCTCGACCGGTAGGCCGGCCCGGAGCGCCGCCATACGGCCGATCGTCGCCTGCCCTCCCTGAGGCAGCGAGCATCCGAGGATGCAGTCGTCGATCTCGTCGGGCGCCACGCCGGCGCGCGAGACAGCGTGGCCGAGGGCGTGCGCGGCCAGGACGGTCGGCGGCGTGTCGTTGAAGCCGCCGCGATAGGCGCGGCCGATCGGCGTGCGCGCCGTGGAGACGATGACGGCGTGGCGCATCAGGCGCGCTCCGCCGCGCGGCCCGCGACCAGTTCGGCGCTGGCGATCTCCCGCTCGGACTGGACAAAGCCATAGGCCGGGACGATCTCGCCGGCGCGATCGGTCACCTCGCCCCATTGCCTGATCAGTTGCTCGCCGGCGTCGCGACCGCCGCCGATATAGCGTCCCCCCGTCAAGGTGATGTTGGCGGTCGCGAAGTGGCCGGCGCCCGCGCACAGGATGGCGCGGGTCGGCGCGTCGTCGGCGACCAGGGCCAGCAGGCCCGGGCTGACCAAGGCGGGGTCCAGCCGTTGTAGGGTCTCGGGCGAAAGCACGCCCTCGGTCATGCCGGTCGCCGCCGTCGGCGCCAGGCAGTTGACCCGGACACCGTATTTCTCGCCTTCGATCGCAAGGGTCTGCATCAAGCCCACCAGAGCCATCTTGGCCGCGCCATAGTTGGCTTGGCCGAAATTGCCGTAGAGGCCCGAGGACGAGGTGGTCATCACGATACGGCCGTAGCCCTGCTCGCGCATGATCCCCCAGACCGCCTTGGCGCAGACCGCCGCGCCCATCAGGTGAACGTCCACCACGAGCCGGAAGTCATCCAGGCTCATCTTGGCGAATGTCTTGTCGCGAAGGATGCCGGCGTTGCTGACGAGGATGTCGACCCGCCCCCAGCGCGCGACGACCTGCTCGACCATGGCGCCCACGGCCGCCTCGTCCGTGACCGACGCGGCAACGCCGATCGCCGCGCCGCCAAGGGCCACGATCTCGGCGGCGACACGATCCGCCGCTTCCCACGTGAGATCGTTGACGACCACCTTGGCGCCCTGGCTGGCCAGATACAGCGCATGCGCGCGTCCCAGCCCGCCGCCCGCTCCAGTGACGATCGCGATCCGTCCATCAAGCAACATAGGTAACCCCTTTCGTTCACGAGCCGAGGCTCGCAATTTAATTCACTAACACAGCAGTGAATGTGTTTGATAAGGCTCCGCCCGTGGCCGGGCCCGTTTCTAGGTCCCCTGCTTCTCTCCCGTGCACACCGACAGGAAACCGGCGGCCATGAAGCTGGCCATGCGGTTCTTGACGGCGGCGAAGTCGTCCGACTTGCACGCGCCGCCCGACAGCTTGTCGATCCGACCGGTCCTGGCCAGGGTCAGCATCAAGGCTCCCGTGACGAAGTGGTAGCCCCAGAAGATGTCCGCCTCGGCGCGGCCAGGCAGCGCCCGCTTCAGCAGATCGATCAGCCGCAGAACCACTGGGTCGAAATGTTCGTCCATCAGGGCCGCGCCCCATTCAGGCGTGTTGGCGACCTGGGCGCCAAGGGCCGCGTAGTTCTTCCACCCTTCGCCGCCCTCGATATAGAGGTCGAGATCGGTGTCGAGAAAGGCGCGCAGAGCGCCCTCCACCGTCGGCTGACCGCCACAGGACCGTTCGTAGTCATCGAGCGCCCGCATTCGCCGCTGACTGGTGACCACCGCGCGCCGAGCGAAGACGGCGTCGAACAGGGCCTTCTTGTCATCGAAGTAGTAGTTGAGCAGCGTGTGGTGCGCGCCGACCCGCTGGGCGACGTCCTTCAACGTCACGCCGTACAGCCCGTGCTTCGAGAACAGCTCCTCGGCCGCGTCGAGGATCCGCTCCATCTTCTCGGCGCGCTGCTCGGCCTTGGTGGCGCGGC
This sequence comes from Caulobacter segnis, assembly GCF_031454995.1. Lineage (GTDB taxonomy): Bacteria > Pseudomonadota > Alphaproteobacteria > Caulobacterales > Caulobacteraceae > Caulobacter > Caulobacter segnis_E. The sequence continues at coordinate 55,465 of NZ_JAVDRV010000002.1, read as the reverse complement.
GGCGCGGCTGGACGGGTTGGGACAAGGGAGCTTCCATGCGATGTCGGATGCGCGTCGGCTCAGCCGGCGCCGTACTCCGATTTCAGCCGAATTTTGTCGATCTTCCCGGTGGGGGCCAGGGGCATGCGCGGCAGACGATAGACGGCGTCGGGGATCCACCAGTTGGCCACGCGACCGCGCAGCGAGGCCAGCAAGGCCTCGTCGCTGACCTCGTGCTTCGTCTCCACCAACAGGATCGGGCGTTCGCCCCATTTGGGATCGGGCCGACCGATCACCGCGACCTGGGCGACCTGCGGCAGGGCGCCGACCAGCGCCTCGATCTCGGTCGGATTGATCCACTCGCCGCCCGACTTGATCAGGTCCTTGGCGCGACCGGTGATGTACAGATTGCCCTCTTCGTCGATGCGCGCCAGGTCGCCCGTGGCGAACCAGCCGTCGGCGTCGGTGGCGGGGACGTCCTGGCCGAAATAGCGCGCGACCACCGATGCGCCCCGCACCCGCAGATGGCCCTCGGCCTCCCGCTGGCCCGGCAAGGCGACCCCCTCGGCGTCGGTGAGCAGGAGATCGACGCCCACCGCTGGACGTCCCGACACCGCGGCCTCGCCCGGAGCGGTCAAGGGGGCGAGAACGCCGCAGGGCGACAGTTCGGTCATGCCCCAGCTGGTCTGCACCCGCGCGCCAAGGCGTTGCTCGATACGCGTCATCAGGGCTGGCGGCATGGGGGCGCCGCCGACGATGATCCGCTTCAGCGATGGCAGGGTTTCGCCGCTCGTCTCGAGGTGCTCCAGCAGCCCCGCCCAGACGGTCGGCACGCCCACCCCAATCGTAACGCCCTCGGCCGCGATCAACCGGGCCAGGCTGGCCCCATTGGCGTTGCGGCCCGGCAGCACCAGCTTGGCGCCGACGGCGGGCGCGGCGAATGGAAGCCCCCAGGCGTTGGCATGGAACATCGGCACCACGGCGAGCACCGCGTCGGCGCCCGAGATCGCCATGCCGTCGACCTGCAGAATGCGTAGGGTGTGCAGGTAGCTGGAACGGTGGGTGTAGGTCACGCCCTTCGGCGCGCCCGTGGTGCCGGAGGTGAAGCACAGGCCGCAGGGCGCGGTCTCGTCGAAACGGCCCCAGGCGGCGCGCCGTGTTTCAGCCTCGACCATCGCGGCCAGCGCCTCGCCCTCGCTAGCCTCGCCGTCGATGATCAGCAGGCGCGCGAGGCTGGGGGTGGTTTCCATGATCCGACGCGCCAAGGGCGCAAGATCGGCCGACGCGATCAGGACGCGCGCCTCGGACTGGACCGCCATCGCGGCCAGCTGTTCGGCGGTCAGGCGCGGATTCAGGGTGTGGCAGACCGCGCCCATGCCCATGATCGCGAACCAGACCTGGACGTGGTCCTGGCTGTTCCAAGCGAGGGTCGCGACGCGGTCGCCGGCCTGGACGCCCATCCCCTCGAGCACGCTCGACACCCTCAGGGCTCGATCACGCAGATCAGCGTAGCCGATGTGATCGCGCCGGCCATCCTCCCGCGCCGTCACCACCTGGGCTTTCGGCGTCCACTTCGCGGCGTGGTCCAGGAACTTGTCGAGCGTCAGGGAAAACGCCTGCATCTCGCCGTCGATCATCGGCACGAAGAAACTCCAGAAGGCAGCGGGGGCGAGACGACGCCGACATTCCAGTTCCAGGAAAGGTCGCCCTGGGCGCGGCGTCGGCACATGACGGCCTCGTTCAATTCGTACATGCCCGGCCGCGGGCGCGTTCCGGGTTGGGCCCCTTGAGCGAAGGTCATGTAGGCCCGCTCGGTCCCGTAGGGTTTCCAGTCTGGAGCGCCCTTGGCCCTTGGAACGCCGTCGCGAGCGAAGCTGGTCCAGTAGCCGATCATGGTCGCCGACAGCGCGGCTTCGTCGGGCGTGTCGGGAATCTTCGGCCAGGCCGGCGGGACGCTCGCGGAGGTGCCGAAGACGTAAGGCAACTCGGCGGCGTGAAAGCCGTGCAGGCCGGCGGCGTCGGCGGCCGGATAGCCGTGATCGAAATAGTAGAGATAGCCCGACGCCCCCAGCCGCGTCTGCTTGGCGACCAGTCGCTCGGCCGTCCAGCCATAGAGGGCGTCGCGCGGCGCCAGCAGCACGCTCTCGGCGACATCATCGGACGGATAGAGCTTGAGGAAGTCGTCGGCGAGCTCCCCGTAGCGAGCCCGGATTTCCGTCTCGTAGGCCGCGGCGCTGGCGGGCGGCGGCGGCGCCAGGATCCGCAGCGAGCGGATCTCGCCGCTATTGAAGCCGGCGAGGATCGGCACGGGAGCCTGCTCGCCGGCGTCGAAGGTGTCGACGAGCTGCTTGGGCAGGATCTTGCCGTCGACGGCCCCGAAGGTCTGGAAGCCAGCCATCAAGGCCGAGGTGGCGAGGGTTTCGGCGTCCATCGCGCGAAGATCCGCCAGGCTCTTGGCGCCCAGCTTGGCGGCCGTCGCCGCGCCCATGGCCTCCGCGGGGACATGGCCGAACCTCGGCTCGCGAAGTTGGGGCGTCGAGATCATGTAGGCGCTCTGGGCGATCGCCTTGTGGAACAGCCCTCGCGCGGCCGGCGAGGCCATCAGATACATGACGCTGAGACCGCCGGCGGACTCGCCCGCGATGGTGACGTTGGCCGGATCGCCGCCGAACGCGGCGATATTGCGCTGGACCCATTTCAGCGCGGCGATCTGATCGAGGAGACCGTAGTTGCCCGAGACGCGATCGGGTGACTCGGCGCTCAGTTCCGGATGGGCCAGATAGCCTAGCACGCCGAGACGATAGTTGATCGAGACGACCACGACGCCCTGTCTGGCCAGCCCCGCGCCGTCGTACAGGCCCTCGCCGCTGGAGCCGACGATCAGCGAGCCGCCGTGGATCCAGACCAGGACGGGAGCTTTCTTGGCGGCGTCCGGCGCCCAGACGTTCAACGACAGGCAGTCCTCGCTAAACGCCTTCAGTGGCGAGGCGTAGATGCTGCCCGCTCGGGGCTTGGGCTGCCAGCAGGCCGGGCCGAAGTCCCGGGCGTCGCGCACGCCGCTCCAAGCGGGCGCCTGCGCGGGCGGCTTCCAGCGCAGCGCGCCCGTGGGCGCGGCCGCGTAAGGGATGCCCTTGAACACGCGCAGGCCGTCCGCCTCGACGCCGCGAACAGCGCCGGCCGGCGCGCGCGCGACGGGCTGGTCGACGAGAGCGACGGCCGGCGTCCCCGCCAAGGCCGCGAGACCCAGGGCGAAGATCGATGCGAAGGAGCTTTTGCGCATCGCTCCCCCTAGAACGCATAGCCTAGGCGCACGCCCGCCGTGCGCGGCCGCATGGTCGCGAACCGGCTGGCGAGGAACGCCTCGGGGTGGACGTAGGTGATCGAGTGATCGTCGAAGAGGTTCTCGACATAGGCGCCGATCGTGGTCTGGCCCATGGCGACGGCGAAGGTGGCGTTGACGTTCTGGTACGAGTCCGTGAACCCGTAGGTCGCGCTGGTCACCGTGGGCTGACCGGGCACGCGCGGGAACGATCCCGGGTACGAGCCGACATGCTGCAGCACGACCGACAGATTGGCCTTGGCCTTCGGCGTCAAGTCCCAGCCGTAGTTGACGAACACCGAGCCCTGAACCTTCGGCGAGGCCAGTCGCGCGCCCACCACCGCACCGGAGATCGCCGCCTCGGCCGGGCTCAGCTCGGTGACCTTGGCCTCGTTCAGCGACCCGTTCAGGCCCACGGTCAGCCCCTTGGCGGGATAGGCCAGGAGTTCTAGCTCGATCCCCTTGCTGCGCGCCGCGCCGATGTTGGTGGCGAACTGGACGCTGTCGGAAACGCGGTTGGCCTGGACCTGGATGTTGCTCCAGTCGATCAGATAGACCGCGACATTGGCCGCCAGACGCCCGTTCAGGAAGCGTCCCTTGGCCCCGATCTCGTAGTTGACGAGGTCGTCCGACGAAGCGCCGTTCGGGATGATCAGGTCGTTGGGATTGACGAGGCTAGGCCGGCCCGCGAACCCATTGACCACCGGCGTGCGGAAGCCCGTCGAGACGGTAGCGTAGGTCGTCAGGGCCGACGACGGCTTGTACGACAGGCTGACCTTGAACGAGGGCTTGCTGCCGGTCGCCTTGACGCCCGTGGCCGCGGCGATCGGGACCAAGGTCAGCGGTCCTCGGATCCCCAGCAGGGCGTTGGTCAGATAGGCGCTGTTATAGCCGCCCGCCTCGGTGAAGCCCTGAGAGTCGACCTTGCCGTAGCGGATGCCGCCGGTCGCCCAGACCTTGTCGGTGAAACGGTAGGTCAGCTGCCCGAACGCCGCCTTCTCGTGCGAGAGGAAGTGGGTGTACTGGCGCTGGTAGTATTCGTCCGGCAGGCCGGTGATACCCCGCGCCGCCAGGAAGGCCGGGTTGGAGCGGTAGAAGTAGTCCACGTCCAGGCGGCGATCGAGATAGAAGCCGCCGATCACCCAATCGACCTTGCCCCCAGGGTCGGAGGCCAGGCGCGCCTCCTCGACGAAGGTCTGCTGGTTGGCGTTCGCGTCGAGGGCGAAGGCGATCGCCCCGCCGAACGTGCCGGCCAGGTCGACGTAAAACTTCTGGTCGAACTTCGAATAGGTCGACGAACTGGTCAGGCGCGCCCCATCGAACTGGTAGTCGATCGTGACATTGTGGGTGCGCAGCTTGCCGACGAAGAGGTCCGGCCGGTCCGAGACGCGCTTTTCCCGCCCCAGCGCCGGACTGATCATCGAAGAGTCCTTGGGGTTGCTGTCCTCGTAGGAGAACAGCGCCTTCACCGACAGGCGCTCGTTCGGCTTCCACAGCAGGTTCGCGCGGCCGCCCCAGTTCACCAGGGTGTTGGAATTGTGGACCTTGGTGCCAACGTTATCGAGGTAGCCCTCTTCGTGCCGGTAAAAGCCCACGACGCGCAGGGCCAGCTTGTCCTCGATGATCGGCATGTTGAGCATGCCGTTGTAGCGCTGGCGCAGCGAGTCCGAACCCGTCAGGCCGTAATCGACCAGGGCCGCCCCCTCCCGGCTCGACAGGTTCGGCGCCTTCGTGAGAATGCGCAGCGCGCCCGACAGCGAGCCCGAGCCAAACAGCGTTCCCTGCGGACCGCGGAGGAACTCGACCCGCTCGACGTCGAACAGGTTCGGGTCCAGCACCGTGGTGTTGCCGATGGTCGAGATCGGCAGCTCGTCGATATAGACCGCGACCGTGCTCTGCAGGTTGGCGCCATAGCCGTTGGTGGCGATGCCGCGCGCTGTGAAGTTGTTGAAGTTGGCGGTGGCGCGGTTCAGCACGACGCCCGGGGTCTGGCGCGCCAGACCCTCGTAGCCGACGATGCCCTTGGCGGTCAGCTCCTTCTGGTCGAAGGCCGTGACGCTGAGCGGCACGTCCTGGAGCTTCTCCGGACGGCGGGTAGCGGTGACGACGACTTCTCCCACGAGCGCGGCGTCCCTCCCCTGCTCCGCGGAACCGGCCTCCTGGGCCCGAACCGGCGTTGTCGAAACCGCGACGAGCGCTACGGCGCAAGCCGACGCGAGTAGCCCAGCCTTCATGGCGTTCACTCCCCAAACGCGTCGATCATTCAGCGTCGACGTCGCCAACCCACGGTGGCGACGAACCGCACCGCTGTCAACACTCACTCTCACGAGTGTGAATGTTGACGAACGAGAACGATTGGCGTCATGTTCCGGGCAAGCCAAGCCCGACAACGGGCGTCCGGGAGGAAACCTTGAACGATCTCGCGCGCACCAGCGACGCGGCCCTGTCCGCGCGCTCCGACCGTCCTTATCCCGCGCCGAACCGGAGGGCCTGGGTGGTCCTGGCCATGTTGTGGTTTGTCTACGTCCTGAACTTCCTGGACCGCCAGTTGATGTCGATCCTGGCCAAGCCCATCCAGGACACGCTGAATGTCACCGACGGACAGCTTGGCCTGATCGGCGGGCTCTACTTCGCGATGTTCTACTGCTTCATCGCCATCCCGGTCGGGTGGCTGGCCGACCGGACCAACCGCGTCGCGGTGCTCAGCCTGGCCTGTGGGATCTGGAGCGCGGCGACCGTGGCCTGCGGCCTGTCGCGAAGCTATGGCGAGTTCGCCTTCTCGCGCATGACGGTCGGCTTCGGCGAGGCCGGCGGCGTGCCGCCGTCCTACGCGATCATCACCGACTACTTCCCGCCGGGACGTCGCGGCACGGCGCTTGGCCTCTACAATCTGGGGCCTCCGGTGGGCGCGGCGCTCGGCATCGCCTTCGGCGGCGCGATCGCGGCGGCCTTCAACTGGCGCTACGCCTTCGTCGTGCTGGGCGTCGTGGGCCTGATCGCCGCGTTCGTCCTGCCTTTGGTCGTCAAGGAGCCCCCGCGCGGCGGCCTCGACGGCGCGGGGACAAAGCCCGAGAAAGCCGCCTTCTGGCCCACCCTGCGAATGTTCTTCTCGCGGCCGACCTTGATGTTGGCCGCCCTGGGCAGCGGCGCGACCCAGTTCGTGACCTACGGCCTTGGCAATTTCACCACCCTCTTCCTGATGCGCGAGAAAGGCATGACGCTCGGCGAGGTCGCCGTGTGGTACGCGCTGGTCGTCGGCGTGGGCATGAGCGCCGGCATCTATGTCTCGGGCCGTGTGATCGACCACTTCACCCGCAAGTCCAAGCTGGTCTACGCCATGGCCCCGGTGATCTCGCTGACCCTGGCGATCCCCTTCTATGTCGGCTTCGTCTGGGCGCCGAACTGGCCGATGGCGCTGGCCTTGCTGATCGGCCCGACCTTCCTCAACTACTTCTACCTGTCGTCGGCGGTGGCGCTGGTGCAGGAAGAGGTCCGTCCCGAGCAGCGGGTGATGTCCGGCGCCCTCCTGCTGCTGGTGATGAACTTCATCGGCCTGGGCCTTGGCCCCACCTATGTCGGGGCGGCCAGCGACTTCTTCCGCGCCACCCATCCGCACAACTCGCTGCAGATGGCCCTCTTCACGCTGACGCCGTTCTACGTTCTGGCGATCGGCCTCTTCCTCGGGCTAGCCAGGATCTTCCGGAAAGAGGAGGCCCGTTAGGCCGCCTGCCCCTCAGCCCTTCAGGGCGATGAAGCCCGCCGCCATGAAGCGGGCGATGCGCTTCTTGACCGCGGGGAAGTCGTCGGAATGACAAAGGCCGCCGGACAGCCGGTCGATCCGGCCCGTCCGCGCCAGGGTGTTCATCAGCGCGCCCGACACGAAGTGGTAGCCCCAGAAGATCTCCTCGTCGGCATAGTCCGGCAGGGCGCGCTTGAGGATGCCGACCAGCTTCAGGACGACGGGATCGAAGTGCTCGTCCATCAGGGCCGCGCCCTCGGGCGTGTTGCTGACCCGGGCGCAGAAGGCGGCGTAGTTCATCCAGTGCTCGCCGCCCTCGTAATAGAGATCAAGGTCGGTATCGAGGAAGGCGTGGAGCGCGCCCTCCACCGTGGGGTTGTCCCCGGCAGCCTGCTCGTATTGCTCCAGGGCGATCATTCGGCGACCCGAGGTCACCCCGGCGCGGCGGGCGAACACCGCCTCGAACAGGTTGGTCTTGTCCTTGAAGTAGTAGTTCAGCAGCGTCGTATGGATGCCGACCCGCAAGGCGACATCCCGCAGGGTCACGCCATACAGACCGTTCTGCGAAAACAGATACTCGGCCGCGTCCAGGATCTGCTCCAGGCTCTGAGCGCGTTGCTCCGCCTTGGTCCGCCGCGCCTTGGTGTCTCCCGACAAGCCGTCCTCCTCGTCGCTCCGTATCCGGGTAGTAGGGCGCGGCGCGCGCCTGTCAATCGTTCGCATGCCGCCGTCGCCCGCGAGGCTACGACCATGTGACCGAACAATGGTCATTGACGAGAGGGCGACGATGCCACAACACTCACTCTTGTGAGAATGAGCGTTATAGACTCATTCAACGGGAGGGATCGCACCATGAAAATCGGGCTAATGGGCGCGTCTGGCGTCGCGCTGGTGATGGGACTCGCGGGCTGGGGCGCGACCGCGCACGGCCAGGAGAGGCCGGCTCAGGACCCATCCACCCAGGTCGAGGAAATCGTCGTCACCGGATCGAACATCAGGGGCTCGGCGCTCGACGCCGCCCTCCCCGTCGAGGTCTATTCGCAAGCCGACCTCGAGAAGCAGGGCTCGCCCACGGCGCTGGAATTCGCCAAGAGCCTGACGATCTCGGGGCCCACGACCGGCGAGTCCTATTATTTCGGCGGCCCGGCCCTGGTCGGCTCGGTGAACTACAATCTTCGCGGCCTGGGCGCCGACAAGACGCTGGTCCTGCTGAACGGCCGGCGGATGAACCAGAACACCGCCAACGTGCCGTCGGTCGCCCTGGCCCGCACCGAGGTGCTGAAGGACGGCGCGGCGGTGATCTACGGCGCCGACGCCACCGGCGGCGTCGTCAACTTCATCACCCTGGAGCGCTTCGTGGGTCTGCAGGCCCAGGCTCAGTACAAGCATATCAAGGGGTCGAAAGGCGACTATTCGGTCGGCGTCATGGGGGGGATCGGCGAGGACCGCGTCAATCTGCTGGTCTCGGCCGAATATGAGCACCGCTCGCGCCTGAATACGATGGAGCGGGACTTCACCAAGGCCTCGCTGAACCCGGGGACCGGCTACAATCCGGCCCCTTGGTCTACCCTGACCAACCTGACGGGCTGGATCCCCCGGGGCGCCCTGCCCGCCACGCCCAGCGCCACGGACGTCGGCGAATGGGGCCCGGCCGTGGGCGGCATCGTCTCGGACTTCACGCCCGCCAGCTGCGCCGCCGTCGGCGGCCGCTACGACAACAACTTCACCTGCGCCTACAACTACATCCCCTACTACCGGCTGGTGGAGAAGCAGGACATCTATCGCCTCTACGCCCAGCTGAAGGCGCGGATCACCGACACGATGAAGTTCCACATGGACGCTTCGTACGGCCGCGTGACCCTGCCGCAGGTCATGGGTTCGCCGGCCCAGCCCGTCTCGCGCGGTCCGGCCCTGGCCACCGGCGCCGTGAACCAGTTCTACGTTCCGATCACCAACCCGTTCGCGGCCGAGTTCGCCGCCAAGAACGGCATCGTCGGCGCCCAGGGCTTCACCCCGGTGACCTACCGACTGTTCGGCCACGGCGGCAATCCGTACTACTCGGGCGGTGACGGCTTTGGCGTGGCCGACCGCATCGACAACAAGGTCTGGCGCGTGTCGGCGGGCCTGACGGGCGATCTCGGCGACGTGGCGCCGTTCGCCAAGCAGGTCGGCTACGACTTCGCCCTGACCTATAACGACGCCTACAACTACAACACCCACGCCGACACCATCGGCTATCGCCTGCAGGAAGCGATGAACGGCTTCGGCGGTCCCAACTGCCGCGCCACGGACCTGGATCCCAGCCGCTTCGGGACGCAGAACGCCGCGGCCGCCGGCAAGAACGGCTGCCAGTACTGGAACCCCTTCTCGAGCTCGTTCAAGGGCCAGCCGGTTCGCGGCCTGGCCAATCCCAACTACGTCGCGGGCAAGGAAAACCCCGAGGACCTGGCGCTTTGGATGTTCGACCCGCGCGCGGTCGAGACCCTGAGCCACAACTTCACGGCCGACCTCGTCTTCAACGGCCGTTCCGGGATCCAGCTTCCCGGCGGGGACATCGGCTGGGCGATCGGCGCCCAGTATCGGTCCTTGGCCAACCGGGTGAACGTGCCCAGCACCTTTAACAACGGCTCCATCCAGTGCGAGTGGCCCAGCAACACCACCAGCGCCAATGGCGCCGGCTCGGGTAATCTCAGCCCCACGCCACTGCCCACGACCGATCCGAACTTCCGCGGCTGCACCCCCGACGCGCCCGGGCCATTCGTCCTGTTCGCTCCGACACTGCCCAGCCAGGCCGAGCAGAGCCAATACTCGCTGTTTGGCGAACTGCAGGTCCCGCTGTTCTCGAACGTCGACCTCCAACTGGCGGCGCGTCGCGAGCGCTTCTCCAACGACCTGGGCGCCACGGTCTACAAGGTTTCGGGCAAGTGGAACGTCTGGGGGCCGCTGACCGTGCGCGCCTCGTACGGCACCAACTATCAGACGCCGCCGCTGGGCGTGACGCCGGGAGCCATCACGGTGGCCGCGCGCACCTATACGGTGGCGGCCAGCAACTGGTTGGCGGCGCAGTTCATCACCGACACCGACCTCAAGCCGGAAACCGCCAAGACCGGCAACGTCGGCGTCATCTGGCAGAGCCGCGGCGTCGCCGACGACCACAGGCTCCGACTGATCGTCGACTACTTCGACATCCGCACCAAGGACCAGATCGGCCAGGTCGCCGATCCGAACCAGATCGCGAGCCTCGTCTTCAACGGCGCGGGCGGCACGATCACCACCTGCGACGCCTCCAAGCAGCCGCTCTTGGCGCGCATCACCTTCAACAACGGTTGCGCGGTGGGGATGAGCGGCGTCGGCAGCTTCTCGGCCGTCTCGACCCGGTACGGCAACGGCCCGGGCCAGACGACCAAGGGCTTCGACATCCAGGCCAGCTACGGCCTGCCGCTGGGTGACGGCGACCTGGACATCAGCCTGACCGCCACGCGCGTCACCGCCCTGAGGACCGGTCCGACCACGCTGGATGGGGTGACCATCTCGACCGGCGACGATCGGCTAGGCACGCTGAACTTCGCCACCTTCGCCCAGGCCGCGCCCAAGCTGCGGGCCAACCTCGGCGTCAATTACGGGCTGGGTCGCCAGAACTTCCGCCTGGGCGTCAACTTCGTCTCGGCGGTCCAGGATGAGCGAGCCGGCGTCCAGTATGGCGAGAACGGCAAGGACTGGGTGACGACCGACTTCACCTATCGCCTCGGCCTGGGCGAGGACATGGCGCTCACCCTGACCGCCGCGAACATCTTCGACAAGGATCCGCCGCCGGCCCAGGAGGAGTTCGGCTACGACCCTTGGACCGGCAATCCGCTGGGCCGGACCTTCGAGATCGGCGTCAAGAAGTCCTTCTAGGGCCGGCGGAGACATCCGCGGCGCTCTAGACCCACGCTCATCAATCGGCTCGCAGGCCACGGCGGTGATCGCGATCGGCGTGGCCTGGTGGTTGGTGAGCTGGCGCGTGGCGGCGGCCACGATCTCTTGGGTTTCGGCGGTCCGCTCGGCGACGAGCGCCCCGGTCGGAAGGGGAGATCGAGGTCGCTCCGCCACGCGTGGAGGACATTCTAGAACGCCTTCGTTCAGTCACTCGTCGCCGCCGCGCGACAACGCCCACAAAGAAGCCTTGAAAGCGAAGGCCGGCAGGGATATTGCGACGCACTCGCAATATTGGGTTTTGCAATGTCCCCTCGTCTCGCCTGGCTGCTGTCGTCATCCCTGGTCTGCGCCGCGCTCGCAGGTCCCGCGTTGGCCCGCCAGGCCGACGATACGGCGGTGGACACGGTCATCATCACCGGCTCGCAGGTGCGCCTGCCGCCCGCCTACGCTGGCGGTCAGATCGCGAAGGGCGCGCGGGTCGGCCTGTTGGGTACGCTCGACACGATGGACACGCCGTTCGCGATCACCAGCTACACCGAGGCCCTCGTTCGCAACCAGCAGGCGCGCAGCGTCGCCGACGTGCTCCAGAACGATCCGACCGTCCGCGTCTCCAAGGGCTTCGGCAACTTCCAGGAACTGTACATCGTTCGCGGCTTCCCCGTTTACTCGGACGACATGACCTATAACGGCCTCTACGGCGTCCTGCCCCGGCAGTTCGTGGCGGCCGAACTGATCGAGCGGGTCGACGTGTTCCGCGGCGCCAATGCTTTCCTGAATGGCGCGGCGCCCGGCGGCAGCGGCGTCGGCGGCGCCTTCAACCTGATGCCCAAGCGCGCCCCGACCGCGCCGCTGACCCGCCTCACCGCCGGCTGGGATGGCGGGAGCCAAGTCCACGGCTCGGCCGACGTGGCCCGCCGCTTCGGCGAAAACGACGCCTACGGCGTGCGCGCCAATCTTGCCGTGCGCGATGGCGAGACGGCGGTCGACGACGAGAAGCGCTCCCTGAAGGTCGTCGGCCTGGGCCTGGACCGCCGCGGCGACCGCGCCCGCTTCTCGGCGGACCTGGGCTGGCAGGACCATCACATCGACGCCCCGCGCCCGACCGTTACCCCGGCCGGGGCGATCCCCAAGGCGCCGGACGCCGGCAAGAGCTTCGCCCAGCCCTGGACCTACACCGACGAGCGCCAGCTGTTTGGCGCGGCGCGCGGCGAGTTCGACCTGACCGACACGCTTAGCGCCTGGGCCGCCGTCGGCGGCCGCAAGGGCAAGGAAGACAACGTGCTGGCCAATCCGACCGCCCAGCCGGACGGTACGCTCAGCGCTTATCGCTTCGACAATGTCCGCAAGGACACCGTCGTCTCGGCCGACGCCGGCCTGCGCGCCAAGTTCGCGACCGGGCCCGTCGCCCACGCCCTTGTCGCCTCGGCGACCTCGGTGAGCCTGAAGTCCCGGAACGCCTACGCCTTCTCGAACTTCGCCGGCTTCGCCAGCAACCTCTACCGGCCCGTCGCGGCGCCCGCGCCGAACCCGGATTTCTTCGTGGGCGGCTCCAAGTCCGACCCGAATGTCACCGAGCGCGCCAAGAACCGGGGCGTCGCCGTCGCCGACACCCTGTCGTTCTTGAACGACAGGGTGCTGCTGACCGTCGGCGTGCGTTACCAAGACGTCCAGACCCGCTCGTACGACTACAACACTGGCGCGCGGAGCGCGGCCTATGACGGCCACGCCACGACCCCCGCGCTGGCTGCGGTGTTCAAGCCCAGCGACAAGGTCTCGCTCTACGCCAACTACGCCGAGGCGCTCGTTCCTGGAAAGACGGCGCCGGCCCAGGTGAACGGCGTGGTCGTGGCCAATGCCGGCGAGATTCTCTCGCCGTTCCGCGGCAAGCAGACCGAGATCGGCGCCAAGTACGACGCCGGCGCGTTCGGCGGCGCGGTCAGCCTCTTCCGCACCACCCAGCCCAGCGAGTTCTTCGACACCGCCAGCCGACGCTACACCGATGGCGGCGAGCAGGAGAACAAGGGCGTCGAACTGACGGTCCATGGCCAACCGACCGAGGGCCTGCGCCTGCTGGGCGGCGCCACCTGGCTGGACGCCAAGGTCAACCGCGCCCTCACCCCGGGCCTGGCCGGCAAGTCGCCGATCGGCGTGCCCGAGTTCCAGGCCAACCTGAACGTCGAGTGGGACGTGAAACCCGTCGACGGCCTGACGGTCGAAGGTCGCATGACCCACACGGGCGCGCAGCCAGCCAACGCTAGCAACACCGTCAGCCTGGACGCGTGGACCCGCTTCGACGCCGGCGCCCGCTACGCCTTCGAGGCGAGCGGCCGGTCCATCACCCTGCGCGCCCGCGTCGAAAACCTGGCCGGCAAGGACCAGTGGGTCGCGGTCGGCGGCTATCCCGGCGCCAACTACCTGACGCTGGGCGCGCCGCGCACCCTGCGCCTGTCGGTCAGCGCGGACTTCTAGACCGGATGAGGGCCCGGACGCTCCGCGCCTGGTCGTGGGTTCACAAGTGGTCGAGCCTGGTCTCGACCGCTTTCCTGCTGATGCTGTGCGTCACCGGCCTGCCGCTGGTGTTCACGCACGAGATCGAGCACGCCCTGCTGAGCGAGCCCTGGCGGCCGGCGCGTCCGGACGGGCCCAAGCTGAACCTCGACCAGGTGCTGGAGACCGCCCTGGCTCGCAAGCCGGGCGAAGTTCCGGCCTTCATGAGCTTCGACGAGGACCGGCCGGTGGTGAACGTCACTAGCGTCCAACCCGGCGCCAAGGCCGGCGTCTACAGCTTCCAGCCGATCGACCAGACCAGCGGCGACGCCGCGCCGTCGGTGGCCGGTCATCCGGTCATGGAATTTCTGCTCCAGCTGCACACCGACATGTTCCTGGGACTGCCGGGGATGCTGTTCCTGGGCGGAATGGGCCTTTTATTGATCGCGGCCCTGGTCTCGGGCGTCGTGCTCTACGCGCCGTTCATGCGCCGCCTGCCGTTCGGCGCGGTGCGGGCCAGCAAGCAGGCCCGGACGCGTTGGCTGGACTATCACAACCTGTTGGGCGCGGTGACCATGGCCTGGGTGCTGGTGGTCGGCGCGACCGGCGTCGTCAACACCCTGGCGACGCCCATCATCGACTATTGGAAGAACACGGCGCTCAGGGAGCTGACCCAGGCTTACGACGCCCCCGCGCCCCTCGGCCAGCGCAGCTCCTTGCAAGCGGCCGTCGACCGCGCCAGGGCGGCCCTCCCCGGGATGCGGCTGCAGTTCGTGGCCTTCCCTGGCTCCAGCTATTCAACCGACCACCACTACGCGGTGTTCTTCCACGGCGACTCGCCGCTGACCGCGCACCTGACCACCCCGGCCCTGATCGACGCCCGCACCGGCCAGCTCGCGGCCGTCGCGCCGACGCCTTGGTATGTGAAGGCGCTGTCGCTGTCGCAACCGCTGCATTTTGGCGACTACGGCGGACTTGGCCTCAAGGTGCTGTGGGCCCTGCTCGACATCGCCACGATCGTGATCTTGGGATCCGGCCTGTATCTTTGGCTGGTCAAGCGGAAGCGCGCCGGATGAAGCCAAGCGGCCAGCATTTGAACTTGTGGCAGGTCTTCCGCGTCCCGATCGCCCTCGCCGCGCTCAGCATTTTCGGTCTTGTCACCGCCCTGCTGGGCGATGGCGTCTGGGACGTGATTGGCGCGGCCGCACTGGCGTCCTCGATCGCCGCCCTTCTCTGGGCGCTCGTCGCACGTCGACGCTAGGCCACGCCGGTCTAGGTCCGTCGAAGCCGATACCGCCCAGTCGGTCGCGACAGGAGCAATGATAAGGGCGGGCGGACACAATGTCCGCCCGCCCAGAGACTTAGAAGCGCTTGCGGACCTGGAAGCCGGCCGTGCGCGGACTGATGCTGACAACCTGTTTGGGGTTGTTGACCGCGGAGGTCACGCTCATCAGCCCGACTTCGTCGGTCAGGTTGTTGACGAAGACATAGGCGCCCCAGTCCGCGCCCTCGACACCGGCGCGGATGTTCGCGTAGCCATAGTCGCCCTGCTTCTCGTAGTAGACGTATGTCGGACGGAACTGCGAGGCCGACTCGCCGACATAGGCGTAGTCGGCGCGAACCAAGCCGTTGAGGTCGCCCTTCAGAGGCCAGGTGTATTCAACCGACGCCGAGCCGCTGTACTTGGCCACGTTCGGGAACTCGTCGCCGCGCAGGCCGGTCGAGCCGGTGATCAGGATGGTCGAGTTGGCCTGGTCCTCCGTTAGCTTGGCGTCGACGACGGCGGCGGTGCCGCTGATCGTCAGACCCGCGATCGGACGCGCCGTGGCCTCGATCTCCAAGCCCTTGATCTTGGCCTTGCCGGCGTTGGTCAGGTAGCTGAAGGCCCCATTGGCGCTGGTGGCCGAGATCTGCATGTTCGACCAGTCGATCTGATAGGCCGCCGCGTTCAGCGTCAGGCGACGGTCGAACCACTGGCTCTTGATGCCGCCTTCATAGTTCCACAGGCTGTCCGGCTGATAGGCCAGCAGCGCGCTGGCCAGGCCCGGCACGTTGTTGGCGCCGCCCGGACGGAAGCCCTTGGCCGCCACCGCGTAGACCATGACATCGGAGGTCACCTGGTAGGAGGCGTTCAGCTTGCTGACCCAGCCGTCGGCGCTGGCGTCGACCTGGGCAGCCGGCCCCACGTAGGACTGGGTGATGAAGTTGCTGATCAGGACCTGGCCCGAGACCGTCTTGTCGTATTTGAAGCGGCGCAGGCCGCCGGTCAGGGTCAGCTTCTCGATGGGCTTGTACGAGACTTCACCGAAGAAGGCGGTCTGCTTGGTCTCGGTGCCGACATGGCGCCAGGCGGTCAGGTCGTTGGGGTTGATGATCCCGGTGGTGGCGTCGCCCTTGGCGACCTTGCTCTCGATGTAGTCGTCACGCTTCTCGAGATAGACGCCGGCGGTCCAGTCGACCTTGTCGTCGAACAGCGACCCGTTCGCGCGCAACTCGTGGTTCCACGAGGTCAGGCCCATCGGCTGGTACAGCGCGCCGGGGGTGCGGCTGTCGGCGTAGGCGGTGTAGGCGGTCAACTGGGCCGCGGTGCAGGCCGGGTTCGTCGAGCCGGCGGGAGCCGGTCCGCCGGCGACCCAGTTACGGCACGAGGACGCGCTCGCGCGGCTGCCCGACAGCGTCGGGCTGTAGTCGGAGTTCCGCAGCAGCGTCCACTTGTAGTAGGATGAGGTCGCCGTGACCGTGGCGAAGCTCAGGTCCCACTTGCCCGTGACGTTGTAGAGCCGCAGGTTGTCGCTCGTCGGCGCGATGACCCGAGCATTGGTCCTGTACTCTTCCTTGCCCAGCGCGGGGTACCAGGTGTTCTGGCCGTCCAGGGTGGTCTTCTGGAACAGGCCCGAGGCGTTGATCGTCAGGTTATCGGTGGGCGTGAAGCCCAGCATCAGACGACCGCCGCTGGAATGCTGATCGTTGATGTTCTTCTTGTTCAGCCGGACGTCATCGACATAGCCGCCGCCCTCGGTCTTGTAGAGCACCAGGCGCGCGGCCAGCTTGTCCTCGATCAGCGGCACGTTGACCATGCCCTTCACCGAATAGCCGGCGTTTCCGCCCTTGGTGCTGGTTCCCTGGGCCTCGACGGCGCCGGCGTAGCGGCTGCTGTCGGGCTTGTTGAGGATCACGCGCAGCGTGCCGCCCATGGAGCCCGAGCCGTACAGCGTGCCCTGCGGCCCGCGCAGCACCTCGACGCGCTCGGCGTCGAACAGGTTCACGTCGGCGCTGGTCGAGCTGGCGTCGGCCGTCGTGCCGGCCGGACCGGTCAGCGGGGTTTCGTCGTAGTAGAGGCCGACCGTGGCTTCGCCGGCGCTGCGCACGCCGCGCAGGGTCAGACGGCGGCTGGTGGGCGAGTTACCGTCGACCTGCAGGTTCGGAACGGTGCGGAAATAGTCCTGGATGCCCGAGGCGCCCAGAGCTTGCAGAGACTTCTCGGTGACCGCGCTGACGCTGATCGGCGTGGTCTGGACCGTGGTCGAGCGCTTTAGCGCGGTGACGACGACTTCCTCGATCGTCGCGCTGTCGGACGCTTGCTGGGCGAGCGCGTGGCCCGCCACCAGGCTGCTCAGCGCGCTGGCGCCCAGGGCCAAGGCCCGAAGGCCGCGAAACTGCATCATATTGATCCCCTCTTGTCGGTCCGCTCGACGGCGGCCTGTAGGATCAGACGCAAGCCCCAGAGGTTCCCTCACCGTTGGCCGGTAAAAAGATGCCGGTCAGAAGCGGCGCTCAAGCGAGAGTCGCACGGCGCGCGGCATGATGCCGAAGTACTCGACGGGGCCAAACGTGTTCCGCGCCGCCGACGCCCGTCCCGCCCGATCCAGCAGGTTCTCGACCGACAGGTCAGCGCTCCAAGCGCGGTTCTCCAGGCCGGCGCTGACGCCAAACGCCGCATAGCCGCCCATCTTCAGGTAGTCCGCGTTGCCGGCGTTGAAGGCCGAGCGCGCCACCCCGGCGTAGTGGGCGTCAAACCGTAGTCGGGCCGTCAAGGCGTCGGCGAGCGTCCAGCGCCGCTCGACCGAAGCCGAGGCGGAGACCTTCGGGACGCTGGGCAGCCGATCGCCTTTCAGCCCCAAGCCGATGGCGCTGTTGGCCACCTGGTCGGCGGTCAGCCGCGCGTCCGTCAGGGTGAGGCTGGCCGCCAGGTCCCAGCCGGCGACCTTCCGCGCGGTTCCTTCGACCTCGAGGCCCTGGATGCGGGCGGCTCCGATGTTGGTCACGTAGTTGAAGGCCCGGTTCTGGGTCTGGGCCGCGTACTGCATGTCGCGCCAGCGCGCGCGGTACAGGGCCAGGTTCAGCGCCAGGCGGCGATCGGCGCTCTGGCTCTTCAGGCCCAGTTCAGCGTTGTCGAGCCTGTCGGATCGATAGACGGCCAGGGTTTCGGGCAGGCCCGGCACCACGTTCACGCCCCCAGGGCGGAAGCCCTGCGAGATCTGGGCGTAACCGAACAGGCCCGGGGCGAACTCGCGGCTGGCCAGCGCCTTCAAGCTCCAGCCCCGCTCGCGGGCGCGGGCGTCGATCGCGTAGTCCATCCAGGTGCCCGAGATCACGTTGGGAATCTGCACCGCGCCTCGGTCTCGCTTGACGTAGTCGAAGCGTCGCGCGCCGATCGTCAGCTCCGCGCCTGGCGCGACGGCGTAAGACGCCTCGCCAAAGACCGCGTGCTGGGACAGGTGGTTCTCGATGTCCCGCCGCCCGATCAACACCGTCGGCTCGACCGGACCGCCCGTCGCGGGGTCGACGTGGCGGACCTGGCTGTCGATATAGTCCTCGCGGACCTCGCTGTAGGCGCCGAGACTCCAGCGCAGGGGTCCGGAGCCGATGGAGGCGGCGCGGATTTCGTGAATCCGAGCGGTGAGGTCGGCGGGCTGGTTTAGGATCGCCGGATAGACGCTGTCGACATAGGCCGAATAGCCGGCCATCTGCGCGCCGCTGCAGGCCGCCGCGATCGAGAACATTCGCCTGCAGCCGGCGGCGCTGGTCCGCTCACCCAGCAAGACGCCGCTATAGTCGGATCGCCGCACCAGCTTCCAGCGATACCAGGACGAGACGGCGGTGATATCGACGGCGTCTCCGCGCCACTTCACGACAGCCGAGGCCAGATCGATGTCGCCGTCGAAGGGTGCGCGTCCGGCGTGGACCGTGCGCCAAGGTCCGGCCGTGTCGTTCCAAGCGGAGATGTCGCCACGATGGCTGGACTGATGCGAGCCCGAGACCAGGACCGACAGCCGCGGGCTCTTCTCCCAGAGCGCGGCCAGCCGAACGCCCCGCACGCGCGAGTCGTCGACGTCGGAAAGGCCCAGCCGGATATTGTCGATCACTCCCGGTTGGCGCTGATCATAGGCCGTCAGGCGCACCGCCAGCGCGTCGGGGACCACCACGGCGTTCAACACCGCCGCGGCGCTGGCGGACCGTCCGCCATGGGCGAGGCTCGCGACGGAGACGCCGACCAAGCCGGTGTCGCCGCCGAGATCGGGTCGTTTGAACAGGATGCGCAGGGCTCCGCCCATGGCGCCCGAGCCGTAGAGCGTTCCCTGGGGACCGCGCAGCAGCTCGATCCGATCGACGTCCACCAGCGCCAGCTCCGGCGCCATGACCCCTGGGTCGGCCGTGGTGCCCACCGGACCCGTCATCGGCGTTTCGTCGTAGTAGAGGCCGGTCGTGGCCTCGCCCGCTCCGTGGACCCCCCTCAGCACCAGACGCCGGCCGAAGGCCGTGGAGATCAGCTTCAACCCGGGCAGCATCGGCGCGGCCTGTTCGATATTGGCCATCGCCATGCGCGAGAGTTGCTCGCCATCGACCACCACCATGCTGACGGGCGTCCGCTGGACCAGGCTCGAGCGTTTCAGCGCCGTGACGACCAGACTGTCCAGATCGATGGGGGGCGCGACCGGCGAAGGGCGCGCCTCCGGCTCCTCGCGCGGCTTGGGCGCCGGCACCACCAGGAAGCTGCGCCCCTCAAGCCGAAAGGTCAGACCCGAACCGGCCAGCAGTCGGGCCAAGGCCTGCTCCGCGGTGAAGGTCCCGCTCAGGGACGGGCTCCGGCGTCCCAGGGTAAGGGTCGGAGAGAACAGGATTTCGCGATCGCTGCGCAACGCCAGTTGGTTCAGCGCCTGGCTCAAGGGCTGGGCGGGCAGGTCGAAACGGCGGGCGTCCGATAATGGGCCCGGCCCCGCCAGAGCCCCGGCTGGCGCGAAGACGCCAACGGCCGCCGCGCAGAGCAGGGCCGTGACGAGGCCGCGCCTACGCGGCGCTCCCAACGCTCTGGACCTGAACAACAGCGACTCCCGACCTCCCCGGCGGCTTGTATCTCGCACCGTCGAGGGCGCGGACCATGCCTTATTTTGACGGGCGTCCATGCCAAAGTCCGCGCCGCCCGCCCCCCAAGATCGCGCGCTGCACAGGCTTTAGGCAACCTGTCAAAGCTCGCGTGCGTTCGCGCCTGTCGCCCGCCGGCGGCTTGACAGACGGGAAAGCAGGATTTCACCTAACTGTCGCATGTCGGGGCGGTAGTAATGATTTGGGGCGTCAAAACGTCGAGAGCGTCCGGGGACGCGGCGACCCTGGTCGACAGTGGCACGCGCTTCATCCCCGCGCTGCGCGCCTTCTTTTCGCGTCGCGCGCCGGCCGCCGATGTCGAGGACTTGGTGCAAGAGGTCCTCCTGCGAATCCAAAAGCGCCAGCCCGCCCCCGTCGTGAACAACGTCGAGGGTTACCTGTTCGAGGTGGCGGCCAATGTCCTGATCGACCGCGGTCGCCGAGATCGCACTCGCCGCCGCTCCGATCACTGCGAATTGCAAGAAACGCATCACCCTGTTGATGAAATGTCTCCCGAGCGCGTCTTACAGGGACGCGAACAGGTGGCGCGGGTGATGGCGGCCTTGAATGCGCTGCCGGAACGTACGCGACGGGTTTTCATCCTCGTGCGCTTCGAGGAGATGAGCTACAAGCTCGTCGCCCAGCGCCTGGGTGTCTCCGTCAGCGCTGTCGAGAAACACGTGATGAAGGCGCTTCGGCACTTGCACGAACGCCTGCGGGACCAGGATGACGTCGACAACGTCGGAGCAAGAGAGACCCGAAGACCCGGCTAGCGCGGCGGCCGCCTGGTTCGCGCGGCTGCAGGGCGGCGATGTCACCCTCCATGAACGACGCGACTTCCAGCGTTGGCTCAGCGCCGACGCGCGGCACGCCGACGCCTGGAACGCCGTCGGCGCCACCTGGCATGGCCTTTCCAGCCTGGAGGACGACCCGGCCCTCGCGGCGCTGCGGGCCGACGCGCTGAGCCTCGACGAATCGCGGCCGCGCCTGGTCAGCCGGCGCAACCTGGGCCTGGCCGCGGCCAGCCTGGTGGCCTTCGCCGGCGTCGCGGCCTTCGGCTGGCGCCGGTTCGCGGGCGGCGAAGACGTCGCGCCGGTCCCCGACGAGCCGGTCTTCACCACCGCCGTGGGCGAGCGCTCGACGTTCCGCTTAGCCGACAATTCGGTGGTGACCCTCAGCACCGACTCCGCCGTCCGGGTCAATCATTGGGATCGTGAGCGCAGGCTGACGCTACTCAAGGGGCAGGCCTACTTCCAGGTCGCCAAGGACGAGACTCGTCCGTTCGTCGTCGCCGCCGGCGACAAGTCCGTCACCGCCGTCGGGACGGCTTTCGACGTGCGGCTGGAGCCCGGCAGGCTATCGGTGACCCTGGTCGAGGGCCGCGTGCGGATCGCCGGCGCTTCACCCAAGGGCCCGCGCCAGGTCGAGATGTCCGCCGGGTCGCGCTTCTTGGCCGCCGATCGCGCCCACTGGACGATCAACACCGTCGACACCGCCAAGGAGGCGGCTTGGCTGCAAGGCCGCCTCGTCTTCGACGGCGAGCCCCTTTCGGCGGTGATCGCCGAGATGAATCGTTTCTCGGAGCGCAAGCTGAACGTCTCGGATCCCGCCCTGGCCGCGACCCCGGTGAGCGGGGTCTTCAAGACCGGCCAGGTCGATGCGTTTGTCGCGGCGCTGCGCACCTATGGGCTCGTGGAAGTCGCGCGTAGCGACGCCCGGCGGATCGAGCTGGTTCGCCCCTCGCGCGGCGCCTGAACACGGCGCGCGAGTTTTCTCGAGCATGAGGTGAGGTCGCGGCGTCGTGCTGCGTCTTACAGATCGACCGCCTCCGTTCCGTTGTCCGACGGCGGGATCCTTTGCCTTTTCCTCGGGGAAACGTTCCAATGAAGATGCCCGCCCTCAAGCTCGCCCTCTTGTCCGCCACGATCGCGAGCGGGGTCCTGGCGCCGCACGCCTTCGCCAAGCCGGTCACCGAGGCCGAGAAGGCCCAGATCCTCAAGCTCGTCGACGCCGACGCGGCGAACATCAAGGACGCGGCCATGAAGATCTGGGGCTTCGCCGAGGTCGGCTATCAGGAGACCAAGAGCACCGCCGTGCTGCAGGATCAGCTGAAGGCCGCCGGCTTCCAGGTGAAGGCGGGCGTGGCCGGCGAGCCGACGGCCTTTGTCGCCAGCTACAAGAACGGCGCCGGTCCGGTCATCGCCATCCTGGCCGAGTTCGACGCCCTGCCCGGCCTCGCGCAGACCGCCGATCCCGTGAAGACCGGCATCCCTGGGCAGATCGCCGGCCACGGCTGCGGCCACAACCTCTTCGGCGCCGCCTCGGTCGGCGCAGCCGTCGCGCTCAAGGAATGGATGGTCAAGAACAACATCAAGGGCGAGCTGCGCGTCTACGGCACGCCCGCCGAGGAAGGCGGCTCGGGCAAGGTCTATTTCGTCCGCGACGGCCTCTTCAACGACGTCGACGCCACGCTGCACTGGCACCCGGCCAATAGCAATTCGGCCGTGCAGGGCGTGTCGATGGCCAATATCAGCGGCAAGTTCCGCTTCCACGGCGTTTCGGCCCACGCCGCCGGCGCGCCTGAAAAGGGCCGCTCGGCGCTCGACGGCGTCGAGGTCATGGACGTGGCGACCAACTTCCTGCGCGAACACACGCCCGACAAGACCCGCATCCACTACGTGATCACCGCCGGCGGCACCGCCCCCAACGTCGTGCCCAACTTCGCCGAGGTCTACTACTACGTCCGCCACCCCGATCCGGCCGTGGTCAAAGACGTCTGGTCGCGGGTCGAAAAGGCCGCCGAGGGCGCCGCCCTGGCCACCGGCACCACGGTCGACAAGGAGATCACCGGCGGCGTCTACGCCCTACTCCCCAACGACACCCTGGGCCGCGTGATGGACGCCAACCTGCGCAAGGTCGGGGGCATCACCTGGACGCCGGAAGAGGTCGCCTTCGCCAAGAAAATCCAGACCTCGCTGGTCAATCCGCCGTCGATCGACACGGTCAAGACGGTCGAGCCCTACAAGGTCGAACTGGAAGGCGGCGGCGGCTCGACCGACGTGTCGGACATCAGCTGGGTTACCCCGACCGTGGGCCTGGGCACGGCGACCTTCGTGCCGGGATCGGCCGGCCATAGCTGGCAGAACGTCGCCGCCGCCGGCTCGTCGATCGGCGTGAAGGGCGCGGTCAACGCCGCCAAGACCCTGGCCCTGACGGGCGCGGATCTCTTCGCCAACCCGGATATCGTCAAAAAGGCCAAGGCCGAGCTGAACGAACGACGGGGCCCGAACTTCACCTACAAGGCCATGCTCGGCGATCGCCCGCCCGCCCTCGACTATCGCAAGCCCGCCGTGGCGGCCCACTAGTAACGATCGCGGAGTCCCCGACGATCGTCAGCGGTCGGCGCTCCCCCCTTAGCGCCGGCCGCGTCCCTTCCCGCACCGTTGGATTTCAGCGTGACCGACACCATCGTCATCACCCCCGAGCGCTTCGAGACACTCAAGCACGCTCTGCCCGCCATCACCCGTGAACACCTCACCCATGTCTACGGAATCAGCGAAACCACCTGGACCAAGCTCCGCCGAGGCGAACCCATCAAGCTGAGCACTTGGCAGCGCATGCAGGCGCGGCTCTCCCGCGTGGGCGCTGGCGGCTGAACCCATGACCGCGCCTGTTCCGCGCTCCCCAGGTCATGGCGATTGGCGGTGACGCGCCATTCGCCGCCATGGGGTCGCTCGCGGAACGGCGACATCCGATAGCCGCCTCCCCCAGCGCCCCTCGCCGCTAGCGCCTGAAGGCGGCGAGTTCGGGTACCGCATCGGTCTGGAGAATGGTCGCGCCCAGGCCCAGCAAGTCCTCGACGCCGCCGGGGTCGCCCGCGATCAGCCGCGCGTCGGCGTCTCCAAGGCTGTTGAGCCAGACGCGAAGACCTCGCTTGGAAATATCGGCGCGAGCCTTTGGCGTCAGACTTTCGAGATCGGCGTGAACGACTTGAGCCGCGCCGGCGCTGTTCAAAAGCTCGGCCAGTGGCAAATCCGTCGTCAGGCGAACCATCAAGCGCGCGCCCGGATCCAACGCCCTCACCCGCGCCAGGACGGCCGGGTCACTGTCGAAATACAGGCTGGTGGCGCGCATGCCGGACGCGTTGACCGTCTCAACGATCGGGCCCAGACGGTCGCTCTTCAGGTCAAGATCGACCAGGATGCGCCCGCAGGCCAGGGCGAGCGCCCGCGCCAGCGTCGGCGGAGCCTCGTCGCCAACGAGGCCGTTGGGCCGTTTCAGCCGCAGCGCCGCGATTTCCGCGGCGGTCTTGTCCTCGACGCCGCCCTTCCCCGTCGTCGTCCGGTCGACCATTCGATCGTGCATCAGCACCGGCGTTCCATCCTGGGTGACGGCGATGTCGATCTCGACGATATCCGCGCCCTCGGCGATGGCGGCCTCTATGGCGGCCAAGCTGTTCTCCGGGGCGCGGCTATGAGCGCCGCGGTGAGCCGCGATCATCAGGCCAGCGTCGGGCCTGGCGAGGCGCGCGAGCGCCGCGGCCATGGCGGGCGTGTCGGCGCAGCGCTCCGACGGTCCGGCCGCCCGCGCTCCGGTGGCCAGGCCCAAGCCCAGCAGGGTCAGTAGGGCGAGGCGACGGATCACGGCGCGCGCTTCAGGTCGAGTTCGGCGCTTTTAGGCGCCAGGTCGATCAGGCGAGCGGGCTTGCCGCGAACCGGCTTGCTCAGCCGGAAGGCGTCATAGAGCGCGCCGGTCGCGGTATAGGCCTTGTAGGTCAGCTCGCCGCCATCGACGCTGATCGCCTGGAACAGCTGCACGCCGGTCGCCTTACGGCTGGCCCACTCGCGGTCGCCGCCCACATACTGCTTGGGCCCGGCTACCGAGACGACATAGACCGGCCCGCCCTTGCGTCCCCGGGCGTAGGTATGGTCGTGCCCCTGAAGCACCAGATCGACGCCGTGCTTCTGGAGCACGGGCTCCAGCGCCGCCCGCAGCTCGGCGTTGTCGCGTCCCTTGGCGGTCGAATAGATCGGATAGTGCAGGAAGACGACGGTCCAGGCGTTTGGATTGTCGGTCAGCCGCGCTTCCAGCCACTTCAGCGTCGCATCGGCGAGCTCCGGAGAGTCGCTGATCGCGTCGGCGTCGAGGGACAGGAACCGCACGCCCTGATAGTCGACCTGGTAGACGGTCTCCGACAGAGCCGAAACGCCGGCCGGACCGTTGCGCGGCAGGGTGAACTGCTGACGCCACTGCGGCGCCAGGGGCTGACGCCCGTCGACGGGCGGGCCGTATTCGTGGTTGCCCGGGCTGGGCAGGGTGAGAAGCTCGGCGTGGAGATCCGGGGCCATGTCGAACCACTCCGCCCACTCCCGGTCGGCGTCCGAACGGTTGATCAGGTCGCCGGCGTAGAGAGCCAGAGCCGCCTCCGGCGCCAGGCGACGCGCCATGCGCATGACCCGCGAGCCGTGGCTCTCGACCTCGTTCTGCACGTCGCCGAAGTAGAGGAAGGTGAACGGCTTGGCGCTCGCCGCGGCGGTGCGGACCTGGCGCCAGGCGCTGAAGGTCCGGCCATCGCCCACGCGGTAGACATAGAGGGTTTCAGGCTTCAGCCCCTCTATCACGGCGCTGTGGGCGGTCGCCGAGACCGGCGGGCCGTTGCGAGGAACGTACTGGATCACCTCGCTGTCGGCCATGACGGTCTGGACGGCGTCCTCGAACGCTGGACCGGGGGTTGCTTCGGCGTATTCCACGAGGCCCTTGCCAGCGCCCGCCTCCATGCGCCAGGTCACCGCGAAGCCGCGCGAGGGATCCTCGGTCGGATTGACGATCAGCCGCTGGGGCTTGCCGCCGGCGATGACCTGTTCAGCCGGCGCGCGGGCCTTGGCCGGTCCCTCGGCCGCCGCCGCGCTCCCCAGCGACAGGGCCGCCAGGGCCGCCAGGGCGGCGCCGCGGCTCAGCGTCACCGCCAGCTTGAGAGACGCGTCAAGGACGCGGGACAGGGTCTGGGTCATGGTCCACTCGGATCAAGCGTTCAGGAAAATTGGGGTCGGCGCGGCCAAGGGGAGCCGCGCCGACGTGGCGCGCCTGGGGCGGACCAGGCGCGCCGGCGCCGAAGGACCGCACGAAGGCGATCCGCCGGCGTAACGGTTAGAGCTTCCAGTCGAAGCTGAGGCTGATGTAACGGCCGTTCTCGATGTAGTCGCGGATGCCGCCCTTGGCCTTGCCGAACGTGTACCAGTAGGTGTGGCTGTCCAGGGCGTTCTGCACCTTGAACGTGGCGGCCATCCGGTCGTTGAAGTGACGGCGAACCATCAGGTCGACAAACTTGTAGTCCTGCTCGTAAGGGTCGTTGCCGTAGTCCTCGATGTCCTCCAGCGCCTTGGCTTGGTAGCTGTACGAGACATAGGCCTCCCAACCATTGCGCTCCCAGAAGACCTCCAGATTGGCCAGGCGCGAGGGTGTCTCCATCAGCGGCAGCTCCAGGCCGGCCGGGTGCCAGCTGATGCCCGTGACGGCGCGCGCCCTCTGGAAGGTCATGTTGGCCGCGACGCCCAGCCCATCGAACGGCGCCGGCAGCCAGTGCAGGATCTGGCGGGCGTTGACCTCCACGCCGGTCACCTTGGCGGACTTGCCGTTCATCGGCGTCGAGATGTCGACGCCCGTGCCGTCCGTGTAGTTGTCGGTCGTGCCGTCCTGGATGACGCTGGACGAGGAGCGGAACAGGAAGTTGCGGATGTCCTTGTGGAAGACGCCGACCGAATAGGCGCCGGTCTTGCCGTTGTACCATTCCAGCGAGGCGTCGTAGTTGACCGCCTTCATCGGCTTCAGGTCGGGATTGCCGGTGGTGACGCTTTCCAGGATCCACTTGTCCTTGGGATCGGTCTTGCCGTCGCCGTTCGGATCTGTGTTGTAGCCGTAGGACTTGGCCGAGCTCATGCGGTTGATGTCCGGACGCGAGAAGCTGGTCCAGACCGCGCCGCGCAGGATCAGGTCGTCGCGGAACTTGTAGTTCGTGTGGATCGACGGCAGCACATTGACGAAGTCGGACTTGTCGCGCGTGAAGGTGTCGCCCTTCAGCGGGTCTTCAAGCCAGGCCTGGATGTCGTTGCGCGTGCTCTCGACCCGCACCCCGGTGATCACCTCGGCCTTGCCGAACTGGGCCTTGCCCATCGCGTAGCCGGCAAGGATGGTCTCTTTATAGTTCCAGCTGTCCTCGTTGGAGACCTCCGCCGCGTCCGGCGACGTCGCCAGGCCGCCGAAGAAGGTGGACTTGCCGTCCTGGGCCTTGCGCAGCTCGGCCATCATCTTGTCGGTGTCGATGGTCACGCCCAGCCGGTACTGACCCGAATAGACACCCCCGAACAGATTATCGATCGACTGACCAAAGTACGGCGTGAAGTCGGCCATCGTCCCGTCGCGAGTCAGGTCGATGAAGCTGCCGCCCGTCTTGCGACGCTCCGACACCGACATCTTCACGCCCGCCTTCAGCTCCCGCAGCCAGTCGCTGGCGGGCACGTAGGCCAGGTTGAACTGGGCCTGCTTGAGCGTCTCCTCGTTATCGCCAAAGCCCGCGGTCATGCCCGAATATTTGAAAGCGGCCGGGTCCTGGACGGCGGCCATGCCGGCGGCGTTCAGCACCCATTTCGGAAAGCGCGGATCGCCGGCGGTCGAGACGAACACGCCCTTGTTGCCCAGCCAGTTATAGGCGTCGGTGCGGAACTGCAGCTCGAACTCGTCTTTGATGTTGTCGCGCGAGTTGGAGTACGAGACGTCGTAGTCGACGGTCAGGTCCCCGAAGCGGCTCTTGCCGCCCAGGGTGGCGGAGCCCAGTACGCCCTCGGTCGAGCCCCCCTCCCAATAGCGACGCAGCCGGAAGCCTTGCGGGTCCCAAAGGCCGGAAGACCCATCCAGGCTGTAGAAGCTCTTGGTCTTGCGGTCGGCGTCGGTGATCCGGCCGTCCTTGTTCTGATCGACGATGTCGTTGACCGAATAGCCGTAGACGCGCACGCCGTTCTCGACGCCGATGACCGCCTTGTCGGGCGTCATCAGGTCGGTGCGGGACTTGTCCCTCTGGACCAGGCGCTCGGAAATGCGGTCGGCATAGTTGCGGAAGTTCAGCCGGTTACGGAATTCGGTTTCGTCATAGACGTTGTACTGGCCGCGCAGATGGACCTCGTGGTCGGCGTTGCGCCAGTCGAGCGAGGCGTTGACGCCCTTGCGCTCGACCTTGGTCTCGCCGGCCGACAGCTCGACCCCCAGGGTCTGGAAGGTCGAGGTGTCGAAGTCGCGCGACTTGTTGGTGACGAACCAGCGCTGGGGCATGTCGTCGCCCGACCCGCCGACCTGCTCGAACTGCGAATTGCGGCGCGAGTAGCTGGCGGTGACGAACAGGCCAAGATTCTCGTTGAACTGACGCCCGAAGGCCAGCTGAGCCTCGCCGGATTTCTTGCGGTCGCGCTTGTCCAGCATCGTGCCTTCCACCGACACCGCCAAGTGCGTGGGCTTGAAGTCGAACGCGGTGGGGGTGCGGATCTCGACCGAACCGCCCAAGGCGTCGCCGTCCATATTGGGCAGGATCGACTTGAACACGGTGATCGAGTCGACGCCGGCCGCCGGCAGGAAGCTCAAGCGCACGCCACGATAGAAGTTGTCGCTGGGCGAGCCCATGCCGCCCAGGCGCACGCCGTTGACCGAATAGGCGTTGTACTCGGTGGCCAGGCCCCGGATCGAGATGCGGTCGCCCTCGCCTGTCGTGTGATTGCGCACCGCCGAGACGCCTGGCAGACGCGAGACCGCCTCGGTGAGGTTGGACGAGGGCAGCTTGCCCATGTCGTTGGCGCTGACGACGTCGGTGATCATGTCGGCGTCGCGCTTGGCGTCGAGCGACTTGCGCAGGCCCGCCGCGTAGCCGACGACGATCAGCGCATCGACCTCATCGGCGGCGGCCAAAGGGCGTTCACGCAGCACGACGGCCCCGTTGATCACCTCGGCCGTCAGCGGCGCGCCCGAAAGCATCTGCTTCAGCGCCGCCTCGGCGCGCATGCGTCCGTCGACGGCCACCGACTGGCGACCACGGGTCAGCGCCGGATCGGCCGAAACGGCCACGCCGGAAACACGCGAGAACGCCATCAGCGCCGCGCTCAAATCCTGCGCGGGGATGTCGAAGCGGGCTTCCGCGGTCAGCGGCGCGGCGGGCGCGGGCTGAGCCAGCGCCACGCCGGCCCCGCCTATTACCGAAAGCGCCGCCACCGCGGCGAGAAGTCGAGACTTGTAGCTCATCGAACGCCCCCAGAACCTTGAGCCCGGTTTCTCGGGTCTCGAACGGGGTAGACAGCGTTCCTGGGGAGATCAGACAGGCGTCGCAAAACTTTTATTTTTCTCTCAAGACAATCCCCATGGACGGATCGGCGATATATTTTCCCTATGCTGACAATTTCCTTCAAATCGCTCCCCGTGTCGGGCGCGTTCATTTGTGATCTTCGCGGAGACATTCACAAAACTGCCGTACAGTTCGGCTAACGCCGCCGATGATCGAGCCCGCCTTCGGGGCGCGGCGAGACCTGGAATCCAGGAATGGCGCAGAATGAACCCGTGCCGGTCTTCGAGACCGTGCGCGCGCATGAGACCCGGCTGAAGGCCTATGCTCGCCGACGCGGCGCCGATGGCCACGAAGCCGAAGACCTCTTTCAGGAAACGGTGCTACGCCTCCTGCAGCGCGCGCGCCGAGCGCCCCTGCTCAATCCGCTGGCCTATGCGTTTCGCGTGCTCGACAACCTGATGCGCGACCGCGGCCAACGACCCAGCTTCGAAGCGTTGGACGACGGCGAGCCTTGCGAGCAGCCGGGTCCAGGCGCCCTTCTCGAGGGACGGGAGTTGGCCGAGGCGTTCTCCCGCGCCATCGCCGCCATGCCGAGACTTCGGCGGGAAGTGTATCTGCGCCGACGCTTGGAGGGCCAAGGCTACGATCGCATCGCCCAGGATCTGCGCCTGACCCCCGAGGCGGTCCAGAAGCACTACAGCCGCGCGTCGGCGGCCCTGCGCAAGGTCCACCAGGATGGATTTTCCGCGCGGGGCGAAGGATAGCCCGCATGCGCCAAACCCATCTCGACATGACCGACGATCATCTGGCGGCGCTTTGGGCCGACCGCCTGGCGGCCGCCCCGCTGCCCGCTCCAGACGCCTCCCAGTTGGAAGCCTGGCTGGCGGTCGAGCCGCGTCGCGAGGCCCTGCTGGCCGCGCATCGCGACCTGATCGCCTCCACCTCCTTGCGTCACGCCATGGCCAACGCCCGCGCGACGGCTCGAATCAAGATCAAGCCGCGCGGCCAAGGCTTGGCGCCATGGGCGCTGGCCGGCGCGGCGGTGGCCGCCGCCGTCGTGGTCGCGGCCTGGCCAGGATCCGCCCTCAAGCTCGAGACTCCTCAGGGCCGCCAACGGATCCAGGTGTTGGCCGACGGCTCCAGCGTGACCCTGAACGGCGACTCCGAGGCGCGCGTGGCCCTGGCGCGACGCGCGCGGAATATAAGGCTCGACCGCGGCGAGGCCTTCTTCAAGGTCGCCCACGACCCGTCCCGCCCCTTCACCGTGCATGCGCGCGACGCCTCGGTCACGGCGCTGGGCACCGCCTTCAACGTCAATCGGCTGGCCGACGCGACCGAGGTCACGGTGCGCGAGGGCAAGGTGCGGGTTGTCTCGGCCGCGGACCCCGACCGGTCGGCGGTCGTGGTCGCCGGCGAGAGCGTGCGGGTTTCCGCGCGCGGGATCGAAGGGCGGCTCCGCTTCGATCCCGCCGCGGCCGGCGACTGGCGTAGCGGTTGGATCGAGCTGAACAACGGCCGGCTCGGCGACCTCGTGATCGAGCTCAATCGCGCCAACGCCCGACACCCCTTGAGGCTGAGCGGGCCCGCGCTGGCAGAACTTCGCCTGACCGGCCGCTTCCGGGCGACGGCCCCGCGCGAGACGGCGCGGTTGGTGGCGGCGACGCATGGTCTGACCCTAAGCGAAGCGGCCGACGGGATCATCCTGACCCCTTCGAACTGAAGAGCCGTCGCAGAGCTTGATCCTACACGGCCAACCGAAGGGCGGACGAGACCAAAGCCGCCGCCTCGGACGCGGACAACCAACGGCCACGCTTGAAGGAGCCGGCGCTCCCCGGCCCTGAAAGGCGAAACTGTGAGAACCGCGCGTCCTCGGGCTGGAGCATGGTGCGCGGATTGCCGTCCTTGCCGGTGTACCACATCTGGGTCCACCCCTCCGGAGCGATGTGGTCGTCCAACCAGCAGTCGATGAAGGCGGACATGCCGACATACTTCGGATCGCCGTAACGGCCGTCGGAAAACTGGCTCGAAGGCCGCCAGGGGCGCCCCAGATAGACCGAAGCCGGCTTGGTTCCCGCCTCCTTGGTGAGGCGGCACTGGTGGAAGACAAAGCCGACCGGCTGGTCGATCGGCGTGCTGGGGGCGACGATGTAGCCTTCGATCGGATCGACCGGGCGAGGCCGCGAGCGGATCTCGCACCGGCGGAAGAGGGCCCGGCCCGCGCCGAAGATGAAGTCGTAGCTTCCGGTGATCAGGCAGCGCTCGAAGAGGCTGGTTCCGGCGTCGGGAAACAGGGTGTCCTGGTAGCCCAGAATATCCACCTCGCGCAGGCGCGCGCGGTCGGAGCCCTTGTCCAGCATCAGCGCGACCGCCTGGGGCCCCGCGCCGTCGTGCGAGTGCAGGCCGCCCGGCTTGGACATCTCGGCCAGGCCGTCGAAGGCGTTCTGGATGGTGAGGTTGCTGGCGGCGAAGTCCGGCGCCCGCACGAACAGGGTGGGCGTGCGGAACGTGCCCCAGCGCTTGCCGTCCGGCGCCGTCAGGCCCGAGGCGGCCAAGTGACTGATGATCGAGGCCCCGCGGTCCTCGCCCACCAGCTCGACGAACGGCTTGTCGATGACCACCTGCTCGTCCCAGACGCCGCGCGTGACGAGGATCCGGAACGGGCGGGTTCCGCTGGCTGGGGCCGCCGCGATGGCGGCCGAAAGGCTTGGATAGCCAGGGGCGCCGTAGGGGTTCCGCCCCGTCCCGCGCCACAGGGCAGCGTCGTAGCGCGGAGCGGCCAGGGCGAGACTTGGGGCCAGCAACGCGGCGCCGGCCAGGACCGTTCGGCGGCAAGGAGGCGATGGCGACATGTGTCTTTCCGAGGCGAGAGATCAAGAAAGAGCGGGCGCCGGACGGGAAGGACCGGCGCCCCAAATTCCTCGGGAGGAGGAATGGCCTAAAAGGAGTACCGCAGCCCGAAATTGAACTGCCGGCCGGTGTGGGAATAGACGTAGACGCTGTTGCGGACACTATCCGTGTACTGATCGTTAAACTCGTCCGTCAGGTTCAGCCCCTCGAAGGTCAGTTTCAGACGCTTGTTGATCGCGTAGGAGGCCGAGGCGTCGACGGTGGTGGTCGAGCGCACGCCGTCGATGTCGTTGGTGCTGGTGCCGCTGGGAACGGCGGTCAGGTACTTGTCGCGATAGGCGGCCGAGACGCGGGCGCTGAACTTCTCATCCTCGTAGTAGAGGGTGGCGTTGAAGGCGTTCTTCGACAGCCCCACCAGATCGTTCTGCACGAACCCGGTCGGCGAGCGGGCCGAGATGTAGTCGATCTTGGAGTCGACCAGCGTCACGTTGAAGATCGCGCCGGTGTTGCGCAGGACGTCCGGCAGGAAACTGAACGGTTGCTGGTAGCTGATCTCCACGCCCTTCAGCGGTCCGCCCTCGGTGTTGACCGGCTGGCTGAACAGGAAGGTGTCGCTCGCCGAGACGCCCAAGCCGTCGAGCAGGCTGAGCGGCAGACCCGAGGCGTTGAACGGCTGAGAAATCCGCGAGGTTTGGATGTAGCTCTCGATGTCTTTGTAGAAGAGGCCCACCGACAGCAGGGCGTCCTTGGCGAAGTACCACTCCGCCGACAGGTCGTAGGTCGTGGCGCGGATCGGCTTCAGGTAGGGATTGCCGGAGCTGACGCTGAACACGCCGACCGTCGACAGGCTGCCGCCGGGGGTCAGGCTGCCCAGGTTCGGACGTGTCATGACCTTGGCCGCGCCGAAGCGCAGCAGGAAGTCGGGCGTGACCTCGGCCGTCAGGTTCAGGGCCGGCAGGACGTCGTCATAGTCGCGATTGACGGTCGTCTGCTGGGCCGCGCCGGCCACCAGCTGATACCCGGTCGAGCTCTGCTCGGTCTTGACGTAGCGAACGCCGATGTCGCCGCGGATCGGCCAGGCCAGGCGGTCGGTCTGGAAATCCAGTTGGGCGTAGGCGGCGCTGTCCTTTTCCTCGACGCCGCGGATGTTGCCGCGCGCGTTGGAATTGCTGGCGCCGGAAAGCTCGAACAGGCCCTTGCCGCTATAGATGTCGAACAGCTTGGCGAAAGCGTCGAGGTCCGGGGCGGCCCAACGGGTGGGGATGCCCGACGCGCCCAGGCCATCGCCGAAGCCCGAGACCATCTTGGTCAGGCTCGAGAGCGTGACGCCGGCCGGCAGGGTCGGCACCACCGACTCATTGACCCTCGCCTGCGCCCAGGAGTCGAAATTGTACTTCTTGAAATTGACCCCGACCTTCAAAGACAGGCCGTCGTTGATCCGATAGTCGCCATCCAGCTGGGCCGTGGCGATCTTGTTGGTCACGCCCTGCGGCCGCAGCCGGATCTCCGAACGCGCGGCGCCGAAGTTGTAGGCCAGCGGATCGGTGACATCGAAGCCGAAGTTCATCGACGGCAGCTTGGCGTTGTTCCGATAATCGTACGAGAAGCCGTCCGCGTTCTCGCGATTGAGGATCACCGTGGTCTGGATCGGGTTGTCGAAATCAGACTTCGAGAATCCCACAAGACCGCTCAGCTTGAAGCGGTCGCCAAACTCGTGCTCGGCCGTGAAGGTGGCCTGGCTGTACCGGGTATCCAGCTTGTCGAAGCGGGTTTCGCTCTCGACGTCGACATCGTCGAACAGGCCGTAGACCATGTCGCCCTTGGCGTTGACGACGCCGTCGCGGACGATGATCTCGGGCCGTCCGCCTTGCGAGGCGTTGCGGGCGAACGACAAGGCTTCGAGCCAATTCTCCTCGCGGGTGGCCTTGAAGTCGGAATAGAGGACGTCGAGGCCGATCAGGGTGCGATCGTCGGGGCGCATCTGGAACGAGCCGGTGATCCCCAGGCGCTCCTGGTTGTGGGTCAGGCGGCCATAGCGCGGGAAGCGCGGGGTGAAGACCGAGGCCGAGCTCGCCTGGGCGAAGGGCGAGGCCTTGTTGAAGCCGCCCACTTCCGTCCCGTTCAGCCAGCCGCCCGAACCGTGGCCTTCCTCAAGCAATTCACGCTTGGTGTAGGCCACCGAGACCAGGGCCCCGAGCTTGCCGTCGAACCAGGTGTTGGAGGCCAGGACCGCCAGGCGCGGGTCCCACGACTTGGAGAGGTCGTTATAGCCCTCCTGGGCCGAGACCACGAAGGTCGCGCCTTTGTAGTCAAATGGGCGGCCGGTCTGCAGATCCACCGTGGCGCCCAGCGAACCCTCTTCGGTCTGGGCCGAGGCGGTCTTGCGCACGGTGATGCTGTTGAAGAGCTCCGAGGCGAAGACGTTGAAGTCGAAGGCGCGATTGCGGTTGGCGCCGCCCGAGCTGTCGGTGCCGCTGGTCGTGCTCTGGCCCTCGACGCCGTTGATGCGAACGCGGGTGAACTGAGGCCCAAGGCCCCGGACGGTGATCTGGCGCCCCTCGCCGGCGTCCCGGGCGATCGACACGCCGGGCACGCGCTGGATGGACTCGGCGAGGTTGGCGTCCGGGAAGTCGGCGATGTCCTCGGCCTTGATGACGTCGACCACGCCGCTGGCGCGGCGCTTGATGTTCATGGCGCTCTGCAGGCTGGCGCGGAAACCCGTCACGACGATCTCCTCGACCTCGGCGGCGGCTTCGGGCTCCTGGGGCGCGAGGGGGGCGGCGGCCTGGGCGGCGATCAACGGCACGGGGGCGGTCGAAGCCAGCTGGAGCGACGCGCTTTGTCCAAGCACCGCGGTTCGCCCGTTGTTGGAGACAACGGTCAGCTCAGCCCCGCGCAGCAGACGCGCCAAGCCTTCCTCGACCGTATAGGCGCCGCGCACGGCGTTCACGCGCTTGCCCCGCACCGCGCCCTGCGGCGCCAGGATCTGCAGCTCGGCCTGTTTGCCGAACTGGGGGATCCCCGTGGCGGCGGGCTGCTCGGCCACGTCGAACTTGCGCACCTGGGCCTGGGCGCTGGCGGCGGCCAGCAGCGTGGTCGCACCGGCGGCGAGCATCAAATAGGATTTGGTGTTGTGGTTGCGCAGCGACGTCCGCATACGGCCCCTCCCTCTAAACGTTGTTCAAGCGGCGCTTCTGGGAGCACCTGCCTCAAGCGATGAGCGGGAAACCGGTTTCCGTCAGCGATCGCAGAAAAATTTCCTAGGAGACGTCAGCCGACCCGCAGAACGATGGTGTCGTTGTTCAGGCTGACCGTGCCATTGAAAGTCGTCGCGGCGGCCTCGGCGAAGCCTTGCGGATCGTTGGTGCGGAACCAGCCAACGAAGCGCTCATTGGCCAGGCGCGGATCGGCCACCTCGATCTTGCGGTCATTGTAGCGATTGAACTCGGCGGCGGCCTCGGCCAGCGTCTGGCCGTCCAAAACGATCTGGCCGTCGCGCCAGGCCAACTGGCGCCCAAGGTCCGCGTCGCCCCTGGGCGAGGTCAAGACGTCCGCGTCATTCGCGGCGAACAGCCGCTGTCCCGCGGCGACGCGGCGCGCCGGCGTCTCGCCGTCCTTGGTCCACACCTCGACCACGCCCTCGGTGACCAGAACGTCGCTGCCCCCCTCGCGCTTGCGCACCGAAAAGGCCGTGCCAACCGCACGGATCCGTACTGGCCCGCTCTCGACCACGAAGGGGCGCTCGGGATCCTTGGCCACGGCGAACCAGGCCTCGCCCCGCTCAAGCTTCACCGCCCGCAGGTTCGGCCGCATGGCGATCTCCAGAGTGGAGTCGGTGTTGATCGCCGCGACGGACCCGTCGGACATCGGCACGCGCCGGATCTCGCCCAAGGCGGTGTCATAGCGGCGGGCCAGCAAGCGCGGCGCGATGAAGGCCGAGGCGAGGCCGGCGGCCAAGGCGCCAAGGCCCGCGATCACGCCTCGGCGGCGAACCAGGGACGGCCCGACTTCGCGCGGAGCAGACTCGCCCGCCAGCACGCTGGCGCGATCCATGTGCGTCCAGGCCGCCTGGGCCCGGGCGTAGGCGCCCACGCGCCGACGGTCGCCAGCCAGCCAGGTCCCGAGGTCGGCGCGCAGGTCCGGATTCTTGCCGTCACGGTCGAGGCGAACCACCCATCGGGCGGCGTCCGCCTCGATCTCAGCGGCGCTTTCGCGTTCGACCATCGCTCTTCTCTCTCGCTCCCCGGTCCCTCGTTCCATGGGCGCGCGTCGGCGCGTCCTGCTCGGTCATGGCCGCGAGGATGGCGCGCAGCCCCCTCACCGCTTCGTTCTCGACGACATTCTCGGTAACCCCCAGGCGTTGGGCGATCTCGCGCTGGGGAACACCCTCAATCTTGCGCATCTCGAAGATGCGGCGGCATCGCTCGGGCAGATCGGCGATCAGTCCCCTCACCCGCTCAAGCTCTCGCCGGCCAGAGACGATGCGTTCAGCCGAGGGATCCTCCAGAGCTAGGTCAAGCGCCTCGATCTCGCTGACCGTCTCGATCCGCACCACGCGGGCGCGGCGAATCTGCTCCAGCGCGACGCTACGCGCGGCCTGAAAGAAATAGCCGCGCGGCTGGTCGATGTGCTCGATGTTGGTCAAGGCGGCCAAGCGGCAATAGGTCTCCTGGATGATGTCGTCGACATCGCCAGCGGCGGCGAACGAGCGCCGCAACCAGGCGCGCACGGAAGCTTCATGGGGCAGGATCTCCCGCCCCAGCCAGGCCACGACGCGCGCGCGTCCTTCCGACAACGTTTCCCCGCCTTGTTCTTATGGTCGTCACCCACACCGATGCACGGGCGCGAATTTTCCGTCAAATAATCACGATATCGGGGGCGGATAGCGCATCACGGCTTCGCCGGCCTCGCCGCCATCGAAAATTCACCGGAGGCTTTACAATCAATCGTCCGCCATACCAAAGTATCGAAATTGAGCGCACCAGATCGCCAGGGGAAGGGCATCATGGGCACGATCGAGCGATACGGCTGGTCAACCAACGCCGTTGAGAGCCACGACTACCTCCTCCCCGCCATACTTGAGGTTCTGGGCGAAAAGCGCCCACGAAGGGTTCTCGACCTTGGTAGCGGAAATGGCAGGATCACGGCGGCGCTTGCGAGGGCGGGCTATGACACCGTCGGGATCGAGCCATCGAGCGACGGGATCGACGCCGCTCGCCTCTCTTATCCAGAACTGTCCTTCATCAGAGGCTCCGCCTACGACGACCTCACATCCCACGGCTTGTTCGACGCCATCGTGAGCGCCGAAGTGATCGAGCACTTGTACTCGCCACAGAAGATGATCGAAACGTGTCAGCGGGCGCTGAATCCCGGCGGCGTGCTGATCATCACGACTCCGTACCATGGGTATTGGAAAAATCTGGCGATCTCTATCGTCGACGGCTGGGACAAGCACTTCACGGCGCTACATGAGCACATGCACATCAAGTTCTGGTCAAAACGCACACTGACCCGCCTTCTAGCGGATGGCGGCTTTCATCGCCCACGATGGAAAAACGTGGGAAGAATACCCGCGCTGGCGAAATCAATGATCGCGATCGTTCAAAAGGACAGCACGGTCCCGACTAGCCCCCGACCATAGCCCGCCGCCGCGCACCCCGCCCTCACCCTAAGCAGGAGCCTTGGGTAAAACGCGGTTCAACTGTCTGTCAAAGGCCCAGGCGCAAACTAGAAGCATGCTCCCCGCGAACAGGAGGCCAGCGAAGCTGTGCGCGCGCTTCCATTGCACGACTAGCGGGTAGTGGAAAATGTACAAACCGTACGAGATCGATGAAATAAAAGCCCACGCTCCAGCCCATCTCGCGGCGCCAGCGGCGAGGAATAAGCCGGCCGGCCCAAACAAGGCGCACACAACGACCGTCGCCAGAAAGAAATGCCGGAACTGCAGAAAAGGATAGTAGCCAAACCCCTTGTATCCCGCGATCGCCACCGCGGCCGCGGCCAACCCGCACAGAGCGAAACTCCAGAATAATTCCACCTTCAAAGACGCGGCCGTTCGGTACCCCTTCAGAGCTTGAGCGACCGCCATGGCGCCCAGCCACCACACTTGGAAGTAGGCTACGACCAGGGAAAGATGGTTAGGCGCAGCGACGTAGGAAATATAGGCTAGGCACGAAATCGCGCCCACGACGTGGGATGAGAGGACGGGAGAGCGCCTCCAGATAATCATGACCGCTGGAAAGATCGCGTAGAACGCGACTTCGTAGGAGAGGGACCAAAGGGGGGAGTTTCCGAGGAACGGATCAACCCACACCCCGGGTTTCAACCCACGGATGTCCTGAAGAGACGCCAGATTTCCCAACAAATTCGCGGCGCTGAACTTCGAAAAAAGCTCTCCATTGTCCAGCGCTACGAGGGCGGATACGAAGAACGACACGATCAAAGGGGGATAAATCCGCCGCAATCTTCTTAGACAATACGCCCACAATCCGCTCACGCGATTATATTCGTTAAGAAATATCACCACGCCGCTGAGAACAAAGAACACGATAACCGCTTCCTGCCCCAACCTGAGGGTAGCGCCGAGTAGGCCGGACACGCCTCGATCCATGGCAATGTGGTGAACCACAACATAAACAGCCGCCAGAGCCCGAGCCGCATCCAGTCCCGCGACGACTTCTTTCGACGCTCGCGCCCTCTGCATCCCCACCCGAACCCCCATGATCAGCGCGGCTTCATCGCCAAGCTCCCAAAAGCAGGACCGCGCCCGTTAGGCAATCAATAAAAGCTCAGTTCTAACGAACATCGGCGGGCGCCTCACTTAAGTCCCCCCGCGACTTGGACACGGCGGGCCGCTACCTGCTCTCGCAACGCCCAATCAGAACTTTTGGCGGCACAAAGCATATTCAGTCTCGCGTCGTTCATATGCATGGGATAAGGAGCGGCTACGCAAGGCGAAATAGCCGCGTTCCTGATGGTGGGGATCTAATGACGGTTAAAAGCAATGGTAAGGTCGCGCTCATCACGGGCGTGACCGGGCAAGATGGCGCGTACCTGTCGGAGCTGCTGCTCTCGAAGGGCTATACGGTCCATGGCGTGAAGCGGCGCTCGTCGTCGTTCAACACAGGCCGGATCGAGCATCTCTATCAAGATCCGCACGAAGCCGATCCGCGGTTCATCCTGCACTACGGCGACATGACCGACAGCACGAACCTGATCCGGATCGTGCAGCAGACCCAACCCGACGAAATCTACAACCTGGCGGCCCAGAGCCACGTTCAGGTCAGCTTCGAGACCCCGGAATATACGAGCAACGCCGACGGCACCGGCACCCTGCGTCTGCTGGAAGCCATCCGCATCCTGGGCCTCGAGAAGAAGACCAAGTTCTACCAGGCCTCGACCTCGGAGCTGTACGGCCTGGTGCAGGAAGTGCCGCAGAGCGAAAAGACCCCGTTCTATCCGCGCAGCCCGTACGCCGCCGCGAAGCTCTACAGCTATTGGATCGTGGTGAACTACCGCGAAGCCTACGGCATCCACGCCAGCAACGGCATTCTGTTCAACCACGAGAGCCCGCTGCGCGGCGAGACCTTCGTCACCCGCAAGATCACCCGCGCTGTCGCGGCCATCAAACAAGGCTTCCAGGACAAGCTCTATCTGGGCAACCTCGACGCCAAGCGCGACTGGGGCCATGCCCGCGAGTACGTCCGCGGCATGTGGCTGATGCTGCAGCAGGAAACGGCCGACGATTACGTCCTGGCCACCGGTGAAACCACCCTGGTCCGCGACTTCGTGACCAAGGCCTTCTCGGAAGTGGGCATCACGATCAACTGGTCGGGGACCGGCGTCGACGAGAAGGGCACCTGCGCCGAGACCGGCAAGGTGCTGGTCGAGGTCGATCCGCGCTACTTCCGCCCGACCGAGGTCGAGCTGCTGATCGGCGACCCGACCAAGGCCAAGACCAAGCTCGGCTGGGTCCACGAAACCAAGTGGGAGCAGCTCTGCGCCGAAATGGTCGCGGCCGACATGATCAATGTCGCGCGGGAGAAGCGTCGCAATGCCGAATGACGTGATCTTCCCTCTCGAGGGTAAGCGCGTCTGGGTGGCCGGCCATCGCGGGATGGTCGGATCCGCCATCGTTCGGCGCCTCGCCTCCGAAGGCTGCGAAATCCTGACCACCGGCCGCGACGTGCTCGATCTCGAGCGCCAGAGCGCCGTCGAAGCATGGATGGCCAAGGAAAAGCCGGACGCCATCTTCATGGCGGCGGCCAAGGTCGGCGGCATCCTGGCCAACGACACCTATCCGGCCGACTTCCTCTACAAGAACCTGGTCATCGAGACGAACATCGTCGACGCGGCCTGGCGCAGCGGCGTCGGCAAGATGCTGTTCCTAGGCTCGTCGTGCATCTACCCGAAGTTCGCGCCACAGCCGATCATGGAAGACGCCCTGCTCACCGGTCCGCTTGAGCCGACCAACGAGTGGTACGCGATCGCCAAGATCGCCGGCATCAAGCTGGCCCAGGCTTATCGCAAGCAGCACGGCTGCGACTTCATCAGCGCCATGCCGACCAACCTCTACGGCCTGGGCGACAACTACGACCTCAACAGCAGCCACGTGATGCCGGCCCTGATCCGCAAGGCGCACGAGGCCAAGCTGGCCGGCGCCGACAGCATCACGATCTGGGGCACGGGCACGCCGCGCCGCGAGTTCCTGAACGCCGACGACTGCGCCGACGCCTGCGTGTTCCTGATGAAGACCTATTCGGACTTCGAGCACGTCAATGTGGGCTCGGGTGAGGACATTACCATCCTCGAGCTAGCCCAGCTGGTCTGCGAGGTCGTGGGTTTCAATGGTCGGATCATTACCGACACATCCAAGCCTGACGGCACACCCCGTAAGCTTATGAGCGCCGATAAGCTGCGCGGTATGGGCTGGTCGCCGCGCATCGCGCTTCCGAACGGTGTGCAACGCGCCTACCAGGCCTTCCTATCGGCCGATAGCCGCCAATAGCCGTGGGCGGCCTTTAAAGGGCCCTCGCCTTGCGTGTCGAACGCCCCCGCGACTGGCGGGGGCGTTCGATATAAGAGCCGGTCAATCCGCATCCGCCGCCGGCAGCTTCAGCCCCGTCAGGCGCGCCAATAGAGCGAGCTTAGCCTTCCGCCCTTCCACTTCGGCCAGCGCGCGCTCAAGCTCGAGCAGCTTGGCATCAACTAGGAAGCGGTACCAAAGACCCTGAAGGCCGTGGTAGATCGCGCCTTCCTTGCCGTCCAGGAAGCCGAGCTGCCAGAAGTACCGGTAGAGGAAATAGCCTATCGGTCCCAGCCCGAACGGCAGGCGGTTGTAGAAGCCTTCCTTGACACCACGCTTCTTGGTCGCCTGTTCCGACGCATCGCCGAGCGCCTCGTCACGCGGGAACAGACCGAGCCGCTGATTGAGGACGTCGACCGCCTCACGGGTCGCGTACTTATTGTGCTTGTCGGTGAAGAAGGTCAGGTCGCCCAGGTTTACGTCGGAGAAGCCCCCCTCGAAGACCACCGTCGCGCCGCGCTCCAGGATGATGTGTTCATCCATCCAGCGGTTCTCGATGCGCCCCAGGCCTCGGCGCCAAATGCGCAGCAGGATCAGCGGATAGCGGCCGCCATGACGGATCCAACGCCCCATGAAGACGTGCTTACGCTTTAGGTTGACGCCCGTGACCTCGGCGGGAAGCTGGCCCAGGCGCTGGGCGATCACCCTCGCGAGATCCGGCTCGATCACCTCGTCCGCGTCAAGGCGCATCACCCATTCGGCGGTAATCGGCGCGTTGTCCAAACCCCATTGGAATTGGTTGGCGTAGTTGACCCATGGGTTGGTCAGGACGGTCGCCCCCGCCGCCCTGGCGATCTCCACCGTCCCGTCGGTCGAACCCGAGTCCACGATGAAGGTTTCGGTCGCGATCCCGGACACCGACGCCAGCGCGCGCCCGATATGGTGGGCCTCGTTGTGGGTCAGGATTAGAACAGCAAGCGTCATGGGCGGTCCGTGTCAGAAGCGAAGGGTGAGGTCCGGGCTCGGATGAGACGGGCTGGATTGCCGGCATAGACAGACCAGGGGGCCAGCGGCTTGACCGTCACGGCCCGGGCGCCCAGCACCGCGCCCTCGCCGACGGTCACGCCCGGCCCGACGAAGGCGTCGGCCGCGACCCAGGCCCTGGCTTCTAGGGTGATCGGAAAAGCCTGCAATTGGAAGTTCGGGTCGTCGATGTCGTGGGTGCCCGCGCAGATATAGGCCCCCTGCGAGACCAACGCGTAGTCCTTCAACAAGACCGGAGCCATGCAGTAACAGTCCGACCGAGGCCCCAAGCAGGCATAGGGGCCCATGGTCAGGTTCGGCGGATACCAGACCCGAACGCCGGGGTAGACCTTGGCGGTCTTGTCGATCTTGGCGCCGAACAACCTGAGCAACATACGACGCCAGCCGTGCAGCGGTGTTGGCGTCCAGGCGCCCAGCCCTCCCCAGACCACGCCCCAGGCCGCGCGCAGCAGTCGGTGGGACAGCGGAAAACTCGCGCCCCCCTCCATGGGACGGCTCCGAGCCGCATCGAGAATGGTCGTCATGAGAATGCAGCTTCCAAAGAAGGGTCCTCGCCTTGGCGTCGACCGTGGATCACAGCAGCGATCTTATAGTCGCGATCAGGGCTGGCGCCGTGTTGCGAACATCGAAGCTGCGCTCGAACAGCGCACGCGCCGAACGTCGCATTCCATCCTTTTCGCCGTCAGATAGCCCACACCAACGCCTCAGCAGCGCTTCTGTCCCTTCGAGGTCATCGGGCGCGACGAGGCCGGCGCCGCCCTCCTCCACCTCTCTCCAGATGTTGACCTTGTCGCTGATCAGGACAGCCGCGCCACAGGCCAGAGCCTCCGCGACGGCAATGCCGAAGTTCTCTTGGTGTGAGGGCAGGATGAAGACTTCCGCGCCCCGCATCGCGCCCCACTTCGCGTCCCCGAACAGCGGTCCGGGCCAATGGATGCGATCTGCGACATCCAGCCGGGCGGCCAACGCGCCAAGCTCCGGGCGCCAGTCCGTCGCATCGGGACCAGCCATGACCAGATCAAGGTCAGGACGC
This sequence comes from Caulobacter segnis, assembly GCF_031454995.1. Taxonomy (GTDB): domain Bacteria; phylum Pseudomonadota; class Alphaproteobacteria; order Caulobacterales; family Caulobacteraceae; genus Caulobacter; species Caulobacter segnis_E. The sequence goes on along the minus strand of NZ_JAVDRV010000002.1, from coordinate 12,392 downwards.
TCCTTGGCGACGCGCGCGAAGGCCTCGACCAGCAGGTCGCAGCCTTTCTTGCGATGGATGCGGCTCAGAAACAACGCATACCGCCTATCCCGCAGACCGGGCGTCGCGTCCTGGAAGGCCTTGACCTGAGCGGCGGTCGCCGCGGGAGGATCTACCGCGCCGTAGCCGACTACCTCTTCCGGATAGCGATGGCCCAGGAAGACCCCGCGCGCCTGTCTGCGCTCCTCTTCGCACGTGAAGAAGACGCGCTTGGCCCCGGCCGCCACGCGCCCCTCGCCGATCCACCAGAACAGCTGCTTCAGCCAGTGCTTCAGCGGATAGGTCTGGCGGAACCAAGGATCCATCATGCCGTGGGTAAAAACGAAGTACGGCGTCGGCCCGCCAGGCAGTACGCGCGATGCCCCCATCGCCACGTAGTTCCAAAGGCCATGCACGACAACAGCGTCATATTTATGGACGTTCTCGCGCAGCCAGGGCACGAAGCGGGGCGTGTACCCGTATCGCGAGAAACGTCCGCCGCCGCCATTTCCCAAGGCATGTACGGGCATCGGAAAGGCAGCCAGGAAAGCGGCGTCGGGCGCGTCGAGGCTGGCGACCTCACGTGACACGGTGTCCCGCGTCACCTCGTTCTGCCGGACAAGGCCTTCGATCGGACCGCCAGAAGCCGGATCCACCGTGGCGATCAAGTGCAAAAGCCTCACGACGCGGTCACCTCCGTAGCGGCGGCACGCGGCATGTGGGTCGCCACCATTTCCATGATGGCCTCCTGGACGGCGTCCACCGAAATGCGTTCGACACCCGCCGTGTCATGCAAGATGCGATGCCGCGCGCCGAACGGGTGCCATTTTCGTGGTCGGTTGATGACACCGAACATGCCGATGCACGGCGCGCCCGCCGAGGCCGCCAGGTGCATGGGCCCGCTGTCATGGCCGACGAAAAACGCCGCGCGTGTCAGCAGCGCGGCGGTTTCCCGCGGCGCCAGTTTTCCGCAAGCGTCAAGCCACGGGCCTTTCCAGAGCGCGCCCAGGGTTTGGGCGCGCGCGCTGTCCTCCGCGCCGCCCACGAACACGAGAGGCAGCGACAGGCTCCGCGCGATCTCCCCGAAGAGCGCGATCCAATTCGCCTCGCCCCAGTCTTTCTCGACGACCTTGCCGCCCGTGTTCACCGCCATGAATGGCTGATCGAAGGGCGCCTCCAGCAGGCTCGCCGCCTTGGCGTGTTCGTCGGGTGTCAGGTTCAGGTCGAAGGCGTCGGGCGCCAGCAGGTCGATAGCCCCCAGGGGCGCCAAGCACCGGGCCAGGCGGGAGGCCTCCGGCTCGACGACGCCGGCCTCGTCCACGCGGTTTATGGCCAGATCGGGTCTCGTCGGAGCGCCAATTACCTTGCGGATCCCGCAGGCGCGGAAGAACACCAGGTCGCGCCACACCGCCAAGCGTCCACGTCCGCCGCCGACATAGACCAGCGTGTCTATGCGCTCCGCCCGGATGCGGCGAGCGAGCGCGACCAATGCCGCCGGATCACGCAGTCCAACGGGGTAGGCGATGGCGCGGTGGATGAAACCGCCATCGCGAAGGATGATCTCAAGGGGCGCGGCCTTGCTGGATACTGGCCGATTGGTCAGGACGATGCGCTCCGCGTTCGGAAAGGCCTCCATGATCCGGCGGAAGCACGGCACGGCCACCACGGTGTCGCCGAGACTGCCGAGGCGATAGATCAGCACCTTGCTCGGCGCTCTGGCGGCGTCAGACATGAAGGGCTCGACTTTCAGTTGTAAAAAGGTGGCGGCGCAAGGCCGGCAAAGCGCTCGGCGGACATGGTTCATGGCTTCGCAATGATCGGCGCGCCCCACAGCCCAACTGCGCTCTTACCGAGCGAAAGAGCCATAGTGTCTCGCAAGGCGAGCGTAAAGTTTGGACCACTGATATAGAGCCTACACATTGGAGAAATGTCGGTGACAAAGACATTTTTTTCCGCGCAAGAAGACTAATAGCTGCACTTGAGATCGACTCGGTGGCGTTGCCGGCATAGCTGCACAGCAACCCATTGGCGTCGCGTGGGGATGATTTATGACAAGCACGGCTCGGACACGCCTGGTTAAAGGCCTGGCGAGCGCGATCTATGGCCGGGGCGTCCTGATCCTTGGCCAGGTCCTGACCGTCCCTGTGCTCATCACGCGCTGGGGCGCGGGAGGCTACGGGGAATGGCTGGCCCTCACCGCGCTGACCACTTACCTCGCCTACACCAATGTCGGCGTGCCCGGCACCGTGCGATCGGACATGGCCATGGCCGACGGACGCGGAGACCGCGCCGCCGTCATTCAGTCCTTCCAGACCTGCCTCGCCCTGGTCGGTGGTATCGGCCTGACCGCGGGCCTCGCCTTCGCCATCGCGATTCGCGTCTTGCCGATGGGCCAGATCCTCAACGCCAGCTTCATGGGCGCGGACCAGGTGACGTTCGTGCTCACCGTCCTGGCGGCTCAAATTATCATCTACACGACCGGCAACGTGGTGCAGGCCGCGCTCAGCGCTCTGGGCCGATATGGACTGGCCACCTTCATCGACGCCACGCGGCAGCTCGGCGAGTTCTCGGGCCTACTGCTCATGGTCGGCCTATTCGCCGCGAGGCCGGAGCAAGCGGTGCTAGTCTATCTGATAACCTCCGGCCTTTATCTCATGGCGCAGCTGGTATGCCTTTACAGGACAGCGCCCGACCTTTTCGCTGGCCTGCACCTCAAGAAGTCCGTCATCGGGCGGCTTTGGCGTCCGATGCTGGGCGTGCTGTCGATGAGCCTGGGCTACTACGGCATGACCGTGCAGGCGCCGCGGATCATTCTCGCTGGCGTCGCGGGCCCTTCGGCCGTCGCGCTCTATTCCGTCACGACCATGCTCATGCGCATGGTGCGCATCCCGATCGACATTCCGGCCCACGCCGCCACGGTCGAACTCTCCATGGCCGTCGGCAGAGGCGACTACGAAGGCGCGCGCGGGCTCCTCAAGGGCACCACCCGGTTCTCGATGTGGCTGGCGCTGGCCGCCATCCCCTTCGTCGTTCTGGCGGGACCGACCGTGATTACGGTTTGGACAGCGCACCGCATCACCCCGTCCTACGAGCTGCTGCTAATCTGCTGCGCGTCCACCGCCTTCTTCTCGCTGTCGCTGCCAAGCCAGGAAGCGCTCATGTCGGTCAACAAGCTGGATCGCGCGACGTTCTGGATCGTCGCGATGGCGCTTCCCTATCTCGGCCTCTCCTGGTTTCTCGCCAGGCACATCGGCCTGAACGGCGCGGCGCTCAGCGTGCTCGCCATGGACGTCGCCTACGCGGGCATTTCGCTATTCTGGGTGACGCGCTTTTTCGATATGCCCGCAAACAGCCTTTTCGAGGCACTCGCGAAGCCACCCTTCGACCTCGTCTCTCGCGAATTCGGCCTTATATCGACAAGGCTTCGAAAGCTCTCGACCAAGTGAGCTTCGCCTAGTCGCGAAAATGCCCAAAATGCCCATTCCCCCTGATCGACGCGAATTCCTCACCGCACTCACGTCCGCCCTCGTGGGCTCCAACAACTATGTTGGAGGCACGGCGCGGCTAGCGGATTTCGGAGCGAAGGGAGACGGTAAGGCCCTCGACAGCGAGGCCATAAACCTAGCCTTGCAGGCTTCCGCCAAAAACGGATCCACGGTCCTCGGCACCGCTGGCGCGATTTACAGACTGAATTCCGTAGGCACTAAGTTCTTCGTGAATCCTATGGGTCAGAAGATATCGAAAAAATACTGTATCGAAGTTCCGGATGGTGCAAGCGTCGACTTCAGAAATTCGATTCTGTTAGTGGACAACAACGAAGACGCCATTGCCCTGAGCAACAAGAATACTCACGCCCTAGGCGATCGAATTTCTATTAGAAATGTTACCGTCGATGGTAACTTCGGCGACAGAACAACTCCGATGATATGGTTCCACGGAACCACTACGAGCACGTTTGAAGATATCGGAATCAAAAACTGCAATTATACTGGATGCGTATTCACGTCGGTATCAGATTGTAAGTTAGACCGAATTTACGCAACAAATATAACCGGACAAGCAATAATGCTTGGAGGAACTCCGGGACAGAACATATCTAGATGTATTATAGGAAAAATATCAGCCTCAAGGATACGGAAATATAGAAACCCTCACCAACCAGGAAATCCTTTTCTAATTGGCGGAATCGACGTTTGTATATCCAGCATAACTGCCGAAGACTGCGACGCAGGGATCAAAATATCACCCGGATCAAATCGAGTTGAAATTATTTCGGCGGAATTTCGAAGGGGCAACACTCAAAATTCCGGGATCAAGATCCAGGGGTCGCCCGAACACCCCTGTACCAGGATAAAAATACATACCGTCGTCAGTGAAGACTGCTTCGGCAGCGGCATCTTCATCCGCCATGCGCACGATTGCGACATGACCTCCTATACCGGCATCAACAATGGTGCCGGCGCGAAGGATGCGGATATCTCAATTTCTGGCGAACATATCAGGATACGAAGCGCGATTTCGCGGGGCTATCGGCACGGCGCCCTATACGTAGCCCCTGCTTCCACAAGCGTGCACATCGGCAAGCTGGATATTCGGCGAGCCGGCTCGAACGCCTTCAAGCCGACGATCGATATCGTCGAAGGAAGTGTCGAAATCGACGACCTCAGCATCCCGCGCGGCAACCAGATCAGGCACGGCAGCAAGGCCTCCGCGCGAATTGCTCATCTCAGGAGGACTTAGTCCGACGAGCCCCCTGGCTCGACCACTGAGTCAGAAGCATCGCCATCGCGACAACCAGCAGTATCGTAAGCACCTGGATGACTAGGAACTCTCGAAAAAAGTAAGCAAAGGCGTTGCGCTGGAACCAAAGCGCGTTCGGTAGACTTGCGAGACAGACCGCGCTGGCGACCCCTTGCCAGCCCGTTGCACGCGCCCGAACGTAGAGCCAACGGAAGCCGAGAACCATGACAAAGGTGACTAGCGCCACGACGGCGAAGCCTCCGACGGCGAACGCCTCCCCAAAGAAAGAGAACCCCCAACCGCCGCCGCGGAAATAAGCCGCGCGGGTCACGGTTTCGGAAAACCGATCATTCAGACTAGTAAAAATCGCGCGACCAAATACGAACTGGGGCAACGACATCATCGGCGCCAGAAAATAGTCGCCCGCCATCGGAAGGGCCGTAACCTGACCATTGTAAGCGGACGAGGCCGTAGCATAGAGGATGATCGTCTCCCCACCAATGGACTGGGCGCTAGACTGGTTTGAGAAGCCCGCCAGGGACTTTTCGCTCAGGGCTTCCGAGAACGAAATGTTGTTGATCCTGAGATAACCGGCGTAGCTGAACACCACGAGGCCGACAAAAATACCGGCCAAGATGGCGGCGACGCGTGACGCGCTCCTCACCCTGATAACCCGCGCAGCATAAATGATCGCCGGTATAATGAGATATTTTCTCTGCATATGAGTAATATAAAGGAAAATAAACGGAGCAAAGTTCAATAAAAGAATATCAACTCTTCTCTTTACGCCACTCGATAGATGGAGGCAGAGGCCAGCAACCGCCAACGGCACGCCAAGCAAAAGAATTCCTGATCCGGCCGCATGTCGCGCCAGGAACATTTCACCGTATTGTTTGTTCCCCGTAAAAACTGTCCCATTCTGAAGAACATAGAATGCGGTGAGAATAACACTAATAGAGGACGCGATTATCGACGCCCGAAGCCAGACATCTTGCCTTTCCGGAGCATCACGGCGCTCGACCTTTGCCCCCCGAATAAGAACTACCGAGAGGCCAATTGAAAAAATGACCGCTACCGATGCCGTGGCATAGATCAGATACGCTCCATAATAGGATAGACCGAAGTTAAGCGTACCGGATTCCGGCATCGTAAAGAGTGGAAGACCGCCATATATGGCCAGAGAGGTCGCCACGATGACCACAGGATCCGACAGTCCCTGCCGGACCATCATCATTCCAATTGTGAACCCAATGAGAACGATTGGAACGAGCGTTTTCGGAGCGTCTGGAAAACCGAGCTGAATAAGAAACGCAACGACCGCAAGGCAGCCGAAGCCGAAAGACAAGCTCGCGATTTTACGATCTTCAGCGACCAAGAGGGCTCCGTTATGCCTGTGCTCAACGACCGAAATCGTTAGAAGGCTAGGAAATTACCCAACCTCCAGAAGGAATTACCGATAGGCTTCCTCCGTCGCGAGATAGCCTAGCACGTAGTCTGATACACCATCTTCAAGGCTTGTGAACGGCTTGCCGTATCCCGCGGCGACGAGCCGATCCATCCGCGCCTGCGTGAAGTACTGGTACTTGTCGCGAATGACCGCCGGCGTGTCGATGTAGCTGAGGCGCGGCTCCTGACCCGCGACCTTGAACACCGCTGTCGCGAGATCCTTGAAAGAACGCGCTTGGCCAGTGCCCAGATTGAAAACGCCGCTGACGTTCGGCGCGGTCAGCAGCCAGACGGCGACTGACGCGCAATCCCGCACATAGACGAAGTCGCGCAGCTGGCCGCCGTCGGCGTAGTCAGGGCGGTGCGAGCGGAACAGGGAGACCGTCTCGCCCTTTGACGCCGCCGGCCACACTTGGTGAACGACCGAGCGCATGGAGCCCTTGTGATACTCGTTCGGCCCGTAGACGTTGAAGAACTTCAGACCCGCCCACTGAGGCGGCGCGAAGCCGCGATCAGCTTGGCGGCGCGCATGAATGTCGAAAAGCGCCTTCGACCACCCGTAGGCGTTCAGCGGGCGCAGCGCCTTGAGCGAGGCCTCGTCGTCGGCGTCGTCGAAGCCGAGAGCGCCATCGCCATAGGTGGCCGCCGACGAGGCGTAAATGAGCCGCGTTTCGTGCTTGGCGCACCAGGCCCACAGCGCCTTGGACAGCGAGAAGTTGTTGTGAATGATCAGGTCCGCGTCAGGCTCGGTCGTGGAGGAGATCGCGCCCATGTGGATAATGGCCTCGACCTCTCCCTGGCGCTCGTCAAGCCACGCGAACATGGCCTCGGGCGCGACGAAGTCCGCGATGGGCTGCTTGGCGATGTTGCGCCACTTGCCGCTCTCGGCGCTGCGCAGGCGATCGCAGACCGCGATGTCGTAGTCATCGCGCGCGCACAGCTCGGCGACGATGTTCGAACCGATGAAACCGGCGCCGCCCGTAACGAGAATCCAACGCCGGCTCATGCGACACCCGCCATGCGACGGATCGCGGCCGTCGTGGAGTAGCCGTCCACCAACTCCACCAACCTGACCTCGCCACCATAGGCCCGGACCTCCTTGGCGCCCACGACCTGATCCTCCGTGTAGTCACCCCCCTTCAACAGCACGTCGGGCCGAAGCGCCTCGATAAGACTCAGCGGCGTGTCCTCGTCGAAGGGGACCACAAGATCCACCGACGCGAGGCTGGCCATGACCAAGGCGCGAGATTCCAGGCCGTTGACCGGCCGACTATCACCCTTCAAGCGCTTGACCGAAGCGTCGGTGTTGAGCGCCACGATCAGGCGGTCGCAATTTCGGCGCGCGTCGGCGAGATAGGTGACGTGGCCGCGGTGAAGGATGTCGAAACAACCGTTGGTGAAGCCGACCTTGAGGCCGCTTTCGCGCCAGGCTTCCACGACCGCGGCCGCGCGGGTCAGGCTGGTGACCTTGGCTTCGACCGGAGTCAGGTGAGCGGAGAGTTCGCCCTCGATCAGTTCGGCTGGCGTGATCACCGCGGTGCCGGGCTTACCGACCACGAGGCTTGACGCCAGCAACGCCAGTTCCGCCGCTTCGACCAGGCCATGGCCAGCGCTGAGCGCGCAGCCCAGCGCGGCGAGGCAAGTGTCGCCCGCTCCGGAGACGTCGAACACGGCCTTCGGCGCGGCCTTGAAGTGCCGGACCGGCTCGCCACGCACGCCCAGGGACATGCCCTTCTCGGAACGTGTCACGAGGATCGCCTTGGCCGAGCACTCGGAAAGAGCCTTGGCCAGGGCCACCTCGGCTTCGGCGTCGGTACCCACGGGCAAATCCACCACCAGCGCCAATTCCTTGGCGTTCGGCTTGATCAGATCGACCTCGCCGTACTTGGCGAAGCTACGCCCCTTGGGGTCGACGATAACGGGTATGCCGCGCGCCTTGGCCGCGCGAAGACAGGCCTCCACGACTTCGGTGGTGACGACGCCCTTGGCGTAGTCGGAGATCATTAGCACGCTGGCGTCCGCCGTTTCGCTGATCTGGGCCGCCAAGGACGCACAGGTCAACGACGAGACCGCGTAGGCGTCTTCCTCGTCGACGCGCAGCAGTTGCTGACCACCGGCCACGAACCTCGTCTTCACGGTCGTACGCCGCCCGGCCTCGGGCACCAAGCGGCCCGAAAGTCGCGTCTCGCCAGCGACCAACTGGTCAAACTCGCTCGCCGTCGGGTCGTCGCCAACGACGCCGACCAAGACGGCATGCGCGCCCAGCGCGGCCACGTTCCGCGCCACGTTACCGGCGGCGCCAAGCATCACGGCCTGGCGGCTACGGCTAAGTACGGGGATGGGGCCTTCAGGTGAGATTCGGGCGACGTCGCCATAGACGAAGCGATCGATCATCACATCGCCAAGGCAAAGCACTTTTGCCTTGGCGATGCCCTCAAGGAGATGTTGCAGGTGCGAGAGGTCCATGGTCGAAGCCTCAGTATTTTTCGTTTGGAACGAGCGAAGCTGGCGCGCCCCGCCATTCGGTGACAGCGGCGACGAACCGCTCGATGACGGTCGCCTTGGCCAGCGACGCGGCTCTTTGCAATCGCGCCGCGCTGGCGTCCGGATCGGCCCCCGCCCCTGACTCGCGCGCGATAGCCTCGGCCATCGCGCGCGAGTCGCCCGGCGGCACGAAGGCGCAAGAGTCGCCCAGGAATAGCGCCAGCTCCGTGCCAGCATCGGCGGTCACGAGGATACGGCGGCCCGAAGCCAGCATACCTCCGAGCTTCGAAGGCAGCAGCAGATCGGCGGCCCCGCGCTCCTGGGGCAGGACGTGCAGGTCGGCGAGACCCAGGAAGTCGTTGAAGCGCTCCTCGGGCTGAAATGGCTTCACCCGAAGATTAGGCAGCGATTTCGCCGCTTCCTCGAGGGCCGGACGCATGGGCCCATCACCGGCGACGACAAAGACCACCTCGGGGCGGTCAGCCAGAAGACGGGCGGCCTCGATGAGCAGGCCAACGCCCTGCTTGGCCCCAATCGCCCCGGCATACAGGACGACGAAGTCCTTGTCGGTCAGGCCGAGCTCATCCCGGTAGGGCGAAGCGCCGGCCAGCGGCTTGATGCGATCAACATCCACCCAGTTCCGGATCATCTCGACCCGGTCGGCCTTCACGCCCTTTTCGACGATCTTTTCGGCCATGCGGTGCGAGATGGTGATGACGCGGTCGAAGCCCTTCATCACCACGCGCTCGAACGCCGCGCCTAGCTTGGCCAAGAGCCCCCCTTTGCGCAGATGGCCGACGGCGAAGGCCGCGTCGATCTCTAGGTCCTGTACGTGAAGCACGACCTTCGCGCCGACCAACTTACCCGCCAGCAAGGCCATCGGCGCCACGAACAAGGTTGGCTCGACCGCGAGGACGACATCGGGGCGCTGCTTCAGGATCTGATAGAAGGCCACCGGCGCCGAGGTCAGCGCGAATGTGAGCGGCGCCAGCAGGCGCTTGAAGCCCTTCATGTCCGCGTCAAGATAGAGTGGGCAGCGGAAGACGGTCGCGCCGGCGACCATCTCTTTGAACCAAGCCTTGGCGGAATAGCCGTCGCGCGCCTTCCACCCCGGATAGTGGGGCGCGGTGGTGACGACGCTGACCTCATGGCCGATCGAGACCAAGTGCTCGCCGATCTCACCCGTATAGCGCCCTACGCCCGTGAATTCAGGGGCGTAGTTCATCCCGTAGATAAAGATGCGCCGCGACATCACGATGCCCGGCCAATGCTGGCGTAGGTGAAGCCATACCGGACCATCTCGGCCGGCTTATAGACGTTGCGCAGGTCGACGACGACCGGAGCCTTCATCAGCAGCTTGACGCGGTCGAGATCCAGAGCCCGGAACTGGTCCCACTCGGTCAGGATGACCAGGGCGTCGGCGCCCTCGGCCGCCTCGTAGGCGCCGGCCTTGAAGTTCACGCCTTCCAGCATGTGGGCGGCTTCCTTGGCGCCTTCGGGGTCGAAGGCCTGGACCTGGGCGCCCATGGCCTGCAGGGCCGGCAGGATGTCGAGGCTGGGGGCGTCGCGCATGTCGTCGGTGTTGGGCTTGAAGGTCACGCCCAGCACACCGATCGTCTTGCCGACGAGATCCGTCGAGCCGATGGCCTCGGCCACCTTCGTGGCCATGGCCTTCTTGCGCGCGTCGTTGACCTCGACCGTGGTCTCGATCAGGCGGGTCGGCGCGCCGTATTGCTGGGCGGTCTTGACGAGCGCGATGGTGTCCTTGGGGAAGCAGCTGCCGCCATAGCCCGGGCCGGCGTTCAGGAACTTGCCGCCGATCCGCTTGTCCAGGCCAATGCCCTTGGCCACCGATTGGACGTCGGCCCCGACCTTCTCGCAGAGGTCGGCCATCTCGTTGATGAAGGTGATCTTCATCGCCAGGAACGCGTTGGCGGCATACTTGATCAGCTCGCTGGTGCGGCGGCCGGTGAAGACGATCGGGGTCTCGTTCAGGCTCAGCGGACGATAGAGGTCGCGCATCACCGCCTGGGCCCGCTCGTCGTCGGTGCCCACGACCACGCGGTCGGGGCGCTTGAAGTCCTCGATCGCCGCGCCTTCGCGCAGGAACTCGGGGTTGGACACCACGGCGAACTGGGCGTCGGGGCGGACCTTCTTAATGATCGCCTCGACCTCGTCGCCGGTGCCCACCGGCACGGTCGACTTGGTGACCACCACCGTGAAGCCATCGATCAGGCCGGCGATCTCCTCGGCGGCGGCATAGACGTAGGAGAGGTCGGCGTGGCCATCGCCCCGGCGCGTGGGGGTGCCCACGGCGATGAACACCGCGTCGGCGTCCTTGATCGCCTGGGCGCCGTCCAGGGTGAAGAACAGCCGGCCTTCACGGACGTTGCGGGCGACCAGGTCATCCAGCCCCGGCTCGAAGATCGGGATCTCGCCCCGCTCCAGCCGCTCGATCTTGCTCGGATCCTTGTCGATGCACGTCACCACGTGACCGAAGTCGGCGAAACACGCCCCAGACACCAGGCCCACATAACCCGTGCCAATCATCGCTACGCGCATCGAAGGTTCCCCACAACAACATCCCCGTTCAAACAACGGGACAAACAGTTAGAAATTTCACTCGCGTAGGTCGATCAAACAAGCAATCGAAACATACGCTCCCAAAGCCTTTATGGTCACATAACTGCGACCCTTTCACAACGAACTCAACTCACTCGACTGCGAAAACAAATAAAAAGCTCGCGATCGATGCAATATCCAAATTAAGACATCTCAGGATGTCGACCGCCGAATCTCACCAAACGTCTCGAATCCTTGGATATGAAAGCGAGCCACGATCTTGCTGCGTAAGAACGCCGCGAGATCACCACCAGTATAGAGATAGCCCTCCATGCCGGCACGGTTGGCCGCTTCAACGTCGGAAGCCTTGTCGCCAACCATGCAGGCCTCCTCGGGCCGTAGCGCCCAGTCAGCCAACCCGCGAAGGATCATTCCAGGATTGGGCTTACGATCCGGATGATCGGGATGACGATATCGCTCGATGAGCGCGCTCTCGTGATAGGGGCAAGAATAGAAGGCGTCGACCTTGGCGCCAGCCTCCGATAGCCCAGCTTGGATGGCCGCATGGAAGCCGTCGACAGCCGCCTCGTCGAAATAGCCCCTGGCGACACCCGATTGATTGGTGACGACCAAAACCTTCACGCCCGCCTTCGTCAGCTCCGCGAGGATTTCGCGCGCGCCCTCGACCCATTCCAGCGCCTTTGGATCATGCACATAGCCATGATCGACATTGATCACGCCGTCACGGTCAAAGAAGACAGCCCGTAAGACAGGCCTGTCGATCACAGGAGGCCCTCCGAGGCCGCTTCGGCGACGGCTTCGGCGGTGATGCCGAACTTCTGATAGAGCACCTCGAACGGGGCGGAGGCGCCGAAGCTCTTCATGCCGACGAACTTGCCGGTTTCGCCGATGAAGCGCTCCCAGCCCATCTTGATGCCGGCTTCCACGGCGACGCGGACCGGGGCCTTGCCGATGACCGACGCCTGGTAGGCGGCGTCCTGCTTGTCGAACAGCTCCCAGCAGGGGGTCGAGACGACGCGGGTCGGCTTGCCCTGGGCCTGCAGGATGTCGCGCGCGGCGACGGCGACGCCGACCTCGGTGCCCGAGGCGAAGATCGTCACCTGCGCCTCGCCGCCTTCGGC
>NZ_JAVDRV010000001.1:0-1352016 GCF_031454995.1 Caulobacter segnis | reverse complement strand
GGCTGGTGGGTGGGACCGTCCTCGCCCAGGCCGATGGAGTCGTGGGTCATCACGTGGATGACGCGGGCTTCCATCAGGGCGCCCAGGCGGATGGCCGCGCGGCTGTAGTCGGCGAAGGCCAGGAAGGTGCCCGAATACGGGATCACGCCGCCGTGCAGCGACATGCCGTTCATGGCAGCGGCCATGCCGAACTCCCGCACGCCGTAATGGACGTAGCGGCCTTTGTAGTCGGGCGTGTCGAACGCGCCCATGCCCTTGACCAGGGTGTTGTTCGAGCCGGTCAGGTCGGCCGAGCCGCCGATCATCTCGGGGATGGCCGGGATCAAGTGATCCAGCGCCGAGCCGGAGTGGACGCGGGTGGCGTTGACCGGCTTGGTCTCCAGCGCCTTGGCGATGTGGGCGTCCAGGGCCTCGAAGGCGTTGGCCGGCAGTTCGCCCGCCATGGCGCGCTTGAAGTCGCTGGCGTTGATCGAGGCGGCCAGCTTGGTCTCCCAAGCCTTGCGGACCTTGCCGCCGCGACGGCCGACGCTCTTCCAGGCCTTGGCGATGTCGTCGGGCACGGTGAACGGCGCGGCGTCCCACCCCATCGCCTCGCGGGCGGCTTTGATCTGATCGTCGAACAGGGTGTAGCCGTGGCTGTGAGGGTCGCCTTCCTTGGGGCCCGCGCCCTTCGAGATCAGCGTCTTGCACGCGATCATGGCCGGGCGGTCCTGCTTGGTGGCCCAGCGCAGGGCGGCGGCGATCTTGCCGTGGTCGTGGCCGTCCACGACCTTCACGGCCCAGCCGGCGGCCTTGAAGCGGGTGACCTGGTCGCCGGTCTCGGAGATCGTGGCCTCGCCGTCGATCGTGGTGTTGTTGTCGTCGAACAGCACCGTCAGCTTCTTCAGACGCAGACGGCCGGCGATGCTGATGGCCTCGTGGCTGACGCCTTCCATCAGGCAGCCGTCGCCGGCGATCACCCAGGTGCGGTGATCGACGAGGTCATGGCCAAAGCGGGCGGACAGATGCGCCTCGGCCATCGCCATGCCGACGGCGGTGGCCAGGCCCTGGCCCAGCGGACCGGTCGTGGTCTCGACGCCAGGCGTGTGGTGGACTTCCGGGTGGCCGGGGGTCAGCGAACCCCACTGACGGAAGTTCTCGATCTCCTTCATCGTCACGGCCTTGAAGCCGGTCAGGTGAAGCAGGGAATAGAGCAGCATCGACCCGTGGCCGGCCGACAGCACGAAACGGTCGCGATCCGCCCAGTTGGGCTGGCTCGCGTCGAACTTCAGGAACTTGCTCCACAGCACCGTCGCCACGTCCGCCATGCCCATCGGCATGCCTTGGTGTCCCGACTTGGCCTTGTGCACGGCGTCCATGGAAAGGACGCGGATCGCGTCGGCCATCTTGATGGGCGAAACGGGCATGGAAGTTCCGTCTTGTCGTTGTTTTGCGGGGCTGCGCGAGGGGCGCAGTCGCATGGGAACCCGGAGGGGTCAACCCGCGACAGGGGCCTAAGACGGGCGCCGAACGCCCGCCGTGGGCGCTATGCAACATGCTTCGCAGGCGTTATAGCTGAAACGCGCCTTATGCTCACTTTCAGCATAAGGCGCTCACCAGATGGGAAAGGCCGGTCGTTTGGGTAGTCCGTCGTTCTTCTCGCCCTACCGCCACGGCTTCGTCCGGGTGGCGACCGCCGTGCCGAAGGTGAAGCTGGCCGATCCCGCCGCGAACGCGAAGAGCGTGCTGGCCCTGGCGCGCGAGGCTCACGACGCGGGCGTCGCCGTCATCGTCTTTCCCGAGCTGGGCCTGACCGGCTACACGATCGACGACCTGCTGCAGCAGGAGGTCCTGCTGGACGCCGCCGAGGCGGCGATCGCGACCCTGGCCGAAGCGAGCCGCGACCTCTCGCCGATGATCGTGGTCGGGGCGCCTCTCCGAGACGCCGGCCGGCTCTACAACACGGGCGTCGCGATCCAGGGCGGCAAGGTGCTGGGCGTCGTTCCCAAGAGCTTCCTGCCCAACTACCGCGAGTTCTACGAGCGGCGCTGGTTCACGGCCGGCGCCGGTGTCGTCGGCAAGAGCTTGAGCCTCGGGGGCCAGGCCGTCCCCTTCGGGACCGATGTCCTTTTCCGCGCGAATGGCCCGACGCCCTTCACCATCGGCGTCGAGATTTGCGAGGACGTCTGGACGCCCAATCCGCCGAGCACGGCGCAGGCCTTGGCCGGCGCCGAGATTCTGCTGAACCTCTCGGCCAGCAACATCACCATCGGCAAGTCCGAGACTCGCCGCCTGCTGTGCGCCAGCCAGTCGGAACGGGCGATCGCGGCCTATGTCTATTCCGCGGCCGGGGCGGGCGAGAGCTCGACGGACCTCGCCTGGGACGGTCACGTCGATATCCACGAGATGGGCCAACTGCTGGCCGAGACCGCGCGGTTCTCGACCGGTCCGGCCTGGACCTTCGCCGACGTCGATGTCGAGCGGATCCGCCAGGAGCGGATGCGGGTCGGCAGCTTCGGCGACTCCATGGCGCTGGCCCCGCCCAAGGTCCCGTTCCGGGTGGTCTCGTTCGACTTCCAGCCCCCGGCCGGCGACCTAGCCCTGGCGCGCGGCGTCGAGCGCTTCCCGTTCACGCCGTCCGATCCCGCCAAGCTGCGCGAGAACTGCTACGAGGCCTACAACATCCAGGTTCAGGGCCTGGCGCGCCGGCTGGAGGCTTCGGGCCTCAAGAAGCTGGTGATCGGCATCTCGGGCGGTCTCGACTCAACCCAGGCGCTGCTGGTGGCCGCCAAGGCCATCGATCAGCTCTCCCTGCCGCGCGGGAACATCCTGGCCTACACCCTGCCCGGCTTCGCCACGTCCGATCGCACCAAGTCGAACGCCTGGGCCCTGATGAAGGCCATGGGGGTGACCGCCGCCGAACTCGACATTCGCCCGGCCGCGACCCAGATGCTGAAGGACCTTGACCACCCGTTCGGGCGGGGCGAGGCGGTCTATGACGTGACATTCGAGAACGTGCAGGCGGGCCTGCGCACTGACTATCTGTTCCGTCTGGCGAACCATAACGGCGCGCTCGTCGTGGGCACGGGCGACCTGTCGGAGCTGGCCCTAGGCTGGTGCACCTATGGCGTCGGCGACCACATGAGCCACTACAACCCCAATTGCGGGGCGCCCAAGACACTGATCCAGCATCTGATCCGCTTCGTGGCCCATTCCGGCGATGTGGACGCCAGCACGACGGCCCTGCTGGAAGACATCCTGGCCACCGAGATCTCGCCCGAGCTGATCCCGGGAGAAGAGGTGCAGGCGACCGAGAGCTTCGTTGGTCCCTACGCGTTGCAGGACTTCAATCTCTACTACATGACGCGCTACGGCATGGCGCCGTCCAAGATCGCCTTCCTGGCCTGGAGCGCCTGGCATGACGCGGACAAGGGCGGCTGGCCGGTCGGCCTGCCCGACAGCGCCCGCCGCGCCTATGACCTGCCCGAGATCAAGCGCTGGCTGGAGCTTTTCCTGAAGCGCTTCTTCGCCAACCAGTTCAAGCGCTCGGCCGTGCCCAACGGTCCCAAGATCTCGTCGGGCGGCGCCTTGTCGCCGCGCGGCGACTGGCGGATGCCCTCGGACGCCACGGCTGACGCCTGGCTGGCCG
This sequence comes from Caulobacter segnis, assembly GCF_031454995.1. GTDB lineage: Bacteria > Pseudomonadota > Alphaproteobacteria > Caulobacterales > Caulobacteraceae > Caulobacter > Caulobacter segnis_E. The sequence goes on along the minus strand of NZ_JAVDRV010000001.1, from coordinate 1,348,388 downwards.
AACTGCACGCCGGCGTTCCAGCCTGACGAAAACTCTTCGTTACCGGCGACTTTCCCTTTAAGCACCCTTCGCAATAACGCCCTATCAGGGGCAAAGACTAGATGTGTGGGGATGAGTCTTGGCCGCGATATATCCGGTGATCTTATGCGGCGGTTCGGGCACGCGTCTATGGCCCGCATCGCGAAGCGATCAACCCAAACAGTTCCTGAAGCTGGTCGGCGATCGCTCCTCGTTCCAGGAGACGGTGCTGCGGGTCAAGGACATCCCCGGCGTCGCCGAGGTGGTGGTGGTCACCGGCGAGGCCATGGTGGGCTTCGTCGCCGAACAGACCGCCGAGATCGGCGCCTGGACCACGATCCTGGTCGAGCCGGAAGCGCGAGATTCCGCGCCGGCCGTGGCCGCCGCCGCCGCCTATGTCGAGCGCCAGGATCCGGATGGCGTCGTGCTGATGCTGGCGGCCGACCACCACATTTCCGAACCCGAGGTGTTTCAACAGGCGGCGCTGGCCGCGGCTCAAGCCGCCGAGCAAGGCCTGATCGTCACCTTCGGCGTTCAGCCAACCGTTCCCGCCACGGGCTTTGGGTACATCCGTCCAGGCGGAGCCTTGCTGGATGGTTTGGTTCGTGAGGTCGCGGCCTTCGTCGAGAAGCCTGACCAGGCCACGGCCGAGCGCTACCTCCTTGAGGGCTATCTCTGGAACAGCGGCAACTTCGCGTTCCGGGCGGAGACTCTTCTTGGCGAGTTCGAGGCCTTCGAACCCTCGGTGGCGGCGGCGGCGAAGGCTTGCGTCAGCGGCATGGAGATCGAGGCTGGCATTGGCCGTCTCGACCGCGAGTCCTTCGCCCAGGCCAAGAAAATCTCTCTGGACTACGCGGTGATGGAGCGGACGCGGAAGGCGGCTGTCGTGCCCGCCGCCTTCGCCTGGTCGGACCTCGGCGCTTGGGACGCGATTTGGGAGGCCTCGACCCGCGACGACGAGGGCAACGCCCAGGCCGGCGACGTCGAGCTGCATGGCGCCTCCGGCGTGCTGGTGCGTTCCACAGGGCCCTATGTCGGCGTCATCGGCGTCAGCGACATCGTCGTCGTTGTCGAGCCGGACGCGGTTCTGGTCTGCCATCGCAAGGACAGCCAGGCGGTCAAGACCCTGGTCGACGGCCTGAAGGCCAAGGGCCGCTCGATCGCCTCCCGCCGCGGCGCCTCGCCCGACGGAACCGAGACCCTCGTCTCCACCGACGGTTTCGACGTCGAACTGCGGCGCGTCTCGGCCGGTCAGGCCTTCATCTTGCCGCCCTCGACGGTCCAATTGCTCGAAGGCGTTTTGGAGATGGACGGCGATGTCTACGCCGCCGGGGCGGTCATTCCCCTGGAGACGGAGTTCCGCGCCCGCGCCATCGGGGCGGCGACCCTCCTGGTCACCCGCCCGCGATAGGTCTGGCTCACGTCTTGGCGGCGCGAGCGCTGACCGTCCGGTCCAGTTCCAGGATCGCCAGAACGATATGGTAGAAGGAGCTGGCGGGCGCCGGCTCCTCCACGAAGGTCTCGTCGGGCTGATATTTGTCACGCCACAGCCCGGGGATCGGCGTGCGCAGATAGGCCAGCAGCCCATCCGCGCCGGCCGCGGCCATTTCCCAATACTTGGTCTCGCCGGTGATCTCGGCGGCCAGCACCCCCGCCTTGATCCGCTCGGTCTGAGGCCAAAGGCGCGCGCCGTTGTCGTGGATCGAGAAATCGTCGAGCAGAGCGTTGATCGCCACTCCGCGAGCCAGATCGATCCCGCGCGTCTCGGCGTCGTCGATCATGCGCAGGGCCGCCTTGGTCGCGTCGGCGCGTCCCGAGAGCCTGCCCCAACGCATGAGCAGCCAACCCCACTCGAACTGATGCCCCGGCTCGCAAATGCGGCCTTCGACACCCGGCGCGGCGTTCCAGTCTAGATCGAAGAATTCCCGCAGTTGGCCGCTCTTGGCGTCGATGAACTTGGCGAGCGCCAGCTCGGCGATCTCATCGGCGAGGGCGCGCCAGGCCGGATCGTCGTCGATCGCGGTCCAGGCCAGCATGGCTTCGAACAGGTGCATGTGCGGGTTTGACTGCAGCGGCGCGCTCGGGGGATTGGACTGGTGGAAGCCCGCAACCGGATGCTTGCGCTCCGCGATCAGCTTTTCGCGCACCTCGACGGCGATCGCCTTGGCCTCGGCCGCTCGGGTCGGCAGCGCGGTGGCGACGGCCGCGAGGGCGAAGATGGCGAAGGCTTGGTCGTAGAGCTCCGCCGTTTCATCGAGACTCTCGCCGTTTGGACCGATCAGCGCGCGGAACAGGCCATCGGGCCGGCGATAGGCCGCGAGATAGAAGTTCAGCCCGTGCTCGACCGCTTCGCGCCAGGGACCTGGCCAGCCCAGGTCGCCGGCGATCGCGAACGAGAAAATCTGGCGCGGCAGAACCCGGCCGCGGCGAGGGCCGTCGACCGGCGCGCCATCCAGATCAAGCTTCTCGAAGAAGCCGCCCTTCTTGTGATCCGCGCCGACCGTCCACCACAGGGGATAGGCCGCGTCTGTCGCCCAGGTCTTGAGGCGGTCGCGCAAACGGGTGGCGTCGGCGAAGGCGTTGGTCATCGGGGGCTCCTCGGAGATGAGCTCTTCTAGAGCGCAACCCGTGTCGAGGCCAAGACAGTGGTCTGGCGAAATCGCGCCGCGCGCGGTACTGCTCAAGTCATGACCGGCGCCTCTGATCTTCCGCCCCTAAAGGCCGTCTTCCTGGATCGGGATGGCGTGCTCAACATCGATCACGGCTATGTCTTCGACCCAGCGCGGCTGGAGTGGATCGACGGCGCCCGCGAAGCCGTGGCGGCGATAAGCAAGGCGGGCTTGAAGGTCTTGGTTGTCACCAACCAGTCGGGCATTGGCCGAGGCTATTTCGACGAGGCGGCCATGGACCGCTTCCACGACGCCATGCAGGACCAGTTGGCGGAGTTCGGGGGGCAGATCAACGCCTTCTATTATTCCCCCTTTCATGAATCGGCGATCGTGGACGCCTATCGCGTGGCCGATCATCCGGATCGGAAACCCAATCCCGGTATGATTTTGCGGGGCTTGGCCGAGTGGAACCTGAAGCCGGAAGAAGCCGTGATCATCGGCGATCGTCACATCGACGTGGAGGCCGGCAACCGCGCCGGCATGCCCGGCTATCTCTTCAAGGGCGGCAATCTGCGGGCTTTCGTCGCCCAGGTGCTAGGCGATCGCGTCCCCGAACTGAAATGAGGATCCTGCAATTCGGCAGGAGCGGCCAGGTCGCTACCGCCGTTCAGGCGGCCGCTCGAGAAGGCGTCGAAGTCGTCGCCCTCTCGCGCGCCGAATGCGACCTTCGAAACCCCGACGCCATTCGCGGGGCGATCCAAGCGGCGAACTGCGATCTTGTATTGAACGCCGCGGCTTTCACCCATGTCGATCCGGCCGAGTCTTGCCCGGACGAAGCCTTCGCCGTCAACGCGACCGCGCCGGGCGTGATGGCGGAAGCCTGCGTCGCGCGCGATCTGCCGTTGGTCCATCTCTCAACGGACGCCGTGTTCGACGGCCTGACCGACCGCGCCTATGTCGAGACCGACGAGGCGAAGCCGCTCAACGTGTACGGCCGTTCCAAGCTGGCCGGCGAGCGGGCGGTGCTGGCCCATCCCCGCGCGGTCGTGCTGCGCGTCTCCTGGGTCTTTTCGCGTTACGGCCGCAACTATGTCAGCTTCATGCTGCGTTTGGCGCGGGAGCGGGAGGTGCTGAAGGTTGTCGCCGACCAGTTCGGGACGCCGACCGACGGGGAGGCCTTGGCCGCGTTCCTGGTCGCGACCGCGCCGCGCTGGGCGGCCGCGCCGTCGGGCGATCCGACGTTTGGCCTCTTCCATTTCGCTAACGCCGGCGAGACCAGCCGTTTCGATTTCGCCAAGACCGCCATTGATCGCGATCCGCTAACGCGCGCTAGCCTCGAGCCGACGACCCAGGCCGCCTTCGCGGAACCCGCGCCTCGGCCGCCGCGCTCGCCGCTCGACACCGCCAAGCTGCGTGAGGTGTTCGGTTTCGCGCCGGAACCCTGGCGCTCCGCGGTTGAACGGGCGGCTGATCGGCTCGTCGCGACGGGAGCCATCGGCTAGCGGCTGGCGCCTCGCGCGCCCGCGCGATAAACCGGCGGGACTTTCCAAGAAAAATTCAGCGCGAGCGACCATGCAGATCTTCCTCGACAGCACCGACACCAAGGTCATCGCCGATCTGGCCTCCACCGGCCTGATCGACGGCGTGACCACCAACCCGACCCTGATCGCCAAGTCGGGCCGACCGATGCTCGAGGTGATCGCCGAGATCTGCGACATCGTGCCGGGCCCGATCAGCGCCGAGGTCGCCGCGACCACCGCCGACGCCATGATCGCCGAGGGCAAGAAGCTGGCGGCGATCGCGCCAAACGTCGTCGTGAAGATTCCGCTGACCCGCGATGGCCTGATCGCCTGCGCGGCCTTCGCCGACGAAGAGATCAAGACCAACGTCACGCTGTGCTTCTCGCCGACCCAGGCCCTGCTGGCCGCCAAGGCTGGCGCGACCTTCGTCTCGCCGTTCATTGGCCGCCTGGATGACTACGGCTTCGATGGCATGGACCTGATCCGCGACATCCGCGTGATCTACGACAACTACGGCTATGAGACGGAAATCCTGGCCGCCTCGGTGCGTAACGCCGCTCACGTCAAGGAAGCCGCCATCGTCGGCGCCGACGTCGTGACGATCCCGCCCGCCGTCTTCACGGATCTTTACAAGCACCCGCTGACGGACAAGGGGTTGGAGCAGTTCCTGAAGGACTGGGCCTCGACGGGTCAGTCCATCCTGTAAGGGTCTCGGCGCTTTCGGGCGGGCGTTTCGCTCGCCCGAGAGGCGACCAAGTGATCACAGTTTATTTCGCAATGGCGAAGCTGGTTCGCAAAGGCGAGCTCGCGCGTTAAAGGTGGTCCGTTCACAGAGGGCCACGACCATGGTTCCCCAGATCGCCGAGACCGAAGTCCGCCTCACGGGTCCCGAAGAGGCCGATCGGTTTTCGCGCTTCCTGCACGACTTCCTGTCCGAGAACGGGTTTCCGTTCGTTATCATCCACGACGCGCCCGAACGCCTGGGCCAGCTTCGGCGCGTGGCGTTCGAGGAGATCGGCCTCAGCTTGAAGTTCGCGCGGGAATGGACCCAGGGCCAGGGCGCTCTCTAGGCGGCTTTATTCCTTCAAGCGTCTTTTGCCGCCACGCGGCGTCTCGAGGCGCTCTTGCGGCGAACCTTGATCAGATCCAGCAGGTGGTGCTCGCCCTCGCCCGGCATGGCGGGAGAGGGGTCGGCCGCCTTGGACGGGCGCGGCGGCGGCAGGTCTTCGCGCGCGGGGTTCTCGGCCAAAAGGTGCGCCGACAGCATCATGTCCGTCTTCACGGGACCGAAGTCGGCCGCCGCGGTCCAGACGCGGATCGCCGCCTGGGCGAAGGCTTCCGACAGGTCGGTCACCTCGATCATCGGCGCGGGGTCCTTCCGAATGCGCGGATCGCTCTCGGCCCGTTCGCGGAGGCGCTTGAGCACCAGGACGAGATCGGTCTTCAACGGCACCTTGAACAGCACGTCGGCCCGACGATAGCGATGGGTGGAGTAGTTCAGGATGACATCCCCGAACACCTTGCTGTTGGGGATCATCACCTTGACGTTGTCAGGGGTGGCGATTTCGGTGAACAGCAGGTCCAGAGACTTGACCGTGCCTTGGCGCGTCGCGGTCTCGATCACGTCTCCGACGCGGTAAGGCCGGAACAACAAGATCATCACCCCCGCGGCGACGTTCGACAAAGCGCCTTGCAGGGCCAAGCCGATGGCCAGCGAGGCGGCGCCCAGCACGGCGAGGATCGAGGTGGTCTGCACGCCTAGCTGCTGCAGGACGGCCACCAGGCCCACGGCGATTACGGCGTAGCGCGCCAGCGAGGCGCTGAAGCTCTCCAGCGTCGGGTCCGGCGCGCTGCGGTGGACGCGGTTCAGGGTGCGCCGCATGAACCGGGCGGCCCAGCCGGCCGCCCAGAAGGTGACCGCCAGGGTCAGGCCGGCGACCACCAGATTGACGGCAACTCCGCCCAGCCAACTCAGGAAGTGGCCGAACATCGTCTCATCCGCGCGCACGTTCATCAACGACGGCAGCGGCGTGTTCGCTGGGATCGGGTTAGGCTTCGTCTGCATGGAAATCTCGATAGGCGCCCCCGCGCGTCCACGTCAACGGCAGGGCGCGTCCATGGTTCCGCTTAAGGCTCGCCGGTCGAGCAAGTGGAAACAGTCGGTTACATCAATTGGCTCGAATTCGTCATGAACGAAGACTAAGAGCGCCGCCCATGAGCATGCCCTTCATCGACCTCGCCGCGCAGCAGCGCCGAATCCGCGACAAGATCGACGCCGCCATCGCCAAGGTGCTGGACAGCGGCGCCTATGTCATGGGCCCGCAGGTGCGGGAGTTCGAGGCAAAGCTCGCGGAATTCGGCCAGGCCAAGCTCGCCTTGTCTTGCGCCAACGGCACCGACGCCATCGCCCTGCCGCTGATGGCCTGGGATGTCGGTCCGGGTGACGCGGTGTTCTGCCCGTCGTTCACCTTCGCCGCGACGCCGGAAGTCGTGCCGTGGGTCGGCGCGACGCCCGTGTTCGTCGACGTGCTGCCCGACACCTACAACATCGACCCCGCCAAGTTGGACGCCGCCATCGCGGGCGTGAAGGCCGAGGGCAAGCTCACGCCCAAGGTGGTCATCGCCGTCGATCTGTTCGGCCAGCCCGCCGACTATCCCGCGATCAAGGCGATCTGCGACCGCGAAGGTCTGAAGCTGATCGCCGATAGCGCCCAGGGCTTTGGCTGCACGCTGGACGGCAAGCACCCCCTGCACTGGGCGGACGTGGCCACCACCAGCTTCTTCCCGGCCAAGCCCCTGGGCTGCTACGGCGACGGCGGCGCGGTGCTGACGAACGACGCCACGCTGTGGGACCTGATGGACAGCTATCGCGTCCATGGCAAGGCCGTCGGCCCGGACCTGGCGGGCAAGACCTTCGACCACGACCCCAAGTACCTCAACACCCGCATCGGCATGAATTCGCGCCTCGACACGATCCAGGCGGCGATCCTGATCGAGAAGCTGGCGATCTTCGCCGAGGAGATCGCGCTGCGGCAGGTCGTGGCCGATCGCTATGCCGAGGGCCTGAAGGGCGCGGTGATCTCGACGCCAGCGGTGATCGAAGGCGGCGTTTCGGTCTGGGCTCAGTACGTGATCGAGCACCGCGACCGTGACGGCCTCGCGGCCCATCTGAAGGCGCAAGGCATCCCGACCGCCGTCTACTATCCGGTCCCCATGCACGTGCAGGCGCCATACGCGGCCTTCCCGCGCGGCGCGGGCGGCCTGCCGGTCACCGAGGCCAAGGCCGAGACCGTGCTGGCCCTGCCCATGCATCCCTACCTGGGCGAGGCCGACCAGCGGAAGATCATCGACGCGATCCGGTCGTTCGGGGCCTAAGCGGCCTTCAGCGCGCGCCGACGGGCCAGGTTGAACACTTGAAGCGCGGTCGCCGCCGCCGTTAGGCCAACGCCTAGAGCGCAGACGCCGGTCCAGCCGGCGCTCTTCCAGGCGAAGGCCGCCGCCGCCGAACCGGCCGCCCCGCCCAGGAACATGCCGCCCATGAAGACGGTGTTGATCCGCGAGCGGGCTTCGGGCCGCAGCGCATAGACGACGTGCTGGTTCGAGACGAGGGCGCTCTGCACCGCGAAGTCCAGCAGGATCACGCCGATGATCAGGCCTGGGATGGCGGTCCAAAAGCCGAAGACCAGCCAAGAAACCAGCGCCAGGCCGGCGCCCAGGGCGATGATCGGCCGCGGACCGCGCTTGTCGGCGATGCGGCCCGCCAAGGGCGCGGCCAGGATGCCCACGGCGCCGATCACCCCGAACAGACCCGCGACGTCGGCGCCGAGATGGAAGCGCGGCTCTTGCAGATGCAGAGCCAGGGTTGTCCAGAAGGCCGTGAAGGTCGCGAACAACAGGGCCTGGGTGACCACCGCCAGGCGCAGGGCGCCAAACTCGGTCCAAAGCCGCCCCAGCGAGGCCAGCAAGGCGCCGTAGGACAGACCCGCTTGGGGATGGCTGCGCGGCAGTTTCAAGGCCATCCAGGCGCCGGCGGCGAGGGCCATCGGCGCGCCGAGCCAGAACATCGCCCGCCAGCCGGCGTGCTCGGCGACGAAGCCGGCGAGTGTCCGGCTCAACAGGATACCGCATAGCAGGCCCGCCATGACCGTTCCGACCGTCGCCCCGCGCCGCTCTGGAGACGAGAGATGCGCGGCGAACGGCACGATCTGCTGGGCTACGGTCGACGCGGCGCCGACCAGTAGCGAAGTCAGGATCATCAGCCCGGCCGTCGGCGCGACGGCCGCCGCGACGAGCGCCGCCGCCAGGGCTAGGAACTGAAGCACGATCAGCCGGCGTCGCTCGACCAGGTCGCCCAACGGGACCAGCAGAAACAGACCGGCGGCGTAGCCCAGCTGCGTGGCGGTCGGAACCATGGCGGTCAGGCCGCTGGGCACGTCGCGCAGCATCAGGCCCAGCATCGGCTGGTTGTAGTAGATGTTGGCGACGCCGATCCCCGTGGCGGTCGCCATGGCGAGGGTCAGGCCACGGCTCAGTCCGCCGGCTTCCGAGGTTTGGATCATGCGAGACTCCGGGCGACCGCCGGCGACCGAGCGGGCCGCGACGTCGAGGCGACGCTTGGCGGCCTATATAGGCGCCCGGGCCGCGTCGCCTAGTCGAGCATCGCTTCCAGCGTGGCCAGTTCGTCGGCTTCGCGCGCGGGTTTGTCCCAGCGGATGCGATTTATGCGCGGAAATCGCATGGCGACGCCCGACTTATGGCGGGTCGAGCGTTGCAGGCCTTCGAAGGCCACCTCGAACACCAGGCCGAACTCCAGATCGGCGCGCACCGAGCGTACGGGGCCGAACCGCTCGATCGTGTGGTCGCGCACGAACTTGTCGATCTGTTTCAGCTCTTCGTCGGTGAAGCCGAAATAGGCCTTGCCGACAGGGGTGAGGTTTCGACGCTCCTCCTCGTCCTCGCGCCAGACGCCGAAGGTGTAGTCGGAATAGAAACTGGATCGCTTGCCGTGGCCGCGTTGCGCGTACATCAGCACCGCGTCGATCAGGTGTGGGTCGCGCTTCCATTTGAACCACGGACCCTTCGGCCGACCCGGCTCGTAGACGCTGTCGCGGCGCTTGAGCATCAGCCCTTCAGACAGGCGAGCGTCACCCTCGGGGGGATCGAGGCGCAGGGCGGCCAGCTCTTCCCAGGTCGAGAAGGGCTGGAGGGGCGAAAGGTCGATGCGGGTGGTCTTCAAGCGGCCGACGAAGGCTTCCAACCGGGCGCGCCGCTCGACGAAGGGTAGGGCCCGCAGGTCCTCCTCGCCGTCCAGCATCAGGTCGTAGGCCCGGATCCCGGCCGGAAAGTTCGCCAGCTGCTTGCCGTCGACGGTCTTGCGGTTCAGGCGCTGCTGCAGGTCGCCGAACGCGGCCAGCGCGCCTTCGCGCAGCACGAGCAACTCGCCGTCGATCGCGCCTTCGAAATCCAGGGCGTCGATCACGTCGGGAAAGCTGGCCGAGATGTCGTCGCCCGTGCGCGTGTACAGCTTGCGCATCCCCCGCTCGCTGACGGCCTGGACGCGGATGCCGTCCCACTTCCACTCGGCGACGTAGTCGGCGGGATCGAGCTTGGCGAAGTCGACGGCCTCGTCGATCGGCTGGGCCAGCATGACCGGCCTGAAGCGTCCCGGCGCATCTGGGGAGGGACGTTCGGAACGGCCCTCCAACCAGGCGAAAAGGTCGCCGTAGGGCGGGCTCATCGCGTGCCAGACCTCTTCGATCTCGCCGATCTCGACCCCGCCGAAATTGGCGCAGGCCTGTTTGGCCAGGCGCGACGAGACACCGACCCGCAGGCCGCCCGTCATCAGCTTCAAGAGCGCCCAGCGGCCGTCGGGATCCAGAGCGTCGAGCCAGCCCTCGATCAGCCGCTGGACCTCGGCGCGCGAGGCCGAGTGCAGGGCGTCGATCACCTCGGAAAGCTCCGGCGGCCGGTTCGCGCCGGGCTTGGCCGGCCAGACCAGGGCGACGGTCTCGGCGAGGTCGCCCACATAATCATAGGACCAGCCGAACAGCTGGGCGTCCATCCGCGCTTCGACGGCCTTGCGGATGAAGGCCGGCTTGGCGGCGTTGAACGACAGCGCGCCCGTCAGCGCCGCCAGGGCGTAGCCGCGATCAGGATCGGGCGTCCGCCGCAGGTGGTCCTCGATCAGAGTCACCTTGGCGTTGCGCGAGCTGGTCAGGGACAGCCGGTCGAGCAGGTGGGCGAAGGCGCGCATGGACATGGAATGTCGGACGGCTCCCTTCGTTCAGCTCAAGCCAATACGCACAGCTCCTTCGCGCGGGGGCAAGGGACCGGCGCTCCGCCCGGAAACGAAACCGCCGCGAAAGCGGTGAGGCTCTCGCGGCGGCTCCAGTCCTCAAGGTTTCGGGGCGATCAGGCCCGCTCGTGAACCGCCTCTTCGGCCGCCAGCGGTTGGGGCAGGCGGTTGACCATCTCCTTCGGGCAGACCTGCCAGAACTGGTCGCGGACGCGGTCCCAGTCGCGCAGCAGGGTCGCGGCGAACACCGAGTCGGTCTCGCGGGCGTGCTCGGCGATCAGCGAGCGAAGCACGCCTTCCCAGTAGGGCGAGGCTAGGCGCTGAACGAGGATGCTGTCCGGGTTGATGTTGGACTGGAACCGGTCGTGCTGGTCGAGCACGAAGGCCATGCCGCCGGTCATGCCGGCCCCGAAGTTGTTCCCCGTCGGGCCCAGGATCACCACCTGGCCGCCGGTCATGTACTCGCAGCCGTTGGCGCCGCAGCCCTCGACCACCGTCACGGCGCCGGAGTTACGAACCGCGAAGCGCTCGCCCGCCTGGCCGGCCGCGAACAGTCGGCCCGAGGTGGCGCCGAACAGCACGGTGTTGCCGATCAGGGTGTTGGTCTCCGGGGCGGCCAGACCGCGCGCGGGCTTGATCACGATCGTCGCGCCCGACAGACCCTTGCCGACATAGTCGTTGGCCTCGCCGGTCAGTTCGATGCGCAGGCCCTGGACGGCGAAGGCGCCCAGGCTCTGGCCCGCCGAGCCCTTCAGCTGAACGGTCAGGTGGCCCGACGGCAGGCCCTTCATGCCGAACTTGCGGACGATGTGGCTGGAGGTGCGGGTGCCGATGGTGCGGGCGGTGCTGCGGACCGTATAGGTTAGCTGCATCTTCTCGCCGCGTTCCAGCAGCGGAGCGGCGTCGCGGACGATCTGGGCGTCCAGCGTGTCCGGCACCGCGTTGCGGCCCTCGACCGTGCAGTAGGGCTTGTTCGCGCCCGGATCGGCGCGGACCAGCAGCGGGTTCAAATCAAGGTCGTCGAGGTGCTCGCCGCCGCGGCTGACCTGGGCCAAGAGGTCGGTCCGGCCGACGATCTCCTGCAGGCTCCTGAAGCCCAGGCCCGCCAGGATCTCGCGCACCTCTTCGGCGACGAACGTGAAAAGGTTGATGACCTTGTCGGGCGTGCCGGTGAACTTGGCGCGCAGGGCCTCGTCCTGGGTGCAGACGCCGACCGGGCAGGTGTTGGAGTGGCACTGGCGCACCATGATGCAGCCCATCGCCACCAGCGAGGCGGTGCCGATGCCGAACTCCTCGGCGCCCATCATGGCGGCGATGACGATATCGCGACCCGTGCGCATGCCGCCGTCGGCCCGCAGGACGACGGAGTGGCGCAGGTTGTTCAGCGTCAGCACCTGGTTGGCTTCCGATAGGCCCATCTCCCACGGACCACCGGCGTACTTCACCGAGGTCTGCGGCGAGGCGCCCGTGCCGCCGACACCGCCGGCGACCAGGATCACGTCGGCCTTGGCCTTGGCCACGCCCGCCGCGATCGCGCCGATGCCGGTGGCGGCCACCAGCTTCACCGTAACGCGGGCGATCGGGTTGATCTGCTTCAGGTCATAGATGAGCTGAGCCAGGTCCTCGATCGAGTAGATGTCGTGGTGCGGCGGCGGGCTGATCAGCATCACTCCAGGGGTGGAGTGACGCAGGCGGGCGATCATCTCGGTGACCTTGAAGCCGGGCAGCTGACCGCCTTCGCCGGGCTTGGCGCCCTGGGCGACCTTGATCTCCAGCTCGACGCACTGGTTCAGATATTCGGCCGTGACGCCAAAGCGCCCCGAGGCTACCTGCTTGATGGCGCTGTTGGGGTTGTCGCCGTTCGGCAGCGGCTTGTAGCGCGCGCTATCCTCGCCGCCCTCGCCCGAGACCGAGCGGGCGCCGATGCGGTTCATGGCGATGTTCAGGGCGCCGTGCGCCTCGGGGCTGAGGGCCCCGAGGCTCATGCCCGGCGTGACGAAGCGCTTGCGGATCTCGTTGACGCTCTCGACGTCGTCGGTCGAGATCGGGTTGCGGTCCGAGCGCCAGTCCAGAAGGTCGCGCAACTGGATCGGCTTCTGCGTGCGCAGGCCGTTGGACCAGCGGCGATAGAGCTCGTAATCGCCTGTGTCGCAGGCCGTTTGCAGGGTGTGCATCAGGCGCGCCTCGAAGGCGTGGGCCTCGCCCGAGCGGCGGGCCTTGTAGAGGCCGCCGACCGGCAGGGTGACGGCGGGCGTCCCCCAGGCCTTGCGGTGCAGCTCGACCGCCTTGCTCTCGATGCCGGCGAGACCGATGCCCGAGATGCGCGAAGGCATGCCGGGGAAAAACTCGGCGGCCAGGGCGCGCGACAGGCCGACGGCTTCGAAGTTGTAGCCGCCGCGGTACGAGGAGATGACGCTGATGCCCATCTTGGAGATGATCTTCAGCAGGCCGCCCTCGATGGCCGTCTTGAAGTTGATGCAGACGTCGCGCAGCGACTTGTCGCCGATCAGGCCGCGCTCCAGGCGGTCCTGGAAGCTCTCCTGGGCCAGATAAGCGTTCACGGCCGTGGCGCCGACGCCGACCAGCACCGCGAAATAGTGCGTGTCCAGGCATTCGGCCGAGCGGACGATGATCGAGACGTACGACCGCAGACCCTTGGCGACCAAGTGGGCGTGAACGCCGCCGGTGGCCAGGATCATGGGCAGGGCCACGCGCTCGGCGTCGCTGGCCTCGTCGGTCAGGACGATGGCGCCGCAGCCGCGCAGGACGGCGTCCTCCGCCTCGGCGCGGATGCGGTCGAGGTTGGCGCGCAGGGCGTCGCCAGCGCGGGCCTCGGCGGCGGGCAGCGGCATGGTGCAGTCAATGACCGCGACGTTCTTCTCGCCCAGCAGCGCATGGACGCGTTCGTACATGCCGGTGGTCAGCACGGGGCTTTCCAGCACGTAGACGTCCGCCTGGGCCGCGTCCTGGGCCAGGATATTGCCGAGGTTCTTGAAGCGGGTCTTCAGGCTCATGACGCCGGTCTCCCGCAGGGGGTCGATCGGCGGGTTGGTCACCTGGCTGAAGTTCTGGCGGAAGTAGTGGCTGAGGGGGCGGTACTTCTCCGACAGCACCGCCAGCGGGGTGTCGTCGCCCATCGAGCCGACGGCTTCCTTGCCTTCCTCGACCATGGGGGCGAGGACCATCTCCAGGTCCTCGAGGCTGTAGCCGGCGGCGGCCTGACGACGGGTCAGTTCCTCGCGGCCAAACTTGCGCGGCTCGGGACCGGGACCGATCTCCTTCTCGAGATCGACCATGTTGCCCAGCCACTCGGTGTAGGGGTGGCGGCCGGCCAGTTCATCGATGATCTCGTCCTCGCCGTAGAGACGGCCTTCGGCGAGATCGATGGCGATCATCCGGCCGGGCGAGATGGCCAGCTTGCGGGTGATGCGGGATTCCTCGACGCCGCACATACCGGCTTCCGAGCCCATGATGACCAGGCCGTCGTCGGTATAGGCCACGCGCAGCGGGCGCAGGCCCGAGCGGTCCTTGCCGGCCACGACCCAGCGACCGTCGGTGGCGCACAGGGCGGCCGGACCGTCCCATGGCTCCATGACGGCGTTGCAGTAGGAATAGAGCGCCTTGTGCGACTCTTTCATCTTCGGGTTGGCGGCTTCTGGCACCAGCAGGGCCTTGGCCATCGGCGCGTCGCGACCGGCGCGCACCAGCACCTCGAAGGTGTTGTCGAGGTTGGCGCTATCGGAGGCCCCCGGCTGGATCACCGGCTTCACGTCGTCCCCGAACTCGCCGAAGGCCTGGGCGGCCATCTTGATCTCGTGGGACTTCATCCAGTTGATGTTGCCCTTGATCGTGTTGATCTCGCCGTTGTGGGCGAGCATCCGGAAGGGCTGGGCCAGGCGCCACTGCGGGAAGGTGTTGGTCGAATAGCGCTGGTGGAAGATCGCCACGGCCGCGGCGAAGCGCTCGTCCTTCAGGTCGGGATAGAACTCGTCGATGTGTTCGGCGAGGAACATGCCCTTGTAGATCAGCGACTTGGCCGAGAACGAGCAGATGTAGAAGTCGGTGACGTTCTGGGCGTGGACGCGCTTTTCGATGCGCTTGCGGCACAGGAACAGAGCGCGCTCCAGCGCCTCGCCCTCCAGGCCGGCGGGGGCGGCCAGCATGATCTGCTCGATCTCGGGGCGCGTGGCGTTGGCCTTCTCGCCGATCACCGAGGTGTCGACCGGCACCTGACGCCAGCCGTATATGTAGAAGCCGAACCGGAGGGCCTCGGCCTCGACGATGGTCCGGCATAGCTCCTGCGCGCCGAGGTCGGTGCGGGGCAGGAAGACCTGGCCGACGGCGATCGGACCCTGACGCAGGGCGTGGCCGGTGCGGCGCACCTGGTCGACGAAGAAGTCCTGCGGGACGCTGACCAGCACGCCGGCGCCGTCGCCGGTCTTGCCGTCGGCGTCGACCGCCCCACGGTGCCAGAGGGCCTTCAGAGCCTTGATCGCCAGTTCGACGACCTCGCGGCGCGGCTGGCCGTCGATGGCGCAGACCAGGCCCACGCCGCAAGCGTCGCGCTCGGTCGACGGGTCATAGGCGTGGCCGTCGATCAGGGCCTGGCGGTTCTTCAGATAGAGGTCCATCGCGGTCATGGTCTCGGGGTCCTCTTTCTTATTCCGCCGCGATCAGCGCGGGCGCGCCGACCTTGGCCTGCAGGTAGCGGTGGATGGCGTCGGCGGCGTCGCGGCCGTCCTTGATCGCCCAGACGACCAGCGAGGCGCCGCGGACGATGTCGCCGGCGGCGAATACGCCGTCGAGATTGGTCATCTGATTGCGGACGTCGGCCTTCACGGTGCCCCAGCGGGTCACCTTCAGGTCCGGCGCCGACCACAGTTCGGGCAGGTTCTCGGGCTCGAAACCCAGGGCCTTCACGACCAGTTGAGCGGGACGATCGAAATCGCCGCCGGGAATTTCCTCGGGGCTCTGGCGACCCGAGGCGTCCGGCGCGCCCAGGCGCATGCGGATGGCGCGCACGCCGGTGACGGCTTCGGCTTCGCCCGACAGGGCGCGCGGCGCGGCCAGCCATTCGAAGGTGACGCCTTCTTCCTCGGCGTTGGCCACTTCGCGCATCGAGCCCGGCATGTTCGCTTTGTCGCGGCGATAGAGGCAGGTGACCGAGGCCGCGCCCTGGCGGATCGCCGTGCGCACGCAGTCCATGGCGGTGTCGCCGCCGCCAACCACGACGACGTCCTTGCCCTCGGCGTTCAGCTCGCCGGAGTCGTAGGCCGGAACGCTGTCGCCCAGGGACAGGCGGTTCGAGGTGATCAGATAGTCCAGCGCGGGCACCACGCCCTTGCTGCCGCCGCCGGGGACGGTCAGGTCGCGCGCGGCGTAGACGCCGACAGCGACCAGCACCGCGTCGTGCTTGGCGCGCAGGTCCTCGAGCGTGGCGTCCTTGCCGACCTCGAAGCCTAGCTTGAACTCGACACCGCCGTCGGCCAGGCGCTGGGTGCGGCGCTCGACGACGTCTTTTTCCAGCTTGAAGCCGGGGATGCCGTAGATCAGCAGGCCGCCAGCGCGGTCGTGGCGGTCATAGACGGTGACGTCATAGCCAGCCTCGCGCAGCTTTTCGGCGGCTGCCAGGCCCGCGGGACCCGCGCCGATGACGCCAACCGACTGGCCGCGCGCTTCACCGGCGACCAGCGGCTTCACCCAGCCCTGTTCCCAGGCCTTGTCGGTCAGGTAGCGTTCGACCGAACCGATCGTCACGGTGCCGTGACCTGACTGCTCTATGACGCAGTTACCTTCGCACAGACGGTCTTGAGGGCAGATTCTGCCGCAGACCTCGGGCATGGAATTGGTGGCCTGCGACAGGGCGTAGGCTTCTTCTAGACGGCCTTCGGCCGTCATCCGCAGCCAGTCGGGGATGTTGTTGTGCAGAGGACAGTGGGTCTGACAGAATGGCACGCCGCATTGCGAGCAACGCGAGGCCTGCTCGGTCGCCTTGGCGTCGATGAAGTCGGCGTAGATCTCGTGGAAGTCGCCAGAACGTTCGGCGGCCGAGCGCTTTTCAGGCGTCTTGCGGGGCACCGTGATGAATTTCAGCATGCGCTCGGCCATGCGACTTCCCTCGTCTCCGTTGCGGGAGAAAAATTGCTCTGCCGGGCGTAATAAGGACTCTTTGGCGCAATAAGAATGTGTTGGTAAAAATAATAGACAATTATATCCCTGCCTGGGGCGCAGTTATTGCGAGCGTGTCGCAACGGGCGGGCTATTTGGTCTATTTTGTGGATTAACGCCGTGTTTACGATGTTTGGCGCACGCCCAGGGGATAGCGCCGTAGGGGACCTTCATGCCGGATTGGCTCATCGCACTTATTCTCGGGCTGATCGAAGGTCTGACCGAATTCATCCCCGTTTCCTCGACCGGTCACTTGCTGCTGGTTGGCCATTTCCTGGGCTTCCATAGTCCGGGCAACACCTTTCAGGTGCTGATCCAGCTGGGCGCCATCCTGGCGATCACCAGCGTGTATTTCGGCCGTCTGTGGGGCTTGCTGACCACCCTGCCGACCAACCCGGGCTCGCGTCGGTTCGTGATCGGCATTCTGCTGGCGTTTCTGCCGGCGGTGTTCGTCGGCGTCGCCGCGCACGACTTCATCAAGAGCGTGCTTTACGAAACGCCGGCCTTGGTCTGCGCGACTCTGATCATCGGCGGCTTCATTCTGCTGGCGCTGGACCGCATGAAGTTCGAACCGCGCTACACCGACGTCGCCGACTATCCGTTGAAGACCGCCTTCATCATCGGCCTTTTTCAGTGCCTGGCCCTGGTTCCCGGCGTGTCACGCTCGGGCGCGACCATCGCGGGCGCCCTGCTCTTGAAATGCGACAAGCGGTCGGCGGCCGAGTTCAGCTTTTTCCTGGCCATGCCGACCATGGCCGGCGCCTTCGCCTATGATCTCTACAAGAATATCGACCAGCTCAGCACGAACGACCTAGGCTTGATCGGCGTGGGTTTCGTCGCGGCGCTGGTTTCGGGCGTCTTTGTCGTTAAGACGGTGCTGAACTTCATCACGCGCCACGGTTTCGCGCCGTTCGCCTATTGGCGCATCGCCGTGGGCTTTATCGGTCTGGCCTTGCTCTACGTTCCGCGCTGATCGGCGCGGGTGACAAAAAAGCCGACGCTACGTGGCGTCGGCTTTTTCGCGGCTGATCGTGGATCGAAGCTTAGAAGGCGCCAGCCGGCGTCTCGGCGTACTGGCCGCCCTTGCGGTAGCGGTAGAGATAGGTCGGGACCACGGCCTCGACGGCGGTCGGAACCACGCCAGCCTCGGCAAGGCCCGGCAGGCCGCTCTCCGCCACGTTGTCGCTCTTCAGCATTTCGACCTGATCGGTCGTCAGCGGCGGGGCCAGCGGTAGGATCGAGGCCTGCAGGTCGCCCAGCGAACCGATCAACCTGGCCAGCGGCCACGGGACGGGGAGCAGCGGACGGTCGCGACCGGTCTCGGTCAGGATCAGCTCCAGGATCTCGCGCATCGTGTAGACGGTCGGGCCGCCGAGCTCATAGGTCACGCCGACGGCCGCCGGGCTGGCGACGGCGTTGGCGATCACCGCGGCCACATCGCCGACGAACACCGGCTGGAAGCGCGTGTCGCCGCCGACCAGGGGCAGGACGGGCGCCAAGGCGGCCATCTGGGCGAAGCGGTTGAAGAAGTCGTCCTCGGGGCCGAACACGATCGAGGGGCGCACGATGGTCGCGCCAGGGAAGGCCGCGCGGACGGCGGCTTCGCCTTCGCCCTTGGAGCGGGCGTACTTGGCCGCGGCGTCGACGTTGGCGCCGATGGCGCTGACGTGCACCAGGCGCTTCAGCCCGGCCTTGGCGGCGGCTTCGGCGACGTTACGCGCGCCCATGGCGTGGATGGATTGGAATTTCTGGCGGCCGCTCTCCCAGAGCACGCCCACCAGGTTCACGCAGGCCTCGGCGCCGTCCAGCGCCCGGGCCACCGAGCTGGGAACCCGGACGTTGGCCTGGACCACCTCGATCTGGCCGACATCGCCCAGCATGCGCATGCGGTAGGCGAGGTTTGGCTGGCGTACGGCCACCCGAACCCGGTAGCCCGCCTTGGCGAGCGCCCGCACGACCTGGCCGCCCACGAAACCGGAGCCGCCGAACACCGTGACAAGACCCTGCATCTTCATTCCTCGTCGCATGCGATGAGGCGGGAATTAGACGACCGCGAGCGGCGACGCAATGAAATCACGATTTGTCGTTTTTTCGCTGTTGACGCGGCCGAACGCTTTCCCTAAACGTCCCGGCCTCGCGGCGACCTAACCGGTTGCTTCCGCGGGCCCAGGTGGCGGAATTGGTAGACGCGCTGGCTTCAGGTGCCAGTGACCGAAAGGTCGTGGAGGTTCGAGTCCTCTCCTGGGCACCACCCCTTCCAAAGGCTTCTTTACGAGGCCCGGGGTGGCGCCAAATGATCCTCTGGATAGCTAATCCGTTCATCGTGGGTATAAGTGACGCACGCTCAAAATGGGGCGTGTGATCCGACGCGCCCGCGTGGCGTGACGGAACGTGGCGATCGAAAGCGGATCTCGGTTTCGGCGTCCGCGCGCGCCAAAACTAGATTTTCGCCGGAGACGTCTGAGACTTGGCTAATTTCGTTCACGAGGGCGACCTGCCCAATGACGTGTTCGCGGGCGCGAGCATCGTCGCGATCGATTCCGAGACCATGGGCCTGCGCCTGGGTCGCGATCCGCTATGCGTGGTGCAACTGTCGGCCGGCGACGGCGACGCCCATGTCGTTCGACTGGCTCGCCCCGACTACGACTGCCCCAACCTCAAGGCTCTGCTGACCGATCCGACCGTTCTGAAGCTTTTTCACTTCGGCCGGTTTGATATCGCCATGTTCGAGCTCCATCTAGGCGTGGTGACCGCGCCCGTCTATTGCACCAAGATCGCCTCGAAGCTGGCCCGCACCTATACCGACCGTCACGGCCTGAAGGACGTGACGCGGGAACTGCTGGGTATCGAGCTTTCAAAGGCGCAGCAGTCCTCGGACTGGGGCTCGCCGGCGCTGAGCGCGGATCAGGTCGCCTACGCGGCTTCGGATGTGCTGCACCTGCATGGGCTGCGCGAGAGGCTCAACGCCATGCTCGAGCGCGAGGGCCGCATGGCCTTGGCCCAGGCCGCCTTCGACTACCTTCCCCACCGCGCCTCGCTGGACCTGGCCGGGTGGGAAGACGTCGATATCTTCGCCCACAGCTGACGGGCGGACGATGCACCCCACCGCGGTCATGACCGGACGTTCGTTCAGCGCGGATCTCGCGCGCTGGCGTCGCCGCTCGCGCCGCGTCCTGCTGGCCCGTATCGTCCTGCCGATCGCCATCGGAGCGTTGCTTTTGGTGGTGGTCTCGCAGGTCGGCTGGCGCACCTATATGGCCGCGACGCATCCGCCGGTGGAAGCCAAGACCGAAATCCGGCTGATCACGCCGCGCTTCTACGGTCAGTCCACCGACGGGCGAAGCTTCATGATCACAGCGCGATCCGCGATCCGCGATGACGCCGACCCCCGGCGAATCCTGTTGGACGCACCGGCCTTGACGCTGGATCTCGGTTCGCCGACGCCCACCCGCATGACCGCCAAGAGCGGCGTCTATCGGCAAGACGACTTCGGCCTTGCGTTGAAGGACGACGTGCGGCTGGACGACGGCACGGGCTATCGCTTCGCCTCCGAGGAGTCGTTCGTCGACACCCGGACCGGGGATGTGACTGGCGAGAGCACGCTCAATGGCGAAGGGCCCAGCGGACAGGTGCAATCGAGCGGTTACTCCGTATATGACAAGGGCGACCGCATCGTTTTCCGGGGCGGGGTTCGCGCGCGGCTAGAACGGCAGTAAAGAACGTAAATGGCGCAGGTTCGCTGAGGCGGCCGCGACGGATGAGGACATGGTTCTGATGAAGCGATGGACGGCTGCCGCGGCGACCGCGTTGGTCCTGTCTGGGTTTGGAGCCGCAGGCGCGGCCCACGCTCAACAAGGCGACTCGAGCGCGCCGATCGACGTTTCCGCCAATCAGCAGGAAACGATCAACAGCAAGTGCATCACCATCTTCCGCGGCAACGTGGAGATTCTGCAGGATCGCTCGCGGATGCGCGCCCAGCAGGTGACGGTGTACAGCGCCAAACGCGCGGGTTCGGAGAGCGGGTGCGGCAATGCGCAACGCCTCGAGGCCGAGGGCGACGTCTATGTCGTCAGCGAGAACCAGAAGGCCCGCGGCGATCGGGCCGTCTACACGTTCAGCGACAGCATCGCCGTGCTGACCGGCGACGTCGTCCTGACCAAGGGCAAGGACGTGGCGCGCGGCGACCGTCTGACCGTCAACACCAAGACCAACGACGCTCGCCTTGAGTCCAGCGCCACTGGGCGCGGCGCGTCGCGTCGGGTTCGGGCGGTGTTCTACCAGGACGACAGCAAGAAGAGCGATGCGTCGGCCGCGGCCGACCAGCCGGCCCAACGTTAGGACCGTTCCATGACCCTGACCTCCAGCGACATGGACGGCCTGTTCGTCGATTCCGTGGGCAAGTCGTTCGGCGACCGTCCGGTCGTCAAGAACGTCTCCCTGCGCCTCAAGCGCGGTGAAGTCGCGGGCCTGCTGGGCCCGAACGGCGCCGGCAAGACGACCTGCTTCTACATGGTCACGGGTCTGATCGCCGCCGACTACGGCGCGATCTATCTGGACGGCGAGAACATCACCGCCCAGCCGATGTTCCAGCGCGCCAGGCTTGGCGTGGGCTACCTTCCTCAGGAAGCCTCGATCTTCCGAGGCATGACGGTCGAACAGAACGTCATGGCGGTGGTCGAGATGCGCCAGAAGGACGCCCGGAAGGCGCGCGAGCAGGTGACCAGCATTCTCGAAGAGCTGCGCATCACCCACATCCGGAAGTCGCCGGCCGTCGCTTTGTCGGGCGGTGAACGGCGTCGTGTCGAAATCGCTCGGGCCCTGGCCAGCGAACCCTCGTTCATGCTGCTCGACGAGCCGTTCGCGGGTATCGATCCCTTGGCCATCGCCGACATCCGCGAGGTGATCGGCTACCTGAAGAGCCGCGGCATCGGCATTCTGATCACCGACCACAACGTGCGCGAAACGCTCGACATCATCGACCGGGCGTCGATCATCCACGCTGGCGAGGTGCTGTTCGAAGGCTCGCCCCGCGAGATCGTCGACAACCCGGAAGTTAAGCGCGTGTATCTGGGCGACAGCTTCTCCGAACCCAGGTTGGGGGCCTGATCGGGGTCTTGATTGGCCAAAAGAGGTCGTCCAATCAGCTTTTTCGGAAGAAAAGGCGTTTCGTGGCAAATATTTAGCCTCTGGCACGATATTTTCCCGAGACGGAAGGTCGCACCGGCCCGATATTTGCAGGCGTTCGCAACCCGTTAACCAAACCAGCCCTTCAATGACGGTCGAGATTGGTTCGTTCGTCAGGAGGGCGCATTGGCGCTCAGCCATCGACTAGAGCTCCGGCAAGGCCAGGGCCTCGTCATCACCCCCCAGCTGCAGCAAGCGATCAAGCTTCTGCAGTTGTCGAACATCGAGCTCGACGCCTTCGTCGAGGCCGAGCTCGAACGCAATCCGCTGTTGCTGCGCGATGAAGGCGAGCCCGAGCCGGCTTCGGATGGCGAGACCGAGCGCGATCCCAGCCTGACCCAGGTCGATATCGTGGCGGACACGGCTGCTGGCCGTGAAATGGACGCTCCCACCGAAGACGTTTCACCCGGCGAGCGCGCCACCGGCGATGGCGCCGAGGCCGAGCATGCTGGCGGACAGATCGACTGGTCGCGCGCCGGCTCGGGTGGCTCCTTCGATGGCGAAGAGGGATACGAGAGCGCTCTAGTCGACGTTCCGACCCTCTCGGCCCACTTGCGGACGCAGCTCGTGCAAGCGGCGCTGTCGCCCGCTCGCAACGCCATCGCCGAGATCCTGATCGATGCGGTCGACGAGGGCGGCTATCTGCGCCTCGACGTGGTCGAACTCGCCGCGCGCCTGGGCTGCGAGCTGGAGATGGTCGAGGCGGTCCTGACGGTTCTCCAGGGCTTCGAGCCCGTCGGGGTCTTCGCGCGCGACGTCCGTGAATGTCTGGCGCTGCAGCTCAAGGACCTGAATCGCTACGACCCGGCCATGGCCGCCATGCTCGATCATCTCGAGTTGCTGGCCAAGCGCGACATGGCCGGCCTGCGCCGCGTGTGCGGTGTCGACGACGAGGACCTGCGCGACATGATCGCCGAGGTTCGCGCGCTGAATCCTCGCCCCGGCGCCGCCTATCACAGCGAGCCGGCCGAGACCCTCGTGCCCGACGTCATGGTCCGCGAGGGCCTGGGCGGCATGTGGCATGTCGAGCTGAACACCGACACCCTGCCCCGCGTGCTGGTCGATCAGCGCTATCACGCCCGCGTCGCCAAGGGCGCGCGCAGCGACCAGGAAAAGACCTTCGTCGCCGACTGCATGGCCTCGGCCAACTGGCTGGTGAAGAGCCTGGATCAGCGGGCCAAGACCATCCTGAAGGTCTCCAGCGAGATCGTTCGCCAGCAGGACGGTTTCCTGGCCTATGGCGTCGAGCATCTGCGCCCGCTGAACCTGAAAACGGTCGCCGACGCGATCGGCATGCACGAAAGCACGGTCAGCCGGGTCACTTCGAACAAATATATCGCCACGCCGCGCGGCGTGTTCGAGCTGAAGTTTTTCTTCACCGCCGCCATCCAGTCGTCGGAAGGGGGCGAGGCCCACTCCGCCGCCAGCGTTCGTCACAAGATCAAGGGCCTGGTCGACGCCGAGAAAACCGAGGCCGACGTCCATTCGGACGATCGAATCGTCGAGATCCTCAAGGCGGCGGGCGTCGACATCGCGCGTCGCACCGTCGCCAAGTATCGGGAAGCCATGCGCATCCCCTCGTCCGTCGAGCGCCGGCGACTGATGAAGGAAATGGCCTGAGCGCCCTATATGAAGTGGGAACACCGCTCGCGTTCCTGGGACGGGTGGCCTAATCGGCTCCCGCGCGTTCCCGTGCGGGCTTGGCGAGGAACCGATGAGCGAGAAGAGTCTGGCGGAGGTGATCGAGGGGTTTGGCGAGGACGCAAGTCCGACCCTGACCGTCGGCGAGATGCTGGACGCCTTCGACAGTCGAGCGTTCGGGGCCATGCTGCTCGTCTTCGGCCTGTTGAACACCCTGCCGCTGCCGCCAGGATCATCGACGATCCTGTCCCTGCCCATCCTGCTCCTGGCCCCACAGATCGCCTTGGGGGCCGATCATCCCTGGTTGCCCAGGAAGCTCACCGAAAAGCCGCTGAAGCGCGACGACATGCGTGGCCTCTTCCGTCGCCTCGCGCCGATCGTGCGGAGCATGGAGTTGATCACCCGGCCCAGGCTGCGGCCAATGTTCGCACCGATCGGCGAGCGAGCTATCGGCGTGGTCTGCACCTTGCTCGCCCTGGTGCTGGTTCTTCCGATTCCCCTGGGCAACCTGGCGCCGGGCGCGACGGTGGCGATTCTGGCTCTGGCCCTGCTGCAACGGGACGGAATCCTGGCTCTGGGGGGCTATCTGATGGCTCTGTTCAGCGGGGGGCTTTTGTTCGTTAGCGCCCACGTTGTGATCATGGCCGCGCGGAAGCTCATGGCCGTGTTTCTGGGCCTGATCTGACGGCTCCTTAAGGACCTTCTCGACCGCTTGACACCTGTTCGAGACAGGCGCGTTGTATCGATATGCAAGTCCAAGTTTCCGGCAAGCATGTCGACGTTGGCGAGGCTCTGCGAGCGCGAGTCTCCGACGAAATCGCCCTAAGCATCGGCAAATACTTCGACCGCGGCGGCGCCGCCGAGGTCGTGGTCAGCAAGGAGGGTTACGCCTTCCGTGTCGATTGTTCGGTCAAGCTGGCCTCTGGTCAGCAATTGATCAGCCACGGGTCGGGAGGCGACGCCCACGCTGCCTTCGACGCGGCCCTGGCCAAGATCGACACGCGGATTCGACGATACAAGCGACGCCTCAAGAGCCATTCCGCGGCGGCGACGGCCAAGCAGGTCGAGAACGCGGCCATGTTCGTCCTCAGGGCGCCCGACGCCGAGGGCGGCGAGGATCATGATTGGGATGTGGATGTCGACCACCCGACGGGCGCGCCCGCGGCGATGGTCATCGCGGAAACCCAAGCCGCTTTGAAGACAATGACCGTTTCCATGGCTGTCATGGAACTGGACTTGACCGGCTACCCAGCAATCGTGTTTAGGAACGCCGCCCACGGCGGATTGTCCGTGGTCTATAGGCGTCCAGACGGGAATATCGGCTGGATCGATCCCGAACGCACGAAGTCGCTGAACGGGCACGGGTCAACCGCGAGCTAACCGGACCGTGCCACGGCCGGTGGCGCCGTCGGCGGATTCGCGGCGACGGCGCCAAGGCGGTCGACAACGAGCGAGCGTTAGAAGTCCATGACCATTGGCGACCTTTTGGATCCGGGGGCGGTGGCGTTGCGCGCCGGCGCGCCCGGCAAGCGCCAAGCGCTCTCGCTGGTCGCGGATGTGGCGTCGCGGGTCTTGGGCGTCGATCCCGACACGACGCTAGACGGCCTTCTCGAGCGGGAAGCCGCTGGATCGACCGGCGTCGGCGACGGCGTCGCCATTCCCCACGCTCGCATTGAAGGCGTGGATCGCGTGCGCGCGGTCGTCGTCCGTCTGGACACGCCGGTGATCTTCGACGCTCTGGACGACAAGCCGGTCGATTTGATGGTGGCGCTATTCGCGCCCCTGGACGCCAGCGCACAGCATCTCCGCGCGCTGGCCCGCGTGGCGCGGGTTCTGCGTCAACCGGAAATCCGCTCCGCCTTGCGCCAGGCCAAGTCTGCGGACGCGATCCATGTGTTGCTGACCCACGAAGCCGCCAGCACGGCGGCTTGACCTCACTCCGTCTAGTGAACCGAGACCGGAGCGAGTTCGTGCGCCAGAGCGGCCGCGATCGCGGTGTCCCGGTCGATCATGACAGCCAGTCGCGCGCCATCGGCGCGGCAAACGGCGTAGAGCGTCTGATCCGGCGATAGGTTGAAATCCTCCACGCCGTCAGGCGCATCGGCAAGGAGTTCAGCGGCCTTGATCGGCCGCACATAGACAAGGTCAGGGGCGCCGAGGGCCGCGAAAGCTTCGCTCGTGAAGAGCGGGGCGTGATGGGTGTTGGGCGTCATGATGACCACCTCCTTCGATTAGGGAACGCGCCTTCCACCGGCCGGTTCAGCCCGCGCCGGTAGGAGCTCGTTCCGCGCGGCCCTTTGGCCCGCGCTGGGATTGCCTTGGGAGCGCCTCAGCCGGCGCCGCGGATTGGGATGCGCTTGACCAGACGCTCGGGCTCGGGGCGCGCGAGGTCGATATGCAGGAGGCCATGCTCCAGGGTCGCGGCCTGGACTTCCATGCCCTCGGCGAGCACGAAGGTGCGCACGAAACCTCGGGCGGCGATTCCGCGATGCAGGAAGGCCCGCTCGGCCTCGCCGCGGCCATCGGCGTCTCGCTTGCCCGCCACGATCAACTGGCCGCCCTCGACGGTCACCTGAAGCTGCTCGGGCGAGAACCCGGCCACGGCCAGAGTGATCCTCACGCCGCCGTTCTCGGCCTGCTCGACATTGTAGGGCGGATAGCTCTCGGACGCGGCCTTGGCGGCGCGTTCGATCAGGTCTCTGGTGTGCTCGAAGCCCAGCAGGAAAGGGCTGTCGAACAGGATCGTCCGGGTCATCGCGAAGTCCTCGCTCAAGCGACTTCGTTCGCGGCGACAAACCCGAGGATCGGCGCTTCTCCCCACGACACGCCGCTAGACATGGCGAGCACCGACGGAGGGTTCAAGGGGGCAAGAAGTCGAGCGGGACCCGCTTTGCTTAAGCCGAGAATTTTGGGGCTGGAAATGGACAAGGCCCGGACGTTTCCGTCCGGGCCTTGATGGTGGAGCTAAGCGGAGTCGAACCGCTGACCTCTTGAATGCCATTCAAGCGCTCTACCAGCTGAGCTATAGCCCCAAGTTTTCGGAGAACACCTGACGGTAACTCTCGGAAATCCTTAGTCTCTTCGGCGTTTCGACCGAGGTCGCTCCCCGAAGAGGCGCGGAACCTAGTCCGGGATTTTCCGGGGATCAACCCTTCCCGCGAACTTTTTTCGAGAAAAATGTCGCGGGCCCGAAAACGCCTGTGGAAAGCCAGTCGCGACGAACCCGCGACCGGCTTTCCGCTGGATCAGTCGTCGTCGCCTTCGCCGGGGAGACCTTCGATCTCCTCGTCGAGAATGTCGTCGTCGTCCTCGTCCTCCAGGAACGGCACGTCGTCGGCCTCGTCCTCGGCGAGATCGTCGTCCTCGGCGAAGTCGACGCCCAGGTCGGCGTCGCCGGCGGGCGCGGCGCCGGGTTCGGCGTCCTCGTCGTCGGTCTCGACGACGTCGGCCTCGGCCGCCTCGTCGATTTCCGGGGTCTCGTCGACCTCATCCTCGAAGCCGTCCTCCTCCTTCGGGGCGACGGGCTCCTTTTCCTCGTCGGACTCGTAGTCCGGCGTGATGGCGCGGGCGCGGACGCGGCGCGACTTCAGAGCCTCTTCCGGATCGAACTGTTCGCCGCACTTAGGGCAAACGGCTGGACGGCGGTTGAGATCATAGAACTTCGACTGGCAGTTGGGGCAGATTTGTTTTGCGCCCAGGTCGGGATTGGCCAAGGTGGCGACCCTTTGATCCGGATGGGAAAAGCGGCGGGTCACTTGCCATGACGAGAGGCCGCTGTCAAAAGCAATCCCCTTCGCGAAAACCACCAAATACTAAGGAGCCGGTTTCGGCATGTCGTCGGCTGGATTGAAGAGCGCCCCCGGAAGCGCTCTGCGAGGGATCGTGCGCGCTCCGGGAGACAAGTCCATTTCCCACCGTTCGATGATCCTGGGCGCGCTCGCGACCGGGACCACGACGGTGGAAGGGCTGCTCGAGGGCGACGACGTCCTCGCCACCGCGCGGGCCATGCGGGCCTTTGGCGCGCGGGTCGAGCAGGAGGGGGTCGGCCGCTGGCGCATCGAGGGCCAGGGCGGCTTCTCCGAGCCCTCGGACGTGATCGACTGCGGCAACGCCGGCACGGGCGTTCGTCTGATCATGGGCGCGGCGGCGGGTTTCCCGATGTGCGCCACCTTCACTGGCGACAGCTCGCTGCGCGGCCGCCCGATGGGCCGGGTTCTGGATCCGCTGGCCCGCATGGGCGCGACGTGGCTCGGCCGCGACAAGGGGCGTCTGCCGCTGACGCTGAAAGGCGGGAACCTTCGCGGCCTCAACTACACCCTGCCGATGGCGTCGGCCCAGGTGAAGTCGGCCGTTCTGCTGGCCGGTCTGCACGCCGAAGGCGGCGTCGAGGTCATCGAGCCCGAAGCCACCCGTGATCACACCGAGCGCATGCTGCGCGCCTTCGGGGCCGAAGTGATCGTCGAGGACCGTATCGTCGGCGACAAGACCATCCGCCACATCCGTCTGCCCGAGGGCCAGAAGCTGACGGGAACCCACGTCGCCGTGCCGGGGGATCCCTCGTCGGCCGCCTTCCCGCTGGTGGCCGGCCTGATCGTTCCGGGCTCGGAAGTGACGGTCGAGGGCGTGATGCTCAACGAGCTTCGCGCCGGCCTCTTCACGACGCTGCAGGAGATGGGCGCGGACCTCGTGATCTCGAACCGCAGGATGTCGAGCGGCGAGGAGGTTGGCGACATCACGGCCCGCTACTCCAAGCTCAAGGGCATTGTCGTGCCCCCCGAACGCGCGCCGTCGATGATCGACGAGTATCCGATCCTGGCCATCGCGGCCGCCTTCGCCGAGGGCGACACCGTCATGCGCGGCGTCGGCGAGATGCGCGTCAAGGAAAGCGACCGCATCGCCCTGACCGCCGCCGGCCTCGAAGCCTGCGGCGTCGATGTCGAGGAGGAGTCCGAGGGCTTCATCGTGCACGGCACGGGCCAGCCGCCGCGCGGCGGCGCGACGGTCGAGACCCACGGCGACCACCGGATCGCCATGAGCCACCTGATCCTGGGCATGGCCGCCCAGGCGCCGGTCGCCGTCGACGAGCCGGGCATGATCGCCACCAGCTTCCCGGGCTTCGCCGATCTGATGCGCGGCCTTGGCGCGACCCTGGCGGAAGCCTGAGCCATGGGTTTCGTGATCGCCGTCGATGGGCCGGCCGCGTCCGGCAAGGGGACGATCGCCGGGCGCCTGGCGGCGCTCTACGACTATCCGCTGCTGGACACTGGCTTGCTGTACCGCGCGGTGGGGCTTGGCGTTCTGGCTGGATCGGGAGATCTGGACGATCCGATCGCGGCCGAAGCCGTGGCTCGGGCCCTAGATCTCTCGGACCTGGATCGCGCCGAGGTGCGCGCCCGGGCGGCCGGCGAGGCCGCTAGCCGCGTGGCCGTGCATCCCGGCGTCCGCGCCGCCCTGTTCGACCTTCAGCGCGACTTCACCAGGCGCGAGCCTGGCTCCGTGCTGGATGGTCGCGACATCGGCACGGTCATCGCGCCCCACGCGCCGGCCAAGCTCTATGTCACCGCCCGTCCGGAGGTCCGCGCCGAGCGCCGCTGGAAGCAGCTGGCGGGCCAGGGCGAAGCCGTGGATTTCGAGGACATCCTGGCCGACATCCACAAGCGCGACGCCCGCGACGGCGGGCGCAAGGACGCCCCGATGACGCAGGCGCCCGACGCCGTCTTGCTCGATACGTCGGAAATGACTATAGAGCAGGCCTTCGATGCGGCCCGCCGTATCGTCGAGGACGCGCGCGCCCATCACCGGCTCTAGCCGGAGGGCAAATCCACCGCCGTTCTCGCCGCGATCAAGACCATCGCGGGCCGTCTTATCAAACCCACTTCATCCGGAATCCCGAGAACCGTCTCGCGACGGGGCTCGTTTCAGGGGTTCCCCCAACCTAGAGACCAAAGATCAGCATGGCTGACGATATGAGCTTCAACCCGACGCGCGACGATTTCGAAGCGCTCCTCAACGACTCGATGGGCGGCCGTGACTTCGCCGAAGGCACCGTCGTCAAAGGCAAGGTCGTCGGGATCGAAAAGGACTTCGCCATCATCGACGTCGGTCTGAAGACCGAGGGCCGCGTTCAGCTGAAGGAATTCGGCGTCGACGAAAACGGCAAGGCCACCATCAAGACCGGCGACACCGTCGAAGTCTTCCTGGAACGCCTCGAAAACGCGATGGGCGAAGCGGTCATCAGCCGCGAAAAGGCCAAGCGCGAAGAAGCCTGGACCCGTCTGGAAGGCGTCTACGCCCGCAACGAGCCCGTCATGGGCGCCATCGTCGGCCGCGTGAAGGGTGGCTTCACCGTCGACCTGGGCGGTGCTTCGGCCTTCCTGCCGGGCTCGCAAGTCGACATCCGTCCGGTCCGCGACGTCGGTCCGCTGATGGGCAAGGAACAGCCCTTCGCCATCCTGAAGATGGACCGTCCGCGCGGCAACATCGTCGTCTCGCGTCGCGCCATCCTGGAAGAAGCCCGCGCCGAGCAGCGCACCGAACTGGTGTCGCAGCTGCAAGAGGGTGAAATCCGCGAAGGCGTCGTCAAGAATATCACCGACTACGGCGCGTTCGTCGACCTGGGCGGCATCGACGGCCTGCTGCACGTCACCGACATGAGCTGGAAGCGCGTCAACCACCCGAGCCAAGTGCTCGCCGTGGGCGACACCGTGAAGGTCCAGATCGTCAAGATCAACCCGGACACCCAGCGCATCAGCCTCGGCATGAAGCAGCTGCAGTCGGATCCGTGGGATGGCGTTGAAGCCAAGTACCCGGTCGGCGCCAAGTTCACGGGCCGCATCACCAACATCACCGACTACGGCGCCTTCGTGGAGCTGGAAGCCGGCGTTGAAGGCCTGGTGCACGTCTCGGAAATGTCCTGGACCAAGAAGAACGTCCACCCCGGCAAGATCGTCTCGACCTCGCAGGAAGTCGACGTGGTGGTGCTGGACGTCGATCCGTCCAAGCGTCGCGTCTCGCTGGGCCTGAAGCAGGCTCTGGCCAACCCGTGGGAAGCTTTCCTGGAAGCTCACCCGGTCGGCTCGACCGTCGAAGGCGAAGTCAAGAACGCGACCGAATTTGGTCTGTTCGTCGGCCTCGACAACGACATCGACGGCATGGTGCACCTGTCGGACATCGACTGGAGCGTCCCGGGCGAAGAAGCCATGGCCCGCTACAAGAAGGGCGACATGGTCAAGGCGAAGGTTCTCGACGTCGACGTCGAGAAGGAACGCATCTCGCTGGGCATCAAGCAGCTGGCCGGCGACCCGATGTCGGGCGACACCTACCGCAAGGGCCAGACCGTGACCGTCACCGTCACGGAAGTGACCTCGGGCGGTATCGAAGTCCGCTTCGGTGAAGACGACGCTCCGATGTCGGCCTTCATCCGCAAGTCGGACCTGTCGCGCGACCGTCAAGAGCAACGTCCGGAGCGCTTCGCCGTCGGCGATCGCATCGACGCTCAGATCACCAACCTGGACAAGGCCGCGCGCCGCGTCTCGCTGTCGATCAAGTCGCTGGAAATGGCCGAAGAGAAGGAAGCGATCGAGCAGTTCGGCTCGTCGGACTCCGGCGCTTCGCTGGGCGACATCCTGGGCGCCGCCCTGCGCGAGCGCGCCAGCAAGGAATAGGCTTCCGCTCCATCGGAGTTGAAGTCGACGGCGGCCGGAGCGATCCGGCCGCCGTTTTCTTTGGCTGAAACCCAGATATGGCGAGGCGCAAGCCGCGGCCCGCTCGCTAAGCCATTAACCGAACCTCGTTCGGGAATCGTACGCAACCCCTTGAAGACTCAGCCATCGTTGGGCAAAGGTCCGATCGCGCCTTGTTAGTCCTAGGGCGTTCGGGGATATCGATGATCAAGTCTGAACTCATCGCCAGGCTCGCGAATGAAAATCCGCACCTGACGCAGAAGGATGTCGAGCGCGTCGTTAGCGTGATCCTGGAACGCATGATCGGCGCTCTCGAGGACGGTGGCCGCGTGGAGCTTCGCGGCTTTGGCGCCCTGTCGGTGCGCTCCCGTCCGGCTCGCACTGGCCGCAATCCGCGCACCGGGGAAGCGGTTGATGTGCGGGCCAAGCACGTGCCCTTCTTCAAGAGCGGCAAGGAGCTTCGCGCTCGCCTCAACGCCGATGGCGATGAATAAGGCTCGCGATCTGTTGGGCTTGACCTGACGTCGCGAACGCGGCCAGCCTCCCGCTCAGTCCTGAACAGGCGAGGAGACCGTCATGAGCGTCGTCAAGGAGTTCCGCGAGTTCATCGCCCGCGGCAACGTCATCGACCTGGCCGTCGGCGTGATCATCGGCGCGGCGTTCAACGGCATCGTCAAGAGTTTGGTCGATCAGGTGGTCATGCCACCGATAGGGCTGCTGACCGGCGGCCTGGACTTTTCAAAGCTGGAATGGGTGCTGCGGGCGGAAGATCCCGCGACGGAGGCCGTCGAGAAGGTGGCGATCCAGTACGGCGCCTTCATCAACACCGTGATCCAGTTCCTGATCGTCGCGGCGGTCGTCTTCCTGCTGGTCAAGCTGGTGAACGGCATCCGACGCAAGGACGCCGAAACCCCCGCGCCATCCGCGCCCCCGGCACCGACGCCCGAGGAAAAGCTCCTGACGGAGATCCGCGACCTGCTCGCCAAGTCGAAGTAGGCCGTCGATCCGGCCGGAGCGCCCCTTTGGTCGGGACGCTCCGGGGTCTTTCTTCACTTGCCCAAGGTCGGGCTGTCGAGATCGAGCTTGGCAGCCGGGATCACCGTGGCGTTGGGCGCGACCCGCGTCAGGTCCTCGCCCATGGCCTTGGCGTCGCCCGCCACGATCACGCTCATCTGGCTCGGATCCAGTTGGGCCTTGGCGAAGGCCTGGACCTGGTCCGGCGTCACCGCCTCGACCTTGTTGGCGTAGGCCTGAATTTCAGTCAGGGGCACGCCATAGACGGCCAGATTGCCCAGGATGTTGGCCAACCCTTCCGAGGTGCCGAGATCGCGGCCGAAGCTTCCGACCAGCACCGACTTGCGCGCCGTCAGTTCGCTGGCGGCGGCCGGTTCGGAAGCCAGGCGGGTCAGTTCGGCGCGGGTCAAGGAGACGACCTCGCCAGCGGACGGGTTCTTCGTCTGCACCCGAGCGGAGAAGCCACCAAAGCGTCCCTGCGGCGTCAGGCTGGAGCCAGCGCCGTACGAGAGGCCGCGCTTGATGCGGATCTCCTGGTTCAGGCGCGACGAGAAGCCGACGCCCAGGACCGTGTTGGCCACGATGCCCTGATAGTAGTTCGGGTCGGTGCGCGTTATGGCCGGCTTGGCCAGGACCACCGCCGCCTGGCCCGTGCCGGGTAGGTCGATGATCACGTTGCGCGGCCGGTAGCCGGTCGGCGCCGCGGGCGCCGCGGGCGCCGGGGAGGCGGGCTTCTTCCAGCCGCCGAAGGCCTTCTCCGCCAAGGCGAAGCCGGCCTCCGGCGTCAGGTTGCCCGTCAGGACCAGCACCGCGTTGTCCGGACGCCAATAGGCCGCGTGGGTCTTGGCCAGGTCGGTCCGCTTGATCTTCGGCAGGGAGCCTGGCGTGCCCCCGGCGACATGGCCGTAGGCGGAACCGGTGTAGAGCACCGGCGCCGTGGCGAAGCCAGCCAGGCTTCCCGGCCGCTGATAAGCGACCGACAGGCCGTCGAGGGTCTCCGCGCGGACCCGATCGAGCTCCGCCGCGGCGAAGGCGGGGTTCTCGGCCACGTCGGCCATGATGGCCATGGCGGGCGCGGCGTTGTTCTGGGTCACGCTCAGGGTCAGGGAGGCGGCCTCCCAGCCCGAACCGGCCTCGAGGTTGGCGCCCAGGGCCTCGGTCTCGCGCGCGACCTGAGTGGCCGAGCGGGTGGCCGTGCCTTCGGTCAGCAACTCGGCGGTCAGGCTGGAGACGCCCGCCAGGCCCTTGGGGTCGGAACTCGCGCCGCCGCGCACGGTCAGGTCGGCGGTGATCAGCGGAAGGTCGCTGGATTTGGCGACGATGACCCGCAGGCCATTGGCCAGGGTCTTCTCCGCCGGCGTGGGCAGGGTCGCCGGAACGGGGGCGGCGATCGGCGGCGGCGGCTGGCGCTCGCCCTCCGGCGCGAGCGTGGTGACCGGGCCGTCGTACTTCACCGAGGCCACCTTCGGGATCGGCGGCGTGGCGTCCTTCTCGCCCGCCGGACGGTCTTTCTCGGGCAGGTAGCGGATCACCGTGCGCTTGTCGTCGGCGAGGTACTTGCGCGCCACCCGCTGGACGTCGGTGACGGTGACCGCCTGCAGAGCGGCGAGGTTGGCGTTGGCCCGGGCGGCGTCACCCTCGGTCATCAGGGCGTAGCCGATGGCGAAGCCGCGGCCGTCGATCTCCTCGCGGCGACGCACGGCGTCGGCCAGCAAGCCGGCCTTGGCTTCCGACAGTTCGGCCGGCGTGACGAGGCCGTCGCGAAGGCGCGCGACCTGGGCGCGGAGGGCGGTCTCGCCCTGCTGGACCGTCTTGCCGCCCG
Organism: Caulobacter segnis; assembly: GCF_031454995.1. Taxonomy (GTDB): domain Bacteria; phylum Pseudomonadota; class Alphaproteobacteria; order Caulobacterales; family Caulobacteraceae; genus Caulobacter; species Caulobacter segnis_E. The sequence continues at coordinate 1,314,435 of NZ_JAVDRV010000001.1, read as the reverse complement.
CCATGATGGCGCCGACGTAGAACAGGCCCGGCTGGGCGTTGTTCGGCGCGCTGGAGAACACCGACTGGGCGATCTTCTGCTCATAGACGAGGCTGTCGTAGAGGCGCGAGGATTTGCCGGCCGACAGGATGGCGTCCAGCACGGTCAGGGCGGGGGCGTCCTTGTCCGCTGCGGCGGGCGCGAGCCAGGTGATCGCGAGAGCTGGCAGCGGCACGTTCGGCCCATAGGTGCTCACCGTTTTGGGGCCCGAGCGCGCCGGCTCGATGACGTTCACCTTGGGAATGTCGCCGGCCGGCTTGGCGAGACCACCGAAATACTGGTCGATCATCGCGTCCAGCTTGGCCTGATCGAAATTGCCCACGACGATCAGGGCGGCGTTGTCGGGGCGATAATAGGTCTGGTGGAAGGCGCGGACGTCATCGACCGTCGCGGCGTCCAGCTCTTCGATCGAGCCGATGCCTGGACGCTGGTAGGGGTGAGTGGTGAACGACTGCTGCGGGATCGAAAGCGCGAAGAAGCGGCCATAAGGGTCGGCCAGGACTCGCTGACGCAGTTCTTCCTTCACGACGTCGCGCTCGGAGGCGAACACGCTCTCGTCGATCACGAGCGACTTCAGGCGGTCGGATTCCGCCCACAGCAGTCGCTCCAGGTGATTGGCCGGCGCGACCTCGTAGTAGTTGGTGAAATCGTCCCAGGTGGAGGCGTTGTTGAAGCCTCCGACGTCCTCGGTCAGGCGGTCCAGCGTCTCGCTGGGCATGTTTCGCGTGGCCTTGAACATCAGGTGCTCGAAGAGGTGCGCGAAGCCCGAGCGGCCGCGCGGATCGTCCTTGGAGCCCACGCCGTACCAGACTTGCACGGAGACATTCGGAGTCGTGGCGTCGCGCGAGGTGAAGACCTTCATCCCATTCGGCAGGACGCGTTGCTGGTAGACGATCGGCGGCGCCTTAATCGCGCCGGCGCTGGCGACCGAGGGTGTGACGGCGGCGGCCTTTGGCTTCGCGGCCGCCTTTGTCGCCGCCACGGCCATGGGCGACAGGGCCGTGGTCGAAAGGGCGGCGGCGACGAAGGCCAACTGGGCGGTGCGGATCATGCGGGAGGATCTCCAGAACAATTGGGTTCGACCCTATCACCGTGGATTTCGAGATAAACCTTACCGAGCTGTCATCCGATGGGAACCCAAGCGCCAAATGTTCGTTAAGACCGGTTGCCTCGCCTACCGCTTTCCGTGGGTCGTCGAGCGTCGGGGGTGAGCTTGTCTGAAAATATGCTTCGGGATCGCCTGCGCGCGGCCACTTCCAAGGATCACGCGGCGCTCGACGCGATCGTTTCGGCCTTGGACTTCGAAACCGCCTTTGGCTACGCCGGCTTTCTATGGGCCTCCGCCGCGGCGCTGATCCCCCTGGAGCTGGCTCTGGAACGCGCTGGGGTCGAGGGCTGGTTGGAAGATTGGCCGCTAAGAAGCAGACGCGCCGCTCTCGCGCTCGATCTGGCCGATCTGGGCGTTTCGGCCCCCGTTTCGAAGCCCCAGCCGACACCAACCCGCGCGTTCGGCGCGGGCCTTCTCTACGTGTTGGAAGGCTCTCGCCTGGGCGCCCGGGTCCTGGCGAAACGCGTGCGCGGCGCCCAGGCGGACCTGCCGATCGCCTATCTCACACATGGCGGCGAGGCTCATCCCTGGCGGTCGTTCCTGACGTGGCTGGAAGCGGAGCCGAAAGTCGGCTTGCGGACAGACGAGGCCGTAGCGGGTGCGCGATATGGGTTTCAGTGTTTCTCGGCCGCTTTCGAGGCCGTCGCCTCGCCTGGAGTCCTGAATGTCCGAGCCGGCGCCCATGCCCGGATTTGAGGTCGATCTGACCAATTGCGATCGCGAGCCGATCCACATTCTGGGCGCGGTTCAGCCGTTCGGCTTTCTGCTCGCCGTCGACACCGACTGGGTGATCGTCCACGCCTCGACCACGACGTTGCGGTTCCTGGGCGCCGCGGCCGAAACCTTGATCGGCAAACCGTTGACCCAGGTGATGAGCGGCCACGCCATTCACGCCATCCGGGGCCGTCTGCAAATCATGCGCGGGGCCGACGCGGTCGAGCGCATGTTCGGCGCGCCCTTGGTCGATGGAGGCGAGGACTTCGACCTGGCGCTGCACTATTCCGGGCGCATGCTGATCATCGAGGGCGAGCCCACCCAGGCCGACGCCTTGATCGAGGCGGCCTCGGCGGTGCGGTCGATGACCATGCGGATCGCCGCGCGGCCCAGCTTCGAGGAGTTCTGCCACGAGGCGGCGCGACAGGTCAGGGCGCTGACGGAATTCGATCGCGTCATGGTCTATCGCTTCAGCCACGATGGCGCGGGCGAGGTGATCGCCGAGTCCGTGCGGCCCGGCATAGGATCGTTCCTAGGGCAGCGCTATCCGGCGTCGGACATCCCGGTCCAAGCGCGCGCCTTGTACGAGCGTAATTGGCTGCGGATCATCGCCGACATCGACGCGCGGGTCTCGCCGATCGTGCCGCGAGCCAGCGCCACCGGCGAGCCGGTCGATCTGTCCATGAGCATGCTGCGGGCGGTCTCTCCGATCCATATCGAGTATCTGCGCAACATGGGCGTGGCCGCGTCCCTATCCATCTCCATCCTGCGCGACGGGAAGCTCTGGGGTCTGTTCGCTTGCCATCATTACGCGCCAAAGCACATCAGCTATGAGCGCCGAACGGCCGCGGAACTGTTCGGACAGCTGTTCTCGCTGACGCTGGAAAGCCGCGAACGCGAGATGGAGACACGTCGTCACGCCGAGGCCCGAGCGCTGCATGATCGGATGATGGCGACGGTGGTCGGCGCTCCCCAGGGCGCGGACACGCTCAGCCCGTATCTCGATGACCTGTGCCGGCTGGTGCAGTGCGACGGCCTGGCGCTGTGGCTGGAAGGTCGGCTGACGTTGCGGGACTCCACGCCCGACGCCAGCAATGTCCATGCCCTGATCCGGCTGCTGCGCGAGAAGGACACCCATACCGTCTTCGCCACCAACGAGATCGCTTCGCTATCGCCGTCGGCCGCGTCCTGGGCCGCCAAGGCGGCGGGGATGATGGCGGTCCCGTTGTCCCGCGCGCCTCGCGACTATCTCATCTTCTTCCGCAAGGAGGAGGCCCAGACCGTTGTGTGGGCCGGTAAGCCCGCGAAGCTGGCCCAGGTCGGCCCGCTGGGCGAGCGTCTGACGCCGCGGAAAAGCTTCGAGGCTTGGGAAGAGACCGTGCGCGGGCAAAGCCGCCCCTGGACGCAGGTCGAGCGCTTCCTGGCCGAGAGCATGCGCGTCAGCCTTCTGGAGATCGTCTTTAGGCTGACGGACCTCGCCGGCGAGGAGCGCCAACGCGCCAACCAGCGGCAGGAACTGCTGATCGCCGAGCTGAACCACCGGGTCCGCAACATCCTGGGTCTGATCCGAGGCCTGATCAGCCAAAGCCGCGCGGGCGTGTCGACGGTGGAGCAGTTCGCCGAGGTGGTGGGCGGGCGCGTCCAGGCCCTTGCGCGGGCGCACGACCAGATCACGCGGCATCAATGGGGACCCGGCGCGCTGAGCGACCTGATCACCGCGGAGGCGGAAGCCTACCTCAGCGACAAGGCTGACCGCGTGCGCCTGACCGGCGCGCCCACGGCCTTGGCGCCGGACGCGTTCTCGCTTCTGTCGCTGGTCATCCATGAACTGATGACGAACTCGGCCAAGTACGGCGCCCTGTGCGATCAGCGCGGCTATGTGACGGTCGACTGGCGCCGCGACGCGAAGGGTGACCTGATCATCGAATGGCGCGAGCTGGATGGACCGCTCGTGAAGCCGCCTACTCGCCGGGGATTCGGCTCCACGATCATCGAGCATTCCATTCCGCATGACCTGGATGGCGAGGTGGCCCTGGCCTATCACCCCGAGGGCTTTCAGGCGCGGATCCGGATTCCCGCCCGCTATGTGACCACCGAAGGCGTCGAGGTGACGGCGGCCAAGGCCAAGCGCGCCGAGACGCCCGTCCGCGCGCCGGAGCGGATGCTCGTGCTGGAAGACAACATGATCATCGCTCTCGACCTCGAGGACATGCTGACGCGTCTGGGGGTCAAGCAGGTGACGGTCGTCTCCAGCGTTGGGCAGGCGCTGGAAGTCCTCGCCGAAGACCTGCCGCCTTTCGCGATCCTCGACGTCAATCTGGGGGCCGAGACGAGCTTTCCAGTGGCCGAGGCGTTGCAAGAGGCGGGCGTGCCGTTCGCGTTCGGCACGGGCTTTGGCGACAGCGCCGCCTTTCCCGACCGCTTCCGTGACATGCCGGTTCTGCAGAAGCCCTACAGCGCCGAAAGCGTGGCGGCTCTGTTCTAGGGTTCCTCGGTCAGGAACCGGGCGCGCTGGCTTTCCGTCGCCACCACGCACCGCTCGCGACGCCCGAACAGGCGGTAGCGGTTTCGAGCGATCCCGTCATAGACGCGGTCCGTCAGCCCGCGCGGCAATCGGTCGATGATCGCCAGCCAGCGCCAGGGGGCGCGCGCGCGTCGCAGGATCGCGGCGACCGCCGCCGTCTTGGTGAGCGCTCGACCCTGGTCGAGGAAGACGAGGCTTTCGGGCGAGGCGGGGTCAACGCCGTAAAGCGTGGCGAGTTTCTGGCCATAGGGCGTCTGAAGGGGCGTGAAATGGATCGCGCCGTCGCGGTCGATCGCCATGACCGCCCGCACGGCGCCGTCGCAGAGATTGCACACGCCGTCGAACAGCATCAGGCCGTCGGGCTCTCGAACTGGACCGGGCGTCATGGGCGCTCGCATTCCCGTCGCAGCGCCCTCAGCGCGGCGGGCGCGTCGCGGCGCATCATTCGGCCGACGAGATCAAGGGGCAGGCCAAACGGCGGGCTGGCCCAGAAATCGTAGACCACTCGGGTGCGCCGCCCGCCATCGATGGGCGTCAGCCGCCAGGCTCCGTCGCAGGCGCGGATGTCGCCCCGAATACAGGTGAAGCGGATCAGCCGGTCTTGCTCCAGCGTCACGCGGGAGGTGGAGCGAACGGGCGGCAGGAAGAAGCTGAACCGCACCACGTGCTCCCGGATCTCGCCTTCGGCGCTGGACGACAACACCTTGCACCGGCGGACCCCCGGCATGATCCGGGCGGCGCGATCGCAGTCGAGCAAGGCGCGATAGACCACTTCGGGCGGAGCGGCGATTTCGGTATGGGCGCGAACGACGCCGTGGCCTTGCTCGTCTTGCCGCATCGACACGGCGACATCGCTCTCCTGCTCGTCGCCATCCGCGCCCAGGGCCGATGTGGCCAGGACGACGGAAAGACTCAGAGCGAGAACGATCGAGCGCATCACGCCGAAGCTAACGCTTCGGCGTGATTTTCGTCAGGCCTCACGCCCCGGCGCGGTTCTGGACGAGGTCGTCCACCACCGACGGATCGGCCAGGGTCGAGGTGTCACCCAGGCTTTCCAGCTCGTTCTCGGCGATCTTGCGCAGGATGCGGCGCATGATCTTGCCCGAGCGGGTCTTGGGCAGGCCAGGCGCCCATTGGATGACATCGGGCGTGGCGATAGGGCCGATTTCGCGACGCACCCAGTCGGTCAGCTCCTTGCGCAGCGCTTCGCTAGGGGTGACGCCGGCGTTCAGGGTCACGTAGCAATAGATGCCCTGGCCCTTGATTTGGTGGGGGTAGCCGACGACCGCCGCCTCGGCGACGCGCGGGTGGGCGACCAGGGCGCTCTCGACCTCGGCGGTGCCCAGGCGGTGGCCGGAGACGTTCAGCACGTCGTCCACCCGGCCGGTGATCCAGTAGTATCCGTCCGCGTCGCGACGGCAGCCGTCGCCCGTGAAGTACTTGCCGGGATAGGTCGAGAAGTAGGTCTCGAAGAAGCGGCGGTGGTCGCCATAGACCGTGCGCATCTGGCCCGGCCAGCTATCGGTAATGACGAGGTTGCCCTCGGTCGCGCCTTCGAGCACACCGCCCTCGGCGTCGACCAGCTCCGGCTCCACGCCGGGCATGGGACCGCAGGCCGAGCCCGGCTTCAGCGCGTCGGCGCCCGGCAGCGGCGTCATCAGGGTCCCGCCCGTTTCGGTCTGCCACCAGGTATCGACGATCGGGCAGCGGCTCTCGCCGACCACGCGGTGGTACCAGAGCCAAGCCTCGGGATTGATCGGCTCGCCCACGCTGCCCAACAGGCGCAGAGAGGCGCGCGAGGTGCGTTCCACCGGCGCCTCGCCTTCGCGCATCAAGGCGCGCAGGGCTGTCGGAGCGGTGTAGAAGATCTCGACCTTGTGCTTGTCGATCACCTGCCAGAAGCGGCTGTTGCAGGGATAGTTCGGCACGCCCTCGAACATCAGGCTGGTGGCGCCGTTCGCGAGCGGACCATAGACGATGTAGGTGTGGCCGGTGACCCAGCCCACGTCGGCCGTGCACCAATAGATCTCGCCGGGGCGGTAGTCGAACACCACCTCGTGGGTCCAGCTGGCCCAGACCAGATAGCCGCCCGTGGTGTGCAGCACGCCCTTGGGTTTTCCCGTCGAGCCCGAGGTGTAGAGGATGAACAGCGGATCCTCGGCGTTCATCGGCTCGGGGGCGCAATGGATCGAGGCCTTGGCAGCGGCGTGTTCGTAGATGACGTCGCGGCCGGCGGTCAGGGGCACGCTGGCGCCCGTGCGGGTGACGACCACGACCTTCTCAACGCCCGGGCAGTGCGCCAGCGCGGTGTCGACATTGGTCTTGAGAGGAATGCGTTTGCCGCCGCGCACGCCCTCGTCGGCCGTGATCACCAGCTTGGAGTCGCAGTCGTTGATGCGGCCGGCGAGGCTGTCGGGCGAGAAGCCGGCGAACACCACCGAATGGACCGCGCCGATCCGCGCGCAGGCCAGCATGGCGAAAGCGGCCTCGGGGATCATCGGCAGATAGATGGTCACCCGGTCGCCCTTGGTGACGCCCTGGGCCTTGAACACGTTGGCCATACGGCAAACCTGTTCGTGCAGTTCGGCATAGGTGATCTTGCGCGAGGCGGCGGGATCGTCGCCTTCCCAGATCAGCGCCACGTCGTTGGCGCGATGGCGCAGGTGGCGGTCGATGCAGTTGGCCGAGACGTTGAGGACGCCGTCCTCGTACCAGCGGATCCGGAAGTCCTCCTCGTGAAAGGAGACGTCCTTGATCTTGGTTGGGGGCGTGATCCAGTCGAGGCGCCCGGCGAGGTCCTTCCAGTAGCCGTGCGGGTCTTCCTTCGCGCGTCGCCGCGCGACCGCCAAGGCGTCGGCGTTCAGGTGGGCGCGCTCGCCCCAGGCCTTCGGAACCGGAAACAGCATGCCGTCGCTCACCCGCTTACTCCCTTATCATTATTGCCGCCGGAATAGGCGAAGCCAAGCGCCGGGCGCAAGAAGACCATTGAGGTTTCTCGCGCCCGGTCCGGCCGCCTGGAGATCAAGGTCGGATTAGAAGAAGCCCAGGGCTTTCGGGCTGTAGCTAACCAGCAGGTTCTTGGTCTGCTGATAGTGGTCCAGCATCATCTTGTGGGTCTCGCGGCCGACCCCGGACTGCTTGTAGCCGCCGAAGGCCGCGTGGGCCGGATAGGCGTGATAGCAGTTGGTCCACACCCGCCCCGCCTCGATCCCCCGGCCAAAGCGGTAGCAGCGGTTGGCGTCGCGGCTCCACACGCCCGCCCCGAGGCCGAAGGCCGTGTCATTGGCGATCGCCAGAGCCTCATCCTCGGTCTTGAACGTGGTCACGGCCAGAACGGGGCCGAAGATCTCCTCCTGGAAGATCCGCATCTTGTTGTGGCCCTCGAAGACCGTCGGCTCGACGTAATAGCCGTCGGCAAGCTGACCGGGCAGGACCTTACGGTGACCGCCGGTCAGCAGCTTGGCGCCTTCCTGGCGGCCGATGTCCATGTAGCCCAGGATCTTGTTCAGTTGCTCCTCGGACGCCTGGGCCCCGATCATGGTGGCGGGGTCGAGCGGGCTGCCTTGGACCACGGCGTTCACGCGCTCGAGGGCGCGCTCCATGAACTTCTCGTAGATCGACTCATGGACCAGGGCCCGGCTCGGACAGGTGCAGACCTCGCCCTGGTTCAGAGCGAACATGGTGAAGCCTTCGAGGGCCTTGTCGAAATAGTCGTCATCCTCGCGCGCGACATCGTCGAAGAAGATGTTCGGCGACTTGCCGCCCAGCTCCAGCGTCACCGGGATCAGGTTCTGGCTGGCGTACTGCATGATCAGCCGCCCGGTGGAAGTCTCGCCGGTGAAGGCGATCTTGGCGATGCGCGGGCTGGAGGCCAGCGGCTTGCCGGCCTCGATTCCGAAGCCGTTGACGATGTTGAGCACGCCGGCCGGCAGCAGGTCGCCGATCAGCTCGGCCCAGACCATGATCGAGGCGGGGGTCTGCTCCGCCGGCTTCAGCACCACGCAGTTGCCGGCCGCCAGGGCCGGGGCGAGTTTCCAGCAGGCCATCAGCAGCGGGAAGTTCCAGGGAATGATCTGTCCGACCACGCCCAGGGGTTCGTGGAAGTGATAGGCGATGGTGTCGTGATCGATCTCTGAGATCGAGCCCTCCTGCGAGCGCAGGCAGCCGGCGAAGTAGCGGAAGTGGTCGATCGCTAGCGGGATGTCGGCGGCCAGGGTCTCGCGGATCGGCTTGCCGTTGTCCCACGTTTCCGCCGTGGCCAGGACCTCGAGGTTTTCCTCCATGCGATCGGCGATCCGCAGCAGGACGCGAGAGCGGTCGGCCGGGCTTGTCTTGCCCCACGCGGCCTTGGCGGCGTGGGCCGCGTCCAGGGCGCGCTCGATATCGACCTCCCCCGAGCGGGCGATCTCGCAGATCTTCTTGCCGTGGATCGGCGAGCCGTTGTCGAAATAGCGACCGTCGGCCGGGGCCACCCACTGGCCGCCGATGAAATTGTCGTAGCGGGCCTTGAACGGCGGGCGCGACAGCGACTCGATGAATTCGGGCTTGGTCATGGTTTCCTCCACGCCGCCTTTCCGGCGGGCTCTGGAGGAAGTCTGCGGCTTGCCATGGCTCTCGGCGAAGCCATCCCACGAAGGCTGGAGGGCGATGTGTCTCAGATCTGAGACACGTTCAGTGAAATTCCCGACCGCGTTTCAGGCCGAGCCTCTGGAGCTTGCGGTTCAGCGTCGCGCGCGACAGGCCCAGAAGGCCGGCGGCCGCGGAGACGTTGCCGCCGACTTGGCTGAGGGCCCGGCGGACGGCGGAGCGCTCGGCCTCGTCCAGGTCGGTCGAACGGTCGGGCGACGCAAGGCCGCGTCGCAATGTCTCGTCGGTCAATTTCAGCGCTTGGCGGGCCGCCCGGGTCGCGCCGATCACGACATCGTCGCCATCGACCGCCAGCATCGGCACAGAGGCGCGCTCCACGCCCGTTTCCGGCAGCAGAACGATCCGAGCGGTTGGGAAGGCCTCGCGGAAAGCCTTGACCTCGATCCGTCTGGCGGCGTCGGTGACGATGCGCTCGACCATGCCGGTCAGGGCCTCGATGCCTGGACGGCAGGAGGAGACATCGAGAGCCCCCGCCAGACGTCCGGTCGGATCGAATAGGGGCGCGACGGTGCAGGAGAGGCCGATATTGCGGGTGTGGAAATGCTGGTCCCGGTGGACCGTCAGCACGCGCTGTTCGGTCAGGCAGGTGCCGATACCGTTCGTGCCCTCGCGCGCCTCGCTCCACACCGCCCCTTGCCAGAGGCCCCAGCGTCGAAAGACCGGGTCGTCGCTGTCCGCGCCCCGGCGATCCACGGGCACTCCATCGGCGTCGGTCAGCAGTACGCAGCAGCCTGCGTCTCCAACCGCCTGGAACAGGGCGTCGAGATTGTCCTGGGCCGCGGCCAGCAGCGGGCCCATGCGCTCCTGCGCCAAGCGCAGCTCCAAGCCCGAAAGGGTCTCTGGCGGCCTTCGGTTTTCTGGATCCAGATGATGCTGGGTCAGGCACCGTCGCCACGATGCGGCGATCGGCGACAGGGCCGGCGCGGCGCCGTCGCGCAGCACCGAAAGAACCCTTTCGGCATGGCCTTCGGCCATAGCGTTTCCTCCGCGGACGAGTGTCCCCCCATCCAGGCCTTGAGCATGACGCCACGTCCGGCGATCGCGCAATACGGCATTTTACGTGCCCCGTCCCCCGTTTGGGCTTAAACGGACGCGGCGTTCCTCCGGAGTCCTCTCATGCTGCTCGCGTTGTCCACCTGGGCCGAGATCGAAGCCTTTCTCAACACCAGCCAGACCGTGGTCGTGCCGATTGGCTCGAACGAACAGCATGGCCCGACCGGTCTCCTGGGCACCGACTGGCTATGCCCCGAGATCATCGCCCATGAAGCCCACAAGCGCGCCGACCGGGTGCTGGTGGCCCCAACCTTCAATATCGGCATGGCCCAGCATCATCTGGCCTTCCCGGGCACCATCTTCCTGCGGCCATCGACCTTCATCGCCGCGATCGGCGACTGGGTTCGGTCGCTGGGGGCCCACGGTTTCAAGCGCATCTATTTCCTGAACGGCCACGGCGGCAACGTCGCCTCGATCGAGGCGGCGTTCTCCGAGATCTACGCCGAGTACAGCTTCCGCAAGGAGCGAGCGCCGTTCGCGCTGAAGCTGAAGAACTGGTGGGATCTGGCCGGCGTCAACGCTCTGGCCAACAGCCAGTTTCCGACAGGCCACGGCAGCCACGCCACCCCGTCCGAGATCGCCGTGACCCAATGGGCCTATCCGGAAACGATCAAGACGGCGGCATACGAGCCCAAGATCGCCCCGACGGGCCCGATCCGCGAGGCGCTGGATTTCCGCGCGCGCTACGCGGATGGCCGGATGGGCTCGGACCCGGCTCAGGCCACGCCGGAGAAGGGTGGCGCGCTCGTGGATCTGGCCGCCAGGTCGTTGATTGAGGATCTCGAGGCGTTCTCGGCGGAAAAGGCGCCGGCCTAGTCGTTCGTGCGTTGTCGCGCCAAGGTCGTTGGAAGGTGACGCGCGGCCATGATCTCGCCGATCACCGCAACCGCCACCTCGAACGGCGCCTTGCCCCCAAGATCGAGCCCGATCGGCGCGCGCAGCTTGGCGAGATCGGTTTCCGACAGGCCCTCCGATCCAAGGCGCGCCAGCCGCTCGGGGAGCCGGCGGCGCGCGCCGAGCAGGCCGACATAAGGCGCTTGGGACGGCAAGGCGGCCAATAGCACGGCGTGGTCCTGCTCGGGTTCGTGGCCACAGACCGCCACCGCTGTCCAGGCGTCCAGGCCGATCTCCGACAAGGCCGTCTCGACGCTGTCGCGGCGATAGGCCACCCCGGGGAGCGGCGGCGGCGACACGGGCCCCTTGGGCCTCAAGAGCGTGGTCTCGAAACCCGACTGGGCGCCCAAGCTCGCGACAGCCAGGGCCGTCGGGTCGCCGCCGACGATGATCAAGCGCGGCTGGGGGTCGTAAGCCCTCTCGAAAGCGCCGCTCCAAGGCGCGTGTGGCTCCTCGGCGCACAGGCGACGCGCGCCGTCGCTGACCCAAAAGGCCGGGAGTCTTCGCTGGGCGAGGTCGAGCAGCGTCCCGACCGCGGTGTCGCCGGGGGTGATCCGCTCCACGAGGATTTCGACCCGCGCGCCGCACAAAAGGCGAATGTCCGGCCAGGGACTGCCTTCGCCATAGATGAGGCGGCGCGGGCGTCCATCGGCGAGGCATTCCCGCGCATGGCCCTCGACATCGGCCTCGATGCAGCCGCCGGACAGGAAACCCGAAACAATTTGTTCGCCGAACACCATCTGTGTTCCGACGGGACGAGGGCCTCCGCCGTCCAGCGAAATGATTGTCGCGAGGGCGGCCGGCCCCCGCGAAAGCGCCTGGGACAAGGCCGGGCGGGCGTCGTCGGCCATGCCGTGAATCGGCCAAGCGGCGTCGGAGCGGTGGTTCATCATCGGGACCAACTTTAACGCCTCGGCAAGGTTCCAGAAACCTGATGTTCAAACCTTGGCGCGTAGCGTCGGTGTTCGATCAGTGATTTCTCGCACGGATGGCATGTCCATTTCGGTCTCAAAATTGGGTCTCGCGGCCGCGCAGTTCGGCCTCGACGGAAGCAGTGGCTCCGCTCCGCGCGGCCGCGCGCCCGAAGCCGAGACGCGAGAGATCCTGAACATCGCCGCTCGCGCGCGCCTGTCGGTTCTGGATGCTTCCGGCCTATTCGGCCGCGCCGAAAACCTTCTGGGCGAGCTTCTGCCGCGTCCGACGCCGTTTCGTGTCACGCTCGCCGCCGGCCGCGCGGATCGCGGTCCCGACTATATCGAGGCCGAGGCTCGCGCCACGCTGCGCAGGCTGGGTCTCGAGCGCGCCGATGCGATCATCGTCCATTCCCCGTCGGAGTTGTTCGGCGCGCATGGCGCCGCGCTTTGGGAGCGCCTTCAGCGCCTGAAGGATCAGGGGCTGTTCGCCAAGGTCGGCGTCGCCGCCCATGCCTCCGACGATCCGGTCGGCGTCGCCAAGCGCTTCAAGCCGGATATCTTGCAGGCGCCCGCTAGCCTGCTCGATCAGCGGCTGCTCGCCGATGGCTCGCTGCAGCGCATCGCCGGCATGGGGGTCGAGGTGCACCTGCGCTCGATCTTCCTAAACGGCCTGCTCTTTCTTCCGCCGGACCGCGTCCCCGCCCAGTTGAAGGGCGCCTCGGGTCGGCTGTCGCGCGTGCGTCGCATGATCGCCGAAGGGCGCTCGGATCCTCTACAGGCCGCGCTGGGCTTCGCCCTGTCGCGCCCGGAAGGTTCGGCCGTGCTGGTCGGCGTGAACTCCGCCGCGGAACTGTCGGCGGTGGTGGCGGCCGCTTCGAGCCCTCCGCCTGATCTCGACTGGGACGAGATGGCGATCGACGATCCCGTCGCGCTCGACCCGCGACGTTGGGTCGCCTGAGACATGCCCGGTCGACGCGCTTCATCCTCTGGCGCGTCGCTAGAATCACCTTCGACAATGTCCAAGGCCGAGGATCTCGGACGGGATCCGCGGCGACGCTCGCTAACGCCTATTAACCCTATGGTTCGCTTGGATTTTAAGACTTAGAGCCTAGCTTGATCCCAACTGAGGGAGAGACGCGATATGATCCTCGCCGTGCTGCAGGCCCGCATGGGGTCCACTCGACTGCCGGGCAAGTCGATGGCCACGCTTCGCGGCGAGCCGATGATCATCCGTCAGCTGGAGCGTCTGCGCGGCGCGCGTTGCCTTTCCAAGATCATCGTCGCGACCAGCGCCGACACGGTTGATGATCCCCTGGCCGGCTTCCTGGTCTCGCGGGGCTATACCGTCCATCGGGGCGCTGGCGCCGACATCCTGGCCCGCATCGCCCGCTGCGCCGAGACGATCAGTTCGGTGAGTCACGTCGTTCGTCTCAAGGGCGACGCGCCGTTCGTCGATCCGGGTGTCATCGATGAGGCTGTCCGCCTGGCCTTGGCCAGCGGCGCCGACTACACCTCCAACCGTGTCCGGCAGACCTATCCCGCGGGGCTCGAGGTCGAGGTGATCAAGGCCGGCGCGTTGCAAGCCGCCGCCGCCGAGGAACGCGATCCGATGGCGCGCGTCTCGCCGACGGCGGCGATCCGCAATCAGCCGAACCGCTGGAGCCAGGCGCATCTGACGGCGTCGCGAGATTGGTCGCGATTGGATTGGCGGGTCAAGACCGCGGCCGATCTCGCCTTCGCGCGCTCGGTCTACGACGCGCTTCATGCCGTCGATCCGGGTTTCCGCATGAACGACGTGCTGGATCTGATCGGCAGCCGCCAGGACATCGCCCGCTACGCGGCGTGATCCGACGCCGCTCCCGGGCCTAGACCCAGGAGCGGCTCCGATTCTTACTTCCAGGCCCCGTAGGGATCGATCGACGCCTTGCCGAGCGCTTCGGCGACGGCGGGGTGGGTGAGCTCGCCCTTCAGCACGTTAAGGCCGCGCGCGAGGTGGAGATTGGTCTTCAGCGCGTCGAGGCCCTTGTCGGCCAGAGCCAGGCCGAATGGCAGGGTCGCGTTGCCCAGCGCTTCCGACGAGGTGCGCGGCGCAGCGCCCGGCATGTTGGCCACGCAGTAGTGGACCACGCCGTCGACCGTGTAGGTCGGCTCGGCGTGGGTGGTCGGCTTGCTGGTTTCGAAGCAGCCGCCCTGGTCGATCGAGACGTCCACCAGCACCGAGCCCGGTTTCATCTGCTTAAGATGCTCGCGGCGCACCAACTTCGGCGCGGCGGCGCCGGCGGTGAGAACGGCGCCGATCACCACGTCCGCCTTGAGGATCTCGTCCTCGACGGCGGCGATGGTCGAGTAGCGGGTCAGGATGCGACCCTGATACAGATCGTCCAGTTCACGCATGCGCGGGATCGAGCGCTCCAGCACCACGACCTCGGCGCCGAGGCCGGCGGCCATGCGCGCGGCGTTGCTGCCCACCACGCCGCCGCCCAGGACGGCCACGCGCGCCGGCGGCACGCCCGGCACGCCGCTGAGCAGCAAGCCCATGCCGCCATTGTGCTTGAGCAAGGTCTCGGCGGCCGAGAAGACCGCGATCCGGCCGGCGACCTCGGACATCGGCGCCAGCAACGGCAGGCCGCCGCGCGCGTCCGTGACGGTCTCATAGGCGATGGCCGCGCAGCCGCTCTTCAGCAGGCCTTCGGTCTGGGCGGGATCGGGGGCTAGGTGCAGGTAGGTGAAGAGGATGTGGCGCGGTTCGAGCTTTTCCCACTCGACCTTCTGCGGCTCCTTGACCTTCACGATCATATCCGCGCCGGCGAAGACCGCCGCGGCGTCGGGAGCGATGGTCGCGCCGGCCTTCACATACGCCTCGTCGGCATAGCCGGCGCCGAGGCCTGCGCCCGATTGGACCAGGACAGCATGGCCGTGGCCAACATATTCGCGGACAGCCGTGGGCGTCAGCCCGACCCGGTGTTCGCCCGGTTTAATCTCCGATGGGACGCCAACCCGCATAATGCTTCCTCCAAAGCCATTTTCGCCAAATTGTGCGCCTCCGCGCGCGCAGGTTCCTTGGCGATTTCATGCGGAGAGCCTACGCTGTCGCAGGATACTTGCACGAAACGGCATTTGAATGACGAAACGCGCCGCCAATCTCGATGGTTTCGACCGGAAGCTTCTTCATCTGCTTCAGAGGCGAGGAAGAGCCAGCTATGTGGAAATGGGCGAAGCGGTGAATCTTTCCGAGTCCGCGTGCCTTCGCCGCGTAAGGGCGCTGGAAGAGGCGGGCGTGATCAGCCGGTACGCGGCGGTGATCGACGAGCGGGCCGTTGGCTTGCCGCTCAGCGTCTTCGTCACCGTCACCCTGTCATCCCAGGCCGAGTCGGCCCTGAGCGCCTTTGAGAAGGCGATTACCGGCGTGCGGGAAGTCGCCGAGTGCTACCTGATGACAGGAGGGTCCGACTATCTGTTGCGCTTGGTGGTACGGGACGTCGACGACCTTGAACGGGTTCACGCCCAAGAGCTGACGCGCATTCCCGGCGTCGTGCGGGTCAGCTCCAGCATCGCCATGCGCACCGTGGTCAAGCGCGTTGAATTGCCGCTGTAGGCCCCGGATTAACGTTCCTTAGAGTCGTTGTGGTCTAGCTATTCCCCCGCATCGATCGACGTCGGGGGACGAGATGGTTTCGAGACGACTTCTGCTAGGCGCTCTGATTGGGGTGGCCGCGCCAGCCTTGGCGTTCGCGGAAGGAGACGGCGGGTCGCCCAACCCCCTGACCAAAAAGGGGCGCCGCACCTCGCGCGCGCTGCAGCATCAGGCTACCGACAAGGCCGCGCTCGACAAGGCGCTGGCGACGGTCAAGCCCATGGAAGCGGAACCGGCCCATGCGCCTCACGTCGCCGAGGCCGCCATGGCCATCAGCCCGGACGAGGCGTTGGGCCGGCTGAAGCAGGGCAACGCCATCTTCGCCCGCGGCGGCGCCAACATCTCCCTGCCCTCGATGACGCGCGTGGCTGAACTCTCGAAAGGCCAGAAGCCGTTCGCGGTGATTATCGGCTGCTCTGACAGTCGCGCGGCGCCGGAGCTGATCTTCGACTGCAATCTGGGCGAACTGTTCGTGGTGCGGGTCGCCGGCTCGACGGTCAGCCGCGAGGGCCTGGGCTCGATCGTTTACGCGGTCGAGCATCTGGGCGCGCCGTTGGTTGTCGTCCTGGGCCACACCAAATGCGGCGCCGTCGGCGCGGCGGTTGACGTCGCCACCAAGCACGCCGAGCTGCATGGCGCCCTGCACGACATGGTGCTGCCGATCCTGCCGGCGGTTCTGGAAGCCGAGGAGCGGCATCCGGCCGATCTTCAGGACGCCGCTATCCGTCAGAACGTCCGCGACATCGCCCGTCGCCTGAAAGTATCCGATGGGATGCTCGCCGAGCGCGTGGAAGAGGGGCGGCTCAAGATCGTCTCGGCCTGTTATGACCTGACCACGGGAGCCGTGGCCTTCGACGCTTGATCTCCAAGCGCCGCGGGCCTCAGCCAGCCATCGATTCCGCCACGACGCGCTCGTAGTCGGCCACGCTGGCGATGCCGATATCGAGGTCGGTGACCAGGCCGTCATGCAGCGAATAGACCCAGCCGTGCACGGCCAGGGACTGGCCTCGGGTCCAGGCGTCCTGGACGAACACGTCGGCGGCGACGTTGCGGACCTGGCGCGCGACGTTTAGCTCGGTGAGCCGGTCGAGCATCGCGCGCTTTTCGGGAATCCGCTCCAGCTCGTGCTTGTGCTCCGCGCACACTTCGCGGATCGGATGAAGCCAGTGGTCCACCAGACCGCGGCGCTGGCCGTCGATGGCCGCGGCCACGCCGCCGCAGCCGTAGTGGCCGACGACCATGATGTGTTTCACCTTCAGCACGTCCACCGCGAACTGGAGCACGCTGAGATAGTTGGCGTCCTGCGGGGGGGCCAGGTTGGCGACGTTGCGGTGGACGAAGAGTTCGCCTGGGTCCAGGCCGACGATCTCATTGGCCGGCACGCGGCTGTCGCTGCATCCGATCCAGAGATATTCCGGGCTCTGCTGGCCCTCCAGACGCTTGAAGAAGTCGGGATCCACCTGGGTCTTGCTCTTCGACCAGGCGGCGTTCTTGGCTTTCAGATCCTCAAGCATCTAGCGCTCCGGATGATGATCGGGGTTGGCGGCCGCGATGGCCGGGTGCGACGCCGCGTGGGCGGCGGCGGCTTGGATCGCGGGGAACGGGGAAAGGTCCACGTTGAAGCGGCCGGCGTTGAACACTTGGGGAACCAGAAGGCAATCAACCAGGCCTGGCGCATCACCGAAGGCGAAAGCGCCGCCATGACGGGCGACCATCGGCTCCAACGCGGAAAAGCCCTCGGAGATCCAGCGCGCGACCCAGGCGTTGCGTTGATCCTCGTCGATCTCCAGGGCCGTGAGGGCGCGCAGGATCCGCAGGTTGTTCAGCGGGTGGATGTCGCAGGCGATGATCTCGGCCATGGCGCGGACCATGGCGCGGTCGAAGGGATCGGCCGGCAGAAGGCGCGGCTCGGGGAAAGTCTCGTCCAGCCACTCCAAGATCGCCAGGCTCTGGGTCAGCGGGCGGCCATCGACCTCCAGCGTGGGCACCAGCCCCTGAGCGTTCAGGCCGCGATAGGTGTCCGATTGGTGGGCGTTCGTCACGAGATCGACCGGACGCAGTTCGAAGGCGAGGCCTTTGAGATTCAGGCCGATCCTCACCCGATAGGGCGCGCTGGCGCGCTTGGCGCTATGCAGGACAAGTTTCATTCCAGCCTCAGACCACGGTGAATTCCAGGCGGCCCACGCCCTCGACCTCGCCAACCACCCTGTCGCCCCGGACGATGGCGGCGACGCCCTCTGGCGTGCCGGTGAAGATCAGGTCGCCCGCGGCGAGCGTCCAGAGCGCGCTGGCCTTGGCGATAATCTCGCCCACATTCCAGATCATGTCGCCGATCTGGCCGCGCTGACGCTCTGTTCCATTGACGGATAGGGTGACGGCCGCCTCGGGCGCCGGCGCGTCCATGACGCGGATGGCGCTGATGGGCGCGCTGGCGTCGAAGGCCTTGCCGGCCTCCCAGGGTTGGCCCTTGGCCTTGGCGGCGCCCTGCAAGTCGCGCCGCGTTAGATCCACGCCCACCGCGTAGCCGTAGACACAAGCGATCGCCCGCTCCGGCGAGAGGTTCGCGCCCCCAGCCTTCAGCGCCACCACCAGCTCGATCTCGTGGTGCAGATCGCTGGTCGCGGGCGGATAGGGAATTTCCGCGCCCGTCGTCACGGCGTCGGCGGGCTTGGCGAAGAAGAACGGCGGATCGCGCTCGTCGCCGCCCATCTCCCGCCGGTGCGCGGCGTAGTTTCGGCCGACGCAAAGGATCCGACGAACCGGGAAAACCGCCTCCGAGCCCTCCACCGGGACCGTCGGAAGGGTGTGCGGGTGAAAGGCGTAAGTCGTCATGGCGCCTCCTGTAGACCCAAACCGCGCTCGCAAAAACCCTCGTCACGCCATCGGTGCGGCCAGCCATCGAGTTGATGGCTTTTCAGAATCGCTTGGTTGAAGGGCGCGCCTAAACGTTCTTTCACTTGCCCCTATCCGCGCCGCCGAGTCATGAGGATGTGGGGATATTTGGGCGGCATTCGGGGGCATCGGAACGTTCATGCTGATCATCGAGAACTTGACCCACGTCTACGGCAACGGCGTCAAAGCCTTGGACGAGGTCAGCCTGACGATTCCGCGCGGGATGTATGGCCTTCTTGGGCCCAACGGCGCGGGCAAGTCGACCTTGATGAGGACGATCGCCACGCTGCAGGCGCCGACGTCCGGGCATATCCGCTTTGGCGACATCGACGTCCTGAAGACCCCGGAGTTGCTCCGGCGCACGCTCGGCTACCTGCCGCAGGACTTCGGCGTCTATCCGCGGGTCTCGGCCTACGACATGCTCGACCACATGGCCGTCCTCAAGGGGATCGCCAACGCCAAGGACCGTAAGGAAACGGTCGAGCACCTGCTCAATCAGGTCAATCTCTGGAACGTGCGGAAGAAAGCCATCGCCGGCTTCTCCGGCGGCATGCGCCAGCGCTTCGGCATCGCCCAGGCCCTGATCGGCGATCCGCGCCTGATCATCGTCGACGAGCCCACGGCCGGCCTCGACCCGGAAGAGCGTAATCGCTTCCTGAATCTGCTCGCCGAGATCGGCGAGAACGTGGTGGTGATCCTCTCGACCCATATCGTCGAGGATGTTTCCGACCTTTGCCCCGCCATGGCGATCATCTGCGATGGCCGCATCGTCAGCGAAGGCGCGCCAGCCGACCTGGTCGCCAAGCTGAAGGGCCGGATCTGGAAGAAGATCATCGACAAGAGCGAGCTCGAAGCCGCCAAGGCCCGCTACAAGGTCATCTCCACCCGCCTGCTGGCGGGGCGCACCGTCATCCATATCGAGTCCGACGACAATCCAGGCGACGGCTTCACGCCGGTCGAAGGAGGTCTGGAGGATGTCTATTTCTCCACCCTCTCGACGACCCGGCGCGCGGCCTGACGGGGGGCGGACGATGTTTCGCAAGATCGCGGGCTTCGAGCTCCGCTACCAACTGAAGTCGCCTGTCTTCTGGGTGGTGGCGACCGTCTTCTTCCTGCTGACCTTCGGGGCGGCGACGATCGACCAGATCCGCATCGGCGGTGGTGGCAACATCCACAAGAACGCGCCGTTCGCCATCGCGCAGACGCACATCATCCTGTCCATCTTCTACATGTTCGTGACCACGGCCTTCGTGGCCAACGTGGTGGTCCGCGACGACGAGACCGGTTTCGGGCCGATCCTGCGCTCCACGCGGGTGCGCAAGTTCGACTACCTCTACGGTCGCTTCATAGGCGCGTTCCTGGCGGCGGCGATCTCGTTCTTGGTCGTGCCCCTGGCCATCTGGCTGGGCTCGTTCATGCCCTGGATCGATCCAGAGCGCCTCGGCCCCAACGACCTGCACGCCTATCTTTTCTCGTATTTCGTCCTGGCGCTGCCCACGATCCTGCTGACCTCGGCGCTGTTCTTCGCCCTGGCCACGGTCACGCGATCGATGATGTGGACGTATGTGGGCGTGATCGCTTTCCTCGTGCTCTGGATCGTCGCTGGCATCGCCCTGCGCCGGCCGGAATACGCCAAGATCGCCGCCTATTGGGAGCCGTTGGGAGCCTCCGCCTTCGGTCAGGCCACGCGCTATTGGACCGCCAGCGAGCGCAACAGCCTCGTTCCAGCGCTGACCGGGGCGCTTCTCTTCAATCGCGGCCTCGCCCTCGCCCTGACGGCGGGCTTCCTGGCGCTGGCCTACGGTCTCTTCCGGTTCCAGTCGGCGGACCTTTCGGGGCGGCGGAAGGTGAAGGTGGCGAAGGGCAAAAACGAAGACGCGGCGCCCCCCGCGTTGGCCGGCCCCCTGCCCACGCCAAGGTTCGATCGGCGAACCGCCTGGGCGCAGTTGGTGGTCCGCACCCGGCTCGACATGGGCCAAGTGTTCAAGAGCCCCGCCTATTTCGTTCTGCTGTTCCTGGGCCTTGCGAACGCGATGGGCTCCCTGTGGTTCGCGACCGAGGCCGGGACCTACGGCGGGGTGATCTATCCTGTCACCCGGGTTCTGCTCGAGCCGTTGATGGGGTCCTTCAGCCTGATCCCGATCATCATCGCCATCTACTATTCGGGCGAGCTGGTCTGGCGCGAGCGGGAGCGCAAAACTCACGAGATCATCGACGCCACGCCCGTGCCCGACTGGGCTTTCGTCGCGCCCAAGACCCTGGCGATCAGCTTGGTGCTGATCTCGACGCTCTTTGTCAGCGTGCTGGCGGGCGTGCTGAGCCAAGCGCTGCACGGATACTTCAATTTCGAGCTTCAGAAGTACCTGCTCTGGTACCTGCTGCCGCAGTCGGTCGATTGGATCCTTCTGGCGGCGCTGGCCGTGTTCCTGCAGGCGCTGAGCCCCCACAAGTTCATCGGCTGGGGTCTGATGGTGCTCTATCTGATCACGACCATTACGTTCGTGAACTTGGGTTTCGAGCACAAGCTCTACAACTTCGGCGCGGTGACCTCGACGCCGTTCTCCGACATGAACGGTCAGGGCAAGTTCTGGATCGGAGCCTGGTGGCTCCGCCTATACTGGAGCGCCTTCGCCCTCGCGCTGTTGGTGCTCGCCCACGCCTTGTGGCGTCGGGGGACCGAGAGCCGGCTCCTGCCGCGCCTACGTCGTCTGCCGCTGCGCCTGAACGGGGGCGCCGGCGTGCTGATGGGTCTGTCTCTGGCGGTCTTCGCGACCGTCGGCGGCTATATCTATGTGAACACCAACGTCTGGAACACCTATCGAACCAGCATCGACAACGAGAAATGGCAGGCCGATTACGAGAAGACCCTGCTGCCGTTCGAGAACACGCCGCAGCCGAAGATCGTGGCGATGACGTTGGATGTGGATCTGCGTCCGCACGCGCCCAGCGTCGAGACCAAGGGCTCTTACGTCCTCGAGAACAAGACCGGCGCGCCGTTGAAAGAGATCCATGTGCGCTTCGATCGCGATCTCCAGGTCAGGGGGCTGTCGATCCAAGGGGCGAGGCCCAAGAAGACGTTCGAGGCCTTCAACTACCGGATCTTCGCCTTCGATACGCCGATGCGGCCGGGCGAGCGTCGCAAGATGAGCTTCATTACCCTGCGCGCCCAGCGCGGTTTCCCCAACAGCGACCAGGAACGCCGCGTCGTCGATAACGGCACATTCGTGAACAACCTTGAGATCGCGCCGCTTTTGGGCATGGCGCGTGACGGCCTGCTGCAGGACCGCGCCAAGCGGCGCAAGTACGGTCTGCCGCCCGAGCAACGAATGGCCAAGTTGGGAGATATCCCTTCTCGCCAGTTCAACGGTCTTCGCAAGGACGCCGACTTCATCAGCTCCGACATCACGGTCTCGACCGAGGCGGACCAGACCCCGATCGCGCCCGGCTATAAGGTCTCGGACACGGTGAAGAACGGACGCCGTGTCGCCCGCTTCGTCACCGAGGCGCCGATCATGCCGTTCGTGTCCATCCAGTCGGCGCGCTACCAAGTCTCCCGCGAGACCTACAAGGGCGTCGAGCTGGCGGTCTATTACGACGCCCAGCACCCCTGGAACATCGAGCGCATGAAGACGGGGATGAAGCGGTCTCTGGACTACTTCCAGGCCAATTTCAGCCCCTACCAGTTCCGCCAGCTGCGCTTCCAGGAATTCCCGGACTACGCGCAGTTCGCTCAGTCCTTCGCCAACACCATTCCGTGGTCGGAGGGCCTGTTCTTCATCTCCGACTATCGCGACCCGTCCAAGATCGACATGGTCACCTATGTCGGCGCCCATGAGATCGGCCACCAATGGTGGGCGCACCAGGTGATTGGCGCCGACCAGCAGGGCGGGGCGATGCTGAGCGAGACCTTCGCCCAGTACTCGGCCTTGATGGTCATGAAGCACGCCTACGGCGAGGACCAGATCCGCAAGTTCCTGAAGTTCGAGCTCGACAGCTATCTGCGCGCCCGCGGCGGCGATGTGATCGACGAACAGCCCTTGGCCAAGGTCGAGGGCCAGCCCTACGTCTACTACCGGAAGGGCTCGCTGGTGATGTATCGCCTGCAGAACGAGGTGGGCGAGGAGGTGGTCAATCGGGCGCTGCGCAAGCTGATCGCCCAATATGCCTTCAAGGGCGCGCCCTATCCGATCACCACTGATTTCCTGACGACCCTCCGCGCCGAGGCGCCGGCGGACAAGCAGGCTCTGATCACGGATCTGTTCGAGAAGATCACCCTCTACGACCTGAAGACGAAGAGCGCCTCGGCGAAGGCCAGGCCCGATGGCAAGTTCGACGTCACGGTCACGGTGGACGCCCAAAAGAAGTACGCCGACGGCAAGGGCAAGGAGACCCCGGCCTCCCTGAACGAGACCATGGAGATCGGCCTCTTCGGCGCCAAGCCGGGCGACAAGGGTTTCGCCGCCAAGGACGTCCTGATCTACGCCCGGCGTCCGATCCGTTCCGGCGTGCAGACCTTCACCTTCACGGTGGCCAGGAAGCCGAAATTCGCCGGGATCGATCCGTACAACACCGTGATCGACCGCAACGGCGACGATAACACGGTCGCGGTCGGCAACTGATAAGAAGAAGCCCGCCGTCCCATTGGGGCGGCGGGCCATGTCTTCAAGACGGCGCCGACTTAGCGGTTGGCGTTGTCCTTGGCGACCTCTTCGCCGGTGTCGAAGCCCTTCTTCAGGCCCTCGGCCATGTTCAGGTGCTCCTGGACCTTCGGCGCCGTGGCGGCGGCGAACGACTTCAGGGCCGCGGTGTCGCCGTCCTGAGCGTAGCGCTGCAGCAGGTTCAGAGCCGCCTGGTGGGCGTCGACTTGGCTGTCGGCGTACTTCTTGTCGAAGTCCTTGGCGTCGGCCTTGTTCAGGTCGTCCAGGTCCTCCTGAAGGTCTTGCGGCAGCATCGTCGGCGGCGTGATCGAAGCGCCCGAGGCGGCGATGGCGGCCTTCAGCTCCTCGGTCGTCTTCATGTGCGCCTTTTGCATATTGGCCGCGAACGTCTTGACCGACGGGTTCGTGGAGCGCTTGGCCGCGATCTTGGCGGCCTCGATCTCGAACATGTCGGTGGCGGCGGCCTTGGCGACGAAGACGTCGGCCTTGGTCTCGTCGGCCATGGTCGGCACGGTCGCGGCGGGGTTGGCGTCCGGCGTGGCGGCTTGCTCGGCCGGCGTCGCGGCGCCCTTGGTTTCGTCGGTCTTTTGGCCGCAAGCGGCCAGGCTCAGCGCTGCAACGGCGGCGCCGACAATCATGATGTGACGGTTCATGGCTCTGTCTTTCCCTGGGTTCTTTTTTGTTAGAGAGGGATCAAACTTCGGCGCCGCGGTTCGCCGTCGTGCCACAAAGAACATCACGGGGCCGTGATCGGTTCCCGTGAAGCTGGGAAACATGCCGATGGCCGAGGGCCCGCTTTCTGGATTGCGCGTGATCGAGATGGGCTCGCTGATCGCCGGCCCCTTCTGCGGCCAGGTGTTGGGCGACTTCGGTGCGGAGGTGATCAAGCTCGAGGATCCCAAGGTCGGCGACCCCATGCGTCAATGGGGGCGGTCCAAGCCCAAGGGGCTGTCGCCCTGGTGGCCGGTGATTGGCCGCAACAAGAAGTCGGTCACGATCGACCTGCGCACCGATGAGGGCCGCGATATCGCCCGCGCGCTGATCGCCAAGGCCGACGTCGTGGTCGAGAACTTCCGGCCGGGCACCCTGGAAAAGTGGGGCATGGGCTACGAGGCCTTGGCCAAGACCAATCCTGGTCTCGTGATGGCGCGGGTTTCTGGCTTCGGTCAGACCGGACCGTACGCCAAGCGCGCCGGCTACGCGCTGGTGGGCGAAGCCATGGGCGGTCTGCGCCACATCACCGGCGAGCCCGACCGCCCGCCGGCCCGCGCCGGCATCTCCATCGGCGACAGCCTTTCAGGCCTGAACGCCGCGCTGGGCGTCATGATGGCCCTGCACGCTCGCCAACGGACCGGACGGGGCCAGGTGGTCGACGCGGCGATCTATGAGAGCGTGCTGACGGTGATGGAAAACCTGATCACCGAGTATGACCTGACCGGCTACATCCGCGAGCGTTCCGGCGCCGTGCTGCCCGGCATCGCGCCGTCGAACGTCTATCCGACCAAGTCCGGCGAGCTGGTGTTGATCGGGGCGAACCAAGACACGCTTTTCAAGCGCCTTTGCGACCTGATGGGCCGTCCCGACCTCGCCGACGATCCGCGCTATCGCGACCATGCCGCCCGGGGCGCTCACCAGGCCGAACTGGACGCCCGGATCGCCGCGTGGACCGCCGATCAGGACATCGAGGATCTGCTGCCGAAGCTAGAGGCCGCGGGCCTGGCGACGGGACGGATCTATCGCGCGCCCGACATGCTGAAGGACCCGCAGTTCCAGGCGCGCGAATCCATCGTCACGGTTTCCCACCCGGTCTTTGGCGAGCTGAAGATGCAGAACGCGTTCCCGCGCCTGACCGACACCCCGGGCGGCGTGCGCTGGCCAGGACCGACTCTCGGCGAGCATACCGACGCGGTGCTGACCGAACTGGCGGGTGTCGGTGTCGAGGCCCTGGCGGATTTGAGAACGCGGAACGTGATCTAGGCGTCAGAGCGCCTCGCGGAAATAAACGACCCGCTCGGTTTCCTCGGAGCCGACGGCCTGGTGGAAGGCATGGCTTTCCCGATTGTCCGCCAAGGCGCCGTAGGCCAGTTCGCGAGCGCTATGCTCGGCCGGTCACTCCCGCCACGGCGCGAGCGATCTGGTGCACGTTGTAGGGCTTGCGGACGATCGGGGCGTCGAAGCCCATGGGGGCGGCTTTGTCGGCATAACCGGTGGCGAACACGAACGGGCGGCCCATGCCGCGCAGGATTTCCGCCACCGGGGCGACCGACTGACCGTTGAGGTCGGCGTCCAGGACCGCGACGTCGAAGTCCTTCTCGACCATCGCCAAGGCCTCGCCGAGTTCGGCGGCGCAGCCCACGACCTCGACGCCGGCGTCTTCCAGGCCCGCCTCCAACTCCAACGCCAGGAGCAGGGAGTCCTCGACGATCAGGACCTTCAACCCCGCGATGGCGCCGGGCCTCACGGTTTCATCGGCGGCGACCACGGTCTCGACGATGCGCTCGGGCTCGGCGCTGACCGGCTCCATGGGCGGGGCGTCGGCCAGGGCCTCGGCCGCGCCCACGATCATGGCGGTGACGCCGCTCGAGCGGTAGTTGATCTTGGCCGAGCCGCCCAACTCACGGCCGGCCACTTCCTCGATCAAGGTCGCGCCGAAGCCCTTGGTTAGGGGCGCGACCGCCGGCGGACCGCCGGTCTCGAGCCATTCGAGCGCGAAGCCGCCCTCTGGCGAGCGCCGCCAGACGACCTCCACCTTGCCATTCTCGGTCGATAGCGAGCCGTAGCGCACGGCGTTGACCGCCAGCTCGTGCAAGGCCAGCGATAGAGCCGACGCCGCGCGGGGGGTCAGGAAAAGTTCAGGGCCATCCCAGCGCGTCTGCGTGGGCGCGAGGCCCCCAAGCTCGGCGGCGGCGATCCGCGCCAGGGTCGCGCCGCGCCAACGGGCGGCGGTCAGCAAATCGTGCGCCGAGCTCATCGACTTCAGGCGCGCGGCGAAGGTTTTTAGGAACACGTCGAGCGAGGCGGACTTCCGCGCCGATTGGGCGGCGACGGATTGCACGACCGCCAAAAGATTCTTGATCCTATGATCAAGCTCGGCGACCAGATTCTCGCGCTGTTCTTCTTCCGCCTTTCGTTCGCTGATGTCCTGAACGACACCGATCAGATGGGTCGGCTGGTGGTCCGGGTCGAACAGCATGACGCCCGAACCGTGATACCAGACCGCGTTTCCATCCGCGTCGGGAAGGCGGCGATATTCGAGGCTGTAGCGGCCTGTTTCGGCCAGCTGTTTGTTGATCGTCTCCCGCGCGGCTTCGCGATCATCGGGATGGATGTAGGGAAACAGCGCCGCGCCGTTTTCGGACGGGATCACGCCTGGCGCGATGCCGGCGACCTTGGCCAGGCGAGGGCTGATCTTGAAGACATCTCGCTTGATGTCCCATTCGAACTCGCCGAGCGCGGCGGCGGTTATGGCGAGGTTGAGGCGCTCGCCCTCGAGCGTGCGATCGGCTTCAGGCTTCGAGGTCAGGATCTCGGCCGCGAGATCGGCCAGATCCTCGAGCGCCCGCGAATCTTCCGGTTGAAGGGGCGCGCTCGCGCCTGGTCCTTCGATCACCAAGGCGCCGAGAATGCAGCCCTGGCCGTCACGAATGGGCGCGGCGAGATCGACGCCGTGTCCGGCCGCCACGACCCGGTCGGCCACGTCGCCGCGTCTTGGCGCTTCCGGGCCAGAATAACCGACGAAGGCCTTACGCCAGATGCGATCCTCGTCGACCAGGGCGACGGCGGCTTTCGGAGCGTCGAACATTCGAGCCGCCAGTCGCGCCACTCGCAGCAAACGTGGCTCGTTGACCTCGCCGTCCAGAACTCCAAGCGCGCGCAATGCCTTGAGGCGGGCGGTTTCCTGACGGTCGTCGTTGACGATTGGGGCGTCGTCCATGATTCGACCTTAAACTTGGTTCGCCTCCGGCGCGAGCGCCTTTGAATCAGGCGCCGCTTCGCCATGGATTCCGAGTGGTGAAGCTTGGGGTCCTTGGGTATCTTGGAACCGCTGCGACGAGTGCGGCGTTGTCGGGACGTCGCTTCCCGCGTCCCGGTCGGTCGCGTCGCGAACCAGGAGATGACCATGCCCGCCAATTCCCTGAACCCCGCCGCCAAGGAAGCCGACAAGGCCAAGGGCGCCACGCTGGAAGCCGT
Organism: Caulobacter segnis; assembly: GCF_031454995.1. Taxonomy (GTDB): domain Bacteria; phylum Pseudomonadota; class Alphaproteobacteria; order Caulobacterales; family Caulobacteraceae; genus Caulobacter; species Caulobacter segnis_E. The sequence goes on along the minus strand of NZ_JAVDRV010000001.1, from coordinate 1,287,167 downwards.
GGAGCACGCCGAACGCAGCTTCGCCGAGGCCGCCCACGCCGCTCGGATTTCCTTGACCGAGGCCGCCAAGCGCGTGGAAAAGTCCGTGGCCGAGGGTTTCGACACCCTGCGCGCTCAAAGCCGGGCGTATACCGACACCGCCGGCCAACAGATCGAAGAAGCTCAGCGCTATGTGTCCGAGCGGGTTCGTGAACGTCCGATCGCCGCCACGCTGGCCGGCGTCGGCGTTGGCCTCCTGATCGGTCTTCTGATCGCCGGCGGCCGTAGCAACAACCGGTGATGTTCGAGAAAACCCTCATGACCCTGGCGGCGGCCGCGGCGATCGCCGCGGCCGCCGCGGTCAGTGTCGTATCCGCCGCCTTCGCGGTGTATGCGATCCTCCTACCGCTTGTCGGCGCGGCGGGCGCCTCGGCCATTGTCGCCGCGGTCGCCGCCTTGATCGTCGCCGTCGCCGGCATGATCGCCGCTCGCAAGGCCGAGAACCGCCGAACGAGCTATCAAGAGATCCCACAGGGCGGCTTCGACCTCACCGGCAAGGTGGTCGATATCGTGCGGGAGCGCCCGCTGATGTCGTTGGGCATCGGCTTGGCGGCGGGGATCATCGCGCTCAAAAATCCCACCCTCACCGCCTCGCTGGCCAAGGCCTTCTTGGACCCCAAGCCCCCCCAGCGCTGAAGCCCGATGAGAAACAAGGTGCCGCCGCCAGGGAGGTCTGGTGGCGGCGATGTCTTGTAAGGGGCGGGAAACCCCAAATTTCAAAGGGAATCTATCTCTAAAATTTGACCAAGATCATGCGTGTGGCGACTTACACTTTCGCGCCGACGCCTCTAGATGCCACCTCGCGTTCCCGCTCCTCCCTTCATGGGAACGCCTTCCCATGGAGTGAACATGTACAAGCTGCCGGACCTGCCCTACGCCTATGACGCGCTGGAACCGACCATCTCGGCCAACACGCTCCACTTCCACCATGACAAGCACCACGCGGCCTACGTCACGGCTCTGAACGGGCTGCTGAATGGCGACGACAAGGGCTCGCTGGAAGCGGTCATCAAGTCCGCTGGTCCGGGCAAGGTGTTCAACAACGCGGCTCAAGCCTGGAACCACGCGTTCTTCTGGGACGGCATGAGCCCGACCAAGACCGCTCCGGGCGCCGAGCTCGCCGCCGCCATCGACAGCACCTTCGGCGGCCTGGCCGAACTGAAGGAAAAGTTCGTCGCCGAAGGTATCGGCCACTTCGGTTCGGGCTGGGTGTGGCTCGTCTCGGACGCTTCGGGCGCGCTGAAGATCATCTCGACCCACGACGCCGAGAGCCCCGTCACCCAAGACCTGACGGCCCTCCTGGTCGCCGACGTGTGGGAGCACGCCTACTATCTGGACTACCAGAACCTGCGGAAGGCCTTCCTCGAAGCCTTCTTCGACAACCTGGCCAACTGGACCCTGGCCGACAGCCAATACGCCGCCGCCAAGGCCGGCGCCCAGGGCTGGGCCTACCCGGCTCCCGAATAGCTCGGCCATCCGGAACGTCCGGCGCGCCGGACGCGTTGTCCCCAAGCGAGGCCATAGGGTCTTGATAATGGACAAACCGTCCCGGCGATCCGCCGGACCAATCCGGAGAGGCCAATGCTGAATTGGGCCCTGACCTTCCTGGTGATCGCCCTGATCGCCGCCCTGCTGGGCTTCACCAGTATCGCGGGCGCGGCGATGGGGATCGCCAAGATCCTGTTCTATGTCTTCCTGATCCTGTTCCTGGTGTCGCTGGTAAGCCACCTGTTCAGGGGACGCCGCGCTCCCTAATCGAGACGCCAGGACGATCCAGACGGCGCGGCTTCGGCCGCGCCGTTTTTCGTTTCAGCGCCGGTCGAACGCCCAGCTGCGCCAGACGTCGAAGCGGCCGCGCTCATAGGCGAGCGCCTTCACGCGGACGCAGCCTGGATCCACTTCGACCAAGTTGAAGCCCGGCGCCGCGCCGCGTTCGCGCAGGGATAGGGTGCCGGAACCGACGATCTGAGTCTTGCCATCGCCGAATGGAATGGCGGTGACGAACGGCAGGTGGATGTGCCCCGACAGCACGACGTCGGCGCCAGCCTGAACAAATTGGTTGGCGGCGTCGACGCCGCCGCGAACCCTGGCGGTCATCGGTCCCCCCAGCACCTCCATCAGCGGATGATGGCAAACCACAACCTTGAGGTCCGACGCGGGAGCGGCTTCCAGGTCGCCGCGGACTCGGCGGATCTGGCTCCGAGACACCGCGCCCTTCGACCAGTTCCAACGCAGCTGCGCGGCGCGGGCCGTGTTGAGCGAGGTAATGGTGATCCCCGGTCCTCGCCATGCGGCGCCGTCCTCCGGGCCAAACCGGTCTCTGAACCGCCGCCATGGCCGGCTAAAGCGGGTGTAAAGCTCGCGGGGCCCCACGAAAGGCGTGTCGTGATTGCCGGGGACGACAAGCCTCGGGCTGGAAAACCGTGAAAGCCAAGCCGCCGCCGCGTCGAACTCCGGCGTCTTGCCGTCCAAGGTCAGGTCGCCAGCCACCACGACGAGATCCGGCGCCTCGTCCTCGATGCGATGCGCGGCGGCCTCCATGGCCTCGCGGTTCTCGCCACCGAAATGGATGTCCGAAATCTGGACCAGCTTCATGCGGGGGGGACCAGGGCGCGGAAGGCTTTGGGGCGGAAACGGATCGAAACGTTCGAGTCGAAACGGGCGGGTTCGCCATCGAGGATCGCCGGAATGCGTCCGCCCGCCCAGACGCTCCCCGTTCGGCATCTGCCGACGGACACGGATGGGTCGTCGCGCCACTGGCCGCGCGCGGCGTTAAAGCCGAGGCGGAAGACGTCCAGGGCGCTCGACGGATCCAGCGCGGCCGCTTCCAGGGCGCGCTCCTCGGCGTCCAGCGCCGTCGAGACCAGCGGACACATCAGAGTCAGCGCCTCGGCTCTCTGCTTGGGACGCCCGTCCAGGACAAAACGCAGTCGGCCCGAGAAGGCGCGTTGGAACGCCCGCCGGGCTCGCGCGATCGCCAGGTCGAAGCGACCGTCCCGAGCGGCCTCGCGCGCTGTCGCCCACAGGGCGGGGCTGCCGAGGATGGCGGCGACGAAGAACAGGCGGCCGCCCACCTCGCCGCCGGAGATCATCCGCGCTTCGCCGGCTTGGAGGCAGTCGCTCATCACCTCTTGCCAGGGGCGTTCACCGTAGATGGCGTGAGGCAACATGTTCATCGTGCCGCCGGGCAGGGGGGCGATCATCGGACCCTGGGGGCCCGCGAGCTCCGCCGCCGCTCGCGCCGTGCCGTCGCCGGCCAGAACCAGGACGGCGTCCGGCGCGGCGTCGATGACCTCTCGAAGGCGCATCTCGAGTTCACCGGTGGTTGGCGCGTGCACCCGCCCAGCGACGCCATATTCGGCGAGCAAGCGCTCGGCGATGGCTGGCGCATCGGGACCGACCGATCCCGAGGCGGTGTTGACGACGATATCGATCCGCCGCACGGGCGCCCCCTGTCTTCAGAACTCGCCGAGGCAACGGTCCTAAGCCAGCCATGGTTCCGCTTCTCGCGGAACCCTCCCGGACGGTGGCCGTTTGCTGCGCAGGGGACAAGCTCGGAACGGAGAGCCAAGATGAAGATGACCATGATCGCCCTGATGGGCGTGGGTGTGCTCGCCGCGGCGTGCACCTCGACCGGCAATGTGGAACGCAACGCCGCCGGCGGCGCGGCGCTCGGCGCGCTCGCCGGCGCGGTGATCGGCAACAACGTCGGCGGCGGCAGCGCTAGCACCGGCGCGGCCGTTGGCGCGGCGCTGGGCGGCACCGTGGGCGCGGTCAAGGGCTGTCGCGAGGACGGCGGCTGCGGCGCGAACTCGGTCAATCGCCGCCAGTATTACGACGAGCGCGCGGGTCGCTATTATTACTATGACTCCCGCAGCGGTCGTTACTATTGGGAAGACGGCGCTCCCCGCTACTAGGCGGTGGACGTCACGCTCATTTCGAAAGGCGATCGGCGGTGCCGGTCGCCTTTTTCGTATTCGCGCAAATGGAGGAGGGAAGCCATGAAGACGACGAGAGTCACGATCCTGATCGGCGCTGTTCTGGCGCTGACGGCCTGCGCCGAGACCGGCGGGCCGTGGAGAACCTTGAAGAGACCGGTCGCCGCGGCTGGCGCCAACTGCGCGGGCTTCACCTCGTCGATCTATTTCGATCAGGACAGCGCCGCCTTGACGCCCGAGGCGAGGATGGTGCTCGCGAACGCGCGAGCTCAGGCCCGTGGGTGCCAGGTTAGGTCCGTGAGGGTCATAGGCCTGGCTGACGCGGTTGGAGCCTCGCCCGCCAATCTCGCGCTTTCAAAACGAAGGGCCGACGCGGTGTCCGGCGCGCTCGCGGCGCATGGACTAGGCAAGGCCGATTTCGATTTGACGGCCGTCGGAGACGCTGGCGCGACGACGGTGTCAGGCGCCGCCGCGCCCCTGCGCCGACGCGCGGACATCATTTTCGATCTAACGCCCAAGGCCCGTTGAGAAAACGAAGAAAGGCGGGCCGGATAACCGGTCCGCCTAAGAGTTCGCATCAACAAAGGGGGGTGCGAAGGCGGCAGGCTGGCTCTCGCCAGCCTCAAGTCGGGGGGGGCGTCGCCGCCTTCGCGAAGATAGAAACGACGCTCCCCTGGAAGAGTTCCCGCTAGGCGCGATTTTTTTTCGCGAACGTCGTGAGCGCGCTCAAGAGGGAACGGCGGAGTTGACGGGACGTTGATTTCCCAGGCGGCGCGAAAGCCGTCGTACGAGGGGAGATGCGTCGTGATCCGGACCTATCAGGCCGAACATGGCGGAACGGCTTTTGTCCAGGCGCTCACCGAGCGTCAGCGCCGTCGGCGCGATCGGCTCCTGGCCCTGGTCGTCATCGCCGTGACCGCGATCTCCACCGCCACGGTGATGAGCTTCAATCATCGCGCCGCCGCGTTGGCGCGCGCCGATGTCACCACGTCCTGGGCTCCCTAGGACTTTTCAGGAGGTAGGACCCCATGCCCACCGACATCCACAACACGGCCGATCAGGCGCCGCCCACGTCTTCGATCAACGCGACGCGCGCTCGCCAGGGGCGCTTTGGGCGCCACATCTTCTGGATCCTCATCGTCTCGACGGTGCTGGCCGCCCTGGCCTTGTTCGGCGCCTGGAGTTTCCGCGCCGGTGACCTCGCGGCCGTGGATGACAACACGGGCGCGAACACGCCGGCGGAAGCTCGCGCGGGCACCACGCCGCAACAGCCGGCGCGCCAGACCCCCTAACCAGACACCCTAAAGCGCCATGGGTCGCGCGTGCTCGCGGCCAAATAAAAACGGCCTCCCAATCGGGAGGCCGTTCTCATCATTCGATCCGCGAGCGTCAGGCGGCCTTGCGCGTACGCCGAGGGTGGAAGAACAGGGCCTGACCGATCGCCGCCTTCACCGTTTCCGGCTGGAACGGCTTGGTGATCAGGAACGTGGGCTCGGGACGCTCCCCCGTCAGCAGCCGCTCCGGGAAGGCCGTGATGAAGATGACCGGAACGTCCAGGCGGCCAAGGATGTCCTTCACCGCGTCGATGCCCGAGGAGCCGTCCGCCAGCTGAATGTCGGCGAGCACGAGACCGGGCGTGCGGCGAGCGACCGCCTCCACGGCTTCGCCACGCGTGGCGGCGATATCGGTGACGTCATGACCCAGTTCGCGAACGAGCGCCTCGATGTCGGCCGCGATCACAGGTTCGTCCTCGATGATGAGCACTTCGGTGGCCAGTTCAGCGTCGATCTCGGCTTGGGCGTCGGCGATAAGTCGCTCGATCTCGCCGAAGTCGCAGCCCAGGATCTGCGCGGCTTCGGTCGGGGTGAAGCCCTCCAGAGCCGTCAAAAGAAAAGCCTGGCGCGACCGGGGCGCGATGCGCATCAGGCGCTGCGCCGCGTCATCCGCGGAGCTCACGCTTTCATCGCGCCGAGCCTCGAGCTGAGCGCCGGAGCTTAGCCAAATGGCGTGGAACACACGGTACAGCGCCACGCGGGGCGACAGGTCGTCGTCCAGCGAGCGCTCTCCGGCCGCCAGCGCTTCCAAGGCCACGCGGACATAATGATCCCCGGTGGTTTGGTCGCCGGTCAGGGCGCGAGCGTAACGGCGGATGTAAGGCAGATGCGGCGCCAGCCGAGCAAGAAGACTCATGACCCCTCCCGATGCGGTGTCTCGAAAACGTTAGAACGCACAGTCAAGCTGCGCCGTTCCGTCGAAGCTCGATAACGCCTCCTCAACAGACCGGTTCCGCCGGTCGAGGATTTTTGCCATCTTATGCCCAAGCTTATGGAACCCGATACGGAAAAGCACGTTGTCATTCGGCGGAAAGACATTCGGCCAAAGGGGGCGGACGCCGATGCACTTCGGTGTCGAGGACATGATCGAACACGTACCCATGGAAGACAAACGCAAGAGCGCCGCGGCGCTTGACGAGGCGCGTCTGCGCCAACAGGCCATCGGCGTGAAGCTGCGCCAGATGTTCGACGAGGTCGTCAACGAACCTGTTCCTGACGAATTCCTCGATATTCTGCGCAAGGCAGAGCCGCCGGCGGGAGGCCAATAACGATGGCCGAGGAAAAAGTGGGGCGTTCGGCGCCCGATCCGGCGCGCGACGCTCTGTTCAAGCGCGAGCTGGTCACCCTCATCCCGCATCTGCGCGCCTTCGCCCGCACCCTGACGGGCGATCCGACCGCCGCCGACGATCTGGCGCAGGACGCCATGATGAAGGCGTGGGACGCGCGCGCCAGCTTCCAGTTGGGCACCAACATGAAGGCCTGGACCTTCATGATCCTGCGCAATCAGTTTTATTCCGAGAAGCGTCGTAGCTGGCGCCAAAGTCAGCTCGATCAGGAGGCCGCCGAGCGGACCCTGGTCGCCGTGGACGACCCGGAGGCGCCCGTCGCGTTGGACGAGCTCCGCCTGGGTCTGGCCATGCTGCCCGCCGAGCAGCGGGAAGCGCTGATACTCGTGGGCGCTGGCGGTTTCGCTTACGAAGAGGCGGCTGACATCTGCGGCTGCGCCGTCGGCACGGTGAAGAGCCGCGTCAGCCGCGCTCGTCGCGCCCTGCAGGCCATTCTAGAGGCGGGCGCTTATGACCGCGATGGCGCGGCCGCCGGAGATGCGATGCACGCCATCCTGGCCGACGCGGAGCGGTTGAGCTCTCTGCGGTGAATGTGTTCGCCGGCCACGCCGCGCGGGCCGTCACGTCCATCCGCGTTCGCCTCGCCATCGCCCTGTGCGTGGCGCTCTTGCCTGTGCTCATCCTCGGCGGCATGCAGTCGATTTTCGCGTTTCGCGCGGAAGCCGACTCTCGCCGCCAGAGCTTGGAACTGGCGGCGGGGCGCAGCGCGGCGATCGCGCGCGCGCGCATCGAGGCCGCTGGCGTGCTTCTGCAGACCCTGGGCCCTCGTTCGGTGGGCCTGGAGTGCGCCCAGCGCTTGGCCGATGTCCGGGCGAGATTGCCAGGCTACGCCAATCTGATCCGCTTTGACTCTCGCGGTCGCGTGGCCTGCGCCGCCGCTACGACGCCCTATGATCCGCAACGCGGCGCGCGGACTTGGTTCCAGTCCTTGAGGGGCGGGGCGACTCTCGTCGTGGCCGCCAATCCAGGGGCGACCTACGCCAACGAGCCGTCGGTCCTGGCGGCGGTTCGCGCGGGCTCTCCGGAAGAGTTCGAAGGCGCCATGGCCGCGGTCCTGACGCTTGACGATTTAAAGGTGGAGACCGCGAACCGTTTCCTGCCCGGCGGAGCGGAAGTGGCGCTGGCCGACTCGAACGGCCGCGTCTTCGCCGCCACCGATCCAGCGGCTTTTGGCGCGCCGCCGAGCGGCTGGCGCGAGGAGGCCGCGCGGCGCGGCGCGGCGTTGTGGACCGCGCGCGACGGGCAGCGCCGGGACAGGACCTTTTCGGCCGCGCCCTTGGTCAATGACGACGTGTTCGTCATCCTGTCGGCGCCGGCGCCGCGACTGCTGTCTTGGGCCTGGATCAACCCGATCTCACGCCTCTTCCTGCCGCTCCTGGCGTTCGTGCTCGGCTTGGGCGCCGTCTGGTTCACCGCGGAGCGAGGCGTCATCCGCTGGATCGTCTATCTGCAACGCGTGGCGGCGATCTACGCCCGTGGGCGCTTCACGGTGCGGCCTCTGCAAGCCGAACGCGCCCCGCCGGAAATCCGGGAGTTGGCCGCCACCCTCGACGCCATGGCGGGCGCGATCGTGGCCCGGGACGCCTCGCTGATGGACAGCCTGGCGGAGAAGGACGCGCTCATGCGCGAGATCCATCACCGCGTGAAGAACAACCTGCAGATCATCACGTCGCTGTTGAACATGCAGCAACGCGCCCTGGCCGACCCCGCGGCGAAGGCGGCGATGAACGACACGCGCCAACGGATCACGGCCCTGGCCCAGATCTATCGGGCGCTCTATCAGGGCCCCGATCTGAAGCGGGTGGATCTGCGTCCGTTCCTCGAGGAGCTCACCGCTCAACTGCTGGCGAACGACATGGGAACGTCCAGCCTCGTTCGCACCGAGGTCCACGCCGACCCGCTGGTCATCGATCCCGATCGCCTGGCGCCCATCGCCCTCTTCGCGGTCGAGGCGATCACGAACGCTCAGAAGCACGCCTTTGGGCCGGCGGGCGGAACCCTACGGGTGGGCTTCCATGTTCGCGGCGAAGAGGCCGAGCTTTCGATCAGCGACGATGGCCCCGGCGCGGCCGAAAGCCTGGGCGGCGGCGTCGGCCGAACGCTGATGACCGCGTTCGCCAGGCAGTTGCGAGGACAGGTCGCGTTCGAAACGCGAGAGCCCCGCGGCCTGACGGTGCGTCTTGTCTTTCCCACGCCTCAGGCGGGCGGTCTCGCCTGAATCTGAAACCTGAAATCTAGACCGGAACCGAGCTTCGCCGCTGACGTTCTTTCGGGGCGATTGTTTCACAGCCTTCCCACGATGCTGGAAGGCGAACAGCGGAGAAGACCATGCGTAAACTGGTGATCCTGGCCGCCCTCGCCGCCAGCCTGTCGGTCGCGGCCTGCAATACGGTCGAAGGCGCCGGCAAGGACGTCTCGTCGGCGGGGCGGGCCGTGACGGACACGGCCAAGGACGTCAAGAACAACTGACGTTCCTGGAGCGATGGAGTTGGAGGCCCGCTGGAAACAGCGGGCCTTTTTCTTTCAATCATCTCGGAGTATTTCCGCGGCGAAATCCTGAACCGCTGGCCAGAGACACGCCTGAAAAACAGCCGGTGGATCGTAGTCCCTCTGATAGAGGGATGTGGCGTTTGTCGAGCGGCGCTGTTTTCATTCATAGCGGCTGGCGGTGTTCCAGCACCTACATATGGCATCGCTTTCGAGCCGTGCCGGACGTTCGAGCCTATTACGAGCCTTGGCACGAGCAGTTGGCGCGTCTGACCGCTGAGACGATCGGGGCTGAAACACCTGACAATAGCGGCCTGCGGCATCCCGGCGGGAGCGAACCCTACCTAAAGGAGTTCGCGGTTGTCCTCGACCCGGCGGGCGGTGTCCGAGGCTTTGACGCCGGTTTCGCGCTGGACCGCTTCTGGATCGAGCCCGAGGCCAGCGACCTGGCCCAGCAGGCTTATGTCGAAGGCTTGATCGACGCGGCGCGGAGTCGAGGGGAAACGCCCTTGCTGGCTTGCTGCCGCACGCTTGGGCGCGCGGGATGGCTCAGGAAGCGGTTTGGCGGATTCCATATCGTGCTGGTGCGCGACCCCGTGCAGCAATGGCTGTCGTTCTACTCGCTCCGCCGCCGTCCTAGACCCACCTATTTCGAGCTGTGCCACTACGTGTTGCTTTCCGAAATGGACGGATGGCGAGACGCCGCCGAGCGGATTCTTGGCCGGCGTTTCGATGGCGTCGGACCGCTATCCCAGCGCTTGTCGGCCGTGCGTCGGGCGTTCAAGCGCCGTCCGGCCAGCCTGTCCTTCCAAGCCTTCCTCGCCGTCTGGCTGGCGTCGCTCCTCAAGGCCTTGCCGCACGCCGATCTCGTGATCGATGTCGATCGGCTGGCGCGCGACCAGGCCTATGCGCGTGAGATCGAGGCCGCCATCGCGGAGGGCTGCGGGCTGGCGCCCGATTTTTCCGACTGTCGCGCCCCGGCGCCGCACTGGGCGGCCCCGCCCATCGAATGGCGGAGGGCGGCGCGCGCGGTGGTGGAAGTCATGGGCCTGCGCGAAGCCATTGTCGGCCCCGGAGCGCCGCCGATCCTGTTTCGCAAGCTCGCGCCCGCCTTCGCGGCGCTTCCGCCGACCAAGGTCGGGATCATGGCGCGGATGATCGAGATCCTTGCCAGCTTGACCGGGGGCGTGGCCCTGGCGCGCCCGCGGGGTAAGCTCCGAAAGGCCTAGGTTCTAGGCCGCGACGGCGCTTCCGATGCTCGGGTCGCGCAGATAGAGGCCGGCCCCGCCGGGGGCGGCGACGAGGATATCGTTGAGTTCGGAGACGTCGTCCTCGGGATCCAGAACCAGAACGCCGTCCGTCGCCAGTCGGGCCGCCAGACCGCGGACGACCTTGCCACGCAGCGCCGGGACCATGTTGCGCAGGACGTTGCGCAGCAGGATCACGTCGAAGACGCCGAGCGCCGACAGGTCGGACAGCAGATTGATCCGCCGCCAGCGCACCATCTGGCGGATGCGGGGCGAGATCGTCCAGGTGTCGTCCTGGTTCTCGAAATACTTGACGAGCATGCGTATCGGCAGCCCTCGCTGGACCTCGAACTGGGTGTAGAGGCCGCTCTGGGCCTTCTCCAGACACCGTTCGGAGAGGTCCGAACCGAAGAACTCGAACCGCGCGCCCGGGGCGAGTCCGGTCGCCTCGGCGGCCGCCATGGCGACGGAATAGACTTCCTGCCCGGTGGCGCAGGCGGCGCTCCATATCCGCAGCGGCGCCTCGCGACGGTGGGAGAGCGATGGCAACACGCCATCACGAAGGGCCGCGAAAGCCTCCCGTCCCCGGAAGAAGGTCGTCTCGGTGCGGCAAAGCGATTCCACGACCGCCCAGATCAGCCTTTCCTCTCGTTTGGCGCGCAGTTCGTCGATCAGGGCCTCGATGCTCTCGAAGCCCTCGCGCCGCGTCAGCGGAGTCAGGCGGCTCTCGACGAGGTAGGGCTTTTCGACCTCGACCCGCACGCCGGCGCGGGCGCGTCCAAGCGCCGCTAGGAGGTCGATGTGTTCGGGGGTCACAGAAGACCCGCCTCGGCGAACTTCGCCTGGATGATGTCGCCGTCGAACGGCTTCATGATGTACTCGTCCGCGCCGGCGTCGAGCGCCTCGCGGATGCGGTCGATGCTGTTTTCAACCGTGCAGAAGATGACCTTCGGCGTATCACCCCCGCGCTCCTTGCGGAGGTGGCGCAGGAATTCCAGGCCGTTCATCACCGGCATGTTCCAGTCCAGCAGCACGGCGTCGGGCATGGCCGCGCGACACCAGGCCAGAGCCTCCATGCCATCGGAAGCCTCGGCGATGTCGAAGCCGATGTCCTCGAGGACTCGGCGGGCGACCTTGCGGATCACCCGGCTGTCGTCGACCACCAGGCAGGTCTTCACGGCGTGCTCCAATCCAGAGGACCACCATGAGGGCTTCTGGTTAAGGAGCGGTTTGCCGCATTTCGACGGGAGATGAAGATCTAGGCCGGCACCCAGGCGGCGATCGAGGCGCGGTCCTCGCCCACCTCGCACGCGATCTGCCCGCCCGCGGCGCGGACAAGGGCGTTCAGATAGGCCGCCTGGACCCACGGGCCGCCCAGGCCCTCGGCCAACGGCTCGCCCTTCAGGCCAGCGAGCACCTCGGGGCGAAGGCGGGCGCGAGGACCGATCGCCTCGGCGATGATCGAGAAGCGGCCATCGGCGGCCACGCCCTTGACCGTCGCCACGCCGCCGGCGGGCAGGGCGCTGGCGGCGATCTGGGCGATGTTGAGCACGGCCCGAGCGGACGGCTTGTTCATCGCCTGAGACTCGATCGCCCAGTTCAAGGTCGGACGCACGTGGGCGAAGACGCCCTGCGCCAGCTTCTCCAGTTCGCGGCTGTCGAAGTTCTCGGCCGAGGCCGAGGCGCCAAAAGCCACGCGCGTGAACTGCAGGAGGTCCGCCAGCTTGCGCGCGGAGGAGGCGATCAGGTTCATGGCGTCGTCGCGCATGTCCTGAGCGGACGGATCTTCCAGTAAATCCAGGCCCGAGACGATGGCGCTGGCCGGGCTGATGAAGTCGTGGCACAGCCGCGCGGCCAGCATGGCGGCGAAGTCTGGGCCCTGCACGTCCGCTTGGGGGGACGTCGGGGGCGCGGAGACGGTCTCGGGGACGATATCGGTCATGGCGGCGGACTTTGCCGTGATTTGAGGCTTTGGCAAACTGGCCCAAGCCTCTACAGGAAGGCCGTTATGGATCCGTTTCTAGAGCCGGGCGTCCTGGTGCGCCACCCCGACCAGCCCGACTGGGGCTTGGGGCAGGTTCAGTCCGTGATCGGACATCGGGTCACCGTCAATTTCGAAGAGGCGGGCAAGCGGACGATCGACGGTCGGCGTGTCCGGCTGGAGTTCGTCGGCGACGACCCTCGAGGACAGGCATGAGCGATACCGCGACGACCGAAAATCTGGCCGACTGGGGTCGCGCCCTGGCCCGGATCACCGAAGAGGCCGCGACGGTCATCCTGCCATTCTGGAGAACCGAGCTCGCCGTGGCCCAAAAGGCCGACGAGAGTCCTGTCACCGAGGCCGATCGGGCCGGCGAGCGCCTGATCCTGCGACGCCTGGCCGAGGCGTTTCCAGATGTCACCGTCATCTCGGAGGAGCACGCCAGCGAGTTCGGGACGCCCGACGCCATCGGGTCGCGTTTCTTCCTCGTTGACCCCGTCGACGGCACCAAGGCCTTCGTACGCGGCGACCTGAACTTCACGGTGAATATCGGCCTAATCGAGAACGGGCTTCCAGTCGCCGGCGCGGTCTGCGCCCCGGCCACGGGCGAGATCTGGTACACCACCGCCGAGGGCGCGATGAAGCGCACGGGTCCCGACGCCCCGGAAGCGCCGGCTCGCGTCAGGCCCTGGCCGACCGGTCAAGCCTTGGGCTTGATCAGTCACACGATGCGCGAGGAAAAGGCCACCGAGCTGGCCGCGGAATATGGGTTCGACCTCCGCACGGCGATGGATTCCTCGATCAAGATGTGCCGGATCGCCGAAGGTTCGGCCGACATCTATCCGCGCCATGGCCCGACGTCCGAATGGGACACCGCCGCCGCCCACGCGGTGCTGGTCGCGGCCGGCGGAAGCTTCACCCAACCCGACGGCTCGCCCTTCACCTATGGCAAGGCGGATCAGGGGTTCCGTAATGGTTGGTTCGTGGCGCGCGGCGGCGCGGCTTGAACCAAATCATTGGCCGTGCTGCTGTCCGGCGAAGTTTTGGCTCTTAACGGATCGATCGCATGGCCCGCCGTCTCGCCTTGATCACCGGCGCCTCCGCCGGCATCGGCGCCGCCTCCGCCCGCATCTACGCCAGCCATGGCTATGACGTGGTTCTGACCGCGCGTCGCGCCGACCGTCTCGAGGCCCTGGCGGCCGAGATCAAGCTACGGTCTGGCGGCGAAGCCTATGTGGTCGCCGCCGACCTCGCCGAACCGACCGGTGTCGACACGGTGCTCGCCGCGGTGGCCGAGCAAGGGCGGGTGGTGGACGCGCTGATCAACAATGCCGGCTATGGCTTGCCGGGAACCTATGCGGCGACGAGCTGGGCGGACCAGGCGACCTTCCTGCGGGTGATGCTGACCTCCGTCTGCGAAATGACCCACAAGGTGCTGCCGGGCATGGTCGAGCGGCGGTTTGGCCGGATCACCAATGTCGCCTCGCTGGCGGGTCTGGTCCCTGGCGCGGCGGGGCACACGCTGTACGCGGCGACCAAGGGGTTCCTCGTGAAGTTCTCCCAGAGCTTGCATCTGGAGAACCTGTCGACGGGCGTGCATGTCAGCGCGCTCTGCCCGGGCTTCACCTATTCGGAATTCCACGACGTCAACGGCACCCGCGCCCAGGTCAGTCAGGGCGTGCCGGAGTGGATGTGGCTGGGCGCGGACGAGGTCGCGGCGGCGGGGTACGAGGCGGCCGAGGCCAACCGTCCGATCTGCGTGCCGGGCTCGCCGAACAAGGCCATCGCCGCCGTCGCCAAGCTGCTGCCGGACGATTGGGCCCTGGCGCTGATGGCCAACCAGGGCGGCCGGTTCCGCAAGGTCTGACGCGCCGCGGCGCCTGGTCCTTTTGGAAAACCGGCTCGGACCTGCTATATGTCCGCCCGCACCCCGAAGATCCGGACATCCCCTTGAGCGTCACCCTCGACCTGTCGCGCGTCTCGTCCGACGCCGCGCCCGCAACCTCCGTCACCAAGCCGCTGGTCAACCTGTCGGGCCTCACGCGCCCGCAGCTGGTCGCCGCCCTGGTCGAGAGCGGCGTGGTCGAGCACGGCAAGGCCAAGATGCGGGCGACCCAGATCTTCCGCTGGATTCACCATCGCGGCGTCACCGATTTCGCGGCCATGAGCGATGTCGCCAAGGAAACCCGCGCGCGTTTGGCCGAGGCCTTCACGATCGCCCGGCCTGAGATCGTCGAGCGTCAGGTCAGCCAGGACGGCACCCGTAAATGGCTGATCCGCATGGCGCCGGGCATCGAGGTCGAGAGCGTCTTCATTCCGGGCGTCGGCCGCGCCGGCGCCCTGTGCGTCTCCAGCCAGGTCGGCTGCACCCTGAACTGCAGCTTCTGCCATACCGGCACCCAGCCGCTGGTCCGCAACCTGACCACGGCCGAGATCGTCGCCCAGGTGCAGGTCGCCAAGGACGATCTGGACGAATGGCCTTCGGACAAGGAAGACCGCAAGCTCTCGAACATCGTGTTCATGGGCATGGGCGAGCCGCTCTACAATCTGGGCCAGGTCGCCGACGCGATCGAGATCATCAGCGACAACGAGGGCATCGGCATCTCGCGTCGTCGGATCACCGTCTCGACCTCGGGCGTCGTGCCGATGCTGGAGAAGCTGGGCTCGACGACCCAGGCCATGCTGGCGATCAGCCTGCACGCCACCAACGACGCCCTGCGCGACGTGCTGGTGCCTCTGAACAAGAAGTATCCGATCGCCGAGCTTATGGCCGGTATCCGCGCCTATCCGGGCCTGTCGAACGCCCGTCGCGTCACGTTCGAGTACGTGATGCTGAAGGGCGTCAACGACAGCCCCGAGGAAGCCCGCGCCCTCGTCAAGCTGATCAAGGGCATCCCGGCCAAGATCAACCTGATCCCGTTCAATCCGTGGCCTGGCAGCGACTATCAGTGCTCGGACTGGGCGACGATCGAGGCCTTCGCCGCCATCTTGAACAAGGCCGGCTATTCCTCGCCGATCCGCACTCCGCGTGGCCGCGACATTCTCGCCGCCTGCGGCCAGCTGAAGAGCGAGAGCGAGAAGGTCCGCGCGTCGGCGCTGCGCAAGCTGTCGCTCGCGGCGATGGCCGGCGTGCTCAGCGAGGATGACGACGAGGCGGCTTAAGCCTCTTCGCCTTCCTCGACCCTCTTCTTCAGTCGGCTGAGCATGCTCGCCGCATAGGCCGCGTAGGGACCAATCCAGCGCTCGTGGATGGCGTGGATCGGCAGGGCGTCCAGGTGGTTCCACCGCTCTCGCCCGCGGCGGTCGGCGACAACCAGGCCGGCTTCTTCCAATACGCCGAGGTGCTGCATCACCGTGCAACGGTCCAGCGTGGGGAAGCGGGCGCACAGCATCCCGGTGGTCAGGGACTCGGCCTTCAACAGATCCAGCATGGCGCGACGGACGCGATGTCCCAGCGCCTTGAAGATCAGGTCGGCCTCGTCTTCGTTTGACATGTTATAAAATTATAACATATTGTCCTCGGCAGCAAGGATGGAGGCGTCCCATGGCGCACGAATTCACGGTTGGCGGCCGCATCGCCCGCCCGGTGGCCGAGGTGTTCGAGGCCGTGGCCGACCCCAGGAAGCTCTCGGGCTACTTCACCACGGGCGGCGCGAAGGGCCGGCTTGAAACCGGCGCCGTCGTCACTTGGGATTTCCACGACTTTCCCGGCGCCTTTCCGGTCGATGTGGTGGAGGTCGTCCAGAACGAGAGGATCGTGCTCCGCTGGGGGTCTCCAACGGGCGACACGACGACCGTCACCATGACCTTCTCCGATACCGGCGATGGTCGGACCCTCGTCCGCATCCATGAGACAGGCTGGCGGGAGACGACGGAGGGCGAAAAGGCCGCGTTCGGCAATTGCGAGGGCTGGACTGGCATGCTCTGCGCCCTGAAGGTCTTCGTCGAGCACGGCCTGAATCTCCGCGACGGATTCTACAAGTAGTTCGTCGATGCACGCGCCCCCTACGCAAGCCTTGGCCTGCCGTGTTAGTCAGTGAGCCGCACCTTTCCGGGGGTAGTTCGCGTCCATGCCGTCCCAGCTCCAGTCGCCCGAGGTCCAGGCTTTCGCCACGGGCTTCCCGATCACCCTGCTGCACGCGGGCGTGACGCTGATCATGCTGATCCTGGGCGCGACGCTCTACGCGCTCATGACGCCGCACAAGGAGATCACCCTGATCCGCGAAGGCAACTCGGCGGCCGCCCTGTCCCTCGGCGGGGTGATGGTGGGTCTGGCGATCCCGCTGGCCGTGTCCCTGAGCGCCGCCACGTCGGTCGTCGAGATCGTGATCTGGGGCGCGGCGACGACGGCCGTGCAACTGCTCGTCTTCCGCTGCACTGACATGGTGCTGAAGGGCCTTCCCGAGCGCATCAACGACGGTGAAATCTCGGCCGCCGCCTTGCTGGTCGGGGCGAAGCTGAGCACGGCCCTGATCCTAGCCGCCGCCGTGGCGGGCTGAGCGGGCGCGGAGCGTCCTGGTGCATTTCCCCAAGCTCCCCGACTGGCTGGTCTACGCGGCGGTGGTCAGCGCTCTGCTGATCGTCGCTGTCGGCAGGCAGGAGCGATCCGACGCGCCGCCGCCGCCGCCGCCGGTGCCGGGCGAGGAAGGCCTGCCCTTGGGGCCGTCTTCGCCTTTTGATCCTTCCATCGTCGTGCAGGTGCCCGACCGGCCAGAGCCGGGATCTGGTACGGCCTTCTCGATCGGCGACGACGGCGCCTGGCTCACCGCCCGCCATGTCGTCGATGGCTGCAAGCAAGCCGCGATCGTCGTCGCCGACGGCCGGGGCGTCGCGGCCAGGGTTCATGTCGATCCGCGCGCCGACGCGGCTATCTTGACCACCGAGGGTGGCGCGCCCGCCGTGCCCTTGGGCATCGACCAGCCCCTGCGTCGGGGCGCTCGGGCCTACCATCCGGGTTTCCCTCAGGGCCATCCGGGCGAGGCGGCGTCGCGGCTGCTGGGGCGCGAAAATCTGGTGGTCCATGGTCGCGGCGCCCGCACCGAGCCGGTGCTGGTCTGGGCGGAGGTCGGGCGCACCGACACCCTGAAGGGCACGCTCTCGGGTCTGTCTGGCGCTCCGGCGCTGGACGCGGCGGGTCGGGTGATCGGCGTCACCGTCGCCGAGGCGCCGCGTCGCGGCCGTATCTACACGACCGCGCCGGAGACCCTGAAGACCCTGCTTGGCCCTCGCCGCCATCCCTCGCCCTCGGAGTTCACGCCGAGCGAGCCGATCACCACCGAGAACTATGGCCGCGTGGCCGACGGCCTTCGCCGCGATCTGCGGGTGGCCCAGGTGGTGTGCCTGGGAGTCTAGGCCTGAGCCGGCGTCTCGTCTGGCTTCTGGCGGGACGCGACCATGAACGACAGCACGATCGCCACCACGCCGATCAACGCGGTGTAGATGAAGAAGGCCGTGTAGCCCGCGGCGAGCGCCGGGGCGCTGACGCCCAGCTTCGCCCCGGCGGCGGTGAAGCTCTCGGGCGGGAGGCGCGTGAACAGGCTCTTCAGCATGCCGATCGGCCCGCCCTGTTCGGCCGCCCGGGCCGAAGCTTCGACGATGCGTCCCGACTGCGAGGCCACCAGCTTGCCCGGCAGAGCGTAGAGGGACGAGAACAGGGCGTATTGGGTCGCCGTGAAGCCCGCCGACGTCAGGCTCGACATGTAGGCGATCAGGGCCGTGCCGGCGACGCCGCCGGCCACGTTGTCCAGGCAGATCGAGATAAACAGCATGGGGATGTTGTGGCCGCTCATGGCCAACAGGGCGAACATGAGGTTGCTGATCGGCTGGGCGAAAGCGCCAATCACGAGCGCCTTCATGAGGCCTAGCCTCGCGACGACCACGCCGCCCAGGAACACCCCGACCATCGACGCGATGATGCCGAACACCTTTCGAATCTCGGCGATCTCGGTCAGCGAGAAGCCCATGTCCCGGTAGAATGGGTTCATGATGTTCAGCACGAAGTCGGAGACGCGGTAGACGCAGATGGCGGCCAGGATCAGGCCGGCGACGCCTTTGAATCGGGTGAGAAATTCGCCCAGGGGTTCGCCGAACGCCTTCGACATGTAGACGCCGGGCTTGGTGCGCACCTTGGGAATGGGCCAGGCCGCGATCACGACGATGCCCAGGCCCACGGCCACGCCGAGCAACTGCAGCCAGACGCCGTTCGGTTTCGCGGTCCAGGCCTCCGCCAGCGCTTCGCCTCCGACGAGCTTGGAAAGAAGGGTGGCGTCGCCTGCGAGGCCCGATCCCAGCGCCAAGGCGCCGATCAGCAGGATCGCCAGACGCGCTAGCCACTCAGCGATTTCCAGCGCCTTGGGTTGCTTGACGTCGCCGGTGGGAATGGGGCGGATGGTGTGTTCGGCTTCGCGGGGCGCGCAGAGCGTGGCCAGCAGGCCGACACCGACCACCACGCCCATGACCGCGTAGGAGATGTTCCAACCATAGCGTTCCGCGAGCAGAAGCGGGACGGCGCCGGCCGCGATCATCGCCACCCGGAAGCCCCACTGGTAGGCGACGACCATCGGTCCTTGCTCTTCGTCGTTGGCGACCTCGATGCGCCAAGCGTCGATGACGATGTCGTGCGATGCGGTCGCGAAGCCCACGGCGACGGCGACGGCGCCGAGCAGAGCCAGATTCGCGGCCGGGTTGAGGCCCGAGATCATCCAGAGCCCTAGGATCATCGTCGTCTGGAAGACGAGCATCCAGGCTCGGCGGTGCCCCAGAACGCCGTGCAGCACGGGAACCTTGGCGCGGTCGATCAGCGGCGCCCAAAGGAACTTGAACGAGAAGGACAGAGTGGCGAGGCTGAAGAAGCCGATCACCGCCAGCGACAGGCCCGCGTCGCGCAGCCACAGCGACAGGGTGTCGAAGATCAGCATGTAGGGCAGGCCGGATGCGAAACCGAGACCCAACATCACCAGGCTGCGCCGCTCGCCGAAGAAGGCAAGCGTCTCAAGCAGGCTCTTCTTCTCGGGCTTGGCCTTGGCGTCCTTGGTCTGCTCGGTCATGCGGCGAAATCCCAGGCGAGGGGACCGCCCTCGCTTCAGCCGGCGACCTTGGATCGCGTCGCGCCTTTCGTCCAGCCGGAGCCCGAGACGCCCGTCGTGGTCCAACGTCTCAGCACGTCGCGCAGGGCTTCCTGGGTCAATGGCTTGACCAGGAAATCGTCCATGCCGGCGGCCAGGCAGGCGCGCTTGTCCTCGTCGAAGGCGTCGGCGGTCAGGGCGGCTATGGGAGCGGCCACGCCCTTGGCGCGGAGCGCGCGGGCGGCGTCGACCCCCGACATGCCAGGCATGCGCACGTCCATCAGGATCAGGTCGTAGGATCCGGCCACGGCGGCGGCGATCGCCTGTTCGCCATCGGCGACACGGTCGACCTTGCAGCCTTCGCGTTCCAGCAGGGTGCGGGCCAGCAAGGCGTTGATCGGGTTGTCCTCGGCCAGCAGCACGCGAACGCCGTGGGCCACGGCGCCGGCGATGCGGTCGTCGTCATGGTGCGGATTTGGGCCGGGCGCGGCCTCGACGGCGTCGGCCTGAAGCACCTGGGCGACCAGCGACGCGGTCCGAAGCGGTTTGATGAGGTAGCCGCTGAAGCCGACGGCCTTGAGCGGATCGATGCGGTCGCGCTGCTCGGGCGTCAGCAACACCACGGCCTTGCGACCGGACGGCGGCTTGAGCCCGCCGCGCGAACCAGACAGCGCCGCGTCGATCAGCAGTACGGCGTCGGCGGGCGCGCCGGTCAGGGCCGCGTTGACGTCGACGGCGGTGAAGGCTCGGCCGCCGGCGGCCTCGATCTGGCGAGCCGTGGCGATGCGGACAATGGCGTTGGGCGAGGCGATCGCCACGTTGCGGCCAGCAAGAGGGGTGTCGCGGGGGGCGGGGGCGGCCGTCTCGAAGGGGGCTTCAAACCAAAACTCGGCGCCATGTCCCAACTCGCCGCCGACGCCGACCTCTCCGCCCATGGCCGTGGCGAGGCGCGAAACGATGGCCAGGCCCAGGCCAGCGCCACCCAGCTGGGTGCTATGGGTGATATCGGTCTGGACGAAGGCTTCGAAGATGCGGGCGCGGGCTTCGGGCGCGACACCCGGCCCCGTATCCGCCACGGAGAAGCGCAGCCGACCGTTCTCGCCGGCCGAGGCGGATAGCAGGACGCCGCCAGCCTCCGTGAACTTCACGGCGTTTCCGGCGAAGTTCAGCAGGATTTGCCGCAAACGGCCTTCGTCGGCCTGGATCACAGGAAGAGGCGCGGTCAGCGCCCAGGCGATCTCCACGCCCTTTTCGTGGGCGCGGGGGCTCATCAGTTCGGCGACCTGGCGCAGCAGGCCTTCGACATCGACCGGCGCCAGGCTCAGTTCGATGGAGGCGGCCCCGAGGCGCGCGAAGTGAAGGACGTCGTTGACCAGGGCGAGCAGATGGTCGCCGCTTTCGCGCAGGGCGGTGACATAGGACCGTTGCTCGGCCGTCAGCTTGGTGTTCTCGAGCAGGCGCGCCATGCCCAGCACGCCGTTCAGGGGCGTGCGGAATTCATGGCTCAGGGTGGCCAGCTGCTCGGGCGTGACGCCGGGTCGCCCAACCGTCGCTTTGGGGTCGCTCATGAGACGCGACCTTAGCCGGTGCGAATTAACGGGGGGTCAACCCTGTAAGGCTTCCTCGCCGACGCTCGCCGTCCGGCGGTAGGCGAGCGCCTCGGCCACGTGCACGCGCCGGACAGCGTCGGCGCCCTCGAGGTCGGCGATGGTGCGGGCTAGCCGCAAGACACGGGTCCAGCCGCGCGCGCTGATGCGCCCCGCCTCAGCCGCGCGAGCCAGTAACGCGCGACCAGGCTCGTCCAGCGCGGTGATCTTTTCAAGAAAGGCGCCTTCCGCCCGGCCATTCAGCGCCTCGCCGCCATCGAGATCCGCGGCGCGCTCCGCCTGCAGGCGGCGGGCGCGGGCCACCCGCGCGGCGGCCTCGGCGGACCCTTCGGAAGGGGGCGGTAGGGACAGATCGGCCGCCGTCACGGCCGGCATGTCGACCGCCAGGTCGATCCGATCCATCAGCGGGCCAGATACGCGCCCCTGGTAATCCTTCTGGCAGCGAGGGGCCTTTCCGCACGCGCCGCGACCCGCGCCGCCGTGACCACAGCGGCATGGCCGCGTTGCCCTATTGTTAGCCGGGGTTCCGGTGCTGCTGCGGGCGAGAAAGCCTGAGATCCTTGCTCTGCAAGGTGAGAGCCTCGGCATGCAGCTCCGGCGGCGGCGGCACGAACTGCACTTACGCCGGATAGACGTGGCGGCAATGCTCGGCACGAGTTGGAAGAGCCTGATGTGGTGGGAGCAGGACGCGCGGGAGCCGCTGCCACGGTTCTATCCGGCTATCATCCGGTTTCTCGGAAGAGAGCCGTGGCCTCAGCCAGTGACGCTTCCGGAACAGCTCCTCGCGGAGCGTCGGCGGAGAGGCCTTACGATCCAGGAAACGGCCAAAGCCGTGGGTGTGGATGAGGGGACGTACGGGCGGTGGGAGAGTGGTGTATGGAAGCCTCAGCTGCGTTTTGGCACTCTTGTCGAAGGCTTTCTGGAGCCTGTCAGCCGACCAATGCGGGAATAGCTCTTGTCCGAGGTTCGTTGAATGCGTTGCGCACTTCTCTAAGCGTATCGAGCGAGAACTTCCCCCAGCTCGGCCCTAGTTTCGTCGTCGAGCAGGTGCCCGTGGCTCGCGAGTAGCGGCGGCAGGTATTTTGTGGCGCACAGGCTTGCATGCATAACCTCACCATTCACCGTGGAGGCCTTCAGCAGTGCCGCGATCTGCTCATCGGTAGCTCTGGGAATGAAGGGGAGGATGCGCTCGAAATTCGCTTCTGCGCCTCGATACGAGCCAGAGCTTTTAATTGCGCGCGTCAGGATGTCGAAGACGAGCGCGAAATCCTTCTTTGCCAGTCCTGGAAGGAGGTCTTTCAGAAGGATGTTCTCGGGATCGACCTTCGTCGATTGAATGTTCGAGATGAACCCCGGCGGGATGGAGCCGTCGAGCGATAGCGGGATGATGCACAGGCCGTCCCGAAACGCCGCGATGCCGGATTCCTGTACGCACCAGGGAGACAGGAAATAATGCTTGCTCAGGATGGGAATGAAGACGTCCGCCTTGCCGATCTCCTCGAGGATCGTAGTGCGCCATTCGTGCGAGACTTGAATGTCCTCGTGAGCGAGGAACGCTTTGATCCCGATCCCATCCAAGAGCTTCTGTACGTGTCCGGCGACTATCTTGTCCGCAGTCTGGTAGCTCAGAAATGCATACATGCTGCTAAGGCCGATGAATGCCAAAGAGGAATTGTGCCGAGTAGATGACAACCCGTTTGACGGACCCATCGGGCGCTCTGGTGGCACGGAACCTCAAACGAAGATCGCTATTTGCAAGTCGGGTCGAAGCATAATTTTCCAAGCTGCGAGCCAGCGCTATCGAAGTCCCGTGATCAGCGTCCTTGTGGACGAGGAACGGGACGCTGCGGCCAAGATTGTCGATGAAAATTCGGCCAGTACGCCTATTCACGTTGAAGCTGGCGACGTTGCCAACGGCTGCGCTCGGCTGGTCGTCAACGACATTGGTCTCGATGTAAGTCTTCGTCTCTTTGTTAAAGGAGAACTTAAAGCTGCCAGCGGAGAAATCGAGCGTCGTGCGGTCGGAAGTTATGACCCTATGCGCTCGTATTAGGGACGGCTCAGCCGCTTCAACCAACGCATCAAAGCTGCCCTGGTGCCTTTCTTCGATAGCCTTCGTCTCGTCGTTCTTAGGTGTAACGCCGGTAGCCCGATTGCCTATGCGTCGGAGCAACTTGAAGGCCAGTGTTGGAATGCCGATCGCGCCGCCAACAATAGCCCCGGCCCATGCTTCAGGGCTCGCTAACGCCAATACAAACTGCGTCTCCCAACTCCCCGCAGTTGGCGGCGCAATGTAGATACGAAATTTGTCGCTGTAGGGAGCCCGGTGTCGCACCTTTCCTTCGACCAGGAAATGCGTCGCTAGGGTGGCAGCATGTGCGATGCCTTCGAGGCTCCACGAACCCTCATCCGCCGGCAAAAGATGGCGATCGGTTCCGTCTTCATATCGATAGGTAAAGAGCGTTTCGCGCGAGTAGCTCTCGGTCGACATTGGTTCCCCCAACCTTCTCGCGAGAATTTAGCGCTATTCACGCACAGCCTGTAAAGCAAAGCTTCGCTTTGTCAGATAGTCGTATCCATCGGCATGGCGTCGGCCAGCTCCGTGAACAGCTCTTTGGGGTCGCCACCCAGCGCCCGGACGATAACCACGAACTCCACTAGATCAATCCGGCGAACGCCGGTCTCGAAATACGAGACGAACTGCTGAGGCCGCCCCAAGCGGCGAGCGAGTTCCACCTGGCTCACGCCCTTCTCAAGACGTAGCTCGCGGACGGCTGCGACCACGGAAGCATAGGCGTCGGTAAAGGCCGACTTCGACATATGGGCTGGAACTCGCTGGACCAGCCCTTCCGCTATACCGGAAATTGCGATACATACTTTTTCAGTACATGTGTTTTCGGTGTTGAGGCGATCGACAAAAGGGCGGGGCGGCTATGGACCGAGTGCGGGCTTCGACATGGGCCTCAATGGCGGAAGCCACTCGCGCCGTGCAGTGATGGAGCTGTCTCCGGCGGCATTGACGGGCCTTTTGGCGGGTGCGCTCCAGGCGGCGGGGTATGGCCTGTATGTCCGCCACGCGCTCCGCGCCGAAACTCGCCCCAATCCCGCGAGCTGGCTCATGTTCGCGTATGGGACCGCGCTCGTCGTCGTGCTTGAGGCGGCGGCCGGCGCATCGTGGCCGATGCTGCTGCTTCCGGCGGTCTGCGCAGCATCGAGTATCTTCGTTGCGGCGCTGGCGTTTCTGCGTGGGGCGACGCTGCGCGACCTGGACCGTGCAGACTTCCTCGCGTTCGTGCTCGATGTCGGCTGTACGCTCGCATACCTCGCGGTCTGGGCCGCACGCGCGGGCGGTCTGGTGCGGCCGGATCTGTTCGAGCTTGCGGCGGTACTGCTCCTCGCCGGAGCGGCCGGCACGAGCATAACCTCCTTCATACCGATCCTGCGCGGCACATACCGCGCGCCGGACCAAGAGCGCCCGTGGCCGTGGATAGTATGGACCGCCGCATATGGCGCGCTCGCCCTCGCGACGCTTATGGCGTCGGCACCATCGGCCCTGCTCATCTATCCCGGCATCAATCTCCTGCTGCATGCGCTCGTGGCAGCGCTGAGCGTCCGCCGGAATGTCGGCGCGTTGGCAGCGGGTCACGTGGCCGGATGAGCGCGGGCTTGCGGAGTGAGGAGGACGGCTTTCTCGCCATCATCGACACCGGGCGTATCGGCCTTGGCGTCTACACCCTCCGGCCGCTCATGGCTGGGGAGCGGGTGTTCGTGATCGAGGGGGCGGAGCGCATCTGGCAGAGTGTCGATGACGATGACGCCCTCGCGAACCCGAACTGGATCTGCATAGGCGAGCATCGCTGGATCGACCCTATAGGTCCCGCGCGCTTCCTGAACCATTCATGCGAGCCGAACCTCGCGTTCCGCGAGCCGCGCGAGTTCGTGGCGATCCGGGATGTTGCGGCCGGCGAAGAGCTAACCTTCGACTACTCCCTGACCGAGTACGAGGCGCTCTGGCGCATGGATTGCCGCTGCGGCGCGGCGAGTTGCCGGGGCGTGGTGCGGGCGATCCAGTTCCTGCCAGTGGCTGTCCTTCGGCACCGCTGGCCCCTCCTCACTCCTCATTTCCGGCGAGTGGCTGCGCAGCGGAAGGATGTGCGTCCCTCCCGCGCGTCGCCCTCACTCATCCTCGACTAGCTACGGGAGACAGCTCATGCAGACCTCATGCCCGCGCACGGTTCGAACGGGCCTTCGGCTCGCCGTACTCGCCGCCATGGCCGTCACGCTCGTCGCGTGCAGCGACAAGCCGTCCTCGTCCCAGGCGCGGCGCGCGTTCGACGAGCAGCTCAAGTCGAGGCTGGGCGCGACGCCGTATCGGATACAGCGGTTCGAGAAGACCAACGGCCAGATCCAGTCCGTCTACGGCACCGAGTTCTATGTCGTCTCGTACAAGGCGACGGTGACATTCCCGCAAGGCATCCGGCCGGAGTGCGTGAGCGCGGGCGGCCGGTTCGTCGGATGGAATTGCTATAACGCGGGGCTCTTCGGGCTCCCGCCGCAGCCTGCCGGCGCGACCGTCAAGTTCGACAGCACGATCCCGCTCCGCAAGACCGAGCGCGGATGGATGCGTGTGACCTGAGCGCCGAGCGGAGGATCGCTATCTTCAGCGTCGGCTGTTTGCGTCCGATCGCCAGGCGGGGCACGTTCCTCATATTCAGGGAGGAGCAGGCGAATGGCTAAGGGTACCCGGCGCAGCTCGGAGACACCCGCGCCACAGGTGGTGTGGACGCCAGCGCCACGGACGGTGATCGCGCACCTAGAGGGAGATCCTAGCGGCAACGACGTGCCCTACGACAAGCTCGGGCAATTGATCGTCCTGCACAACATGCTCGAAGTCGGCCTGTCGATGCTGCTCTCAGCGGTAGCCGGCGTTCACGGGCACGGCATGAGCTTCCCGATCATTAGCGCCCTCGACTACAACCGGAAATGCGAGCTTTTGAAGGGCTTTGCAGGGCAATTTCCGAACGAGAAGGCCCGCATTCGCAAGATCGCGGACCTGGCCGAGAAAATCGGCAAGGGCCGCAATGACGCGGCGCATGGCGTCATCGGCAAAACCAAGGAGCAAGGCTGGGTCGTCCACCGTATGGCTGGCGCGAAGCTGCTTTCTCAGGGAAAGGCAGCCCCGCTCCTTACCGTGCAGGAACTCGTTGACCTCTCGACCGCAGCGGCGGATCTGATCGAACGCATGGAAGCGCTGCGGACGGAATTCGAGGCGGCGCACGCTGCGGTACAGAGCCGGAATGATCAGCTGACGGAGATCATTAGGACTGCTGTGACGAAGGCTCAGGCGGAGGCACGCGCGCCCGACTAGAATCTATGGACCCTGGAACCGAGCCACACGTCGCAAGTCTGTGATGCGAGTTCAACCATTGGCGACCAGGGGCGATCATCGTGCGTGCAATGTCTCAGGCCGGCGCGGCTTCGCTGGCATCATACTCCGTCACCTGTTGCTCGATACGGTCAGCGATCTCGCGCAGAAGCGGGGCGAGTTTTCTGGCAGCCTGTGCGTCCACCTCCGCGTAGGGCGTATCCTTCGGGAGCCCGGTCAACACCACGTCCAGATGAAGGACGTTGGCGAAGGCGATACCCTCCTCTTCGTGCTGCACACGGATCATCGTGGAGATTTCGAAATAGGCGGGTCGGCCAGGAATAGCCGCGTTGTTGATGGTCACATTGCCGTTGCGCTGCGTCGATGCGGGCACCGGCTCCACTTCGAGATTGAAGCTGACCCGTCCATAGCCGAACTCAACGCTCTTCGTCTGAACCATCTTGGAGCATCCCTTCTAGAGGTTAAGTAGCTTCACTTCGAATACCCCGCCGCCTTGGGCGCGGGGCGTTGCGGGGATCGGTCCGATCTGCGCCTCCAGGGCGCGGCGGACCATCGGCGGGATGCTATCGAACGCGAACTCGTAGGACAGCTGCATGGTGCCCTTGAAGGTGTCGCCGTCGATGTAGCCGACCGCCTCGGTTCGCGCCGCCATGCGGATACCAAATGGCATCGGCGCTTTCCCGAAACCAGGAAATGCAACCAGGGCCCCAGCCGGCGTGTAGTTCTCCACGAAGTTCTGGAAGATGGTCGGCCGATCGCGATCCGTTGAAACGTACTCGTCGCTCGAATAGAAATCATAATCATCCTCCCGTTGGAGGAGCGCATTGAGTTCGCCCATCATGGGGGCGGCCTTGGCCATATTGAGCTGGGCGTGCAGGCGTCCATCTGACGCTCGGCTTACCCGGCCGGAGGTGATCGGCAACTCCAGCCCGTTGATGCTATCCATGGCGAGGAGGGCATGATTGCTCTCATGGTCCTCGTACCGCACGAACCCGCCGATAATCTGGACGTTTGACGCGACGCCAGCCGCGAGCGGTTTGCCGGCGTCAGGGACCAACAGCTTGACCTTGCGCTTGATCGCGTCGGGCGAGACGAGGTTGCCGAGCGCCAGAAAGATCTCATCCATCTCCTCAAAGGCCCACGCCATCAGCGGCGCATCGAGTGAGCTGGTTCGGTAGAGGTGGAACTTGCGGCCGTTCGTTACCAGGAAGAACAGCGCCGCGACCTCGGGATGCGCCGCATAGGTGTGGGCCTGTTCCACCGCGTCGCGGGTGATCTCCTCGGAGGGTGCTTTGACTTCGGCAACCCATCGGCCATAGGAGGCGACCTCAAGAATATAGTCGGCACGCCCGGCGAGGTCGGGGTCCTTCTTGGCGTTCTTTCGGCCCAGAAACGCCTTGCCGTACCTGAAGGTCTGTTCCGTTCGGATGCTGGCTTCGGTTCCGTGTGCGTAGCCCAGGCTGGTTAGCAGCGGTCGCACGATCATCTCGCGCACGTCGGTCTCGTTCATGTCGTCGAACTTCGGCATGAGCCCCCATGTCCTCGTGAGATCGCGTGCGAACGTTAGCTGTGCGGCGAGTGACGCGCAGCGTGCGATAATGATGCGACAGATACGGTCGTCGCCGCTTACCTTCTTCTACAAGCCGTCTACTTTTAGCTAGGGGTGATCGGAACAATTTCATGAAGCTAACGGACGACCAGAAACGCGAGCGAGCCGCCCAAATGACCAAGCTCGGCGGTATCCAGCCGATGTACGAGGTCTTCTATCTTGAGGCGCTGACGTACTCAGCCGGGCGCGCGAAGGACGCCTTCGAACGGTTCGACCAGGCCGTCGAGGAAGAGAAGGACGCGGCGACAATCGTCGCAACGGCGCACGAGGCGCTGACCCACGTCGCCGCCCTGTCCCGGTTCTTTTGGCCGGGGCGTGATAAGCCGCTTCATAAGGCCCGAGCGGAAACGCTCCGGAAGGCATTCGGGCTCGACGATGCCTCTCCGCTCGCGGACCGCAGCCTCCGGAATGTTCTGGAACATTTCGACGAACGCCTCGACGAGTTCCTGCTTCAGGACATGGCGGGCTTCTTCTTCCCAAGCCCGATGGTGGACGACGCGAGCCTGAACGACGATGCTCTGGGCTTCATCTTCCGTTTGGTTGATCCTCGGGACGAGATCTTCGTGCTGCTTGGCGAGAGGCACGCGTTTGGTCCCCTGCGAACCGTGGTCGACGAAGTTTTAGAAAAGGCGCATCGAATGGACGGACAGGGTGGTCGATTGTTCGGATAGCCGAACTCACTGCTTCGTCGGAAATTCAGCGTCCCGCGTTGGGTCAAAATCAATCACTTGCTGAACATCTCCCGCAAGGATTGGGTCGCCCCAGACCGCTCCGCGACTCGGCGTGCAAATCATATAGAGGGGGTCGGGGTTGAAAGTTTCGAAAATCGCGATCACTTTCTCGCGCTCACCTGCCTCCACTTCTCCAACAGTGGAGACGTATGAGCGACCATTGTGGCGGTAGTGCACACTGTAGATTTTGCGGTCAGTTGGGGTGAAAGCGACTTTCGAAAGATACTTTCGCACTTCGCTGTATACCTGGTCCGCAATCTCTGCGGTTTCAGCAAACGGAATGAAGAATTTGGGCATCAGAAGCTCCTAGGTCAGATATAAGGCGCTAGTCTCTCCATGCTAGGCTCGCGCGAACTATCGAGCGTGTACGCGCTGAACGGTCGGCTCGGTGTCCCGTCGATCATGAGCTTCAGATAAAAATGGCGGTGTGGCAGCGACACTAGGTCTTCCGCGCTGAACGTCGATACAAACTCCCGCGCCACCAACGGGGCGTCTTCTACCCCGAGCCGAAAGGCTATCAAGGTCCCCACGTTTCCAAGCACCGCGTGACGGGTCGCAGGTTCGATCTGCGCGAGATGCTGGGCCGCGAGCACCAACGCCAGGCCCGTCTTACGGAGTTCGGCCAGCATCCCCGCTAGGGCCTGGGTGGTGAAGGTCGGAAACTCGTCCACGTAGAGAGTGAACGGTCGGCGCGACGCGGGCGGCAGGTCTGCCCGCGAGAGCGCGGCGAGGCCGAGGGTCGAGACGAGCATGCTCCCCAGGGTCGCCGCGCTGTCTTCCCCGATCTGCCCCTTCGCCAGGTTCACGATGAGCGAGCGGCCCTCGTCCATGAGGCTGCGGAACCGCAGGTCTATCGGGGGTGCGGCCAGAATGCGCAGGAGACGGGGGTCTGACAGGAGCGCGCCGACCTTGTTCACGATTGGCCCGGTAAGCTCCGCCTGTCGGGCCGGCGTGGCTCGTTCGAATTCCTCACGCCAGAACGCGCGTACTACCTGGTTCTCCAGGCGTGCGGAGACCTGCACCCGGAAGACCGGATCGCGATAGAGGCGCAGGATGTCAGGGAGGGTGGAGCCTTCCCGCTCCAGGAGGGCGTACAGGGTGTTCCGCAGCACGTGCTCCATGCGTACGCCCCAGGCCTCCGGCCAGAGCTTCCGGAGCGTCTCGAGGAGACCGGAGGCGGCCAGCGGGATGCGGTCCGCGCGCACACGGCGCAGCGGGTTGTACCCGTAGGGCTGGGAGAGGTCGGCGGCGTCCAGGTAGTGGACGCGTTCGCGCGCCTCCCCCGCCGTTGCGCGCCAGACGCGATCGGCCAAGTCCCCGTGCGGATCGAGAAGGGCGAAGCCGCGGCCGGCAGCGAGGTCGCCACGGGCGAGCAGCTCTATGAGGCTGCTCTTGCCCGCGCCAGTCCGGCCCAGCAGCATCATGTGGAACCGGCGATCCGCCTGGCGGATGCCAAACTGGCGTCCACCGCCGCGCCCGACGGTCTGACCAAAGTACGAGATGTCCGGGTCGAGCATGTTCCCATGCTCCCCCGCCTCGGGTGTGACCGCACGGCGGCCTTTTGTTCGACCTTGGGAAAACTAGACCACAAACGTTACGCTATACCTAGCGCGCGTAGTGGCTACGTAGAATTTAGATATATCTCCGGCGACGGCGATATCCTTCTTCTTTAGGTATTGCTTCATGGGGTTTGTGGGGAAAATAAGAACGCGGTCAAAGGTTCGCCCTTTCGAAATACCAATATTCATGGCGGGGAGCCCCAGCGTATCGGAGTTTCTGTTCCAACGAAGGATGGTCGGATTATATTTCGCGTAGTAGTCGGGTACTTCCTTCGGCGTTATTTCAAAGACGCCATCGTGGTCCGTCACCTCATCGTTTTTTGAAACGGCCTTTGGGAGGTGGGGATACAGAGCATCCGCAAAATTGCAGATGACCTGGTTTGAGCGCCAGGTGTCTGTCAGCTCTTCCATCCGCACTTTATCGGCACGCACTAGAGCTTCGACCCACTCAATAATCTTAGCGCGGGCTACCCCTTTGTTTTTCTGGCCACGGTTGGTGCTGTAAGTTGCCTGGCGTGGATCGCCCACCGCGCGAACGTCTATCCGAGACTGGAAGAGTTTTTCCAGCAATATAAGGTCGTATCCAGCCATATCTTGGAGCTCATCAATAAATATATGGCTGTAGATACCTTCGAGGCGGCGAACTACTCGCCCCCCGGTCTTCTCGTCTGCAAAGCAAACGAAATCGGAAACACGGTCACGAAAGATGTCTCCGGCAGAGGTAAAGAAGTAACCGCCACCGTCGTCCCTGCGGAAGCGAGCAACAGGAGGTAGGTCGATCAAGGCCACCGAAGGAGAGAGCTCAACCCTTGAGGCCAAGTTCTGGTACGGTCGTACGCCCTCGCTAAATAAGAAGCTGAACCATGTCGAGACTGTGATGTTCGTGGGAACGTAGCCGAACCGCTCAATCAGGCAGTTGCGGATATGATCGGTGTTCTCGTTTGTGAACGTGGTAATCAAGATCCGCGCTTTTGGGAGCGACGCCGCCTCGGATACTAAGCGCGTGGTCTTTCCAGAACCGGCACTAGCGATAAGTACGAGGCCGGCCATAGTCTAGAGCGCGTCCTGAATATACTTCGGATAAACTATCTCCTCGTCGCTTTCGAATATCTTGAGTGCACTTTCGGTCTTGTTCTCGTTTTTGACCATGAACTCCCCTAGTGCGGTCTTGTCAGCATGGGCCGTTCCCAGGATCTTGTTTAAGATCTCGAGCTTGTTGCACTTCACAATTTGCAGTTCGAGTGTGCGCGCGTCCTCATCAGCATCGGCGTGGATCGCGATCGTTTTGCAATCGTCATACGGACGATATCGTTCAACAATCTTGCCCTGATAGTCGCCATCGTTATCCGTGACGACGCAGACGCTCTTCCCTAGTTCTTTGGCAATATCGAGGAAGCGTGGGAAAGAAAGGCCTCGTACATTGATGATGTCGACGCCGTCGTCAGCGGGAGGATGCCCGTGCTTGGCGCGGTAGGCGCGCTGCACGATCAATTCGTCAGACGGCCCCTCAACAAGGATGCTGCGCTCCGCGAGGATGATCCTCAGCGTGTCGTAGCCCGAGAGCTTTTTGAAGTACTTCTCAGTTTCGGGCGGCAACCTGTTTAGAGATGTAGTTGAGCCGTTGTGCAACAGGATTGTCTTTTCCATGCCCAATTTATTGAGCACGTAGGCGCTGTGGGTCGTTAAGATGATCTGCTTGCCTTTGCACTTCTCCTGGATCTTGGCGATGAGCTTCTGCATCGAGGAAAACGAGAGATGATTTTCAGGCTCTTCGATCAGAATAATATGTGCATCGCTCGCCTGTCGTTCTAGCGCGAGCATTATCTTCAGTGCGCTCTGTTCACCCTTCCCGATGAGGTGAAATGGAAGATCGTCAAGATGTGGTATGAGGCTTGCCTCCCAATTACTCTTCTGGGAGACATCAATTCCGATGGCGAGATCTTTATCAGTTATAGCTCCCTTGCGCTGCGTGAGCTTCTCGTTGATGGCTTTGATGGCCGCTTCGTCGGCGAACTTCTCTTTCAGGCCGCGATACGCAACGGATAGGGCGGCACGTTCCTTCGCCTCCATCCCGCTATTGATAATGCTTTGGAGGTAGAAGTCGGTGCCGCTTTGCAGTCGGATTGCCGTGGCGTCGATATATGACAGCCCCAGCGGCATACCCCTTGGGGTGAGAGGTGCGCCTCCAAAAGTGCGCCAGTGGACGGTGTAGAATTCAGTAGGGAGGGCTTTTATCTCAGCCGGATGGGCGAGTAGCGCTCCATAATCCGATGCAAACTCGTCGTTGAAGGCGACTTCCAATCGGACACCAATGGCATCAGACTTTTCGTGATTGTGACTGCCCCTGAAAGCGCTCACGGCCTCGGTTTCAGCGAGATACGCCTCAATCGCGATACGAGGTAACGGTGGGCGCTCCCCTTTCCAGATGCGACCCAGGTACTCATCGACCACCTTTTTGTTGAATAGGAACGCTGCAAGCTCTCCCTCAAGGAGGCGGCCACCGATGCGCTTCGTAAGTACCAGGCCTATGGCTTCAAGGATTGAGGACTTACCCGCCTCGTTATTGCCAACGATGATGTTCAAGTCATCGTTCAGATCCATTTCAAAGGCTCGAAATCCTTTGAAGTTCTCGATGTAGATTTTCGTGATCATAGGGGCAACCAGTGAGGGCGATATGCCTCAGCTCTCCGCCATGGTAGCGCTTGCCCGTCAGTTCGCAAACTCTGGCCCTTAAGCGTAGGCCTCTAGTGAGAGAGGTACTCGCCCGAAGCAAGCTCCCCGCCGTGGAGTAGGTCCCGATGCGTCCAGACCTTCCGGAGATAGGCTTTCAGACGATCCGCCCGATGCTGCTCGGGAGCAGCAGGTCCGGCCTTGGGTCGCTGGTGGGAATGGTTCGAAGTTTTTTGGCCTCGGTGCACTGAGTTGGGTTCCGAGTGCGAATACTCCTCGAAAATCCTTGTGCTGCTTAGCGATTTGCCGGTTCGAAAGCCCTCTTCGGCGCTGTATTCCAGCCGCCCCTCAAACAGCAGGAAAAACAGCTGGTGCTTGGCGGCAGCATCGGCAGAAACCCAAATGGATATTGGGCTTTCGAGCATCTGAATGGCCCCATGAAGGGCGGTTCGATAGTCCACCTCTAGGTCGGCGTTGATCGCCGCTTGTTGGGTGATTTCGGCGAGCCGCGCGTCGGCCCTTTCGATCTGCGCCTCGTACGACTGGCGCACGGCCGCGCTCGTGGCAGCGCGTGCGAGCGCCGCGTACTCCCCGATCTCCAATTCCAGCGCTGCCTTCTCGCGTACGCAGTCGGCGACGGAGTTGCGCCAATCCGTCAGCTCCTCCCGCCAGGCGCGGTCGAAGGTCGCCACAACAACGCGACCGACGCTGCGCTTGAGGCGGTTGCGCTTAAGCGTGTCGGCGAACGCCTCTTCCAGGTCAGCCTTCCGGAACATTTTCGAGCGGCGCGGGCACGTGCGATTGCAGCAGTAATAGTAGGGATAGTGGTGGCTGCGGCCACGGGAGAACGCCCCGGTGAGCTTCTTCTGACAGCCGCCACACACGATCAGGCCCCGCAGGGGGAAATCATCGGAGAGATCCTGCCGGATACGGGAGGTGCGGGCCGGCTCTAGGCGCGCCTGGATGCGCGCGAACGTCTGGCGGGTGATGAGTGGCTTATGGTGCCCGCGCCGGCGTGAGACATCCCACGGCGGGTATTCAAGATCGCCGCAGTAAAATGGATCGCGCAGCAGCGCCGAGGCTTGCGTCAGATACTTCTTCGGATTGGCCGTGCGCCAGAATGATTTCTCCGCGAGGAAGCGGCAGAAGTCCGCTGGCCTGGCGAACCGACCGTTCGCGAACCCGTTCAGCGCCTCGGCGAGTACCTTTCCCTCGGCGTTCGGCACACAGAGCTTGCCGTGCTCCTTCGTGCTTACGATGTCATAGCCCTTCTTCCCCGAGAACGCCCAGTATCCGCGCTCCAGGCGGGCCTTGGTCTTCTGGATCACTTGCCGGCGGTTCTGGAGCCGCTCTAGCTCGCCTTGTGCGGCAATCACCACCTCGGCGAACCGCCCCTCCGGGCTCTCATCGAAATTGTAATTGAGACAGGCAAGTTGCACGTCGCGGGCGCGGAAGGAGTGGCGCAGCCGAATGTGGAATTCGGTGTCGCGGGCGAACCGCTTGAGATCGTCGAACACGACGACGAACGACTTCCCAGGCGAGGCGTCGATGTGGGCGAGCATCTCGCGCATGGCCGGCCGTTGAAGGAAGTCGCCGCCTCCGGTGAACCGGTCGGCGAACGCGCGATCGAACGGCACCTGTGCGGCCGCCAGGAACTGCTGGCATCGGAGATCCTGCGCCTCGCCGTCCTGCCCCTTCGTCGATACGCGCGAATAGGTCAGACCCACCCGCCCAGCGTAGGGCGAGGTAGGCGGTGCGCCCTGGATGGTGCGTTGACTAGGGGTCATGGATAGGGGGGTAGAGGCGCTCGAACCGGGCTCGTACGATCGAGCGGCAGAGCCGCTCAATGTAGTCGAGGCGCTGGATGATGATCGCGTCGGAGCTGACGAAATCGCTCATCATGTCGCGGTACTCGGCGACGGAAACGAGGCCATCCCAAGTATGGGGCGCCAGGCCGATTTCTGCATCTGCGCCAAGGGCGCTGTGCACGTCCCTGATGTCCCGCTCGTCCCCCGTGTCCCGCTGTCCGCGCTTGGCCGGCATACGCAGTTAGGATGCGCGAAGCGCCGGCGCGCGGCACGGCGGCCCTTGGCTCACGGTCGGGCCAAAGGCCGCCGTGCGGCATAGCCGAGGTCCGGTAGCGTGGGGATATGCCCCCGCCAGAGAAGGAAAAACGACCGATAGGCACGCCTACGGTGTCGCGCGTCTTCGACGACGGCACCCTGGTCGAGCTGCTCTATGATCCGGATGCTCGCACCACGGCGTTCGCCGTGCGCGCCGCTGACGGCACCCTCCGGGTCGAAGAGACGGTCGTCGCGGCCGAGGGCCTGCTGACCCCGTACTCCCCCACCAACAACCTCCTCACCTCCGGCTGCGTGCTCCTGCCGTCGGCCATCGGGGACGAGGTGGAGAAGGGGGACTTGCTCAGCACTATACGCGCGTATCTCGGCCGCTACGTCAGCCTGTCCCCAACCTTCGCGGAAATTGCCGCGCACTACGTGCTGCTCACGTGGGTCTATGACGCCTTCAACGAGCTGCCTTACCTCAGGGTCCAGGGTACGCCCGGCTCGGGCAAGACGCGCTTCCTGCTGGTGCTCGGAGCCATTTGCTACAAGCCCTTCTTCGCCTCCGGCGCGTCCACCGTCAGCCCGATCTTCCATATCCTCGACGGCTTCCAGGGGACGCTCATCCTGGACGAAGCGGACTTCCGGTTTAGCGACACAACGGCCGAGCTGACCAAGGTCTTGAACAACGGCAACGTGCGCGGCCTGCCGGTCCTGCGCACCATGGCTAATCGCCACCGCGAGCTGAACCCCACGGCGTTCCGGGTCTTCGGGCCGAAGATCGTCGGGATGCGTGGCCCGTTCGCGGACGACGCGCTCGAAACCCGCTTCATCACCGAGACGATGGGTGGCCGTCCGCTTGACCCGATCATCCCGATACACCTGCCCCACATCTACCGCGCCGAGGCGCAAGAGCTACGCAATCTGCTGCTCACCTATCGCCTCCGGCATTGGGGAGACGTGGCACCCGACCCAGCGCGCCTCATTGAAGGCGTTTCGGCCCGTACGAATCAGACCGCGCTTGCTCTCCTCTCCGTCATCGACGACGCCGAGATGCGCAGCGAAGTCGCGGCGCGCTTGGCGGATACCGCGCCCCGCGCCATCGCGCCTCGGGCCTCGCTTGACGCCCTGATGATTGAGGCGGTCGCGGAGACCTTTGCCACCGGCTCCGGCGCGCACGCGGCGGTCCGCGACATCGCCGACCGGTTCAACGCCAAGACGATTGAGCGCTTCGCCACGCCGATGACGAACAAGTGGATCGGAGCGTACCTCCGGACCCGATTTGGTCTAGCCACCACGAAGACGCGGGGCCTCTATGTCGTGCCGGCGACAGAGCGAGAACGGGTAAACACCATCGCTGCCGGACACCCTAGCCAAGCTATGCGCTAACTCGCGCCACTCATCGCCACGATCCTTGTATATGGAGCGTCGCGGGCCAAAGCCGATCCTCCGTGAGCGAAAGTGCTTCGCGGATACGGACGGCAGACACGAGTTCTAGCACTTCCAGATAGCCGGACCCGATCCGGCGAAGCACCCAGCAGTCGACGCTGCCG
Organism: Caulobacter segnis; assembly: GCF_031454995.1. Lineage (GTDB taxonomy): Bacteria > Pseudomonadota > Alphaproteobacteria > Caulobacterales > Caulobacteraceae > Caulobacter > Caulobacter segnis_E. The sequence goes on along the minus strand of NZ_JAVDRV010000001.1, from coordinate 1,250,553 downwards.
TTATCGGTCTCAAGACGGGCACGCCACACCTGCGCACGCCCCTTTTCTCCGCCAGCACTGCCCGGACGCAGGGTGTTGCCGACGATCGCGTCCTGCGGAATTTCGAACAACGCGACGAACTGTCGGTGATCAAGTTCGCTGATGTTGGCCCAACCGCGCGTTGCCAACGCCGACGGCAGTTTTTGGTATCTGAAGTTCAGCGTGCCGGGAGCGAGCGTCTCGGGCCAGTCGTCGGGAGCATCCGAGATATCCGATCGCCCTGGAACCCGCATATCCTTCGCGAAGCAGTGCATGCCGCCGGTGATCACGCCCCGGAACGTGAGTTCATCCATGGCGTCGCCCTCCTGCGTTTTCATGCGCCAGTCTCGAACCCGATCCATTCGACTTTCAATCCAGTCCGCGAGCTTCTCAGTCTCCTCCAGCGCAGCAAAGAGGCTTCCGCGACTGACGGTGAGAAAGGGCGACAGGAGCGTGTCCCCTTCAGGCAAGTTCCTGACCTCGGCCTCTGACGCGAATATCGGGCGGGGGTGCTTGCGCAGTGTCGCCCGGTCATGGGTCGCAGTGAAGCTTGCCAGGTGGTCGCCATGTTGAACGCGGTTGCGCGCCCGCACGACTTGGTCAATCACGTCGAACCGCACGCCCGCGTCCGCCCCGTCGTCCTCAAAAATGCTCGCCAGCGCGGCGAGATAAGCGGTCACAAAGCCGTCCTTCTGCGCGATCGCGTTTCCTTTGTCGGTCAGCGAAAAGCCGATCACAAGACCAGCCAGAGTTTGGAAGTAGAGCTTGAGCGTGTCGGATAGGATCGACACGCATGCGCGCCCGATCATCTCTAGCGAGGTATCCGCCTCCTCCCATTCTATCTGGTAGGCAGGTTCCCCGCTCTCGCTATAGGGAGGGCTGTCGAAGGGCGGCAACTCGCACTCGATCTGCGCCTTGATCGTCCTGAACGGCTCCGCCGCCTGATCGTAGAAGCGGCGAATAAAGCTCGTGCGCTGACGAAGAAAATATGTGGCGTCCACGCCGCCCTCCCTGCGCAGCGAGCTTGAGGAAGATTTTATCTCTGCTCCAGCTTTCTCTTATCTCGCGAGCGATACTATCCCCATGTCATTCTCACGGCTGGTCCAAAGGCCGCCTCCCAATGGACGCCGATCACCGCCATCATGAAGCGGCGTGGTTTGCGCGAGCCCGCCCTTATTCCCTCATGCTCCCTTTCCATGAAGCTACACCGCAAACGCTGGGCGCTTAGTCAGGTTGAACTCGGCCACCTTATCGGCACCTCGAAGTCGACAATCTCGCGACTGGAGCGGGGCGACTTCGCGCCGCCCGTGCGGACGCTGTTGGCGCTGGAGGTCGTTTTCGGGCTCTCCGCCCGTGCACTCGTCCCTCGTATCTATGCAGAGATCGAAGAACGGGTGATGCGGCGGGCGGCAGGGCTTTCCATCGAGATCGAAGCGGCGCGCGACCCCGAAGGTGCGATCAAGCGCGAGCTGCTGGCGGATATGATGAGCCGGGCAGGTAATACAGCAAGCGCATGACAGCCGTCACGACGGCGCGCCTGGGGCTTGTCCTCGGGGTACATCCCCATGCGCACGGTTTTGGGTGGGCCGCGTTCGACGGGCCGCTCAGCCTCTATGATTGGGAGACCGCTCGCGCCCGTGGCAACAAGAACGAGGTCGCGTTTCAACGATTTGAGCGGTTGCTGGATCGCCTCGCGCCGTTGACCGTCGTGTTCGAAGCGTTCGAAGGGCGTGGTGCCATGCGGTCGCCTCGGGTGGTGCGGCTGTGCCGCGCGATGGTCGCCGCTACCGCCGTGCGCGGGATCGAGGTGGCTGTCTATTCTCGCGGGGACATCCGGGCTTCCTTCGCGCATCTGGGCGCGGTGAGCCGCTACGAGACGGCGCAGGTGATTGCCACGCTCTTCGAGCCGCTCCGCCCGACCCTGCCGGCGAGGCGGTCCGCCTGGGCTGCTGACGATCAGCGGCTTGGTATCTTCAACGCGGTGGCGGCGGTGCTAACCCACTTTCAGCGGGATGCTCAGACCTTTCTCGATAGTCTAGCACGGCGTTAGCACTACCGGTTCGGTTCAGACAATTGCCCGACTATCCACGAGATAGTCAGGTTCTTGTGAGGTTGAGGTGGATCTTCAGGGCAATTGGGGGGGTGGTTTTCAGAATTAGTGAATTGACCATCCATTAACCAAGAAACTCATTAAGAACACGGCTCGATGATTAAAAATGTATTAAGAAAAACGGCCCGAAACGCATGGTTTCGAGCCGTTATCTATTTGCATTTGACTCGGTAGTGGTCCGTGTCATGCTATAAGTGCTCCGGGGACCAGGCGATGTGCCGTCGCCAGGTCCTAGATGTCGGGGTGGTCTACGACTGAAGGAAAGGAACCTCCAATGTCTCCCCTGCATCCGCGCTCCGGAACCGGTGCGCACTTCGTCCGCTGGACGAAGCAACAACTTCTTACCATCGTAGTCATAACGTTTCCCTGGTGGGTAAACGCCCTACTTCACGAAATGGCTGAACCAGCTTGCCGCGCCATTCTCGCCGCGCTTGGGCCATTAGCTCCGTGGATTGGGGTGCTTGCGCTTGCCGCAATGCTCATAATGACGCGGATGGAACATTCCAAGAAGATGTTACCGAGTTCTTAACGGATAGTCAACCTAGATGGTTACTTTTTAGTAAATATGACTACAGCGGGCGCGAATACGATGGCCGCTCTCAACGTTTTAAACCTGAGAGCGGCTTTCCATTTGACCATTGATAAATGGATCAACATTACCAGCCAAGTGATCGCGCAATCATGTCTACCGACCATTCCCGCTGTTAGCATTAGTCGGTGACCTCTTTGGTCGCTTGATCACGGATCATATTGATCGCTAACGCATTCAAGTTCGTCATGATGTGCGATGCGTAGTATTTCTCGATCAATCTCGCGCGCAGTTAGTTTTGCGCCATAGACCGCGCTATCACTGCCGCAAGCTGTTCTCGCCGCAGCCGTGCCTCCTCGGGTGACACGGTGGTCTGCGACACCCTTACCCGATACCCCTTCACCATTGTCTCTGTGGGCTCCGGCGGCGGTGCGAGCCCCGTGATGTAGTCGGGCAAGTCTTCTGGCGCGAGGAACGAGACACGCTCGCGATCCTCAGCAGAGAGACCCTCGGTGATGGTGGCGCGGAAGGTGCCTTGCGTGCGGGGTGACTTCGCGAGCACGAGCGCTACGCGCTCGTATCCCGCCGCAAGGCATTTGCGCACGTTCTCCTGTTCCCAGGCAGCCGGGGTCGAGACCGACACCTCGAAGGCGGCCCGCATGCCGTCGCGGGTGAGCAGGACGTCAACCTGGCCTCCATCCGGAAGCGGTGCCTCAACAACGGCGCGGAACCCCTGTTGCTCGCCTAGCTCCTTCACGAGGCTCTGGAGATAGCGATGCTTCTGTCCGCCCTTGCCCGCCTCCCTTGGAGGCGGCGGGGGCGGTAGTTGCGTGGGAGTTTCGGGAACCGCCGTCGCGGCAGGACGCACGGGCTCTGAGGGCGGCTCCGTCGGCGGCGGGTGTGTCGGGCGAGGCGTAGGCGGCGGCTCGTCGAACGTGGACGCCGGAGACAGCACCGGGATGTCCGTGAGCGTGCCGCAGTACCGCTCGCGGTTGCGGGCAAGTAGCGTGTCGAACTGTTCTTCGGTGAGGGTGGGCTGGCGCTCCACATGACCGAGCGGGATGGAGAGGCGAAGCGCCTGGGGCGTCTGGTGCCGTATCCACGCGGCGAACTCCGTGCGGCCCCGGCCGCGCTTCATGCCTTCGATGAAATCGGCGGTGGTGTGGAGTTCGTCAGCGAACGCGCGGGCGTCCTTCGCTGAGACCCCGCCCGCGCACTTCATGGCCGTGTTCGCGTGGAAGATGGCCCGCAGGCGGGGCGAGAGCTGGTCGAGCGCCTGGTGCGCTACGGTGAGCGAGACGCGGTACTTGCGCGCCTGGTTGAGGATCGTCTCCACCGTGTCGTCGAAATACTCCTGCGCTTCGTCCACGTAGACGTACGTCGGCGTCCGGTCGGGCGCGGCGACGGTGGAGCGCTCAAGCGCCGCCTGCGCCAGCATGGCGATGAAGAACCGGCCGAAGAGCTGCGAGCCCTCCTGCTTCAGGAGATCTTTGGCGGTCGAGACGAGGATGATCTTCCCGTCCTGCATCGCCTGGAAGAGGTCGAGCTTGTTCTTCGTCTGCGCGAACATCCGCTCGAAGGCAGGCGTCGCGAGCACGCCCCAGAGCCGGCGGAGGATCTGCTTTTTAGTTGCGGCGAACGACGGCTGGAAGAACTCGGTCTGGAAGAAGTAGCGAGCGGAGCCGTCGAGCTTCTCCATGTACGGCTTGAAGGGCCTCCCGTCCTCCATGAGCTGCATGAGCGTGTGGATCGTGGCGTTGGGGACGGTGAGGAGGAGGCGGGCTAGGTACTTGAAAATCACGCCCTGCTTCTGTGTCAGCTCCGCGCCGAGCAAGGCCCCGAAGAACGTCTCGTACAGCTCGACGACCCCGTTCAGCACGCGTTCCTGATCTACGGGCCGGTATGCGGCCAGGCGATCAAGCTTGACGTCGAAGAGGTTCAGCGACGCCGGGAACTCGACGTCGGCCGGGTCGATGAGGACGAGGCGATCGGCGAGGCTCTCGGGATGATCCGGGCTGAAGAGGTCGAGCCGCAGGAGCCGGCTGATCATGTCGCCCTGGCTGTCGATCACCACGACGGACCGCTTTTCCCGCTGGGCCGCAAGCAAGTCCGCGTGGATCATACGTTGGAGGAACTGGGTCTTGCCGTGCCCGCTGCCCCCGACCACGTGGCAATGCTCGAACCGGGTCTCCTCGTTGACCTGGAACGGCACGGGCATTTCGAGGAGCTGTGTGAACGGCGTGCCGGCGAGATAGCGTTCGGACAGTTCGGTAGGCGAGAGATCCCGCGCCGCGCCCGGCCACACGAGCCGCTGCTTGGCGCTCGTGAGCGAGGCAGTCGCGGGCATCCCCGACGCGACGAGGAGGTTTCGCTCAAGCCGCTGGCGGAGGTTCGTGAATAGGCCCGCCCGCGTAAGGTCGGCGGCATAGGTAAACCGGGTGAGGTGCTCGATGAGGATGGCCGGGCGGTCGATGAGCTCTATGAGCGGGATCTCAAACAGCGCGTCGCCCGCGTTCTCGTCGAAGCACCGCTCCGGCAGGTTCTCTTGGATGTAGCGCCAGACCGGGAGGAGGTGCGTGCGCAGGAGCATATGCCGCGCATCGAACTCCCGCGCCCAGCGCAGGCGGTGTGCCGTCATGCGGCGGAAATCGACGGCCGCCGACATGTCGCTTTCGATCAAAGGCCAGAGCGGCTCGATAGGGCCGATCTCTTCGAGGTCGAGGAGGTCGCTCGTCGCTTTCAGCATCGCCATCATGCCGGTCGAGGCCGGGAGCCGGCCGGTGAGCGTGTGCAGATCGCCGAGCAGGGACAGGGCGATGAGTGCTACCCCATCCCGTCCAACCGGTGTCCGCGCAAGCGCCGCCTGGGCTAGGTCCCAGCCCTCGCGCGTTTCCCGCAGTTCGCGTTCTAGTCCGCTCTCAAACCAGCCGTCGAAGAGGCCCACGGCCTAGAACTCAAGGACTTCCTCGCCGCCGAAGGTCGTGGCGGCGTCGAGCACGGCTTTGAAGTTCAGCGCGGCATCCTTGATCGCGGCCTCGACCCCGAGCATTTCCGTGATGCTGCTACAGTCGAAGCGACGCCCGCCTTCGAGGTCGCGCGCGTAGATCGTCACATCGTGGAGCCATCGCGCGAAGGCTGCTGCCCTCGTCTCGCCGTGCCGATCCTCGTCCGGGTAGCGCTGGAAAAGGATGGTTTCGCCAAGCTTGTATTTAGCGATGTTAGCGCGTTCCTCGTCGGAGAGCTGCGCCCGCACATCGAGGCTGAAGGTCTGCTTGCCGAGCATGCCGGAGCGCTGCTCGCGGCGGAGTAAGAGTTTCATCGATTTGCCTCCCCTGCACAAAGAGAAGCATCACAACCATAAGGAGTCTATATGGAAAACCGCCCTTGATGAGGGCGTGCCGCGACGTCAAAGTGCAGACCAACCACGAGGAATGGACGAGGCTCACGGTGAGCGCCGACCACCTCTTTCGAGACTAGTTCATGACGCTCGTCGACCTAACCTATCTCCAGTTCAACCTCATTGCCGTTATCGATGCGGGAAGCCATCAAGGCGTATCGTTTGGGGACGTGAAAGCCGCCGTCCGTTCGGGCAATCTGTTTGCGTGGCTGGAGCAGCAGTTTCCGAACGATGTGGATATGAGCCTCTATCGGGAAGGCCGGGGGCGAGAACTTATTTCTGCATTGACCGATGCGCTCGAAGGCCTCGACGGGCGCGAACGGAAGAAGACGGGCGTCGAGCACAATGGCGTTTGCCTGCTCCTCGCACTCACGACCGAAGCCATCCAGCGTAAGGGCTGGGAAAAATAGCTACACGATCACGCGAGCCGAGATTCACCTTATGAATCAACGGAGGTAGACTCTCGTCTCAGCTTGGAGACGGCGCGATGCATGAGCGGTCCCTGAAGGAAGTTGGCATCTGGATACGGGTTTCAACTGAAGACCAGGTGCGCGGCGAAAGCCCCGAGCATCACGAGCGCCGCGCCCGCGCTTATGCTGAGGCCAAGGGCTGGAACGTCGCTGAGGTCTATCGCCTCGACGCCGTAAGCGGGAAGTCCGTCATGGGACACCCGGAGGCCCAGCGGATGCTTGCCGACGTCCGCGCCGGCCGCATAACCGGCCTCGTCTTCTCGAAGCTCGCGCGCCTGGCCCGCAACACCCGCGAGCTACTCGACTTCGCCGAGATCTTCCGCGCGGAAGGCGCGGACCTCGTCTCGCTCCAAGAAACTATCGACACCTCAAGTCCCGCCGGTCGCCTCTTCTTCACGATGATCGCGGCTATGGCTGCCTGGGAGCGAGAAGAGATCGCGAGCCGCGTCCAGGCGTCGGTGCCGATCCGCGCGCAGCTCGGCAAGCCTCTCGGGGGCGCGGCTCCGTTCGGCTACCAGTGGAAGGACAAGCAACTCGTCCCCGATCCGAAGGAAGCGCCGGTTCGCGTCCTGCTGCATGAGCTGTTCGTCGAGCATCAGCGCAAGAAGACCGTGGCCCGCATCCTCAACGAGCGCGGCTATCGGACCCGCAACGGCTCGCCGTTCTCCGACACCACGGTCTCGCGCCTCCTCGAAGACCCTACGGCCAAGGGCCTCCATCGCGCGAACTACACGCGCACAGAGGACAGCGCCAAAGCGTGGTCCCTGAAGCCCAAAAGCGAGTGGGTGTACAGCAGCGTCGAGCCCATCCTATCCGAAGAGCTGTGGGACGCTGGAGCCCGCATCCTGGCCGCTCAGAAGGAGCGTCAGACGCCCGTAACCAAGCGCGCGATCCATCTCTTTGCTGGGTACGCATACTGCGTCTGCGGGCAGAAAATGTACGTCCGCGCGAAGTCGCCGAAGTACGTCTGCGAGGGTTGCCGCAACAAGATCCCCGTGGAGGATCTCGAAGCCGTCTATCGAGAGCAGCTCCGCCATTTCCTCATCTCTCCAGAGGAGATCAGTGCGCACAACCGCGCGGCCGAGGATGCGATGCAGGAGAAGGAGCGCCTCATCAAAAGCGCCGAGGCGGAACTCAAGCGCATCGAGACCGAGGATGAGACCGCCTTTCAGCTCTACGTTCAGAAGGCCATCACGCAGGAAGATTTCAGCCGCCGGCACACGCCGCTCTCGGAGCGCCGCGCCCAGCTCGAAGACGAGTTGCCGCGCCTCCAGGCCTCCCTTGATGTGCTGCGCATAAGCACTCTCTCCCGAGAGGAGGCGGTGGTTGAAGCGAGAGACCTAACCTCCCGTTGGAACGATCTTCCTTCGGAAGAGAAGCGGCTCATGGTGGAAGCCATAACCGACCGCATCACCATCGGAACCGAAGACGTCGAGATAGCTCTGCTCCATCTCCCGCTTCGCGGAAGTGATCCACATAGGGCAACACGGCCACAGGGGTTCATCGCCGCGACCAACTGGACCCGGGCCGGATAACGGATGTGGGCGTTGGCGCGGGCGACCATGACCTCGCCGGTTTCCAGAGGCGCGCGCAGGCTGTCCAGCGCCTGGACGCCGAACTCTGGCAATTCGTCCAGGAACAGCACGCCGTTGTGGGCGAGCGAGACCTCGCCAGGCTTGGCGCGATGGCCGCCACCCGTTAGGGCGGCCATGCTGGCGCTATGATGAGGAGAGCGGAAAGGCCGGGACCGACTCAGCGTCCCACGAGCGATCAGCCCGGCCACCGAATGGACCATCGAGGTCTCCAGCAACTCGGCCGAGGTCAGGGGCGGCAACAGGCCGGGAAGGCGCTGAGCCAGCATCGACTTGCCCGAGCCCGGCGGGCCACAGAAAAGGAGGTTGTGCCCGCCCGCGGCGGCGATTTCCAACGCCCGCTTGGCGTGCTCCTGGCCCTTCACATCGCGGAGGTCCTTGGGGCGCTCTCCCTCGACGATTGGACCGGGCGTGGGGGCCGACAGCACCTGGCTTCCCCGGAAGTGATTGATCAGCGACACGAGAGAGCGGGGCAGGGCCAGGCCGGGGCAGTGCGCACCCTGCATTTCTTGCTGCATGAGCAAAGGGGCCTGATGGGTCGCGCCGACTATGTCGAACCCGAGCATGTGCCGCCGTTCGAAGGCGACGTTGCCTGGTTCGAGGTCGAGAAGATCGAGCGCGGCGAGGGCCACGCATGGCCCTGGTGGAGAGCGGTCCGCCAGGTGGGGCCGCCGGACAATGCCTGAACTCAGCGATCAGCAGCGCCGTAACCGCGTAGCTTGGAACCACTTTTGGATTCCCTTCGAGATCGAGCCGACTTGATCGGCTAAGTGGCAGACCACTCATACGCGGCGCTCATGAATGGGAATTGCGTTCATGATGGTCATCAGCTAATGCCTCGACCGCAGCATAGTGACGCGCTGCAACACCAACAGAATGGTCAGTTGCAAATCGGAGTAGATGGCCTCCGGTTCGGCGATAGCGCTCGACCTTGACTGTCTTCCTCATGCGGGCAGGCGAGAACGTGGTGCGGCCATCCACGCTAACCGCATCTCCCGCGAAGGATGCGACTCCCCTTCCAAACGCCTTGTGGCACAAGCTGAACCGCCTCCAGGACGGAAGGCAGCGCTCCACCCAGCCAAGCCACAGGTAGTCGGCATCTGGGTGCCCCAGAGAAGCAAGACGCGAAGCCACCGGCTCACTGAGCTCCAGCGCAAGCCTTACAAGCCCCCCCGGCGTGGTTAGTCCGCCGTCCCGCACGCGCTCGCGCTTTATGCGTGGCTGACGCCCGCCGCGCCCCTTGACATACTCGATGTCAACGAAGCCTCTCGCCTCGTTCTTTAGACAATCTCGACGGAGTGACTTAAGGCACTCAACCGGGATTTCCGCCCTAAGCCCAATTGCGATGATGAACGCAACGGCATCATAGAGCCCCATAACAACGGACTCGGCGACGTCGCGGATCGCGGTGCCATCGGGGTACCGCTCTCCTCCCACTCTCTGCCCGTCCATGATCTTCAGCGTGAGCCGTTGGGTTTCCGTTGGACGGTCGAGAAGCTCTAGTCGGGTCCTTTCGCGAATGCCCGCTACGATGCGGACTCTAGCGGCCCTCACCGCCCTATCGGCAGATTCCTTCAGGTGTTCAGCTTGGCGCTTCGGAAGCGGCTCCCTTGGCGCGACTCGAACATTACCGTGCCTGCTAATGAACTTGATGCGCGACTTGAGATCGGCGTTTAGAACGTCGGGATAGGCGTCGTTGATCAGCCGCAGTGTGTGCACAACGCACCGCGTCCCAGAGTAATTTCCCACAATATCGAGTTCATCGAGATCAACACCGCGCATCGCGCCAAATCCGTCGGACTGCTCCGCACCTCGCTTGTCTAAGATTCGTGCGATCCTGCGCCACGAGTTGTCATACTGCTCGACTGTGGGCACACGCAGGCCAGCCAACGCTTCAGCCGCGAGTGGTGAGAAGTAGGCCGCGAGCGCAGATGCGAGGTCCGCTCTACCGACGCTTCCAAAGCGCCAAGTAAACTCTCCACCGTTCCCATCTACGTGGACATAGGAGGTGGAGGGCACGTAGGCGGAATCTGCCTTGATGGGCACCGTAGAGAAATCAACCTTCTCCCTACTCATCCTCACCGCCCAAATTCGCGAACAAATCCGCGTCTGACACCTCAGCCGCAAGTTCAATAAGTTCGATCACCTCATCGAGGTAGTTGAGATACTTCTGGGTAGTGAGATAGCTCGAATGTCCCATCCAGCGTTGAATAATTCTAAGCGGATCCATCGCCACCTTGAGATAGAGGTGCCGATCACGGTCATCCGCTGGCTCGACAGCGCCAATCTGGGACAGCTGCATTCGGACCAATCGCGTACCGGTCCGCTATGGCCTTGATGCGCGCCACCTTGTCGAGGATCGCGGGGCTGGCCGGGGCGTATTCGAAGTTAGGCCCCCCAACGAGAGCCCCCGAACTATAGGGCCCGCCTACGACGATCCCCAAGCCACGTTCGGCCACCTTGGGCGTCAACCGCTGCAGGGCCCGGTCATGATCGAGCAGGGTGTAGCGGCCGGCGAGCAGGAAGATGTTCGGGCGGGGCTCATCCAGAGCCAGTAGCAATTCGATCGGTTCGACGTGATTGACGCCAAGGCCCCAGCCCTTGATCACGCCCTCGTCCTTGAGACGATCAAGCGCCTTGAAGGCGCCCAGGCGCGCGGTCTCGAAGACGCCGATCCATCGGTCCCCATAGAAGTCCTGCGCCAGGTCGTGGATGAAGACGATGTCGATACGATCGGTGCGCAACCGCTTGAGACTGGCCTCGATCGAGCGGTAGGTCCCGTCTTCGGAATAGTCGTTCACGACCTTGTTCGGACGACCGTGCTGGAAGACGCCGCTCTTTTCACCGAGGTCGCGGTCCTGTGGGGACTCCACTTCGTCCAAAATGATCCGGCCGACCTTGGTGCTGATGACGTACTCGTCGCGGGGCTTGCCCGCGAGAGCCTCGCCCATGCGCAATTCGGCAAGGCCCGCCCCGTAAAGGGGGGCGTTGTCGAAGTAGCGGATGCCGGCGGTCCACGCCGCTTCGACCGTCGCCAGAGCCTCTTGCTCGGGGATGTCGCGGAACATGTTTCCCAGAGGGGCGGCACCAAATCCTAGTTTGCTGGGCAAGAGCGTGTTCATGTCGTGTCAGAGCCTTTCGTTCGAGGAGGTTTGCGCCGTCAGATCGCGAGCCTGTTGTCTCGACGCCAACGCCGAGGCGTCTCTCCGACGAACGCGTGAAAGAGCCGGGACATGTGGGCTTGGTCGCAGAAGCCGCTGTCCAAGGCGATCTCGCAGAGCGAAGCGCGGCTTTGCCGCATCATGGCTTTCGCGCGGTCCAGGCGGGTGCGGATCATGTATGCGCGCGGAGGAAGCCCGAAGCTGCCCCTGAAACGACGGGAGAATTGGCTGACGCTGAGACCGACCAGGCTCGCGAGTTCCGGGGTTTTGATTGGCTGGCCAAGATGTTCCTCGACGTATCTCAGCACCTTGCGCTCTTGCCACGGGGCAAGCGCCAAGGTCCGCGCGCCGAGGGCCTCCTGGCCTGTATCGACAACACCCATTCCGAAATCCCCAATCGCTATGCCCTTCCTTCCGGTCGAACGCAGGTCGACGAGATTTCCTCACCCTCTCTCGGCGTGAGGTGAGGCTTTCGCGCGCGGCTGCGTTCCGCCCTTATGACCACGCATCTCTCCTGGTCGTTGGACAGGCGGCGGAGTCTCTGATGGGAATGGCGCGAGAGGGGCCCATGAGGGATGCTTCGGACGTCGCGGCGCGCGCGGACGCCTTCGCCCGGCAGGCCGCGGCGATGCGCGGACCCTTGGCCTCGTATTTCCGTCGGCGGATCCGCAACGCGAGCGAGGTGGAGGATCTGGTCCAGGAAGTCTTCCTGCGGCTCACCGTGCGGGGCACGCCCGACAGCGCCGATCACGCCAGCGCCTACATCTTCCAGATCGCCGCCAGTGTGTTGGCCGACCGCTACCGCAGGCGTACGGTCAGGCGAGCCGACGAGCATGTCGCGCTGGACCCGGAGCTTCACGGCGATCAAGACTTCGACCCGGCGCGCATCTACGCCGGCAAGCAGGCTCTGAACGCCGCCGCCGCGGCCCTGATGACCATGCCCGAACGCACCCGGACGATCTTCCTGCTCCGCCGCATCGACGGCCTTCGCCATCAAGCCATCGCCCAACAGCTGGGCCTTTCGGTCAGCGCCGTGGAGAAGCACATGGTTCGCGCCATCGAGCACCTGATGGCCCATGTGGGAGGCGCTCGATGAGCCGTCTCACGCCCGCCCAGGCCGCCACGCGCTGGCTGGCCCACGAGAACCTCGACCGGTCGCCCCAACGCGAGCGGTTCGCCGCCTGGCTGGAGGAGAGCGAAGAGAACCGCCAGGCCTGGATCCAGGCGCACCAGGTCTGGGACGTCTTTGACGACGCCGACGACAGCGATCTGATCGCCGCCTTGGCGCGCGCGGCGCGGCGGGCGGGCCCCGAGCCGGTGGCGAGGCCGCTCCAGCCCTGGCTCATCGCCGCCTCGATCGCGGCGTTGACGGTCTCGGCGGCGCTCTTCGCCGGCCAACGGTGGAGGTGGCTCGAGCACCGCGCCGCGCCGGTCGAGGTGGCGCGCGGCGAGGCGCCGTCGCTGGCCACCTTCGGCCGCGCCGACTACGCGACCGGCGAGGGGCAGAAGTCCATCATCGATTTGCCGGATGGAACGCGTCTCACGCTGGATGCGAGCACGGCGGTGGACGTGGCGTTCGCGAGAGATCGCCGCGATATCCGCCTTCTGAACGGCCATGCCTTCTTCGACGTCGCGCATGATCGCGAGCATCCCTTCGCCGTGGAAGCCGCCGGACGGGTCATCACCGCGCTCGGCACCCAGTTCGACGTCAAGCTGCAGGCGGAAGGGCTGCGCGTGGTGCTGGCCGAAGGCAGCGTTTCGGTCGGCATGGCCACAGGACGCCCGGGCGCGCCGCCGGTGAAGCTCAAGCCCGGCGAGGCCTTCTCCGCGCCCAAGAACGGTGGCGGCAAGGTAACGCGGACCGATCTGAACGAGGCGCTGGCCTGGAAGCAGGGCGTGGTCGAATTTCGCGACCAGCCCTTGTCCGAAGCGGTCCGGCTGTTGAACCGCTACACCCGGGCCCAGATCGTCATCCGGGATCCCAAGGTGGCGGCCTTGCGCATCACCGGTGTCTTCAGGACGGGTGACATCAAGCGCTTCGGGCGCTCGGTGTCCGAGGTTCTGCCGGTGCGCATGATCGCCCGCGACGCCGACACCTACGAGCTGGTCTCCACGCGACGCTAGACCCTATTTTCGTTGAGGATTTCCGGAAAGACGGCGTTCTCCCTGATAGAGCGCCGCGGGCTTGAGGGGACCGGCCGCAAGAAGCTGATCATGGTCGCCCTGTGGACCGAGGTCTGCCTGGCCTTCCCCGCCCTCGACGCCCTGGCTGAAGGCTATGACGTCTTCGCGGTGGTGGACGCGGTCGGGGGCACTTCGGAGCTGGCGCACCGGGCCGGGATCGATCGCGTCGTCCAGGCCGGCGGCAAGCCCGTCAGCTGGATCCAGGTCGCTTGCGAACTGCAGCGCGACTGGAACCGCAAGGCGACCTCGGAGGGCTTCGCGGACATCGTCCTGCGCGCCGTGGGTCACTAGCTGACGAAAGAGGGGAGCAAGGCCACCGACCTTGCTCCCCGTCTTCGGAGTGATCTCGAGAGTCTAGCGCTTGGGCGCGTCAGCCGCCTCGACATAGTCGGTGCTGGTGGGGCCAAAGCCGGAGATATAGACGCTGGCGCCTTCAGGACCGGTCATGGCGAAGTGATCGATGCCGGCCGGCTCGCTGTAGAAGCTGCCCGGCGGAAGCGTCTTCACCAGCGCCTCGTCGGGCTTGCGGCCATAGCCGAACCGCCACACACCCGAAACGACCACGGCGGTGCGCTCGTCCCGGTGGCTGTGCGCGGCGATCCGCATGTTGGGCGGCACGCGGAGCGCGATCGTATAGGGACCGGCCTTGGTCGGGTCACCGTAGAGGACCGTCGTGCGGATACCGGTGACGCCCGAGGTGCCGGCGGTCGCGCCGCCGGCGGTGAGGGCGCCGATTTCGGGCGGCGTCAGGCGCAGCGCGCGTTCCTGGGCCGAGGCGGCGCCGGCGGCGATGAGCAGCAGCCCGACGGCGGTGATGGCGAGGTGGCGGCTCATGGCTTGGCCTCCAGGAAATCCCGGACCATCGCCACCGTGGCCTTGGGGTTCTCCTCCATGATCCAGTGGCCGGAATCGGGAACGACGCCCTCGGTCACGTTGCTGGCGGCGAAGCGCATAACCGTGGCCATCATCGGCCCGAATGACTTCTCGCCGCCCAGGGCCAGCACCGGCATGGTCAGCTTGCCCTGCGCCATGAAGGCCTTGTTGTCGATGGCGTCCTGGTCGAAGGCGGCGAACTGCGAGAACCCGCCGTGCATGGCGCCAGGCAGGGCGTAGAGCTTGGCGTAGTGCTCGCGCGAGGCTTCGGTGAAACGGGACGGCGTGGCCGAAAACTCGTTCCAGAACCGGTCGAGATAGATGCGCTCGCGGCCGGCGACCAGGCGCTCCATGTCCGGCCCGCCGAAGCGGAAGTGCCACAGCAGCCGGTTCTTGAGGATGTCCTCCCAGGGGCCGACCCCGGGCAGCGGCGCGTCGATCAGCACGAAGCGGCGGACGCGGTCGCGGTGTTCGGCGGCGAACGCGTAGCCGACCATGTTGCCGATGTCGTGGGTGACTAGATCGACCTGGCCGACCTTCAGGGCGTCGAGGACGCCGGCCACGTCCTGACCCTGGGTCTTCTTGTCATAGCCGCCGGAAGCCGGCTTGGACGACAGGCCCAGGCCGCGCAGGTCGGGCACGATGACAGTGTGGGTCTTGGCCAGTTCGACGGCCATCGGCTCCCACATGTCGCCGGTCTCGCCATAGCCGTGCAGCAGCACGACGGCCGGCCCTTTTCCGCCGACGCGGACGTGGATCGTCGCGCCATTCGTCGCGATGTTCTGGGTCTTGAAGTCGGCGGGGTAGGGCTTGACCTGCGCCTGGGCGGGCGCGCCCAGGGCCGAGGCCGAAAGGATGAAGGCCGCCAGGGCGACCGGGGCGAGCTTGAACACCTGCTGTCCTCCAGGATCGCGCGGAACCACCGCGCCTAGGAGGGGGAACGCAGGCTCTGAGCGAACCCTCATCCATCAGAAACGGCTGATCAGGCTCAACTCGAAGCGGCGTCCGCGAGGATCGGCCAAAGAGCTGTAGCCCATGCCGTAGTAGTCCTGGGCGACCACCGGCGCGTCGCGATCCAACAGGTTACGGATCCCGAACCTCGCTTCGAGCGCATGCATCGGCGCTGTCGGCGGTAATTCGAAACGGTAGGCGCCGGCCAGGTCGAAATAGATCTGGCTGGGAATCCATTCCGAGCCCTGGAAACGTGTCATCTGATCCGCGCGGGGCTTGTACTCTCCAAACCGGGGCACGTGGTAGCGAGCGTAGAAGTCAGCGGCGAGGCCGGCCAGCCATGGGCCGCGCGACCATTCAAGGCTGGCCGTTCCACGCCATGCAAGGGGCTCCTGGGCGCTTCCCACGGCGTTTCGCGCGTCATGGTAGAGCTCCGCGCGGCGCCTCAGGAGAGGCTGCCACGTCGCCGAGCTCGAGAACCGCAGATCACCGGCCTTTCGGGTGGCGATGCGATAGTCGACCTGGACGTCGACCATCTCGCTGATCGTCTCGCCAATAATGAAAGCGCTTGTGTCGAGGCTCGTGACGACCCCGCCAGTATAGCCCTTTGCCCGGTCGGCGTCGGTCAGCGGCGCGCGGATCACGCGACCCGGGAAGAGGTCTTCATGCTCCAAGAAGTATTGGGCGCTGCCGCCTTGGATGACGACCGGTTCGCGGGATTTGACGATCCGCGTGTAGTCGACCGAGACTCTCAGGCCCGGCGCGGCCCTGGGCGTCGCCACCACGCCCACGGAGACGCTGCGCGCCCGTTCAGCGGTTGGCGATCCGCCGAACGTGATAAGCAGTGGCTGCTCGCCGCCGATCAAGACGCCGCGCCGCTTGGGGTCGCTGGTGTGAAGGCCGAATTGTAAGGCCGTCGATGCTCCTCTCCCCCCTTCGCTCGCCAAATATCGCATGGTCACGCGGGCCAACTGGTCGATTGGTGGCGGAACGACGCCGGTCGCCAAGCTGCCGCGCAGCATCACGTCTGGTATCGGGAACACACGAAAGCCCAAGGTGTAGACGGGCGCCGTCTGGCGATAGTCGACTGGATCGTCGTTGGCGAACAACAGATCGTCTAAATTGGCGGGCGCGACCGCTCGCATCATCTCGTGGCGCGCGGCCAGTTGCAGCTCCAGGCCAGACAACAGCCCATGCCCGCCGTCTCGCGGGATCAACGGCGCGCGCGCCTCGGCGTAGTACGACCTTAGACTCTGGGTCACGCCGTAGGGCATGCCATTCACCCAGAAGAATAGATCGTAGTGCTCGACCATGGGGATCGGCGCGTGTTCGCGGCGGTCCTCGGCCAAAAGTGACAGGGTCAAGGGACCGCCTGGCAGATCCATGACCGTTCCCGCGAGCCTGGCCGAGAAGACACGAAGATTGTTGGATTGGCGGTAGGAGCCAAAGGTTCCGGGGGTGTAGTGATAGTTGGCTAGGCTGCGGACCTCGGCCTGGCCCGCCGTATAGTCGGCGTTCAATTTCCAGGCGGCCGGCAGGTCGACGATCAGGCCGGCGGTGACCCGCGTCGTCGTCGTCCGGCTGCGTTGCTCCAACCCATCGTCCGACGACGAGACGCCTTTGAGCAGGGTGCTCGGGGGGATGCCAATGTAGGGCCTGGAGGTGTATGAACGGCCCTCGTCGCGGAGGGCCAGCGCGTCGAGATAGGCCTCCACCGAGGCGCCGAACCGGTGGCGGACGCTGAGCAGGGCCGACGAGGTGCTTTCGCGCGTCAACAGGCTGGCCCACGGGGTGATGAGCCCGGGCGCGAATAGCAGATCGATCCTGGCCAAGTCAGCGGGTTTGCGCACGTAGTTATCGGCCAGGAAAGTCGCCGGGTCGTTGGCGTAACGCCTGGCTCGGGCCCTTGCGGGATAGTCACGTTCGCCTGTCCGCAGGTCGGCGCCGCGGAAATCGCTGAGCGCGATCATGACGTCGGTTCGCCCGCCGTCGGGGGTAAACCCGATGCGTCCGTCCACGCGCTTGGTCCGCGCGTCGAAGCGGGAGGTGTCGCCGTAGGTGACGGCTAGGTCGGCTCCCCGGTAGTCTCGCTTGAGCACGATATTGACCGCGCCCGCCACCGCGCCCGCGCCGTAGACTCCGCCGGAGGTGGCGGTCAGCACCTCGAT
Source organism: Caulobacter segnis (assembly GCF_031454995.1). Classification (GTDB taxonomy): domain Bacteria; phylum Pseudomonadota; class Alphaproteobacteria; order Caulobacterales; family Caulobacteraceae; genus Caulobacter; species Caulobacter segnis_E. The sequence continues at coordinate 1,233,100 of NZ_JAVDRV010000001.1, read as the reverse complement.
CCGGTCGATCGCCGAGAGGGGCACGCCGTTGATGTCCGGCTGCAGGAAGGTGTTGTCGACCGAGGGCAGGCTCGGGACACGACGGCCATCGATCAGCACGAGGGTTTGGCTGGACCCCATGCCGCGCATGTTGATTTCGGATCGGCTGCCGCCGTTCTGCCTGGCGGGGTCTTGAATGGCCGCGAAGGGTTGGGCGTTGCTGGACAAGCGCGTTCGGAAAAAGTCGTCCAGGGTGTCGGCGTGCGACGCGCCCACGTCATGGGCAGTCCAGACCTTGTAGGGCTGGATGTCGTCCTGGGTGCGAGGAATGTCGCTGTTCTGCGAGCGGGCGGTGACCAACAGTTCGGGCAGGGCCACCGGACTTTCCGGCTCCAGGGAGGGTAAGGGTGACGCAAGGTAAACGACATAGGTGCCGTCGGCGGTGCGCTTGAAGGTGAGGCCAGAGCCCGCCAGCAACAGGGGAAGAGCCTGGTCGAACGTATATCGTCCGTTGAGACGTGGCGCGGCTCGGGAGATCTCGGCGGCGTTCTCTATGACCAACTCGCGTTCCGCGCGGCGAGCGAGATCGGTCAGCGCCGTCGCGAGCGGCTGGCCGCCCGTGTCCATCTGGAGGGCGCGCGCGCCTTGGGCCAGTGAAGGCCTAGAGACCAGCATCATCACGCAGAGCAAAAGCGCGGAGCTTGCATCGGCTTTGCGCATGGGAGCCTCCGCCTTGGCGCCAGTTAACAGCTCATATGACGACGATCAATGTGGAGAAGGCGCAGCCCAGTTCCGACGATCCCGCGCGACGCCGAGGGGCTGCGAACTGAGGCATCGGCCAATCAGGACCGCCCGTCGACTATGATCGCTTGAATGTCCGATAACCGGAGGGCGACCAAGGTCCGGTGATGGCGCGTTACAGCCGTCAGCGTGGCTCTAGATAGCAGCCATCCACCTCGCGCCGTTTGCGGCAATCTAGAGCGCCTCCTGGAATAGGAAGAAGCTCGCGCCCTCGAAAAACCGGTTCTCGCAAGCATTCGGCGCGCGGGTCAGAGGGCTCGAAGCTGGGGTTTCCGAGGCGATAACGCCACCAGTGGCCTGCTCTTCGCGCCGCAAGCTACTATAAAATAAGGGGAAGATGGTGGATGCGACAGGGATTGAACCTGTGACCCCCTCGGTGTGAACAACCGCCGATCTAGCTGAAACCCCAATGAAATAAGCCGATCTGGTGAGATCTCATGTCGTCTCGTTCGACCCTTTCGGTTCGTTTCTGGCAAATAACTGGCAAGCAGATTGCCGGGCGGGCGCTCTGTCACAGTGGTCAGAGGCGGGCGACTTGCTTTTGCCCTAATCGACTTGACGAACAGCACGCCTGGATCGGTCGCACAGCGCAGTCCGCAATGAGTAGGCGGACCACCTCAATCAACGCCCGCTGGTCACTCCCAGCCTCCTCCGAGCGCGAGGAAGAGGTCGATCTGCCGATCGACAAGGCTTGCACGCGCGGCCGATAGACTGGCCAGCGTCTGTGCATAGCTCGCCTGCGCCTGTAGAACGTCGAGAAATGGCGCGCGGCCGAAGCGCTGGAGCTTCTCTGCGTCGTCGCTGGCCTTTCCGGCCGCGGCGGCGGCCAGTTCCAGAGCCTTCAGGTGGTCCCGGGCGCGTGCGTAGGCCGAGAGCGCGGTCTCCGTCTGCTGAAGGGCGAGAAGCACCGAGCCATCGAAGCTCGCCAGGGCGGCGTCGGCCTCGGCGCCGGCCTGATCGATGCGGGCGCGCACCGCTTTTCTGTTCGGAAACGTCCAGGACACCAACGGTCCCAGGCCGAAGCCGAATGTGGATGGCGCCAGCAGGTCTTTCATCGGCCCCGCCGTTCCAGCTGACCCGCCGATGCTGACGCTCGGGTAGAGTTCCGCCGCCCTGACGCCGATCATCGTCGTGGCCCTCGCCAGATCGCGCTCGGCCATCCTGACGTCCGGACGGCGCTTGAGCAGCGTCACGCCATCGCCGATCGGGATGGGCCGCTCGACGGCGGGAACGTCGTCGCAGCGCTCCGCCTCCTTCGGATAGTCCGCGGGCGCGCGCCCCATCAGCGCCGCCAGTTCGAACAAGGCGGCCTGCTTTTCGGCCAGGATGCCGGGGATGGCCGCGTCGCTCGCGTAGGCGGCGGCGCGCGCGCGGTCTATGTCAAAGCGGACGCCCCGGCCACCTCTGGCCATACGGATCGCCGCGTCCAGGGTCGACTGCTGCACTTGCGCAATTTTACGGGCGGAGGCCAGCGCGGCGTTGGAGGCGCAGACCCGCGCGTAATTGCGCGTCACCGCAGCGGCGATCGCGACACGGACATGGTCGCGCGCCGCCACGCTTGCCTCCGCTTGCGCGCTGGCCGCCGCGACGCCGCGACGAAGACCGCCGCCCAAATCGAGCGGATAGCTGAGATCAAACCCGAGCGCGTAGCTGAAGGATGACGGCAGCGCACCGGTCGGGCCGGCGGTCCGCGCGCCGAGCGCCTGGCCGGACACGCCGGTGCTCGCTGTCCGGCCCGCCTGAGCCTCGCGAACAATCGCGCTCGCCCGGCGCAGGTTCGCGTCCGCAGCCCTCAGGTCGGTATTCGCCGCCAGCGCCTCCTCGACATAGGAGTCGAGCCGAGGATCCTCATAGAGGCGCCACCAATGCGCCGGGACGTCCGCTTGGTTGGTCGCCGCCCCGCCTTGTCCCAAAAACGGCGCAGCGGCGACCACCTGCCGCGCAACGCCGGATGGCGGGACAGGGTCCGCAGGATGCGTCGCGCAGCCCGCCATCAGCAACGCCAGAAGGGGCGACAGGACGCGCTTCACGAGCGGATCCTCCCGGCGGCCTGAGCGGCGCGGCCGCGCGCGGGGACGATCTCCACGGTCGCGCTCCGGCCGGCGATCAGTCTCGCGCCCGGTGGGGCGTGATCGATGCGAATGCGTACGGGGATGCGTTGGGCTAGCCTGACCCAGGAAAAGGTCGGCGCGATCCTCGGCAGGAGATTGCCCGTATCGTCTCGCTGATCATCGGCGATGGCGGCGGCCAGGCTTTCGACGTGGCCCGTGATCTCGACATCGTCGCCCAGCAACCGCACGCGGGCCCGATCGCCGACGCTTACCCGATGCAGCTTGGTCTCCTCGAAATAGCCCTCGACCCGCACCGACGAGGCGTCGACCAGCGCCATCGCCTGGGCGCCGGCCGCCAGATAGTCGCCGGGATGGATGTCAAGATTGGTGACGACGCCGCCGACGCTCGCGCGGACCTCGCTCCGCTGCAGATCGACCAGCGTCACGTCCCGTTCCGCAAAAGCGCGGGTCAGGGTCGCTTCGCAGGTTCTGACTTTTGCGGCGCTCTGTTCGCGCGCCTCGGTCGCGACGAGGTCGCCGAGCGCGACGTCGCGCGCGGCTTCCTTGCGGGCCTGCTCGAGTTGAGCCTGCGCCTCCGCGATCGCCGCCTGCGCGCGTTCGACCGCCGCTGCAAGCCGCGGCCGATCCAGCACGAGCAGGAGCTGCCCCGGCTGGACCGTCTGGTTGTCGCGGACCATGACCTGGGTCACCAAGCCGCCGACGTCGGTCGAGACTCGCACGATGTCCGCGCGCACGCGCCCGTCACGCGTCCAGGGGGTCTGCGCATCGCGCTTCCAGGCCTGCCAGGCGACGAGGGCGGCGGCCACGGCGAGGCAGAGGGTGACGGCGTAGCGACCGAGCAGCGATAGAACAGGCTTCATTGGAAGAGTCCGATGGAGGAAGCGGCCTGGACAAGCAGGCCGTAGAGGATGGCGAAGACGGCGAGCTCGACGAGAGGTCGGTAAGCAAAGAGGCGGGTCAGCCGGGCGTAGGCTAGGAGACGGATGGCGGCGGTTGTCGCGGCGAGTGAGGCCAGGGCCAGGACCAGAAGGCCGGGGATGATGACGCCGCCAAGGTCGAGATCGGCGATCATCCGTGGCGCTCCGCGCCCGTCGGAACTTGGGGAGAAAGGGCGAGCCGAAGATCGATGAGCAGGTCGAGCAATCGCGCGCGCTCTATGATCGCACTGGCGGCGATGCTCGCCATCAGCACTTCGGTTCGTTCGGCCAGGCGGTGCGTTTCGGCGGGGTCGGGCCGCCACTTGGCGCCGAAGCGCTTCGCGATCGCCGAAAGCAGCGCGCGCGCTTCCTCGCCGATCTCGCCCTGGATGAACTGGACGGTCTTGCGGAGCTGGCCCGCGGCATGGCCGAGGCGAAGATGGCGCAAGGTCTCTTCGAGCGCGTCCTGGCCGGGATCTTGGGCTTGGCGCGACCTTGGCAGCAGCAGGGCCGCCCGGTCGACCATGAGGCTCGTCCAATGGGCCTCGTCCGAGGCCTCGCCCAGCGCGCGGCGTCCAACGTCCTGGCGGCTGAGCCGAAGAAGCCGATTGATCGCGGTGTCGACCGGCACCGTCTGGAGCAGCGTCATGCTGAAGACGGCGAAGCCGAGGGCCGCAAACAGCGCAATGGCGCTATTGACCGACGCCGCGAAGTCGCCGTGGTAGCTGGCGCCCAGGCCGGCCAGGATTGGGATCGTCAGGGTGACGCCCGTGGCCGCGTAAGCCGTCGCGGGGCGGGCTTGTAAAGATCCTGCGACCAGAAAGGCCGGCGCGAGCGCCGCGGCCACAACGGTGAAGTCGCTGACGCGAGGGAGGATCACGAAGCTGTAGGTCAGGCTTATCGCCACACCCCAGATCGAGCCCACCAGGTACTTGATCACGTTCGGCGCGGGCTTATCGACGTTTCCGAACAGGGCGCAGGTCACGCCCAGGAGCGAAACCGCCAGCCCTCCATCCGGCCAGGCCGACCAGATCCAGAAGGCGCATCCGCCGAGAACGCCGGCCGTGGCTCCGAGCGCCGCGCGGGCGGCCATGACGGGGTCGCGATGGTAGACATAGCCCCTCGCTCTCCGGGATCGGTGCAGCGACACGACTCTTGAGGATCGGCCGGGCGCTGCGATGTCTCGATCCAGGCGATCACAGTCGCCGAGCAGTCCGATCAGTTCGACCAGATGCCCGGCGAGATTGACGGCGAGCCTGTCGCCGATCGTTGCGGCCTTGTCGCTAAGCCGAACCTGGAGCGATCGTGCGCGCTCGATCAAGGCGATTGCCGCTTCGTCCTCCTCTGCGGCCGCGAGCCAGACCCGGGCGTCCGCCACCAATACTGCCAGTTCGTCCGGCGCTCCGCGGCCGCTTGCAGCCAAGGCCTCGATCCGTTGCTCGATATCGGCGGTGAGCGGCAGCAAACGGGCCAGCCGGTCATGGACCAATCGCAGCTTCCCGGCCTTCGGTGTCTCCGGCGCGGGGTCGTAAGGCAGCTGTGTCGCAAGTCCCTGCAGGACGAGAAGGTCGGCGGCCAGCTGATGACGCGCCGAGCGGGTCTGCGCCGCGGGTGTTCCCGCGAGCGCGTCAGCCGCCAGCGTCCGTGCGTCGCGTAGGGCGAGCGCCAGCTTGCCAGTGAAGGCCCCGGTGATCGGCTTGGGTAGGACGAGGCGATGGACCAGGACGGCGCACAGGATGCCGAGAGCGATCTCCTGCACCCGCACGGACGCTATTTCGAACACCGCGCCTGGGTCGGCCACGCTTGGAAAGCCGATGAGGCTGGCCGTGTAACCGGCGAGGACGAAGGCGTAGGCCCGGGCTGTGCGGTCGAGCAACGAGAAGAACAGGCACAGCCCGATCCAGCCCGCGAGCGCCAAGCTGCACGCGAGCGGCGCATTCACGAAAGTGGGGACGATCACCACGGTCGCCGCGGCGCCGACGAGCGTGCCCGCCAAACGGTAGACGCCGCGGCTCAGCGAGGCGGCGGCCGAGGGCTGCGAGACGATGTAGACGGTGACGATCGCCCAGTAGGGGCGGGGGAGGCCGATGCTGAGCGCGATGTAATAGGAAGCCACCGCCGCCGCGTAGCTCTTGGCCGAGAAGAGCATGGCGTCAGTATCCGCCTTCAAATGGGGCGTTCGAAGGAGGGCTTGCACCGACTTGGTCCAGGATAGGTCTGGTTTGGCTCGCGCCAGGCTTGAGGGCTCATCGAGGGTCATGGGTCATGTTGATAACGACTTGCAAAAAGAGATAAATTCGTTATCCAGTCAAAAAATCCCTGAATCTTGCCAGTGGCCTCGCGTGCGATCAGCCGTATCCGTCTTTGACCCCGACCTTGCCGTTGCTGTCGCCTCGGCCCATCACCTCGATTTCGCTCAGCTCGCGGCGGAAGTGCCGATGCACGTGCATCGCAAAGGCCAGCTCATTCTCGCGCTGCGCGGAGCAATCACCTGCACCGCGAACAACGAAATCTGGATCGTGCCGCCAAACTGCGGCGTGTGGATTCCTGGCGGCGTTTCGCACAGCGCTCGGGCGACCGCCAACGCCCGGCTGAACTACCTATTTGTAGAGCCAGGGGGCGCGCGACTTCCCGACGAGTGTTGCACCCTGTCCGTCTCCCCCTTGATCCGGGAGCTGGTCGACCGCCTCGCCCAGGAGCAGGCGGACTATTCGAGCGACAGTCATGCCGCTCGGCTGGCGCGGGTGACACTGGACGAACTGGCCGAAATGCCGCGTGAGCACCTGAATCTACCTGTCTCCGCCGATCCGAAGATCCGGGCGATCGCCGACAGCCTGACGCTTGAACCCAGCGACCGCAGTACGCTCGCCCAATGGGCCAGGCGCGTGGGGATGAGCGAGCGCTCGCTCGCCCGCTTGATGATCCGCGAGACGGGCTTGTCGTTCGGGCGCTGGCGCCAGCAGCTGCACCTCATCATCGCCCTTCGCGAACTTGCTGGGGGCGCGGCGGTGCAGAACGTCGCGACAGAGCTGGGCTATGAGTCGGTGAACGCCTTCATCACCATGTTCAAGAAAGCCTTGGGCCGCACTCCGGCGCAGTATTTCGGGAGAGGCCGGTCGGCCGCTGAACGACGCTGACATCTGAAGATCGAAGGTCCGGAGCGCTCTTTTGTCAGCGATTGGCGTCGCCCAGCCTCTGAACCAGACGCTTGATTGGCGTGACGCTTGGCTTCTCGCGCAACTATCGTCGCCGAGTTCGCCTGCCGGCTCGCTCAGCGAAGGTACATCAAAGGTTGGCAGCAGAGCATACAAATCGATGTGCTTTTCGAGCGCGTCCAGCGCGCCCCTCCCGTGCAGCCGCCCTGCGCGCTAGGCTGGCGCCCCCCTTCACCGGACGTCTTCGCCGCCCCGGTCCGGCTGCTGTCGAACGCTGCAGCGCTGAACGGAGACGCTTGGCGCCCTTGGCCTTGAGGTAGTCACCAAGCACCCGATCGAGGCGCTGCACCTCGTCATAGGTCTCTCGATAGGCGGCAGCGGCCGGCGAGGTGCGGCTCCAATGCGTGTTGGTCCGAAGTGGCTCGGCTAGGATGTCGTCGAGATCGAACGCGACGCCGGCGTCTTCGATGAAGGTGATGCCTGGCACGGTTAGCTCGGGCGGGGTGATATCCACGAGCGTCCCATTTGGTTGACGCCAGACGGCATGGTGGATCGCTTCGATATTGACCGATGGCCACATCCAGAGCGCCCAACCAAAGGCGATATCACCCGAGGATTTCGCGCAGGCGTCACGCACATTGTAGAAGCACTTCAGCCGCTGCGCGTTCGGAGCCGGTTCGACCGGGACGGTCACGGCCTGCGTTTGCGGCAAGTCCGGAAACTCCGGGTATGCGCGCCCGGCGGGCGCGGGCTTTGAATAGACTTTTCGGACTGCGGCGGGGCTGAGCGATAGCGGCATCGGCGGGTGACTTGTGACGGGCGTCGTTGGGCCCTGACCTTGACCGGGTAAGGCGCTGCAAAGCTATTAGCGTCACGAGCTGTACCTGACCCGGTAGGGCTGCGGCACGTTCAGCCCCGAGGAATCTGCCCAACGCAGGGCGCGTGAACGTCGCCTTCTTGGAGCCGCACCAACGTCTCTTATTGGCGCATCAGAAGCGGATTTAGTTACCGCCCGCCAGACTCAAGGCACGATCTTGTGCAGAAGCTGGAACGAAGACGATGGCTAGGGTTGGGATGGGGCGCTTCGCACGTGGCGGCGATTGAGCCACCCGGTCACCGCCGCGCCCGCGTGGTAGTCGAAGACCTCGACCTTCAGCCAAGCGCCCTGCTCATCAAGAACCTTCAAGCTCTGGTCGGGATAGACCACGCGAAGCAACTTTCCTGAGGCATCGGGGGCGAGCCGTAACGGAGCGGCCTTGTGCACGAAGCGCAAGGTCCTGTCCGCTGACAGGGCGTCGGCTCGCGCGGCCGTCAGGTCCTGGTGTAACTGGTCAAGCCTGGGCACCAAGCCGGCCCGATCAGCCGGCGCGTGAGCCTCAGCCTGGGCGAGGGCAAGGCCTGTTTTGGAAACTTCGAGGGACTTTATGGCGACATAGGCGCCGAAGATCCCTGCCGCCGCCCCGATGAAGGCAATCAGGGCGTTGAAGATTTCGAACCGTCCCACCCGCGCGATCGGATCGCCGCCGCTCAGGAGCTTAGCCATGGCGTCCGACATCGCGCGCCCAACGAGCCCAAGGTCGGGCATCTGCACCGTCGTCAGGGCCGCGATCGTGGTGGCGGTTAGCCCAAGGTTGAAGCGGCGGTTAGCTGCTTTGAGGAACCCCAGCTGGTCCTCATAGGCCTTGGAGGCCGCCAACACGCTCGATGCGAAGGGATCCAGTGTGGGCAGTTGATGCGCCGTTGCCAGCATAGGCATGGTATTCATGATGGAGGTGTGCAGGCCAAGGTCGGTCGCCGTCGTGATCCATCTGGGAAGCCCTGCGCGCGCAAGCGCGCCGAGGTCGGCCAGCGGGTCTGGAAGCCGCATGAGACTCGACAGCCTTAGGCTCTCGGTCATGTGGTCAAGGCCAGCGATCGATTTCCACTCGGGAAGGGTGCTCTTCAGGGCGAGTAGGGAGCTGACTTGCCCGTGACCTTTAGGTCATCGTTCAGCTCGCCTACCCATATGCGCTATTCACAGTGACATCCAGCGAATGGCGCGCGATAAAAGTCCTTACGATATCAACGACTTGGTCTGACCAGGGGGTGACTGCGACGTTGTTGAGCGTAGTGTTGTTCATGCGCGCAAAGATTGCGGGTTCGCGTTAAGGAAGCTTCAAATTGCCTCGAACATCACGCACTAAAGCGAACGCTCAGAGCTTCTCTTCCGAAAACGAAAATGCGGACATCGACGAGCTTCCGATCGAGGCGGTCGCTAGTCGTATTGCTATCCCGATCACGCCTACGTGCCGAGCGAAGTGGGGAAGTACCGGCGCCCACGTAGCTAGCGTGCGTCCGGAGCGGGGCCTTCGAGGGACCAGGCGGAGCTAATCAATCTTCACTGCAGCGCGTATGGCTCAGCGCAGCATCCCTCTCTGCAACTTCGGGCGGCAGCTCGTCGCCAGGAAAAGGCGGCCTTTTCGGCCCCGCCCGCATTAGCTCAGTCAGTTCCCCGGGCTTTGCAGTCCCGAAGCGGTGTCTAATGTACTCGGCAAGCTCCACACGTTCAGACACAGTCTTTAGGACAAATGCTTCGACTGTCATGTCAAGTTCGGCCGCCGCGCGGGCGACCTTTTCATACAATTCTTGAGGAATATATTCTTGCATGGTTACACCAAGTCATGCGTGAATTGACGTTAGATTATTAGCGAGGCGCATAAATTGGAAAGTCAAGGCGGGGAAGGCAGCCGCGCCGCCCGCTTCTTGCTACCATTCTACCCCGAGTGGTCGTTGAGGCTCGGCTCAGATGCCAGAAACATTGCGCAGAGCATCACCTCTCGGGGGCGCCACTTTGCATCCCCATCGACTGCTGCCTCCCTTGAGAGTCTGCGGCCGAGATGGGCGGCCTGATCGCGCAATTCGTTCGTCACGGGAATGATGAGGCCGCTCTTCTTTCCCAGTTCGATGCCCCTGAGCGATGCTCTCACTTGAGCAGAGGTCAGGTCCTGCAGAATCCGCAGTCCAGAGGAGAGCAACTTTTCTTGATGTCTGACGTGCGCCATTGGCTCACCGATGCGGAGGGCCGGGAAAACTTGCTCTACGAAGCTCCAGTCACTGGGAAGGTTGATGCCGCGTTTCATGGAGGGGGCCATCAGTTCAAAATGGGACTTATAGTCCGTCGACGCAAAGTACGCATCTCATCACGTTCGCGGAATGCAGCGGACGCCTCCGAGCTCGCTCCGTCAGGTTTTGGCGCGTAACGTCAAGTCAAGGCGAGAGTATCTAAATCTGAGCCAAGAAAGGTTGGCCCAAGAGGCCTCTTTTGATCGCACATACATAAGTCAAATAGAGCGTGGTGTACGCAATATTTCTCTCGACAATCTATATCGTTTGTCCCTTGCGCTGGCGATTGAGCCGTGGATTTTGATAAAATCTCCGGAAGAAGCTTAATCAACTTTCCGGCGCTCAAAGCTTTGGATTCCCATCCTAGGTGCGGCGACGCCGGCCTGCACGCTGCGTGATGTGAACCTCCGCGCGCAGGCCGCCGCGCGAATGAGACAGGCGGGTCTCACGACCTCAGAATATAGTGCGTAACGATGGGCACTTAGCGGCGTGAGACGCTTGATTGCAAAGATAACATATAGCCAAGGTCCATGGCCCCGGCCGCCATGGCGGCCGGAAGCGCGCCGGCGGCTGAGACGATGCGACCATCCAGGGACAGCTCGCCCATCGCCGCCCAGCCATCCAGGGCGTCCAGCGGAATGACGCCCAGCGCCGCCATCACCGCCAGGGCGATGGGAAGATCGAAATGGGTGCCCTCCTTGGGCATGTCCGCCGGCGCGAGATTGGCGACAATGCGCTTGCCGGGAAGGGAGAGGCCCAGGCCCGCGAACGCGCCTCGCACGCGTTCGCGACTTTCCGCCACGGCCTTGTCGGCGAGCCCGACGACGACGAAGGCGTGCTGCCCCGTCGTTAGTTGGACCTCGACGTCGACTCTTCGCGCCTCGACACCCTCGAACGCCACCGTGACGACTCTGGCCGCCATGCTCCTACCTTGCGGATGATCAATTTATCCACAACTTGCAGCATAGCTTATGGGGAGTAGCAAGAACAAAAAACGAACATTTTAGGAAAATCCGAGAGTTGGGAAAAGTTACCCACGGACTCCGCGAATGTCCTCGATGCGATCCCAAAGTACAGCCGCGGCGTTGACGCCGCTGAAGCCCAGCAGCTGCTGGGCGCCAGTGGGCGACGTGACGTTGATTTCGGTCAGGTACTCGCCAATCACGTCAATGCCCACAAAGATCAGTCCACGGCGCTTTAGTTCGGGGCCGATGATCTTGCAAAGCTCGATGTCTCGCGCGGTGAGTTCGACCGCTTCGGCGCGGCCGCCGACGCGCAGGTTGGAGCGCACCTGCCCATCGGCCGGCACCCGGTTGATGGCTCCGACCGGCTCGCCATCGACCAACAGGACGCGCTTGTCGCCCTTGCTGACGGCGGGCACGAACTTCTGGGCGATGACCTGTTCGCGGCCGATCATGGCGTGCAGTTCCAGCAGCGCGTCGAGGTTCGGGTCATCCTTTAGAAGGCGTGCCACGCCGGAGCCGCCGCCGCCGTAGAGGGGCTTCAGCACGATGTCGCCGTGGCGGGCGCGGAAATCGTAGATGGCCTCGTGGTCGCTGGTGATCAGGGTCGGCGGCTGCACGCCGGGGAAGTCGGTGACGAACAACTTCTCGGGCGCGTTGCGGACCTCGGCGGGATTGTTCACCACCAGGGTGTGGGGATGGACCTTCTCCAGGAAGTGGGTCGCGGTGATGTAGGCCATGTCGAACGGCGGATCCTGGCGCATCAGCACGACGTCGACATCGTCCTTCATGTCGAGCAGGACGGGCTCGCCCAGCTTGGCGTGGGCGCCCTTCTCCGCGAAGACCTCAAGGGGCTGAGCGCGCGCGAAGACGCGGCCGTCTTCCAAAGAGAGTTTTTCCGGGGTGTAGAACCATAGCCGATGCCCTCGGCTCTGGGCCTCCATCATCATCAGGAAGGTCGTGTCGGTGTCGATGTTGATCCCCAGGACGGGATCCATCTGGACGGCGACTCGCAGCGACATGGGGGCTCCTGGGGTTCTTCCGAGCGACTTGGCGTGACCGCTTAGTTAGGCGTTCTCGCGCCCGGCTCCAACCAAGGAAGCCGAAGAAGCATCAGTTCAGCCTAAGCCGCATCCGCTCGCGCGCGGCCCGAGCCGCCATGGCCGCGCCGCCATCAAGGACCTGCGCTCGAGACAAGGCCTGCAGCGCGCCCGCCAGCGCGCCCTGCCCCTCTCGAGCCGCGGCCACGTCCAGCCAGGGGCGGTGGTCATTGGGGTTCAAAAGGGCGCGTCGCAGGGCGGAGCGTTCGGCGCGGACCCAGTCCTTGGCCTGTTGGGCGCGGGCGAAGATGTTGTTCTGCAGGCGGATCAGCACGGCGCGGTCCGAGATCGGCGCCATCAGGAGCTCCAACCGCGCCGCGACATCGGGCATCAGCCCCGTCCGCAGGGCGCGCCGTGACAATTCGGAGGGCAGAACCACGCGGCCTTCGCTGAAGGGGTCTAGCGCCAGAGGTCCTTCCTCGGCCTCGATGCGCAGTAGGAAGTGGCCGGGAAAGTCGACGCCGTGCACCTCGAGCCCAACGGCGCGCGCCGCGTGCAGGTAGAAGACGCCCAGCGCCACGGGTAACCCCTTGCGCCGATCGGCGATGGCGACGATGTCGGCGTTGTCGGGATGGTCGTAGGTCAGCACATCGCCCGTCAGACGCAGGTCGCCGGCCAGCGCCTCGGCGATCGCCTCTTCCGGCGACTCGGATTCCAGGCGACGGCGCAGGCGTTCGACGGCCTCCACCGCGAGGGCCGAGGCCCCGGCGGTGTCGCGGCTGGGATCATCGTGCACGGCGCAGGCGAGCGCCGCCTCGAACAATGGGAAGGCTTCGTCCGACCCCTGGCCCGCGTGTAGGAGGATGTCCTCGGCCTCCTCGCGCGTCATGAGAGTCCCTCCCGGGAGAGCTCCGCTCCCCATGCGTTGGGCAGATGTCGCGGCGCCCGCCCGGGCGAGAGCGCGATCAAATCAAGGCGCGTCTCAAGGGCGCGCAATCCGGCTCTGTGCGCGGTGAGGTGAGCGGCGGCGCGGCGCAAGCGATCGCGCTGGTTGGGCGTCACGGCGTCCAGAGCGTCCTCGATAGTGGTCCTTTGCTTGACCTCCACAACGGCCAGGACGTCGCCGCGTTGCGCGAGGAGATCGATTTCACCCAAGGGCGTCGCCAGGCGGAAGCCCAGGATCCGATAGCCTTTGACCATCAGCCACAGCGCGGCCAGAACCTCGGCGCGCCGACCGAGCTTGCGCGCCGCGGCGCCCCGGATCTGGCGCGCGCCGACCGTCATCCAGCCGCCTCCTTCAGAGCGAGCGCCTGGCGATAGAGATCCTTGCGCGAGATGCCGAAGGCCTTGGCGACTTCCGACGCCGCTTCGCCCAGCGGAAGTCGGGAGACGGCTTCACGCAGAGCGGCTTCGACGTCATCCGCGCTCGCCGCCTTCTCGGCCCCGGGCCCGACCAGGATGACGATTTCGCCCTTGGGCGCCTCGAACCTCGGATCGGCCGCGAGTTCGGGCAAGGTCCCTCGCACGCAGGTCTCGTAGAGCTTCGTCAGTTCCCGGCAAACCGCCGCCGGACGGGGCCCGAAGACGGCGGCCATGTCGGCGAGACAGTCGGCCACGCGGGACGCGCCCTCGTAGAAGATGAGGGTGGCGCGGACATTGGCGAATTCCTCGAGGAAGGTGCGCCGCGCGGCGCTTTTGGGCGGCGGAAACCCCGCGAACAGAAAGCGATCGGTCGGAAGTCCGGCCAGGGTCAGAGCCGCCAGAGCGGCCGAGGCGCCTGGGATCGGGATCACCGGATGACCGGCCGCGATCGCTTCGCGCGCCAGGCGGTATCCTGGATCAGACACCATCGGCGTGCCGGCGTCAGACACCAGGGCGACGCGCTCGCCGGCTTCCAGGCGCTCAAGGATGCCCGGGATGGCCCGCTCGGCGACGTGCTCGTCGTGACGCTCAAGTCGCGTTCGAATTCCGTATGCGGACAACAGTTTTCCGGTGACGCGCGTGTCTTCCGCCAGCAGGACGTCGCACGCGGCCAGCACGTCCAGAGCGCGCAGCGTGATGTCGCGCAGGTTCCCGATCGGCGTCGCCACCAGATAAAGCCCCGGCGCGAGCGGCGCGTCCGACAGGGCTGGCGGGGGAAGGTGACGGCTCAAATCAGGCGTCCTTCGCAGATCACTCAATCTTAGTTGGTAGCATTCGTCCGCGCTAAACCTTCGCGGGCCGTACTCATATCAGGTCGCGAGCACGCCTGTCAGCCGATCCAAGACAAGGCGTCCCGCCCGCGTCGCGCGCAAACGATTGGAGTCGTCCGCCAGCAAGCCCGCCTCGACCAGATCGCGGACCTTGGGCAGGTCCGGTGACAGGCCCAGAGGGGTCATTTCAGCGAAGGCGACGCCGGCGTCGATTCGCAAACCCAGCACGAGTCGTTCCTCGGCCGCCTCCTCGGGCGTCAGAATCTCACACGTGAAGCCGAGACCTGTCCGCCGAACAGCGCCGACATAGTCGCCGATCGCCCGATGCGCGATCGTGGCCGCGCGACCGTCGGGCAGGGCGAGGCGTCCGTGCGCCCCAGGACCCACGCCGACATAGTCGATACCTCGCCAGTAGACGAGATTATGCCGCGAACGGGCGGCCTCGCCCCTGGCGTGGTTCGACACTTCATAGGCGTCGAAGCCAGCGGCCTCCAAAACCTCCTGAGTGGTCTCGAAGAGCGTGGCCGCGAGATCTTCGTCGGGGACCTTCAGCGTTCCCCGTCCCACCGCGCGATCGAAAGCGGTGCCGGCCTCGATGGTCAGTTGATAGGGTGAGACATGCTCGGGGCCGGTCGCCAAGGCCTCCGCCAGCTCAGCCCGCCAATCGGCGTCCGTCTGACCTGGGCGAGCATAAATCAGGTCGATCGAAAGGCGCGGAAACGCGCGCCGCGCCTCGGCCATCGCTCGACGCGCCGCGCCGGCGTCGTGGTTGCGACCGAGCGTCTTCAAGGCCCTGTCGTCCAGGGCCTGAACACCCAGCGACAGCCGTTGGACCCCCGCGTCGGCCAGGGCCGCGAAGCGGTCGGTTTCCGCGTCGGTCGGGTTGGCTTCCAGGCTGATCTCGAGGCCGTCCGCCGGCGACCAGAGGCGTTTGGACGTCTCGATCACGCGGGCCACCTGGGCCGGATCCATCAGCGAGGGCGTGCCGCCGCCGAAGAAGATCGACAACAGGGTTCGCGGGCCGGTCAGGGCGCGCTGAGCTTCCAGGTCGGCGACGATCGCGTCGGCAAGCGCCGCCTGCTCTTCCGTCCGCCCCCGATCGCGAACGACGTTGAAGTCGCAATAGGGGCAGATGCGCGCGCAATAGGGCCAATGGACGTAGACGCCCAGCTCCGTCGGGTCACTCAAACAGCGCCGCCTTCAGCTTGGCGAAGGCGCGCGCGCGATGGCTCATGGCATCCTTCGCTTCGGGCTCCATCTCGCCAAAGGTCGTCTGATGGCCGTCGGGAACGAAGATCGGATCGTAACCGAAGCCGCGGTCGCCGCGGGGCGGGAAGGTCAAGGTCCCATCGACGCGGCCTTCGACCACGACTGCGGGGCCGTTGGGCCACGCGACGGCCAAGGCCGAGGTGAACCAGGCCGAACGCTCGTCGGAGCCGGTTTCCTCCAACCGTTCCTCGACCTTGCGCATGGCCGCGGCGAAGTCCTTGCCCGGCCCCGCCCACCGCGCCGAGTAGACGCCGGGAGAGCCGCCGAGCGCCGCGACCGATAAGCCAGAGTCATCGGCCAAGGCGACGAGGCCCGAACGGTCGGCCGCGTGGCGGGCCTTCAGCAGCGCGTTGCCTACGAACGTGGTTTCGGTCTCCTCCGGCTCGGGTAGGCCTAGCCGACCGGCCGTGACGATCTCGAAGCGGCCGTCCAGCAGAGCCATGATCTCGGGCACCTTGCCAGGATTGTGAGTGGCGGCCACAAGCTTCATTCCCATTTCAAGCTTCAGCGCCATTCGTCCCTCCGGTCGGCCAAGGAAAACATATCGATGCGGCTCCTTTACTCCGCCCTGTCGCCTTTTGCGCGCAAGGTTCGTGTCCTTGCGCTGGAAAAGGGCCTTTCCGACCGGATCGCGCTCGAACCGGCCGCGCCGTATCAGGATGAAGCCGTTCGCTCGCTGAACCCTCTGAACAAGGTCCCGACCTTGGTCACCGACCATGGCGAGGCGGTCTATGATTCCGCCGTGATCTGCGACTATCTGGACGGCCTCTCCGAGCCGCGCCTGATCCCCGCCGCCCAGCCAGAGCGCCATCGCGCCCTGACCTTGGAAGCCGCCGCCGACGGCATGGGGGACGCCGCCCTGCTGGTCGTTCGCGAACGAACGCGGCCGGCCGAGGAGCATCGCCAGGACCTGTTCGATCGCCAGCTAAGGGCTATCGCGGCGGCCCTGGACCTTTTCGACCGCGCGGGACTCTCGACCGAACGGTTCGGCATTGGCGAGATCGCCGTGGCCGCGCAGCTTGGCTATCTCGACGCGCGCAAGGTGGTTGATTGGCGTGAAGGACGACCCTCGCTCACCGCTTGGTTCGAGATCGCATCGAAGCGAAGCTCGATGATCGCCAGCGATCCCAGCGCCAACTGAGTGTGGCTCCCAAGACACTGAGCTTGATGCCCGCGCAACATTACTAGAGTTTAATATCGTTTTTCGATAATCGCGATTGGCGGAACGGAATTCGGGTCTTATTTGTTGATCGTGGACAGCGCCGGATTGTCGGCGCGCCCCACGTCTCTCTAACCGGAAAACCCGATGTCCGCCGCTCGACTGTTCCGCCTCGCCGACAAGGTCGTCATGACCGCCATCACCGCCGCGTTGATCGTGGCCGTGCCGGTCTCGGCCGTGGCGTTCGTGGCGCGGACGCTTTAGAGCGCGTTAGGTTCAAGTGTGAGCGGTTAAACCGCTCGAACGCGCTCTAGATCTAAATTAGAGCCTGTTTTAGACAGGCGCTAAGGGCCAAGTCCGGCGGGAGGCTCGCCGTCACGCCTCCCGCGACGCGGGGCGTCTTGTTCAGCGTCGCTGTCGGGGAGCAGCCATGCGCGCCTTGGGGCCAGGCTCCGTTTCGAGTTTCCTGAAGATCATCCTGGACGTCATCTACGTCGGGCTGTGGATTTTCGTCAGTCTGCTCTCGCTGTTCACGCTGGTCGCCCTGCTGTTCAGCTTCAATCCCGAATTGCTGGCTTCGATGCTGCCGATCAGCGACGCGGTCGAGGCCGTCAGCCGCGACGGCCCGCTGTTCGCCGGCGCCCTGGCCGCCTGGGCGCTGCTGCTCGGGGGTTGGATGGTGATCGTCGAGCGCCTGCGCAAGATCTTCGCGACCCTGACCGCCGGCGACCCCTTCCACCCCGACAATGTCGTGCGTCTGCGCCTGATCGGCCTGGTGCTCGCGGGCCTCGAGGTCGGCCGTTACGTCTTCTCGGGCATGGCCCGCTGGCTGGCTCCCAAGACCAAGGTCATCGACGATAGCTTCACCCTGACAGCCTGGTTCTCGGTGCTGGTGGTTTTCGTCTTGGCCGAAGTGTTCCGCGAGGGCGCGCGCCTTCGCCGCGAAGCCGAACTGACGATCTGACTCGGAGCGATCCCTCTATGCCCGTCCGCGTGAACCTCGACCGCGTGCTGCTGGACCGCCGCATGTCCTTGACGGAGCTGTCCGACCGCGTCGGCGTGACGATCGCCAACCTCTCGATCCTGAAGACCGGAAAGGCGCGGGCGGTGCGTTTCTCGACGCTGGACGCGCTGTGTCGCGAGCTCCAGTGCCAGCCGGGCGACCTGCTGACTTTCGAGAGCGGACCGCCCGGAGCCTATGAGGAAGACTAGTTCAGCCGCCGCTTCTTGAGCAGCGCGTTACGGTCCATCGACCGGACCTCGACCTCGAAGGCGTCGCCCTCGCGCAGGATCTTGAGCGGCACGGTGACGCCCGCCTCGCCCAGGCTCCACATCACGGCGTAGAATTCCGTGAGGTCCGAGACCGGCTGGCCATCGACGGCCAGAATGAGGTCGCCGGGCTTGATTTCGGCGCGCGCGGCCGGACCCTTGGGCGAGATGCCGACCACGACGACGTGGTTCTCCATCTCCTGAGCGAACACGCCCAGCCAGGGGCGCGGCGGATGAGGTGATTGGCCCCGCGCCAGATCGTCCAGGATCGGCGGCAGCAGCTCGGCCGGCACGAACATGTTGAGCGGGCGGGTGTCGCCGTTCTGATCCCGGCCTTCCAGCGTCAGGGAACCCAGGCCCACCAGGTCGCCCTTGGGGCCGATCAGGGCCGCGCCGCTCCAGTGCGGGTGAGCGGGGGCGGTGATGATCGCCTCGTCCAGCAGATATTCCCAGTAGCCGGCGAACGGAATGCGGGCCAGGACCTTGCTGGCCGCCGCGTGGGCGCGGCCCCCGGCGCCGGCGGCGATGACGGGCGCGCCAGCTTCGAGGTCTTGGGCGCTGCCCACGGTGATGACCGGAAGGTCCAGCGGCTCCAAAGCCTGCACCAGGCCCAAGCCCGAGCGGCCGTCGAGGCCAAGCACGTGGGCCGGGATGCGTCGGCCGTCGTTGCGGGTCAGGACGACCTCTTCGGCCTCGGTGATCAGATAGGCCATGGTCAGCACCAGGCCCGAGGGACCGACCACGACACCGTTGCCGACGCGTTCGGTCCCCAGGATCGCGGCCGTGTAGGCGTCGGAGGGAACCTTCGCCTCCAGCGCCACCACGCTGGCCAACACGTGGTCGAGATCGAACCGATAGGCTTCCGCCGATGGACGTAGGCGCGCTTCGACTTCGTAACCTTCGAACGGGGTGGGCACGCGGAACTCCTGATGTTCAGGGTTCGAATCTGGGTCCTAGCGCCGCCCCCGACAAGGGCCTAGCCCCCGATCGCCGCGCGCTGCAGGGCGAAGAGTTCGCCAATGCCCTTTTCCGCCAAGCCGTACAAGGACTCGAACTCGGCGCGGGTGAAGCCGCGCTTCTCGCCGGTGGCCTGGATTTCGACGATGTCGCCGGCATTGGTCAGAACGAAGTTGCTGTCGGCCTCGGCGTTGGAGTCCTCTTCATAGTCGAGGTCGAGGACGGCCGTGTCCTTGAAGACGCCGCACGAGACGGCCGCGACATGGCCGAGGATCGGATCGGTCTTCAGAACCCCTTCGTCCAGCAAGTACTTGGTCGCCAGGCGCAAGGCGACCCAGGCGCCGGTGATGGCGGCGGTCCGGGTGCCGCCATCAGCCTGGACCACGTCGCAGTCCAACGTGATCTGGCGCTCGCCCAACGCCTTCAGGTCGACGACGGCCCGAAGGGAGCGGCCGATGAGGCGCTGGATTTCCTGGGTGCGGCCACTTTGCTTGCCGGCCGCGGCTTCGCGGCGGCCCCGGCTATGGGTGGCGCGCGGCAGCATGCCGTACTCGGCCGTGACCCAGCCTTGACCCTTGTTGCGCAGCCAGCCGGGCAAGCTTTCCTCGACCGTGGCGGTGACCAGCACCTTGGTGTGGCCGAAGGAAATCAGGCACGATCCCTCGGCGTAGCGGTTGACGCCGGTTTCCAGCGTAACGGCGCGCATCTGGTCGGGGGCGCGTTCGGACGGACGCATGGGAAACTCCGGGGTTTGAATAGGTCGATGGGGCCGCTTATCCTATTGGCGACGGAACTTGAAAGGGGCCGACAGCTTTTGTTCGCCGACCGGGTCCCAAACGACACGACTCAAGACCACATGCTCGGGATGAGGCGGTCATGACACAGCTGTTTCCAGGGTCGATCGTCCGCGCGCCGGGTTTGGCCGAGCTGGACGCCCGCGCCCGCGACATTTTCCGACGGGTGGTGGAGTCCTATCTGGAGACAGGTGAGCCGGTGGGTTCGCGCACCATCTCCAAGGGCGGGGTCGCGCTGTCGCCGGCCTCGATCCGCAACACCATGCAGGATCTCGCGCAACTAGGACTGCTGGACGCTCCCCACACCAGCGCCGGCCGCATGCCGACTCACGCGGGCCTGCGGATGTTCGTCGACGGCTTCCTGGAGGTCGGCGACATCGCCGAGGCCGAGAAGCGGGCCATCGAGGCGCGGCTGGCGGTGAAGGGGCGCTCGTTCGAGGAGGCGTTGGCGGAGGCTTCGGCGGTGCTCTCGGGCCTGGCCGGCGGGGCCGGGATCGTCGTGACGCCGGTCCGCGAAGGCGGGGTCAAGCACGTGGAGTTCGTGCCGCTGGGCGGCGGCCAGGTGCTGGCGGTCATGGTCTTCGAGGACGGCCAGGTCGAGAACCGCCTGATGCGTCAGCCGCCCGGCGTGACGCCATCGGCCCTGCAGGAAGCCAGCAATTTCCTCAACGCCCGTCTGCGCGGCCGCACCTTGAGCGAGGCGCGCGTTGAAATGGGCGCCGAACTGGACTCCGCGCGCCGCCAGTTGGACGAGACCGCCGCGCGTCTCGTCGAGGACGGGCTCGCGGCCTGGAGTGGCGGCGAGGGCGACGCCCGGTCTCTGATCGTGCGGGGCCAGGCCAACCTGTTGGCCGACGCGAGGGCGCGCGAGGATATCGACCGGGTCCGCCAGCTGTTTGACGACCTGGAGCAGAAAGGGCAGTTGATCGGCCTGCTCGACGACGTGCGCGACGCCGAGGGCGTGCGCATCTATATCGGCGCCGAAACGCGTCTGTTTTCGCTTTCGGGTTCCTCCGTGATCGCGGCGCCCTATATGACAGGCCGGCAGAAGGTGCTGGGAGCGATCGGCGTGATCGGGCCCGCCCGCTTGAACTACGCCCGTGTCATCCCGTTGGTGGACTATACCGCCCGGGTGCTCGGACGCATGATGGATGGATAAGGACCTCAAGAGATGACCGACGAGCAAACGCCGGCTGAAGACACTACGTTCGAGACCGAAGACCTCGCCCAAGAGGTCGAGGCGCTGAAGGCCGAGGTCGCCGTCCTAAAGGAGCAGGCGCTTCGCTACGCCGCCGAGGCCGAGAACACCAAGCGCCGCGCCGAGCGCGAGATGAACGACGCGCGCGCCTACGCGATCCAAAAGTTCGCCCGCGATCTACTGGGCGCCGCGGACAACCTGGCCCGCGCGACCGCCCATAGCCCGCGCGACTCGGCCGATCCGGTGGTGAAGAACTTCGTTGTTGGCGTCGAGATGACCGAGAAGGAGCTTCTGACGGCCTTCGAGCGCAACGGGCTGAAGAAGATCGATCCCCCCAAGGGCGAGAAGTTCGACCCGCATCTGCATCAGGCGATGATGGAGCAGCCGTCGGACGAGGTCGCGGCGGGCGGTGTCGTGGCGGTTCTGCAAGCCGGCTACGAGCTGATGGGGCGTCTCGTGCGTCCAGCGATGGTCGCCGTGGCGGCCAAGGGCTCGACCGGTCCGGGCGTCTCGGAAGCTCCCGTTGGGGGCAATCCCTACGCCGAAGCGGCCTCCGACGCGGACGGTTCGGGTGGCTCGTTCGACACCAAGGCCTGAACCCCTTCGATTTTGCAGCTCGGGGCGCGCAAATGAGCCGCGCGCCCCCTTTCCCCCTTCGCGCTTTGCGATAATGTCGGCGGTCCATTCATCGCGGGGGTAGCGGGCGATTCTGCTGTAGGCGCCCGCACGATCTGGATCGGACTATGAAGCTTACAATCGAACGGGCGGCGCTCCTGAAGGCGCTGGGGCACGTGCAGAGCGTCGTTGAGCGGCGCAACACCATCCCGATCCTGTCGAACATTCTATTGTCGGCCGAACGCGACCAGCTGTCGTTCTCGGCGACGGATTTGGACATGGAGATCATCGACGAGGGCCTGGCCCAGATCGACGTGCCCGGCCAGATCACGGCTCCGGCCCACACCCTCTATGAAATCGTCCGAAAATTGCCGGACGGCGCCGACGTCTCGTTGAGCTTTAGCGGCGACGATCCGCGGTTGGTGATCCAGGCTGGGCGCTCGCGCTTCAACCTGCCGGTGCTGCCCGCCGGCGACTTCCCGGTGATGAGCAGCGACGGCCTCTCGGGGCGCATCGCCGTCGACACCAACGAGCTGATCCGTCTGATCGACAAGACCCGCTTCGCGATCTCGACCGAAGAGACCCGCTACTATCTGAACGGCCTCTACCTCCATACCGTCAACGACGGCGGCGAGACCAAGCTGCGGGCCGTGGCCACCGACGGCCACCGTCTCGCCCTTGCCGAGATGCCGGCCCCCGAGGGCGCCGTGGGCCTGCCGGGCGTGATCGTGCCACGCAAGACCATCGCCGAGGCCCGCCGCCTGATGGAATCGGCCGGCGAGACGGTCGATCTGCAGGTTTCGCCCCAGAAGGTCCGCTTCGAGTTCGGCGCGGCCGCCCTGACGTCCAAGGTCATCGACGGCGCCTTCCCGGACTACATGCGGGTCATTCCGCGCGATAACGCCAAGATCCTGACGCTGGACAACGACCTCTTCGCCAAGGCGGTCGACCGCGTGGCCACGATCTCGGCCGAGAAAAGCCGATCGGTGAAGCTGGCCGTCGAGCCGGGTCGCATCACCCTGACGGTCCGCAACATGGAAGCCGGCCAGGCGGTGGAAGAGGTCGAGGTCGACTATGACGGCGAGCCCTTCGAAATCGGTTTCAACGCTCGCTACCTGCTGGACGTCTGCGGCCAGATCGCCGGTCCGCGGGCCGAGTTCCGCTTCGCCGACCCCGCCAGCCCGACCCTGGTGGTCGACCCCGTGGATCCCGGCGTGAAGTACGTTCTGATGCCGCTGCGGGTCTGATCCCGCGGTCTTTTTTCGAGTTCAATGAACGGGCGCTTTCAGGCGCCCGTTCTGCTGTTTGGGGTCTCGCATGAAGAAGCTGTTTGTCGCTTCCGTCGCCGTCCTGGCCCTGGCCTGCGGCGCGCCGGCCTTCTCCCAGGCCGTGGAGCGCCGTGAGATCGGCAATCAGATCCTGGAGAACGTACCGGTCGCGCCGCCTTCGATCCGCGAAGGGTTGGCGCGCTACCAGAACGCCCGCTTGGCCTTGTTTGGCGACTGGCTTCCCAGCGGCGGCATGCTGATCACCACGAGGTTCGGCAACACCAACCAACTGCACACGGTCGGCGCGCCCGGCGCCGACCGTAGCCAGATCACCTTTTATGACGAACCGGTGGCCGCGCCCCACGTCTTGCCGAACGGGCGGATCCTGTTCTCCAAGGACACCGGCGGCGACGAGTGGTTTCAGCTCTTCCTGCGCGGTCCCGACGGCAAGACCGTTCAACTGACCGAGACCGGGACGCGCAACGCCTCGCCGGCGTGGTCCAAGGATGGTTCGGTCCTGGTCTGGTCGCGGGCGGTCAAGGGCGCGGCCAACCATGACGTGCTGATGCGCGACGCGTCGGGCGCGACCAGGGTTATCTTCAAGGGCGAGGGCCAAGTTTCGCCGCTCGCGGTGTCGCCCGACGGCAAGACGGTCCTGCTGGGCCGCTACTACTCGATCTCGGAGTCCAAGCGTTGGCTGCTGGACGTCGCCACCGGCAAGCTGACCGAGCTTAACCCGCCCAAGAAGGGCGCGGCCAAGATCGCCTATGAAGGCGGTGCCTTCACGCCCGACGGCAAGTCCGTCCTGCTGCTCTCGGACGAAGGCTCGGATTTCCTGCGTCTGGTTCAGATCGATCTGGCGACCGGCGCCAAGGTCAACGTTTCGGGTGAGCGGCCATGGGATGTCGAGGAGTTCGCTCTCTCCGACGATGGGCGGGTCCTTGCCTATGTCGTCAACGAGGACGGCTATTCGAAGCTGGTGGTCCAGGACTTCCGCACCCGCCGCGCCTTGCCGCGGCCAGAGCTGCCCGCTGGCGTCGTCAGCGGCGTCGCCTTCTCGTCGGATGGCGGAAGGCTGGGGTTCACCCTGGCGACGCCGACGTCCATGAGCGACGCCTGGAGCTGGGGCGTGATCGACGGCAAGCTTGAGCGTTGGACAGCCTCCGAGCTGGGCGGTCTGGATCCCGAGGCGCTCGCGACGCCGACCCTTATCCGCTACCCCTCGTTCGACAAGCGCTCGATCCCCGCCTTCGTCTACAAGCCCAATCTGGCGGCGGGCCAGAAGGCTCCAGTGATCATCGACATCCACGGCGGTCCGGAAGGCCAGTCGCTGCCCATCTTCAACCCCTTCCATCAGCACAGCGTCGCCGAGCTGGGCGCGGCGGTGATCGTCACCAACGTCCGCGGATCGACCGGCTACGGTCGGACCTTCCACAACCTCGACAACGCCGAGAAGCGCGAGGACTCGGTCAAGGACATCGGCGCGCTGCTGGACTGGATCAAGACCCAGCCCGACCTCGATCCGAGCCGCGTCGTGGTCTATGGCCAGTCGTACGGCGGCTACATGTCGCTGGCCGCCATGACCCACTATTCCGACCG
Source organism: Caulobacter segnis (assembly GCF_031454995.1). GTDB lineage: Bacteria > Pseudomonadota > Alphaproteobacteria > Caulobacterales > Caulobacteraceae > Caulobacter > Caulobacter segnis_E. The sequence continues at coordinate 1,208,752 of NZ_JAVDRV010000001.1, read as the reverse complement.
CTTGGCCGGCGGGGTCGAACGATACGGCATCAGCAACTTCGTCTCGTTCCTCCACAACACGGAGGCCTATCGTCGGGACCTGCGCCGCGCCGAATATGGCGACGAGCGCGATCCGAAGATGCTCAAGGCCTTCGAGACGATCTCGCCGCTGAACAATGTCGGCAAGATCAACAAACCGATGCTGGTCATGCAGGGGTGGAACGACCCGCGCGTGCCGAAGTCCGAGTCCGACCAGGTCGTGGCCAAGCTGCGCGAGAAGGGCGTGGAGACCTGGTACGTCCAGTTCAAGGACGAGGGGCACGGCTTCCTGAAGAAGGCCAATAACGATCGGCGTCGCGAGGTCGAAACGCAGTTCCTGCGCAAGGTTCTGGGTCTGGCTCAATAGCCGCCCGGTTGCGATCGAACGAAGGTCATGCTTAGGTCCGTTTCCTAAGAAAACGGGAGGTGGCCATGGCCAAGGTAAACTACGTGACGGTCGGCTCGAACGATCTTGTGAAGGCCAAGGCCTTCTATGACGCTCTGCTGGGCTCGATCGGGTTCAAGCCGTTGTTCGACCATCCCTCTGGCGGTCGTCTTTATCGCGGCGACGGTTGCATGTTCGGCGTGCTGGGGCCGTACGACGGCAATCCGGCCTGCGTCGGCAACGGCATGATGGGCGGTTTCGCGTTCGATACGGTCGAGGAGGTCGACGCCTTCCACGCCAAGGCGCTGGAACTTGGCGGCAGTGACGAGGGCGCGCCCGGCGCGCGCATGCCCAAGGCCTATTTCGCCTATTTCCGCGATCTCGATGGCAACAAGCTCTGCGGCTACAAGCTGGGCTGATCCACGCCGCGGCCCGCTCACGTCTCTTGGGGAGACGGGGCGGGCCGTCACGCCAGTAGCCCCGACCGTCGACACCGCTTAAGAACGCCGCATGGCGTCGGCCGCACTACTTTCCCTGACCCTGACGGATTTCCGCTCCTACGAGCGCGCGCGCCTCGAGACCTGGGGGCGTAGCGTCTATCTGTTCGGCCCGAACGGCGCCGGGAAGACCAACCTGCTCGAAGCCATTAGCCTGCTGACGCCCGGCAAGGGCCTCCGGGGCGCCAGCCTTGGCGAAGTGGGACGGCGACTGCCCGGCGAGGCGTTCGGTCGGGCCTGGGCCGTGGCCGCGGAGGTCGAGAGCGGTCAGGACGCGCCCGTGCGGATCGGCACGGGCGCCGAACACGGCGGCGCCAGTCGTCGAACCGTGCGCCTGGATGGCGAAACCGTGTCGCCCGGCCGCTTGGCCGATCACGTCCGGCCGATCTGGCTGACGCCCGCCCAGGATCGCCTGTTCCTCGAGGCGGCGTCGGAGCGTCGGCGCTTCTTCGACCGCCTTGTCTTCGCGGGCGAGCCCTCGCACGCCGCCAACGCCAACGCCTATGACAAGGCTCAACGCGAGCGGATGCGGCTTCTGACCGAAGCCGCTGACGGGGGCGTGGCGCCGGACGCGACGTGGCTGGACGCGCTGGAGGCCCGATTGGCCGAGAGCGGCGCGCTCCTGGCCCAAGCCCGGGCGCGGACGCTCCAGGCGCTGCAGGCCGAAATCGATGGTCGGGGCGACCGGCCGTTTCCCCAGGCCCGCCTGACCCTGACGGGCGAGTGGGAAAAGCTAGCGATGGATGGCGTTCCGTTCGCGGAAATCGAAGAGAAATTGGCCGTCGCGCTCTCCGCCGCTCGGGCGCGTGACGGCGCCGCCGGGCGGGCTCTGACGGGGCCGCATCGCGGTGATCTCGCCATCTTCCATGTCGAGAAGGACCGTCCGGCGGCGGAATGCTCGACGGGAGAGCAGAAAGCTCTGATTTTGAACCTCGTTTTGGCTCAGGCCGCGCGACTTTCACGTGCGGAATCCGCGCCGAATCCTGTAATATTGCTCGACGAAGTCGCCGCGCATCTCGATCTTGCCAGACGAGCCGCTTTGGCCGACGAACTCACGGCGCTCAAGCTCCAGGCCTTCCTAACCGGCACGGACGAGTCGCTGTTCGACCATCTCAAGGGTCGGGCGCTAGGCGTTCGCGTGTGCGACGCCGGCCTGGCTACTCTGGAAGACGAATGACCGAGAACACCGAAGACCAAGTTCCCGAAGTGTCGGCCCCGGAAATGACGACCGAGGAAGCCGCCGCTCAGTACGGCGCCGACTCGATCAAGGTGCTGAAGGGGCTCGACGCCGTTCGTAAGCGTCCCGGCATGTATATCGGCGACACCGACGACGGCTCGGGCCTGCACCACATGGTCTACGAGGTGGTCGACAACGCCATCGACGAAGCCCTGGCGGGGCACGCGACCAAGGTCCAGGTGATCCTCAACGCCGACGGCTCGGTGACGGTCACGGATGACGGCCGCGGCATCCCGGTCGATATGCACGAAGGCGAAGGCGTGTCCGCCGCGGAGGTCATCATGACCCAGCTGCACGCCGGCGGTAAGTTCGACCAGAACAGCTACAAGGTCTCGGGCGGCCTGCACGGCGTGGGCGTCTCGGTGGTGAACGCGCTGTCGGACTGGCTAGAGCTGCTGATCCACCGCAATGGCAAGGTCCACCAGATGCGCTTCGAGCGCGGTGACGCGGTCACCTCGCTGAAAGTGACCGGTGACTCCCCGGTGCGTCAGGACGGTCCCAAGGCGGGCGAGACGCTGACGGGCACCGAGGTGACCTTCTATCCGTCCAGAGACACCTTCGCGTTCATCGAGTTTGACCGAAAGACGCTAGAACATCGCCTGCGGGAACTGGCGTTCCTGAACTCGGGCGTGACGATCTGGTTCAAGGATCACCGCGACGCCGAGCCTTGGGAGGAGAAGCTCCACTACGAAGGCGGTATCGAAGCTTTCGTGCGCCACCTCGACAAGGCCAAGGCCCCGCTGCTCAAGGCGCCGATCGTCGTGCGCGGCGTCAAGGAAAAGGTCGAGGTCGATCTCGCCCTGTGGTGGAACGACAGCTATCACGAGCAAATGCTGTGCTTCACCAACAACATCCCGCAGCGGGATGGCGGCACGCACCTTTCGGCCTTCCGCGCGGCCCTGACCCGCATCATCACCAACTACGCCGAGAGCTCGGGTATCCTGAAGAAGGAGAAGGTCAATCTCGGGGGCGAAGACGCCCGCGAGGGCTTGACCTGCGTGCTGTCGGTCAAGGTGCCGGACCCGAAGTTCAGCTCCCAGACCAAGGACAAGCTGGTTTCGTCCGAAGTGCGCCCCGCCGTGGAGGGGCTGGTCTCCGAAGGCCTGTCGACCTGGTTCGAAGAGCATCCGAACGAAGCCAAGGCCATTGTGTCGAAGATCGCCGAGGCCGCGGCCGCTCGCGAAGCCGCTCGGAAGGCGCGGGAATTGACCCGGCGGAAGAGCGCCCTCGACATCACCAGCTTGCCCGGCAAGCTCGCCGACTGCTCGGAGCGCGACCCGGCCAAGTCCGAGATCTTCATCGTCGAGGGCGACTCGGCCGGCGGTTCCGCCAAACAGGCCCGCAATCGTGACAATCAGGCCGTGCTGCCGCTGCGTGGCAAGATTCTGAACGTCGAGCGGGCTCGCTTCGACAAGATGCTGTCATCGGACCAAATCGGTACGCTGATCACGGCCTTGGGCGCGGGTATCGGTCGTGACGACTTCAATCCGGACAAGGTGCGCTACCACAAGATCGTCTTGATGACCGACGCCGACGTCGACGGCGCGCACATCCGCACCCTGCTTTTGACCTTCTTCTACCGGCAGATGCCCCAGCTGATCGAGCGCGGCTACATCTACATTGCTCAGCCGCCGCTTTATAAAGCCAGCAAGGGCAAGTCCTCGCGCTATCTGAAGGACGACGCCGAGATGGACGCCTTCCTCGTGGACGAGGGCGTGGACGGGGCGGAGCTCGACCTGACGTCCGGTGAGCGCTTGATCGCCCAGGATCTCCTGGCCCTGGTGCAGACCGCTCGTTCCGCCAAGGGTAATATCGACCGCCTGGCCGCTCGCGCGCCCGCCACGGCGATCGAGCAAGCCGCCTTGGCGGGCTTGCTGGGGGAAAGCCCCGATCCGAACGCGGCCGCCAAGCGCCTGGACCTCTATGCGGAAGAGGGCGATGGCCCTTGGAGCGGGGAGCGCGGCGATACGGGCTTCGTGTTCAGCCGTGTGCGGCGCGGGGTTTCCGAGCGCGTGGTGCTCGACGATGTGCTCTTGCATGCCGCCGACGCCCGTCGCCTCGCCGAACGCGCGGTCAAGTTGGCCGAGGTTTTCTCGGGGCGCGCCGTCTTCCGTCGCAAGGACAAGTCAACGACGATCCGAGGTCCGCTGGATCTGGTGAACGCCGTGTTGGACGCGGGTCGCAAGGGTCTGACGATCCAGCGCTACAAGGGTCTCGGCGAGATGAACCCGGAGCAGCTTTGGGAGACCACTCTGGACGCCGAAGCGCGCACTCTGCTGCAGGTCCGTGTCAATCACGCGGACGACGCCGACGATATGTTCAGCCGGCTGATGGGCGATCTCGTCGAGCCGCGTCGGGAATTCATCCAAGAGAACGCTCTAGACGCGGAAGTCGACGTCTAAGCTAACCGCAAACGATTTTTTTCTGAGCGCCGGGCGCCCGTTTCAAGGGCGTTCCGGCGCTTTTACATCGAAGGCGAGAAAAGAAGCCCTCTCCCGCCTGTCATGTCGTCGCGCGGTCATGACGAGAGCGTCATCTTCCTGGGGTTAGGTGATTCGCTTGGTGTGCGTGGGGGCGCGTCAGTCATGGAGCAGGATTCCAGTTTTCGTCCGGAACGGATCCTGGACTTGTCCGAACGACTTTCGACCGTGGCGGGCGAGAAGATCGGCGAAATCGCGAGGGTCAATCGCGCGGCCAAGATGCTCTCGATCAACGCTCTGATCGTGGCGGCGCGCGCCGGCGAGGCCGGTAAGGGGTTCGCCATCGTCGCCGAGGAGTTCAAGAAGATCTCCACCGAGATCGACGCGGTCGCGGCCGCGCTGGAGAGCCAGGTCCGCGCCGACCTCGATGAGTTGTCCGCGATCGGTGGCGCCATCCTCGCGCACATGCGCGGACAAAGGTTGGCTGACCTGGCGCTCAACGCCATCGAGATCGTCGACCGCAATCTCTACGAGCGCACCTGCGACGTACGCTGGTGGGCGACGGACTCAGCCGTCGTCGCGTGTCTCGGCGAGGAGGGCGAGGCGGCCCGGCGGTACGCCAGTGAGCGTCTGGGCGTGATCCTCGACGCCTACACTGTCTATCTAGATCTCTGGATTTGCGACGAGCGCGGGAGGATTGTCGCCAACGGCCGGCCAGGGCGTTACCCGAACGTGGTCGGTCAATCCGTCGTCGAGACTCGATGGTTTCAGGAGGGGCTTCGCACCGCCAGCGGCGATGATTTCGTCGCGTGCGATATAGAACGTTGCCGGGCGCTGGGTGACGCCCCGGTCGCCACCTACGCCACGGCCATACGCGCCGGCGGAGAGGCCAGCGGCAAACCCCTTGGTGTCCTTGGCGTGCATTTCGATTGGCGCCCTCAGGCCCAAGCGGTCGTGGATGGCGTTCGCCTCACGAGCGAAGAGCGCGAGCGCTCGCGAGTTATGCTGCTGGATCAGAAGGGGCGCGTCCTCGCGTCCTCCGACAATCAAGGCGTTCTCAGCGAAGTTTTCCCGCTCGATACTTCGGCCGGTCCCATGGGAAGCTACGCCGATGGTGAAATTACAGTCGGGTACGCTCTAACGCCGGGTTACGAGACCTATGCTGGTCTTGGTTGGTATGGCTGTCTCGTACAGCGCCAGCAAGTCCCTGGATTAACCACGGCGGCTGCTTAGTCTTAACCAAAACGTGTGCGGATTAGGCGAACTACTGATCGCTTAATACGCGAAACCGACTAGATTCTTGGCATTTTTTATGGATTTTCTGACGGCGGCGTTGCATTGCAGCGCAGCACGTGTTTTTTTAGGGCTAACGAGCTTCTGACGAAGTCTGATAGTTCTGCCGGGGGCGGAGAGACGCGTCATATTCTCAGTCTAGGGCTCGTTCGCGTTTACTTTTCGCGAGATTCGCACGGGAAGTGTGATCTCCGGGAGACGCTTCTGTCGAGAAATCGATGGCGGCGCGCGTTCTGGGCTAGAGCATTCGTTTACATTGTCCTAAAGGGACGCCGTTAACTTGGAGGGAGCAGTCATGGCTTCTCATCGCGTTCGGGCGATCGCTATCAGCTTGGCCGTTGCTCTGGCGCCCATGGGCGCTGGTCAGGTCTGGGCTCAAAATACTCCGGCTCCTACCGCCGCTTCGCTGCAGGCCACGATCCAAGCCGCCGCTCAAGGCACCGCGGCTCAACCCGGCTTCGCAACGCTGTCGCCCCAGGCTAAGCTTGCGGCCATCCAGGCTGCGGTCGCCGCTGCGCTCGCCGCGAGCGGCGCCTCACCGTCGGTGATCGCCACCGCTCTGGTGCAGGCGGTCTCGTCCGGCACGGTCTCGGCCGGCGTGGCCATCCAGGTGGCCGCCGCCGTTGCTCCGGAAATGGCTCAGCAAGTCGCCGCTGCTCCCGCTGTTCAGCAACAACTGGCCGCCACGGGTCAATCGGCGACCGTTACCACCGCCGCGACGGCCACCGACGCCGGCGCGCCGAGCGTTCTGGTCAGCCTGCAAGGCGCCGCTTCGACCGCGACGGGCGGTGACGCCGCTGCGGGCGCGGGCGCTGGCGGGACGGCGCCGACGCCGGCTCCGTTCGATCCGTGCGCTGGCGTGATCGCCGCGTACTGCGGCAGTTAGTAAAAACACAGTCTCGGGGCGGACCGACGCGTCACGACGTGCGTCGGCCGCCACTTTCTGGTGGGGATAAACATGCGACTCCTAATGTGCTCGGCCGCCATGGCCTGCATCGCCTTGACCGCGCCTCAGGCCGTTCAGGCTCAAGATCTCGGCTCCAACTTCAAGCGTGACAAGAACGTCAGCGTTCGTCAGCGCCCGCGTCCCGATTACGAGGCGGCTGGCCAGAAGGCTGGTGGTTTCACGCTCTATCCGCGGATCACGGTTGACGCCGAATACAATGACAACATCTACGCCGAGGCTACCGGCAAGGATGACGATCTCATCTGGCGCGTGAAGCCTGAAGTGGCTGTTCGTTCGGACTGGTCGCGTCACGCCCTCGGCCTGTTCGCCGGCGGTAATCTCATCCGTTATGCGAACAACGGTTCCGAAGACGCGGAAGAGTATACGGTCTCCGCGAATGGCCGGTTGGACATCGCGCGCGGCTCCAACATCACGGGCTTTGTCCAAACCCAGAGCTTGGTTGAGCCGCGCAGCTCCCCCAACGCTCCTGCGGCGGCGGGCAAACCGGTGAAGTATGATCTGAACCAAGGTTCGATTATTCTGACCAAGGAGTTCAACCGGCTTCGCGTCACCGGGCGCGTTGAGGACAAGGACTTCAACTACAAGGACGTTCCGAATATCGCGGGCACGGACATCGTCGATCAGGATTTCCGTGACCGGAACGAGCTCTACTACGGCGGTAAGGCCGAGTACGCCGTCAGCCCCGATACGGCGGTCTATCTGACGGCCACCGGCAATAAAAAGGACTACGACACCAACATCGTCGCGTCCGACCGCTCATCCGACGGTTATGTCGTCGGCGTTGGCGCGAACTTCGATGTCTCCGAGTTGGTGCGGGGCGACGTTCAAGTCGGCTACATGAAGCAGACCTACGATAACTTCGGCAAGATCGATGGCTTCAACGCTATCGGGCGCGTCGAATGGTTCCCAACCCAGCTTACCACCGTGGGTATCAACGGATCGCGGACGATTGAGGAATCAACGGCGCCGCGTTCGCAAGGCTACATCTCCAACAACATCGGCGCGTCTATCGACCACGAGTTGATGCGCAACGTCCTGCTCTCGGCCGCCTACACGCATGGCAAGGATAGCTACAAGGGCATCACCCGTAGCGATAAGCGTGACAATTTCTCGGCGACCGCTACCTATCTGCTGAACCGTCGCGTTGGCCTGTTCTTGACGTATAACTACCTCAAGCAGAATTCGACGGGCGCTCCGCTCGACCGTGGCGCTTCGTTCAAGGACAACAAGCTGATCGCTTCTGTCGCGCTTCAGTTCTAAGAAAAACGTCCACGAAACGGCAAGCATTGCCGATTACTGAGAGTGGTTATGGACGGCTCCGGTTATGAAACTTCGAACGCTCCGGTGAATGCCACCGGAGCGTTGTCTTTTGATCTGAATATCGCGATCGCGACCTTCAGGCGCCGTTTCCGCCTGTTCGCGGCGGTGGGCGTGGTCGTGTTCGCCGCGGTGGTGCTCTTCACCCTGCAGCAAACGCCGCGCTATACGGCGGTCGCTCAGGTGATGCTCGACGTCCGCAAGGAGCAGGTCACCGACATGAGCGCGGTGCTCTCGGGCTTGCCCGCCGACTCCGCTGTTGTCGATACCGAGGTCGAGGTCCTCAAGTCGCGTTCACTGGCGGCTCGGGTCGTCAAGGACCTGAAGCTTGAGGAAGACCCCTACTTCAATCCCTATCTGCCGCAGGCGAAGGGCGCGGGGGCTTGGTTCTCGTCGCTGAAGAAGGCGGCCGCGCCCGTGGCGGTCACCGATCCGGTCGAGTTGCAGCGTCGTCGCGAACGGATCGTCGACAACGTGCTGGGCGGTCTGAAGGTCCGCCGAGCCGGCCTGACCTACCTGATTTCCATCGAGTACACGCACACCGATCCTCGTCGCGCGGCGGATCTGGCGAACGCTTTCGCCAACCTCTATCTGACCGAACAGCTCGAGGCTAAGTTCGACGCCACGCAGAAGGCCAATGAATGGCTGGATACGCGCGTGGGCGAGCTTCGCGATCAGGTCGCGCAGGCTGACGCCGCTGTTCAGCAGTACAAGATCGCCAACAACCTGCTCAGCGCCGAGGGGGCGACCCTCACCGAGCAGGAGATTTCGGGACTGAACCAGCAACTGGCGCTGAGCCGCGCGGCTCAGGCTGAAACCGACGCCCGCCTGTCGATCGCGCGCCAGCAATTGGCCCGTGGCAGCACCGGCGAGGATGTCGGCGAGTCGCTGAATTCCCCCGTGGTGCAGCAGCTGCGCAAGCAGCGCGCCGAGAAGAGCGCCCAGGTGGCCGACCTCGGCGGCCGCTATGGCGACCGTCACCCGGACCTGCTGAAGGCCAAGCGCGAGCTGGCCGACATCGACACCCAGATCCAGGCTGAAATCCGTCGCATCATCTCGAACCTGGAAGCCCAGGCTCAGGTCGCGCGTCAGAGGACGGGTTCCGTCGCCTCGAGCGTCTCGCAGTCCAAGGGCACGCTCGCGGGTAACAATCGCGCGGCGATCGGCCTCGCGGAGCTGGAGCGCAAAGCTCAGTCCGTGAAGACGCTGTACGAGACCCTGCTGTCGCGCTTCAAGCAGACCACCACCCAGGAAGGGATCGAGCAGGCGGACGCCCGCGTCGTGTCGCCAGCCAAGATCCCGACGCGCGCCAGCTATCCCAAGCCGTCCCTGAACCTTGCTCTAGGCCTGGTTCTGGCCCTGGGCGCGGGTGTCGCGTCGATCGTTCTCGCCGAAATCCTGATGGCGGGTCTGTTCACCGAGGATGAGGTCGAGCGTCGTCTGGGTCTGCCTTATCTGGGCGCGGTGCCGTCGCTTGACACCACGGTGGATGACGCCAAGACCCTAAGGGGCATGACGCCGCCAGAGTATCTGTTGGCCAAGCCGCTTTCGAGCTTCGCCGAAAGCCTCCGGAAGCTGCGGGCGTCCATCCTGTTCTCCAAGGTGGGCGAGACAGTGAAGGTGATCGCCGTGACCTCGTCCCTCCCGGGCGAGGGCAAGACGACCACCACCTTCTCGCTGGCGCGCACTCTGGCGACCTCGGGCGCCAAGGTCATCGTGGTGGACTGCGACCTTCGACAAAGCGCCATCACCCAGTTCCTAAAGGAACCGGCGAAGGTGGGTCTTCTCGAGGTCCTGAACGGCGTGGCGACGATCGAGCAGGCGCTGGTGGAGGACGAGAGCGGGGCGCATATCCTGCCTCTGGCGAAGTCGGCCTACACGCCGCGCGATGTGCTCGGCTCGTCGGCCATGCATCGTCTGCTGCAGGAGCTTCGTAGCCGGTACGAGATCGTTCTGCTGGACACCGCGCCGCTTCTCGCGATCGCGGATACGCGCATCCTGGCGCCCCATACCGACGCGGTGGTGATGCTGGTTCGGTGGAAGAAGACTCCGGTTAAAGCGGTTCAGTCGGCCCTGGGCCTTCTGCAAGGCACGCGAGCGTTCATCGCCGGCGTCGCCCTGACCCAGATGGACCTCAAGGCCCAGTCCCGCTACGGCTACGGCGACTCCTATTATTACTACGCCAACTACCGAAAGTACTATGCGGACTAGAACGAAGTCGGGCGGGGGTTCGCCGTCGCCCGGCGCCGCTAGAACCCGAAAGCTGCAGGTTTCCGAGGGCGTCGCGATCGGCGCCCTCGTTGCGTTGGTCGTCGCCGAGATCGTCGCCTTCGGCGCGAGCGACGTCGCCGTGGCCGCCGTGTTTGGCGTGCTGGAAGCCCTCTTCCTCGTGGTCGTGCTAGCGACGTGCGGTTGGGCGCGGCGGGTTCCGAGTATTCTGGCCGCTCCTTGGCCGAGCCTGATGTTCCTCGCGGTGCTGATCGCCGCCGCTTGGTCCCTGACGCCGTTTGGCCCCGGCGGGGCGCACCCCCTTTGGGCCTATGTTGGGCAGGGTGGCGGATCGATCACGGTCGACCGCTCGTCTCTCGTTCTCGGTCTTCTGCGCTTGCTTGGACTTGCCTGCGTTTTTCAAGGCGCGTGGGTTATCGGCGCGTCCGAGACACGCCGCCGCGCGCTAATCTGGTGGATGCTCCTGGCGCTGAGCGCTTACGCCGCGCTGGCGATTGTCGATCATGTTACGCTCAGAGGCGGGCGCCGCCTCACGGCGACCCTGTTGAGCCCCAATAGCGCCGCCACCCTGATGGGCGTGGGCGTCGTATTCGCCTCGGCCTTCCTTTCCCAGGCCATTCAGCGAGCGGGCGGGAAGCTTCGTCTCGAGCGGCTGGGTCTGGACGCAAGCCTGGCGTTCGGCGCCGCCAGCGTATTCGCCGTCGCGTTGGCCATGACGGCCTCTAGGGCCGGCGTCTTCTCCACCGTGATCGCTCTCGCGGTGCTGCTGACCTGGCAAGTTCTGTCTCAAGGGCGAAAGCTCAGCGCCGTCGCGATCCTCGGCGGCGCCGCCGTGTTGCTCGTGATGGTCGGCGTCGCCATGCGAAGCGCGGATTTGACGGCCGCCCGACTCGAGAATCTCGAGGGTGACATCGTGGCGCGCAGGACAATCTTTGACGCGCACTGGCAAGCGTTTCTCGGGTCGCCATGGTTTGGGTTCGGTCTTGGCTCGTTCCCTCTCGTGAACCAACTGATCATGACCAGCGAGACCCTCGGGGTCTTGTTCGACGTGAGGGCGACGCACAATCTCTATCTCCAATGGCTTGAGGAAGTTGGCGTCATCGGCGCCGCTTTCATGGCGGCGTGGGTTCTGGTCGCGCTTTGGCGCGCGGTTCGCGAGGGGCTCAAACCCGGGACGGGCGGCGCGCTGGCGCGCGCCACCGTGGCGGCCGCCGTCCTCGTGCTCATCCATGGCCTGTCGGATTTCGCCGTCCAGGTGCCGGCGCTTCAGGCCTTGTTCGCCGTGGGTCTCGGCGCGGTGACCGCCGTGGCGCCGCAGCGGCGGGCTCCGCCCACGACCAAGCGGGGCGGTCTTGTTTTCGCGAGCGTCGTCCTCGTCATTTCCTTCATGGTCGCCGCGCCTCTGGCGGCGTCGCGTTTCGGCGGCGACATGGCGTGGGTGCCCACGGCGTCGGCCGATGTCCTCGCGATCAGCGTCGAGCGGGATCTCGCGCGCGAAACCAAGGACCCCGAGGTTCGGAAGCGCATGCTCGACCGCGCCAGCCGTGAAGTCGCCCTGCGGCCGGCCTCCGGCGGCGCCTGGCTGCGGATGGCGGCGGTACAGTTCCAGCGCGGTGATGTAGCGGCCGCCAATTTGGCGCTTGATCATTCGCTCTCGGTCGCGCCCCTGCAGACCAGTCTTTTCGAAAGTCGGTCGCGTCTGGCCTACGAGCATTGGTCGGCGCTGAGCCCGGCCGTTCGCCAGCAGGTTATGTCTCAGGCCCGTGTCGAATTCGGCCGCGGCGGCGGACCCAGGCGCCTGGCCGCCCTGGCGAATAGCATCCGCGATCCGGCGGGGCGGATCGGCTTGGCTTTCCTGATCGTCGCCGAACAAGCGAAGGCCGCCGCCCGATAGGCTTCGCCAGCCAAGACTTGCTTGGTGTCGGCGCGCCGGAGCCTTCTCGCGAACCTCGGTGGCAACCTCGGCGCGGGCTGACCTGCTTTGGACCCGAGGCTTCGCTGAGCGCCTCGTCGGGTTCGTTTTGGGCGCATGTTTAATCGAGATAAACCTTCCTTTTTCACGGGCCATTACCGTCGTCGCGATACTTCTCCGACAAGCAGGAGTTGTGGTCGATGATCGACGCCAAAATCTCGTTCTCCCCCGTTACGATCGCTCTTCAGGAGCGTGACCGTCGCATGGCGCCGCTGGCCGGTATTGGGGTCGCGGCGCTCGCGTCTGCTGGCCTTTGGGGGTTGTTGGCCCTGGGGATCTCCAGGCTCTTCTGAAGCGCCTCGGATCGTGGAATCCCGACGCGCCGTCGTCGAATAGACGCCCGTTCCGTTCACCGGAGGGGGCGTTTCTTTTTTGCCGACGCCCCGCTGTCTCCGGAGGCGCCAACGTAAAAAGCCCCGGGCCGAAGTCCGGGGCTTTTCTTGATCTTCTTAAGGGCGGCGTCGTCCTTAGGCCGCGCTGGTCCAGAGCGCGGTGCCGGGCACTTGGCGTTCGACCCACCGGTAGTTCAGGTCTTCCCAAGGGGTCGCCCAGGGCGTCAGATTGTCCAAAACCCAATCGCCGCTCTTCAACGAGATCATCAGCACGGCATGGCTTTCACCCCGCGCGGTGATGGCCACGGCCAGGGACAGAGCGCTCTCCGGCACGCCGGCGGCGACGAGCTGGCGGCGCTTCTCCAAGGCGTAGTCCTCGCAATCGCCATAGAGCTTGCCGTCGACCAGGCGCGGCAACGACCAGTATTCGGGCTGGCCATAGAGATCGAGGTCGTTGGCTTTCTTGACTTCCCGGTTGACCGCCTGATTGACCCTGTTGAGCAGTTTCAGTTGCTCGCGCTCGCCCTGGCCCATCCATGCGAGAGTGGCGGACACGGCCGCGGTCTCGGCGTTCGGGCGCGAGGCGGCGGGTTCGGTGAGGCCGGTGGGCGTCACGGCTTCGAGCGGCTCATCGTTCGACGAGGCCGGAGCGACGTCGAACGGATGGGGCGCGGCCGCGCCGACCGACGAGGTGAGCGCGGGGTTCGACGGCGCGTTCAAACCCATCAAGGCCAGTTGGCTGGACGGCAGGCCGCAAGTGGCGAGGTCTCGGCGGCATAGATCGGCAAAGCCTACCGGCGCGCCCACGCCCTCGCCGCGGGGCATGAAAGGCATGGAACCAGCGTGGGCGTTGACACTCGCCATGAGGGCGACAGTGCTGACCAGTCCGGTAATAATGTTGCGCGTGCTGAACATGCTGACCCCGCTGTGTTCGTGGGGTCACTATTCATTCGGGCCGCAAATTTGAGCTGAATTTAGATGGTATAATTGAGATATACGATAAGGGTAATTTCGCTATTAACTCTAACATATGCGATAATTACTTGGTAAATTGATCGGCAATCAACTTGCTGAATTCAAGGTTAACCGCTCCGTGCGCCGTTGAACCGGCGAGCTTACTAGGGCAAAATTGAAAACACTCTCGGCGCTCGTCGCCGGCCTGGCGAGTTTCATGTTCAAGTCCCTTTTTCGGTCCAAGCAGCAACCCCAGCACGCCGCGTCCACCGATGGGCGCCTGCTCTATGCGGTCGGAGACGTGCACGGCCGGCTCGATCTTCTGGACGGCCTGGTCGAGCGCATGACCGAGGATTTCCGTGCGCTGGGGCGCCAGGACCGACCGGTCTTGATCATGCTGGGCGACTATATCGACCGGGGTCCGCGGTCGGCGGCCGTGATCGATCGGCTGATCGAGCTTCGCCAGCAGTCCGGCGAAGGACGCTTCGAGTTTAGAGCCCTCATGGGTAACCACGAGGAGACCCTCCTGCACTTCCTCGACGATCCCATGGCTGGACCGTCATGGGTGGAATACGGCGGAGGCGAGACCATGGCCTCCTACGGCGTGCAGCGTCCCGTGGGGCGCGCCGAGCCCGAGATCTGGGAGCAGGCGCGCCTGGCCTTCCGCGCCGCCTTCCCGCCGTCGCACGAGGCTTTCCTGCGCCAGCTCGAGTTGATGGTCGTCTACGGCGACCATGTCTTCGTCCACGCCGGCGTGCGCCCAGGCCTGCCTCTGGAGCGCCAGGTGGCCGCGGACCTTTTGTGGATCCGAAACGAGTTCCTGGACAACCCCCATGGGCTGGACGCCACGATCGTTCACGGCCATACGCCCGTGGAAGAGGTCTTCATCGGCCGGCGGCGGATCAACGTCGACACCGGCGCCTATGCGACCGGCGTGCTCACCGCTGTTAGACTTGACGGCGGCCCGCCGAAGATCATCCAGTTTAGTAAAGCGCGGTCGGCCTGAGTCTTCGCCTTGTTCATCGGCCGGTCACGTGCGATGTGCAATTTCAATCTCGACGTCTTGTAAGTCTCAAGGTGAGAAGCTTCGCAATGATCGGTGTTTCGAAACTCTCTCGCGCCCTCTCCATGTTGGCGCTGGCGGTGTTCATGACGTTCGGCGCCATGACCGGATCGGCCCATGCCCAGGCCGTTACGCCCGCGGCGCCCGGTGTGACGCCGGCCCAGTCGATGGACTACCTGCTGGGACCGGCCGACAAGGTGCGTGTCACGGTTTATGGCGAACCCTCGCTGTCCGGCGAGTTCTTCGTCACTGGCAGCGGCCTGATGTCGTTGCCGCTGATCGGTGAGATCAAGGCTGGCGGCATGACCGTCGGCCAGTTCCAGCAAGCGGTGCAGAAGGCGCTCAGCGACGGCTATCTGAAGGAGCCTCGCGTCAGCGCCGAGGTCCTGACATTCCGGCCCTTCTACATCCTGGGGGAAGTCGAAAAGCCCGGCACCTATCCTTACACATCCGGCCTGACCGTTCTCAACGCGGTGGCCACCGCCGGCGGCTTCACCTATCGCGCCGACAAGAAGAACGTCTGGATCAAGCGCAACGGCGAGACGTCCGAAAACAAGAGCGAGCTGACGCCGTCGATTGTCGTGGCGCCGGGCGATACGATCCGGATTGGCGAGCGCTTCTTCTAGCTTTCGCCGGTGGGCTGAAAAATGGGGCGTGGCGGGCGACCGCCGCGCCCTTTTTCTTTGGGCACCGCAAAACGGCGCTCCGCGAGATTGAGACACCGTGTCAACAGACTGAGACGCCGAGCTGTCGGGGCGCGACTCGGGGACTGGTAATGTCCAATTAGAGAGTCATGTCGCCACCGTCTCGGCGATGGCTCTCCAGGCTTGTCCGCCGCCCCGAAGGGCGCGCGGCGACACGCAAGCCGAGCCCGTGGCTGTCGACGGCGGATACAATCGCCGCCGTCCCGCCCCTCAGCCGCAGGTGGGGGATTCCGTCCGTGAGCCTAGACCGCTCGCGGGCGGATGTCCCGTTGGGGCGCGGTCTGTTCGAGACCGTCCACAGCATATGGGCGGCTTGTCATTGGATCGTCATCCGGCCGTCATGAACGCCATGTGTAGCCATCAGAGAAGTCGCCGCGAAGAATCTGCCTGAAGGCGCGGCCGGCGCAAATTCCCAGGAGACACAATGGCACTTCGGTTTACCCGGCGAGGCGTGCTGGCTGGCGCCGCGGCGACCAGCGGCCTGATCGCCGCGCCGGCGATCGTCCGCGCCCAGCAGGTCTTTAGCGGCTATCCGTTCCGCCTGGGCGTGGCGGCGGGCGACCCCAGCCCGGACGGCTTTGTTCTGTGGACCCGACTCGCGCCCGATCCGCTCGGCGAACATGGCGGGATGCCCATGGCCCCGATCAGCGTCGATTGGGTGGTTGCGTCGGACTCTCGGTTCAAAACCCTTGTCGCCAAGGGCAGCGCGGTGGCGCGTCCGGAATTGGCTCACGCGGTGCATGTCGAAGTGAGCGGGCTCGCCCCGGGGCGGCCCTATTGGTATCGCTTCTTCGTCGGACGGGAGCGCTCGATGCCTGGCCGCGTCGTCACCTTGCCGATGGCCGGCGCGGCGCTGCGGCGGCTGCGCTTTGGCGTCGCCGGCTGCCAGGGCTACGAGGATGGTCTGTATACAGCCTACCGCCACCTCGCGGGCGAGGAGGTCGACTTCATCTATCACTACGGCGACTATATCTATGAAGGCCGCGCCTCGCCGACACCGCTCGACTACGGCGGCAACGCGCGACGCTTCGTCCGGGCGCATGTGGGGCAAAATCTCTACAGCCTTGATGACTATCGGCGGCGCTACGCCCAGTACAAGATGGATCAGGACCTGCAGGCGGCGCATGCCGCCACGGGCTGGTTCACGACCTTCGACGACCATGAGGTCGAGAACAACTGGGTCGGCGGTATCGATCAGAACGGCACGCCGCCGGAGGCGTTCGCCCTGCGCCGCGCCGCAGCCTTCCAGGCCTACTACGAACACATGCCGCTTCGCGCGGCGTCGTTTCCGACGGCGGCGGGTATGCGTCTCCACCGGCGGGCGGTGATCGGCGACCTGGTTGATCTGCATCTGCTGGACACCCGCCAGTTCCGCACGGATCAGCCCTGCGGCGATGGCTTCAAGGCCTATTGCGCCGGCTGGGATGATCGTGGCGCGCAGGTGCTGGGCGTGGACCAGGACGCCTGGTTGGCGGGCAATCTTCGCCAGAAGGCCGCGCGCTGGAACACGATCGCCCAACAAGTGATGATGATGCCGCTGGACCGTCGCGAAGCCGGTGAAACCGCGCCGGTGCGCAACATGGACAGCTGGGGGGGATACAATGCTCCCCGGGAGCGACTGTTCGACCGGATGAAGGGGCTGGGCAATGTCGTGGTCCTGACCGGGGACGAACACCAAAACTATGCGGGCGAGCTGCGCACCAAGGGCGGCGAAGGCGACGCGGTGGCGGTGGAGTTCGTCGGCACCTCGATCTCGTCGGGCGGCGACGGGGCCGACAAGCGGCTCGGCTCGGACCGCATCGAGAGCCAGAACCCGTTCCTGAAGTTCATCAATGATCGCCGCGGCTATCTGTTGTGTGACGTCAATCACGAGCGCTGGGAGACCCAGTTCAGGACCGTCGAACGGGTCACCACGCCCGACGCGCCGGTGGTCACGGCGAAGACGGCCACCGTCGCGCATGGCCAGCCCACGCTCAGCTTGGACTGACGCGCGGCGCTTGAGGCGGCGGGGGGCTCGACGCGGCCTCCCACGCCGCGGCCGCCGTCGAGAGGAATATCGGACCGTCGTGATGGATGACAACAAAGCGGACGAGGATCGGCGAGTCTTGATGCAGCGCGCCGTCGCCTTGGGCGTGGGCGCCGCGGCTTGCGCGGTATTCCCCCCCGAGGCCGGCGCGCGGCCGCGGACGGGCGGCGACCCGGACCTTGGCCCAAATGTGCTGATTATCGGTCCCGATATGCCGACGGCGGTTATCCAGGCCAAGCTTGACGCGATCCACGGCGCTCAGGAGACGGCGCATTTCACCGACCGCCGCGACGCGGTGCTGTTCAAGCCCGGTCGCTACGCCGCCGAGGTGAAGGTCGGCTTCTTTACCCAGATCGCCGGGCTTGGCCGGCTTCCGAGCGACGTCGTGATCGACGGCCATGTCCAAGTGGACGCCCAATGGTTCAAGGGCAACGCCCTGGTGAACTTCTGGCGCGCGGTTGAAAACCTCGCCATTCGTCCGCCCGACGGCGCCGACCGCTGGGCGGTGTCGCAGGCGGCGCCCTATCGGCGCATCCACTTGATGGGCGATCTTCGTCTGGACGACGGCGGTTCCTCGAGCGGCGGCTTCATGGCCGATTGCCAGATCGAGGGCGTGATTCACTCGGGCTCCCAGCAGCAGTGGTTCACGCGTGGCGCCTCGATCCGGGGCTGGGAGGGCGCGAACTGGAACATGATGTTCCTGGGCGTGACCGGCGCGCCGGCCGGCGCCTTTCCACAGCCGCCCATCACCACCTTGCCGACGACGCCGATCGTACGGGAAAAGCCGCATTTGCAGGTCGACGCGGCCGGTGAGTGGGGGGTGTTCGTGCCGGCGCTGCGCAGCGACACGCGGGGAACCAGCTGGGCCGCGGGGGATCCGGCCGGCGCTCTGATTCCACTTTCGCGGTTTCTCATCGCTCAGCCCGGGGTGTCGGCCCGCGACATCAACGCGGCGCTGAGCCAGGGGCGGCATCTGTTACTGACGCCGGGCGTCTACGCGCTCGACGCGCCCATCAGGGTCGAGCGGGCCGACACGGTGGTGTTGGGCCTGGGTCTGGCGACGCTGTTGCCGGTCGCGGGCAATGCGGCGCTGACGGTGGCCGACGTGCCGGGCGTCTCCATCGCCGGGGTGCTGATCGATGCGGGACCTCTGGAGTCGCCGGTGCTGATGACGGTGGGACCGCGCGACGCCTCGGGAAACCACGCCGCCAACCCGACTCTGCTGGCCGACCTGTTCTTCCGCGTCGGCGGCGTCGCCGTCGGTAAGGCGCGGACTTGCCTTGAGATCAACAGCCATCAGGTGATCGGCGACCACCTCTGGATCTGGCGCGCGGATCATGGCGATCTCGACGGTGGCCGTAAGCATGTCGGCTGGACAGAGAGCACCAGCGACCAGGGCTTGATCGTGCGCGGCGACGACGTGACCGTGTACGGCCTTTTCGTCGAGCATTTCCAACGGCACCAGACTGTTTGGCAAGGCGAGCGGGGGCGCACCTTCTTCTATCAGAGCGAGCTGCCCTACGATCCGCCGAGCCAGGCCGCCTACAGGGCGGACGGGCTGGGCTGGGCCGCCTACAAGGTCGCCGACTCGGTCGAGCGGCACGAGGCCGTGGGCCTGGGCGTTTACGCCTATTTCATCGCCGATCCTTCCATCGTGGTCGAAAGCGCGGTGGAGGCTCCCCGGCGGCCCGGTGTTCGTTTCACCAGCGTGACCACCGTCTCCCTGGGCGGCGGGGTGGGCAGTATCGCGCACTTGGTCAATGACCAAGGCGCGGCGGCGCGGCGCGGCGCGATCCGCCAGACCTTGGCGCGCTACCCCTGATCAGTCGTCTGGGAAGGAGCGCGCGGGCGTCAGCGGCGTCCGCGAATGGCGAGCATGGCGAGGCCCCCGCACAGGGTAAGCGCCGCCAGCAGCGACAGCAGTCCGCCAAAGTCGCCCGGCGTGGCGAAAGCATAGGCCAGGACCGGCCCCACAAGGGCCGGCAGAGTGTTGGCGAGGTTGAGGAGGCCAAGGTCGCGGCCCCGATGTCGCGCGCTGGGCAGCAGCTGCATCCAGAACACCGCGTGCAGGGCCAGGAAAATCTCCGAGCCCAGGGCGTAGGTGACGAAGCCAACGGCGCCGGCCGTCCGACTGCTCGCCAGGGCCATCAGTGTCAGGCCAAGGGCGGTCAGCACGGCCGAGCCGAGCAGGAACGGCTTGCGCCGGCCCAGCTGGTCCGAGAGCCTTCCGATGAGGATCGCGAAGGGAAGCGGCAAGACATAGGCCAGGGTCAGCATGTGGCCCGCATAGCCCGCCAGAACCAGCGGCGGGGTATTGGGCTCAAGGCTCTGAAAATAGTACAGTAAGTAGAGGGTCAGCGAATTGCCCGCCGCCTGCAGCAGAAGGCGGGCGAGCCAGGCGATGCGCAGATCGTGCTGGGTCAGGCTTCGAGGCGGCGGCGGTTCAGTCGGGGCCGGGGCCGGCTGGGCGGGGGTCAAGACCAGCGGCGCGACGCAGATCGCCACCGCCAGGACAATGACCGCCAGCTGCGCGGCTTCGCCGTGCCGCGCCATGCCGACGACGATCGTCGCCAGTCCCGCGGCCAAGGGATAGGCGAAGGCCAGCAAGCCGCCAACCAAGCCCTTCTGCGCGTCGGGAATCTCGTCGGCCATGATGGCTAACATCGGGGCGAGGATGGCGTTGACCGCGCCCTGGAAGATCACCACCGCGACCACGAGGGTGACCGGCGTGTTCGCCACCAGGACCAGCCCGTAGGCGGCGGCGGTGGCCAGCACCCCACCGACCATCCAGCCTCGTCTCCCGCCGCCCCTGGCCACGGAGCGATCGCTCAGCCAGCCAAAGAGGAGGTTGGCCAGGATGGCGCTGAGGGTGCCGCACAGGGCGGTGGCGGTGAAAAGGCCGATGCGCGCGTCGCCGGCGATGGCGGCCACCTTGATCGGCAGCAAGAACGCCACGAGCGGCAAATAGCCCATGGTCCCACCGGCATAGGCCAGGGCGAAGACCAGGAGAAACCGCCAGGGTCGGCGGTTCGGCGAGGCCGCGGGGGTGGGCGAGGGTTTGGGCATCGCGCTTGACGATCGAGGCCTTATCCGGCCCCGCCACAATCAGCAAGCGCAAGACTACCTCGCCGCCGTCCTTACCGTCGGAAGATGACGAGCCAATGATGGATGAAGTTAATGTTCACTACAGTTCTGTGACAGTTTTTGTATTGTTTTTTTTAGCTTTGAGTGGGCAGTTGACAGCCAATTTCTCGCCGTGCAGTGAACGTTCACATTTTTGGAGTGGGGCTCGGACGAGCCTCACAACACGGGGGATATCATGCCGAACTCCACGTCGCTTAGGTTGTCACGACTGGCCTTGAGCGCATCGACGCTGGCGATCATGAGCCTGCCGAGCCTGGCGATGGCGCAGGAGGCCGCCAACGCTTCGGCGCCGTCGGACAGCGCCGCGGTCAGCGAGATCGTCGTCACCGGCATCCGCGCCAGCCTGCGCCAGTCGGCCGACATCAAGCGCGACGCGCAAGGCGTGGTCGACGCGATCTCGGCAGAGGACATGGGCAAGTTCCCGGACACTAACCTCGCCGAGTCCCTGCAGCGCATCACGGGCGTTTCGATCGATCGCTCGATGGGCGAAGGCTCGTTCGTCACCGTCCGCGGCTTCGGTCCCGATTTTAACCTGGTGGTCCTCAATGGTCGCCAGATGCCCACCGCGCAGCTGAGCGGCGGCGCGACGGCGCCCTCGTCGCGTTCGTTCGATTTCGGCAACCTGGCCTCGGAAGGCGTCGCCGCCGTCGAGGTCTACAAGTCCGGTCGCGCGACCATGGAGTCGGGCGGCATCGGCTCGACGATCAATATCCGCACGCCTCGCCCGCTCGACCGACCTGGCCTACGCGGCGGCTTGGGCGTCAAGGCGGTCTACGACAAGTCGGGCAATGACAAAGACCCCGTCACGCCCGAAGTGTCCGGCATCTTCAGTGACACTTTCCTCGACAACCGCATCGGCGTCCTGGCCTCGGGCACGTATCAGAAGCGTGAAGGCGGGAATAACGAGGCCTATGTCGGTTGGCGCGACGGCTATGTCGCCACCAATCCGGCTGGCCAACTGCCCCAGCCGAGCGATCCGCGGTCGGCCAATATCGTCAACCGGCCCACGGGAACGACCGTCTATTCGGTGCCCAACAACGCCGGCATCGGCATCAACAACTTCAAGCGCAAACGGATCAACGGCCAACTGGTGCTGCAATTCCGTCCGACCGACGCCGTGACCGCGACCGTCGACTACACCTATTCGCGCAACACCGTCGAAACCCGCAACAACAGCGTCGGCGTCTATTTCAATCACAACGCCACCAGCAGCGACTGGACCAACGGGCCGATCGCCGCGCCGAACTTCTATACCGAGACCTTCAAGGCCAGCGAAAGGAAGGACCTCTCCTACGTGGCCAATCTGACGGCCAACCGCACCGAGAATAAGTCCATCGGCGGCAACCTGACCTGGAAGGCCCCTGGCGATCGCCTGACCTTCGAGATCGACGGCCACCATTCGACCGCCGAGTCCAAGCCGACCAACAAATACGGCACCAGCACCTCGGTCAGCACCGCCATCTATGGCGTCGCCAGCCAGAGCATCACGTTCAAGAAAAGAACGCCGATCCTCTCCTACACGATGCAGCCGGGCATCAGCGCGCTGGACGCGTCTCTGATCCAGGCCAGCGGCAACTCGTTCCGCAACGGTTATTTCCGTGACGAGATCAACCAGGGCCAAGTCATGGGTCGCTACGAGGGCGACGGCTGGCTCGACGGGATCGACTTCGGCGTCTCCTATGTCGACAACAAGGTGCGGTCGGCCTACGGCTTCATCCAGAACAACACCTGGAGCGGCGCCGGTCCGGCTTCGGATCTTCCCGACAACCTGTTCACCCTGGCGACCATCCCGGACAAGTATCCGCACATGGGCGTGAACGGCGCGGACCTGGTCCAGAAGATCTACACCTTTGACTTCAAGACCGTGGTTCCGCTTCTGGACCAGCTCTACAAGTTCTGCGGCGGCGATGGCGACTGCCTGGCGACCTACACGGTCGATCGCCGCATCCACGAAAAGACCGCCGCCCCCTATCTGCAGGTGAAGACCAAGTTCGACGCCTTCAATTGGCCCGTCCATCTGGTCGGCGGTCTGCGCTACGAAAAGACCAAGGTCGACGCATCGGCGCTGGTGCCGGTCCCGACCGGAACCGAGTGGGTGTCGAACAACGAGTTCAACGTCGTCTACTCTGGCAAGAGCGACTTCACGCACTTCAAGGGCGAATACGACAACTGGTTGCCGGCGGTCGATTTCGACATCGCGCCCCGTGACGACGTCAAGCTGCGCGCTTCCTACAGCCACACGATCACCCGCGCCGACTATGGCAGCTTGCAGGGCGGGCGGACGCTGGACTCGCTGTTCCGGATCGACGCCGGTTCGGGCAGCCAGGGCAATCCGGGCCTGCGGCCCTACAAGTCCAAGAACATCGATCTGTCGGCCGAATGGTACTACAAGGCCGACAGCTATATCTCGGTCGGCTACTTCCATAAGGACGTCGAGAACTTCCTGTCGTCCACGCGCGTCGACACCTCGGCCTTCGGCCTGACCAATCCGGCCGACGGTCCGCGCTTCAAGGCCGCGCGCGCGGCGCTGGGCCCCAACGCGACGGTCGCCGACATCCGCCAGTACATCTTCGCCAACTACCCCAATTCGGTGAAGATCACGGGCGGAACGCCGGGTAACTACACCGGCACGATCATCGGCCTGCCCGAAGACAACCTGGTCAATTTCAGGGTCTCGACCCCGGTCAACAGCAGCCAGACCGCCGCCGTCCACGGCTGGGAGTTCGCCTTCCAGCACAGCTTCTGGGATACGGGCCTGGGCGTGATCTTGAACTACACCATCGTCGACGGCGACGTCCGCTACGACAACACCTTGCCGGCGACGGCCACCCAGTTCGCGCTGACGGGTCTGAGCGATACGGCTAACGTCGTCGCGTTCTACGACAAGCACGGGATCCAGGCCCGCGTCGCCTACAACTGGCGCGACCAGTTCCTGTCCGGGAACGGGCCCAATCCGGGCTACACCGAGGCCTATGGTCAAGTCGACGCCAACGCCAGCTATGAGATCCGGCCTGGTCTGACGGCCTTCGTCGAGGGCCTGAACCTGACCGGCGAAGGTCGGCGGGGCCATCAGCGCTCGAAGCAGTACGTGACGGTCGCCGCGCCGGGCTTCGCCCGCTATACCGCCGGTATCCGCTTCACCTTCTAGGTCGGAACCGTCGCGACCGTGAAGGCGGAAGCGCCGCTCGCCCAGGGGCGGGCGGCGCTTCCAACGGCCCGACGGAAGGCGGCGCACAGCATGCGCGGGAACCGCGGCCCGCTAGGCGCGGCAATGGGGTCTTGATGTCGAACCATGTCCTTCTGACGGTCGAGGCGCACCGCGCGTTGCGCATCGACACCCGGCGCGACCCGGCCCTCGGCGACGCGGTGATGTCGTGTCTCATCCCGCCCGACGAGTTTCGCCAGGCGCAGAACCACTATCCGATCCTGTTCCATCGTCCGCCGGGAGGCGACCGCTTCCAGGCGGTGGCGCTGTTTGGCTTTCATCCCGGCGAGAATCTGTTCCTAGAGGCGGACGGCTGGGACGCCGCCTATCTGCCCCTGGCCATGACCATCCAGCCGTTCTTGATCGGCGCCCCGACCTCCGCCGGAGCCGCCCCCTCCGTCCATATCGATATGGCCAGCCCGCGGATCCTTCGTACGCCGGACGCGGACGGCGCGGCGGTTTTCGACGAGGCGGGCCGACCGACCGCCTATCTCGAAACGATCGCCGAACAGTTGGGCGAGCTCGATGCGGGCTATTGGCGATCGGCGGACTTCTTCTCGGCGCTGCGTCGACATGACCTGCTCGAGCCCCTGGCGGTGGAGATGATGCTGGAGGACGGCGGCTTCGAGCGCCTGGTCGGCTTCCACGTCATCGACGAGGCGCGTCTGGCCGCCCTCGACGCCGATTCGATCGCCGCCCTGCATGCCGAGGGGCATCTGCAGCCGATCTATATGGCGATCGCCTCGCTAGCCAATCTCGCCGCGCTGATCGCCCGCAAGAACCGGCGGTCGCGTCATGGCTGAGGGCACTATCTGGGACGACTTGGCCCAGACGCCGGCCGTCGCCGTCGCGGACCCCGACGCGCTCGACGTCCGCCTGCGCGCGGCCGCCGCGCCGTTCGTCGTTCGCGGCTTGGTCGCCGATTGGCCCCTGGTCGCCGCCGCTCGCCAGTCGGACCGAGAGGCGCGCGCCTATCTGCTGGGTCTGCATCGGGACGTACCCTTCACGGTCGCCACCGGCGCGCCGGGGAGCGACGGCCGGATGTTCTATGACCAGGCCATGGGCATGAACTTCCGCACCGACCGCGCGAAACTGTCCCAAATCTTCGACCAGATGGACGCCGAGGAAGGTGAGGCGGACGCTTCGCCGCTCTATCTGGCGGGCGTCGACGTTCACGACTTCTTCCGAGGACTGCACGAGGCCAATCACGTGCCGCTGGCGGGGCGGGACTGCCTGGCCAGCATTTGGATCGGCACGCGCACGCGGGTGGCCGCCCACAATGACTTTCCCGACAATCTGGCCTGCGTGGCGGCCGGGCGCCGCCGGTTCACGCTGTTTCCGCCCGAGCAGTTCTGCAATCTCTATCTGGGTCCGATCGACAACACACCGGGTGGGCGGGCGGTGAGCCTGGTCGATTTTCATGCGCCGGATTTCGAGCGGTTCCCCCGCTTTCGCGAGGCGCTGCGTCACGCCCAATACGTCGAGTTGGCGGCCGGCGACGCGCTGCACATCCCGACGATGTGGTGGCACCATGTCGAGGCGCTGGATCCGTTCAATGTCCTGGTCAACTACTGGTGGCGCGATACGCCCCGGTGGATGGGCCAGCCCCAGAACGCGCTCAATCTGGCGCTCCTGGCCATCCGCGACCTGCCCGAGGTCGAAAAGCGTCATTGGCGCGCTTTGTTCGACCACTATGTATTCGACAACGACGCCCGGGTGACCGCTCATATCCCCCTGGGTGGGCGGGGCGTGTTGGACCCGCTGACCGCCGAAAGCGCCGGTCGCCTGCACGCCTTCCTGCTACGACAACTCAACCGGTAGACCTTGATCGCGCCGCCACGACGGCGCGGCGACGCGAAAGGGATTGGAAAGCGAGCATGGCGCGGCGGCGGCAGTCAGTAACCATTCGGCATGTGGCGGCGGACGCCGGCGTGTCGCTGCAGACGATCAGCCGGGTCATCAACAAGGAGCCCGGGGTCAGCCCCGCGATGGCGCGGCGCGTGCAGGCGTCGATCGACAAGTTAGGCTATGTGCCGTCGATCGCGGCGCAGCGGATGAGCGGCTCGCGGTCGTATCTCATCTTGGCCTTGAACGACCGCGAACGCACCATCGCCGACTGGCGCGCGCGCGAGGGCAGCGACTGGATGGGCCAGATGATGCTCGGCGGCATGCTCGCCTGCGCGAAGCACGGCTATCGGATGATCGTCGAACTGATCGATACCGACAGCGATCATATCGAGCGCGAATTGCTGTCGGCGGTGGCGGCCCTGCAGCCCGATGGCGCCATCCTCACGCCGCCGCATTCGCAAAACCCGGTGATTCTCGACCTGCTCGACCGTCATGGCATCAGCGTCGCGCGGATCGGCTCCCTGGCCGAGGGGCCGGGCTTCACGCTCACGCTGGGCGACGAGGGCGGCGCCCGCCTGGCCACCGAGCACTTGTTGGCGCTCGGTCATCGTCGCATCGGCTTTATCGCCGGCTCGCCCGACTATGAGCTGAGCGATTGGCGCATCAACGGCTGGCGCGCGGGCATGGCGGCGGCGGGCCTGCCGGTCGAGGGTCTGCTGGCCCACGGCGATTTCAGCTATGGGTCCGGGCTCGAGGCGGCGCGCGCCCTGCTCGACGGTGGGGCGCCGACCGCGATCATCGCCAGCAATGATCAAATGGCGCTGGCCGCCATGGCCGCCGTGCGCGGGCGAGGCCTGGATGTTCCGTCCGACATCTCGCTGGTCAGCTTCGACGACACGCCGATCGTCCGTCTGGCCAATCCGCCGCTAACCGCGATTGTTCAGCCAGTCGCCGAGGGAACCGCGCGGGCCGTCGAACTGATCATCGCCGCGAGAGCGGGTCAGGCTAGCGCGAGCGGCCCGATCGTCATCCCTCCAACCCTCGTCGCGCGGAACTCGACGCGGGCGCTGGCGTCCCCGGCCTGAGCGTTCCGCGCCGGTGGCGCGTCATCGAGACGCCCGACCGCGCCAAGGCTGTCCGGACCCCGCTGGCCCACCGCGGCCGCTCGGCCGCGCTGAATGACAACGTGCGCCGCGCGCTACCTAGCGTGGGACATCTCTTGGGGCGGTTTCAGTCAAGTAGGCCCACTCGGAAGGGCCAGCCTCTGAATGCTCTGATCTTTCCGGAGAAACTGGCGCACCCGACACGATTCGAACGTGTGACCTTTGCCTTCGGAGGGCAACGCTCTATCCAGCTGAGCTACGGGTGCATCCCTTACGGGAAGCGGGTCTTAGCCGAAAGGCGGCCGCGGCGCAAACGGTCTTGCTGGGAGCGGCCTACGCCGCCCCCATGTAGATGAAGCGGGCGACGAACAGGGCCGCCAGCACGAACAACAGCCAGTCGCCCTTGCGGGCCTGCCCGCGCGCCAGCTTGAGCCCGGCATAGGCGGTGATGCCGAAAGCCAGGCCGTTGGCGATCGAGAAGGTCAGCGGAATGGCGATCACGGTCAGGAACGCCGGGATCGCGACGCCGGGGTCCTCCCAGTCCACATCGGCCAACGCGCCGATCATCATCGAGCCAACGATGATCAGGGCCGGCGCCGTGGCGGCGGCTGGGATCGCCTGGACCCAGGGGGCGAAGAACAGGGTGGCGAGGAAGAGGACGCCGACGACGACCGCCGTCAGGCCCGTGCGACCGCCCGCGGCGACGCCGGACGCGCTCTCGATATAGCTGACCACGGTCGAGGTGCCGGCCAACGAACCACCAATCGTGGCGATGGAGTCGGCGGTCAGGATGCGGTTGAGGCGGGGGATCGTCCCGTCCGGCTGGACAAGGCCGGCCTTCTTGGTCACGGCGACCAGGGTGCCGACATTGTCGAACAGGTCGACGAACAGGAAGACGAAGATCACCTCGGCCAGCGCCATGCCCATGCCGCCGTTCAGATGGAGCGCGGCGGGGACGTCCAGCTTGAAAGCCGTCGCCGTCAGGGCGGCGAGGCCGTAGTCGCCAGGCGCGATCTTCGCCAGGCCCAGCGCCCATCCCGCGACGGCGGCCACGAGAATGCCGATCAGGATCGCCCCCTTCACGCGCCAGACCATCAGGCCGCCCATGACCAACAGGCCGAGGATCGCCAGGGCGGCGTTGGGCTTGGTGAGGTCGCCGAGCGCGACCGTCGTGGCCGGATCGGCCACGATGACACCGGCCTCCTTCAGGCCGATGAAGGCGATGAACAGGCCAACGCCCGCGGCGACGGCCGAAAATAGCGGGCGGGGAATGGCGCCGACGATCAGTTGCCGGATGCCGGCGACCGTCAGCACCAGGAAGGCGATACCGGATAGAAACACGCAGCCCAGCGCGGTCTCCCACGGCAGACCCATGCCCTTGACGACGGTGAAGGTGAAATAGGCGTTGAGGCCCATGCCTGGCGCCAGGGCGATCGGATAGTTGGCGATCAGGCCCATCAGGATGCTGCCGAAGCCCGCGGCGAGGCAGGTTGCCACCGCCACCGCCGCCACCGGCATGCCGGCCTGGCCCAGGATCGTGGGATTGACGATCACGATATAGGCCATGGTGAGGAAGGTGGTGAAGCCGGCTAGCACCTCGGTGCGCACCGAGGTCCCCTGCGCGGACAGCTTGAACATCCGCTCGATCATTTCGCGGCCCCTCCGTTGGACGTCATGCTGGGCGTGTTGGCTTCGTACCGGTCCCAGTGACTGGACAGTTCTCGGACCACGACCGAACCCACGCGATAGGCCGAGTCGAAGGCCGCCATCGCGCCTTCGTCGTGGAAGGCGCGCGGGAACTCCGGCGCGCCGAGCGGCGCGCGTGAATAGTTGCTGGCCGTGCGCAACACGAGCACGCGCGAGAAATCGACCTTGCCTGACTTGGCGTAGAGATCGAGGACGTCGAGGAGGCCCTGGTCCTCGCAGTCGGTCATGACGAAGGTCCCCGCGCCATCGGTCCAAAGCTTGACCCAGTCCTGGGCCCACTGGGTGCGGCGAGCGCCGTGCCAGAAGCGGGTGGTCCCAAGCGCCTCGCCCTTCAGGACGAAAGGCGGCTTGATCGCATTGGCTTCGCCGGCATAGGGCGCCCGGAGATTGGCCAGGGCCGCGCTGTCGGGAATCGGGGTGCTCGCCGTCAAGCCGTAGGCCCAATCGACGAGCCGCCAGTTGAGCGCCCAGACCATCCCGGACGATCCCACGGCCGAGCCTTTCACGTTGGGCTTGTCCGTCTCCAACGAATAGAGGCCGTAAGGCCAGTCCGCCGGGATCTCCCGGTCATCGACCTCGTAGGTGGGATCGGCGTCGACGACATAGCGGGCCCAGGCGGCGCTGCCGATCGACGCGGCCTTGGGGTCGACGCCCGCTATGCCGGCGACGATCCAGTAGGTCTTGGAGAAGTCGAACCGCCCGGACAGGATCAACGCCGCGAGGCTTTCCCGCGCCCGGGCGCGCATATCGGTCATGACGCCCAGCACCCCGGTCTCGGGCGACCAGCGGGCGGCGTGGCGCAGGCCAGGAACGGCGATGGTCTCCGTCAGCGGCAGGCCTTCGACCCAAGGCTGGAACTCTCCAGGCTGATCGCCCGTCACCGCGCCGATCTCGAAGGTGGTCAGCACCACGACCTTGACCGGGATCGGCTTGGCCGCTTCGGCGTGGGCCAAGGTCGATAGGCCCAGGCACAGCGCCGCGATAAGTCCCCAAAGCCGCATCGCCATGTCCCCTCGCGCGAAAATCGCGGGGAAGCTGGCGTGACGCGGCGCGCCTGGCAAGCGCGTTTGTCTCTCGTGGTTCGCGCGAGCGCGGCCTGACTAGTCCTTGGTCGGGTCGGCCGCGTTCGGGTCGCCATAGGTGAGGGCCACGAAGACGTCCTCGAGGTCGGGGTCCTCGGTGGCGATATCCTTGATCAGCACGCCGCTCGCGCGCACGGCCGCGAGCACCTGCTCGACGCTGGACTGGCCGGTGCGATAGCTGACCGAGAAGGCGCCGCCCGCGCGCGGCTTGGTGTCGAAGCCGGCGAGCACGGGCGCGGCCATCACGGGCTGTTCGGGCGTGACCACGACGTTGCGGCTGTCCATCCGGCGGAGCAGCGTCTCGGTCGGCTCGCAGGCCACCACCTCGCCGCGATTGATGATGGCGATCTGGTCGCAGAGCTCTTGCGCTTCTTCCAGATAGTGCGTGGTCAGAACGATCGTGACGCCCAGCTCGTTCAGCC
The DNA here is from genome assembly GCF_031454995.1 of Caulobacter segnis. Taxonomy (GTDB): domain Bacteria; phylum Pseudomonadota; class Alphaproteobacteria; order Caulobacterales; family Caulobacteraceae; genus Caulobacter; species Caulobacter segnis_E. Next base: position 1,178,827 of record NZ_JAVDRV010000001.1, on the reverse strand, counting down.
CGGTGACGTACTGCCAGAGTTGGCGGCGCAGCTCGACGTCGACGCCGGCGGTGGGCTCATCAAGGATCAAGACGGGCGGCTGATGGACCATGGCCTTGGCCACCATCAGACGCCGCTTCATGCCGCCGGACAGCTGGCGGACATAGGCGTTGGCCTTGTCGCCCAGGCCGAGCGCGTTGAGTAGTTCGTCGGTGCGGCGCTCGCGTTTGGGCACGCCGTAGAAGCCGGCTTGCACTTCCAGTGACTCGCGCGGGGTGAAGAAGACGTCGGCGGCCAATTCCTGAGGGACCACGCCGATCGCCGCGCGGGCGTCGCGTGGGCGCTGGTCGATGTCGCGGCCCCAGATCCGAACCGTGCCCGAACTCTTGCGGACCAGACCGGCCAGAATGTTGATGAAGGTCGACTTGCCCGCCCCGTTGGGACCCAGGAGGCCGAAGATCGAGCCACGCGGCACCTTCAGGTCGATGCCGTTCAGCGCCCGCTTTTCCGGCGAGGTCTTCGTTCTAGCGTAGGTCTTGTAGAGGCCCTCGGCTTCGATGGCGTAGGCGGGCAGGTCCATGGATCGTCCAGATTGCAAACGGCGAGGTCGGAAACGCCGTCAAAAAGGCCCCGGGGCGGCGCGCGTCGATTGACGACGCCTTTCAGGGTCGCATAGGTAGGCCTGGTTCGCGGTGACGCCAAGGCCGCGTTCCGAATTCGAGGATCCCGAAGATGGCCAAGGCCAAGACTCCGACCGCCCACGCGACCGTTCCGACCGCCATGGACCCCGCGGCGATCGCCGGTCCCGCGCCGGAGACGATCATCGTCCGATCGCACCGGATCGCTTGCGATGGCGTCGGCGGGGCGCTTGGTCACCCGCGTGTCTGGCTTGAGATGGGCGCGGCCGGTTTCGTGGACTGCTCCTATTGCGATCGCCGCTTCGTCGCCGCGACGGGCGAGGGCGACGAGAGCGAACTGCTCGCGCCCGGCGTCTACGAAGGCGCCGGCGGCCACTAAGCCATGAACGGCGGCGTTCCGACGGACCAGCGGGCCGAGACCCTCGCCAAGGCCTGGGAAAAGGCCGAGTGGCCGCACGAAGCGCCCGTGCTTCGCGCCATCGCCATGCCGTCCGACACCAATCCCGAGGGCGATATCTTCGGCGGCTGGTTGCTGTCGCAGATGGACTTGGCCGCGGCTTCCATCGCCTTCCACCGCGCGGCTGGACGTTGCGCGACCATCGCCATCGACGGCATGACCTTCATCAGCCCGGTGTTCGTCGGCGACGAGGTCAGCCTGTTCGCCAAGGTCATTCACACCGGCCGCACTTCGATCAAGGTCGCCGTCGAGGCCTGGCGTCGCCGGCGCGACGGCGAGCAGGCGCACAAGGTGACCGAGGGGGTTTTCACCTTCGTGGCCATCGACGAGCACCGCAAGCCTCGTCCGCTTCCCGTCTAGCTAGACCACGGTTCCGAACGCCTTGCCGATCAGGGCGGTGGCGGCGAGAGCCAGGGCGCCCCAGAACGTCACCCGGATCACCGACTTCAGCGGCGCCGCTCCGCCCGCCCAGGCGCCGAGCCACCCCAGCACCGCCAGCGCGAGCAAGGTGGCGACCGTGACGACCGGGATCATGGCCGGTAGCGGCGCCAGGGCGGTCACCGCCAGCGGCATGGCCGCGCCGACGGCGAAGGTGGCCGCCGACGTCAGGGCCGCCTGCACGGGGCGGGCGGTCAGATGCTCCGAGATGCCCAGCTCGTCGCGAGCATGGGCCGCCAAGGCGTCCCCCGCGTTCAACTGAATGGCGACCTGTCGGGCGAGATCCGGCGTCAGACCCCGCGCGACATAGATCGCGGTCATCTCGTCCAACTCGTCCTCGGGCCGGGTCGCCAGCTCGTCGCGTTCGCGGGCGAGGTCGGCGGCCTCGCTATCGGCCTGGGAGCTGACCGAGACGTATTCACCCGCGGCCATCGACATCGCGCCGGCCACCAGACCAGCGCCGGCCGCCAGCAGGATCGGACCACGCGAGGCTTCCGCCGCCGCCACGCCGACCACCAAGGCCGCCGTGGATACGATGCCGTCATTGGCTCCGAGCACGGCCGCGCGTAGCCAGCCAATCCGCGAGACCACGTGGCGTTCGACGTGCGCTTTCAAGCGAGCCATATGCTTCCCCTCCGGTCCTATTCGATCGAAGGGGAAGCCCACGGCGTCGCGGGGTCAAGTCCAGCGCCCGCTTACGGGTTAGTGCGTGAGGTCGAACCGACTGGGCGCGACGCCGAGCCAAGCGCAGATATCCAGGATTACCTGGCGTTCGTCCGCCTCGAGCCCCCCGTCCGCGATCGAAACGGCCACGGCCGCCGCGGCGACCTCGGCCGTCTCGGCGCGCCCCTTGATCCGTCGGATCATCATTTCCGCCTCGGCGCGGGCTTCCTCGGGGCGGGTTTCGAACCGCGTATCCAAGGCTTCGAAAGCTTCGAGCACGTCGTCGACACCGAACGGGATCAGGCCGGCCTGGCCACGGATGCGGTCCAGCATCCGCCCGCGCTCCTCCGTGGAGACCTCGCCATCGGCATGGGCGATCAGCGCGCACGCCGCCACCACGGCGTCGAGTTGCTCCAGCTGGCGCGGCGTCCAGACATCGGTCGGCGCCAGCGCCTTGCGCGGGGCGTTGTTCATGGTCGTTTCCTCGTTCTCGTTGTCAGTGAAGGACTTGGCCACGCGCTCAGGCCCAGCGGGCCGTGGCGGCGTCCTGCTCGATCGTCCAAAGCCGCTCCTGGAGGCTTTGCCGCCGGATGCTCCAGATCTGGATCTTGGCCTTGTCGGGTTCCGGCCGCGCGCCTTCCTCGCGCATGGCCACGGTCAGCCGCGCGATCTCCGCGCGCAGCTGCTGGGCGTTCATCAAGGGCATGTTGTCGCTCTCCTCCGTTTGGGAGAGTGCGCCGACACCAGATCGATGGGGGGCTCAGATGGAGGGGGAAGCTGCCTCCAGGACCCGGCATCGAGCGCACTCGATGCGGTCCGACATCACGCCTGACGCCAAAGGCGTCGAAACGTCAGAGGGGCCCGGCCCGCGCTTAGGAGTTTGGAAGAAAAGCGACAGGACTCAAGAGGGAAGTGCGAAATTTTCGCGTTTTCAGCCCGCGACCGGTGTCCAGAGGACGTCCTCGATCCGACGCGCGCCCGTCGCCAGCAGGACCAGGCGATCAAAGCCGAGGGCCGAACCGGAGGCTTCTGGCATGTGCGCGAGGGCGGCCAGGAAGTCCTCGTCGATCGGATGGCGCTCACCGTAGACCCTGGCCTTTTCGTCCATCTCGAGAATGAAACGCCGCCGCTGCTCGACTGGGTCGGTCAATTCGCCAAAGGCGTTGGCCAGTTCGACGCCGCAGGCGTAGAGCTCGAAGCGTTCCGCCACACGCGGGTCGCCGTCTTTCGGCCTGGCGAGCGCCGCCTCGGGGATGGGATACTCGCATAGGATCGTCGGCCGACTCTCGCCCAGGCGGGGCTCGACCTTCTCGACGATGATCCGGCTGAAGATGTCGGCCCAGGTGTCGTCCTCCGCCACACGGACGCCCGCCGCGCGGGCCGAGGCCGCCAGGGCGCCGCGATCGGTCTCGCCGTCCGAGGCGACGCTCGCCAATAGATCCACCCCCGCGTGCCGCTGAAAGGCCTCGGCCACCGGAAGGCGTTCGGGCCGGGCGAAGGGGTCGCAGGCCATGCCTCGGAAATCGAACCGTTTTGTCCCGGCGGTCTCCGCCGCCAGGGCCAGCAACGCCGCGCAGTCGTCCATCAGCGTCTCGTAGGGCGTTTCGGCGCGATACCACTCCAGCATCGTGAATTCCGGATGATGCAGCGGCCCCCGCTCGCGATTGCGCCAGACCTTGCCGAGGCTGAAGATCTTCTCCTCGCCCGCCGCCAGCAGCTTCTTGCAGGCGAATTCCGGCGAGGTGTGCAGGTAGAGCGGCGAGGCCTCTCCCCCCGCGCTCAGCGCCTCGGTCGCGAAGGCGTGCAGATGCGCCTCGGCCCCGGGCGAGACCTGCAGGGCCGCGGTCTCGACCTCCTCGAAGCCTTGCGCCTCGAACCAGGCGCGGAAGGCCTTGGTGATCCGATTGCGGGCCAGAAGGAACGGGCGGCGGTCGTGGTGGACGTCGGCGCGCCACCAGGTGGAGGAAAGGTGCGGCAAGGGCTCTAAACCGAAGACACTGGAGATTTCGGCCCTTTCGCTATAGGAGGGCGCTCACGGATCAATAGCACGAACGCGCCCGCGGCCTCGCGCGCGCTTTCCACCAAGGACGGTAACTACGTGAAGGTCGCAGCCAGCTCGCTCCGCAAAGGCTCCGTCGTCGATCTGGACGGCAAGCTCTATGTCGTCCTGAGCGCCGAGAATATCCACCCCGGCAAGGGCACCCCGGTGACCCAGCTGAACATGCGCCGCATCTCGGACGGCGTTAAGGTTTCCGAACGCTACCGCACGACCGAGCAGGTCGAGCGCGCCTTCGTCGACGACCGCAACCACACCTTCCTGTACCAAGACGGCGAGGGCTTCCACTTCATGAACCCGGAAAGCTACGACCAGCTCGTGGCGACGGAAGATGTGATCGGCGACGCCGCGCCCTATCTGCAGGAAGGCATGACCGTCATCCTGTCGACCCACAACGACGTGCCGATCGCCATCGATCTGCCGCGCACCGTGGTGCTGGAGATCGTCGACACCGAACCGTCGGTGAAGGGTCAGACGGCCAGCTCGTCCTACAAGCCGGCCGTGCTCAGCAACGGCGTGAAGACGACGGTCCCGCCGTACATCACGTCGGGCACCAAGGTGGTGATCCTGACCGAAGATGGTTCGTACGTGGAACGCGCCAAGGACTAAGCGTCTCGAGCATCTGAACATGAAAAGGCCCGGCGGGAGACCGCCGGGCCTTTTTGCTGGCTGGCGCGCTAGCGGACGGGCCTAAAGTCCGATCGCTTCCAATTGCGCGGGGCTCATGGCGTCGAGCTGGGCGGCGGTCAGCTTGTTGATCTGCGCCCGGGACAGGCTGGAGAGCTGGCTGGGCTGGATGGCCGCGACCTGGACCGCCGTGAAGCCCGGAATCTGGCTTGGCATGAGCTGGCCGATTTGGGTGGCGTTGAGTGTCTGGATCGAGGCCGTCGTCAGCTGGCCGATCTGGGTGGTCGTCAGGGCGCCAAGCTGGGGCCCCGACAGTCGAGCCAGGCCCCCGACGCCCAGCGACGCCAGCTGGTCGGCCGTGAAACCGCGAACTTGGTTCGCGGTCAGACCCCCGAACTGCTCGTTGGACAGCGCGCCAATGGCGGTCAGCGACAAGGCTCCGATTTGACCGGTCGTCAGGCCCGCGATCTGCGTGCGGCTGAGCTCCGCGACGTCGGTGGCGTTAAGACCGCGCAATTGAACCGGCGTCAGCGCTGAAATCTGAACGGGCGACAGGGCCGCGACCTGTGTCGCGGTCAGCGCCGATATGTCGGCGGCCGAGAAGTTCTCCATCTGCTCGGCGTTGAACGCGCCGATCTGGGTGGCGGTGATTTCGCCGATGTCGGCGGCGCTGAACTTTTCGATCTGACTGGCCGTGAGGCCGCGGACCTGGGCGGTCGTCAGGCGAGCGAATTGCGTCGCGTCCATGGCCGAGAGAATTTCGCCTCGGATCGCGCCGATCTGGGGCGCCGAGAGCGCCGCGACCTGCGTGGCCGAGAAGCTTCCAAAACCGCTCGCGTCGAGACCGCCGACCTGTGTCGTCGAAAGGCCGGCGAGCTGGGTGGTTGTCAGACCGGCCAACCCGGTCGTTCCAAGCGCGGCGAAGGCCGTGGGGGACAGCGCCCCGATTTGGCTGGCGCTCAGCGCGGCGATGTCGGTGCTCGAGAGGCTGGCGATCAGAGCGCCGGAGACGCCGCCGATCTGGCTCGGCGTCAGTTGACCGATCCGGGCGCGCACGGCGGCGTCGGGCAAGGCCGCGAGTTGGGTGGTTGTCAGGCCGGCGAACTGGGTCGCGGAGAGCCCCGCCAGCGCCGTGGTCGACAGCGACGCCAGGTTGGTCGTTGACAGCGCCCCAAGCTGTGACGCGGTCAGCCCATTCACCTGGGTCGTGGCGAGTTCGGCGAAATCGGTGGTCGATAGAGCGCCGACTTGCGTCGGGGTGAGGCTCTGTAGCTGAGTGGTCGAAAGGCGGGCCATCTGGGTTGCGTTCAGCGCCGACAACGCCGTCGAGCCCAGCGCGGCGAGGAAGCCGCCGCTTAGGCCGCTGATTTGGGTTCCGGACAGGCCCGCGAGCTGCGCGCCCGTCAAGTTGGCCGCTTGGCTCGCCCCGAGGCCCGCCACTTGGCTGGAGGTTAGGGCGGCGACTTGGGTCGCGGTCAGGGACGCGACGCTGTCCGTCGACAACGCGCCGATCTGGATGGAGCTCAAGGCGGCCAACTGGCTGTTGGACAGACCCGTCATTTGCGTCGGAAGCAGCGCCGAGATTTGCGAGGGCGCCATGGCCTTGATCTGGCCGGCGGTGAGCGCGGCGACCTGCGTGGTGTTCAGCGCCGCCACGTCGGTGGCGGGCAGGGCGGCCAGTGGCGATACGCCGATCGCGGCGATCTGGGTGGCGCTAAACTCGGCCATGTCTTCCGGCGTCAAGCCGCGGAGCTGCGTGGCGGTTAGGGCGGCGATCTGGCTGGTCGACAGGACGCCGATGCTCGTGGCGCCCAGCGCCGAGAACGCGGTGGGGGAAAGGCCCGCCAATTGTGTCGGGGCCAGGAGGGCCAGGCGTTCGGCCTCCAAGGCGGCGACGGCCGGCGCTGAAAGGCCGGCGATCTGAGTGGAGCGAAGCGCCGCCCACTGGGTGGCGGAGAGCTTACGCAGATCCTCCGCGTCCAACACCGCCAGTTGTTCGACGGTAAGCCCTTGGACTTGAGCGGCGCTAAAGCCCGCCCACTGCGTGGTCGACAGGTTCGCCACGAGACCCGTCGCGAGCGCGCCGATCTGGTTGGAGGTCAGCGCGCCGATCTGAGTTGCGCCGAGGGCGTCGAACTGCGTGACCGTCAGGCTTCGTGTCTGGGTGGCGTTCAAGCCTCGCAGCTGGTTCATGTCCAGGCGCGCCAGTCCATCGAGGGATAGGCGCCCGAGGTTCGTTGTGGACAGAGCGCCGAACTGCTGGGCCGTCAGGGTGGCGACCTGGGTCGCGCTCAACGCCGAGGCCATGGTGGACGACATCCGCGCCATCTGATCGGCGGTGAGGGCGCGGAGCTGAGTCTGGCCCAGAGCGGCGATTTGGGAAAGCGAGAGGCCGCCAAGGGCCGTGACCGACATCTTGGCGACCTGGGTGGCGGCCAAGGCCTCGATCGCGGTGGTGGACAGCCGTGGAACCAGCGCGCCGATCTGGGTTCCGTCCAGCAGCGCCATCTGGGTGGGGCGCAGTTGCTCGACATCCGTCTGGCTCAGGCCGGCCAGCTGCGTGGCGGTCAAGCCGCGGAGCTGGTTGATGTTCAGCTTCGCTACCTGCTCCTGATCGAGCGCCGAGAGCGTTTCCGGCGTCAAGCCGCTGATCTGAGGGGCGGTCAGCGCGCCGATCTCCGTCGGGGTCAGCAAGGCGATATCGGTCGGCGTGAACGCGCGCAGCTGGGTCGCCGAGACCCCATATAGCTGTCCCGGCGCGAAGGGGGCGACCTGACGCAGGGCCGCCAGCTGGGTTCCCGACAGCGCGCCGATCTGGACCGCCGACAGCGCCGCCGCGTGCGTTGGCGAGAGGGCCATGAGATCCTTTGTCGACAACGCCTTGAGCTGCAGGGGCGTCAGCGCCTGGATCTGACTGGGGTTGAAGGTCGCGAAGGTCTCGTCCGACAGCGCGGCCAGCCGCTCGGGAGGCAGGTCACGGATCTGGGCGACGGTGAAGGCCTTGAGCTGGGCGCGCGTGAATTCGTTGAAGTCCTCGCCATTCAAGGCCTTCAGCTGATCGCCGCGTAGCCGGGCGATCTGGCTCGCGCTGAGGCCGCCGACCTGGGTGGCGTTCAGGGCCGAGAAGGCGGTGGGTGACAAGCCGCCCAGGGTGGCCGGATCGATCGCGGCCAGCTGGACGAGGTCCAGCCTGGTGACCGCGGTGACCGACAAGGCCGCCGCGTGGTTGGCCGCGAGGCCCTTCAGCTGGGTTGGCGTCAAGGCGGACAGGAAATCAGGCCCAGCCCGTCCGAGTTCGGTCGCGGAGAGCGCTCGGATCTGGGTTGTGTTGAAGACCGCCTTGCGATCGCCCAGGGCGGTCAGCTGCGTGGACGTCAGGGAGGAAATTTGACCCGGCGTGGCGGCGGACCACTGGTCTCGCGAGGTAAGCGCGATGGTTTCGGGCGTCAGGGCCCGCACCGTCGCCGCCGAGAGGGCGGCGAACTGGGTCGGCTTCAGGGCCGCGATTTGGCTGGCCGAAAGGCTCGCCACCTGCGTGGGGGCGAGCGTGCCGATCTGGCCGGCGGTCAGGGCGGCGATCTGATCGGGGCTGAACTCCGCCATGTCGCTGGCCGTAAGGCCGCGCACCTGCGCCGCGGTCAGCGCCCGCACCTGGGCGGCGGAGAGGCTCTGAACCTGTTCGCGGCTGAGGGCGGAGATGTTCGCGGCGCTTAGGCTGGGGATCTGGGTCGTTCGCAGACCATCCAGCGTGTCAGGGCTCAGCGCCTGGACTTGCGTCCGCGAGAGGGCCGCGACCTGAGCTTGGTTCAGGACCATCAGCTGCGTGCCGCTGAAGGCCACGGCGGGCAGGCGCGGCAACTGAGCGGCGGTGAGGCCCGCCAGCTGATTCACGCCGAACTTGGATAGCTGTTCCGCGCTGAGGGAGGCGATCGCGGTGGTCGAAATCGCCGCGACCTGCGCCGAGGTCAGCTTGGCGAACTCCGATGGCGAGACGGCGGCGAGGCTCGCGCCGCTCAGGGCGGCGATACGCGTCACGGTCAGGCTGGATAGGGCCGACGGATCGGAGCTGACAACCGCCATCGTTACTCCCGGCACTTTCGCGGCGACAGCCGCGACCCACGCGAATCGCCCGACCACTTTAGGTGGAGTTTTATCTAGTTAAAACTGTATTTACGTTTTGCGCGGCCGCCTATCGCTGGCTCTTGAGGAAGTCGACGAACGCGCGCAGCGGCGCGGGCATGTGTCGACGGCTGGCATAGTAGAGGTAGGGGCCCGAGAACGGCGGCATCCAATCGTCGAGAACCGTCTCCAGTCGCCCCGCGGCGATGGGTTCGGCGACGAAGTCCTCGAAGGTCGCCATCAGGCCCACGCCGGCTTCGCAGGCCGCCAGCTCCAGATCGATATTGTTCGAGGTCAGGCGCGCCGCCGGGCTTATGCGGACCACCTCGCGGTCCTTCTCGAACTCCCAGGCGTAGGACGAGCCGCTGGCGAAGCGATGGCGGATGCAAGCGTGGTCAAGCACGTCGCGTGGATGGCTGGGCCGTCCGTGGACATCGAAATAGGCGGGGGAGGCCACGAGCACGAAGCGCTGTGGCCCCGAGAGCGGTACGGCGATCATGTCCTTCTCCAGGCGCTCGTCGTAACGGACTCCGGCGTCGAAGCCAGCCGCCAGCACGTCGATGAAGGAGTCGTCGGCGACCACTTCCACCGTCACGCCGGGATGCAGCGCCAGGAAGCGGGGCAACAGTCTAGGCAGGATGACCTTGGCCACCACGCCGGGAACATTGAGGCGCAGCGTGCCGGTGGGGCTGTCGCGGAAGGCGTTGATCTCGTCTAGCGCCAGGGCGACATCGGCGAGAGCCGGGGAGAGGCGCTCGAGCAGCGTCTGGCCGGCCTCCGTGGGCGTGACGCTGCGTGTGGTCCGGTTGAGCAAACGCACGCCCAGCCGCGCCTCCAGCCGCCGCACCGCCTCGCTAAGCGATGAGGGCGAGACGCCGCGCAAGGCCGCCGCCGCGCGAAAGCCGCGAGCGCGGGCCACCGCCGTGAAGGCGTCGAGATCGGCGAAGTCTGCCTGCTGCATTGTTCGAAATTCCGAACAGGTCGTGCGAACCTTGCTGGATTATCGCACGAAATGCGCGGGCGCATAAAGGCCTCCACGACCGTAAGGAGACATCGGATGAAGACGCGCCACCTGGGAAAGACCGGCCCTGTCGTTTCGGCTTTCGGCTTGGGCTGCATGGGCATGTCCGACATGTATGGCCCCGCTGACCGGGCCGAGAGCCTGGCCACCTTCGACGCCGCCATCGAGGCTGGGATCACGCTGATCGATACCGGCGACTTCTACGGCATGGGCCACAACGAGATGCTGATCGGCGAGGCGTTGAAGAACCACAAGCGCGATCGGCTGGTGCTCAGCGTGAAGACCGGCGCCTTGCGCGACCCCACCGGGGGCTTCTCGGGCTACGACGGCCGCCCCAAGGCCATCAAGAACTTCCTCGCCTACAGCCTCAAGCGCCTGGGCGTCGATCACATCGACATCTATCGCCCCTCGCGCCTCGATCCCGACGTGCCGATCGAGGACACGGTCGGCGCCATCGCCGAGATGGTCCAAGCCGGCTATGTCCGACACATCGGCCTATCGGAGGTCGGCGCCGAGACGATCCGGCGGGCCGCCAAGGTCGCGCCGGTCGTCGACCTGCAGATCGAGTATTCGCTGGTCTCGCGCAACGTCGAGGCCGAGATCCTGCCCACCTTGCGGGAACTGGGCATCGGCATGACCGCGTATGGCGTACTCTCAAGGGGCCTGATCAGTGGCCACTGGTCGGCGCGAACGGCCCAGGGCGGTCGTGATTTTCGCGCCCATAGCCCACGCTTCCAAGGCGAGAACCTCGAGGCCAATCTGAAGCTCGCCGAGGCTCTTCGGGGCGTCGCGGAAGAGAAGGGCGTGACCACGGCTCAGGCCGCCATCGCCTGGGTGGCCTCGCGGGGCGATGACATCGTGCCGCTGATCGGCGCGCGTCGTCGCGATCGCCTGGCCGAGGCGCTCGGGGCCCTTGAGGTGTCGCTGACCGTCGACGACCTCGCCGCGATCGAGGCGGCGGTTCCGGCCTCCGCGGTCGCCGGCGCGCGCTACGCCGAAGCGATGATGGCTCACCTCGATAGCGAACGCGGTTCGCGCTGACGCTTGCATCGAGCCCCGGGGCGGGCGTCTCATATCGTCATGAGCACGCCCGTCTTCGACCTCGCCCTCCTGCCCTTCGCCGACTTGATGGGCGTGGAGATCGTCCATGCCGCCCCGGATCGCGTGGAGGGGCGGCTCGTCGTCCGGCCGGACCTCTGCACGGCCGGCGGGATCCTGCACGGCGGCGCGGCCATGGCCTTGGCCGACACGCTGGGCGCCATCGGCGCTTTTCTGTCGACCCCGGAGGGCAAGCGCACCACCACGCTTGAGAGCAAGACCAACTTCATCGCGTCGGCCGTCGTCGGAACGACGGTAAAGGCCGCCGCGACGCCGCTGCACATCGGTCGGCGCTCCAGCATCTGGGTGACGCGCATCGAGACCGAGGACGGGAAGCTCGTGGCGGTGGTCACCCAGACCCAGATGACCGTGGACTAGGCGCCGCCCAGGTGGCCGCGCCAGGCTTCGCGCAGCACCTTCTTGTCGATCTTGCCCGTCGCGGTCAGGGGCACGGGTGAGAAGACGACGTCGTCGGGGGTCCACCACTTGACGATCCTGGGCGCCAGATAGGCCAGCACGGCCGCCTTTGTGACAGCCGCCCCCTCGTGGGGCTCGATGACGAGCAAGGGCCGCTCCTCCCACTTCGGATGCGGCACGCCCACGACGGCGGCGATCTTCACGCCGGGGCAGCCGACCGCGACGTTCTCCAGGTCGATCGAGCTGATCCATTCGCCGCCGGACTTGATCACGTCCTTCTGGCGATCGGTGATCCGCATGAAGCCGTTGGCGTCGAGCGTGGCGATGTCGCCGGTATCGAACCAGCCATCGTCGTCGGTGGCGTCGTGATCCTTGCGGAAGTAGCGCTTCACCACCCAAGGCCCCCGAACCTTCAGCGCGCCGGACGTCTGACCATCCCAGGGCGCGTCCGATCCGTCCTCGGCCTCGACCTTGAGTTCGATGCCGAACTGCAGCCGGCCCTGCCGTGTCCAGATGGCCTCGTCCATGGCCTCCTCGCCGAGCGCGGCCAGGGCGGGCGTTGGCGTGGCCACGACGCCGATGGGGCAGGTCTCGGTCATGCCCCAGATCTGCAGCACCTGAACGCCGTAGCGGTGCTTGAAGGTCTCGGCCATGGCGCGCGGCACGGCGCTGCCGCCGATCACCACGCGCTTTAGCGTGGCCGGCGCGGCGTGGTTCTTCTCCAGCCAGTCCAGGTACATGGTCCAGATGGTGGGCACGCCGCCGGTGAAGGTGACGCCCTCGCTCTCGATCAGCTGGTGTAGCGAGGCCCCGTCCATCCGGTCGGCGGGCAGCACCAGCTTGGCGCCGCAGATCGGCGCGCTGAACGGCACGCCCCAGGCGGTGGCGTGGTAGAGGCTGGAACAGGGCATGGCCACGTCGAAGGCCGTGAAGCCGAACGCGCTGTTCAGGCCGCCGGCCATGGCGTGCAGCACGACAGCCCGATGCGAGTAGAGCACGCCCTTCGGATCGCCCGTGGTGCCCGAGGTGTAGCAGAGGAAGGCGCCGGCGTTCTCGTCGAACGATGGCCAGTCGATCGTCTCCGCCTCGCTGGCGATCAGGGTCTCGTAGCAGATCGCGCCAACGGTCCCGGGCTCTGTTCGCGGCTCGTCCGACAGCATGACGAAGGTCGTGACCGAGGCCAGGCGCGGCGCGATGCGCTCGACCAGCGGGAGGAAGTTGCGCTCGAAGAACAGAACGCGGCTGCCGGCGTGATCGATGGTGTAGGCGATCTGTTCATCGGAGAGGCGCGGATTGGCTGTGTGCAGCACCGCGGCGACCCCGGGAACGGCGTAGAACAGCTCGAGGTGACGGTGAGTGTTCCAGGCCAGGGAGGTGACCCGGTCGCCAGGCGCGACGCCGAGACGGTGGAGAGCGTGGGCGGCCTGGGCGGCGCGGCGGGCCAGGCCCGCGTAGTCATAGCGCCAGAGCGGCTCGTCGATCAGCCGCGAGACGATCTCGCGGGAACCGTGGGCCTGGGCGGCGTAAGTCAGGACGCCGCTGATCAGAAGCGGCGTAGTCTGCATAAGGCCCGGGATCATCGGCTCCTCCCAACTCTTTTCGTTGGGAGGAGCCTAAAGCCTTATCGACGTTCAGGGAAAGACGGTCAGGCGGCTCGCGCGCGCGTGGCGGCGTCCGAATTGGCGTCGCCCACCTGGAAGCGGCTGACCAGCACCGCCAGTTCGCCGGCCTCGCCCTTCAGCGAGTGGGTGGCGGCGGTGGCCTCCTCGACCATGGCGGCGTTCTGCTGAACGACTTGGTCCATCTGGTTCACGGCCACATTGACTTGGTGCAGGCCGGTCGACTGTTCCTGAGCCGAGGCGGCGATCTCCTTGACCAGCGCGTCGATCGAGGCGACCTGGCCGACGATGGCGCGCAGAGCTTCGCCGGTCTGGGCGACCAGATCGACACCGGCGCCGACCTGCTGGGTCGACGTCGAGATCAAAGCCTTGATTTCCTTGGCGGCTTCGGCCGAACGCTGGGCCAGGGCGCGAACTTCCTGGGCGACGACCGCGAAGCCCTTGCCGGCGTCGCCCGCGCGCGCGGCCTCGACACCGGCGTTTAGCGCCAGCAGGTTGGTCTGGAAGGCGATTTCGTCGATTACGCTGATGATCTGGTTGACCTGGCTGGACGAGGTCTCGATCTCGCTCATCGCCGAGACGGCCTGCTCGACGATCGCGCCCGAACGTTCGGCGCCCGCGCGGGCCTGGGCGACCAGGCCCGAGACCTCCAGCGCGCCCGAAGCGGTCTTGCGGACGGTGGCGGTGATCTCGTCGAGGGCGGCGGCGGTTTCCTCAAGGCTGGCGGCCTGCTGCTCGGTGCGGCGCGAGAGGTCGTCGGAGGCCTGGGCGATCTCCTCGGAGCCGGAGCGGATGCCACCCGTGGCGCCGTTGATGCCGCGCAGCACGTCGCGCAGGCGATCGGCGGCGGCGTTGAAGTCGCGCTTCAGGCGCTCGGTCTTCGGCGCCAGTTGGGCGGTGATGCGGTAGGTCAGGTCGCCCGAGGCGAGGCGATCCAGGGCCTGGGCCAGGGCGTTCATGGCGAAGGCGTCGGCCTCGGCCTCCGCGGCCTTCTCGCGCTCGCGCTGCTGGCGTTCGGCTTCGGCTTCGGCGCGCTGGTCAGCGGCTTCAGATTCCAAGCGAAGCTTCTCGATCGCGGCGTCCTTGAAGTAAGCGACGGCTTCGGCCATCTCGCCGACCTCGTCCTTGCGGCCGATGGCCGGAATCTCGACGCTGTTGTCGCCCGAGGCGAGGCGACGCATGACGGTGGTGATCAGGTTGACGGGCGAGCCGATGGTCGCCGACAGCAGCCAGCCCATCAGGCTCGCGATGGCCAGCGAGGCCAGGCCGCCGACGATCATCGAGGTCTTGGCCAGCAGCAGGGCGTCGGCTTGCTCCTTGGTCCGGACCGCGACCCGGGCGACGGCGGCGGAGCGCATGTCTTCCTGAAGGGCGCGCAGCTTGGTCAGGGTGTGCTGGCCGATGATTCCGGACGCCTGCTCCTTGCCGGCCGGATCGTTCATGGCGGCGAGCGTGGGGGCGGCGACGTCACGACGCCAATCGCTCATGGCGGCCCGAATGCCCTGGGCGCGCTTCTTCTGCGGGGCCTGGGTGGTCTTGGCTTCGAAGGCGTCCAGGGAGGCGTCGAACTTCGCCGCCAGCTTTTCATAGGACTGCTTGAATTCGGCGTCGCCGCTGAGAACGTATCCGCGCAGGGCGTTCTGCTGCTCTTCGGCCATCGTGGCCATCGCCTCGACCTGCGCGGCGAGCTTGAGCGCGCGCTGACTTGAGGTCGAGGCGTCGTCGATCTTGTTGAGGCTCGTCAGGACAACGGCGGCGGAGGCCACGAAGACCAAGATCAGCGTGCTGAATGCGATCGCCAGTTTCGCGGATATCTTCAGGTTCTGGAATTTCATGACTGGGCCCCACGCCAACGCGATAGCGTCAACGTCTAGGGCCCAACCATTAAGGTTTAGGCGATCTTCAAGTCCGGCCGGGGGCGGCGGGCCGCCTAAAGGTGCGACAAAACGACGCTTCCCATCTCCGCAGTGCTCAACGCTCCACCGAGATCACGCGTGCGCGCGCCGCCATTCAGCGCGGCCTTGACCGCGGCCAGTAGCCGGTCGGCGGCTTCGACCTGATTGAGCGACCAGCGCAGCGCCATCTCGAACGATAGGATCGCCGCCAGCGGATTGGCCACGCCCTTGCCGGCGATGTCCGGCGCCGAGCCGTGGATCGGCTCATAGAGTCCGGGCTTGCCCGGCGCGCCCAAGGCCGCCGAAGGCAGCATGCCCAGCGACCCGGTCAGCATCGCCGCCGCGTCCGACAGGATGTCGCCGAAAAGGTTGTCGGTGACGATCACGTCGAACTGCTTGGGAGCACGGACCAGCTGCATGGCGCAGTTGTCGGCCAGGATGTGCTCCAGCTGGACATCGGGATATTCACGGGCGTGCAGCTCGGTGATGACCTGCTTCCACAGCAGGCCGGACTCCATGACGTTCGACTTCTCGGCCGAGTGAACCTTGTTGGTCCGGCCGCGGGCCAGTTCGAAGGCGACGCGGCCGACGCGCTCGATCTCGCTGGTCGTGTAGACGGCGGTGTCGAAGCCCTTCTTCTGGCCATCCGGCAGGGTCTCGATGCCACGCGGTTGGCCGAAATAGACGCCGCCGACCAGTTCGCGGACGAACATGATGTCCAGGCCCGAGACCAGCTCCGGCTTCAGGCTGGACGCGCTGGCCAGGGCCTCGAAGCAATAGGCCGGGCGCAGGTTCGCATAGACGTCCATCGCCTTGCGCAGGTTCAGCAGTCCCGCCTCGGGGCGCAGATGGCGGGGGGCGTCGGCCCATTTCGGACCGCCGACCGCGCCCATCAGCACCGCGTCGCTGGCGATGGCTTGGTCGCGCACCTCATCCAGAAGCGGCGTGCCATGGGCGTCGTAGCTCATGCCGCCATAGGGGGCTTCCTCGACCTTCAGGTCCGGGGTGAGGGCGGCGGCCACGCGGCGCACCTCGGCGCAAACTTCCGGGCCGATGCCGTCGCCAGGCAGGAGCAGCAGGGTGGACATGAAGCTTCTCTCTTAGATCTTGCGGTAGGCGGAAACGTCGAAGGACCGCAGGTCGCGGCCGTGCACGCCCAGCTCGGCGCAGGCGGCGCGCCAGGCGGCCATGTGCGGGGTGGCGCGATGGAATTCCAAGGCCGCCTCGCTCTCGAAGTGCTCGTAGACCCGGATCAGGCCCGGGTCGAGCGGGTCCTCGGTCAGGGCGTAGTCCAGGCACCCCGGCTCGGCCCGCGTGCCCTCGACCTGAGCCCGGAGGTGCGGACGCAGGTTGGCCAGGCGCTCGGGGGCGATGCGGATCGTGCCGGCGAGGATCAGGGTCATCTCTGCGTGCTCCCCCTTCCCTTGATGGGAAGGGCTGGGGATGGGGTGACAGCCTGTCGGGGCTTGGTGCGGTTGAACCGCCGCGCCACCCCACCCCTACCCCTCCCCATCAAGGGGAGGGGAGAGGAGGCTTAAGCCTCCAGCCAGGGCTGGCTGATGGCGCGCTTGTTTTCGAAGACGTCGATGTCGGTCGCGTGCTGCATCGTCTCGCCGATCGCGTCGAGGCCCTTGAGCATCTTCTCCTTACGGACCGGGTCGATCTGGAAGGCGAAGGTCTTGCCCGAGGGCGACACAACGGTCTGGGCCTCGAGGTCGACGCTGACCATGTGGTTGCCGCCCTTGGCCTCGTCCATCAGGACCGCCAGCTCCTCCGGCTTCACGACCACTGGCAGAAGGCCGTTGTTGAAGCAGTTGTTGAAGAAGATGTCGGCGAAGCTGGTCGAGATCACGCACATGATCCCGTAGTCCATCAGGGCCCAAGGCGCGTGCTCGCGCGAGCTGCCGCAGCCGAAGTTGTCGCCGGCGATCAGGACGCTGGCGCCCTTGTACTCGGGCTTGTTCAGCACGAAGTCGGCGATCTCGTTCCCGTCGGCGTCGAAACGGAAGTCGTAGAACAGGCCCTTGGCCAGGCCCTCGCGCTCCACCGTCTTGAGGAACTGCTTGGGGATGATCTGGTCGGTATCGATATTGGCCAGCTCCAGCGGAGCCGCGCGGCCGTCGAGGCGGGTAAAGGCCTTCATTGGGCGGTCTCCGAGAGCAGGGTCCGAACGTCGACGAGGTGGCCGGCGATCGCCGCCGCCGCCGCCATGGCGGGGGAGACGAGGTGCGTGCGGCCGGCGCGGCCTTGGCGGCCCTCGAAGTTGCGGTTGCTGGTCGAGGCGCAACGCTCGCCCGGCTGCAGCTTGTCGGGGTTCATGGCCAGGCACATCGAGCAGCCCGGCTCGCGCCAGTCGAAGCCGGCGGCCTTGAAGATGGCGTCCAGACCTTCGGCTTCCGCCTGTTCCTTCACCAGGCCAGAGCCCGGGACGACCATGGCCGTGACGTGCGGCGCGACCAGACGGCCGTGCAGGAAGGCTTCCTGCACCACGGCGGCGGCGGCGCGCATGTCCTCGATGCGGCTGTTGGTGCACGAGCCGATGAAGACGCGGTCGATCTTGGCCTCGGTGATCGGCTGGCCGGCGGTCAGACCCATGTAGTCTAGGGCGCGGTGGGCGGCGGCGCGCTTGTCGGGCGTCGCGAAGCTCTCCGGATCCGGCACCTTGCCGGTCACCGGGATGACGTCCTCGGGCGAGGTGCCCCAGGTGACCATCGGGACCAGGGCCGAGCCGTCGATCACGACGGTGCGGTCGAAGACGGCGTCCTCGTCGGTGAAGAAGGTCTTCCAGTGCGACAGCGCCATCTCCCAGGCCGCGCCCTTCGGCGTCGCCGGCTTGCCCTGGATGTATTCGAACGTCTTCTCGTCGGGCGCGACCAGACCGGCCTTGGCGCCGCCCTCGATGGTCAGGTTGCAGAGGGTCATGCGGCCCTCCATCGACAGGCCGCGCACGGCCTCGCCGGCGAACTCGATGACATAGCCGGTGCCGCCGGCCGTGCCGATCTCGCCGATCACGGCCAGGGCGACGTCCTTGCCGGTGACGCCAGGCGCCAGCTGGCCGTCGACGCGGACCAGCATGTTCTTGGCCTTCTTCTGCCGCAAGGTCTGGGTCGCCAGGACGTGCTCGACCTCGGACGTGCCGATGCCGTGGGCCAGGGCCCCGAAGGCGCCGTGGGTCGAGGTGTGGCTGTCGCCGCAGACGATGGTCATGCCCGGCTGGGTGCGGCCCTGCTCGGGACCGACCACGTGGACGATGCCGTTACGAATGTCCCCCATCGGGAAGAACTCGATGCCGTTGTCGGCGACGTTGCGGGCGAGGGTCTTGAGTTGGAGCCGCGCCTCTTCGTCCTTCACCGCATCCACGCCGAGCGCCTGGCCCTCGGTCGGGATGTTGTGATCCGCCACGGCGAGCGTGCGGTCGGGACGGCGCACCTTGCGGCCGGCCGCGCGAAGGCCCGCGAAGGCCTGCGGCGTGGTCACCTCATGGATCAGGTGCAGGTCGATATAGAGGATCGCTTCGCCGTCGGTTTCGCTGACGACGTGAGCGTCCCAGATCTTGTCGTAAAGGGTTTTGCCGGACATGGCGGGGATATAGGGCGGATCGTGCGCCAAAATCCAGTGGGGGCTAGATGGCGCGACAAATTCTTGCGTTATGTGGCCGCCGGGCGGCTGGAAACGCAAAGGGCGCGCCCGTCTTTCGACTTGCTGGCGCGCCCTAGCATCATTTTCAGCCTTCGGGGGCCGATGGGCTCCGCCCGAAGAGGGCCGTCCACTAGAAAGGAGACGGTCTGGAAGCCCGGGCGACAAGCGCCGGGGGTGAAGCGATCATCTCATGGAACGTCGGTTTGTCAATCTTGGTGCGAATGCACGAAAGCTTGACCGCTCATTCGCCCGTACGGGCCAAGGGCGAGCTTGTCGGCGCGTCCAGCGGCGCCATGGCGGCGTAGCGCGCGATCAGAGGGTCGGCCGCCGCTTGAGCCAGGATCCAATCTCGGAAGGCGGCGATCTTGCGGACCCGCGCCCGTTCGCTGGGATAGGCTAGCCAATATCCGCCGCTGTAGCGGGCGACCACGTCGAAGGGCATCACCAGGCGCCCCTCCGCTAGCTCGCGCGCGAAGAATATCGGAGAGCCCAGGGCCGCGCCCTGATCCGCCAAGGCGCTGGCGACCTCGAGGGTCTGGGCGTCCGAGGTCAGGCGCGGCGCCAACTGGTCCGAGACCCCCGTGACGCCGGCCGCGTGGAACCATTCCTCCCATTCCCGCGCCACGCCAACGCGCGGCGCGTCCAGCAGGTCCTCCGGACGGGTCAGGCCGCCGATGCGTTCCAAGAACCGGGGCGAGACCAGCGGCGTCTGCACGGCGGGGATGAGGAAATGCGCCGTCATGCCCGGCCACCGTCCCTGACCGCCGCGCATGGCGATGTCGAGGCCCTCCCGCGCCAAATCCGCCACTCGGCTCGAGGCTTCGAGCCTTACGGCGATGCGGGGATGGGCGATCTGGAACGCGCCTAGACGCGGCGCCAGCCATTGTCCGCCGAGGCTCTGGACGGTCGTGATGGACAGCACGCCCTCCTCGGTCTCGACCAGGTCCGAAATGGTCGAGCGCAGCAGGGAGAGGGCCTCGGTCGCCGCGCGGGAGAGCCGCTCGCCGGCGGGCGTCAGGGCGACCTCGCGGGGCAGCCGGTTGAAAAGGGGCTGGTCCAGCCGTTGCTCCAGCGCCTTCACCTGCCAGCTGACGGCGGCCTGGCTCATGCCCAGCTCGCTCGCGGCGCGGGTGAAGCTCTTCAGGCGAGCGGCCGCCTCGAACACGCGGATCGCGCTGAGCGGCAGGCGGGCGAGGATGTCTGACATAAGGGCAGCCTATGTATAGCCAAGGAGCCCGCGTTTGTCATTCGTTCGCCGAACGATGAATTTCCATTGCGTTTCAAGCAAAGGAAGACGGCGATGATGGACACCGCCCTTCAGACCCATAAGGAAGGCTCTTTCGGCTGGCTCTCGGCGCTTCAGGCGTTCTGGCGCGTCCTGCGAGCGCCTAGCCCGCCCCGTCGATATCCGCGTCTGATCGCGCCCCGATAACGCCGACACACCGCCCAAAGAAAAAGGCCCCGGCGGATCCGCCGGGGCCTCGATCTTTCGCGATATCGACGAAGATTACTCTTCGGTCGCCGCCGCGGCCTTGGTGTTGCCACCGGCGCGTTCGGCGATACGGGCCGACTTACCGCGACGGTCGCGCAGGTAGTACAGTTTGGCGCGACGGACGACGCCGCGACGCTTGACTTCGATGCTTTCGATGCTCGGCGACAGCAGCGGGAACAGACGCTCCACGCCTTCGCCGAACGAGATCTTACGGACCGTGAAGCTCTCGTGGACGCCCGTGCCCGCGCGAGCGATGCAGACGCCTTCGTAGGCCTGAACGCGTTCGCGCTCGCCTTCCTTGATCTTCACGTTGACGCGCAGGGTGTCGCCGGGACGGAAGTCCGGGATCGCGCGAGCGGCCAGCAGACGGGCCGATTCTTCTTGCTCGAGCTGAGCGATGATATTCGCAGCCATGGTCTAGTCTCCTTTGGGCTTTCCCGTTTTCGGGACGCCTTTTGCCTGTTGATTGGCGAGGTGGGCTTCCCAGAGATCCGGGCGCCGCTCGCGGGTCGTCTCTTCACGCATACTCTTGCGCCATTGGTCGATCCGCTTGTGATCGCCCGACAGCAGCACCTCGGGAATGTCGAGCCCTTCGAACGTCCGCGGTCGCGTGTACTGCGGATGCTCGAGGAGACCGTCCTCGAAGCTTTCTTCCAGCGTGCTCTCGATGTTCCCCAGAACCCCCGGGGCAAGTCGAACGCACGCTTCGATCACGACCATCGCCGCCGCTTCGCCACCGGCGAGCACGGCGTCTCCGACCGAGACCTCCTCGAACCCTCGGGCGTCAAGCACCCGCTGGTCCACCCCCTCGAAGCGGCCGCACAGCACCACGATACCCGGCGCCTTGGACCACTCCCGAACGCGCGCCTGGGTCAGGGGCCTGCCCCGGGCGCTCATGTACAAAAGCGGCCGCCCATCGAGCTCCACGCTATCGAGCGCGGAGGCGATGACGTCCGCCTTGAGCACGGCTCCCGCGCCGCCACCCGCGGGGGTGTCGTCGAGGAAGCCGCGCTTATCCTTGGAAAAGGCCCGAATGTCCAGCGTTTCCAGACGCCAGAGGTCCTGCTCCTTCCAGGCGGTCCCGATCATCGAGACGCCGAGCGGGCCGGGAAAGGCCTCGGGGAACATGGTCAGGACGGTGGCGGTGAACGGCATGGGCGCTGTTTAGCCGCAGCGGACGCGAGAGTCGAAGGGCCGGTTATTTACCCAAGGGGTTACCGGCTTGTTCACCAGGGGCCGTCAAGGTCGCGATACACTGGTTGGATTGCTCGATGTCGCGCCTCACCCGCCTTTTCCGCCGTCTCGGGCGTGATGACCGGGGCGCGATCGCCATTCAGTTCGCCCTGCTGGCCATTCCCCTGGCGATCCTGGTCTTCGCTCTGATCGATCTTGGCCGCATCAGCCTGCAGCGCCATCAGATGCAGGACGCCCTGGACGCCGCCACGCTGATCGCGGCGCGGTCGACGGCGGTGACGGACAGCGAGCTGGAGGCGGTCGGCGACCCGGCGTTTTTGGCCGAGATCGCGGGCCTGAACCTTAACCTCACGGCGTCGAACGCCAGCTTCAAGGCGGGGGCGGGCAATCACATCCTGGGAACCGCCACCGCGACGGTGAAGCCGATCATCGCCAACCTCTGGACCAAGGCGGACTTCACCGTGACGGCCGCCTCCGACGTGGTGCGGTCGTCGAGGAACCTCGAGGTGGCGGTGGTTCTGGACATCACCGGCTCGATGAGCGGGACCCGCATCACCGACCTGAAGACCGGCGCCTCGGACCTGGTGGACATCGTGGTCAAGGACGACCAGGCGCCATTCTATTCCAAGGTCGCCATCGTGCCCTATTCGGTCGGGGTGAACGTGGGGGGCTACGCCGACGCGGTGCGTGGCGCGATCCCCGCGCGGGCGATCAGCGGCGTCAGCAAGGCCAACAGCACGGTCGTGACCTCGGCCTCTCACGGCTTCATCGTCGGGGACAAGGTGACGATCTCGGGCGTGTCCGGCCCGACCATGCTGAATGGAAACACCTACGGCGTCACCGCCGTGTCCGCGAACAGCTTCACGATCAACGCCAACACCTCCAGCGCTCCCAAGTACGTCTCCGGGGGCGTGGCGACCTGTGACACCAGCACCAATCCAGGGTGCCAGAAGTTCACCTTCACCAGCGCGAGCAATACGAGCCAGACTCGCGCGCTCAGCACCTGCGTGACCGAGCGGACTGGAACCTACGCCTATACCGACGCCGCGCCGAGCATCGCGCTCATGGGGCGGAACTATCCGACGACGAAGGCCGAAAACGTCTCCCAGCCCAATCCGTGTCCGAGCGCCAGCATCACGCCGCTTTCCAGCGACCGCGTCACGCTGAAGGGCCAGATCAACGCGCTTTCGATCGGCGGCTCCACGGCCGGTCAGGTTGGTTTCGCTTGGGGCTGGTACATGGTCTCGCCGAACTTCGGCTACCTCTGGCCCAGCGCCACCCAGCGTCCCGCGCCCTATAACAGCAAGGATCTGGTGAAGGTTGTGGTTCTGATGACCGACGGGGCCTTCAACACGCCCTACTGCAAGGGCGTGATCGCCAAGGACGCGGGCTCGGGCAGCGGCGCCGTCAACGATCACATCAATTGCACGGCCACCAATGGCGACGCCTTCACCCAAACGCGCAAGCTGTGCGACGCGATGAAGGATCCGACACTGAAGCTGACCATCTTCACGGTGGGGTTCGACGTTGGTGGGGACGCCAACGCCGTGAACATGCTGAAGTACTGCGCCTCGGACGCTCAGCACGTCTACTTCCCGGCGACGGGCTCCGAACTGAAGACCGCCTTCAAGTCCATCGCCCAGGAAATCTCGGCGCTGCGGATCGCGAAATAGAAAGGGGCGGCGACCGTGTGGCCGCCGCCCCTTTAAGAATCTCGCTTCAGGCGGGCCCTAGGCCAGCTTGATCTCGCGCAGACGCTGCTGGAGGAATTCGTCGGCGGTGATCGACTCCGGATAGCGGTCCGGGTTCTGCGCCGTGACGCAGTTGGGCAAGGTCTTGATCTCGTAGTCCGACGCGAAGTGCAGGAAGAACGGCGTCGAATAGCGCGCGAAGCCGCGACGCTCGGGCGGCGGGTTGACCACCCGGTGCACGGTCGAGGGCAGGACGTGATTGGTCAGGCGTTCCAGCATGTCGCCGATATTGATCACCAGGCAGCCAGGCGGCGGATTGATCGGCAGCCACTGGCCGTCGCGGTCCAGCACTTCCAGGCCGCCCTCCTCGGCGCCGAGCAGCAGGGTGATGGTGTTGATGTCGCCATGGGCGCCGGCGCGCACGCCGGTCGCGTCCATCGGGATCGGCGGATAGTGCAGAAGGCGCAGCACGCTGTTGCCGTCCTGAATGGTCGGGTAGAAGAAATCGCGCTCCAGCTTGAGGTAGGTGGCGACGGCCTCCAGGACCTTGCCGCCCATCCCGTCCAGCGCGTTGTACAGCCAGCTGACATCATGCTTGAACGCGGGGATTTCGGCCGGCCAGACATTGTCGGCCATGTGAGCGCGGAAGCGGTGGCCGGGCGGCAGTTCGCGGCCCATATGCCAGAATTCCTTCAGGTCGTAGTGGTCGGCGCCCTTGGCCGTCTCGACGCCGAACGGGATGTAGCCGCGCGCGCCGCCCTTCACGCCCGCGTACTGCTTCTTGGTCTCCACGGGCAGGGCGAAGAACGCCTTGGCGGCGTCGACGGCGGCGTCGATGCGCGCTTGATCCAGGTCATAGTCCGACAGGACCGCGAAGCCGTAGCGTTCGAAAGACGCGCCCAGCTCCTGGGAGAAGCGCGTGAAGTCCTTCGCGTACAGCGAGAAGGAAACCGGAGCGATGGCGGAGTTGGACACGTCGACGAGCCTTGGATCTGCAAGCTTCTGAATGAGTAAGTCCCTTCTTACTACACCGCGCGGCGAGCGACGCGAAGGGCGTTCGTCTCATCGACGGCTTGTGAAGGGAACTTGACCATAAGTCGGGCGTTTGCCCGTCGGACCTTGATCTACAACAAACCAACGAGGGTTGCGATGACGCGCAAGTTTGCTTTGGCCGCCGTTCTGGTCGGCGCCGCCGCCCTGACCGCCTGCACGACCACCGATCCCTATACCGGCATGCCGGTTCGCAACAACACCGGCACGGGCGCTCTCGCGGGCGCGGCCGGCGGCGCCTTGCTGGGCTACCTCACCAACACCAACAAGGGCGAACAGGGGCGCAAGAACGCGCTGATCGGCGCGGGCATCGGCGCCTTGGCTGGCGGCGCGGTCGGCAACTATATGGATCGCCAGCAGGCCGACTTCCGCCGCGGCCTCGAGGGCTCGGGCGTGATGATCCGCCGCAACGGCGACCAGATCGTCCTGATCATGCCCAGCGATGTGACCTTCGGCGTCGACAGTTCGGACGTGCAGCCTCGGTTCACACGGGTGCTGGACGACGTGGCGCGCACCTTGAACGCCTATTCGCAGACGACGATCGATGTGGTCGGCCACGCCGACTCCAGTGGGCCGGATGATTACAACCAGGTCCTGTCGGAGCGTCGCGCCAGCGCCGTCGCCGGCTATCTGACCAACCAAGGCCGGGTCCTGCCCGATCGTGTCTTCGTCGCCGGCATGGGCGAGCGCCAGCCGATCGCCGACAACGCGACGGCCGCCGGCCGCGCCGAGAACCGCCGCGTCGAGATCGTTCTTCGCCCCCTGACGCGCTAGGTCCTGGCCGCCTCTGGCCCCTTACGGGCACGAAGCGGTTGCTTTTCGCCGCCGTCGTCGCCAAGTCGTCACCTTCGAGCAATGCGAGGGCGACGTGGCGAAGACAGCGAGCGATGGCGTCAGCCTGACGCGGCAGGCGTACGCCCTGACCGATGACCTGATGAAGCCGAACGCGGCCGTCTACTGGACCGACCTGCTGGCCTCGGCCGCGTTGATGTGGGGCGGGTTTCTGGTGGCGGCGACGACGTCGAGCCTCGCGCTGGGCCTGGCCTCTGGCCTGATCAGTGTCTTGGCGCTGTATCGCGCGCTGAGCTTCATCCACGAGCTGACGCATATCCGCGACGACGAGGCGCCAGGTTTCCGCGTGGGCTGGAACGCGCTGGTCGGCGTGCCTCTGATGACGCCCTCGCTGATGTACGAGGGCGTCCATAACGTCCATCACGTGAAGGACCGTTTCGGCACCGCGCTGGATCCGGAATACCTACCGCTGTCGCGTTATACGCCGGTGTCGCTGGCGGGTTTCCTGTTCGTCGCCCTACTGGCTCCGATTGGCGTGCTGATCCGTTCGGCGATCCTGACGCCTTTGTCGTTCCTGGTTCCGCCGCTGCGCCGCGTTCTCAAGCAGCGGATGTCCGCGCTGATCATCAATCCCGACTTCGTGCGCGAGGACATGGCCAAGATGAGGCCCGCGTGGTTGGCGCAGGACATCGCTTGCTGGCTGTGGTCCTGGGCGCTCATCGCGGCCACCGTCGCCGGCTGGCTGCCCGTGCGCTTCGTCCTGACGGGGCTGGCGATCTTCTCGGTCGCCACCTTCGTCAACCAGGCCCGCACCCTGGTCGCGCACCACTGGGACAATGACGGCGGCAAGATGAGCCTGGATGAGCAGTTCCTGGACTCGGTCAACGTGCCGCCGCCCAATCTCGCGTCCGAGCTCTGGGCGCCGGTGGGCCTGCGCTATCACGCCCTGCACCACCTGCTGCCCAAGCTGCCCTACCACAATCTCGGCAAGGCCCATGCGCGGCTGGCCCAAGCGCTCGCCCCGGACTCGCTTTATCATCGCGCGTCCCAGAAGGGTTTGTTCGAAGCTTTGACGTCGCTGTTCCGGCGTGTCGGGCAAAAGCCGGCGCTGGCTCCGGAAGCGCCGCGCGCCGCCGAATAGTCGCGGGCTCTCGACAAGGCCAAGCTCTGGCGGCATGAGGACCGTGAGGCGACGCGGCGATGTGTCCGCCGCCGCACCGGTTCGAGCGTCCTATGTCGCTTTCCTTGTCGCTTCCCCGGCACCACGCCGGCACGCGTGTTTCGCCTGGCCGGCGCGGCGTCGCCGACTATGCCGAAGCGATCGCTCCGGTTTTCGACACCCGTCTGCGAGATGTGGACGACGCGGGCCCCGATCTTTGGATCAGCAGCATAAACGTCGGGCCCATGCTGCTTGGCCACGCCCACATGAGCGGCGGGACCTACAGCTACGGTCGAGACCACCGGAAGGTGGCGGCCACGGGCCTTGACCTGATCCTGGTGCAGATCATCACCGAAGGTGGCGACCGCCGCGAGGCCTATCGCGGGGAAGTGGAGACGTCGGTTGGCGATGTCTGCTTGCTGGATCTCACGCGGCCTTTCCAGTCCGAAGCGCGGACTTGCGGCAACTTCAGCCTGGCCATCCCGCGCGAGGCCTTGGCGGCGCGCGATCGGGACCTCGATGGCCTACACGGTCAAGTCCTACGGCGCGAAACCGCCGCGGCGCGCCTGTTCAAGAGCCACATCGAGGCGCTCTGGAACGTGGCGGGCGAGCTTTCCGTCGTCGATGCGCCGGTGGTGGGGCGAACCACCATCGATCTGCTGGCGGGGCTGGCCATGCCGGCGTCCGGTGACCCGGCCGCGCGGGCGGCGGTCGCGGAGTCGCGGATTGGTCGTATCCGACGTTTCATCGACGCGAACCTCGACGATCCCTATCTGAGCGCCGAGGTGTTGTGCCGACAATTCGGTCTTTCTCGGGCTTCGCTCTATCGGCTTTTCGCGCCGCTCGGCGGGGTGCGCGAGCATATCCAAAGTCGTCGTCTGCGTCGGGCTTTCGATGCGCTGACCGACCCGGCCTTGAGCCATCTGTCGCTGAGCCAGGTCGTCGAAGGCCATGGGTTCTCGGCCTGGTCCAGCTTCGCGCGGGCGTTCAAGACCAGATTCGGCCTCACGCCAGGCGAGGCGCGGGAGATCGGCGCGGCGGGGGCCCCGCGGATGGGCGCGGCCGAGGCCCGCGGCCAGGGCCTGCCCGATTGGCTAAGGGCCCTGGACGGCGCCTGACCTCAAGCCGTCACTCCGCGCCTTCTTGCTGGGCCCGCTCCCGCAGCTCCTCGTCCAGGCTCGCCGTGTCCCACGCGCCCCCGGCGTCGCCGGGGCGCATGCGGTGGAGGTCGGCGTTCAGCAGGCGATCCATGGTTTGGGCCGCGTCGCGCGAGGCCAGGATATAGGCCTCCTCCTGGCCCCACATGGGGCGCAGTTCCTCGAACACCCGGCGATCGTGGCGACGGAAGAAGGCGGCGGCGCGGTGGGCGCGGTGGGCGCGGAAGCCCAGCTTCTGCAACGCCGTCGCGCCAAGGGCGAGGGCCGACTCGAACGTCTCGCGCTCGACCGCGTCCGCGCCGTTCGCCAGCAGGTCGTAGGCGTGGCGGCGATCCCAGGCTCGCGCCAGGATGATCAGGTTGGGGAAGGCCTTGCGCGCCGTCTCGACCAGTTCGACGGTCTTCTCCCGGTCATCCAGGGCGACGATCAGCATGCGCGCGCGGTCCGCGCCAGCCTGCCGTAACAAATCCAGGCGCGTGGCGTCGCCGTAGTGCACCCGGCGGCCGAACCGCCGCAGCAGTTCAATCTGCTGGATGTCGCTGTCGAGAACCGTCGACTTGAAGCCGTTCGACGACAGCAGTCGACCGGTGATCTGTCCGAAGCGGCCGAAGCCGGCGATGATGATGTCCGGCTCGCCCTCGTCGAAATCGCCGGTGTCTGGAACGACGTCGGGGATGGCGGCGTCCATCAGGGCCGCCACGCGCTCGTAGAGGATCATCGCCACCGGGGTCAGCGCCATCGAAACGGCGACAGCCGCGGTCAACAACGCCGCCAGAGGCGCGCTGATCACCCCCGCGCCGACCGTGAAGCTGAGCAGGACGAAGGCGAATTCCCCCCCTTGGGCGAGGGCGGTCGCGACCGCCAGAGCGCCTCGCTTCGGCGCGCCGAACATCATGGCCAGGCCGTACATGACCAGGAATTTCAGCGCCATCAGCCCGAGGACCAGGCCACTCAGCAGCAGAGGCTGGCGCGCGACCAGCGGCAGGTCCACGCCGGCGCCCACCGTGATGAAGAACAGGCCCAGTAGCAGGCCTCGGAACGGCTCGATGTCCGTCTCCAGCTCGCGCCGGAACTCGCTTTCGGCCAGCACCACGCCCGCCAGGAAGGCGCCCAGCGCGGGCGAGAGGCCCACGATCTGCATCAGGCTGGCCACGGCCACGACGATCAGCAGGGCCGAGGCGGTGAAGATTTCGCGCAGACGGGCCTTGGCGATAAACCGGAATACCGGCCGCACCAGATAGCGACCTCCCCCGACGACGGCCGCGACGGCGGCGAACACCGACAAGCCCTGGGCCCAGGCGGGCAGGTGGGCGATCAGGCTGGCGCCGTGCCCGCCCGCGTCGCCATGCGTCTGCGGCGCGACGGTGGCCAGCAGTGGAAGCAAGGCGAACATCGGAATGACCGCCAGGTCCTGAAGCAGCAGGATCCCAAAGGCCGCGCGGCCGACGGGGCCCTGTCTGAGGCCCTTCTCGTCCAGGGTCTGCAGCACGATGGCCGTCGAGGACATCGCCAGCACCATGCCGACGGCCAGCGCCGTCTGCCAAGGCAGACCCAGCACCATGGAGGCGCCGGCGATCGCCAGGGAAGTGCAGACGACCTGGGTCCCGCCAAAGCCGAAGATGGCCTTGCGCATGTCCCACAGCATCGAGGGGCGCACCTCGAGGCCGATCAGGAACAGCAGGATCACGACGCCGAACTCGGCGAACTTCATGACGTCGGCCTGGGCCCCGACCAGCGACAGGGCGTAGGGGCCGATGACGACGCCGGCGATCAAATAACCGAGCACCGAACCGAGTCCGAGCCGCTTGGCGATCGGCACCGAGACGACGGACGCGCCCAGATAGACCAGGGTCTGGGTGAGGAAGTTTTCCATTCTGTCCCTAGGCCTCCGCGCGGGCTGGCAGCAGCGAGGCCACCCGAGCCTTGTAGCGCTCGGCTTCGGCCTTCAAGGCCGCGTCGTCTTTCACGGACGCGCCGTGCACCACGAACGGGGTCTCCCACTCCATGCCGCACAGGTGAGCGGTCTGCTCCAGCGGGCGCAGGAACTCGTCCATGCTGAAACGGTTGTAGCCGTGGGCGTGATAGGCCTTGGCCGATCCGCCGGTGGTGCAGGCCACGAACAGCTTCTTGCCCTTCAGCGCCTCGCCGCCCTCGCCATAGGCGAAGCCGTGCAGCCAGACGATGTCCAGCCACTCCTTCAGAAGGGAAGGCGTCGAGTACCAGAATAGCGGAAACTGCAGGGCGACGACGTCGTGCGCCACCAGGGCGGCCTGCTCGGTCTCGATATCGACCACGTAGTCCGGATAGGCCTCGTAAAGGTCCTTGAAAGTGACGCCGGAAAGGCTTTTGGCCGCCTTGGCCAGGGCGCGATTGGCGCGCGAGCGTTCAAGCGCCGGGTGCGCCAGCACCAGGAGCACGCCGGAGGTGGCGGGTGTCACCGAGCCGGTGTTAGCGTCGGACATCAGGCGGCCCTTCCGGAAAAACAATTCATCAAGGGTTGAATTTCTTCGTGGCTCGGGCGACACGGTTCGCCCAACACCCGACTAGCAGGTCGGGACAAGGGAGACACCATGGTCGACAAGGTGAAGAAAGACGCCGTCGAGGCCCTGGCCGGGCTGCTCAAGGACGGCATGACCATCATGGCCGGGGGCTTTGGCCTCTGCGGCATCCCGGAAAACCTGATCGCGGCCATCCGCGAGGCGGGGGTGAAGGACCTCACGGTCGTCTCCAACAATTGCGGCGTCGACGGCTTTGGCCTGGGCATCCTGCTGGAAAATCGCCAGATCAAGAAGATGGTCTCGTCCTATGTGGGTGAGAACAAGCTGTTCGAACAGCTCTACCTCAGCGGTGAGCTGGAGCTGGAATTCAATCCGCAGGGCACGCTGGCTGAACGCATCCGTGCGGGCGGGGCGGGCATCCCCGCCTTCTTCACGCGCACCGGCTACGGCACCCTGGTGGCCGAGGGCAAGGAGGTTCGCGAGTTCGACGGCGAGATGTACGTGATGGAGCGCGGCCTGACCGCCGACCTCTCGATCGTCAAGGCCTGGAAGGGCGACGCCGAAGGCAATCTGATCTACCGGAAGACCGCGCGGAACTTCAATCCGATGATGGCCACCGCCGGCCGCGCGACCGTCGTCGAGGTCGAGGAGCTGGTCGAGATCGGCGCCCTGGACAAGGACGCGATCCACACCCCCGGCATCTATGTCGACCGCATCATCAAGGGCGCGAAGTTCGAAAAGCGCATCGAACGGGTCACCACCCGCCAGAAGGAGACCGCGTAATGGCTTGGACGCGCGACGAGATGGCGGCCCGCGCCGCCAAGGAGCTGCGGGACGGCTTCTACGTGAACCTCGGTATCGGCATCCCCACCCTGGTGGCCAACTACATTCCCGAGGGCATGCACGTGACGCTGCAGAGCGAGAACGGCATGTTGGGCATGGGTCCCTTCCCCTATGAGGGCGAAGAGGACGCCGACCTGATCAACGCCGGCAAGCAGACGATCACCGAGCTCGACAGCAGCTCGTATTTCAGTTCGGCCGACAGCTTCGCCATGATCCGCGGCGGCCACATCGCCTTGTCGATCCTGGGCGGGATGCAGGTGGCGCAGAACGGCGACCTCGCCAACTGGATGGTGCCGGGCAAGATGGTCAAGGGCATGGGGGGCGCCATGGACTTGGTCGCCGGCGTCAAACGCGTGGTGGTGGTCATGGACCACTGCGAGAAGTCCGGCGCGCCCAAGTTCCTGAAGGCTTGCACCCTGCCGCTGACCGGCGCCGGCGTCGTGGACCTGCTGATCACCGAGCTTGGCGTCTTCGAGATCAATCGCGGCAAGACGCCCGTCCGCCTGATCGAGCTGGCCCCTGGCGTGACGGTCGATGAGGTGAAGGCCAAGACGGAAGCCGCTTTCCAGGCGGCGGTCTAGTCCCGCTCCCGCCGAGGGCTATTGGCGTTTCGGCTTCGGCGGCAGGCCGGTGACGGGGTCGCGGGGCAGGGGCGCGAAGCCTTCGGCGATGAACAGGTCGATCCGGCGCGCACGCTTCTTGTCGAGGCGCACGCGCGAGATCTGCAAGCCCGACGTCGCCTTGAAGTCCTGCTCGATCTCGGGACGATAGCCGCCCTCCAGGCTGACGATCAGGGCGCGGCGGCCATAGGCGGCGTTCAGCGGCGCTTCGGTTTCGGCTTGGTTCTGGGGCGAGGCCTCGTGCACCCACATGCGCAGCGGCGGCGCGCCGGGTTGGCCGAAATAGTCGCGACCGTAATACGCGGCGGCGTTGTAGAGGAAGCGGTCGTCCATCGCCACCGCGCTGACCCCGCCGCGAAGGGCCTGCTCCTCACGCGTCCGCTCGATGATCGCCTGGACGGTCTGGTCCCAGCCGCGCACGCGCTTGAAGCCGTTCGAGAGGCCGACGGCGTCGGCCGCGCGCGGATTGACCATGCAGATGACGAAGAAGGCGGCGAACAGCGCCTGCAACGTCAGCCCGCCGATCAGCCAGCGACGCGCGTTCCAGCGCAGCAGCCAGCCGGCGGCGAGCACCGATCCGGCGACGAAGGCCGCGCCGGCCCAGTTGGCGTTGGCCCGCGACACGAAGGCCTCGCCCGCGACGATGATCAGCGGCGGCGCGCTGAAGCACAGCAGCAGTAGGTCCGGCGACTGAATCCTGCGCTTCACCCCAAGCCATATCGCGCCACCCAGAAGCACGCCGAACGGGACCGGACCGAAGACGGCGAACTGCGAGAGCACGAACTCGCTCAGCTCACGGACATTGAAAAGCTGAGCGCCCCAGTTGGCGTTCGAGGCGGTGTGCTTCACCGTCGAGAAGTGATGGCTGGCGTTCCAGGCGAAGTTCGGCGCCAGGGTCAGCACGAACGCGAAGGCGAACAGCACGATCGCCGCTGGGCACCATCGATGGCGCGCCTCCCGCGAGATCAGGGCGTGAAGCACGATGCTGCCGAGCGCGTAGATGGCGGCGTATTTCGAGAGGAAGGCCAGACCCAAAGCGACGCCCATTCCGGCGGCGACGAAGTACCGGCGCGGCGCGTAGGCGTCGGCGAGATCGACATAGGCCCAGATTGTCAGGGACAGGAAGAACAGCAGGGGGGCGTCGGTGGCCACTAGCCCGGACGACAGCACGACGCCGGGCATCAGGCTGTAGATCGCCGCCGCCGCGAGGCCAGCCCATCCGCCGTGGAGGCGGCGGGCGATCCGGTGAACGACGAGGGCGGTCGCGCCGTGCAGCAGCGGCGCCGAAAGGCGCACCCAGGCCTCGGAGTCGCCGCCGATCGTCGTGGTCAGCCAGATCAGCCAGGCGATCATCGGCGGTTTGGAAAAGTATCCGAACGCCAGCTCGCGCGACCACAGCCAGTATTGGGCTTCGTCCGGATAGAGCTCCAGCGGGGTCGCGAACAGCGCGGCCAGACGCAGGGCGGTCAGCCCCGCCACCATCAGCAGGGTCAGCCGCCAGGCGCGGATTTCGGCGATTTTTGGGGCTGAGTCGGGCTGAAGTGTCATGACCCCTGATTAAACAAGTAAAAAAGAACTGACCAATTGTTCCGCGTTTCCGGGGGTTTGTGACAGTTTGTGGGCGGGCGTGGCCTTTCCGTCACCAAACCTTCGAAAACTTTCTGTAAACGGCCGGAAACGACGCGAGACCGTGCTCCTTCAAGGGCGGCGTGGCGAACAACGAGGGGATCTTCCGTATGAAAATGAAAAACTTCGCCCTGGCCACCACGGCCCTGGTCGGCAGCCTGATCGCCACGAGCGCTCTTGCTCAGTCCACGGCATCGACCGAACTCGATAGCGTCGTCATCACCGCGGCGACCGGTCCGAAGACCGTCGGCGGCATGCTGAACGCCGAAACCGTGGCCAAGAGCCGCGCGACCGTTTCGAAGGAGTACCTGGACAGCCAGGTGCCCGGTCAGACCGTTATCCAGTCGCTGAGCGTGTTGGTCCCGGGTCTGAACTTCACGAACAACGACCCCTACGGTTCGAGCGGCGGCAACATTCGTCTGCACGGCTTCGACGGCAACCGCGTCGCCCTCACGTTCGACGGCATGCCGCTGAACGACACTGGCAACTACGCGACCTATACCAACCAGCTGCCCGACTCGGAGATCATCGCCAGCGCCACGGTCAACACCGGCGCGACCGACGTCGACAGCCCGACCGCGGCCAGCAGCGGCGGCACCATCGGCCTGGCCACCATCACGCCGTCGAAGGAAGCCAGCGCCTGGGCCCAGGCCAGCATCGGGACCTTCAACTACAAACGCTTCGTGGCCTTCGCCGAGAGCGGCGAAATCGGCCCGTGGGGCACCCGCATGTGGGTCGAAGGCTCGTATCAGAAGTATGACAAATGGAAGGGCCAAGGCGAGATCTACAAGCGTCAGATCAACGCTAAGATCTATCAACCCCTGGGCGACAACGGCGACTTCCTGAGCCTCGCCGCTCACTACAACGTCAACCGCAACAACGCCTACCAGGGCCCGAACCTGCGCACCGCCACCAGCAGCCTGCCGAACCAAGTGGCCGAGTTGGGTTGGAAAGTCGACTTCAACGACACCTACCAGCCCATCACTTCGGTCCCGGCGACCGGCGTGGGCGCGACGGGTGACGTGGACACCGATCCGGCGGCCAACTCGAACTACTACGGCATCCGCATCAACCCGTCGAACACCGGCAACCTGCGCGGCCAGTCGCGCTTCACGCTGGGCCACGGCTTCACCCTGACCGCCGACCCCTTCTTCCAGTATACCCTGGCCAACGGCGGTTCGCAGAACACGCTGCTGTCGGAAACGAGCCCGCAGCTGCGTGGCTCGGTCACCACCGGTGGCGTCGACCTTAACAAGGACGGCGACCTGAACGACACCGTGCGGGTCATGAGCCCGAGCAACACGAACACCCGCCGTTACGGCGTGCTGTCGTCGCTGATCTGGAAGATGAACGACGACCATGCCCTGCGCGTCGGCTACTCGCTGGACCGCGGCCGTCACCGTCAGACGGGTGAGTACAGCACCATCGACTTCAGTGGTTCGGACGGCCCGCGCTACACCTCATGGTTCGGCGGCAAGGACGGCCACGGGACGAAGATCACGACGGTCGATGGCAAGAGCTTCATGCGCGCTCGAGACCGTTATTCGGTCGCCATCTTGAACCAGATCAGCGCCGAGTATCGCGGCCAGTTCATGGAAGACAAGCTGAACGTCAGCATCGGTGTCCGCGCGCCCTTCTTCAAGCGCGAGCTGAACCAATTCTGCTACTCGCAGAACGGCTCAAGCTCGGTGCGCTGCACGACCGAAACCCCGAACGCCACCCTGGCGAACGGCAATGTGACCTTCGCGGCGACTGGCTCAACGCAGTACATCGCTCCGTACGCCAAGACCTTGAAGTTCGACGACGTACTGCCCAACGTCGGCGCCATGTACCGCATCGGCGACAACAGCCAGGTCTACGGTAGCTTCGCCCAGTCGACCTCGCTGCCCCGTACGGACAGCCTGTACGCCGTGCGTCGTTTGACCGACGGTTCGATCGGCAATCCGAGCGTCCAACCGGAAACCTCCGACACATTCGACTTCGGCTATCGTTACCAGTCGAGCCAGTGGCTGATTTCGCTCAGCGCCTGGAACACCAAGTTCCAGAACCGCATCGTTCAGTCTTACGATCCGGAACTGGACCTGAACGTCGACCGCAACGTCGGTGAAGTGAAGCAGTGGGGCGTCGACGCCTCGGCCGGCTTCAACCCGACCGACTACCTGGCGGCCTACTTCTCGGTTTCGTACAACGACAGCGAAGTGCAGGACGACATCTCGCTCAGCCCGACGACTTCGGCCCGGACCAAGGGCAAGGAACTGGTCGAGACCCCGCACTGGACGTTCTCGAACCGTCTGGAGTGGGAGCCGATCGCCAACCTGAAGTTCGGCGTTCAAACCAAGTACACCAGCTCGCGTTGGGTGACCGACGTCAACGACCTCAAGGTCGGCGGCTATGTCGTCACCGACCTGGACCTGCGTTACTCGCTGGCCTCGATGGGCTACGAGAACATCAGCATCCAGGGCAACGTCACCAACCTGTTCGACAAGCGCTACTACGGCAACCTCGGCACTCAGACGACGGCGACGCCGGGTCTCCCGGGCTACAGCCGTCCGTTCGCCAGCGTCGGCGCGCCGCGCACGTTCATGCTCACCCTGCGCGCCGGCTTCTAAGCCGACCTCAGGTCACCTAGAAGAAGGGCGGTCCGTTCGCGGGCCGCCCTTTTTCTTTGTCACAGGGGTTTGCTAACTAGGCTCCGCTTGACCCCAGGCCTCGGAGGGGCCATCTGCGCCCCCTTCGTTTCACCGACCGCCTTCATTGGACCTACGAATGACCGTGATCGTTCCCGCCGAGTGGGCTCCGCACCGCGCCATGTGGGTGGGTTTCCCCAGCCACGCCGAGCTGTGGCGGGAGGATCTTGAGCAGGCCCAGCAGGAGGTCGCCGACCTCGCGCGCGCCCTGGCCGGGCCCGGCGGCGAGCGCGTGCGCCTGATGGTGGTCGGCGACGAGGCGGAGGCCGCCGCGCGCGCCCTGCTCTCCGACACCACGGTCGAGATCGTCCGGGGCCAGTTCGGCGATATCTGGCTGCGCGACACGGGGCCGATCTTCTTCGACGACAACGGCAAGGCCGTCGCCGCCGGTTTCAAGTTCAACGGCTGGGGCGGCAAGTACAGCCTGGAAGGCGACGACATCGTCGCCGAGCAGATCGCCGCCGCCTCGGGCGCGCCGCTGGCGCGCAACGATTTCATCCTCGAGGGCGGCGCGCTCGACCATGACGGGCTGGGCACGATCCTGACCACCCGCCAGTGTCTGCTGAACGCTAACCGCAACGCCAGCTGGGACGAGGCCTCCGCCGCCGCCGCGCTGGCCGGCGCGCTGGGCGCCAAGAAGGTGCTGTGGCTGGGCGACGGCCTCTTGAACGACCATACCGACGGCCACGTCGACAACCTGGCCCGCTTCGTCGCCCCCGGCGTCGTCGCCTGTCCGATGGCCTACGGCGCCGATGATCCGAACGCGGAGGTCTATGCCGAGACAGCCCGCCTGCTGGCCGGCATGACCGACAGCCGCGGCTCGCCGCTGCAGGTCGCCCGCATCCCCTCGCCGGGCAAGATCCTCGACGAGGACGGCGAGCCGATCCCGGCTTCGCACATGAACTTCCTGATCGCCAACGAGGCGGTCATCGTGCCGATCTATGCCGAGGAGTCGGGCGCCTTCGCCGTCGAGGTGATCAAGGGCCTTTTCCCCGAGCGTCAGGTCATCGGCCTGCCCTCGACCGCCATCCTGACCGGTGGCGGTTCGTTCCACTGCATCAGCCAGCAGGAGCCTGAATAATGGCCCGCACGCTCAGCGTCGCCGCGATCCAGACCTCGTACGGCATGGATCTGCAGGCCAACATCAAGAAGACGCAAGGCTTCATTCGCGAGGCCGCGTCCAAGGGCGCGCAGGTCATCCTGCCGTCCGAGCTGTTCCAGGGGCCCTACTTCTGCGTCGCGCAGGAGGAGCGCTGGTTCGCCGAGGCCCATCCTTGGCGCGAGCATCCGGCGGTCAAGGCGATCGCGCCTCTGGCTGGCGAGCTGGGCGTGGTGCTGCCGATCTCGATCTTCGAGCGCGAGGGGCCGCACTACTTCAACAGCCTGGTCATGGCCGACGCCGATGGCTCGCTGATGGGCGTCTATCGCAAGAGCCACATCCCCGACGGCCCGGGCTATATGGAGAAATACTACTTCCGGCCTGGCGACACCGGCTTCAAGGTCTGGGACACGCGCTTTGGCCGTCTCGGCGTCGGCATCTGCTGGGACCAGTGGTACCCCGAGGCCGCCCGCGCCATGGCCCTGATGGGCGCGGAAGCCCTGTTCTACCCGACCGCGATCGGCAGCGAGCCCCACGACCCGAGCCTGGACACCGCCTTGCCCTGGCGGCGGGCCATGCAAGGCCACGCCGTCTCGAACGTCATCCCGGTGATCGGAGCCAATCGGATCGGTTTCGAGCCCTGGGACGGCTATCCGAACGGCGGCCAGACCTTCTACGGCTCGTCGTTCATCGCGGACCATCGGGGCGACCTGGTTAGCGAGCTCGGCCGGGCCGACGAAGGCCTGGTCAGCGCGACGTTCGACCTGGACTTCCTGACGACGCACCGCGCCGCCTGGGGCTTCTTCCGCGACCGTCGGCCGGAGTTCTACACGGCTCTTTCGACCGGCCGTCCCGCGTGATCGACACCGACCGCCTGACCCTGCGTCCGGCGGTCGACGCCGACCGTGACGCCATCGCGGCCATGAACGCCCATCCCCGCGTGGGTGAGTGGCTGGGCGGCGTTCGCGATCGCGCCGAGAGCGACGCCTTCGTCGATCGGGTGATGGCGCACGAGGCCGAGCATGGTTTCGGCTTCTGGGCCGTGGTGGAGCGGCGGCCCGAAGCGCGCGTCGTGGGCATGACCGGCATCTGGTGGACGCCGCCCGAAGTCGGGCTGGGTCGCGTCGTCGAGATCGGCTGGCGCTTCCTTCCCGAGGCGTGGGGCCAGGGCTACGCCACGGAGGCGGCCAAGGCCGCGCTGGCCCACGGCTTCGAGACCTTGGGACTGCCCGAGATCATCGCCTTCACGGCGCGGACGAACCTGGCGTCGCAAAGCGTCATGCGCCGGATCGGCATGAGCCATGATGCCGCGCGCGATTTCGATCATCCGAGCCTGGCGGAGGACCATCCGCTCCGCCCGCACGTCGTCTACGTCGCCAGACCCTAGCCGCCGCATCCCGTGGGCGGCCCGTTGGCCCTAGACGCCGCCACCTCCGCGCGCGCCTTCGCCAGATCGGCCACGAAGGCTGGGTCATCACGCAGGCGCGTGACCAGGGCCGAGCCCAGATAGCGTCCGGCCTCGACGTCGCTCTGGAAGTGCACGCCACAGATGATCCGGCTGTCGCCGAACGCCTTGCCGCGCGCCAGGATCGGAGACGCCTTCTCCGGGACCAGTTCGGCGATCACCGAGGCCCAGGCCCAGCCGATCAGGCCGTGCCCGGACGGATAGGAGCCGTCGGTCTCGATCCAGGGTTCGCGGGGCACGCAGATCGGCTTGGCGTTGCCCACGGGCGGGCGGGGGCGCCGATAGGCGGCCTTGGCGGGCTGGTAGATCTTGGCCGCGTCGTCCGTCATTCGCAGCAGCATGTTGGCGAGCGTCGGCGTCGCCTCGGCGCTCAGGGTCACGCCCGCGGCGCAGGAGAAACTCTTCAGACCGTTTTTGCCTGACAGGTCGGCGTCGGCGATGGCGA
Source organism: Caulobacter segnis (assembly GCF_031454995.1). GTDB lineage: Bacteria > Pseudomonadota > Alphaproteobacteria > Caulobacterales > Caulobacteraceae > Caulobacter > Caulobacter segnis_E. The sequence continues at coordinate 1,140,343 of NZ_JAVDRV010000001.1, read as the reverse complement.
GGCTCCAGACTGGCGTGTTGACCAGTTTGCGCGTCTCGTCGAACTGCGCGCGCTCGGCCTTGCCGCGCGGCGAGGCCGGCGTCGGCGGCGGCCCGATGATGGCGGTCGCGTCGATGCCGCCATTTCCCGCTAGATAGCCAGGCGGAGGCTTGGTCCAGCCCGCCGACGGCGCGGTGGTCGCCACTGGGCCGGAACCCGTCGGCGCCTCGAGGCGCGCGCAGCTGGCAAGAATGGCGGCGACGGCGATCAGCACGAAACGGGGCATGGCGTGCGTCCTTGAGGTCATCCGCCCACAGAGCGGGCGGGAAATCACGCGTCAAGGACGCGAGGGATGGAAAAGCAGATTGACGGAGAGATATGTTATTTCATAACAGCTACCTCGAAGCCGTCCCTCCGGCCAAGTCGTATCTGTCTAGGACATCCCATGCTCCGTCGCGCCGTCCTTTCCGCCACGAGCCTCGTCGCGCTCGCCGCCGCGTTTTCCGCCCACGCCGATACGCCGGCCGCGCCAGCGACCGCCCAGGAAGACACCGAAGTCTCCAAGGTGGTGATCACCGCCGCGCCCTACGCCATCTCGCTCGACACCGTGACCAGCAGCGTCAACATCGTGACCCGCGATCAGCTGGACGTCGCGCCGCCCGCCGGCCTCGGCGACATGCTCAACGGCCAGCCCGGCCTGCGCTCGACCGCCTACGGCCCCGGCGCTAGCCGTCCGATCATCCGCGGCCTGTCGGGGCCTCGCGTGATGGTGCTGGAGAACGGCGTCGGCCAGGTCGACGCCTCCTCGCTGTCGCCCGACCACGCGGTGGCGTCGGATCTCGGCGAGGCCGAGCGTGTCGAGGTGCTGCGCGGTCCTTCGACCCTGGCGTATGGCGGCTCGGGCATCGGCGGCGTGGTCAACATCATCGACGACCGCGTGCCGTCGAGCCCCGCCCACAACGGCTTCGAGGGCCGCGTGGCTGGCTCGATGTCGTCGGTCGATGACGGCAAGTCGATCAACGGCTCGGCCAAGTTCGGCAAGGGGCCGCTGGTGTTCGCCATCGACGCCGATCACCGCGAGAGCGGCGACTACGACGTGCCGACCACGCCGGTCTCATCGCGCTTGGCCGCTCGCGACGGCCTGACGCCGGACCCGGACAAGACCGTCAAGAACACCGACCTCGAGGTCGACGCCTATGGCGCGGGCGTCTCGTACGTTCACGACAGCGGCTATTTCGGCGTGTCGGTCAAGAAGACCGACACGACCTACGGCGTGCCCTACCTCCAAATCCTGGCGCCGATCGATCCCGACGCCGAGGGGCCGGTCTCCATCCACCTGCAGCAGACTCGCTACGACCTGCGCGGCGAACAGGACGTCGACCTGGGCCCGTTCGCCAAGATCCGCCTGTCGGCCGGCCACGCCAAGTACGAGCACGCCGAGGTCTCTGTCGAGGACGGCGAGGTCGGCACCCGCTTCCTCTCCGACGGCACCGAGGGCCGGCTTGAACTGGTGCAGAAGGAGCGCGACGGTTGGCAGGGCGCGGTGGGCTTCCAGGCCCTGGAGCGCCACTTCGAAGCCATCGGCGACGAGGCCTTCGTGCCCTCGACGGACATCAAGGAATACGGCGTCTTCACCCTGCAGCGCCTGGACAAGGGCGACTGGGGGATCGACGCGGGCCTGCGCTTCGACAGCCGCGAGCTGAAGACCGACGTCGCCAAGCGCTCTTTCGAAAACGTCTCGGCGTCGCTGGGCGTGTTCTACAAGCCCGCCGACAAGCAGTTCCTGGCCCTGACCCTGTCGCGCAACGGCCGGGCCCCGACCGAGTTCGAGCTGTTCGCCGACGGCCCGCACCCGGGCACCGGCGGCTACGAGGTTGGCGACGCCACGCTGAACTCCGAAAAGGTGACCTCGCTCGAGGCGACCTATCGCTACACCGGCGACCGGCTCCGCGTTGAGGGTCACCTGTGGGGCGCCCAGTACGACGGCTTCATCGAAGAGAAGCCCACGGGCGCGGTGGAAGATGGCCTGCCGGTGTTCCAGTACTTCCAGACCGACGCCAAGTTCCACGGCGCCGAGCTCGAGACCTCGTACGTCGCCTGGCGCGGCGGTGAGAACAGCCTGAAGCTGGAAGGCGTCTACGACTGGGTCCGCGGCTCCACGGACCTGGGGATCCCGGCGCGCGTGCCGCCGTGGGCCGTGACCGGTCGCGTCGTCTGGAGCGCGCCGCGCCTGGAGGCCCAGGCCGAGGTGCGTCGCGTCGCCGACCAGAATCGGGTCTCGACCTTCGAGCTGCCGACCGATGGCTACACCCAGGTCAACGCGATGGTCACCTTCAAGCCGTTCCAGGATCCGGCGCTGCGCCTGTTCGTCGACGGCCGCAATCTGACCAACGAGACGATCCGCGAGCATGCTTCGTTCCTGAAGGACTTCGCGCCCGCGGCGGGCCGCTCGGTCCGCGCCGGTTTCGCCTGGCGCTTCTAGCGCCGGTCGGAGGCGGGTTCTCCAACAGCCCCTCGGAGCGCCCGCCATGCGCCGGGGCCCGGCTTCTCCCATCCCGGGCCCCGGACTCGCCTACGACGGCGGCCAGATTGCCGCGTCCGGCTGGATCGGCTAGAACCGCGAGCCTTCGCGGTCGTCTTCGAAGTGTTCGAGCGTCCGTTTCCAATTTCTGTCGTAGAGCGCTTCATGACCACGACCCAGTCCGCCGGCGAAATCACCGGCAACGTCCTGTTCTACACCTCGCCCGAGCCGCTGAACCGCGAGCAGCACGCCAAGCTGGCGCTGGTGCACAAGGACAAGCCCTATGGGTTCGCCGCCGCCGGCACGGCCGTGCCGCTGACCGTCTCGGAATTCGCGCCCGCCGCCCTGACCTTCCCGGTGATCTTCGCCGGCGAGGACAAGGTTCCGCTGGCCGTGATGGGCCTGAACCAGCAGGAAAACCTGTTCATCGGCGCCGATGGCTCGGTCGAGCCGAACGTCTACATCCCGGCCTACATCCGCCGTTATCCGTTCGTGCTGGCCAATGACGACACGCAAGACCGCCTGATCGTCTGCATCGATCGCGGCTCGGACCTGCTGACCGAAGCTGGGCAGACCCCGCTGTTCGACGACAAGGGCGAACCGACCGAATACACCCAGAACTGCATCAAGTTCTGCGACGACTTCGAACTCGAGCGCCGCCGCACGGACTCCTTCGTCCAGCTGCTGAAGGAGCTGGACCTGTTCGAGCTGAAGAAGGCCATCTTCCAGCCGCAGGACGAAACCGGCGCCGCCGCCGGCGAGCCCGTCACCGTCGCCGAGTACTTCGGCGTTTCGGAAGAGAAGCTGAACAATCTGTCGGCCGACAAGCTGAAGGAGCTGCAGCAGAACGGCGCCCTGGCGCAGATTTACGCGCACCTGGTGTCGCTGCTGGGCTGGGATCGCCTGATCAACAAGACCATGCTGAAGCAGGCGGAAGCCGCGAACCTGAACTAAGGTTCGGCGTCAGCCAAAGACGAAGAGGGCGGCGGGGCTTCGGCTCCGCCGCCCTTTTTCGTTTGAAGTTGGAGCGCGTTCGAGCGGTTTAACCGCTCACGCTTAGACCCAGCGCCCTCTAGCGCGCGAAGATGCTGCGGGTCAGGCACGAGAAGACCAGACGCCCGGCCTCGTCGAGCAGGTCGTGCTGGGCGATGACGATGCCCTTGCCTTCGCCGACCGGGTCCTTGCCCATCACCGTCATGCGGCCGCGCAGCAGCTCGCCGACTGGCGGGTTGCGCATCCAGCGCAGGGCGTCGACGCCCAGACGCTTGGTCTGGGGCCAGGCGGCGCTGGCCTCGGTGTCCAGCCGGGCCCAGATCGAGAAGATCATGGCGTCGGGCGCGCCGTTCGCGACTGGCCAGCCGGGCGTGAACGCGGCGATGAAGGCATCCAGCGCCTTGGCGTCGACCGCTCGCGTCCCTAGCGAAACGACCTGACCGATCTCGATGTCGTCGAACGCGGCGGGCATGGGCGGCTCCGGATGATTCCTCGGCCGACTGTCGGGTGCGTCTTGACCATTGTCGAGAGCGCCAAGCCGGGCCATGTGTGCTGGGTTGTCGTTTTCACGAAGTCTGGTCGCCGATGTTCCTCAAGAGAGCCGTCCTCGCCCTGCAAGCCCTGATGGCGGCGACGTTGCTGGTGGGCGCCGCCGTCGCCGGACCGGTCGTCAACTCCGGCCACATCGAGTCCGAGCTCGTCCCGCAAGAGAGCGGCATCGCGCCTGGCGGCACGGTCTATGTCGCGCTGCGCCAAAAGATCCAGAAGGACTGGCACACCTACTGGCGCAATCCTGGCGACGCCGGCGAGCCGACCAAGATCGCCTGGACCTTGCCGGCCGGCTGGGCCGCCGGCGACATGGTCTGGCCGACGCCGATCAAGGCCAAGCTGGGGCCGCTGCTGGACTACGCCTATGAGGGCGAGGTTCTGATCCCCGTGCCGATCAGCGCGCCGGCCAGCGCCCAGGTCGGAACGACGGTCTCCCTGACCGCCAAGGTTTCGTACCTCGTCTGCGAGCAGGTCTGCGTGCCCGAGGACGCCGAGCTCTCGCTGCTGCTGCCGGTCGTCGCCGGTTCGGCGGGCGCCGATCCCAAGTGGGGCGGCAAGATCGCCGAGGTCCTGGCCAAGGCGCCCAAGCCGGCCGGCCTCAAGGCCGTGTTCAAGCTGGACGGCCAAGCCCTGAAGCTCGCGGTCACCGGCGGCCCGCTGAAGGGCGTCGACATGGCCGACGCCTACTTCTTCCCCTATTCGCCCAAGGTGATCGAGCACGCCGCCGAGCAGGCGATCGAGCGCGGACCCGAGGGCCTGACCCTGACCCTCAAGCCGGGTTACGACTTCGTCGGCGGCGGAACCGCGCCGGCCGAGCTTCAGGGCGTTCTGGCGCTGGCCGACGGTTCGGCCTGGGAGATCACGGCGACGCCCGGCGAGCCGCCGCCCGCCGCCGCCGGCCTCGGAGCGCCGCCAGCAAAGAGTCGGGCTTCGACCGCCGACGCGCCCGGCGGCCTGATCGGCGCGCTGGCGCTGGCCTTCCTGGGCGGCCTGATCCTGAACCTGATGCCCTGCGTCTTCCCGGTGCTGTCGATGAAGGCCGCCAGCCTCGCGGGCCACGCTCACCACGAGAGCAAGGCGCGGGCCCAGGGCCTGGCCTTCCTGGCGGGCGTGCTGGCGACCTTCCTGGCGCTGGCGGGTCTGCTGCTGGCCGTCCGGGCCGGCGGCGCGGCCGTGGGGTGGGGCTTCCAGCTGCAGTCGCCGCTGGTGATCGCCGCCTTGGCCCTGCTGATGCTGCTGGTCGCGCTGAACATGTCGGGGGTCTTCGAGATCGGGACCTCGATCCAGGGCGTCGGCGCCGGAGCCTCCTCTCGCGACGGCGCGCTCGGAGCGTTCTTCACCGGCGCGCTGGCGGTGGTCGTGGCCGCCCCCTGCACGGCGCCGTTCATGGCTGGGGCGTTGGGCTATGCCCTCACTCAGCCGGCCGTGGTGGCGCTGGGCGTGTTCGCGGCGCTGGGCCTGGGTTTCGCGGCGCCCTTCGTGGCGGTGGCCTTCATTCCCGCCGTCCTGCGCCGCCTGCCGCGTCCGGGCGCCTGGATGGAGACGCTGAAGAAGGGTCTCGCCTTCCCGATGTATGGCGCGGCCCTGTGGCTGACTTGGGTCTTCGCCCAGCAGGCCGGTTCGATCGCCCTGGGCCAAGTGCTGGGCGCGGGCGTGCTCGCCGCCTTCGGCGCCTGGATGTATGGCCTGGCGCAAGGACGCCGCGCGACGGGGAGGGCGTTCCTGGTTTTGATGGTCGTCGGCCTCCTCTGCGTGGCCGGCGCCCTGGCCCTGGCCGTCTCTTCGGCGCTGACCGCCAAGCCGCCGACCGCGACGGCCGCCGCGCCGTCCTCCGGCCCGGGCCTGACCGCCGAGGCGTGGTCTCCCGAACGCGTCGCGGCCCTGCGCGCCGAGGGCCGTCCGGTGCTGGTCGACTTCACCGCCGCCTGGTGCGTGACCTGCCAGGTCAACGAGAAGGTCGCTCTGTCCGGCGGCAAGGTCGTCGAGGCCTTCAAGGCGCGCGACGCGGTCTTCCTGAAAGCCGACTGGACCAATCGCGATCCGGTGATCGCCAAGGCCCTGGCCGAGTTCGGCCGCGTTGGCGTGCCGCTGTACGTTGTCTATCCGAGGAATGGTGGCGAGCCCGTGATCCTGCCTCAGCTTCTGACCGAGGGCATGGTGATCGAGGCGATCGAGAAGGCGGGCGCCTAGCGCTACTTCTTCTTGTCGCCGCCGAAGGGCAGCTTGGATTTGACCTGGTCCAGAGGTGTCCTGGTGATCACGACCGGCGGCGGCGCGACGATCGGCGCGGTCTTGATCGGATAGGCGCGCCAGCCGGTCTGGATCAGGGCCGTGAAGCCCTGGCACTTGGGCAGGTAGCGGACCATTCCCGTGCGCGGCTTGGCGAAGGGCGCGGGCTGGCCGAGATCCTGCCGCTTGGGGTCGACGAAGCGCCAGTCGGTCGGCAGGCCATAGCCCTTCTCGCCGCCCAGCCGCACGGCCTTGTAGGCGATGTTGGCCTGGAACGGCGGCACGCCGTACCTCAGCATCGCCCGCAGGAAGATATCGTCGGCCTCCTGGCGTTTGCCCGGCTCGCCGATCGTGTAGAGCCAGTCGTGGACGATCGCCGCCCGTGCGGTCGGCCCCTGCGGATCGACGAAGCCCTGGCCGTACCAGGGCACGCTGGCGAAGTCGGTGACGTACCAGCGCGGCACCACGATGACCTTGCCCGTCTCGACGTCGCAATAGGGGAACTCGGCGTCCAGCGTGAACAGCTTGCGGCCGTCCTTGGTCTGGTTGAACAGCATGATCGGCTGCGGCGTCAGCGAGCTGGGCGGCGTCGGGGCCACGACCGGCACGAAGACGGTGGTGTTCGTCTGCGTCGCGCAGGCGGCGAGGAGCAGGCTGACGCCGGCGAGCGCGGCGAGGGTCTTCAAGCGTGACATTCGGCGGGAGGGCGATGGTGACGGAAGGGGCGCGTTCTTCTGGGCGCGGTCGAGAATAGGAGCAAGCAAGAATGGCGAAGTTTCGGCCTTCGCGACGATTTCGCGACCGTTTCGCATAACCGCGATCCGTGGCAGGGTCGGTTTTGGGGAGGGCATCGGAAAAGCAGGAGACCCGACATGTCGATTACCCGCCGTCTCGTCGCCGCCAGCCTGCCGCTGGCCGCCCTGGTTCCCGCCGTCGCCCACGCCAAGCCCGCGCCGGACTTCACCGCCGTCGACGCCGACGGCAAGGCCCGCTCGCTCTCGGAGTTCCGCGGCAAGACGGTGGTGCTGGAATGGACCAACGAGGGCTGCCCCTATGTCCGCAAGCACTATTCGGGCAACATGCAGGGACTGCAGCAGGCCGCTAGCGCCGACGGCGTGGTCTGGCTGACCATCGCTTCGTCCGCGCCCGGCAAGCAGGGGCATTTCCCCGACGGCGCGGCCGCCAAGTCCTGGATGAACGCCCGGGGCGCCAAGCCCGCGGCCCTGCTGCTCGACCCCGAGGGCAAGGTCGCGACCGCCTACAAGGCCAAGACCACGCCGCACATGTTCGTCATCGATAAGGCGGGCCAGGTCGTCTACGAGGGCGCCATCGATGATCGGCCGACCAGCAAGGTGGAGGACATCGCGGGCGCCAAGAATCTGGTCGCCGCCGCCCTGGCCGACGTCAAGGCGGGGCGCAAGGTCGCCACGCCCTTCGCGCCGCCCTACGGCTGCTCGGTGAAGTACAAGGACGCCTAGGAGATTTTCAGGGGCGAACTCCTGAAAAAACGTCATTGGTCCGCCATGACGCGGCGGCGGCCGTTTGCTAAGCCCGAAGCGAAAGCTCCGATCTCTTAGCAAGGACGCCGCCCCATGGCCGATCTCGACGCCGCCTGGAACCGCCTGGAAACCGCCGCCGAGGCCGCGGGCGCTCAGCGCATCGTCGACTTCTTCAAGGACGAGCCCGGACGGCTCGAGGCCCTGACGCTGGATGTCGCCGGCCTGCGCCTGGATCTCTCCAAGCAAGCCTGGGACGAGGCCGGTCTCGAGGCGGCCCTGGATCTGGCGCACGCCGCCGACGTCGAGGGCGCTCGCGCCCGGATGTTCGCCGGCGAGGCGATCAATTCGTCCGAGGGCCGCGCGGTGCTGCACACCGCCCTGCGCGCCCCGGCGGACGCTGAGGTGAAGGCGCTGGGCCAGCCGGTCATGGCCGAGGTCGAAGCCGTGCGCCAGCGGATGAAGGCTTTCGCCGAGGCGGTGCGTTCCGGCGCCATCAAGGGCGCGACGGGCAAGCCGTTCAAGGCGATCCTGCACATCGGCATCGGCGGCTCGGACCTCGGTCCCCGCCTGCTGTGGGACGCCCTGCGTCCGGTGCGGCCCGAGATCGACCTGCGCTTCGTGGCCAATGTCGACGGCGCCGAGTTCGCCCTGACGACGGCCGACATGGATCCGGAGGAGACCCTGGTCATGGTGGTCTCCAAGACCTTCACGACCCAGGAGACCATGGCCAACGCCGGCGCGGCGCGGGCCTGGCTGGTCGAGGCCCTGGGCGAGCAGGGGGCGAACCAGCACCTGGCCGCCATCTCGACCGCCCTGGACAAGACCGCCGCCTTCGGCGTGCCGGACGAGCGCGTGTTCGGCTTCTGGGACTGGGTCGGCGGCCGCTATTCGCTGTGGTCGTCGGTCAGCCTGTCGGTGGCCGTCGCCGCCGGCTGGGACGCCTTCGAGGGCTTCCTGCGCGGCGGGGCGGCGATGGACGAGCACTTCCGCGCCGCGCCGCTCGAGCGGAACGCGCCGGTCCTGGTCGCCCTGGCCCAGATCTTCAATCGCAACGGCCTGGACCGCCGCGCCCGCTCGGTCGTGCCCTATTCGCACCGCCTGCGCCGTCTGGCGTCGTTCCTCCAGCAGCTGGAGATGGAGAGCAACGGCAAGTCGGTCGGTCCCGACGGCAAGCCCGCCCAGCGCGGCACGGCCACCGTGGTGTTCGGGGACGAGGGCACCAATGTCCAGCACGCCTATTTCCAGTGCATGCACCAGGGCACGGACGTCACGCCGATGGAGCTGATCGGCGTCGCCAAGTCCGACGAGGGCCCGGCCGGCATGCACGAGAAGCTGTTGTCGAACCTGCTGGCTCAGGCCGAGGCCTTCATGGTCGGGCGCTCCACCGACGACGTCGTGGCCGAGCTGAAGGCCAAGGGCGTGTCCGACGCCGAGATCGCGACCCTGGCCCCGCAGCGCACCTTCGCCGGCAACCGGCCCTCGACCCTGGTGGTCCTCGACCGCCTGACGCCCGAGACCTTCGGCGCCCTGATCGCGCTCTACGAGCACAAGACCTTCGTCGAGGGCGTGATCTGGGGGATCAATTCCTTCGACCAGTGGGGCGTCGAGCTGGGCAAGGTGATGGCGGGTCGCATCCTGCCCGAGCTGGAGAGCGGCGCCGGCGGCGAGCATGATCCGTCCACGGCGGCCCTGATCCAGCGGCTGAAAAAGTAGCCTGATCAGGTCCCTCCCCCTTGATGGGGTAGGGTAGGGTGGGGGTGATACGGCGTCCGACGTCGTGCATGGCGTCCAGTTCAGCGGTCACCCCCATCCCCGACCCTTCCCCCATCGAGGGGGAAGGGAGCTTAAAACGTCTTACGCACCCGCAGCTGGGCGAAGGTGCGCGGGTCGATCACGCGGTCTTCCACGAAGGCCACCGTCCGGTCGGGCCCGCGGTTGGCGAAGACCGTGCGGCGGATCGTGAAGTCGTCCCAGATGTTCAGCTGCGCCCGGATCGCCAGGGTCGGGGTCGGCTTGTACTCGGCGAAGGCCTCGTAGTAGCGCGAGCCGCGCCAGACGCTGGTCTGGTCGACGTCATAGGTGCCCTGGCCCAGCAGCGGCAGCCAGTTGATCCCCCACTGGGTCTTCCACGAGACGATGTCCTGCTGGAAGCCGATATTGGCCTGGGTCGGGCGGACCTGGGTGATCGGCCGGTCGCGGCCGGTCGTCGGGTCCTTCACGTGGCTCTCGTTCCAGTCGTTCTTGAAGGTCAGGCGCCCGCCCTTGATCCCCAGCCTGTCGGTCGGGACCACGATGTTCAGCGACAGCCGGTCCAGCGTGCCGTCGCCGATATTGCCCACCGCCGTCAGCCCGCCGGGCAGCGGCAGGCGGTCGATCACGCCGATGATCTCGTCGTGGCGATAGCCGATCGACACCACGCCCTGGCCCCAGAAGCGCCGCTCGTAGGTCACTTCCGAGATCCAGCGCTGCTCGGGCTTCAGCTCGACATTGCCGCCATAGACATTGCCGTCGTCCAGGTCCGACGAGGCGGCGAAGTCGTCGAAGTCCAGCTGGCCCAGCTCGCGCTCGAAGCGGACGCGCAGCTGGTTATCGGCCATCGGCGTCCAGGTCGCCAGGAAGCGGGGCTTGGCGTAGAAAAAGCTCTTCTCGTGATCGGCGTCGCCTGACTGCTTGATGGTCGACTTTTCCAGCCGCAGGCCGCCCTCCAGGGTCAGCTTGGGGCTTACCCGCCAGGTGGCCTTGGAGAAGGCCTCGCCGCGCAGCTCCTCGACCTTGACCGAGGCGCTGGGCAGCGGCACCCCGACGCCGCCCACGCTGTAGGCCTGGTGGACGTCCAGCATGTTGTAGGCCCCCTCGGCCCCCGCCTCCAGGGTCAGGGCCGCCGAGAAGTCGTGACGCAGCAGGGCGCGGAAGATCGATTCCGAGCTGTCGCCGTCGGCCACGAAGCGCTGCTGGTCCGAGGTCGTCCCGTTCAGCGTCGCGTCGCTGGTCGAGACGTTGTCGAAGTCCTCGAACGAGTGGATCAGCCGCGTCTCCAGGTTCCACTTGGGCGCCAGCGGCCGGGTGTAGGTCAAGCCGAGTTCGCCCGAGTGGCTTTCCTCGTCATAGGCGCTGCGGCGGAACGAGGTGGGCGAGGTGAGGTCCGTCCACTCGTGCCAGTCGTTGCGGCCAAAGCGCGTCGTCGCCTCCAGCTTGCCGCCCAGCAGCGGGCCCGACCAGTTGCCGCGGATCGAGCGCCCGCCGCCATAGCCGTCGTCCAGATAGGCCTCGTCGCGGATCAGCCCGCCCGCGCCGTCGTGGCGGACGCTGCGGCCCGCGCCATTGGAGTCGCTGGTCGAGGTCCCGTCGCTGAGCTGCATGCCCCAGCTGACGTCGCCGTTGGTGGCGGTGAACTGGTAGCTGCCGCCGTAGACGTCGTGGCCGCCGTCGAAGAACACGCCGTTCCAGGTGACGATCTGCTGGTGGCTGACGCCCTTCTTCTGCACCACGTTCACGACGACCGAATAGCCCTGCATGTCGACGCCCGGCGCCCCGCCGCGGATCAGCTCGATCCGCTCGACCCGGTTGGCCGGGATGCGCGACAGGACGTTGGTGGCGGTGTCGTTCTTCGAGGCCGGGCGGTTGCCGTTGATCAGCACGTTGCCGACCGCCCCCTCGAAGCCCCGCGTGCCCGCGCCGTCCTGGATGGTGAAGCCCGGCACCCGGTTGACCATGTCCTGGGCCGTGTTCGGACGGTTGGCGGCGAAGAAGTCCGGGGTGAAGACCAGCACGCCCTTCTGGGCCTGATCGTCCATCGGCGCCTGGGAGGTGGGACCCGTCGGGACCGGCGCCACGGCGGCGGCCTGGTCGCCCGGCTTGCCCGCTTCGCCGGTCGCGCCAGTCTCGGCGGCCTGGGCCGACGCGCCGATGGCGAGCAACACGGTGGCGGCGGTCGCCAGAAGCGCGGTCTTGGTCATCGATTTCCCCTCACGAGGAAAGCTGTGGCCGTCGCTCCGGTTCATCTCAAGTTACAAGCGTGAAAGGTGGATTACATCTCCGATAGATTACAGGTCCGTCATGTTTATACCGGACGCCCTGTGGATAAAGCTGGCCCGGCAGGCCGAAAGTCTTAAGACTTCGTGTATAGGCGCCGGCCGGGATCAGCCCTCGTTGGCCGGCGGGGCGCGCGGCTCGGGGACGGGCGGCAGGCTCTCCAGTCGCGCCTTCACGGCCTGGAGCAGTTTGTATTCCTGCCGCCGCATCAGCTCGTCGAAGACGCGGGACCGCTCGGCGCGGATCGCCTCGATGGAGCTGTCGGCGTTGACGGCGTCGGCCATGGCGCTGGTTTGGGGTGAAACCGGCGAGGCCGGGGGTCTGTGCTTGGACATGCGAGGTTCCTCTCTCATCGGTTTGGACATGCGGCGACGGTCTTCCGCCGGAAAAGCCGGCGGGCTGGGGAGGCGGCGGAGCTCCGGGGCGCGCCCGGATGGATGTTGGAGTTACCGTTTCGACGAGACCCGGATGCTCCGCGCGATCGTTTGGACGAAAGCCCTCGGCGCGCGGGGTTTTAACCCGCTTCCGAAAGAGGCCTCCGGCGGGCGGGAGGGAAAGCGACCCTCCCGGACCGCGCGGGCGATTTCAGCCCGCGCCTGGCGCGATCATCCCGTCGTCGCGAGCATGGCCCCCGGCCCGACCGCCGGAAGGAGCCGCCCCGTCCGGAGCTGTCGCCCTTCCGCCGGCCCGCCGGGCCCCGCGACGCCGAGCCGGACCGCATCCCGCTCGACCACCCCCGCCGCCCGTTCGGTCGCCAGCTGGACGGCCTCCCCCGCGACGGGGCGAGAACCAGTATGGGCGCCGGTTTGGGGAGGGAGGACAGATTGAGCTGTAAAAGTGAGAAGTCGTTGATTTCGTGGGATTCGATTCCGGATACGCGGCTGCGTATAGGGCTCTATTTCTCCTCCCCCTCTGGGGGAGGGGGACCGCCGAACGGCGGTGGAGGGGCCAGCCGAGCAAGCGACGTCGCCGCCGACCACAGGATGTAACCCCGCCGCGCGAGGCCCCCTCCACCCGCGTTCGCGGGTCCCCCTCCCCCGATGGGGGAGGAGAGATTCTCATATGACCTGTCGGCCCGCGCGCCCGTCATCCGTCCTTGCCCGAACGGAGGGACCACACGCATGCGCGAGAAGATCACGACCTGGGCCGGGTGGATGCTGTCGGGGGCGTTCGCCCTGTTCATCGCCGGCGCCTCGGTCGCGCCGAAGCTGCTGCATCACCCGGCGGCGACGCGGACCCTGGAAAAGCTGGGCTGGGACCCGCGCCATACCCTGACGATCGGGATCATCGAGGCCACGTGCCTGGTGCTCTACCTGATCCCGCCCACGCGCCTCTTGGGCGCGGTGCTGTTCACGGGCCTGCTGGGCGGCGCCATGGCCACCCAGATCCGCGCCGAGAGCCCGCTGTTCAGCCACGTGCTGTTCAGCGTCTATCTGGGTCTGTTCCTGTGGGGCGGCCTGTGGCTGCGCGACCCGGCCCTGAGGGCGCTGTTCCCGGTGCGGCTGGGGAAGTAGGGGCGTTGTCGGAATCCCTCTCCTTCAGGGAGAGGGAGGGGCCCGCCGCGCGGCGGTGGGAGGGTGAGGGGTTACGGGGGCTGACGCCGTGCCGGCCCGCCGTCGGACGCCGTACCCCCTCACCCCAACCCTCTCCCCATGGGAGAGGGAGCGTGGCGGCGCTCAGTCCCCCCGACCGCCCCAGGTCGGGCCAAGCCTTACATCTCTTGGAGGCTGCAGCGTGCTGGACGGGCCGGGTTGGTCAAAGGCATGCCCTCGGGCCGGCGAAGCCGGTCCCGGGGGACGGCGCTGCGCGCCGCCGCTCTGCGGCCGCCCTCCGGGCGGTCCTTGAGCAACCCGGCCCGCCCAGCGATCGTCTCGCCGTGAGATGTAAGAAGATGGCTGCCAATACCAGATTAATGCGAAGTGGCTAGCTTGTTCTACTCTGGGTGACGTCTTACTCATGCCGTTACTATGATCATCCGCTCCGCTCTGACTTGCAGCACCTGTGACCACCATCACGTCGTACGCATTGGGATGGGGCACGAAACGCGCCATGTTCACAAGTTCCCATGCCGCAACTGTGGCGAGGACATTGAGGTCGCTCTGGAGGTGGACTTTGAGCGGATTGGAACGCGTACAGTCCCCGTTGCAAATTGCGAACTGTCTGAGAATGTCTGGGGATCTGAGATCGTAAACCTCGATCCCAATTTTATTATACGCCCAGAACACCAGGGGCGGGATCAAGTCTTCCCACGTATGTCGCAAATGCACGCTCTCGCGAAAAAGGCGGAAGAGATGGGGGGGGCGTTTCAGCCAGTGTCCCTTGACGATCCCAGATTAAGGCAGCGCCCCTACAGGCGGCCAGATTATTTTGCAGAATGGACTGAGCTTAAGCGGGCATGGACGCTTCGGCGGCGAGGGCAGGATGTGTTCTCGCGAAATATTATTCGGAAAGCGACGGAGACTTTTTATCCAGATCAACCACTTCAAGGGTTGGCAGACTGGCTTTACAGGCTTGCGTCTCAGATTATGGGCCGAGCTGGTATGGAGTCGTTTCGTTTTGCTGCGGCACGTATCGATGAAGCTACTCGCAAGCCCGAATTTTCAGCGCTTGTGGCTCACTATAATTCGCAAATGGCTACCAAGAGGGGGCGTAAGTACCTATCGATAGTATCAGAATATTTTGACTCATATTCCGAATTTTCTCAAGTGCAGTTCTTGATGGCTGGCGGGGTGCTTCCCGATGCTCACTTCCGTGTTACGTCAACTGATTTCAACAAGACAAAGATGTTCTATGGCAACGGATTTGAAATACTGGCTGATCAAATAGATTTTATTGCTCTCGTGAACAATGTCCTATCGGGTAGAAAATTCGATAGATTTTCCGAGCTTAGTCTAAAAAGATATTACGAGATTGATAAGTCTGGTCGAGCGAATTGCTTCGTGGCGGATGTTGCTCTTGCGACTTTTACGGCGGAGTTCGACAATCAAATTCGTAACGCGTCCCATCACGGTGGAATGGAATTCGATGCGTTTAGCCAGACAATTTCATATCGAGCGGGAAAGGGAGGTACGGGACCAGAGCAGCAGATGACCTACACTGCTTATCTGACAAAGTGCGTGGAGGTGTTTTCACAAGTGTTGCGCCTTTTGATGATCGAACTCGTCCTAACTCAGCAGGTTGGCTTGGATGAGCCCCTCTAATCAGGTGGGGGCTCCAGAGGGCGAGTAGCTGACTTAGGCTTGGAATCCCTCCTCCCCCTTCCCCTCACCGCCTCCATCCGCTACACCGCCCCCGCAATGACCCGCACGCCGCACCATCACGGCCACCACCACCATCCGACCTCGCCTCGCGGGATCGGCCGGGTCCGCTCGCTCTAAAGCAAGCCCCCAGCCTGAGCCCCGCGGAGCGCGTCCCGCGAAGGTGGCCTCCGGCTTCGCGGTCAAGACGCGCTCCTAAGTAAAAAACAGCCGACGCCCTTCCGCAGGAAGGGCTAGGCGGATGGGGCTTGGCTCAAGCGCCATCCGTCGAAGCCTAGAAGACCTTAGGACCGACGATGACCACCGACTCCGAAACCAACACCGACTTCCGCCCCGAGGCGCGCAGCCCGCGCGGCTTCGCCGACAAGCGCGCGCGCGACCTGCGGGCCGAGCGGGCGATCCTGGAGGCGGTGTCGGCGGTCTATGAGCGCTACGGCTTCGAGGCGCTCGACACCGGGGCGTTCGAATACGCCGACGCCCTGGGCAAGTTCCTGCCCGACAGCGACCGGCCCAACGAGGGCGTCTTCGCGCTGCAGGACGACGACGAGCAGTGGATGGCGCTGCGCTACGACCTGACCGCGCCGCTGGCCCGCTTCGCCGCCCAGAACTGGGAGACCCTGCCCAAGCCGTTCCGCCGCTACGCCTTCGGGCCGGTGTGGCGCAACGAGAAGCCGGGGCCGGGGCGCTTCCGCCAGTTCATCCAGTGCGACGCCGACACGGTGGGCTCGGCCCGTCCGGAGGCCGACGCCGAGATCATCGCCATGGCCGTCGAGGGGCTGGAGGCCGCAGGCCTGCCGCGCGGCGCGGCGGTGCTGAAGATCAACAATCGCAAGCTGCTGAACGGCCTCTTGACCGCCGCGGGCGCCGACAGCGCCGGCCAGAAGCTGGCCGTGCTGCGCGCGGTCGACAAGCTGGACCGCCTGGGCGTCGACGGCGTCCGGCTGCTGCTGGGCGAGGGCCGCCTGGACGAGAGCGGCGACTTCACCAAGGGCGCGGGCCTCAAAGGGCAGGCGGTCGACCAGGTGCTGGACTTCGTCCAGGCCGGCTCCTCGGGCGGTCGTTCGGCGACGCTGGACAACATCGCCAAGGTGATCGGCGGCTCGGCCGAGGGCGACGAGGGCCTCCTGGAGCTTTCGCGGATCGACGCGGCCCTGACCAGCCTGGGCATCGCCGACGACCAGGCGTTCATCGATCCGTCGATCGTCCGGGGGCTGGAATACTACACCGGCGCGGTGTTCGAGGCCGAGCTCTTGCTCTCCACCACCGACGAGAAGGGGAACAAGGTGACCTTCGGCTCGATCGGCGGCGGCGGGCGTTATGACGACCTGGTGGCGCGGTTCACCGGCAATGTGACGCCGGCGACGGGCTTCTCGTTCGGGGTGTCGCGCCTGGCGGCGGCGCTGCGGGCGGCCGGGCGCGAGCCGGGCGGGGCGGCGCGGGGGCCGGTGGTGGTCATCGCCTTCGACGACGCGCACATGCCGGAGTATTTCTCCGTAGTCGGAGAATTGCGCGCGGCGGGCATTCCGGCCGAGGTCTATCTGGGGACCTCGGGCATGCGGCCGCAGATGAAGTACGCCGACCGGCGCCTGTCGCCCGCGGCCATCATGCTGGGCGGCGACGAGATCGCGGCCGGCACGGTGACGATCAAGGACCTCGATCTGGGCCGCGAGCTGGCCTCGGGCGTCGCCGACAACGCCGCCTGGAAGGCCGAGCGTCCCGGCCAGCAGACCATTCCGCGCGGCCAGTTGGTCGACGCCGTTCGCAAGATCATCGGGGGCTAAGGTGAGGCTCGAGCGTTCCATTCCGGCGGAGGCGCTCGACGCCATCCGCGCTCCGCTTCTGGCCGCCGGCGCCGCGCCGGCCGACGCGCCGGTGATGCAGCCCCTGGGCCTGCTGCTGGACCTGGCCGGCGAGGCCATGCGCTCGCGGCTGTTCGTGGTCTCCGGCGACGGCGGCGAGGAGGCGGCCCTGCGCCCCGACTTCACCGTCGCGGTGGCGCGGCAGCACTTCGCGGGCGGCGCGTCGGCGGGCCGCTACCGCTACGAGGGCAAGGCCTTCCGCGTCGCCCCGCGCGGCAGCGACCGCGCCGAGGAGTTCCTGCAGATCGGCATCGAGGCCTTCGAGGCCGGAGACCCGGTCGCCGCCGACGCCGAGATGGCGGCCCTGGCCTGGGCGGCCTCGGCCGCCGGCGGGCGCGGGGATCTCTCGCTGATCCTCGGCGATGTCTCGCTGTTCGCCGCTTTCGTCGACAGCCTGGATCTCGCCGCGCCCCTGGCGGCCCGCCTCAAGCGCGCCTTCGCCAAGCCGCGCCAGCTGAAGGCTGAGCTGGACGGCGACGTCGCCGCCTCGTCCGACGACGACAAGAGCCGCATCGCCGCCCTGCTGGCCGGCCTAACCGAGGCCGAGGCCTCCGCCGTGCTGCAGGAGTTGTGGTCCCTGGCTGGCATCGAGCCCGTCGGCGGCCGCCGCCCGGCCGAGATCGCCCGCCGCCTCGTGGAGAAGGCCGAGACCGCCAAGGCCGGTCGTCTCGACGCGGAGCAAGCCGCTAAGGTCCGCGCCTTCCTGGCCGTCTCGGATCGTCCGGACGCGGCGCTGGACGCCATTGCGTCCCTGGCGGGTCCCAATGACGGGAGCTTGAAGACCGCCGTCGGCGGCTGGCGCGCGCGTCTTTCCGGCATGGCCGCTGGCGGCGTGCCGCTGGAGCGCGCGACCCTGGCCGCCGCCTTCGGCCGCGCCTTCGGCTATTACGACGGCTATCTGTTCGAGGTCCGCTCGGCGGGCCTGGGCGATGAGCGGCCGATCGCCGCCGGCGGTCGCTATGACGGGCTGCCGGGGCGCCTGGGCGTCTCCACCACCAACACCGGCGCGGTCGGCTTCATGGTCCGTCCCGCGCGCGCCTATGCGGGAGGCGGCGAATGAGCAGTTCACCGATGATCTTCGCCATCCCGTCCAAGGGCCGCCTGAAGGACCAGGTCGAGGCCTGGCTGGCCGAATGCGGCTTCAAGCTGGAGATGACCGGCGGCGCGCGCGGCTATTCGGCCGAGCTGTCGGGCCTGCCTGGCGTCTCGGTGCGCCTGCTGTCGGCCGGCGACATCGCCGCGGGCCTCGATAGCGGCGACCTGCACCTGGGCGTGACCGGCGAGGATCTGCTGCGCGAGCGCGGCGACGACATGGACAGCCGGGTCATGCTGCTGCGGGCCCTGGGCTTTGGCCGCGCCGACCTGGTGGTGACCGCGCCCAAGAGCTGGCTCGACGTCGACACCATGGCCGACGTCGACGAGGTCGGGCACGCGCATCTGGCCCGCACCGGCCGCCGCCTGCGCGTGGCGACCAAGTACGTGACCCAGACCCGCGCCTTCTTCGCCCGCCACGGCGTCGCCGACTACCGGATCGTCGAGAGCAGCGGCGCCACCGAGGGGGCGCCCGCCGCCGGCGCGGCCGAGTTGGTCGTCGACATCACCACCACCGGCGCGACCCTGGCCGCCAACGGCCTGAAGATCCTGTCCGATGGCGTGATCCTGAAGAGCCAGGCCCAGCTGACCGCCTCGCTGCTGGCCGGCTGGAACGGCGAGCAGCTGGACGCCCTGCGCCGCCTGCTGTCGGTGGTCGAGGCCAAGGGCCGGGCGGGCAAGCTCGCCACCCTGGTCTGGCCGGCCGAGCAGGACCGCGCGGCCCAGGACGCGGTGGCCGGCTTCGTCGCCAGGGGCGGCTCGCGCCGGGCCAACGGCGCCCTCTTGGCGACCGCTGACCTGTTCGACGCCGCCGCCGCCCTGGCCGAGGCCGGGGTCGAGCCGGTGACCGTGTCGCGTCCGGACTATGTGTTCGAGTCGCGCTCGGCGGTGCTGGACCGTTTCGTGGGGGCGCTCGAAAGGTAAGTTTTGACTTAAATGTCAAAAATACCGTCGGAATCCGAGGGTAAAACCGACTTTTCAGTCCAAACTACGCCAACGGCGTCAAAAATTCGTCCAAACCGTTGCGGAAAACGGCTTTGACGCGTTGACAGCGTCACGAATTTGACGTTTCTACACACTGCAAGGACGAAACGAGCCCAACAGAGAGCTCCCGTTCTTCGGCGTTTCGGGGAGGAAACGCCCGCCTAGATCGAATGATCGAGAAGATAGCCAGCCCGTCGCGATTATCCCCCGCGACGGGTTTGGTGTATCTGGGCTCCCGTTTCTATTTTTTACATCTTCGTCAAAAATCACCTTCGCGATCCGGCGGTGCTGCGTCGTCGGGCCGCGGCGCGCGCGGAAGAATCTCGGGCCATCCTGTCTCGCGTTTGGGAGACTTCGGGAGATGGCCATGGACGAGTTCATTCGCCGTAAGAATATCGAACTGTTCCGCGCCAAGCTGAAGCGCGAGCGTGATCCCGAACTACGCGCGATGCTCGAAGAGCTCCTCAAGGAATACGAGGCCCTGCCACTGGGCGGCGGCGGCTGCTCCCCGATCGCGGCCTAGCGGGCCCGGGACTATATCGCCTATCCGAGCGCGACGACGGGGCTAGGCGGACCTAGGCGGGCAATGAATGGGCGCGCGCGGCCCCCCTCTGCATGGGCGCCGATTCCAGACGTTCGGATCGCGACCGCGAGCCGTTAGCCGGCGGTTCCTTCGCCAGCCGTCGGACGTGCGTCAGCGAAGGCGACTGGCGATATAGTCGACAAAGACTCGCACGCGCGCCGGCATGTTCGTCCCGCCGACGAAGACGGCGTGTATCTGCTCGACGTCGCCGGGATTGAAGGCGTCCAGAACAGGCACCAGCCGACCGGCGGCCAAGTCATCGGCGACGCTGAAGTTACCGACGCGGGTGATCCCGACCCCCGCGATCGCCAGCTGGGCGAGGGTCTCGCCGTTGTTGGCCTCGATGCTGCCATTGACCGTCAGGGCATAGTCGCGCCCGTCCTTGCGGAACGGCCAGATGGGCTCCGCGCGGCGGAAATTGAAATTGAGGCAGTTGTGGTCGTGCAGATCCTCGGGAACCCGTGGCGTCCCGTGCCGGGCCAGATAGTCGGGCGACGCCACGATGGTGCGCCCGGTCTCGCCGATGCGTCGCGCGGTCAGCGGACTGTCGGGCAGGATGCCGAACCGAATGGCCACATCCGCCTGCCCGCCGGCGACATCGGCGATGGCGTCCGTCAAGCTGATGTCGACGAGGATGTGGGGATATAGCTGGGCGAACTGGCCCAGCAGCGGCACGATGCACAGGCGACCGTGCGACAAGGCCGCGCTCACCCGCAGGCGTCCGCGCGGCGCGCCCTGGTCGGCGATCTGCCGCTCGGTGTCGTCGAGGTCGGCCAAGATGCGGCGCGCCGCTCCAAGGTAGGTTTGTCCCTCGGCCGTCAAGGTCAGCACCCGCGTGGTGCGCAGGATCAGCCGAACGCCTAGCCGAGCCTCGATCCGATAGATCGTTCGGCTGACCGCCGAGGGGCTCAGGCCCAGCCTTCGACCCGCCGCCGAAAAGCTGCCGCTCTGAATGGCGGCGACGAAGACCTCCAGCTCGCGAGCCCTGTCTGTCGAGCCGATCGATTGCATCTTTGCGTCCAGATCAAAAGTCTTTGGCCCTTGGCCGGGCTAACATCGCATCCGCTTCCTGTCCATCTGTGCGCCAGCATCGCAATGGAGCGCGCCATGGATTATCGCCAACTCGGGTCGTCAGGATCGCGGGTCCCAATTCTCAGCTTCGGTACGGGCGCGGCGGGCTGGAGCCTGATGGCTGACCAGGTCGCTCGGCTCGACGCCGCCAGCGCCGCGACCCCGCCCTATCCGCGCAGCCCCGATTACCGCCAGGACGGGTTCGCCCGTCTGGATCCACCGCTCGTCCGAGACACCGCGACATGAAACCGAACCTTCCTATCCTGGCCCTGGCCGTCGGCGCCTTCGGCATCGGCGTCACCGAGTTCGCCCCCATGGGCATGCTGCCCGTCATCGCTGGAGACCTGGGTGTCTCCATCCCGGTCGCGGGGCTGTTGATCAGCGCCTACGCCTTTGGCGTCATGCTGGGCGCGCCCCTGATGACCCTGACCACCGGCCGCGTGCCCAAGCGGACCTTGTTGATTGGACTGATGGCGATTTTCACCGTCGGCAATGTGCTGGCGGCGGTCTCGACCAGCTACGGGATGCTGCTCGCGGCCCGGCTGATCACCTCGCTGAACCACGGCGCCTTCTTCGGCGTGGGAGCGATCGTCGCGGCGGATCTCGCGCCAGAGAACAAGCGCGCCGGCGCGGTGGCGACCATGTTCATGGGCCTGACCATCGCCAATGTCGTCGGCGTGCCGTTGGCGACCTGGGCGGGAGATCAGATCGGCTGGCGCGTGTCCTTCTGGGGCATAGCGGGATTGGGCATACTGGCCATGATCGCGCTACGCCTGACCTTGCCGAAAGTCGCCGCGCCGGCGAGCGGGAACGCCCTGGCCGAGCTGAAGGTGCTGGGGCGCGGGCCCGTGCTGGCGGCCCTGGCCCTGACGGTGATCGGCTCCAGCGCCATGTTCACGGTCTTCACCTACATCACGCCGATCCTGCAGCGGGAAACCCATGCCTCGATCGGCTTCGTCACCGCCATGTTGGTGACCTATGGCGTGGGGCTGACGGTGGGGAACTGGCTGGGCGGGAAGTTCGCCGACCGATCGGTGGAAGGGACCCTGATCGCGACCCTGGCGTCGCTGACCGCCCTGCTGGTCGCTCTTGCCTTCGCCATGCCCTTCGCCGGCGCCACCGCGGTGCTGATCTTCCTGTGGGGGGTAGCCAGCTTCGCCCTCGTGCCGCCGCTGCAGATGCGGGTCATGGCGGCCGCGTCCGGCGCCCCGAACCTCGCCTCGGCGGTGAACATCGGCGCTTTCAACCTGGGCAATGCGATCGGCGCGGCGCTAGGTGGCGGCGTGATCGGCGCCGGGCTCGGGTTTCCAGCGGTGGCGCTGGCCGGCGCGGCCGCCTCGGCCACGGGGCTAGGCCTCCTGGCCTTGCTGCGCCAGCCAGCGCCGCTTCAAGTCAGGCCGTCCTAGGGGCCGCCGATGGCGGGGATCGGCCGCCGAGACGTCGGGCCCTAGCGCGCCGTCTCGGTCCAGCCCCCGCCGAGGGCCTGGTACAGCGCCACGGCGTTCTGAAGCCGCGCCTCGCGCACCTGCGACAGCGCCAGATCGGTCGCCAGCAGGCCGCGCTGGGCGTCCAGCTCCTCCAGATAGGCGACATAGCCGGCCTGATAGCGCTTGCGGGCGTGATCCAGGGCCGAGGCCGCAGC
Organism: Caulobacter segnis; assembly: GCF_031454995.1. Lineage (GTDB taxonomy): Bacteria > Pseudomonadota > Alphaproteobacteria > Caulobacterales > Caulobacteraceae > Caulobacter > Caulobacter segnis_E. The sequence continues at coordinate 1,118,053 of NZ_JAVDRV010000001.1, read as the reverse complement.
GGCGCGCTGGCGCATGGCGGCGGCCTCTTGCTCGGCCAGGCGGCCGGTCCCCTCGAGCGCGCTCTCGACCTCGCTGAAGGCGGTCAGCACGGCCTTGCGATAGGCGAAGGCGGCCTGGTCGCGGCGGGCGGCGGCGGCGTCGGACTGGGCCCGCAGGCGGCCCCCGTCGAAGATCGGGGCCAGGACGCTGGCCCCCAGGCTCCAGACCGTCACCGGATCCAGATGCTCGACGAACAGCTCGCCGCCGGCCGCCGACAGTCGCACCTGCGGCAGGAAGGCCGCGCGGGCCGAGGTCAGGCTGGCGTCGGCCGCGACCAGCGTGGCCTCGGCCTGGGCGATGTCCGGACGCCGGTTCAGCAGTGTCGAGGGCAGGGGCGCGCCGGCTTGCGGAATGACGAGGGCGCTTAGCGTCCCGCGCGGGATGGCTTGGGACGTCTGGCCGACCAGCAGGGCCAGGGCGGCCTCCTGGCGACGGATCGCCAGCTCCAGGGCCGGAACGCGCTGGGCTGCGGCCTCCAGTTCACCCTCGGCCTGGCGAAGCTCGAGATCGGAGGTCACGCCCTCGCGAGCGCGGCGGCGCGCGCGAACGGTGGCTTCCTGGCGCGAGACCAGGGTGCCGCGGGCGGTGGCCAGTTGGGCGTCAAGCGACAGCAGCGCCACATAGGACCGCGCCACGGCGGCCGAGACGGACAGGCGGGCGGCGTCGCGGGCGTCGCGGCTGGCCTGAAGGCTGGCGCGGGCTGCGGCGTTGGCGGCGCGCACACGGCCCCACAGATCGACCTCGTAGGCGACCTGGAGCTGGGGCTGCTCGGCCAGGGTGGTGCTCGGTTGGCCAAAGGCGTTGAGCTTGCGCTCCTTCTGGACGCCAGCCGACAGATTGACCGACGGCAGCAGGGCGGCGCTGGCCAGAAGGCTCTGGGCCTCGGCTTCGCGCACCCGCGCCTCGGCCGCGCCGAGGTCGGCGTTGTAGGCCAGGGCGGCGGCGACCAGGTCCGACAGGCGCGGATCGCCGAACGCCTTCCACCAGTCGGCGGCGGCGACGTCCTCCGACGACGGCGCCGAGGCGCGCCAGGTCGCCGGCGGCGTGACCGCGGCCGAGGGCGGCGGCGCGGTCCTGGGGCCGGGCGTGGCGCAGGCGGCCAGGGCGCTCAAGCCCACCAAGCCGATCAGGGCGCGGCGCATCAGCGGCGACCCTCGCCGGCGGTGTCGACCTCGGCCTGCACCGACATGCCGGGACGCAGACGGGCCAGGTCCGGCTGGCCCGCGTCGAGCACGATCCGCACCGGCAGGCGCTGGGCGATCTTGGTGAAGTTGCCCGTGGCGTTCTGGGGCGGAAGGATGCTGAACTCCGAGCCCGTGGCGGGCGAGACCTGCTCGACCTTGCCCGTGAAGCGCTGGTCGCCCAGGGCGTCGACCGTGACGCTGGCCGGCTGACCCGGACGCATGCGGCCCGCTTGGCGTTCCTTGAAGTTGGCGATCACCCAGCGCCGCGGCGGCACCAGCGAGACGAGCTGGGTGCCGGCGGTGACCCACTGGCCGTGGCGCACGCCGACCTGGCCCAGCTGGCCGTCGGCGGGCGCGGCCACGATCGTGTTGGAAAGATCGATCTCGGCCAGGCGCAGGGCGGCCTTGGCGGCGGCCACGGCGGCGCGCAGGCCCTCGCGGGAGACGCCGACCGAGCGGATGTCCTGACGGGCGATCTCGCGGCCGGCGCGGGCCGAGACCAGCGTGGCCTCGGCGGCGCGCAGGGCGGCGCGGGCCTGATCGCGCTCGCGCAGGGACACAGAGCCGTCCGTCGCCAGTTCGGCGACGCGGGCCATGTCGGCGCGGGCCCGCTCGACCTGGGCCTGGGCCGAGCCGATGTCGGCCTCGCGGCTCTTCAGGGCCGCTTCGCGCGAGGCTTGCGCCTGGGTCGAATTGGCGAGGTCGGCCTCGCGCGCCGCCAGCGTGGCGCGGGCCTGATCGACGCGCTGGGCGTAGATGCGCTGGTCGATCGTGAACAGCGCTTGGCCCTTGCGCACGGTCTGGAAGTCGTGGGCCGAGACCTGGACGACATAGCCGCTGAGCTGGGGCGCCACGACCGTGACCTGTCCGCGCACATAGGCGTTGTCGGTCCGCTGCGTCGAACCGCCGAACGGCGGCAGCTTCCACAGGAACAGGATCAACAGGATCACCGCCAGGGTGACGGCGCCCGTGACCAGAATCCCATAGGCGCTGGGCGGCTTGGGCCGGGCCGGCGGCGGCGCGGCGGCGGCGGCGCGGTCTTCCGGCTGGGGCGCGGATTGGGGCGCGTCGGTCATGCGGTCTCTCGGGCTGGAACGTTGGCGGGCGGCGACGCGCTGGCCTGGGCCTTCATACGCAAGGCCAAACGGACGAACAGGAAGCCGGCGTAGAAGAATTGAACCAGGGCCACGACGCCCACCACCAGGAAGACGTCATTGAAGGCCAGGACGGTGGCCTGCTGCGTCACTTGCTGGGTCAAGAGCACGCTGGCGTCGGCGGCGCGCAGGGCCGGGTCGGCCTGGGTCGAGGCGTAGACCCCGCCATAGGCCTGCAAGGTCGCCGCCACGGTCGGGTCGGCGCCGGTCAGGCGCTCGGCCAGGCCCACGGCGTGTTGCTGCGTCCGGACGGTCTGCAGCGTGCCCAGCATGGCCGCGCCGAACAGGCCGCCTAGGTTCTGGGCGACGCCGAACATCACCGAGAAGGTGATGATCGAGCCCAGGCCCCGGGTCAGCAGCTGGCCGATGCCGAACATGAACGACGGGCCCAGGAACATGGCCGCGGCGAAGGCCAGCAGGGCCTGACTGAAGAAGAGCTCGCCGGGGCCGGTCTGGGGCGTCGACTGGGCGTCCAGAAAGGCGGCGACGGCGATCAGCAGGATCGAGCCCAGGAACTGCGCGGGCAGGGTCTTCTGGGTCAGGGTGGCGGCGCTGATCACGACGCCGGCGGCCGTGGCGGCCAGGACGATGGCGTAAAGCAGCCTCTGCTGCTCCTGAGCGAAGCCCAGGGCCTGCATCAGGCCGCCGGCGCCGACGGTCTGCTCCGACAGGATGACGCGCACCAGGGCGACGTTCAGGCAGAAGCGCAGGAAGGTCCCGGTGGCGACCCAGCGGGTGTCGATCAGCGGGTGCGCCCGGCGGTGCTCGACCAGGCCGCCCGCCGCCAGCAGGACGACGGCGGCGATCAGGCACCAGCCCAGCCACGGCGCCTCGAACCACCAGACGATGCGGCCCAGGCCCAGAACGGCGACGATCAGGCCGAGGCCCCCGCCCAGCAGGGCGAAGGTCAGGGCGTCGACGCCTTCGAACACGTGGATACGCATGCCCTGGGGCAGGCGGAACAGCCAGACGGCGGCCAGGCACAGGGCCGCGAGGCTGGCCTCCAGCGCGTAGAGCCCATGCCAGTAGCCGGCGTCCAGCAGGCTGGTCGAGATCACCCGGGCCAGCGGCGAGCCCAGCTGCGAGACGCCGACGCCCAGCACCAGGGCGCCGATCCGGAACGAGGCGGGAAAGGCCTGCAGCATGTAGAACATGGCCAGCGCCGTCAGGGCCGCCGCGCCGACGCCGCTGATGGCTCGCAGGACCAGGGCCATGGCGAAGTTGTCGAGCGCGAGGTGGGCGAAAGCGGCCACCGTGTAGAGGCCGAGGAACACCAGGGCGAACCGGCGGATGCCGAACTGCTGGCGGTACTTCACCAGCAGCAGGTTCATCGAGATGTTGGTCATGATGTAGATCGTGGTCAGCCACGCGCCTTGCGTGGGCGTCAGGCCCAGCGACCCTTGGATGGCCGGCAGATTGACCTGGATCAGGGCCTGGCCCAGCGAGCCCGTGACCCCGATCAGCAGGCTGATCAGACCGTGGATGATCCGGAACTGGACCGGGAAGTGCGGCGTCGATGGCGAGCCGGGCAGGAAGGGGCGCTCGTGCGGAAGCCAGTCCGGCGTCTGTCCGATCTGTTGGCCGTGCTGCGGCATGGAGCCTCGACTGTGTGCCGGGTCTTTTAACGCGCGAGGCGTGCGCGGCAAGGCTTAGCCCGAACATGATTTGTCGACCAGCCGACCCGGCCAAGACGGGTGACGCCGCTGGACAGCGCGCATGAAAAAGGCCGCCGGTTTCCCGGCGGCCTTCCCGTTCAGAGGTGAAGCCTGGCGATTACCAGATCTTCACGCGCTCTTCCGGCGGGATGTAGAGCTTGTCGCCGGGCTTGACGTCGTAGGCCGAGTACCAGCCGGGCTGGTTCCGGATCGTGCCGTTGACGCGGTAGTAGCCCGGCGAGTGCGGATCGCTGGCGATCTGCTGCTTCAGGGCGTCGTCGCGCGACTTGCCGCGCCACACCTGGGCCCAGCCCAGATAGATGCGCTGGTCGCCGGTGAAGCCGTCCAGCACCGGGGCAGGCTTGCCCTTCAGCGACAGGTGGTAGGCCTCCAGCCCCAGGGTCAGGCCGGCCATGTCGCCGATGTTCTCGCCCATGGTCAGCTTGCCGTTGACGTGCATCCCCGGGAAGGGCTCGAACGCCGAGTACTGGGCGCCCAGCTTGTCGGCCTGGGCGTTGAACTTGGCGGCGTCTTCCGCCGTCCACCAGTCGCGCAGCACGCCGTCGCCGTCGGACTTGCGGCCCTGATCGTCGAAGCCGTGGCCGATCTCGTGGCCGATCACGCCGCCGATGCCGCCGTAGTTGATGGCCGGGTCGGCGTCCGGGTGGAAGAACGGCGCCTGCAGGATGGCGGCCGGGAACACGATCTCGTTGTTGACCGAGTTGTAGTAGGCGTTGACCGTCTGCGGGGTCATGCCCCACTCGGTCTTGTCGACCGGCTGGTTCAGGCGTTCGACGTCGTGGCGGTAGTCCCACGCGCCGGCGCGGATCATGTTGCCGTAGGCGTCGCCTTCCTTGATCTCCAGCTTGGAGTAGTCACGCCACTTGTCGGGATAGCCGATCTTGACGGTGAACTTGGCCAGCTTGTCCTGGGCCTTGACCTTGGTCTCCGGACCCATCCAGTCGAGGTTGTCGATGCGGGTCTTCAGGGCCGAGCGGACATTGGCCACCAGGTCCAGCATCTTGGCCTTCGACTCCGGCGGGAAGTAGGCGGCGACGTACTCCTTGCCGACCGCCTCGCCCAGCATGCCGTTGACCTGGCTCACCGCGCGCTTCCAGCGCGGACGCTGCTCGGGTTGGCCGGCCAGGGTCTTGTTGCGGAACTCGAACTGGGCGTCGGCGAAGCGCTTGGACAGCATCGGGGACGCGCCGTCGGTCACCTTGAACGCCTGCCAGGCCTTCAGGGTCTCCAGCGGAGTCTCGGCATAGATCTTGGCGTACTTGGGGAACGAGGTGTTGGTCGTGACGATGAAGCGGTCGACCTTCGGCAGCTCCGTGCCCACCAGGTAGCGGTTCCAGTCGTAGCCCGGCGTCATCGCCTGCAGCTCGGCCAGGGTGGCGGGGTTATAGGTCTTGTCGCGGTTGCGCCGTTCGACGCGGGTCCACGAGGCCTCGGCCAGCTTGGTCTCGAAGTCGACGACGGCCTTGGCGTTCTCGGCGGGCTTTTCCCAGCCGGCCAGGGTCAGCATCTTCTCGACATAGACCAGATAGGCGGCCTTCTTGTCGGCGAACTTGGCGTCCAGATAGTAGTCGCGGTCGGGCAGGCTGGTGCCGCCGGTGCCGGCGTAGACGGCGTAGCGCAGCGGGTTCTTGGCGTCGACGCCGACGCCCACGCTGATCAGGTCCGCGTAGGGCGTGGTCGAGCTCTTGCCCATCAGCGCCGTGAACTCGTCCTTGGTCTTAACCGTCTTGACGCCGTCCAGCCAGGGCTGGATCGGCTTGGCGTCCAGCTTCTCGATCGCCGCCTCGTCCATGAAGGCGCGGTAGGCGGCGCCGATCTTGGCCTTCTCGCCGGTCGCGGCCTTGTCGGCGGCGGCGGCCTCGATGATCGCGCGGGTGCGGGCCTCGGAGAGCTCGGCCAGCTTGTCGAAATTGCCGTAGCGGACGCGGTCCGACGGGATCACCGTCTTGGCGTCCCAGGTTCCGTTGGCGAACTTGTAGAAGTCGTCGCCGGGCTTGGCGGTGGTGTCCATGCCCGAGATGTCGAAGCCCCAGGTCCCATAGCGCGGGGATTCCAGCGACGTCGTGTCGCCGGCGGCGCCCGCGACACCCGCGGGCAGCAGGGACTGCGTCACGCAGGCGTCGTCGATACAGGCGTGCTGCTCGTGAGCTCGCGCCCCGAAAGCCGACAGGGACAGGGCCGCGAGGGCCGCCGCGCCGAACAAAACTCTTTTCATGGAAATCGCGTCCGTTGGAGTGAGCCAGAGCGTGGCAGCCGAAAGTGTGAGCGGTTTTGGCGGCCGCCACGCTCTAAATTGAGGAGGCCGAGCCTGTTCTCCGTTTTCCGATTTTCATCGGAAAACGGACAGGCTCTGGCGGCAATCTGCAACGGAGCGAAATATTTGCTCCCTTAAAAAAAGTTCATGTTGGGAGACGGACGGCCGTCGCTCGGATAGGCGGCGTCCGTCGCGCTCGCGCGCGGAAGCGCCGCGCCAAGGGCTTCTGGCGTTCGTCGTCACGGAAACTTTTGCCCCTGGGCCAAGCCCAATCCGGGGAGAGCGTCAGGCCTTGGCGGGACGGCGGCGGCGGGGGACGCGCACGATCGCCTCGCCATCCATGATCAGGTCCTCGCCGACCAGGGCCTCGCAGCGCAGGGTGACGCGCGCGCTGACCTCGTCGATCGCGGCGACGGTGGCGCGAGCGGTGACGACGTCGCCGATCCGCACGGGGCGATGGAAGGCCAGGGTCTGGGACAGATAGATCGAGCCCGCGCCCGGCAGGATCGTTCCGACCACGGCCGAACCGAACGAGGCGGACAACAGGCCATGGGCGATCCGGCCGCGATAGGCGGTCTTGGCCGCGTAGGCCTCGTCGATATGGACGGGGTTGAAGTCGTCCGACGCCTCGGCGAACAGGCCGATGCGCTCCTCGGTGACGGTCACGCGCTTCTCGGCCGTCATGCCGACCGACAGTTCTTCGAGGATGTAGCCGCCCGAGGCGTGTGGCTGGATCATGACGCCGCGTTAGCGGGCGCGGCGCGCGGTGGCTAGCGAAAAACGGCGTGGAGGCGGCGAGCCATGCCGGCCGCCGCTCCCACTCAGCCGGCGGGCAGGGCGATGTCGCGCGACAGGGCGCCAAGGGTCACCTCGCCAAAACGCGCGAGCAGACGGCGCTCGGCCTCGGCCATGGCGTCCTTCAGCGCTTCGTTGACGGCCTGTTCGATCAGGCACTTGGGATTGTCGTCGGCGAGACCGATGGCCAGCAGCTTGGGGCTGCCCAGCGCCTCGTGAATGTCGCGCAGGCTGACCGTGTCGAGCGGCCGGGCCAGCGCCCAACCGCCTCCGTGACCCTTGATGGAGGTCAGGTAGCCCGCCGCCCGCAGGCAGCCCATGGTCCGCCGCACCACGACCGGGTTCGTGTCGAGCATCCTGGCGATGACCTCGGAGGTCACGGGCCCGCCGATACGATCCATGTGGATCAGGACGTGCAGCATGCGGGACAGGCGGGTGTCTGAGGGCATGGCCCGATCCTAGCGCGAATTTGCTCGTAACAATATAAGTTGCATGTTTGGATCCGCCCTCTATGTTTCACGCAACATTAAAAGTTGCGAGTGTGAGCCATGGATCGATACGATGTCGTCGTGGTCGGCGGCGGTTTCGCCGGCCTTTCCGCGGCGATGCAGCTGGCCCGCGCCCAGCGCGGCGTGCTGCTCGTGGACGCGGGCCGCCCGAGAAACCGCTTCGCGGCGGCCTCCCACGGCTTCCTGGGGCAGGATGGGGTCGCGCCGGCGGAGATCATGCGCCAGGGGCTCGACCAGCTGACGCGATACCCGACCGTCGCGGTTCTCCAGGCCGAGGCCCTCTCCGCCTCGGTCGACGAGGACGGGTTCGCCCTGGCCCTGTCGGAGGGCTCGCGGGTCGGGGGCCGCAAGCTCATCCTGGCCACCGGGGTGCGGGATACGCTGCCGCTGCCTTCGATGATCGACCGTTGGGGCGTGAGCGTGCTGCATTGCCCGTACTGCCACGGTTACGAGGCGCGGGGCCGCCGCCTCGCCGTCATCGCCAACGCTGCGGGCGCGGCGCACCAAGCGATGATCCTGCCCGACTGGGGGCCCACGACCTTCTATACGCAGGGGGTGTTCGAACCGACCGCCGAGGAAGCGGCGTTGCTCGGCGCGCGGGGCGTGGAGATCGAACGCGCGCCGGTCGTCGAGCTGGTCGGAGAGGGGACTGACATTCGCGGTCTGGTCTTGGCCGACGGGCGCGAGGTCCCCGCCGAGGTGGTTTTCACCGCGCCGCGCACGCGAATGGCCAGCCCGCTGGCCGAGCAACTGGGCTGCGCTTTCGCGGACGGCATGACCGGCCCCTACATCGAGGTCGATCCGACGCGGCAGACCAGCGTGCCGGGGGTGTTCGCCGCCGGCGACGCGGCGACCGAGATGTATAACGCCACGCTGGCCTCGGCCGCAGGCGTCATGGCCGGCGTGGCCGCGCACCGGGCCTTGGTCATGGACGCGGCGCGCGGCGGGCTGGATCGACGATGAACGGCTTCGACGACGCGGCGGCGGTCGCGCGCTATGCCGAAACCCCGCCGCGCCTTGTGCCGGGTTTTGGCGACCTGCATCGCATGACGCGGCTGCTCATGGCGGAATCCGCCCCGGCGGATGGGCGCGTCCTCGTGGTCGGCGCCGGCGGGGGACTGGAGCTGCGGGCGTTCGCCGAGGCGCAACCTGGCTGGCGCTTCGTCGGCGTCGATCCATCCGCCGAGATGCTGAAGCTGGCGACCCATACGCTGGGGCCATTCGCGGACCGGGCGGACCTGCGCGAAGGCTACGTCGTCTCGGCGCCGCCAGGCCCCTTCGATGCGGCGTGCTGCCTTCTGACCTTGCATTTCGTCCCGCTCGAGGACCGGCTTTCCACCCTGACCGAGATCCGACGCAGGCTGAAGCCCGGGGCGCGGTTCGTGGTCGCGCATCACAGCGCGCCGGACGGGCCCGAGCGGGACCTGTGGTTCGACCGCTTCGGCGCGTTCGCGGCGAGCAATGGCGTGGCTTTCGATCCCCTGACCGGAGGCGCGCGCGTTATCGGCGAGCGTTTGCCGATCCTGTCCCCCGAGGCGGAGATCGATAGTCTGCGCGCCGCCGGTTTCAGCGATCCGCGGCTGTTCTACGCCGCCCTGACCTTTCGTGGTTGGGTCGCGCGCGCCTGAGGCTTCCATCCGCCGCGAAGCGGACCTTTCGGGCGCTCGTTCCCCGCCTCAGTGCCCGCCCGCCGTCGCCGGCGCCAGCTTGCGCGGGGCGCGCGAGAGCATGCCGCGGGCGATTTCGTCCTCGCCGATCAGGGCGTGGGAGGCGCCCATCTGCTTGAGCAGGGCGACGTCGGCGTCGGTATAGGCGCGGGCGACGATCAGGGCCTTGGGGTTGGCGGCGCGGGCCTGCTCGATGATCCGCGCGGCCTCGAACGGGTTGGGCACGGCGACGAACAGGTGGGTGGCCTTGTCGAGCCCCGCCTCGAGCAGCACCTCGGGCTTGACCGCGTTGCCGCCGACCGTCTCGAAGCCGGCGCGGCGCAGGTCCTCGGCGCGCTCGACGTCGTCCTCGATCACGACCAGCGGCGTGCGGCCCTTCAGGCCCTCGGCCACGACCTTGCCGACCCGGCCGTAGCCGACCAGCACCGCGTGCGGCTGGGCGGCGGCCGAGACGGGCGGCGGCTCGCCGCGCGCCTTGGCTTCCTTGGCGATCATCTTGGGCAGGATCCGGTCGAGGATCGCGAACAGCAGCGGGTTGACCAGGATCGACAGGATCGCCCCGGCCAGCACCAGGTCGCGGCCGTCGTCGGGCAGCAGCTTCAGCGAGACGCCCAGGCCCGCCAGGATGAACGAGAACTCGCCGATCTGGGCCAGGCTAGCCGAGATGGTCAGGGCCGTGCTCATCGGCCGCTTGAAGGCGCGGACGATGATCAGGGCGGCGATCGACTTGCCCACGACGATGATCAGCAGGGTCGCCAGCACCGCCAGCGGCTCGCGCAGCAGCACGCTGGGATCGAACAGCATGCCGATCGAGACGAAGAACAGCACCGCGAAGGCGTCGCGCAGCGGCAGGGTGTCGTTGGCGGCCTGCTGGGAGAGCTCGCTCTCGGCCATGATCATGCCGGCGAAGAAGGCGCCCAGGGCGAACGAGACGCCAAACAGCGTCGCCGAGCCGAACGCCACGCCGAGCGCGATGGCCAGCACCGCCAGGCGAAACAGCTCGCGCGAGCCCGTGTGGACGATGCGATGCAGGATCCACGGGATCACCCGCCGGCCGACGATCAGCATGAAGGCCACGAACGCCACGACCTTGCCGATCGTCAGGGCGAAGGCGCCGAGCACCCCGCCGCCCGCGGCCGTCGAGGCCGGCGCCTCGCCGCCCAGCACGCCCGATAGCGCCGGCAGCAGCACCAGGGCCAGCACCATGGCCAGGTCCTCGACGATCAGCCAGCCGACCGCGATCTTGCCTCGGCCGGTCTCGATCAGCCGCCGCTCCTGCAGGGCGCGCAGCAACACCACGGTCGAGGCCACCGACAGGGCCAGGCCGAACACGATCCCCGCGCCAACGCCCCAACCCATCGCCAACGCCAGGCCCAGACCCATCACCGTCGCGGCGGTGATCTGCACGACCGCGCCCGGAATGGCGATCTTGCGCACCGCCATCAGGTCCTTCAGCGAGAAGTGCAGGCCGACCCCGAACATCAAGAGGATCACGCCGATCTCGGCCAGCTGCGGCGCCAGCTCCTGGTCGGCGACATAGCCGGGCGTGAACGGCCCGACGACCACGCCGGCCAGCAGATAGCCGACCAGAACCGGCAGCTTGAGCCGGTTGGCGATGGCGCCGAAGACGAAGGCTAGGCCTAGGCCCGCGACGATGGTGGCGATCAGCGAGGTATGGTGCAAAGGTCCTCCTTGACGGTCATCTCTTTCGGGCGTACTCAACCAATATGGGTGAAGATGCCCGAGGCCGCTAGATGCCGCACGCAAAAATTCTCCTTCCAGCGCAATGCCGGGCCGCCCGAGGCCTGATCAACTGGTCCCAGGGAGAACTCGCCGATCGGGCGGGCGTTTCGCGCAGCACGGTCAAGGACTTCGAGACCGAGCGCCACACCCTGCACCATAGCACCGAAAGGCTGCTGATCGACGCGATCGAGGCGGCGGGCGTGATCCTGATCATGGCGGACGAAGCCGGACCGGGTGTTCGCTTCAAGAGATCGTTCTAGGACCGGAGTGTAAGGGGAGGGCGCGTGGAGCACGGGGTTTCAGCGGAGAGCTATAAGGACCTGGTCCTGTTCCTGGCGACCGCCGGCATCGTCGCGCCGATCTTCAAGCGCCTGAAGATCAATCCCATTCTCGGCTACCTGCTGGCCGGCGTGATCTTGGGTCCGTTCGGCCTGGGTCGCTTCATCCAAGCCGCCCCCTGGCTGGACTACGTCACCGTCGACAACCCCGCCGAAATCGCCCAGCTGGCCGAGTTTGGCGTCGTGTTCCTGCTGTTCATGATCGGGCTGGAGCTGTCGTGGGAGCGGCTGCGGCTGATGCGCAAGCTGGTCTTCGGCCTGGGCGCGGCGCAGGTCCTTGGCTGTTCGCTGGTGCTGGCCGGCGGCGCCATGTTGCTGGGTCAGCCGCCCGCGGCCGCCCTCGCGATCGGCGCGGCGCTCACCCTGTCCTCCACCGCCATCGCCGTGCCCGTGCTGGCCGAGCGGCGGCGGCTGCATTCGGACGCCGGACGCGCCACCTTCTCGGTCCTGCTGTTCCAGGACCTGGCGGTCGCCCCCATCCTGATCACCCTGGCCATCGTCGGGCGCGGCCACGGCGAGTTCCGGGCCGCCGACCTTCTGTCGCTCGCGCCCGCCGCCCTGGGTCTGTGCGTGATCGTCCTCGTCGGCCGCGTGGCGCTGCGGCCCATGCTGAAGTCGGTCGCCAAGGCCAAGAGCGAAGAGATGTTCATGGCCGCGTGCCTGCTGGTCATCATCGGCGCGGGCCTGGTCAGCCAGATGTCGGGCCTGTCGATGGCGCTGGGCGCGTTCGTCGCCGGCATCCTGCTGGCCGAGACCGAGTATCGTCACGAGGTCGAGGTCAAGATCGAGCCGTTCAAGGGTCTGCTGCTCAGCCTGTTCTTCGTGTCGCTGGGCATCCGCCTCGACCTGTCGCTGCTGGTGGTCAAGCCCGTGGTGATCCTGGGGACGGTCGCGGGCCTGCTCGTGGTCAAGGCGGTCGTGGTGTTCGGCATTGGTCTGCTGATGGGCCTGGGGCGCAAGGCCGCGACCGAGGCGGCGCTGATCCTGGCGGCCGGCGGCGAGTTCGCCTTCGTGCTGCTCGATAACGCCATGGGCGCGCGGGTCGTCTCGCCGGCGATCGGCCAGGCGGTGCTGGTCTCGGCGACCCTGACCATGTTCCTGATCCCCGGTCTCGCCGCCCTGGGCCAGCGACTGGGACGCAAGGGCGCGCCGGCGCCCGTGAGCGAAGCGCCCGGCGCGGCCGCCGGGCCGGATCGCCTGGGGCCGGAGCCGACGGGGCAGGTGCTGGTGATCGGCTATGGCCGGGTCGGCAAGCTCGTCGGGGACATGCTGGCGCGTCACGACCTGCCCTGGATCGCGGTCGATCGCGACGCCCGTCTGGTCGAGCAAGGCCGCCGCGAAGGGCGGCGCGTCTACTATGGTGACGCCGCCCGCGTTGAGCTTTTGGAGCGCTGCGGCCTGGCCACGGCCCGGGCGGTCGTCGTCACCATGGACGCGCCCGAGGCGGCCGAGGCGGTGGTCGCCGCCGCGCGCGGCGCGCGTCCCGAGCTCTCCATCGTCGCCCGCGCCCGCGACGCGCGCCACGCCGCGCGGCTCTACGAATTGGGCGCCACCGACGCCGTGCCCGAGACGATCGAGGCCTCTCTGCAGCTTTCAGAAGCCGTTCTGGTCGACATCGGCGTGCCTATGGGCCTTGTGATCGCCTCGATCCACGAGCGCCGCGACGAATATCGCAAGAAACTCAATCGCCCCGACGCCTTGGGCGGCAAGCGACGGCGCTTGCGCGACGCGTCGCTGCGTTAGGCGCCTAACGTCCTCCCGATCCAACGAGCGTTTCGCGCGTGTCGGAAAAGGGGTCTAGACGGGTTCGGCCCGCCGCCGCCGCCGGTGGTGGCCCGCCGCCTTCACGATGCGTCGAAAGCGCGGGCAATCCGTCAGGATCGGGACCTTGCAATCGGCGGCGTGGCGCAGGCCCTCTCGCATGCGGGTCAGCTGTTCGATCCGCCGGTCCAACTGGGCGATCTGGGCGCGTAGGCGGGCGCGGTCGATATCGGGACCGTCGAGCAGGTCGGCGATCTCGTCCAGCGTGAAGCCGCAGGCGCGGCCCAAGGCGATCAACGACAGGCGCTCGGCCGTCTCCGGGGCGAACAGGCGCTTGAGGCCGCGTCGGCCGGTCGAGACGATCAGGCCCTTCTCCTCGTAGAACCGTAGGGCCGAGGCCTTGACGCCCGATCGTTGGGACAACTCGGAAATGTCGATGTCGAACACCGCTTGACCTCAAGTGCGCTTGAACATGCAGGATCGTCGGGCCGGATGGTTCTGGCAATGAGGAGACGAGAATGAACGCGAGCGCCGATCGGGACATGGCGGCCTATTGGGACCGCGCGGGCCAGGTGTGGGTCGAGCATCAGGCGCTGCTGGACCGGCTGATGGCTCCAATCGCCGAGGCGGTGGTCGAGGCCGCGGGGCTGGTGAACGGCGAGTCGGTGCTGGACGTCGGCTGCGGCGCGGGCGCGACCACCTTCGCGGCCGCCTGGCGGGTCGGGCCGACGGGCCGCGCGGTGGGCGTCGACATCTCCGGCGCCTTGGTCGAGCTGGCCCGCCGCCGGGCCGGCGAGGATGGGATCGAGGGCGTCGAGTTCCTGCTCGCGGACGCCCAGGTCCATGGGTTCGCCCCCGCGTTCGACGCCGTCGTCTCGCGGTTCGGCGTCATGTTCTTCCCCGATCCCGTCGCCGCCTTCGCCAATCTGCGCCGCGCCTTGACGCCGGGCGGTCGGCTGGTCTTCGCCGCCTGGCGCGCCCCGGAGGAGAACCCTCTGTCCCTGATCCCCCTGCGCGCCGCCGCGCCATTTCTGCCGGAACCGCCTCGTTTCGAGAAGGACGCGCCGGGCCGCTTCGCGTTCGCCGATCCCGAGCGTGTCCAGAGGATCCTGTCCTCCAGCGGTTGGCGTGACGTGACGATCACGCCGCTGGATGTCGCCAGCCCGCTATCGTTCGACGAGCTGATGACCATGAGCCTGAGGGTCGGACCGTTGAACCCGATCCTCAAATCGGCGGATGAGGTTTCGCGCCGTAAGGTCAAGTCCGCCGTCGAGGAGGCTCTGGCGCCGTTCGCGCCGAATGGCGCGGCGGTCATGGGGTCCGCATGCTGGCTCGTGACGGCGAAGGCCTAGGAGATCGTGGCCAGGGTTGTTGGCGTGTCCTGAGCCGGTCTCTGGCGAGAACCGCGAAAAGGGCGCGGTTTTTTGGCGACATTCGGCGAATGCTTGGCCATTTCCTGAAGACAGAACCTTGCGCGCAATCGTTTCACGTGCGAACCCAACAAAGCTGACGCTTCCATTCCGTGGAGGTCGCCGGACACGCTCGGACGTGATTCTGAGGGGCGGTCTTGTGGAGCTTTCCCTTGAAAAACCAGGGGGGCGAAACCTGACGAGTGTGTCTTCGCCGACACTTTCCCGTGGCGTTCGCCTTGGTATAACAGCGCTAGGCTCGGGTTTCCGGCCTGGGCAGGGCAATAGAGGGCTCTTCAAAAATGAAACTCAACCTCCTGGCGGGAGCCGCTCTGGCCGCGGTGTTCGCCGCGTCGGGCGTTTCGGCCCAAGAGACCGGCTGGTACGGCGCGGTCGATCTTGGCTACCACTGGCCGCAAGGCCTCAAGAGCGAATCCGATCGCAGCGCGCCCGACGGCGCCACGTATCATTGGGCTTGGAAGTCCAAGGACGACTGGGCCGGCTTCGTTCGCCTGGGTTATCAATTTAACCCGCACTGGCGCGCCGAAGTCGAAGGCGGCTATCGTCCGGGCGACCTCGAGGGCGTCCGCGGCCCGGGCGTCCGTGTTCCGGCCGGTCTCTGCACCCCCGGCGTGATCCGCTCGGCCGCCGCGCCGGGCTGCGGTTCGCCGGACGGCTCGGTTGACGCCTGGACCCTGATGGCGAACGTCATCTATGACTTCGCTCCCAACGCTTGGCTGAACCCCTTCGTGGGCGCCGGCGTCGGCATCAATCGCCTGGACGTCAAGACGCTGGGCCAATTCAGCAACGTTGGCGCGATCACCGCTTCCAACGTCGCGATCCAGAATCTGTCGGTCGACGACGACGACATCGCGGTCGCCTGGCAGGCCATCGCGGGCGCTTCGATCAAGGCCACCGACAAGCTGAAGATCGACGTTACCTACCGCTACCTGGCGGGCGAGGAGCACACCTGGGCTTCGAACACGACGGGCGCGCTGGCGCCGGGTCAGTTCCAAGGCCAGTACAAGGACCAGTCGCTGACCGTGGGTCTGCGCTACTCGTTCGCGTCGCCGCCGCCCCCGCCGCCCCCGCCGCCCCCGCCTCCCCCGCCTCCGCCCCCGCCTCCGCCGCCTCCCCCGCCGCCGCCGCCTCCGCCGCCGCCGCAGTACGAGGCTCGCGAGTTCATCGTGTACTTCCCGTTCGACCAATCGGTCCTGACGCCGGAAGCGCAATCGGTGGTCACGGAAGCCGCGAAGTACTCGAACGACGGCAAGGCGACGAAGATCATCGTCGTCGGCCACACCGACACCTCGGGTTCGCCGAAGTACAACATCAAGCTGTCGGAGCGCCGCGCCAAGGCCGTCGCCGACGCTCTGGTCTCGCAAGGCGTCTCCAAGGACGTCCTGGGCGTCGACTGGAAGGGTGAAAGCGCTCCGGCCGTCGCCACCGGCGATGGCGTGAAGGAACCGCTGAACCGTCGCTCGACGATCTCGATCAACTTCTAAGATCGACGACGACTTGAAGACTTGGGAGGGCCCGGCGGCGACGCCGGGCCCTTTCTCTTTGGCGCGATCTCTTGGGCCGCGGGCTCCGAGGCTGTAACACCGCCCGATGCTGACCGATCCGCTATTCTACGCCGTCGCCATTCCGGGCGTGATCCTGCTGGGCCTGACCAAGGGCGGTTTCGCGGGCATCGGGGTGGTGGTCGTGCCGCTGATGTCGCTGGCGGTGTCGCCGGTCATGGCCGCCTCGATCGTGCTGCCGATCCTGCTGGTTCAGGACGTGGTCAGCGTCTGGGCGTTCCGGAAGAGTTGGGACAAGGGCCTGTTGATCCTGATGCTGCCCGCCGCCGCGGTTGGGATCTTCCTGGGCTGGGCGCTGGCGGCCCTCGTCAACGAGTCGGCGGTCGAGGCTGCGGTGGGCGCGATCGCCATCGTCTTCGCCTCGCAACGCCTGTGGGCCGAGCGAGCGCTCAAAGGCGCCGAGCGGGTGGAGGCGACACCTGGTCGTCCCTGGTTCGGCGTTCTTTGCGGCGCGACCGCGGGGTTCACCAGCCAGATCGCCCACGCGGGTGGCCCGCCGTTTCAGATCTACGTCCTGCCGCGCCACCTGCCGCGCGACACCTTCATCGGCACCAGCGCCATCTTCTTCGCCGTCGTGAACTGGATGAAGGTCCCGGCCTATGTCGCCCTGGGCCAGTTCACGCCCACCGTGCTGGCCACCGCGGGAGTGCTTCTGCCGCTGGCCATCGTCTCGACCTGGGCGGGCGTCTGGCTCGTGCGCCGCGTGCCGGCCGAGGGCTTCTACAAGGTGATCTACGTCCTGCTGGTGCTGGTCGGCGGCAAGCTGCTCCTCGACGGCGGCCGCGGCCTTTTGACCTGAACCGCTTTTTCGTGGCCATCGTGTCGCCTCGGCCCTTTCGCGGCCATAGTGATCGACGCTTATATGTCACGGAACGAACTTACCGTTTGGGCGTACTGCATCCGGACTAGAGCGGGGCCATGACCACGACCATCCAAACGACCGACCTCGTCGCGCGCGCGCCGGAGGCGACGCACTATCCGACGCCGGCGGCCAAGTGCGCGGACCTGATCGTCCATCTGGCCGGTCTGGCCTGCGCCCTGCTGGGCGGCGGCATCCTGCTGGGTCTGGCCTTTGGTCTCGGAGACCTGAAGCAGGTGGCGGCGGTCAGCGTCTACACCGTGGGCCTGATCCTGATGCTGTCGCTGTCGACGGCCTACAACTTCGCCAAGGCCCGCTGGCGACCCTTGCTGCGTCGCTTCGACCACGCGGGCATCTTCGTGATGATCGCCGCCTCGTACACGCCCTTCACCACCCAGAACCTGCACGGCTGGTGGGCCATCGGCATGACCACGGCGGTGTGGACCGTCGCCGGCGCCGGCGTGGCGGCCAAGCTGTTCCTGCCGGGCCTGGACAAGCGCTTCTGGGTTGGCCTGTACCTGGCCCTCGGCTGGCTGGTCCTGGTCGCCATCAAGCCGATGATCGACGGCCTGTCGTGGGTGGCCCTGCTGCTGCTGGCCATCGGCGGCGTGGTCTATTCCACCGGCACGATCTTCTACCTGATGCGCCGCCTGAAGTTCCGTCGCGCCATCTGGCATGGCCATGTGATCGGCGGCGCGGGTCTGCACTACGCCGCCGTTCTGGTCGGCGTCGTGCTGTCCAGCGCGCGGTAAGAGCTGGAGAAGGGCGTGGACAAGGAGCTTTCCGGCAAGGCCAGCCTCCAGGGCTTCTTCCGGACCGATCCGCTGCGTGGCAAGCGCCTGCCCGCCCCGCCCAATGACCGCCATGTCGAGGCCGCCGGCTTCCCGGGCGTGCGCCTCAGCGTCGACCAGGCCGACGACGCCCTGCGTCAGGCCGCCGACCGCTTGGCGCCCCTGAGGTCCCTGCTGGGTCGCGACGAGTTCAACATCCTGGCTCTGTCCGGCGGCGCCGCCGGCGGTGCCTATGGCGCGGGCGTGCTGACCGGCCTTTCCAAGGCTGGCCGCCGCCCCGACTTCGCGATCGTCACCGGCGTCAGCACGGGCGCCCTGATCGCGCCGCTGGCCTTCCTGGGCTCGGCCTGGGACGAGCGTCTGACCGACGCCTATGTCGGCGGCCACGCGGCCGAGCTGCTCAGCCTGCGCCGTCTGAACTCGGCCCTGGGTCCCAGCATCTTCAAGGGCGAGTCGCTGGACCGTCTGGTCGAGACGTTCGTCGACACGGCCATGGTCGAGGCCGTCGCCGCCGAGCACCTGAAGGGCCGGCGTCTACTGATCGCCACCACCAATCTCGACAGCCAGCGGGCCGTGGTCTGGGACCTGGGCGAGATCGCCACGCGAGGCGGGGACGACGCGCTGAAGCTGTTCCGCACCCTGCTGGTCGCCTCGTCCTCGGTTCCGGGGATCTTCCCGCCCAAGCTGATCGACGTCGAGGTCGACGGCCGGCCACACCAGGAGATGCACGTCGATGGCGGCGTGGCCGCGCCGCTGTTCCTGATGCCCGACGCCCTGCTGCACTGGCGCAACCTGGGCCCCCGCTTCCGGCGCGGCCGCGTGCACGTGATCGTCAACACGGTGCTGGACCCCGCGCCGCAGTCGACGCCGCCGGGCGTGGCCTCGATCATGAGCCGCAGCTTCGACACCATGCTGCGCTTCTCGTACCGCCAGGCGCTGAGCCTGGCCGCCGGCTTCTGCACGCGCCACAACCTGCCGCTGTCGGTGGCCTCGATCCCCGGCAGTTTCGAGGGCTTCAACCTTCTGAAGTTCGAGACGGGACTGATGAAGCGCATCTACGACGCGGGCGTCGACCAAGCGATGGCCGGAACCGCCTGGACCAGCGCGGTCGAGGAACAGAGCCTGTGGCGCGGTCTGTTCAAGAAGCCGCTGGCGGCCTCGCCGGCGGCGGGCACAGGCGTGATGATCCGCGAGGAGCCGATCAGCGCGGGAGCGCCGCTGGAGCCTTAGGGCTCAACGGGCGGCCGAGCAGCGGACCTCTGGCAGCACTCCGAAAGCGTGGCCCAGGCGGATCAGCGTCTTGGCCAGACCCTCGATCTGATCCCCCGAATGGGCGGCCGAAATCGCGCAGCGCAGTAGGCTCTCGCCCGAGGGGGTGGCGGGCGGCAGGCCGATATTGACGTAGTAGCCTTCGTCCAACAGCGCCCGCCACATGGCCATGGTCGTTTCGTCCGAGGGCAGGCAGACCGCCACGATCGGGCTGGGCGTTGGGCCCAGCTGGAAGCCCGCGCCGCCCAGGGCGTCGTACAGTTGGCGGACATTGCGCCACAGCCTGGCGCGCAGCTCGGGACGTTCGCGCACGGCCTTCAGAGCCGCGCGCACCGAGGCCACGGTCGCCGGCGGCAGCGAGGCGGTGAACATGTAGGGCCGGCAAGCGATGCGGAGGATGTCGAACCGCTCGTGGTTCGAGACGCAGTAGCCGCCGATCGCGCCGAGGCTTTTGGAGAAGGTGCCGACGATGAAGTCCACGTCGTCCAGCAGACCCTCCTGCTCGGCCAGACCGCAGCCGCGTTGGCCCAGAACCCCCATCGAATGGGCTTCATCGACCAGGACGAGCGCGCCGTATCGCTTGGCGACGGCGACGACGGCCTTGAGCGGGGCGATGTCGCCCAGCATCGAATAGATACCCTCGACCACCACCAGCTTGACGCCGGGCTCGTCGGCCAGACGGCGCAGGCGCGCCTCCAGGCTGGCGACGTCATTGTGCTTGAAGCGGACGGCGCTGGCCTGGGTCTGCTTGCAGGCGTCGTAGATGGAGGCGTGGCTGTCGGCGTCCAGCAGCAGAAAGTCGCCCGCCCCGACCAAGGTCGAGATGATCCCGAGATTGGCCTGGTAGCCGGTCGAGAACACCATGGCGTGGCGCATGCCGTGGAACGCCGCCAGCTCATGTTCCAGGGCCACGTGGTCCGAGAACGAGCCATTGGCGATCCGCGAGCCGCAGGTGCCGGTTCCCTCGCCCCGCACGGCGGCGACGGCGGCCTCGATGCACGTCTCGTCGAAGGCCAGGCCCAGATAGTTGTGGGTGCCGACCGTGACTGTCCGCTTGCCGTTGATGATCGCTTCGCTGGCCGACAGCAGCCGGTCCATCACCACGCCGGTTGGCATGGGGCCCGCGGCGCGGGCGGCGTTGTAACGGGCGATCAGGGCGGAATGGGAGTCAAAGAGGCCCAAGGCGGTGCTTTCCACAGGCGGCGCTCGGCGCGCGGTCGGGTTGTTAAAAATTGGAATAATGTCTAAAAATGCTTATGGCAATGGAATTGGAACCTAATCCAAACTTGATGCTCGCCTTGCGGGCGCGGGGGAAGGCGCGCCGTTGCGCGGAGATCATCGCCGCGGCCTCCGCGTTGTGGCGCGAGCGCGGTATCGAGAATGTCTCGCTGAGCCAGATCGCCGCCGGCGCCGAGGTGGCGCCTCAGACCATCTACAATCTGATCGGGGGTCTGGACGCGATCGCCTTGGCCGTGGTGAACGTGGCGGTCGATCGTATCGAGGCGGCCCTCTCCCGCAGTCTCGCCAACGGAATCGATCTGGCGCTAGAGGCCTCGAGCATCTCGGCGGAAATGTACGTCGCCGACGCGGCCCTTTATCGCCAGGTGCTGGTTAGGATTCCGCGCGTGCTTTTCAACGGCACGCGCCTGGGCCGCGAGCCCGCCGATGTCGTCGTCCATGCGATGGCTCAGGCCCGCTCGGCCGGCGTGCTCCTGGCTTCGGTGGATCCGACGCGTCTGGGCCGGACGATCTATTCCAACTATCTGGGCGCGATCTATGACTGGGCCTGCGGCGACGCCAGCGACGAGGCGTTCCTGTCGACGGCCAGGGTCGCTGTCCTGGCGCCGGTCGTCGCCTGCGCGACGGAGACCGCCCGACCCGGCTTGACCGCGCGCCTGATGGCGGAGCTGGGAGCGCGGGCGGATCCGGTCAAGGGCGAGGCCCAGGCCAGCGCTGCTCGCTAGGCGCTTATCACGCCTTCTTCAGATACCGCGCGCGCAGCTTCGCCACGTTCGGCGGGTCGGCGCGGAAGTCCGACGCCAGGCCCAGGCGGGCGTTGCACGACGGGCAGCGGACATGCTCCTCGTCGGCCAGTTCGGTCGGCGGGTCGAAGCGCGTGCCGCAGGGCTTGCACTTCCAGTCGCCCACCGGCGCGGGCGGGGGGGGCGGAGGCGGCGGCGCGGCCGACGGCGTGAACACGGTGGTGCGAGCCGATGGCTTGACCATGCGCTCCAGAGGCGGCGGTC
Source organism: Caulobacter segnis (assembly GCF_031454995.1). Lineage (GTDB taxonomy): Bacteria > Pseudomonadota > Alphaproteobacteria > Caulobacterales > Caulobacteraceae > Caulobacter > Caulobacter segnis_E. The sequence continues at coordinate 1,096,775 of NZ_JAVDRV010000001.1, read as the reverse complement.
CGCCGGGGGCGGCGACCGGGCTCTTGAGGCTCAGGGTCTTGCGGCGCGGGGGCTCGCTCTCGCTCATGGTCTCGCTGGGGCAGTGAACAGGTGGGGCGCTTGCTGCATGAAAGCGGCCGGAAACACAAGCCCAATAGGCGTTTTGGTCTCTACCAGTTGGGTTTCAGGCTGAACGACAGGGCGACGACGTCGTCCTTTTGTGTCGCCAGGCCCATGATGCCTTCCTTGGCCTTGATCTCGCGGTGGATGTATCCGAGCGAGGCCTGCATCGGCCCCTTGCGCCAGGCGACACCCGCCTGGCTGTCGCCGATCAGGCGGCTGGTCGCGTCCTGGGTGAGGCCCGCGCGGCTCCAGTCGCCGTTCTGGCCGCGCAGCATGTTGAAGCCGACGGCCCGGCCGCTGGCGGCGGCGTAGATGTACCAGCGCCCCCGGTCGCCGAACGCCGCGTCGCCTTCGCGCACGCCCAGCGCGTCGGTGACCCGATCGCCCATGTTCCTCTTCTTGCCGAGGCGCACCGTGGCGCCGGCCTCGGCCGAGCCGCCGGCCCCGCCGAAGCCCAGGCCCGCGTGCGGGGTGACGTCCAGGGCGTATTTGCGGCCTGTCAGCATCACCGCCGAGGGCCAGCCGCGGGTGACGGTCACGTCCACCTCGCGCAGCTCATAGGCGTCCGGACGCGAGAGGCTCAGCGGCGCATAGGCGGCCGTCGGCGCGGCGCCGGCCATCGAGACGCGCACGGAGTCGATCGGTCCGCCGGGCTGAGCCTGATGGCTGAAGGCGCTAGAGCGCCAGCTGACCGGCCCAACGCCCTGGTAGAAGCGATCGGTGTCGAGCAGGCGGACGCCGCCGCCGGCGGCGGACGGAAGCGAGAAGCCGCCCTCAAGCGCCGGCTCGATCGCGCCGGCGTCGCGGGCGTTGAAGCCGGCGGCAGGATTCAGCGGTCGCAGGCTCTCGGGCTTCACCTGGAAATTGGGCTTGGCGGCCGGAGCCGGGCCAGCCTTCTGAGCCGCGCGGGCGGCCCCGGCGTGGCCGGTCACCACGGCCAGAACGGCCGCAAGACACAGGACGGTTCGCTCCCCAGCGGTCCGCATCCCGGATTCCCCAATCCTAACGGAAGTCCAGCCTACGCGCTTCCGGCGGTCTGTCCACCGTGACGAAAGCGCACGTGGTGAACAGCCTGGACGCGGGCGGGTTCCGTTGGCCCCAACGAAAAGCGGCGGCGCGATCCCCATCGCGCCGCCGCTCTTTTATCGAGTCTTTGTGACAGGCCTTACTGGCGCGCCCCTATTGGCAAGCGAGGCACTCGTCGTAGTCGGTCTTTTCCGGAACGTCGAAGCCGCTGTTCGCGACCTCGGCCTTGTCCTCGGCGCCGGCGTAGGCCGCGCGCTGCACCGACTTGGAGCGCAGGTAGTACAGCGACTTCACGCCGCGCTCCCAAGCGGTCCAGTGCAGCATGTGCAGGTCCCACTTGTCGACGTCGCCCGGCAGGAAGACGTTGACCGACTGGCTCTGGCAGATTTCCGGCGTCCGGTCGGCGGCCAGTTCGATCACCCAGCGCTGGTCCAGTTCGAAGGCGGTCTTGTAGACGTCCTTCTCGTCCTGGCTCAGGAAGTCCAGGTGCTGGACCGAGCCCTCGTGTTCCAGGATCGAGCCCCACACCGCGTCGGTGTTCTGGCCCTTCTCGGCGAGCAGGTTCTCCAGATAGGGGTTCTTCACCGCGAACGAGCCCGACAGGGTCTTGTGGGTGTAGATGTTGGCCGGGATCGGCTCGATGCCCGCCGAGGTGCCGCCACAGATGATCGAGATCGAGGCGGTCGGGGCGATGGCCAGCTTGTGCGAGAAGCGCTCGACCGAGCCGCGATCGGCGGCGTCGGGGCAGGGGCCCTTCTCTTCGCCCAGCTTGATCGAGGCCTTGTCGGCCTCGCGGCGCAGGTGCTTGAACATCCGCATGTTCCAGCTCTTGGCCAGGGCGCTTTCGAACGGAACGTTCTGGCTCTGCAGGAACGAGTGGAAGCCCATCAGGCCCAGGCCCACCGAGCGCTCGCGCATGGCGGCGTAGGCGGCCGAGGCCGCGGCGTCCGGCGCGCGATCGATGAAGTCCTGCAGGACATTGTCGAGGAAGCGCATGACGTCCTCGATGAACGTCGGGTGGTCGCGCCACTCCAGGAAGGTCTCGGCGTTGACCGACGACAGGCAGCAGACGGCGGTGCGCTCATTGCCCAGGTGGTCGGTGCCGGTGTGCAGCATGATCTCGCTGCACAGGTTCGACTGGCGCACCTTCAGGCCCAGCTCGCGCTGGAACGAGGGCATGGCGTTGTTCACGCTGTCGGAGAAGATCAGATAGGGCTCGCCGGTCTGCAGGCGCAGCTCCAGCACCTTCTGCCACAGGGCGCGGGCGTCGACTTCACGCAGGACTTCGTTCGTCTTGGGCGAGCGCAGGCCGAACTTATGGCCGTCGCGCACCGCGTGCATGAACTCGTCGGTGATGTTGATGCCGTGGTGCAGGTTCAGGGACTTGCGGTTGAAGTCGCCCGACGGCTTGCGGATCTCGAGGAACTCCTCGATTTCCGGGTGGTGGATGTCGAGATAGACGGCGGCCGAGCCGCGACGCAGCGAGCCTTGCGAAATGGCCAGGGTCAGCGAGTCCATCACGCGGATGAAGGGGATGATGCCCGAGGTCTGGCCTTGGCCCTTCACCTTCTCGCCGATCGAGCGGACGCCGCCCCAGTAGGTGCCGATGCCGCCGCCGTTGGCCGCCAGCCAGACGTTCTCGTTCCAGACGCCCAGAATGCCGTCGAGGCTGTCGTTCACGGCGTTCAGGAAGCAGCTGATCGGCAGGCCGCGATCGGCGCCGCCGTTCGACAGCACCGGCGTGGCCGGCATGAACCACAGGCGGCTCATATAGTCATAGACGCGCTGGGCGTGGTCGGCGTCGTCGGCGAAGGCCGTCGCGACGCGCGCGAACATGTCTTGGTAGCTCTCGCCCGGCAGCAGGTAGCGGTCTTCCAGTGTGGTCTTGCCGAAGTCGGTCAGCAGGGCGTCGCGCGAGCGGTCGACCTGGACCTTGCGGACCAGGGCCAGTTGCGGGCGCTTGGCGGGCTTGATCGCCGCCAGTTGCGCCTCTCTACGGAGGGTCGTCTTCGCCGCTTCACTGCCGTTCATGACCAAATTCCATTGCTCAATCAGCGTGTTCCGGAGAAGGGTCTCACCCCGCCCAGCCGCTATATCTTGTGGCTGAGGAGCCCCCTCAGCCCAGATATGGGGCCACAGTGGTGAATGACTCGTCAACGGTGTTGGAAGGAGTTTTTCGTTAACAAGCTGTGAACGGCTGGAACTTGTGAGGCAGGATCAAGGGGTTGCAAGGACCAACTTTTTTCACCCGCGACGGAGCGTCGCAAGGCGCCCTTGGACATCCGCCCCCGGACGACCAGCGTTCGTTCACAAGGGGGGCACAAGATGTTGGGGCGGAGGGGCGGAGACGCGACGAAGAGCGGTAACGCTAACCCGTGTCATCCCGGCCGAACCCCGGCCTTGAGCCGGGGGAAGAGCCGGGACCCAGGGGCCATGCGCACCGCCCCTGGGTCCCGGATAGCCTCTTCGAGGCTTCCGGGATGACGAGTTTTTTTGGCTTGGCGATTCTCAGCCCAGCATGACCTCGGCGATCTGCACCGCGTTCAGGGCCGCGCCCTTGCGCAGGTTGTCGCCGACGACGAACAGGGCCAGGCCATGCTCGACCGTCGGGTCGGGGCGGACGCGACCGACGAAGACCGGGTCCTGGCCGGTGGCCGCCAGGGGATTCGGCACGGCGTCGACGACCACGCCCGGCGCCTGGCCCAGCAGGGCGATGGCCTCGGCCACGGAGACCGGGCGTTCGAACTCGGCGTTGATCGACAGCGAGTGGCCGGTGAACACCGGCACGCGCACGCAGGTGCCCGAGACCGGCAGGCCGGGCAGCTCGAGAATCTTGCGGCTCTCGTCGCGCAGCTTCAGCTCCTCCTCGGTGTAGCCGTCCTCGCCCAGCACGTAGTTCAGCGGCACGACGTTGTAGGCGAGCGGCGCGGCCCACTTGCGCGGCTCGGGCAGGGGCGCGGCGTCGGACGAACGGGCCAGGCCGTCCAGGTCCCCAGCCGCGCCGGCGCGCAGCTGCTCGGACAGGACCTCGATGCCCTCCATGCCGCCGCCCGAGGCCGCTTGGTAGGTGCTGACGGTCAGGCGCTTCAGCCCCGCCTTGTCATGCAGGGGCTTCAGCACCGGCATGGCGGCCATGGTGGTGCAGTTGGGGTTGGCGACGACGCCCTTGGGGATGCTCGAGAGCGCGTGCGGATTGACCTCGGCCACCACCAGCGGGACGTCCGGGTCCGAGCGCCAGGCCGAACTGTTGTCGATCACCACGGCGCCGGCCGCGGCGGCCTTGGGGGCCAGCGCGCGCGAGGTCGAGCCGCCGGCCGAGAAGAACACGATGTCGAGGCCGGAGAAGTCGGCGGTCGCGGCGTCCTCGACCACGATCTGCTGGCCCTTGAAGTCGACCTTGGTCCCGGCCGACCGCGCCGAGGCGAACAGGCGCAGGGAGGCCAGCGGGAAATCCCGCTCGGCCAGCAGCTCGCGCATCATGCCGCCGACGAGGCCCGTGGCGCCGACGACGCCGACGTGGGGCGGATGGGAACGGGAAAACTTGAAGCTCACGGTCTTGCGTCTCCTAAAAGGTGCGGAGCGCGGGGAGCTAGAGGTCTCTGGTGATGAGAACCGCCCCGCGCATCGGCGGGGCTGGTTGCGGGATGCTCGCTAGTACGCGCGCACGCCCGACCACGCCCCGCCGAGGCGGGTCGTTTTTGGGGTGGTAATTTTGGTCGCGCGGACTTGCATCGGCGGGGTGAATAGCGAGGAAGCTGGGCCGCGTAAAGAGCGGTTTTGGGGAATGGGGTTGCGGCGGGGGAGGCGCGCGGCGCGCGGAGGGGCATGAACGTGCGCTGGGGGCGCTTCTGGTCTGCACTTCCGTGTCATCCTGGCCGCAGCGCGTAGCGCGGAGAGCCGGGACCCAGGGGCGGCCCCCACGGCGTTCCTTCACCCCTGGGTCCCGGATAGCCTCTTTGAGGCTTCCGGGATGACACGGGTTTGTGTGCGCTTGAGCCCCCCTTCTCCCCCGGAGAAGGAGCCCTCCCTAAATCTCACGGCGAGACGATCGCGGGGCTGGGCAGGTCACTCAAGGACCACCCTCCGGGCGGCCGCCGCGCGGCGACGCGGAGCGTCGTCCTTGACTGACCTGCCCAGCCCCGCACGCTCCAGCCTCCAAGAGATTTAAGGATCGCACCGACCGGTGGTCGGCAGTTCGACTGCTGTGGAGCCCCGCGCCGGTTACGGTGCTGAGTAAATGTGGAGCCGGCTTTTGGCTGAAAGCCGCAATGGGCTCACCTAGAATTATAAAATATTCCCGTCGGTTCTGCCTTAAGCTGACGAATATGTTCCTCTTGAAGCTCCGCCGTGGCTCGCATTTGCGCGAGGATGCTTTGGCGCAATGGCTCCTCCTCCGGCTTAACGTCGGTACGGTCTTCGAGGTCTGCCATTGCTATACGGACAGAGGCTCCCACGCGCGTTGCGGCCATTATGCCGGCATCAACGAGGGGAGCTCCGGTTCGAGCTTGGGGGGAGTAGGTAGCGATCAGTCTGTCGAAGTTCTCTATGGCCTCTTGAACCCGATTGGTAGTCGCAGGCGTGTCATCGATATTGTTTGTGCGTGTGCGCAGTTCACCAGATTCCAGCATGTCACGCTGCTGAAGAAGCGACCGCCGCGCAGCGCGCCATACTTCGACAAGATGTTCCAAGCCGGTGCGGTCATCCCGCAGTTTGCGCCGGAAGCGCGCTTGGCGCTCTGAGTTCGAAAGGGTCATGTCTGTTACGTAACGCGAAGTGGCTGGGATGTCAATCTGCGTTACGTAACAAGCGTTGTCACCCCTGCTGCCCCAACCGCTCCCAGCCCTCAAAGAACGGAAACCGCCGCTCCCAGAACCCCGCCAGCCTAGGGTCCGCGTCCACCCGCTTCACCACTTCGCTCATCCGCGGCGCGGCCTCGTAGAACCGCACGCGGCGCGGCCCCCAGCGGCTGACCACCGTGACGTAGAGGTCGAGTACGCTGAGCTCGTCGCCCAGCAGATAGCGCCCCGGCGCGACCTGGCTCTCCATCATCCGCCAGCAGTCCAGGATCCGCTCGGCCGTCGCGGCCTTGATCCGCGCCTGGACCTCCGGATCGGGACCGCCCAGGCGCGAGGGATCGTCGCGCACCCAGAACAGCGAATAGATCGAGGCGGGGATGAAGGTCATCCAGCGCAGGAACTGGGCTCGGGCCGGATCTTCGATCGCGGGGCCCAGGCGCGCGGCCGGATAGCGGTCGGCCAGCCAGATCAGGATGGCGGCGCTTTCGGTGATCGTTTCGCCGTCGGGGGTGACCAGCGCCGGAATCTGCTTAAGGGGATTGATCGCGGCGACCTTGGCCGTTTGCGCCTCGCCTTCCCAGGTCGGGGCCTCGATCACCTCAAAAGGCAATCCGATCAAGGTCATGGCCGCCTCGACGGGCACGCCGCCCGAGCCGAGGGCGCTGAAAATCGTGAAGGGCTTGTCCACAGATCCTCCCCTATGTTGTGCCGGCGACCCATTGTCACACTAAATGTAGTGGGGCACTCTGAGCGTGCGTCGGGCTCCGGCCTGCCGTACCTTACCTAACCCGTCCGCTCGATTCTCGCTCCGAGGCTCTGTCATGTCCGCTCCGTCGTCGCTGATCCTGCCTGGCCTGATGACCCCTTCGGGCGGTTACAAGCCGTTCCGCTATCCCTGGGCCTACGACTTCTGGAAGAAGCAACAGCAGGTCCACTGGATGCCGGAAGAGGTGCCGCTGGGCGAGGACCTCAAGGACTGGGCCGTCAAGCTGAACGACAAGGAACGGAACCTGCTGACGCAGATCTTCCGCTTCTTCACGCAGTCCGACGTCGAGGTGCAGGACAACTACATGGAGCGCTACGGTCGGGTGTTCAAACCGACCGAAGTGAAGATGATGCTGGCCTCGTTCGCGAACATGGAGACGATCCATATCGCGGCCTACGCCCTGCTCCTCGAGACCATCGGCATGCCCGAGACCGAGTTCTCGGCGTTCATGGAATACGAGGCCATGAAGGCCAAGCATGACTACATGCAGACCTTCGGCGTCGAGACCAACGCCGACATCTGCCGCACCCTGGCCATGTTCGGCGGGTTCACCGAGGGCCTGCAGCTGTTCGCCTCGTTCGCGATGCTGATGAACTTCCCGCGCTTCAACAAGATGAAGGGCATGGGCCAGATCGTCTCGTGGTCGATCCGCGACGAGAGCCTGCACTGCGACGGCATCATCAAGCTGTACCACGCCTTCAACAAGGAAACCGGCGCGGTGACCAAGGCCGTGGCCGACGACATCGTCGACTGCTGCAAGCATGTGGTGGGCCTGGAAGACCGGTTCATCGACCTGGCCTTCGAGGCCGGCGAAATCCAGGGCATGACCCCGGACGACATCAAGCAATACATCCGCTTCATCGCCGACTGGCGCCTGCGCCAGCTGCAGCTGCCGGAAGTGTACGGCGTGAAGGAGAACCCGCTGCCCTGGCTGCAGTCGCTGCTGTCGGGCGTCGAGCACGCCAACTTCTTCGAGGCCCGCGCGACCGAATATTCCAAGGCCGCCACCAAGGGCTCGTGGCACGGCGCCGAGGGCGTCTGGACCAGCTTCGACGAGATGATGAAGAAGCGCACGGACCTGACTCCGGCGGAGTAGCGCTTGGAACCCTCTCCCCCATCGGGAGAGGGTTTTTTGTTGGCCATTCGCGCCATGGCGCGGCCTCGCTTCCGACACAACGTAAAGGCGTCCTGGCGCGCGGACGGGGTCTGCGCGGGGGAGAGCGATGCGGGGTGTTCGGGGGCGGTCACGCCGATGGGGCGTCCTGGCCGCCTTGTCACTGGCGCTGCACGCGGTGGTGCTGGCTTGGTTGGCGTGGCCCACGGCGCCGACGCTGGTCGCCGCCGGCCCTGACCTGTCCTTGATGTCGGTCGAGCTGACGCGGCCCGAGGTCAAGACGGCGCCAGCCAAGGCCTCGCGCCCCGCCCGGGCCGCTCCGCCTTCCGCGTCGGCGCCGATCGCCACTTCCGTGTCCACGCCCGTCGAGGCGGCCAGCAACGGTACGGCCGCGTCCGTCACCGCCGTCGGCGCCGTCTCTGGACCGGCGGTCGCTTCCGACGCCCTGCGCGCGGCGCTTCGGGCCGGGGCGGGATGCGCGCGCGGCGCGAGCCAGTCGCGCGAGGACCGCGAGCGGTGCGAGGAGAAGCTGGGCCGCCTCCAGGCGAACGCGCCCAGCTATCCGGCGCCGATGGACCCCGGGAAGCGCGCCTATTACGACGCGGTCGTCGCGGCGGGGCCCTCGGGGCGCGGCTATGGCGACCCCAAGCCTGGGGGCGCGCAGCCTGACGGCGATTATTTCCGCGTCCTGAACTGCTCGATCAAGTTCGGCCTGGGCGCCAAGCCGAAGGATCGCCAGGGCGAGGTGCGGCTGGGCAAGACGCCGTGCGCCATTCCCATGCAGGGGAGCTTCTTCACGCCCGAAGCCAGCGTCCGGAAGCGTTGAGGGGGTGACCCGCGCCCGCTGACGCCATTGATCGTGGCGTCGCCGAACGCGGCCGTCCTTTAAGCCCCTGACTTACGGCCGGTCCTTCTTGGGGATCAGCGCGATCTGTTCCGGGGTCAGCTTGGTGATGGTCTTGGCCCGGATCGGAATGGCCATGCCGAAGCCGTCCGACACCCGAAGGTCCAGGTCCAGCGGCCCGCAGACGCTGTCCACGCCCCGAACGATCGAGACCAGGTGCGTGCCCGGCCAGGTCAGCTGGTTGGAGCCATAGGCCAGATCGACCTTGTAGACGTCCTTGCCCCGCACCTTCAGGTACAGGGTGTCCTTGTCTGGAGCGGTCCAGCCGCGCCAATCGGACAGGTAGAAGCACTGCCGGGCCGGCTTGGCGGGTTTGGCCTCGGTCGCCTGGTGGGCGGCGGCCGGGCCGCTCAGCGCCAGCGGGGTGGAAATGGCGAGCCCGACCAAGGCCGCGCGCGCGATGTGAGCGATTTTACGCATGACGTCGTCCTTCTAGTCCCTCCCGCTTGAGATTGGACCTCGCTGGGCCGGAGTCAAGTTTTTACTGTACACTATGAACCGGACACGAAAACGGCCCGCATCGCGATGGGATGCGGGCCGTTCGAAAGCGCGTCGAAAGCGACGTTAGATCGTGGCGCCTTCGGCCTCTGGATCGATCTCGTCCAGCTCGCCTTCCCACTTGGCGACCACGGCGGCGGCGACGCTGTTGCCGACGACGTTGGTGGCGCTGCGGCCCATGTCCAGCAGGTGGTCGACGCCCAGGACCAGCGCGATCCAGGCTTCCGGCAGGCCGAAGTAGGTGAGGGTGGCCATGATCACGACCAGCGAGGCGCGCGGCACGCCGGCGATGCCCTTGGAGGTCACCATCAGCAGCAGCAGCATGAAGATCTGCTGCTGGATCGTCAGGTGCACGCCGTGCGCCTGCATGATGAACATGGTGGCGAAGGTGCAGTACAGCATCGAGCCGTCGAGGTTGAACGAATAGCCCAGCGGCAGGACGAACGAGACGATGCGGCGGCGCACGCCCACCTTGGGCAGGCTGTCGAGGATGCGCGGATAGGCGGCTTCCGAGCTTGCGGTCGAGAAGGCCAGCAGGGCCGGGTCGCGGATCACGCCGAACAGCGGGATCACCCGCTTGCCCAGCACCAGCAGGCCCGCCAGGAACAGCAGGCCCCACAGCACGCCCATGGTGGCGTAGAAGCCCAGCACGAACTTCCCGTAGACGGCCAGCATCGAAACGCCCTGGGTGGCGATCGTCGAGGCCAGGGCCGCGAAGATGGCCAGCGGGGCCAGCTTCATGACGAAGCCGGTGACCTTCAGCATCACCTGGGCGGCCTGCTCGGCCAGCTCCAGGATCTGCGGGGCCTTGTTGTCCAGCGAGGCCACGGCGGTGCCGACGAACAGGGCGAAGACGACGATCTGCAGGATCTCGTTCTTGGCCATGGCGTCGAAGATCGAGGTCGGCACCAGGTGGGTGATGAAGCCCTTCAGGGTGAAGGCGTCGGTGGTCGCCGCCGTCTTGGTCCCCTCGATGTCCATGTGCGCCAGATTGAGGTTCGCGCCCGGATCCAGCAGGTGGACCATCAGGAGGCCCAGCAGCAGCGACACGAACGAGGCGGTGATGAACCAGGCCATGGTCTTGGCGCCGATCCGGCCGACGGCGGCGGCGTCTTCCATGTGGGCGATGCCGGCGATCAGGGTGGTCAGCACCAGCGGCGCGATGATCATCTTGATCAGGCGCAGGAAGATGTCGGTGACCAGCGACAGGCTGTTGGCGGCGGCCTTGGCCTGGGTCGGGTCCATCGTCTGGTTGATGAACCAGCCCACGGCGACGCCGAGAACCATGGCCCCGATGATCAATAAGGCGAAGCGTTTGTTCATTCAGTCCCCCTGGCGCCCCCACCAATCGCCTTGGCGGGCGTCGACGGTATGTCTGGTTGCGAAGGGAACGACGCGCGAGAACGGCCCCGCCGCCATCCGCCCCCGTCTTGAGCAATTCCGCCCTTGTGGCCGACGCGAGCGGCTTCGTCCATGCTCTTGCGCTTGTGCGTCGCGGCTTGTCTCGCGCGCAGCGAGATAAACAGGCCGCGAGCCGCCCAGTCGGCGGGCTTTGGGGCGCCTAAGTCTTGCGCTAAGTAATAAATCATTCCCAGGAGCGGGGGCCGGTGTCTCGCCAATGTCGCGGAACGTCGCTATAAGGCGTCATGTCAAACCAAGAAAAAGCAATCGCCGTCGTCGAACGGCTCAATGACGAATACGAACGCGCCGTCGACGCTCTGCGGACCGCCCTGCGCGCCTATCTCGAAAATGGAACGCGTCCCGACCCGCAAGCGCGGTTCGATGGGACCTTCGCCTATCCCGAGCTGCGGCTGACCTACGATCCCGAGGCGCTGCCGCCCAAGCTGGCCCGCTCCTACGCCCGCGTCAGCCGTCCCGGCGTCTACTCGACGACCGTGACCAAGCCGGCCCAGTTCAAGGACTATCTGGTCGAGCAGCTGACCCTCCTGATGGACGATTTCGACGTCGAGATCGAGGTCGAGCGCTCGCGCCAGGAGATCCCCTATCCGTATGTCCTGGACGCCACGATCGATCTGAACCAGGCGGACGTCCGTAGCGAGGACATCGCCCGCTTCTTCCCCACGACGGACCTGGCCTTCATCGGCGACGAGATCGCCGACGGCGTCTGGAGCCCCGCGCTGGAGGAAACTCGGCCGCTGTCGCTGTTCGACGGCCTGCGCACCGACTTCTCGCTGGCGCGGCTCAAGCACTACACCGGCGCTCCTGCCGAAGACGTGCAGCAGTTCATCCTGTTCACGAACTATCATCGCTATGTCGACGAGTTCGTGCGCTGGGGCATCGAGCAGCTGAAGAAGCCGGACAGCCCCTACACGGCCCTGTCGTGCTCGGGCGGGGTGACGATCACCGCCAACACGGTCAATCCCGAGATGGCGGTGGCGGAGTCGGCCTGGCGCAAGCACCAGATGCCGGCCTACCACCTGATGGCGCCGGGGGGCTCGGGCGTGACCCTGGTCAATATCGGCGTCGGTCCATCCAACGCCAAGACGATCTGCGACCACCTTGCGGTGCTGCGCCCGCAGGCCTGGCTGATGATCGGCCACTGCGGCGGCCTGCGCGACACCCAGACCATCGGCGACTACGTCCTGGCCCACGCCTATCTGCGTGACGACCACGTGCTGGACGCGGTGCTGCCGCCGGAGATCCCCGTCCCGTCGATCGCGGAGGTGCAGCGCGCCCTCTACGACGCGGCCAAGGCGATCAGCGGCGACAGCGGCGACCAGCTGAAGAAGCGCCTGCGCACCGGCACCGTCGTGACCACCGACGACCGCAACTGGGAGCTTCGCCACAGCCTCTCGGCCCTGCGCTTCAACCAGAGCCGCGCGGTCGCCATCGATATGGAGTCGGCGACGATCTCGGCCCAGGGCTACCGCTTCCGGGTGCCCTACGGGACGCTGCTGTGCGTGTCCGACAAGCCGCTGCACGGCGAGATCAAGCTGCCCGGCCAGGCCAACGCCTTCTACGAGCGGGCGATCAGCCAGCACCTGCAGATCGGGATCCTGGCCTGCCAGCTGCTGTACGCCGAGGGGCCGAACCTGCACTCGCGCAAGCTGCGGGCGTTCGACGAGCCGCCGTTTAGGTGAGGCGGGCTCTAAATCCTCCCCCTAGCGGGGGAGGTGGTCGCGAAGCGACCGGAGGGGGAAGTGCTGCCGAGCCGGCCTCTTCCCTCTCCGTCGGCTTCGCCGACACCTCTCCCTTGGGGAGAGGATCTATCGCCTACCCCTCCGCCCAGGCCTTGATCAGCTGGTGGGCGATCGCCAGGGCCGGCGGGGCGAAGAGGCCGCCTTCGAATTCGCCCTTCATCAGGCGGATCGCCTCTTCCTTGGTGAACCAGCGGACCTCTTCCAGCTCGGTCTGGTCGGGCGCGGCCTTGTCGCTGTCGACGTCGGCGATCATGCCGATCATCAGCGATGACGGCCACGGCCAGGGCTGGCTGGAGTGATAGCGGACGGCGACGGCCTTCAAGCCCGCCTCTTCCTCCAGCTCGCGGGCGCAGGCCTCTTCCATGGTCTCGCCCGGTTCGATGAAACCGGCCAGGGCCGAGAACATCCCCGGAGGCCAGGCCGCCTGGCGGCCCAGGAGGCACTTGCCATCGTGGATGGCCAGCATGATCGCCACTGGGTCCGTGCGCGGGAAGTGCTCGGCGTCGCAGGCGGGGCAGATGCGCTTCCAGCCGCCGTCGGCGACCTCGGTCTTCTGGCCGCAGGCGCTGCACCAGCGATGGCGGCGCCGCCATTCGAACATCGACTTCGCGGTGGCCAGGATGCCGGCGTCGGCGGGCGGCATGGTCGCGGCGGCGCCGCGCAGCTCCTCGAACCGGCCCAGCCCCTGTAGCGGTCCCTCCGCCGGGTCGGCCGCGCCCTCGATATCGACGGCGAAGACGGCGATGTCCTTCCAGAGGCCCATATAGAGCAGCTTCTCATTCCCGCCGGCCAGGTCCTGGGCCATGTCGGCGCGGAGGTAGGCGATCTGCACGCCCTTGGGCTGGCCGTCGGCGTCCAGGATATCCTCGACCAGCGGCTTGCCGTTCCAAAGCGCCACCGCCAGCGATTCCGGATCGGCCAGCTTTTCGGCGAGGAAGGCCTCGTCGCCGCGCCGCTCGCTGTCGCGGTTCAGGGGGTTGCCGGCGAAGGTGTTGGTGATGATCGAGAGAGGCATGGACACTCTCTAGCGCGGCCTTTGAGAATCGTCAGCCTTGCATCCTTCGCGATGAGTCGCGATATAGGCTTCGGAGATCGGCTCGGACGAAGTCCTCGCCAACCTGGTCAGGGCCGGAAGGCAGCAGCCACAACGAGATCCCCTTCGGGTCGCTGTCCGGTCTCCACCTTCCCCTAAAATCGCGAAATCTGTCAGCAGATGGCCGGTCCGCTTGGAGCGGGTCTTTTGCCGCGCCCTTCGCGCCACTACACTGGGACCATGGCCGACCACGACGACCTCACGCCTGATTCCGCGCCGCCGTGGGACGAGGCGCCCGCCGAGCGGGACGAGAACACCGCCGATATCTTCGGCGGACCTCCGGCCGCGCCCGCCGCGGCGGCGGAAGAGGCGCGCCCGGTCGTCCAGGAGCCGCCCGCCGAGACTGGCGACGCCTATACGGTGCTGGCGCGGAAATACCGGCCGCGTACGTTCGAGGACCTGATCGGCCAGGAGGCCATGGTCCGCACCCTGGCCAACGCCTTCTCCACCGGCCGCATCGCCCACGCCTTCATGCTCACCGGCGTCCGGGGCGTCGGCAAGACCACGACCGCGCGCCTGCTGGCCCGGGCGCTCAACTACGAGACCGACACGGTCAAGGGACCCTCGGTCGACCTGACCACCGAGGGCTACCACTGCCGCGCCATCATCGAGGGCCGGCACATGGACGTGCTGGAGCTGGACGCCGCCAGCCGCACCAAGGTCGACGAGATGCGCGAGCTGCTGGACGGGGTGCGCTACGCCCCGGTCGAGGCGCGCTACAAGGTCTACATCATCGACGAAGTGCACATGCTGTCGACGGCGGCGTTCAACGCCCTGCTGAAGACGCTGGAAGAGCCGCCGCCGCACGCCAAGTTCATCTTCGCCACCACCGAAATCCGCAAGGTTCCGGTGACGATCCTGTCGCGCTGCCAGCGCTTCGACCTGCGCCGGGTCGAGCCGGACGTGCTGGTCAAGCACTTCGACCGCATCTCCGCCAAGGAAGGCGCGCGGATCGAGATGGACGCCCTGGCCCTGATCGCCCGCGCGGCCGAGGGCTCGGTGCGCGACGGTCTCTCGCTGCTGGATCAGGCCATCGTCCAGACCGAGCGCGGCGCGACCGTCACGGCCACGGTGGTCCGCGACATGCTGGGTCTGGCTGATCGCGGCCAGACCATCGCGCTCTACGAGCATGTGATGGCCGGCAAGACCAAGGACGCGCTGGAAGCCTTCCGCGCCCTTTGGGGCTTTGGCGCCGATCCGGCGGTGGTGATGCTCGATGTGCTGGACCACTGCCACGCCTCGGCGGTGTCCAAGGCGCTTGGCCCCGACGCCCTGTCGATGCCCAAGGAGCAGGCCGCGCGCCTGGCCGCCATCGGCGCCCATACCTCGGCCGGCACGTTGTCGCGCCTGTGGCAGATGCTGCTGAAGGCCCATGAGGAGGTGCGCCGCGCCCCCGACGCCATGGCCGCGGCCGAGATGGCCCTGATCCGTCTGTGCTACGCGGCCGACCTGCCGGGTCCGGAAGAGGCTCTGAAGGCCCTGCGCGATGGCAATCCGATCGGCGGCGGCGGACCTGGCGGCGGCGTGTCGGTCGGCGGCGGTTCTTCTGGCGCCACGGCCTCGGCCCACGCCCCGATGACCATGGCCGCGCCGGGCGCCCAGGCCATGCCGGTGCTGGCCTCGTTCGACGACGTGATGGCCCTGATCGCCGCCCGTCGCGACATCGGCCTGCGCCTGGATGTCGAGCAGTACGTCCGCCCGATCAACTTCCGGCCTGGCGCCATCACCTTCGAGGCCGCCCCCGGCGCGCCTGGAAACCTGGCCGGGCGCCTCGTTCGCTTCCTGAAGGAGCACACCGGTCAGCCCTGGCTGGTCGCCGCCGAGGGCGGCGGCGGGGCCGAGAGCATGATGGAGCGCCAGAAGCGCGAGGAGCGCGAGGCGCTGGAGGCCATCAAGAAGGACCCGTTCGTCGCCTCGGTGCTGTCGGCCTTCCCCGGCGCCGAGATCGTAGAGATCCGCAAGGTCCTCACCCCCGAGGCGGCCCCGCTGGAGCCGGACGAGGAAGAGGGATAGTCGCGGAATCTCCCTTCCCCCTTTGATGGGGGAAGGGCGGGGATGGGAGTGACGGCGTTTCAGGACGGAGCACGATCCGCCGCCGTATCGCCCCACCCCCACCCCTCCCCATCGAGGGGAGGGCAATTCGAAATTGGAGACCAAGACCATGAAAGACCTCGGCGGCCTGATGAAGCAGGCCCAGGCCATGCAACAGAAGCTCCAGGACGCCCAGGCGCGCCTGGCCGAAAGCACCGTCGAGGGGACCTCGGGCGGCGGCATGGTGACCGTGACGCTGAAGGGTACGGGCGAGTTGGCCAAGGTGACCTTGGACGAGAGCCTGATCGAACCCGGCGAGGGCGAGGTGATCGCCGACCTGATCGTCGCCGCCCACGCCGACGCCAAGAAGAAGCTGGACGCCAAGCAGGCCCAGCTGATGCAGGAAGCCGCCGGTCCGATGGCGGGCCTGATGGGCGGCCTGCCCGGGATGAAGTTCTAACCCTCCTTTCCGTTGGAAAGGGCTTGAAGGAAAACGAGTGGGAGCCTCCGCCGGACCCGAGATCGAGCGTCTGATCGCCCTGCTGTCCAAGCTGCCTGGGCTGGGCCCGCGTTCGGGCCGGCGGGCGGCCTTGGCCCTGCTCAAGAAGCGCGACACGCTGCTGGCGCCGCTGGCCCTGGCCATGGCCGAGGCCCAGGCCAAGGTTCGCGCGTGCTCGACCTGCGGCTCGCTGGACGTCACCGATCCCTGCGCGGTCTGCGCGGACGGTTCTCGCGACGGGCGGCTGCTGTGCGTGGTCGAGGAGGTCGGCTCGGTCTGGGCCATGGAACGCGGCGGTTCGTTCAAGGGCCGCTACCATGTGCTGGGCGGGCTGCTGTCGGCGCTGGACGGGATCGGGCCCGAGGCCTTGCGGATCGGCGAGCTGGTCGCGCGGGTCGGGGGCGGCGAGGTGGCCGAGGTGATCCTGGCCCTGCCGGCCACGGTCGACGGCCAGACGACCGCCCACTACATCGCCGACCGCCTGGCCCAGACCAACGTGCCGGTGACCATGCTGGCCCGAGGCGTGCCGGTCGGCGGCGACCTGGATTGGCTGGACGACGGCACCATCGCCCAGGCCCTGCGCGCTCGCCGGCCAGCCTGACGAAATCACGTCGGCGGGTGGGAAATCCGGCTGACAGTCACGCTTTCCCGCGCCAAGCTTGGCCCCATCGCGTCGGGACCGCCGATGCGACAGTGGAGGGATGGATTAAATGAGCACGCCCGAGGACAAGGCCCCCGAGGCCGAAGTCGAAACCCCGCACGTCGCCAAGGTCGGCGTGCACGACAAGGGCCACAACGTGACCAGCTTCAACGAGGAGCCGATCAACGGCCTGATCGCCGACATCGCCGACGGCGACGAGTGATCGCGCGCGGCGGCGGCCTTTATGCCGCCGCCGACTCCCGGTAGGAACGGAGCATGAACTTCTCCGATCCTTATCCGATCCTGGCCCTTGTCTTTGCCCTGGCGGCCGTGGCGCTGGGGCTTTGGGCCGTGACCGCGCAGCGTCGCGCCGCCAAGGCCGAGGCCGAGACCTGGCTGCTGAACGAGCGCCTGACCCAGGCCGAGGAGCGCCACCGCCTGCTCGAGGACCAGAGCGCCACCCAGATCGAGCTGATCAAGGCCCAGGCCGCCCAGAGCGCCAACGCCATCGCCGAGCAGCTGATCAAGCGCGCCGACGAGAACGCCAAGAGCCGCGAGCGCCTGGCCGAGGCTCGGCTGGAGGCTCAGCTAAAGCCGGTCGCCGAGACCCTGGCCAAGTTCGAGGCCCAGGTGAACGCCGTCGAGAAGGTCCGCGCCGAGGAGACCGGCGGCCTCAAGGCCCAGATCGCGGCCCTGCTGGAGGCCTCCACCGCCACCCAGGCCGAGGCCCGCAAGCTGTCGGCCGCCCTGCGCCGCGGGGCCGGCGTGCAAGGGCGCTGGGGCGAGCAGACCCTGCGCAACGTGCTGGAGGCCGCCGGCCTCAACAGCCGCTTCGACTTTCAGGAGCAGTTCAGCGTCGACAGCGACGAGGGCCGCCGCCGTCCCGACGTCAAGGTCACCCTGCCCGGCGGCGGGGTGTTCGTGATCGACGCCAAGTGCTCGCTGAACGCCTTCCTCGAGTCACAAGAGGCGACCGACGAAGTCCTGCGCGAGGCCGCCATGGTCCGCCACGCCGCCAGCGTCCGCGCCCACATGCAGAGCCTGTCGTCCAAGGCCTATTGGGACCAGTTCGCCGGCGAGGGCTCGCCCGACTTCGTGGCGATGTTCGTGCCCGGCGACGGCTTCCTGGCCGCCGCCCTGGACCGCCTGCCCGAGCTGATGGCCGAGGCTATGGACCGCCGCGTGGTGCTGGTTACGCCCACGACCCTGTTCGCGCTCTGCAAGGCCGTGGCCTATGGCTGGCGCGCCGAGGACCAGGCCAAGAACGCCGCCCGCATCGTCGAGGTCGGCCGCGAGCTCTACAAGCGCGTCTCGGTCATGGGCGCCCACGCCGGCGCCATGGGCAAGGCGCTGGAAAGCGCGGTGGGCAAGTACAACCAGTTCGTCGGCTCGCTGGAGAGCCAGGTCCTGACCCAGGCCCGGCGTTTCGAGGACCTTTCCGTCGACCATGAGGGCAAGAAGATCGACGAGCCCGCCGCGATCGATCAGGGCGTGCGTCCTCTCACGAAGTTGAGCGCCGAGCCCGCCGTGGGGCAATCTCCCACCTTGACCCTCGGAAATGACGCGCCTACCTGACGAAGATCATGGCTATCCGTCGCATCCTCACCGTCGATAACGCCGCCGATCTGGCGGTCCTGAAGAAGATTTCCACCCCGGTGGAGATCGTCACCGACGAGCTGCGCGCCCTGATGGATGACATGCTGGAGACCATGTACGACGCGCCCGGCATCGGCCTGGCCGCCGTACAGGTTGGCGAGCCCGTGCGGGTGATCACCATGGACCTGGCCCGCGAGGGCGAGGAACCGGCGCCGCGTTATTTCGTCAATCCCGAGATCCTGGCCACTTCCGAGGACATGTTCGTCTACGAGGAAGGCTGCCTGTCGGTGCCGGAGTACTTCGACGAGGTCGAGCGCCCGGCCAAGGTCACCCTGCGCTACATGAACTACCAGGGCGAGACGGTCGTCGAGGAGGCCGAGGGCCTGTTCGCGGTCTGCATCCAGCACGAGATGGACCACCTGGAAGGCGTCCTCTTCATCGACCACCTCTCGCGCCTGCGCCGCGACCGCGCCATCGCCAAGGTCAAGAAGGCCCGCCGCGCGGCCTAAGGGCCCCTCAGAGCGTCCGACAGGTGGCAGGACTTCCCGGCCTCGATGTTCTCGAGGCTGATCACGTCCAGCGCGTTGTCGTCGCCCTGCTCGGCGTAGTCGCCGATCGCTTCGACATAAACCGGCGCCTTTAGCGTCTTCAGGCGCTCGCGCAGGTCGGCGACGGGGCGCGCGCGCTTTCCTTTTCGGTCTCGCAGAACATAGCGGTTCTGGACGAGATCGCAGCGCGTCAGGACGACGGCGTCCCGCTCGACCGCCACCGTGCCCATGTAGATGTCCTGCGCCTGGGCGGCCATCGGCGCCAGAAGCATGGCGGTCAAGGCCGCGACGCGCGTTGAAACGCCCATAAACATCCCCACCGCTTGCGATACGCGAGCCTCAACCGATCGATGCGGTGAAGGTTCCGCCCGAGGCTCGCGCACGCCTGTCGGCACGCTCGTAGCGCGCGCGTCCTTGGCCTATCAAGAGCCAGGGAGACGCGCCGATGAAACCGATCCTCACAGCTTTCAAGGCCTCGCCCGACCGGGGACGCGGGCTGGCGCGCGACATGCCGGCGCGCTGGGCGCTGGAGGAGGTCGGCCAGCCCTATGACGTCCGGCTGGTCACCTTCGCCGAGATGAAGGAGCCCGCCCACAAGGCGCTGCAGCCTTTCGGCCAGATCCCGACCTACGAAGCGGACGGCCTGGTGCTGTTCGAGTCCGGGGCGATCGTCCTGCGGGTGGCTGAGCGTCACCCGGGCTTGCTGCCGGCCGAGCCCGACGCCCGGGCCCGCGCCATCGCCTGGATGTTCGCCGCCGTCAGCACCGTTCAGCCGCCGATCGTCGAGCGCGAGCGCGCCTTCCTGTTGGAGCGCGACAAGCCCTGGTTCGACGCCCGCCAGCCCGCCCTGGAGCAGGAGGTGCGCCGACGACTGGAGGACCTCTCCCTACGGCTTGGCGACGCCGATTGGCTGGACGGCCCGTTCAGCGCCGGCGACCTGATGATGGTCACGGTGCTGCGCCGCCCCGCGAGCGCCAACCTGCTGGCCGACTATCCGAACCTCGCCGCCTATGTCGCCCGGGCCGAGGCTCGTCCGGCCTTCCAGCGCGCCTTCGCCGCTCAGCTGGCCGTGTTCGAGGCCGCCTCGTGGGCCTAGCGCTTGCGACCGCTTTCGGTGTCGTAGGGCGTTCCGTCGCGATGCCGGTAGATCTCCTCGCCCTCGCGCAAGACCAGGTCGATATCGGGATAGTCGCAGCCGTCTTCGTCGGGCCGTCGCGAGCCGATCTCCAGCAGCAGCACATCGCGGTCCGAGCGGTTCTGGAAGTGGTGGCCGTTGGCGACGCCGGCCTTGAAGCCCGCGCAGTCGCCGGCCTTCAGCACCGTCTCGCCGTCGTTCTCGACCAGCACCACCTCGCCCTCGACCACCCAGGTGAACTCGTCCTCGGCGGTGTGCCAGTGGCGCTGGCTGGACCATTGTCCCGGCGGCAGGCGCAGCAGGTTGACCCCGAACTGCGAGAGCCCGACCGCGTCGCCCAGCTTGGTGCGATGACGGCGCAGGCAAGGTTCGTTGAACGGCGGCGGATAGGCCGTGCCGATGCGGGTGGGAGCCGAGGCGAGATCGATCTTGGGCATGGTCGTGTCTTTGAGGAAAAGGCTTGGGGAAGCGCCTTGCTGGATTTGCGTCGTGACGGAGGGAAGCCTAAAGGCAGGATCATGAACAGCCCCGCGCCCGTTTCCGTCAGCATCGATCCTGTCGAACTCGCCCAGGCCCTGATCCGGCGCCCGTCGGTGACCCCGGCCGACGCGGGCGCGATGGACACGCTGCAGCGCCAGCTGGAGGCCCTGGGCTTTTCCTGCCGCCGGATGAAGTTCGGCGAGATCGAGAACCTCTACGCCCGGCGCGGGACGGCGCGGCCGAACCTCTGTTTCGCCGGCCACACCGACGTGGTGCCGGTCGGCGATGGCGCGGCCTGGACCGCGGGTCCCTTCGAGGCCGAGATCAAGGACGGGATCCTCTTTGGCCGCGGCGCGGTCGACATGAAGTCCGCGATCGCCGCCTTCGTCGCCGCCGTCGCCAACGTCCCCGACCATCCCGGCTCGATCAGCTTCCTGATCACCGGCGACGAGGAGGGCGTCGCCGAGGACGGCACCGTCAAGGTCGTCGAGGCCCTGGCCGCCGAGGGCGAGATCATCGACCACTGCATCGTCGGCGAGCCGACCTCGGCCAACCTGCTGGGCGACATGGTCAAGATCGGCCGGCGCGGCAGCATCAACGCCTGGATCGCCGTGGACGGCAAGCAGGGGCACGTGGCCTACCCGCATCGTGCCGCCAACCCGATCCCGGTGATGGTCGACATCCTCTCGCGCCTGCAGAGCCGGGTGCTGGACGAGGGCTATACCGGTTTCCAGCCGTCGAACCTGGAAGTGACCACGGTCGATGTCGGCAACACCGCCACCAACGTCATCCCCGCCTCGGCCAAGGCGCGGATCAACATCCGCTTCAACCCGGCCCACAAGGGCAAGGACTTGGCGGCCTGGATCGAGCGGGAGTGCCGCGAGGCGGCCGAGGGCTTTTCGGGCCGGGTCGAGGCGCTGTGCAAGATCAGCGGCGAGGCCTTCCTGACCGAGCCGGGCGCGTTCACCGACGTGATCGTGGCCGCGGTCGGCGACGCCACCGGCCGCGCGCCGGAGCTGTCGACCACGGGCGGCACCAGCGACGCCCGCTTCATTCGCGCGCTTTGCCCGGTGGTCGAGTTCGGCCTGGTCGGCTCGACCATGCACCAGGTGGACGAGCGGGTTCCGGTCGAAGAGGTCCGCCAGCTGGCCGGCGCCTACGAGGCCCTGATCAACCGCTACTTCGCGGCCTTCGCCTGAGCTGGACGGGGACGAGGATGAAGGCGCTCTCGATCCCCGATGTGCTGGCCGAGGTGGCCGTGCTGGTGAAGCCGCACTTCGGCAAGGGCAAGCCCGCCGACTACATCCCGCAGCTGGCCTGCGTGCCGGGGACCAAGTTCGGCATGGCCGTGCGCACGGTCGACGGCGGCGAGCACGTGATCGGCGACGCCGACGAGGCTTTTTCGCTGCAGAGCATCACCAAGGTCCTGGCCCTGGGCCTGGCTCTGAACCGGATCGGCGACGAGATCTGGACCCGGGTCGGCAAGGAGCCGTCGGGCACGCCGTTCAACCATCTCTCCCTGCTCGAGGCCGAGCGGGGCGTGCCGCGCAACCCGTTCATCAACGCCGGGGCCCTGGCGGTGACGGACGTGCTGATGAACGTCACCCGCGATCCGGCCGCCCTGGTCCGCGACTTCGGCGGCTTCCTGTGCGGCGAGCGGCTGGAGATCGATCCCGCCGTGGCGGCGTCGGAACTGGCCCACGCCTGGCAGAACCGCGCCATCGCCAGCCTGATGCGCGGCCAGGGCACGATCGAGCACGAGCCCGAGGCGGTGGTCGCCGCCTACAGCCGTCAGTGCGCGCTCGCCATGAGCTGCCGGCAGTTGGCGCGAGCCTTCCTTCCGCTGGCGGCGGGCGGCTTCTCGCCGGTGGCCGAGGAGACGATCTTCCCGGATCGGCTGACGAGGCGGTTGAACGCCCTGCTGCTGACCTGCGGGATCTATGACAGCGTCGGCAACTTCGCCTATCGCGTCGGCCTGCCGGCCAAGAGCGGCGTCGGCGGCGGCATTGTCGCCGTGGTCCCCGGCAAGGCGACGGTGGCGGTCTGGTCGCCCGAGCTGGATCGCTTCGGCACCAGCGTGGTCGGCGCGGCGGCGCTCGAGGCCTTCAGTCAGATCACCAGTTGCTCGGTGCTGTAGGCCTTTTGACAAGTCTCAAGGCGGCGCGTTGGCGGCGGATCAAGTTGTCCCCGTGGCCAAGCGCATCCTCATCCTGAACGGTCATCCCGATCCCGGCGCGGACCGTTTCTGCGCGGTTTTGTGCGAGGCCTACGCCGCCGCCGCGACGGCCGCCGGCCACGAGGCGCGGCGTCTGGATCTGGGCGCGGTCGAGGCGCCGGTCCTGACCTCCGCCGCCGCCTTCGCCGAGCCGCCGTCCGACGCGATTCAGGAGGTCCAGGCCGCGATGATCCGGGCCGAGCACCTTGTGATCGTCTTCCCGCTGTGGCTGGGCGGGGTTCCGGCGCGGCTGAAGGCGCTGCTTGAGCAGGTCTATCGTGGCGGCTTCGGCTTCCAGGTCGGTCCACGCGGCCGAAACAGCAAGCTGAAAGGCCGTAGCGCCCGGCTGGTGGTGACCATGGGCATGCCGGGACCGTTCTTCCGCGTCGTATTCGGCGGCCACGGCGTCAAGGCGCTGGCCAGGGGCGTCCTGTGGCTTAGCGGCTATCGACCGATCCGCACGAGTATCATCGGCGGCGTCGAGATGATCGGCGCCAAGGGGCGGGCGGACTGGTTGGCCCGGATGAGGACGCTGGGCGCCAAGGCCCTCTAGTCGCCGTAGCCGACGCCGACGAGATACAGCCCGTCGGCCGGCGCCACGGGCCCACACTCCCGCCGGTCCTTGGCCTCCAGCGCGGCCTTCACGTCGTCCACCGCCCAGCGGCCCGCGCCCACCTCGACTAACGTCCCGGTCATCGAGCGGACCTGGCGGTGCAGGAACGAGCGCGCCTCGAAATCGAGGTGGATCTCCTCGCCCACGCGGCGCACGCGGGCGACATCCAGCGTCTTCACCGGGCTCTTGGACTGGCAGTGCATGTCGCGGAAGGTCGTGAAGTCGTGCAGGCCGATCAGGTGCTGGGCCGCCGCGTGCATGGCCTCGTGGTCGAGGTCCTTCTTCATGTGCCAGACCCGGCCCTTGTCCAGGGCCGGCGGGGCCCGGCGGTTCAGGATCCGGTAGAGATAGCGCCGCTCGTTGGCCGAGAACCGCGCGTGCCAGTCTCCCTCCGCCACCTCGGCCGAGAGGATCGAGACCGCCTCGCGGGTCAGGTGGGCGTTGAGGGCGTTGAACACCGTCTGGGCCGGCCAGTCCTTCTCGAGGTCGACGTGGACGACCTGACCGGTGGCGTGGACGCCGGTGTCGGTGCGGCCGGCGGCGGCGATGCGCACCTCCTCGCCGCAGAAGGCCTTCACCGCCGCCTCGATCGCGCCCTGCACGCTGGGCAGGGTCGCCTGGGCCTGGAACCCCGCATAGGGGCGGCCGTCATACTCGACGAGGAGGCGGTAGCGGGGCATCAGGCCAGGACCGTTCCCGCCGGGACCGGGAAGCCGCGCGTGAAGGTCTCGGCGTCCTGTATGCCCTTGCCCTCGCGCTGAGCCTTCAGCAGGCGGATCGAGCCTTCCCCGCAGGCGATCAGCAGGGCGTCGTCCAACGCCGTTCCCGGCGCGCCTGCCCCGGCCTCGACGCGGGACAGCAGGGCCTTCACGCGGACAGGCCCCTTCTCCGAAGGCGCCTCGAACCAGGCGCCGGGGAAGGGCGAGAGGCCGCGGATGTGGCGGTCGACCTCGGCGGCCGGGCGGGTCCAGTCGATGCGGGCTTCGGCCGACTTGATCTTCTTGGCGTAGGTGACGCCGTTTTCGCTCTGCGGCGTCTCGCGGACCACCTCGCGCTCGATGGCGGCCAGGGCCACGGGCAGCAGGCGCGCGCCGACCGTGGCCAGCTTGTCGTGCAGCGTCGCGGCGGTGTCGTCGGCGGCGATGGCGACCTGCTCGGACATCAGGATCGGGCCTTCATCGAGGCCTTCGCTCATCCGCATGACCTGGACGCCGGTGACCGGATCGCCGGCCATGATCGCCCGCTGGATCGGCGCGGCGCCCCGCCAGCGCGGCAGCAGGCTGGCGTGCAGGTTGAAGCAGCCATGGCGCGGGGCTTCCAGCACGTCCTTCACCAGGATCTGGCCGAAGGCGACGACGACGGCGGCGTCGAGGTTCAGGGCCTTGAAGGCCTCGATCTCTTCCGGGGTCTTCATCGAGACCGGCGTGCGGACCGGCAGGCCCAGGCCCTCGGCGAAGGCGTGGACCGGCGAGGGCTTCAGTTCCTGGCCGCGCCCGCGCGGCGCGGGGGGCTGGGAGTAGACGGCGACGATCTCGTGGCCGGAGGCGACGAGCTCCGCCAGGCAGGTGACGGCGAAATCGGGTGTGCCGAGGAAGGCGATGCGCATGGCGGGGGTTTAGACGTCTCTGGCCGCCGCGAAAAGCCGGAGTCGGAACCTGGGCCTTGGCGCTCCGTTATCCAGCCGACCAAGAAGGAGCACGACCATGCGTTCCAAGCTGATGCTGATCGCCGCCGGGGCCGCCGCCCTCTCGCTCGCCGCCTGCTCGCAAGAGCACGCCACCGAAGTGAAGGAAGGCGCCAAGGCCGCCGCCGCCGACGTCAAGGACGCGGCTCACAACATCGCCAACGACCCCGACGTCAAGGAAGCCGGCACGGCGATCAAGGAAAGCGCCAAGGAAACCGGCGCGGAGCTGAAGGAGGCCGCCGGCGAGGCGGGCCAGGAGCTCAAGGAAGCTGGCAGGGACCTGAAGCAGGACGCCAAGGAAGGCGCGGCCGAGAGCAAGAAGCTGCTGAACGAGGCGACGAAATAAAATCCTCCCCCAGTGGGGGAGGAGGCCGAAGGCCGGAGGGGGAAGTGCGGGCTGCCCGGCTTATTCCCCCTCCGTCGGCTTCGCCGACACCTCCCCCTCTAGGGGGAGGATTTGGGGTATCAGTCCCGCAGCAGGTCGTTGATCGACGTCTTCGACCGCGTCTGAGCGTCGACCGTCTTCACGATCACCGCGCAATACAGGCTAGGACCGCCGTTCGGGTCGGGCAGGCTGCCGGGGACGACGACGCTGTAGGGCGGGACCTTGCCGATGTGAACCTGGCCGGTCTTGCGGTCGACGATCTTGGTCGAGGCGCTGATGAACACGCCCATCGAGAGCACGCTGCCCTCGCCGACGACCACGCCCTCGACGACTTCAGAGCGGGCGCCGATGAAGCAGTTGTCCTCGATGATGGTCGGGTTGGCCTGAAGGGGCTCCAGCACGCCGCCGATGCCGACGCCGCCCGACAGGTGGACGTTCTTGCCGATCTGGGCGCACGAGCCGACCGTGACCCAGGTGTCGACCATCGTGCCTTCGTCGACATAGCCGCCGATGTTCACGAACGAGGGCATCAGGATCACGTTCTTGCCGATGTGAGCGCCGCGACGGACGATGGCGCCCGGAACGGCGCGGAAGCCGCCGGCCTCGAATTGCGGGGCGTCCCAGCCGTCGAACTTGTTCGGCACCTTGTCCCACCACGGACCGACGCCGCCGCCCAGCGTGCCGGCGCGCATGACGGTGTTGGGGTTCAGGCGGAACGACAGCAGCACGGCCTTCTTCAGCCACTGGTGCGTCACCCACTCGCCGTCGATCTTTTCCGACACGCGGGCCTTGCCGCTGTCGAGCAGCAGCAGGGCTTCCTCGACGGCCGTGCGGACCGGGCCGGTGGTCGCGGCCGAGACGTCGGCGCGGGCTTCCCAGGCGGCTTCGATCTCGGTTTGCAGATCAGAGAGGCTCACGGCGGTCATGCGGGACTTCCTTGCAGGCGGGCCGAGCTCAGGAACTCGGCGAGATCGGGAGTGCGGAAATGGACGTGTTCCGAGGTCGAGGCCGCCGCGTGCGGGCCGACCAGCACGGTGGTCATGCCCATGCGCGCGGCGGGGACGAGGTTCTTCTCGCTGTCCTCGAAAAAGGCGGTCATCGGCGGATCGATGGCGTGCAGCTTGCAGATCTTGTCGAAGGTCGCCAGGGCCGGCTTGGGCACATAGTCCGCGGTCTCGATCGCGAACACCTCCGAGAAGAGGTCGCGTAGCTCCAGATGCGTCAGCACCCGCTCGGCGTGGCCCAGCGAGCCGTTTGTGAAGATCAGCCGGCGGCCGGGTAGGCGGGCGATCGCCGCGCGAAGCGCCGGGTTCGGCGTCAGCCGATCCATCTCCACGTCGTGCACCTCGTCCAGGAAGCGCTTGGGCTCGAGGCCGTGATTGATCATCAGCCCGGCCAGGGTAGTGCCGTGCTCGGTGAAGTAGCTGTGCTGCAGCGCCCGGGCCTCGTCGCGGGGCAGACCGGTCTCGCGCTGGACGAAGTCGGTCATCTTGGCCTCGATCAGCCCCATGAACTCGCTTTCCAGCGGGTACAGGGTGTTGTCGAGGTCGAAGAGCCAGGTGTCGACGTGGGTTAGGTCGGCGCTCATTTCGAGATGAGCGTGCCCGCGCCGTGTTCGCTGAAGAGCTCGACCAGCATGGCGTGCGGACGACGGCCATCGAGAATGACCACGGCCTCGACGCCCGATTCCACGGCGTGGATGGCGTTCTCGAGCTTGGGGATCATGCCGCCGGTGGCGACGCCCGAGGCGATCAACCCGCGGGCCTCCTCGATCGTCATCTGGCGGATCAGCTCGCCATTGGCGTCGAGCACGCCCTTGATGTCGGTCAGCATCAGCATACGCTTGGCCTTCAGCGCGCCCGCCAGGGCGCCGGCGACGGTGTCGGCGTTGATGTTGAAGGTCTCGCCCTGGGTGGAGACGCCGATCGGGGCGATCACCGGGATGTAGTCGGTTTCCGAGGTCAGCAGGGCCTGGATGATGTGCGGGTCGATCTTGGTCGGCTCGCCCACGAAGCCCAGGTCGACGACCTGCTCGATATTGCTGTCCGGATCCTTGCGGGTGCGGGTGACCTTCTCGGCCGTGATCATCCGGGCGTCCTTGCCCGAGAGGCCCACGCCGCGCACGTCGGCCTCGGCGCCGGCCAAGGTGATCCAGTTGGCGATCTCCTTGTTGATCGCGCCCGACAGGACCATCTCGGCCACTTCCATGGTGGCTTCGTCGGTGACGCGCAGGCCGTCCACGAAGGTCGACTTCACGCCGGCCTTGTCGAGCATCCGGCTGATCTGCGGGCCGCCGCCGTGGACGACCACCGGATGCACGCCCAAAAGCTTCAGCAGCACGGCGTCGGCGGCGAAGACCTTGGCCACGTCTTCCTGGCCCATGGCGTGGCCGCCGTATTTGATCACCACCGTCTCGCGGTCGTAGATCTGGATGTAGGGCAGGGCCTCGGCCAGGGTCTTGGCGGTGGCCCAGCCGGCTTCCTCGGCGGCGTCGGTCAAGGCGGCGATCCTCGAAGGGAAATTAGGCGGGCCTCGATAGCGGACCCCGCCCCCCCTGTCATCAAAAACGCTCAGCCCTTGGCTCGCCGGTCGAACCGCCACTTCATGAGCAGCACCGCGCCGGACATCAGCAGGCAGGCGATGTTGGATGCGATCACCGGCCAGGCGCGGATCATGATCCCGTAGGCGATCCAACAGGAGAAGCCGGTGACGGTAACGACGTAGGTCCGCAGCGAGACGGCCGAGGCGTCTTTTTCACGCCAGATCTTCAGGATCTGCGGCGCGAAGCTGGTGATCGACAGCAGGGCCGCGATCGTCCCGACGGTCGCGGCGATCGGCGAGACGGCCATCTAGGCGGTCTGGGCCAGGTTCTGGTCCAACCCCCACAGCGCGGCATAGGCCGGCGCCAGGGTCAGGCCGACCGGCGTTGGGCCCGGGGCGTGTCCCTCGCTCAGGCAATGGGCCAGATAGGAAAGCGCCGTCTTCACGCCATGCTCGGAATAGGGCTTACCGATCACGCCGCAGGCGCCGGCGAAGTCCTCGGGCAGGCGCTTGACGTTGGCGGTCATGAACAGCGCCACACCGCCGCAGTCCTGGGAGATCGTCCGCGCGACATCGACGCCCGTGGGGCCGTCGCTGAGGTGGACGTCCACGAGGGCGAGATCGGGGTGAAGCTGCTGGGCCAGGGCCACGGCCTCTTCCGAGCTCATCGCGCAACCGAGCGGATGGCAGCCGACCTCCTCGATCAGATACTCCAGCTCGATGGCCAAAAGCATCTCATCCTCGACGATCAGAACCTCGAGCGCTCGACCGCTCATTCCCAAAGCCTTGTCCTTCACTCAATGCACGCCGTTCACCGGCAGCAAAACAACCACGCGGGTTCCGGGTTCCGCGTCGGTTGTCTCGCACTTGGCCTTCAGCTGCTGGCAAAGCAGTTGAACGATGGTCAGGCCAAAACCAGTGGCCTGTTGCTCAATCCCAACGCCGTTGTCGGTGATTTCGATCCGGAAATCGCCGTTCAGGCGGCTGACTCCGACGAAAATTCGGCCGCCACGCCCTTCGGGGAAGCCGTGCTTCAGCGAATTGGTCAGCAGCTCGTTGACCACCAAGGCGAAAGGCGCGGCCTTGGCGGCGGGGATATCGACACGCTCCAGGTCCAGCCGCATCTCGATGTCCTCGCGCCCCGCCGAGCCCATCAGATCGGCGACCATGTCGCGGATGAAGGCCGAGACGTCGAAGCGCTCGACATCCTCGCTCTGGAACAGGCGGCGGTGCACGGTGGCGATGGCGTTAACCCGCCCCAGCATGCCTCTCAGGGAGCCCTTCAAGGCCGGGTCCGCGACGCGGCGGGTCTGCAGCAGCAGCAGACTGGAGATGAGCTGCAGGTTGTTCTTCACGCGGTGGTCGACCTCGTGAAGCAGAGCGGTCTTCTGCTCCAGGGCGTCGGTCAGCTCCCGGGTGCGCGACTCAACGACCTGCTCGAGGTCGTCGCGCCGCTCGCGCACCTTGGCCTCGGCGGTCTTCTTGTCGGTGACGTCCAGCTGCGAGCCGAAGAAGTAGACGATCTCGCCCGCGTCGTTGCGGACAGGCGAGACGTAGAGGGCGTTCCAGAAGGTCGAGCCGTCCTTGCGGTAATTCAGCAGCTCGACATTGGCGTCGTCGCCGGCGGCGATGGCCTTGCTCAAGGTCGCGATGGCCGCCCGGTCGGTGTCGGGGCCCTGCAGCAGGCGACAGTTTCGGCCGATAAGCTCTTCGCGTTCGTAGCCGGTCAGCTTCAGGAAGGCGTCGTTGGCGAAGATGATCGGATTGTCGGCCTGGGCCGCGTCGGTGACGATCATCGCCATTCGGGTCGCGCGGATCGCGGCCGCGAAAGGATCGTCTATGCCGTGCCCGGCGGCCAGACGGTCACCGGCGCGTCGCGATTCCGAGTAGTCGTCCATGCCTGCAATCAGCTCCACCGCCCCGTGGACGCTCAACGTACTCGATCGTGTCGAGTTCCGAACATAGGTTCAATCCCAAAACGGAAACGGCGGGAGCCCCTGGGGACTCCCGCCGTCGGGCGTGGAGGGCGGGAAGGCCGCCGCCGCGCTGTCTGGAGGCCCGCCTACTTGGGCTGGTAGATCTTGTCGAACACCCCGCCGTCGGCGAAGTGCGTGGCTTGCGCCTTCTTCCAGCCGCCGAAGGTGTCGTCGATGGTCACCAGCGGAATCTGCTTGAACTTGCTGGCGTACTTGGCCGCCACGGCCGCGTTGCGCGGGCGGTAGTGGTTCTTGCCGATCAGATCCTGCGCCAGCGGGCTGTAGAGGAAGTTCAGGTATCCCTCGGCCACCGTGCGCGTCTTACGGCGGTCGACGTTCCGGTCGATCAGGGCGACCGGCGGCTCGGCCAGGATCGAGATCGACGGATAGACGATGTCGAATTTGCCGGGCAGCTCCTCCTGCGCCAGGAACGCTTCGTTCTCCCAGGCCAACAGCACGTCGCCGATGCCGCGCTGGGTGAAGGTGGTCGTCGCGCCGCGCGCCCCGGTGTCCAGCACCGGCACGTGGTCGAACAGGCTCCGCAGATAGGCCTCGGCCTTGGCCGGATTGCCGCCCGGCTGCTTCACCGCCCAGGCCCAGGCCGCCAGATAGTTCCAGCGCGCGCCGCCGGAGGTCTTCGGGTTGGGCGTGATCACGTCGACGCCCGGCTTGATCAGGTCTGGCCAGTCCTTGATCTTCCAGGGATTGCCCTTGCGGACCAGGAACACGATCGTCGAGGTGTAGGGCGTGGAGTTCTGGGGCAGGCGCGATTGCCAGTTGGCGGGCAGCAGCTTGGCCTTCGCCGCGATCTCGTCGATGTCATACGCGAGCGCCAGCGTGACGACGTCGGCCTGCAGGCCGTCGATCACCGAGCGGGCCTGCTTGCCCGAGCCGCCATGGCTCTGGTTGATCGTCAGGGTCTGGCCGACCTTTTCCTTCCAGTAGCGCGCGTAGGCGGCGTTGATGTCCTTGTAGAGCTCTCGCGTCGGGTCATAGCTGACGTTCAGCAAGGTGACCGGCTTGGCCTGGGCATGGGCTAGGCCGCCCGCCATCAAGGTCGCGGCTCCGGCTCCGGCTCCGGCCATCAAGCCGCGTCGAGAGGGAGCTTTGAGGGCGTCGCTCATGGGCGCGATCCTTTCTGGACTTAAGGAAGATGAGGTTGAAGGGGACCGCCCGCTCCGCGATCTTCGCCTTGCGGCGCGGGCGGTCCTTTGGACTAGAACGCGAACTGGCTGCGGAAGTTGATGGCCTGGTAGCTCTGGCTCAGCGGCAACAGGCCGCCGGCCGGGTCCTTGCGGTCGATATCGACATCCAAATAGTCGAGCGAGAACTTGGTGACCGAATTGGGGAACCAGTTCAGGCCGGCCGTCCAGATGGTCTGTTCGCCGCCGCGCACGCGATCGGCGGCTAATGTCGCGTTCTCGTGGTGGTTCAGGTCAAGCACCGAATAGCGCGCGGCAAGCTCCCAAGCGCCCCACTTGCCCTTCTTCGGGTCAAAGGGATTGGCGATGGCCGGGGCGTCGAAGGCGAAGTTGGCGGCGCTGTACTTGCGGGCCTCGCCGGTCAGCACCCAGCCGCCCTCGACGTACCAGCCCTTGAACTTGGGATCGCCGACCCCGGCCGCCGG
The DNA here is from genome assembly GCF_031454995.1 of Caulobacter segnis. GTDB lineage: Bacteria > Pseudomonadota > Alphaproteobacteria > Caulobacterales > Caulobacteraceae > Caulobacter > Caulobacter segnis_E. The sequence continues at coordinate 1,065,345 of NZ_JAVDRV010000001.1, read as the reverse complement.
ATTACGGCGGTCGATCTTGTAGTCGAAATATTCGCCCTGGATTAGGAGATTGGCCTTCTGGACCGCCAGTTCCAGTCCGTAGTGTCGGGCGCCCTTGGCGTCGATCGCGCCCGTGCCGATCAGCTGCTGGCCGTCGACGCGAAGCTCGGGCCGATCCTGGATATTGATCGGATAGGCGCCGCTAAGGGCGGCGGTCTGGGCGGGCGTGGCCACCACGCTGGCGTTGACGCCGACGTGGACCAGCCAGTCCTGGCCCTTGAACGGCGCGCCCGCCAGGCGGGCCAGGTAGCCCAGCTGTTCGTCGAAGGTCTGGCCGTCGCCGGCCTTGGCCCCCGTCACGGCGCCGGACAGGATCCAGCGCTCGCCGACGGTCTGGGCCTGCAGGGCGATCCGGCGGTCAGCGCCGGCCAGGCCGCGCGCGGCTTCGGCGGGCGAGGGGCGTTCGGGGAACAGCGAGCCGTTGGTCGAGGCGGCGTCCTCGAGGCCCAGGTTCGGGGCGAAGGCGCCGACGCGAACCTTGAATGGCGCGTAGTTGTACTGAAGGTACAGCTCCTGAAGCACGCCCGAGCCGTCCGTGCCCGCGCCGCCGAAATCCAGCAGGATCGAATAGTCGAAGTTCCTGGCGAACTTGCCGTCGACGCCCAGGCGGGCGCGGCGGAAGTTGGTGCCGTTGTTCAGGTCTCGGCCGTTGCCGATCACCGCCGGCAGGCCCTTGTCCTGGAAGTAGTGGGCGGTGTCGAGCTGCATCACGCCATGGAAGGTGGCGCTATAGGCGCCGTCGCCCGAGGCGATGGTCGGCTTGCCGCCGGCGATGCTGACGGTCGTGGCGCTCTGGGTCACGCGCACGTCCTTGAAGCTGGCGGCGGTCGCGGCCTTCAGGTCGGCGACCTGCTGCTGCAGCGCGGAGAGCTGGGCCTCGAGCGCGGCGATGCGCGCGGCGGCCTCGTCTGGGGTGGGCGCCGCGGTCTGGGCGGAGGCCGCGCCGGCGGTGGCCAGCAGGGAGACGCCGGCGATCAGCGCGGCGCGGAAGACGATCTGGGTTGGCTTGATCATGTGTGGTCCCCTCTCGGCGCCGCGGGGCGGGCCGACCTGCCGAGCTAGGGAAAACCATTATCCCTAGTTACGGAATAGAGATTTGGGAAAGCCGACCAAGAGTTTTTCTGCAAGGCGCGGCCAGGTGGTCCGAAGATCCTTTGAATCCTCTCGGGAATCCAAGCACCTAAAGCGACAATAATCCGTTTACGGACAAGTTCCGGTCGCCGCGATCCAGCGGCGAAGGGGAGGGCGCGCTCGGGGGCGCAAAGCGCTGGGAATGCAAAAGGGGCCCGCGGCGCGTGCCGCGGGCCCCTTTCATCCGAGATCGCCGAATCGCTGGGTCTAGAACATCGCGCGACCGGCAAGGCGCAGGTTGTAGCGCTTTTGCTTCTTGGTGGCCTCGACGCCGCCTTCGAGGGCCAGATACGACATCGGCGTGCCGGCGCGCAGGGCGAAACCAGCGGTGAGCGCGCCGTCCTTGTCGTTGAGGGCCGCCAGGGTGAACGGATTGCCGCCCTGGAAGTTGGCGACGGTGTCTCCGACCGAACCGGCCAGGGTTTGGCGATAACCGACGCGCACTTCCGGGCGCCACCAAACGGTCTTGCCGAAGTCCGCGCCGAGAACGAGGCCCAGCTCGCCGCTGAGGTTGCTGGAGGTGCGCTTGCCGACGGTCAGGTCGAAGCCCTTGCCGCCGCCGGATTCGGCGCGCTTGCCCTCGCGCAGCCACACATAGTCCACGCGGCCTTCGGGACGGGCGAAGAAGCGGCCCATCTTGGCTTCATAGGCGACGCCCGCGTAGGCGTTGCTGGTCAAGCCCTTCCAGTCGGCGGTGTTCTTCAGGACCAGGTCGGCCACGCCGTCGCCATTGGTGTCCGGGGCGATGAAGCGACGGTCGCCGGTGAAGAAGCCGTAGCCCACGCCGCCGCCGGCGTTGAAGCGCCAGCCGCCCACCGACCGACGCCAGTAGGCGCCCGTCTGGACGAACGATGCGGTGGTGTGCTCGCCCACCTTGGCGACGGTGTCATGCTCCTCGAGGCTGGCGTAGGCCAGGGTCACGCCCAGCGCCCCGCCCGCGTCGCCCATGGCCTCGTAGCCGGCGACGAAGCCGAACGCCTGGGTGTCCGAGCCCAGGGTCTCGCCCGTCTCGCGGCGGGTCAGCGAGGTGATTTCCTGGACCCAAAGGCTGTCGGGTCCATAGCGGTCGCCCGGATCGGGGCGGAACATGGTCGCGGCCGAGACCTGCTGGTTGACCGACTGCAGGGCCGCGAACAGGCCCTCGCCCTGGTCGGGCAGCATCTGGTCGTAGAGGTCGCGGAAACCGTCGCGGTTGCTTTGGTTCAGGAAGGTCCCGGCCAGGGCCGAGTCCTGGCCCAGGGCCGAGAACACCGCGTCATAGGCCGAGGTCTCGGCCTTGTTGAAGCCGATCTCGGCGGCGGTGCGGCGACGCACGTCGATATAGACATTGTTGGTGTCGGCGCGGGTGGTGGCGACGTACAGGTACGGCGATTGCGCGGTAAGGCCGTTGCCGAACGTGCCGGTGCTGATGTTCGAACCCTGGATTACCGTGAAGCTGGTAGGTTGCGTGACCAGATTGGACAGCCGGATGCCCAGTTCGGCGCCGGACGCGATGTTGGTCGAGCCGGAAACGACCAGCTTGGTGACCGCCCCAGCCGAGTCGGCCGAGAACAGCACCTTGCCGGTGGAACCGATGTTCAGGCTGCTGACGTTGATCGTCTCGCTGTTCAGGATGCCCAGGCTGCCGTTGGCCACCGAGATGTCGAGCCGGCCGTCGCTGTCGGACAGCTTGCCCAGGGCCACCGCGCCGCCCGTGATCGACAGGCGGTCCTGACCGGCGCCGAATGACATGGCGCCCACCAAGGTGCCGCTCGACAGATTCAGCGTGTCGGCGCCGCCGCCAAACAGCACATCGCCCACGGTGGTGGGCGTCACGGTCGCCGTGGTGGTGTCGGCGCTGGTCGTCGTGTCGGTGCTCGGGAAGGTGGTCGTCGAGGTGAAGCTGGACGGGCCCGCCTGGGTATAGGTCACGCCCGAATTGTTGGCCCGAAGGTCCAGGGCGATCGCCTGGCCGCCCGCCGTCACCGTGGTCGTCGTGCCGTCGGCCTTGAACTGCGGCGCGGCGAGGGCGGCGCGGATCGTGCCGGTGTTGGTGATCGTCTTCAGCGTGCCGGCCTGGTCAAGCACGGCCACGGCGTCGCCGGTCTCGCCAGTGCGCGAGGCGCTGATCGTGCCGGCGTTGTTCAGGGTGGAGGCGCTGGAGCCCGCGCCAAACACCAGGGCCCGCGCCGTGGCGGTCACGCCGGAACTGGCGAAGGACGACGAGGCGGCGGCGATCGAGCCGCGGTTCAGCACTTGGTCGGCGATCGCGCCGCTATTGAGGATCACGCCGGTGGCGTTGGCCTCATAGCTGCTGGCGGTGATCTGCCCGTCATTGCGCAGGCCGCCCGCGAGCGTGGTCGTGCGACCACCGCCGGCGCCGATCGAAACGCCGGTGGCGGTGACGCCGTTATAGACGCCGGCCGCGCTGATCGAGCCCTTGGCGACCAGGCCGAAGGCGTTGTCGCCGGTCCCGACGGCGCCCAGGGTCACGTTCTGGGTCGTCGAGCCGATCTGCAGCGCGGGCGCGGAGCCAAAGACGCTGATGCTCGACGTGCCGCTGGTGCTGGACGTCACATTGGTGATGACGGTGTTGCCGTCCGCGCCGACCTTGGTCGAATAGTTGGAGCCTTGCAGCAGGACGCCGCCGGAGACGTCGCCGGCCACCCGCACGGCTGGCCCGCCTTGCAGCAGGTCGTCGGCGTCCAGCTTGTTCAGAGCGTCCAGCGTGCTCGGGCGAGAGGTCGAACGGTAGCCGGTGGCGCTGGTGGAGCCTTGCAGCACCAGGGCGCCATTGATGTTCGCGCCGACGTCCTGGGCGATCGCGCCGACGCCCTGGACATTGATCGCGCCCCCGAGCGTGACCTTGCCGGTCACCGGGGCGGCGATGCGCACGCCGCGCGCGTTGTCGCCGACGACGCTGATAGTGCCGAGGTTGGTGATGTTTCCGACCACCGGACCTTCCAGCAGCATGCCGGCGGAGTTGTTGCCCTCGACGCTGATCGAGCCGGCGGCTTCGTTGACGATGTTGCCCGTGAAGGTCCCCGCGTTGGTCAGGCGGACCCCGAAGCGGTTCGAGCCCTGGGCGAACGGACCATCCAGGTCGCCGTCCTTGTCGCTGTCGGTGGGCGTGTAGTCCTCGAGCAGGGAGATGGTCGCCGAGTTGGTCAGGCCGCCCGTCTTGCCGCCGATGATCAGCACGCCGACGCTATCGTTGACCCCGTTGGTCGAGAGCGTCCCGGCGTTGGTCACCTTGTTGTTGCTGTCGATCGTGACGATCGCGCCGGCGGCGGTCGGCTTGATCGAGCCGTCCGCCGTGACGCGGATGTCGTCCGCCGCCGCGCCCGTCGCCGTGCTCGTGGCGATCGGCGTTGTGCGCGCGGTGGAGACCGAGGTTTCCGCCGACGCGGCGAAAGCCATGGCCAGAAGAGGAGCGGTCGCGACCGTCGCGACCAGGACCTTGCGCTGCATTACGAACGACACCTCGATAGAAACCGGAGCACCTAATTCGGGTCACGTTGCGGCGAAAATGCGGTGAGTCTCGCTCGCGACACGTACTAAGGCGCCAACCGTCTATCGCATGGCTTGGCGGGGCGCCATATCTGCTTCGTCGAATCGCTTCACGCTCGAGACCATGAGCCACTCCATGCCGCTGGCGAACACGTCCCCGGACGGACCTGAAACACGCCGCGCCAGCGCGTTTTGGCCGATTTTGGTGGGGCCAGGAGCGATCCTGGGGCTGATGGCCCTTGGCTTGGCGCAACCGATTCCGGCCGCCCTGACCGCGGTCGGCGCCGCGGGGGCGGGCTACTGGCTGGCGAAACGCGATCAGGCGCGGCAAGCCCTTCCAGCGGGCGGCGCCCCGCTCACGCCGGTGGCCATAAGCGAGGAAATCCCGCCCTTCGCCGCCATCCTCGACCGACTGCCCGATCCCTTGATGGTGATCGCCGCCGAGGAGGCCGACGACCTGACCGGTCGGCGCTTCCTGTTCGCCAACGCGGCCGCGCGGGAGCTGTTCAAGATTCAGCACCCCGGGCAGCTGCTGGTCACCGCCGTGCGCAATCCTCGCGTGCTGGAAGCGGTCGACGAGGCGCTGTTCGGCGGCGTCGAAGGCCTGGTCGAGTTCGAGACCGGCGGAACGCAGGGACGCGCTTGGCTGGCCTATGTCCGGCCGTTGAAGGAGACCCCTGGCCGATCGCGCCTGGCCCTGCTGGCCTTGCGCGACGAGACCGACGCGCGACGCAGCGAGCGCACCCGCGCGGACTTTCTGGCCAACGCCAGCCATGAACTGCGCACGCCGCTGGCCTCGCTGTCGGGCTTCATCGAGACCCTGCGCGGCCACGCCAAGGACGATCCGGGCGCTCGCGACAAGTTCCTGGCCATCATGCTGGCCCAGGCCGAGCGGATGTCGCGCCTGATCGACGACCTGATGAGCCTGTCGCGGATCGAGCTGAACGAGCACATCGCGCCGCTGGGCCGCGTCGACCTCGCCATGGCCGCCATCGACGTGATCGACGCCCTGGCCCCGCAGGCCAAGGACAAGGCCGTGGTTTTCGACCCGGTCCTGCCGCCGCGCGGCGGGGCGGTGGTCGATGGCGACCGCGACCAGATCATTCAGGTGATCCAGAACCTGGTCGACAACGCCATCAAGTACACGCCCCGGGGGGGCGCGGTGCGGGTGGAGATTTTCCCGGGCTTGCCGGCCGAAGCCGCCGCGGCGCCGCGCGACTCGGCGGCGGCCCGCATGTCGCTGCTGACGCCCGACCACGATCCAGTCGAACGCTACGCCGTCCTGCGCGTGACCGATCGCGGGCCGGGCATCGCCCGCGAGCACCTGCCGCGCCTGACCGAGCGTTTCTATCGCGTCGAGGGTCAGAAAAGCGGCGACCGCTCCGGCACGGGTCTGGGCCTGGCGATCGTCAAGCACATCATGAACCGCCACCGGGGCGGTCTGACGGTCGAGAGCACGCGGGGCGAAGGCGCGACCTTCGGCGTCTACCTGCCCATGTCCAAGTCTGGCATGGAAGCCAGGCCGCCCGCCGCCGCCCCCGCCTCTTCCGAAGCCTGATTCGAGCGGTTCCGGCGCGTTAACCGGGCGCTGTCGTCAAACTGTCATCTATCTGTCGCATAAGCACAGCGCCCGCCCGGCATAGATCGGGGCCGGGGGAAGGCCGCGATCCTGCGGAGCCTTCGAAACACTGGCGCAAGATTAGCTTCACGCATGCTGACCTGGCTTTCGCTCCTTGTCCTGGCGCTGTTCTCGGGGGCGGCCTTCGTGGCCGGTCGTCGTCGCGCCGTGGCCGCCGCCGGAGGCCGCGCCCGCGTCCTCCACTCCTTGCCGAACTACTATGGGACCTATGCCGCCCTGTGGGCCGGCGTGCCCGCCGCCTTGCTGCTGTTGCTGGGCGTGATGTTCGGCGGTCGCGTCGAGGACGCGATCCTGCAATCCAGCCGTCCGGCCGCCGTGCAGGCGCTGGAGGTCGACCGTCAGGACGTCTTCTATAGCGACGCCCGCGCGATCGCCGCCGGCAAGGCGCCCAGCGAGGTGACCTACGAAGGCGAACTGAAGGGCGCTCTCGACGCCAAGGTCGCCGAGGCCCGCCGCATCGAAACCGTCTTGAAGGTCGGCATCCTGGCCGCCGCGGCCGTGCTGGCCCTGGCCGGCTTCCTGCTGGCCTTCCCGAGGATCTCCACCGAATTCCGCGCCCGCAACCGGGTCGAGGGCTGGATCGGCGTGCTGCTGATCGGTTGCTCGGTGGCCGCGGTGCTGACCACCCTGGGCATCGTGCTGTCGCTGGTCTGGGAAAGCTGGCGCTTCTTCCAGAGCGTCAATCCGATCTCGTTCCTGTTCGGGACCGAGTGGAGCCCGCAGATCGCCATGCGCGCCGACCAGGTCGCCTCGGCGGGCGCCTTCGGGGCCGTGCCGCTGTTCGCCGGCACCTTCCTGATCATGCTGATCGCCATGCTGGTGGCCGCGCCGATCGGCCTCTACTCGGCGATCTACCTTTCGGAATATGCCAACCGCACGGTGCGCGGCGTGGTGAAGCCGCTGCTGGAGATCCTGGCGGGCGTCCCGACGGTGGTCTACGGCTTCTTCGCCGCCCTGACCGTCGGCCCGATATTCCGCGCCGGCTTCAACGCCATCGGCGCGGCCCTGCCGCCCGGCCCGCTCGCCACCTACCTGATGGAAGTCCAGAACCAGATGGCCCTGGTGGCCGGCGTCGTGATGGGGATCATGCTGATCCCGTTCGTCTCGTCGCTGTCGGACGACATCATCAACGCCGTGCCGCAGAGCCTGCGCGACGGTAGCTACGCCATGGGCGCCACCAAGTCGGAGACGGTCAAGAAGGTCGTCCTGCCGGCCGCCCTGCCGGGCATCATGGCGGCCATGCTGCTGGCCATCTCCCGCGCCGTCGGCGAGACCATGATCGTGACCATGGCCGCCGGCCTGCAGGCCAAGCTGACCGCCAATCCGCTCGACACGGTGACCACCGTCACCGTTCAGATCGTCACCCTGCTCACCGGCGACCAGGAATTCGACAGCCCCAAGACCCTGTCGGCCTTCGGTCTCGGCCTCACCCTGTTCGTGGTGACGCTGTGCCTGAACATCATCGCCCTGCGCATCGTCCAGAAGTACCGGGAACAATATGACTGACGCGACCCTCGGCGCGGCCGCCCCGCGCTCGGCCTTCTCGGCCGCCGACGACCGTCTGAAGAAGCGTCACCGCGCCGAGCGCCTGTTCAAGGCCCAAGGCGTCGCCGCGATCATCATCGCCATGGTCTTCCTGGTGGTGCTGGTCGGCCGGATCGTGGCCCAAGGCTACACGACGTTCGAGACCCACACCCTGAGCGTGCCGGTCTATCTGAACCCCGACCGCATCGACACGTCCGACCTTTCGGGCGTCAACTACGACTACATCGTCGCCGAGGCGGTGATGAAGAAGCTGGGCGTGCAAGACGACGACCTGGGCACGGTCTCGACCAAGGTCCAGGACTTGGTTTCGCGCGACTTCGGCTTCCAGCTGCTGAACAAGCTGAAGGCCGACCAGAGCCTGATCGGCAAGACCGTCGACGTCTCGGGCCCGCTGAAGGCCGACGCAGACCTCTATTTCAAGGGCGAGCTGAAGCGCTCGACCGCCGAGGGGGACCGCAAGCTGGACAACCAGCAACTTGATTGGCTGGACCAGCTGCAAAAGGCCGGCGCGATCAAGTCTGGGTTCAACTTCGCCTTCTTCACCAACTCCGACTCGACCGAGCCCGAACAGGCCGGCGTGCTGGGCGCGGTGGTCGGCTCGGCCATGATGCTGATCATCACCGCCCTGATCGCGGTGCCCGTGGGCGTGATGGCCGCCGTCTATCTGGAAGAGTTCGCGCCGAAGAACCGCTGGACCGACATCATCGAGGTCAACATCAACAACCTCGCGGCGGTGCCGTCGATCGTCTACGGTCTCCTGGGCCTGGCGCTGTTCATCAACTGGCTGAACGTGCCGCGGTCCTCGCCGCTGATCGGCGGCCTGGTGCTGGCCCTGATGGCCCTGCCGACGGTGATCATCGCCACGCGCTCGGCCCTGAAGGCCGTGCCGCCCTCGATCCGCGAGGCCGCCCTGGGCGTCGGCGCGTCCAAGACCCAGACCGTCTTCCACCACGTGCTGCCGTTGGCCATGCCCGGCGTGATGACCGGCGCCATCCTGTCGCTGGCCCACGCCTTGGGCGAGACGGCGCCGCTCCTGATGATCGGCATGGTCTCGTTCGTGCCGGGCGTGCCGGAAGGCTTCACCGGCGCGGCCACCGTCCTGCCGGTGCAGGTGTTCATCTGGGAGAACGCGTCCGAGCGGGCCTTCCACGAGCGCACCGCCGCCGCCATCATCGTCCTTCTCGTCTTCATGATCGTCATGAACGCCGCGGCCGTCATCCTGCGCCGCCGCTTCGAGCGCCGCTGGTAGGTTTCACATGACCCAGATCCTGAACCCTCTCGCCCATCCTCTCCTGCGCGGACACGCCATGACCGTCCAAAGCCCCGACGACACCGCCGGCACGCCGGTGATCCATACCGCCGTGCCTCCGGCCAGCGCCGCCGCCCCGGTCGGCGAGCCCAAGATCAAGGCGCGCGACGTCAAGGTGTTCTACGGCGACAAGCAGGCTCTGTTCGACGTCAACCTGGACATCCCGGCCAAGTCGGTCACCGCCTTCATCGGCCCGTCGGGCTGCGGCAAGTCGACCTTCCTGCGCTGCATCAACCGTATGAACGACACGATCCCCTCGGCGCGCGTCGAGGGGACGATCGAGATCGACGGCGCCGACGTCAACGCCCGGAGCGTCGACCCGGTCGTCCTGCGCTCGCGCGTCGGCATGGTGTTCCAGAAGCCGAACCCCTTCCCGAAGACGATCTTCGAGAACGTCGCCTATGGCCCGCGCATCCACGGTCTGGCCACCGGCAAGGCCGAGCTGGAAGCCATCGTCGAGAGCAGCCTGAAGAAGGCTGGTCTCTGGAACGAGGTCGCCGACCGTCTGCACCAGCCCGGCACGGGCCTCTCGGGCGGCCAGCAGCAGCGCCTGGTGATCGCCCGCGCGATCGCCGTCTCGCCCGAAGTGATCCTGATGGACGAGCCCTGCTCGGCCCTCGACCCGATCGCCACCGCCAAGATCGAGGAACTCATCGACGAGCTGCGCAGCCAGTTCTGCATCGTCATCGTCACCCACTCGATGGCCCAGGCCGCCCGCGTCTCGCAGCGCACGGCCTTCTTCCACCTCGGCAAGCTGGTCGAGAGCGGCCCGACCGAGGAGATGTTCACCAATCCTCGCGACAGCCGCACCCAGGACTACATCACCGGCCGCTTCGGCTGATCCGGCGGGGAGGGACACCGACATGACCGAACATACCGTCAAATCCTACGGCGAAGAGCTGGCCCACCTGACCGCGGAAGTCACCCGCATGGGGGGCATCGCCGAGAGCCAGGTCGCCGACTGCATCGCCGCCATCGCCCGTCGCGACGGCCCGCTGGCCCAGGCCGTGGTTCAGGGCGACGAGCGCCTGGACGCCCTGCAGGCCGAGATCGAACGCAAGGCCTTCAAGCTGATCGCCCTCCGCCAGCCGATGGCCGTGGACCTGCGCCACGCCGTCGCCGCCTTGAAGATCTCGATGAGCCTCGAGCGCTGCGGCGACATGGCCAAGAACATCGGCAAGCGCGCGCTGATCCTGACCGAGGCCGACCCGATGACCGCCCTGACCCGCTCGATCGAGCGCATGGGCAAGCTGGTTCAGGGCCGTCTGAAGGACGTGCTGGACGCCTACACCACCTCGGACCTGCAACGCGCCATCGGCGTCTGGAGCCGCGACGAGGAAGTGGACGAGCACTACAATTCGATCTTCCGCGAGCTGCTCACCTACATGATGGGCGACCCGCGCACGATCAACGCCTGCGCCCATCTGCTGTTCGTGGCCAAGAACCTGGAACGCATCGGCGACCACGCCACCAACATCGCCGAGATCATCCACTTCGAGCTGACCGGCGAGGAACTGGTGTCCCAGCGCCCCAAGCTCGACGTCGTGGCGCAGTAAGGCTGGAGGCGATCTGAAGTGACACCCTACGTTCTGGTGGTCGAAGACGAAGACGCCCTGGCCACCCTGCTCCACTACAACCTCGACAAGGAAGGCTACCGCGTCGCGGTCGCCGGCGATGGCGAGGAGGCCCTGACCCTGGCCAGCGAGCGCGCGCCGGACCTCGTGATCCTCGACTGGATGCTGCCCAAGGTGTCTGGCATCGAGGTCTGCCGCCGCCTGCGCGGCCGCGCCGAGACCCGCAACGTGCCGATCATCATGCTGACGGCGCGCGGCGAGGAGAGCGATCGTATCCGCGGCCTCGACACCGGCGCAGACGACTATGTGGTCAAGCCGTTCTCGATGGTCGAACTGACCGCGCGTGTCCGCGCCGTGATGCGCCGCATCCGTCCGGGCCTGGCCGACGACCGCATCACCGTCGGGGACATCGTGATCGACCGCGTCGCCCACCGCGTGAAGCGGAACGGCAAGGAGATTCACCTCGGCCCGACCGAGTTCCGCCTGCTCGACTACCTGATGCAGCATCCGGGCCGGGTGTTCAGCCGCGAGCAGCTGCTGGACGCCGTCTGGGGGTCGGACGTCTATGTCGAGGCCCGCACCGTCGACGTCCACATCGGACGCCTGCGCAAGGCGCTGAACGGCTCGTCCGACGGCGACCCGATCCGCACCGTGCGGTCGGCCGGCTATTCGCTGGACCTGGACGCGGCCTGAGCCCTCACGCGCCGAACCGTTCCTGCAGCTCCCGTCGATAGGCGCGGCTGGTCACGACCTCCGCTCCGCTTTCCATCGTCAGGCGCCATGAGCCGTCGGACAGCGGGGCGAAGGACCTGACACGCCCCAGATTGACCAGCGCCGAGCGATGGCAGCGCGCGAAGAGCGTGGGATCCAGGCGCTTTTCGAGCGTCCGAAGCGTGCCGCGCAGCAGCCCTTCCCGGTCCGACCAGTGGACAACCACGTAGTTGTCGGCGCCGCCGAACCATTCGACCTCGCCGATCCTGACCGGCACCCGTCGGGAGCCGCTCATCACGGTAAGCCTTTCGTCCGGCGCCGCGCCGGGGCTGGCGGCTCGGGCGAGCGCTCGGCGCGCGACCTCCAGCGCGACCTCCAGCCCGAGCGACCGCTCTTTCTCCTCGCGGGCTCGCCGATGTTCCGCCGCCGCCAGGCCCACGGCGACGATCGCCGTGTAGAGCAGCAGGCAGATCGGGAGGCGCGCGATCAGGCTTACCGCGAGCCCCGGACCGGGGGCGTGCGTGGTGTTGATGAGCGCCGAGATCAGCGCTTCCAACGGTACGATCAGCCCGCCGGCCAGGTAGAGGGCGAGCAGTCCGATCAATCCTGAACCGAACCGACGCAGCAGCAGCCACACGACGAGGGCGACCGGCAGCCAGGCGGCGTAGATCGATCCCTGCCAGGCCAGGGAGTCCCAAACGCTCAGCGCTTGATGCCGCGCGGCCGCGAACCGCCGCGCGAACCACGCGGCGCACACGGTGGTGGCCAGCCAGCCGTAGGCCGTGAACGCCAGAATCCAGAGGCGCGTCCGATCCCGCCTCGGTCGCGCCGCGGCGAGTCCTTGCGTCTTTCCCGGCGCGCCGGGACCACGATCCACACCGCGGCTATCGGTTGAAAGATCAAGGTCGGCCAGAGCTGGCTCCATGGGGCTGGCAAGAAGACGAGGAAGTTACCAGAGAAAGCGCGCGCGGGAGAGAAACGGCGCGATCCATGGCGAACAGCGCGACACCTCTCGCTATAGGATTTGGGCGAATGACGGCTGGCGGGGGCGAGGCATGGCTTGACCCGCCGTCGCCCGCGCGTCACACCCCGCGCTCATGGAAAAGCTGACCATCCTCCTCGTCGGGTCCGGCGGCCGCGAGCACGCCCTGGCCTGGAAGATCGCCCAGTCGCCGCTGTGCGGCCGCCTCGTCGCCGCCCCTGGCAATCCCGGCATCGGCAAGGTCGCCGAGCTCAAGGCGGTCAAGGCGACCGACGCCGATGGCCTGACGGCCCTTGCCCAGGAGATCGGCGCGGACCTGGTGGTGGTCGGCCCTGAATCGGCGCTGGAGGTCGGCCTCGCCGACAAGCTGGCGGATGTCGGCATCCCCTGCTTCGGCGGCAGCCAACGCGCGGCTCAGCTGGAAACCTCCAAGGCCTTCACCAAGGACTTCTGCCAGCGCCACGGCCTGCCGACGGCGGCCTACGGCGTGTTCGAGGACGCGGTCTCGGCCGGCGCCTTTCTCGACACGCTGGAAGCGCCGTTCGTGATCAAGGCCGATGGCCTGGCGGCGGGCAAGGGCGTGGTGATCGCCGCGACCCGGGCCGAGGCCGACGCGGCGGTGCTGGACATGCTGGGCGGACGCTTCGGCTCGGCCGGCGCGCGGGTCGTGATCGAGGAGTTCATGCACGGCGAGGAGGCCTCGCTGTTCGCCATTTCCGACGGCAAGACCGCCGTGCTGTTCGGCGCGGCCCAGGACCACAAGCGCGCCTATGACGGCGACGAGGGCCCCAACACCGGCGGCATGGGCACCTATTCGCCGCCCCCCGTGCTGACAGAGGCTTTGATCGACCAGGCCTGGCGCGAGCTCATCGTCCCCACGGTCGAGGGCATGGCCGCCGAGGGAAATCCGTATGTCGGCGTGCTCTACGCCGGCCTGATGCTGACGCCCACGGGGCCGAAGCTCGTGGAATACAACGCCCGCTTCGGCGATCCCGAGTGCCAGACCCTGATGCTGCGCCTGGAAAGCGACATCGTGCCGATCCTGCTGGCGGCGGCCAAGGGCGAGCTGGCCTCGGCCGAACCGCCGAAGTGGCGCGACGAGGCGGCGATCTGCGTGGTGCTGGCGGCGGAGGGCTATCCCGACGCCCCCAAGACCGGCGGCCGCATCCAGGGCGCCGACGCGGACTTCGGCGGCGAGGTCGTGGTCTTCCACGCGGGCACGACGCGCGAGTTCGAGGGCCGGCTCGTCGCCTCGGGCGGCCGAGTGCTGAATGTCTGCGCCCTCGGCGTGACCCTGGGCGAGGCCCGCGACCTCGCCTACGCCGCGCTGGGAAGCATTAGCCTGGAAGGCGGCTTCTATCGGCGCGACATCGGCTGGCGGGCGCTGGGGCAGGCCTGATTTCGCCGATAATCACGAGCTAGAAGCGCCGAGGGTTGCAACCTGACGTAGGTTTCGGATACCAGCCGGGCATTGTGATGCTTTGCTCCAGGCGTGAAGATGTTGAGTGACATGGGCGCATCGGCCTTACACAGGCCGACCCCCGGTACAGCTGGCCTGGACTACCGACGCGACATAGACGGCCTTCGGGCCATCGCGGTCTTGATGGTGGTGTTACACCATGCGGGCCTGGGCCTCGCCTCGGGCGGGTTCGTCGGCGTCGACGTCTTTTTCGTGATTTCGGGCTTCCTGATCACCCGCATCATTCAAGCTGGCGTCACGGCGTCCAGCTTCCGGTTCGGCGACTTTTATTTTCGGCGCGCCAAGCGGCTGCTTCCAGCCCTCTACGCGATGATGCTGACGACCCTCGTGGGCGGGTACTGGGTTCTAACCCCGGCGGACTACAGCCTGATGGGCCAAAGCATCCTGGCGGCCGTCGGTCTCTTCTCGAACCATTTCTTTTGGCACAACACAGGGGGCTATTTCTCGCCGGATGCGTCGGCTTTTCCGCTGCTGCACGTGTGGTCGCTGTCGGTCGAAGAGCAGTTTTACCTCGTCTGGCCGGCCGCGTTCATTCTGATCCTGCGATTGAAGTCTCCGATCGCGCGTATCAGCTTGATCTGCCTTCTGGCTCTCGTCTCGCTCCTCGCCAGCCAGTACGGCGTGGCAAGGAACTGGGGCGGCGCCTATTTCCTGGCTCCAGCCCGCGCCTTCGAGTTTCTAATCGGGGCTCTAGTGCACCTGCTGTGGCGCGAACGGTCCGCGCCAAGTCCTCTCTTGGCCAACCTTTGCTCTGGGCTAGGTCTGCTGGGGGTGTTGGCCTCATTCCTGTTGCTGGACGAGCGCTCGGGCTTTCCGGGCCTCAATGCCCTGCTGCCCTGCCTCGCCGCGGCCCTGATCATCGCCGCCCCCCGGTTTGGACCCAGCCTGGGTTCGCGCCTCCTGGGCGTTGGACCTCTGGTCGCGGTCGGCCTGGCCTCGTATTCGATCTACCTGTGGCACTGGCCGATGGTCGCCTATCTGAAGCAATCGGACGTCGAATTCACGCGGTGGGCCAAGATTGGCTTGGTCCTGGCGGCCCTGGTCGCCGGCTTCATCAGCTGGTGGCTTATCGAGCGCCTCTTCCGAGCGAGACTAGAGAAGAAGGACAGGATCGCCTGGGGAGCCATGCTGGCCGTGACCGTCGCGCTGGTGGGTGGGGCTGGCTACGTCTGGGGCAAGCAGGGTCTGCCCGAGCGCTTCCCCTACGCCATGCTGACCCAGGATCAACTGATGGCGGAACGTGGGCGGTACTGGCGCGAACTGCCAGCCTTGAACACACGCTTCGACGAGCCGGGCGCGGGAGCCCAGCTCCTGATCGTCGGTAATTCTCACGCCTATGATCTGGCCTATGCCCTGATGGAGAACGGCTATCCGGGCAAGATCAAGCTGATCGAAACCAACTACCAGTGCTTCAATTTCGGCCACGACGCCGGAAAGCCGGCCGACACCGACGTGTGCGCGGAGCGCCTGCGGACGGTTCTGACCAGCAGCGATGTGAAGCTCGCCAGCGCCATCTATCTGCATGACAACTGGGGCGGTCTGGATCTCGCGGGTCTAGACGACATGATCGTCTGTCTACGCGCCCTCACCGCCGCGCCGATCTATGTCTTCGGGCCGAAGATGTCATTCTCCGAGAACGCCTTGAACATCGCCAAGGCGGCCCAGGCGCGGCGTCATGCCAGCGTCTCGGGGATCAACCGGTTCGCCACTGCCTATCGCGTCGAGGAGAGGGCTGCTTACGACGCGGCTCTGAAGGCCCACTTCGCCGCCAAGTCCATGCCCGAGGTCCACTATATCAGCACGATGGACGCCCAATGTGGTGGCGGGACCTGTCCGCTCATCTCCAATGACGGCAAGTATCTGTTCTTCGACGGAAGCCACTTCACGCTCGAGGGTTCTCGCCGCGTCGGCGCCAATCTCAAGCGGCAACATCCAGAGCTGTTCATGCCCGTGACGCCTCGCGGGTGACGGGTAAGTGTCTTGCACACGCCGCGCCACCCTCTAAACTCCCTTTCAAACAAGCGTTGGGGAGAAGCGCGCCATGGCTGAAGCCGCCGAACAGTCCGCCCAGGACTTGAACTCCGGCACCAAGCCGGTCGACCCGCGCCACGCGATCGACGAGGTCAAGCTGGCCGCCTGGCTGGAAGCCAACGTCGAGGGCTACGCCGGGCCGCTCGAGGTGCGTCAGTTCAAGGGCGGCCAGTCGAACCCGACCTATCAGCTGGTCACGCCGTCGCGGAAATACGTCCTGCGCCGCAAGCCGCCTGGCAAGCTGCTGCCCAGCGCCCACGCGGTCGACCGCGAATACAAGGTGATCTCCAGCCTGAACAAGGCCGACTTCCCGGTCGCCAAGGCCTACGCCCTCTGCATGGACGAGGACGTCATCGGCACGATCTTCTACGTGATGGAGAACGTCGAGGGCCGCATCCTGTGGGACGGGACCTTGCCGGACTATCAGCCGGCCGAGCGGCGCGCGATCTACGAGGCGCAGATCGACACTCTGGCGGCCCTGCACAACGTCGACTACGCGGCGGTGGGCCTTTCTGACTACGGCAAGCCCGGCAACTATTTCACCCGCCAGATCGACCGCTGGACCAAGCAGTACAAGGCCTCCGAGACCAAGCCGATCCCAGAGATGGACCGACTGATCGACTGGCTGGCCAAGACCGTGCCGGCCGACGACCAGACCTCGATCGTCCATGGCGACTATCGCCTCGACAACATGATCCTACACCCGACCGAGCCTCGGGTGATCGCGGTGCTGGACTGGGAGCTGTCGACCCTGGGCAATCCGCTGGCCGACTTCAGCTACTTCCTGATGAACTGGGTGATGCCGTCCGACCAGCGCGGGGGTTTGGCCGAGATCAAGGATCTGGAGACCTACGGCATTCCGACCATCCCCCAGGCGGTGGCGCGCTATTGCGAGGCCACCGGCCGCGACGGCCTGCCGGAGCTGGACTGGTATTTCAGCTACAACCTCTTCAGATTGGCCGGCATCTGCCAGGGCATCGTCGGCCGCGTCCGCGACGGCACCGCCGCCAGCGCCCATGCGCAGCTGATGGAGGCGCGCGTGCCGGTCCTGGCCAAGGGGGCCTGGGACTTCGCGCGCAAGGCGGGGGCTTGAGGGGCTAAATGAAACGACTTCTGGCTGGCGCGTGCGTCCTGGCTCTGACCGGGGCGCTGGGCGGGGTCGCGTATGCTGAAACGGTCTTCGTCCAGGCTGGCCGACTGCTGGCCGATCCGGCCACGGGCAAGGTCGAGACGGCCAAGACCCTGGTCCTGGAAAACGGCAAGGTCGCCCGCGTCGTCGATGGCTATGTCGCCGAACCTGGCGGCAACGTGGTCGACCTGAAGGACGGCTTCGTCCTGCCCGGCCTGATCGACAGCCACGTCCACCTGACCGGACAGCAGGGCCCGACCTCGCGCCTCGACGAGGTGACCCAATCATCCGCCGACCAGGCGATGATCGGGGCCGGCTATGCGCGCAAGACGCTGATGGCGGGCTTCACCACGGTCGCGGACCTCGGCGCCGAGAACCAGGCGATCTTCGCCCTGCGCGAGGGGATCAAGCGCGGCGACGTGATCGGCCCGCGTGTCCTCGCCGCCGGCTCGGCGGTGTCGATCCACGGCGGCCATGGCGACGTCAACGGTTTCTCCGACGAGGTCATGCACGTGCTGCGGCCGACCTCGGTCTGCTCGGGCGCCGACGACTGCCGCCGGGCGACGCGCGAGCAGGTCTGGCACGGCGCCGACATCATCAAGATCACCGCCACTGGCGGCGTGCTCTCCAACACCGCCGCAGGCCTTTCCCAACAGTTCTCGGACGACGAGCTGAAGGCCATCGTCGACGCCGCCCACAAGATGGGCCGCAAGGTCACCGCCCACGCCCACGGCGTCGACGGCATCAACAGCTTCCTGCGGGCCGGCGGCGACTCGATCGAGCACGGCACCTATCTCGACGCCGAGAGCATGGCGCTGTTCAAGAAGAATGGCGGCTATCTGATCCCGACCCTGATGGCCGGCGACTTCGTCTATCGGATCGCCTCGGGGCCCAACAACTTCCTGACCCCCGCCCAGACCGCCAAGGCGCTGGACGCCGGCCCGAAGATGCTGGCCATGGCGCGCCGCGCCCACGAGGGCGGGGTCAAGATCGCGTTCGGCACCGACACCGGCGTGTCCGCCCACGGCGACAACGCCGGCGAGTTCGCCCTGCTGGTCAAGGCGGGCCTGACGCCGCTGGAGGCGATCCAGGCCGCCACCGTCAACGCCGCCGACCACTTTTCGCTGTCGAACGAGATCGGCAGCCTGGCGCCTGGCAAGGCCGCCGACCTGATCGCCGTGAAGGGCGACCCGCTGAAGGACGTCACCGAGCTCCAGCGGGTGACGTCGGTGATCAAGGGCGGGGTGGTTTATAAGTAAGGGGGTAGGCGACGCCCAAAATCCTCCCCCAGCGGGGGAGGTGTCGACGCAGTCGACGGAGGGGGAAGAGGCAAGCTCAATAGGACTTCCCCCTCCGGCCTTCGGCCTCCTCCCCCTTGGGGGGAGGATTTTTAGAGCCCCGCCTTCCCCAACAGCTCCTCCAGCGCCGCCTCGTCGTCGAAGCGGGCGCGGACGGGCCAGGGGGTCACCCGGGCGCGCCAGGCGGGCGGCAGGCGGATCCAGTCCTTTTCGGTGGTGACCAGGCCCGCGTCATAGGCCTTGGCGCGATCGGCCAGCATCTTCAGCGTCGCCTCGTCATAGGCGCCGTGATCGGGAAAGGGCGCGAAGTCCACCAGCTGGCAGCCAGCGGCGGTCAGGGCCTTTTCCACCTTCCAGGGCTTGCCGACGCCGGCGAAGCCGACCTGAGGACCTTCGGGTACAGGCGCGGCGGGCTCCAGCCGCGCGACCAGCACCGGCATGTCGCCGAACTCCACCAAGAGATCGAAGTCGGGTTGCGGCATGTCCACGGGCAGCAGCACGATCACCGCGTCAGCGCGGGCCAGGCCCACCTTCAGCGGCTCGCGCATCGGCCCGGCGGGGAAGACCCGGCCGTCGCCAAACGGCCACTCGCCGCCGCGCGTCTCGCCGTCGACCACCACGAGGGACAGCGCCTTGCGGACGCTGGGGTTCTGGTGGCCGTCGTCCATGACGATCGCGCCCGCCCCGGCGGCCGAGGCGGCGATCGCGCCGGCCGCGCGGTCGCGGGCCACCCACATCGGAAAGTCCTGAGCCAGCATCAGCGGCTCGTCGCCGACCTCGGCCGCCGTGTGGCGCGTGGGGTCGACGCGGACCGGCCCCTTCAGCTTGCCACCATAGCCACGCGAGAGGCCGTGGGCCTCGACGCCGCGACGGTTCAGGGTTAGCAGCAGCTCGCGGACGATCGGCGTTTTGCCCGCGCCGCCCATGGTGACGTTGCCGACGCAGATCACCGGCGCGCCGACCTCGGTGGGTATGGCCTTGGCGATCCGGCGCGCGGTCGAGGCCGCCCAAAGCCACGAGATCGGAGTGAGTAGGGCGCGGGTCAGCGGGGCGGGGCCGCCGCTCCTCACGTACCACCAGCGGGGGGTGCCGAGTTTCATGAGGCTATCTTGGGGACCAGCTCGAGGATGCGGGAAAGCCCCGCGCGCGCTTCGGCGTCGCGGGTGTCGACGAAGCGACGAGCGCGGGCGGCGCGTTCGCGAGCGGCGGCGGGCGCGCCGAGGTCGGCGGCGATGGCGGCCCCGAGACCTTCCGGCGGGGTCATCACCACGCCTTCCGCCGCCTCCAGTCCCGCGAAGGCCGAAGCCCAGTTCTCGACGAACGGGCCGCTGATCACGGGGCAGTCCAGCCGCGCGGCTTCCAGCGGATTATGCCCGCCGATGTCGGGGACCAGGCTGCCGGCGATGACGGCGGTCCCGGCTAGGCGGAACCACAGACCCATTTCGCCCAGGGTGTCGGCCACCACGACGTCGGCGCTTTCGCCTGGGGCCTGGCTTCGCAGGACGGCGGAGAGGCCCCGCGCCCGAGCCACGGCGACGATCGCCGGCCCTCGCTCGACATGGCGCGGCGCCAGCACGATCGGCGGCCGGTCGGAAAGGAGGGCGAGGGCGTCCAGGGCGATCTCGTCCTCGCCGGGATGGGTGCTGGCGATCAGCAGGGGCGGCCGCGGGAAGCGGGCGCGCTCGACGGCGAGCGCCGGTTCGTCGACGGGCGGGGGCGCCGCGCCGAACTTCAGGTCGGCCTCGCCGGCGACCTTGCCGCCCAGGGACTCGAAGCGCCGATGGGCGCGCGCGTCCTGGGCCAGGATCAGGTCGAAGCTCGACAGCAACTGGCTCGCGGCGTCCGGACGCCGGCTCCAGCGGGCGAAACTGCGGTCCGACAGCTTGGCCGAGACGAGGGCCAGGCGCGTCCCGGCGGCCTTGGCCTCCAGCAAGAGGTTAGGCCACAGCTCGCTCTCGACGAAGACGGCGAGGTCGGGCTTCCAGCGGGCGATGAAGCGCCGCGCCGCGCCAGGGGCGTCGACGGGGACGTATTGGTGGATCGCGTCGGCGGGCAGGCGCTTGGCCAGCAGGGCGGCCGAGGTTGTGGTGCCGGAGGTGACCAGGACCGTGACGTCCGGCCGCTCAAGCCGCAGGCGTTCCACCAGCGGCAGGATCGACAGGCTCTCGCCGACGCTGGCGCCGTGCAGCCAGACCAGAGCGCCGGTGGGACGCGCGGTCTCGCCGCGTCCCAGACGCTCGGCGAGGCGCGCGGGGTCTTCCTTGCCTTGGCGGGCGCGGCGGGCCAGCAGCGCGGGCGCGATCGGTTCCAGCAGGCCAGTGGCGGCCCGGTAGAGGCCCAGGGACAGGGTCACACCACGCCTTCTGGCGCCAGGCGGCAGGCGTGCGCCCCGTGGCTGGTCTCGACCTGGATGGTCACGTGGCCGATGTTGAACTTGCTGGCCAGCTCGGCGCAGGCCTCGTGCAGGAACTGGTCGTGGCCCTCGTCCAGCGGCCGGACGACGTGGGCGGTCATGGCGTTCTCGGTCGTGCTCATCGCCCAGATGTGCAGGTCGTGGACCTCGGACACGCCCGGGCGGGCGGCGAGCCACGCGCGCACCTTGGCGGGATCGATGCCGCGCGGCGCGGCGTCGAGGGCGAGATCCAGCGAGTCGCGTAGCAGGCCCCAGGTGCCCAGCACGATGACGGCGACGATGGCCAGGCTGACGACGGGGTCCAGCCACAGCCAGCTTGTCAGGCTCATGGCGAAGGCGGCGACCACGACCCCGGCCGACACGGCGGCGTCGGCGGCCATGTGCAGGAAGGCGCCCCGGACGTTCAGGTCTTCCTTCGAGCCCTTCATGAACATCAGGGCCGTGGCGGTGTTGATGGCGATGCCGACGGCCGCGACGATCATGACCGGTCCGGTCTCGATCGGCTCCGGATCGGCGAACCGGCGGACGGCCTCCCAGGCGATCGCGCCGACGGCGACCAGCAGCAGGGCCGCGTTGGCCAGCGAGGCCAGAATCGTTCCCTTGCGCAGGCCATAGGTGCGGCGAAGGCTGGGGGCGCGCTTGGCCAGCACCGCCGCGCCCCAGGCCATCAGCAGACCCAGCACGTCCGACAGGTTGTGGCCGGCGTCGGCCAGCAGGGCGAGGGAGCCGGTGATCAGGCCGGCGGCCGCCTCGACGACCACGAAGCCCAGGTTCAGCGCGGTGCCGATCGCGAAGGCGCGGCCGAAGTCCTTGGGCGCGTGGCTGTGGCCGTGATGGCCGTGGTCGTGGTGATGGTGGTCGTGACCGTGCGCGTGATCATGATCGTGGTGATCATGGTCGTGCCCATGTTCTTTGTCGTCGTGCGCGTGTCGGGCGTGATCGTGAGCCATGGCTCTACATCCCACCAAGCATGAGCCGGATCAATCTTCGACCAGGGCTTCGGCCCGGCGGGTGACCGCGGAGAGGCGCGCGGCCCAGTCCTCGGCCAACTGGTCGGGGTCGTCGCCGCGTCCCGCGCCGGTCGGCCCGTCCCAGACCATGGCGGCCTTGGCGAAGGGTAGGGGGATCATGGTCTGGTCCCACGAGCCTAGACGGATACAGGGCTTGGCGGCGAGCCCGACGAAGATCACCGGCGCGCCGGTGACCCGGGCCAGAGATGGCGTGCCCTTCTCCATGTGCTCGGCGGGGCCGCGCGGGCCGTCGGGCGTGATGGCGATCCCGCCGCCGTCCTTCACCCACTTGACCATGTCGCGGAAGGCCTGCTCGCCGTGCTTGTTCTTGGCCAGATCGGTCTTTTTGGCCGAGGAGCCGCGGATCGACGGAAAGCCCAGCTTCTCGACCGTCCGGGCGATGAACTCGCCGTCGTTGGAACGCGAGATCAGGGCGCGCATGTCCTGGCGCTCGGGGCTTTGCGGCCAGCTGAGCGGCGACATCGGGATGCGCGAGTGCCAGAAGCACAGGATCGCCCCGACGCCGGTCTCGCGGCCTTGCGCCCATACGGTTTCCGCCTGCTCGCGACCTTCCTCGGTCATGCGCAGCGTGCGGAACACGAGCTTGGAGTAGCCGGCGAAGATCGAGGACAGTAGCCAGATCACGAACGGCGAACGCAGGGGCCTCAAGCGTCGCCCTCCAGCGCCGGCGTCTCTGGAACGTGGTCGAGGTCCTGGGCCTTGGCCAGGCGAGCATAGAGCCCGCCGGCCCGAACGAGGTCGGCGTGGGGGCCGGTCTCGACCACGCGGCCCTTGTCGATGACGTAGATGCGGTCGGCGTTCTTTACCGTCGATAGGCGGTGGGCGATCAGGATCGTCGTGCGGCCCGCCATCAGCCGTTCCAGCGCCGCCTGCACCTGGGCCTCGCTCTCCGTGTCGAGGGCGCTGGTGGCTTCGTCCAGCAGCAGGATCGGGGCGTTCTTCAGGAAGGCGCGGGCGATGGCGATGCGCTGGCGCTGGCCGCCGGACAGGCGGGTTCCGGCCTCGCCGACGGGGGTGTCGTAGCCCTCGGGCAGGGCCAGGATGAAGTCGTGGGCGGCGGCCTGGCGGGCGGCGGCCTCGATCTCCAGCTGGCTGGCGCCGGGGCGGGCGTAGGCGATGTTGGCGCGGACGGTGTCGTCGAACAGGAACGGCTCCTGGGTGACCAGGGCGATGCGGTCGCGCAGGGACGACAGGGTCACCGTCCGCACGTCGTGGCCGTCGATGGTCACAGCTCCGCCGTTCACGTCGTGGAAGCGCGGGATCAGGTTCAGGATCGAGCTCTTACCGCCGCCGGACGGGCCGACCAGGGCCACGGTCTCGCCCTGGCGCGCTTCGATCGAGACGTCCGACAGGGCCGGAATGTCGGCGCCATAGGAGAAGGTGACGTGGCTCAAGGCGATCGCGCTGTCGCCGGCTGGCAGCGGCTTGGCGTCGGCCGGATCGACGATGGTCGGTTCGACGTCGAGCGCGGCGAACAGCCGGCGCGCGCCGGTGAAGCCCTCGCTGAACACCGTCTGCAGGTTGGCCACCTGACGCAGCGACTGCAGGGCCATCGCCAGGGCCGCCAGGAAGGCCGAGAAGTCCCCCGCGCTCATCTGGCCCATCGTCGCGCGCCAGCCGGCATAGGCCAGCACGCCGGCGGTGATCAGGGCGCCGAAGGTTTCGGTGGCCGGGGCGGCCATGGCCTTGGCGTTCGAGCCCTTGACCAGGTGTCGCTGGCGGCGCTCGATCACGGCGGCCACGCGGCCTTCCTCGTAGGCCTCGCGGTTCTCCATCTTGACGATCTTGACCCCGTCCAGACTCTCCATGATCGCGGTGGAGAGGTTGGAGGTCTCGCCCATGGCGCCCTTGGCCGCCTTGGTGGTCTTCTTCGAGAAGCGCCGAATGAACAGGCTGGAGACGGGGCCGATGATCAGGACGCCGCAGGCCAGCGGCCAGTCCAGCTGGAACATGACCACCAGCGCACCGACGACGGTCAGGAATTCGCGGGTGTAGTTGACCACGCCGCTGGTGGCCGCCTCGCGGATCAGGGTCGCGTCGTACAGCATCGACGAGACGTACGAGCCCGAGTGCGCGCCGCGCAGGCGGGCGAGATCCGAGCGCATCAGCCGGCCGAACAGCCGCAGCTGCATGTCGCCGACCACGCCGTTGCCGATGCGGTTGATCGAGGTGGTCTGCAACACCTGGAACACGCCTCGGCTGACCGCGATGACGGCGATCAGCAGCGGGATGCGCCACAGCGCGCCGGGCTGCGGATGCGAAATCAGATGATCGACGGCCGGCTTCAGAACGTAGGCGAGGGCGGCGCTCAGTCCGGCGACCGCGACGGCGCAGAGCAAGGCGGCGGCCAGCCGGTTGCGACGGGGCTGTAGGTACTCGCGCCAGATCCGCGCGGCGATGACGCGGTTCGAGAGTTCAGGGGTGTCCTGGGCGGTCATGGGGGAGGGGTCGGATTTCGCGCGGAGGCTGTCAAGGACCCTGGAGCGCTTGCGCTCCAGTGTTTTTGTTTCAGAGCCTGCTCATCGGGTTCAGATGGTCCATCTGAACCCGGTAGGCTCTGCGGGACGCACTCGCCCGTAAAAGCGACAGCATAAGGGCCGGTTTTGCCTTTCGGACCGCTCTATCCTACTTAGACCGCGCATTTCGCAAGGATCGCCCCGCTTGGCCAAGTTCGACCTCACCACGCCCTGGGGCCGGTTCAAGACCTATCTCCACTATCTGTGGAACGACCACGCTTACCTGCGCCTCGGCTTCTCCAACGCCCACTGGATCAGCCCCGAGATGGTGCGCGCCAACCAGCCCTGGCCGTTCCAGCTGGCCTGGTGGAAGAAGCAGGGGATCAAGACGATCGTGAACCTGCGCGGCGGCTTCGACGGCAGCTTTTACGCGCTGGAGAAGGACGCCTGCCAGCGCCTGGGCCTGAACTTCGTCGACTTCACCATCACCTCGCGCGAGGTCCCGATCCGCGAGCGGGTGCGGGGGGCGAAGGAACTGTTCGAGACGATCGAATATCCGGCCCTGATGCACTGCAAGTCGGGCGCTGACCGGGCGGGGATCATGAGCGTCTTTTACGCTCACTATCGCCTGGGCCAGCCGATCCGCGAGGCGATGAAGCAGCTGGGACCGCGCTACCTGCACATCAAGCACGGCAACACCGGCGTGCTGGACTACGTGTTCGAGCAGTATCTGGAGCGGGGCGAGCCGAAGGGGATGACCTTCAGCGAGTGGGTCGAAAGCGAGGACTACGATCCGGTCGCGATGAAGAAGACCTTCCGCGCCGGGATGCTGGGCAAGGTGCTGACGGACAAGATCCTGCGGCGGGAGTGAAGATGCTCCCCCGTGACACGGGGGAGCTGTCGCGGAGCGACTGAGGGGGCAAGCTGGAATTTGGCCGAGTTGGCCCCCTCCGGCCCTCCGGGCCACCTCCCCCGCATCGCGGGGGAGGAACTTAGGCGGCTCAGCCCTCGCTGCTCGGATCCAGCAGCTTGTGGGCGTGGATGATGAAGTAGCGGGCGTGGGCGTTGTCGACCGTGGCCTGGGCCTTGGCCTTCCAGGCCTTGTGGGCCTCGTCGTAATTCGGATAGGCGCCGACGAATTCGACCTTCGACAGGTCGCGGAATTCGATGCCGGCGACGTCCTTCAGTTCACCGCCGATGACGATATGAAGAAGCTGCTTATCGGGCATTTGGAGCAAGTTCCTGCGAGGAATTGGTTTTATGGCAGCTCGATATGCCCGACGCGGTTAAGGATCAATGGCGCAAGCGCCCGATTGGCGCAAACCAGGCTCGGAACCTGCGGAACGGGGCGATTATAGGCGAAGCCTTGACCTTTATGGTCGCTGAGCGTGGCGCCGGCGCGGCGGAGGATCAGGTCGGCGGCCGCGAGGTCCCACTCGCTCTTGGGCGACAAGGCCACGGCGGCGTCGAAGGCCCCTGACGCCACCAGGCACATGCGGTAGGCGATCGAATTGCGGCTTTCGATGCGCATCTCCGGCCAGGGCTCGCGCCAGGCGGGGTGGGCGAACATCTTGGCGTCGCCCAGCATCGCCGCGCCAAGCAGCTGGTCGGTGGCGCTGGGCGCGATCGAGGCGCCGTTCAGGGTCGCGGGGCCTTCCAGCGTGGCGGCGTAGGTCTCGGAGAGCGCCGGCGCGTGAACCACCCCCGCGATCGGCTGGCCGTCCTCGACCACGGCGATCGAGACCGCGAACCACGGCTTGTTCTTCATGAAGGCCGCGGTGCCGTCGATCGGGTCCACGACGAACTGGCGGCGGGTGGTCAGGCGCGCCGGATCGTCGGCGGTCTCCTCCGACAGCCAGCCATAGTCGGGTCGCGCCGATTTCAGCTCCAGCTTCAGCAGGGTGTCGACCGCCAGGTCGGCGTCGGTGACCGGCGAGCCGCCTGTCTTGGACCAGATCTTCAGGCCGCTTTCGCGGGCCGAGAGCGCCAGCTCTCCGGCCTTGCGCGCGGCGTCGAGGATCAGGTCCAGGTCGCTCATTTGCCCGCGATGGCCAGGGCGTCGACCAGCAGCGACGGACTGTTGCTGGCCCCGCGAAGCTGAAGGTCCGAGCCGGGAACGAGACGCGCGTAGATGTCGATCAGATTGCCGGCCACGGTGATCTCGGTGACAGGGCCGGTGCTCTCGCCGTTCTCGAACCAGAACCCAGCGCACCCAACCGACCAGTCGCCGGTGTTGCCGTTCAGCGAAGGACCGAACATCGAGGTGACGACGAGGCCGGTCCCGGCGTCCTTCATCAGGCCCTGGATGTCCTTCTCGCCCGGCTGGAGCGTCAGGTTGTGGGTCGAGACGCCGGAGGGGCCGGCGAGGCCTCGCGAGGCGTGGCCGGTGGTGACGAGACCCAGCTGCTTGGCCGAGCTGGTGTTCAGCAGCCAGGTGGTCAGCACGCCGTCGTCGATCAGGGCGCGCGCTTCCGTCGCCACGCCCTCGTCGTCGAACGGCGCCGAGCCGAGTCCGCGCACCCGGTGCGGGTCCTCCAGCAGATGGACGCCGCGCGCGAAGATCCGCTGACCCAGCTTGTCCTTCAGGAACGAGGTGCCCCGGGCGATCGAGGGGCCCGAGATCGCGCCCAGCAGCGGGCCGATCAGGCTCATGGCCAGGCGGTTCTCGAAGATCACCGGGGCGGTGGTCGAGGCGATCTTGCGCGGGTTCAGCCGCGCCACCGCCTGGCGGCCGGCCTCCATGCCGATGTCGCCGGCGGCCGGCAGGTCGCCGAAGTGACGGGTCGAGCGGCCCTCGCCACCGCGCTCCATGCCCGCGCCCTCGCCGGCGATGGCCGAGGCGGAGACCGAGTGGCCGGTGGCCGCGTGGCTGGCGTGGAAGCCCTCGCTGGTGACCATGGCCCAGCGGGACGACGACCAGGTCGCCGAACCGCCGTCGGAGTTGGTCACGCCCTTGACGGCGCGGGCATGCTCCTCGGCCTGGCGGGCTTGGGTCTCGAGGGTCTCGGCGGTCGGCTCGTAGGGGTCGACGAGGTCGAGTTCGGGATAGGGCGCGCGGGCCAGTCGGTCGGCCGGCGCCAGGCTGGCGTAAGGATCCTCGGGCGCCAGGCGGGCCATGGCCACGGCGCGCTCGACCAGCTTGGCGCGCGCCTCGGCCGAGATGTCCGAGCCGGATACCGTCGCGCTGCGCTGGCCGATGAAGACGCGCAGGCCCAGGTCGCGGGCCTCCTCGCGCTCAACCTCTTCCAGCTCGCCCAAGCGGACGCTGACGGAGAGCGACTGGCGCTCGGCGAAGACAGCCTCGGCCGCGTCGGCCCCGGCCTTGCGCGCGGCGGCGACCACGTCATGCAACAGGTTTTCGTCCATGCGGTCTTATGGACGACGCGCATGGGCCGGGGCAAGCGGTGAGGGGTCTAGGCGATGGCCGAAATCAGCAGCGCGACGCCGGCGAAGATATAGGCCAGCCAGGTGGCGATCATGCCCGCCGCGCGCGGGATCGAGACGCCGCCGCTATTGGACAGGCCGACGGCGTGGGTGACGCGGCCAGCGAACAGCAGGAAGCCGACGACGTGGATGGTCAGGGCCGAGGCGCCGGCGACGGCCAGGACGGCCAGGGCGGCGATGCCCGTCGGGACATATTCGGTGGCGTTGCCGAAGGCGCGGATGGCGCGCGCCAGCTCGGGGATGCCCTCGTCGCCCAGGGCCACCTTGTGCTTCTGGCGCAGGCGCACGACCAGCACCGACAGGATCAGCAGAAGGAAGAGGTGCAGGCCGGCCCAGAGGGCGGCCGCGTGGCCGGAAACGATCGTATCCATGACTCAAAAACCCTATGACGCCGCCCGCCCCCGAGCGGCCGGCCATATGAGACCTTTCGCCCGGGAACGGCAACCCAACGCTATTTCGCGATCTCGCGGGCGATCGGATACAGCAGGTGGTGGTCGTCGTAGAACGGCGTGCGCTTGTAGAACCAAGCCAGGCGCGCGTCGGGATCGGCGGCGAACTTCGGCTCCGCGGCCAGCTTGGCCTCGAACTCGGCCTTTAGTTTCGGATCGGCCGCCAGCATCTTCTCGGCCAGCGGGGCGATGGCGTAGGGCTCGATATATTCGACGCGGCTCAGCACCTCGGGGACCATGCCCCAGGCGAAGACGCTCTCGTTGGACTGCGGCTCTAGCAGCAACACCACGAGGTCGCCCAGCGGCTGGTCGGTCGGCACGCGGACCGAGCCCTTGGGGAAGGTCCAGTCGCGGGTCTCGGTGGTGACGTTGTTGACGCTGATCTGCACGTGGCCTTCGTTGGCGCGCGTCGCGATCTTGGGATCGACCAGGCGGATCATCTCGACCTTGACGGTCTTGTTGGCGGGCAGGGTCTCCAGCGCCACGCCGTGCAGCTTCAGGCGCTCGATGAGGTCGGCGCGGTAGCTGGGCACATAGTAGGCGGTCGGGCGCTTGAGCGTCAGCGAGGGCTTTGAGCCATAGAACGGGACGTTCCAGATTTCCGGATCGGCCTCGCCCAGCCAGCGCACTTCCTTCCGGCCCGAGGCGGGGCTGTCGTAGTACGCGTACTTGATACCCTTGAAGGCGCGCGTGTAGGCGGGCTTGTCGTCGGACACGAAATTGGCCGGGATCTCGGCGGGGCGCAGGGCGCTGTCGGCGGCGATGGCCGTGCGCAGGTCTCCGCCCTTGTCGGCCAGCAGCTTCAGGGCCGTCTCGATGAACACGTAGGTCCCCAGCACGCGCTGGGCGTGGGGCTTGAGGCTATGGTTCTCGATCAGGATGGTCGGGACGTGGGCGGCCGCGCCCCAGCCGTTCGAGAAGCGTTCGCCCAGGCCGCCGTCCGAGAAGCCGGCCTTGGGATTGTGCTCGTCGATCCCGAACACCAGCTCGCCCGGGATGTGGCCCTCGGCCTCCAGGCTCTTGTTCATGACCGGCTTGAGCACCGCGTCCAGCCACTTGGCGATCGCGGGGGAGCGGTTCCAGACGCCGTTCTCGCCATTGAAGCCGTAGGTGACGTCGTACTGGTAGTCCATGCCGTCGGTCACGTGGACGTCGACATAGAGATCGGCCTTGTACTTGGCCTGCAGGCGCTTCAGCGCCCGCATCTCCGGCTGGTCCAGCTTCATGAAGTCGCGGTTAAGGTTCTGGTTGGTGGCGGTGTTGCGCCAGCCCTGGATGCGGGGGCCGCGCTGGTTCGGACGCGAATAGGGGCCCGAACGCTCGTGGCCGTCTACCGACAGGATCGGGATCAAAACGAGGTTCACCTTGTCCAGCAGGCCGTCCTTGCCGTGGAACGCCATATCCCGCAGCAGCATCATGCCGGCGTCCTTGCCGTCGATCTCGCCGGGGTGGATGCCCGCCTGGACCAGCAGCAGCGGCTTCTTGGGATCGAGCTTGTCGCCGTCCTTCGACGCGATTACCGCGAAGATCTCGCGGCCCTGTGGCGAGACGCCGAAGTCCTCGACGCGGATCAGCTTGCTGGCCTTGTCCAGGCGATCGAACCAGGCGCGGGTGTCGGCGTAGGTTGGCGAGAAGTCGTGCTCGGCGTCGGCCTCGAACGGCGTCACCCACGGATCGGCCTTGTCGCGGATCAGCGCCTGGCTGGCGCCCTGCCAATGCGGGGCCGGTGGCAGGAAGGCTTCATCCCAAGGCGCTTTGATCTGGGCCATGCTGGTGCTCGCGGTCAGGGTGACGGCCAGGGCCGCCAGGGTGAGGACTCTCATCGACTTTCCTTTGTCATCCCGGCCTCGGCGAAGCTGAGCCGACGGCGCCGCGAACCTAGCCTCTCGGGCGGTCCAAACTCGGCTTGCTCCGCGCCTCGTCGGGATGTTCGTTCATTTCGCCTTCCAGATCGGCGTCCCGTCCCCAGGCAGGCCAAGGCGCGACCACTTCTCGCTGACGGCGTCGACCACGGACTGGTCCATCCGAATCTCCTCGCCCCATTCGCGCTTGGTCTCGGGCGGCCACTTGTCGGTGGCGTCGAGGCCGATCTTGGAGCCGAGGCCGCTCTCGGGGCTGGCGAAGTCCAGATAGTCGATCGGGGTGTGCTCGATCACCGTGATGTCCCGCGCGGGGTCCATCTTGGTGCTGATCGCCCACATCACGTCCTTCCAGTCGCGGGCGTTGATGTCGTGGTCCACGACGATCACCCACTTGGTGTACATGAACTGGCGCAGGTAGCTCCAGACGCCCAGCATCACGCGCTTGGCGTGGCCCGGATAGGCCTTCTTCATCGACACCACGGCGATGCGGTAGCTGCAGCCCTCGGGCGGCAGCCAGAAGTCGACGATCTCGGGGAACTGCTGGCGAATGAGGGGAATGAACACCTCGTTCAGCGCCTCGCCTAGGACCGAGGGCTCGTCCGGCGGCCGGCCGGTGAAGGTGGTCAGGTAGATCGGGTCCTTGCGCATGGTGATCGCCGTCACCTGGAAGACCGGGAACTTCTCGACGCTGTTGTAGTAGCCGGTGTGGTCGCCGTAGGGGCCCTCGTCGGCGAACTCGTCCAACAGGACATGGCCCTCGATGACGATCTCGGCATGGGCGGGGACCATCAGCGGCACGGTCTTGGCCGGCACGAGATCGACCTTGGCGCCGCGCAGTAGGCCCGCGAACTGATACTCCGACAGGGTGTCGGGCACCGGCGTCACCGCCGCCAGGATGGTGCCCGGATCCGCGCCCAGGACGGCGCAGGCGGGCAGGGGTTCCTTGTTGCCCGCCTTCTTGTGGCGAGCGTAGTGCTGGGCGCCGCCGCGATGGGCCAGCCAGCGCATGATGCACTTGTCCTTCGACAGGACCTGCATGCGGTAGATGCCGAGGTTGAAGTCGTCCTCGCGGTCCTTGCCGGGACCCTTGGTCACGACCAGCGGCCAGGTGATCAGCGGCGCGGGCTCGCCCGGCCAGCAGGTCTGGACGGGGAGCTTGGAGAGATCGATCTGGTCGCCGGTCAGGACGACCTCCTGCACGGGGGCCTTCTTCACCGTGCCGGGACGCATGCTCATGACCGTCTTGGCCAGGGGCAGCATGTCCAGCGCATCCTTGATCCCCTTGGGCGGTTGGGGCTGGCGCAGGAAGGCCAGCAGTTCGCCCACCTCGCGCAACTCGCCGGCCGTCTCGCGCGGCTCGCCGCCCAGGGTGACGCCCATGGCCACGCGCTTGACCGTGCCGAACAGGTTGGCGAGCGCCGGCATCTCCGAGCGCGAGCCGTCGGGCAGCAGCACGTGCTCGAACAGCACCGCCGGCCCGCCGGTCGCCAAGAGGCGCGTCTGGATCTCGGTCATTTCCAGCACGCTGGAGACGGGCTCCTTGACCCGGACCAGCTCGCCCTTGGCCTCCAGGACGTCGATGAACTCGCGGAGGGATCTGTAGGCCATGGGGATGCTCGTACTTGGAAACGTCTAGTGGGCTACGGCCAGGTCGTCGGCGTGGATCATCGGGCCCTCGGTGAAACCGAGCTCGGCCTCGATGGCGTCCGAGCGCAGGCCGGCGATGCGCTGGGCGTCGGCGCTGTCGTAGCGGACGATGCCGCGCGCGACCTCGCGGCCGGTCTCGTCGCGGACGCGGACGGCGTCGCCCTTCTCGAAAGGACCCTCGATGGCGCGGACGCCGGCCGACAGCAGACTCTTTCCGGACGCCAGCGCCTTGGCCGCGCCGGCGTCGACCGTGACCCAGCCCTGCGGCGCCAGCGAGCCGGCGATCCAGGCCTTGTAGGCGGCGGCGGGGCTGGCCCCGGCCTCGATCAGCGTGGCCTTCTCGCCGGCGGCGATGGCGGCCAGCGGCCGTGGGCGCGAGCCCAGGGTGATCAGGGTGGCGCAGCCGGCGGCGCGGGCGATGCGGGCGGCGGCGATCTTGGTGGCCATGCCGCCGGTGCCGACTCCGGCGGCGGCGTTGGCGCCCTCGGCCATGCCGGCGATCTCGGCCGTGATCTCGCTCACCAGCGGGATGTGCTGGGCCTTGGGGTTCTTGCGCGGGTCGGCGGTGTAGAGGCCGTCGATGTCCGATAGCAGCACCAGGAGGTCGGCCCCCGCCATCTGGGCCACCCGCGCTGCCAGGCGGTCATTGTCGCCGTAGCGGATTTCCTCGGTGACGACGGTGTCGTTCTCGTTGACCACCGGAACGACGCCCAGGCCCATCAGGGTTTCGGTCGTGGCGCGGGCGTTCAGCCAGCGACGCCGGGTCTCGGTGTCGTCGCGGGTCAGCAGGATCTGGGCGACGCTCAGGCCGTGCGGCTCGAAGGCCTCCTCCCAGGCGCGCATCAGCAGCGACTGGCCGGCCGCGGCGGCGGCCTGCTTCTCGGGCAGGGTCGCCTTCTTGCCGCTCAGGCCCAGGCGCCGGCGACCCAGCGCGACGGCGCCGGACGAGACGACCAGCACCTGCTTGCCGGCGTCGCGCAGGGCCGCGGCGTCGGCGCAGAACGCCTCGAGCCAGGCGCGGTCGGCCGCGCCGGTCGCGTCGTCGACCAGCAGGGCCGAGCCGACCTTGAAGACGATGCGACGGGCGGCTCGGTACGCCTCGGCGGCTTGGCTCACGGCGTCCAGCCCCCGGGGGTCTCGTCGACGTGGTCCTCGTCCTCGGCGATTTCTTCCTCGAGATCGCCGCGACGGATACGAACCTGCCGGTAGGCGGCGCGAAGCAGTTCGGTCACGCCCTGGCCCGAGACGCCCGAAACAAGGCGCGGCTTGACGCCGGCCACGGCTTCAACCTCGGCGATCTTCTCGGCGAGGGTCTCCTCGTCGAGCGCGTCGATCTTGTTGAGCGCCAGGATCTCGGCCTTGTCGGCCAGCTCGTCGCCATAGGCTTCCAGCTCGCCCCGGATGGTCTCGTAGGCGCCGGCGACGTCGTCCTGGGTGGCGTCGATCAGGTGGATCAGGGTGGCCGAGCGCTCGACGTGGCCCAGGAACCGCGTGCCCAAGCCCGCGCCCTCGCTGGCGCCCTCGATCAACCCGGGGATGTCGGCCAGCACGAAGCGCTCGCTGCTAGACAGGTCCACGACGCCGAGGTTCGGGGTCAGGGTGGTGAACGGATAGTCGGCGATCTTGGGCTTGGCGGCGCTGGCCGCGGCCAGGAAGGTCGACTTGCCGGCGTTGGGTAGGCCAACGAGGCCGACGTCGGCGATCAGCTTCAGCCGCAGCCAGATCCAGCGCTCCTCGCCCTCCTGTCCCGGATTGGCGTACTTGGGCGCCTGATTGACCGGGCCCTTGAAGTGCAGGTTGCCCCAGCCGCCATTGCCGCCCTTGGCCAGCAGGATGCGCATCCCGGCGTGGTCGAGGTCGGCGATCAGGGTCTCCTTGTCCTCCTCCAGCACCTCGGTGCCGACGGGGACCTTCAGGACGACGTCATCTCCGGCCGCGCCATGGCGCGCGCGGCCCATGCCGTGCACGCCCGTGCCGGCCTTGAAGTGCTGCTGGTAGCGATAGTCGATCAGGGTGTTGAGGCCTTCGACGGCCTCGATCCACACGTCGCCGCCGCGACCGCCGTCGCCGCCGTCCGGGCCGCCGTACTCGATGTACTTCTCGCGGCGGAACGACACCGATCCGCCGCCGCCGTTACCGGAGCGGATGTAGATCTTGCATTGGTCCAAGAATTTCATGCGGTCCTTTTGTCCCAAGGCGTCCCGCGCGTCGAGCCAAAACCCCGTTTTCGCCGTGACGCTTGGCCACGGTCGTTAACCTCAAGAAGAGCGTGACGGGTGCCCGGCGTCGTGACGAAATGTTAAAACACGTTGTGCGACAAAGAGTCATGGCTAGCGAACCGCGGTGTTTCTCGCCGGCGGAACGGGAGGCTGACCTTGGCGACCGAAGTAGAAGTCGACGAACCCCTGGCGAAGGACCTGGTCGAGCTGTCGACCCAGGACATTCATCGCAAGTACAGCGCCGAGGCCTCCGTACACCGCAATATCCTGATCGGACGCGGGACCGGCGTCGCGCCGCAATGGCGCGACTTCAAGACGTTCCTCGGTGAGGTGGGACGGCGCCCCTCGACGGATCACACCCTTGTCCTCTTGAACCGCTACGAGCGGACCTATGGTCCTGGCCGCGCCCGTTGGATGACGGCCGAGGAGCAAGCCGCGCACGAGGAAGAATTCGACCGCCTGCGCGCCGAACAGCAGCGCGAGGAGCAGCTGCTGCTGCACAAGGCCGCCGCGACCAAGCGCGCCAGCACGCCGGGCGCGCCATCGTTTGGCCAATGGACGCCGATGGCCGGCAAGCAGGTCGCCTATACCGACGTCGCCAAGAAGCTGGCCATCCCAGTCGTGGCGCTGTCCAAGACCATGCCCCCTGGCGCCAGCGCCGACGAACTGATCAAGCGGTCCGCGACCGCCAGCGAACTGATCAATGAGAGCGCCTCGTGGCTGCCGCCGGATCCGGTCCGCAAGGCGGGCTTCTTCGAGGCCTATCGCATCTGGCACCTGCAGGTGCAGCCGCAATTCGCCAAGGCCGCGACCCCGACCTTCCTGTTCCTCTACATCGCCCTGCCGGTGATGAAGCAGTGCCGCGACGACTTGGTCGATCTGGACCTTTGGAACCCGCTGGGTCAGCGCGCCCTGAACGCCCGCGATAGCCACCCGTCGTGGAAGAAGTACACCGAGTTCATGCCGCGCGCTCAGGTGGCGATGATGGAGATCCCCATCTACGCCACCTATTCGCTGCTGAGCGACCTCGACGCCCTGTGCGAGCGGATCATCACGGCCGAGAAGCGCTTCCGCGAAGGTCCGCAGAAGGTGATCCACACCCACCGCGCGGCCTAGAGCCCGCGCCTAGGCCAGCCAGACCATCATCCGCGTGGCCGCCGCGGCGCCGCGCGCGATCGACGGCTTGTGCTCGACGACGCCGGTGTAGAGGAACCCCGCCTTGA
This sequence comes from Caulobacter segnis, assembly GCF_031454995.1. Classification (GTDB taxonomy): domain Bacteria; phylum Pseudomonadota; class Alphaproteobacteria; order Caulobacterales; family Caulobacteraceae; genus Caulobacter; species Caulobacter segnis_E. The sequence goes on along the minus strand of NZ_JAVDRV010000001.1, from coordinate 1,030,244 downwards.
CCAGCACCCGCCCCGAGGCGTCGTTGTCGGCGAAATGGCCAGCCGTCACGTAGCGCTTGTTCCAGACGCCGCGCGCCCAGTCCAAGGCGCCCTTGGTCGCCTCGGTCGCGTAGCCGCGGCCCCAGTAGGGCCGGCCGATCCAGTAGCCGAGCTCGACCGGACCGTTCGGGTTGGTGAACAGACCCACGACGCCGATCAGCCCCTCGTCCGCCAGCTCGATGGCGAAGGTGTTGTCGCGCGACCGATCCTGGGTTCCGCAGCGGGCCACGAAGTCCTCGGCGTGACCGCGCGTGTAGGGCGAGGGCATGCGCGTGGTCATGCGCGCCACGTCATGATCGACGCAGAAGGCCGCCACGCGCTCGACATCGGCCTTGGCCGGGACGCGCAGCGTCAGCCGCTGGGTTTCGATGACGGGTCTTTCTTCGATGACGCACATCGGCGCCTCCCAGAGTTCCTCCGGTCCTCTTTTCTTTCGGGACCGTGACGCCGCCGTGGCGATATCCGTTGCGGCGACGAGACAAAACAAAAGCGGGGAGCCCGGCGTTCCGGACTCCCCGCTAGAGATCGTCTGTCCGGATCGTCTTCTGAAGGAGAAGCACGATCCGAAGAAACTCTGGTTCGTGCTTACTCGGCCGGCTGAGCGGCCGGGGTCACGGTCACGTAAGTGCGATTGTGCTTCTTGGTCACGAAGCCCACAGCGCCCTGCACGAGCGCGAAGAGGGTGTGATCCTTGCCAATGCCCACGCCCGAACCCGGGTAGAACTTGGTGCCGCGCTGACGCACGAGGATGTTGCCGGCGAGAACCTTCTCGCCGCCGAACTTCTTCACGCCAAGGCGCTTCGACTCTGAGTCGCGACCGTTGCTGGACGAGCCGCCTGATTTCTTGTGAGCCATCTTGCTCTCCTACCTTTAGAAGGCGTCGCCCTTAGGCTTCGCCTTCCTCCGTCTTGGCGGCGGCCTTCTTAGGGGCGGCCTTCTTCTTCGGGGCGGCTTCGGCGGCCGGCTCGGCGGCGGCTTCGGCAGCCTTCGGAGCCTTGGCCTTCTTCGGAGCCGGAGCGGCGTCGGTCGCGGCCGGAACCGTGAACGGCACGGCGGCGTCGCCGAGGCCGCGAGCGCGGGCGTCCAGGATGACCTTCGGGGTCAGGTCGATCGACCCTTCCCACTTGGCTTCCTTGCCGGCGCCGGCGACGGACGTGACGCGCACGACCGATTCCAGCTGGCGGTGACCGCGGGTGCGGCGGTAGCCCTGGCGGCGGATCTTCTTGAAGATCTTCACCTTCTCACCCTTGCGGGTTTCGATCAGGGTGCCGGAGACGACAGCGCCGTCCACGGTGGGGGCGCCGACCGTCACGGCCTCGCCTTCGCCAAGCATCAGGACTTCGCCAAAGGCCACGGCAGCGCCGGGTTCACCTTCGAGCTTTTCGACCACCAGCAGGTCGCCGGCTTGAACCCGGTACTGCTTGCCGCCGGTTTTGATCACCGCGTACATAGGTTAGCGCCTTAAAAACGTGCGTTCGCAAAATAGGGAACGCCCGCTCGGAAACCCGGCGGGCGAAGAGGGCGCGACTTATACAGCCGCGAGCCCGAGAGTCAACGGCGTCGCCACGGGAATCCGGCCCTGAATCCTTCAAATGCGACAAGTTCTCGATTACCCCCTGGTGTGTTATTTTATAACACGATATAGGGCTTCCCGTGGATCCGTCGCTTCTCGCCCCCATCGCCGCCACCGGCTTCGCCGTCGCTTTCCTGCACGCGGCCCTGCCGACCCATTGGCTGCCGTTCGTCCTCGTTGGCCGCGGACAGCACTGGTCGGCGGGCAAGACCCTGAGTGTCACCGCCTTGGCGGGCCTGGGGCACGTGGCCTTCACCATCCTGCTGGGTGTCGTCCTGGTCGGCGCGGGCCTCGCCGTGCAGCCGCATATGGGCGCGGTGTTCGGATGGGTGGTCGGGGCGCTGATGGGCGGCCTTGGACTCTTCTATCTATGGCGCGGCCGCCACGAGCACGGCGAAGGCGACATCACCACCCGTCGCTACGCTTCCGATCGCGCGGCGATCGTCGCCCTGGTGGTGCTGCTGACCCTCTCGCCCTGCGAGGCGTTCCTGCCCATCTATCTGGCGGGCGTGAAGCACGGGTGGACCGGCTTCATGGCGCTGAGCGCCGTGCTGATGGCCGCGACGACCGCCGGCATGCTGCTGTTCACCACCCTCAGCCTCGCCGGCGTCAAGCGCCTAGGGCTGGAGCGGATCGCCCGCTACGAGTCGACGATCCTGGGCGTCGCCCTGATCGCCATGGGCATTGGGGTCGCGTTCCTGGATCTCTAAGGACGTCCGGCTTTTGTTTGCCGGGGCGAGCGCCTAAATAGCGCTCCATGACCCAAGCTTCCTCCGCCGCTTCCGGCAAGATCCCCGTCACCGTGCTGACCGGCTATCTCGGCGCCGGCAAGACCACCCTGCTCAACCGCATCCTCACCGAGGAGCACGGCAAGCGCTACGCCGTGATCGTCAACGAGTTCGGCGAGGTCGGCATCGACAACGACCTGGTGGTCGGCGCGGACGAGGAAGTGTTCGAGATGAACAACGGCTGCGTCTGCTGCACGGTGCGCGGCGACCTGATCCGGGTTCTGCAGGGCTTGATGAAGAGAAAGGGCGGCTTCGACGCCATCATCGTCGAAACCACGGGCCTGGCCGATCCGGGCCCGGTGGCCCAGACCTTCTTCGTCGACGAGGACGTCAAGGCGCGCACGGCCCTCGACTCGGTGACGGCCGTCGTCGACGCCAAGCACATCCTGCTGCGCCTGTCGGACAGCAAGGAGGCCGTCGAGCAGATCGCCTTCGCCGACCAGATCGTGCTGAATAAGACCGACCTCGTCTCCGAGGACGACCTGCGCCACGTCGAGGCGCGTATCCGCCGGATCAACCCGCTGGCCCCCATCCACCGCGCTCAGCGCTCGAACGTCCCGCTGGAGGCGATCCTGGGCAAGCACAGCTTCGACCTGGACCGCATCACCGAGCTGGAGCCGGACTTCCTCAATCCCGCCCACGGGGAACCGGGCCACGTGCACGACGAGCATTGCGGCCACGATCACCATCATCACGACCACGGTCATGTGCATGACGAGCACTGCGGCCACGATCACCACCATCACCACCATGACCACGCAAGCGACATCCATGACGACGGCGTGAAGGGGATCTCTCTGACCTTGGACAAGCCGGTCGACGGCCAGAAGATCACCGCCTGGCTCAACGACCTCCTGGCCAAGCGCGGCCCGGACATCCTGCGCGCCAAGGGCATTATCGACGTGAAGGGCGAGAACAAGCGTCTCGTCTTCCAGGCCGTGCACATGATCCTGGAGGGCGACTTCCAGCGCGAGTGGACCGACAAGGACAAGCGCTACAGCCGCATGGTCTTCATCGGCCGCGACCTGGACGAGGCCGAGCTGCGCGCGGGCTTCGAGGCGACCGCGGCCTGAGGCGGCGCTCTAGAGCCTAGGCCGTCTGGTCGAGATGGCCCAGGATCTGCGCTAGCAGGCGGCTGGACAGCGTCTTGCTGATTTCAAGCTTCGCGAAGTCGCCGGCCGCCTGTTCCCGAAGGCCGGTGATTTCGCGATCCAGGAACTTGATTGTTCCTTCCGGGCCCGAGGCCCGCTCGGCCATGTCGGCCGCCATTTGGTCGCGGATCGCCTGCTTTTCTTCCGCGGTGTACGTCTTGGCGGGGCTGGGGGCGTCGCCGCGCGGGGCGCCGTCCAGGTCGTGCAAGGCGGCGCGCAGCTCGTCGGGCAGCTCGTCCGGGAACGTCACCGCCAAACCTTTCAAAGACAGGGGCCGCGCCGCCGAGATTTCGTTGGCGGCGTAGAGGCCATCGCCGTCGCGATCCCGAAGCATGAAAACGGGGCCGCCCACGTAGCCGCTGTCCAGGTTGTTGGCGCGCCGCAAGGCCGCCTCGGCTTCGTTCTCGCTGGCCGACAGCTTGCCGTCGCCGTCGGTATCCGCGCGCGCGATCAGATCAGCCACCGCGTTGTCGGCGCCGGACGTGGTCAGCAGCGCGTCGGCCCCCAGCGACAGCGCCGGGCCGGCGGATATTTCCGCGCGGCTGATCTTGCCGTCCTTGTCGGCGTCCAGATGCTCGAACGCCGCGGCGAAGGCCTCGTCCGAGCGGCTCGAATCCGCCGCTTTCAGTTCGTCTTGGGTCAGGCCCAGGCTTGCATCGACATCCAGGCGGTCAAAAAGCTTGCCATAAAGCTGCTGAGTGAGCGCGCCGCCGCTGATCGTGGTCATGGGCCTGATCTCCGTCGAAAACGATGACGACGGTGATGCAAGGATCGCGCCGGGATCGAGGACGGCGGGCCGGACAACAAAAAAGCCCCGGAGCCTGAAGCGCCGGGGCTTTCGTGTTTTGGCTGTCGCCGAGGACGATCCTTAGTGGATGTCTTCGTTGATCAGGCCGACCTTGTACCAGCCGGCGGTCTGCAGCTGGTTCAGCACGCCCATGAAGTCGGCGTACATCACGTCCGCGTCGGCGCGGATCATGACGCGCTGGTCGTCCTTCGGGCCGGCTTGGCCGTTGGCGGCGAACTTGGCGTTCAGGTCGGCTTCCAGGCCATCCAGGCTGGTTTGCTTGTCGGCAATGAAAACCGCGCCCGACTTCTGGATCGAGATGAAGACCGGCTCCTTGGGCTTCGGAGCGTTCGGCGGCGGCGGCGAGGCCGGCGGCAGATCGATCTTGATGGACGTCACGGCCATCGGCACGGCGACCATGAAGATGATCAGCAGCACCAGAAGGATGTCCACGAAGGGCGTGACGTTGATTTCGGAATTTTGGCCCAGCGAATAACGGCCACCGCCGCCGCCAGCAAGTTTAGCCGCCATGCCTGACTGTCTCCCAGAAGGCCACGCGCCCCGCGCGCGCCTGAAAATGTCATTACCGCGCCACGTCTGGCGCAGACGGGCGCGGAAGTAAAGCCCGACGACGCGGCGCAATAGCAAGCCCCTTTTTGCGACTTTTCGCCGAACGCCGTTCGAACGGGCGCCTGGGGCCAAACGCGCCTGGAAACGCATCGCCTTGAAAGAGTCTGGCCCCGGAGGCCTCGGCGCATTAAGTCCCGCGCATGATCTTTTCCTTCGACGCCTTCGTCACCGACGTCCTTTTCGACCGTTCCGGCCGGGCCGCCTTCGCTCTGGGCGACGGCACCGTGCGCGTTCAAACCGAGGACGGTTTCGTCACCGTGGAAGCCCATGGCGGTCCGCTCGGCGGCGCCGTTCTCGCCGCCGCCGCCCACCCGAGCGGCGCGGGAATCGTCACCGGCGGTGACGACGGCCGCGTGGTCTGGACTCGAATCGAGAACGGCGAGGTGGCCGCGACCGTGCTGGCCGAGGTGAAGAACAAGTGGATCGAGCACGTGGCGACCAGCGCCGCCTCGGGCCTGATCGCCTTCACCGCCGGCAAGGAGGTCCATGTCCGAGACGCCGCCGATCCGGCCTTCGCGCGCGTGTTCGCGCACGAGAAGACGGTGTCGGGCCTGGCCTTCGAGCCCAAGGGCCGACGCCTGGCCTCGGCCACCTATGGCGGCGCCTATCTCTGGTACGCGCGGATCGCCGACCAGAAGCCGCAGCTCCTGAAGTGGGCCGGCAGTCACATCGCCGTGGCTTTCAGCCCCGACGGCAAGTTCCTGATCTCGTCGATGCAGGAGAACCAACTGCATGGCTGGCGCCTGTCGGACGGCAAGGACATGCGGATGGGCGGCTATCCGGCCAAGATCAAGAGCCTGGCCTTCTTCGACAAGGGCAACCTCCTGGTCACGGCCGGCGCCAATGGCGCGGTCATCTGGCCGTTCGCCGGCGCCAGCGGGCCGATGGGCAAGGAAGCGGCCGAGATCGGCTTCTCCCGCGATTCCATGGTCGTGCGGGTGGCGGGGATCGACACCCACCCGGTCTGCCTGGCCGCCCAGGACAACGGCAAGATCTGGGCCGCCCACATGCGCAACGGCCGCATCGAGACCCTGAAGGCCGAGAAGGGCGCCCCGATCAGCGCCCTGGCCGTCAGCGCCGACGGCAAGCTGATGGCCTGGGGCGACGAGAGCGGCGAGGCCGGGGTGCTCGAAATCCCCGACATCAGCGGCCCTCGCCAGTTCGCGGGGTAGGTCTGATCCCTCTAGATTATTGGGGGTAGGTGCCTATGACTTGGAGTACGAAGCCTATTAGGATCATAAAAAGGCCGGCAATACTTAACCAGAACGACATAAAGGCTGTCTGGTTATTTTCACTGGCTCCTTGGTCCAAATATGTGGTGATCTTCGATATGTGCTCAGCTAGGCCGCTGGTGCATTCGGAAATTTCTCTGACTTGCTCGACTGTGTTTCGGGCGTTGAAAGAGGTTTCATCCTCGGCATGGTAGTCGGAGTACGAGGATTCCGGATACCAAGTTGCGCTTTTTTTGATCTCCTGCGCCCAAGAATAAGTTCCACCATAATCGCTTGAAATTTCATCGAGGAACTCGCGGCTTTTGCGAGCTTGGCTGCGAAGTCGGATTTGGAGTCTAACAAGATCGAAGCCCAGAAGCGCGACGCCTGCGAAGTCAAATGCTAGTCCCGCTACTGAGAACCAAGCGTTGGCCACCATGCATCTCCTAGGGTGAATCCGCTTATTCTGTGCTCTTAGACGAACCCCTTCAACTCACCCCACTCCTCGAACGGAGCGCGTCGCGAACGGAAGTTGTTCACCGGGGCGGCTTCGTCGCGATAGCCCAGGGCCATGCCGGAGAAGAGCATGTGGCCCTCGGGCAGGCCGACGTGCTCGTCGACCAGCTTGTTGTAGTGCGACCAGAACTCCTGCGGGCAGGTGTCGAGGCCGCGCTCGACGGCCAGCAGCATGAAGGTCTGCATGAACATGCCGACGTCGCTCCACTGCGGCGGGCCGCAGCGGCGATCGATCGAGAAGAACAGCTGCGCCGGCGCGCCGAAGCCCTGGCCGTTGGTCGAGAACCACTGAAGACGCTGTAGCTTGTCTTCGCGCGGGATGCCCAGCGCCCCGTACATGTCCTCGCCCACCTGGAAGCGGCGGCTCCGCAGCGGCTCCCACAGGTTGGCGGGATAGACGTCGTATTCGGTCGGATCGGGCGAGGCGACGCGGGTCAGCATGGCGTCGGTCAGGGCCTTCAGCGGCGCGCCCGACACGACCTGGACCCGCCAGGGCTGGAGATTGCCGCCGGAGGGCGCGCGGGCGGCGGCTTCCAGCAGCTCCCGCACCAGGGCGCCGTCGACGGGATCCGGCTTGAAGGCGCGCACCGACATGCGGCGGTTGACGGCGTCGATCACGTCCATCGAGGGCTCCCTAGGCTTGGCGGCTATCCGAGCGACCGCGACTTTGGCTAGCATCCCGCCGCAGCGTAAAGACAAGTCTGTCTGGATTCTTTTGGGGGCGTTCCTTGCGACGGCTTCTGCGCAACATCGCGTTGGCTTTGTTCATCATCCTGGTCGCGGGACCGGTCGTGGCGGTGATTCTGTTCCGCTTCGTCCCGCCGCCGGTCACTCCGCTGATGGTGATCCGGGCGGTCGAGGGGAAGGGCCTGGACCACCGCTGGCGGCCGATCGACGAGGTCGCCCCCGCCCTGCCGCGCGCGCTGATCGCCGCCGAGGACGCGCGGTTCTGCGAGCACCACGGCTTTGACTTCGACGCCCTGCAGAAGGCCTACGCCAATAACGAGGCTGGCAAGAAGATCCGCGGCGGTTCGACGATCAGCCAGCAGACGGCCAAGAACGTCTTCCTGTGGCCGGGCCGCTCCTATGTCCGCAAGGGCCTGGAAGCCTGGTTCACGGTGCTGATCGAGATCGGCTGGGGCAAGAAGCGGATCATGGAGGTCTATCTGAACTCCATCGAGTTCGGGCCGGGCATCTATGGCGCCGAGTCCGCCTCGCGCCGCTATTTCGGCGTCGGGGCCGACAAGCTGACCCAGGCCCAGGCCTCGCGGCTTGCGGCGATCCTTCCCAGCCCGCTGAAGTGGCGGGTGATCAAGCCGGGCAAGTACGTCGCCAAGCGCACCCAGAAGATCGGCAAGGCCTCGGGCGCCGTGCGTCGGGACGGCCTCGCCGACTGCGTGGGCTAGCTGCTCCACCAGCCCCGCGTGGCGGGGCAGGCGTCGAGCGCTCGCCGATAGCCGTCGCGCTGGCGCAGCCGGCCCAGATACGCCTGCTCGGCCTCGCCGAGCGCGAAGTCGATGTTCTTGCGCGCCATCTCCAGCGCGTAGCCCACCGAGATGTCGGCCGCGGTGAAGACTCCTCCGGCCATGTAGGGCGCCTCGGCCAGCCGGCGCGTCACCAAGCCCAGGCGGCTGGTGAACACGTGCATGGCCTGGCGAACGGTCCAGTTGTCGCGGTCGGTCTCGGGGGCGAAGTGTAGGGCGCCCGTGAGGAAGAAGACCGAGGCCGCCAGTCCCGCTTCCCCGAGATGCAGGAACTGCTGGTAGGCGGGGAAGGTCGCGTCTTGCGGATCTGGCGCCAGAGGCGAAGGGCCGTAGCGGCCCAACAGGTACTCCATGATCGCGATCGACTCGACCATGACGACGTCGCCGTCGCGGATCGCGGGGATGAAGCCGGCGGGATTGATCGCCAGGAACTCGGGGTCGTTCTCGACCCCGGCCAGCATGTCGACGTCCCGGAGCCGGTAGGGCAGCCGCATCTCCTCCAGCAACCAGACGACGCGGAAGCCCCGGCCTTCTCCGAAGACGGTGATCATCCGCGCATGCCCAGGAGGGCGAACAGCCCGCCTTGCGGATCCTGGGCGTTGACCACCCAGGCGCCGCCGGGGACCTCCACCGGACCCATCAGGACCTGGCCGCCGTTGGCCTTGACCCGCTCGATCGCGGAATCGACGCCCTCGACGCCGAAATAGTAGAGCCAATAGGGGGCCGGCGCGGGCGCGTGGTTGCTGAACATGCCGCCGATCGCCGCCGCCTGGGGACCGAAGGTCTGATAGACGCCCATCTCGCCCATCGGCACGGTGTCGTGTTTCACCCAGCCGAACAGAGGGGCGTAGAAGTCGAAGAGCTTCTCCCAGTCGGCCGCGTGCAGCTCCGACCAGCCCAGGGAGCCCGGCGACATCGGCGCGGGTCGCGGCGGGGCGTCGTCGGTTTCGCCGCGGAACAGGACGAACATCGCGCCTTGCGGGTCGGCGACGACGGCGAAGCGGCCGACGTTGGGAATGTCCTCCGGCGGCCTGCGGATGGCGCCGCCGGCGGCCTCGACCTTCTTGGCGAAGGCGTCGACGTCATCGACCCCGAGATAGCCCAGCCAGCCCGCCGGGACGTCCTTCATCTCCAGCATGCCACCGACGTGGAAGTCGCCGGCCTTGAAGATCGTGTAGGGCCCGGCGGGGCCTGACGACGCCTCGGTCTTCCATCCGACGACGGCCGTGTAGAACGCCTCGGCCGCCTTGGCGTCGGGCGTGACCAGTTCGAACCAGACAAAATCGCTAGCCATTTGAGTTTCCTTGGGCGGTGGCGATGGCGTTGAAAGACCAGCCGGGGGCATGGCCTCGACGAGGGCGTTCCAGGAACGGATCATGCGGCGGGGCGTCAGGCGGCGCCGGCGCAGCAGGCGGACTTCGGCTGAGCGTCCTCGTACTCGTCGTGACGGCGGACGAAGTTCATCGTCTCGCCCTCGTTGCGGCCTAGGGGCGCGCGGTCGAGGAGCATCAGGGTCCCGATCGCCTCCTCCAAACCTCGGGCATAGGTTGAATAGGTGTGGAACACCGCTCCATCGGCGTCGCGATAGAAGGCCGAGAGCCCCGGCAGTTCGTCGTGGCCTTGGGCCGACGGGAGGTCGGTGAAGTTGTAGTTGATCGTTTCGTTGGCCAGTTCCTCCGGCGTGAACGAGACATGGAAGTCGCGGTTGAAGTCGCCGCCGTGCGACGACACCCACGGAAACTTCCAGCCCATCCGCCGCTTGTAGGCCTGGATCTTGGTCAGAGGCGCGCGGGACATGGCGACCAGGGTCACGTCGTGGTGGTTCAGGTGCGGCAGCGTCCCATCGAAGTGGTCGGCCATGAACGAGCAGCCCTCGCAACCCGCGTCCCAATCCGGGCCCAGCATGAAGTGGTAGACGATCAGCTGGCCGCGGCCGTCGAACAGGTCGTCCAGGGTCTCGCGGCCGCGCTCGGTGTCGAAGGCGTAGGTCTTGTCCAGCTTCACCCAGGGCAGAGCCAGGCGTTCGGCGTTCAGGGCGTCACGGGCGCGGGTGTGAGCCTTTTCCTTGATCAGCAGGGCGCGGCGCGCGTCCAGCCATTCTTCGCGGGAGACCACGGCGTGCGGCATTACGTCCTCCGTAAGCTGAGCTGTTTTCGCTTGACTAATAACGTTGATATCAACATAAATCGAGCATGTCAAAGCCGGTCGTGATTCCTTTCGAGACGACGATCCATGTCCGCGACACTTGCCTGTGCCTGCACGTCCAGCGCGCCGCCCGGGCCCTGGCGCGACGTTTCGACGAAGCCCTGCGGCCGCTGGGCCTGACCAACGGCCAGTTCTCGCTGCTGATGTCGCTGAACCGGCCCGAGCCGGTCGGCATGGGCGGCGTCGCCAACCTTTTGGCCATGGACCGCACGACCCTGACCGCCGCGCTGAAGCCGCTGGAGCGGCGCGGCCTGCTGACGATCGCCCCCGATCCCAAGGACCGCCGCGCCCGGGTGCTGAGCCTCACCCCCAACGGCCGCACCTTGCTGGCCCAGGCCCTGCCGATCTGGACCCGCGAGCACGGCAAGCTGGACGAGGATCTGGGCGGCGGGATCGAGGAGCTGCGCGCGGGGCTGAGGGCGCTGGCCTAGTCCGCTCCGAACATCGCCGCTATGTAGTCTGGCGGCCTTGCCGTCGCGCCAGACCCAGGACTGTCAGATGAGCGCCCGTCGTCCGATGCTGATCGCCGCCATGGCGGGCGTGTCGCTGATGCTGGGCGGCGCGGCCCTGGCCGGCGAGACCAAGGTCGCCGTCGCCGCCAACTTCACGGAAGCCGCGCGCGAGATCGCCACCCGATTCAAGGTCCGCACAGGGCACGACGCGACACTCAGCTTCGGGTCGTCCGGGCAGTTCTACGCCCAGATCGCCAATGGCGCGCCGTACGAGGTCTTCCTGTCCGCCGATGTCGAACGGCCCCGGAAGGCCGAGGCCGAGGGGCTGGCGGTTCCCGGCTCGCGTTTCACCTACGCCACGGGCCGGCTGGTGCTGTTCAGCAGAACTCCCGGGCTCGTCGACCCGAAAGGCGCGGTGCTGGCTAAGGGCGGGTTCGACAAGCTGGCGATCGCCGATCCCAAGGCCGCGCCCTACGGCCAGGCGGCGGTCGAGACCCTGACCACGTTGAAACTCCATGACGCCCTGAAGTCCAAGATCGTCACCGGCGCCTCGATCACCCAAACCTTCCAGTACGTCCAGACCGGCGCGGCGGAGCTGGGCTTCGTGGCGCTTTCCCAAGTGATCGACGAGAAGGGCGGTTCGCGCTGGATCGTGCCCACCGCCGACCACACGCCGATCGATCAGCAGGCCGTGCTGCTGAAGACCGGCCAGAACAGCGTGGCCGCCAAGGCCTTCGTCGCGTTCCTGAAGAGCGGCGAGGCCAAGGCGATCATCCGCCGCTACGGCTACGAGGTCCGCTGAGCATGGCCGAGGTGCTGTGGCTGACGGCGAAGCTGGCGGGGATCACCACGATCCTGCTGCTGGTCCTGGCGACGCCGTTGTCCTGGTGGCTGGCGCGGGGGCGATCCAGCCTGCGGACGTCGATCACCGCCTTGGTCGCGCTGCCGATCGTGCTGCCGCCGACGGTTCTGGGCTTCTATCTGCTGATCGCCTTGGGGCCGAAGAGTCCGCTGATGGTCCTGCTGCAGCCCTTCGGCGTGCGCACCCTGGCCTTCACCTTCGAGGGTCTCGTCATCGGCTCGCTGATCTATTCGCTGCCATTCGCGGTGCAGCCCTTGAGGAACGCTTTCCTGGCTATTGGCGACGAGCCCCTGGAAGCCGCCGCCACCCTCGGCGCCTCGTCTTGGACCAGCTTCTGGCGCGTGGCCCTGCCGCTGGCCCTGCCCGGCTACGTCGCCGCCGCCATTCTCACCTTCGCCCACACGGTCGGCGAGTTTGGAGTGGTCATGATGCTGGGCGGCAATATCCCGGGCGAGACCACCGTGCTGTCGACCGAGATCTATCGCCTGGTCGAGGGGCTGGAGTGGGGAGAGGCCCACCGCCTGTCGCTGATGCTGCTGGTCTTCGCCTTCGCCGTGCTGCTGGCGCTGCTGGCCATCGAGCGACGGGCGCGGGTGCTGGACCCGCGCGCTTAGGGGCGGCAACCGTCCAGATGGAACCGGATCAGCGCCCGCGCCGAGCGGGCCACGGCGCGTGAGGGGCCGTCCGCGCCGAGAGTGACGCGAGCGATGTAGGAGCCTTCCATCAGCAGCATCAGGGCGTCGGCCAGGTCGTCGTCCTTGGCTCCGGCGCGGCGCGCCAGGTCCGTGAGCCGCCGGTGCAGCTCCTTCTTGTAGTTCACGGAGACCACCTGGGCCGGATGGCTTTCCTCGTGCAGCTCGATGGCGGCGTTGGCGAGCGGGCAGCCGTGAACGTCCGTGTTGCAGGCCTTGGTCTCGAAGGCGTCGAAGATCGCCTCGAGCTGAGCGCGTGGGTCGGCGCAGCAAACGGCGGTGATGCTTTCCCACCAGGCCCAGTACTCGCGTTCCTGCTCGCGCAGGACCTCGGCCACCAGCTCGTCCTTGGACGGGAAGTTCCGATAGAGGGTCATCTTGGTGGCGTCCGCCTCGGAGGCGATGGTCTCGACGCCGACGGCGCGGATGCCGTGCTGGTAGAACAGCTCGCGGGCGGTCTCGAAGATCCGGTCACGCGCCGGACGCTTGGACGCCGGCGCGCAAGCGGCCGCTTCCTTGTCGCCCAAAGCCCCGTCCCCAGAATTTCTAGTCGCCATTTTGGCAGGCCTCTCCTTGACGTGCGAGTTACCGGTCAGTATCTCTCCGCCAGAGCGATGATACCGAACGGTCTCGTCACATCCTAAATCGTCATTCCCGTCGCCGGGGTCAAGTAACAGCCGCTGCGACATTTCATCCCTTAAACCCCTAAGGAGCGCGCGCCAATGCCCCCGCAAACAAACGTTTACGTCACCGCGCCCCAAACCGCTAAGGCCAAGGGTTTCATGGGCTTCTTCAAACCCAAGGCCAAGCTCGAGCAAGGCTGGTCGACGATCCGGAGCCTGGGTCACTCGCCGCGGCGCGCCTCGCGCCAACCCGTCTTCGAATGACCCGCCACGCTCCTCCGCCTCTTTCCTCCCCGACAGGTTCCTCCCCCATGCGTCTCCAACCCGTCATCACGTCCTTCGCTGGCCTGGCGGCCGTCGCCGTGCTGGCCGCCTGCTCGGCCCAAGCCAAGCAGGACGCCGCCGCCGCGCCGCCGCCCGCCCAGGTCACCGTCACCGACGTCGCCTTCAAGTCCCTGCGCCAATGGGATGACTTCACCGGCCGGCTCGAGCCGATCGACACCGTCGAGATCCGCCCGCGGGTTTCCGGCTATATCGACGGCGCCCAGTTCACCGAGGGCGCGCGCGTCCACAAGGGCCAGGTGCTCTTCCAGATCGACCCGCGCCCCTACAAGGCCGAGGCCGACCGCGCCGCCGCCGAGGTGGCCCGCGCCAAGGCCCAACTGGACCTGGCGGTGGTCAACCGCGAGCGCGGCCGTCGCCTGATCGAGCAGAACGCCCTGGCCCAGAGCGAATTCGATCGCCTGGCCTCGGAGGAGCGCGCCGCCCAGGCCAACCTCTCCGCCGCCCAGGCCGCCCTGCAGACCGCTCGCCTGAACCTGGAATGGACGCGGGTGACCTCGCCGATCGACGGCCGGATCTCCAAGGCCATCATCACGCGCGGCAACCTGGTCACCCAGTCGAGCCTGCTGACGACGGTGGTGTCCGACACGCCGATCTACGCCGAGTTCAACGCCGACGAGCAGACCTTCCTCAAGTACGCCTCGGCCGAGCGCGGCAAGGGCGGGCCGGTCTATATGGGCTTGATGACCGAGGAGGGTTATCCGCACGTCGGCAAGCTGGCCTTCATCGACAACGCCATGGACGCCAGGAGCGGCACCATCGCCGGCCGGGCGATCTTCGCCAACGCCGACGGCCGCTTCACGCCGGGGCTGTTCGCCCGCATCCGCCTGGTCAGCGCCGAGAGCCAGACCGTCGCCCTGGCGCCCGACCGCGCCGTCGCGACCGACCTGGGCAAGCGCTTCGTCGTGGTGGTCAACAGCGCCAACAAGGCCGAGTACCGCCCGGTCGAGATCGGCCCGCTGGCCGGTAACCTGCGCATCATCCGCTCGGGTCTGAAGCCCGGCGACCGGGTGATCGTCGGCGGCCTGCAGAAGGTCAAGCCCGGCGACACCGTCGCGCCCGTCAAGGTCAAGACCGACAAGGTCGACCTTGATCAACTGGCTCAGGTCGAAAGCCCGATCCGCCAGAATTGAGATCTCACCTTCCCCGTGCCGGGGAAGGGCTGGGATGGGGGTGATCTCCGCGCCGACAGCCACGCGCGGGGTTCGCCTTCCTCCACGGTGATCAAACCCCACCCTTACCCCTCTCCCTCAGGGCGGAGGGGCCGCCAGACACGTCTCCTCCCCGGAGCTCCAGGACGACCCGCATGTCCTTTTCAAAGTTCTTCGTGAACCGACCGCGCTTCGCGGCCGTGCTCTCGATCATCATCTTCATCGCCGGCCTGGTGTCGCTGCCCCAGCTGCCGATCAGCGAGTACCCGGAAGTGGTGCCGCCGACCGTGGTCGTGCGCGCGGCCTATCCGGGCGCCAACCCGTCCGTCATCGGCCAGACCGTCGCCGCGCCGCTCGAGCAGGCGATCAACGGCGTCGAGGGGATGATCTACCAGTCGTCCCAATCGGCCGCCGACGGGGCGATGGTTCTGACCGTCACCTTCGCGCTCGGCACCGACCTCGATAAGGCCCAGGTGCAGGTGCAGAACCGCGTCGCCCAGGCCCTGCCCAAGCTGCCCCAGGAGGTGCAGCGGATCGGCGTGACCACCGACAAGGCCTCGCCCGACCTGACCCTGGTCGTGCACATGATCTCGCCGAACAACCGCTACGACATGCTGTACCTTAGCAACTACGCGCAGCTGAACGTGCGCGATCGGCTGAAGCGGATCGACGGCGTCGGCGACGTGCAGACCTTCGGCGCGGGCGCGTACTCGATGCGCGTCTGGCTGGATCCCGAGAAGCTGGCCGCCCTGTCGATGACCGCCGGCGACGTCGTGCGGGCCCTGCGCGAGCAGAACGTCCAGGTGGCCGCCGGCCAGCTGGGCGCGCCGCCCAACGCCGGCTCCGGCGCCGACTTCCAGCTGTCGATCAACGCCCCTGGCCGCCTGACCGACGAGGAGCAGTTCCGGAACGTCATCATCCGCTCGGGCGAGGACGGCCAGATCACCCGACTGGGCGACGTCGCCCGCGTGGAGCTGGGCGCCAACAACTACGCCCTGCGCAGCTTGCTCGACAACAAGTCGGCCGTCGCCATGCCGATCTTCCAGCGCCCCGGCTCCAACGCCCTGCAGATGGCGGCCGAGGTCAAGAAGACCATGAAGGAGCTCAAGAAGGAGTTCCCCGAAGGCGTCGACTACGAGATCATCTACGACACCACGGCCTTCGTGCAGGAAAGCATCGACTCGGTGGTCCACACCCTGATCGAGGCGATCATCCTGGTCGTCATCGTGGTGGTGATCTTCCTGCAGGGCTGGCGCGCCTCGGTGATCCCGCTGATCGCCGTGCCCGTCTCGCTGATCGGCACCTTCGCCGTCATGCTGATGCTGGGCTTCGGTCTCAACGCGCTCACCCTGTTCGGCCTGGTTCTCGCCATCGGCATCGTCGTCGACGACGCCATCGTCGTGGTCGAGAACGTCGAGCGGAACATCACCAACGGCCTGGAGCCCGCCGCGGCGACGCGAAAGGCCATGAGCGAGGTGACCGGACCGATCATCTCCACGGCGCTCGTGCTGTGCGCGGTGTTCATCCCGACCGCCTTCATCAGCGGTCTGTCCGGCCAGTTCTACCGCCAGTTCGCCCTGACCATCGCCATCTCGACGGTGATCTCGGCCATCAACTCCCTGACCCTGTCGCCGGCCCTGGCCGCGGTGCTCCTGAAGTCGCATGACGCGCCCAAGGACCGCTTCCAGAAGCTGATCGACCGGGCCCTCGGCTGGCTGTTCAACCCGTTCAACCGCTTCTTCGCCCGGGCCTCCAACGGCTATGTCAATGGCGTGGCCAAGACCCTGGGCCGCTCCACCGCGGGCCTCGTGGTGTATGGCGTGCTGCTGGTCCTGACGGTCTTCGCGTTCTCCAAGACCCCGACCGGCTTCGTGCCGCAGCAGGACAAGGCCTATGTGGTCGCCGTCGTGCAGCTGCCCGACGCCGCCTCGCTGGACCGCACCGAAGCGGTGATCCGCCAGATGGGCGAGATCTCCAAGGGCGTCCCGGGCGTGAAGAGCTCGGTGGCCTTCCCGGGCCTGTCGGTGAACGGCCTGATCAACAGCCCCAACTCCGGCGCGGTGTTCTACACGCTCACCGACTTCAAGGACCGTCGGGAAAAGGACAAGCAGGCCGGCGCCATCGTGGCGGCTCTGAACCAGAAGTTCGCCTCGATCCCCGAAGCCCAGATCGCCGTCTTCCCGCCGCCGTCCGTTCAGGGCCTGGGCACCATTGGCGGCTTCCGGATGCAGATCGTCGACAAGGCGGGCCTGGGTCCGGACGAGCTGAACAAGGCCACCCAGAACCTGATGGACAAGGCGCGACAGGACCCGGCCCTGGCAGGGATCTTCTCCAGCTACCAGGTCAGCGTTCCGAAGATCCAGGCCGACATCGACCGCGAGAAGGCCCGGGCCCAGGGCGTGTCCCTGACCGACCTCTTCGAGACGATGCAGGTCTATCTGGGCTCGCTGTACGTCAACGACTTCAACCGCTTCGGGCGGACCTACGAGGTCAACGTGCAGGCCGACCAGCGCTTCCGCCTGCAGCCCGAGCAGATGCTGCGCCTGCAGACTCGCAACGGCGACGGCCAGATGATCCCGCTGGGCGCCTTCGTCAGCTTCCACGAGACCACCGGTCCCGACCGCGAGAGCCACTACAACGGCATGCTGACCGCCGAGATCAACGGCGGCCCCGCGCCCGGCTACTCGACCGGCCAGGCCCAGAAGGCGCTGGAGGATCTGGCCAAGAAGGAGCTGCCCAACGGCATGGGCTACGAGTGGACCGAGCTGACCTACCAGCAGATCCTGGCGGGCAACACGGCGATCTTCATCTTCCCGCTCTGCGTGCTGCTGGCCTTCCTGGTGCTGGTCGCCCAGTACGAGAGCTGGAGCCTGCCGCTGGTCGTGATCCTGATCGTCCCGATGACCCTGCTGTCGGCCCTGGCCGGCGTCTGGATCAGCAAGGGCGACAACAACATCTTCACCCAGATCGGCCTGATCGTGCTGGTGGGGCTGGCGTGCAAGAACGCCATCCTGATCGTGGAGTTCGCCAAGGAGCGCGAGGAGCACGGCGACAGCCCGCTCCAGGCGGTCCTGGAGGCCTGCCGCCTGCGCCTGCGGCCGATCCTGATGACCTCGATCGCCTTCATCATGGGGGTCTATCCCCTGGTGGTGTCGCACGGGGCGGGGGCGGAGATGCGCCGCGCCATGGGCGTGGCGGTGTTCTCCGGCATGCTGGGCGTGACGGTCTTCGGCCTGATCCTGACCCCGATCTTCTACTACGTCATCCGTCGCTTCACGGCCCGCAAGGCCGTGGCCAAGACGGAGCTGACTTCGCCCGCGGAGGCGCACTGATGTCTGTCTTCAAGTCCACCCTGCGCGCCGCGCTGATCGCCGGCGTCGCCCTGACCGCCGCCGCCTGCGCGGTCGGTCCGAACTACAAGGCGCCGGCGACCCCGCCGGCGGCCTTCCAGAACGCCGACCCGGCCGTCTTCACCGCCGCCAATCCGGAAGCGGAGTGGTGGAAGGCGTTCGGGGACCCGGTGCTCGACCAGCTGGTCGGCCAGGCGCTCGGCGCGAACCTCGACCTGAAAATCGCGCTGGCCCGCGTCGCCGAGGCCCGCGCCCTGTTCACCGAGCAGAAGCTGGACGTGCTGCCCCACGTCACGGCCGACGGGACCTACACCAAGAGCAAGCAGCAGCAGCCCGGCCTCACCACCGACCGGATCGAGAGCCAGACCTACCAGGCGGGCTTCGACGCGCGCTGGGAGATCGATCTCTTCGGGCGTGTCCGTCGAGGCGTGCAGGCGGCGGGGGCGGAAGCCGGCGCGGCCCAGGCCGACCTGCGCGACGCCCAGGTCACCGTCGCCGCCGAGGTCGCCCGCAACTATCTGGAGCTGCGCGGCGCCCAGGAGCGGCTCAAGGTCGCCAACCGCAACCTCGCGACCCAGCGCGAAACCCTGCGCCTGACCAAGGTTCGGTTCGACGCCGGGGCGGGGAGCCCGATCGACGTCGCCTCGGCCCAGGCGCGCCTCAACGCCACCGAGGCGGCGATCCCCGGCCTGATCACGGCCGCGACGCGCGCCAACTATCGCCTGGCCGTGCTGACCGGCCAGCGCCCTGGCGCGCTCGACGCCCTGCTGGTCTCCCGAGAGGCCGACACGCGCCCGCTGATCGCGGCCCTGCCGATCGGCGAGGCGGGGCAGTTCCTGCGCCGCCGTCCCGACGTCCAGGCGGCCGAGCGTCGCCTGGCGGCGTCCACGGCCCGGGTCGGGGTCGCCACCGCCGACCTGTTCCCGCGCGTCTCGGTGACCGGCTTCGTTGGCTTCCTGTCCGGCACTTCGACGGGTTTCGGCAACAGCGCCAGCCAGGCCTGGTCGGTCGCGCCCACCGTCAGCTGGCCGGCTCTGGATCTCGGCAGCGCCCACGCCCGCCTGCGCGCGGCGCGGGCCCGCGACGACGCGGCGCTGGCGGCCTATGACAAGGCCGTGCTGCTCGCGCTGGAGGATCTGGAGAACGCCCTCGTCGCCTACCGCCAGCAGCAGGCCCAGCTGAAGAGCCTGGCCGACCAGGCGGCCGCCTCGCGCCGCGCGGCCGAGCTGGCCCGCATCCAGTACCGCGAGGGCGGCATCGACTTCCTCGTCTTGCTGGACGCCGAGCGCACCCTGCTGGCCGCCGAGGACGCCCTCACCGTCGCCGAGACTGGCGTCAACACCGACGTCGTGGCGATCTACAAGGCGCTGGGTGGCGGCTGGACCGGCTGATCAGAACCAGCCCGCCTCGCGCAGGGCCTTGGCGTAGGCGCGGCTGACCGGCGCCTCGACGCCGCCCTTCAGGGAGAGGACCGCTCGGCCGTCGCCGCGCCGGGCGTCCTCGACCGCCGCCCTGGCCACCCACCACGAGCGGTGGGTCTGGGCGCCCTCGATGCCCTCCAGCTCGCCGATGGCGTCCGACAGGCGCATCAGGATCAGATCCTGGCCGCGCGAGGTGTGCAGGCGCAGATAGTGATCCTCGGCTTCGACGGCGTGCAGCTCAGAGCCCCGCAGTTTCGCGGGCAGGCGGTCGAGGAAGCGTGGCGCGGGCGCGCCGGTCGGGGCCGCGTGGGTCTCGATCGGCCGGCGCTGGACCAGGAAGTTGAGGGCGGTCATGCCCGTGGTCACGATCAGCACCGGCAGGAGATAGCGCGGCAGGGCCTCCGGCCGCAGGCCACGGGCGAACAGCATCTCGCTGACGAACCAGACGACGGTCGTGAACGGCAAGGTGATCAGGACGATCGTCATCAGGCCATAGAGCCAAGGATGATTGTCGGCCCGCCCCTCGCGGCCGATCAGCTGGGTCACGCCCGTGCCCACCACCGCGCCGGCCAAACACAGGCCGACCCAATAGGCCAGGCGCGTGGGCATCGGTACGTGGTGAGAGCCCAACGCGCCGATCAGCGCCAGGAAGACGCCCGCCCCGCCCGACACCAGATAGCCCCGCACCGCGTCCTGTCCGAACAGCGCCGTTCGCGAAGCGTGAATGGCGTCGCCCAGCCGCTCACGAAGCGAGGGCGGCGATTGGCGCAAAGACGATTGAGACACGAGGCCGCCCACTCCAACACCGACGTCGACGGCGAGGCGATCGGTCGCCCCGCTCGAACCGGGAGTGAAGGAAGATGGATGCGAAGGCCAAGTCAATCGGTCGCCTCACGCTGGGCGACGACGGCCTGAGGAATGCGATCCTCGGCGTGGCTCTGGCGATCCTGGTGGTCGTCGTGGCGGCGCCGAACATGTTCACGAGCATGGCCGCCTTCCTGATCGAGCGCGGCGTGCGTCCCCACGCGCCAGACCTGGCCCTGCTGGCGGCCCAGCCGCTAGCGATCAAGATCCATCTGACCGCCGCCGTGACGGCCCTGCTGATCGGCGTCGCCCTGATGACGCGGGTGAAGGGGACGGGCCTGCACAAGACGCTGGGCTGGACCTGGGTGATCGCCATGGGCCTCACCGCCGTCAGCTCGCTGTTCATCCGCCAGCTGAACCACGGCCACTTCAGCCTCATCCACCTGCTGTCCGGATGGACCATCGTCGGCCTGCCCGGCGCGGTCTACGCGATCAAGCGCGGCAAGGTCGGGGCGCACCGCAAGGCCATGACCGGCATGTTCGTCGGCGGCCTGCTGCTGGCCGGCCTGTTCGCCTTCATTCCTGGCCGGCTGCTCTGGGCCCTGTTCCTGGGCTGAGCCGATCCCCTTCCCGACACATCGACACAAGGAGTCTCGACATGACCCTCTCCAAGACCCTTCTCGCCGGACTGGCCTTCGCCGTCCTGGCCGCCGCCCCGGCCGCCCGCGCCCAGCAGGCGCTCGGCGACCTGACCCTGTCGTTCCCAGGTCTCGCGACCAAGTCGGGCAAGGTGATGATCGCCGTCTATGACAGCGCCCAGGGCTGGGCCGCCGGCAAGGCCGCGCGGATCGCCGTCGCCAACGCGTCCGACCCCGAGCCCAGCGCCAAGATCGAGGCGCTACCGGCCGGGACCTACGCCGTTCGCGTGTTCCAGGACATCGATGGCGACGGCAAGATGAGCAAGAACCCGTTTGGCCTGCCGACCGAGCCCTACGGATTCTCGCGCGACGCCATGGGCGCGATGGGCCCGCCCACCTTCGACGAGGCCGCTTTCCAGGTGAAGGCCGGCGCCAACGCTCAAGCGCTGCGCCTGAAGTAGGGGAGGGGACCATGAACCGACGCGACATCCTGCGCGGCGCGGCCCTGATGGGCGGGGCCGCCCTGCTGACCCCCGAGACGGTCTGGGCCGCCGCCGCCAACGTCCAGGCTGGGGATTGGACTCTAGGCCTGGCCGACGTCGAGAGCGACGTGGCCCCGACCGCCCTGACCCGGCTGCACGGCCGCGCCCCGGCCGAACTGAAGGGAACCTTGTTCCGCAACGGCCCGGCCAAGTTCCGGCGTCCGGGCGGCTCGGTCGGTCACTGGTTCGATGGCGACGGCATGGTCCGCAAGTTCCAGATCGCCGACGGGCAGGCCCGCATGGCCGCCCGCTTCGTCGACACGGTCAAGCGCCGCAACGACACCGCCGCCAATGCCGTCATCACGCCGGGATATGGCACCGCGCCGGGCCCCGCCGCGCGCTTGACCGGACCCGACGACGCCAACGCCGCCAACACTTCGGTGATCATGGCCGGCGGGGAGCTGTGGGCGCTGTGGGAAGGCGGATCGCCGACCGCGCTGGATCCCGCCACGCTCGAGACGCGCGGCTTCAAGACCCTGAGGCCGGACCTCAAGAGCATGCCGTTCCTGGCCCATCCGCGCGTCCAGCCGGACGGGACGATCTGGAACCTCGGCCTGTCGGGGCGCCGCGCCATCGTCTGGAAGCTCGCCGCCGACGGCGCGCTCCAGAAGGCCGAGATGATCGAGCTGCCGCGCGCCAGCTACATGCACGACTTCACGGCGACCGCGCGCCATCTCGTCATCCTGCTGCAGCCGTGGGTGGTCGGCCGCTTCCAGATGCCGATCTCCACCGCCATGACCTGGAAGCCGGAACTGGGGACCCAGGTTCTGGTGATCGACAAGGACGACCTGTCAAAGCGCCGTGTGTTCGAGTTGCCGCCGTTCTTCTTCTTCCATCTGGGCGACGCCTGGGAGGAGCGCGACGGCGCCATCCGCTTCGACGCCTGCGTGGACGAGAACCCGTTCGGCACGGCCCAGAACGCGGGGCTGTTCCTGCAAGGCCACCATGTGCCGGGTCCCCCGCCGAGCCGCGCGCTGATCACCCTGCGCCCCAACGGTCGCGGCGAGCTCGCCAGGGACGCCGTCACCGCCGAGTTCCCGCGCGGCGACGCCCGCTTCGCCGGCGAGGTCCGCCAGTATTCCGTTCACCTGACCAACGAACAGCCGGACCGCCCGCTGTTCCAGGGCGTGGCCGTGCGCGACTGGAAGCGCGATCGCGATCAGGTCTTCGGCTTCGGCCCGCGTCACCTGGTCGAGGAGATGGTGTTCGTCCCGCGCCCCGGCTCCAGCCAGGAGCTGGACGGCTGGCTGGTGGGGACGACGCTCAATCTGGACGCCAAGGCCACCGAGCTGCACGTGTTCGACGCCCGCCGCGTCGAGCAAGGCCCGATCGCCGCCTGGCGCGCGCCCGTCGCCCTGCCGGTCACCTTCCATGGCGTCTTCGTACAGAGCGCATGAGATAACACCGGTCCTTGCCAGGCCCGCCGGGTTGCGCCTATCCGAGGACGGAGCGCAATCAGGGCGGGCCCTTTTCTCATGACCGCAGCCAAGACCGGCGTCCGCCCCGGCGGACGGGGCCGTCCGTCCAAGGCCAAGGGCCTGGACCTGAAGGAGACGATCCTCGACGCGGCCGAGGGCCTGTTCGCGCGCCACGGCTTCTACGGCGTCACGACCCGCCAGGTGGCGGCGGAGGCGGGCGTCGACACGGCGCTGATCCATTACTACTTCGGCGCCAAGCGCGAGCTGTTCGACGCGGTGTTCCTTCGCCGGGCCGAGATCCTGAACCAGGCTCGCGAGGCCTCGATGGACGCCTATCTGGCGGACCATGGCGGCGCGATGACGGTGGAGGGCGTCATCGAGGCCTTCATCGACCCGCTGCTGCGTATCTCTCAGGACGGCGGTCCCGGCTGGAAGAGCTACTTCGCCCTCGTGGCCCAGGTGAACAACACGCCGGCCTGGGGCGGGGAGACGATGACCCGCTTCTTCGATCCCGTGGTCCACCGCCTGGTCGAGACGCTGAAGACCGTCCGGCCCCAGGCCGAGTATCGCGACCTCTACTGGTGCTACCAGTTCCTGACCGGCTCGATGATGCTGGCCCTGTCCGAGACGGGACGGATCGACTCGCTGTCGGAAGGCGAATGCCATTCCAGTGACCTGGAGGCCGTGCGAGCACGGCTCTTTTCCTACTGCGCCGCCGGCTTCGAGGCGGTGATCGCCAAGGCCGGCGCGTAATATCCTTCCCCGCTTCGCGGGGGAGGTGGCCCAGAGGGCCGGAGGGGGCGAGCTCCACCGACCTCCAGCTAGCCCCCTCAGTCGCTCCACGACAGCTCCCCCGCATCGCGGGGAGCATCATTTTCACCATTTGGTGAAAAAGGGCTGGCGCGCCGCGCCGGTTCGGGTGATGGTGTCCGCAATTCGCTGTTCGATGAATTGGCGAAACTCCCGAGCGAGCGTCCGCGAAGACGGACCGATCGGGACGGGCGGAAACGAGGGAGGGAAACCCATGACTTCGATGTGGAAGGCCGCATTGCTGGCCGGCGCGGCGTTCTGCGCCATCGCGAGCGAAGCTTCGGCGCAACAGGCTCCGGCCGCCGACGACAGCGTCGGCGTCGAACAGGTGGTCGTCACCGCCCGCCGGCGCGAGGAGAACCTCAAGGACGTGCCGGTCGCCGTCTCGGCCTTCTCGGCCGACAGGCTGGAGCGCTCGGGCGGCACGGATATCACCGTCCTGCAGCAGACCACGCCCAACATCACCGTGCAGACCGCGCGCGGTTCGAACTCGACCCTGATCAGCTACATCCGCGGCGTCGGCCAGCAGGACCCGCTGTGGGGCTACGAGCCCGGCGTCGGCCTCTATGTCGACGACGTATATATCTATCGCCCGCAAGGCGCGGTGCTCGACATCTTCGACATCGAGCGCATCGAAGTGCTGCGCGGCCCGCAAGGCACGCTGTATGGCCGCAACACCATCGGCGGCGCGATCAAGTACGTGACCAAGCGCCTGGGCGACGAGGCCGGCGCCAAGGTCAAGGCCACCTACGGCAGCTATAACCAGACCGACGTGCTGGTTTCCGGCCAGACGCCGATCGGCGGCGGCCTGTCGGTGGGCGGCGCGTATGCTCTCTACAAGCGTGACGGCTACGGCAAGAACCTGACCACGGGCGCCGAGCACTACGACAAGGACGTCCAGGCCTATCGCCTGAGCGCCGAGTACAAGCCGACCGAGGACCTGTTCTTCCGCCTGGCCTACGACCACGTCACGGACGACTCCAACCCGCGTCATGGCCACCGCGAGCTGCCGGCCCTGACCGGAGGCTACAAGGTGCTGGACGTCTATGACACCCAGGCCGGCCTTGGCGACAAGAACCACGTGATGACCAAGGGCCTGTCGCTGACCGGCCAGTGGAACGTCACCGACAAGGTCACGCTGAAGTCGATCACCGCCAACCGTCGCGGTCACACCGACACCCTGATCGACTTCGACGGCACGCCGGCCCCGACGCTCGACATTCCGGCCACCTATGACGACCGCTCGTTCTCGCAGGAGCTGCAGGCCGTCTACGCCGACGAGAACGTCCAGGGGGTCTTTGGCCTCTACTACATGAACAGCCAGGCCTCGGGCGAGTTCGACACCATCGCCGGCAACCTCGGCGTCTCGATCGCCGACGGCGGCAAGGTCAGCACCCAGAGCTTCGCGGCCTTCTTCGACTTCAGCGCCAACCTGACGGACCGGCTGAAGGTCTCGCTGGGCGCCCGCGCCACCCGCGACGCCAAACGCGCCAACGTCTTCCGCCTGTTCTATCTCGGCGCGACGCCTTCGCCCTATCAGGGCGGCGCCCCGCGTCCAATCCTGCAGACGCGCACCAACTACAGCGCCGAAAAGACCTTCGAGCAGTTCACCCCGCGCATCTCGGTCTCGTACGAGCTGTCCGACGACCTGACGACCTACGCCTCGTTCTCCAAGGGCTACAAGTCGGGCGGCTGGGACATGCGCGGCGACGCCTTCATCACCCCGCAGACCGTCAATGGCTACAAGCCCGAGGTCGTGAAGACCTACGAGGCGGGCCTGAAGGGCTTCGCGCTGGAACGCCGGGTGTCGTTCTCGTCGGCGATCTTCCTGTCTAAGTACACCGACCAGCAGGTCACGACCCAGGTCGTGGTGCCGTCGGGCATCGCCAGCTCGGTCGACAACGCCGGCGCCTCCACCCTGTACGGCGGCGAGTTCGAGGCCAGCGCCAAGCTCGCCCCGAGCCTCACGGCCAATGTCGCCCTCGGCTACATCCACGCCAAGTACGACACCTTCAGCCGCTTCGTGCCGGCCGGGGCGCCGAACCCGCTGAACCCGTCGCAGACCCTGGCGACCGGCCAGGTGATCAACGTCGCCGACCTCTACGGCTTCCAGAACACGCCGAAGTGGACGGGCAATGTCAGCCTGACCTGGCGCGGCGAGCTGGCGGGCGGGGATCTGGCGATCACGCCGATGGTCAGCTACCGCGACAAGTACCAGCAGTTCGAGCAGCCCCTGCCGGCCCTGGACCAGAAGGCCTTCACCCTGGTGGACCTGACGGCGATCTGGACCGCGCCAGGCGGCAAGTACAAGCTGGCCCTGACCGGCAAGAACCTGACCAACGAGCGCTATCGCACCGGCGGCTACAACTTCTCCGGCGCCACCTACAACAACTCGGTGATCGGCTTCTACGGACCGCCGCGCACCGTCGCGGGCTCGATCGAGGTCGCGTTCTGATCTAGGCGAAAGCTGGGGCGGGGCTTGCTGCAACGAGCCCCGCCCGATTTTTATGTAAGCCGTGGCGTAAGGTGGGGCGATCGATGAGCGACAATGGAAACGCGGCGCCGGAGAAGGCGTCCAACTATCGCTACATCGTCCTGGCCATGCTGGTGCTGGCCTACACCTTCAATTTCCTGGACCGGCAGATCCTCGGCATCCTGGCCAAGCCGATCAAGGACGAGTTCGGCCTGACCGACGCCCAGTTCGGCCTGATGGGCGGCCTGGCCTTCGCGCTGCTCTACACGACCCTGGCCATTCCGATCGCCTGGCTCGCCGACCGCTTCAGCCGCGTCTGGATCATGACGGCCGCCCTGACCCTGTGGAGCGGCTTCACCGCCCTGTGCGGCGTGGTCGGAAGCTTCGGGCAGCTCTTCCTGGCCCGGATGGGCGTGGGCATCGGCGAGGCGGGCGGCGTCGCCCCGGCCTATTCGCTGATCTCCGACTATTTCCCCAAGCATCAGCGGGCGCGAGCCCTGGCGGCCTACGCGTTCGGCATTCCGCTGGGCACGGCGGCGGGCACCCTGGTCGGCGGCCTGCTGGCGGTCCACTACGGCTGGCGGACGGCCTTCATCGTCGTGGGCCTGCTGGGCGTGCTGCTGGCGCCGGTGTTCCGCCTGGTGGTGCGCGATCCGCCGCGCGGCGGCGCCGATCGCGCGCCAGGCCAAGCCGCGCCGCCGCCCGCGCCGGCAGCGCCGCTGGGCCAGGTGGCGCGCCTGCTGGCCGCCAAGCCGAGCTTCTGGCTGCTGTCGCTGGGCGCGGCGTCCTCGTCGGTCTGCGGCTACGGCGTCGCGGCCTGGCTGCCGTCGTTCTTCATGCGCAGTCTGGGCCTGACCCTGTCGCAGACCGCCTGGTATTATTCGGGCATCGCCTTCCTGGGCGGCGTGGTGGGCATCTGGCTGGGCGGCGTGATGGCCGACAAGCTGGGGGCCAAGTCCAAGGCCGGCTATCCGCTGACGCCCGCCGTGGCGTTCCTGATCTCGGTGCCCTGCTTCCTGTTGGCGATGAACAGCGGCGTTCTGGTCGGCGGTCTGGGGGGGCAGGCCGCCCTGGCCGTCGCCTTCGTGATCTTCCTGATCCCGACCGGCCTGAACCTGACCTGGCTGGGCCCCATCACCGCGGCGGTGCAGCACCTGGCTCCCGCGCCGATGCGCACGACGGCCTCGGCCCTGTTCCTGCTGATCAACAACCTGCTCGGCATCGCCGTCGGCCTCTACTACTTCGGCAAGGTCTCGGACGTGCTCAAGCCCGTCTTCGGCGCGGAGTCCCTGCGGTGGGCGATCTATACCGGCATGGGCTTCTATCTGCTGGCCGCGCTGCTGTTCTTCCTGGCCTCGCGCCGGCTGGACCGCGATTGGGTCGACTAAGGGGGCGGCCGTAAGCCGCACCGCCACCACCGCCACGCTTCGGTCAAGATCGGGTATCAAAGCCGCGCGGCAAAGCGCGAGCGACCCGATGACCCCCGAAGACCGCCCTATTTTTCACGATCCCACGGGCAAGCGTGAACGGCGGGCCAAGCTGGTCCTCGGGATCGTCATCTCGCTGATCGCCGCGCTGGTGGCGGGCTTCGTCGCGACCCTGGCCTTCGCGCCGCGCCTGCCCGACGCGCCGTTGAAGGACCCTCGCGTCCTGACCGCCCTGCACCAGGAGACGCCGCGCAAGACCAAGCCGGTCACCTCGTGGCGGCGCGTCCCGCGCCCCAAGGTCGCGCCGAACGGCGCCGCCACGCGACCGCTGTCGGTGGGCTTCTATGTCGACTGGGACGAGGCCAGCCGCGAGTCCCTGCGCCGTAACATCGACAAGCTGGACGTCGTTTCGCCCCAGTGGGTGGCGATCAAGGGCGCCGGCGGCGACATCACCGTCGTCGACGATCCGGAAGGCGCCGCGCGGATCGCCGCCGCGCCCAACCACCCGGCCGTCCTGCCCCTGGTGCACAACTCCGCCGACGCCGGGTTCAACGGACCGCTCGGCGACGCCCTGCTGACCGACCCGAAGGCCCGATCCAAGCTGATCGCCAACCTCGGGGACCTGGCCGCCCAACGCGGCTTTGGCGGCTACGTGTTCGACTTCGAGGCGCTCTCCGACAAGGGCCTGGCCGCCTATCCCAAGTTCCTGGCCGAGGCTCGCGCCGTCCTCCAGCCCGCCGGCCGCGAGGTCTGGGTCGCCGCGCCCTACGACGCGCAAGGCTGGCCGCTGAAGCGTCTGGCGCGGGCCTCGGACACCGTGGTGCTGATGGCCTACGACCAGCATTACGCCGGAGGGGAACCTGGCCCCAACGCCGGCCAGGACTGGTATCAGGCCCAGCTCGCCAAGAGCTTCGCCGAGCTCGACCCGGCTCGCACGGTGCTGGCCCTGGCCGCCTACGGCTACGACTGGACGCTGGACAAGAATGGCCGTCCGACGTCGGGCGCGCCGTCCACGTTCGACGAGGCGATGCGCAACGCCCAGGACGCGGGGGCCACGATCCGGATGGATCCGGACGCGCTGAACCCCACCTACGCCTACACCGACGACGATGGCGACGATCACGTCGTCTGGTTCATGGACGCAGTCACCCTGTTCAACCAGGTCAAGGTCACCGACCCGTGGAAGCCGCGCGGCTATGCCCTCTGGCGGATGGGCATGGAGGATCCGGGCGTCTGGTCGCTGTTGGGCAAACCCTATGGCCAGGCCTCCGTCGCCGGGCTCACCACCCTCGCCAACGGCCAGGGCGTCGATTTCGACGGCGGCGGCGAGGTGCTGCGGGTCGCGGCCCTGCCGACGCCGGGCAAGCGCGGCCTGCGGGTCGATCCCGCCACGGGTCTGATTTCCAACGAAACCTACGACGTCATTCCCAGCTCCTACGTCATCGAGCGCTACGGCCAGCGCAAGGGCATGGTCGCCCTGACGTTCGACGACGGGCCCGATCCGCGCTGGACGCCGAAGATCCTCGACATCCTCAAGGCCAAGCACGCGCCGGCCACCTTCTTCGTGATCGGCCAGAACATGCAGAAGCGGCCGGGTATCGTGCGGCGCGAGGTGGCAGAGGGCCACGATGTCGGCGGCCACAGCTGGACCCATCCCAACATCGGCGAGACCCCGCTGCCGCAGGTGCAGGTCGAGCTGAACGCCACCCAGCGTCTGTTCGAGGTGTTGACCGGCCGGTCGATGCGCCTGTTCCGGCCGCCATACTTCGGCGACGCCGAGCCCTCGACCCCGCACGAGGTCGCGCCGCTGGTGATCGCCCAGACGCTTGGCTACATGACCGTCGGCCTGCGGATCGACCCCGACGACTGGCAAAAGCCCACCCCCCAGCAGATCATCGACCGCACCCTCGACCGCCTGGACAATCCGGGCGATCGGCCAGGTCAGGTGGTGCTGCTGCACGACGCCGGCGGCGACCGTAGCCACACGGTGGCGGCCTTGCCGGGCCTGATCGACGCGATCCGGGCGCGCGGCTACAAGCTGGTCACCGTCGGCGAGCTGGCCGGCATGACGCCCGAGCAGGTGATGCCGCCCACCTCGCGCACGGCGCTGGATCTCGCGATCGACCGCCTGGGCTTCGACTTCTTCCGCTGGACTCAGGCCGCGATGGCCGCGCTGTTCATCCTGGCGATCTTCCTGGGCGTGGCGCGACTGGTGTTCCTGGCGAGCCTGGCGCTGGTTCACCGCTATTGGACGCACGAGGAGCCGGCCGATCTCGATCCGGAGAACGGCCCGCTGGTCAGCGTGCTGATCCCCTGCTTCAACGAAGAAAAGGTGATCGCCGCCTCGGTGGCGCGGATCCTGGAGTCGGATTGGAAGAACCTCGAGGTCCTTGTCCTCGACGATGGCTCCAAGGACGGAACGGCCGACGAGGTGCGCAAGCACTTCGCGGATGATCCGCGCGTGACGCTGCTGTCGTTCGAGAACGGCGGCAAGGCGCGGGCGGTCAATCGCGGCCTCGCGGTGGCCAAGGGCGAGTATGTGGTGGCGCTGGACGCCGACACCCTGTTCCCGCGTGACACCATCGGCCGCCTGGCGCGCTGGTTCCAGGATCCGGACGTCGGCGCGGTGGCCGGCAACGCCATCGTCGGCAACCGCGTCAACATCGTCACCCGCTGGCAGGCGCTGGAGTACGTGACCGCCCAGAACCTGGAGCGCCGGGCGCTCTCGGCGCTGGGCGCGGTGACGGTGGTGCCCGGCGCCGTCGGGGCCTGGCGCAAGAGCGTTCTGGACGCCTTGGGCGGCTATCCGTCGGACACCCTGGCGGAGGACCAGGACCTGACCATCGCCTGCCAGCGCGCGGGCTGGAAGGTCGCCTTCGATCCCGAGGCGCGCGCCTATACCGAGGCTCCGGACACGGTCGGCGGCCTGCTCAAGCAGCGCTTCCGCTGGTCGTTCGGCACGCTGCAATGCGTGTGGAAGCATCGCCGGGCGATGTTCAGCCGCAAGACCCCGGTGCTCGGCTTCGTCGCCCTGCCGCAGATCTGGCTGTTCCAGATCATCCTGGCCGTGGCCGCGCCCCTGGTGGATCTGGCGGTCGTCTGGAGCTTGATCAGCGGGCTCTACGGCGCGATCGCCCACCCCGTGGAGTGGCGTCCTGACGACATGCTGCTGGGGCTGGCCTACTGGGCGATCTTCATCGCGGTGGATCTTTCGGCCGGCGCCCTGGGCATGGCCCTGGAGAAGCGCGCGCCGTGGGCCGACCTGCCGTTCCTGCCCGTCCAGCGCTTCGGCTATCGCCAGCTGATGTACTACGTCGTGGTCAAGTCGGTGGTGATGGCCGTCCGAGGCGGTCGCGTCGGCTGGGGCAAGCTGGAGCGGCGGGCGACCGTCTCCGTGGCCTCCGACAGATGACATCCTGCGCTGTCCGGATGGAAAACGTTGTCATCTCGCGGAAAGAGTGTGACCGGTAACAATTCCGCAACGTCAAGGCTTTCTCTTGCCGGGCCAGGGCAGGGGATGCGCGATGACCTCTCATCGGGCGAGATAAGCGCGCAAGCCTTCACCTTATCGTTCACACGCGGTTGCGCCTGCCAAATAGCGCTCCTATAACCCCGCCACATTTCAGAAAGCCGTCGTCGAGACCGGGCCCTCATGAACATCCACGAACATCAAGCCAAAGCCGTACTCGCCGAGTTCGGCGCCCCCGTGCCGCGCGGCTTCGCCGCCTTCACGCCCGATGAAGCCGCCGCCGCCGCCGAAAAGCTCGGCGGGCCGGTCTTTGTCGTGAAGAGCCAGATCCACGCCGGCGGCCGCGGCAAGGGCAAGTTCGAGGGCCTCGGCCCCGACGCCAAGGGCGGCGTCCGCGTCGTCAAGTCGGTCGAAGAGGTCAAGGCCAACGCCGCCGAAATGCTCGGCCGCGTGCTGGTGACCCACCAGACGGGCCCCAAGGGCAAGCAGGTCAACCGCCTCTACATCGAAGAAGGCGCGGCGATCGCCAAGGAATTCTACCTGTCGCTTCTCGTTGACCGCGCCTCGAGCAAGGTCTCGGTCGTCGCCTCGACCGAAGGCGGCATGGACATCGAGGACGTCGCTCACTCGACGCCCGAGAAGATCCACACCTTCACCATCGACCCGGCGACGGGCGTGTGGCCGACCCACCAGCGCGCCCTGGCCAAGGCTCTGGGCCTGACCGGCGGTCTGGCCAAGGAAGCCGCCTCGCTGCTGACCCAGCTCTATACGGCGTTCATGGCCAAGGACATGGCCATGCTGGAGATCAACCCGCTGATCGTGACGGCGGATGATCACCTGCGCGTCCTGGACGCCAAGCTGTCGTTCGACGGCAACAGCCTGTTCCGCCACCCGGACATCAAGGCGCTGCGCGACGAGAGCGAAGAAGACCCCAAGGAAATCGAAGCCTCGAAGTACGACCTGGCCTACATCGCCCTCGACGGCGAAATCGGCTGCATGGTCAACGGCGCGGGCCTGGCCATGGCCACCATGGACATCATCAAGCTGTACGGCGCCGAGCCGGCCAACTTCCTCGATGTCGGCGGCGGCGCCAGCAAGGAGAAGGTCACCGCGGCCTTCAAGATCATCACCGCCGATCCGGCCGTGAAGGGCATCCTGGTCAACATCTTCGGCGGCATCATGCGCTGCGACATCATCGCGGAAGGCGTCATCGCCGCCGTGAAGGAAGTCGGCCTGCAGGTTCCGCTGGTCGTCCGTCTGGAAGGCACCAACGTCGAGCTCGGCAAGAAAATCATCTCGGAAAGCGGCCTGAACGTCATCGCCGCCAATGATCTGTCTGACGGCGCCGAGAAGATCGTCGCCGCTGTGAAGGGCGCCCGCTAAATGTCGGTTCTGATCGGTTCGCACACCAAGGTCATCTGCCAGGGCATCACCGGCGCTCAAGGCACGTTCCACTCCGAGCAGGCCATCGCCTACGGCACCAAGATGGTCGGCGGCGTCACCCCGGGTAAGGGCGGTCAAACGCACATCGGCCTGCCGGTGTTCGACACCGTCGCCGAAGCCAAGGATCGCACCGGCGCCGACGCCTCGGTGATCTACGTCCCGCCGCCCTTCGCGGCCGACTCGATCCTGGAAGCCATCGAGGCCGAGATCCCGCTGATCGTCTGCATCACCGAGGGCATCCCGGTGCTGGACATGGTCAAGGTCAAGAAGGCCCTGCAAGGCTCGCGTTCGCGCCTGATCGGCCCGAACTGCCCCGGCGTCCTGACGCCCGGCGAGTGCAAGATCGGCATCATGCCGGGCTCGATCTTCTCGAAGGGCTCGGTCGGCGTCGTGTCGCGTTCGGGCACCCTGACCTACGAAGCCGTGTTCCAGACCACCAACGCGGGCCTGGGCCAAACCACGGCCGTCGGCATCGGCGGCGACCCCGTTAAGGGCACCGAGTTCATCGACGTCCTGGAAATGTTCCTGGCCGACGAAGCCACGAAGTCGATCGTCATGATCGGCGAAATCGGCGGCGCGGCCGAGGAAGAAGCGGCTCAGTTCCTGAAGGACGAAGCCAAGCGCGGCCGCAAGAAGCCCATGGTCGGCTTCATCGCCGGTCGTACGGCCCCTCCTGGCCGTCACATGGGCCACGCGGGCGCGATCGTTTCGGGCGGCAAGGGCGGCGCCGAGGACAAGATCGCGGCGATGGAAGACGCGGGCATCCGCGTTTCGCCTTCGCCGGCCAAGCTGGGCGAGACCCTGCTTGAAGTGCTCAAAGGCTAACTAGAACACCGAAACCCCGCCTCGCGCGGGGCCCAGGTTTTTTGCGACCGCCAGTCGACGATCCGAAAAAATCACCTGGGCCCCGCCGTTCGACGGGCGCCCGGGCGATTGAGAGACTATATTTACGGGCTTGCGATAGCGCTCCCGTAAGCAAGCGGATCTAAGGCGACAACGATGGCGGACGACGCAGGCATCATCAACCAGGTCTTGACCGAGACCAGCTTCCTCTACGGCGCCAACGCGGCGTTCGTCGAGGACCTCTACGCCCAGTGGGCGGAGAACCCCGCATCGGTCGAGCCCTCGTGGAACGCCTTCTTCGCCAGCCTGCAGGAGCAGGCCGACCAGGTGAAGCGCGCCGCCCAGGATCCGGCCTGGACGCCCAAGAAGGTCCCCAGCGTCCGTCCAGACTGGCTGTCGGCCCTGGATGGCCAGTGGGCCACCGTCGCCCCCGCCGTCGAAGCCAAGATCGCCAAGGCCGTCGAGGGCAAGGCCCCCGGCGCCTCCGCCGAAGCCGTCCGCGCCGCCACGCTGGACAGCCTGCGCGCCATCATGATGATCCGGGCCTACCGGATGCGCGGCCACCTCGCCGCCAACCTCGACCCGCTGGGCCTGGAGCCGCCGAAGCCGGCCCCGGAACTGGATCCGGCCACCTACGGCTTCTCGGACGCCGACTACGACCGTCCGATCTTCCTCGACTACGTCCTGGGTCTCGAGACCGCCTCGATCCGCGAGATCCTCGACATCCTGCGCCGCACCTACTGCGGCAATGTCGGCGTGCAGTACATGCACATCTCCGACCCGGCCGAGAAGGCCTGGCTGCAGGAGCGCATCGAAGGCCGCGACAAGGAAATCACCTTCACCAAGGAAGGCAAGGTCGCCATCCTGAAGAAGCTGATCGAGGCCGAGGGCTTCGAGCGGTTCCTGCACAAGCGCTTCCCCGGCACCAAGCGCTTCGGCCTGGACGGCGGCGAAGCCATGGTCCCGGCCATGGAGCAGATCATCAAGCGCGGCGGCGCGCTGGGCGTGAAGGACATCGTCCTGGGCATGCCGCACCGCGGCCGCCTGAACGTTCTGGCCGCCGTGATGGGCAAGCCCTACCACGTCATCTTCCACGAGTTCCAGGGCGGCTCGTCGGTCCCCTCGGACGTCGAGGGCTCGGGCGATGTGAAGTACCACATGGGCGCCTCGTCGGACCGTGAGTTCGACGACAACAAGGTCCACCTGTCGCTGACCGCGAACCCGTCGCACCTGGAAATCGTCAACCCGGTCGTGATCGGCAAGGCCCGCGCCAAGCAGGCCTTCACCCTGCGCGAGCAGCCGGACGCCGGCCGCGGCCACGTCCTGCCGTTGCTGCTGCACGGCGACGCCGCCTTCGCCGGCCAGGGCGTCGTGGCCGAGTGCTTCACCCTGTCGGGCCTGAAGGGCTACCGCACGGGCGGCACCATCCACTTCATCGTCAACAACCAGATCGGCTTCACGACCAGCCCGCGCTATTCGCGCAGCTCGCCGTACCCCTCCGACGTCGCCCTGATGGTCGAGGCCCCGATCTTCCACGTGAACGGCGACGATCCCGAAGCCGTCGTCTTCGCCTCGAAGGTCGCGACCGAGTACCGGCAGAAGTTCGGCAAGGACGTGGTCATCGACATGTTCTGCTACCGTCGCTTCGGTCACAACGAAGGCGACGATCCGACCATGACGTCGCCGCTGATGTACGCGAAGATCAAGGGTCATCCGCCGACCCGCGAACTCTACGCCAGCCGCCTGGTCGGCGAGGGCGTCGTGACCCAGGCCGAGGTCGACGGCTGGGTGTCGGAGTTCGAGCAGTTCCTCGACAAGGAATTCGACGCGGGTAAGGCCTATAAGCCGAACAAGGCCGACTGGCTGGACGGCAAGTGGGCGGGCCTCAGCCTGCCGGGCGACGAGGATCGTCGCGGCCAGACCGCCTTCCCCAAGACCCGCCTGACCGAGTTGGGCCGCCTGATCACCACGATCCCGGAGCGGATCGACGCCCACAAGACCGTGCGGCGCGCGATCGAGAACCGCCGCGACGCGTTCGAGAAGGGCGAGGGCATCGACTGGGGCGCGGCCGAGCACCTGGCCTTCGCCACCCTGCTCGATGAGGGCTACCCGGTCCGCCTGTCAGGCCAGGACTCGGTGCGCGGCACCTTCACCCAGCGCCACTCGGACGTCATCGACCAGAAGACCGAAGAGCACTACACGCCGCTGAACAACATCCGTCCGGGCCAGGGCCACTATGAAGTGATCGACTCGGCCCTGTCGGAAGAGGCGGTGCTGGGCTTCGAATACGGCTTCTCGCTGGCCGATCCGAACACCCTGACCCTGTGGGAAGGCCAGTTTGGCGACTTCGTGAACGGCGCCCAGGTCGTGATCGACCAGTTCATCAGCTCGGGCGAGCGCAAGTGGCTGCGGATGAGCGGCCTCGTCATGCTGCTGCCGCACGGCTACGAAGGCCAGGGCCCCGAGCACAGCTCGGCGCGCCTCGAGCGCTTCCTGCAGTCGTGCGCGGAAGACAACATGCAGGTGCTGAACTGCACCACGCCGGCGAACTACTTCCACGCGCTGCGTCGTCAGATGAAGCGCGAGTTCCGCAAGCCGCTGATCGTGATGTCGCCCAAGAGCCTGCTGCGCCACAAGCGCGCCGTCTCGAACCTGGCGGACTTCGCCGAGGGCTCCAGCTTCCACCGCGTGATGGTGGACGGCGCCGAGGCCGGTTGCGACGTCGGCGGGATCACGCTGAAGAGCGACGACAAGATCAAGCGCGTCGTCGTCTGCTCGGGCAAGGTCTACTTCGACCTGGTCGACCATCGCGCCAAGACCGGCCGCGACGACGTCTATCTGCTGCGTCTGGAGCAGTTCTATCCGTGGCCTATGAAGTCGCTGATGAATGTGCTCTCGCGCTTCAAGAACGCCGACCTGGTCTGGTGCCAGGAAGAGCCCAAGAACATGGGCGGCTGGACCTTCGTCGATCCTTGGCTGGAGCTGACACTGGACAAGCTGGACATCAAGGCCAAGCGCGCGCGCTATGTCGGCCGCCCGGCCTCGGCCTCGACGGCCGCCGGTTTGATGAGCCGCCACCTGAAAGAGCTCGAGACCTTCCTCAACGAGGCCTTCGCCTAAGGGCGAAGGTTCTCCGCTAAAACCCCGCCGGACCAAACAAGAGAGACATCGGAAAGCCCCATGGCCGACATCATGACCCCCGCCCTCGGCGAATCCGTCACGGAAGCGACGGTCGCCCGCTGGACCAAGAAGGCCGGGGAGGCCGTGAAGAAGGACGAGATCCTCGTCGAGCTGGAAACCGACAAGGTCAGCCTCGAAGTGGCCTCGCCCGCCGACGGCGTCCTCTCGGCCATCGGCGCCGAGGAAGGCGCGACGGTCGTTCCGGGCACGGTCCTGGGCGTTGTGACCGAAGGCGCGGCCGCGGCTCCGGCCGCCCCGAAGGCCGCCGAAGCGCCGAAGCCGGCCCCGGCCGCCGCCCCGGCTCCGGCTCCGGCTCCCGCGCCGGCCCCGGTTGCCGCCGCTCCGGTCAGCCCGGCTCCGGCCCGCATCGCCGCCGAGACGGGCCTTGACCTGTCGAAGGTCGCGGGCACCGGCAAGGACGGCCGCGTGACCAAGGGCGACGCCCTGGCCGCTCTCGAAGCCCGCGCCAATGCTCCGGCCCCGGCCCCCGCCGCGGCCGCGCCGCGCGCCCTGCACGAGCGCGAGGAACGCGTGAAGATGACGCGCCTGCGTCAGACGATCGCCCGTCGCCTGAAGGAAGCCCAGAACACCGCCGCCATGCTGACGACCTTCAACGAGGTCGACATGAGCGCCGTGATGGCCCTGCGCGCCCAATACAAGGACGTCTTCGAAAAGCAGCACGGCGTGAAGCTGGGCTTCATGTCGTTCTTCACCAAGGCCGTCGTGGCCGCGCTGAAGGCGATCCCGGACGTCAACGCCGAGATCGACGGCCAGGACCTGATCTACAAGAACCATTACGACATCGGCGTCGCCGTCGGCACCGACAAGGGCTTGGTGGTTCCGGTCGTCCGTGACGCCGACGTGCTGAACCTGGCGCAGATCGAGAAGACGATCGGCGACCTGGGCAAGCGCGCCCGCACCGGCCAGCTGGGCATCGAGGACATGCAGGGTGGCACCTTCACGATCACCAACGGCGGCATCTACGGCTCGCTGATGTCGACCCCGATCCTGAACGCGCCGCAGTCGGGCATCCTGGGCATGCACGCCATCAAGGAACGTCCGATGGTCGTCAACGGCAAGATCGAGATCCGCCCGATGATGTATCTGGCCCTGTCGTACGACCACCGCGTCGTCGACGGCGCCGGCGCCGTGACCTTCCTGGTGAAGGTCAAGGAAGCCATCGAAGACCCGCAGCGCCTGCTGCTGGAGCTCTAGGCTCCGCGAGAAGCCTCAAAGGCCTCTTTGCAATCGCGGCCCCGGCGTCCTACGTCGGGGCCGTTCGCATTTCTGGATACCCCACGATGGCCAAGGACACGCTCTATCTGCTGCAGCCGCATTTCGAGAAGGACGGCGCCCAGCGCTTCTGTCCCGACTGCGCGATGATGGAAGGCTACCTCGCGACCTACCCCGCGCTTCGCGACGCGCTGGACATAGTCCATGTCGACTACGACCGGCCTCGCGGGGCCCTGGTCGAGCGGCTGGGCGAGGACCACCAGAACGCCCCGACCCTGATCCTGGCGAACGCCTCGGCCGACGCTGGTCCGCACGGTGAAATCCAGACAACGAACGGCCTGTCGTTCCTGACTGACGCCCGTCCGATCACCCGCTACCTCGCGGCCAAGCACGGCCTGGCCGCGCCGCTTTAGCGGCTGGCCCGCAGCACCGCCTCGCCCAGGGTCGCGTAGTCGCCGTCGAAGTGGTGACCGCCAGGCAGGCGGATCTTGGCGACCGCGTCGTCGGGCAGTTCGGGGCAGATGTCGTGGCGCTCCTTGTCGCCATAGACGCAGGTGATCTTCAGATCCTTTAGCGCCGCGATGGCCGGGGCCACGGGGAAGGAGTCGCGGGACGCCAGGTTCAGCCAGCTGACCGGGTGGAAGCGAAGATCGCCATCCGGTCCAGTCCCGATCAGGACCACGCGACTGATCTGGGCGCGCACGTCGTCCGGAAGGCGCGGAATGATGACGGGCAGCGCGTCCGCCCCGAACGAATAGCCGATCAGGACCACCTTGTTCCTGCCCCACTGGCGTCCATAGGCGCGAAGGCTGGCGGCGAGGTCGGCCGCGACGCTGTCGGCCGTCCGGTCCGTCCTGAAATAGGCCAGGGAGTTGACGCCCAGCGTCGGCACGCCGTTGTCGGCCAGGCGCCGCGCCACCTGCTGGTCCAGGGGCCCCCAGCCGCCGTCGCCCGAATAGAGCACCGCCAGCGTATCGCCAGCGTGGGCGCTTGGCACGACAACGGGACCGCTCCAGGCCGGGGTCGCTCGCGCCAGGACGGTGGTGAAAGCGCAGACGGCGGCGACGAAGGCCAGGGCGGCCGAGAGGCCCCAGAGGCGAAGTTTGGTCATCATGTCGTCTAGGACGACACGGCGCCGTGGCCCTCTCCGGGCGCTCTAGTGTCAAGCTTGTGGCAATCCCCGAAGCGGGGAGCGTCATCGGCACGGCGCTTCCCGCCGTTCTCCTTGATTTTCAAGGCCGCGGACGACGAAAGGTGGTTCCGTTTTTAACACTCTGGTTCTAAGGAACACGCGCCTCCAAAGGTCTGACAAAAACGGCCGGCGAGGCCCATATCTTGTCCGGCGCCGATCCCGGCGCGTCCTGAAGGCGATAGACCCATGGCTCAGTACGACGTCGTCATCATCGGTGGCGGTCCTGGTGGCTACAACGCGGCGATCCGCGCGGGCCAGCTGGGCCTGAAGACCGCGATCGTCGAAGGCCGCGGCAAGCTGGGCGGCACCTGCCTGAACGTCGGCTGCATGCCCTCGAAGGCGCTACTGCACGCCTCGGAAATGTACGCTTCCGCCACGGGGCCCGAATTCGCCAAGCTGGGCATCGAGGTGAAGCCCAAGCTGAACTTGCCCCAGATGATGGCCCAGAAGGCCGAGAGCGTCGAAGCCCTGACCAAGGGCGTCGAGTTCCTGATGAAGAAGAACAAGGTCGACTACGTGAAGGGCTGGGGCCGCATCGACGGCCCATTCTCTCAAGGTATTGGCAAGGTCGTGGTCAAGGCCGAGGACGGTTCGGAAACCACCCTCGAAACCAAGAACATCGTGATCGCCACCGGCTCGGAGCCGACCCCGCTGCCGGGCGTGACGATCGACAACAAGCGCGTCGTCGACTCGACCGGCGCCCTGTCGTTGCCGGAAGTGCCCAAGCA
Source organism: Caulobacter segnis (assembly GCF_031454995.1). Taxonomy (GTDB): domain Bacteria; phylum Pseudomonadota; class Alphaproteobacteria; order Caulobacterales; family Caulobacteraceae; genus Caulobacter; species Caulobacter segnis_E. Next base: position 990,767 of record NZ_JAVDRV010000001.1, on the reverse strand, counting down.
CCTCGTGGTCGTCGGCGCCGGCGTGATCGGCCTGGAGCTGGGTTCGGTCTGGAAGCGCCTGGGCGCGGAAGTCACGGTCGTCGAATATCTCGACCGCATCCTGCCTGGCACGGACACCGAGGTGGCCAACGCCTTCCAGAAGATCCTGACCAAGCAGGGCTTCAAGTTCCAGCTGGGCGCCAAGGTCACCGGCGCGACGGCCTCGGCCAAGGGCGTGAAGCTCGGCTTCGAGCCGGTCGCCGGCGGCGACGCCCAAGCGATCGAGGCCGACTACGTGCTGGTCGCCATCGGCCGTCGTCCGTACACCCAAGGCCTGGGCCTCGAGACGGTCGGCATCACGCCGGACAAGCGCGGCATGATCGCCAACGACCACTTCAAGACCGGCGTCGCCGGCGTGTGGGTGATCGGCGACGTGACCTCGGGTCCGATGCTGGCCCACAAGGCCGAGGACGAAGGCGTGGCCTGCATCGAGATGATCGCGGGCAAGGCCGGTCACGTGAACTACGGCATCATCCCGGGCGTCGTCTACACCAGCCCCGAAGTCGCCACCGTCGGCCAGACCGAGGACGATCTGAAGGCCGCGGGCGTCGCCTACAAGGTCGGCAAGTTCCCGTTCCTGGCCAACAGCCGCGCCAAGATCAACCACGAGACCGACGGCTTCGTGAAGATCCTGGCCGACGCCAAGACCGATCGCATCCTGGGCGCTCACGCCGTTGGCCCGAACGTCGGCGACATGATCGCCGAAGTCTGCGTGGCCATGGAGTTCGGCGGCGCTTCGGAAGACATCGCCCGCACCTGCCACCCGCACCCCACCCGCTCGGAGGCGATCCGCCAGGCGGCCATGGGCGTCGAAGGCTGGACGATGCAGGCCTAAGCGGCCCGCGTTTTCTGTCTCAAAAGTAATCCTCACGTCCGCGCTATCGGACGTAGCATGGCGGGGTTCCCACAACGGAGCCCCGCCATGTTCTTGTCCACGCTCCTGCTGGCCGCCGCCTTGCAGGCGCCGCCCGCGGTCGCCGCGCCGTCGCCGGCTGGGCCTCCCGCCCCCGCGGCGGTTCCGTTCGTCCAGACGCCGCGCATGAAGGGTCAGCGATCACCCTTTGAATGCCGCCAGCGGGCCACTCTGGCCCGTAAGGCCGAAGACGGGAGCACCAAGCCGCTGAACCGCATGCCGATGGCGCTTGGCGAGCGCGCGGTCATGCGGATGGTCGACGGCTGCCCCGTCCGCGCGCCGCTCATCCAGGGCCGCTGAGCCCAAGAAAAAGCCCCGCCTCGGGAGAGACGGGGCCAGGTCGCTTAGGGGAGGAGACGCCCCGCCGGGTGAGCGGGGCGGTACGCTTACTGGAGCCTAGAATTCTTCCCAGTCCTCGGACGAAGCGGCCGGCGCGACCGAGCTCTTGGCGAAGCTGGCGATCTTGGCCTGGGCGGCGGCCACCGGGTTGAGGCCCGGACGGCTGTTGGTCGAGGCCGGGGCCGGACCCTTGGCTGGCGGCGTGTAGCGCGGCGCGGCCGGGGCCGGAGCCGGGGCCGGGCGCGCGGCCGAGCGGGCCGAGCCCGCGCTGGAAGCCTGAGCGGCGACCGCTGCGCCGCCGACGCGGAAGCGGCCGATCATCTTCAGCAGGTTGCCGGCCTCGCCCTTCAGCGAGTGGGCGGCGGCGGTCGACTGCTCGACCATGGCGGCGTTCTGCTGGACGGTCTGGTCCATCTGGTTGACGGCGGCGTTGACCTGGTTGAGGCCGGTGGCTTGCTCCTGGCCCGAAGAGGCGATCTCGCCGACCAGGGCGTCGATCTCGCCGACCTTCGAGACGATGGCCTGCAAAGCCTCGCCGGTCTGGCCGACCATGCTCACGCCTTGGTTCACTTGCTGGCTGGAGGTCGAGATCAGCGTTTTGATCTCCTTGGCGGCGTCGGCCGAGCGTTGGGCCAGGGCCCGCACTTCCTGGGCGACGACGGCGAAGCCGCGGCCGGCTTCACCCGCGCGGGCGGCCTCGACGCCGGCGTTCAGCGCCAGCAGGTTGGTCTGGAAGGCGATCTCGTCGATCACGCCGATGATCTGGCTGATCTCCTGAGACGACTTCTCGATCTCGTTCATGGCCTCGACGGCGTTGCGCACGACCACGCTGGAGCGCTCGGCGTCGCCGCGGGTCGAGCCGACGACCTTGGCGGCTTCCTGGGCCCCGGCCGACGAACGGCGCACCGTGGCGGTGATCTCGTCGAGGGCGGCGGCGGTCTCTTCCAGGCTGGCGGCCTGCTGCTCGGTGCGGCGCGACAGGTCGTCGGAGGCCGAGGCGATCTCGTCCGAGCCCGCGCCGATGCCGCCAGCCGCGTGGACGATGGCGCGCATCGTCTCTTCCAGCTGCACGATGGCGCCGTTGAAGTCGCTCTGCAGGCGCTTGTAGCTCTCGGGGATTTCCTGATCCAGGCGGTAGGTCAGGTCGCCCTCGGCCAGGCGGTTCAGGCCCTCGGCGATGATCTCCATGACCTTGGCCTGCTCCTGGGCGGCGGCCTCGGCCATCTCCTGGTTGCGGCGGCGCTCGGATTCGGCCTCGGCGTTGGCGCGGGCCTGGGCGGCCTCGGCCGTGCGCAGGGCCACGGCGTTGTCCTTGAACACCTGGACCGAGCGGGCCATGGCGCCGACCTCGTCCTTGCGGTCCGCGCCCTTCACCTCGACGTCCACCGAGCCATTAGCCAGGACTTCCATCGTCTTGGAGGTCGCGATCAGCGGGGCGGCGATCTTGCGCGAGCCGATCCACAGGGCCAACACCAGCGCGGAGCCGGCGGCGATCAGGCCGAACAGGATCGAGAACATCGTGCTGGCCTCAGCCGTCTTCGAGGCCTTCGCGACCATCTTCATGGTCTCGTCGTTGTGGCTGTTGGTGAATTGGCTGACGTCCTTGGTCAGCGCGGCGATGTCTGGGTCGATCACCGCCATCACCATGATGGCCGCCTCATCGACGTTCTGCAGGCCCAGGTCCGCGCCCTGGCGCGCGCTGGTGTAAACTTTCTCCAGCCGCGCCGAGAAACTGGCGACCGTCTTGGCCGAGGAAGGCTCCAGCTGCTTGATTTCAGCCAGCAGTTCCTTGGCGTCTTTGTAGTTCTTGTCGATTTCGGCGCTGGCCTGCTGCGCCTCGGTCGACATGCCGTCATACGCCACCGTTCTATACGCGGAGTAGCCGATGGCCTGAATCCGACGATTGAAGCGGGAGGAGGCCAGTTCCGCTGGCGAGCGTTGCTCCGCCAGCAGCTTGAGGTCCGCTTCAATTCTCTGGGCCTCCCAGGCCCCTAGGCCGACGATGGCCATGGCGACCAACGTCAGAATGACGGCGGGCAGGGCGACTTTCGTCGAAATCTTCAAGTCGTCGAACTTCATGATGGCCTCCCACGGCCGCGCTGCCGGGAGACGGAGCGCGCGTGTCTCGCGTCCAGAAGCTTGGCTGGCTGTAAAATCGCGGTTAATTTCGTCTTCTCAAGGGCTTGGCGCGACACTCCGTCGCAGTGCGCCGCGGGCCTCTCAGGCCTTGGGATGCGCGGCCTGGTAGGCGGCCAGCAGGCCGGCGGCGTCGACCTGGGTGTAGCGCTGGGTGGTCGACAGCGAGGCGTGACCCAGCAGCTCCTGGATCGTCCGCAGGTCCGCGCCCGCGCCCAGCAGATGGGTGGCGAAGGCGTGGCGGAAGGCGTGCGGCGTCACCCGGTCCGAAAGGCCAAGGCGCCCCCGCAGGGTCTGAACAAGGCCCTGGACGTGGCGCGGCGAAAGCGGTCCGCCGCGCTTGGCGCGGAACAGCGGCTCGTCGGGGCCCAGGACGAACGGCAGCTCGTCGGCATAGACGGCCACCGCCTCGCGCACCGCGTCCAGAACCGGAGCTATGCGGGTCTTGCCGCCCTTGCCGGTGATGCGTAGCGCGGCCCCCAGCGGGACGTCGCTCCAGGTCAGGGACAAGGCCTCGGAGATCCGCAGCCCGCAACCCCACAGCAGCGTCAGCACCGCCTCGTCGCGGGCGGTCTCCCAGGGCTCGCGCTCGGTGTCGCCCGAGGCCTCGGCGATCAGGTCGCGGGCCTGGTCCTCCGAGACGGGCCGAGGCAGGCCGATCTTCAGGCGTGGGCCGCGCACCAGTCCGATGGCGGCGTTGGCCACGCCGTGCCGCTGGTCGACATAGCGGTGGAAGGCGCGGATCGAGGATAGGGCCTGCGAGATCGAGCGCGGCGCCAGCGCGTTCTCGCCCTGGCGCCGGAAGGCCAGATAGCCGCGCAGGTCGGCGGTGGAAATCTCGCCGAGGGCGGCGACGCTCAGCGTCTCGCCCCGGTGGTTCTCCAGAAAGTTCAGATAGGCCAGGACGTTGTCGCCGTAGGCCCGCACCGTGCGCGGCGAGGCCCGGCGCTCCAGCGTCAGGTGGTCCAGCCAGGCGGCGAGAGCCTGGCGCCCAGTCCTGACGCTTGAGGTCATAGGACTGGCCAGCGCTCGGCCGTGCGCTCGACCACGCGACCCAGGAAGTTGACCAGCTCGGTGCCCATGTCGGGCATGAAGGCTTCGGGATCGGTCGAGCCGAAGGCTAGCACCGCCTCGCGGCGCGGCTCCCAGATGGCCATGCGCACCAGGGCCATGCTGCGGATCAGCTCGGCCTTGTCGCCGAACAGAGGCAGGGCCGGGGCGAAGAAGCCCATGCGGGCGATCGGCGCGTCGCCCACCAGCATGTCCGCCTGCCCCTCGGCCAGGGCGCGCCAGCCCGCGGGCACGCGGTTGGGGCCTTCCAGCGCGACGATCCCGGCGGCGAGGCCGAAGCGCAGCACCGAGAGCTCGTCGACACGGCGGGCGAGGTCGGAGTGGTTGCGGGCGTCGAGCATGTCGATCACCGCGGCGTGGGTCTGGGCCTGGGCCGAATAGTTGGCGCGCGCGTTGGCCTCGATCGCCTGGCGGGCCAGGGCCTCGCGCTTGTGGGCGGCCGCCACCTTGGCCAGGGCGGCCGGACCGAAGTCCAGAACGTTGCTGGCGTCGATCTTCAGGCCCAGCTCGTCCAGCAGGTCGTCGTCCTGGCGCAGGAACTGCGGCTGGGTGCGCAGAAAGGCCCTGACGCTTTCGGCGTCGACCGTCGTCTTCTTGGCCGCGCGGGTCGCGTCGCTCATGGGGCGTCTCGAGGTTCGTGAACTGAAGGGCCGATGAAGCCTGAAGACGGTTAACGGGGTCTTGATGACCCTGGTCGGCGGTGCTCTCGACCTTGGGAGCGTTTCGCGGCAGAAGCGTCTGGCCATGCCGCGTATCGCTTCCGTCCTGCTGCCGATGCCCCTGCCCGAGGCCTTCGACTACGCCGAGCCGGAGGGGCTGGACCTCAATGTCGGCGATCACGTCGCCGTGCCGCTGGGACCGCGCGTGATCCGGGGGGTGGTGACGGCCCTGCGGGACGGGACCGGCGGCAACCGGCCGCTGAAGGCGGTCGTGGAGAAGATGACCGATCCGCCCCTGCCGCCGGGCGTCCTGACCTTTGTCGAGTGGGCGGCGCGCTATTCGGTCGACGTGCCCGGCTGGCCCTTGGCCATGGCCCTGCGCGGCCTGCGCCATCCGCCACCCAAGCCCGACAAGGTGCTGGTTCTGACCGGTGTCCAGCCCGCCCGGATGACGCCGGCGCGGTTGAAGGTTCTGGCCGCCGCCGAGGGCGTGAAACTGTCCGGCTCGGCCCTGGCCTCGGCGGCGGGCGTCTCGGCCGGCGTCGTGAAAGGCCTGGTCGACGAGGGCGCGTTGGCGGTCGATTTCGTCGAGCCCGAGCGTGGCCTGCCCCAGCCCGATCTCTCCTTGCCGCCACGCGCGCTCAATCCCGGCCAAGCGGCCTGCGTCGATGTGCTGAAGGAGATGCTGAACGACGGCGGCTTCCAGGCGGCGTTGCTGGACGGGGTGACGGGCTCGGGCAAGACCGAGGTCTATCTGGAGGCCGTGGCCGAGGCGCTGAAGGATCCCGAGGCGCAGGTCCTGGTGCTGCTGCCCGAGATCGCTCTGACCCAGGCGGTGATGGCGCGCTTCGAGCAGCGGTTCGGGGCGGTTCCGGCCGAGTGGCATTCGGGCGTCTCGCCGCCGCGCCGCCGCCAGGTCTGGGAGGCCGTCGCCAACGGCGACGCCCGGATCGTCGTCGGCGCGCGCTCGGCGCTGTTCCTGCCGTACCGCAAGCTGCGCCTGCTGGTCGTGGACGAGGAGCACGACGGCTCGTTCAAGCAGGAGGAGGGCTTCATCTACCAGGCCCGCGACCTGGCCGTGGCCCGCGCCAAGATCGAGGGGGCCAGCGTCCTGCTGGCCTCGGCGACGCCGTCGCTGGAGAGCCTCTACAACGCCCAGACCGGCCGCTATCGCTGGCTGAGGCTGTCGGCGCGGCACGGGGCGGCGCAACTGCCCGATATCGACCTGATCGACATGCGCCAGACGCCGCCGGAACCGGGGCGCTGGCTGTCGCCGCCGCTGATCAAGGCCATGGCCGTGACTTTGCAGCGCGGCGAGCAGGCCATGCTGTTCCTGAACCGGCGCGGCTACGCCCCGCTTGTCCTGTGCCGGGCCTGTGGCGAGAAGATGAAGTCGCCCGACACCGACAGCTGGCTGGTCGAGCACCGCTATACTGGCCGCCTCGTCTGTCACCTGACGGGCTTCTCGATGAAGAAGCCCGAGGCTTGTCCGCACTGCGGGGCCAAGGACTCCCTGGTCTCGATCGGCCCCGGCGTCGAGCGGGTCGAGGAGGAGGCGCGGCATATCTTTCCCGATGCGCGGGTGGCCGTGTTCTCGTCCGACACGGTGATGGACGCCGAGGCCGCCAAGACGCTGGTCGCCAGCATGGCGGCGGGGGAGATCGATATCCTGGTCGCGACCCAGGCGGCGGCCAAGGGGCACAACTTCCCGAACCTGACCCTGGTGGGGGTGGTCGACGCCGACCTCTCGCTGCGCGGCGGCGACTTGCGCGCCGGCGAGCGGACCTTTCAGTTGCTGGCCCAGGCGGCCGGCCGCGCGGGGCGCCACGAGAAGCCCGGGCGGGCGCTCTTGCAGACCTACGCGCCGGACCATGCCGTCATGTTGGCCCTGGCCGCCCAGGATCGCGACGCCTTCGTCGAGGCCGAGATGGCCATGCGCCAGGAGGCCGGCCTGCCGCCCTTCGGGCGTCTGGCGGCGCTGATCGCCTCGGGGCCGGACGCGGCCGCGCTCGAAACCTATGTCGACGCGCTGGCGGCGGTGATCCCCAACGCCGAGGGCGTCGAGGTCTTCGGCCCCGCCGACGCGCCGCTGTCCCTGGTGCGCGGCCGCCGTCGCAAGCGCTTTCTGGTCCGGGCCGAGCGGAACGTGGATCTCCAGGGGTTCATGGCCGCCTGGCGGGCGCGGGCGAAGATCCCCAACTCGGTGCGGGTGGTCATCGACGTCGACCCCTACAGCTTTCTCTGATCCCCAAGCTTCGCCGCGTCTCTGGCCGCATGGCGCGAAACGAAAAAGGCCCCCCGGGGATCGTCTCCCCGGGGGGCCTTTTGGTGTTCTGAACCGCCTATCCGCTTTTCTTGGCGTCGCGTTTGCGGGCCAGCATGTTCAGGCCCTCGACGCCCGCCGAGAAGGCCATGGCGGTGTAGATGTAGCCCTTCGGCACGTGGGCGCCGAAGCCCTCGGCGATCAGCACGGTGCCGATCATCAGCAGGAAGCCGAGCGCCAACATCACGACCGTCGGGTTGTTGTTGATGAAGTTGGCCAGCGGATCGGCGGCCAGCAGCATCACCGTGACGGCCACCACCACCGCGACGACCATGATCGGCAGGTGATCGGTCATGCCGACGGCGGTCAGGATCGAGTCGATCGAGAACACCAAGTCCAGCAGGATGATCTGGAAGATGGCCGAGCCGACGTTCGAAATGACGATCGTGCTCTTGTCCTTCTCCAGCATGTCGTCGCTCTTGTCGGGATCCACGGTGTGGTGGATCTCCTTGGTCGCCTTCCAGATCAGGAAGGCGCCGCCGGCGATCAGGATCAGATCGCGCCACGAGAAGGCGGTCTCGAAGCCTGGTTCGCCATGCGATCCGACCGGGCCGACGATCCCCAGGTTAAAGACCGGGGCGGTCAGTCCGACGATGAAGGCGATGGTCGACAGCAGCACCAGGCGCATGATCAGCGCCAGGGAAATACCGATCCGGCGCACCTTCTGGCGGTGCTCGGGCGGCAGCTTGTTGGACAGGATCGAGATGAAGACGAGGTTGTCGATCCCGAGGACGACCTCCATGACGACAAGCGTGACCAACGCGGCCCAGGCGGCTGGGTCGGCGAGCAGGCTGAGTATTTCGTTCATCAGTCCCCACTGAGGATTTTGAGCGCCGCGCCTCCCCGCGCGACGCCGTGTAACTCTATCAAATGGGAGCGAACGCGGTTCTTGTCGAGGGCGCGCGCGCAGAAAAGGCGGCGCCGCGCGCGCCACTGGCTGTCAAGGATTCTTCACGTTTGCCCGTGTCGCCTCGCGCCGGCGCCGAGGCGTTGATCAACGTGGTTTTTTCGGCCTCTGGCGTCTGCTTTTTAGACCATTTTCGAAGGGGCGCCTCATCTCAAGTCTTCAAGATAAAGCGATGCGCCGATGAGATGATATTCCGGTCCATCAGGTTTCCGAGCATCGCGATCTCACGGTGGGGAGGACCGGTGGCGCCGTGTTCAATATCGCTGGAGATGACGGGGGCAGTACCGCGCCGATCTTGATTTTGATCATCCCGGGGGAAGCTGGTGGTGGGCGTCTCCACGTCGAGCCGATCGACCCGCCCAAGCGCGCGGATCTTTCCGCCCCTGCGTCAAATGGCTCCGCTCACGAATGACATCCGCGACATAAAGACTCTTTTCACACGTCCATGGGAAGGTTATCCCTTAACCCAGTAACGCGGGGGAGTACCCACAGCATGAGGAAACGGACGAGGGCCCTTCTGGGTTCCCTGGCCGCTGCCGCCATGATCAGCCTGACGCCGGCGGCCGCGACCGCCGACGGCTACTGGCAGTGCGTTCCTTTCGCGCGCCTGATGTCTGGCATTCAGCTTTTCGGTGACGCTCGCACCTGGTGGTCGCAAGCGGCCGGCAAGTACGAAACCGGCTCCGTGCCGAAGATCGGCTCGGTCCTGACCTTCAAGCCGACCGCCCGGATGAACCTGGGCCATGTCGCTTTCGTGAGCCAGGTGCTCACCGACCGGGTCATCCAGGTCACCCACGCCAACTGGTCGATCATCGAGGGCGATCGCGGCCAGATCGAAAAGGACGTCACTGTCGTCGACGTCTCGGCGGATGGCGACTGGAGCCAGGTGAAGGTCTGGTACGACCCGATCCGCGATCTCGGCACCACGGTCTATCCGACCAATGGCTTCATCTATCAGGACGCCCAGGCGATGAAGATCGCCATGGCGACCAGCAAGATCGCCATGGCCCAGAACGCCGTCGTGTCGGCCGCCAAGCAGGCCGCCAATCAGGTGGCTTCGTCGGTTCGCGCCTCGCCGCTGGACATCATCAGCCAGGCCGCCGACTCGACCGACCGTATCGCCGCTCTGATCGAGGCCGCCACCGGTGGCGGCTCTTCGTCGACCGACGCCAACAAGCAGAACGCGCCGCGTTGACCTGGAACGCGGGCCGGGGCAAACCCGACCCGCGACGCGTCTGGCCAAGGTCCGCGTGACCCTGGCGCCGACGCGCGCTTCCAGAGGCGGCGTCCATGCTGAGAATCCTCCGTCACGGCGCGCCGGGTTTCGAGGCGGGCGGCCTGTCTCCGGACTGGCGCGTGCCCGCCGACGCCGTCTGGATCGAGCTGGTCAACCCCACCCGCGCCGAGGAAGTCGCCGTCGAACAGTCGATCGGTCTGCTGCTGCCCACCCGCGAGGAGATGTCCGAGATCGAGGCCTCCTCGCGCCTCTATCAGGAAGACGGCGGCACGTTCATGACCGCCACGGTGCTGGTCAACGCCGACGGCGACCTGCCGACCGCCGCCCCGGTGACCTTCGTCCTGACGGGCGCGCGCCTGATCACGATCCGCTACGTCGAGCCGCGCTCGTTCGCGGTGTTCGCCGCCCAGGCCGAGCGCCAGCCCAGCCTCTGCCCCAACGGTCCCCAGACCTTCCTGGGCCTGCTCGACGCCATCATCGACCGCACCGCCGATATCCTCGAGCGGCAGGCGGCCGAGGTCGAGGTGCAGTCGCGGACCATCTTCCGCCGCCCGCGGGGCGCGGAGTTCGAGGACATTCTGAAGAGCCTGGGCCGCGCGCAGAACACCAATTCCAAGGCCCGGGACAGCCTGGTCAGTCTGGCGCGCCTGCTCAGCTTCGCCGCCCTCGCCGAGCAGTTCGACGGCGAGCGCGACCTGCGCGATCACCTCAAGTCGCTGCAGCGCGACGTGCAGTCGATCACCGACCATTCCAGCTATCTGGCCGGCAACATCACCTTCCTGCTCGACGCGGCGCTGGGCCTGATCAACATCGAGCAGAATTCGATCTTCAAGATGTTCTCGGTGTTCTCGGTGATCTTCCTGCCGCCGACCCTCATCGCGGGGATCTACGGCATGAACTTCGAGCACATGCCCGAGCTGCGCTGGATCGAGGGTTATCCGATGGCTCTGGCCCTGATGGTCTTGGCCGCCTCCGCCTCGTTCCTCTGGTTCAAGCGCAAGGGCTGGCTGTAGAAAACGCGACTTTTCGTCGCGGTTCTGAACCTTGCCTTAAGGCTGCGGGGCCCATGTTCGGATTTCAACGATCTCCGAAAAAAGCACCCCTCCGCGCGATGCGACCGGCGTCCTCCCGACCCAGCCTGATCCGTAATCTCCACCCCTCCGTGGTGCGCGAGGCGGTGGAGGCGCACGGGCGTTATCTCAAGGGACTGCCGGCTGGTCGGCGGGCGGTGCTGTCCTACGTCAATCTGAACAACTACGAGCTGGACGGCGCCGAGCTGTCGGAGGCCGACCTCACCGGCGCCCTGCTGGGCGGGGCGTCGCTGCGCGGAACGCGGCTGGTCCGCGCCACGCTCTATGGCGCCGATCTGCGCGATGCGGATCTACGCGAGGCCAATCTATCGCGCGCCGATATGCGCGGGGCGTGCCTGCGCGGCTCCAACCTGAGCGGCGCGGACCTTTCGGGGTGCGACCTGCGCGAGGGGATCACGGCCGTTCAGGACGACAGCAAGGGCCTGCGGATTCTCGATCACGCCAAGCGTCCGGGCGAGCTCGACCACGCCCTGCTACACGGGGCCAATCTCAGCGGAGCCCAGATGTCGGGCGCCTTCGCCCGCAAGGCCGACTTCACCGACGCGGACCTTTCCAATGTCAGTCTGCAAGGCGCCAAGCTGTCCAACGCCTGCCTGGACGGCGCGGACCTCTCTGGCGCCAATCTGCGAAGCGCCGACATGACCAAGGTCTCGCTGCGCCGGGCCGTGATGGTGGGGACGGACACCAGCGGGGCCGACCTGACCTCGGCCGACCTGACCGAGGTCCTGCGGGCCCCGCCGCCGCTCATCTATATCGACGACCTGCCCCTCGACGAGGTGGTCGAGGCCCACGAACTGTTCTGTCGATCCAACGGCGCCGAGGGCAAGGCTGCCCAGGCGCGGGGCGTCGACTTCCGGCCGCTGAAGCGGCTGAAGGGGCGCCGCCTCAGCGGACTGGTCGCGCCCGAGGCGGTGTTCTTCGGCATGGATCTGGAGGGCGCGCAGCTGCAGGCCGCCAACCTGGTCGGCGCGGACCTGCGCGGGGCCAAGCTGCGCGGGGCCGATCTGCGCGGTGCGCGGCTGATGGGGGCCCAACTGGCCCGCGCCGATCTCACGAACGCCAAGCTCGGCCCGCTGAAGATCGGCGAGGGGCGGGTCCTGCGCACCGACCTGACCCGCGCGGTGCTGCGTGGCGCCGACCTGCGCGGCGCCAGCGCCCCGCGCGTCCGCCTGCTCGAAGCCGACCTCACGCGCGCCAAGCTGGACGGGACGGATCTGAGCGGGGCGGAATTGCCGGCGATCTTCGGCGTCTGAAACCGCGTCTCGCGCGTAGAGGCTTCAGGGATCGTACTGACATGATCCCGCCAACGGACGTGGCCATTCTGCCCTCGCGGCGGAGGCCGCCCGAAACCGGAGCCGCCCGATCATGATCCGCGCCGTAACGCCCGCCGCCCTGTCCTGCCTGATCGTCGCCTTGGCCGCGCCGGCGCTCGCCCAGGATCGCGACCAGAACCGCGCCGTCGTCGGCGTGGCTGGTGTCTATGCGCCGGCCTACCAGGGCGCGGACGACTATCGCCTGGTCCCGTTCCCGGTGCTGGATCTCAAGTACGGCCGCTACTTCGTCAACACGCGCAAGGGCGTCGGCGCGACCCTCCTGCAAGGCCAGGCCGTCAGCGTCGGCGCGGGCGTCACCTACGTGCCGGGCTATCGGCGTCGCGACGCGCCCCAGGGCGTTGGCCGGCTGTCGGGCGGCGCGGGCGCGCGGATCTTCGCGGAGGCTCGCCTGGGCGGGCTCGTGGCCGGGCTGAGCGCGACCCGGGCGCTGACCGGCGACGTCGACGGAACCCTGGTCGACGCCAGCCTCGCCATGCCCGTCCGAGCGTCCGCGCGCCTGACCCTGATCCCCAGCGCGTCGGCGACCTGGGCGGACGGCGCGTACAACCGGGCCTATTTCGGGATCGACGCGCACCAGGCGACCGCCTCGGGCCTGGCCGCCTATCGCCCCGGCGGCGGCCTCAAGGACGTCTCGGCCTCGCTCACCGCCAGCTATCGTTTGAACGACAAGGTGACCCTGGGCGCGACGGGCGCGGTGAGCAGCCTGCGCGGCGACGCCAAGAAGAGCCCCATCGTGGTCGATCCGACCCAGCCGGCGGCGTTCGTCTCGGTCGCCTATCGGTTCTAGCCGCCTTAAAGGAAGCCTTGCGGCGCGCTTCGACCTCGGTGTTGATGCGCGTCGAACCTCGGGAGCTTTTCGATGCCGCGCCTGTCCTGGATCCCCGCCGCCGGCGTACTTGCCGTCTTTGGCTTTGGCGCCGGCCTTGGCGGCGCGGCCCACGCCGCCGCGCCCCAGTTCAAGCCCGCGGCCTGCGTCGGCGACTACAAGGGCGTCGATCTCAAGGTCCAGTGCGGAAACCTGATCGTCGACGAGACGCGGGGCGATCCCAAGAGCCGCCGGATCAGCGTGGCGGTCGCCATCGTCAAGGCCTCCGCGCCCAAGCCCGGCCTGCCGCCGGTAGTCTATCTGCATGGCGGCCCCGGCGGCTCGGCCCTTGGAAACCTGCCTCGGATGCTGAAGAGCAAGGCCGCGCGCGAGTACGTCGCGGTCGATCAGGACTGGATCTTCATCGACCAGCGCGGCGGCGGCCAGTCCAGCCCAAATCTCGACTGCCCCGGGACCAACCTGACCGACGCCGGGCCGCCTTCCGATAAAGACAAGAACGGCATCGTCGCCTGCCTGAAGGCCTTCCAGGCCAAGGGTGTGAACCTGTCGCGCTACAACGCTGTCGAGGTGGCCAAGGACGTCCAGGACCTGCGCCAGGTGCTGAAGTTGCCGCTGATCGACCTGTTCGGCGGCTCGTACGGCACCCGCATCGAGGCGGCCATCCAGACCCATGCGCCGCAGGGCGTGCGGGCGGTGGTGCAGGATTCGCCCTGGCCGCCCGAGGCCGACTGGACCGTCGGCGGCCCGGCCATGGTCTCGACCTCGATCGACATCGTCATGGCCAAGTGCGCGGTCGTGGCCGAATGCGCCCAGCGCTATCCCGACCTGAAGGCCAAGCTCGCGGCCGTCGCCGAGCGCTGGTTGGCCGGGCCCCAGACCATCAACGGCAAGACCTACACGGCCGACGACCTGGGCGGCTATCTGATGGACGCCAGCTACTTCACCGCCGGCGTGCTGCCGCGCGACCTCTGGAAGATCATCCAGGGCGACGTCTCGCCGGTTCAGGAGTTCGTCGAGAGCCGCGACTACTACAGCGAGGGCCAGTTCATGACCCACCTGTGCAAGGAGGAGATCCCGTTCGAGGCCCGCGCCGACGTCGCCAAGGGCACGGAGAACGACCCGGTCGCCCGCCTGATGGTCGCCTCGATGCAACGCATCCACGACGTCTGCGCCGCCATCGATGTGGGTCCGATCTCCAAGGCCGAGCAGGCGCCGGTCAAGACCGCCATCCCGACCCTGTTCCTGGCGGCCGAGATCGACCCCGGCTGCCCGCCGGAGCTGACCAAGGCCGCGTCGAAGGGCTATCAGGGCTCGCAGGTCGTCATCGTCACCAATGCCACCCACGGCGTCTCGCGCAGCAGCCCCTGCGTCCGCAAGATGATCCGCGGCTTCTTCCAGGACCCGACGAAGCCGGTGGACCGCAGCTGCCTGCCGGCGGCGGATACGCCGATGGCATTCACGTACGCGGGCTGACGCGGCTGAAACCCTCTCCCGTCGGGAGAGGGCGGGGCCCATCGCGCGGCGATGGGAGGGTGAGGGGTTTCGCCGCCGCCGCGGAGTGACCTTGGAGCGGACGTTCCGAAGGACTGAGAAGGGTGGAAGTCGGACCAGATCCCCCCCCAGCGGGGGAGGAGGCCGAAGGCCGGAGGGGGAAGAAGCCGGCTCGGCAGGACTTCCCCCTCCGGCCTTCGGCCTCCTCCCCCTCTGGGGGGAGGATTTTCCAACCGTCCGCTAAGGGTCGACAGCCGACCTCTTGAGGTCGGTGCGAACCTTACATCTCTTGGAGGCTGTAGCGTGCAGGGCTGATCAGGTCAGTCAAGGACGACGCTCCGCGTCGCCGCGCGGCGGCCGCCCGAAGGGCGGTCCTTGAGTGACCTGATCAGCCCTGCGATCGTCTCGCCGTGAGATGTAAGGAGGGCTCCTTCTCCGGGGAGAAGGAACGCCAACATATCTCCCGCCAAGGGGGATAGGCCTTGCTGTCGCCGATGGTCGGGAGCGGTAATCAGGCTGACGGCTGAATCTGGCGGTCGCGCACGGCTCGGTCCCAGCCCACTCCGGCCAGCTCCGAAGCCCCTCACCCTCCCACCGCTTCGCGGCGGGCCCCGCCCTCTCCCTCTGGGAGAGGGTTTCACATCACCCTCACATCGTCTTCTTCAGCGGCAGCAGGTCCGGATAGATTGGCTCGCGCTTCTGGGCCTTGGCGGTGAAGGCCTCGGCCATGTGGGGGCCGGAGAACATGCCCGTCTGCCAGGTGGCGATGTAGTCGAGGGCGTCGGCGATCGAGTGGTCGCGGGCGTAGTTGATCATCACCTTGCTGCCGGCGACGGCCAGGGGCGACTTGCCGGCGATCTCGCGGGCGGTGGAGAGCGCGTGGTCGACCAGCGCCTCGTGGGTGTCGAACACCTCGTTGACCAGGCCGATCTCGCGCGCCCGCGCGGCCGGCAGGCGGCGGCCGGCATAGGCCAGCTCGCGCACCCAGCCCTCGGGGATCAGCTTGCATAGGCGGGGGAAGGTGCCGACGTCGGCGGTCATGCCGATGTTGATCTCTTGAATCTGGAAGAAGGCGTCGGCGCTGGCGTAGCGGATATCGCAGGCGCTGACGAAGTCGACGGCCCCGCCGATGCAGCCGCCCTGGATGGCGACGATCACGGGCATGCGGGCCTTGTCCAGGCAGCTGAAGGTCTCCTGCAGGTGGTGGACGAAGCGGCGGAAGCTCTCGGCCGCCACCCAGCGGTCGGCGTCCTGGCGGACGGTGACGCCCTCGTCGTCGGTGAACACCGACAGGTCCATGCCGGCGCTGAAGTGCTTGCCGGTCGAGGAGATGACGATGCAGCGGGCGCGAGCGTTGTCGTCGATGTCGCGAACGATGGCCGGCAGCTCGTTCCAGAACGGCCGGGTCATGGTGTTCATGGCCTCGGGGCGCTTGAGCTGGATATGCGCGACGCCGTCTTCGATCTCGACCTTGAAACAGCTATATTCGACCTGATCGTGGCTGCCCATGCCGACCTCCCTTTTTTGCTGGCCGAGACTATCGGCCGGCCGGCGGGCCGCGACAACGATGACCTGACGGAAGAGGCGAAGACATGAAAGCGCGCAAGATCCCCCTGGCCCTGGCGACCGCCGTGCTGACGGCGTCGAGCTTGGCGGCGGCCCCGGCCCCGGCGCTCGCCCAGTCCAGGCCGCTGGGCGGCCTCTTTTCCTGCGACGGCTCGGGCAAGAAGCAGGAGGGCGGCGCCCTGATCGGCGCGGCGGCCGGCGCCCTCCTGGGCCGCAACCTGGCCAAGAACGAAAAGACCTTGGGCACGCTGCTGGGCGCGGCGGCGGGCGCCGCGGCGGGCTCGTACATCGGCTGCCGCATGCAGTCGACCGACGCGGCCCTCGCCGAGCAGGCGACCAAGAAGGCCCTGGAAACAGGCGTCGCCCAGACCTGGTACAACAAGCGCACCGGCCATTCGGGCCGGGTCAGCGTGCTGTCGTCCAGCTATGGGCCGCCGGTGGACAGCCGCGGCCTGCGCTTCGCCTCGGGCGTCCAAACCCTGCCCAGCTACGAAGCGGCCGGCGGGGCCTATGCCGCCGCCGGTTCGACCAACCTGCGCGCGGGCCCGTCGACCCGGACCGCGACGATCGGCAAGCTGGCGGCGGGCGAAAGCTTCGACGCGCTGGGCCTGGTTCCGGCCGGCGGTTGGGTGCTGGTGGGGCGCGGCGGCGAGGCCGTCGGCTACGCGGCCGCCTCCCTGGTGCGGCCCGCTGGGCAGACCGTGGCCAGCTGCCGCGTCATCGACGCCTCGATGTCCGGCGGCGGTCAGGGCACCTCCAGCCAGCGCTACAGCGCTTGCCGCGACGCGGGGGGCGAGTGGCGGCTGACCCAGGCCTAGAGGTTCACGACCTCGCATTTCAGCGTCGCGCGGATGTGGTTGGCGACGATCTGGCGGTGGCAGCAGTTGGGATCGTCCTCGTAGCAGAGGAGGGCGATCCGCTTGTCCTTGGCCAGGTCGGTGGCCTGGGCGAGGGCCAGCTGGGCCTCGGGCGCCTCGAGGTGCGCATCGAAGATCCGCCGCATCTCGTCGGTCCGCCCGGCCCGCGCGGCGTCACGGCCGGCCTTGGGCGTGCCGAGCGCGCGCAGATGCAGGTAGTCGACGCCCTCCGCCTTCAGGCTGTTTCCCAGCAGGGTCTTGGAGAAGCCGGCCTTGCGCGAGCTGGCCACGGCCCGGACGTCGACGACCAGCTCCACGTCGGCCGCCTTGAGCCGCTGGATCAGCCCGCCTTGGGTGTCGGTTTCGTAGCCGATCGTCGCCAATCTGTTCATCTCTCGCCTCTCCATGGACGCGCGCCGATCGCGAGCCTACCTTAGTCCTCCGTCGATCACAGGAGCCCGCCGATGGACGCGGCCGTCTTTCGCGAACCGCGCAAGCGCGCCACGCCCGTAGCCGGCGGCGAGATCGCGGGCCTGGAGTTTGGCCCGACCGACCGGCCGATCGACATCGTCTTCGTCCACGCCAACGGCTTCAACGCCCAGACCTACCGAACGCTGCTGTCGCCGTTGGCGGCCGGACTGCGCATCCTGGCGATCGACCAGCGCGGCCATGGCGAGACGACCCTCCCGGCCAATCCTGAGGGGCGACGCTCGTGGCGCGACCTGCGCGACGACCTGATCGCCCTGCTGGACGCGCTGGACGGCCCGCCGGTGGTGCTGGCCGGCCATTCGATGGGCGGCACCGTCAGCCTGCTGACCGCCGCCGAGCGGCCCGACCGGGTCAAGGGCCTCGTCCTGATGGATCCCGTCATCATGCCCTGGCTGGGCATGCTGTACGCCAAGGCGCCGTGGACCTCGGGCCGGATGTGGCGGCGCATGCCCTTGGTCCAGGCGGCCCTGCGCCGCCGCGCGGTGTTCGACGACCGCGAGGCCGCGTTCGACGCCTACAAGGGACGGGGCGCCTTCAAGACCTGGCCGGAGACCATGTTGGCCGACTACGTGGCCGGCGGTTTCGCCGAGCGGGCCGACGGCAAGGTCGAGCTGGCCTGCGCCCCGGCCTGGGAGGCCTCGAACTACGCCGCCCAGGCGCACGATCCTTGGCGCGCGATTCGGCGGGCCGCGGCGCCGGTGCTTATCCTGAAGGCCGAGAAGCATTCGACCTGCCACGCGGGTCCAGGCTTCGCGCGACGGGGCCGCGACACGCGGATCGAGACCGTGCCGGGGACCAGCCACTTCCTGCCGATGGAGCGCCCGGACCTGGCGCGCGACGCGCTGTTCGAGATGGCGACGGGGTAGGGCGCTAAAGCGCCAGCCCCGCGACCTCGTGCCGGGCCAAGGCCGCGCGGGCCGCGTCGCTGACCGGCACGACCTTGCGGGCGTCGAGGTCGAAGGTGATGGCCACGGCCTCGGAAGTCCCCCAAGGCTCGCCGGTGGCGGGATCGAGCATCCAATGGACCACCCGCATGGTGCGCGCGTCGGTCCCGACGAGGCCGGAGCGGATGTCGATCCGGTCGCCGATCCTGGGCCAGGACAGATAGGCGATCCGGTATTCCAGGACGGCCCCGCCCATCCGGGTCGGCCTGTGCTCCGCGTGCTCGACGACGAGGTCGCGGAAGGGATGGATGAAGGCGCCGATACCATCCGAGACCCGGCCGATGAACTGCTCGGCGCGCATACGTCCGTATACGTCGCAATCGGTGGGCAACAGGCCGCCCAGACCGATGCGCGAGAGCTTCAGGGCGTCGGCGCGGGCCAGGCTGGCGGTGGGCGTGAACGGCGAAAGATCGAGGCTCCGCGCCCGCGCCTTCTCAGGGACCTCGACCTTCAGGGCCTCGGCGCGTTCGCGGGCGATCCGGGGCCAGGGGAAGGGCTGGCCCTCGCGCGGCGTGGCGTGGACGACGGTGGTCTGGAAGGTGGCGGCCAGTTCGCCGGAGGCCGGATGGATCAAGAGTTGCAGCAGCCGCGCCTCGGTCTCGCCCATCTCGATCACCCCGCCCAGCATGGCCAGGGGAGCGCCGGCGTGGGCCTCGCGCAGGAAGCGGATGTGGTGCTCCTTGACCAGCAAGGTGGCGTTGGCGTGCGGCGAGAAGGCCTGGGGCAAGCCGAGTTCCGCAGCCAGGCCGATCAGGCCCTCCTGAGCGCGAACAACGTAGTGGCGCACGTTCATGTGCCCCATCTCGTCGCAGTCCCACGTATTCACGCCGCCGCGCCAAATCTCGACGCCAGGAAGCGGCTCTGCGGTCGTCATGGCGGGTCTCAAGCAGCGGTGAACAGCCGTTCGAGTCTAGCGGCTGGGACGAGCTTGGCTAGAGCCTGTCTGGTGGTCCAGGACCGTTCAGGCCTTCAGCTTGCCCGGCGTGGTCGGCTTCTTGAAGGTGTCGCCGAACGCCGCGCCGTCCGGACCATCAGGCCCCGCGCTCGTCCGCGACTTCTCGCCGGTCTTCTTGACGCTGCCCTTGCCGCCTAGCGCGGTGAAGTCGCCCAGCGGTTCGGCCTCGTTGGCCTCGCGGCCGTCGGTGTTGGGTTGCTCGGACATGGTCGTTCTCCAAGGGGACCCAAGGAGAACAGGGGGCGGGCGCGGTTGTTCCGCTCAGCCCTTGCAGTCGGCGCAGAGGCCGTGGGCCTCGATGGTCACGCCGGTCAGGGCGTAGCCGGCCGCGGCCCCGGCGGCGATGATCTCGGCGCTGGCCTTGGGCTCGATCTCGCGGGTCGCGCCGCAGCAGTCGCAGATCAGGAAGGCGGCGGCGTGGCCGTCGGCCTCCTTGCGGCAGGCGACATAGGCGTTGAGGCTCTCGATCCGGTGCGCGAAGCCCTGCTTCTCCAGGAAGTCGAGGGCGCGATAGACGGTCGGCGGCTTGGCCGGCGGGCCTTCGCCGCCAAAGGTCGAGATCAGGTCATACGCCTTCACGGGCTGGCCGGCCTGTAGGAGCAGTTCCAGCACGCGACGGCGGGGCGCCGTCAGCCGCTGGTCGGCGGCAGAACAGCGGGCTTCGGCCGCTTCGAGCTCGGCCGTCAGGGCCGCCCCGGCGACGCCGTGGTTGTGGTGGTCGTGATCGCAGGAAGCGCCGTGGGCCATGCCCAAGAGGTAGAGGGCCGGGCGCGCCCGCGCAACCTTGGCCTCGCACGGCGTCTAGAATAGAGGCGCGCCGACTAGGTTCGCCTCGGTCGTGCAGCGGGCCGGGTCGAGGGGGCCGGCCTTGGCGCGGACCTCGTCGGACTCGGCCCGGACGGCCGCCAGGTCGGCCTTGAATGAGTCCGAGCTCCAGAGCGCGGCGAACAGCGTCTCGGCGTTGCGCTTGCCGGCCTCGACGCTGCTGGCGTTGTGGACGCCGCAGATCACCCGGCTTTCGCCATAGGCGCGGGCGCGGGCCAGGATGGGGTTGGCGCGGTCGGGGGCGACCTCCGACAGCAGCAGGCCGACCGTCCAGCCCCAGGTGGCGTGGCCGGACGGATAGTCCGGCGAGAAGCGGAAGCCAAAGCCCGGCTTGATGCAGATGGGGGCGTTCTCGGAAAGATAGGGCCTGGGCCGCATGTACTTGAGCTTCGGCCCCGCCACGGCCGAGCGGACGTCGCGGCTCATGCGCAGCATCATCGCCGCCAGCTTGGGGTTGGTCTCGCGGGTCGGCGTGTAGCCCAGGGCGCAGGCGTAGGAGTCGAGGATCTTCTCCTCGGCGTTGTCCGCCTGGGCCAGGGACCAACGGGGCGAGTCCTTCAGGGCTCGGGTGGTCAGGAAGATCTGGCGATCCTTCTCCGCCTGGGGCGAGCCCTTGGCCGGCGGCGGCGGGACGTGGTCGCGGGCGTCGAACGCGCTCTTGGGCAGGTAGCGCGGATAGGTCCCCGCGTCGCCGCTCAGCGTGGCGCAGCCCGTCAGAGCCAGGAGGGCGAGGCCGGCTAGCCAAGATGCGCGCATGAAAAAGGTCCCCGGAATCGCTTCCGGGGACCCTGCATTTTCAGACCCATTCAATCAAGAAGGGGGTGATCAAGCCTACTTGCCGAACAGCTTGTTCCAGCGCGGCTTTTCACGGCCTTCCCAGGCCTTGCGCCAGTAGGCGTCGCTGGCGATCAGCGGCACCACCGTGGTGGCTTCGGCGAACACCATCTGCTCGTAGGTGGTCGAGACCTTTCCCCACGAGGCGGCTTCCTTCAGCGTCGACGACGAGCAGGCGCCGTCGCGCACGTCGGCCACCGTGATCTGGATGGCGTACTTGTGCATGTCGGCCTCGACGCCGAGGATCTCGGCGCAGACGACGGTGTCCTGGGCGAAGTTCTTGGGAACGCCGCCGCCGACCATGAACAGGCCCGTGGTGCCGGCCGCGATCTTGACGTCCGTCAGTTCACGGAAGTCGGCGACCGCGTCGATCATCAGGTAGGGCTGCTTGGCGGCGATCTTTTCCTTCTGGTGCTTGACCAGACCGAAACCGGCCGAGCTGTCGACGAAGGCCGGGCAGAAGATCGGCACGCCTTCCTCGTAGGCGGTCTGGATCAGCGAGCCCTGCTTCTTGGCGTTGCCTTCCGACAGCCACTTGCCCATCTCCCAGATGAACTCGCGCGAGGAATAGGCGCGCGGCTCCAGGCGGTTGCAGATCTCCAGGATCGTGTGATCGCAGTTCTGGAGCTCTTCCTCGTCGATATAGGTGTCGTAGATGCGGTCGATGTAGTTGTCGCGCAGGACGTTGTCGTCGACCGGGCCGGCGGCTTGGTAGTGCTTGAAGCCGAGGGCTTCGAAGAAGTCCATGTCGACGATGCTGGCGCCGGTGGCGACCACGGCGTCGATCATGCCGTTCTTCACCATGTCGCGGTAGACGTGCATGCAGCCGCCGGCCGAGGTCGAGCCCGCCAGGATCAGCCAGGTCGAGCAGCCCTTGTCGGCCAGGGCCATGTTGAAGATGTCGGCCGCGCGGGCGGTGTCGCGCGAGCTGAACGACATCTTGCGCATCGAGTCGATGATCGGACGCGCGTCGAAGGACGTGATGTCGACGTGCTCGACGACCGTCTGGAGGAGTTCGGCCTTGGTGTTCGGAACGGGAGCGTTCATCGCTTCGGTTTCCCTGACTTTGGACGCCCGTCGTTGGAACAAGCTCTTCCCCGGGACGGAGCGACCGGAGGGAGCGGAAAATACGAACCGCGCTCGACGTCTCATAACGTCGAGCGCGGCGCGCGGTTTAACTCAAAAACTGTCTACTAACGAACCGCGTCGATTTAGCGACGGCGCTTTCGCTTGCCGGCCGCGCCCTTGGGACGCGAGAAGCGGACGATCTTGCGCTCTTCGTTCTCCTGGCGGACCGCCGGGATCGAGCGCTTGGCCAGGCCGTACATCGAGGCCATCGGGGCGTCCTGCACCTCGACGGTGTCGGTCTCGCCGAAGCCGTTGAAGCGGGTGTTCATGGCCACGCCATAGGCGCCGAGCATGCCGATCTCGATGTAGTCGCCCTCGTCGACGCTTTCCGGCAGGTAGAAGGGGCCGGGCATGTGGTCGACGCTGTCGCAGGTCGGGCCGTAGAAGCGGAAGGGCTTGAGGCCCTCTTCGACCGGCTCGCCGGCATTTGGGCCGTTCTTGCGGTACAGCTTCACCGGGAAGGGCCACTTCATGTGCGCGGCGTCGAACAGCGAGCCGTACGACCCGTCGTTCAGATACAGCGCGTCGCCCTTCTTCAGCTCGACCTTGACCAGCAGAGACGAGGCCTCGGCCACCAGGGCGCGGCCCGGCTCGCACCAGAGCTCGGTGGTCTCGTGGACCATCATCTCGGCGAAGCCGCGGTCGATGGCCGCCAGGTATTCGGAGAGATCCGGCGGGACCATGCCCGGATAGATCGACGGGAAGCCGCCGCCGACGTCGACGACATCGGCCAGCACGCCGGCGCGCACCAGGGCGCGGCTGGCCTGGGCCATCGCCGCCTGGAACGCCGTCGGGCGCATGCACTGGCTGCCGACGTGGAACGACACGCCCATCAGGTCCTGGGTGGCGCGACGGGCGGCCAGCATCAGGGCGGGGGCGTTGTGCATCTCGACGCCGAACTTGCCCGACAGGCTGTAGGCCGCGCCCTCAGCCTGCACGCCCATGCGGACGATCAGGTTGAGGTCCTTGGCCTGGCCGGTGGAGTCCAGGATCTTGGCCAGCTCTTCGTGGGTGTCGAACGAGAAGGTCTTCACGCCGTGGTCGAAATAGGCGGCGGCGATCGCCGCCCGGCTCTTGACCGGGTGCATGAAGGCCATGCGCGAGCCCGGGGCCTCGGCGGCCACGAGTTCGATCTCGTTCAGCGACGCGACGTCGAAGGACCGCACGCCGGCTTGCGCCAGCTCGCGGATCACCCACGGCGAAGGATTGGCCTTCACCGCGTAGAAGACGTCGCCTTTAAATTCGGACTGGAACCAGCGCGCAGCTACGGAAACCGCGTCAGGCCGCACGAGTGCGACGGGACGTTCCGGTGACCGCTCACGGACCAGGTCCAGGGGCGAATGGTACGTGCGCAATTCACGTAACCCCCTGTTGGAAGTTAAACCCAGGCCGGCGTTAGCAGCGTTTAGAGGACTTCGGGTCCGCCGGAGCCGTGCGAAATAGGGGCATTGATCCGGGATGTAAAGACCCTTTCGCGGCTCAGTTTCGTGACGAATTGATCCATTCCGGCGCGTGGGTTGAAACCACGGGCGGTTTCGACCCCCCAACGCGGGTCGCGCTCGAAAAATAGAGCCTCGGATCGCGTAAGATCCGCGTCGCCCAAACGCGATTGGGGGATCGGCTTGTCACAAATTCATTGCGAACCTGCCCCAAACCGGTGATCGCATTCCCCAAGCCGTGAAACCACGTTAAGGATTCGCCCCGACCATGACGTCGGACCCAGTTCTCTCGATCCGCGCCGCCTCCAAGACCTTCGGGTCTCGTCGCGCGCTGGACGCCGTCTCCCTCGACGTGGCTCGGGGCGAGATGATCGCGCTCATCGGCCCGTCGGGCTCGGGCAAATCCACCCTGTTGCGGTCGATCGACGGCCTGCAGACCATCGACGCTCCCGACGAGAATGGGGGCGAGGGCGTCATCATGGCCTTCGGCGGGGCGGTCCAGGCCAAGGGCAAGGTTTCGAACGAGGTGCGCAAGGCGCGCGTCCGCATCGGCTTCATCGCCCAGCAGTTCAATCTCGTGGGGCGGCTGTCGCTGTTCAGCAACGTCGCCCTGGGTTCGCTGGGGCGCATTCCCGTCCTCCGCGGCCTGTTCGGCGCCTGGCCCAAGGAGACGCGGGAGGCCGCCATGGCCGCCCTGGCCCGCGTCGGCGTCGCCGACTACGCCGCCCAGCGCGCCAACACCCTGTCGGGCGGCCAGCAGCAGCGCGGCGCCATCGCCCGGGCCCTCGTGCAGAAGGCCAAGATCATCCTGGCCGACGAGCCTGTCGCCTCGCTGGATCCGGTCTCGGCGCGCAAGGTCATGGAGATTCTCCGTGACCTGAATCAAACCGACGGCTTGACCGTCGTCGTAACCCTGCACCAGGTGGACTACGCCCTTCGCTACTGCGACCGGGTCGTGGCCCTGAAGGCCGGCCACAAGGTCTATGACGGCCCGGCGACCGGCCTGAACCGCGAAAAACTCATCGACATCTACGGCCCGGAATTCGAGGACGTGTTCTGGGAAGGAGCCCCGCAATGATCGACCGTCGTTCGGCCCTCGTGATCGCCGCCAAATTTTCGGCCTTGGGCTTGTCGGCCCTGGCTCTCGCCTCGTGCGGCAAGGCCCCGCAGACGCCCGCCGCCAAGGACACGATCACCTTCTCGATCCTGTCGACCGAGTCGGCCCAGAACATGGAGAGCTACTGGAAGCCCATCCTGGCCGACATGGAAAAGCAGACCGGCCTCAAGGTGAAGCCGTTCTTCTCGTCCAACTACTCGTCGCTGATCGTGGCCATGGGCGCCAAGCAGACCGACGTGGGCTGGTTCTCCAATCAGTCGGGCCTGGAGGCCGTGCGTCGCTCGAACGGCGAGGTCTTCGCCCGCACCTTCGATCCGTCGGGCACCGACGGCTATCGCTCGGTCATCATCGTGCCGGCCGACAGCAAGATCCAGTCCGTCCAGGACCTCTTGAAGTGCGACAAGTCGCTGAACTTCGGCATCGGCGACAAGAAGTCGACCTCGGGCACCCTGGCGCCGATGACCTACGTGTTCATCCCGGCCAACAAGAAGCCGGAGGACTGCTTCAAGACCGTGATCAGCGCCAATCACCAGGCCAACCTGTTCGCGGTGGCCAACGGCAAGCTGGACGCGGGGACCAACAACTCGACTGCCATCGGCCTTTCGAAGGCGCGCGGCGAGGGCGTCACCGACAAGGTCCGGATCATCTGGCAGTCGCCGACCCTGCCCGAGGACCCGATCGTGTGGCGCAAGGACCTCGATCCCGCCATCAAGGAAAAGCTGCGCCAGTTTTTCCTGACCTACGCGCAAGGCGACACGCCCCAGGCCGAGCAGCAGCGCGGCTATCTGAAGAAGCTCAGCATCGGCGGCTTCAAGCCCGCCGACGACTCGCACCTGCTGGTCGTGCGCGAGATGGAGGCCACCGAGCAGCTGGGCCTGGCCCGCGAGGCCGGCGACCCGGCCAAGATCGCCGCCGCTCAGAAGACGCTGGACCAGATCAAGTCCGAACGGGTCGCCGCCGAGGGCAAGGCCGGCCTGGCCTCGACGCCCGCGAACTGAGGCAAAGCATGAGCGACGCGACCATACCGGCGCCGCCCAAGCGCTCGGCCTCGGCCCTGGCCTTCGACACCCTGCTCTGGGGCGGGGTGATCCTGCTGCTGGTCGTCAGCTTCAAGCCGGCCGAGATCGACAAGTTCCCGCAGCTGTTCACCGACACGGAGCGGACGGGGAACTTCGCCAAGCTGTTCTTCAAGCCGTTCACGGATCCCGCGCTGTTCCTGTCTATGGATTGGCCCCTGTTCATCGGCAAGATGTGGCAGACCATCCAGATGGCGCTGTGGGGCACGGCGCTGGCGATCATCGTGGCCATTCCGCTGGGCCTCTTGGGCGCGCGCAACATCGCCCCGGTCTGGATCCAGCAGCCTGTGCGCCGGGTGCTGGATTTGATCCGCTCGATCCCCGACCTCGTCGTGGCGCTGATCTTCATCACCGCCGTGGGCCTGGGACCATTCGCCGGCGTGATGTCGATCATGTTCAACACCGGCGGCGTGCTGGCCAAGCTGTTCGCCGAGGCGGTCGAGTCGATCGACAAGGCTCCGGTCGAGGGCGTGCGCGCCACCGGCGCGGTCAAGCTGCAGGAGATCGTCTGGGGCGTCATCCCGCAGGTCGCGCCGCTGTGGACCAGCTACGCCCTCTACCGCTTCGAGTCGTCCAGCCGCGCGGCCACCGTGCTGGGCATCATCGGGGCGGGCGGCATCGGCCAGATCCTGTTCGACTCGATCAACGCCTTCCAGTTCGACCAGACCGGCTGCATCGTCCTGGTCATCGTGGTGGCGGTGTCGATGATCGACCTCCTGTCGCAGATCATCCGCACGCGGCTTCTCTAGTCGCCTTTGACACGCTTTCCAGCGCCTCCCTCGCCGCCGGCGGGGGAGGCGTTTTCACGCGGCGCGCCAGCTGTCGGTGGACGGACGTTTCCCGCCGCGCCTTGTTGCCGTAACGCCACAGCTTAAGACCTTGAAAACACTTGTCGCTCCGCTGTCACAAATCGGTGGCGGAAGCGTCACGCAGCCCCGTTAAGCCCGGCGTCAACCTGATCCACCTCGAGACGGGTGAGAGGACAGGGGCGCCTTTCAAGGGGAATTCTCAAATGAGCATCAAGACCTCGCTGGTCGCCGGTTCGGCGCTGGCCGTCGCGCTCGCGATCGGCATGGGCGCCACCGCCCAGGCCCAGGACATGAGCTACAAGTGGAGCGGCGCTCCGCAGTTCAGCAACGACGACACCGCGTTCAAGGTCCGTGGTCGGATCCTGTTCGACTACGTCAACCAGGACATCAAGCGCGATGGCCCGGGCGGCGACTTCAAGACCAGCAACGCCCGCGGCCGTCAGGCCTTCCTCGGCGTCGAAGGCAAGCTGAACAGCCACTTCGCCTACAAGCTCGAAGGCGGCGCGGTGAACGGCGGCTCCTGGGGTTGGGATGACGCGGTCATCGAATACAAGCCCAGCGAGCCGGTCTCGATCCTGTTCGGCAACGTCAAGGTCGCCGGCCTCGAGAACCTGACCTCGACCCGCTTCACCACCTTCATGGACCGCGGTCCGTACGGCGACTTCGGCGTCGACAGCTACCTGCTGGGCGTGGTCGGCAAGTACAGCGGCTACAACTATTCGCTGTCGCTGGGCGTCCAGGGCGCCAGCCTCAACAGCACCGACGTCAACAACGCCAGCGCCGACTCCAAGGAGCGCCTGACGATCACGACTCGCGGCCACTACGCCCTGATCAACACCGACACCGACAAGCTGCACCTGGCGGTGTCGTACCGTTACCGCAACCGCGGCGACGAGAGCGCCTTCGCCTACACCGGCCGCACCAACACCGCCTACAGCAACGCCACGTTCTACACGACCGGCGGCATCGGCAACCGTGACAAGACCGTCGCCGTCGAAGGCGCCTGGGTCCACGGCCCGCTGTCGGTCCAGGCCGAATATTCGAGCATCGACGTGACCCGCGCGGGCACGGCGGGCGACGATCCGAAGATCAAGGTTGGCTACGCCTTCGTCAGCTTCTGGCCGACCGGCGAGACCCGCAACTACGACGCGGCCGCCGGCGAGTTCAAGCGTCCGAAGATCCTGAACCCGGTCACGGCCGGCGGCTTCGGCGGCGTTGAACTGGCGGTCCGCTACGACCTGGCCGACACCACCGACGCCTACAAGACCCTGAAGGTGAAGCCGGCCACGTCGCAGGCCGGCGAGTACACCGGCTGGACCCTGGGCATGAACTACTACCCGACCTCGTATGTCCGCTTCCAGGCGAACTACACCGACGGCAAGGTCGACAACTACGGCCCGAACACGGACTTCGACGTGAAGCAGTTCCAGCTGCGCGCTCAGCTCGACTTCTAAACCGTCGCCCATCTTACGGGCGGGCCGCGTGGTCCGCCCGATACCCCTCTCCTCTAGGAGTTCGTCATGAAGAAGCTTCTGTCCTGCGCGGCCGCCGCCGTGGCCCTGTCGGGCCTCGCCGCCGCCCCCGCCCACGCCGCCCGCGACTACGTCTGGGCCGCCGGTTCGTCGACCGTGTTCCCGTTCGCCACCCGCACCGCCGAGAACTTCGCCAAGAAGTCCGGTAAGAAGGCTCCGAAGGTTGAAAGCCTCGGCACCGGCGGCGGCATCAAGCTGTTCTGCGGCGGCACGGGCGAAGGCTTCCCGGATATCGCCAACGCCTCGCGTCCGATGAAGAAGTCGGAGTTCGACGCCTGCGCCGCCAAGGGCGTCAAGGACATCCTGCAGATCAAGATCGGCTTCGACGGCATCGTGGTCGCCACCGACAAGGACGGCGCCGACTACAACTTCAAGCTCGAGCACCTGTACCAAGGCCTGTCCAAGCAAGTGCTGAAGGGCGGCCAGTTCGTCGCCAACCCGAACAAGACCTGGGACGACGTGGCCGGCGGCCTGCCGGGCAACCGCATCCAAGTCTACGGCCCGCCGCCGACCTCGGGCACCCGCGACGCCTTCGTCGAGCTGGCCATCGAAGCCGGCGCCCGCAAGTACCCGACCCTGGACGCCATCCGCTCGGACAACGAGAAGAAGTTCAAGGCCCTGGTCGACCCGCTGCGTAACGACGGCTGGGTCGACGCCGGCGAAAACGACAACGCCATCGTCGGCACCCTGACCAAGACCCCCGGCTCGCTGGGCGTCTTCGGCTGGTCCTACCTCGAAGAGAACATGGACAAGATCAAGGGCGCCTCGGTCAACGGCGTGCGTCCGTCGGCCCAGACGATCTCGGACGGCAGCTACCCGCTGTCGCGTTCGCTCTACATCTACGTCAAGAAGGCCAACATCGGCGTTACGCCGGGCCTCGAGGAATTCCTGAAGGAGTTCACCTCGGACGCCGCCACCGGTCGTGGTGGTTACCTGCAAGGCCGCGGCCTGATCCCGCTGCCTCCCGGCCAGCACGACGCCCAGAAGGGCATCGTGAACAACAAGACCGCGATGGGCCGTCCGGCCGCCTAATTCGGCGCCCCTTTCGGTTAGAGACGATACAGACGCCGCGGTCCTATGGGCCGCGGCGTTTTTCTTTGTATAGTGCCCTCGCCGGGCCTCCCACGCCCGCGCCGCGGTCGCCGTCCGGCGACGCGTCCCCGACCCTGAAGGGCCATGATCCTCGTCGCGCTCGCCGTCGTCTTCCTCCTCGTTCTGCTGAACGGGGTTTTCGCCATGTCCGAACTGGCCGTCGTATCGGCCCGCAAGGCCCGCCTGCAAGGCTTCGCCGAACGCGGCGACAGGGGGGCGAAACTGGCCCTCGAGATGGCCGAGCACCCAACCCGGTTCCTGTCGGCCGTGCAGGTCGGCATCACCCTGATCGGCATCTTCGCCGGCGCCTACGGCCAGGCCACCATCGCCGCGGCCCTGGACCATTGGCTGGAGCACAGCGTGCCGGCCGTGGCCAAGTACTCCGAGGCCATCGCCACCGGCGTCGTCGTCGTGGGCCTGACCTATGTGTCGGTGATCCTGGGCGAGCTGGTGCCCAAGCGCCTGGCACTGATCTTCCCGGACGCCATCGCCCGCCGCATGTCGCCGTTCCTGGCCGTGATGGCCACCGTGCTGCGCCCGTTCGTGACCCTGCTGACCGTCTCCACCGCCGGCGTCCTGCGCCTGATGGGCGTGCGCGACGAGCGCAACAACAGCGTCACCACCGAGGAGATGGAGGCCGTCCTGGCCGAAGGCGCCGACGCGGGCCTGATCGAACCCGAGGAGCGGGCGATGATCAACGAGGTCCTGCGCCTGGGCGACCGCCCCGTCCGCGTCGCCATGACCCCCCGCCGCGACCTCTTCTGGGTGTCGCTGGCCGACAGCCCGGAAACCGTGCTCAACGAGATCCGCGCCAGCGCCCACTCGCGCATCCTGGTCGCCACCGAGGATGACTTGGACGGCGACATCGGCGTGGTCCTCAAGAAGGACCTTCTGGACGCCTGCCTGTCGGACGAGCCCCTGGACCTGAAGGTCCACGTCCAGCAGCCGGTCGCCATCCCCGAGACCATGTCGCTGCTCAAGGCCCTGGCGGTCTTCAAGCAGACCAGTCTGCACATGGCCCTGGTGGTCGACGAGTTCGGCTCGCTGCAGGGCGCGATCACGCCGCTGGACCTTCTGGAGATGATCGCCGGCGACTTCCCCGAGGATCACGACGACGACGAGACCCGCATCATCCGCCGCGACGACGGCAGCTGGCTGATCGACGCGCGCCTGGACATCCAGGAACTGAACGATCACCTCGGGGAGAACTTCGAGGCCGACGGCGGCTACCACACGGTGGCCGGCCTGATCCTCGACCGCCTGGGCCGCATCCCGGACGAGGGCGAACACGTCGCCATCGGCGGCTTCGACCTGGAGATCGTCGACATGGACGGCTCGCGGATCGACAAGGTCATCCTGAAGGCTGGCAAGCGGAAAAAGGACGAGACGGCGGGGTAGGGCGACCCGCGGTCTTCCCGGGCGGAAAGCCTGGTCCTGGCGCGTCCATGATCTAACCTGGAAGGCGAGATGGAGGCCCAGCCATGATCATCGTTCTCGGCGAGGTTCTCGTCGCGCCCGAACATCGGGAGGCGGCGATCGCCGTCGGACTGGAGCACTGCGAGCGCTCGCGCGGCGAACCCGGCTGCCTGTCGCACGACTGCCTCATCGACGCGGCGAACCCCGATCGCCTGCAGTTCGTCGAATGCTGGCAGGACCTGGCCGCCCTGCAGGTCCACTTCGCGGTGCCGGCTTCGAGCCTGTTCGTGAAGGAGATGCAGGGCTTCGCCGTCGCCCCGCCGAAGATGAGCATCCTGGAGGCGGCCGAGGCGCTGGGGCGATAGGGCGACGTCCGTACCAAATCCTCCCCCTATGGGGAGGCGGTCCGAAGGACCGGCGGGGGGAGAGGCAAGGTCGGCGGGGCTTCCCCCTCCGTCGTCTCTCCGAGCCGACACCTCTCCCGCTGGGGGGAGGATTTGGAAACGCCGCCCTGACTTCCAGCAATTGAACGCCCGTATGACCCGCGACATAAATAGACGGATGACCGCCCCAAACACCGCCCCGTTCCGCGACGCCCGCTATGCCCCTCGCGCGCTGGAGGTCGAACGGCGGGGCGAGGCGCTGATCCTGCGCAACCCCAATCCCTATTCCGACGCGGCGCGGACCACGACCGAGCCGCTGGCGCGCTGGGCGGCCGAGGCGCCGGACCGGGTCTGGCTGGCCGAGCGGATCCCCGGCGCCGACGGCTGGCGGACGATCACCTACGCCGACGCCAAGGGCCAGATCGAGGCGTTGGCCGGCGGGCTCGCGGACCTGGGCCTGGATCGCGGCTCGCCGCTGCTGATCCTGGCGCGCAACGGCATAGACCACGCCTTGATCGCCTACGCCGCCATGAGCCTGGGCGCGCCCGTCGCGCCGGTTTCGCCGCAGTATGGCCTGAAGGGCGCGGACCTGACGCGGCTCCAGCACGCGGTCGAGCGGCTGCGGCCCGCCGCCGTCTACGCCGATGACGCCGAGGCGTTCGGCGAGGCCCTGGCCGCGCCGTTCCTGGCGGGTCTGCCGGTGATCGTCAGCCGCAACGCCCGCCCCGGCGACATCGCCTTCGAAACCTTGCTCAAGAGCCCGCCGCGCGCGCCGGTCGCCCAGCCGGACGACGTCGCCAAGCTGCTGCTGACCTCGGGCTCGACCGGCAAGCCCAAGGCGGTTCTGTGCACCCACGCCAACATCGCCCTGAACGCGGCCCAGATCGAGGCCTGCTACGCCGATCCCGAGCCGCCGGTGCTGGTCAATTCCGCGCCCTGGAGCCACAGCCTGGGCGCCAACGCCATCCTGCACATGGTGCTGCACCGGGGCGGGACGCTCTATATCGACGCTGGCCAGCCGGTCCCGGGCCGCTTCGACGAGACGGTGCGCAACCTGCGCGAGGTGGCCACGACCTATCACAACATGGTCCCGGCCGGCTGGGCGATGCTGGTCGGCGAGCTGGAGCGCGACGAGGCCCTGGCGGCCAGGTTTTTCGAGAAGGTGCGGGTGCTGCAGTACGGCGGGGCGTCGATGGCCCAGTCCATCCTCGACCGCGTCCAGGCCGTGGCGGTGAAGACCGTCGGTGAACGGATCACCTTCGCCGCCGGATACGGCGCGACCGAGACCGGGCCGACCGCCTGCAACATCCACTGGCTGAACGCTCGCTCTGGAATGGTCGGCCTGCCGACGCCGGGCACGGCCGTAAAGCTGGTCCCAGCCGGCGAGGGCGGCAAGTTCGAGATTCGGGTGAAGGGACCGCAGGTTTCGCCGGGCTACCTCGATCAGCCCGAGGCCACGGCCCAGGCCTTCGACGAGGACGGCTTCTACCGCCTGGGCGACGCCGCGCGCCTGGCCGAGCCGGAGGATCCCTCGGCGGGCCTCGTCTTCGACGGGCGCCTCGTGGAGAATTTCAAGCTGGCCAGCGGCGCCTTCGTGGCGGCCGGGGCGCTGCGGGTGGCGGCGGTCTCGGCGCTCGGCGGCCTGGTCTCCGACGCCGTCGTTTGCGGCGAGGGGCGCGAGGGGATCGGCCTGATGCTGTTCCTGGACGCCAAGGCCTGCGGGCGACTAGGCGACGAAGCGGCCGCGCGGGCGGCGATCGCCGAGCGGCTGGCGGCCTACAACCGGCAGGCCAAGGGCGGCACGGGCCGGATCGCCCGGGCCTTGATCCTGGACGGCGCGCCCGACGCCGCCAGCGGCGAGCTGACCGACAAGGGCTACATCAACCAGGCCCTGGCCCGCGAGCGCCGGCCGACCGAACTGGAGCGCCTGTTCGCGGAGGCGCCGGATGAGGGCGTCATGCGCTTCTAGGCTCGAGGGCGCGGGAGACGCCCACGCAGATCAGCAGCTGCCCCAGATAATACAGGCCCCAGACCGCCAGGCCGGTCGCGAAGCTCTCCGGCAGCAGGCCGCCCCGCGCGAAGATCAGCAGGTCGGAGACCAGGAACATCAGCGCGCCCAGCGCGACTCGGTCGCGCGGAAACCGGCTCAGCCAGGCCGACGCGGCCATCGCGGAGAGACCCGTCGCGTACAGCGCCACCCCTGGCGCGCCGGCCCGGTCGGCGGGCAGGTGGAAGGCGATCCCCACGACCACGGGGATGAAAACGACGGCCGCCAGCAGGGCCGGGGTCGAGGCCTTGCGTCGGTTGCGGGCGTAGAGCGCGATGGCGGTGAGATGTCCGGCCAGGAAGGCCAGCGCGCCAATCGTCAGGCCCGAGGTCACCAGCAGCACGTCGCCCAGCGCGCCCAGCGCCATCACCGCCGTCAGCAGCCAGCCGTCGGTCGAGCGGGCGTTCAGGCCCGCATGGACAGCCAGCAGGCCGACGCCCGCGCCCTTCCAGACGACGTCGGCCGGGAGCGAAAGGTTCAGGCTCCAGCTGGCGACGTAGCTGACGCCCGCGATGATCGACGCGATCAGCGTCCAACGGGCCAATGTGGCCTTCGACATGGTTGGTTCCCCCCAAGCACGGCTCGCCCTGCCGGCGATGCTCGCGGGAATCACGATGCCTCGGCGTGGCTTGGTCACGCAATGCTGTTGCGTGACTTGGCGGAAATGTCGGAAGGATGGGCGACGGTACGGAGAAGACCATGAACGGCGCGGACGCCCTGATCACCACCCTGGCCGACAACGGCGTCACCGCCTGTTTCGCCAATCCCGGCACCAGCGAGATGCAGTTCGTCTCGGCCTTGGATCGCGAGCCGCGCATGCGCTCGGTGCTGTGCCTCTTCGAAGGCGTCGCGACCGGCGCCGCCGACGGCTATGGCCGCATGGCCGGCAAGCCGGCCTGCACCTTGCTGCACCTGGGTCCCGGCTACGCCAACGGCGCGGCCAACCTGCACAACGCCCGCCGCGCCTTCACGCCGGTGGTCAACGTGATCGGCGACCACGCCACCTATCATCGCGGCTTCGACGCGCCGCTGAACAGCGACATCGCCGCCCTGGCCGCGCCCAACTCGATCTGGGTCAAGTCGGCCGAGAGCGCCGACAGCGTCGGCCCGCTGGCCGCCGAGGCCATCGTCGCCAGCCATGGGACGCCGGGTGGGAACGCCTGCCTGATCCTGCCGGCCGACGCGGCCTGGAACGAAGCGATCGTGAAGGGGCCGGTGGTGACGCCGCCCGCCTTCGCCGCGCCCGATCCGGACGCCGTCTCGGCGGTGGTCAAGGCGCTGGCCGCGGCCAAGAAGCCTATCCTGCTGTTGGGCTCGGGCGCTTGCGGAGAGGCCGCGCTGGCGGCGGCCGGACGGCTGGCGGCGCATGGGGTCCGCGTGCTGACTGACACCTTCACCGCCCGCCAGGCGCGCGGCGAGGGGCGCTTCCGTCCCGACAAGCTGCCCTATTTCGCCGAGCAGGCGCTGAAGGATCTCGACGGCGTCGATCTGATGGTTCTGGTCTCGACTCAGCCGCCGGTCGCCTTCTTCGCCTATCCGGACCGGCCTAGCGTGCTGACGCCCGAGGGCTGCGTGGTCGAGACCCTGTGCGGCCGCGAGGTCGACGCGGCGGCGGCCCTCACCGCCTTGGCCGACGCCCTCGGCGCGCCGGCGGCGGGAGCCGTCGAGGCCCATGCCCCGCCCGCCGCCCCGGCCGGACGCCTGGACGCCTGGGCGATCGGCGCCTCGGTGGCCCGCCACATGCCGACCGATACGGTGATTTCGGACGACGCGGTCACGGCCGGCCTGCCGATCTTCACCCAGACCCACGCCGCCCGGGCTCACGACTGGCTGTCGCTAACCGGCGGCGCGATCGGCCAGGGCATCCCGCTGGCGATCGGCGCGGCGGTGGCCTGTCCCGATCGCAAGGTGCTGGCCCTCACCGGCGACGGCGCGGGCATGTACACGGTCCAGGGGCTCTGGACGATCGTGCGCGAGAAGCTGGACGTGACCGTCGTGGTCTTCGCCAACCACGCCTACCGCATCCTCGGCATCGAGCTGGGCCGAACCGGCGCGGGCAACGCCGGGCCGGCCGCCGCGAAGCTGCTCGACCTTGGCGATCCGCGCATCGACTGGGTCTCGCTGG
Source organism: Caulobacter segnis (assembly GCF_031454995.1). GTDB lineage: Bacteria > Pseudomonadota > Alphaproteobacteria > Caulobacterales > Caulobacteraceae > Caulobacter > Caulobacter segnis_E. The sequence continues at coordinate 955,767 of NZ_JAVDRV010000001.1, read as the reverse complement.
CGCGCGGCATGGGCATGAGCGCCGAGCGCGCGGACACCGCCGAGGCCTTCGACGACGCCTTCGCCCGGGCCATGGCGACGCCTGGACCCAGGCTGATCGAAGCGGCGATGGGCTAGGCCGCCCTGGCGGCGGCGCGCCTATCGCGGCAGCGTCATGTCCAGCGCCTCGGCTATGGCGGTCATGGCGGCGAGATTGGGATGATAGGGCGCGGCGCCGGGCGCCGGGTAGCCGTTCATCCACGGATCGGCGGCGCAGGCGTCATGGCCTTGGCTGAAGCTCGATGTGGTGATCACGGTCGCTTCGCTGGCATGGGCCGCCTCCCGCGTGATCGCGACCAGACGCGCGGCCTTGGCGCGGCCGGCCTCGGCGGCCGTGTCAGATAGCGGCGTGGAGGCGCAGACGCCGGTCGGCGGCAGCACGGCCGGGTACTCGACGAACACGATCTCGGCCTTGGGCGCCCGGCTTCGGATCGCGTCGGCGACCGACATCATCGTCTCGCGCAGCGCCGCGTAATCGGCCTCGGTCGGCGTGGTTTCCGCCTGGCAGCCGCTTTCGCCGCGCGTCCGGCACGACGCGCCGAGGAGGCCGCCGATATAGCCGATGTCGTTGCCGCCGATCGTCAGGGTGACCAGCCGGGTTTCAGGCGTCACGGCGTCGATCTGGGCGGGCAGTTCGCCCCAGGGCTTCAGGATCGCGGCAGTGGTGGCGGCGCTGCAGCTGACATCGACCAAGGAGAGGCCGCGCTTCTCGGCCAACTGGTGGGCGTAGTTGCGGGCCGAGCGGGCGCATCGGGCCGGCGCGCCGGCTTCGTAGGGCGCGATTCCGGGGCCGGCGGCGAACGAACTGCCCATGGCGACATAGCGCGCGCCCGGCGGCGTTTCGGCGTGGGCGGCGGCGGTGGTCAGCGCCAGGACGGCGGTCAGGATCCGGAGCATGGCGAGACCCTAGACGGGATGACGCGCAAAAAGAAAGCCCGCCGGGATCGCTCCCGGCGGGCTTCCTCGTCTGGTGGCTGGGGGATCAGCTCTTGGTCTTGTTGGTCGGCAGCTTGCAGCCGCCGCCGATGCCCTTGGCCTGCACGCAGGACAGGAACTCCTTGGCGGCCGGCTTGGCGACGCCGAGCGGATAGCCCAGCACCCAGCCCGGCAGGCCGTCCGAGCAGGCGACTTCGACGAAGCCCTCGGTGTCGGTCGCGCCGATGACGCGGGCGTCCGAAACGGTGCAGGAAGCCTTGTTGAAGCCGACCAGATCCTTGGTCAGGCGGGCGTACTGGGTGTCCTTCTTGGTGAAGGAGCAGCGATAGCCGTTCAGCTCGGCCGTGACGCAGTCAAAGACCTTGCCTTCGGTCGCGGTGAACACGGCGATGCCGCCCACGTCGCTGTTCTTGCACTTCAGCTCGACGATTTCCTTCTTCGGGTCGTTGGTCGGCAGCATGCCGTACTTCTCGACGTCGCAGGGGAAGCCGGCCTTGGCCGAGAGCTTGCTGTAGAAACCCGCTTGCTCGGTTTGCGCCGCGACCGCGTCGGTCATGGTGCAGCCGCCGCCGACGAAGCCGGCCTGGGCGCAGGGGATGGCGCGGGCGAAGGCGCCGGTGGCCGCCGTCTGCTGGTACATGTAGCCCTTGCCGTCCTGGCAGGAGACTTCGAAATAGTTGTCGCTCTTGGTGCTGAGGACGTAGCGCTTGTCCTTGACCGCGCAGTTCACGTTCGCCGCGCCGTTCAGCGTGTCGACGACGTTCAGCTGGGTCTGGCGATTGGTCAGCTTGCAGCTGACATTGCCGCCTTCCTCGTAGAGCAGGCAGCTGTTGACCGAAACTTCGCCGTTGATGTTCAGCGGCGCGACGGTCTGGACGATGTAGCCCGAGCCACCCTTGCAGGCGACTTCGAAGTACGAGTTCTTGGCGCCCGAGCCGATGGCGCGGGTGTTCTCGATGTCGCAATTGACGCCGCCCTTCTTAACGTAGGACGAGAGAGCTGCGCCCGGGTTTGCGTTGCCCGGCAGGATGCAGGCCAGACCGCCGACCTTGCCATCGGGGCCCGGCTGGCTCGACTCGAGGCAGTTATAGACCTGCGGCGCGACGGTAGGCGTGTCCTTCTTGGCGATCAGGGCGAAGCCCATGCCCTCGTTACAGGCAACTTCGTAGTAGCGAACCTTCTCTTTGAGCTTGCCTTTGAGCTTGGCCAGGCCGTCCTTGTCGCCGTTCAACTGGTCCTTCGCGGCCTTGGAAATGGCCGCTGCGGCGGCAGCGTCGGGAATGTCCACTTGGCCTTCGCCGATGAAGCGGGCGTCCGAAACCGTACAGCTCACGCCGCTAGCCTGGATGGCGGCTGGGGCTTCTTTCATGCCGGTCTCACGCGCCTTGGCGTCGATGGCGGCGGGCTTGCCCTTCTCTTCTTTCGGCGCCGAAATGACGGCGGCCGGCACGAGAATGGCGACCGCGAGGGCGGCCGACAGGCCGATCGCGAAAGGCCTCATGGGAAACATCTCCTGGGTGGATTCCTCGCGCGGACATAAGCGCGTGCTTGCATCGGGGGTCAAGATACCGTCCGACCTAGGCACGATCTTGACGGCCCTCGCGGGCAAAAAATGGGTTAGGGGACGGAATGCGCGACGGGTTCGAGGACGAGGCGGGCGAGGAGGCCGAGGCGCCAAAGAAGACGGCGCGCCTGGTCTATCCGTTCGAGACGGCGCCGGAGCAGGGCTCCGGCGAGGCGGTCGAGGTGGCGTCGGGCGTCCTGTGGCTGCGCATGCCGCTGGGTGGCTCTCTGCAGTTCATCAATGTCTGGGCGATCGAGGATGGCGAGGGTTGGGCGATCGTCGATACCGGCGTCCAGACCCGCGAGACCAGTCAGGCTTGGCGGAACGCCTTCGCCGGCGCCCTAGGGGGGCGGCCGATCACCCGGGTCATCGTCACCCACCTTCACCCCGACCATATCGGCCTGGCCGGCTGGATCACCCGCAAGTTCGACTGCCGCCTGTGGATGACGCGGCTGGAGTATTTCCAGTGCCGCATGCTGGTGGCGGACACCGGCCGCGAGGCGCCCGAGGACGGCGTGAAGTTCTTCCGCGCCGCCGGCTGGGACGAGGACGCCATCGAGAACTACAAGGCGCGCTTCGGCGGCTTCGGCAAGGCGATCTACGCCCTGCCCGACAGCTATCGCCGCCTGAGCGACGGCGAGAACTTCGAGATCGGCGGCCGGACCTGGACGGTCGTCACGGGACAGGGGCACTCGCCCGACCACGCCTGCCTCTGGTGCCCCGAGCTGAACATCCTGATCTCGGGCGACCAGGTGCTGCCGCGCATTTCGTCCAACGTCTCGGTGTTCCCCACCGAGCCGGACGCCGACCCGTTGAGCGACTGGCTGCGCTCCCTGGCCAAGGTCAAGGCGACGGTTCCCGACGATGTGATCGTCCTGCCCGCCCACAACGATCCGTTCGAAGGCCTGCACACCCGGATCGACGGTCTGATCTCCGGGCATGAGCGCGGACTGGCGCGCCTGGAGAAGAAGCTGGCCGAGCCCAAGCGCGTGGTCGACACCTTCGGCGCCCTGTTCGCCCGTCCGATCGGGCCGGACCTGCTGGGCATGGCCACGGGCGAGGCCTTGGCGCACCTCAACTGTCTGATCCGCCGCGGGCGTATCGGACGCGAGACGGACGGCGAGGGCGTCGCTTGGTACCGAGCGCTTTCTAGCGAAGCCTAGAAACGCGCGTTTGACATTTCGCGTGCGAAGTATGACGCTTGGCGCATGCCTGTCGCGCCGGACCGCCGCCTGATCTTCCTGCTCAACGCCGGTCATCGGCGCGTGCAGCGCTGGCTGGAGGTCAAGATGGCGGCCAACGGCGGCCTCACCGCCGCGCAGTCGGGCGTACTGTTTTTTCTGGGCGAGAAGGACGGCGCCCTGATCGGCGAGGCGGCGGACGCCCTGGACTTGGCCCCCTCGGCCATGACCGGCCTGATCGACCGCATGACCAAGGCCGAGCTGGTGGAGCGTCGAACCGACCCCAAGGACGGCCGGGCCATGCGCCTGCATCTGACCGACAAGGGGCGGGCGGCCCGGGAAGAGGCCAAGGCCGGTCTTCAGGGTATCAAGGCCCAGCTGGTCGAGGGCTTCACGAACGACGAAATCGATGTGGTCGCGCGCTGGCTGGCCAGTCTGCGGACCAAGTTCCCCAAGGGAGACGCGCTATGACCGAGCATGTGAAGGTCGAGATCGACGCGGGCGTGATGACGCTTACCCTGGCGCGGCCCGAGAAGAAGAACGCGCTTTCCAATGAGATGTACGGCGCCCTGGCCGACGGCCTGGAGCGGGCCGAGAAAGACCCCGCGATCCGGGTCGTGGTCTTCCAGGCCGACGGCGACAGCTTCACGGCCGGCAATGACCTGCAGGACTTCGCCGCCCAGGCGACCGGCGCCTTCACCGGCGAGCGTCACGTGTGGCGGTTCCTGAAGGCCCTGGCTCACGCGACGCGGCCCCTGGTCGCCGCCGTGCAGGGGCAGGCGGTCGGGGTCGGCACGACCATGCTGCTGCACTGCGACCTCGTCTATGTCGCGCCGGACGCGCGGCTGACCGTGCCGTTCGTCAATCTCGCCCTGGTGCCCGAAGCCGCTTCCAGCTGGCTGCTGCCCGCCCGCATCGGCCACGCCCGCGCCTACGCCATGTTCGCGCTGGGCGAGGCCGTGGACGGCGCGACGGCCGTGGCCTGGGGCATCGCCAACGCCGCGGTCGAGGCCCCCGACCTGCGAGCCAAGGCGCGGGTCGCCGCCGCCCAGCTGGCCAAGCGTCCGCTGGGCGCCCTGACCACCACCAAGCGCCTGATGCGCGACGCCGAAAAGATCGCCGCCCTGATGGACGTCGAGGGGGCCGAGTTCGCCGCCCGCCTCCAGACGGCCGAGGCCCGCGAAGCCTTCATGGCCTTCATGGAACGCAGACCCGCGGATTTCTCCAAAGTGGGCTAAGCTTGCCCAATACATAAGATCTGGGAGGATCGCATGGCGGATCGGATCACCTCGCCCTTCGGGGCCAAGTCGACGGCGCGCGAGGTGGTCGCGGGCCACGACCTCTCCGGCAAGGTGGCGATCGTCACCGGCGCGGCGACCGGCATCGGCGTCGAGACGGCCCGGGCCCTGGCCGACGCGGGCGCCGAGGTGATCATCGCCGCCCGCAAGCCAGAGCTGGGCGAGGAGATCGCCAACCAGATCAATGAAGAGGTCGGCATGAAGCGCGTCAGCTTCGGCATGCTGGACCTCTCCAGCCTGGAGGCCATCCGCCACTTCGCCCATCGCTGGGGCGACCGCCGCCTGAACCTGCTGATCAACAACGCCGGGGTCATGGCCTGCCCGCTGTCGCGCACGGTGGACGGGCTGGAGATGCAGATCGGCACGAACCACTTCGGCCATTTCCTGCTGTCGGTCCTCTTGGCCCCGAACCTAGTCGACGGCGCCGCGCATTCGGGCCACCGCTCGCGGCTGGTGTCGCTGTCCTCCATCGGCCATCGCCGCTCGCCGGTGAATTTCGAGGATCCGAATTACCTGACCCGCCCTTACGACAAGTGGGAGGCCTATGGTCAGGCCAAGACGGCCAATAGCCTGTTCGCGGTCGGCTTCGACAGACGGTTCAAGGACATGGGCGTCAACGCCAACGCCGTCATGCCGGGCGGGATCATGACCCCGCTGCAGCGCCACCTGCCGATTGAGGAGCAGCAGGCGCTGGGCTGGATCGACGAGAACGGCAAGCCGCGCGAGGGCTTCAAGACGACCGAGCAGGGCGCGGCCACCAGCGTCTGGGCCGCCGTCGGCGACGAACTGGAAGGGATCGGCGGGCTCTATCTCGAGGATTGCAATCAGGCCGTCCCGTGGAGCAAGGAGGCGCCGTGGGTCGGCGTCATGCCCCACGCCCTCGACCCCGAGGCCGCCGAGCGCCTGTGGGCCTTGTCGGTCGAGACCACCGGCGCCGGCGCCTGAAGCGGAGACAAGCCATGAGCCTCAAGGGCAAGACCCTGTTCGTCACCGGCGCCTCGCGCGGCATCGGCCTCGCCATTGCCCTGCGCGCCGCGCGCGACGGCGCCAATGTCGTGGTCGCCGCCAAGACCGCCGAGGCGCATCCGAAGCTGCCGGGCACCATCTACAGCGCCGCAGCCGAGATCGAGGCGGCGGGCGGCAAGGCCTTGCCGCTGGTCGTCGACGTCCGCGACGAGGCCAATGTTCAGGAGGCGGTCGAGAAGGCCGTCGCCACGTTCGGCGGGATCGACATCTGCGTGAACAACGCCTCGGCCATCTCGCTGACCGGGACGCTGTCGACCGACATGAAGCGCTACGACCTGATGCACCAGATCAATACGCGCGGCACGTTCCTGACCACCAAGACCTGCATTCCGTACCTGAAGAAGGCCGAGAACCCGCACGTCCTGATGCTGTCGCCGCCGCTGGACATGTCGCCCCGCTGGTTCGGGCCGCACGTGGCCTACACCATGGCCAAGTTCGGCATGTCGATGTGCGTGCTGGGCATGGCCGAGGAATTCAAGAGCGACGGCATCGCCTTCAACGCCCTGTGGCCGCGCACCGGCATCGCCACGGCCGCCATCCAGTTCGCCCTGGCCGGCGAGGAAGGCCTCCGCCACTGCCGCACGCCGGAGATCATGGCCGACGCGGCCCATGCGATCTTCAACAAGCCGGCGCGCGATTTCTCGGGCCAGTTCCTGATCGACGACACCTTCCTGTACGGTGAGGGCGTCCGCGACTTCGACCGCTACAAGGTCGATCCGGCAGCGACCCTGATGCCCGACTTCTTCGTGCCCGAGGACAGCATCCCGCCGCCCGGCGTGAAGATCGGCTAGCGCTTCTTACCGGCCGCCTTGCGGCCGGCGACCGCTAGCGACTTGCGCGCCCAGTCCAGCAGGGTGTCCTGGTCGTCGAGGGCCTCGGTGGGCGCGGTCCAGTAGCTCATCGGCTTGTCGGCGCCGAATGGGGCGAAGGCCTGGCAGCCAGCCGCCTCGAACTCGGGCCTCAGCGACTCGTCGGTCTTCAGGTAGAGGACGTCGTCGTCGATCAGGGCGAAGAACAGGCCGTTGGCGTAGATCCCGACGCCGCCGAACATCCGGCGGGCGGTGACCTGGCCCAGTGGCGCCAGTTGCTCCAGAACGAAGTCCCGATAGTCCGAAGAGACCGCCATGCCCGTTACCGCCAGCGTTTCCATTAGGCCCGCCACGCCCGCCGACGCGGCCCTGATCCATCAATTCATCCTCGATCTGGCGGACTATGAAAAGCTGCTCGACACGGTGCGGGCGACGCAAGGCGACACCGAGGCGGCGCTGTTTGGCGCCCAGCCGCGCGCCTTCGCCGACATCGCCGAGCTGGACGGCGAGCCGGTCGGCTTCGCCCTGTGGTTCTACAACTACTCGACCTTCGTCGGCCGCCACGGGATCTATCTGGAGGACCTGTTCGTGCGGCCGGCCGCGCGGGGCGCCGGCGCGGGCAAGGCGCTGCTGGCCAACCTCGCCAAGCGCTGCGTCGACGAGGGTCTGGGACGGCTTGAGTGGTCGGTCCTCGACTGGAACGCGCCGTCGATCGCGTTCTACGACAGCCTGGGCGCGGCTTCGATGGACGAGTGGATCATCCGCCGGATGACCGGCGAGGCGCTGCGGGAGTTGGCGGGCGTCTGACCGCTATTCTAGCCGGTCGGCCTTGCGCAGCTCGGGGAACAGGAAGGCCCAGATTCCGGTGACCGCCATGGCCCCGACGCCGCCGAACACCGCCGCGCCGACAGGGCCCAGCAGCCAGGCGGCGCCGCCGCTCTCGACCTCGCCCAACTCGTTGGAGGCGCTGATGAAGACGCCCGAGACCGCGGCGACACGGCCGCGCATGGCGTCGGGCGTCACGATCTGCACCAGGGTCTGGCGGACATAGACCGACAGCATGTCGGCGCCGCCCAGCACCGCCAGGGCCGCCACCGACAGCCACACCAGCTTGGACAGGCCGAAAACCACGGTCGCCAGGCCAAAGACGGCCACGCCCGCGAACATGATCTTGCCGGCGTTGCGCCGGATGGGCGTGGCCGCGAGATAGAGCCCGACCAGGGTGGCCCCGATGGCCGGCGAGGCGCGCAGCAGGCCAAAGCCGCCGGGGCCGATGTGCAGCACATCCTTGGCGAACACCGGCAGCAGCGCGGTCGCGCCGCCCAGGATCACCGCGAACAGGTCCAGCGAGATCGAGCCGAAGACGATCTTGTTGTTCCAGACGTAGGACAGACCCTCCTTGATCAGCTCCATGCGCGAACCGGGCTGCTGCTCGGGGCGAGTGGGCTTGCGGATCAGCAGGGCCAGGAGGGCGGCCGTCAGGTACAGGCCGAGCGATGCCCCGAAGGCCAGGGCTGGCGAGTGGATCAGCAGCAGGCCGCCCAGGGCCGGGCCGACGATCGAACCGGCCTGCCAGGACAGCGAGTTCCAGGCGATGGCGCGCGGCAGCAGCGGGCGGGGCACCAGCATCGGGCCCATGGCGCTGCTGGCGGGCGAGAGGAAGGCGCGGCTGGCGCCGAACACCACCGAGATGGCGAAGATCGGCCACAGCTGATGCGAACCCATCAAGGCCAGGACCAGAAGAACGCCGGCGCTGACGGCGTCGAGCGCCAGGGTCGCGGCGACGATCAGCTTGCGGGTCCGTCGGTCCGCCGTTTCACCGGCGACGAGGGTCAGCAGGAACAGGGGCAGGAACTGCGCCAGGCCGATCATGCTGACCATGAAGGCCGACTCGCCGACCGACTTGGTCATGCGGGCGATGGCGTAGACCTGCCAGCCCAAGGCCACCGACTGGATCTGAACGCCCAGGGTCGAGCTGAACCGCGCCACCCAGAACAGGAGGAAGTCACGCTCCCGCAACAAGGCGCGGGTAGAGGTGTCGGGGGCGGCGGCTGAGGCGGGGTCGGACATCGGGTCGCAACATAGGGCCAAGCTCCCGCGCCGCAACGTTATTGACCTGAGAAACACTTGGCCCTACAGCGCGCGCATCTTTTAGGAGCCTCGGGGCGTGGCGAAGCCGCGATCCGGACCACTGGGGAATGCTGGGCATGCGCCTGCGACGAATGCCGCGCGAACGCGCCACGATCTGAGCCTCTCCCCTCGCGCCTTCGCGTCGGGAGCCCCCCGACGTTCTTTCGCATTTCCCGAAGGCCGATGACCTCCGCTTCCCAGACCCTTCCCGTTCCGACCGCCTATCCGCCCCTGGTCCTCGAGACCCCGGCGATGGAGACGGCCGTCACCGCCCTGATCGACCGGGTGTTCGGCCCTGGCCGTTTCGCCAAATCGTCCGAGCGCCTGCGCGAGGGAAACGCGCTGCTGCCGGACTGCTCGTTCGTCGCCCTGCGCGATGGCCGGCCTGTCGGCTGCTGCCGCATGTGGCCGGTGACCATCGGCGGCGAGCCGGTCGCCTTTCTCGGACCGCTGGCGGTCGATCCCGACGAGCGTAGCGCGGGCCTGGGCCAAGCTCTGGTCGAGAGCGCCTGCGAGGCCGCCCGCGCCGCCGGTTGGCGCGCCGTGCTGCTGGTCGGCGATGGTCCCTATTTCGGCCGGATCGGCTTCACCAACGCCCATACGGCGGGCGTCGTGATGCCGGGCCCGGTGGATCAGCGGCGGGTGTTGCTGCTTCCCCTGAGGCAAGGTGGCGACGAGGGGCTCTCCGGTCCCGTCGCCGTCGCTCCGGGCCGACGCGCGACGTCATGATCGCTTGAGCCGGACGGCGGGACGGCCTAACTGATCGGTATGACCGACGCGCCCGCCAAGACTGGCCTGGAAGGCGTCGCCCAGGCCGCCAAGGACGCGGGGGCCTCCGGCGAACGCGGCCTGCCGCCGGTATGGCTGTGGAATCCCCCCCACTGCGGCGAGATCGACATCCACATCCGCAAGGACGGCGTCTGGTTCCACGAAGGAACGCCGATCGGCCGAGAGGCGCTGGTGCGCCTGTTCTCGACGGTGCTGCGGTTGGATCCCGACGGCTACCACCTGGTCACGCCCGTCGAGAAGATGAAGATCACGGTCGAGGACGCGCCATTCATCGCCACGCGGGTCGATCAGGAGGGCGAGGCCCTCGTGTTCCAGACCAATGTCGGCGACACGGTCGCCGCCGGTCCCGACAACGCCATCCGCGTCGAGATCGACCCGGACACGGGGGAGCCCCGCCCCTACGTCCACGTCCGCCGGGGCCTCGAAGCCCTGATCGCGCGCCCGGTCTTCTACGAGCTGGTCGAACTGGCGACGCCTAGGGACGGCGTCTGGGGCGTGACGTCGAACGGCGCCTTCTTCCCGATCGCGCCTCCGGGATCGGCGCCGGTATGACGCGAGACGAACGCCGCGCCTGGATCACCAGCCGCCTCGACCCGATCGAAGACTATGATCCCAGCCTCGCCAATCCGCTGCGCTCGGACTTCGACCTCAATCCAGGCCTGAAGTTCGACAATCCCCACGCGCTGCGTCCGGCCGCCGTGCTGGTCGGGCTGATCGAGCACGAGGAGGGCCTGACCGTCCTGCTCACGCGCCGCTCGGACACCCTGCGCAGCCACACCGGCCAGATCGCCTTCCCGGGCGGTCGCTGCGATCCCGGCGAGACGCCCTGGGTCACCGCTCTGCGCGAGGCCAACGAGGAGGTGGGCCTGGATCCGGCCTGCGTGACCTTGGCCGGCCTGCTGCACGGCTACCAGACCGTGACCGGTTTCCACGTGACGCCCGTCGTCGGCTTCATCGACCCGCGCGCCAAGTTCACGCCGAGCCCCGAAGAGGTGGCGGACGTCTTCGAGACGCCGTTCGACTTCCTGATGGACCCCGCCAACCATCAGCGCCAGTATCGCGAGGCGCCCGGCGGCCGGCGGCACTTCTACGCCATGCCGTGGAACGACCGGTTCATCTGGGGCGCGACGGCGGGCATGCTGCGGTCGCTGTACGAGCGGCTCCACGATGACGCGCCCGAGGCGCTGACGGGCTGAGGGAGAACAAGGCTTGAGCGGCGTATCGATCGGCGCGCCCCCCTGGATGGCGGCGTCCCAGACGCGGGCGGTGATCGCGGCCCTGGAGGCCAGGGGCGGCGCCGGCTGCGCGCGCTTTGTTGGCGGCTGCGTCCGCAACGCCCTGATGGGCAAACCCGTCGACGACATCGACATCGCCACCACCCTGACGCCCGACCAGACGATCGAGGCGATCGAGCAAGCGGGGCTGCGCGCCGTGCCCACCGGCGTCGAGCACGGCACCGTCACCGCGCTGTCGGGCGGCCGTCCCTTCGAGGTGACGACTCTGCGCCGCGATGTGGCCACGGACGGTCGCCGGGCGGTGGTGGCCTTCACCCTGGACTGGGCCGAGGACGCCCAGCGCCGCGATTTCCGCTTCAACGCGCTCTACGCCGACGCCGAGGGGACGGTGTTCGATCCCGTCGGCAAAGGCGTGGAGGACGCCCGCGCCGGCCGGGTGGTGTTCGTCGGCGATCCGATGACCCGCATCCGCGAGGACTATCTGCGGATCCTGCGCTTCTTCCGGTTCCAGGCCTGGTATGGCCGGCTCGAGCCGGACGCCGAGGCTCTGGCCGCCTGCGCGGCGCTGAAGGACATGCTGCTGGGCGGCACGGCCGAGCGGATCCAGAAGGAACTGATGAAGACGCTGGCCGCCGACGATCCGCGGCCGGCCTTCCGCCTGATGGCCGCCACCGGCGTCCTGGCGGCGATCCTGCCGACGGTGGAGTCGCTGGCCCGCTTCGACGCCCTGGTCGCCATCGAGACCGAGCAACTGTTCGAGACCGATCCCGTGCTGCGCCTGGCCGCCCTGACGCCCGACGATGGCGGCGCCAAGGCGCTGGCGGAGCGCCTGCGCCTGTCGAACACCGACCGCGACCGCATCGTCGCGGCCAAGACCGAAGGCCCGAAGATTGTCTCGTGGATGAGCCCCCGCGAGGCGCGTCGGGCGATCTACGCCCTGGGCCCGAGCACCTTCCGCGACCAGGTCAAGCTGGCCTGGGCCGGGGCGGAGCGGGCTTCCACCGCGCCGCAGTGGCGCGCGCTGCTGGCGCTCGCCGAGACCTGGACGCCCCCGACCCTGCCGCTGACCGGCGAGGAAATCATGAAGTCCGGCGTGCCCAAGGGGCCCATGGTCGGCAAGGTGATGCGCGAGGTCGAGCTCTGGTGGATCGACCAGGACTTCATCGAGGACAAGTTCAGCGTCATCGAACGCCTGAAGGCCGTCGCCCAGGGGATGGTCTATTGAACCGCCTGAGGATCGGCCTGCTCGAGACCGGCGAACCGCCGGGCGACCTGCTGGAGACGTTCGGCGGCTATGGCGCGATGTTCGAGGCGCTGCTGGGACCGGCCTACGTCTATCGCGCCTACGACGTCCAGAGGGGCGTGCTGCCGGAGCACCCTGGCGAGAACGACGCCTATGTCGTCACCGGCTCGGCGGCGGGCGTCTACGACGCGCTGCCATGGATCGAACCGCTGAAGGCCTTCCTGCGCCAGGCCAAGGGCGAGACGCCGCTGGTCGGCGTGTGTTTCGGCCACCAGATCATGGCCGAGGCGTTCGGCGGCAAGGTCGTGAAGTCCGACAAGGGGTGGGGCGTGGGGCTGCACGCCTATGAGGTGTCCGAACCCGCGCCATGGATGGACGGCGCGGCCGCCGTGGCCGTGCCCGCTTCCCACCAGGACCAGGTGATCGAGCCGCCGCCCGGCGCCCGCGTCCTGGCCGGCAGCGCCTTCACGCCCTACGGCATCCTCGCCTACGACGACGCCAAGGCGATCTCGATGCAGTTCCACCCGGAGTTCGATCCGGCCTACGCCAAGGCCCTGATCGAGGCGCGGCGCGGGACGCGCTTCAGCGAGGCCCAGGCCGACGCGGCGATCGCCACCCTGGATCAGGCCAACGATCGCGCCCGCATGGCCGAGTGGATCAATCGGTTCCTGGCGAGCGCCTGATCAGGGCCACTTCACCGCCGGCGGCATCGAGCTGAGGATCGACTCGACGTTGCCGCCGGTCTTGAGGCCGAAGGTCGTGCCGCGGTCGTAGAGCAGGTTGAACTCGACGTAGCGGCCGCGCTGAATGAGCTGCTGCTCGCGCTCGTCGGCGGTCCAGGTCTCGCCCATCCGGCGCCGCACCAGGGTCGGGTAGATCTCGAGGAACGCGCGGCCCACGTCCTGGGTGAAGGCGAAGTCGCGCTCCCAGTCGCCGCTGTCGTGGTGGTCATAGAAGATGCCGCCGACGCCGCGCGGCTCGTTGCGATGCGGCAGGAAGAAGTACTCGTCGCACCAGGCCTTGTACTTGGCGTGCCAGGCCGGATCGTACTTGTCGCAGGCCCGCTGGTAGGCGGCGTGGAAGTCGATGGCGTCGGGGAAGTCCTGCTGGCGCTGGTAGCCGAGCAGGGGCGTGAGGTCGCCGCCGCCGCCGAACCAGGTCTTGGTGGTCGCGATGAAGCGGGTGTTCATGTGTACGGCCGGCACGCGCGGATTGGTCATGTGCGCGATCAGGCTGATGCCGGTGGCGAAGAAGCGCGGGTCCTCGTCGGCGCCCGGCATGTTCTTGGCCATCTCGGGCGTGAAGGTGCCGTGCACTGTCGAGACGTGGACGCCGACCTTCTCGAACAGGCGGCCGTGCATCATGCCCATCACGCCGCCGCCGCCGGCCTCCCGGCTCCACGGCTTCTTCTCGAAGCGGCCGGGCGCGCCGGGATAGAGGTCCGCCGGCGCCTCGTCCTCCAGGCGCTCGAATTCGGCGCAGATCTGGTCGCGCAGGCTTTCGAACCACGCCCGGGCGCGGGCCTTCTTAGTGTCCAGGCTTTGGGCGTCGAGGTCTTGTTCGGTGCTCATGATCGCCGATTAAGCCGCTCGGCGCGCCCGTGCAAAGGGGTTGTGCGCGCTTCGACGTCCAAGGGGTGGCGAAATTCGACAAGAGCCGGAAGGCGATCCCATATAGGCGGGGTCCTTCCCGCTTCGGAGCTCTCCCCATGGTCGCCGCCTCCTCGTCCGCCAAGACATCCTCCGGCGTGTGGCTCGCGGCCGGCCTCCGCACACCCTTCGCCAAGGTCGACGGCGCCCTGGCCGGCCACGACGCGATCAGCCTGTCGGTCCCGGTGGTCAAGGCGATGCTGGCGAAGGCCAAGCCCGATTTCGCCGTCTGGGGCACGGTCATCCCGAACCTGACCTGGAGCAATCTGGCGCGCGAGGTGCTGCTGGACGCGGGCGGCGACCCGACCATTCCGGCCTTCTCGACGGTGATGGCCTGCTCGACCAGCATGATCGGCGCGATCGAGGCGGCCGGCATGGTCGACGGGCGCGGCCGCGACCTGGCCCTAGTCGGCGGCGTCGAGAGCATGAGCCGCGTGCAGCTGGGCCTGTCCGTCGCCCTCTCGGACTGGATCCGCAAGTTCCAGAACGCCAAGACCGGCCAGCAGCGCCTGGCGGCCCTGGGCGCGCTGAACCTGAAGGACGTGCGCCTGTTCATCCCCAAGGTGGTCAACCGGGTCACCGGCCTGTCGATGGGCGAGCACACCGAGATCACCGCGAAAGAGTGGAATCTCTCGCGCGCCGACCAGGACGCCATCGCCCTGGCCAGCCACCAGGGCGCGGTGAAGGGCTGGGAGAGCGGCTTCTTCGACGACCTGGTCATCCCGCTGGGCGAGGCGAAGCGCGACAGCATCCCGCGCAAGGACACCTCGCTGGAAAAGCTGGCCAAGCTGGGCCCCGCCTTCGACAAGACCAGCGGCAAGGGCACGCTGACGGCCGGCAACTCATCGCCCCTGACGGACGGCGCGGCGGCGGTCTGGGTGGGCTCGGCGGCCGGCATGGCCCGCCTGCCGGGAGAAACCCCGAAGGTGCGTCTGGTCGACTACGAGGTCACTTCGATCGACCTGCGCCACGAGGGGCTGCTGATGGCACCGGCCTATGGCGTGCCGCGCATGCTGGCGCGCAACGGCCTGACCTATGCGGACGTCGGTCTCTGGGAAATCCATGAGGCGTTCGCCGCCCAGGTGCTGTCGCACATCGCCGCGTGGGAGAGCGCCAGGTTCCTGAGCGACAAGGCCGGCGTGACCACGCCGATGGGCGCCTTCCCGCGAGAGCGGATGAACCCCAATGGCGGCAGCCTCGCGCTGGGCCATCCGTTCGGCGCCACCGGCGCGCGGATCATCAGTCAGACGGTGAAGGAGTTGGCCGCCCGTCCGAAGGGCGAGCGCGCCATCGTCAGCATCTGCGCCGACGGCGGTCAGGGCACCATGATGCTGCTGGAGAGCGCCTAGTCTGACGGCGCGTCAGGTCAGGGCCGTGAAGATCAGGGCCACGACGGCGACGTCGAAGATGCGGATGGCGAGAGACAGCATGACGGGCTCGCGGCGATGAGTGCGCGAGAGACCAAGCAAGTTCCACGCCAAGGTGGTCGCCGACGGGCGCTAACGGCCGAAACGACCGTGTCGCGGCGCTAGATGTTGGTTTTCTTGATCAGGCCGGCCTTGGGGCGGCGATCGGCGGGGCCGGAATATTCCGTACCGAGATAGGTCGATCTGGCCGCGTTGAGCACTTCCTGCCCACCGCGAAGGCCTCGCTTTTGGCCGACCTGGCCCATCAGGTGGGCGGCGAAGGCGGCGAAGCCTTCGCGACGCGGCGGCTTCGGGGCGGCTTGCTCGTCCTCGTCTTCGTTCGTCGGGACGACGTCCTCTTCTTCCTCATGATGGCCAGCGTCGCGCGGCGCGGGCAGGGCGCGTCGCGTGAGACCTGGGCGTCGAATGGGATCGATCGGGCCGTTCATGCCGGTGACGGTAGGGACGAGACGGTTAAGAAGGCCTCGCCAGGCGTGGTTAAGACTTCGTGGCCAACTTGGCGATCTGCTCCTGCATCGCCGCCAGCTGACGCTTCAGATCGGCCAGCGAATCGTCGGTCGGCGCGGCCGCGGTCTGTGGGGCGGGCGCGGGTTCGGTCTGTGGGGCGGGCGCGTCCTCTGGCCGGACATAGGCGAAGGGCGAGAACATCTTCATGGCGCGATCGAACAGCGCCATGTTCTGGCGGATCTGCTCTTCATAGACGCCGATGCCCGGCATCTTGCCCGGCGCCATGTTGGCCAGCTGGCCGCGCAGGCGTTCCTGCTGCTTGGTGAAGCTCTCCAGAGACATTTCCAGGTACGACGGCAGGAAGGCCTGCATCGAATTGCCGTAGAAGCCGATCAGCTGACGCAGGAACTGGATGGGCAGCAGGTTCTGGCCGCCGCCGCGGTTCTCTTCCTCGAAGATGATCTGGGTCAGCACCGAACGGGTGATGTCGTCGTTGGTCTTGGCGTCGTAGACCACGAAGTCGACGCCTTCCTTCACCATCTCGGAAAGGTGTTCCAGGGTGACGTACGAGGAAGACGCTGTGTTGTAGAGGCGACGGTTGGCGTATTTCTTGATGATCACGCGCTGGCCGGCCGTTTTTTCGGTCCCGGCGGCCGTTTCGCCTTTTTCAGGGTTCTCGGACATTTCGTTCCCTAGACAGCGGTTTCCGTCCGCTTTTCGCATCGCACTATCGCGAATGCAAAGGCATGGCGCCAGTGGTCTGATGACTTGGAGTCGTCATGATGCCGTGAAATTGTGCTGATGACGAACGCCGCCAGGGTGTGCAAGGTGGTGTTGCACTGCAAAAAACCGTGGCGCCGCAACAGCTAAGGCGTCGCCGCCAGATCGTTACGGGAGCTATCGCATGAGCGACGTCGTCATCGTTTCCGCCGCCCGCACGCCGGTCGGCTCGTTCAACGGGGCGCTGTCCAGCCTGCCCGCGTCGGAGCTGGGTCGCGTCGCGATCGAGGCCGCCATCTCGCGGGCGGGTCTCCAGCCGAGCGACGTCGACGAGGTCATCCTGGGGCAGGTGCTGCAGGCCGCCGCCGGCCAGGGTCCGGCGCGTCAGGCCTCGGTCAAGGCGGGCATCCCGGTCGAGAGCCCGGCCTGGAGCCTTAATCAGCTGTGCGGGTCGGGCCTGCGCGCGGTGGCTCTGGCCGCTCAGCAGATCGCGGCGGGCGACGCGTCTGTTGTCGTGGCCGGCGGCCAGGAGAGCATGAGCCAGGCGCCCCATGCTCAAAACCTGCGCGGCGGCCAGAAGATGGGCGACCTGTCGTTCGTCGACACCATGATCAAGGACGGCCTGTGGGACGCCTTCCACGGCTATCACATGGGCCAGACGGCCGAGAACATCGCCTCGCGTTGGCAGATCACCCGCGCCGACCAGGACGCCTTCGCCGTCGCCAGCCAGAACAAGGCCGAGGCGGCCCAGAAGGCCGGCAAGTTCGACGACGAGATCGCGCCGGTCACGATCAAGGGCCGCAAGGGCGACACGGTCGTCGACAAGGACGAGTACATCCGCCACGGCGTGACGCTGGAGAGCATCTCGGGCCTGAAGCCGGCCTTCACCAAGGACGGTTCGGTCACCGCCGCCAACGCCTCGGGCCTCAACGACGGCGCGGCGGCTCTTGTGCTGATGAGCGCCGAGGAGGCCCAGAAGCGCGGCTTGAAGCCGCTGGCGCGCATCGCCTCCTGGGCCAACGCCGGCGTCGAGCCCGAGATCATGGGCACGGGTCCGATCCCGGCCAGCAAGAAGGCGCTTGAAAAGGCCGGCTGGACCGTCGCGGATCTCGACCTCGTCGAGAGCAACGAGGCCTTCGCCGCCCAGTCGCTGTGCGTCGTCCGCGAGCTGGGCCTGGATCCAGCCAAGGTCAACGTCAACGGCGGCGCGATCGCCATCGGCCATCCGATCGGCGCCTCGGGCGCGCGGGTGCTGACCACCCTCCTGCACGAGATGAAGCGTTCAGGCGCCAAAAAGGGTCTCGCCACCTTGTGCATTGGCGGCGGCATGGGCGTGGCCATGTGCGTCGAGGCGGTCTGACCGACTGAAGTCACCGGGGACACGCGTCCGGCTCAGGAGCTGGGCGCGTGGTGACGATGAACGAAGAACAATAACCGGGAGAGAGAAATGACGAGAGTTGCGTTCGTGACGGGGGGAACCCGCGGTATCGGCCGAGCGATCTGCGAGCGGCTGATCGCCGATGGGCACAAGGTCGCGGCCGGCTATTCGGGCAACGAGGCGGCGGCCGAGGCCTGCGCCAAGGCTCTGGGCGTGATGGTGGTGAAGGGCAATGTCGGCTCGTTCGAGGATTGCCAGGCGGCCGTGAAGAAGGTCGAGGCCGAGCTCGGCCCCATCGACATCCTGGTCAACAACGCGGGCATCACGCGCGACGGCATGCTGCACAAGATGACCTACGAGCAGTGGTCGGAAGTGATCCGGGTCAATATGGACTCGGCCTTCAACATGACCCGGCCGGTGATCGAGGGCATGCGCGAGCGCAACTGGGGCCGGATCATCAACATCAGCTCGATCAACGGCCAAAAGGGCCAGATGGGCCAGACCAACTACTCGGCCGCCAAGGCGGGCCTGATCGGCTTCACCAAGGCCCTGGCGCTCGAAAACGCCAAGAAGGGCGTGACGGTCAATGTGATCTGCCCTGGCTATATCGACACCGAGATGGTGGCCGCGGTGCCGGAGAACGTGCTGGCCCAGATCGTCGCCGGCATCCCCGTGGGGCGCTTGGGCAAGGGCGAGGAGATCGCCGACATGGTCTCGTTCCTGGCTGGCGAGCGGGCCGGCTTCGTGACCGGCGCGACGCTCAGCCTCAACGGCGGCCAGTACATGGCCTGATCGAGCGGCGAGCGGTTCCGTAGGAACCGCATCCCCCGGACTCGGGCTTGACGGCCACTGTGGCGTTTTGGCCTCATGCGTCCGACTTCGGGGGAACGACGCTTTGCCGTCCAAGATTCGCCCCAGTCGACGGGCAGTACGGATCGCATGGAATTCTGTAAGGCGGAGCTGGGCGCGATGGGGGGCAAGGCGGCCCTGTCGATCCTCGCTCTGATGCTCATGGCTGGGGCGGCCGACGCCCAGCAGCTGCCGCATTCGCTGCGGGACGCCCTGCTGGGTCACAAGGGCGCCGCCGAGGCGCGGCGCGTGGCGGCGCCGCCGGTCGCGCGCTACGTCTCTGAAACCGGCGGAACCTTTGTCTTCGACAAGGCCGCGCCGCAGCCCCTGATCAAGTTCGACAACAGCACCGAGGTCTGGGTTCTTTCGCCTCAGCCCGCCTCGCGCGGCGACGTCGTCTACCGCAACGACCTTGGCGAGCCCGTGTTGCGGGTCACCAAGCTGGGCGGCATGATCCTGTTCACCGACGCCGCGCCGATGGGCGCGGCCGTGGCCCTCTCTGGACGCGCCACCTCGATCCAGCCGCCGGCCGTGCTGTCGTTCGCGGCGCTGTTCCAGCGCCTGCTCATCGCGGCCAATCGGGCGAGCCGCGCGGCGCAGCGAGAGATCGAGTTCGCCACGTTGGAGGACGCTAGGCCAGAGACCTCGGTGCTGATCGCCGACTCCGCCATCGTCACGGCCGAGGCGTTCGAACAGGCCGCGCGCAAGGGCGACCGCTCGATCCTGTCCAAGGTCGGCCGTGTGCTGCTGACCGAAGGCCGCAAGCCGGGCGCGCAAGTCAAGGACGGCTCGCTGATCGTCACCTACGCCCCCGGGCAAGGCTTGGCCGGCCGACCTTCGTCCAAGCGCATCATCAAGGTGATGGATCGCTAAGGCTAAGATAGCGCCGGCGTAACCATAAAGCCTTAGGTAGCGTTTACTCCGCGCTGATACCGGTGTTCTTCAAATCCGCGCCAACCCGCGCGCGTCCCGCCTCTTTGGCGGCGGCGCAGCGCGGGCCGTTTTCGTTCGCAAGGTCTCTCTGGTCGTCATGGATAGCCCCGATCTCGCCCTGGCCCCCGAGCGCGGTCGCCTGAAGATGGCCGACATCGCGCGCATGGCGGGTGTGTCGATCTCGACGGTGTCGCGAGCCCTGGCTGGCAATACGCTGATCCCCAAGACGCTCCGCGACCAGATCGTCGAGATCGCCCAGACCCATGGCTATGTGGTCAACCAGTCGGCGCGCAACCTGCGCCTGCGCAAGACCGACACCATCGGCGTCATCATCCCTCTGGCCCACGAGGCGGGGCAGATGATTTCCGATCCCTTCTTCCTGGAGATGGTCGGCCGGCTGGCCGACGAGATCACGCGGCGCGACTATCTGGTGCTGCTGAACAAGGTCATCACCGGCGAGCCCGGCTGGCTGGACAGGATCATCCAGTCGCACCGCGCCGACGGCCTGCTGATCATCGGCCAGAGCACCCAGCATGACGCGCTCAACGGCGTCGCCGCCACCTACCGGCCGATGGTCGTCTGGGGCGCGCCGATTCCAGGACATCGCTATTGCCTGGTGGGCAGCGACAACCACGAAGGCGGTCGCCTGGCCGTGTCGCATCTGGTCGCGCGGGGGCGGCGGCGGATCGTCTTTCTGGGCGAAATCGACGCGCCCGAGGCGATCCAGCGGTTCGAGGGCTATCGCGCGGGACTTATGGAGGCGGGCATCGCCTTTGATCCGGCGCTGGTGATCCCCTCGCACTACACCCGCGAAGACGCGCAAGGGGCGGTGGAAGGGCTTCTGGCCTCGGGCGTCGCGTTCGACGCCGTGTTAGCCTTTTCCGACGTCCTGGCCTTGGCCGCCTTGACGACGCTGCAACGGGCGGGAAAGCGCGTTCCGGGCGATGTGGCGGTGGTCGGGTTCGACGATATTCTGCTGGCCCAGCACAGCACCCCGCCGCTCACCACCATCCGGCAAGACCTGGAGGCTGGCGCGCGGATCATGGTCGATCTGCTGTTCCGCCGCATGGCGGGCGACAGTTCCCCGTCGACCATTTCGCCCGTGCGGCTGGTGGCGCGCGAGAGCGCCTGAGCCAGGGTCAGGCCGGGTCGAAGCCGACCGACTTCAGTTCCTTGAGGAAGCGCATCAGGCTCTGATGCGACTTGCGTACGCTGTTCATGAATTCGGGCCTGGCGAACACCGCCTGCGGCACGATGAACCCTTCTCGGCCCACCCGCTTGGCGATGCCGCGCTCCTGCATCTCGACGAAGCGACGACGGACGGTCTCGTAAGGCAGGCCAAGGGAGTCGGCGACCTGGCGCACGGTCAGCGGGCGGCGCTCGTGATCGGGAGGAACGTCGTCCAGGTCGGAATAAACCGAGCCTTTGAGGTGCGAGGTGTTGCCGGCCCAAAGTGTCGTGAAGACCAGGCTATAGAGAAGGTCCGCGTGATGGACTTCGTTGGCGATCTCCACCCAGCGCAACAGGTAATCGGTGGCGTAGCGGTGGACGGCGCGAACGTTCGCGAACTCTTCGGACATCTTTGAAGCAACTCCCCCTCGGCCAGCCTTTGGGCTGACTTGAAAAGGATTGCACGCCTACAATACCAAATCCATGCGACCAAGTTGCCCAGTTTGGGTATTAGGCGAAAGGTCCGCGGCGAAACGTCGCGGCCGTGGCTCGGGACTAGGCGCGGGAGGGTGTCCAGTCCGGCGGCGCCATCTCAAATCCTTCGAACTGGAAGCCCGGGGCGACGGTGCAGCCGACCAGGGTCCAGGCGCCGAGACTGACGGCCGTCTGCCACCACGCCGTCGGCACCACCACCTGCGGACGACAGCCGGCGCGCAGGTCCGGGCCCAGAACATAGGCGGTGACACCCTTGCCGTCGGGCGGCGACAGGCTGATCGAGATCGGCGCGCCCGCGTACCAATGCCAGGTTTCGACCGCGTCGACCCGATGCCATACCGAGACCTGATCGGCTTCGAGCAGGAAGTAGATGCAGGTCGATTTCGCGCGGCCGTCCGGGCCCGGCTCGTCCTGGAAGGTCCGACGATACCAGCCGCCCTCCGGATGCGGCTGGAGGTCCAGCATCCGGATGATCTCCTTGGCGCCTAGGTCGCCGACGATAGCCCCTCCGGCCCGATTTGACTCGATCACGCGTTCACTCATCCCTTGAAGCTGTCCTTGGCGGCGCGGATGGCGGCGAAGGCCTGGGCGGCCGACGCCGCGTCAGGTCGCAGCAGGGGCGCGCGCAGGAACGGATTGGTCGCCTTCTCGGCGGCGATGGTGGTGGGCACGGTGGGCTCGCCCCGCTCGCGGGCGGCGAACACGGCCTCGGCGCGCGCCTTCACCGCCGCCGCGTCGTCGACCGACAGGGCGAAGCGGGCGTTCGAGGCGGTGTATTCGTGCGCGCAGTAGACGGTGGTCTTGTCGGGCAGGGCGGCCAGGCGCGACAGAGACGCCCACATCTGCTCCGGCGCTCCCTCGAACAGGCGGCCGCAGCCCAGGGCGAACAGGGTGTCGCCGACGAAGGCGATCCCGTCCGCGGCGTCGTGATAGCTGATGTGGCCCAGGGTGTGGCCCCCGGTGTCCAGCACGTCGAACCGGGTCTCGCCCAGCAAGACGACATCGCCCTCCTCGAGCGCGCGATCCAGCGGCGCGATCCGGGTGACCTCGGAGGGACCGGCGATCGTCGCGCCCGTGGCCGCCTTCAGCGTCTCGTTGCCCCCGGCGTGATCGGGATGCCAGTGGGTGTTGAGGATCAGGTCCAGCTTCCAGCCCAGCCGGCCCAGCTCACCCAGGATCGCCTCGGCGTCGGGCGTATCGATCGTCGCGACCTGACCGCTGGCCTCGTCGCGGACCAGGAAGCCGTAGTTGTCGGACAGGCAAGGGAACTGGTGAACGGTGACGGGCATGGCGCAAGCTCTATCGCCACGACGCGGGCGCGAATACAAGGATGACCTCCAAGCTCGGGAGACTCAATGCGCCGCGACGTGCTCGATCTCAGGGCCTTCTACGCCGCCCCCCTGGGGCGCGCGGCCCGGACCATGTTGACGCGAAAGGTCGAGGAGGCCTGGGGCGACACCCGGGGACTCGACGTGCTGGGTCTCGGCTACGCCACGCCGTTCCTGGACGCGGCCCGCGCCAACGCCCGCCGCGTCGTGGCGGCCATGCCGGCCCAACAAGGGGTCGAGGTCTGGCCCCATGGCGGCCGCAACCAGGCCTGCCTCGTCGAGGAGACGGCGCTGCCCCTGCCGAACGCCCTGTTCGACCGCGTGCTGGCCGTTCACGCCCTGGAAGAGGCCGACGATCCCGCCGCCCTGCTGGCCGAGATCGGGCGCGTGATGGCGCCGACCGGTCGCCTGATCGTCGCGGTCTCGTCTCGCGACGGCGTCTGGGCGGGGGCGGAGGGCACGCCCTTTGGCCACGGCCGTCCCTATAGCCGCGGCCAGTTGGAAAGCCTGATCCGCGAGGCGGGTTTGGAGCCCGCTGGCTGGACGCGCGCGCTCTATGTGCCGCCGTTCGCCGCGATGTCGGGCTGGGCCGAAGGCTTCGAGCAGGTTGGCGCGCGCCTCTGGCCGCGCTTCGCGGGCGTGATCCTGATGGAGGCGATCAAGCAGACCTTCGCCGTGAAGCCCCAGGGGCGGCGCGCGCGGGCGCGGGTGTTCGCGCCGGGTGTCCTGCTGCCCAGTCCCGCCGGTCCGGCCCCCGTACGCCACGGCCAGGGGCGTCCGGCGCCCGTTCATAAGGCGCCAAGCGAGCCGTAAGCGTGAACGGGCTTGGAGCCTGAGCTTCGGACGCCTAGCTTGGAGTCGTAACCACCGTTCGTTCGCGGGAGCCGCGCCAATGAAGATGATCGTCGCCGTGATTAAGCCGAGCCGCCTGGACGCGGTGCTCGAAGCGGTCACCGAGGCGGGGGCGTCAGGCCTGACCGTGACCGAGGTTCGCGGCTACGGCCGTCAAAAGGGCAAGACCGAAGTCTATCGCGGCGCCGAATACGAGGTGAAGCTGCTGCCCAAGGTCAAGCTGGAGATCGCCGTCCCGACCGATGTGCTCGAGCCTGTGATCGAGGCTCTGCAGCGCACCGCCAACACCGGCAAGATCGGCGACGGCAAGGTCTTCGTCATGGACCTGGAGCAAGCCCTGCGCATTCGCACTGGCGAGCGCGACGCCGCGGCGATCGCGGGCTAGTCTCGCCGTCGGTTCGACACGACCTCGCCTTGAAGCGGAGCCATAGCTCGGCTCCGCGCGTTGTCCAGGTTCACGGCGTTCAGGGCGACATGGATTCTGCTTCTTCCGTCTTCCAACCGGGCCACACGTGCTGGCGGGTCGAGGCCGCCGATCGGCTTGCCCTGCTGATCGACAACGACGAGGCGTTCGACGCGCTCAAGCCGTTGCTTCTGTCGGCTCGCAAGTCGATCTGGATTCTGGCCTGGGTGTTCGACCCCCTGACGCGCCTGGATCCTGATCGCGTGCGCAAGAGCCGCGATCCGACCCAAGCCGACCGAATCGGCCTGATCCTGAGAAGGCAGGCCGCGCTGAACCCGGCCCTCGACGTGCGAGTGCTGACCTGGGACATGCCGTTCCCGATCGCCGCCTCGCAACTGTTCGGGCCACATCGCGGCGCGGCCTTCTTCGCGGGCTCGCCCGTCAAATATCGGTTGGACGCCACCCTGCCGGCCAGCGCCTGTCATCATCAGAAGGCGGTGATCATCGATGGCGTCACGGCGCTGGTCAGCGGCGGCGACATCGGGGTAGATCGTTGGGACGACCAGCGGCACCTGGACAACAATCCGCTTCGCCGCCTGCCGACCGGCCGCCACTATCCGCCCCGCCACGAGGTCTCGATGCTGGTGGACGGCCGCGCCGCCGAGGCGATGGCCGACCTGTTCATGGATCGCTGGCGGGCTTCGGGCGGCGACGCGATCGAGCGGCCGGTTCGGCCCGAGGTCACGCCCTGGCCGGAACACTTGACGCCGGACCTGCGTCGTCTGCCAGTCGCCGTGGCCCGCACCTCGGCGGAGTGGCAAGGGCGTCCGGAGATCACCGAATGTCTGCTGCTGCACCTGGCGGCGATCAGAAGCGCGCGCCGGTTGATCTACCTGGAAAACCAGTATCTGACCTCGCCGATCATCGTCGAAGCCCTGGCCGAGCGTCTGTTCGAGACGGACGGGCCGGAGGTGGTGACGATCGGTCCGGCGCGCAGCCCCAGCTACTTCGACCAGATGACCATGGACAGCGCCCGGACGGCGGCGATCAACCGCCTGCGCGAGGTCGACATCCATCAACGTTTCTCAGCCTTTTCGGCGCACACGCCCAAGGGCGGGCCGATCATCGTTCACTCCAAGGTCACGATCATCGACGACCGGGTGCTGCGGATCGGCTCTGCGAACCTCAACAACCGCTCGATCGGCCTCGACAGCGAGTGCGACCTGGCGTTCGAGGCGCGGACGGATATCGAGCGAGAGACGGTGCGGGCGTTCCTGGGACGCCTGGTCGGCCATTTCATCGATCGCTCGGCCACGGACGTTCTGGAGGCGATGGAGCGCGAAGGCGGCTTGGCGGCGGCGATCAACGCGCTGGACGTCCGTGGCGGTCCGCCGCGCCGGCTACGCCCGGCGCCGGCCCGCAAGCTGGGGCCCATCCAGAAATTCATCGCCGACTGGAGCCTGGGCGACGCGATCGCGCCCGACGACGCCTGGCGGCCGTGGGGCCGGCGCGCGCGCCTGAAACGCGACCTGGCTCGACTTACAGCTCCTCCGCCGGCGCCGCCGGAGCGTCTGCAGCCGTGATCTCGAGATCGATCACCAGCGGCAGGTGGTCCGAGGCGATCCGGGCGCGGGCGTCGTAGGGCGAGCGCACGCCCCGCGTCTCCAGGCCCTTCGTCAAGAAGACGTGGTCGATGCGCATGAACGGGAAGCTGGACGGGAAGGTCGCCGTCGCCGGGCGCGGCCAAGCTGGCGAGGGCGCCTGGGCGTCACGAAGCGCCGTGCGCAGCATCCGATAGGTCGCCGAATAGGGCGTGGCGTTGAAGTCGCCCAGCACCACGCCCGGCGCCACCCAGCCGTCGTCGCCCATCCAGTCCGGTCCTAGAAGGGCCGCCGCCTGCCGCTTCTGCTCCTGCGGCACGAGGCCCAGGTGCGTGTTGATGATCTGAACCTTGGTCCCGCCGACCTCGACCTCGACCCAAAGCGCGCCGCGTGGCTCAAGGCCCGGTACGCGACGATAGAGCGGCAGGCCCTTGGCCTTGATCCGGCGCTCGGGCAGGGCGGTCAGGATGGCGTCCCCGTAGAGCTCCTCCTCCACGGCCATGGCCGGGTGGAAATGGAAGCTCATTTTCAGGAGTTCGGCGAGACGATGAGCCTGATCCACGCCGCGCGTGCGGGCGCGTCGGACATCCAGCTCCTGCAGGGCGACCACGTCGGGTCGCTCGGCGGCGATCACCTCGGCCACACGCTCCACATCGAGCTTGCGGTCGCCGCCCACGCAGCGGTGGACATTGTACGTCATGAGACGAAGGGTCTTCATCCGTCGAAGAGATCGCCCGAACCCGGCGAAGGTTCCCTCATCGCGGGGCCGCCATTGCGGCTGAGCATGAAGAGGCAGCTCTCGGCGCGCCAGTTTTCGACGGCCTTGGTCGGATCGATCGGCCGCGCCGGACCTTTCTCCGCGAACGCCGCGCAGGCGTCGACGCGCAGGTTCAGGTCCTCGGTCAGGGCCATGAAGTCGGCGAGCGTGCAAAGATGGATGTTCGGCGTCGACCACCAGGGCAGGGGCAGGGCCTTGGTCTCGGGCATGCGGCCCCGACTCAGCAGCGACCAGCGCACCCGCCAGTGGCCGAAGTTTGGGAACGAGACGATGGCCCGCTCGGCGATGCGCAGCAGTTCATTGAGCACGTGGCGCGGGTTGCGCGTCGCTTGCAGCGTTTGGGACAGCACCGCGTAGTCGAAACTGCGGTCCGGGAAGTGGTCGAGATCCAGGTCGGCGTCGCCCTGCACCACCGACAGGCCGCGCGCCATGCAGGCGGCGACGCCGCTGGCGCTCAGCTCCAGGCCCCGGCCGTCGATCTGCTTTTCGTGGGCCAACAGATCCAGCAGCGCGCCTTCGCCGCAACCGACGTCCAGTACGCGCGAGCCCGGGCGCACCAGGCGCAGGATTTCGCGGAAGTCTTCGCGGATGAACGTCACGCCAGCCCCCGATCGCGTTCGGCCGAACCGAGGAACCCGGCCAGGGCCGAGTCCATCACCGGCTCGTCCAGCAGGAAGGCGTCGTGGCCCTTGTCGCTCTCGATCTCGACGAAGGCCGCCTTGGCGCCGGCGGCGGTCAGGGCGCGCACCAGATGCCGGCTCTCGGCGGTCGGATAGAGCCAGTCGCTGGTGAAGCTCAGCACGCAGAACCGAACGTTCCGCGCCCCCGTGAAGGCCTTGGCCAGCACCCCGCCATGCGCGGCGGCGATGTCGAAATAGTCGGTGGCCCGCGTGATGTAGAGGTAGCTGTTGGCGTCGAACCGATCGACGAAGCTGGCGCCCTGGTGGCGCAGGTAGCTTTCGACCTGGAAGTCGGCGTCGAAGCCCCAGGACAGGCCGTCGCGCTTCAGCTCGCGGCCGAACTTCCGCTGCAGGGCGGGCTCGGACAGATAGGTGATGTGCGCGGCCATCCGCGCCACGGCCAGGCCCTTGCCGGGCTGGACGCCGTGCTCGGCATAGGCGCCGCCGCGCCAGTCGGGGTCTGCCATGATCGCCTGGCGCCCCACCTCGTGGAACGCGATGTTCTGGGCCGAGTGGCGCGAGGCCGAGGCCAGGATCACGGCGCTGAACAGGCGCTCGGGATAGTCGACGGCCCACTGCTGGGCCTGCATGCCGCCCATCGAGCCGCCGATCACGGCGAACAGGGTCTCGATCCCCAGCGCCTTCACCAGCATGGCCTGGGCGCGCACCATGTCGGCGATCGTGATCACTGGGAACGACAGGCCGTAGACCTTGCCCGTCGCCGGGTTGATCGAGGCTGGTCCTGTCGAGCCCATGCAGCCGCCGATCACGTTCGAACAGATGATGAAGTGCTTGCGCGGGTCCAGCGGCTTGCCGGGGCCGATCATCCGCAGCCACCAGCCGGGCTTGCCCGTCGTCGGGTGCGGCGAGGCCACGAACTGGTCGCCGGTCAGGGCGTGGCAGATCAGGATGGCGTTGGACTTGTCCGCGTTCAGCTGGCCGTAGGTCTGGTAGCCGATCTCCAGGCCCTCCAGCACGGCGCCGGAGTCGAGGCGCAGGGGCTCGTTCGCGGGAAATCGCCAGGTTCCCCCACCTACGAGCGGGACGGCGGGCGTGATCGGATCGAGCGCGGCCATGCCCGCCTTGGAGCGCTTGACGAAGAAGGTGTCAACCGCCCGCTTCCTGCCAGGCCAAGGTGCGGCTATGGAGGACGCCATGGACCGACTGATCCTGATGCGCCACGGCAAGGCCGAGCGGCATGCCCAAAGCGGGGGCGATTTCGAGCGCGCGCTGGCCGAAAGCGGCCGCGCCGACGCCGCCGTCATGGGCCGTATCCTGGCCGACGCCGGGATCGCGCCCGACCTTCTGCTTGTGTCTTCCGCGCGGCGCACGCGGGAGACCGCCGAGCGGGTGCTGGCGGCCCACGACCGGACGCCGCGGGTCGAGCATTCGCGTGACCTCTATCACGCCGATCCCGAGGACATTCTCCAGGCCCTCGAGGACCACGGCGACACCGCCGCCACGGTCATGGTGGTCGGCCACAATCCTGGCCTTCACGAACTGGCCCTGCGGCTGGCCGTCCAGGGCGGGGCCTCGCCGATCCAGACCAACAAGCTGCGCGCCCGCTTCCCGACCTCCACGGTGGTCGTCTTCGCCTGGAACGGCCAGGGCGCGCCGGTGTTGGAGCACCTCTTCTACGCCCACGAAAACGGCGGAGCCGGCGGCGAATGACCCTGATCTACAAGATCCTATCCCGCGCGGAGTGGGCGACCGCCCAGGCCGCTGGGCGCTTCGACGGTTCGGCCGTCGATCTGGCCGATGGCTTCATCCACTTCTCGGCCGCTGACCAGGCCCAGGAAACCGCCGCCAAGTGGTTCAAGGATCAGGCTGACCTCGTCCTGCTGGGCGTCGAGGTCGAGGGCCTGGGCGAGGCGCTGAAGTGGGAAGCCTCGCGTGGCGGAGCCTTGTTTCCGCACCTCTACCGACCGCTGCTGGCCAGCGAGGTCGTCAGCCAGCGTGAACTTGATCTGGACGCCGACGGCGTGCCGCAACTGGGCGTTCTTTCCGCATGAGTCTTCACGATGTCGCCGCCCGCGCTCTGCATGCTTTCGATCCCGAGGACGCGCACGGCCTGGCCATTCGGGGACTGAAGCTGGGGCTGGGACCGCGCGACGCGGGTCCCGACGATCCGGTCCTGGCTGTCCAGTTGGCGGGTCTATCGCTGCCCAACTGCGTGGGCCTGGCCGCCGGCTTCGACAAGAACGCCGAGGTCCCCGACGCCATGCTGGCCGCCGGCTTCGGCTTCGTCGAGGCGGGAACGGTCACGCCGCTGGCCCAAGCCGGCAATCCGCGCCCGCGCCTGTTCCGCCTGAGCGAGGACCAGGCGGTGATCAACCGCATGGGCTTCAACAACGGCGGCCTGGAGCCGTTCGCGCGCCGCTTGTCCGCCCGCGAGGGGCGGGGCGGCCTGGTGGGGGCCAATATCGGGGCGAACAAGGACGCGACCGACCGCATCCAGGACTATGTCACGGGCCTGACGCGCCTGTGGGGTCTGTCGGACTACTTCACCGCCAACATCTCCTCGCCCAACACCCCGGGCCTGCGCGCCTTGCAGACCAAGGCGGCGTTGGAAGAGCTGCTTGGTCGTCTCGCCGAGGCCCGCGCGGGTCTGAAGGCGCGGTCCGGCCACGACTACCCGATCTTCCTGAAGGTCGCGCCGGATCTCGAGGACGGCGAGGTCGAGGCGATCGTCGAGACCGTCGTCGGCGCGGGCCTCGACGCGATCATCGTCAGCAACACCACCATCGCCCGGCCCGATAGCCTGAAGTCGCCATTGGCCGGTGAAAGCGGCGGCCTGTCGGGCGCGCCTCTGCTGGGTCCCTCGACCGAGGTGCTGAAGCGCTTTCACGCCGCCGCCGCCGGTCGCGTCGCCCTGATCGGCGCGGGCGGGATCGCCAGCGGCGCGGACGCCTACGCCAAGATCCGCGCTGGCGCGCAAGCCGTGCAGCTCTATTCCGCGCTCGTCTACGGCGGGCCAGGCCTGGTGGTCAGGATCAAGCGCGAGCTGGCCGGGCGCCTTCGGGCCGACGGCTTCGCGGCCGTCCAGGACGCGGTCGGCGCCGCATGACGCGCGAGCGGGTGCTGACGCTTCTGCGCCGTTTCGGGCCCTTGGCGCTGATCGTCGTCCTGTTCGTCGCCGCCTTCGCCAGCGGCCTGGCCGATCACATCTCGCTGGAGGAGCTGCGCGCGCGGGGCGCGGCGTTGCAGGCTTTCGCCCATGAGAAGCCGCTGCTCTGCGTGGCGATCTATCTGGCGATCTATGTCAGCTCGGTGGCCATTTCGCTGCCCGGCGCCCTGATCCTGTCCCTGACCGGCGGCTTTCTGTTTGGTCCGATCGGCGGCGGCTTTGCCGCCGTGACCGGCGCCACGGGCGGCTCGACGATCACCTACCTCGTGTTCCGAACCGCCTTTGGTGACATGCTGCGCAAGAAGCCCACGGCGTTCCTGGCCAAGGTCGAGGCGGGCTTCAAGGGCGATGCGTTCAACTATCTTCTGACCCTTCGCCTGATCCCCGCGTTTCCGCTTCTGGTGGTGAATGTGGCGGCGGGCGTGATGAACATCCGGGCCAGGACCTTCATCCTGGCCTCGGTCCTGGGGATGATCCCAAGCTCCTTCGTCTATGCCGGCATCGGCGCGGGGCTGGGCCATATCTTTGCCAAGGGTGGGCCGGTGACGTTGGAGACCCTGTTCTCGCCGCGCATCTATCTGCCGATCATCGGCATGGGCGTGCTGGCCTTTCTGCCGCCGTTGTGGCGCCATTGGCGCAAAGGGCGCGGGACCGCGCTGTTGGACGAGAAGTAGCCGCCCCGGATGGTCGAAGCCGTTTCGCCGTCAGAGACCAAGATCGCCCCGCCCCGGAAACGTTTTCCGTGGCCCGGCGGCCTGTCGGCGCGTCTGCTGCTGTTCACCTTGGTGGTCGTCGCGTTCGGCGGCCTGCTGATCCTGCCGCCCGCCCTGGCGGCCTATGAGGAGCAGTGGCTGCTGGACCGCGTGCGCGCGGGCGAACTGGCCTCGACCATCGCCGAGTCCGATCCGGAGCTGCGGGTCAGCGACGCGGTCGCCAACCAGATGTTCGACCAGGCCGGGGCGGTGACCGTCGCCGTGCAGGTCGACGGCGCTCGGCGCCTCGTCTTGCCGCCCAAGCAGCCGTTCGAGACGACGCCGTATCTTGTCGATCTGCGCCGTCAGAACCCCGGCTCCTGGCTGGCCGCGCCGTTTTTCACCCTGACCAGCCCCAAGGGCAGCATGGTTCGTGTGATGGCCGAGCCGCGCTACCGCAAGGCCGAGTTCGTCGAGGTGGTGCTGCCCGACGCGCCGTTGAAGGCCAAGCTGGTGGGCTATCTCTGGCAACTGGCTGGCGTGACCCTGTTCGTGGCCAGCCTGGCGGGGCTGCTGGTCTACGCCTTCCTGAACATTTTTCTCGTGCGACCGATGCAGCGCATCACCCGGGCGATGGAGGCCTTCCGGGGCGATCCGGACGACCCCGCCGCGCGGCTCGTCCCCTCCAACCGTCGCGACGAGATCGGCCGGGCCGAGCTGGAGCTCGACCGGATGCAGGCCGACCTGTTGGCGGCCCTGGCGTCCAAGGCGCGCCTGGCCGCGTTGGGCGAGGCGGTGGCCAAGATCAATCACGACCTGCGCAATATGCTGACCAGCGCCCAGATGGCGTCGGATCGTCTGGCGGCGCTGGGGGATCCCAAGGTGGCCCAGGCCCTGCCGCGTCTGGAGCGCGCGCTCGACCGGGCCATTACCCTGGCCTCGGACGTCATGGCCTACGGCAAGTCCAAGGAGCCCGCCCCGGTGGCGCGTCCGACGCCCCTGCGGCCCGCCCTGGACATGGCCGCCGAGGACGCTGGCCTGATGGCCAAGGGCGTGGCGCTTGAGACCGTCATCGATCCGCGCGAACAGGTGCTGGCCGATCCCGACCAGCTGCATCGCATTCTCACGAACCTGCTGCGCAACGCCCGCGAGGCGATCGAGGGCGCGCCGGACCGTGGCGGCCAGGGCAAGGTGTTCGTCGAGTTGCGTCGGGTCGATGGTTTCAGCGTGCTGCGGCTATCGGACGATGGTCCGGGCGTTCCCGTCCGCGCCCGCGCCAATCTGTTCCAGCCGTTCGTGGGCTCGGCCCGTCGGGGCGGCACGGGTTTGGGCCTCGCGATCGCGCGCGAGCTCGCCCAGGGTCATGGCGGCGATTTGGTGCTGGTTGAAACCGGACCGGGTGGTTCGGTGTTCGATCTGACGCTGGCCGGTGTTCCCGACCCGCTGCCCGAACCGGGCGGCCGCGCCGACGCGTCGGCCGACTGATTTTGCCTTAACGCGTTTTCTAACGACGAACCGGCGACCACTTCGTCGAAACGCTCTGGGAGACTGGCGATGACGACCAAATGGACCATCGCGGTGAAGCTGGGCGCCTCGCCCGACCTGGCGCCCATGCACGAGATCACCGTCGAGGCGCCGGACGCCCCGACCGCCCTGCGCCGCGTGGCGGCCATGGTTGCCGTGCAAGAGGCGGCCGACGCCGAACTGTTGATCGACGGCCAGGAGGAGGTGTTCTCCCGCGCCGAGGTCGAGGCGGGCCTGGAGGAGCACCAGGCCCGGACCTAGGGGCCTAGTCTACAGGCCCTTGGCCACGCCTTCGCGACGGGGGTCCGCGCCGCCTTCCAGCATGCCGCCCGGACGGATGATCACGCCTTGCAGGCCCGAGCCCTCAATCTGGCCGACCTTGACGTTGACGCCCCGCGCGTTCAGCGCCGCCAGCATCTCCGGACCGAACAGGTCGGCGTCGCCCGAATAGGTCTCGCCCCGGGCCACGACGTTGGGCAGCGAGACCGCCTGCTGCATGTTCAGGCCCCAGTAGAACACGCCGACCATGGCCTTGAGGTTATAGGACAGGATGGCGTTGCCGCCCGGCGAGCCAACGGCGGCCAGGAACTTGCCCTTCTTGTCCAGCACGATGATCGGCGCCATCGACGAGCGCGGTCGCTTGCCCGCGGCGATCGCGTTGGCCGCCGGGGCGCCGTCCTTCTCCTTCGGCGAGAACGAGAAGTCGGTCAGTTGGTTGTTCAGGAAGAAGCCGCCGACCATCCGGCCATTGCCGAAGAGGCTCTCGACCGTGGTGGTCATCGACACGACGTTGCCCCGCGGATCCACGACAACGAAGTGGGTGGTGCCGCCAGGCTCATGGGTCATGTCGACGCCAACCTTGGGCGCGCCTTTGGGGTGACCGAACGGCGGCGGCGCGCCGGCCTTGTCGGTGATCAGCTTGGCGCGCTCGGCCACGTATTCGGGATCCAGCAGGCCCTCGACCGGGACCTTCACGAAGTCCGGATCGCCGACGTAGCGGTCGCGGTCGGCGTACATCACGCGCTCGGCCTGGGCCAGCAGGGTCCAGGCGACCGGATCGGTCGGGCCACGCTTGCCGATGTCCGTGTGCTCCAGCATGCGCAGCGCCTGGATGACGGCCAGGCCGCTGGACTGCGGGTTGGGAACGCAGACGGTGTAGACCTTCCACGGCCGGCACAGGGCGTCGCCCGAGCGTGGCTTGTACGTCTTAAGGTCCTCCAAGGTGATGCTGCTGGGCAGATCGCCCTGGTGCAGGCGGTCGACGATCGCCTGGGCGATCGGACCGTCCAGCAACGCCGCCGGCCCTTCGGCCGCGATCTTGCGGACGGTCTCGGCGTAGGCCGGGTTCTTCAGCACGTCGCCAGCTTGGTAGCGCGTTCCGTCCGGCTTGGAGAAGTACTTCACCGCGTCGGGCTGCGAGGGCTGAGGGGCGCGGGTGCTGTTGATCATCCCCGCCAGGCGCGGACTGACCACGAAGCCGTCGTCGGCCAGCTTCTCGGCGTCCTTGAACAGCGTGTTCCAGGCGACGGCGCCATGTTCCTTCTGGGCCATGGACAGCATGGCGACCGCGCCGGGCACGCCGGTCGAGCGGCCCGACAGCAGCGCGGTCACGAAGGGCAGGGGCTTGCCATCGGCGCCCAGGAACATGTCCGGGCCGGCGCCGCTGGGGGCCTTTTCCCGTCCGTCGTAGGCGGTCACCTTGCCGGTCTTGGCGTCGTAGAAGACCAGGAACGCCCCACCGCCCAGACCCGAGCTCTGCGGCTCCACCAAGCCCAGCACCGCCTGGATGGCCACCGCCGCGTCGACAGCGCTTCCGCCTTCGCGCAGGACCCTCAGGCCGGCCTCGACCGCGAGAGGATTGGCCGCCGCCACCATGCCCTTCGACACGGGTGACATCGCCGCCGGTTTCGGCGTCGGCATGCCCAGCGCGATCGACTCCGCGTTGGCGGCCAGCGGCGCGACAGTCAGCTGAAGGGCGGCGGAAAGGGCGAGCAGGGAGGCGAAGCGACGCATACGGATCCTCAGGCAGACAACGAGGGACGACCTGCCCGCCGTCCCGGATGACACCATGGACACCAAGGAAAGGGCGCTGTCACGCCCAGATAAGCGCCCAGGGGCTACATCGATCATGCTTTGAGCGCGGTCCGGGCATCGTCCGGCCAAGAGCGAACGCCGTTGCGCCAACTTTTCGAAATTATCCTTCAAACCGGGCTTGCGTCCCCGGAACGGCTGGGCTATCTCCCCCGCCTCGCCGCAAGGCAGTGCGCGCCCGTAGCTCAGCTGGATAGAGCATCAGACTACGAATCTGAGGGTCGGACGTTCGAATCGTTCCGGGCGCGCCATTTTCTCCAGTAAAATCAATGTGTTGCGAGTTTGTGGCCTGAGGGCCCCAGACCAGAAGATTCTTTGCACTGGGTTTTGCACTGGGGATTTTCATCGTTCTCCGATGCGACCCTCAATCGCTCGCCATTCTTCGACGCGACACGCCAGCGCCAACCGAGCCTTAAGCGATCTCGAAGGCGAGGATTCCCGCCGTCAAAGCCAGGACGAGCTTCGCATCGCGCCGATCGATTTTGACCTCGTTGGGGTGGGCGCCGAGGTGGGTGAGCTGCATGAGCGCCGCCTCGATCGAGCGAAGCCTTTGTTCCTTGGTTAGGTCGCGAGATCGACTCGCCTTGAGATCATCGAGGGCTGCATCGGGCCAGCGGACGTCGCGGGTCTGAAGCGTTCCCAGCGCCTCCAAGACTGAACGGCAACGGGCCAAGGTCTCGGGATAGTCCCCGTTGAGGAACAGGCCCTGCGCCCGTCGCAGCATCTCGGTTAGCTCCCGACCTGCGGCTGGCGCATCAACAAATGGCATCGGAATCTCGAGGAGGAGAATATCCATCGCCTTGGCAGCATTCATCGAAGCGATCCAAGCCGAGCGCGCGACGCTTAGGACGAAGACCTCTTGGACAGGCGCTAGCTGTTCGCGGCCATTGGGTCCGCCTTCTCCAGACAGCGTGACTTGAAACTGCAGGTCGCCGGCGTCTCGAAGATCCTCGATCGCAGCCAGTTGTTCGCGGCTTAGGGGCAGCCGAACTCCCAACTGACGCGCATGGCCTGTGGCCCGGTCTGGAGCCTGAGCGGGGAGGCTGGCCGCACCGTGCCAAGGCGTGAAAGCTGACCGAGGGGCGGCCCAACCTGTACCTCGCCGCTGTAGACGATGGCCCAGAAGTTCGGATCCGGCGTGACTGTGTGACCCTGGATGGAGAGCACGAGTTCAAAGCCGCCCAGGAGGGCCTCAAGCCGGGTGTCAGCAAGAGCCAGGTTTGCAACGCCCTGGCTTCCGGCGGTTAGCATCCTCATTCAGCGCTCTTCCCTATTGTACTGATCAAGGCCATCCGCAGTCGCCGGTGAGGTCAAGCTCACCATCGCTTCACGGCGGAGGTCGTGGCGACGCATGTCGTACCCATAGCGTGTGTAAAGTGACTTGTTTTTACTTCGGCGCGAGCGTCAAGCTTGAGCGTCGCATCCCGCGACCGGAGCTGAGAGATGCGTCGTATCATCGCCATCACCGTCGCCGCGCTTTTCCTCGCGGCTGGCGCGAGCCCGTCTTTCGCGGCCGCCTGCCGCGACGCCAAGGGCAAGTTCATCAAGTGTCCGCCAGCGGCGAGCGCTCCGGCCAAGCCGACCAAGTGCAAGGACACCAAGGGTAAGTTCGCCAAGTGCGGCGCGCCTGGCGCAAAGCCGATTTAAGGCGAGGGATCGGAGAGGGCCATGAAGACGATCGCTATCGTCGCCGCGCTTTCATTGCTGTGTGTCTCGGCGGCGCAGGCCAATGGTCACAAGGTCTATTATGGGGGTGGCCATCACACTGCCAGCCACGGCGGCCACTATGGAGGCGCTTACAGCGGCTCTTCCCACAAGGGTGGGCACTACAACAACTTCCGCACCAGCAATCACTACGGTCGGCATAAACGCTAGCCGAAGCTAACATCAGGCTGCTCGATAACATCACTGATGTGAATGAGCAGTCTGATGTTATCGCCGGGCGGACCGCCTTACAGCACGCGGGTAGCTGGCGTCGTAATTCCCGCCTGGCGAATCCTCCACGGTCGCAAAATCGTCGTCAGCGCGGGCTGGCGGCCCAATGACCCCGGCCTGCCGCTCGCGCCGCCTCCTCAGCGGCGCGATAGGCGCCCTTGCTGTAGCGCCGATACTCGGTGGCAAAGCCCGACCGGATGATGGCGGCGTTGACGTCCGGCGTCGCATCCGACCAGCAGCGACCTACGAACCTTTGATAGCGGTCGCGCTCGACGAAGCGGCAGCCGACCCGGCCACGGGTCAGGCGTACGAGCTCATCGCGCGCCTCGTAGGCCAGCGGCTCGGCCGGCGTTGCGCCGCGTCGAACCTCTGGCGCATCGACCCCAAAAAGTCGGACACGTTCCGATCCGCATCGCAGCGTGTCGCCGTCATGAACAGCGGGGGCCGAGCAGGCGATGATGGCGGCGGCGAGGACGGCGAGCATCGCATGGTTGTGGCCGCGGCGCCGGCTACGCGCAAGGCAGAGTGCGATGCCAAGCTGAGTGACGGATCACGGGCGCGGCGCGGCTTGGCCACCGCTCTCGATCGCCCGTTCGAGATTGGCCAGCAGGCCGGCCCGGCGGTCGTCGGAGATTGAACGGAGGTTCTGCAGCTTCCAGCGGACCGCGGGTAGCTCGGCGACATGCGGCAGCCCTAGGAGATCCCAGTCGGGCTCTCCGGACTTGAAGCCCAGCAGGAAACGCCGATGGCTCTCGGGCATGCCCCCGATCATGGTGGCGATGATGGCCTCGCGCGCGTCAATCAGGACTTCGATCGGCACGACCGCGTCGGTCATGCCCTCGAAGTTGAGCCGGTACTCGCCAGCGATGTCCTTGCGGGTCGGCGCGAGCACCTCGCCGAGCGGCCGCGTGTGGCTGATCATGTAGACGATGAAGGCCGCCCGCAGTCGCTCGTCGACGCCCTCGTTGGCGAGGAGGTCGCGGACGTCGAACAGGTCGCGCGGATGCTGGCGGTCGAGAGCGGCGACGATCTTGCCGGCATAGAGATCGGCGAACGACACCACCCGCGCCGTGGCGAAACCGAACCGTTCTTCGACGGCGGGGGAGACGTCGCGCGGCTCGGGGTCGAAGACACAGCCGCGCAGCACCGGCGTCACCTCGATCTTGATCTGCACGTTGTCGACGCGCACGACGAGCTTGGTGACGGCGTTGTCGGTCTGCGAGCGGCTGGGTTGAACGCGGACGCGCGTGATGCTGGCCTCAATGCGAGCGGCGATGCGCAGCAAGGCCGCTTCGATCTCGGCCAGCGAGGTCTCCCTGTCCTGGACCGGCAGGTAGGTCAGGTCGATGTCGACCGACAGGCGCGGGAGATCGCGGATAAAGAGGTTGATGGCCGTGCCGCCCTTGAGGGCGAAGCAGGGTTCGGCCGTCACCATCGGCATCACCCGGATGAGCAGCGCCACCTGGCGCTCGTAGAGTTCGGCGAAGGCCATCAGAAGTCTTCCGGGACGGTGATCTGGTACTTGGGATGGAGCTTGCCGCCTGGGACCAAGCTGCGCTTGCCCTTGCCCAGGCTTATGGCGTCGCGATCCAGGCGCGCCAGCCAGGCATGGTCGTGTCGCTCAGCCAGCAGGAAGAACAGGCGCTTGACCTTGATGCTGCGACACGCCTCAAGGAGCGCTTGCAGCTTCCTTGGCCTCAGCGCGCTCAGACCCTCCATCAGCATGTCCAGCTGGTGGAAGCTGTCGTTGCGGGGCAGCTCGTCGAGCGCCTCCAGGATCGCGCGTTCTGGGATCGAGACGCCCACCGGCCAGGGCTGATGACCGACCTTCAGGTTGGTGATGCTGTCGAGCTTCGGCTCGACCAGGACGCCCTGCTGGGAGACCTGGTCCCAGTCCAGCGCTTCAGGGCGACGTTGGATCGGGGCGAGGAACAGCCGCGCGCCGTTGTGGGTCTGGAACTTCACTTGCAGCGGGAGCTCGTCAAGCCAGGGCGGCGGGGGTCGCTGGCTGTAGAGATGGACGACCTTCAGGTCGGCGGCGTAGTGGCCAAAGCCCTGGAGTTCGAGGGCGCTGCGCCCGCCGACGACCAGGGGATATTCAAGGATCGTCTGGAGCGAGACGACGACTTGCACCCAGTCGAGGCTGTTGCGCTGGCGACCATAGACGCCGTGGGCTAGGTGCTCCAGCCATCCGGCGTTCACGTACTTCGCGCGCAACGAGTTGTAGTAGCCGTTGCTCGACAGCCAGCCGGTATCGACCACCAGCCCCTCGGGCACGAGGCGGCTCAGCTGGTTCAACTTTCCTCCAGATTGATCACTCATAGTTATTTCTTCCGGAGAAGTTCAAACCGGTCGGTTTGATAATTCCAGCAAAAGATAACTTAAAGTGTCGTGAGAGGCAATTTGTCGAACCGCGCAGGCCAGCCGCTAGCGCCGGCGGTGCTACGCTTCGTCAATCGGCGCAGCCTAAAATCGTCCGTTTCGGCAGACCACCAACCGGCAAGGGTTTGTGGCGGGCTTCTACGAGACGCGGTCTCGCACGAACTGGGGCGTTTCGAGCGGAGCTAGCCAAGGTTCTCGTCGCAGCGTCCAGCTCTCGTACTGCGGCTCGAACCACCCAACCTCGTCATAAGAGCCGAGCGAGACCTCGTACTCGACCCGGCCATCCTGGCCGCTGTTCTTGGCGAACACCCGCGACCCGCAAGCGGGGCAGAAATAGCGCACGTAGCCTGGCGAGCTCTCCCACGCCGACGCCGCGCCGGTCACCGTGACGTCTCCGGGATCGAAAACCAGGAAGGGATTGAACGCCGAGGCGTGCGCCTTGCGACAGGTCATGCAGTGGCAAAGGCCGCCCCGCTTGGGTCGATCGCGGGTCTCGAAGCGGATGGCGCCGCACGCGCAGCCACCCGATCGCGTTTTCGTCACCGTCATGACGCTGGCGCTCCTTGCATGCGGCGCTGGTCAGGCGATGCCCGCGCCGCCCGTGACGCCATAGACCTCGCCGGTGATGAAGCTGGCTTCCTGCGAGGCCAGCAGCACATAGACCGGCGCGATCTCCACCGGCTGGCCCGGTCGGCCCAGCTGCGATTGCTCGCCGAAGTGCTGGACCTTCTCCTGGGTCTGGCCGCCGCTGGGCTGCAGGGCCGTCCAGAACGGGCCCGGCGCCACGGCGTTGGCCCGCACGCCCTTCTTGATCATCTGCTTGGCCAGGGCCTTGGTGAAGGCGACGATGCCGGCCTTGGTGGTGGCGTAGTCCAGCAGGCCCTCGGACGGCTCATAGGCCTGGACCGAGGCGGTGTTGATGATCGATGCGCCGGGCTTGAGGTGTGGCTCGGCGGCCTTGGTAATCCAGAACAGGGCGTAGAGGTTGGTCTTCAGCGTCTGGTCGAACTGCGCGCTGGAGATGTCGTCGATGTCGGGCTGGGTCACCTGCTTGCCGGCGTTGTTGACCAGGATGTCGAGCCCGCCCAAGCCCTCGACCGCCCGAGCGACCAGGTCGCGGCAGAAGGCCTCGTCCTTGATGTCGCCGGGCAGGGCGAGGGCCTTGCGACCCTCGGCCTCGATCAGGGCGATCACCTCGCGGGCGTCAGCCTCCTCGCTGGGCAGGTAGCCGATCGCCACGTCGGCGCCTTCCCGTGCGAAGGCGATCGCGGCGGCGCGACCGATGCCGGAGTCCGCGCCCGTGACCAGCGCCTTGCGGCCCGCTAGCTTGCCCGAGCCCTTGTAGCTGGTTTCACCGTGGTCGGGCCGAGGCTCCATGCGGCTGGCAAGGCCGGGGGCGGCCTGCGGCTGGGCGGGGAACGGCGGCTTGGGATATTGCTCGCGCGGATCTTGCATCGTCAGGCGCTCGTCGGGGGTCATGGGGAGTCTCCGCGTTGAAGCACCCAAACGACAGGACGACCGGGCCGTTCCCGCGTCGCCGGTCGGCGCAGGCCCGTCTGTGCACGCAAACAGCCGGCCCGCCGCGACCAGCAAACGCTTCGTCGGCTCAAGACGTAACCTGAACCCACCAGGACGACCGACAAGGTGAGCCGCCGGCGGGCGCGCTCGGTCCCGCCGCACGCCCTGCGGGCGCCGCCTCCGCTCGCGGCTCCTACGGGCGCGCCCCTGCGGGCAGGCTTTGGCCTGCCGCCGGCGGCTCGACGCCGCCTCCCGAGCCCGCTTCGCGCGCTCTCCTGTACAGGCTTCATTGTCATGAGCGCCCGCGGGCGGGCGCGCAGGGCTTGGGGCTCCGCCCCCAGCGCGCTTCGGACCGCCTTCCGCCCAGCTTCGGCCCCTTCGGGTCCTGCAGCCGGGTCCCCGCGAAGCCGGCCGCTCCGCTTGCACCCCCAGCTCTCGCCGAGGGGCGCCGGTTGCAGACGCGCTTTGCGTCCGCAACCGACGACCCAAGGAGAATATTCCTATGACCGAGCAAGAGCATGCCCAGGCCATCGCCAAGCTGAACGATCAGCACCGCGCCCTGCCGGGCGTGGGGTGGGTGGTGACGCCCGGCCTCCGGGCGATGGGTGAGCACACGCTGGTGCAAGCCATGGCCGCCGTGAAGGCCTTTTCCGATTTCAGCGAGGACAACGACCCCTACGGCGAGCGCGACTTCGGGGCCTTCGAAATCGATGGCCAGCGGATGTTCTGGAAGATCGACTATTACGATCTCAATCTTGCCATGGCTTCGCCCGACGCCGCCGACCCGGCGGTGACGCGGCGAGTTCTCACCCTGATGCTGGCCGAGGAATACTAGGCCAGTCAGCCGGGGCGCCGCGCGCCCCGGGGCGGCCTGCTGTTCCTGCTCTTCATGTTCATCTTGTTCTTCTAACGCAGCGCACGAGATGGCGCGCCGCCGCTTTGGGCGGCGGCGCGGTCGGCCGCCGAGTAGCCGGCTCCGCGCGCCCGGCGTGATGGAAGCGATGACTGCGCTAGCGCTGGCTCCCGCGTGATCGGACAGCGACCTTGGCCGCGAGCCGACGACACCACGACCTGGCGAGCGTTGAGCGACTTAGAGCGCGGCCAGCAAGCGCTCGCAGCGCTCTTTCATCGCGCCAGGCGCGGGCCGGCCATCCAGCCAGTCGCCAAACGCCAGGATCGCGCTTTCCTGCGCCGGGCTCCATCCGCGCGCGCGGGTCAGGGTCTGAAAGACCTGCCGGGCCCGCTCCTGGGGCAGCGGCGCGCTCGCCAACGATCGACAAAGCTTACGGGCGAGGACTATGGCTTCTTCGGGGGGCATGGCGATGGCCTGACGGTCTCCTGATACGGCAGGCCGACTAGCCGGTTCAACAGGCCGGGTCCATGGGACGATCGCGCGAAAGCGCGCGCCGAGGATTTGGCGATGGTCCCTCGCGATCGCCTAAGGACTGGATTTTTCCGCAAGCAAGCTCGACTTTGGCGGTCCAAGGCGCACTTCAGCCCGTTTAGAGAGATCGTAATGCGAAATCGGGTGAGACGCGGCGCGGCTGAACGCCTCGGGTTGGCGCCGGCGGTCCCGCGCCGCCATCAGCCGGAGCGCCGTTGACGGTGCTCAGCGCGATCGCGATGAAGGTGCTGGAGGCCGGCCTCGGCTGGGTCGTCGGCCGAACGGGCGACGCCGGCGTCAAGCGGATCATCGGCAAGGCCGCCGCCAAACGGGAACTGGCCCAGATCGCGGCCCAGGCGATCGGCGAAGCGCTCGCGATCGCGCCTGAACTCGGCGGCGAGCTGGAGACGGACGCCTACGCCATCAGCGTTCTTGGCCCCATGGTCTTGCAGGTCGTCAGCCATCGTGACGCGACCTTCGACGCCAAGGCCCTCACGAGCAACTTCACGGGCCGATTCGTCGAACCCTATCTGCGCGATCGTTCGATGGATGACGTTCTGCGCAAGATCTATCGCCTCGAGCCGGAGCGACTGGCCCAGGCCTTCGAGGCCATGGCCACAAGCCTCAGATCCGGCCTGCTGCGGTCAGAACACTGGCGCGACACCGCCCAGGGGGCGGCCATCGATGAGATCCTGCAACGGGTGACCGAACTGCAGACCTCCACGCCCAAGCCGGCGACGCCGCAGGATCAGCTGCAGGCGGCGCGCGACGACGCCAAGCTGGGATCCGAGGGGTTGCGATCCTGGCCCCAGACCATCGCGCGCCTGCACATCGATCGTCCCGAGGAGGAGACGCTGCGCCGCCGGGTGCTCGACCATCCAGGCGAGACCACGCTCCTGGTCGGGGTGGCGGGGGCCGGAAAATCGGCGCTGCTGGCCGGCTTGATCGGACGGCTGGAGGACGACGGGCTGACCGTCTTCGCCATCAAGGCCGATCAACTGCCGCCGGACGTGGCCAGCTTCGCCGACATCTCGCGCGCCCTTGGCATGCAACGGCCGATCGACCGGGAAATCGCCGCCCTGGCGGCCGTCGAACCGGTGGCGCTGATCATCGACCAACTCGACGCGGTCAGCGAGGTCATGGACGCGTCCGGCAACCGCATGCGGCTGCTCTTGAGACTGGCGCGCGGGCTTACGCAGGTCCAGGGGGGACCGCCCGTGCACGTGATCGTCTCGTCCCGGCCGTTTGAGGCGCGCTACGACGCCCGCTTCGAGAGCCTGGACGCCGAAACCTTCCAGCTTCAGCTTCCCGACTACGCGCGGGTCGAGGCCTTGCTCGCGGATCTGGACATCGATCCCACGAGGGTTCCGGACGCCCTGAAGACGACGCTGCGTCGACCCTTCCTGCTCAAGCTCTTCGTGCAGCTCATCAGACGGAAAGTCGCTTTGGCCGGCTTGGTCGAAGGCGAGCTGCTCAACGCGTGGCTGGCCTCCGCGCCCCTGGGCGGCGAAAGCCACCGCCGCGCCGTCCACGCCCTTCTTCAAGACATGGCCAAGCAGATGACGGCCGCCCAGGCCCTGTGGCTCCCCGCCGATCGGATCGAGGCGGAATCCGCCGACGCCCTACGCCGAGCGGAGGCCTGCGAACTGATTGTGCGGTCCCAGGGCCGGCTCGGCTTCGCCCATCAGGCCTGGCTCGACGATTTCCAGGCTCGCGGGTTCACCACGGCCCAGGTCTTGGCCGACTACGCCTGGTCGGTACAGGACGCGATCTTCAACCGCGCGACCATCCTGCGAGGGTTGGAGCGGCTGCGCCAGGTCGACGAGACCGCCTACGGCCAGGCCCTCGACCTCCTGCTCGGCGACGGCCGGACGCGGCGGCACCTGCGTCATCTGGTCACCGATCTGATCGCCAGCCAGAGCGCCCCGCAGGCCCGGGAAGTGGCTTGGGTCCGGCAATTGGTGCTTCAGGACCCTCCGCTGGCCCGCCGCGCGGTCGCCACGATCGTCGGCCATTGGGATGGCTGGCGCGAGGCGCTCACGCCGCTCCTGCCCCAAATGCTCGCAACCGAAGACTTGGCCTATCAGGCCGCGTCGATGGTCGTGGCCGAAGCCTCGGTCGATAAGGCCAAGGCCGAGGCGCTGCTGCTTCGCTACTGGGACGGCGCGCAGCACGACTTCGCCGCCTTCGAGATCGTTTCGCGCGCCAAGCTCTGGTCGCCGCTGATCGAGGCGCGCCTGCGCCGGGTGTTCGCGCGTGGCGAGCTGGAGACCTGGGCCGTGTCCGCGTTCCTGACGGATCTTCTCAAGGAGGGGCGAGCCGAAACCGCCGTCGATCTCTTCGCCGCCTTCATCGAAGCTGTCCCCTACAGCAAGGAACGCGCCTTATCGATCTACGAACTGGAGAAGGTGGTCGAGGCCGCGCCGCGCCGGTTCCTGACGGTCGCATTCGCCTGGTTCCTGAAGGTGGTGGGCGAGCCGGGGCGCACGGAGACCGTCCGCGAAGGCTACCCCCATTCGGAAAACCTTCCGTTCGCCTGGGAAGATCCGCACGAGGATGGGACAGTCTTTGCTTGCCTTCGCAGCGCCATGGAGCTGACGGCGCGGGCCGAGCCGATGGCCTTCTTGGACCTTGCCGCCGAAGTCGACGCTATCGAGGTGGAGGAAGTCCAGGCCCTGGTCGCCGACGGTTTCGCCGCGGCGGGCGCGGCGCTGGCCGACCAGGCGTTGGAGTGGCTGCTCGGCGATACGCGCCGGTTTCAACTGGGCAAGGCGCATGTCGACGATGATCAAAACGTCGGACACATGGTGTCGGACTGGTCGACCCGCGCCCTGTTGAGCGCCGCCGCGCCCCATGCCGCGCCGGACTTGGTCCAGCGGG
This sequence comes from Caulobacter segnis, assembly GCF_031454995.1. Classification (GTDB taxonomy): domain Bacteria; phylum Pseudomonadota; class Alphaproteobacteria; order Caulobacterales; family Caulobacteraceae; genus Caulobacter; species Caulobacter segnis_E. The sequence goes on along the minus strand of NZ_JAVDRV010000001.1, from coordinate 911,275 downwards.
TGCGCGCGGCGTTGGAAGCGTGGGACGGCTACCAGGACTGGGTCTGGGACGAAGACGGCGTCGAGACGCGCCGTCAGCGGCGCCAGTGGGCCGAGGCGCGACGGGCGGTGCTTCTGGACCTGTTGCCCTTAGAGGCGCTTTCGCCGCGCCGGCGTCGGCAGGTCGCGGAACTTGTCGCTCAGGAACCGCGCCTAAGCCGCCACCGAGGCCGCAGCCTGGCCTCGATCGTCACCTCGCCGATGTCGCCGGCCGCGATGGAAAAGGCCAGCGACGCCGACATCATGCGGATGCTCAACGAAGCTTGCGACGGAACCGATCGTTTCGCGCGCCCGGGACGCCGGCGCGGGGAAGGCGGCTATGTCGAGCTTGGGAGAGCCTTCGGCGAATTCGCGCTTCTCGCGCCGCAGCGGGCCATGGCTCTTGTCGGCTCCTCATTCCTGGCGGGACGCCACGAATACGCCGCCGGCGCTCTGCTCCAGAAGCTGGCGGAAACCGACACTGGACTGGACACGGCGATCCTCGCCCTGATCCGCGACCTCGTCGCGCGCGGCTTTGCCTCCGAAAGCTTCCGCTATGACGCGGCCTGGGCCCTGCAATCCTTGGCGGGACGCCTTGGCGGGCTGGCTGACCAGGACCTGCAGCTGGTCGAGACCTGGGTCGTCACCGATCCGGCCGTGATCGCTGATCGCATCGCGCGCGAGCAACTGCGCCAGGCGCGCAATGACGAGCGCAACGCCAAGAAGGAGACGCCCAGGCCCTATCCCGTGCTCTTTGGCCGGGGCCTGGGCGGCATGGGCATCCTCCCGCACGGAAACTACCCGTTCCTCAACGCCCTGGCGTTGGGCCTGCTGGCCCAGGATCCGCCGGACCGTCTGGGCTTTCTGCGGTTGATGGAACGACACGCGGGCCGGCTGGAGGAGCCCCAAGTGTGGTCGAGCCTGATCCCCCGGCACGGATGGGCGCTCTATGATCTCGACAGGGACAGGGTTCAAGCGGTCTTCGAAGCGCTCTGGGGCGGGGTCCCCGAAGCCTTCGACGAACGATCCGCCGGCTTCTTTTGGCAATGCCGGCAGTTGCTCCCCGACGCCGTGCGCCAGGCCATGGTGGCGCGATGGCTGGCCAGCCCTGAGCCCGTCCAGCGGCAACTGGGCGGCGAATACGCCATGGCCCTGGCGCTGGTCGACGGCGACGATCGCGCCGACACCTTGGCCGACCTGGCCACGGGCGCGGAAACCCCGGAAAACCTTGGGCGGGCCTTCACGGTCGCGGCGGCGTGGCGCTCGGAGGACATCGGCCTTCGGCAGGCGGCCCACGCCGCCCTGAGACCGGTCCTGCCCCTCGCCAAAGGCGCGATCGCCCAAGCCGTCGCGAGCCTGTTGCCGCTACGCGACCCCCTGCTTCCCGACGCCATGACCCGTGAGGTTTTGGAAGGCATGGCCGACAACGGCGCCCTGCTCGCGGCCGCCTTCAAGGACAGCTTTCTGGACGCGCTCCAGGGTCTCCTGCTCGAGGCCGGCTTCGAAACCCTGGTGCTGGATCTTTGCGAACGCATCATCGGCTTGGACCGCGCCGCCAACCGGGGGTTGTACGGTCAAAAGCTCGTCTCGATTTCCGTCGCCCTTCAACGGGGTGACGCCGCGCAGCAGAAGCGCGCCATCGACCTCTATGAGCGGCTGCTCGATCTGGACGTCTACGGCGCCTACGAGGCGGCCAAGGCCACTTTGCAGCGTTAGCCGTCGCGCGACCGCGGCCTCGTCAAGCCAAGGCGCGCTCGACCGTCTCGATCAGGATCGACGGCGAATAGGGCTTCTGCAGAAAGCGGCCGTTCGGCGGGAGGTCGATGGCTTGGACGCCCGCCGCGCCGGAAGTGGCGACGATCGGCAGCTCGGGCCAGCGCAGGGCGGCCAGACGCGCAAGGCCCAGGCCGTTGATCTCGCCGGGCATGTCGACATCGGTGAACATCAAGGCGATGTCGGGCCGCGCTTCCAAAAGGGCGAGCGCCTCGCGCGCGTCGACCGCCTCCAAGGGGTGGTAGCCAGCGTCATCCAGGATGTCGCACGCCAACATGCGAACAAGCACCTCGTCTTCGACGACCAGCACGACGCGGCGTACGCTCGCCTCGCCCGTGGCCTCCTCGGTTTCGCTGGCCAAAGTCGCGCCCCTCACCCGATCCGCGTTCAGATAGAGCGCGGAATGTCGGATATCCGACTAAAGTCGAGATGGAAGTTTTAGTTGCACCGCACGCGCCAATTTAGGCGACTTTTACTTCAACCTGTCGCTCGCAGCGCCCTACAGACGAGCGCAAGACGCCGGCCGATCGATTTCGAGCTTGGCGCCCGCGCCATGAAGATTAGAGAGTCGACGGCAATGGCGCCGAACTTTACATTTGGTCCTTTGCCATACGTCGCGTCGCTCGCCGAGGAACTAGATGACCGTTGCAGTAGAGCTTGAACGCGCGCTGGCGGCCGGCGAGGCCGACGCCCGCGCGCGCAGTCAGGCCGGCGAGCCCTTAGGGAAGGTGTTGGAGGAACTGCTGCTGACCGCCGAGATCGCGGCGGGCGGCGGCATGGTGGCTTCGATCCTGCTCGTCGATGACTCCGGCGAGCGCTTGCGCCATGGCGCGGCGCCCAATCTCCCGGCCGTCTATTGCGCCGCGATCGACGGCATCCGCATCGGGCCAGGCGTGGGATCGTGCGGCACGGCCGCGTTCCTTGGCCATCCGGTCTATGTCACCGACATCGAGCGCGACGAACTGTGGGCTGATTTTCGCGACCTGGCCCTGCGTTATGGTCTCCGGGCCTGCTGGTCGAGCCCTTTCGCCGATGACTCCGGTGCGGTGATCGGGACCTTCGCCATCTATCACCATACGCCGCGCAGCCCGACGCCGGTGGAGTTGGACGCGGTCGCCGCGATCGCCAACGCCGTGCGTGGCGCGGTGCTCGATCATCGGCGGTTCAACGCAGGAGCGCGTCCGGGACGGGCCTTGGACGAGCCGCCCTCGTTCGCCTCTGACGACGATGAAGGCCTGCCATGAGCTCGCAACGGCGCGCGACGCCGGCACGCTGAAAGTCCGCCCGCTCATGCGGTCTTGGCTTTGGGCTCCCTGCGGGAAGCTTCGCGCCAGCGCTTGTTCACCGCCGGCGACGCGCCGCATGAGGGATCACGGCGGGGGCTTGTCCGTTAGGGAGCGAGAGGTTCCCCGATGGCTACCAGCAAGCTCACCAAATACCAGGAAATGCGCGACTTCTCCCGTACGGCGGAGCCGTCGGGCAACGAGAAGGTCGTGCCCTCGCAGGCCTTGCGCTTCGTCATCCAGAAGCATGCGGCCTCGCACCTGCACTTCGATCTGCGCCTCGAATATGACGGGACCTTTCGGTCCTGGGCGGTGCCCAAGGGTCCGTCCCTCGATCCCGCCGACCGGCGCCTGGCCATGGAGGTCGAGGACCATCCGCTGGACTACGGCGACTTCGAAGGCACGATCCCCAAGGGCCAGTACGGCGGCGGCACGGTGATGCTGTGGGATCGCGGTTACTGGGCGCCCGAGAAGGGCTTCGAGAAGATCGGCGCGGCGCTGGCCAAGGGCGAGCTCAAATTCGTCATGGAAGGCGGGCGAATGCACGGCTCCTGGGTCTTGGTGCGCACCAAGCGCGACAGTCGGGGACGCGCCAGCTGGATGCTGATCAAGCATCGCGACGAGGCCGCCGCGCCGGGCAACCCGCAGGGGCCCACCGACGAGGATCGTTCCATCGCCTCAGGGCGGACCATGGTCGAGATCGCCAACGGCAAGGGAAGGGCGGCCATCCCCTTCATGACGGCCGCCGGGGCCGACGCCGGCGCGGTCTGGCAGTCCAATCGCGACGACAGCGCGCCGGCGGGCTTGATCCAGCCGCTGAAAGCCAAGGCCGCGGCCAAGGGCGCGAAGGTCAAGGTCCTGCCCGACTTCATCGAGCCGCAGCTGACCAAGCCCGTCGATAAGCCGCCGGCTGGTCCTGGCTGGGCGCACGAAATCAAGTTCGACGGCTATCGCATGCAGCTGCGCACGCAAGGCGGCAAGGCGATCTTGCGCACCCGAAAGGGCTTGGACTGGTCGGCGAAATTCCCCGAGATCACAACGGCCGGCGCCGGGCTTGGCGACGGAATCATCGACGGCGAGGTCGTCGCCCTGGACCAGACCGGCGCGCCGGACTTCGCCGCCCTGCAGGCGGCGATCTCTTCAGGCGACACCGCGCAGCTGGTGTTCTTCGTCTTCGACCAATTGTTCGATGGCCTGGAAGATCTGCGCGACCTGCCGCTGGCCCAGCGCAAGGATCGGCTGGCGAGCAACCTCGAGGGCGCCGGACCGACCCTGCGCTATGTCGACCACTTCATCACCGCCGGCGATGCGGTCCTGCTTTCGGCCTGCCGCATGGACCTGGAAGGCATCGTATCCAAGCGCCTTGACGCCCCGTATCGCTCCGGGCGCGGCGAGACCTGGACCAAGTCCAAATGCCGCGCCGGCCATGAGGTGGTCATCGGCGGCTACACCACGACCAACGGCGCCTTCCGCTCGCTGATCGCCGGCGTGAACCGCGACGGCAAGCTGTTGCACATTGGCCGGATCGGCACGGGCTTTGGCCGCGACAAGGTGGCGGACATCCTGCCCAGGCTGAAGGCCCTGGAAATCGCCAAGTCGCCGTTCGAGGGCAAGGAAGGCCCCAGCCGCGCCGGACGGCTTGGCGAGGTGCATTGGGTCAAGCCGCAACTCGTCGCCGAGATCGAGTACGAGGGCTTCACCGCCGACGGCCAGCTGCGCCAGGCCGCGTTCAAGGGCTTGCGCGAGGACAAGCCCGCCGCGGAAGTCGACACCGTGGAGCCCGCGCCGGCCGACACGCCCCTGGCCGAGCCCAAGGCCCAAAAGGCCAAGCCCGCCACCAGCTCAATCGCGGTTAGGTCGGCCACGGTCAGCCCACGGGGCTCGGCCGTGGTCATGGGCCAGACGATCTCCAACGCCGGCAAGACACTGTGGCCGGACGCGGGCGATGGCCGGCCGGTCACCAAGCTGGAGCTGGCGCGATATTACGAGGTGGTCGGGCCTTGGATGATCGACCATGTGCGCGGCCGGCCCTGCTCGATGATCCGCATGCCCGACGGCATCAACGGCAAGCAGAACTTCTTCCAGCGCCATACCAGCGCGGGCCAGTCGTCGCTGATTACCGAGGTCGAGGTCTGGGGCGATCGCAAGCCTTACCTGCAGTTCGACAGCGTCGAGGCGCTGGTCGCGGCCGCCCAGGTCGGGGCCCTGGAACTGCACCCCTGGAACAGCGAGCCCTTTCTCCCCGAGCAGCCGGGGCGCCTGGTCTTCGATCTCGACCCCGCGCCCGACGTGCCCTTCGAGTGGGTGATCGAAGGGGCGCGAGAGGTTCGTGACCGGCTCGCCGACCTGGGGCTTGTCTCGTTCTGCAAGACCACGGGCGGCAAGGGCCTGCATGTCGTCACGCCGCTGTCGGCCGAGGGGCTGAACTGGGATATCGCCAAGGCCTTCGCGCGCGATGTCTGCAAGGCGATGGCGGCCGATGATCCAGCCCGCTACCTGATCGTCATGGCCAAGGCCAAGCGCGGTGGGAAGATCTTCCTGGACTACCTGCGCAACGACCGCATGGCCACGGCGGTGGCGCCCCTGTCGCCGCGCGGGCGGCCTGGCGCGCCGGTCTCCATGCCGCTGTCCTGGACCCAGGTAAAGAAGGGCCTGGATCCGGCCAAGTACACCGTGCGCACCGCCCCGGCGCTCGTCGGCAAGCTCACCGCTTGGGAAGACTATTGCGATGGCGAGCGCCCGCTTGAGGACGCCATTCGCCGCCTGGGCAAGGTCTGAGCATGGCCGCCCGCCTCAAGGTCTACGCGGCCCAGTTCGGCTTTCACGACAGCGTGGTGGCCGCGCGCAGCCAGGCCGCGGCCCTGGCCGCCTGGGGTACGCGCCAGAACCTCTTCGCCGAGGGCCGGGCCAAGGTCACCGACGACCCCGAGGCCATCGCCGTGGCCTTGGCCCATCCCGAAGTCCCGCTGCGCCGGGCGGTCGGGTCGAAGGATCCTTTCAGCCTGGAGCCGGGCCTGCCCGACGTGCCCGAAGCGCCCAAGCGCAAGGCGCCCGACCCGAAGGTGGTCAAGGCCGCGCCAGCGCCTGCGCCCAAGGCCCCGCCTCCAGATCGGTCCAAGCTCGCCGCCGCCGAAAAGGCCCTGACCGCCATCAACATCCGCCGCCTGGATGAGGAGGCGGCCTTGGCGGAGCGGCGCGCGGCGTTGGAGGCCGACGAAATCGCGTCACGCCAGCGCTGGATCAAGGACCGCAAGGCGGCCGAAGCCGAGTTGGAGAAAGCTCGCAGGGCGTATCGCGCCGCCGGCGGCGAGGCTTAGCTCGCTTTCTTGTGCGCGGTCTTGGCCGGAGCCTTGGCCTTGGCGTGGGCGGGCGGCTTGCTCGCCGTCTTGCCCTTGGCGGCCGACTTGCCGGACTTGGCCGGTGCGCCGGCCTTGGCGCCCAGGCTGGCGCGCAGGGCTTCCATCAGGTCGACGACGTTGGTGTCCTCGGGCTCTGCCACCTTGGCCACCTTGTGGCCCTTCTGCTTGGCCTTGATCAGGTCCTTCAGCGCCTCTTCGTAGCGATCGACGAACTGGCTGGGATCGAAGGGGCCTTCCTTCTGCTCGATGATCTTTTGGGCGATGGAGATCATCGCTTCGTCCGGCTTGGCGTCGCTGATCGAGCCGAACACCTCGGCCTCATTGCGAACCTCGGCGTCCGTGCGCAGCGTGTAGGCCAGGATGCCCTTGTCGTGCGGCTCCAGGGCCAGGAGGCGCTCGCGGGTCGACATCACCACGCGGCCGAGCGCGATCTGGCCGGATCGGGCCATGGACTCGCGGATGACCGCGAAGGCTTCCTGGGCCAGCTTGCCGTCCGGGGCCAAGTAATAGGGGTTGTCCCAATAGCGCCGGTCGATGTCCTCGGCCGGCACGAAGCGCTCGATGTCGATGGTCTTGGTCGACTCCAGCTTGACGCTGTTGATCTCATCCTGGGTCATCAGGATGTATTCGCCCTTGGAGACTTCGTAGCCCTTGACCAGCTTGGAGCGCTCGATCGGCCCGGTGTCGGGATCGGTCGTGACCATCTTGATCCGGTTGTTGGTGTCCGGATTGATCAGGTTGAAGTGCACCTCCCCGCCGCTGTTGGTGGCGGTGTAGAGCGCCACCGGGCAGGTGACGAGCGAGAGGCGCAGGTGCCCCTGCCAGGTCGGACGGTAAGCCATGCGTTTGATCCTCGGCGCCCGTGTGCGAGGGCGCTGGGACTCAACGACGGTCCAGATGATTCGTTTCGGTCAGCCGCAAGGCGCGGTCTCGCCGGTCTCCAGGTCGATGCGGAAGCAATGCTCTCCCCCGCCATCCAGGTCGCGCACGATCACCCGGATGGCCTCGTCGTCCTCCGGCGCGATCGCCAGGTCCTCGACATAGGCCACGGCCGCGGCCTCGAAGGTCGGCTCGTGAATGACCCGCGCGTGATGGGGCCCGGCGTGGTCGGCATGGACGCTGAAGCGGCGATCGTCGTTGGCGGCGGCTTTGGACATTGGGCGACTCCTCGTCTTTCAACGCATCACGGCGCGGAAGGATTCAAGCCCTGAGACATGTGAAGGCGCCCCGGCCAGGGCCGGGGCGCGGTGTTCGCTCAAGCCTTGCGGCGAGCGGGAGGCCAAGCACCTCGATGTCGGAAGCGGCCCGGCGCGCGGCGCCGGGCAAAACCTACTTGAAGAGGGAGGCTTGCGCTCGGCGGCGTGAGGCTTGATCGGCTCGCCTTGCAAGGAAGACCGTCCGGCCGGTCGATCTACGACTGTCGCAACGTTGCGTGCACATCGTCGAACCTCCTCGAAAAACCATGGCGCCCGGCCGGGAGACGCTGGGCGGTTCCCTCGCTGGCGCTTGGAAACTACGCGTGAGGTCGCGTCGGCGTTCCGTCCACTGAGGATGGCGGGCCGAGCGGCGATGGAACGGTTCGGCGGCGTCGCGGATTCGTCTGGCACAGGAGGAGCAACGCCATGTCCAAACGCGAACTCATCGAACCGACCCCCGGCGACAAGCGCTATGCCCGCCGTGACGAGAACGGCCAGTTCTCCGAGCAGGTTGACGTGGGCAAGTCGCTCGCGGCCGACCAGCGCCAGCATGCCAAGCACGACGCGGGCCGCGGCCAAGGCGACAAGGGCGACCGCCAGAAGGCCTAGCGGCCGCGGCAAGGCGATGGGCTGCTGTCGGGCGCGCGTCGCCGTGTCCCGTGAGAAGGAAACGGTCGCGGCCTGTCCTCGGCCTCGGCCTGGCCCCAGGTTTCCACGAAGTGCGCGGCGGCGGCTTGCTTTGCAAGGCCGGGGTCTAAGCCTGCGACGAAACGCCGGACTGTCGGGCAAGGTGGACCAACCCCATCTGTTGGTCATGGCCAAGACCGCCGAAAGGGCGCCGCCGGAAAGCACCCCGGCCGCCGACCCCTCGACAGCCCAGATCCTGCAGTTCGAAATCGCCGAGCGCCGCGCCCGCTTCGAGGCCTATGCGGCCGCCTCAAGCCAAGTGGCCCTATACGAGTTCTCCATTCCCGAGGGGGCCACCGCTGCGGCGCTCGGCGCGCCGCAGACGCAACGCGATGCTCGCGACCAACTGCAGCTGGTCGTCGCCCTGACCGGCGGCGCGATCGCGAAATTTCCCGGCGGGCTTCTCGCGCGCATTCCATCGACGGCGGCCGATCGCTTCGAGGCTCTGGCCCGGCCCTTGATCGAGGCGTTTCTGATCGGATTCCAGCGCGCCGCCGATCAGGTCAGCCCATAGTCGATTTTCGACGGTAAAGCTTCGCGGCCCCTGCTAGGCTCGCCTCATGGACGCCGCCATCACCTTCGTCTGCCTTGCCGACAATCAGGTCGCCGTTCACCGCCAAGTGCTGAGCCTACCCCCCGAAACCTACCGACGGCAGGCTTTCCACCTCCTGCGTGAGCACGCCGCGGCCGCGGCCGTGGAAGTCTGGCGCGACGACGCGCTCTGGGAGGTGATCGCGCGCGACGGCGTTCGGGCCATTCGGCCCGCGCCGGCGCGAGCGGCCCGTGAGATGGACCTGGTCTCCAAGCCGTCCGATAATCCAAGCCACGACGCATAGCACGCCGGCCCAAGCGCCGACGCCGTCATCGGGTCAGCAGAAGTTGCGGCTGCGCCGGGCCCAGGACAGATCGCCCGCGTCGCTGGACTTGGACTGTAGCTTGCCCAGCACGTCGCTGAGGTCGTGGAGCTGATAGGCGACCAGATGGACCACGTCGCCCTCGCGCTGGACCCGAGCGTCGACGCCGATCAGATGCGCCGACAGGGCGATGCGCCGCTGCTTTTCGTAGAGGGTCTTCCAGATCACGAGATTGGCCACGCCGGTCTCGTCCTCGATGGTCATGAACATCACCCCCTTGGCCGTGCCGGGCATTTGGCGGACCAGCACGAGGCCGGCCGTCTTGACGAACCGGCCGTCCTTGGCGCTCGCCGCGGTCTTGCACGGCGCGCGACCCAGAATCTGGAGATCCTCGCGCAACAGGGCCAGCGGGTGGCGTCTGAGAGTCAGGCCCAAGTGGCTGAAGTCCTCGATGATCTCGCGGCCCTCGGTCATCGGCTTCAGGTCTGCTTGGGCCTCGTTGAGCTCTGGGGCGCCGGCATGATCGAAGAGGGGCAACGGCGCGTCGCGTAGCGCCTTGATCGCCCACCCGGCCTGGCGGCGTTGCTGCTGGAGTTCAGGCCCGAAGGCGTCAGCCCGCGCCAGGGTGTCCAGGGCGCCGGTTCCGATCCCCGCGCGCCGGGCCACGTCGTCGATCGCGTGATAGGGTTCCTCGCCGCGCGCCATGACAAGCTGGGCCGCGTCCGTTTCCTTCAGGCCGCGCACGAGGCGCAGGCCCAGCCGCACGGCGAACCGGCCGCTGTCGCCCAGCGGCTCCAAGGTGCAGTCCCAGCGCGAGGCGTTGACGCAGACCGGCCGGATCTCGACCCCGTGCTCCTTGGCGTCGCGAACGATCTCCTTGGGCTGGTAGAAGCCCATCGGTTGGCTGTTGAGCAGGGCCGCGCAGAAGATGTCGGGGTGGTGGCACTTCAGCCAGGACGAGGCGTAGGCCAAGAGCGCAAAACTGGCGGCGTGGCTTTCCGGAAAGCCGTAGCTGCCAAACCCCTCCAGCTGGGCGAAGGTCTGCCGGGCGAAGGCCTCGTCATAGCCACGCGCCACCATGCCGCCGACCAGCTTGTCGCGAAAGTGCGAGACCCCGCCGGTGAACTTGAAGGTGGCCATGGCCCGGCGCAGCTGATCGGCCTCGCCCGGGGTGAACCCCGCGCATTCGATGGCCACGCGCATGGCCTGCTCCTGGAAGAGCGGCACCCCGAGGGTCTTGCCCAGCACCTTTTCCAGCTCCGGCCGGGGGTAGCTGACCGGCTCCTTGCCCTCGCGCCGGCGAAGATAGGGATGGACCATGTCGCCCTGGATCGGGCCAGGGCGGACGATCGCCACCTCGATGACCAGGTCGTAGAAGCTGCGCGGCTTCAGCCGCGGCAGCATGGCCATCTGGGCGCGGCTCTCGATCTGGAAGACGCCCAGGGTGTCGGCCCGGCGGATCATCGCATAGGTGCGTGGGTCCTCCGGCGGGATGGTGGCCAGTTCGCGGATCTCGCCCTTGTGCTGCGCGAGCAGGTCCAGGCCGCGCTTGAGGCAGGTCAGCATGCCAAGCGCCAGGCAGTCGACCTTCATGAACTTCAGTTCGTCGATATCGTCCTTGTCCCATTCGATGATCTGCCGCCCGTCCATGCGCGCCGGCTCGATCGGAACGAGTTCGTCGAGCCGGTCTTGGGTCAGGACGAAGCCGCCCGGATGCTGGGAGAAGTGGCGCGGGGTGTTGAGGAGCTGGCTGGCCAGCTCCAAGGTCAGCCGCAGGCGCCGGTCGGTCAGGTCCAGGCCGATCTCGCGCGCGTGCTTGTCCTCGATCTGCTCGCGCGAAAAGCTCCAGACCTGGTTGCCCAGGGCCTCGGTCATGTCCTCGGGCAGGCCCAACACCTTGCCCACGTCCTTGACCGCGCCGCGCGGCCGGAAACGCTGGACGACCGCGACGATGGCCGAGCGATGACGACCATAGGTCTCGAACACCCACTGCATGACGGTTTCACGCCGGCCGTGCTCGAAGTCGACATCGATGTCGGGCGGCTCGTCGCGTTCCTGGGAGACGAAGCGCTCGAACAGCAGGTCGTTGCGCTCGGGGTCGATGCTGGTGATCCCGAGCACGTAGCAGACCGCCGAGTTGGCCGCCGAGCCGCGCCCCTGGCAGAGGATGTCCTGACTGCGGGCGAAGACGACGATGGAATTGACGGTCAGGAAGTAGGGCGCGTAGCCGAGCTGGCCGATCAGCTTCAGTTCATGGTCCAGCAGCCGGCGCACCTCCTGTGTCACCCCATCGGGGAAGCGCCTCGCCGCTCCCTCCCATGTCAGGCGCTCAAGCGTCTCCTGGGCGGTGCGACCGGGTTGCGCGACCTCGTGCGGATATTGATAGGTCAGCTCATCCAGCGAAAAGCCGCAGCGCCGGGCCAAGGCGACGGACGCGGCGATCGCCTCCGGGTGGCGCGTCATCAGGCGCTGCATCTCGGTCGGCGCCTTCAAGTAGCGGTCGGCCTCGCGTTCGCGCCGAAAGCCCGCGTCGTCGATCTTCGTCTTTTCGCGGATACAGGTGACGACGTCCTGCAGCAGGCGCAGGGATTTGTCGTGCATCAGGACGCGATTGGTGGCGACCGCCGTGGCGCCAGCGGCCTTGGCCAGGGCGGCGAGGTCGTGCAGCCGCAGGGCCTCGCCTGGCCGGCGGCGCAAGGTGAGGGCCAGATGGGTGTCGGCGCCGAAGATCGCCGTGAGCTTCTTGAGCTGCACCGCGCAGGTCTCATCGGCCTCCTTGGGCACGAGGATCGGGATGAGGCCCTGCGCATGGGCGGCCAGGTCCTCCAGGCCAAGATCGCAGGCACCCTTGCCGGCCCGGGCCTTGCCAAGCGACAGCAGGCGGCAGAGACGCGCATAGGCCGCGCGGTCGGTGGGGAAGACCAGCACGACCATGCCGTCGCGCAGCGCCAGCTCGCAGCCGATGACCAGGCGCACGCCCGTCGCCTTGGCCGCGACGTGGGCGCGCACGGCCCCGGCCAGGCTGTTGCGGTCGCAGATCGCCAGCGCACGATATCCCAGGTGCGCGGCCTCCTCGAAGAGCTCGCCGGGCGAGGAGACGCCGCGCAGCAACGAGAAGTGCGAGGCGCAGTGGAGCTCGACATAGTCGCCCAGATCGGCCGGCGAGGCAGCGGCCTTCATCCGAACACCCCGTGGAGGAACCAGCGCTGCGAACCGGAGGCGGCGTCCTCCCCATCGCCGTCACGGAAGATCCAGAAGCGCTCGCCGCTGTCGTCCTCGACCTGGAAATAGTCCCGCGACCGGGTCAGTTCGGCGTCCGAGCGCCACCATTCGCCGAACAGGCGCTCGGGGCCGTCGGCCCGGGCGACCCGGCGGCGCACGCCGCGCCAAGTGAAGGCCACCGGCGGGTGGTCGGGCAGGGCCGCCAAAGTCTCGATCGGCTCGGGGTGACGGAAGAGGCGCTCAGGCCGCGGCCAGGGCGTGGCCTCGCCGGGGTCGGGCGGCGAGAGCGCCGGGGCTTTGCGCACAGAGCGCTCGGGCAGGTCGCTGGGCACATTGACGATCCGGTAGACCGCCTCGGGACCGAGCCGCACGCTGAGAGTATCGACAAGGCCGGCGACGCCGGCGGCGGGGCGGACGTCACCGACGACGTCGCCCTGACGCCAGGCCAGCGGCTCGGCGCCGGGAGCAGCCAGCAGCAAGGTCTCGACCCCGAAACCCGGGTCGACTGTCTCCAGCTTCTCGCACAAAAGCTTGGTCAGGCGCGGGACGTCGCGCGAGGGCTGGGCCAGGCTGATCCGCGCGGTCTCGATACGGTTGTCGACCCGCATGAAGTAGGCGTCCAGGCGCCGCGCCCCCAGACCGACCGCCTCAAGGGCCGCGCAGATCTCGCCGGTCAGCTGGCCCAGGTACCGAGCCATGGTCTCGGGCGCGCCGATGGGCTCGGCGAACACGCGGCGCACGCGCAGGGTCTCGGGCGCCAACACCGGCTCGATGGGCTCGGCCGTGCGTCCGAACGCCTGGTCCAGCCGCCGCACCGGCTCCAGGCCCAGGCGATGGGCCAGCGGTCCCTTCTTGGTGGCTTCCAACTCGCCGATGGTGTCGAATCCCAGGCGCGAGAGGGTTTGGACGAGATCGGCGGGCAACCGCAGCGCCGCCACCGGCAAGTCCTTTAGCTCCCAGCCCGTGCGGCCGGGCGCGACCACGAAGATCGAGCGGCGGGAATAGCGGGCCAAGGCGTGCGCGCCGCCCCAGCTGTCGGCGATCGCCAGTTGGGCGGCGTAGCCGGCCTTGGCCAGCCGATCTCGCAGAGCGACCAGCATCTTCTCCTCGCCGCCGAAGAGGTGCGCGCAGCCAGTGGCGTCGATGACCAGGCCGTCGGCGCCATCCGGGGCCACGACCGGCGAGAAATGGCGCTGGGCCCACAGCGCTAGGCGCAGCAGCGCGGCCGCATCGCCCTCGGCGTCCAGGTCGTGCAGCAGCAGACCCCTGGTCATGGCGGTGGCTTGTGCGACCGCCTGACCGATCCGCAGGCCGGCCTGAGCGGCGGCCGGGTTCATCGCGGCGACGGCGCGGCGCCGGCCGATGCGCCCGACCATGACAACCGGCGTTTCAGGCGGCGGCGCGGCCTTGCCCATGGTCTTGGCCTGCGTGCGCGCCAGCCGATCGGTTGGCCAGTGGGGCAGGAAGACGGAGATGACCCTTTGCGTCACAGGCTTCTATCTCAAGGTCGAAGGCTTGCCCGGCGCGGCAACGGAAAAGTTCGAGAAACCAGCGCGGGGGACCAACGCCAGCGGTGGGTAGGGGTGAGGACGGCATCGCCGAGATCCGCCAGCGGCTGTAGGCCGCCGTCGGCCGGCCGAGGTCGGCGGCGTCGGCGGTCCGTTTCCACCGCCGGATGGCGATGGCCATCTGCCCGCTCTTCTCGGCCGCCAGTTGCAGTCTCCGCGAGGCGGTCATGGAGAGCTTGGAGACCTCGCCGACCACACCCGCCAGGCCCGGCCAGCGCAGGCCCTCCTCCATCGAGGCCAGCACCCCGTCCTCGTCGCCGGCGTCGGCGAAGATGATCCGGTCGGGGGGCAGGCCAACCCGGGCCAGGGCCGGAGCGAAGAGATCGGGATGGCGGCGGCACCACAGCACCGGGCCGTCCATCCGCGCCAGCAGGCCGGCGGCGAACTTGGCGGCGGCCGCGCCATGCAGGGCTCCGTCCGCCCCGCCAGCCACCTCGTGCAGCGCCCCAACCGGCAGGCCGCCGCCGGGCAGGCGATCATCGATCTCGGGGACGCCGAACGGCAGCATCGCCCGGCTGGCCTGGCCCTCGATCTCGAGGGCACGAACCTGGCGGCGGAGCGCGTCGAGCGCGGCAGGGGTGCGGTTGGGAGTCATGCTTACAGAATGTTCTTGTTCCATCTTTGTTCTCGTCGCTCCAGCAGAGTCAACGGGGCCCGGGGTGCGACGCAGGCGCGCGCCAAGGCCAAGATGCAGGCGGGCCAAGGGTTTGAGAGGAATCAGAATTTTTTGGTGGCGACCGAGTTTGACGCAAGCTGGACTGGGCGCGCGCAGTGCGATTGGCATGGCGCCGCTGGGCCCCTAGGCTGGCGCCATGGTTCAACCAAGCGGTCCCTCCTGGTGGTCCAAGGCCGAGCGCGCGGCGCTGGCCTTCAAGGCCACCAGCCGCAAGGCCAAGGGCGCGAAGCATTCCGTCTACGTGATCCTGCTGCACGACGCGCGACGCGCCGATCCCTGGGGCCTCTATGTCGGCCAAACCTCGCGCGATTCCGACCTGCGCTTCGACCAGCACAAGACCGGCTACAAGGCCAGCGGCGCGGCCAGGCGGTTCGGCGTGCGTCTGGCGCCGACGCTGACCGAGCATCTCAATCCCATGCGCCAGTGGGAGTCGCTGGAGGCGGCTTTGGCCCAGGCGTTTCGTAACGCGGGCGTGCCTTGGGTCGAGGGCGGACACTGAGTCGCAAGGATCGCGGATAGGACACCAGGCGGACGTGGCGCGGCGTCCGATCGAGGGCAGGGATGGCAAAGCTGAGGGATCGCCCACAGGGCTACGCGGGGTCTCGCGAACGGTTCAGCCGGTCGGTCGGAAAAATCGTGGCGCTGTCGGCCCGTATGAACGGGACGCCGAGCGGACATGGCCGCCAGTACTGGTCGTCGATCCTGGCGGCCAAGCTGACCCTGGGCGCCATGACCTTGGACAAGATCATCCCCAAGATCGCCTCGCCGGCCTCAAAGGACCTTTGGGACCTTGGTTCGGTGGCGACCTTGGTGCGCGTTCTGGCCGAGAACTACATTCTGCTTCACTGGCTCTGCGTGGAAACCGAGGACCAGGACCTATGGCTGTTCAGGTTCAAGGCCCTGTCCATCATGGACAACCGTAGCCGCTATCGCCTGACCCAGGAGGTCGAGGGCCAGCCCGAGCCGGAGGAATTCGTCAGCGCCCAGAAGTCCATGGCCGAACACATCGCGGTCACGCGGAATTTCCAGGCGCTCACGGCTTCCCAGCAGAAGGAAATTCTCAAGGGCCTCAAGACGCCGTTCATCCACGACGACGTGGTCGAGCGGCTCGAGATCGATCGGGACGATTTTCGCAAGTTCTATCGATACCTCAGCGCGTTCGTTCACACCGGGACCGTTTCCTGGATTCGCGTCGAGGACCAGGGGCGGTGCAATGGCGAATTCAACACCTATGAGGCCGGCGCCATGCAGGCCTGCATGGAATTTGCCGGGCGTCTGATCGACCGCGCGGTCAAAGACCTGCGCGCGATTTCGAAGACGGGGCCGCTCATCCCGACGGAGGACGAACCCATCCCGCAGCCCTAGCCTACTCTTCCGTTTTGCGCAGAATGCCCTGAATGCCGAACCGACCGCCCTCGACGTTGAAGCGTCCGCAAGAACAGCTTATCCGCCGCTTTCACCTGGGCCAGGTGGGCAACGACACCGTCCGCACGTACCTCACCAAAGGCTATTCGCTGGCCATCTGCTGTCGCGAATGTCCACGGCTGATCGAGTGGACGCCAGAGGATCTGGTCGAGAAGTTCGGCGACCGGACCCACGTGAAGATCGCCGATATCGCCGCGAGGCTGTCCTGCGGTGGTGAAGAGGGATGCGGGGCGACGGACGTGGCCGTCTTCCCCCACCTCTACGACGGACCCTGGTCGTGGACTCCGCCAGCCGACGATCACTAGGCGCAGGGCGCTAGGCGGGGACGACCTCGTCGCTCTTGCCGCCGACAGCGACGATCTTCAGGCGATCGGGGAGGGGACGCTGCAACTGGGCGACCTCGGTCCACGGCGCGTCGCTCATCCACAGGTCCCATTCCTCAGGCTCGGTCAGGATCACCGGCATCGCCTTGGAATGGTAGGTCTTCACCGGCTCGGCCGAGTCCGTGGTGAGGAAGCCATAGGCGATGATCTCTTCCCAACCCTTGGTCTTCATCCGCACGCACGCGTGCGGCGTCCAGATGCCGGCGAAGAAGGCGATAGGGCGGCTTTCGTCGAGCGCGAACCAGATATTCTTGCGTGTCCGCTCATGATCCTGGTCGGGTTCGGCGAATGACGTGAACGGCACCAGGCAGCGGTTGCCGGCGCCAAGCCATGGCGCCCAGTGCTGGTTCGTGCGGCCGGTCTTGGTGCTGGTGGTGTTACGGATGTTGGTGGTGCCTTTGTCGGGCTCCATCTTCAGGAGCTCGGCGAAGTCGAACTCCGTGCCCTTGGCGCGAAGCTTGTCGGCGCGCAGGGTCGCCGCTTCCATCAGGGCCTGCTTGGAGGAAGGCATTCCCCAGCGCGCATCGCGCATCATCCGCTGGCCATCCTCCCCATGGGTGATGATCGGCGCGGCATAGTCGGGATAGATGCCCGGCATGGGCGGCTGGTTGTTGTTGAGGTCGCTCATGGCGCGGGCCAGGGCCGCGACCTCGGCGCGCGCCTTCATCAAGGCGTAGAGATTGCACATCGGCGAAAACGTCTCCCGGCGATCCGATCGCCGACGCTAGCGATCGGATGCGCGGCTGCAAAGGCGTTGATGATCGGCTTCAGGCGGCCCTGAGCCAGATCCTGGCGTGCCACCAGCCTCGGGGCGCGCATTCGGGGTCGCCGAGGCCGTCGAAGAACATCTCCACATGCTGGGCGCGAGGATGGTCCACAAGCGCCGAGCAGGGCGCGCCCTGGCCGTGCAATTCGACCTCGGGCGCCCGATCCGGCCTGACCTCGTCGAGGGTCGGCTCATCATCGAGCCCGCTCTCGAGCCAGACGACCAGGCCGCCCTCGCGGCACGCGCCAACGTGTCGGACGGCGGGAAGAGTGTCCAGGTAGTCGGGCTTGCCAAGGATGCCGTCGATTTCCACGGCGGTCAGCGGCTTGGCGGTGACGGGGTGTGCGTGGTTCATGGGAACAAACATAGAACGATAGTGGGCGGATGGCGAGTCTCTCGAGTCGCCGGTGAAGGGGTGGCCCGAGGCGCTTGGCCTCGGGCCGGGCTCCAGGTATCGCCGCCGCGTGTTCTCAAACGGCGGATCCGTCCCGAGCCCATGGGGACCGCGCAGCCGCCGACAGGCGGGCGCAAGATCCCCAATCTCGTGTGATCAGCGCAGTTGGCTGTCCTTGCTGCCACGGCGGTTGATGCCGCCGATGACGATGCGCTTGTCGCGCCCGGCCTGGCAGGTGACGCAGGTGCGGACACCCGGCAGGGCCCTCCGCCGCGCCTCGGGGATGTCTTCGTCGCACTCGGCGCAGACTAGGGCGCTTTCGCCCACGGGCAGCCGAGCGCGAGCATGCAACACGCCGTCGGTCACGGTGTCTTCGATCTGGTCAAGGACGCCCCCGTCGTGTGTCCAGCCGCCTGCCATTCCTATCGAAACTCCCTTGCGTTCTCAGGGTCTTAGATAGGAATTCGCTGCCTATTCTCCAGGCCGGCGGCGGCGCGCGGCGCGGGTCAGATTGTCGCGGGGGCGACGACGCCACGTCGCCCACGCTGCGCTCTTCTTGTTTCCTCGCCGCTTCCGCGGCCGTGGCTTGGGGCTCCGCCCCCAGCGCGCTTCGGACCGCCTTCCGCCCAGCTTCGGGCGCGCCGCGCCGCCTCGCCAGATCGTCAAGCACGCCCTGCAGCCGGGTCCCCGCGAAGCCGCCCCTCCGCTTGCACCCCCGGGTTCGCCACCGGGCAGGGCCGCAGGCGCGCCTTGCGCCTGCGACC
Source organism: Caulobacter segnis (assembly GCF_031454995.1). Lineage (GTDB taxonomy): Bacteria > Pseudomonadota > Alphaproteobacteria > Caulobacterales > Caulobacteraceae > Caulobacter > Caulobacter segnis_E. The sequence goes on along the minus strand of NZ_JAVDRV010000001.1, from coordinate 892,908 downwards.
AGCCCCAAGGAGGCAGACATGACCACCCAAGCCCAGCACGCTCTTCCCGCACCGAAGGCCCAGCGGCTTCCGATCCAGACCGGCGAGGTCTTGGAGATCGCCCTCAACAAGCTCAAGGCCTCGCCTCGCAACGTCCGGCGCGTGGGCCACAGCGCCCAGGACATCGAAGCCCGCGCGGCCAGCATCCGACACAAGGGCCTGCTCCAGCCCCTGGTGGTCGAGCCCGAGCTCGACGCGGGCGGCGGGGCCAGCGGCTTCTACCTCGTCACGATCGGCGAAGGCCGTCGCCAAGCGCTTCGGCTGCTGGCCAAGCGCAAGCTGCTCAGCAAGGCCGAACCGGTGCGCTGCGTGGTGGATACGCTCAACGATCCCGGTGAGATTTCCCTGGATGAGAACACCTCGCGCTGCGACATGCACCCGGCCGACGAGTTCGAAGCCTGGAAGGACCTGTCCGAGCGCAAGGGCTACAGCGTCGAGGAGATCGCCGCGCGCTCGGGCGTCTCGCCCAAGATCGTGCGCCAGCGCCTGCGCCTGGGCGCCGTCGCCCCGGCCCTGCTCGACATCTATCGCGAGGGGGGACTGACCCTCGACCAAGTCACCGCCTTCGCCGTCAGTCCCGACGCCGAGCGGCAGATGCAGGTCTACGCCCAACTCGCCCCACACCAGCGCCAGACCTACGCCATTCGCCGGGCGATGACGGAGGCCAAGGTCGCCGCCGACGATCCGCGCGCGCTCTATGTCGGTGTCGACGCCTATGTCGCGGCCGGCGGCGCGCTGCTCGTCGACCTCTTCACCGAGGCGGGCGAAGGCTGGCTGGAGGACGTCGCGCTGCTCGACCGCCTCGTCGCCGAGAAGCTCCAGGCTCAGGCGGTCGCCTTGCGCGAGGCCGAGGGCTGGAAGTGGACCGCCGCCTATCTGACCTATCCACACGACCACGGCTGCAGCCGCATCTGGGAGCAGGCCTTGCCGCGCCCGCCGGAGGAAGAGGCCGAGCGCCAAGCCCTGCAAGCCGAGCGCCAGGACCTGATCGACGGCTATCCGGAGGTCGCCGACCTGACCGAGGAGGCCGAGGCCCGGCTCAGCCAGATCGAGGAAGACCTCGACGCCCTGGCCAACACCTTCGGCTTCGACCCGCAGGAGAAGGCGCGGGCGGGCGCCTTCGTGGTGCTGGCCAATGACGGCGAGGCCCGGATCGAGCGCGGCTATGTTCGGCCCGAGGACGAACCCCCGGCCGAAGTCGAACCCGAAGCCGCGACCGATGGCCAAGCCCCGGCGCCCGACGAGGCGGACCCGGAAGGCGGCGACGAGGACGACGATGACGGGCCGGGCGAAGTCGAGGAGCCGCTCGGCGAGGCCAACGCCCCGATCTCGCCGCGCATCCGCGCCGACCTGACGGCCCATCGCAGCATGGCCCTGCGCAACGCCCTGGCCCAGGACCCCGACCTCGCCCTGGTCGCCCTGACCCACGCCCTGCTGCTGCGGGTCTTCCGGGGCGTGGGCGGCTACGCCTCGTGCCTCGACGTCAAGCTCGGCTCGCGCAATCTCGCCGCCGATGGCGTCGGGATCGAGGACGGCGCCGCCGCGCGGGCCAATGCCGAGCGGCACGAAGCCTGGGCGCGGCAGATGCCCAGCGACCCCGAAGCCTATTGGGCCTTCGTGGTCGGGCTCGATGTCGATAGCCGCATGAGCCTGATGGCCCACTGCGTCAGCCTGTCGCTCGACGCGGTGCGTGGCTGGGACAACCGGCCGATGGCCTGGAAGCACGCCGACCGCTTGGCCAGCGCGCTGGACCTGGACATGAGCGATTGGTGGTCGCCGACCGCCGAGCGCTACCTGGGCGCGGTGACCAAGGGCCAGATCGTCGATGCGGTCGCCGAAGGGGTGTCGCCCGAGGCGGCGGAGCGCCTCACGGGCCTGCGCAAGACCGAGATGATCGCTGCCGCCCAGCCTCAACTGGTCGCCGCGCGCTGGCTTCCGGCCTGCCTGCGCACGCCCGGCCGGCCTCTGCCCTGGGTCCAGGCGGCGGACGAGGCGAAGACGGCCGAGCCCGGCACGGCGCCTGATGAGGCGGACGAGGCGGAGGCTCCCGACCCGGCTGAAGCGGTCGAGGACCGGAGCGCGGCGGCTTAAGGTCAGGCGGGGCGGGCGCATTGCCCGCCCCGCCAAGCTCGGTGCGCGGCCGATCCTTTGGGATCGGCCGCGCCTTCTCATGGCGGGCAGCCGGCTTCGACGGTGTTGACCGGAGTCTCGCGACGGGCGGGACGCCCCTTGCGGGGCGTCCCTTGGGCGTCAGCGGCCTTGGCGGCGCTGCGCGGCCAGACCGAGGGCGTCCTCGCCATCGCCGACGATCAGGGCGGCATTGACCGGTTCGCCGATGCCGACGTCGTCGGCCTCACCGGCAAGGCGCGTCGTCGCCCCAGCAAGTCGTTCTCCAGGCCACGCCAAGGTCCGCGCCCTCGGCCGACACCCGGTAATCGGGGCCGCGCTCGCGCGTCTTCTCGCCGGATCGGATCGGCCGATCCTGGCGCAGAGCGTGAGGGCGCGGATGGACCCCGAGAAATGGACCGTCGGCATTGGCAATGAAGGGCCGATCTCGCCTGGAAGCCTTCCGGCTGGCTTGGGGCGCGTCCATCCGCGATCTCTCATGGCCCGATCTGACCGGGGCCGGAGGCCCGGCAACCTCGTCGAGCGACTTTCTTCCCCTGGCGGCGCGCCGCCATTCCTCGCGATCCAAGAAACTCGCCGCCATCGGTCCTCCGGCAAGCCTGCGGGCGCGCGCGGCGCGCTGCCGGACCTCCTGTTTTCCCCGGTCCTGGGATCGCCATCGAGGTCGCGATGGTCGCGGCCCGAAGACAGAAGGAAGACTTCAATGGCTACGATCGGCACCTTCACCGCCAATGCCGACGGTTCGTTCTCGGGGTCCATCCGCACCCTCACCCTCAACGTCAAGAACGTCCGTATCCGTCCCTGCGAGAAGACCGGCGAGCGCGGCCCCGATTACCGGGTGTCGGCCGAGGGCGCGGACCTGGGCGCGGCCTGGAAGAAGACCAGCAAGGACAACAACGAGTACCTGTCGATGAAGCTGGACGACATCAGCTTCGGCGAACCGGTCAACGCCGCCCTGGTCGTCATCGACGGCGAGCACACCCTGGTCTGGTCGCGCAGCACCGCCAAGGCCGACTGACGCCCAAGGGACGCCCCGCAAGGGGCGTCCCGCCCGTCGCGAGACTCCGGTCGACACCGCTAGGCCCCAGGTCGGTCGTCCGCCAGGTCGTCTGTCACGAATGCGCGCACTACGGCGAGCACCTTTCGGCGCATGGACGGCGATAGCCGCGCCATGGCCAGCGCCATCTGCGCGCCATCGCGACTGTGCATCAGCGCGCCCAAGCGCTCGGGGCCGTCGGCGCGGCCGGGGTCGGTGGGCTCCAGGCCCTCGAAAAACCATTCCACCGAGCGCTCCAGGACTACGGAAAGCCGGAAAAGCGCCGAGGCGGATATCCGGTTGGCGCCGCTCTCGTATTTCTGGATCTGCTGGAAGGTGACCCCGAGCCCATGGCCCAGGTCGTCCTGAGAGCGGGCCTTCAGGGTCCGGGCCAAGCGAAGGCGGGCCCCGACATGGACGTCGACGGGGTGTGGGGCGAGGGGCGATTTCAAAGGAGGCTCCGACGGCGCGACGGCCAGCGCCGTCGCGGGTCCATTGACGCGCCAGGCGCTCCGGATCCCTGGACGGCGCGGCGGGAAAGGCGCGCGCCGCCTTCGCCAGCGCACGCCAGCGCCTGTCTTTGCCGCACGAGCGGCCATCGCGCCTTGAGGTCGGGGCGCGGGACCAACATCGTCGCGCGGCCGCCCCGAGACGGGGCGGCATGCCGCTCCGCAACCGGAGCGACGCGACGGCGCAAGGTCGCCCCCCACCTGGTCTTGCGCCGTCGCCCCTCGCCAACAGGAGGCTCCATGACCACCATCGGCTACTTCCGGCGCGACGGCGAAACCTTCGTCGGGCGCCTGGCCACCCTGCAGATCGACGCGGCCGTGCGCCTGGTTCCGATCGAGAAGCTTTCGCCCCGCGCCCCGGCCTTCCGCGCGTTCGTCGGCGACACCGAATGCGGCGCAGCCTGGCGACCGCTAGACCCAGCCAGCGGCGCGATCCTCAATCTGGAACTGGACGACCCGACCTGGGCCGAGCCGGTCAATGCGCGCCTGATGGCCGGAGAGGAGCCCCACCCGCTGGTCTGGATTCGCCAACGGGCCGAGCGATCCGGCGACAAGCCGGCCGAAGACGCCAAACCCCGCCCGCCGACCTAAGCGCCTCCGATAGGCGATGCCGCCAGCGCATCGCCCGATCCGGATTGAGAACCGTCCCGTCCCCGTCGATATCCGCTAGGATCGTTCCAGGGGGAACACGGGGATGGTCATGATCGACGGCGACCTGCGCGACACGCCGATCCAGGACGGCGAGGTCACGCCCTACGACCGCGCGCACATGCAAGCCTACCTGCGCCTGCTGGACGCCGCCGCCGCCCACGCCGACTGGCGCGAGGCGGCGGCCCTCGTCCTGGGCCTCGACGTGGAGGCCGATGCGCAACGCGCCCGGCGTATTCACGACATTCATCTCGAGCGCGCGCGCTGGATGGCCAGCGCCGGCTATCGCCATATCCTGAAGGGACGTCCTGCAGGGTGATGCCACGGCGGCATCGGCCGTTCACGCTGCCCTGGCTTCCCGCCGACTCCGTGCACCGGAAAAACCGACTTGCGCTCAATCTTAGAGCGAACCTTGTCGGAGGTTCTTCATGTCGCCAGACGCCTCGCGGTGGCGGTCCGCGGACGCCTATGACTACTTGGACGAGCTATCGGCGGCGGACCTGGCCTGGGAATATCTCCGTCGCAATCCAGACTACCAGAACGAATTCCAAACCGCGAGCCAGGGGCAGGGACAAGACACCCTGAGCGCCCGCTGGGGCTTGCGATTTCCCCGTCGATCCGTCGCTTGAGGCCGACCGCGCCGAGGTCTGGTGGCGACCCGAGGTCGACGACGAACTGATCCAATTGCAGCCCGCGCCCGCCGGCGCCGCCTCGCGGCTGACCGCGCCCGAGCCGCGTGCGGCCGGCGAGGCTTGGTGGTCGCTGGGACGTGGCCGCGACAAGATCCGCCTGGCGCTGCTGGAGGCGGCCGCCGATCCCGGCCAGCCGCTGGCCGCCATCGTGCCGCTCGACGCAGCCGCGCCGATCCGCCTGCGCGCCCTGGCGCGGCTCATGCGGCACCTGGAGGGTGATCCGCCGCCGCCTGATCCCATCACGCCGCAACGGCGCCAACGCCTGAAGGCGATGCTGCGCGCCCATGATGGTCGCAGCAGCGGCGCGCCCTATCGCGAGATCGCCGCCGCCCTCTATGGCGACGGCCGCGTCACCGACCAGCCGTGGAAGACCTCATCCCTGCGCGACGCCACCCTGCGCCTGGTGCGTGACGGTGGGGCGCTGGTGAACGGCGGCTATGTCGGCCTGCTCGGCGCACGCCGTCCGCCCTTCGCCGCCTGAGCCGCGAGCCTGTGCGCGCCCCGACCAAGGGGGTGCGAAAATCCCGCGCCCACCTTCGCACTCCCTCGTCCGAGCAACCGTTCGCCAGCCTTCCCCGGTCCGCGCCGCGCCATCCGGCTCCGCGCCAGGAGACCAGGGAGACCGCCAGTGTCCGCCTCATTGACCCCGGGCGCGCCGCGCTTCGTGCGCACCCAGCAGGCCGCCACCTATCTGGGCCTGTCCCACCGCACCCTCGAGAAGCACCGCACCTACGGAACCGGCCCAGCCTACCGCAAGCTCGGCGGCCGGGTGCTCTACGCCATCGACGACCTCCAGGCCTGGGCCGATCGCGGCGCTCGGCTTTCGACGACCGACACCGGTGTCGGCGAGGTCCTGCCCGCCAAGCGCCACGCCGCGCTCGCCGAGCGGCCCTGAGCATGGCGCGCCAATCCCTGTTCCGGGCCGAGGAGCCCGCGCGGCTCGATCCATTCGTGATCGTCGCCGGCGACGCCAGCCCCCGCGATCAGCGCGACCTGATGGAGCGGCCGTTCTTCTCGCTGTCGAAGTCCCGCCGGGTCCGGCCGATCCTCTATCGGGCCGGGGAGGTCGAGGTCCATGTCCACGGCCTGCCCGAGCATGGCATGGCCACCATCTGGGACGCGGATGTCCTGATCTGGGCCGCCTCCCAGATCGTCGACGCCGAGAACCGTGGCCTGCCCACCTCGCGCCTGCTGCGGTTCACGCCCTACCAACTGCTCACCGGGGTCGGCCGGGCCACCGGCGCGACCGAGTACCGGTTGTTCAAGGCCGCCTTGCGCCGGCTGCAGTCGACCGTGGTCGCCACCACCATCCGCCAGGGCGAGCAGTGGCGTCGCCAGCAGTTCTCCTGGATCAACGAGTGGGAGGAGCGCGCCAACCGCCAGGGCCGTGTCGAAGGCGTCGAGGTCGTTCTGCCCGAATGGTTCTACCGGGGCGTGGTCGACCGCTCGCTCGTCCTGACCATCGACCCGCACTATTTCCGGCTGACCGGCGGGATCGAGCGCTGGCTCTATCGCGTGGCCAGGAAGCATGCCGGCCGCCAGGTCGGTGGCTGGGTGTTCGAGCTGGCCCACCTGCACCACAAGTCCGGCAGCCTGGCCCGGCCGTCCGACTTCGCCCTCGACATCCGCCGCATCGTCGCCCGCCAGCCCCTGCCGGGCTACCGGCTGATGCTGGAGCGCGGCCAGGGCCGCGAGCGCCTGCGGATCCTGCCGCTGGTCGTGGAGATCGCGCTGCCATCCCCTGTGGACGGGGTCGTGACATCGGGCGCAGCCGATATCGGGACATCGGGCGCGCCCCTGTCGGGAGATCGGGCGCAGGGGCCGACCTCAAGCCCTTCTGGCGCAAGGGATTCCCGCGCGCCTAACTTGGACTCTAACTCGGACTCTAACTTTCTAGCGGCCGCCGTGCTTGGCGCGGAGCCGGGCCGATGATCGTCGCCTTCCTCAACCAGAAGGGCGGCGTCGGCAAGACGACCCTGGCCCTCAACCTCGCCGCCCTTTGGGCCGATCAGGGCCGCCGGGTTACCGTGCTCGACGCCGACCCGCAGGCCTCGGCGCTGGACTGGGCCCAGGCCCGAAGCCAGGCTGGCCTTTCGCGCGCCTTCGGCGTCGTGGGCCTGCCCCGTGAAACCCTGCACCAGGAGGTCCCGGACCTGGCGCGCGGCGCCGACCACCTGGTCATCGACGGGCCGCCGCGCGTGGCGCCGCTGCTGCGCTCGGCCTTGCTGGCCGCCGACTTGGTGATTGTTCCCGTCCAGCCCTCGCCGCTCGACGGCTGGGCGTCGGCCGAGATGCTGCGCCTGCTCGACGAGGCGCGTCTTTACCGCCCGACCCTGCGCGCCCGGTTCGTGCTCAATCGCTGCGCCGCCCGCACGGTGATCGCCCGCGAGACCCAAGAAGCCCTGGCCGCCCAGGACACCGGCGCCCTTCGCGGCACGGTGGGCCAGCGGGTGCTGTTCGCCCAGGCCATGGCCTGTGGGCAGACCGTCGCCGAACTGGAGCCGGATGGGCCGGCGGCGGCCGAGATCGCCGCCGTCGGGGCCGAGATCGAGGCGCTGGACCGATGAGCGCCAAGCCCTTCGCCGCCCGGCCCACCAGCGCCGAGGCCTGGGTCCGCGAGCAATCGGGCGAGCCCGCCGCGCACCAGAACCCCTTCACCGCGCGCCTGACCATCGACGTCACGCCCGCCAGCCGGGGCCGGATCAAGATCGCCGCGTTCGCGCGCGGCCAGACCGTTGCCGACATGGTCCGCGCCCTGCTCGATCGTGAGTTCCCGGAGGATCCGACATGAGCGTCGGGACGGAGGTCGACCTGGCCTGGTGGCAGGGCCGGGTTGAGGACTGGCTGCGCTTTGGCCAGCCGCGCGCGGAGATCCTTCAGGACCGCCGCCGGCGCACCCTGGTCTTCTCGCCCGGGGCGATGTTCGCCCGGGTGCGCTGGACCGGCGGCGACTACGGTACCACGGCTTCGGCTCTGGAGGTGCTGCGCGCGCCAGGCCCGGGCGAGGCCTGCGTCAGTTTCCCGGGCGTGCGCCCCGGTGGCGAGCCGCTCGTCCTGTTGCTCGGCTGGACACGGGTGCAGCGTGGCCTGGCGGCGATCGACGCGGTCGAGGCCGCGGGCTATGCGCCGCACGCCATCGCGCCCGACTACTGGCGCCACGTCCACAATCGCCTGGCCGCCGGCCTGCGGCCCCGGCCATACGATGCGCGCCGCCATCGCGCCTGGCGCCTACGGGCGCGGGTGACGTCGTGAGGTGGGCTGTCCTGGCTACCGGCTTGCTGGCTTGCCTGGCCCTGTCCGTCACGCCGAGGCCGCTTCTGCTGCTCAACACGACGGCCAGCGTCCCGGTCGGGCTCTATCGCGTGGTCCCGATCCGGACGCCACAAGTCGGCGACCTCGTCGTCGTGACCCCCGAGCCTGGCCTGGCCGACTTCCTCGATGAAGGCGGCTGGTTGCCGCGCGGGGTGCCGCTGATCAAGCCGGTGGCCGCCGTGGCCGGCCAGACCGTTTGCCGTCGGAACCAGGACCTGGCGATCGACGGCCGGACGGTGGCGCGCGCCCTGCTACGCGATGGGCGCGGGGGGCGGCTGCCGTTCTGGAGCGGTTGCCGGATCCTGGGTACGGGCGAGGTCTTTCTGCTGGCCCCGGCGCCGGCGAGCCTGGACGGCCGCTATTTCGGGATCACCGACGGTGCCCAGGTTCAGGCAAAGGCCCATCCGCTGCTGGTGTCCGGCGGGAAGGGAACGCCGTGAGGCGCCTCGTCCTGGCGATCGTCCTGCTGGTGGTGGCCGGACCCGCCCACGGGCAGGCCCCGGTCCGAACCCATGTGGAGACCGCCGCCGCGCGCTTTGGGCTGCCGGTCGAGCTGATCGAGGCCGTCATCGCCGCCGAGAGTGCGGGGCGGGAACGGGCGGTCTCGCCGGCCGGCGCCATGGGCCTGATGCAGTTGATGCCGGGCACCTGGGGCGAGCTGCGGATCCGCCTTGGGCTTGGGTCTGACCCCTTCGATCCGGCCGACAACATCCTGGCCGGCGCGGCTTATCTGCGCCAGCTGCGCGACCGCTACGGCGCGCCGGGGTTCCTGGCCGCCTACAACGCTGGGCCTGGCCGGTACGAGGCCAGCCTGGCGGGGCGGCCCCTGCCTTTGGAGACGCGCGCCTATGTCGCTCGGATCACCGGGCAGCCGGGCGTGGTCGGCGCCTACGGCTCCGACTGGCGCACCACCGGCCTCTTCCCGCCGGCCTGGTCCCGCGGCCTGGGCGAGGCGAGCGGCGGCGGGACACTAGGGAGCTCGGGCCCGGCGATGGCGGCGGACACCGGACTGTTTGTGGTCCCCGGCCGGAGCATCGAATGAGGAGGGTGGCGAAGCGGGACGGGTTCCAGCGGAGACGACGGGGATGGCCAGATAAAAGCCGCGCCGTCGGACGGGCGGCATGTCGTTGGTTGGATTGGGTTTTTTGCGCCGTCGCCCGACGGGCGCGGCTGGCGTGCTCATCGCTTTGTCTCGCGATTTCAACGGCCTTTGCGCCGTCGGCCCCGCCATGAGCGAGTTCGACGACGAATTCCTGCTGCGCCCGGGGCGCATCGGCGCGGACCGCTCGGCCAAGCCCGCGCGGTTCATCGGCCAGGTCCGGCGAGCCGTGGAGGCGGCCGGTGATGCGGGCGGGGGGCGGCGCGCCGGCTCAAGGAGCCGGCCCGGCGGACGCCTGGCGCGCGGCGCCGGACGGGCGCGCGACACCGGGCAGGCCGGCCGCCGCGTGGTGGTCAAGGCCAGGATCGTGCGCCAGTCCGGCAGTCGCTACCGCGCCGCGCCGCTGTCGCGGCACATCGCCTACCTGCAGCGCGAGGGCGTCACCCGCGATGAGACGTCGGCCAAGATGTTCGACGCCCACGGCGATGCCGCCGATGTCGCCGCCTTCGCCGAGCGCTGCGAGGACGACCGCCATCATTTCCGGTTCATCGTCTCACCCGAGGACGCCGCTGAACTTGCCGACCTGCGGGCCTTCTGCCGCGACCTGATGGGCCGCGCCGAGCAGGACCTCGGCACGCGCCTGGACTGGGTCGCCATCGACCATTGGAATACCGACAACCCGCACCTGCACGTCTTGGTCCGCGGGCGGACCGACGAGGGCAGGGACCTGGTGATCGCTGGCGACTACATCGCCGGCGGCCTGCGCCAGCGCGCCCAGGACCTCGTCACCCTGGAGCTGGGTCCCAGAAGCCAGCGCGAGATCGAGGCGGACCTGGACGCCGACGTCGCCGCCGAGCGCTGGACGCGCCTGGACCGCGCCCTGGTGGCGGCCGCCGATCCCGCCGACCGGGTGGTCGATTTGCGGCCAGACGCCAACAGCGGCTTGGACGCCCTGCGCCTGGTCGGGCGCGCCGCGAACCTAGAGGCGCTCGGCTTGGCAAAGCCCGAGGGGCCAGGACGCTGGCGCCTGGCCGACGACCTGGAGCCGCGCCTGCGCGAGCTGTCGGTCCGCGGCGACATCATCAAGACCTATCACCAGGCCATGGCCCGAGGGGACCGCCATCCGACTCCAGAGCGCCTCGTCATCCACGACCAGGCGGCCGCGCCCGCGATCGTCGGCCGCCTGGTCGATCGCGGTCTCGCCGATGAGCTGTCCGGCTCGGCCTATGTGCTGGTCGATGGCCTGGACGGCCGCCAGCATCACCTGACCTTCCCGCACCTGGCCGACACCATCGACGCTCCGGTGGGCGCGATCGTGGAGCTGCGCGGCTATGTCGATCGCGAGGGCGCCACGCGCCGCGCCCTGGCCGTCCGCAGCGACCTTCCCCTGGAGGCGCAGGTGCAGGCGCACGGCGCCACCTGGCTCGATCGCCAGATCCTCAAGCGCGCGCCCGACAACGGCGCTTCGGGCTTCGCCAGCGAGGCGGCCGCGGCCATGTCCAAGCGGGCCGGCGTCCTGGTCGGCAGAGGCCTGGCGTCGGTGCGCGATGGTCGTCTCGTACTGGCCCCCGGCCTCCTGGCCACCCTCCAGGCCCAGGACCTGGAGGGCGCGGCCGCGCGCCTGGCCCGCGAAACCGGTCGGCCCGTCCGGCCGATCGCGTCGGGCGATGCGGTCGAAGGGGTCTACCAGCGACGACTCGACCTGGCCTCGGGGCGGTTCGCCGTGCTCGACGACGGGATGGGCTTCCAGCTGGCGCCCTGGCGGCCGGCCCTGGAGGCGCGCCGCGGGCAGACGGTCAGCGGCGTGCTGGAGCCGGACGGCATGACCTGGACGCTGGGACGCACGCGCGGCCCGGGCCTGTAGCCGGCCTCCGGCGGCGCCTTATCGATCGTCGCCAGCCGGGTCGTCGTCCTCCGCCTCGTCCTCGTCGCTGGCCGCATCGTCGCCTTCAGCCTGAAGCGGCGGCTCGGCGCCCAGGCCAAGGCGGCCGGCGTTCTGGGCCAGCCACGCCGCGTCCTGGGCCTGGCTGGCCAGGGCCTTCTCGGACAGGCCCTTGAACATTTCGCGATAGGCCGAGACCCAAGTCGTGGTCTCCAGCCGGGTCATCGCCTCGCCAGTGTCCTCGGCGAACTCCTGCAGGGTGATCATGAAGGCGATCATCGCCTTGTTCTGCGCCACCCAGGCGGCGAACTCCGGCTTGCCGATCTGCACGGCGGCCAGGATGCCGATCGGGTCGGCGTCGTTGGCCCGGGCGAAGGCCATGACGTGGTCGATATTGAGTTGGCCCCCGCCGGCTTCAAAATTCTGGTAGCCGCGCAGGGACAGGCCAAGCGCCGCGGCGAGGGCGCGAGGCTTGATTTTACGTATGGCGCGGACCGCCCTTAGGGCGCGCGACAGGAGCGAGCGTTTGTCGTTCTCGGAGTCCTTACCGCTCATCCAAATCACGCATAAGTAATCTACCCTAGGTGTAACAAGGCTTGGCGGTGTAGCGAAAGCCGTAACCGTCACGGTTGCCTTATGGCGTCCTTGCGACCAGGGCGTGCCATAGGGACAGTTCTCGCCGACGTCATCCAGTAAATGCTGGTAAAATGGAAGGGCGCATAATAATTGCGCAAAGGTGCAGATACTTTGCGCTGACCTGCATAGAGTTGGCGTTTTCGTAGTTGTTGCGCAAGTAAGGCGTCAAGACTACTTTGGGTGGTCGTGGAGAGTCGTGTCGAAATCTGGCGTGCGATCTCCTTTTCTGGAGAATCGCGTGAGAGTAGGCGCGCCCGGCAAGCCCAAGGACCCGTTCAGCGCCGCTCTGGAGGCCCTGCGCGACCAACTGAGAAACGGCCGTCTCGTTTCGGGCGAGCCCCTGACCATCACCGATCTGGCCCATGACCTTGGTCTTAGCGCAACGCCGGTGCGGGAAGCCTTGTCGCGCCTGGCCGGCGAGCGCCTGATCGAGGATCGCCGAGGCCGTGGGTATTTCGCGCCGCGCCTCGATGTCTCCGATGTGGTCGAGTTGTATGGCCTGCGGCGCCTATACCTGGCCGAGGCGCTCGCAGAAAGCGGCGAGGCCGTCCCGCTGTCACCGCCCGAAGCTCCGGACCCGGCCCTTTCATCCTGTGCTCAGCTCGGACAGTTCCTCGACTGGATCGTGGCTCGAGCCGGCAACCGGGCGCTCTTCGACGCCTATCGCCAGGTCGGCGAGCGGCTGGCGTCCTGCGTCCGTGTCGAGCCTGAGGTTTTTCCGTTGTCGGAGGAAGTCGCCGGCTTGCGCGAGGCGCTCCTAGAGCGGGACCGCTTGGCGGTGGCCCTGGAGCGGATGCACGACGAGCGTCGCCGGCACGCGCCGGACGTCGTGCGCGCCATGCGCGCGGGGGCGAATATAGCGTCCTTATAGCTGCAATATACTGCCAATGCAGATTGGGCGGTGCGCTTGATGGAGAGGCCGCAATCACGCGGCTTTTCTCCCGAAGGAGCGTGTCATGACCAAGACCCGCAAACTCCGCCTCGTTCGCCTCGGCGACGCCAAGGCCCTCACGCGGGGCGAATGGGGTCCCGGCGACGAACTGGTGACCATGCGCCGGCCTCAGCCCTGACCCAAGGGCTTCCGGCGCCTCGCCGGTGGTCCAGGGCGGCCGTGAGGCCGCCCGTTCCTCCAGGACCTCACGTCAAGGAGACGACGATGACCAAGAAGCAAGCCAAGACCCGCCTGGTCCGCCTGGGCGACGCCAAGCGCCTGACCAAGGGCGAGTTCGGCCAGGGCGACGAGCTGATCACGCACAAGCTGCGGGTCGCCTGACACGAGCTCGCGGCGCCGGCGTGTCCGACGCGCCGGCGCCGCACCCTTTACCCGGAGAGCGCTATGGCCCGACACCTTTCGCCCACGACCCACCTGGTCGCGATCGGCGACGACGTGGTGGTGCTGGACACGCGCACAAACACCTACTTCTGCCTGGCCGCCGCGGCCCGGGACCTGCGGATCGGGCCCGATGGCGTTGAGTTCGGGGATGCCGACTTGGCCGAGGAGTTCGAGCAGGCCGGCCTGCTGGTCGAGGCTTCGCAGCGACCGCGCGTTGCGCAGACGCCCAGGCCCGCACGAGATCTCGGCCTGAAGGTCGCCGCACGGGTTCGGCTGGGCGATGTCCTCCTGATCCTGGCGGCCTGGACCACGATGCTCCTCGACTACCACCTGGTGCGTTTCGACCGCGTCGTCGCCGCCGCCCACCGAGGGCGTCGCGCTGGCCGCGCCGAGAGGCTCGCCGAAGACGCTAGAACCCTGATCGCCGCCTTCGAGCGCGTGTTGCCGTGGCTGCCGTTCCAGGGCGTCTGCCTCTACCGCTCCTTTCTCTTGCTCCGCGTCCTTCGATGGCGCGGCCATGATGCGCGCTGGGTGTTCGGCGTGCGCACCTGGCCTTTTCACGCCCATTGCTGGCTGCAGATCGGCGATACGGCGTTGGACGACACCGCCGATCGCCTGCAAGGCCTCACCCCGATCATGGTGGTTTGATGGACGGCTTCCTGCTTGATGCTCGCTTCGGCTTCCTGGGCGCGCGACCCGCCGACGACGACCTGTCTCTGGAGGTGCAGGGATGGCGCCAGGCGCGCTCGGCCGGGACGACGACGCTGTGGATCCGCGGCGACCTTCAGGTGCGCGACCTAGCCGGCGGCTGGGTGGTGGGCGAGCTCTTCGAGCGCGGAACGGGGCGGCCCGCCGCGATCGCGCCGGATGCGCTCCAGTCACCCGATCTTGGCATCCAAGGCCAGTGCGAGCGGCTAGCCCGGGGTTTCTGGGGCCGCTACGTCGCCGTCTTCCCCGCCGACCGCGCCGTCTTCCGCGATCCGTCCGGTCACCTCGACGCCCTGGTCTGGCACTCGCCCACGGCCTGGATCGTGGGGTCGGACCTCCCGGACGATCTTCCGGCTAGCGCGCTGCCGAGAACCCTGGAGATCGACTGGGCGACGATCGCCGACATGCTCGGCGACGAGAACGCCATGGGCGGGCGCCTGGCCTTGCGCGGCCTGGAAGCTCTTCGGCCTGGCGCGCTACGGACCTTCACCAATACGCCGATCGATCGCGTCGTCTGGGACCCTTCCGCCTTCGCGGTCGACCCGCATCCGTCCTACGAAGCCTCCCGCCGCGCCGTGCTCGCGGCCGTCGACGAGAGTCTGATGGCGGAATCCGCGTCCGGCGAGGTCCTGCTGGCGGAGATCTCGGGCGGCCTGGATTCGGCGATCGTCGCCAGCACGCTGGTCAAGCTCGGCGCTGGCGAACGCACCCGGTTCGTCCACTACCACATCGACGATCCAGGGGGCGACGAGCGGCGGTTTGCCCATGCGGTGGCCGAGCGCATCGGCGTGCCGCTGATGAAAATCGTAAAACCGGAACTGCGGATTGACGAGGCGGCGCTGCGAGACATGCCGGTCGGCGCACGGGCGTCGAACAACGCCCTGGATCGCCACTACGACCAGAGCCAGGTCGACCTGGTCCGAGCCCTGGGGGCTCGCCGCATCCTGACCGGGCAGGGCGGCGACATGGTCTTCTACGAGTCGCCCTCGGAAAAGATCGGGACAGAGGTTTGGGGACGCTGGGCCCGGCGGCCCGGCGCCGATCCGGCCTGGCGCCAGATGGAGGACGCCGCACGCTGGAACCGCGGTTCGACTTGGTCCCTGATCGGCGAGGCGGTTCGAGAAACCTTCCGACGTCCCCGCCGGGACTTAGGCCAGCATCCTTGGCTCGACCGGCCGGTGGCGCCCGCCAAGCGGCGCCAGATCTCCAACCTCATCCACCTGCAGCCCCTGTTCAACGGCGCCAGCCGTCGCGGGCGAGAGGCCCAACTGGTCCATCCTCTGCTGAACCAGCCGGTGCTCGAGGCGACCTTGGCCGCCCCGGTCATTGATCTGGCGCGCGGCGGGCGAGGCCGTAGTTTGGCCCGCGACGCCTTCGAGGACCGCATTCCGGAACTCGTCCGCGCGCGGCGCTCGAAGGGCGACTTGACCGCCTATTACGGCCGCATGGTGCTGCGCAGCCTGCCGACCCTGAGACCCTTTCTGCTGGAGGGGCGGCTCGCCGCCCAAGGCGTCCTGGACGTCAAGGGGCTGGAGGAAGGCCTCGATCCCGATCGAATGATCCATGCGGGCAACTATCCGCGTCTCTACGAGATCATCGCGATCGAGGCCTTCGTTCGCTACTGGGAAGGCCGGGCGGCTTCGGCCTTGGCCTCCGGAGCGCGTGGTGGCGAGCCCAGGCGATCGGCCAGCCAGGGCAAGACCTCGCCATAGATCGCCCGGACGTTGGCCGGGCTCATCGGCAGGTGTCGCTCGCCAAAGAGCGTCAGTAACGTGGCGTCCTTGTCCTGGCGGTAGAGGGCCATGAACATGCCCTGCCCCTGGTTCAGGCCGACAAAGTCCTGGTCGCCATAGATCAACATCAGGGGCGTCATGACCTTGTCGGCCTGGAGCAGCGGGCTGTTGCGCACATAGCGCTCGGTCTGGGCCCACGGCGGCCCCAGGAGCGCGCCCTGTCCGGTCTCGTTGAACGCCAGCCCCATGGGATTGGGGGCGCCGTCCTCCGGCGCCGTGACGAAGTGCGGATCGACCGTCCCCCAGTTGGAGATGAACTCGGACGGCGCGGCCTGGGCGATGATCGCCTTGAAGCGCTGGGTCTGGGTGGCGGTGACCAGGGCCGCATATCCCCCGAAGCTGTGGCCCCACAGCGCCAGACGGTCGGGATCCGCCAGCCCCTCCGCAACGACAGCGTCCACCACCGACAAGATTTCGGCGGCGAGGTTCTCGCCCGGCTCGCCGCGATCGCGATCGCGCGGCAGGGCCGGGAGCAGCACGGCGTAGCCCTGCGCCGCGAGCAGCGCAGGGTTCGGCGTCAGGGCGTCGGTCGACAGGTAGAACCGCGCCGGCGAGGTTTGCGGCGCCGAGCCCGGATAGGGCACGACGATCAAGGCTGGCTTGTCCCCCGGCCGCCAGCGCGGCGGCAGGTAGAGCCAGCTCTTGAGCATCTGGCCGTTCGCAGCGCGCGAGGCGACGGTCCGCACCGAGCCGAGGTCCAGCCTGGCCAGGTCGCCGTCCAGGGTGACTAGGTCGCGCCGCCTCCCCATGCCGTCCAGCAGAGCAATGGAACGGGCCCCGCTCTCGGGCATGTCGACGCACACCGTCATCTCGCCAACCGTCGCGATGGGGGTCGCTTCGGATGGCAGGGCACTGGAATGACCGAAGAGGTTCGCCAGACCCGTCGGCGTGCGCAGGATGGGCTGGTCGGTCCGCCACGGCGCCGATCGCGGCCGCAGCCCCACGCCGAAGGCCGACGGCCTCGCCCAACCAGAGCCGCCGGCCGAAAGTCGCGTCGCCGCGCCGTCAGCGCCGATGCGCCAGGCCTGGCCGTCGACCAGCGCCAGCAGGGTCTTGCCGCCCCCGAGGACGACGCTGCCCGGCGCGGAGGGCAGGGCCTTGGTCAGGTTGACGGCGTCCTTGCCCTCAATGTCGTACCAGTCGCTGCGCGTCGCGCCCGCGGCCTTGGCCAGCGCGATCGGATGGCCGCCGAGCCAGTCGGCCCGCACCCGCGCCGCGCCCTCGCCGCCATAGTCGAACGAAAACTCAAGGTCCGCGCCGACCGTCTGTACCCCGCCGCCCGCGGCGTCGATCACGGCCAGATGACCGGCGGCTTCCAATTGGTCGGCCGGGTGCTGGAAGACCAGCAGTCGATCCGCGCCCGGCGCCCAGACCATCGGCTCGATCAGGGTGGTGCAGCGCGGGCAGGGACGCGTTACCGCGCCGGTCCGCAGATCGACGATGGACAGGGCGCGGCGGCGAAACGGCGCCATCATCCGCACCGCCGGCGTGGCGGCCAGGCCGACGCGTTCGGCTTCTTCGAGCAGGGCGACATAGCGGCCGCTGGGCGACAGCTCCATGTCGAAGAACCCGCCCCTCGCCAGCTCGGTCTGGGCCCCGGTCGCCAGATCGACCCGCATCAGCCGCCGGTCGTCCATTGGTTCGGGACGACGCGCCCTTCCGCTGCCGATGGCCTGCACGCTGGAGACCTTGCCGGCGGCCTGCCGGGCCCACAGGACGCCCAGGCGCTTCTGGTTTTGCCATCCCAGCTTCAGCTTGAGCGTCGGGTCGGCCGGATCGCGCGCCAGGGTCACGAAGGCGGTGTTCGACAGCCACTGCAGGCTGCGCCCGTAGTTGGCTTGCTCAAGGCCAAAGCCCATCCAGCGGATGTCGCCGCTCCGCAAATCGACAACGCCGGCCTCGTAGCGGTACGCCTTCCAGCGCGAGATGATCATGCGATGGCCGTCCGGCGAGAACGGCCCGGCGGTGTAGCCCGCGCCCGTCTCGGCGGCCAGCAGCGGTCTGGCCGGCGTAGGCGTCGAAAGGTCCGCGACCATCAGACGGCCGAGCCTTGGTGCTGGATTATCGGTGTCGAAAGCCGCCGCCGTATCGAACGGAGCGCGGGTCTCCACGACTAGGTGGCGCCCGTCGGGCGAGAGGGCCGCCGCGCCGAATTCTTCGATCTTCAGCAGGCGGTCCAGGGTCAAGGTCTCGGCTGCGCCCGCGGGCGCGGCCATGACCAGCCAGGCCGCCGTGAGGCGACCCAGCAACATCGGTTTGAACGTCATGGTGAGCCCCGGCCTACCAGCGCTTGGTCAGCTGGAACGAGACGAAGCGGCCGAGCGGGTCGGCATTGGCCGTGTCGTAGCCCACGCCCTGCGGATCGTCATAGAAGGGCGGGTCGGTGTCGAACAGGTTCTGCACCGAAAGCGCGGCCGAAAGGCCTTTGGTCCAGCCAGCGCCTTGCGCCCTCCAGCTGAGTTGGGCGTCCAGGGTCGTCCAGCTGTCGATCGGCTGGCCCAGGGCGGTCTTGTAGTCGTCGACATGGTTGAGGCCGCCGGTCAGCGACCAGGCCTCACGAGTCCAGGACGCGCCGAGCTTGGCCCGCAGATCGACGGGTTGGCGCGCCTGGTTGAGCAGCGACAGCCAGGCCGAGCCCGGCGTGACCTTGCGCTCGTAGTCGAGCAGGACGCTGACGTTGCCGGTAAGATCGAGCACCCCGCCGCCGAGCGGCAGGCCGTATCGCGCGGTGAGGTCGACGCCCTGGACGTGGAGGCCGCCGGTGTTGACGTTGCGTCCATCGACGATCGCCGCATAGGCGGTCGTCGGATAGAGGCCCGCGCTCGTCGTGCCGGCCAGCAGGGCGGCGAGCCTGGCCTGGTCGGCGGCGTTGGCCGGGTCGAGCGTCTGGACGAACGGAGCGTAGGCGCGATTGCCGAGCACATTGTCGATGTTCTCGAAGACAGGGGTGCCGATCTGGCCCTCGAACGCGGTGTCGAACCAGGTCGCCGACAGCTTCAGGCCCGGGACGGCGCGGCTGGAGTAGTCGATGCCGACGGTCCAGGAGGTCGCGCTCTCGGGCTGCAGGTCCGTGTTTCCGCCGTAGCGCAGGAAGACCAGTTTGCTGGTGGCGCCCTGGGCTAGGAAGCTGGGGCCGCCATCCTGGGTCTGGAACACCTCCGGTAGGGAGGGCGCGCGGAAGGAGGTGCCGTAGCTGGCCCTGACGTTCACTGACTCCACCGGCGTCCAGACCACACCGACCTTGGGATTGGTGGTCGTTCCGACGTCGTCATAGTGCTCGATGCGACCGGCCAGCGACAACTCCAGGCGCTGCAGGCCAGGCCGGGCGTTGCCTTCGCCAACCAGCGGTATCCGCAGCTCGGCGAATCCGGCCAGGATCTTGCGATCGAAGGGTCCGGTCAGGGTCGTGGTCGGGGTCGCCCTCGAGGTCATCGAGATCGTGCGGGTGTCGAAATGCTCCTCGCGGTACTGGCCGCCCACCGCCAGTTTGACGGCCCCGCCCGGGAGGGACAGCAGAGTCCCGTCGGCTTGGCCGTTCAGCGTCTTCACCGTGCTGACGTAGCGGGTCAGCGTGTAGCCGCCGCCGATGAAGTCTAGCACCGCCTTCGGGTTCGTTCCGTCGTCGCCATAGGGATTGAAGTAGCCGTCGCGCGGGGCGCTGTAGCTCGTGGCGGGATCGTCGGGGATCGTTCCCAGGGCCTCGCTGAGGAACCGGCTGTTCAACCGCCCACGACCGTCGCGCCGCGTAACGTCCTGGGCGTAGGCGCCATAGATATTGGCCCGCCAGGATCGGCCAAGGTCGATCTCGGCCCCAAGCGAGGCAGCGACGCTGGTGGCGTTGCCGCTCGCGCGCAACGGTCCCAGCTCGTCGGTGAACGCGTAGCCGATCACGTTGGACGAGCTGCCGTCAGGCGAGACGAAGTAGGGGTTGGCGTTGGTGACGGCGAAGATCGTCACCGTGCCGGGCAGGGCCAATTCGTACTTGCGCTTGCTCAAGCGCAGGTCCCCGCTCAGCTCTACGCGGGACGTCAGTCGTTGGCCGAGCGCGACATAGACTGCGTCACGGTTCTGCTCGGGCATGATGTCCGACTGGCTGCGCTGGTTCTCGTAGTTGACCGTGCCAGCCTTAAAGCTAGCCGGTGTGAGCCCGACGCCCAGTTGTCCAGCCGGAACCGCCCAGGTCGGCACGTAGGCGTTGCCGACCAGCGCCAGGATGTTGCCGGGGTGGCTGTAGAACAGGCGATGGTCGGTTCCGCCCAGCGGGCGAAGGTCGGGGCTGGCCGTGTAGGGCCGGTCTTCCGCCGCCACATGGTCGCGCTGCCAGTGCTCGTAGCTGACCAGGGCGTGGCCCGACGCCCAGGTCTTGCCGACCGTCTGGGCAAATTGGCGTTCGGAGGCACCGCCGCCGGTCGCGCCGCCGATCCGCAGTCGCGTCTCCGCTCCTTCGAAATCCTTGCGCAGGATAACATTGACCACGCCGCCGACCGCGTCCGAGCCGTAGAGCGCCGAGGCCCCGTCGAGCAGGATCTCGACACGGTCGACCGCGGCGGTAGGCAGGGTGGAGACGTCGGCGAAGGCGCCGTTCAGCCCGCTGCCCGCCATGCGCCGGCCATCGACTAGCACCAGCGTGGCCGAGGCGCCCAGGCCGCGAAGGTTGATCCCGGTCGAGACGCTCGGATTGGTGCCGGAGCCGTCGGTGTTGGCAAGGTTGGTGTCGGCCGAGGCCGCGCCGCCGAAGGCTTGGGGCAGGTCGGTGAGCATGTCGGCGACCGTCGACTTGCCCGTCCGGTCAAGGTCGTCTCGCGACACAGTCACGACGGGCGAGGCGCCCCGGGCCGGGCCGCGGATCAGCGAGCCGGTGACCACGAGCTCTGACAGTTGGCTGGGTCCATCGGCGGAGACGCCCTGCAGCGGATCATCCGGCTGGAGGCTGGCGGCCGGGACAGCGCCGACCTTGCGGGGCTTGAGCACGAATCCCTTCTCGCCACGGCGATGGACCTCGATCGTTCCGCCGGCCAGCAGGCGGTCCAGCGCCGCCTCCGGCGTAAAGCGCCCGCGCAGGCCCTCCGATTGGCGGCCCGCGACCAGCGACGGCGAGTACGCAACCGTGCGGCCGCTCTGGGTGGCGAACGCGATCAGCGCGCCGTCGAGCGTGCCGGCGCGAATGTCGAACGCGACGGTCTGCACCGCCTCCTTAGAGGCCTCCTTAGGCGCGGCCAGGGCCGGCGCGCCCAGGGCCGGTGACACGAAGACGGACGTGGCCAAGCCGATCAGCAACCGGCGGCGAAGGGATGATTGCAGCACGAAAGGGACCCCCCTGGACGCTGCGCCGGCGTCCGTCGTGGGACGGATCTTCTGTGCACGGCGCATGGCGTCGGGGGATTGACGCGTCACCCGAACCGTTTCCCTGGCGGACCGATGAAAAAACTTACGGGGTGACGTCGCCGTCTCCCGCGCGGGTCAGTCGAACGCTGCCATCCTTGTCGGAACGCTGGACGGTCAGGTCATGGACGTCGGCGACCGACCCGACAAAAGTGTCGGCGTCGCCCACGGCGAAGACCCCGGTGATCAACTCGTCGCCGACCGGGCCGTCGGCGACCTCGATCTTCTTGCGCTCATAGCGATTGAACTCGGCCACGGCGGCCCGCAGCGGCACGGCGCGGAAGATCAGCCGGCCCGAGGCCCAGCTGGTGGCCGTGTCGACATCGGCGGGTCTGGGCGATGGAGCAGCCGCGTGCGTGGCGACTCTCTGGCCCGGCGCCAGGCGCCAGACCTGGGCCGCGCCGCCGGCTGTCTGGTCACGAACCTCGACGGCCCCGCGCACCAGGGTGACGGTGGCGCCGCTGGCCTCGCGACGTACGTCGAACTTGGTCCCCAGCGCCGTGACGGACGTGGCGCCGGCCGTGACCACGAACGGGCGAGCGGCATCATGGGCGACGTCGAACAGGGCCTGGCCACGGCTGAGCCGGATGTCACGACGCGATCCGCCGAGGCGCACCACGACTTGGCTGTCGGTGTCCAACACGACCGTCGAGCCGTCGGCGAGCTGAACGGTCCGTTGTTCGCCTACCCCGGTCGCATAGGTCTTGGGGCCTAGGACGATGTAGCCGCCGGCCGCCGCCAGAAGAACGAGCGCGAACGCCAGGCCATAGCCGCCACGGCGCGTGCGCGGGGCGCGCGCCTTAGGCGACGTGCGGGCCAGGACGGCGGCCATCGTCGCTTGGATATCCGGATCGTCCTTGAGGGCCTCGCCCTTGCGCCAGAAGGCGTCGACCTCGTCATATGCCAGCTTGTTGCCTGGCGCGCGCAGCCAGGTGTTGAAGTCGTCCATGTCCCCGATAGGGACGTCGCGCTTGTTCAGGCGCGCGAACCAGTCGGCCGCCTCGGCCCTGGCCTGCTGCGATGGAACCGCCGACGGGCTCATGTGTCGCTTCTTCCGCTCAGTCCTGCCTGTGCTGCAAGAGCATGTTCGACCGCCCTCGCCAAGCGCCACTCTACGCCCTTAACTGTTAAACCGCAGCGTGTGGCGATCTCTTCATAGGTCAAGCCATGGAAACGCCTCAAGACGAAGACCTCCAGATAGGCCTCCGGGAGGGACAGGATCGCTTCCTTCGCCAGGAGAATATCAAGCGCGCTGGCCGCGATCTGAGGATCCTTGGCCTCGCCGTGGACCCGCTGGGCGTGCTGGGCACGGACCGCGCGGCGACGCAGCAAGTCTTTCGCCAGGTTGGCCGCCACTCGCGTCAGCAACGCCCGGGGTTCGGCGATCTGCGCCGGCCGCGCCTGGGCCAGTCGCAGATACGCCTCCTGCACTAGGTCCTCGGCGTCGGCCTCGATGCGCGGGCCGAACCAGCGCCGCAGGCTGGCCTTCAGCCATGGCGCGTCGCGCCTGTAGGTCCGGTCAAGGTCGTCGCGGTCGTCCCAGTCGCCCTCGGGCTGGGTCGCCGCGCGTGGAAGCTTGCGGTTCATCGCCTACTCCGTCGGTTGACGGGGCACTTTTGGAAACACGAGGGCGGGCAAGGGCGCGCGGCCGCGGAACTGCGGACACGGGGCGCGTCCCGGGGGCGCGGGCGCTGTCGCCGAGCCGCTGTGATCGGCTCGCCGCTATGGCTCTTAGGCATCGCACGGGGTTTCCACGCCCCACCCGCGCTCGAAGGCGCCGGCGCTGAAATCCTGAATCAATCGGGACTCGGGCGCAAGACGAGGATCGCTGTTAGGCGAAAAAGGGAAAGGGGCGGGCGTTGGAAACCTTGCGATGACGAAGGCCCGCCGACTTCAGCGCCGACCGCCGCCGATGACCCCCGGCTCTAGGTCGGCGCCTATAGGGCGGCGCCCGCTGGGGGAGAGTAGGGGGCTGAGGGAGGAAGCGGAAGGGGGGCGTCCCGCAGCGATGCGCGGTCGCGCTCTACGGCGCTGGGCGCCGCCGAGCCCGCGGAGGCGGTCTCGGCCCGTTCGGGTGACGATCGCTGACGCGGTCTTGGCCTGACTCTTCGCTGACCTTGGGAAGGTCTGCTTTCTGGTCGTGATCAATGGGCCGACGACGTGGATCCTGGAACGGAGACATCTGACTCTAAGGCGAAGTTCACAATGACCGCTGTTCGGCACCTTCCTCGGCACCAGTGCTGTGCGGACATGCCGTTGCTCAACTCGACGACGGACCCCGGCGCGTGGCAGCTTAAGCTTTGGTGAGGGTATTGACCGGATCTGATCGGCGACGGTGTGGTTGCACGCAGGGGGCAGGAGACACCAAGGCGCTCATGGCCGATCCGCGCGACCTTGCGGGCGGCCACGCTGGGCCTGGGCACCAGCAACCCGCGCGCAGGAAGATGGGCTACCAGTCGTTCGTGCCCGCCTCCCGACCCCAAGGCGCGACGGGTGTGTAGTTGGGGGGCGCTTTCTAGACCCAACTCGAGCCTCGAGCAGGCCAGCTCCCACTAGTCGAAGCGGATGCCAAACAGCCCGCCATCGGGCTCATCCGACAGTCGCGGCTCCACGACATAGGATGCAAGCGCCTCTCCCGACTCGATCTCGGCGCGCTGCAGCTCGTCGGAGTTCAAGGTGACAATGTATTGGACGCCCGTCTCCTGCGCCAATCGGGCGCCAAGCGCGAGCGCCTTGCCAAATTGACGCCCGTCCACGGGCTCGAACAGATGGCTGTCGTGGATCAGGAAGCCAGGCCCCATGCCCCGTCGCGCGCAAAGCGTGGCAATGGTCCAGTCGAAGCAGAAGATTTCCATGCTCATGACCCCCGCGCTGTTATCCGAAGGCGTCGAGGGAAGGAACTTCAGTCCCGCGTCGGTGGCGGAGATCGCAAGCTCGCCGGGTCGTTCGTACAGGCGCTGCGAGATCGACGAAAACGTCTTGCTGGCGTCGTCGACGATCGACGACCGCTCCCGGCGATCGGCTCTGAGCGCGCGAATGGCCTCGTCGATGTCCCTTTCGAGGGCCTCGCCCCGTTCGTCTAGGCTTCGGGCCTCGGCCAGGCGTCCTTCGAGATTGCGCACCTCGGCCTCCCGCGCCGACAGCTCGTCGCGCAACGCCAACAACTCCTCGGCCGGCCCGCTGACTCGAAGCGAGGCCGTGATGGAGCGGCGACGGGCCTCCACGCTCTCACGCAAGGCCGCCCGGATCTGGATGCGCCGCCGCGCCGCCTCGATCTCGCTTGTCAGGTGCTCGCGCCGGTTTTCCACCAAGCGGGCATGGAATTGGGCGACCTCGTCGTAGCGTCGCGCCACCAGGTCGGGGAACACCACGTTGGCCTCCCCAAACAAGCTCTCGAGGTTGGTGGGCGCGAGCGGTTGCTCGGCGCCAAGCGCGCGAAGATTAAGCTCGATCACCTCCTGATCGAGCACGTCGGCGTCCGACAAGTCCCGCGCCTCCTGGTGAAGGCTCGATAGCTCGCGCTCGAGTTCACGAAAGGCGGGCAGGACGTTGAAGGTCTCGATCTTCTCCCTGAGGGTGTCGCTGGCCAACGACGCTGCGGCGATACGCGCGGAAAGCTGAGCCTCAAGGTCCGCCCGCGTGGTTCCGCTCGCGGCTTTGTCCAGATCCCGCAGGACCTTCCGCGCGGCGTCGTTCTGCTTGAGGGCTGCCTTGGCGACGTGAAGCCGACGAACGATCTCGGCGTCCAGGCCGAAGAGATGCGCCAGATTGATTTCGGACGCCGCCGGCGTCTGGGCGCGCGAGGATCGGGCGGGGTGGTCATATCCCCCGTCGCGACGGCGCCGCGCGAAATAGGGCATCATCTGCCTGAAGCTGGGCCCGCCAGGACCCTGCTTTTCCCCAAGCTTGAACCAGTCCTCGCCAAGCTCTTGTGCCAGCGCGCTCGTCGAGAGTTGCCCGGCCTTGCCCCGGACCCGGCGTTGGACGACGCTCGGATTGCACAGCGAACGATCCACGCCCAAGCCGACGCCGACGGGCCCGCTAAATTCGCCGCTGAACGCCCAGTCGGCGAGGGCGTCGGCCTTCAACGCGCCTTCGGCGCGGCCGGCCAACAGGAAGTGAACAAGGTCGATGACACTGGATTTCCCGGCGCCATTTCGCGTCCGGCGCTGCTTGACCAGCGACGGAGCGTCGTCCTCGTCGTCGGCGCGATCGGCTAGCAGGATATTGAGCCCCGCGCGGAACGACAGCGCCTTGAACCTCCGATCGCTGGCTTCGAGCGAAAGAATCATGACGGCTGCTTGAGCGAGCGCGCGAGCAAGCCCTGCTCGTCGAAATTCACCAGGCCAATGGTGAAGAGCAGGTCCACGGCTAGCAAGAACCAGCTGTAGGCGATGGGCCGGTTGGCGTTGGCGCCGCGGACCCGATCCCACAGGCTGGACACGGTCTCGGGCTGGGCGAGGAGTTGGAACACCTCGCCAGAGACGGTCAGCAAGGCCCGGTCGGGCGCGATGTTACGGGTCGGAAGGATCATGTGGCGGGCTGCCAGTCGGCAGGAGGACGGTCGAAGATTTCACAGGTTGAGAAGAAATGCGCGACGACCGCAAGCGCGGCGGCCTCTCGCGCCATGTCCGTCGAGCCGCCGCCTGCATAGCCGACCATCGCTCCGAACGCGGCGTCCGGTTCCGCGCCCTCGGCGACGACGGCCTTATAACGAGTCGAGAAGCCATCCGCCATACGCTGCGCCTCGGACGGATCGACCTGGTCGGAAAGGTAGCGCTGAACGTGCGCGGCGCCGGTTTGGCCAACGCTCAGGAACCTTTTGGCCGGCGCGGACAACAGGTTGTACTGGGCCTTGACGTCGATCGGCGGCGGCAGCGAGACGGGCGCCAGATCCGAGTCCGCTTGGTGGCCGCGAACATAGGTCAGCGCTCGACCAATGTTTTCGTAGGTGACGTGGCGCACCATGTCGGCCCTTTGCGGCGGCGCGCCCAGCAAGCGGCGGCGATCCTCGGACGAAAGCGTCTTGGCCAAGGCGATGATGTCATCCCGGGACCAGACCTTGGCCGGAACACCAAGCTTGGTGTCGAGGTCCGCTACGCTCAGGAGGATCTCCGATGGTGTGCGCGAGGCATAAAGGCCCGCCACGAAGGTCCAGGATCGCATCTGGCTGCCCCAATGGGCCTTGGCACCTCTGAAGTCCTCGTCGATCTTCTTGAGCGCGTCGTCCACCTTGGCCTGACCGTAGCGCGGCCCATAGAGCTGGAATACCCGGCCCTCGGACCGACGATAGCCATCGCACTTGAGGTCGCCGCGCGACCCCATCGGGATCGTGGCCTGAAAGTCGTCGCCCCAGGCGGCCTTGGCGATGGCCGCGAAGAAGGATTCGAAGGCGTCGCCGTCGATCTCGCTCAGCCTCACCTTGAGCGCCATCTCCTGCCAAGCCCAGTCGAGGTCATCCACGCTTGGGAACCTTCAGTTGAGTCGTCGACAGTATGACAGGCCTCTCGCCATCGCCCAACGCCACCGTGCGATCCGGTCACGTCGTCGAAGGCCGGGCCTGCCGCTCTAGATTTCCATGGCCTCGGCAACCGTGACGTGATCGCGCGCCTCGATCGTGTGCGCGTCGAGGACAAGCGCGCATTCCAGCCACTTGATGTCGGGATGGACCTTGGAAGCCGCGTAGCGGAGGTCGTCACTTTCCTGCGTGTCGGTCCGGATCCCGAAATGCACCTCCCGAAAGCTTCCAGGTGGCAAACGTAACAAATGGCGCGCTTCGGCACCCTTGCCCTGGACCGACCAGTCGCCCGCCAGGTTTAGGGTGTCGCCATCGTCGGCGACGCCATGGAGGCATTTGGCGACCCGAACTTCCTCCTCGTAGGCCCAGTGGATGGGCTTGGTCAGGAAGAGGCGCTGCAGTCGCTCGAAATTGGCGTTGTCGAAGCCGATGACTTCGCCGACCGAACGCGGTTCATGGCCCGAGAAAAAGAGCCAGTCAGGACGCCTGGATGCGTAGACCACCGAACCAAACTGAGCGGGGATCAGGTTGTTTATCGGATTGGTCAGTCCGGCGCTCGTTGCGTCGATGCCAATGGCCACGCCGCGATGGCTGTCGGCGTAGTGTGCCCACATCAGGGGATTGGTGGGCGTCCGGGTCAGGCAAAGAAGGCCTGTTCGTCCACGCCAGTCCATCTCCCGTGTCATCCGGGCCAACACTTCCGCAGGCTCGAACTCCTGCGGATAGGACGGATACCGCGGCGTGTCGAAGGGGTCGTTGAAGCGATCGCAACGGCTGAACTGCAGCGTGCTGGTCGCTAGGACGATTTTGGCCAGCTCGAACGACATGTATTTGTAGAGGATCATCGCCGCCTCAGCCGTGGAAGGCGATCTGGTCGAGGGTGAGGATGACCTGCAAGGCCCGGGTCATCGTGTAATCCTCGGCTTCCACCGCGCCATGCCCGACTGCGTGCCGAGAGCCGGCCGCGCGACGGTCGCCGGGCGCGAAGCCGACATAGGTGTAGTCCTTCAAGTATCTTCCGAACTCGACGGGGAAGAACAGGGTATCTTTGCCGCCCGCGTGTTGTTCGGCGGTCTCCAGGACAAAGGCCAGGAGCTTTTCGATCCTGTGGGTGCGTTCGCCCTTGGCGGTATGGTAGCCAGCGGCCATCACGCCTTCGATCTCGCTGAGCAGGATCTTGATCACGGCAACCGGATCTTGCCGCTTGAAGGCGTCGATCGCCGACCGGAGGATCGCTGCCTTGGCCTCGAGCACGGCTCGCTCCATCCAGCGCGCGAAGAGACGTTCAAGTCGCGCGTCATCGAACTTCGCGATCAGCGCGGCCTCGGTGTCGGCCAGGTCCCAGCCAGCCTGCTGAGCCAGGAGGAGTGTCTTGAACTCGCCGCTCATCAGCTCCAGGAACGGAAACCACCCCTTCGACACCAGACCTTCGAAGGTCGGCTGGTCAGCGAGCGCGGCATAGAGATCGGCGTACTTCATGCGCCGGTAGAGCGATCCCAGCGTCTTTTGGGCAGCCTCGATCGATAGCTCGCCGCCCCGATGCCGGTCGACGTCGAAGAAGAGGGCAAAGCGCCAGCCTTCTCGGAAGAGACAAAGGATACGGTCATTGGGCCCGACCTCGACGAGAGGAAACCACATGCCCGTGATGTCGGCCACGTCGTGCTCGAACAGAACCGAGCCCGCTGGGATGGGGCCGGGCCGTTTCAGCGCCGTCTGCATCGTCACTGCCGCAGTGTCGGCCCAGACCTCGCCGCTATCATCGGGTCTGAGCACCAGGAGGACCGTGTCGGCGCGGGCCAACGACACCGACCCGCCGGACCGGCTCACCGCGAGCTCGATCGCGGCTGCGAGGTTGGGCACGATCTGATGGAACAGAGCCTCGTCGGAGGTGAGCGCCAGCTGGGTCCAGACCGACGCGCTCTCGCCACCACGGCAAGCCTTAGCGTTCACGCCGGCGAAATTGAATTCGGTGATCCGGATCGGCTCACCCATGTTGCGGAACATGCCAAGTCGCAGTGTCTGTTCGCTCATCCGCCGAGCTTAGCAGTCGCGCCTACCGGGAAAAGCCTGGAACTTCACCCACAGCACGCTGACCGTCCACGGCGCAGCCACGCCCTTCGATTACCGCAACGAAAACATACTCTTCAAGGTCGCCGAACCCAATCTCAATCCCCTTGCCAAGCTCGCGTGAAAGAAGCTGACTGCGGATTGAGATTAGCGCCCTGGTAGGTCGCCGAGACGGCTTGCGGACGAGCGACTCCGCGCGATCGTAGACTAAGTTACCTATCTGATATTCATCGCCCAGGGTCGCCCCCTCCCAGGATCCCGCCATGGCCTACGCCGCATTCTCAATCGACAGCAATATTCTCTACAAACGCATCCACGATCTGAACCGAGGACTGCTGGCCGAGCTTGGGCAATTCAAGACCGCGTCTGTGCCATTTCTCCTGAGCGACGTCGTCCGGCGTGAGCTCCATCGTCGCGCGCTCGAGCAAGCCCAAGAAAGCCACGTGACGGTCATGGCGGCGCTGGAGGAGGCTCGTGGAAAGCGACTTGCGCCGATCGCCACGATCGAAGCGCTCCAAGCCAGTCTCGTGACGCCTGAAACCTCGGCGCAGGCGGCCATCGACACGCTGATCGCCGTAACCGGCGCCACGCCATTACCCGACAGCTTGGCCGACATCGCCGAGGTAACGCGCCGGTATTTCGATGTTGTGCCGCCGTTCGAGCCGCGAAAGAAGGACGAGTTTCCCGACGCGATCGCCTTGTCGGCGCTCGAAGGCTGGGCCAAGGCAAACGGTCCAGTCATGGTCATCTCGGGTGACGGCGGCTGGAAGGCCTTCGGCGAAATCTCCAAACATCTTGATGTCGTCGATCTCAAGAAGGCGTTGGCCGAACTCCAGTCCCAAGAACAGCGCGAGACCGCCGTGCGTCTGCTGACGACGCTGGTGGAAGCCATGATCGGCGGTCACGCGCCGGACCTGAGGGCGGAATTCGACCTCTTGACCGAGGGGCTACTGGAGAACCTCGAGCTTGAGATCGAGGCGACCTCGCGGTTCTATTTCGAGGAGGAGCTGACCGGGATCACGATCGACGACTGGGGCATCACCGGCGTGGCCGACGGTGAGGAATTCGACCTGACTGTCGTGGGCGTCGAGGAATCCAAGACGATCTTCACCCTGCCCATCTGGGCCGAGCTGACGGTTAGTGCGACGTTCTCGCTTCAGCACTTCGACAACGTCGATCGTGAATACGTCACCATGGGGCGCGAAAATCTCAACGCCAGCATCACGATCATCGATGATCTTGTCGTCACGCTCGATGGTCCGCTGGACGAGCCAGACCAAGTCACCGTCGACAGAGTGGAACTCGCCAACGCCGCGCCCCTCGTCCGCTTTGGCGAGATTGAACTCGGTGATTAGAACCAGCAACAGAGGCTAGCCGCGACATGCCCGCGATCGGCGAAACAGAATGGCGTGAGCATGCCGCCTTAGTCGGCGAGGTGACGCTGGCCTGGAACCATACCGTTCACCAGCTGCTGCGGATCTTCTGTCACCTGACGGGCCTAGAAGACCCGTTAGCCAGTGCGATCTTCTTCAGTCACAAGTCCGACGCGGCCCAGCGCGGCATGGTCAAGATCGTGGCGCAAGTTGTGGGCCTGACCCAAGATGACCTCGTCAAACTCACGAAGCTGCTCAAGCGTCTCGAAGAGGTCTCGTCCAATCGCAATCTCGCCGCTCACACGATCTTCGGCGTGACGATGTTCGATCCCGAGACGAACCTCTGGGGTCCCAAGGTCGTCCCGGCGCTGATGGGGCAGGACAAACGACTGGAGCCCGACTTCGCCGCGCAGTTTCGCCGCGCCGAACGTACGCTCAAGACAATCTATGATGATCTCGAATACTGGCTGATCCATACGCCGTTCCCGCCGAGGGCCTGGGGCGCGCCGCCGTTTCCGAAAGCTTTCGAGGCGAACCTCGCCGCGGCTATTGCCGGCGCCGAGGCTGAAATGGCGCCGCCCCTCGACACCTCGATCGACGACCGCCTGGCCGATCCGTCCGTCTAGGCTATGCTCAATTTGCGGTTAACCCTCTAGACGATGCACCTCGCCCCCGTAGAGTGAAACACAACGGGGGCGAATATGACTGATGTTGCTGCAACTGCTGCGGGCGAGCGCCAATCGGTGTTCGAAAGCGATCTTCCGCTGGATGCGAAGCTGGAGCGCGCCAGGACGGAGCTGCTAGATCTCTCAGCCCGCAACCGACTTCTGAACATTCCGCGTTCGGCAAAGAGCGCCAAGACGCTCGAGGTGATCGACGAGCGCACGGCCGAGGTCTTCCGACTGCTGGTCAAGGATGGAAAGGCCTTCACCTTCCTGGCCGGCAAAGGCGCGACGACCGAGCAGGACGATGATGAAATTGAGCTCGCGGAGTTGGCACAGCCCGAGGACGACGGGGTCGATGCACGCGGCGTCGCCAACCGTCATGCGGACACCCGGCTCCAAACCCGGCTGACTCCCGCAGGCCTGCAAAAGAAGCTCCTGGACCTCTATTACGACGCCAGAACCTTGGAAGAGGAGCAGGGCGTCAACATCCTCTTCCTGGCGCTAGGAACTCTGAAGTGGATTGATCCGAACAACGCGACCGCCGTCCGGTATGCGCCGCTCATTCTGGTTCCGGTCGAGCTGGAGCGCGGCAATGCAGCCGAGAAATTCAAGCTGCGAGCACGGCTGGAGGACTTCGCCGCGAACCTGTCTCTGGAAGCCTATCTGGAGCGTGTCCACGGCCTGAAGTTGCCGACGTTCGAGGCGAGCGACGACTTCGACCCGTCCGTCTACGCCGCGGCGGTCGCCGACGCCATCTCCTCGAAGGAAGGGTGGTCCGTCGACTCGGACGATATCGTCCTCGGCTTCTTCTCTTTCGCCAAGTTCCTAATGTACCGCGACCTAGACCCGGCTACCTGGCCGGCGGGCGCGAAGCTGGCCGATCACGCGCTGATCCGCCCTCTGGTGTCTGATGGCTTCCCCGAAGGTGAAGCCCTCTTGTCCGAAGACGAGCCGATCGACGCTCATATCTCGCCGTCGGAGATGATCCATATCGTCGACAGCGACAGTTCTCAGACTTTGGCGGTGGAAGAAGTGCGTCGCGGTCGCGACCTAGTGATCCAGGGGCCGCCGGGCACCGGCAAGTCCCAGACCATCGCCAATGTCATCGCTTCAGCGATCGCCGATGGTAAGACGGTCCTGTTCGTCGCGGAAAAGATGGCCGCGCTGGAGGTGGTCAAGCGCCGCTTGGACTCCGCGGGCGTCGGCGATGCCTGCCTCGAACTGCACAGCAACAAGGCCAACAAGCGCGCCGTCCTCGAAGAACTTCGTCGGACCTGGGAACTGGGCGCGCCGAAGGCCGAAAATCTGGATGCACTGAACGCGCGCCTGACGGACGCTCGGGATCAACTGAACACGCACGCGGAGCGGCTGCATAGGCCGCTGGGCGCGTCGCAACTGACGCCTTACGAGGTGATCGGCCATCTCGTTCGTCTGCGACAGGCGGGGGTCAAGCCGGGCTATCTGCGTCTCGACGGCGTGGAAGCCTGGACCAAGGCGGCGTTCGAGGAGCGTTCACGACTGCTGGGGGAATTGGCCGAACGCGTTCTCGACATTGGCGCGCCGGGCGAACATCTGTGGCGTGGCGTCGAACTGGACAGGGCGATGCCGACGGACATTGCCCGGCTGGAAGAGCAGCTGGGGGCGCTGTACCTGCGCCTGGTCGCTATACGCGAAGAGAATGTCGCCATCGCGAGCCTGCTTGAGGCGGGCGAGCCGGAGACGTTGACCGGACTTGAACCCCTGGCGGTCTTGGCGCGCCGTCTCGCCAAAGCGCCGTCGCTCGACGCCGAGGCCTTGGCGTCCGAGATCTGGGACACGCCGAGCGTGGTGCGCGATCTGCTCGCTAACGGCGTCGAGCATACGGCGCTGACAACTCAGCTGGCTCCGATCTTTTCGAGCGAGGCCTGGTCGGTCGATCTGGAGCCGCTGCGGACAGTGCTTGCACCGCTCGACCCGGCCATGTCGAACGAGGCTTTCGATCGGGCCGACGTGATCGTCAGCCGTGTCCCGGCCCTGCTCGAGCAGGGACGCCGGCTTGCCGAGGCGCTAGGACGTCAGGCGCGACCGACAGACGTCAAGGGATTGGCGGATCTGGCCCAGATCGGCGAGCGGGTGGGAGCGGCGCCGGATGCGGATCCGGCCGCTTTCGCCCAGGACCTCTGGAACAGCGGAGTCGAGCGAGCGGCAGACCTCGCAAGCGCGGTTCAAGCCTTGGAAGAAGCGCGTCGCGAGATCGGTGCGGCCCTGAGCGATGCTGGCTGGTCGGCCGATCTGGCAGCGGCGCGCGGCGTGCTCGCGGCCCATGGGTCGTCGTTCTTCAGGCTGTTCAGCGGTGAGTGGCGGGCGGCAGACCGGCTGGTCCGGTCGTTCCTGACCGACCCAAAAACGCCGCTGGCGCGCCAGTTGGCGCTTCTGGACACTCTAGCGCGCGGACAGGCGGCCCTGAAGCTCATCCGGGACGATGCCGAGTTTGGCCGTAGCGCCTTCGCTGGTGACTGGCGAGGAGAGCGGTCGGCGGCCGCGCCGCTTACGGCGCTGGTTGAGTGGATGCGCAGCCTGCGTGGTCTGGGCGCGGAGCCGCGCCTCATCGTCAGCGCCAGCCCGGATCGCCGGCGCATCGCCGATCTTACGGTGGCGCTGGCGCGTGACTTGGATACGCTCCGGACAGAGGTCAATCGGCTCTGGGACGAGGTGGGAAGCGGTCGACGGGAGCTGTTCGGCTCAGCGGAAGAGCCAGCTTTGACCGACCTCGCCGCCTTGGCGCAGGCTTGCGATGTCGTCGTTGGCGCGCACCGGGCTTTGTTGGCGCTGCGCCTTCAGGATGAACCCTCGCTGGCCGTCCGCCTGCGTGATCTGGATGACCTTTCGAAGGGCCAGGGCCGCCGCGCAGCTCTGGTCTCTGCCGACGCGCAAGGGCGGGCGGCGTTCGGGTCTCGATGGCGCGCCGAGGCGTCGGATTGGACCGAGTTTTTTCAGGCGGCGTCGTGGCTGAAAGCTAACGGAGACATTCGCGCGCTGGCCTCGCGGATCGCCGACCGGACTGGACTGACGAGCCGCTGGGAAGCGAGCCTGGCGGCACGGGACGTCTGGGCCGCTGACGTCAGCGCCTTGCTCGACGATCTCAAGGCCAGCGGCGAGGCGGCCGTCGTGGCTGAACATCTGTTGACGACGCCGGTCGCCATCTTGGGCGCCCATCTGGCGGCCTGGCGAGACGGCGGCGAGCGGCTGACGTCCTGGGTGGACTATCGCGCGTGCGCCAAAAAGGCCACCGCACACGGCTTGAGCGACATTGTCGAGCGCCTGCACGATGGCCGGCTCGCGCCCGTCGCCGTGCATGACCACTTCGAACAGGCCTTCTTCGAAGCGGTGCTGGAGCAGCAGGTCGAGGCAGATCCCGAACTGGCGGTGTTCGACGGGGAGATTCAAGGCCGCCGCGTTCGTGAGTTCGTCGATCTAGACCAGCAGCGCATTCGCCTGGCGGCCATGCAGGTTGCGCGGGCGCATCATCGAAAGATTCCCCCTTTGGTCGGCGGCGCGGTCGGCCCGCTGGGCGTCCTGAAAGGTGAAATGGCGCGTAGGCGGGGGCACATGCCGATCCGCCAGCTGATGCAGAAGGCCGCCCCCGCGGTGCAGGCGTTGAAGCCCGTCTTCATGATGAGCCCGCTTTCCGTGGCGCAATTCCTGCCGCCGGGTGAGCTGACGTTCGACCTTCTGGTCATGGACGAGGCCAGCCAGATTCAGCCGGTGGACGCCCTGGGCGCTATCGCGCGCTGCCGGCAAGTCGTGGTGGTCGGCGATCCGCAGCAACTGCCGCCGACGGCCTTCTTCTCAAAGATGACGGGGCAGGCCGACGGAGACGACGACGATGGCGCCGCCAAGGTGGCTGATATCGAGAGCATCCTGGGACTGTTCACGGCGCGTGGACTTCCGA
Organism: Caulobacter segnis; assembly: GCF_031454995.1. Taxonomy (GTDB): domain Bacteria; phylum Pseudomonadota; class Alphaproteobacteria; order Caulobacterales; family Caulobacteraceae; genus Caulobacter; species Caulobacter segnis_E. The sequence goes on along the minus strand of NZ_JAVDRV010000001.1, from coordinate 858,158 downwards.
TGCGCATGCTGCGCTGGCACTACCGCAGCCGTCACGAGTCCCTGATCGCGATCTCGAACCGCCAGTTCTATGAGAACAAGCTGGTGATCATTCCCAGTCCGTTCACGGCGCAATCTGGACTGGGTCTGCGTTTCCACCATATCAAGGACGGCGTGTTCGAGACCGGCGCCTCTCGCACCAATCCCGTGGAAGCCAAGGCCGTCGCCCAGGCCATCGTCCATCACGCCCGCACCACGCCGGAACTATCCCTGGGTGTGGTCGCCTTCTCGGCGGCGCAACGCAAGGCGGTCATGGAGCAGCTGGAGCTCCTGCGTCGACAGCTGACACCGGCGGACGAGGCCTTCTTCCAGCTTCACCCGACCGAGCCGTTCTTCATCAAGAACCTGGAGAATGTTCAGGGGGACGAACGCGACGTCATCCTGATCTCGATCGGCTATGGACCTACGGCGCTCGGCGCCAAGCCGCCGATGCGCTTTGGGCCCGTCGGACAAGACGGCGGCGAGCGTCGCCTGAACGTGTTGATCAGCCGGGCCAAGCGGCGGTGCGAGGTTTTCGCCTCCCTGACCGACGAGGATATCGACCCTGACTTCGCTTCGACACGCAAAGGCGTGTTCGCGCTGAAACTGTTCATGCACTTCGCTCGCACTGGGCGGATGTCTCTGGCCGAGTCGATCGGCCGTGATAGGCATCCCGTCTTCGAGGCCCAGGTGGCTCAAGCCCTGCACAGCCGTGGCTACCAGGTTCACCAGGACGTGGGCGTGTCGGGCCTGTTCATCGATATCGCCGTCGCCTCGCCGGATCATCCGGACCGATATCTTTTGGCCATCGAGTGTGACGGGCCGTCCTACAAGGGCGCGCGTTCCGCGCGTGACCGCGATCGCTTGCGCCGCAGCGTTCTGGAGAGCCAAGGCTGGATCGTTCACCGCATCTGGAGCGGCGACTGGTTCAAGCGTCCGCAGGAGCAGCTCGAGCGAACCATAGCCGCCATCGAAGCCGCCAAGGTCGAGTTGGTTCGCGATGGCGCGGCCGCGGCGCGTCTTGCGCCCTACGAGATCATTTCCGTGGAGCGCGAGGACGTCACGGAAATGGGGCTGGCAGGCGTCGCCGAAGAGGCGGCTCTTTCGCAACCCTATGTCGAGACGGTCGTGACGCGCCCAGCCCATGTCTTCGGCGACATCCATGAGACGCCGACGGGGGTCCTGTCACAACTGGCGGAAGCCGTGGTTCAAGGCGAAGGGCCCATCCACTTCGACGAAATCGTCGTGCGCATGCGCACCGCCTGGGGCGCCGGCCGGGCAGGCGGTCGAATTCGCGATGCGATACGCCGCGCCGTCGACACTTCGACCCGCATGGGCCGGATCGTGGCGGAAGGAGAGTTCTTCTCGACGCCAGGCGCCGATATCCTCGTGCGCGACCGTGGCGAGGCGGCTTCACCGACACTGCGTCGGCCCGACATGCTGCCGCCCGCCGAGATCGAAGCTGCGTTGGTCGATGTGGTGTCCAGAAACTTCGGCGCCACCGAGGACCAAGCCATTCAGGCCGTCTCGCGAGCCTTCGGCTTCAAGGCGACCAGCACCCAGCTGCGTGACGTGCTCGGCGTCGTGGTCGAGCGCGCGCTCGAAAAGGGCGTTCTCGCGCGACGGGATACGTTGATCGAGGTCGGTCCTAATGCGCCCGAGCCGAAGCGGGAGCCTGAAAGGCCCGCGCTGGAAATGCTGATCGCGGAAGGGGAAGGCGAACGGTTGGAGTTCAAGGAAACACTGCGCTGGGATCTACGCCAGGGCCTTGTGAACAAGAAGCTGGAAGACAGCGCCATGAAGGCGATCGCCGCCTTCAGCAATCATAGCGGCGGCGTTCTACTGATCGGGGTTCGGGACGACGGGACCATTCGAGGGATCGGTCAAGACCTTGCTTGCTTCGGCGGCGTCCGAGACAAATTCGAGCTGTACCTAACAGATCTTATAAAGCATCGCTTTTCGGAGAGCTTCAGGGCTGGATGCGTTTCCGTCAGCTATCCGATGCTGGGTGACAAGTTGGTTTGTCGCGTCGATGTCAAACGATCCCGGACGCCCGTCTACCTCGCGTTGTCGGAGGGGAATGGCCCAGCGACCAAGCGGTTGGTCGTACGCGCCGGCGCGTCGTCGCCAGAGATCCCCTTGGATCAGGTCGCAGCGTACGTGCGGGATCACTTCGCGCACTAATCATTGGAAATCGGGGATGACGATGGACGACGAACTTCTCAATCGCTTCGGCGGTGATCGGATTGCCTCGCGTCAGATCGACGAGCTGGTCGGTCTCACGCGTGGCGTGGCGGCAGACGGCGATATCAATCAGGCGGAAGCCGAGTTTCTTCAGAAGTGGCTCGCGGCCAACATCGCCATCAGCCAGCAGCCGCTCATCCGGACGCTTTATGAGCGTATCAATGAAGCTCTGGCGGACGGCGTCTTGGACGATGAGGAAAAGGCGTCGTTGCTGGAAACGCTGGGCAGCTTCTCAAATCGTGACTTCGAACTGGGAGAGGTTCTGAAGTCATCAACGCTTCCGCTGTGTGATCCGCCGCCCACGCTGTCCTTTACGGGCAGAACCTATTGTTTCACGGGGACCTTCATCTACGGCCAGCGCAAAGCCTGCGAACGCGCCGTCGTCGAGCGTGGCGGTGTGAGTGGCGGGCTTAGCCGCAAGACCGAGGTGCTCGTGATCGGCGCCTACGCGACCGATTCCTGGAAGCATTCGAGCTTCGGCAACAAGATCTTGCAGGCCAGTGAATGGCGAGACGAGGGAAAGCCGATCTCGATCGTTTCTGAGGAACATTGGACACGGCACCTATGAGGTAAGGTTGCCGGCTCGCGTCGCCGACCAAGGCCTGAATGTCGTGTTCCTGGAGATGCGCCAACGGCAGCTCATGGCGCAATCCAGCTCCACCGCCGCCAAGCTTGGCTATGCGTCTGGAGGCGTTATTAGGTTTGCGCCGATCCACGTCGTCACATCGGTCACCGGGATCGCCTGCCGCGCGTTGAAGGTTCCAGCCTTGTCCCAGGCAACCCCGCGCCCGATCGCGAAGGCCGCGCGATACTTGCGCATCATGTTCCCCGGATCGCGCGCCAGTTCCTCCATCAGGAAGGGGACGGTCCATTCCGAGCGACCGAAGGGACGATCGAGCAAGGCTTCCAGCTTATCCGCCACCTCTCCGTAGGTGACGGTGTCGCCGGCCAGGAACACGATCTCGTTTCGAATGGTCGGCTCGAAGAATACGATCTCGGCGGTCAGCTTCCCGATATCATCGGGCGTCGTCAGGGTGACGGCGGTGTCGAAGCTGCCCAGGGCGCGAACCGCGCTGTTTTCCAGATCGACGACGCCGAAGTCCGGTTCGAACAAATAGCTCATGAACATCCCGGTTGAGATGATGACCCACTCGGTCTTGTCTTGCGAACGGAGCAGTTCACGAACGTCGAGCTGCGCGTCGAAGATGTCCTGCGGGCCGCCGCGACCGATCGCTTCGAAATCGACGCCGAACTGCCAGGGGAAATAGCGGGGAATCCCCGACTGCAACGCGGCCTTTGCCAGCTTCATGGGCGTGTCGATCCCGGCGGCGTAACCCGCGCAGCCGATGACGGTGTCATACCGCGCGAAGACCGACGCGAGTTCGTCGATAGAGCTCTTCACCAGGTCGCCCACGACGATTTCGATTCCCAGATCGCGGATCTCGTCGATATCGCGCTTCTTGCTCGGCTCTTCGGACGCGACGGCGCTGGCGCGCAGGAGCACGCTGATCTTGGCGCCGTCGATAGACTTGGCGCGGCGCGCCAGATTGCGCAGGACCGGCATCCCCAATTCTCCCGCGCCGAGCACAAGGATGTTTCGAGACTTCACGGCGGAGACGGCGTCATTCATCGTTGGTACCTTCCAGGAGTGGTTGCCGCCCTGATCTGGCAATCCATTGGCAAGATCGAAAGAAGGTACACGCGTGATACCGGGGTCAGATCGTTGAACCGCGACGAGGTTCTCAAGTACTCCCAGACCATCTGCGACGGCCTCAGGGACGACGATGACGGGGTACGGCGGGAGGTGCTGGCGCATGCTGGCAGTCGCTGGTCGCTCGGCGTCATTCATACGCTCGGGGTGTATGGTCAGCTGCGCCATGCGGACATTGGCCGACGCATGCATGGCGTCACCCAGCGGATGTTGACGCGCACGCTTCGCCAATTGGAGCGCGACGGATTGGTGATCCGACACGACTTCGACGAAGTGCCGCCTCACGTCGAGTATCAGCTGTCCGATACGGGCATGGAGCTGTTGGTGCGGATGGTGCCGCTATGGACCTGGATCGTTGAGAACGCAGACAGCTTCCGAACGGCGAGGGAGGCATTTGATAAGAGCAATCTTGTCCAAACATCCCAGTTGGCGGGAAGCTGATACTCTCGAAGTCCGCCGATCTCGCGCGTGCGGCCGCCCTCATCGCGCGATCTCGCGGCGCTGCTTTGATCCCGCTTGTCGCCCGCAGCAGATCGATCTGCTGCGCTGGCCCTTTCGCGATGACCCGCGACGAATGAGTTGGGCAAGCTCTGAGGCTGGAGTCCGTGCCCTTTAAGGATTCGTCTTCATGCCTCTGAAGACTAATTCAAGAAGCCGCGCCGTTCGCACTTTTCCTGCCGTGTCTGGCGGGATCTGCCAGAGGAAGCTCACGAGCATCAGAAAATCCATCGCCGTAACGCCAGGATGAATGTCGCCGGAGTTTTCGCAAGCCCGAAGCAGCTCGGTAACAGCAGCCAGAAGCGGTCCGTAGAAATCCTGAAGCTCGCGATCGGAGGGCGGCGATTTGAGCAGCGCCGAGACGCCATGCTTCTCCCTGCCAAATTCGGCAAGTTGCTCGCACCAAATCCGGAAGGCAGCCAGCGGTCGATGTCTCCCAAGAAGGCTCGGGGCCAATTCGACGAGCGTTTCTATCTGCCGGCTGTAAACGGCCTGAACCAGAGCCTCGCGAGTAGGATAGTGCCGGTAGAGCGTGCCGGCGCCCACTCCCGCGCTCTTGGCGATCGCGTTCAGAGACACGTTCGGGTCGGCGGCGAACGCCGCGCGCGCTACTTCCAAAATACGGTCTCGGTTGGCCTGAGCATCGGCGCGCAGGGAAGAATTCAGATCGGGCATGAAATCTATTGACGAAACGGAGAGTTCTCCGGTTATAAAAGTGGAGAGCTGTCCGCTTATGGTTCCACCTGGAGACTTCTCATGCAATATAAAAAGCTAGGCCGGTCTGGTCTGGACGTTTCCCCTATTGCCATCGGCTGCATGGGCTTTGGCGATCCCGCTCAAGGCCATCCCCATTGGTCATTGGATGAAGATGCCAGCCGAGCCGTGATCCGCCATGCTCTTGAGGCAGGGATCAACTTCTTCGATACGGCGAACCTCTATTCGAACGGCTCCAGCGAAGAAATCGTCGGGCGGGCGCTCAATGATTTCATCAATCGAGACAGCGTGGTTATCGCAACCAAGATCTCCGCGCCGATGCGCAATGGCCCCAACGCCAGCGGCCTGTCGCGCAAAGCCATTATGACCGAAGTCGATCACTCCCTGCGTCGGCTAGGCACGGACTACATTGACCTCTACCAGATTCACCGTCGCGACCAGCGGACACCCTGGGAGGAAACGCTCGAAGCGCTGCATGATGTCGTGAAGATGGGCAAGGTCCGTTACATCGGCGCGTCGTCGATGATGGCTTGGGAGTTCAGCAAGGCCCTTCATATCCAGAAGGAGAACGGCTGGACCCGATTTGTGTCGATGCAGGACAACTACAACCTGCTGGCCCGCGAGGAGGAGCGCGAAATGCTGCCCCTTTGCGCTGACCAGGGCGTGCAGACGCTGATCTACAGCCCACTCGCTCGCGGTCGTCTGGCGCGGCCATGGGGCCAGACCACGGCTCGCACGAAAGCTGAACCTTCGGGTGCCGCGCAGAACCCGGCGACGGCGCAGAGCGATCAAAAAATCATCGAGGCTGTCGCGACCGTCGCTAGGGAGCGCGCCGTGTCTCAAGCCGAGATCGCTTTAGCGTGGCTGCATCGCAACCCCGTCGTCGGCGCACCGCTCGTGGGCGCCCTGAAGCCGAAACATATTGACGATGCTGTCGCCGCACTCTCGATCAACCTGACTGACGAGGAAGTCGCGAGACTTGAGGCGCCCTATACGCCTCGCTTCGATGGTCAGGGCGTTTCGAACCCGGTTCTTCTCGCCCGCGCTGCTGAAGCCGCCAACGGATTCAAGGCGAGCGTGCCGGCCCTTTTCTGAGCGGCACGGGTGGTGTCCGGACGATCGACCAACAACAAAGGAGCCTGGGTCGGACGTCCCCGTTAGCGCTGGCGGACAATGTCCAGTTTCTGAAGGCGCGCCAAGGTCCGGTCATGGCGCTGCCCCGCCACCAGCGGATTAGCTCAGCCGGTAGACGAAGCGCCTTCGCGTACCGTGTCGATGAAGGCGCGCAAGGCCGGGTTCATCTGTCGTTGCTGGGGAAAGCACAGATGGTGGCCCGGGAAGGGCTCACACCAAGCCTCCAGCATCGGGACGAGCAGGCCGTCGGTGATGGCCTGACGGGCGGTTCGCTCGACGGAGAAGGCGATGCCGACACCGTCGATGGCGGCCTGCAAGGCAATGTCCTTACTGTTGACGACTAGCGGCCCGTCGACCTCGACCTCGAACCAGGAGCCATCCTCGAAGAACTCCCAGCGATAGGGCTGGGCGCGGCCCGGCCAGCGCCAGCGAATACAGCTGTGGGCCAGCAGGTCGCGAGGATGGGCCGGCAAGCCGCGCTCGGCGACATAGCTGGGAGCGGCAACGGGTACTTGGCGCACCGGCGGCTCCAGAGGCACAGCGATCATATCGCGCTCGATCACCTCGCCGATGCGGATGGCGACGTCGAAACCAGACGCCACCGTGTCGACCACCTCGTCATCGACCGTTATGTCCAAGACGACCTCCGGATAGGCCCGGTGGAACGTGGGCAGGATCGGCTGGACGTAGAGATCGGCGGCCGAGCGGAACACGTGGACCCGAACGGTCCCTGACGGGCGCTCTTGATAAAGACGGGCCTGCCCGATCGCTTGGCTGAGCTCGGCCACGGCCGGCGCGACGCGGCGAAGCAGGGTCTCGCCGGCCTCGGTCAGGGAAACGCTGCGCGTGGTGCGGTTTAGCAGGCGGACGCCGATCCGGTCTTCGAAGACGCGCACGATCTGGCTGAGGGCCGACGGCGTGACGCCCAGCGCTTCCGCCGCGCGTGTGAAGCTCAAGGCCTGGGCCACCGCCACGAAGGCTCGAAGGTGGGCGAAGTCGCCGCCCGTCAACATCGCGTCAGCTGTCGCCTGGGTCATTCTTTAGTCAGTCTTACAAACTCGATCAGAATTGAGGATATTTTGAAGGGCCTTGCCAGGGCGCACAAGACGCGCCGGACAAGGAGCATGCGATGACGAAGCGTTGGTTCATCACGGGGATTTCGCGCGGGCTGGGTCTCGCGCTCGCCAAGGCGGCGCTGGCGCGGGGCGACACTGTGATCGGCACGACCCGATCGGGAGCGCCGCCGATCGACACGGGGCCGGGGACGCTGCACGTCCTGACGCTAGACGTCACGGACGGCGCGGCGATCGAGCGCGCGGTGGATGATGCCTTCCACCTTGCCGACGGGCGACTGGACGTCGTGGTCAACAACGCCGGCTACGGCCTGCTGGGCGCGCTGGAAGACGCTACGGACGCCGAAGTTGAGCGCCTGTTCGCCACCGACGTCTTCGGCCCGTTCAAGGTGATCCGCGCGGCCCTGCCCAGGCTGCGCATGCAAGAAGAGGCGCGCATCCTCAACATCACCTCGATCGCCGGCCGCGCGCCGGGGGCGGCGTCGGCGCTTTACGCGGCGGCCAAGTTCGCCCTCGAGGGCCTGACGGTGTCGCTGAGCCAAGAGGTTGCGCCGCTCGGGATCAAGCTGACCGCTGTCGCGCCGGGCGCATTCCGGACGGATTTCCTGTCGGCCCACTCGATCAGGCTGAGCGAGACGCGGGCCGAGGGCTATGAGGCCACGGCCGGCAAGGCCACCGCAGCCTTCTCGTCGATGGCGGGCCAGCAGCTCGGCGATCCAGATCGCGCGGCTCAGGCGCTGCTGCGCATCGTCGACGCGCCCGATCCGCCGCTGCATCTGCTGCTCGGATCCGACGCGCTGCGTCGGGCTCGCGCCAAACTCGCGGCGGTCGAGTCCGAGATCGGGGCTTGGGAGAACCTGACGATCAGTACCGACTTCCCGGATGCTTGAGGCGGACGGCATACCCGCTCCGCCGCCTCCGCGCCGCGGCTAATCTGGACCTGCGCCCGCTGCCGCCCGGCTGCCGTCGACTTCGTGACCTCGTCCGAGGTCTGCTCCCGTCGCGACCCATCCCATAAGCCGATAAAGTCGAAAGGAGACGCTCTTGAAGCGCGCCCTGAGCAATGACGTCACTCGGGATCCCCGCAGATGGACTGCCCTGATCGTCCTCTTGGCCGGGGCGTTTCTGCCTCCGCTGGATTTTTTCATCGTCAATGTGGCGTTGCCTTCGATCCGCGCGGACCTCCATGCTTCCACGGCCGTGATGCAGCTGGTCATCTCGGGCTACGCGACCGCCTATGCAGTGATGCTGGTCACCGGCGGGCGGCTGGGCGATCTTTACGGGCGCCGGAACATCTTCCTGATCGGCATGGCGGGCTTTGCTGCCTCATCGGCATTGTGCGGATGGGCCTCGGCCGCCCCGGCCCTAATTGTAGGTCGGATCCTGCAGGGCGTGTCGGCCGCGATCATGGCGCCCCAGGCCCTGGCCTCGATCAATGCGATCTTTCCGGAAGACGAAAAACCGAAGGCCCTGAGCCTGTACGCGATGACCTTTGGACTGGCGTCGATGGCGGGGTTGTTTCTCGGCGGGGCCCTGATCGCGCTCGATATCTTCGGGCTCGGTTGGCGAAGCATATTCCTCGTCAACCTGCCCGTGATCGCGATCGCCGCGCCGGCGGCGCTGTTCCTGGTGAAGGAGACGCGATCGGATCGCCCCAGCAAGCTGGACGTCGGCGGCGCCGTGCTGCTCGCGCTTGGCCTTTTCGCGCTCATCGCGCCGCTGATCGAAGGGCGTGAGCAAGGGTGGCCCTGGTGGGCCTTCGTCATGCTGGCCGCCGCCGTCCCGCTGTTGCTGGCGTTTTGGCGATTTGAGCGAAAGCTGGAGATCGCCGGCGGCGACCCGATCCTGACGCCAAGCCTGCTTCGGGCTCCCGGCCTCATGCGAGGGCTGCTTGCCGCCCTGTTCTTCTACGTCGTCGCGGCATTCTGGCTGATCTTTTCGATCTACCAACAAGGGGGGCTGGGGCGGACGCCTTTCGCCGCCGGGCTGGCGATCCTGCCGGCCGCAGCGGGCTTCTTTCTGGGCCCCTTTGTCAGCGGGCGGGCGCTGAAGGTATTCGGGCGATATGCCGCGGCCGCCGGAATGGGCGTGCAAGCTGGGGGGCTGGCTGCCACGGCGGTTCTCATTTCGGTCGACGCTCCCCGCTTTCTGTTTGTCGCGTTGTTCTTCATCGGCGTGGGGCAGGGGATCGCGCTGCCAAATCTCGTCCAGACCGTTGTTCGTGGGATCGATAAGAGGCAGGCGGGGCTGGCGGCCGGCCTGGTCAATTCGACGTTCCAGATCAGCGCGGCGCTGGCAGCCGCGTTGATCGGCGGCTTGTTCTTCTCGGTGCTTGGATCGGCCACCGACGGTGGATCCTTCGCGCATGCCTACAGCGTCGCGGCCCTTGCGATCGCTACCTGTCTTCTGATTGCCGGATGGCTGTCCAGCGCCCCTGCAGTCCTTGGGAAGAGCGACCGGCCGTAACCCGATCAAGCTGTTTGAGGCCTCGCTCAAGTCCTCGTTGCTGTCGAGGAGCGCGTCTCCACATCAGCGGCCGGTAGCCCGCTCTGTCCTGAGCACCGCAGAAACAATTTTGCACAGGAATACAAACATGAACGTCGCCTCTCTTCGTCTCGCGGGCAAACGCGCGCTTGTTACCGGTGCGGCCCGAGGCATAGGCGCGGCCATAGCGCTGAAGCTGGCCGAACATGGCGCGGACGTCGCCATCACCTATGAGAAGTCCGCGGAAAAGGCCGAGGCTCTCGTCGCTGAACTTCACGCCTTGGGTCGCAAGGCTGTCGCCATCCAGGCCGACGCCGCGAGCAGCGACGCCGCCAAGGCGGTGGTGAAGCAGACCGTCGCCGACCTCGGTGGCCTCGATATCCTGGTCAATAACGCTGGCGTCCTCTTCGCGGGTGAATTTTCCGAGCAGCCGCTTGAGCAGATCGATCTGCAATTGAACGTCAATGTGCGGGGCGTCTTCCTAATTACCCAGGCCGCGCTGGAGTACATTCCGAACGGGGGCCGCGTCATCAGTATCGGCAGCAATGCGGGCCTGTCTGTTCCGTTCGCCGGCATAGCCGTCTATGCCGCTACCAAATCCGCGTTGGAAAGCTTCACGCGTGGTCTTGCGCGTGAACTGGGACCGCGGGAGATCACCGTCAATCTGGTCCGCCCCGGTCCGATCGACACCGACATGAATCCTGCCGATGGAGCCCTGGCGCCATCCATCCTGCCAAGCCTGTCGATCGCCCGCTACGGTCAGGCGAGGGAAGTTGCCGAAGCGATCGCCTTCCTCGCCGGGCCTGGCGCCGCCTACGTTACGGGTTCGGGCATTCTTGTTGATGGCGGCATTAGCGCCTGAACTGCCGCGCGAGAGGCAGCCTCCTCGCGCCATCGGTTGCGCCCTGAAATCCCATACCTCATGCGATCCGCACCTGAGTGTCCGGATCCTGGAGCAGACCTAATGTCCGCAAGTGGCGCTGTCCGGCTGGGGACGGTGGCGCTCAACTCGGTCGGCGCTAACGGCTCTCGGCGGCTCGGCGCGGCGGCAAACACTCGAATTTCCGGCGTTGGTTCTGCGACGCAGCTCGTGCGGCCGCCCATTGCGCCCGACAGCGCGCCTGCTCAAGCGAGGACAGCCTCGCGATCGGAAACCCGCCTCGCGATCGGAAACCCGCCTCGCGGTTGGACGCACCAACCGAACCGTTCACGATAGATCTCGATAACAAGCATGGCCTGTAACTGCTGGTGTCGCGGCGGACGCGGGTGGATCTGTCTAGTTCCCGACCAAGCTTCGCGCCCCTCGGTCGACCTGCGAGATCCAGCAGCGGGACCTTACGAGAGGGGCTCTACCGGCGCTGCGCTACGTTGGCGGGCTGGTCTCCTGCTCGAGCACTTGGCGCTCACACTCTTCAGCAAGGTCTTCCCAGGTTTCGGCCCTGCGAGGATAACGTCACGAATTTTCGCGTCAGGCGCAGCCTTGGCGAGGTCCCGCGCCTCCGAGGCCTGTTCCCGGCAGTCGGACGCCCGCACCGCTGGGTAGCCGACCATAGGCCCGGCAGGCATCCAACCGCGCAATGTTTCGAATAGAGACCTCTTGACGGCTGTTTGCTGTGTCCTAATTCATCCCGTGCTTGCCGGGCGCCGACAGGGCCTGGCCCTGGGGCGCGCAGCTCTCGGCTCAGCGTCCCTCATGTCCAACTTGCTTGCGAGGAGATGGAAATGAGCAACGCGTTTGATTTCACCCCGCTTTATAGCTCGATGATCGGTGTCGATCGCATGGTCGATCTGGTCGAGACCGCGCTGCGCACCGAGGCTGGCGCCAGCTATCCGCCTTACGATATCGAGAAGACCGGCGAGGACAGCTACCGCATCTCGCTGGCGGTAGCAGGCTTTGCGCCGTCGGATATGGAAATCGTCGCAGAGCCCAACCTTTTGGTGATCAAGGGCAGAAAGACGACCAGCGAAGGGCAGGGCGCACGGACGTTCCTGCATCAGGGCCTCGCCCAGCGCGCGTTCGAGCGTCGGTTCGAACTCGCCGACTACGTGGTAGTGAAGGACGCCAGCCATGCCCATGGCGTCCTGTCGGTCGACCTCGCCCGGGAGGTGCCGGAAGCCTTGAAGCCGCGGCAAATTCCCATTGGGGTGGGCGGGGTCCAGCCAGCGCTGGATCTGAAGCCGGCCAAGGTCCGCAAAGCCGCCTAGGGAGCGCGCCATGCACACGGATGCACAATGGGCTGAGCGGCCGCGGTCCTGGCGATTGCGGCCTGCGGTCGGCTTTCTCCATCCGTTGGAAGTCGTCAAGGATCAGGAGCTCGACTCCACCGAAAAGCGCGAGATTTTGGCGGCGTGGGCCTCCGACGCGAGCGCGGTGGAACATCGGCCCAGTCAGAGATGGCTCTTGGGAACGCCCGCGCCGGTGGCGCTCAGCGAGGTCCTTTCCGCGCTGCGCCGCCTGGATCGAGACGCGTTCGCTTGAGTTGGGGCGGGCGGTCGGCCAGCGGAGGGCCGACCGCTATCGCCGCTAGTCAATCCTTAGTTCGTGACCATGCCTTGCTTTATCTTTGTCGAACCTTCCGATGGGAGCTGGATCGTTCGCGGCGACTTCAGCAACAGCCCCCAGGAATTCTCCACCGGCGCCCGCGCCGAGCAGGCCGCGCGTGACCTTGCTCATCAATTGGCCGATGCCGGCGAGCCGGTGGTTCTGGAAATCCGCCTGCGGGACGGCGCGCGCGCTGGCCGCTTCCTTTTCCCACCCTATTTGAGCTGGGCGGAAGCGGCGTTGACGCTGCGCGCCTAGCCTGCTTAGGCGGCGAGGGTGGTGGCCGTCGCTCGCATCCGACGCAGAGCCGCATTCAGGTCGGCGAGCGACAGAGCGAACGGTGATCCCGTGCGTAGCGCCTTCTGGGCCTCGGACCACTTCGCTCGATTGATCAGGTCGGCGATTGATGCGGCTTGCTGGTGGAATGCGCGATGGGTCTCGAGCAAGCCCAGGAAGGCGTGATGGCCGGCCCAACGCCTGGCGCCCTCGCCGTGCAACCAGCATCCTGTGGGGCAGAGTCTATCCGAGCGGAGGGCGTCGAGATTGATCGGATGGCGCTCGTTGATCGCCGCGGCGAGCGCTTCGCGGATTTGGGTGTGTTGGTGTGCTTGTTCCTGGAAATCCATGACCAAACCTCTCGGCTCAATCCAATTGCGGCGTTTTCGCGCAGGATGGTTTCCGACCGGTTTTCGCAGTGACGTTTTCCACAGTTTTGGCGGGTCGCGGGCCAGGGCCGCAACGGATCGCGAGACGAAATCGGCGCCGACGCTGGAAGTTGCCGTTCTCGGCTGGGCTCACAGGAGCGACAGGTCAAAAACCCGCGTTTCTCATCGCCGTCGCGCGTCGACGCAGCTCGGTTGCGACTTCATGGCCAGCGCCGCACCGCCATCGAAGGTGTTGGCCCCGTTATCGCATTCCCTTGCTATCCGATCGAGCTCGTCTGGTCCCGACGGCGCCATTTCCTCCAGAATTTCACCGACGATGAACTTCGCGTCAGTCGAGAGGTCGAAAGGCGCATTATCGGTGGGCTGGGTCGTAACTAATGAACAGTCGGTCTGGCCGGCTGCGACCCGCAGCCCCTCATTTAAGAGCGCCTCTAGCAACGTAAGAATATCGGCAAAGGGGTCGAAAGCGGCGTACGACGACGGCGGCCTGAACGTCGCGTTCCTGGAGGGGCTCCAACGTCAGGTCATGGCGCATTTCGTCCGCTGTTGTTGACAACCTCCAGCGCGCTGTCGTGATTGCGCCATGCTTGGATGGTTTCGCAGGAGGCAATCCATCAAACTCGTCTCGTTCGAGGAGGTTCGGCCTCGCACCTTCACTCCACTCCTGTGTGACGGGGTGACGGCTCATGGCCTTGCGACTTTGGCTGACCTGCTCGCCCAGCACGCCCGCCTGCAGGGCGAGAACCCTCGGGTTCGCGTCCTGGCGTCTCTCGATGATCTCGGCCAAGCCGGGTACACGTCAGGGCATTGCGTCGAAGCGCATGATCTTGACAGCGTCGCGGGTCACGACCTTTCGGGACTAAGCGCTGAAGTGTTCGAGAACGGCGAACACCGAGGCTATCTAAGTACGACCGCGGAGTTCCCGATACGCCTAGCCAATCTCGTCGAGCATGCACGAAGCGTGCAGTTGGCTCAGGTCTGCGGGCTGCTCGACTGGGAAGGTGACGGGGCCGACCTCGTCACGATCAACCGAGACCCCGATGCCGCTCTTGAAATTGACCGAGAAGCGAAGGTTCTCTTTCAGTTTGTCCCGGTTGAGCACGCTGCGGCCACCATAGCTGCGTTTCCCAACGGCTACTTCGCTTCTGATCTCAATCCGATGCAGAATTACGTTTTGGCCCAGCATCTTGAAGCTCGGTATCGCCTCGCGCTGTTTGGCGTTGGCTCTCGCTTCCTTGGATTCCGTCGATCCGACCCGTTGGGCGAAGACGACGCGTGCGCCCTCGCGACCGAACTCGGCGCCCTTTATACCGACACGCCTAGGGGCGCGGCGGACGCGTTGGCGCGACTGGTGGTGGGCCGTGATTGGCTCCTGATCCGCTACACTGCGGGCTAAACGCCGCCGTCACGCTGAAGGCCGCAGTCTTGATCCTGACCAGCAGTTTTCGCCCGAGCGCATCGTGGGCGCCCAGCCGTTCGCCGTTTGGCCGATGGCCCAATTGGAATGGCTGCAGACCTTCTGCTCGGTATTTGCGCCGCATAGCTCGCGCTTCACCGCGGCGATTATCGTGAAACGTCCAGTTCCTGGAGGCGCGCCCACGGCAGCTCATGGCGCCACGCTGACTCAACCCGGACACTGGCCGAATTCAGCAGCGAGCGTTGACCGATTGAGGCGATGGATCGATTGCTGCTCGACGCTCTGGGCGGCCTCGCTATCGGAGATCGTCACGAACAATGTCACGCCTTCAAGCGTCTGCGCGCGCTCCACCCGCAGATGGGCCAAGGCGTCGATCATCGCGTGAATGAGATGGTCGAGATAGAGGTTGAAACCACCGTCCAAAGCGAGGCTTGCCGCGGTGAGGTCGCGATTGATGTCCGCGAAAGGCTCATTGCCAAAGCCCTCGTATCGCCACTCGGCGGGCGCCCAGCGCAGATAGGCCGCGTAGCCGGGGCTCATGTCCTCGATCTTCGCCTCGGAGGCGCGCTTCTCGGCATAGCCTTCCTCGGTATTCGCGCAGAAACTGACGCTCATGCCGTCATCCGCTGTCTGGAGGCAGACGGCATAGAGGCTTTGCCCCTCGAGTACGGCACTTAACATGTCGACGGCCGCCACCGTCGCCGCCCGAAGCTCCCCTGTTATGGCGACCCAATCCACGTCGGCTCCCTCCGATCGGGGAAGGCTACCATCATGGTCCCCGCCGACAAGCTGCCTCCCACGGGGTGGAGCGTGATCTCGTTTAGCCTGGGCGCTGAACGTTCGGTCCAGGCCATGCGGCAACGACAGCAAATGGCGCTAGGCGGCCGCCCGCTGAAGGGCCTCTATCCGCTCGCGCGCTATGGTCGCAAAGGCGGCCTGCAACCTCGACACCTGATCATCCATCCAGATCAGGTGATCGTCCGATATCTCGTAGAAGTCAGAATATCGCGCTTCGACGTAGGCGCGGCGGATCAGGTCGAACCCCTGACGCTCAAATTTGTTGCGGCCCGGCCAGATGCCGACCAACCGTTGGTCCATTGCCTCCGCACGGTCGCGCAGCAAGTTCAACCGGTGGGTCTTGGCGCTGTAAAGCGTGAGGGTAAGGATTAGCCCGTGATATGCGCGCTCTGCGGCTTGGTGGAGCAGGAAGGCAGCGTCATTCGCCATGCCTCTGGCGCGCGCGTCTTGAGACAGAATTCGCGAGTTTTCGGACCGCAGGGACCACTTCTCGAAGTAGCCCTTAGTTTCGGCGAAGGCGTCTCGGGCCGAGAGCGCCTCCGGCCGCACGAACGGAAATCCGGCTTCTTCGAAAAGCGTGATCCCGTCTCTCAGGATGTCCGTAAAAAAGTAGCGGCCGAGGCGCAGCTGCTCGTTCACGTCGTCGAGGCTGTGGACGATGAAATTGGGCTGGGTACGCAGGCGCTCACCAGAGGCCAGTTCCTTCAGGAGGGCTTCGTCAGGGCCGCCCCAGAACTTCTCAAGATCGGTCAGGTCCTCGTGGTTGACCACCACCAGGATGTCGTAGTCCGAGAAGTAGCGGCCCTTGGGATCCTCGACCCAGTCGCCGCGGGCATAGCTGCCGAACAGGATGATCTTCAGGAGCTTGCCGCTTCTGAACCGCGGCATGGTTCGGCGGCTGATGGCCTCGGCGAACCCGTCGCGGAGGGTCTGGACGACGAAATCCAGCTCCTTGCGTTTGGCGGCGGGAAGATGGTCGAGCGAGGTCTTCATGGGTCCGTTGGCGCGTAGCGGTTGCAGGTGGAGTCTAGGGCGTCGGGCGGTGTCGGCGCCACCGTTCGTTGCGCGGAGGCGTCAAATATTCCGCCTATATTCGCTCTATAGAGTGGTCGGGCGCGCCGGAGCGCGTCTTGCATGGCGATGCGGCCGGCGGGGCCGCGTCGCCTGGGCTCTTCGTGCCGCCGACCATGCCGGATCTCGTCGCTGCAAGCCTTGGCCAAGCCAGCGCCCGCGCGGGTGTCGGGCTTCACCAGCTTCGTTACGTGCTGGCCGCCGCCGAGCACGGCGGCTTCAGGCGAGCGGCTCGGCACCTAGGCGTCCAACAGTCGGCGGTGTCGCGGCGCATCCAGGAGCTGGAGGATCGGCTGGGCGCGCCGATCTTCGAGCGCGGACCCCACGGCGTGCGTCTGACGATCGCCGGCGAGGACTTTGTCCGCGGCGCCCAGGGCGCGGTCGGGGAGCTGGACCTGGCCGTCGATCGTGCGGCCGACGCGGCGCGCGGGGACCAGGCCATCTTGCGGGTCGGTGTGCTGGCGGGATTGGGCGGCGGCGTCCTTCAGGAACTCCTGCGAAAGCTGATCGAAGGCGAGGGCGGCCTAGCGGTTCAGATCGTTGAGGATGTGGCCCGCGGACTGGCCGCGCGCCTCGCCCACGGCCAGCTCGACGTCGCCTTCCTGCTGCAGGTCCCGGCGAGGCTGGAGACGCGGCTGGCCTGGCGCGAGCGCCTGCTTGTCGCGGCGCCGGTGGAGCATCGGCTGGCCGATCTGCGCTCCCTGTCCTGGGGTGAGCTTTCTGGCCATCGCCTGATCGTCGCCGGCTCGATCGGGGCTGTGATCGAAGAAGTGCGGGGCAGGCGAGCGGGACATGCTTCGTTGTCGGCCACTGATGCGGCGCCGACGCCGGCGAGCGTGGCCAGGCTGGTGGCCCTGGGTCAGGGCCTGGGTCTGGTCAACGAGGGCGACGCAGCTCGTGTCACGGGCGTGCTCTACCGGCCGTTGGCCCGAGCCTTCCTGACCTTCCATGCGGTATCGGGTCGACGGCCGGAAAAGCCGGTTCTTCGGCGTCTGATGGCGCTGCTGCCAGGCTAGTCGTCGAAGATGATGTCGCGGGTCACCAGGATGGTCAGCGGCAGGCCGGCCCGCAGGGTCAGCGTCGGCTGGACGTCGAGCTGCTTTCTGACGACCTGCTGGCCGGTCTGGTTGAAGGTATCCTGCACACCTTGGCGAAGCGCCCGGGCGATGTCGCTGTCCTCGCTTGAGCCAAGGCTTGCGCCGACGCCCAGGACGCTGGACAGCAAGGCCGCCTTGCCCATGGCACCCCAGTGGGCGTCGGTCTTGTCTGAGAGCCCCGAGCGGCCCGCGGTGTCCGCGCCGACCAGCCGGTCCAGCTGCAGGGAGCGGCCGTCCGGGAAGATCACGCGGTCCCAGGCCAACAGCACCCGCTTTTGGCCAAAGGCGACCTGGTTGTCATAGGACCCAATCAGCTTGGAGCCCTGCGGAATGAGGACGTGGCGGCCGGTCAGGCTGTCATGGACGTTGCGGGTCACCTGGGCGGCGATAGGGCCCGGCAAATTGGAGCTGACCGCCGTCACCAGGGCCGCCGGGATGATCGTCTGAGCCAGCAGCACATGGCGCCCCGCGGGCGGGGCGGGCTGGAACGCGCTCGTCGTGGGCGGCGCGTTGCGCTCGTCCAGGAAGGCGCGGCGGCTGTTTGACGACGTCGGAGCGGTGCCGGTCGGGGGAATTTGCGAGATCGGCGATAAGCCGATCGTTTGTGGGGCGGCCTGGGGCGGCGAGGCCGCCGATGCGAGGGGCGTGGCGCTCGCGGCCTTGCTGGCGGTGAAGACGCCGCTGCTCCGCGCGGCGGCCAGGGCTTGCCGGCGCGCGTCCGCGGCCGGGTCGGGCGCGGGGGCGCCCATCGGCGGCGTTGGCACCTCCTGGCCACGGGCCTGGGCCGACAGGATCGGCCGGCCAAGGTCTCCGGGCAACGGCGGGCCCAGTTTCGGGACCTCCGCATAAGTCCTTGGCCCGGTGACGATCGCTTGCGGCGTCTTGCCGTCAGTCTCGTCGGCCTTGATCACCACCGGCTTGGCGGCATGAGGCTGCAGCGCCAGGGCGAGCGCCGCGCCGAGACCGGCCGCGCCCAATCCCGCCAGGACCGCGATGGCGGGCCGCGAGAGGCGCGCGACCCGGGGCGGGGCGGCCCGCAGCCGGACGGTTTCCTGCGCCGTCGCCTTGTCCGCGGCGCTCATGGGGCGCGGGTCCCGATGCGCTCGATCCGGACCCGGCGGGATGATTTCTTGTCGCCCAGCCGGAGTTCTGCGCGGTCGAACAGGCGGTCGACGATGAGCTGGCGGCCTTCGACCCGGTAGTTGACCAGGCCGGCCTTGCCCGCGGCGTCGAGCACGAAGAGCGGCGGCAACTCACCTGCGCCCACCCCCTGCGCGAAGACGAGGTGGACCTTGGCGCCGTCGTCGAAGACCTGCTGGGGCCGCCAGCCGACCTTGTCGCCGAAGATGCGGTAGTCGAAGTTCAGCTTGGCCAGATCCGCGCCGGCCGCGGGCGGGGCAACGCTCGGCGGTTCGACCGGCCGCGGGATGGAGGGCCGCGCGATCGCGATCAGGGCGTCCTTTGGATATGTCCAGGCCACCGACGCCATGTAGGTGGCGGCGCCCGCCCGAAGCTCCAGATAGTAGGTGCGCCGATCGGTGTTGATGACGAGGTTCGTGGAAAGGTTGGCCAGGGTGGGCTTGACCAGGACATGGACGCGCTTGGCGGCGTCGAGGCCGCTCTCGGTGTCGCCGATCACCCAGCGCGCCGTGTCGCCAGCCGCGATCGGGCCTGCGCCCGCCAGTTGCTCGCCCGGCTCCAGCACGATGTCGGTGACCCGGCCGGGCGCCGTGTAGACCTGGTAGAGGCCGCCTTCGCTCCAGGAAAAGCGCTGCATCGCGCCCTGGAACGCGTCCAGGCGAGGCTGGACGCGCGCGGCGGCGTTGGCCGCCACGACCTGGGCCGGGGGCCGGCCGCTGAGCGCGGCGGCCGTGGTCGAGGCGGGCAGGGCGAAAAGGAGGAGCCCGGCGACGCCGGCTCCCTGGATGGAGCGGGTCACGGCGTCATCTCCTTGGACCAGTCGATCGCGTCGACATAGAGGTGGAGGGGGTTTTGCTTGAGGCGCTCGACCTTGTTGGTCGGGCGATCGACCAGGGTCAGGATCGCCGACCAGCGCTCGGTCGCGGCCAGGGCGCCGTTCTGGTAGTGGCGCTCGGTCCAGGTCACCCGGAAGCTGGTCGGCGAGGCGCGCAGTACGCTGGCCACGTCCACCGACACCTGCTCCTTGCCGACCCGCTCGCGCGGGTCGTTGAGCTTGCCGTAGGCGGTCAGGGCCGCGGCGCCGTTCTCGGTGGTGAACCGGTAGGCCGACAGCCAGTTTTGGGTCACCACCACCGGGTCGGAGGAGACCGAGCGGACCTCCTCGATGAAGCGCTGCAGCCGCGCGGCGATCACGAAGTCGCTGGGCTTGAAGTCGGCCGTGGCGGGCCCGACCGTGCGGGCCTCGCCGAACCGGTCGACCTCCACCACCCACGGCACGACATGGCCGCGCGCGCCTTGCCAGACCAGCGCCCCGGCCAGGGCCGCGATGACCCCGCCCTGGACGAGCGCAACGGCCCAGGCCCTGCGGCCGGTGACGGCCAGGCGGCCCTCGCGATCATCCCACACCTGCCTTGCCCGGCGATAGGGCGTGTCGGGTTCCGGCGTCGTCCCGTAGCGGATCTCGGGTCGTCGAAACATCGGTCAGGACTCCTCGGAAAGGTCGACGGACGCGCCGCCGCCCGATTGGCTCGACGAGGCGGCATGGCCCGCCGTGGTCGCGCCGTGGGCGATGGCCTGGCGCTGCTGGGCCCGCTTGGCCCAGGCCGGCTGAGCGGCGGAGGCCGCCTGACCCGTGGCCGGCGCGGACGGTTGCTCCGCGTCCGGCGAAACCTGTTGCTGACGTGCGGACTCGAACCGCTGACCCAGGGATTGGGCCATCTGCCGGAGCGGGCTGGCGACCGCGCCGCCGGCGGCCTTGGCCACGCCCATCGCCCCGCCGGCCTGGGCAGCGCCGACCGTGGCGCCGGCCAGGCTCGCGGCCCCGCGCGCGGCCCCGGCCGCAAGGCCCGCAGCGCCGCCAGCCGCCAGGCCCGCCAGGGCGCCGCCGGCTGCCAGGGCCCCGCCGGCGGCCGCGACGCTGCCGACCGCCGCGCCGGCCGACAACTGGGGTCCGCCCGAGACGAGGCCGCTGGCGATGCCGGGAGCGAAGAGGCCAAGGCCCAGGAGGCAGAGCGAGGCCAGGACCACGCTCAACGCCTCCTCGATGGTCGGGTCGGCGCCGGCGAAGCCGGCCGTGAATTGGGAAAAGAGCGTCGAGCCGATGCCCACCACCACGGCGAGCACCATCACCTTGACGCCCGAGGCCACCACGTTGCCCAGCACCCGCTCGGCGAGGAACGCGGTCTTGCCAAAGAGGCCCCACGGCATCAGCACGAAGCCGCACAGCGTCGTCAGCTTGAACTCGATCAGCGTCACGAAGAGCTGCACGGCCAGCACGAAGAAGCTCAGGACCACGATCAGCCAGGCGATCAGCAGCACGGCGATCTGGATGAAGTTCTCGAAGAAGGCCACGTAGCCCATCAGCCCGGAGATGCTCTCCAGGAGCGGGCGGCCCGCATCGATGCCGGCCTGGCCGACCCGGCCGGGGCGCAAGAGATCATCGACCGTGAAGCCAGTGCCCGACGCCTTGAGGCCCAGGCCCGCGAAGCTCTCGAAGATGATCCGCGCCAGCGTGTTCCAGTTGCCGATCAGATAGGCGAAGGCGCCGATGAACAGGGTCTTGCGGATCAGGCGGGCGACGACGTCCTCACCCTCGCCTAGGCTCCAGAACAGGGCCGCCAGGGTCACGTCGATGACGATCAGGGTGGTGGCGATGAACGCCACCTCGCCGCCGAGCAGGCCAAAGCCTGAGTCGATGTAAGTGGTGAAAACCCCCAGGAAGCGGTCGACGACACCGGGCCCCTCCATGTCAGCGCTCCGCCTTGGGCGCACCCAGGAAGCGCGCGCGGGCCTCGTCCCAAGCCTTCAGGCATTGCGGGTCCTGCGCGCCGGCCGCGCCGAGCGTCTGGCATCGCGCCAGTTGCGCATCGACGGGCCGCGGGGCTTGGATCGGCGCGGCGGCGGGCGCCGACGGCGCGGGGCGCCGGGCTTGCAGCGCCGCGACCAGGATCGCCAGGAGCGCGAAGCCGGCCGCCGCCAGCCGGAACGCCAGCGGCCCGCTCATGGCCGGTTGAACATCTTGGCCGCGCCAGGCTGGTAGCCGGCCCCGGGCGTCAGGAAGCGCTTAAGCTGCTCGCGCGCCTGGTCCTGCGCCGCCGCGCGCTGGGCCGCCTCGAGCGTCTGGGCGCGGCCCTGGGCCGCCAGCAGCACCAGGAGGTCCGACAGCTGCTGGGACTGCAGCGCCAGGAGCTGGTTGCCGGCCTGGGCGGCCTGGAGAGCGCCCGACGCCGACTGGCTGGCGGTGACCAACTGGCCCAGTTCGGCATTGGAGGCGTCCAGGTTGCCGACCACCCCGGCCTGGACCTTGAGGGCGTCCTGGAAGGCCGCGACGCTGTTGGTCCAGCGGGCCTTGGCGCCCTCGACCAGGCCCTGGTTGCTGGTCGACAGGTCGGCGGCGCGGTAGGCGCCCTTGAAGGCCGCGTCGATGTCGCTCACCCGCAGGGCCACGCCCTTGGCCTGGTCGATCAGGGCGCGGGTCTGGGCCAGTTGCGCCTGCAGGGTCTGCAGGGCCGAGAACGGCAGGGCCTGGAGGTTGCGCGCCTCGTTGACCAGCGACTGGGCCTGGTTCTGCAGCGCGGTGATCTGGTGATTGATCTGCTCGAGGGTGCGCGCGGCGGTCAGCAGGTTCTGGGCGTAGTTGGACGGGTCGAAGACCGTGAATTGGGCGTGGGCCGCGGTCGGGGCCAGCGGAAGGCTCAGGGCGAACGACGCAGCCGCGAGCAGCCGCCGCCGGGTGAGGCGGGAGGTCATGTCAGGACTCCAGGTCAAGGGTGGCGAGAAGGTCGGCGGCCCAGGGCAGGCCGCGCGCGCGCAGCCAGACGGCGGCGAAGTCGTCCGGCGCGGTGGCCAGAACCGCGTCGATCTGAGCCTGGTCGGCCTTGGAGGCTGCGGCGGCGAAGGCCAGCGCCACCTCGCCAAGCCCCAGGTCGAACAGGCGATCGCCGGCCGGAGATTGGCAGTAGTAGTCGCGCTTGGGCGTGGCCCTGGCGATGATCTCGACCTGCCGGGCGTTGAGGCCAAAGCGCTGGTAGATGGCCGCGATCTGGGGCTCGAGGGCGCGCGGGTTCGGAAGGAAGAGCCGCGTCGGGCAGCTCTCGATCAGGGCCGGGGCGATCGCGCTCTGCTGGATGTCGGCCAGTGACTGGGTGGCGAAGACGACGCTGGCGTTGCGCTTGCGCAGCGTCTTGAGCCACTCGCGAAGCTGGCCGGCGAACTGGGGATCATCCAGCGCCAGCCAGCCCTCGTCGACCATGACCAGGGTGGGACGGCCATCCAGCCGGTGCTCGATGCGGTGGAAGAGATAGGCCAGAACCGCGCCGGCCCCGGCCGTGTCCGTTCCCGAACCCATCAGGCCTTCGGTCTCGAAGGTCTCCAGGCAGGCGGTTTGCAAGGTCTCGCGCTCGCCATCCAGCAAGCGGCCCGAGGGGCCGCCGACAGCGTAGGGCCTCAGCGCCAGCTTCAGGGCGCTGTCTTGGAGGAGCGCGATCAGGCCGCTGATGGTGCGCTGCTCGATGGGGGCGCTGGCCAGGGCGCCCAGGGCCGACCACAGCCGCTCGCGGCCCTCGGGCGTGGGCCCCGCGCCGTGCCGGCCCAGAAGGGCCGACAGCCATTCGGCCGCCCAGCCGCGCTCGGCTGGGTCGTCGATCCGGGCCAGGGGCTGGAGCGAGGGCGCGGCGTCCCCGCCCAGGTCGTGAAACACCCCGCCCATGGCCAGGGTGGCCGCGCGGATCGAGCGGCCATGGTCGAAAGCGAAGATCTGGGCGTGGCGGTAGCGCCGAAACGACAGCGCCATCATGGCCAGGAGCACCGACTTGCCGGCCCCGGTCGGCCCCACGACCAGGGCGTGGCCGACATCGCCGACGTGCAGCGACAGGCGAAAGGGCGTCGAGCCGGCCGTGCGCGCGAGCAGCAGCGGCGGCGCAGCCAGGTGATCGTCGCGCTCGGGGCCGGCCCACACCGCTGAGAGCGGCAGCATGTGCGCCAGGTTCAGGGTCGAGACCGGCGGCTGGCGCACATTGGCGTAGACATGGCCAGGCTGGGTGCCCAGCCAGGCCTCGACGGCGTTGAGAGTTTCGGCCACGACCGTGAAATCGCGGCCCTGGATCGTCTTCTCGGCCAGGCGCAGTTTCTCGTTGGCCGCGCGGGGGTCCTCGTCCCAGACCACGACATTGGCGGTGACGAAGGCCTGGCCGACTTCGTCGGAGCCCAGGTCCTGCAGGGCCGCGTCGGCGTCGGCGGCCTTGTTGGCCGCGTCGGTGTCCACGAGAGTGGCGGCCTCGTTGGTCATCACCTCCTTGAGGATGGCGGCGACCGACTTGCGCTTGGCGAACCATTGCCGGCGGATGCGCGAGAGCAGGCGCACCGCATCGGTCTTGTCGAGCATCAGGGCCCGGGTCGACCAGCGGTAGGGGAAGGCCAGGCGGTTGAGGTCGTCCAGCAGGCCGGGGAAGGTGGCGGTCGGAAATCCCACGACGGTCAGGACACGCAGGTGCTGCTCGCCCAGGCGCGGCTCCAGCCCGCCGGTCAGGGGCGCGGTGGCCAGCAGGGCGTCCAGGTACATCGGCGTCTCGGGGACGCGGACGGCCTGGCGGGTGGTTGTGGCCGCCCCGTGCAGGAACGACAGGGTTTCAGCGTCGTCGAGCCAGGCCATCAGCGGCATGAACCCTTCGATCAGTTGCAGGACCCGGTCGGTGCGCTGGATGAAGCCCTCGGCCTGCTCCCAGGCGTCCAGGCCGCGCTCAGCCCGGCCCTCGATCATCAGGCCGCTGACCCGGGCGGCGTCCTCGGCCGGCGGGCGCCAGACAAAGGTCAGGAAATAACGGCTTTCGAAGTGCGCGCCGGCCTCGGCGAACTGCTCGCGACGCTCCAGGTCGACGAGGCCACTGGCCGCGTCGGGAAAGCGGGAGGCCGGATAGCCTGGCGCGGGATCGCGCCGCGCCTCGACGAACACCGCCCATCCTGATCCCAGGCGGCGCAGGGCGTTGTTCAGCCGGGCGGTGACCGCCACCAGCTCGCTGGGCGTGGCGCTGTCCAGGTCCGGTCCCCGGAAGCGCGCAGTGCGCTGCAGGCAGCCGTCCTTGTTGAGCACCACGCCCTTGGCCACCAGGGCGGCCCAGGGCAGGAAGTCGGCCAGGCGCGGGGTGGCGTCGACATAGGGCGAGAGGGCCATCATCGCCGTCAGGCCCGCAGGTAGGGCGGATAGCGCAGGTGGCGGCGCCCGACCTCGGCGAACTGCGGATCGTGCCGGGCCGCCCACACCGCCAGGGCGTGGCCGACCAGCCAGAGCGCCAGACCCACGAGCCAAAGCCGCAGGCCAAGGCCCACCGCCGCGGCCAGCGTGCCGTTGGCGATGGCCACGGTGCGCGGCGCGCCGCCCAGCAGGATCGGCTCGACCAGGGCCCGATGGACCGGCGCGAAATACCCTGGCGGCAGATCGAGGGCGGTCATGCGAGCCCGCCCGCGGCGGCCATGGCGATCAGCGCGCCGCCGCCGAACGAGAAGAACGACAGGAAGAAGCTGGAGGCGGCGAAGGCGATCGACAGGCCAAAGACGATCTGGATCAGCCGGCGAAAGCCGCCGGAGGTTTCGCCGAACGCCAGGGAAAGGCCGGTGACGATGATGACGATCACCGCCACGATCTTGGCCACCGGCCCCTCGATCGACTCCAGGATCGACTGCAGCGGGGCTTCCCACGGCATTGACGACCCAGCGGCCCACGCCGGCGCGGCGTAGAGGAGCGCGCCGGCCAGGAGGAGCCGCCGGCGCCAGCCGTCGGCGCGGGCTTGGATCAGGCGCATGCGCAAGCGGCCCTTCGCCGCGCGAGGGGTCGTCATGGTGCGTCTCCGATGGGGATGAAGCGGTAGGCGCCGTCGGACAGGCCCTGGACGGCGACGAGATCGGTCAGGCGACGCGCGGACCCGCGGCCAGTGAGGACGGCGATGACTTCGATCGTCTCGGCGATCAGCTCGCGCGGCACGGCCACGGCGGCCTCGGCGATCAGCTGTTCGAGCCGGCGGAGCGCGCCCAGGGGAGAGCCGGCGTGCACGGTGGCCACGCCGCCGGGGTGGCCGGTGCCCCAAGCCTTGACCAGGTCGAGGGCTTCGGGACCGCGAACCTCGCCGACGACGATGCGGTCGGGGCGCAGCCGCAGCGTTGAGCGCAGGAGCTCGGTCAAGGACGCCACGCCGTCCTTGCTGCGCAGACCGACCGTGTTGGCGGCCGGGCAGCGCAGCTCGACCGTGTCCTCCAGCACGACGACGCGCTCGTTGGATCCGGCCAACTCGGCTAGCAGGGCGTTGGCCAGGGTGGTCTTGCCGCTCGCGGTGGCGCCGGCGACCAGGATGTTGCGGCGCCAGGCGACCGCGGCGGCCAGGGCGTCGGCCTGCTCCTGGCTCATCACGCCCTGCGCCACGTAGTCGCCCAGCGTCACGGCGCGGATCGCCGGTTTGCGGATCGCGAAGGCTGGGGCGGCTACGATCGGCGGCAGCAGGCCCTCGAACCGCTCGCCCGTCTCGGGCAGCTCGGCCGAGACGCGTGGGCTGCCGGCGTGGGCCTCGCTGGCGACGTGATGGGCGACGAGACGGATGATCCGCTCGCCCTCGGCCGCGCCCAGCGTCACGCCGGTGTCGGAGAGGCCCTCGCCGAGCCGGTCCACCCACAGGCGGCCGTCCGGGTTCAGCATGACCTCGACGACGTCGTCCTGGGAGAGCCAGGCCAGGACGTCAGGCCCCAAGGCGCTGCGCAGCATGCGGGCGGCGCGGGCGAGGGCGTCGTTGGCGGAGGGAAGAGCCGACACGGCCGGAAGCCTCGAAAAGCCCGGCAGACCGGGCGGAGGCTCCCTACACAGGGCGGAAATTCACGCGCCGCAACAAGAGGTTAGGTCGCGTCGGGGCCTGGCGTGCAAAGACAGGCGCTGGCGAAAAGCGGCCGCTCTGGTTGTCGCCGGGGTTGCGTGGCTGTGGGCGTCAGACCGATGGTGTCGGCCAGGAGGACGCATGGATTTCACCGACAACCTGCGCAGCCTGGTGCTGTCCCAACTGGCCCTGGCCAACCGCGACCCCGCCAAGATCGGGGTCGTGGTCGACACCCTGGTCGAGATGCTGGGCGCGGCCCTCGTGGTGAACTACCGCGACGATGGCAGGGCGATGGACCAGGCCTGCGCTCTGCTCGAAGGGGCGATCAACCGTTCGGCGCTCGAGCAGCAGGCCCGGCTCAAGGCGTTCGGCGCCTTCGATGGCGATGACCTGACCTAAGGGGCGTCGGTTCCAGCCGGATCGGTAGCGCTGGCCTCGATGTCGCGCGGCAGGCTCGCGCCCTTGGCCAGCCGGCGGCCCAGGGCCGTCAGGAAGTTCTGGTAACGCTCGCGGCCCTTGGCCTGCTGAGCCGCCAGCGCGGCTTCCGGCAGGGCCAGGGTGTTGGCCAGCCAGAACCGCACGAAGAGGCCCAGCGCCTCCAGCACGATGCCCACCACCTGCTCGATCCGATCGGCCTGGCGCGACAAGCGGTCCAGGCGCCGGCTCAAGGCCGCTTCAAGCTGCTCGGCCCCGTCCGGCGACAGGAAGCTTTCCAGGGCCGCCTCCACGACCAGCGCCTGGGAGATCCGACGCCGCAGGGCGTATTCGGCCAGACGCGCGCCAAGGGATGGGGGAAGGCGAAATGTATGCTTGATCCGCATTGCTAGAGTTCCACGCCGTCGTCGGGATCCAGCGAGGCCTGCCGCGCCGCGCCCGCGCGTCGCCGGTCCAGGCGCGCGGCCTCGGTCACCACCAGGTCGTCGACCACGGCCTCCTCGAAGGCGAACTCGTCGAGAGGAGCGGGCGGCTCGGGGGCGTCGAGCAAAGGCGACAGCGCGCGGGGCTCGGGGCCATCGCCGTCGGACTGGCTCTGCCGGACCATCGCGGGCGTCGCGTCCGCGCCGATGAGCGGGCGACCGGACCAGTCGTTGGCGGGGGCCGCGGCCACGCGGCCCGGCGCCGGCGGGGGGCGGATCCGGGCCGCCAGGCGAGGGTCGGTGTAGTAGCGAGCCTTGAGCGCCCGGACCGGCGCCACGCCGGCCAGCATGACGATCTCCTGGTCAGGCGGCAGCTGCATGATCTCGCCCGGGGTCAGCAACGGCCGGGCGGACTCGGCCTTGGAGACCATTACGTGTCCGAGCCAGGGCGACAGGCGATGGCCCGCATAGTTGCGGGTGTCGCGCTCTTCGGTCGCGGTGCCCAAGGCCTCTGAGATCCGCTTGGCCGTCCGCTCGTCGTTGGCGGCGAAGCAGACGCGGACGTGGCAGTTGTCGAGGATGGCGTTATTGGGCCCGTACGCGCGTTCGATCTGGTTGAGGGACTGGGTGATCAGGAAAGCCCGCACGCGATAGCCGGCCATGAAGGCCAGCGTGCTCTCCAGGAAATCCAGGCGCCCCAGGACCGGCAATTCGTCGAGCATCAGCAGGAGTTCTTCCCGCTCGGCCACGCCCTCCAGCGTTTCGGTCAGTCGTCGGACGATCTGATTGAGGATGAGCCGGATCAGGGGGCGCGTGCGGCTCACATCCGACGGCGGCACGACCAGGTAGAGGCTGCAGGGGCCCTTCACGAGGTCGGCGATCCGCCAGTCGCAGCGCGCGGTGACCGCCGCGACCACCGGATCTCGGTAGAGACCCAGGAAGGTCATCGCCGTGGAGAGCACCCCCGATCTTTCGTTATCGCTTTTGTTCAGGAGCTCGCGCGCCGCGCTGGCCACGACCGGGTGGGCGCCAGCCTCGCCCAGGTGCGGCGTGCGCATCATCACCGCCAGGGTCTGCTCGATGGACCGACGTGGGTCCGACAGGAAGGTCGCCACACCCGCCAAGGTCTTGTCGGCCTCGGCGTAGAGGACGTGCAAAATCGCTCCGACCAGCAGGGCGTGGGAGGTCTTCTCCCAATGGCTACGCTTGTCGAGGCTGCCTTCCGGATCGACCAGGATGTCGGCGATATTCTGCACGTCGCGCACCTCGGTCTCGCCGGGACGCACTTCGAGCAGCGGGTTGTAGGCCGAGGAGGCCAGGTTCGTCGGATCGAACAGCAGCACGGTCCCGAGGCGGGCGCGAAAGCCGGCGGTCAGGGTCCAGTTCTCGCCCTTGATGTCGTGGACGATGGTCGAGCCAGGCCAGGTCAGAAGGGTGGGGATCACCGCGCCGACGCCCTTGCCCGAGCGGGTGGGCGCGAAGAACAGCACATGCTCGGCGCCGGCGTGGCGAAGGTACGCCCGCTTCCAGCGGCCAAGCACCACCCCGGCGTCGTCGAGGAGATGGTTGGCGCGGACCTCCTGGTCGGTGGCCCACCGCGCGGTGCCGAAGGTCGAGGCGCGGCGATGCTCGCGGCTTCTCCACACCGACAGCGCCATGGCCATGGCCGCCGACAGCAGGCCGCCGCTGGCGGCGATCGCCGCGCCGCGATGAAAGACGGTGGGCGCATAGGCGTCGTAGGCGAACCACCACCAGAAGAAGGCGGGCGGCGGGTAGACGGGCCTTTCGGCCAGGAAGAACCAGGGCGGCCCGAGCCCCGGGTGGTAGCCCAGCGCCGCCGCCGTCCATTGGGTGGCTCCCCAGACCGCGCCGAGCGTGACGGCGACGACGAGGATCGCCGTGAACCAGAGGACCTTCGAACCCTGCATGGGCCAGGATGAAGGCGGGGCGAACCGCTTGCGCCAGGATCTTTCGGCGGCGATCGCGGCCTGGCGTGAAAAGACAGGCGATGGCGTAGGTCAAGGGCCGGCGGGGCTTTGACCTCGCCGACCGGGGACGCTAACCCAGAGCGGTCTGGCCGGGGCGCCCGGCGGCATGTCCAGGCGCCCGCGCTAAAACCCTGGGGGTCTTCGCAGGCCTTTCCACCGCCCCGGCCAGGCGCTTGGTGGCGAGATCTGCCCGAAGTCTTGCAGGCGCATCTGGCGGCGCCGCGATCCGGTCAGGGCTCTGTGCGCTGGAGGGTCGTCTTGGCGCCCAGGGGCGCCAGGTCGATCACCAGCAGTTCGACGGGTTGCGGGTGGTGGTTCTTGGCCGCGTGCCATTGGTCGATGTCTTCGACGATGGCTTCGCCCGCCTTGAACACCCGCGAATGCTTGGTCTCGACATTGGTCACCTCCAGCTTGCCCGACATCACATAGCCCAGGCGGACATATGGATGCTTGTGCACCGGAAGCGCGGCGTAGGGCGCGATGGAATAGCGCGACACCACGGCCTCGAGCGGACCTTCGGGCAAGGTGATGGGCGCGCCGGAGGTCGTGGTGGCGCTGCGCAGCAACTCGGCGACGCCGACCCCCTCGATCGGATGGCTCCAGGCCGTGCTCGCCGCCGTCACGAAGGCCGCCGCCAGCGCCGAGCCCGCGGCGCAGAGCATGAGGCGCAGTGAGGCGCGTGCGGACGGCTTGGCCATGATTGTCTCCGTGAAGCGTCTGAATGATTGGGTTTTGTCTCGGGGCGAGGGCTCAAAGCGCGGCCAGACCGGTCTCGCCGGTCCGGATCCGCATCGCCGACAGGACATCCAGCACGAACACCTTGCCGTCGCCGATCGCGCCGGTCGCCGCGGCGTCGGCAAGCGCGGCCATCGCCCCCTTCAGAGCCGTGGCCGGCACGACGGCCTCGACCTTGACCTTCGGGACGAGGACGACGCCTTGCGCGCCGTCGTGATAGATCCTCGTGCCGCCGCCTTGGCGCCCGCATCCCCGCACCTCGGCGATGGTCAGGCCCTCGGCCCCAGCCCCGATCATCGCCGCTCGCACCGCTTCGATCTTGAACGGTTTGACGTACGCGACGATCATCTTCATGGCCCATCGCGGCGAGCGCCGCGCTCCGATTGAACTGACGGGCCATGGCGCCAGAAGGACGCGGCCTGGCGGGCAAGGTTAGGCCAGAGCGCATACGCCTTGGTTTCGAGGCGAAGGTGTTTGGCTACAGCGGTAACCAAGCCGGCCCCGGTCCGGCCCGATCCGTCGCGGGTCGGGCGCTTGGCGACAGGCGTAGCCAATCGAGCTACCGAATGTGACCGCTGTAACGGACGCATGCTCCCGCGTGGCAGGGCCAGACCTTAAGGACCGGCGCTCTCCCGCCGCCCAAGTTCAGGCGGCCCTGTCCTTCCGGAGCCCGCATGTTCTTCAAAGCCAAGCCCGTCCTGCTGGGCGCCTTCGTTCTCGCGACCGCCGCGCCGCCGGCGGCCCTGGCCGCCCCCGCCGCCGTCCGGGACGTCCACCACAATCCCTGCCGCTTGGTCACCGCCCCGTTCAACGCCCACAAGTCGCCCTACCGAACCAGCCAGTACCGCTGCGCCGGCCTGTCCTATTCCGTCTTCGACCCGCGCCTAGAGCGGCGTGCTGGCGCAGCGGACGGCGTCGCCGACGAAGTCCGCAGGGCTTGGGCGCGCTGATCGCAGAGCCGCGGTCGGCTTACGCCTTGCCGGTCGCCCGCGCGGCCGGCGTGAACTATGACCTTGAAGACCCCGGCCGCTGCTGGCCCCGCGCAGGACACCGATGTCGATGACCAAACTCATCCGCGGCCACGCCGTCTGGTTTGCGCTTTCCATGCTGGCGGCGGTGGCGCTCGGCGTCCTGGCGACCAGCCGCGGCGAGCCTGTCAACGCCCTCTGGGTGGTGGCCGCGGCGCTTTCGGTGCACCTGGTGGCCTATCGCTACTACAGCCGCTACATCGCCAAGTCGGTGATGAGACTGGACCCGGCGCGCGCCACGCCGGCGGTGAGCCGCAACGATGGCCTCGACTTCGTGCCGACCGACAAGCGCGTGCTGTTTGGCCACCACTTCGCGGCCATCGCCGGCGCTGGCCCACTGGTCGGCCCAGTGCTCGCCGCCCAGATGGGCTACCTGCCCGGCGTGCTGTGGATCCTGGCCGGGGTCGTCCTGGCCGGGGCGGTACAGGACTTCATGATCCTGTTCATCTCGATGCGCCGTGACGGTCGCTCACTGGGCGAACTGATCCGCGCCGAGGTGGGGACCGTGCCGGGCGTCGTCGCCCTGTTCGGGGCCTTCATGATCATGGTCATCATCCTGGCGGTGCTGTCGCTGATCGTCGTCAAGGCGCTGGTCGCCAGCCCCTGGGGCGCGTTCACGGTCGGCATGACCATCCCCATCGCCGTTTTCATGGGTATCTACACCCGTTTCCTGCGGCCGGGCCGGATCGGCGAGGTGTCGCTTATTGGCTTTTTGCTGTTGATGGCGGCCATCGTCTTTGGCCAGTCGGTCGCCGCATCACCGGTCCTGGCGCCGCTG
This sequence comes from Caulobacter segnis, assembly GCF_031454995.1. Classification (GTDB taxonomy): domain Bacteria; phylum Pseudomonadota; class Alphaproteobacteria; order Caulobacterales; family Caulobacteraceae; genus Caulobacter; species Caulobacter segnis_E. Next base: position 826,314 of record NZ_JAVDRV010000001.1, on the reverse strand, counting down.
TTCACCCTGACGGCGATCCAGCTGTGCTTCATCCTGATCGGCTACGGCGCCGTCGCCTCGGTGCTTCCGGTCTGGCTGCTGCTGGCGCCGCGCGACTACCTGTCGACCTTCCTGAAGATCGGGGCCATCGCCGCCCTGGCGATCGGCATCTTGATCATGGGGCCGGATCTGCGCATGCCGGCCATGACCAGGTTCATCGACGGCACGGGCCCGGTCTGGTCGGGGCCGCTGTTTCCCTTCCTGTTCATCACCATCGCCTGTGGCGCGGTCTCGGGCTTCCACGCCCTGATCGCCTCGGGCACGACGCCCAAGCTGATCGCCAAGGAGACCGACGCGCCGCTGATCGGCTATGGCGCGATGCTGGTGGAATCCTTCGTCGCGATCATGGCCCTGGTCTCGGCCTCGATCATCGATCCGGGCGTCTACTTCACCATGAATAGCCCACCGGCCGTGGTCGGGACGAGCGCGGAGACAGCCTCGGCCGCCGTCGGCAAGATGGGCTTCCCGATCGCCGCTTCGACGATCCAGCAGACCGCGACGGACGTGGGGGAGACGACCATCATTTCGCGCGCCGGCGGCGCGCCGACCCTGGCCGTGGGCATGGCCCAGATCTTCTCGCACGTGGTCGGCGGCAAGGCGATGATGGCCTTCTGGTACCACTTCGCCATCCTATTCGAGGCCCTGTTCATCCTCACCGCCGTGGACGCGGGCACCCGCGCCGGGCGGTTCATGTTGCAGGACCTCCTGGGGACGGTGATCCCGAAGTTCCGGGACACTTCGGCCCTGGCGCCCAGCCTCGCCGCGTCAGGCCTTTGCGTCGCGGCCTGGGGCTATTTCCTCTACCAGGGCGTCACCGATCCCTTGGGCGGCATCAATACGCTGTGGCCGCTCTTTGGCATCTCCAACCAGATGCTGGCCGCGGTGGCGCTGATCCTGGGCACGGTGGTCATCTTCAAGATGAAGCGCCAGCGCCATGCCTGGGTCACCATCGTCCCGGCCGCCTGGCTGGTGGCCTGCACCATGACCGCCGGCGCTATGAAGCTCTTCTCGCCGCTGCCATCGGTGGGCTTCCTGGCCCATGCCCGCAGCTACTCGGCGGCGATCGCCGAGGGCACGGTCCTGGCGCCGGCCAAGTCGATGGCCAACATGCACCAGATCGTCCTGAACGATCGCATCAACGCCGTGCTGTGCACGATCTTCATCCTCGTGGTTGGCTGCATTCTGGTCTACGGCGTACGCGCCTGCCTCGTGGCGCTTGGCCAACCCGAGTGGACCGCCAAGGAGGCGCTCGTGTCTCAAGCGACCGGAGCCGAATAGATGGCCGGGTCCTGGAGCCAGCGCCTGATGCTGGTCGGCCGCTGCGTTTGCGAAAGCGCACGCCTGATGGTCGGCGTTCCCAACTACGACGCCTATGTCGCCCACATGACTAAGACCCATCCTGGGCAGCCGCCGATGAGCTACGAGGCATTTTTCCGCGAGCGCCAGGACGCCCGCTACGGTGGGGGCGGGAAAGGCGGCTTTCGCTGCTGCTGATCGGAGCCGCCTTGCGTAAGGCGTTTTATGACAGCCGTAGCGCGAGGTCGGCGCCCGCGTGACAGCTGTAACCAAGTCGCCCGACGCGCGATGGCCTCCAGGTCTAGGACCTGCGCTTCTAGATCCGCCGATCCCGCGGCGGCCAGACCTGGAGCGCCCATGCCTCGCGGCTTTCTCTCGACGACGACCCGCAGCGCCCTTGTCGCGGCGATGATGCTTCCCATGGTTTGCGCCGCGGCCGAGACGACGACGCAGGGCGTGCGTCCCGGCGAGCGGCAGACCCGTCCAACTGCCGACGCGATAGGCGCGACGCATACCAAGCCTGGCGCCTGCTGCAGGACGGGCGTGGATGGCGACGCCGCACAAAAGAGGCTCGCTCCGGCGCCGCGACCAGGCCCCTCGCACAAGGCTTGGTTCGACGACTACAGGGTCAGGGGCGCCGGTCTCATCGAGCGATAGTCTCAGCGCTTTCCACGCCTTACCAGAATTTACCCGCTAGGCCCGGCAAGCCGCGCTAAGCCGTTCGTCTGGGCCGATCCGACCTCGCCCGGCGCCAAGCGCCGCTGGCCCAGCCGGCTCGCCAAACCGGAAGTCGAGGATCCAAGACGGCTGACCCACCAAGCCGTCGGCCGGGAGGCATCGACATCGACCAGCGGTCCGTCCCCGCAGGACGCGCCTTCCTTCCACGCCAGCCAGGATGATCCATGTCCACGACCACCTTCCCAGCGCCGAGCGTGGTGGCGGCGCCGGCCAGGATCCTGATCGTCGATGACGACCGCGCCATGCAGGCGATGTTGAGCGAGTACTTCGCCAATAGCGGCCTCAAGCCCCTGATCGCCGCCAACCGGGTTCAGATGGTCGATCGCCTCCGGGCCGGGCCGCACGTCGTGATCTTGGACCTGAAGCTGGGCGAGGACGATGGCCTGGACCTCCTGCGTCTGATCCGGACCCAGTCGGACGTGCCGGTGATCATCACCACCGGCCATCGCCGCGACGAGATCGATCGCGTCGTCGGCCTCGAACTCGGTGCGGACGACTATGTGACCAAGCCGTTCAGTCCGCGCGAGCTCCTGGCCCGGGTTCGCGCGATCCTCCGGCGCGGCGGCGGTGACCTCAAGCGGGGGCGGGGCCGCAATCGCATCCGGTTCGGGTCCTGGGAACTCGATCGTGGCGGCCACGCCGTGCAGCGCGGCGACCAGGATCCGATCATCCTGACAAAGGGCGAATATGGCCTGCTGCTGGCTTTCCTCGAATCGCCCAATCGCCCGCTCTCGCGTGAACACCTCCTGCGCGCGACCCGGGTCCATGACGACGTCTTTGATCGCTCGATCGACGTCCAGATCCTGCGCCTGCGGCGCAAGCTTGAGACCGACCCGAGCGAACCTCGGCTCATCGAGACGATCCGTGGGGTCGGCTATATCTTCAAGGCGCAGGTCGAGGCGCCATGAGACGGCCGACCGATCGGGGCCACATCAACGCGCGCTCCGGCAGCGCAACTAGCGCGATGGCCTGGTGATGAAACGGGCGTTCCCCTTCGTCCTGGCGCTTGTGGTCATCGTGTTGCTGACGGCCCTGTTGCGGAACGCTCTGCAGCCGCGCACGGGCGATATCGACACGATGCAGCGCGCCCTCGAACGGTTCGAGACCGCCCAGCACATGCTTCGCCGTGACGTGATCAGCGTTCGGGCCGGCATCCTGCAATCCTACGATCCGATGGAGGCAGAGGTCGGCGCCCTGCACGCGGCCCTGGCGCCGCTGGACGCCATAGCGCAGACGGCCCAGAACCGAAGCCTCATCGAGGCGCTCAAGGCCTCGGCTTCGCGCCAGCAGGCGCTGACCGAAGGGCTCAGGAGCGACAGCGCCCTGCTCCGAAGCAGCCTGACCTACTTCGGTACGCTCAGCGCCAGCAATCACATCTTCGACCGGACCGATGTCGAGACCGGACGGCTGACTGGAGCGATGCTTCGCCTGGCCCTGAACACCTCGCCGGACGCCCAGGCGCTCGTCGACCGCCGCATTGCCGATTACGCGGCGAGGCCAGCCAAATCGGCCAGGGATCGGCAGGCGCGCTCGCAGTTGCTCAGCCATGCGCGACTTCTGCGCCGTCTCCTGCCAAGGACCGACGCCCGACTGGCGGCCCTGCTCGCCGAAGACAATGTCCAGGCCCGCGCGCAGTTACGCGCCTGGGTCGTCCAGGAGCGGGGCCAGGCCGAAAGGCGCGCCCAGCGCTACCGCTATGGCCTCTATGGCGCCGCTGTCGCTCTCGCCATGACGCTGGCGGCGCTGGGCGTACGCCTGGCGGTGGACATGGCTCGTCTCGAACGCCGGAGCGCGTTCGAGCGCGGCCTGGCGGAAATGTCGGCCGAGATCGTCGCGGCGCGGCCGGAGGAGGCCAAGGCGCGCTTCGACAGCGGACTTGCCCGCCTCGCGCTGCATGTCCAGGCCGACACCGCCTTCCTGTTCGGCGAGGGTGACTATGCGTGCGCTCGGATCTGGCCCAAGCCCTACCAGGCGGGCGAACCCGACTGGGCCCCGGCCGCCGACGCCCTGGCGCGCCTGGCCCAGAGCCGCCCCGACGGCGTCTTCCGCGGCGTCGCAAGCTGGCCTTGGCCCGAGGGCGAAGCGGCCCTGCCTCGCCGCGCCCACCTTGTCGCGATGGCGTTGGTCAACGAACAGGGCGATCATTGCGTCCTGGGTTTTGCGCGCTTTTCGGGCAAGGTTCAGATCCGGGACGAGGACCTGGGCGTCATGCGCCTGGCTCTCGACGTGCTGGCTGGCGGCGTGCGTCGCTCACGCATGGAGCAGCAGCGCTCGGCCCTTGAGATCCGCCTGCAGCAGGCCAGCCGGACCGAAGCCATCGGGGCCTTCGCCGGCGGCATCGCCCACAACTTCAACAATATTCTGAGCGCCATCGCCGGCTATGTGGAGATGGCCGCTTCTGGTCCCTCGATCCCTCCGAAGATCGCACGCTATGTCGGCGAGATCGGCCTGGCCGTCGGGCGAGCGCGCAGGCTCGTCGACCAGATCCTGCTCTACGGCGCGCGCTCGACGCCCGCGCGCCAGCGCGTCGACCTACGGGCGCTGCTCGAGGAAAGCGTGTCCTTGCTTGGCGCCGCCCATGGCCAGGCCGCCCGGTTCACCATCGACGTCGCCGGGGAGGATTATCGCGTGCTGGGCGATCCGTCGCGGCTCCAACAGATCGTCTTGAACCTGGCCTCCAACGCCATCCAGGCCATGGGCGGCCAGGGCGAGGTGGCCCTGAAGCTCAGGCGTCGCGCCAACCGCACGCCCACGGAGAAGGCCAGCGGGGTCCTGCTGGCCGGGGAATACGTCGTCCTTAGCGTCGAAGACCATGGTGTCGGGATGTCGGCCGCGACGCGCGCGCGGGTGTTCGAGCCGTTCTTCACCACGCGGCCGGAAGGCAATGGCCTGGGCTTGGCGACAACCGCGGAGACGGTGCGAGACCTGGGTGGCGCCGTCAGCGTCCGCTCGTCGCTAGGCAAGGGCTCTGTGTTCGAGGTCTGGCTGCCCGACACGGGACAGGCCCCCGAAGGCTCGACCCCAGCGCCGGGGCGCGGCGAGACCGTGTTGCTGTTGTCTGACGCCGATCGTCAGTGCCAGGATGAGGAGCACATCGCCGTCCTCGGGTACGAGCCGGTCGGATTCACCGAGATCGAGCGGGCGATCGCCGCCTTGCGGGCCTGGCCCCAGCGTTTCGACGTCATGGTCGCACGCACCGACGAGCCCGAGTTGGCGACGGCGCTTCGCATGGCCGCGCCGAACCTTGGACTGGTTCTGCTCTCCGACGCGCGCCCACGAGCCGGTGCGCCGCTGAGGGCGCTGGCGGCGTCCTTGGGTCATTGCCGACTGGTTTCGGGAGCCCTGACGGCCGCGGACCTAGCGCAGGTGATCGCCCAAACGCCGCCCAGCGCCTGAAAGCGCGCCCCGGCCCATGAGGCCGTCCGCGCCTTGTGCCGGGATCGACCGCATGAAATCGGCGGCGGGATTGCAGTCCCGCCGCCATCTCGGCCACGCCTTGAGGGGTCCAGGTTCGGGCGAGGGACGCGTCGGTCGGGGGAGAAGACGCATCGCTGGCCGAGAAACCCGAGGCCATGGGCTCGCCGCATGGCCTCGAAGTTGGCCTGGCTTATGGGGGGAGGGCGCCAGGCCGGACGAACGCTTCGACCTTGATGAGCCGCGGCGGTGCGGCGGCGGGTCGGCGCTTCTTGTCGTTATCTTTCGGCCGCGTCGCCCGCACGGGCAACGCGACGATGATTTCAGCGGTAACGCATCGGTCGGCGAGGCATTGCGACCGTAGTATCGTCAGCAAGTGCCCATCGCGCCGGACTTGAGCGATGCGGACACGGCGGACCGACGCCACCGCGATGGCGTCGAGCCGATCACGCCGCCGAACGTGCGGGTGAAGTGGGCCTGATCGGTGAAGCCGCAGTCCAGCGCGATCTGGCACAGGCTCGAGGTGCTCCTCACCATCATGGCCTGGGCGCGCTCGATGCGGCGGTGGGCCACGAACTGCGAGAACGTCTGGCCAAAGGACTGGCGAAACCGACGGGCGAAGTAGCTTGGGCTGAGCTTGGCGTGCTCGGCCGCGGTACGGATGCTGGGCCTTCCGCCCAAGTCGCCGTCGACATAGGCCCTCACCCGGCGCGCCTGCCAGGGCAAAAGCCCCTCACAGCGGGCAGGGGTGGGAGCGCTCGCCGCATGTCCTACGGGGATGACCATAGGGCTGGCGAGCCCCAGGCCCAGGCCCGCAGTCATTTCCATCTGCGCCATGCGCTATCTCCACTGTCGAAAGGTGTTCGCCAGTGACTTTAGGAGGCTAAGCGGCCTAGCACGCGTAAAGCGCAGTAAAGGCCAGTGAACTATAGGATTGCGCGGTCAAGGCCCGGTAAAAATGGCTGTCCTCCGCCCCGCCAAGACATGACCTCGGGCACGCTGTGTGACGAACGCAACGCCGTCGACCGATCCATTCAAGCCATATCGCCTTCGAACGCCGAGCCTGGCGACGTCGCTGCCTGTCGGGCATGCCCGCTGGCGGCCCCATTGTCTCGCGAGCGCCACGCCGCCGATCGCCCTTGATGGAGCACCCCATGAAACCTTACCTGCTCTCGCTCGGCGCGGGGCTTCTCGTGGGGATCATCTACGCCCTGCTCAACGTCCGCTCACCTGCGCCGCCGGCCATCGCGCTCATTGGTCTGCTGGGAATCCTGCTCGGCGAACAAGCCGTGCCGATCGTCAAGCGCCTCGTCGCGGGCGCGCCGGTGGCAGCCTTCATCAGGACCGACTGCGCCGCACAGGTCCTAGGCCCGCACGCGGCCAAGCCCGGCGAAGATGACGAGCCCCCGGTGCGGGCATGACGCTCGATCGTCGCCGCACCCTGGCGCTTGGCGCCGCTTTTCTTTCCAGTTCCGCTTTCACCGAAAGGGGCGCCATGCCCGATCTCATCCTCCGCAACGCCAAGATCACCACGCTCGATCGAGGCCAGCCCAGGGCGACGGCGGTCCTGATCCGGGAGGGACGGTTCGTCGTCGTCGGCGAGGAGGGTGAGGTGCGCGCCGCGGCGCGGGCCGACGTCCAAGTGATCGACGCCGGCGGTCGGCGGGTGATCCCAGGCCTGATCGACAGCCACACCCACATCATCCGCGGCGGGCTGAACTACAATATGGAGCTGCGCTGGGACGGCGTGCCGACCCTGGCCGACGCCATGGCCATGCTGAAGAAGCAGGCCGCCAACACCCCGCCGCCGCAATGGCTCCGCGTCGTCGGCGGCTTCACCGAGCACCAGTTCGCCGAGAAGCGCCTGCCGACCCTGGACGAGATCAACGCCGCCGCGCCCGAGACGCCGGTGTTCATTCTCCACCTCTACGACCGCGCCTTGCTGAACCGCGCCGCTCTGCGCGCCGTCGGCTACACCAAGGACACGCCCAACCCGCCGGGTGGCGAGATCCAGCGCGACGCCTCGGGCGAGCCGACGGGCCTGCTGCTGGCCAGGCCCAACGCCGCGATCCTCTACGCCACCCTGGCCAAGGGGCCCAAGCTTCCGCCCGAGTACCAGCTGAACTCGACGCGCCATTTCATGCGCGAGCTCAACCGCCTGGGGGTGACCGGCGTGATCGACGCCGGCGGCGGTTTCCAAAACTATCCCGACGACTATGCCATCATCGAGAAGCTGCACATCGACGACGAACTGACCCTGCGCATCAGCTACAACCTCTTCACCCAGAAGCCGAAGGCCGAGCTGTCGGACTTCCAAAGCTGGTCCAAGCAGGTCAGGCCCGGCCAGGGAGACGACAAGTACCGCCACAACGGCGCGGGCGAGATGCTGGTCTACAGCGCCGCCGACTTCGAGGACTTCCGCGTCGAGCGTCCCGAGATGCCGGCCAACATGGAAACCGACCTGGAGCCGGTGATCCGCCACCTCGTGGAGAACCGCTGGCCCTGGCGGCTGCACGCCACCTACGACGAGACCATCACGCGGGCGCTGGACGTCTACGAGAAGGTCAACCGCGACATGCCGTTCGACGGCCTGCACTGGTTCTTCGACCACGCCGAGACCATCAGCGAGCGCAACATCGACCGCATCGCGGCCCTGGGCGGCGGCATCGCCGTGCAGCACCGGATGGCGTTCCAGGGCGAGTACTTCATGGAGCGCTACGGGGCAAAGGCCGCCGAGGCGACCCCGCCGATCACCAAGATGCTGAAGGCCGGGGTCCCCGTCGGCGCGGGTACGGATGCGACCCGGGTGGCCAGCTACAATCCGTGGGTCTCGCTGCACTGGCTGGTGACCGGCAAGACGGTGGGCGGCACGCGCCTCTATCCGCCGGCCAACCGCGTGGACCGCGAGGAGGCCCTGCGCCTGTGGACCACCGCCAACACCTGGTTCTCGAACGAGGAAGGCAAGAAGGGCCAGATCGCCGTCGGCCAGCTGGCGGACCTGGCCGTGCTCAGCGACGACTACATGACCGTGCCGGAAGACGAGATCCCGCACCTTTCGGCCCTGCTGACCCTGCTCGGCGGCAAGGTGGTGCATGGCGAAGGCGACTTCACCAAGCTGTCGCCGTCCCTGCCCCCGCCGATGCCCGACTGGTCGCCTGTGCGAACCTTCGGCGGCTACCAGGACCGCTCGCGCAACCACGCGCGCGCTCTGGCCAGCGCCTGCGGCTGCGCCAGCAGCTGCAACGTCCACGGCCACGACCACGCCTCGGCCTACACGCGAGAAGCCCCGACCAGCGACGCGCGCTCGTTCTGGGGCGCGATGGGCTGCGGCTGCTGGGCGGTGTGATCGTGGAGACTCCCGCTCCCATCGCCGTGCTGCTGCGCGCCCCGGCCTTCGGTCCGGTCGCGCGGACGGTCCTGACCCTGCCCTACTGGTTTGCCGGTCTCTACAAGCTCACGCACCTAAAGGACGCCCTGGGTGAGGCCGCTCACTTCGGGCTCCAGCCGGCTTGGTTGGTCGTCGCCGCCACCGTGATCGTCCAGCTGGGCGGCTCGCTGCTGCTGATCTTCGGCCGCCTCGGCTGGCTGGCGGCTGGCGCCCTGGCCGTCTTTACGGCCCTGGCCACCCTGATCGCCCATCCCTACTGGACGCTCGCCGATCCGATGGCGCGCTTCCACGCGCTGAACGCCTTTCTCGAGCACATCGGCCTGATCGGGGGCCTCATGCTGGCGGCGATCCTGGTCGAGCGGGAGAAGTGGGCATAAGCGCGCAACCTCCCTGGCTTGCGGGCGCCACCGGCGTCGGCATGGCCCTGGTCGGCGGCTATGTCGACGTGGTCGGCTTCGTCCTGCTGTTCGGCCTGTTCGTGAACCACGCCACCGGCAACCTCGTCATGCTGGGCGTCTCGCTGGCGGGCGGTGGCCAAGGCCTGGCGACCAAGCTCCTGTCCCTGCCGGTGTTCATCGCCGCGGCGGCCGCCACCTACGTGATGATCTGCAGGCGCCGGGCGCGCGGCCAGGCCAACGAGGCGGCGGTGCTGCTGGCGCAGGCTGTGATGCTGGCGGTGTTCATGCTGCTGACCGTGGCGGCCTTGCCGGCCGAGAACGCCGACGCCCCGAAGGTGATGCTGGCGGGCCTTGTCGGCGTCTGCGCCATGGCCGTGCAGAATGTCGGCGCGCGGGTGGTGTTCAGCCACCTGGCCCCGACCACGATCATGACCGGCAACGTCACCCAGATCGCCATCGACCTGGTGGATCTGCTGAGCTCGAAGACCGGCCTGGACGAGGCGTTGCGCGCCCGGATCGTCAAGACCTGGCCGCCGGTCATGGCCTTCGCGGTCGGCGCGATCGGCGGCGCGGTCGGCGTGATCCTGGCCGGTCCCTGGAGCCTTCTGCCCGCCGCCGTCGTCGTCGCCATCCTGGGCGGCCTCTACGCCCACAAGCCCCGCGCCGTGCAGGCATGATCGCCGCCCTTCTGGCTTTTGGCGCGCTGCAAGCCGCAGCTCAGCCGCCGGCTTTCAAGCTGATCCGCGCCGACGAGGACTACGGTTATCTGCGGGACAAAGACCGCACCGGCCTCGATCCGCTGCGTTACATCCCGGTCGGGACGGACGGCTACCTTTCGCTGGGCGGCGAGGCCCGTCTGCGGTTCGACACGATGGACGCCCCGCGCTTTGGCGTCGGCGGCGCGCAGGCCGACAGCTTCGCCCTGGCGCGCGGCCTGGTCAGCGCCGATCTGCACCTGAACCCGGTCGTCCGGGTCTACGGCGAGCTGGGTCTTCACCGCGATCTCGGCAAGCGCGAGGCGCCAGCCGTCACCGACCGCGACGGCCTGGACGCCCAGGTGCTGTTCACCGACATCGTCCCCTCCCGCGCATGGCGACTGCGCCTGGGCCGCCAGGAGCTCAGTTTCAACGCCACGCAGCGCTTCGTCTCGGTGCGCGAAGGGCCCAACGTCCGCCAGAGCTTCGACGGCGCGCGGCTGACATATGCGGCCAAGGGCGCGAAGCTCGAAGCCTTCTACGCCCACCCGATCGCCATCGAGCCGGGCGCCCTCAACGACAGCCACAACGCCGGCCAGGCGTTCTGGGGCGTCTACGCCACGCTGCCCGGCGGGCTGGACGTCTACAGCCTGAACCTCGACCGCGACCGGGTCCGTTTCGGCGCGGTCACCGGCGACGAGCGCCGCCGCAGCCTCGGCGCGCGCTTCGCCGGCAACACCGGCGCGATCGACTACGAGGTCGAGGCCATGGCCCAGCGCGGCCGGTTCGCCGGCCAGGACATCCGCGCCTGGGGCGGCGGGGCCGGGGCCGGCTACACCTTCGCCGCGCCTTGGAAGCCGCGCCTGTCGGTGCGGCGCGATCTCGGCTCGGGCGACCATGATCCCACCGACGGCAAGCTGGCGACCTTCAACCCGCTGTTTCCCAAGGGCGCCTATTTCAGCGAGGCGGGGCTGGTGAGCTGGAGCAACCTCTCGGCTTGGCGGATCGGCCTGGACGCCACACCGACCAGGGCGGTTACGGCCGCGCTCAGCCACACCGACCGCCGTCGCCAGGCCCGGCCAGACGCGATCTACCTACAACCCTATGCCGTGCTGGTGGGCGCCGGCTCCGCGATGGCCAAGGGCGTCAGCCGCGACTGGCAGGTCGATGTGGCCTGGCAGGTCAACCGCAACGTCAAGCTCTCGGTCGAGGCCGTTCATTCAGCCGTCGGCGCGGCGGTCGAGGCGGCGGGCGGCCATGACGTCGATTTCGCCATGGCCATTGTGCAATTGCGCTTCTGACAATGTCCAACGGACCTGGGGCTGACACGAAGGCCGCCACGCGAAAGCGGCGACTATTACAGCTGAAACCAAAGAGGCGTTGCGAGCGAAAATGCGGAGTTTAGACCGCAAGCCACGCACAAGCGCCAGTGACAGGAGTATCGCCATGACGGACGCAAGCCTCACACGACGTGGAACCATGAAGGCCGCGGCCGGTCTGCTGGGCGCCGGACTGATCGCTGGCGGCGGCGGTGCGGCGATGGCCGGCGTGCCGCAGAGCGAGGGCTACGCCAAGGTCCCTGGCGGCAAGATCTACTGGCGCAAGTTCGGGGCGGGCGGCAAGACGCCGCTGTTGACCCTGCACGGTGGTCCCGGCGCCTCGCATAGCTACCTTCTGCCGCTGCAGGCGCTGGCCGACGAGCGCCCGGTCATCCTCTACGATCAGCTCGGCTGTGGTCGGGCCGACGCGCCGCAGGACGAGAACGCCTATTCGATCCAGCGTTCCGTCGAGGAGGTCGACGCCGTGCGCGCCGCCTTGGGACTCGACCAGGTCGTGCTCCTTGGCCACTCGTGGGGGGCGCTTCTGGCCGTCGAATACCTGTGCCAGGGGCGAGGAAAAGGCGTCGAGCGCCTGGTCCTGAGCGGCGCGATGGCCAGCATCCCCCAGGTCATGGCGGGCTTCGAGCGTCTCTTCGCCACCATGCCGGACGGTTGGGGCGACAAGATCCATGCGATGGAAAAAGCTGGCAAGACGGGCACGCCAGAATATGCCGAGCTGGTCCAGAAGTTCTACGACGCCTTTGTGTTGCGTGTGCCTCCGACCCCCGAGGTGGTGGCGACGCTCGAGTCGTTGGCCAAATCCCCTGCCTATCGCGTCCTCAACGGGCCCAATGAATTCACCATCGTCGGCAAGATCAAGGACTGGGACCGGCGAAAGGACCTCAAGGCGATCACCCAGAAGACCCTGATCACCACGGGCGAGTTCGACGAGATCACCCTCGACTGCCACCAGACCCTGCACGACGGGATCGCCGGCCAGACCCGCCTGGCGGTGATGACAGGATGCTCGCACCTGACCATGAACGAAAAGCCTGCCCAGTATAACGCTTTGCTGCGCGCCTTCATGAACGAGGCTTGAGGCGCTGGCCGGCGGCGGAACGTCCGCTGCCGGCCCGTCGCTCAGATCTGAGGGTTCGTTCCGGTCCTGGCCAGGCGATCGGCCATGCGCACGAGTTCGGGCAGGGACTCGGCTTCCATCTTCTTCATCACCTGGCTGCGATGGAGCTTGACCGTCGCTTCGGTGATCGCGGTGCGCTCGGCGATCTGTTTGTTGAGCAGGCCGGCCGCGACGAGCCCGAAGACCTGTCGTTCACGCTCCGACAGGGTGGCGTAGCGCGCGTGCAGGGTCAGATCGAGTGCGGCCTCGCCGCTGCGCGCCCGATGGTTGGCCAGCGCCCGGTTGACCGCTTCCAGCAGGTCCTGCTCGCGCACCGGTTTGGTCAGGACGTCGACGGCGCCGGCTTTCATGGCTCGCACCGCCATCTGCACATCGACGTGGGCGCTGATCAGCACGACCGATTGAGCCATGTCGGTTCGGCTCAAGGTCTCCTGGAACTCCAGGCCGCTGCGGCCCGGGAGCCGGATATCCAGCACGATGCACCCGGCGCGCTCCACGGGGCCTGCGTCGAGGAACGACTGCACCGATCCATGGATCTCGGTCGCCAGGCCCACGGACTGGAACAGTCCGCGCAGGGCCTCGCGCACGCTTTCGTCGTCATCGATCACGACGACGGGGGCTTCGCTGTCCTTAGCGCCTGGAAACATCTACGCCGTATCCTTCCGCCAGGGGCAGGGTGAAACTGAAGACGCCACCACGCGTGGCGTTATTGGCCGCCCAGATACGGCCGCCATGGGCCTCGATGATCGAGCGGCAGATCGCCAAGCCCATCCCGATGCCTTCGGCCTTGGTGCTGAAGAAGGCCTCGAACAGACGGTCCGGATCGTCGGCTCCCACGCCCGGTCCGGTGTCGGTCACGCTCACCAGCGCCTGGCCGTCTCGCGTCCGCGCGCTGACCGTCAGGCGCCGAGCAACATCGGTCGTACCGGCCATCGCCTCGACCCCGTTCATGATCAAGTTGAGGAGCACCTGCTGCAGCTGGGTCGTGTCGCCGAGAATGACGGTCGATCCTTCGTCCAGCTCGGCCTTGGCGACGACGTCACGACGCTTGAACTCGCCCTGCAGGAGGTCGAGGACGGGTTGGACGACGTCTTCCAGACTGACCGGGTCCATGCGCGGAGCAGATTTGCGGGCGAGGTTGCGAAGGCTCGTAATGATGTCGCCGGCGCGATGGCCGTCGCGCACGATGCGCTCCACGGCCTGGCGCGCCATGGCGATGTCGGTCTGGGCGCCGTCCAGCCAGCGCAGGCAAGCGCCGGCGTTGGTCACCACGGCCATCAGCGGCTGATTGACTTCATGAGCGATCGAGACGGCCAATTCGCCGATCGTGGTCATGCGCGTGACGTGGGCCAGGTCGCTCTGGCTTTGACGCAGCTCTTCCTCGGCGCGCTTGCGGTTTTCGATATCGACATTGACGCCGAACCACTGGGTGAGATTACCCTGCTCGTCGAAGAACGGACAGGCCCTGATCAGGAACCAGCGGTACGCCCCGTCGGCCCTGCGAAGGCGCAGCTCCGCCTCGCCTGGCGTGCCGGCTGCGATGATCTGGGTCCACATCTCCAGGATGGGTTCGCGATCGTCGGGGTGGATGTAGTCGGCGAACTTGAATCCCAGCACGTCCTCGAGCTGCGCGCCCGCATAGTCGAGATACTGCTGGCTCCAGAACCGCGTCGCGCCGTTCGCGTCGGACGCCCAGGTCAGGCCGGGGATCGACGAGAGGATCTGCTGCAACTCGCGCTCGCTGTCACGCAGCGCCGCTTCGCTGTCGGCCAAAGCATCCTGGGCGTCCTTGCGATCCTCGATGTCGATATTGACCCCGAACCATTCCACGACCCGTCCGTGACCATCGACATGGGGACTGGCCCGAAAGAGCATCCAGCGGTAGCTGCCGTCCGCGCGACGCAGGCGCGCCTCGTGCTCGTGCGCGCGCTCTTGCCTCATCGCGCTGGCCCAGGCCCCCAACAGCCCTTCGGCGTCGTCGGGGTGGATGGCGTCGGCCCAGGCGCCCGCCAGAGCGCGCTCCGCGTCGATGCCGATATAGTCTAGATATTGCTGGCTGAGGAAGGTGATCGCGCCGTCCGGATCCGCCGACCAGACAAGCCCAGGGACGGCGTTGATGATGTGCTCGAGCCGGCGCTCGTTGTCGCGCAGCGCGGCCTCGCTGGCGAGCAGGGCGCCCTCTGCTCGCTTCCTGTCCTCGATATCGACGACGATACCGTACCACTTGAGAACGTTTCCGTCGTTGTCCAACAACGGATTCTGGCGAAAGGCAAACCACCTGTACTCGCCGTCGCGGCTCCTCATGCGGCCTTCGGTTTCCTGGGGGCGCCTTGAGTCGACGACCTCGTTCCAAGTCGAGCGCAGAGACTCCAGGTCCTCGGGATGGAAAAGCCGAAAATGGCCGCCGTCCGCGAACTCTTCAGACGCTACGCCCGTGAAATCCAGAAGACGTTGGTTCCAAGAGTCCAGAACGCCATCGGGTTTCGTCGACCAGACCATCGCGGGAATGGTGCTGATCGTGAGGCTCAAAGCCCGCTCACTATCCCTCAGCGCAGCTTCGCTTTCCCGCAACGCGCCCTCGGCCCGCCGCAGATCCTCGATGTCGAAGTTACATCCGAACCAGCGGACCGCGCCGTTGGCGTCGGTGAGCTTCTGGCCGGCCAGATAGAACCAGCGATACTCACCGTCGAACCTTCGAATCCGGGCCTGGGCCAGCGAGGTGTCCTTGTCCTGCGCTTCGCGCCAAGCCGTCATCAAACCATCCACATCGTCGGGATGGATGACGTCGGCGAAACCAAAGTCGAGGATCGCTTCGGCGGGGAGGCCGACGAAGTCGAGGTATCTCTGGTTGACGAAGTCGGCGCTGCCGCCCTGCTTGGCGGACCAGATCAGCACGGGCAGGGAATTCAGGATCAGGCTGACGTTGCGCTCGCTGGCGACGAGCGCGGCCTCGGCGCGCTTGCGGTCCTCAATGTCCAGATTGACGCCGTACCAGCGGACGACGTCCCCGTCGGCGTTGAGCAAGGGGTTGCAGCGGAAGATCAGCCATCGGTACTCGCCATCGGCGCGCCGCACCCGCCCCTCGATATCGCCTCCCGTCTTGGAGGCCATCATCCGCCCCCACTCCTCGAGCGTTCGGCCCAGGTCGTCGGGATGAAATGCTTCGAGATAGCCTGGGCCCAGCAGGTCCTCCACGGGCTTTCCCATGAAGTCGACGAATTGCTTGTTGAAGGTGTCGGCATATCCCTCGGCGGTCGTCGACCAGGCCATGCCGGGGATTGTGTCGATCATCAGGCTCAAGGCGCGCTCGCTTTCGCGTAGCGCAGCCTCGCTCTCGCGCAGGGCGTTTTGGGTCCTCATCAGATCGTCGATGTCGACGTTGCATCCGAACCAGCGCACCACGCCATTGGCGTCGGTCAATTTGCGGCCGGCGAAATAGAACCAGCGGTACTGGCCGTCCGCGCCGCGGATGCGGCCCTTGAGCGCGGTCTGATCGTTCTGGGCGATGTCCCGCGTCCAGATCTCCATCATGCCCGGGACGTCGTCCGGGTGATAGAGATCCAGGAAGCCCCATTCCAGGATCTTGTCGGCCGGCTCGCCGGCATAGTCGCGCCAGCTCTGGTTTATGAAATCGGCGCTGCCGTCGGGACGGGCCGACCACACCAGCACCGGCAAGGAGTTGACGATGAGGTCGAGGTTTTGCTGACTGGCGAGCAGCGCAGCCTGGGCCTCCTCAAGCGCGGTCTCGGCGCGCTTTCGGTCCTCGATGTCTGTGCCGGCCCCGTACCACTTGATGACGTTGCCTTCGGCGTCGAACAACGGGTTCTGCCGCAGGACGAACCAGCGATATTCGCCGTCGGCCCGGCGAAGGCGGCCCTCCACCGCGCGCGGACGCTTGGTGGCCATGATCTCTTGCCAGGACGCCAGCAGGTGAGCGGTGTCGTCGGGGTGGAAGATCGGCCAGAAGCCCTGGCCGCTGATCTCCTCGGCGGTCCACCCAATATAGTCGACGAAGGTTTGGTTGCAGAAATCGATCAGGCCGTCTGGCGTCGTCGTCCAGACCATCGCCGGGATGGTGTTGGTGGTCAGGTGCAGACGCCACTCGCTTTCCGCCACGGCCTCGGCGGAAGGCGGCGCGGCGCGCGAATCCTCCGGGGGGCGGCGGTCGCTGAGCTCACGCATCTCCCGGCAGGCCAGGCCCGTTTGCGCCGCGGCGAGCTTGAGCTTGGAGCGCTCCTGCCGGGTCGGAAAGGTGTCGCGGCGCGCGCCGGCCAGGATCTCGCCGATGCCGGCGGTGGCGCCCAGCGGACATCGAACCGCCGACACCGACCATGGGCCCAAAGGCAATTGCGTCTCCGCTTCGCCGTCATCGGCCCAGGTCTCCAGCGCCGCGCGGACGTCTCCAGCAGAGCACGTGCCGGCGAGGTCGGGCGCGACGCGCAGGAAGACATGCGTGGTGTCACTGAAGCGCAGGCCGACGAAATCCAGCGCAAGCATGTCGAGCAAGGTCTCGATCACGCTTTCGGCGATGGAAGTTGGATCCAGGCCCGCCCAGCTGTCAGGAAGCTGGCCCAGGCGCTCAAGGTCGTCTTCGAGCTGTTGCAGGGTCGGACTTTCGGCCGCCGGCGGCATGACGTGCGGAGGTGCCACAAGGAGCCCTTTGTCGCGTCTCTCCGACGCGGCCGCAGCCTACCGTGATCAAAGCGCGGCTTCCACCTCAACCAAGGTCTAGCTCGGCTCGACGAAAGGCTAGGCGACGACCGTCGGGCGACATGGGAAACGCGGGTCAAGCGACGCTTCAGCCGAGCCGCGCTGACTTGGCGCCTCACCCAACGCTCAAGACCTAGGTCGCCGGGCTCTGCGCGCGAGTACGCGACTAGACCAAGGTCGAGCCCCATATCTCTTTGGGCGAGGGAAGCTCGACCATGGAAGAATTGAAGCTCGATGCTCGGGAGCGGTACCTTCGTTCGTCCAGTTTGAAGGAGGGTGGCGTGTCGAACCGTTCGAACTACCCCTTCCGGACCGGCGGCGCCGGCTCGGCCCCTCCTTCCAGGTCGCTGGCGTCATGACGCCGGCCCCCACCTTCGCCTTCGGAGACTACCTCTTCGTTCCAGGGCGCCAGATGCTCCTGAAGAACGGCGCGATCGTTCGCGTTGGATGCCGGGCGCTCGATCTGCTGACGGCCTTCGTCCAGCGTCCAGGCGAGCTCCTGACCAAGCGCGAACTGCTGGAGGAAGCCTGGCCCAGCACCACGGTTGTCGAAGGCAATCTGAAGGTCCACATCGCCGCGCTGCGCCGCGCCCTGGAAGATGATGTCGACGCGTCCCGATACATCGCCACGGTGAACGGGCGCGGCTATCGCTTTGTCGCGCCGGTTGAGATCGGCGAGGCGCTGACGGCGGGCGTTCCGCCTCCGCAACCGCTGACCGTGGCAGCCGAGCTCGCCGCCGCAAGCCCGACGTACGGGAGTTTCCAGGAGGCGCTCGCGCTCCTGGCGCGGACCATGCCTTCGACGGTCATCGACGTGCCTGTGGGTCAGACAGGGGATCCGACGGCGGGGCCGCCACGCCGCATCCTGTTCATCGAACTGACGCCGCGAGACGAGGCCTGGATCGACGACATGTTCGCCCATCGCCGACGCGCGATAGCCGCGACGCCATGAGCGCCGCGGCTACTTCGTTAGATGAGGCAGACCGCTACTTGGCCACCTTGCGATCCAGGAAGTCGTGGATCAGCGGGGCCATCTCGCTCAGGCGGTCTTCCAGGGCGAAGTGGCCGCTGTCGAGGATGTGCACTTCGGTCTTGGGCAGGTCGCGCAGATAGGGATGGGCGCCGGCCTCGGGGAAGATCTTGTCGTTCTTGCCCCAGACGATCAGCATCGGCGGCTTATAGTCTCGGAAGAACTTCTGGAAGTCGGGGTAGAGCGGCACGTTGGAGCCGTAGTCCCCCAGCATGTCCAGCTGGACGTCGCGGTTGCCGGGCCGGTCGAGCAGCGCCTGGTCGTGGACCCAGTTGTCGGGACTGATGCGCGCCACGTCGCCCATGCCGTCGGTGTACTGGAACTTGGTGATGGGAAGCGTGACAAGGTTGTTGAGGGCCTCGCGGTTCTTTTGCGAGCGATCCTTCCAGTAGACCTTGATCGGATCCCAGAACGGCGATTCCAGGCCTTCGGTATAGGCGTTGCCGTTCTGGACGATGAAGCCGCTGACGCGCTCGGGGTGCTTCAGGGCCAGGCGATAGCCGATCGGGGCGCCGTAATCCATGACGTACATGGTGTAGCGCTTCAGCCCCAGCTCGTTGGTCAGCTTCTCCATCACGTCGGCTTGGTTGGCGAAGGTGTAGGAAAACTGCTTGTGGTCGGGCGCGTCGCTCTGGCCATAGCCCGGATAGTCCGGCGCGATCACGCGATACTTGTCGGCCAGCAGCGGGATCAGGTTGCGGAACATGTGCGACGAGGTCGGGAAGCCGTGCAGCAGCAGGACCACCGGGCCGTCGGCCGGGCCGGCCTCGCGATAGAAGACCTTCACGCCGTCGATGGTGGCGGTCTTGTAGTGGATGACCGGGGGAGAAAGGCGCGTGGCGGCGGCCTTGGCGGCGGGCGCGGCCATGGCGTTCGGGGCGGCCGCGAGGGTCGCGGTGGACAGGGCGATGGCGGCCGCAGCCACGGTCATGAGCAGGCGGGACATGGGAAATCTCCTGGTTCTTTGATGCTACGAAGGGAAGGAAGGCTCGCCGCGCCGGTGGCGTGGCGAGATCGCCTGGCGGGCCGGCTACTTGGCGTCGGCCGCCATCGAGATGAAGTCGGCGACGTAGCCGGGCTTGGAGAGCATGACGGCGTGGCTGCTCGGCGTTTCGACGAGCGTGGCCTTGGCCCGCACGGCCATGGCGCGCTGGGCCGCCGGCGGGATCATCAGATCCTGCGTCGCCAGCAGGTAGTAGCTGGGCTTGGCCTTCCACGCCGGAGCGGTGATCTTGGCGCCAACCGCGCCCAGGCCCCACGGCACCTGCGAGGCGGCCATGAAGTGGGTGACCTTCGGGTCGACGTCAGCGGCGAAGGCCGAGGCGAACTTGGTCGGGTCGATCTGGATGAAACCGTCCTTGGGCGGCAGCAGCGGCGCCGGCGGGGCGCCGGGGACCGGCGTGCTGGCCAGCTGCAGCACGGACTCTCCAGCGTCAGGGGCGAAGGCTGCCAGGTAGACCAGGCTCTTGACCTTGGGGTCGGCGCCGGCCTCGGTAATCACCGCGCCGCCGTAGGAATGTCCCACCAGGATGACCGGGTGCTTGGCCTTGGCGATGGCCTCCCGGGCCGCCGTGGCGTCGCCCTCCAGGGTGATGGTCGGGTTCTGGACGATCAGGACTTCGTAGCCCTTCTTCTCCAGCAGCTCGTAGACCGGACGCCAGCCCGAGGCGTCCACGAAGGCGCCATGGACTAGGACGATGGACACCGGCTTCTCGGTGGCGTCGGCGGCAAAGGCCGCGCCGGCCGGCGCTGCGGCGGCCATGGCCGCGATCATTCCAACGACTGCGCGCTTCATTGTGTTCTCCTGGGGACGACCGAGCCCGGGGTGGGCGTTGGTCAACAGGAATAGTCCCTTGGAGGCGGTCGTGGGGTTAGGCGTGGTAAAGGGCGGTCAAGGCTGGAGTTGCAGGGGATGAATACGTAAAGGCGTGGGGTCATGGCCCGGCACGCGGTAGGCGAATAGGGAAGTAAAGTTTGGGGCCATTGGCGATGCGCTGCAATTTACCGGGCTTTACTGGCTCCGGCTGGCGCGAGGCGGAATGATCCATTTGCGCAGGGCGTTCCGGAGGATGCCCACAAAGCGCAGGCCATTTCGAGGAAATCCCATGACCACGTCGCCGAAGCCGAAATCGAGCGTCCTGCCCACCGGTGGCGGCGCTGCGCTCATCGATCCCGCCGATGCGGCGATCCTGCTGCTGGACCATCAGTCGGGCCTGTTCCAGACCGTCAAGGACATCCCCGTGGCGGATCTTCGCCGCAACGTGGAGATGGTCGCGCGGCTGGCGACCCTGCTGAACATCCCGGTGATCACGACCGCCTCCGAGCCGTCGGGGTCCAACGGCCCGCTGATGCCGGAAATCCACGAACTGGCGCCTAACGCCGTCTACGTGCCGCGCAAGGGCGAGGTGAACGCCTGGGACAATGGCGACTTCGTCGACCAGGTGAAGTCCACCGGCCGCAAGACCCTGATCATGGCCGGCGTCTGGACCAGCGTCTGCGTGATGTTTCCGGCGCTCGACGCGGTGGCGGCCGGCTACGACGTCTATGCCGTCATCGACGCCTCGGGCGACCCCAGCGAGATGGCCTCGCGCACGAGCCTGGCGCGCTTCGTGCAGGGCGGGGTCAAGCCGACCTCGACCAACGCGCTGCTGAGCGAACTGCACCGCACCTGGGCGCGCCCGGAAGCCGCCGAGCTGGCCAAGCTCTATGGTCTGGTCGCCCCCAACTACGCCGCGGTGATGGAGAGCTTCCAGAAGGCCCAGGCGGTGGTCCGGACCAGCGCCTAGGAGAGCGGCGAGGGCGGGCGTTTGCCCGCCCCGCTAGCGCCCGGTCAGCTTGAACCGGAACATCCGGCTGGGGCCGTCCTCGGGGACGAGATAGAGGTCGCGCCCTTTAAGGGTCATGCCCTCCTCGGTATAGCGAACGCCCCGGTCGGTCGCGCCGGTGTTTCGGCTGTCCATCAGTTTCAGCGACGGCCAGGCAAGCCAGTCGATGGCGCCGGCCCTGGGGCCGCGCGCGCCTGAGCCGACCAGGCGGCCCTGTTCGAACTTCATGTCCTGATAGCGGGTTGGCGAGGGGTTCGCGACCACCCGGACCTGCCGTCCGCGGCGGTCGAACACATAGAGCAGGCGGCTGTCCCAGTTGCCGGCGACCAGACCGCGACCCGACACCGCCACGCAACCCAGATGATCGGCGACCGCGATCCGGCGACGGACGGTCAGGGTGTTCTTGTCGATCTCGACAAGGACGGCCGAGCTGTTGGCCTTGCACTCCGCCAACGGGACCCAGATCGAGCCGCCGTGCATCGCCATGCCCCCGGGGTGATAGCGTACGCCGTCGGTGATCTCGAGCCGGCGCTGGAACCGCCCGCTGCGCCGATCGAACTGGTGGATGTAACCCTTGTGTTCACGAGTATCGACGGAGGTCACCCAGATGTGCCGAGCGTCGAGATCCATGCCTTGGACATGGAACAGCTCACCCTGGAGCGGAAGCAAATCTCGCGCGGCGATCGCTCCTCGATGCGCCGCATGACGAAGACGCGGCGACAGCGCTCGGGAAGGTCCTTGAGCAGCGTCCAGTCGGGACAGCTGCTCGCGGCCGGAGATAACGCGGAAGGCGTCGGGGCTTTCGTCAATGACGTCGAAGTCCTCGGCCAGGGTCAATTGTTCGAAGCGCGCGATCTTGGCGCGACGCAGCTTCTCGAACGCCAGGTTGCGCATCATCCGCAGCAAATAGGCGTGCGGCGCCTCAATCTGGGCCCAGCCGTCCACGGTCAGTAGGCGCGTAAAGCGTCTTGCACCAGGTCGCGCGCTGCGTCCGGATCGTCCACAAGCTTGCGCGCCGACGCCAGCAGCATCGGTTCCAGCGGCAGGATCTGGTCCATGAACCATTCGTCGATAGGGCGAAGGTGCGACAAGGCTTGGCCGTCCTGCATCGGGTCGGCCGTCGCTAGGCGCGGTCGATGTCAGGCGCGTGACAGTTTGGCGATTGTTTCGATGGCCGCCAATGGTGACCTCGCTACCGCAGCTTACAGCGCTTTACTGTCGTCTGGACGGGCGTGGAGCCATCATCGGCGGGAGCCAACCACAAAGAGGCGCCCGATGCCGCGACAGCCTGACCCGTCCGAAACCGTCCTGCGCCGCGCTGAAGTCGGCGATGTCTCGATTTTCTATCGTGAAGCTGGCCATCG
Organism: Caulobacter segnis; assembly: GCF_031454995.1. GTDB lineage: Bacteria > Pseudomonadota > Alphaproteobacteria > Caulobacterales > Caulobacteraceae > Caulobacter > Caulobacter segnis_E. The sequence goes on along the minus strand of NZ_JAVDRV010000001.1, from coordinate 803,960 downwards.
CGATCGTCCGACCATCCTGCTGCTCCACGGATTTCCGACGTCATCGCACCAGTTTCGCCACCTGATCCCGCTTCTGGCCGATCGCTTTCACGTCGTCGCGCCGGACCTGCCGGGCTTCGGCTTCACGACTGCGCCGGAGGGTTTCGCCTACAGCTTCGCGAGCCTGTCCGAAGCCATGGCCGCCTTCACCGACGCGATCGGCCTCGACCGATATACGATCTACATCTTCGACTACGGCGCGCCGGTCGGCCTGCGCCTGGCCATGGCCAGGCCCGGAGCGATCACCGCGATCATCTCTCAGAACGGCAACGCCTACGAAGAAGGCATGAGCGACGGTTGGGCCCAGACCCGCGCCTACTGGGCTGACCCCTCGGCGGTCAATCGCGAGGCGATGCGGGGGATGCTGACCCTGGAGACGACGCGCTGGCAATACACCCACGGCGCGCCCGACGGGACACAGGTGGCGCCGGAGGGCTACTGGCTGGACTACGCCCTGATGTCGCGACCGGGAAACGACGAGATCCAGCTGGGCCTCATCGCTGACTACCAGAGCAATGTCGCCCTCTATCCCCGCATTCACCAGTACTTTCGCGAGCGCCAGCCGCCGCTGCTGGCCATCTGGGGCGACAAGGATCCTTTCTTCTTGCCGGCTGGCGCGCAAGCCTTCCGGCGCGATCTTCCGCAGGCCGAGATTCGATTCCTCGACACGGGCCATTTCGCGCTCGAGACGCATGGAACCGAGATTGCCGACGCTATCGGCGAGTTCCTCGATCGGCAGGCCAGCTAGGTCGGTGCGCCGATCAAGGCGGCGCTCGCCGTCTCGATCGGCGCCCGTACTTTGGACGGCGCCGGAGCCTATCGGGGCGCGGGCGGGGCGACCCAGCCGTCGGCGTTGTCGATGAAGGCCTTGCGGCTGGCCTTGTCGTAGAGGCAGAGCCTGGCGTTGTTGGAGCCGCGCGAGCGATCCGAGACCAGCATCGCGACCTTGCCGACCCGATCGTCGAAGCCGATGATCGGCGAGGGGCGCCCGTTGCGGTAGCCCGCCGCGGCCAGGCAACTGCGGGTGACGCGCTGGTTGAATTCGGCCCAGGCGCCGGGACTTGAGGCCTGGACCGCCGTGGCGGTGGTGCAGGCGGCGGCGAGCGACGCCAGGGCAATCGCGGTAGTCTTCAAACGCATACAGAGTTTCCTTGGGAAGAGCGCCTCCGCTCCGGTGGAAGAACGCCTGGCGAGGGGCGCAGTTTCGACGATGACGCACTGGCCTGTGGACACCGCGCCAAGGTCCCGCGTCCCAGGAAGCGCCTTTCCTCAACCGCCGTGTTCGGCCAGGCGCGCGCGAAGGGCGCGGTTCTCCGCTTCGAGCGATTGGATCTGCTCGCGCAGCGGCTGCACGGCGCGTGAGATCTCCGCCTCGGTGAAGCGCGGGACGATGTGCTGGGGGCAGTTCCAGTCGAACGCGGCCAGCTTTAGCCGGAAGATCCGCTCGGGCCTGGCGCGATAGTTCGGATCTGTCACCCGCTCCAACAGGCCCGGCTCGGCGTCGAGCGCCAGCCGCTCGGCGTGGGCGAGGATCTTCAGCCGCGCGCGCCGGGGATAGTCGACCATGATCAGCGCGACACGGTCGTCGGCGTCGAGATTTCCGACGCTGATGTACTGGCGGTTGCCGCGAAAATCGGCGAACGCCAGCGTCGTCTCGTCGAGCACCTTCAGGAAGCCCGCCGGCCCGCCCCGGTACTGGACATATGGCCAGCCGCTCTGCGATGCGCTGGCCATGTAGAAGCTGTCTCGCTCTGCGATGAAGGCCGCTTCGTTTTCGGTGAACGTCTCCATCTGCCGATCGACCCGCCCAGGGTTCCATAGATGGTCGACGCCCATCTCCGCCTGAGCGGCGCGCACGCTCGGCGAGGTGGCCAGGTCCAGGAAGCTGTATCGGCTCACGAAGCGACCCTCATCGCGTTGGTCGGGCGCGGTCGGTCTATTCGACCAGGGCCGCGTCCAGGGTGATCTCGGCGTTGAGAAGCTTGGATACCGGACAGTTGGCCTTGGCGCCGGCGGCGAGTTTCTCGAAGGTCTCTTGGTCGGCGCCGGGGATCCTGGCCTTCAAGGTCAGGTGCGAAGCGGTGATGGCGTAGCCGCCCTCGACCTGCTCGAGCGTGACCTTGGCGGAGGTGTCCATCTGGTCGGCGCGCAGGCCCGCTTCGCCGAGCACCAGGGAGAGCGCCATGGTGAAGCACGCGGCGTGGGCCGCGCCGATCAGTTCCTCGGGATTGGAGCCCGGCTGGCCCTCGAAGCGGCTGGAAAAACCATACGGATAGGTCTGAAGCGCGCCGCTCTCGGTCGAGATCGAGCCCTTGCCGTCCTTGATCCCGCCGCTCCAAGCGGCCGATCCGGTCCTGACTATTTTCATCTTGTTCTCCTGGTGTCTCGAAAACCCGGCGACGAGACCATGGTCAGGCGACGCCGGCTTGAACGAAAGGGGTGGTCGTGGTCGCCGGCCGCGGGATCAGAAGCCAAAGCTGCTGAGGCCAGGATGATCGTCGGGTCTGCGTCCGAGGGACCAAAGAAACTCGCGGTCGGCCTCGCGGATCGGCTGTTCGTTGATGCTGGCGTGGCGCCGGCGCATCAGGCCGTCATCGTCGAACTCCCAGTTCTCGTTGCCGTAGGCGCGAAACCAGTTGCCGCTATCGTCATGATATTCGTAGGCGTAGCGAACCGCGATGCGATTGCCTTCGAACGCCCAAAGTTCCTTGATCAGCCGGTAGTCCAGTTCCTTGGCCCACTTGCGTTGGAGGAAAGCCTCTGCTTCCTCCCGGCCGTGCAGGAACTCGGCCCGATTGCGCCAGCTCGTGTCGAGCGAATAGGCCAGGGAGACCTTCGTCGCGTCCCGACTGTTCCAGCCGTCCTCGGCCAGGCGGACCTTCTCCAGTGCGGTTTCCCGCGTGAAGGGCGGAAGGGGTGGTCGGGACATGGAAACTCCCACGAGAATGAAGTGGCTAGCGCGGCGCACCATCTCGGCTTTGCAGCGCGGCTTCTTGTAAAAAGACGCCACCCAGCCTCGGCGCCCGTCCGGCCAGGATCACCAGATGCGCACACGCTCGGTTGGCGAAAGATAGAGGCGGTGCGTCGGACCGACCCCGAAGGCGGCGTACCAGGCGTCGTTGTTGCGCATGACACCATTGGCGCGCAGCACGGACGGCGCGTGGGTGTCGATCGTGGCCAACTGCCGGGCGACATCCGGCCGAAGCTTTGTGCGGCGCGTCTGAGCCTGGGCCAGGAAGAAGCGCTGCTCGCCAGTCAGGCCATCCAGGACGGGGGCTGGTCCTGTCCTGGCCTGGAAGCGCTGGTACGCGGCGTAGGCGGCTTCCAGGCCTCCGAGGTCGGCGATGTTCTCCCCGAGCGTCAGCGCGCCGTCGACCTTGAGGCCTGGCAGAACCTCATAGGCGCCGTACTGGGCCTTCAGAGCCGCAATCCGCTGGTCGAAGGCGGCCCGCGAGGACGCGGTCCACCAGTCGCGCACCCGGCCGTCCGCGTCGTAACGGCTGCCCTGGTCGTCGAAGGCATGGCCCATTTCGTGGCCGATGAAGACCCCGATCGCCCCATAGTTCACGGCAGGATCGGCGGCCGGATCGAAGAAGGGCGGACGCAGCAGGCCCGCCTCCAGCGTGATGCTGTTGGCCGCTGCATAGTAGTAGCCATTGCCGCTCACTGGATTGACCGGATAGTCCGGCGGGTTGGTGGCCGCCAGGCTCAGGCGCGCCTGTTCACGCCGGAAACGCGCCAGCCGCAGGACATTGCCCAGGAGGTCGGCCCGGTCGATCCGTAGCGCCGAATAGTCCTGGACCTGACCGGCCGAGCCGATGCGCGCCGTCAGGGTCGCGAGTTTCGCGAGCGCGCCCGTCCGCGTGGGCCCGTCCATCCACGGCGACCGCTCGATGCGCGCGCGAAAGGCCTCCTTGACGTCGTCGAAGATCATCCGGACCTGATGCTCGGCTTCAGGCGGGAAATGGCGGCTCACATACAGCTGGCCGACCGCATCACCCATCCAGATCTGATTCATCAGCGTGACGCCGCGTCGCCAGCGGGGAGGCGGCGTCGCCACGCCAGACAGGCTCTTGGAGTAAAAGTCGAAGCGTGCGACGGAAAAGGTGCTCGGAAGCGACTCGGCGTGTTCGCTCAGGAAGCGGTAGGCGAGATAGTCCCTCCATGACGACGCTGGTTCCTCGGCTATGAGGACGCCGAGCGTCCGCAGGGCTGGCACGTCGCTGACCTGGGCTTCGACGGCGCCGTCTAGACCGGCGGCATCAAGGAGTTGACTCCATTTCCACTGCGGCAACTCCGCCTGCAGCGTCTGAAGGGTCATGATGCGGCTGAGGCTTTCGTCACGCTGTTGCGCCGGCGTGCTTTGCGCCTGGGCAATCCGGGTTTCGAGCGCGACGATCCTGGCGGCCTTGGCCTCAGGATCGGCGAACCCGCCGGCGGCCAGGATGCGCGCGGTGTAGGCGGCGTAGTCCCGGCGAATGGCGATGTAGCGCGCATCGGGGTTGAGGAAATAGTCTCGGGGCATGCCCAGCGACCCCTGGGCGACCGTCACGATGTTGCGCGTGGGTTCGGTGGGATGGGCGCTGACCCCCAGCGCGATCGGCGCGGCGTAGTCGACATTGGCCATGAGCGCCTGCAGGGTCGCGCGCGACTTAGCCTTGGCGATCCTGGCCAGGAAGGGGCGCGCTGGGGCGAGCCCTCGCCGTTCCAGTTGAGCCTCATCCATCCAGCTGGCGTAAAGATCGCCGACACGGCGGCCGTTCGTGTCCTTTCCGCCCGATCGGGCCAGATCCTCAAGCAGGCGCCGCACGCGAGCCTCGCCCTCGCGCGCCAGGTCGGGCGAGACGCCCACCGCGTCGATGTCGCCGGCGATCGCGACGCGCGCCGACCAGCCGCCGTTGGCATAGGCCCAAAAGTCGTCACCCGGCCGCACGGTCAGGTCGCGGGCTGTCAGATCGACGCCGAACGCGCCAAACCGGGGGCCAGCGTGGGCGGGCAGGGTCGACATGACGCCTACGATCATGGCGAGCACGCGGTACTTCATGTCGTCTCCAGGCTGCCTGCGGCCGACTATCGCTTGGCCTTGCCGCGCGCGGCGATTTCGATGCGGCCGTCGGCCAGGGGCACCAGGCGGACGGGATAGAGCGTGGTCAGGGTCATGGCGAAGCGGGCCGGATCGTTGGTCCGGAACGCCCCGCTGACTCTCAGTCTGGCCACCTTGGGATCGATGACCACGAGGGTCTGGCTCGTGTACTGGTTCATCTGGGTGACGGCCTCGGCCAGGGTCACATCGTCGAACTGGATGACCTTGTGTTCCTGGTTCGACGTCGCCTTGGCCTGGATGATGTTGTCGACCTGGCCTCGGCGGGCGATGAGTTCCTGGCCTGGCACCAGGATCTTGGGCGCGCCCGTGACCTTTCCAGGATCGCGCCCGACCGTCACGCCCAGAGATCCCTCGTCCAGGCGCACGCGGGTTTCGCCCTCACGCACCTTTATGTTGAAGCGCGTGCCGAGATCGGACACCACGCGTTCGCCGGCCGCGACCCTGAACGGATGAGCCTCGTCGTGGGTGACGTCGAACATGACCTCGCCCCGGGTCATGCGGACAAGCCGTTGACCGCCGGCATAGGCGACATCCACGGCGCTGTCGGGTGAAAGCGCCAGGCGGGTGCCGTCGTCCAGGCGCACGTTCAACCGCTGGCCAGCGCCGGTCTCATAGTCGTTCTGGCCAAAGGCGCCGAGATTTCGCCCTTGGTTGCTGGCGACCTGGACGGAGCCGGGCGTGTAGCCTTCCCCGCCCAAGCTCGTGAACATCACGCCGCCCACGACGGCCGCGGCGATGGCTGCTGCGGCCAGATACCAGGGCGCTGGTGAAGGATCTCGCCGGGTCCGCAGAGACAGCGCCTCTTTCCTCAGGGACGCCAGCATCTCGTCCGTCTGCGGATCCTCGAAAATATCCCAGAACTCGCGGGCCTGTTCCCAGGCGTCGCGATTGGCCTGGCTGGCGTCGAGCCATCTGGCGAAGGCCGCGTCGCCCTCGGCCGACGGCTCGCGCTGGAGGCGTTCGAGCCAAAGCGCCGCGGCCGCCTTGGGGCCCAGCTGTTCGAGGTAGGCGGGGGAGGGCAGGTCGGCGTTCATGCCGCTTCTCCCTCGAGCATCAGATGATCAATCGCCCGAGCCATGTCCTTCTCGACCGTGCTCAGCGAGACCTTGAGGCGGGCGGCGATCTCGCCATAGCGCAGACCCTCGAGCCGGCGCAGGACGAAGATGGTGCGGGTCCGTTCGGGAAGGGCCATCAGGCTTGCCGATACCGCGCGGAGGCGCTCGCGCGCCAGGAGCGCGCGAAGGGCGTCGGCGTCTTCGACCTGATGAACTTCGGGCTCCAAGGCGATATGGGCATCGGCGCGCCGGACGCTGCGCCGTCTGTAACGGTCGGCCAGCACGCTCTCGGCGGTGCGATAGAGATAGCCTTCGAAGTGGGCCACGTCCTCGGCCGGGTCACGTTGGCTGACCCGCAGGAAGGTGTCCTGCAGGAGATCCTCGGCCTCCGAGGGATCAGGCACGCGGCGCCTGAGCCAGCCCAGGAGTTTGCCGCGGGCGTCACGAAACTGCTGGCCGACCGCGTGGCTGGGCTTGGGGCGTGGGGCTGCGTCCGACATGGGCAAAGGTCTGGCTCGATCATCCTGTAGACTCAGAGCTCCGTCGGGCGTTGCGAACATGGGGTGGCGTTCCTTATGCCCCCGAGACGCACGCCTGGCCGAAACCCGTAAACGTCGCTGCTTTTTTTAGAACTGGGACCTGAGTGAGAGCTCGAACCGTCGACCGCGGGGATCGCCGTAGGGACTGTACCCATAGTCGGACAGCTCGACCGGCGGCCTATGGCCAAGGATGTTCTGGATACCGAGCCTGATGTCGACGTCACGAGCGCCAAGGCTGCCGCCGATCCGCGCCCGGTAGGCCGTAGAGAGGTCTAGATAAAGCTGCGGCGGTATGCGCGACGGCTTGGCGGCCCTCTTGAAGCTCGGCGAAAGCGCCAGGTAGTCGTCAAAATACTGCGTTTCGACCCGGAGCGAGAGGTCGCCGCTCTGCCAGTCCGCGCCGGCTGATCCGCGCCAACGCAGGGGGCCCTCCGCAGTATCGACATAGTCGAGGACGGGCCTGTCGGCCGCGAGCTGGCGGGTCAGGCGCGGCGTCCAGGTCAGGCTGCCAAAGAGCCTCAACCGGCTATCCTCGCCGAGCCGGATGAGCTGATCCACGTTCAGGTCGACGGCTTCGACGATCGTGCGACTGGCGTTCACATAGGTCGCGTCGATCTGCGTGATCGCCCCCGCCGAATAGCCCTTGGCGATGTCGGCCGGCGACAAGGGACCCCGGACAATCCGGCTGGGATAGGCCGTCTCGTTGTCGAGAAAGTAGTCGGCGCCGCCAAGCTCGTTGATCTCCCGCCGCTTTTCCGTGCGCGTATAGTCGAGCGACACGCGCGGACCGCGACCACCGTTTGGATTGAGCACGAGGCCAATGGCGACCGTGGTCGCCGCCTCGGGGCGAAGGTTGGTAGAACCGCGGGTCAGCACCAGGACGTCGTTGTTCAGTCCGACCTTCTCGTTGCCGCGACGAGAGTCGATCAAGCCATAGCCGGGACCTGCCGTGAAAATGAAGCTGCTCGGACGCATTTGCTGCGGCGTGGGCGGCAGGACTCCGGTCGCTAGGCTGGCGCGCACTAGAAGGCGGTCCAGGGGGAAGGCGCGCAAGCCGGCGGTGTAGACGGTGGCGTTGCGGTCATAGCGGTAGCGTCCCCGGTCGCTGGTCGACAGGCCAGGTATGTTGGCGCGGATGGCGTCGTGGCGAGCGGCTAGCTGCGCTTCGAGCCCGCGCAACGGGCCGTGGCCGGACGAGGCCGGAAAGATCGGTGCGCGAAGCTCGCCGAAGAACGAGGTCGTGGCGACGAAGAACGAGGGATCTTCGCCTTCAGGAAAGGTAGAGCCTGCGCTTTCCTCCCAGGGGGTTATGGTCGCCCGTTCCTCCCGGCGCTCGGCCTGGAGCGACAAGGCGATGTCGCCAGCGGCTCCACGCGCGACCGGACCGGCCACACGGATCGCCGCGTCGCGCAGGCGCAGTTTTCGCTCGAAGCGGACGGTGTTCCGGATCTTGTACACCTGCATCGCGGCGACGAACTTGTCCCAGGATCCAAAGGGCTCGGGCGTCGGCTCGCCGTGGGCGCCAGGCTGCATCATGAAGAGCGAAAGCGGAAAGTTCTGGTCGAAGGCCCAGCCTTGTTCACTCACCCGGGCGCGGGATGCGCCGGCCGTATAGTTGATGTCGCCACGCCAGGCGCCTGGGAGATCGAAGATCAGCTTGGCGGATGCGCGCGTGGTGCGCAGGCGGTTGGTCACGTTGGCGTCCATGCCCGGGAAGGGCATGGAGATCTCCACCATCTGGCTGAACGGAAAATTGTCGCTCGCGCCCCCGCCGGGCGGGCGCTGCATCAGGGCCGGCAAGCCGGTCTGGAATCCGGTGATGGCGAAGCCGGAGACCGACCGCCCCTCATTTTCCCACCCGATGAAGTCGAGCACGCCCTCGATGTGTGGGCTGAAACGATGGCGAGCGTTGACCAGGAGGGAGGTGACCGTCGTCGAACTGGTCAGGCTCCTCAGAGCCCCGTTGCCGTCGGGAGCTAGCTCCATGGCCGCTTTCCCGGCGTTGGCGAGCAGGATCGACCCGTCCCCGGCGCCGGCGGCGCTGAGCGGCAGATAGGTGTAGGTCGAGCCAAGGGATTTGCCGCCGAGCGCGGGGCTCAGGGTCAGGATCTCGTCATAGACGCTACGAATGCCGATCCCGTTGGCGATCGCGCCAGGATCGGGCCCGTTCAGCGCGGTGCGCCGCTGGCGGCTGCGGACGGCGAAATCGCGATCACCAAATCGCAGGCCATCGCTCTCGGCGCGTGAGAAATTGATCATGACATCGGTCGCGCCATGATCGGGGGTAAAGCCGATGCGCCCGTCGACGCGCCGACGCACCGCATCGCCCCGGTCCGTGGCGCCATAGGTGGCGCTGATCTCGGCCCCCCGATAATCACGCTTGAGCACGATATTGACGACGCCGCCGGTCGCTCCAGGACCGTAGATTCCGCCAGCCGTGCCCGTAAGACTTTCAATCCGATCGATGGCCAGGAGCGGCAGGCCGTTGAGGTCGGGCTGGTTCAAGTCCAGATCGTAGTTGTGCGATAGGGTGCTGGGCATGCGCACGCCATCCACGAGCACCAGCGTCTGGCTTGGCCCCAAGCCGCGAAAATCCACTTCGGAACGATTGGTGGCGTATTCCCCGCGCGGATTGCTGGAGGGGCCGAAGCTCTCGGCATTGTTGGTCTGCCGACTTCGCATGAATTGATCGAGATTGTCGCTGTGCGCGGCCTGGATGTCCTCGCTCGTCGCCACGCGATAGCCTTGGATGTCGTTGCGACTACGACGGATGTCGGCGTTCTGGGTCTTTTTGCCGACCACGAGGACTTCTGGCAGCGCGGTCGGCTGTTCGGGTTCAAGCCGGTAAACGATGTAGACGCCCGGGCCGACCAGGCGATAACCAAGACCTGTGCCGTCGAGCAGGCGCGCCAGAATGGCTTCGACGTCGATCGGCCCCGAGACACGCCGGTTTCGCAGGTCGCCCACGACATCAGGGGCGAACAGCAGGTCAGAACCGCTCTTAACGGACAGGTCCCGCAATGCGTCCGCCAGGCGGCCTTCCTTCAGGACGAGCCCGCCGCCAACCGGAGAACGCGCTTGGGCGTTTGAAGTGAGGCTCAGCACAGCGGCCAAAGCCAAGATCGCAACTCCAGCCTTCAATCTTCATCCCCAAGCGCCCGATGCGGACACTACCCGCTCGCGCCGCCGCCCTCCGGTAAAGAGATGTAAAAGCGACGATCGGCTTACGGGTTTTCAAAAGCCGTGCGTCTCCGAGGTCCAACGCGCTCGCCTCGCAGCATTTCTCGCAGGGCAGCGTCCCGAACCCGGATCGGAGGCCTCCTGATGACGCTCCAGTTTGCACAGCCAAGGTCCTTCGCCTTTGGTCCCTTCGTTCTCAATCCCGAGCAGCAGATGCTCATCGAAGACGAGACGCCGGTGGCCCTTGGCGGTCGCGCGTTCGACCTGCTCACCGCGCTCGTCGAACAGCCGGGCGTCGTCCTCTCGAAGAACGAGTTGCTGGCGCGAGGATGGCCAGGGCTGGCGGTCGAGGAGGCCAATCTGAAGGTCAACATCGCCGCGCTGCGCCGCGCGCTCGGCGAGAAGGCCGGCAGCCTCCAGTACATCGCCACGGTCATCGGGCGTGGCTACCGCTTCGTGGCGCCTGTGCGCACCAGCCAGCCCGAGGCCGCCTTGCCCCAGAGCCGCCCCACCGGCGCGCAGAGCAACCTGCCGCCGGCGCTCGCCGGCATCGTCGGGCGTACGGGCGACATAGCTCAGATCCAGAAGGGGCTGGAAACCGACCGCCTGGTCTCGATCGTCGGCGCCGGTGGCATGGGCAAGACCACGGTCGCGGTCGCGGTCGCCGAAGGCTTCGCAGGCTGCGTCAGCGACGGCGCCTGGTTCGTCGACCTGTCGAGCGTCGACGACGTGGCGCAGGTGCACGGGGCGATCGCCAAGGCGCTGGGCTTGCCGTCTCAGGAACAGACCGGACGCGCCGAATTGCTGGAGCACCTGCGTGAGCGCAAGCTGCTCCTGGTCCTGGACAATTGCGAACATCTCATCGAAGCCGTCGCCATCTGCGCTGAGCAGATCCTCGCGGAAGCATCGCAGGTGAGGATCCTGGCCACCAGCAGGGAGCCCCTGCGGATCAAGGGCGAAGGCGTCTACCGCCTTCCGCCGCTCGATGCGCCGCCCATCGAATCCAGCCTTCAAGCCGGGGCGCTCCTGGCTTTTCCCGCCACTCAGCTCTTCATCGAGCGCGCAGCGGCCAGGAACCGGGGCTTCCAGATCCAGGACGAGGATGCCCCGATCGTCGCCGAAATCTGCCAGCGCCTGGACGGCCTGGCCCTGGCGATCGAATTGGCGGCCAACAGCGCCAGCGCCTTCGGCGTCCGAGAGCTGCTAGGCTTGCTTGATGGTCGCTTCAAGCATCTTGGCGGACTGCGCTCGTGGCCCGACCGTCACCAGACCATGACCGCGGCGATCGACTGGAGCTACAATCTCCTGACCGAGGAGGAGCGCCTGGTCCTGCGCCGACTGTCGGTGTTCCCCGCCGGCTTCACCTTGAGATCGGCGTGCGAGATCGCCGAGACCGGCTGCGAACTGACCAGCCCGATCGAGACCCTGGCCAGCCTGGTAGACAAGTCCTTGGTGACCGCCGAGCTGGTCGGCGGCGCGGTCACCTACCGCCTGCTCGACACAACGCGGGCCTACGCCATGCGCAAGCTGGCCGAAAGCGACGAGGCGCAGTGGGTGCGCCAGCGGCATGACGATCACCTGCAGGCCAATGGCTGATCGGCCCTGCCTGTCAGCCGACAACGGCGGTCGAACGAGCGACGAGGACAGTTGCCGTGCTGAATGAAGGTGCGCTTCCGCCTAGCTGGCGCTCGGGCTTGACCTGCCGCTGCCCGCGCTGTGGGCGGGGAGCCCTGTTTTGCGGCTTCCTTGAGCTGGCCACGAGTTGCAGCGTTTGCGGCCTGGACTACGGCTTTGCCGATCCCGCCGACGGGCCTGCATTTTTCGTGATGACGGGCGTGGGCATCCTGGTCACCGGCGTTTGGGCATGGTGGGTCGTGGCGGCCCAGCCGGCCTTGTGGGTGCAGTTCGCGACGGTCCTGCCAGCCTTGCTCGGCGGCTGCCTTGCGACCCTTCGTCCGGTCAAGGCCTGGCTCGTGGCCGAACACTTCCTGAACAAGGCCTCGGAAGGCGGCGCGGCCGATATCGATCGACAGGATGATTGATCCCGTCGTGCACGGAGTCAGAGACGCGTTAGCGTCATCCCAGTGTTGATCAGGATTCCGCCGCGACTCGGCGCAGCGCCTGCTCGAAGACTTCCGCTGGCTGGCCGCCAGAAATCAGGTAGCGGTCGTTGATGATAACGGCCGGCACTGAGCTAATGCCTGCCGCTCGCCAGGTGTGCTCAGCCTCGCGAACTTCATCGGCGTAGCGCCCCGCTGTCAGCACATCGCGAGCCTCTGCCGGATCCAGGCCTGCCTTGACCGCCGCGCGAACGAGCACTTGCGGATCGGCGAGGCTGTCGTCGGCGGTGAAATTGGCCTCGAACAGCGCATGCTTCAGCGCCGTTTGTTTGCCGACAAGTCCTGCCCAGTGCAGCAGGCGATGCGCATCGAACGTATTGTGGATGCGGCTGCCCTCACCGAAGGTCATGGTGAAGCCCACGGCCGCGGCGCGATCGCGGATCACCTTGCGGTTGGCGTCCATCTGCGCGCGCGTCGACCCATACTTCTGAGCGACATGCTCGATCCTATTTTGGCCTTCCGGAGACATGTTAGGGTTCAGCTCGAAAGGCTGGAAGCGGATCTCGGCATCAACGAGATCTCCAACCCGCTCGAGCGCCGTCTCCAGCTCGCCCAGACCCTCGACGCACCATGGACAAGCGACGTCCGAGACAAAATCGATCTTTATAGGCTTGGTCATGGCGCGGTCCGGTTGATGGTTAGGCCGATGTAGGGCGTCGTATCGCGCGATCGCATCGCTTGGCGACCCGACGTCTAAGCCCTTTCCGATCCGCACGCCTCGCTCATGTGCCGCATGTGTAGACCCGTACCGGTCTCCTGAGTGGCAGGAACCGGGGCCACGAAGTGCGTGACGACATCGGCGCCGCGATCCAGCGTCTGATGCACAGGGCAGCGATCGGCGATCTCGGCCAACCGGGTCTTCTGGGTCTCGTCCAAGTCGCCCGTGACGATGACCTCGCGCGTGAAGCTGTCGCGGGCGTTCAGGCTCGCACGCGCGTGGGATACCCGCACCGAGACCGACTCCAGGGGCCAGCCTTTTCGGCGCGCGTAAAGCCGCAAGGTCATGGTGGTGCAGGCGCCCAGGGCCGAGGCCAGCAGGTCATAGGGATCGGGGCCGGACCCCATCCCGCCGAACGCCACCGGCTCGTCGGCTAGAAAGCGCGCGCCCCGGGCCTGGATCTCGACTTGGAAGAGGCCGGCGCCGGTTTCATGCACCTGGATCGCATCCATGTCGGGGGCGGTGGTCGTCGAGGAGTCTGCCATCGGGTGTTCCGTTTGCTGGGGCATTCTGGGAGGGCCTCAAGGGCCGCGTGGCTCCAACTCTATGCCAGGCCATCCGGCCCTGGCGTAAAGCCGCGTAAAAGCTGGTAGCGCCAGCCACTTTGCCCGGCTGAAAGCGGAGTAGCGGGCCCTTGCGCCTTGCCGCCTGATGAGCGGGTGACGGGCGATGGCGCATTGCGCGCCCACTGGGTTCCTCAGTCCTGGCGGGCCGTCCGACGCCAGATCCACCACGTACTACCCGGTTTTACGCCGCTTTACGGCCGTCGCGCCGGCGTTGCGCCTAGGGTCGCATCCAAAGACATGATCGGTGGAGACGACACATGGGGCTGCATGCCCAGCCAGCGCGCGTTCAGCGCCTCTGCCGCCAGCGCCGCGGACCTAGCCTTCCAGCTACGCTACTGCTTGCTGCGGCGCCCCGCTCGCTGTCGCGGGGTTTAAGCTTCAAGCGCGCCAGCCTTCTCGGTTCGGTCGCTGCGGCTCTGGCCATGGGTTTGGCGGGGTGCGCCCCCAAGGCCAAGCCCGCGACGCCGCCGCTGGTCCACGTCACGACCGCCGCGCCGCTGCAGCGCGACATCGTCGACTGGGACGAATATGTCGGCCGCTTCGAGGCGATCCAGGACGTGGAGCTGCGGCCGCGCGTTTCGGGAACGATTGTCCGGGTGCTGTTTAGCGATGGCCAGAGCGTGCGCGCCGGCCAGCCGCTGTTCGTGATCGACCCCGAGCCCTACGCCGCTGTTCTGGCCCAGGCCCAAGCTCAGGACGCCCGGGCCGCGGCGATCCTCGCCAACGCCCGGGCTGAGGTCGACCGCGCCGAGACTCTCGTCCAGGCGCAGGCAATCGGGCGCGAGGAATTCGAGGCCAAGCAGGCCAGCGTCGGTGTGGCCGCCGCCGATCTCGCCGCCGCGCGCGCCAATGTGCGCGCAGCACACCTCAATCTCGACTTCACGACGGTGCGCGCGCCGGTCTCAGGCCGCGTGTCGGACCGACGCGTCAGCGTGGGCAACTTCGCCTCGGCCGGCTCGACGGTGCTCACCCGCGTGGTCTCGCTGGACCCGATCTGGTTTTCCTTCGACGGCGCCGAGAGCCTATACCTGAAGTACATGCGCCAGGCCCAGGCCGGCCAACGCGGGTCCTCGCGCGACGCCCCCAACCCCGTCCTCGTCCAACTGGCCGACGAGACCGCCTATCGGTGGCAGGGGAAGATGAGCTTCGTCGACAACGCCATCGATACCGGCTCGGGCACCATCCGTGCCCATGCGGTAATCAGCAACCCGGGCAACTTCCTGACGCCGGGCCTTTTTGGCCGGGCGCGCCTGGTGGGCTCGGGCCACTACAAGGCCCTGCTCGTCCCCGACGAGGCCGTGGTCAGCGACCAGACCCGACGCCTTGTCTTCGTCGTCGACCGCCAGGGCGCGGCCCAGCCGCGCGTGGTGGAAACCGGCCCGATGGTCCAGGGGCTGCGGGTGATCAAGGCGGGGCTTGCCCCCACCGACCAAGTCGTCGTCGAGGGCGTCACCAGCCTTCGCCCTGGCCTGGCGGTAAAGGCCAAGCACGCAGCGATCACCCCGCGGACACAAGACACCTCGCCCGCGGCCAGCCCCCAGACCGCCCCTCCCGCGGCCCAGGCGACGGTGGACTAACGCCCATGAAGTTCCCTCACTTCTTTATCCAGCGACCGATCTTCGCCGCGGTCCTGTCGATCATGATCGTGGTCTTTGGCCTGGTGGCGTTCCCGACGCTGCCCGTCGCCCAATACCCCGAGGTCGCGCCGCCGACGGTGGTGGTCAATGCCAGCTATCCCGGCGCCACCGCCGAGACGCTTTCCGAGACCGTGTCGGCGCCGCTCGAGGAAGCGATCAACGGCGTCGAGGACATGCTCTACATGTCGTCCTCGGCCACCGGCGATGGCCAACTGGCGATCACCGTAACCTTCAAGCAGGGGGTCGACGTCGACACCGCCCAGGTCCTGGTCCAGAACCGGGTCTCCACCGCCTTGCCGCGATTGCCCGACCAGGTCCGCCAGATCGGCGTGACCGTCGTCAAGAACTCCCCTGACATCCTTCTTGTCGTCGCCCTGTCCTCGCCGGACGGCTCGCTCTCGCCGCAATACATCTCCAACTACGCCACCACCCAGCTGATCGATCGCATCTCCCGCATCGAGGGGGTCGGCGGCATGCGTGTCCTGGGCGGGCGCGACTACAGCCTGCGCGTCTGGATTGACCCGGGCCAGGCGGCCGAGCGCGACCTGACGGTCGACGAGATCACCGCCGCCATCCGCGCCCAGAACGTGCAGGTCGCCGCCGGCAGCGTCGGCCAGCCGCCCTACAACCAGGGCGGATCGGCCTTCCAGCTGGGCATCCAGGCCAAGGGCCGGCTCAATTCGCCTGAGGAGTTCGGCGCCGTCATCGTCAAGCGCGACGCCCAAGGCCGGCTGACCCGGCTGCGCGACGTGGCGCGCCTGGAGATGGGCGCGCGCGAGTACGGCATCAACGCCGTGCTCAGCGGCAAGCCCATGGTCGCCCTGGCGATCAACCAGCTGCCAGGCTCCAACGCCCTGAAGACGGCCGAGGCGATCCAGGAAGAGATGGCCCAGGCCTCGAAGGGCTTTCCCCAGGGCCTGACCTACACCGTGCCCTACAATCCGACCGAGTACATCTCCGCCTCGATCGAGGGCGTCTACCACACCCTGGTCGAAGCCATCGTCCTCGTCGCGCTCGTGGTCATCCTCTTCGTGCAGAGCTGGCGCGCGGCGATCATCCCGCTGGTGGCCGTACCCATCTCGCTGATCGGCGCCCTGGCGGTCCTGGCCGGGTTTGGCTTCAGCCTCAACAACCTTTCGCTCTTTGGCCTGGTGCTGGCGGTGGGGATCGTCGTCGACGACGCCATCGTCGTGGTGGAGAACGTCGAGCGCTTGATGCATGAGAAGGGCCTGAGCCCCCGGGAGGCCGCCCACGAGACCATGGACGAGGTCTCCGGCGCGCTGGTGGCCATCGTGCTGGTGCTGTGCGGGGTCTTCATTCCCACAGCCTTCATTCCCGGGATCTCCGGCCAGTTCTACAAGCAGTTCGCGCTGACCATCGCCTCCGCGGCGCTGATCTCCTGCTTCGTCTCCCTGACGCTCTCGCCGGCCATGGCGGCCCTGCTCCTGAAGCCTAAGAAAGCCGTCGCGCCTCGGGTGGGATGGCGCGGCGCGCCGGGCCGTTTCGCGGGCGCGTTCAATCGGGGCTTTGAGGCGCTCTCCTCGCGGTTTGGACGCTTTACGGCCCGCGCGGTGCGATCCCTGGCCATCATGGTGGTGCTCTATGCAGGGCTGCTGGCGCTGACCGCCTGGCGCTTTGCCGAGACGCCGACCGGCTTCATTCCCGCGCAGGACCAGAGCTACCTGATCGCGGCGATCCAGCTGCCGCCGGGCGCATCGCTGCAACGCACGACCGAACTGATGGACAAGGTCAGCGCCGTGGCCCTGAAGAACCCGGCGACCAAGGCGACTGTGGCCTTCGCGGGCCTGGACGGGGCGACCCTGACGGGTTCACCTAATTCGGCGGCCATGTTCATTCCGCTCAAGGCGCCGGGCACGCGCGCCAACCTTGACGTGGTGAGCGGCGAGCTGAAGAAGGCCTTCGCCGGCTTCAACGGCGGCAAGGTGCTGCTCATCCGCCCCCCGCCGGTGCGCGGCATCGGCAACGGCGGCGGCTGGAAGCTGATGATCGAGGATCGCTCCAACCTCGGCTACAAGGCCCTGGAATCGGTCGCCACCCAGATGGCCGCCCGCGCCAACAAGACCGATGGCCTGGCCGCCAGCTTCACGCTCTTCAACACCCGCACGCCTCGGCTCTATGCCGACATTGACCGCGAGCGGGCCGAGCAACTGGGCGTGCCGGTCTCAAACGTCTTCTCCACGCTGAGCACCTATCTCGGTTCGACCTACGTCAACGACTTCAACTACCTGGGACGCACCTATCGGGTCACCGCCCAAGCTGACGCGGCCTATCGCGACCAGACGTCCGATGTCGGCGCCCTTCGCACCCGCGCCCAATCGGGCGCGATGGTGCCGCTCGACGCGGTCCTGAGGCTGAAGGACGACAGCGGCGCCTTCCGCGTGGTCCGCTACAACCTCTATCCCACCGCCGAACTGCAGGGCGACACCGCGCCGGGCTATTCCAGCGGCCAGTCGCTGGCCACGCTCACCAAGCTGGCCGACGAGATCTTGCCCAAGGGCATGGCCTTCGAGTGGACCGACCTGGCCTACCAGCAGCAACAGGCTGGCGACACCGGCACCTTGGTCTTCGGCCTAGCCGTGCTCTTCGTCTTCCTGCTGCTGGCGGCCAACTACGAGAGCCTGGTGCTGCCGTTCGCAGTCATCCTGATCGTTCCCATGTGCCTTCTGGCCGCCATCCTCGGCGTCAACCTGATGGGCCGCGACAACAACATCCTCACTCAGATCGGCCTCGTCGTTCTGATCGGCCTGGCGGCCAAGAACGCCATCCTGATCGTTGAGTTCGCGCGCCAGAACGAGCTGTCGGGCATGGACACTCGCCAGGCCGCGCGCCACGCGGCCGAGCAGCGGCTGCGGCCGATCCTGATGACCTCGCTGGCCTTCATCCTGGGCGTGCTTCCGCTGATCCTGGGCAAGGGCCCCGGCGCGGAAATGCGTAGCGCCCTTGGGGTGGCGGTGTTCTTCGGCATGCTCGGCGTGACGATCTTTGGCCTCGTCTTCACTCCCACTTTCTACGTCCTCAGCCGGACGGCAGGCGACTGGATCGCCGCGCATGTCAGGCGCAAGCCAAGCCTTGCGGACCCGGCCAAGGAGGCCCCCACGCCATGAAGACGCGCGTTCTTCTCTGCTGCCTGGCCCTGGCCGGCTGCGCGGTCGGCCCCGACTACCAGGCTCCGTCCGTGCCGAGCGCGGCCGGGACGGGGGCCGCCGGCTTGGCCATGGCGCTCGACCCGCAGGCCGTGCGCAATGAACCTGCCCCGGACCGCTGGTGGAGCCTCTATCACGATCCGGTCCTGGAGCGTCTGGTGGCCGACGCCCTGGCTCACAATCCAGACCTGCGCACCGCTGCCGCCAACCTGACCCGGGCTCGGGCTGCGCTTAGCGAGCGCCGGGCCGACCGCCTGCCCAGCACCCAGACCAGCGTCGCGGCGACCCGCGAGCGACTAGCCGCCGGGCAGGGCCGCGCCGGGCCGGAGGAAATCAGTCTCTACCGGGCCGGTTTCGACGTCGCCTACGAGGCCGACCTCTTCGGCGGCGTCAGCCGCGCCATCGAGGCGGCCCGCGCCGACGCCGACGCGGCCAAGGCCGAGCTCGACGCCGCCCGGGTCTCGATCGCGGCCGAAACGGCCAACGCCTATGCGGCCGCTTGCGGCGCGGGGTTCCGGGCCAAGGTCGCGGCCGAGACCGTGGCGCTGCAGACGCGAACCCTGGATCTCATGCGCACGCTGGATACGGCCGGACGCAGCGGCCGGCGTGACGTCGATCGCGCCGACGTCCTGCTGGCCCAGAGCCAGGCGGTCGTGCCGACGATCGAAGCAGAGCGACGCTCGGCGCTCTTTGCCCTGGCCACCCTCACGGGCCGGCCGCCCCAGGACATCGACGGGGAAGCCCAGGCCTGCATCGAGCCGCTGTTCCTGGACGCGCCCTTGCCGGTCGGCGATAGCGCGGGCCTCCTGGCGCGCAGGCCCGACGTACGCGCTGCCGAGCGTCGCTTGCACGCCCAGACCGCCAGGATCGGCGTGGCGACGGCGGCGCTCTATCCGTCCGTGGTGTTCGGGGGCAGCGTCTCGAGCAGCGGCCGCGGGAGCGGCGAGCTCCTGAAGTCGCCCGGCCTGGCCTTCTCGGTCGGTCCGCTGGTCTCCTGGAACTTCCCCAACCAGGCCGCGGCCCGCGCTCAGGTGCGTCAGGCCAGCGCCGGCGCCGACGCAGCGTTGGCCCAGTTCGACGGCGTCGTCCTCAACGCGCTGCGCGAAACCGAGGACGCATTGTCGCGCTATGTCGCGCTGCGTGAGCGCGCCGGTCTTCTGCGCCGCGCCGAAGAGTCCAGCACCCGCGCCGCGGAACTGAGCCGAATGAGGTTTTCCTCGGGCGCCGACGGCGCCTTGCCGCTGCTGGAGGCCGAGCGCGATCGTGTCCAGGCGCGCGCGGCGCTCGCCCAAGTCGTGCAGGACCTGTCCGAAGCCGAGATCGGCGTCTTCAAGAGCCTTGGCGGCGGGTGGCGCGAGGCTCCGGAGCCGCGCCGTCTGGCGGCCCAGGCCGCCGGCGCCGAGCATTAAGGGGGACCAGATGCGCAAGCGCGTGATCATAGGACTGCTCGTCGCCGTGGTCCTCGGCTTGGCGGGGTTTGGCGCGCTGGCCTGGCGGCCGGCCATCGCCAGGGTCGAGACACCCGCGCCCTCCAGCTTCGCGCCGGCGCTGGTCGCGCGCGGACAGGCGCTGGCCGGAGCGGGCTATTGCGCCAGCTGTCATACCGCCAAGGGGGGAGAGCCCTTCGCCGGCGGCTACGCCATGGAGACGCAGTTCGGCACGATCTACTCGACCAACATCACGCCCGATCCCAAGACCGGGATCGGGGCGTGGTCTCCGCAGGCCTTCCGGCGCGCGATGCACGAGGGCGTCCGCCGCGACGGCGCCCACCTCCTGCCGGCCTTTCCGTACAACCACTTCACCAAGCTCACCGATGACGACGTCGACGCCCTCTACGCCTACATGATGACGCGACCCGCCATCGAAGCGCCGAGCCGTCGTAACGGCATCCCCTTTCCGCTGAACATTCGCGCCCTGCAGGCCGGCTGGAAGCTCTTGTTCTTCCGGCCCGGACGCTTCGAGGCCGACGCCACGCGCAGCGCCGACTGGAACCGCGGCGCCTACCTCGCCCAAGGCGTCAGCCACTGCGGCGCGTGCCACACGCCTCGCAACCTGCTGGGCGCCGAAAAGCGCGGACAAGCCTATGCCGGCGCCCCGATCGACCGGTGGTTCGCCCCTCCGCTGAACCGCGCCAATCCTTCGCCCGCGCCCTGGGACCAGGCCGAATTGACCGCCTACTTGCGCACCGGCGTCAGCCGCTATCATGGCGTCGCCGCCGGGCCGATGGCGCCGGTCGTCCATGACGGAGTGAGCCAACTGCCGGACGCGGACATCAGGGCGCTGGCGGTCTACTTCGCCGAGCAGGGCGGCGCGACGTCCCGCGACGGCGAGCTTGAAGCGGCCTTGCGGCGCGCCGCCGTCGCCAACCGCCTCAATGTCGGTCGCCAAAGCGATCCGTCGGCTCGGCTCTATACGGCCGCCTGCGCTTCCTGCCACTACAACGGCCAAGGCGGGCCCGCCCCGTTGCGCCCGGACCTGGCCCTCAACAGCGCCGTCAATCTCGATGACCCGACCAATCTCCTGCGGGTGATCCTTCACGGGGTGGCCGCCAAGGAGGGCGCGCCGGGCGTGGTGATGCCGGCCTTTGGCCATTTCAGCGACGCCGAGATCGCGCGCCTTGCGGCCTACCTGCGCGCCACCCGCACCGACAAGGCCGCCTGGCCAAATCTCGAGAAGAAGGTCGCGGCTATCCGCGAGGAAGAGAAGGTGACCCCGTGAGGACCGTGTTCACGATCAACGGCCGGTCGGTCAGCGTCGAGGCCGAGGAGGATACGCCTCTGCTCTGGGTCATCCGGGACGAGCTTGGCCTGACCGGCACCAAGTTCGGCTGCGGCATCGGCATGTGCGGCGCCTGCACCGTGCATGTCGGCGGGCGGGCCACGCGCTCATGCATTACATCGCTCGGCGCGGTGGCGGGCGCCGCGGTGACGACCATCGAAGGCCTGGATCCTGCCGGCCGCCACCCGGTGCAGCAGGCCTGGCTGGAGCTCCAGGCTCCGCAGTGCGGCTACTGCCAGTCGGGCCAGATCATGCAGGCCGTGGCCATGCTGAAGGATTTCCCCGCGCCCACGGACGAGGACATCGACGCGACGATGAGCGGCAACCTCTGCCGCTGCATGACCTACGGCCGCATCCGCGCCGCCATCAAACAGGCCGCCGGGACGATCCGGGCCCAGGCCTCGCGCATGACGGGCGGCAAGCTGTGAGCCGCTTGCCATCCCGGGGCGAACCCGACAGCGTGCTGTCTCGCCGCAATTTCCTGATCGCCACGACCAGCGCGGGGCTGGCCTTCGGGTTCTCGGCCCTGGTCGAGGCGGCGATGGATCCGGCCGCGCCAGGCGGCGCGCCGCATGTCGCCGCCGGTCCGCAGTTTGCGCCGACCCTGTGGTTTGCCATCGACGAGGACGGCGTCGTCACCGTCAACATCATCCGCGCGGAGATGGGCCAGCACATCGGCACCGCCCTGGCCCGCATCCTGGCCGACGAGCTGGAAGTGGCCTGGGAAAAGGTGCGGATCGTCCATGTCGACACCGATCCCAAGTGGGGCCTGATGATCACCGGCGGCAGCTGGTCGGTCTGGCAGACCTTCCCGATCTTCAGCCGTGCCGGTGCGGCCGGCCGCATTGCCCTGATTGAAGCTGGGGCCAAGCTGTTGAAGGTCTCCCCGGCTGGCGGGGTCGCGCGCGATGGCGTGGTTCATGTCGGCGGCGCCTCTATCTCGTACGGCGACATCGTCCGGCGCGGTGGGGTCGCGCGGCAGTTCACGCCCGCCGAGCTTGAACACTTGCCGATCAAGCCGGCCGGCGAGCGCAAGCTGGTCGGCAAGGCGGTCAAGGCGCTGGACATCGCCGCCAAGACCACTGGCGCGACGGTCTATGGCATCGACGCAAAAGTCCCGGGCATGGTGTACGCCCGTCCCAAGCTTCCGCCCACGCGCCTGGGCTCCCGTGTGCTCACGGTCGACGACAGCGCCGCACGATCGATCAAGGGGTACCTGCGATACCTGACGCTGGAGGATCCGTCGGGAACTGTTCCCGGCTGGGTGCTGGCCATCGCCGAAACCTATCCGGCCGCGATCCGCGCCGCCGACCTGCTGAAGGTGCGGTGGACGGCGGGTCCGGGCGCGAAGGTGTCGGAGAAGGATCTCCAGGACCATGCGGCCGCCCTCGTCGCAAAGCCCGATGGCGGGGCGCTGCTGGACACCAAGACCGCCGATACCGCTCCCGCCTTCAAAGCGGCCAAGTCGGTGCTGGAGCGGACCTACACCACCGCAACCGTGCTGCACTTCCAACTCGAGCCGCTGAACGCCCTGGCCTTCGAGAAGGACGGGGTGATGGAAGTCCACACCGGAAACCAGTGGCAGAGCCTGATCATGCCGGTCCTGGCCAAGGCGCTGGACCGGCCCGAGGCCAGCATCATCATGCGCACCTACATGCTTGGCGGCGGCTTTGGGCGGCGTCTGAACGGCGATTATGCCGTGCCCGCGGCCCTGGCCGCCAAGGCGCTCGGCAAGCCGGTGAAGCTGGTGTTCACGCGCGAGGACGACGCGCGCTTCGACTCCGTGCGCTCGCCTTCGGTCCAGACCGTGCGGATGGCGTTCGACGGCGCCGGAAAGGTCCTGGCCCAGGAGCATCACGCC
Source organism: Caulobacter segnis (assembly GCF_031454995.1). Taxonomy (GTDB): domain Bacteria; phylum Pseudomonadota; class Alphaproteobacteria; order Caulobacterales; family Caulobacteraceae; genus Caulobacter; species Caulobacter segnis_E. The sequence continues at coordinate 781,199 of NZ_JAVDRV010000001.1, read as the reverse complement.
GCGGCGGGCTGGCCCATCTTGGCCAACGCCCCGTTCCTGATGCCCAAGGCTGCCAATGGCGTGGCCTATGACCCCTTCGCCATTTCCGGCGCCGATCATTGGTACGAGGTCGGCGCCCACAAGGTGCGGGCGATCAACAACGACTTGGCCCACAAGGCCTTCCGTCCCGGCTGGCTTCGATCGGTGGGACCGGGCTGGACCAACTGGGCTGGCGAGAGCTTCGTCGACGAGGCCGCCCACCACCTCAAGGTCGACCCCGTGGACCTGCGCTTGCGTCTGCTGTCCGGCCACGGCGCCAACGCCGGCGGGGAGGGCGCCGCCAAGGGCGGGGCTCGCCGCCAGGCCGAGGTCGTACGACGCGCCGCGCAGGCCGGCGGCTGGGGCCAGGCCATGCCCAAGGATACGGGGCTGGGCTTGGCGACCAGCTTTGGCCAGGAACGCGAGATGCCGACCTGGGTCGCGTGCGTGGCCAGGGTGCATGTCGATCGCGCCACCGGCGTGGTGACCGTGCAGAAGCTGTCGGTGGTCGTGGACGCCGGCACGATCGTCGATCCGGACGGCGCCCACGCCCAAACCGAAGGGGCGACGCTTTGGGGGATGAGCATGGCCCTCTTCGAGGGCACGCAGTTCGTCAACGGCGAGGTCGTCGATCGCAATCTCGACACTTACACGCCGCTGCGCATGTCCGATCGGCCGCCCATCGACGTGCAGTTCGTCGACAGCGCCGAGGTCCCGGTCGGCCTTGGCGAGCCGGCCACGACCGTCGTGGCGCCGGCCATCGCCAACGCCATCTTCAGGGCGGTCGGCGTGCGTTTACGGCACATCCCCATTCGGTCGGCCGACGTCCTGCGGGCCCTGGCTGATCAGGCCTGAGGTCGGAGCATGGCCGATGCGAGTGCGGGCGGTGAACCATCGCTCGGCGTCGGGGTTGGGCATCTAGCTCAACCCCGCAAGAGGCCCGGACCATGATCGACATCAACAGCGCCACGGCCGAGGATCTGGACGCTGTCGACCTGTTGAAGGGGCACGGGTTCGAGATCGTGCGCTACCGCGAGGAACGCGGGCGCTTCACCGATCTTCGACAGCTGGACGAAGTGCCTGGGCTGTCGGGCAAGACCCAAGGCGTCGAAAGCTACGTCCAGGTCGGCGGCTGAGATCTTCGACGGGCTTGCAAGCGCGGCTAGCGCGCCAGGCCTGAAGGCATGTTAAAGTGGCGATCATGAGTGATCTGAACCGCGCCATCACCATCGCCCTCGCGGCTCACGCCGGTCAGGTCGATAAGGGCGGCAACCCCTACATCATGCATCCGATCCGGGTCATGCTCGCGGTCAAGAGCGAAGAGGCCAGGATCGTGGCTGTCCTGCACGATGTGCTCGAGGACTGTCCTGACCACGTATGGATGGTCAGGGAGGCCGGCTTCAGCCCCAAGATCCTCGAGGCGCTCGATGCTTTGACGAAGCAGCCGCTCGAGCCCTATGGCGACTTCATTCTCCGGGTGGGCATGAACCCGCTCGCCACCCAGGTGAAGCTGGCCGACATGCGCGACAATTCGGATCTCTCGCGCATCCCCAATCCCACCGACAAGGATCGCGAACGGGTGGCCAAGTACGAGAAGTATATCGCGATCCTGGCGGCCTGAACGGCTTTCGGCGCGCCCATGATCTAGTAGCGCGATGTTTGGTAGACGTGGGCGGTCTGCGCCTGGGCGGGCGCTTGTTCTGTCCGGCGATTGGCCTGCAGCTTGGAGATCATCCGCTCGCGCGGAGACAGGCGCGCTAACGCTTCGGCCTGCGTCGAAGGGGGTGGGCTCGGCGGAGGTGATGGCAACACGGGCGCCCAGACCGCTGCGATGGCGGCGGCCTGCGGCGCGGGCTGCGCGACTGGGGGTGCTGGCGTGGTTGCTGTTGGCTCTGGCCGCTGCGCGCGCTTGAGGAGCTTGGGCGCTTCGATCGCCCAGAAGCGAGCCTCGCGCGCTTGGTTTGATCGTGGATCGGGCGGCGGCGGATCACGGCGGCTGTGGCCGATCAAGCGGGAGGGGATATTTGGCCAGCGGCGGTTGTCGAGCGCGGCGTTGCTCAGAACAGTCTCGGTGAGCTTCTCTTGGACGTTCTGCAGGTGGCCGCTGATCAGTTTGGCGCGCGTGATGTATCCGGCGTTCACGCCCGGGAGGCTGTGGTTCATCAAGAGGTGCAGGTCGATCTCCGACAGCCCGGCGATCTGGCCCAGCGTCCGGTAGGTCTGGCGCAGGTCGTTGCCCCACTTGGAGAGCACCTTGCGGTTTTCCTTGTGCTCGACCATCCGGCCTTCGGCGCTCTCGCCCATGAAGATCCAGCCCTCCTTGTTGTCGGGCATCAGCATTCGCCCAGCACGCAGGGCGCGGATCAGGCAGAGGATCATCGCGCGGGAGAGGGGGATGTCAAAAGCGCGATCCGCGCCGCCTTTGGGGCGCGGGATGTGGAGGATACGCTTGCGGATATTGAGGTGCTCGAGGCGGGCTTCCAGCAGCGCGCCCGGGCGGCTGCCACTAAGCAGACTGAAGAGATGAAACTCACGGCGCACGGGATGGCGCATCAAGCGCGCTTGGGCGAACCAGGCGGGCAGGTCCTCCAGGCCCATCGCCGTGTTGCGACGGGTCTCGGGGTTCCAGTCTACGCCGAGGGTCGGATTTTCCGCCGGCAGGTAACGCTGCGTCTTGCGCGCGTGATTGTAGATCGCGCGCAACGTCCGCATCACGCCATTGGCCGCCGATGGGCCGTTCAGCTCGGTCAGGCGGTCGTGATAATTGGCCACCTTCTCCGGATCGTCGGCTAGCTCCATCAAGGGCTGGTCGACCCAATCAGCCATCAAGCGCTCGACGTGGTCGGCGTAGCCCGCGATCGTCGATGGACTGCGGTTCTTGCGCTGCATGTGCGAGGTCAGATAGCGCTCCCAGGCTTGCCGCAAGGTGATGCCGGCGTTGGCCTCAGGTTCGACGGCCTTCTTCTTGGGATAGATGATGGCCTCGCCGGCTGTGACTTTCCCAATGAGGAGCTTGGCCTGGACCCTGGCGTCGCGGGCGTTCATCTCGCCCGCGTAGCCGATGACCACGCTCTTGCTCTCGCGCACGCCATGGACCCAGCGTTCTGCCTGGGCGGTGTAGGATTTGCGGCGACGGCCGACGATGACCATGAAGCCGGACACCTCGGTGTCGCGGACCTTGTAGCGGCCGCTGGCAGCGAGCGGCAGTTGGGCGACGACCCGGTCGGTCAGGAGGATCCGCTTCTCATCCATTTTTGAGGGTCCCTAGGCGTGATCACAAATCAAATTGTTCTGGAGAACTTTTGTTCTGGGGTCTGGTTTGTACTGGGGAACTGGGGTCCACAGTCTTCCAGTCGCCCTTTCCAATCGTTCGCCGAACTGCGATGATTTCGTGAGAAAGTCTAGGCGTTATAATAGTTTATAGGGCTCTGGCGTAAAGTGGCGAATACATGGGTCAACTGCCTTGAGCCGCTACGAATCTGAGGGTCGGACGTTCGAATCGTTCCGGGCGCGCCATTTTCTCCCCCCTGTGATCATTGGGTTTCAGCCTCTCCGGTTGGCGTCGGAGAGCGGCGCGTTCCCGCGCGGCCGAGGTGCTGGCTGTCTAGAGAGCGTACGCCCGGCCCTGTCGCAGAACGATGAAGTTGAAGAAGCCGAGGTCTTTAAGCTGCCGGCTGACGTCAACGCGGCTCGATCGTGATGTTCGCGAAGGCTTGATGTGCGTGACGAGGATCGGCAGCGCTTTCATGCGCGTGTCGTCGCCGACCATGCCTCGCAAGGTCTGAAGCTCCTTGCCGAGCCATGAGGGGGTCAGGTGCCCATAGAGCCGGGCGTCCGGGACGGGGTCGGGGTAGGAGGCCTCGATCACGATCCCGCGCAGCCGCCCTTGCCGCGCGAGCGGAGCCACCGCGCGCCAAAGTTCATTCAGGCGCGTGGAGCCCTCGACCGCGTCGGGACCCGTGTCGCCCAGGCATAGCAGCGCCTCCGAGCCATTCTGGAGCAGAAACGCCGTGGACGGAGAGCCGGCGTGTGAAAGCCGATAGGCGGTGACGCTCATCCCCGTTCCGGCGATCGCCGTCGGCGGGCCACCCGGTTCGAGGTCGCGGTAGTGATACAAGGCCAGGCGAGGTGAAGCGCCGCGATCGCCCATGTTGGGCCAGGCGCTCCAGTTGAAATAGTGATCCGCGATCGCCTGGTTCACCGGCGCCAGCGCCATGATGTCCTTCTTCGTGTCGTCCGGAGAGGCCAGGACGAGGCCCGCGACATGGTCGAGGTGGGCGTGGGTGATCAGGTAGGCGCTGATGGAGGTCATGACCTCCTGGCGTGAAGCGGCGCGAGGGTAGCGGCCGCGCCGGCGCGCCTGGTCGATGCTGGCGGCGAGTGTGCCGGCGTCGCACATCACCCCCGATCGCGCCCCCCGAGCCGTGATGTGATAGGCGCTCGTGGGCTCCTCGACGCCGCCGTTGACGCCCAGGGGCACGAGGTCGAAGGCGGGCGCGCTTGGCGCGGCGCCCGTGAGGAGGAGAAGCGCCGGCAGCAGGGCGCGCGCATAGGCTCGATATCTCATTCCGTTACGCTCGACTCACCCGCCACCCAACCTGCCGCCCCTTTGGGCGCCCGACCGTGATGCATTGCAACCTGCGGCGCCAGACATGGCGGAATCGCGCGCGGGGGAGGCGGAAAGGCCGCCGTCCAAAGCGGCACGCGCCGCCCAAGATGCTTAGTCCGGTGTCACACTGAAGTAAGATTTTATTTCACTTGGGGGCGCGCTTGACCCCGAACGGCCCCCCGCGCCCTTTGCATCCCTTGCGATCACGGGACGCCACGCCTCGACCTTTCGGGGCGCCTCGCCGCCCGGCGAGGGTGCGTTCGTCAGTGATCGAACGGTGAGTTCGGAGATTTCGAGAACATGTCGAGCCTGGTCGTGCGAACACGTCGGACGTTGCTGGCGGCGGCCCTCGCGGGGATGGCCGCCACGTCGGCCCTGGCTCAGGCGCCCGCCTCGGCGCCGGCTTCGGCCAGCGCCGCCGCGCCTATTCCGATCCGCGTCGTGGTCGTCACCGCCTATGCGTTGGAAGACAAGGCCTGGATGGCGCGGGCGCCGCGGACGCTTGAGTTTCCCAACGGCGTCGCGCCGCTGGGCTACGACCCCGACAAGGGCGTCTTGATCGTGCGCACCGGCGTGGGCACCAACCACGCCGCCATCACCACCTTCGCCCTGGCGACCGATCCGCGCTTTGACCTGTCCAAGGCCTATTGGGTGATCGCCGCCATCGCCGGGGTCAATCCGGATGAGGCCTCGCCCGGCTCGGCCGCCTGGATCGGCAATGTCATCGATGTCGACTTCGGCAAATGGGTGGACCCGCGCGAGGCGCCGGCGAATTGGACAGGCGGCTATCCGCCGTTCGAACCGCCGCGTCCGGGCCGGTCCGACAGCGTCTACTACCCGCTCAACATCGGCCTGCGCGACTGGGCCTACGACCTGACCAAGGCCACGCCGCTGCCCGACACCGAGGCGCTGCGTAAGGCCCGCGCGCCGTTCTCGAGCTATCCAAACGGCTACAAGCCGCCGTTCGTGCTGACCGGCGACGAGATCTCCGGCCAATCCTATTGGCACGGCGCGATGCTGACGAAGCGCTACGCCAAGCTGGCGAGCGACTACAGCGGCGGCAAGAGCCGGTTCGTGATGACCGCCATGGAGGACACCGGCGTGGCGAACGCGCTGCGCCGTCTCACCACGGTCGGCAAGGCCGATTACAACCGGCTGCTCGTGCTCCGCACCGCCAGCAACTACTCCCAGCAGGCACCCGGTGAAAACGCGGTCGACAGCATGAACCGTCCCTATGCCGGCGTTGGCGACGCGGCCGCCTATGCCGCCCACGCCGTGGCCGGAAAGGTCGTCGACACCCTCACGGCCAATTGGAGCGTCTATCGCGACACGGTTCCGAGCGTCGCGCGGTGAGTTTTTAAGACGGCGAACCGACGGACCGTCGGCCTAGCCATGAGGACGCGACAAGCGTCCCGATCGTGGGGGAAGCGACCGGAGATCCTGGCCTCGTGGCTGGCCGCGCATCGTCGCGCCGCCGGGGGCGGGCGGCGAAACGGCTTCAGTTCGGTGCGGCTCGGGGGGACCGCGGCGCACCATCATCTAGGGGGACTACGATGCGACATCTTTATGCCGCGAGCGCCATCGCGCTCGCTCTGTCGGCCACCGCCACGGCGGTTGTCGCCCAGGAGACGACTTCCTCGATCCGCGGTTCGGTGACCGCCGGAAGTTCGGCCGCCGTCGGCGCCAGTGTCAGCGCCGTGCACGAACCCTCGGGCACGACGGCCAGCGCCACGACCAACAGCGCCGGCGCCTTCAATCTGACGGGCCTGCGCCCAGGTGGTCCGTATACGGTGACCGTCACGGCGCCGGGCTTTTCGCCGGTGACCTCGCAGAACATCTTTCTGAGCGTTGGGCAGCCCTACAACCTGCCGATCCTCGTCGGCGACAGCCAAGTCGAGGAGCTCGTCGTCACGGCCGCTCGCGCCGAACGCTCGGGACCGCTGGTCTCGGTGTTCGACCGCGACAGCATCGCCAGCGTCGCCTCGGTGTCTCGCGACATCCGCGATATCGCCCGGCGTGACCCGTTCGCGTCGTTCAATCCCAGCACGCGGGGCGTGTCGATCGCCGGTCAGAACGGCCGGACCAACCGGTTCTCGGTCGACGGCGTGCGCTTCTCGGACAATTTCGGCCTCAACCAGGGCGGCTTGCCCAGCGCCCGTGGCCCGATCCCGCTGGACGCGATCGAGCAGCTCTCGGTCAAGATCGCGCCCTATGACGTCTCCGAAGGCGACTTCCAGGGTGGTTCGATCAACGTGGTGCTGCGCTCGGGCGGCAACCGCTTCACCGGCGCGGCGGGCTACACCTATTCGAACGACAGCCTGATGGGGACCAAGTCCAAGGGAACCGCGTTCTCGCAGGACATGACCTCCAAGACGCGCAACGCGTTCCTGTCGGGCCCGATCATCAAGGACAAGCTGTTCTTCGCCTTCGCCTACGAGAAGCTGAACGAGACCGTTCCGTCCGTCTTCGGCCCGCCCGGCTCCGGCAACGCGGTTCCCAACCTGACCCAGGGCCAGATCGACCAGGTCACGTCCATCGCCAAGAGCGTCTACGGCTATGACACGCTCGGCGTGCTCACCAGCCGTCCCGAGAAGGATCGCAAGTGGACGCTGAAACTCGACTGGAACATCAACGACGATCACCGCCTGTCCTACTCCACGATCCAGAACAAGGGCGAGACGGTGGCGCTCAGCGGCGGCAGCTCGTCGAACACCTCGCCGGGCCTGGGCCTTGGCTCCTACGCCACGCACGAACCCGAGCGGGTCAAGACCCACGTCCTGCAGCTGAATTCGAAGTGGACCAACGCGTTCAGCACCGAGCTGCGCGCGAACTATCGCGAGTCGATGAAGATCCCGGTGTCGTTCGGCTCGCCGGGCTATAGCGACATCACGGTCTGCCTCGACCCGCTCGCGGTCGGCTCCCTGAACCAGTGCACCCAGACCGGGACCCCACGCCTGCTTTTCGGCACCGAGGCGTTCAGCCACGCCGATGTCGTCGGCCAGAAGCAGTACGGAGCCGAGTTCATCGCCCGCTACAACCTTGGTGATCACGCCTTCAAGCTGCACGCCGCCTACAGCCGGCTGAAGATCTCCAACACCTTCGTCGCCAACTCGCTGGGGGCCTACTATTTCGACTCTCTGGCCGACTTCCAGGCGCGGCAGGCCGGCCAGCTCCTCTACCAGTATTCGATCACGGGCAACCTTTCGGACGCCAGCGCCAGCTTCGACTATGATCAGCTGACCTTTGGCGCCCAGGACAGCTGGGACGTCACGCCCGACGTCAACGTCACCGTGGGCATCCGGGCTGACGGCTACAAGATGAAGGACGAGGCTCCGCTCAAGCAGTCCTTCCTCAACCGCTATGGCTTCGCCAACAACGCCAATATCGATGGCAAGCTCGTGGTTCAGCCCCGTGTCGGCCTGACCTGGCGTCCGTCCGACCGCCTGACCGTTCGCGGCGGCTTTGGCCTGTTCAACGGCGGCTCGCCGGACGTCTTCGTCGGCAACAGCTTCTCGGCGGCCGGCGTTTACACCAACACCATCACCGTGGGACGCGCCGCGGGCCCCACGGGCTGCACGATCCCCGTCAGCGTGCCCAACGCCGCGGCCATCTGCGCGGCGGCGCTGAACAATGTGCAAGGCAACAAGATCGACCCGCTGGTCGCCAGCTATCTACAAACCAACACCTCCGCCCTGGGCGCCTCGCCGACCTCGTTCATGCTGCCGGGCTTCAAGCTCCCCGCGCAGTGGAAGGCCAACCTGTCGGTCGACTACGCGGCCGACCTGGGCTCGATGCTGGGCGACGGATGGCGCTTCGGCGGCGATCTGTTCTATGGCCACACCGACAGCGCCGCCTATTACACCGACTTCCGCCTGACCCAGGTGGGCACGGCGCCGGACGGCCGTCCGATCTACGCCGACACCTACACCAACACGGCCAACAGCGATCTGGCGATGAAGCACACCGATCGCGGCAAGTCGCTGATCGCCGTGGCCCGGGCCAGCAAGACCTTCGACTTCGGTCTCGACGCCGGCGTCAGCTACACCTACTCGGACATCAAGTCCCTGTCGGACATGGGCACCTACGCCTCGGGCGGCTCGACGGCTAGCGGCACCTACGGCGCCCAGCCGATGGTCGATCCGAACCAGCCCGCCTATGGCACGTCCAGCTACGAGGTCCGGGACAACTGGAAGTTCAATCTGGACTACAGCCACGCCTTCTTCGGCGACTACAAGACCAGCTTCAACCTGTTCGGCGAGCTGCGCTCGGGCTCGCCCTACAGCCTGACGATGAACACGACCACCTCCAACAGCCGCTCGACCCTGTTCGGCACGACCGGCGTCTCCAACCGCTACCTGCTGTATGTGCCGGACGTCTCCAGCATCACGGCCGACTCCAAGGTCTCCTACGCCTCCACGGCCGTCTACGAAGCCTTCCGCGACTTCGTTCAGGCCAACGGCCTGAAACAGGGGATCATCGAGAAGAACAGCGAGAAGTCGCCTGATTACTTCAAGGTCGACCTGCACGTGGAACAGGAGGTGCCCGCGCCGTTCCTGGGCGGGGCGCGGTTCAAGGTGTTCGGCGACGTCGAGAATCTCCTGAACCTGATCAACAGCGATTGGGGCTCCTACCGGACGTACAACCCGCTGACCTCGGTCGTGAACGTCGCCTGCGCCCAACAGGCCGGCGCCAGCTGCGCCCGCTACAACTACACGGCCTTCACCAAGCCGACGCTTCAGCCGAACGCCCAACTGGGCGTGTGGCGCGCCCGACTTGGGGTGCGCTTCGAATTCTGATCTGCTTGACTTGAAGCCACGGCCTCGGCGCATGCGTCGAGGCCGTTTTCGAGCCGAGGGGTGGCCCATGACGTCAGCGTACAAGAAGAGCTTGGCGGCCTTGATGGCCGCCGCGTGTCTGGCTTCCGCAGGGACGGCCTGGGCCCAGTCGGCGGCGGACGCCGATCTGGACGCCGTGTTCGCCCGGGCGGCGACATCGCGCCCCTTGTTGCGCATCCTGCTGACCAAGCTGCCCAAGGGCGCGGACCTGCATAATCACGCCGGCGGCGGGACCTATGCCGAGGATTTCATCGCCTGGGCGGCGGAGGCCGACGGCTGCTTCTCGAAGTCGACCCAATCCCTGGAGCCGGGACCTTGCGCGGGCAACGCGGATCTCACGCCGCTTCGGGGGCTCCCCGAGCGTGATCCCGACCTCTACAGCGATATCGTCGACGCGCTCTCCACGCGACGGTTCGAACAGGGCGTGGGCGATCCGGAAATTTCCGGCCATCGCCGGTTCTTCCGCACCTTCGGGCGTTCGGGTTGGGGGGGCGGCGCCGACCGCGGCGTGCGCATCCAGGCCGAGGCGCTACGCCAGGCCGCGCTCGACAACACGCTCTATCTGGAGCTGATGGCGGGCTCGAGCGCCTCGCGTCCCGTGATCGAGGCGTCCGCGGCGATGGCCTGGGTCGATCCGTGGATCAAGACCGCGGACGGTTCGCCGCCCGATCGTCTGGACGCTAGAATTCTCCGCGAACGCCTCGATCGGCTTGAGCCGGTGATCGCGAAGGCGACGGCGGCTTCCACGGTCGTGGCCAACGCCAACGACAAGGCGATCGCGGCCCTCAATCGCTGCGGGACGGCCAAGCCAGAGCCCGCTTGCGCGGTCACCTTGCGCTACCTGTTGTCGATCTTCCGACAGCGTCCGCCCGAGGTGGTGTTCGGCCAGATGGCGGCCGCCTTCGCCCTCGTGAAGGCCGATCCGCGCTATGTGGGCATCAACATTCTGGAACCCGAGGACGGCCCCGTGTCGCTGCGGGACTACAGGCTGCACATGCGCCTGTTCGCCTTCTTCAGGACGCTTTATCCCGATGTGCCGCTGACCCTGCATGCCGGCGAACTGGCCGTGGGCCTGACCCCGCCGCGCGACATGCGCTTCCACATCACCGAGGCCGTGGAGATCGCTGGCGCGCGACGGATCGGCCACGGGGTGTCGATCGCCCATGAGGAGGACGCCGACAAGCTCCTGGCGCGCATGGCTCGCGACAAGATCGCCGTCGAGATCAACCTGACCAGCAATGACGTGATCCTGGGCGTGAAGGGCAAGGATCATCCGCTGCCGCTCTATCTGGCCGCCGGCGTGCCGGTGACCCTCTCGACCGACGATCTGGGGGTCTCGCGCAGCGACCTCACCAACGAGTACCTGCGCGCCGTCGTCGAACAGGGCGTTGGCTATGGCCGGCTCAAGCAGATGTCGCGCGACAGCCTGACCTATTCGTTCCTGCAGGGCGCCAGCCTGTGGGATGGCCCCTGCGCCTCGGTGAAGGGCGCCGCGCCCTCGGCGCCCTGCGCGGCCATCTTGAAGGCCAGCCCCAAGGCGCGCGACCAATGGCGGCTGGAGCGAGCCTTCGACGCCTTCGAAACCGAGATGAAGGCGATCGTCGCGAAGCTCGCGCCGTGAGGCCTGGCGGCGCCTAGCCCGCCGACATCCACGCGAAGCGCGCCACGAACAGGCCAGCCAGCACGAACAGAAGCCAGTCCCCCGGCTTGGCTTGACCTCGGACGAGCTTCAGCGCGGCGAAGGTGGTGATCCCGAAGGCGAGGCCATTGGCGATCGAGAAGGTGAGGGGAATGATGATCAGCGTGAGGAAGGCGGGCACGGCGGTATAGGCGTCGTCCCAGTCGATCTCGGCCAGGGGCGCCATCATCAATCCGCCGACGATGATCAGCGCCGGGGCCGTGGCCGCGGCCGGCGCCAGCTGAGCGTAAGGGGCGACAAGCACCGCCAGCAGGAAGAGGATACCCGTCACCACCGAGGCCAAACCCGTGCGCCCGCCCGCCTGAACGCCGGCGGCGCTTTCGACATAGCTGGTCACGGTGCTGGTCCCGACCATGGCTCCGGCCATGGTGGCCACCGAATCGGTGGTCAGGATGCGGTTGAGGCCCGGGATCTTCCCCGCCGCGTCGACCAGCCCGGCGCGTTTTGTCACCGCCACCAGCGTGCCGATGTTGTCGAAGATGTCGACGAACAGAAAGACAAACACGATCTCGACCAGGCCGAGGCCATGCTTGCCGCCAAAGCCAAGCGCGCCGGCGATGTCCAGTTTGAAGGCGGTCTCTGCCACCGCGCCGAGGCTATAGGGCTGGGGCGTGATCGAGACTTGGCCGCACAGCCAGGCGACAAGGCTGGTGACGACGATGCCGATCAGCAGGGCGCCCTTGACCCGCCAGGCGTTCAGGCCCGCGATCAGCACCAAACCGAACAGCGCCAGGGCCGGACCGGGCTGGCGCAGGTCGCCGACGGCCACGAACGTCGCGGGGTTGCTGACCACGATCCCGGCGTTCTTGAGACCGATGAAGGCGATGAAGAGGCCTATGCCCCCGGCGACGGCGGCGAAAAGGTGCACGGGAATGGCCGCGATGATCATCTGCCGAATGCCCGCCACCGTCAGAAGCAGGAAGATCGCGCCCGAAAGGAAGACGCAGCCCAGCGCCACGGGCCAGTGCACGCCCATCTGCTGAACAACGGTGTAGGTGAAGTAGGCGTTGAGCCCCATTCCCGGCGCCAGGGCCAGCGGAACGTTGGCGACGAGGCCCATGGCCAGGGTCGCCAGGCCCGCTGTGATGCAGGTGGCGACGGCCACCGCCGCGACCGGCAAGCCAGCGTCCGACAGGATCGCCGGATTGACCATGATGATGTAGGCCATGGCGACGAAGGTCGTCGCTCCCGCCAGGATCTCGGTGCGCACGCTGGAGCCGCGCGCGCTGATCCCGAAAAAGCGGTCCAACGCGATCATCTTTTCTGGCGCGCGACGCGCCGTCTCACCGCTCATTCGTCTTCCCCGATGCTTCGAAGGGTTCAGCGCGCCTTCGCGTGGGCCATGGCGAGCTTCGCGCGTGGCGCTCGCGAAAAGGCGCGACCCTTCCGGGAAGGGCATAGCGGTTGGGGGGGCGCGTCGCGGCGTAAATAAGAAGGCTGTTACTTGAGTTGCCTGGATTCGGGGGCGCTGCTGAATGAGGCGGCGCGTCCTGCCTCGCGCGCGAGCGCTTTTCGCGGCTTGCCGCGGGATCGGCGCCGGGCGCGACCTTCAGGCCCAGCGGGAAACAAGGCTTCCGCGGCTCTCCTCGGTGGTCGGCGCGGTCCCCGCGTTGACCCCTACAGGGGGCTTTGAGCGAGATTATGGTTTACCCGTTTTGGGGAGCATCGCCGCCTTCCGTTTCCGTACAACGATGGATTGTCGGCTCTTGGCGGGTGTTCGGCGGAGGACGACGGGCGGTGGCGAGCGTGGCCAACGAACCAAGCTACGCCCCCTATATTGCAGAGCTTTCTTTGCCTTGTGTAACGGCGGTATTTAGATGATGTGACATCTTGCCGCATGCGGCGTGACGCCACTCATGCTGCTGATCGCAAATTTACTTCGATTTAAGATTGAATAGATCACGATCTCACCCGTGAAATCTCCGCCGAATGAGGCCGGGGTATATTTCATTTGAGTGGGAAGCTGGTGTCGGACTCATTGGAATATTCAGTCAAATTTTCAGGAAATTTGACGATCTCGAATATTGTCGACGCCCATGCGGCTCTCGCCGAGGCCATGGAGCGCGAGGGCGCGGTCGTCCTTAACCTCGATGACGTGGCCGACGCCGACCTGACCTTCGCTCAACTTCTGGAGGCGGCGCGCCGCACGGCGGCCGCCAGGGGACAGCGGATCCGCCTGGAGAAGCCCGCCGAGGGCGCGTTGCTCCAGGTTCTGCAACGCGGCGGATTCTTGGAGCCGGACGACTCCGAACGCCTGAATTTTTGGTCTGGGGGAAAGACACAGTCATGAGCGCCATCCTTACCGTCGATGACTCGGCGAGCATCCGCGCGGCGATCAAGATCGCCCTGAGCAGCGAGGGCTACGCCGTCACCGAGGCGGCCAACGGCGCCGAGGGCCTGGACAAGGCCTCGGCCGGCGGCTTCGACCTGATCGTCACCGATCTCAACATGCCGGTCATGGATGGTTTGACCATGATCCGTGAACTGCGCGCCAAGCCCGCGGGCGCCGGCGTGCCGATCATCTTCCTGACCACCGAGTCCGACGCCGACGTGAAGGCGCAGGCCAAGGCCGCGGGCGCCACCGGTTGGCTAACCAAGCCGTTCGAGCCCGACCAGCTGGTCCGGGTCGTCAAGAAGGTCCTCGCCAAATGAGCGGCCTCGATCCCATCGAGACGTTCCGTCAGGAGGCCCAGGAGCTTCTGGAGCAGGTCGAGCAGGGCCTGCTCGACCTGGCGCATCGTCCCGGGGATCGAGACCTGATCGACGCGGTCTTCCGTGGACTGCACACCCTGAAGGGGTCGGGGGCGATGTTCGGCTTCGACGCCCTGGCCGCCTTCACCCATCACTGCGAGACCGCCTTCGACCGCGTGCGCAAGGGCGAGGTCCCGGCCACGCCGCGTCTGGTCGCCTGCGTGCTGGCCGCCCAGGACCACATGCGCGCCCTGGCGGAGGGCCGGCCCGTCGAGCCCGGCGCCGGCGAGGCGCTGCTGGCCGACCTGCACGCCGCCGTGGACGGCGCCGACGCGCCGGTCGCCGCCGCGATCGCGGAGCCCGCCGGGCCCGCAGCCCGCGTCTGGAAGATTCGCTTCAGCCTGCCCGCCGACGCCCTGGTCAACGGCGCTCGCCCCCTGCCGCTGCTCGACGAGCTGCGCGAGCTTGGCGAGTGTCAGGTCCGGGTGATCACCGACGGCTTGCCGATGCTGGAGGACCTGGTCCCCACGGAGTGCCATCTGGCCTGGGATGTCCTGCTGACCACCCCGCATGGCCGCGACGCCATCGACGACGTCTTCATCTTCGTCATCGACGAGATGACGCTCGAGGTCGAGGAGCTCACGGCCTCTCGGGAAGCGGAGACCGCCTCGGCCGACACGGCCGAACCTTCCCAGGCCGCGCCGACCGAAAAGTCCGCCGAGGCCTCGGCCCCGCAGGACGCCCGCGCCGCCAAGGCTGGCGGCGAGACCGTCCGCGTTCCGGCCGAGCGGCTGGATGAGATGATGGATCGCGTTGGCGAATTGGTCATCGCCCAATCCCGCCTCAAGCAGCTGGCCTCCTCAAGCCTCGACACCGCCCTGCGCGCCGTCGCCGAGGAGATCGAGCGTCTGGCCGCCGAGATGCGCGACACCATGATGGTCGTTCGCATGGTGCCGGTGATTCAGCTGTTCGGACGCTTCCGTCGCCTGATCCACGACCTGCAGCACGACACCGGCAAGAAGATCGAACTGCAGATCGAAGGCGAGACGACCGAGCTCGACAAGACCGTGATCGAGCGCCTGGCCGACCCTCTGGTCCACCTGGTTCGCAACGCCGCCGACCACGGCCTGGAAACGCCCGAGCAACGTCTCGCCGCCGGCAAGTCCGAGGCGGGCCTGATCCGGCTCTCCGCCGTCCAGTCCGGCGCGGAGGTGCTGATCACCATCACCGACGACGGCCGTGGCGTGGACCGGGATCGGGTGCGCGCCAAGGCCGAGGAAAACGGCCTGATCGCCCCGGGCCAGGCCCTGACCGACAACGAACTGCTGAACCTGATCTTCGCGCCGGGCTTCTCGACGGCGGCGACGATCACCAACCTGTCCGGGCGCGGCGTGGGCATGGACGTCGTCAAGAAAACCATCGAGGGCCTGCGCGGTTCGCTGGACATCGCCAGCAACCCTGGCGAAGGCTCGGTGGTCTCGCTGCGAATTCCGCTGACCCTGGCGATCATCGACGGGCTCTTGGTCCGCGTCGGCGCCAGCCGCTTCGTCATTCCGCTGGCCAATGTCGAGGAATGCGTCGAGCTGTCCCCGGCCCAAGACCTGC
This sequence comes from Caulobacter segnis, assembly GCF_031454995.1. GTDB lineage: Bacteria > Pseudomonadota > Alphaproteobacteria > Caulobacterales > Caulobacteraceae > Caulobacter > Caulobacter segnis_E. Next base: position 765,742 of record NZ_JAVDRV010000001.1, on the reverse strand, counting down.
GCTCGACCGGCCGCAGCCTGATCACGCTGCGCGACGAGCTCGTGCCGTTCATCCGCCTGCGCGAACAGTTCAACACGGGCAGCGCGCCCGATCCGCACCAGAAGATCGTCGTGGTCTCGACCGGCCAGGACCGCGTCGGCCTGGTCGTCGATCAGATCCTGGGCGACCACCAGACGGTCATCAAGCCGCTGTCCAGCTTCCATGCCGATGTCGGCGCCTTTTCGGGCGCGACGATCCTGGGCGATGGCGGCGTGGCCCTGATCCTCGACATCCCCCCCTTGGTCAATCTGGGCCAGCGCCACGACGCCCAGATGCGCGTGGCGGGCTAGGCGGAGCGCGACATGACCCAACATGCCATCGAGGCCCTGACCTTTGATCTGCAAGGCGAGACCTTCGCCCTGGAAGCCGGCCTGGTCCGCGAGGTCCTGGACCTGCTGCCCGAGACCGAGGTCCCCGGCGCGCCGCCGTTCGTCGGCGCGGTCATAAACTTCCGTGGCCGGATCATTCCTCTGGTCGACCTGCGTTTCGCGTTCGAAATGGAGCGCGCCGCGCCCACGATCGACACGCGGATCGTGGTGATCGAGCATCCCCTGGACGGCGAGCCCGCCCTGATCGGCCTCCGCGCCGACAAGGTGCACGAGGTCACGACGATCACCCACGAAACCACCGAGGATGTTCCTCGGATCGGCCTTCGCTGGCGCACCGATTTCATCCGCCGGCTGGCCCGGCGCGACGGGGATCTGATCGTGATCCCCGACCTTGACCAGATTTTCTCCGCTCGGGGCCAGATGGCTTCGGTCACGTCCCTTCATCCGACTCAAACCCGCTGAGCGGCCGGAGTTTTCCCATGCGTCTGACCATCAAACTGCAACTCGCCCTGGCCTTCGGGTTCATCATCGTCCTGCTGCTGGTCGGCAATCTCTTCGGTTTGAACGGCCTGTCGAAGGCCAACCGCGAGATGGACGCCATGATCAAGGGTCCGGCCAGCCGGCTGGAAGCCGCCCAGCAGCTTGAAATCCATCTGCTGAACATGGTGCGAGCCGAGAAGAACATGATCCTCGTTGGCTCGCCCGACGAGGTGCGAAAGCTCGAGGCGTCGTTCGAAAAGGAGCGCCAGGCGTTTGACGCCCTGCTGACCAAGACCGAAGGCATGGCGACGGCGGAGGGTAGGCCGAAGTGGGAAGCGCTCGGCTCGGCCTTCGAGCAATTGACCGACGTGCATGCCAAGGTCCTGCAACTGAGCCTGGCGGGTGACGCCACGGGCGCCGCGGCGCTGTCGATGGGCGAAGGGCGCAAGGTCGTGACCGAGGCCAGCGCGCGCTCGGACGAGCTGGTCGAACTGTCCAAGGCTCAGCTCGAAACCGCGTCCGCCAAGTCCGACGAGGACTTCGCGGCGACCCGCAACGTTCTGATCGGCGTCTCGATCGTGTCGCTGCTGGCGGCCATTGGCGCGGCTGTCTACATCGGCGCCGTGGTCAGCAAAGGCCTGGCCCGCGCCACCGAGGCCGTCCGCACCGTCGCCGACGGCGATCTGACCAAGACGGTCGAAATCACCACGCGCGACGAGATCGGCGACCTTTTGGGCAACGTCAATGTCATGATCGACCGCCTGCGCGGCATCGTGGCCGACGCCATCTCGGCCTCGGAGAACGTCTCGTCGGGCAGCCAGGAGCTGTCGGCGACCGCCGAGCAGATGAGCCAGGGCGTCACCGAACAGGCCGCCGCCGCCGAGCAGGTCTCGGCCTCGATGGAAGAGATGGCGTCCAACATCAAGCAGAACGCCGACAACGCCAACCAGACCGAGAAGATCGCCCGCCAGTCGGCCCAGGACGCGGAGGTTTCGGGCCAGGCGGTCAACAAGGCCGTCGACGCCATGCGGACGATCGCCGAGAAGATCACCATCGTTCAGGAAATCGCTCGTCAGACCGACCTCCTGGCGTTGAACGCCGCCGTCGAGGCCGCCCGCGCGGGCGAGCACGGTCGCGGCTTCGCGGTGGTCGCCTCGGAAGTGCGCAAGCTGGCCGAACGTAGCCAGACCGCCGCCGCCGAGATCAGCGCGGTGTCCACCGACACCGTCAAGGCGGCCCAGACGGCCGGCGAGATGCTGACCACCCTGGTGCCGAACATCCGCAAGACCGCCGAGCTGGTCTCGGAGATCAGCGCCGCCTGCCGCGAGCAGGACATCGGCTCCAGCCAAATCAACGAGGCCATCCAGCAACTGGACAAGGTCACCCAGCAGAACGCCGCCGCCTCGGAAGAGATGTCGGCGACGTCCGAGGAGCTGGCGGCCCAGGCCGAGGAGCTTCAGACCTCGATCTCGTACTTCCGCACCGACAGCGGCGGCCACGGTCGCCGTCCGGCGGCTCGTCCAGCCGCCCGGCGTCCGACGTCCGCCGCCAAGCCGGTCGCCAAGGCGCCCGTCCGGAGCCCGGTGGCCGCCCAGCAGGCCCGCGCGGCCGGCTTCGCCCTGGACCTGACCAGCGGTGGCCCCGACGCGGACGACGCCGATTTCCGTGAATACGCCTGAACCAACCCTGCTGAACATTCGCCCGAAGGGGGCTCAAGATGCGTCCAACCATCAAATTGAAGCTAGCCGGGGCGTTCGCCGCCGTTCTGTCTCTGGCCGCGATCCTCGGCGTTGTTGGCGTGGTGAAGATGTCGACGGTGAACGACCAGTCGACCATCATCGCCGATAACTGGATGCCGAGCATCGACGCGGTGCATCGCATCAACACGGCCACATCCGATCTTCGCGCGGAGCACTACGCCCATGTCGCCTCCACCGATCCAGCCGAGATGGCGATCGTGGAGAAGGATATGCGGGATACCATCGACGCGATCGCTCAGATGCGGAAGACGTACGAGCCCATGATCTCCTCCACCGGGGAGCGGGACATCTACAATGCGTTCGGCCGGAAGTATGAATCGTACTTGCGGGAAGCCGACAAGGCGATCGCGCTGTCTCGTCAGAACAAGAACCAGGAAGCCGCCGCCGCGCTGAAGGAGAACAAGGCGCTCTACGACGACATGTCGAACGACGCCTTGCGGCTGGTCGATTTGAACGTCGCGGGCGGCAAGGCCGCCAGCGCCGACGGCGACAAGGTCTTCGCCGACGCGCGGCTGATGTTCATCGGAGTCGTCACGCTGGCGCTGATCGTCGGCGCCGCGGCGGCTCTGTGGATTTCCCGCACGGTCACCACCGGCCTGAGGAAGGTCTCTCAAGCGATCGAAGCGGTCGCGATCGGTGATCTCAACAACGAAGTCTCCGTCAATACCGACGACGAGATCAAGGATCTGGTCACGACGGTGAACCAGATGACCGCCAATCTGCGCGACACCGCGGGGCTGGCGGATCGGATCGCCGACGGCGATCTTACCGTGCGGCCGCGGCCGCTGTCGGACAAGGACACCCTGGGCATCGCGCTCGAGCGGATGGTCGATCGCCTGCGCGGCATCGTGGCCGACGCCATCTCGGCTTCGGACAACGTCTCGTCGGGCAGCCAGGAACTGTCGGCCACCTCCGAGCAGATGAGCCAGGGCGCGACCGAGCAGGCCGCCGCCGCCGAGCAGGTCTCGGCCTCGATGGAGGAGATGACGGCCAACATCAAGCAGAACGCCGACAACGCCAGCCAGACCGAGAAGATCGCCCGCCAGTCGGCCCAGGACGCGGAGGTTTCGGGCCAGGCGGTCAGCAAGGCCGTCGACGCCATGCAGACGATCGCCGAGAAGATCACCATCGTTCAGGAAATCGCTCGTCAGACCGACCTCCTGGCGTTGAACGCCGCCGTCGAGGCCGCCCGCGCGGGCGAGCACGGTCGCGGCTTCGCGGTGGTCGCCTCGGAAGTGCGCAAGCTGGCCGAGCGCAGCCAGACCGCCGCCGCCGAGATCAGCGCGGTGTCCACCGACACCGTCAAGGCGGCCCAGACGGCCGGCGAGATGCTGACCACCCTGGTGCCGAACATCCGCAAGACCGCCGACCTGGTTTCGGAGATCAGCGCCGCCTGCCGCGAGCAGGACATCGGCGCCAGCCAGATCAATGACGCCATCCAGCAACTGGACAAGGTCACTCAGCAGAACGCGTCGGCCTCCGAAGAGATGTCGGCGACGTCCGAGGAACTCGCCGCTCAAGCCGAGGAGCTGCAGGCCTCGATCTCGTACTTCCGCACCGAAGGCAGCGGCGAGGCTCGACGCGCGCCGGTCCGTACGCCGGCCAAGCGCCCGGCGCCGGTCGCCAAGGCGCCCGCCAAGGCCAAGGCTCCGGCTCGTGCTCCGGTGGCGGCCCAGCAGGCCCGCGCGGCTGGCTTCGCGCTGGACCTGACCAGCGGCGGTCCCGATGACCAGGACGGCGAGTTCAAGGAGTATGTCGCGTGAGCGAAGCCTTTCTCGAGCGTCAGTGCGTGACGCTCGGCCTCGGCGCCGAGGTGTTCGCCGTGCCGGTGGCCTTCGTGCGCGAGATCCTGGACTACAGCGCCCCTTCCGCCCTGCCGGAAGGCCCCTCCTATCTGCTGGGGCTGACCGACGTGCGGGGCCGGGGCACGCCGACCCTGGACCTGCGCGCCAAGCTGGGCCTGCCCCGCGTCGAGCCGAACCTGGCGACGCGCATCCTGGTGCTGGACGTGCCGGTGGACGATCGCATCCTGTCCCTGGGCCTGGTCGCCGACCGCGTCATCGAGGTGGCGACGTTCGAGCCGGGCGAGGTCGAGGCCGCGCCCGATATCGGCGTGCCGTGGCGCTCGGACTACATCAAGGGGGTGGTCCGGCGCGACCAGGGCTTCGTCGTGATCTTCGACCTGCCCCGGCTGCTGACAAATCAGGACGCCGCCCTCATCGCCCAGGCCGCCTGATACGCCGGCGCTTCGGCGCCTGACGAAGGTAAAATACGTGACGCAAGCCTTTCTCGCGCCGCCCGTCGATCCGCATTCGGACCAGCTGTCCGCCAAGAACTTCGCGCGGCTGTCCGCCTTCATCCATGCCTATAGCGGCATCAAGATGCCGCCCAACAAGCGCACGATGCTCGAGGGGCGCCTGCGCCGTCGGATGCGGGTCTTCGGCCACGCCAATCTGAACGACTATTGCCGGTTCCTGTTCGAGGACGGAGGACTGGAGGCCGAAACGGTCCACCTGATCGACGTCGTCACGACCAACAAGACCGAGTTCTTCCGCGAGCCCTCGCACTTCGACTTCCTGGAGGAGACGGGCCTGCCGGCCCTGGCCCAAGGACGTCGCAAGCCGATCCGGATCTGGAGCGCGGCCGCGTCGATCGGCGCCGAGGCCTATACGTTGGCCATGGTCCTGGAGGACTTCGTGGCCGAGCGATCGGGCCTCGACTACAGCATCCTGGCGACCGACATCTGCACGGATGTCCTCGAGAGGGGCGTGGCCGGCCGGTATCCGGAGGCGATGATCGAGCCGGTCTCCATGGCCCGCCGCAGGCAGTATCTCATGCAGTCCAAGGAACCTTCGGTGGGGGAGGTTCGTATCCGGCCCCAGCTGCGCTCGAAGGTCGCCTTCGGCAGGCTGAACCTGATGGACGACGCCTACCCCGTCGATCGCGACATCGACATCATCTTCTGCCGCAACATCCTGATCTATTTCGACAAGCCGACGCAGGCCAAGGTGCTGTCGCGGCTCTGCGACCATCTGGTCCCTGGCGGATATCTGTTTCTAGGCCATTCTGAGTCAATCGTCGGGCTCGACCTGCCGATCCGTCAGGTGGCCAACACCGTATTCCAGAAGCCCTAGCCGTGTCCGCTGGTCGAAAAGTCCGTGTCCTGATCGTTGATGACTCCGCCACCGTGCGGCAGACGCTGACGAGCGTGCTCGGATCCGATCCCGACATCGAGGTGATCGGCGTCGCCTCCGATCCCTTCGTGGCCGCCCGCCGCATCCGCGATGAGATTCCGGACGTCATCACCCTGGACGTCGAGATGCCGCGCATGGACGGCATCACCTTCCTGCGCAAGCTGATGTCCCAGCACCCCGTCCCGGTGGTGATGTGTTCGTCGCTGGTGGAGGAGGGCGGCGAGACGTTGATGCAGGCGCTCGAGGCTGGCGCCGTCGACATCGTGCTGAAGCCCAAGGTCGGCGTCGCCGAGCACCTGTTGGAGTCGCGCATCCGCATCTGCGACGCCGTCAAGGCCGCGGCGAGCGCCAGGGTGTCCGGCGCGCGACGGCCGCCGATGGCGATAACCCGGCCGCTTTACGAGCCCGAGCGCAAGCTGACCGCCGACGCCATGCTGCCGCCGCCGCCCAAGGCCTCGCCGGGAAGCAAGGCGATGGCCCGGACGACCGAGACGATCATCTGCATGGGCGCCTCCACCGGGGGCACCGAAGCGCTGCGAGCGGTGCTGGAAACCCTGCCGCCGGATTCGCCTGGCATCGTCATCGTCCAGCACATGCCCGAACGCTTCACCGCCTCGTTCGCCCAACGGCTGGACAGCATCTGCGCCGTTTCGGTCAAGGAGGCCGAGGATGGCGACACGGTGCTGCGCGGCCGGGTTCTGATCGCGCCTGGCAACAAACACACGCTGCTGGAGCGCAGCGGCGCGCGTTACTTCGTCTCGGTCAAGGACGGTCCCCTCGTCACGCGGCATCGTCCCTCGGTGGACGTGCTCTTCCGCTCCGCCGCCCGCTCGGCCGGCTCGAACGCGGTCGGCGTGATCATGACCGGCATGGGCGACGACGGGGCGCGGGGTCTCGACGAGATGAAGCAGGCCGGCGCCGTCACGATCGCCCAGGACGAAGCCACCTCGATCGTGTTCGGCATGCCCAAGGAGGCGATCGCGCTGGGCTGCGTCGATCGCATTGCTCCCCTGCACCAGATCGCCGCCGAAATCCTGAAGGCGGCCAAGCGCTAGAGTGGTTTGGTTCGGAGGGAGCCTCCCCCAATGGACAGGCTCTAGGTCACGGACTTGAAGCGCGTTCGATAGGTCTGGGCGCTCACGCCCAGACCTATCGCGTTCTAGAAAAGCACGTCGTCGTCGCTCTGCGCGGCGGGTGGTTGGGCGTGCGGGTTCAGTTCCGGGATCTCTCCGACCCGATCCGCGAACGGCGCGTGGACCTCCCGCTCCTGGGCCATGGTGTAGATGCGCGACAGCTTGGCCATCAGCGGCGCGAGGGTCCCGGTGAGATCGTCGATGGAGCCTTCACCGCTCGCGTCGCGCTTCAGCAGATCCAAGGCCTCTTCGATATGGCCGCCGACCTGGCGGTCGAAATCGAAACGCGCCGCGGCCTGCCTGAGCATGTCCACCACCTCGCCGCCCTGGCGGGCGGCGCTGGAGAGATCGCCTTCGACCTCGTCCCCGGTCTTGCGGATCCGATCCACGGCGTCGCGGAGCGCCTCCGCGGCCGCCGAGGCCGCGCTCGCCTGACGCTCCGCCAGCGCCTCGCCCTCGTCCGTCGCGTCGTCCGCCGCCGATCCAAAAAGCGACTCCAACGCCGCCATCGTATGGCCCGCGGAAGTCTCGAGATGAGTGGCGTGCTGACGCAGCTCGATGGCGATGACGCCCAGCGGCTTCCCCGTCTCGCCGATGCGCGAACACTTCAGCGTCGTGTTCATCGCCATCATCTGCACGTCGGCGCGCATGTTCTGGATCGCGGCGACCTGGGCGGCGAGGTCGCGGGCCGAGCGGGCGGCCGAGCGGCTGACCGTCTCGGCCGAGCGTTCGCCGGCCTCGATGTCGTCCACCAGGGCGAAGGCCTTGCCCACGTTGGCCTCAAGGCCGCGCAGGAAATTGCCCTCGCCGCCTTGGCCCTCGGCGTGGTCGCGCAGACGCAGGATCTCGCTGGCGTCGGCGGCCATCGCGCCGACGTTGAGGCCTATGCGGGAGACATCCCGCCGGAAATCCCGCGTCGTGGCCTCTAGCTGCGCGATCAACAGCTGGCGCATGAAGGTCTCAAGTCGCTCGCGCGGCTCGTAGGGCAGGGCGCGGACCTCTGGGGCCTCCAGCAGGGAAAGGCCGAACTGAACGTGCTCGATACGCTGCCGGGTGATGTCGCCGATCTGCAGCGCCGCGAGAGCCGAGCCGACCTTCTTGCGCACCTCGCGCGCCAGGTTGGAAACTTGCTGGCTGATTTGGCCGATCCGCGCCTGGTGGGCGGTGATCGCCGACACTTGGCTGACCAGGGAGTCCGGAACGGCGGGCAGCAGCTCGTCGCAGCGCCGCGCGAGATCGGCTTCCTGGCTCAGCGCTTGGCGAAGGTCGCCGTCCAGCGCGCCGAGATCGGCGCGGAAGGTGTCCAGCTGGCTACGACCCAGCTCGATGCAGTCGCAGATTTCCTGGGCGAAGATCGCGAACTCGGGGCCCGCGGCGGCGATGCCGCCCGACGTGATCTTGATGTTGACGCCGAACACCCGGAGGTAGGCCAGGTGCTTGTACATATCTTCGATGCACTTGGTCAGGTCCGCGCCGACCTTGACGAGGCCGCTCAGCGTCTCGAAGCGCCCCTCGATGCTTTGGGGAAGTTGTCGCAGGGTGTCCGAGGCTTGCGCCAGCTCCCGCGCGGCCGTGGCGACGCTGTCGCCGTCCAGGCTTTCCTTCATGCGGTCGAGCGCGGCGATCAGCGCGTTCATTCCATCGACGGCGCGCGACAGCACGTCGCTCACCTCGAGAAAACGTCCCTCGATCGCGCTACGCGCCGCCTCGAGGCAGGCGCCAGCCCGGTCGGCGGGGGATGGCGCGGAAGAGGCTTTTAGGGCCAGGGAAGAAGAGGACATGAAACCGCCGCGGAGGGTTATGCGCCAGCATGGCGCGAATGTGCGAATTTGCCGTAAAGGCGGCGCGGGCTTCTCGAAGACCGATGGTTGATGACGCGCCGAACCATTGTCGGGTGGCGCGGCGCTCTGTAAGCAAGCGCCGGAAGCCGACGACCGTGGCCCCGTCCGCCCTGATTTCGTCGCGATGATGTTGAATTCCGGCCCGCCCAAGGGCCCCGAGGAAGGATCCGGATGTCTAGCGCAGTGATGGCGGCCCTCAAGGACGTTGCCGACGGCGTTCGTCTGGCACCTCTGTGGTGGCGGCTCGGCCTGGATCAGACGGTTTCCCGCTTCCAGCGGTCGGTGCTCGGGCCGTTCTGGATGGCCTGCAACCTGCTGGTCATCGCGTTCGCCCTGACGTTCGTGGTCAGCGCCCTGATGGGCGTGGACATGTCCAAGAGCTTCCCGCTGGTCCTGGCCGGCCTGCTGGCCTGGTCGTTGGTGGGCACCACGATCGCCGAAGCCCAGGCGATCTTCCTCTACAACGCGGGCCTGATGCAGAGCCAAAGGCTGCCGCTGACCTTCTACGTTTTCCTGCACGCCCTGAAGGCGATGACCAACTTCCTGACCCAGCTGATCGCCTTCTGGGTGGTTATGCTGGTGCTAGGAAAGTTCGAGGTTCCGCACTGGACCCTCATTCCGGCCGTGGCGCTGGTTCTGCTGATCGTGTTCTTTCAAGGCTTCATCATCGCCATTCCATCCACCCGCTTCCGCGACGTGGCCTATATGATGAGCTATGTGGTGCAGCTGCTTTTCTACGTCACGCCCGTGTTTTGGGCGGCCGACAACATCAGTGCCAAGTGGCGGCCGATCGTGGAGCTGAATCCGTTGACCCACCAGGTCGAACTGCTGCGGGCGCCGCTGCTGGGGCATGCCCCCAACCCCAGCGAATGGATCTGGGTTCTGGGGACGATCGGTGTCCTGGCCCTCATCGCTTTCGCGTTGCTGGCGATGTTCCGCAAGCGCGTGGTCTTCTGGCTGTAGGAGACGGCGATGACCCACCAGATCAAGCTGACCGACGTCGATCTCGACTACTTCGTCTACAGCCTGCGCTCGCAGTCGCTGCGCAGCGCCGTGTTCAACCTCGCCGTGGGCGGCAAGATGTACAAGGCCGCCGGCGACGTGGCCGCGGTCAAGGCGCTGGCGGACATCAACCTCGAGATCAACGAAGGCGACCGCATCGCCCTGGTCGGTCACAACGGTTCGGGCAAGACGACCCTGCTGAAGGTGATCGCCGGCATCTACCACCCGACGCGGGGCGACCTGCATATCGACGGCGACATCACCTCGATGATCGCCATCAACGCCGGAATCGACTTGGAAGCCACCGGCCTTCGCAACATCCACAAGCTGGGCCTGATGCGGCGGTTGCCGCGCAAGGTGATCGACACGCGCGTGGACGCCATCGCCGAGTTCTCGGGCCTGGGCGATTTCCTGCACCTGCCGGTGCGCACCTATTCGGCGGGGATGCAGGCGCGCCTGATGTTCTCGGTCGCCACCGAATTCGAGGCCGACATCCTGGTGCTGGACGAATGGCTCAGCGCCGGTGACGCCGACTTCGTCAAGAAGGCCAGCCTGCGCATGCAGCGGATGGTCGAGGAAGCCAAGATCGTGGTCTTGGCCACTCACGATCTGGAGCTGGTCCGGCGCGTCTGCAACCGGGTCTGCGAGCTGAAGAGCGGCCGTATCGCTTTCCTGGGATCGACCCAGGACTGGCTCGCCTACCGGGAAGCCCAGGCCGCATGAGCGAGGGCGGCCCGGACCTGCGCCCGATCCAGGGCGGCGCCTGGCGGACGCCGGCGAGTGGGCGCGCCGTTCTGATCGGAGAGGGAGGCGGCGTCGTCCTCGAATGGACGCCCGACAAGGCGCGGCTGCGAAGCCTGGCCGAAATCCGAACGCTGCGCGTGGAGCTTCGCCTGGAGGTCATCGCCGGCGATCTCGCGGGCGTCGTGGTCGAAGCCGATTGGGGCGCGGGCTATTCGGAAGAGTCGCGTGGTCGTCTGAAGCCGCGGGGCGGTGGTCTGTTCGCGGTGTTGCCGGCTCGGGGCCGCCGTCTACGCGGCGCGCGACTGGTCCTGAGCGGGGATATCCGCAGCGTCGCCGTGGAGCATTTCGACATCACTGGCGGCGGCAAGCTGGAACCCGACCCGCGCGGCGCCTTGGGGGCGATCGCGGAGGGCGTCAAGGGCGTGCTCGGCCCGCTCCGCCGTCCCGTCGCGGCGACGTGGCGCGCCGCCCGCGCCGCGCGCCGTTCGGTTCGCCGTTCGCTTTCCGGGGGCGGCGGCGCGTGGCAACGCACCTACGACCATGCCCTGGACGTGGCGCGGAACACCCGGAGCGATCATTTCGCGGGCCCGATCGTCGAGCCCATCGACCTCGCGGCGGACGCGCCCAAGGTGGTGGCGTTCTACCTGCCCCAGTTCCATCCGATCCCGGAGAACGACGCCTGGTGGGGCAAGGGCTTCACCGAATGGACCAACGTCTCCAAGGCCCAGCCCCAGTTCCTGGGCCACTATCAGCCGCGTCTTCCCGCCGATCTGGGCTATTACGACCTGCGGGTTCGCGACGTCATGGCGCGGCAAGTTTCGCTGGCCAGGAACGCTGGGGTGTCCGCCTTCTGCTTCCACTACTACTGGTTCGACGGAAAGCGCCTGCTGGAGGCGCCGATCGAGGCCTATCTGGCCGATCCCAGCCTGGACCTCCCGTTCGCCCTTTGCTGGGCCAACGAGAACTGGACCCGGCGCTGGGACGGCGACGAAGACGATGTGCTGATCGGCCAGAACCACTCTCCGGAGGATGACGCGGCGGTGTTCCGCGACATGGCTCGCTACATGGCCGATCCACGCTATCTGCGGGTCGGCGGCCGTCCTGTCCTCGTCGTCTATCGTCCCGATCTGCTGCCGGACCCGAAAGCCACGGCGCGGCTCTGGCGCGACTTGGCGCGGGAACTCGGCCTGGGCGAGATCATCCTCCACGCCACGACCGCGTTTGGCTTCTCCGACTATGCTGGTTGCGGCTTCGACGGCGTCATCGACTTTCCGCCGCATGGCGTCGAGGTCGCCGAGATCACCAGCAAGGTGCGGCCGCTCCACCACGACTTCCACGGCCAGGTCTATGACTATGGCGGCGTCGTTCAGGCCAAGCTTCGGGCTCTGGCGATCGCGGATGCCGGCTTCGTGCCCGGGGTCATGCCAGGCTGGGACAATCAGGCGCGGAAGCCTGGCGGCGGCAAGACCTTCCACGGCGCCGAGCCCGCCCTCTACCAAGACTGGCTCTCGGGAGCCTTGGCTCACGCCCAACGGACGCGGCCGCCCGGCGAGGCGCTGGTCTTCGTCAACGCCTGGAACGAGTGGGGCGAGGGCGCCTATCTAGAGCCCGACCGCTGGTTCGGCCACGCCTATTTGCACGCGACCCGCGCGGCCATGGCGCCCTATGCCCGCCGCGTCGCGGCCGATCACCCGATCGTGGCGGAGGCGGCCCAGGCGTTTCGACGCCGCTCGCGCGCGGCCGTCCTGCTGCATCTCTACTATCCCGAGCTGACGGCGTGGTTCGCCGAAAGACTGGCGCGAATCCAGGACCAGGCCGACGTCATCCTGACGGCGCCCGAGACGTGGTCTGAGGCTCAGTTAGCGGCCGCTCGCGCCGCCTTCCCCGAAGCCCTGATCATCGTCGCGCCCAACCGCGGGCGCGATCTGGGACCCTTCCTCATGGCGCTGGACGCCGCGCGCGAGCACGGCTTCGAGGTGTTCTGCAAGCTGCACACCAAACGCTCGCCGCACCGCGCCGATGGCGACGCTTGGCGGGACACGCTGGTCGGCGGCCTCGTCGGCCCGGCGGCGACCCGCCGCGCGCTGGAGGCTTTCGACGAGGACGGGCGCCTGGGCCTGCTCGCCGCCGCCACCGCCCGCATGACCTTGGGCGAGCCCGGCGTGATGGCCAACAACGAGACCCACGTGAAGCGCCTGGCCCGAACGATGAAGCTGTCGATCGGTCCGGCGACGCCGTTCGCGGCTGGATCGATGTTCTGGGGGCGGATCGAGGCGTTCGCGCCGCTCCTGGCGATGAGCGTCGACGACATCGATTTCGGGGTCGAGCTTGGCCGCGTCGATGGGACCCCGGCGCACGCGATCGAGCGGCTCACCGCCGCCGTCGTCGCCCGAGCGGGGTATCGCGCGAGCTTCGATTTGTGAGGGGCGCCGTCGTCGACCCGTCCCTAGCCATCCGTCGATATGCCCTAGTGGGCGCGTGATGGCCGCTTCGATCGATCTCTCCCAAGCCGAACGAGTCCCGCTGGCCGAGGCGATGGGCGGCGCGCATCGCGCGGCGCGGGTCAAGCTCATGCCGTCGAGCGGCGCCATCCCGGCGCGACCGATGTCGTGGCCCTGCGAAGGCGATCTCCTGAACGCGCCGCATGACCTCGGCCCGGCGATCACGCCGGATATCGACCTGCTGGTCGTTCACCGCGCCATCGTCGGCGGCATGGGCGCGCATCTCAAGCTGGACGATAGGCCCGTCTACGCGGAACAGGCCTACCCCTTCTACATCAAGCATTGGTACGATCACGACCTCACGCCCGAGGCCTGGAACTTCCGCGCGCCGATCCGGCTCATGCTTCCCAGGGCCTTCGTGATCACGCACTTCAACTACGTCTGGGGTCATTGGCTGACCGAGATGTACCCGAAGCTCTTCTTGATCCGTATGCTGATCAGTGCGGGCATTGTCGCTCCGCTGCTACTGCCGGCCTCGGCTCCCGCCTACATGGCCAAGATCGCCCGCTCGATGATCCCGGGCCTTGAGATCATCACCTACAATACCCGCCGTCAGGCCGTCGAGGTCGGCACGGTCCTGCTGCCGCACATGCTGCACAAGGACTATTATTTTCATGACGTCCTGCGCTCGGAACTCGAACAGGAGGCTCGGAAGCAGCCGATGAGCGGCGGCTTCGAGAAGGTGTTCGTCAGCCGCGCCGGGGTGCGCACGCCCTGGTCCTTCCGCGAGATGGAGAACGAGGCCGAGATCGAGGCGATCGCCAAGGACCTGGGCCTGACCTTGTTGCGGCCGGAAACCCTGTCCTGGGAGCGGCAGGCGCGGATCTTCTCGCGGGCCCGCGTGGTGGCGGGTGAGTTCGGCTCGGGCCTCCACAACGCCTTGCTCTCGCCGGCTGGCTGCCAGGTGGTGTCGTTGAATTGGGTGGCGGACGTGCAGTCGCGGATCGCCAATTTCCGCCGTCACGATATCGGCTACATCCTGCCGAGGGACGGCCAGGCGCGGCTTCATTCGATTGAACCGCGGAAGCAGCCTTTCAGCATTGATCCCGAGGCCTTCCGCCGCAAGCTGAGCATCGCGGTGGAGCGCGCCGAGGCGCGGGCGGCGACGCCCACGAATGATGAAGGGCCGATCTTGCCCACGGCGCTTCGTCTATGAAGGCCTTCTCCTCGCGCCGTCCTGGGGGTTCGCACGCCCGCCAACTTGCGCTATGCACCCTGACCCGCGCGCGCCGCGGCCCGGTAGCTCAGCAGGATAGAGCAGCGCTTTCCTAAAGCGAAGGTCGGGGGTTCGAGTCCCTCCCGGGCCGCCAGCGCCGAGAATTTCTCGATATTGTTCAATTGCTTAGCTCCTGTTTTGTCTAACTTTTCAGGGTGGTTAGACAAGCTTTCGTTCTTGATCTGCCCCTTGCACCTTCGCCATCGCGGCGCGGGCGTTGTGTTTTTGATCGACGGCGCGGGTGTACCGTTCGATTTCCTTGAGAGAGCGGTGGCCAGTAATCGCGGCGATCTGGTGCGCTGTGCAGCCAGCCTCAGCCAGGCGCCGAGCAGCCGCTTTGCGCAGCCCGTGCGCGCTACAGCCAGCTGGCAACCCCGCCCGCCTAGCCGCAGCAGAAAACCAGTTGCCGAACCCCTTTGCGGTAAAGGGTTGCCCGTAAGCCGTGGCAACGAGAACAAGCTGTTCGCTACGGTGGGCCGCAAGAGATGCCGCCAGCGCCGCGTGGATGGGAATGTCCAGGGCTTCCCCTGTCTTCTCCTGGCGCAGCGAGATCATGCCTTCGCGAACCTGGTTCGCGGTCATTATCCTAACGTCTGAGCTGCGTTGCCCCGTAAAGAGCAACAGATCGAACGCCAGGCGCTCTTTCGTACCTAGACGCCACCTCGCCTCGAACGTGGCAATTTCGGCGTCTGTCCAGCTATGGAAGCCGTCAGTGCGGTAGGCGAGCTTTCGCACCTCCAGCGCGGGATTGTCGGTTCGCCAGCCCCGCGTCTTTGCAAACGAAAGAAGCACCCGCAGGATGCGGAGCAGATTGTTCGCTGCCGCCGGATGTTCGGCTTTCAGGTCCATCATCTTAGCGATGTGCGAAGCCTTCAAATCACCGACGCGCTTGTCGCCATGCTTTGCGCGAAAACGTTCGATCTCGCCGCGATAGGCCTTCTGCGTTGGAGCCTTTAGGAGCTTCCAAGCAGACGATTGATAATAGGCCACGATCAACGCGCTGAAGGTGCCGGGATTGGTACGTCCGGAACCGATCTCGTGCTTCTGGCCCTGCACAGCAGCGAAGTACCATTCCCACCATTCGGCGCTGTCAAAGGGCAGGGTTGTTTGACACTCCGGCGACCCAGAACGGCGGAAACGCCAGCGAGTCTTCCCGTGCCGGTCTAGGTACTTGCTGACGTGAGGGGGACGGCGCTTGGTCATCCGAACTCCCCATCAAAATCGTTGGCGCGACCGACCAAGCCGTCGGCAGCTTTGTTCCTCAGGCGGATTTCACCGTTTGGCAGACAGATGACTTCAGTGACCTGCATGCCGGCAGCCTGCGCGCCCTTCACCGCACGCGTGATGTCCCGTTGACTAACTGTTCTTGTGCGAGATGAGGCAGGCAGGCTTGCGTTATGCTCCGTACCCAACGCGTGCTCCCCTTCTAGCTAGCTTCGCATTGGCGGTGCGGAACGCTCTCCCCACATCTGCTACGACCTCGCCCCGGAGCCAGCTTTCGCGATGCACGCCTTGCGACTGGTGCGGAATTTCTGGATCAGCATATCGAAACACAATCGCGGCGCTGCTTGGATCGCGACCGGCAAAGTCGGCCTCAATTCGCCCTTCGTTGCGGTCGCCGTCGTACACTATCCGCATGGGCGACCATGTAGCGGCGAACGCATCGGGGGCAGCACATGCCGCAATGATCGCGAACTCGAGTGCGCGAATGAACGAGATATGGCTGTCCATTAGACGGGCTAGTGTACTTTCGTGCCCCATCAGAACATGTTCGATTGGTAAGTCTGTGCGAATCCATGGTGCTGCGTTGGCGTCTGCGATCTTCAGCACCTCGCTGTAGTCGCCAGTAATCCGGGTGTGTTCCGCTCGCTCAATTGCGTCTGCCATGCCTCGGGAAGACGCGGTTTGAAGTGAAGCAAAGAGGAGGTTCGCCGCTTGGCGAGTTCCCTGTAGGGGGCTTCCATCACCCCGTCTTTCGCGGATGTATAGCGGCGGTAAGTCACCGCGCTCCGCCTCGCGCAACCGTCGAGCGCATTCAGTTAAATGGGTAGAGCCGACCCGGGTCGCTGCGGAAATCGCGTCGATTAGCTCTTCCGACTTGATCTGCAAACCATGCATGTGAGCCTCCATGCATAAAGTATCGCATAAAAATGGGCTATTGCCCAACATCTTTATTGGGCACGTGTAATTCTTTTGGCTGGCCTCGCTCCCGCGCTGCCGGTCCAGTAGCGGACGCCGAAGCCGCAGGTCGTAGGCTTACGTCTCAGTGACGGGTCGGCTTTCGGGAGCCTAGAAGTGTCTTCGTTCCCTCCTTGGACGCTCGATCAGCGGCCTTGATAAGCTGCTCCTGGAAATCGCCACCAATCTTGACGAACTTCGGCTCAAACAAGTGCGACGAGAGAACCTGCCGCCGGTCGGAGCAGGCGATGGCGAGTTGCAGGTAGCGCCAGCGATCGCGCTTATCATTTGCTTCCGCAGCCCGTTCGAACCAGTGCTCCGCGCGCTCCGCCTGACGATATCGGATGTTTCCGGATCGCGCCGCCCCGCCGAGAAAGCTTCCGCCCCAATCCTGGCTAAGGACCGCATCGGATTGGGCGTTCTTCGGCCGATACGAAGCCACTGTCAGCGCCAGCGCCTGATCTGCAGGAAAGACGGATGCCAGCCGCGTGGCGACGAAATTGTCGAGCCAGGGACGGGCGTAAGCGCCCTCGGCGGCCATCACCAGCCCCTCGATCTCTTTGTCGCTGGCCGCAGCCTCGAATGCCTGCTCTCGGAGAAGTTCAATCTCGGGTGAAGGCACCATCGAGAAGAGGGCTAGGTCACGGATGGGATGCTTTGCGTTGCCGACAAGCACCGTTACATGCGGCTCGACGGACCACAGGTGCATGAAGGTTTTCCCAGCAAGGTCCGCGTCGATCCGAGCGTAGTTCTGAGCCAAGACGAAGCCGAGGTTCTGAAGGTGGCGCAGCGGCCCTTCATCGCGGACGGCCAGAATGGATCGCAGCCATGCGGCATAGCGATCGCGCTGTTCGCTCGCTAGGTCGGCAAGGGCCATGGTGTAGGGGCGCTTTGCGGCCACGAGAGCTCCCTCACTCGCGAGCCCGGTTAGAAAGCGGTTGAGCTGCTCGGTGAGTAATTGCCGACGCCTGGTGAAGCGCTGGCCGGTCGTGTCGGCCAACTCGGCTGCGAGGCCCTCCATGGGATTATCGAACTTCTCTCCGCGATCGACCAGATTGTAGCGGGAGGTCGCTGGATCGTTCTCTACCTCGAGCGTGATGATCGCCTCGCTTGGAGCTTCAACCGCGATCGGCCTCGCGAGCCGATCGATAATGGCCTCGATCATGTCGGCCAACGGCTCGCGAGCAGCCGGCAGTCTCGCGGCGACCCAGTCAAGGTGCTCGTCCGGAATCTCCTCCACCAGATCCACCCGCTGGCGCCTGGCAATAGCTTCGGCAAACGCGCTACGGAGGCTGGCCGCGCGCCCTTCAAGGTCCGTGTCTTCGGGCGGGCACCTTTTGAGCACCGCAGCGTCAAGTTCAGCGTCGTCGTGCGCGCGAACAAAGGCCGCGGCTGCTGAGTTGATGGCTGTGCTCTCCTGGCCAAGGCAATCGATCACTTGCTTCCTGAGCGCTTGTGACAGCGGCCCAGGTGCTGACGCCATGGCCAGAAGCATTCGCTCAACTAGTCGCGGCTCGCCAGAATGCAGAGATTGGAGCCGGGCAACAGCTACTTCGGCGGGAAGTGGCTTCAGAAGGTCTATGTAGCGTACATAAAAGTTCGCATCAGGTGGCAGAGACAGCATCAGGTCAATCTGTTCCGCTGCGTCAAGTGACGGAAGGGCAGCCTCTACGAGCATACCGGTGATGAACTGGACGTCTCCTTCGGGTGCAAGGCTGGGGTCCATCCCGAGGTCAGCAATCCGTGTGCGGATCGCCGCCAAGCTTTCTTCACTGAGAATTGGCGAAAGCCAGGGTAAATGCCAGCCGAGTTGGCGGAGCGGCAGGCCGGTGCGGTCGCTTACTGTGCGGGCGATTCCATCGAAGACGTCCAGAACGCCATCAGGATCAAAGCGGATCAGATAGTCACGATTGCGGTCGAGGTCATGATCCTCAGCTGTCGTGCTCATGTGGTTCCAGAAAGCCGTCGGAGCGGTGTTTGCAAGCTGCGCGGTGACCTGATCGGCGTCCGATCGCCCGTCGGACATTGGATCGAGCGGGTCAGGCGTGTTTTCTTCTTTGTCAAAGGTCCTGCTGAACTGCGCCGGGTTTAGTTGCTGCGCGTCCCGGTCGGCATCCAATGTGCCAAGCATCCGGAGAACGGCCGCCGCCGCGTCCTTCGCCAGTGGCGATGCCTCAGTGTTTGAGAACCGCACTGCCTCTCGGCGGACGGCTGCTGAAAGTTCAACATGGTCCATCCTGTTGAGCCGAATGGCCCAAGCCAGATCTTCGTAGGCTCTCGAAGCTCCGACCACCTTGAGGGTCAGTGCGAACGCTATTAGGCCCGGCGCAAACTCTGCCTGGGGAAGGCCGGTAAGGTAGTTCGCTACGGCCGAGACCAGCGCCGGTGCATTTGGAAGCTGGACGCAGTGCTCCTTGAAGAAGCCACGTTCTTCGTCCGTCAACGCTGCTAGATTTCGCTCGATGCGAGCCTCTAGCTCTTGCTGTCGGCGGTTCTGATCTGCGGAATCGCCCCAATTTGAAAGCAACCGTGTCCAGCTTCCTAGCCAGCGATTGATCCGCGCCTTCAGCGCGCGCCCGACCCCCTCGCGGTCCGAGGCCTCAAAGAGCATCTGCAAATAGCGGCCGTCGTCACGTTCGGCATTGCGGGCTTCGAATGCGTCAAGGAAGGGATCGGGCCGGGCGGTGATATAGGGCAGGAGCCCATCAAAGGCCTCGTCAGATAGATTTTGCAGCGACAGCCAGCCAAGTACGAGCGCGGTGATACCCTTATCAGGACAGTTCTGATCCAGGGTGGCAGTCGCGATCGCCGCAGTCATGATGTCGGAGACGATGTCGAATCCCCTGATTGGATCAAGGATCGAAGCCATCGCCTCTTCGAGCTGCTCTGGTCGCGAGCGAAGGGCGCTGCGCATCTCGTCCGCAACGAGAAGACCCAACGCGAAGTGAAGCGTCTCCCGTCGGAACCGATAGCTCCCGCTGTCGGAATCGAAGAAGCGCCCCTCCTCGATGTCGGTGAGGTCGTTGGCGATGTTTCGGCCATCGTTGCGTTGGGCGGCTCCCGAGCGGGTTCGCCACTCATCACGGTTGAAATCCATGTCGGGCCGTTCCCGATATTCGCGGGCGTGGCGAACCAGGAGATCCCGGAAGTCGAGGTCGCTGTGACCGACAAGATCGCCGCGCTCGCGGAGCCGCGAGCGCCAATATTCCAGCAGGAGCCGGTCGATGGTGAGGTCATCAATGTGTGCGAGGGCTGGAAGCACCGCAATCGCCAGAGAGCAGATCCGCGGATTGCGCATGAACGCGTTTACTCGTGGCGTCAGCTCCTCGAGGGCGACGTTGTTCTTACCCATAATGTCCGCGAACTCGTCGTTGCTATAGTCGCCGACGTGCACAGGCAGGACGGTCTCGAAGGATAGACGGCTGGCGACTTCGCGATCCCAATAGACCCGGCGACTGGTTGCGACGACCACACCACCAAGTTCGCGCACGGCGGGCAGAAGAATGCGCAGTACCTCCGCCCAAGGCTTGCCGCTTGTTTCGTTCAGGCCATCAAGAAGCACTACGAAACGGTCGCGTGAGGACGCTCCTCTCGACCACCGCTCGATCCGTCGTCGCCATTTCGCGAACGTGAGTTCGCTTTCGCCGCCCGGCTCTTGGTCGGCCGCGAGGTGGCTCAGCATGTCTAGCGCGGTGGCGGTTTCGGAAAGATTGTTGGCAGCGCGTCCGACCGACAACAAGAGGATGGGCCTGAAGGTCGCGTTGACCCACCAGTTGGCGACCGCCCAGGTCTTACCCGATCCCTCGCCTCCCAAAACGGCGACCAGCGCATCACCTTCGCTATCCGCCTTGGCGGTCTCGACGGCTTGCGCGATCGCGGCGCGTATAAGCGGACGATCGATCGTCAGAGAAGGCGATTCCAGCGGGGCCAGAAACTGAGAGAACTGGCGCTGTGCGCGTTGGCGGCTGGCAAGCTTCTCCTCGCACCAATTCGCATTTGCCGCACGAAATGCGTCGAGGCCAAGAGAGGCGGGCGAGAGCTTGCTGTGGAGCTGGGCAAGCTGGGCCTCAAAGGCCGGATCCGCAGCGATGTCGTCGAGGCCGGCGCGAAAGGCGGCTACTTCCTCAGGCGGCCGGCGAGCCTCGACCCACGGGAGAATTTCAGCGCGGACGGCCGCGAGAAGAACTGCCAGCGGCGGCAGGCCTGTATTCGGCCAGTCAAGCGTCAATAGAGCGATGCCGCCGCGCTCCAGAATATCTTCCAGCTTGCGTTCCGTTGGTTCGCCGACTTCCACGGTCGCTGCGAGCGCCCATAGATCGACGCCCTTGGTCAACTCGAAAGCCGCAAGCGTCGCCTTTCCAGCTAACTCCTGCAGTGGAACAGAGTCCTTGTACCGCTTGGCCTCCATGGCAATCGCGAAGGGGGCATTGGGAGTGCCGCCATCGCGACCAAACTGCGAGCCCGACTTCGCGAGTCGGAAGGTTAGGCCCGTAAATGTCGCCAAGGCTTGAGCGACCAAGCCCTCGAAACCATTTTCTCCGGCAGGTGGGTCCCACTCCCGAAGCATGGCCAGCAACGCAGCGCGCGGGGCGGCGGACGGGTTCAGGATGGATGGAGGCGGTGACGAGCGAGCAGGCATGTCGACGTTGTAGAACAGGGCACCGCTTGCGGGAAATCGCCCGCGCCGGGCACAATATGAGCCAAAGCGCAGCCTGGATCAGCAGCTAAGTAGGGAGATGCCCTGCAGTTGAAAGCGCGCCGGTCCCGATGCGGGTTCCTAACGTTGGCCGGCCTCTCTGTATGCCTACGCCATCAGAAAGAGGAGGTTTGGGACAGCAAAATGCTAAGGCCGTCCCAGTGAGTCTTTCATGCACCAGAAGGTTCAAATCGCGCGGTGCGACCGAGTCTGACGTGGCCTGCTATTGAAGCGTCAACTTTCGTATGCATTTATGGCCACAGGCAATGCCTAGAGGTCTTCCGCATGGGGGCCGCGCTGGAGCCGGGGCAAAACCCCGGCTCTTGTCGTATCTAGATCCCATCAAAGCAGGAATATTTGACGCCGAGGACGGCAGCATCCGTACCTACCTGACTGTCGATCAGCTTGCCCGCGCTATTGATCGCTGCGAACATCGGGAAGTCAGCCTCGTAACGCCCACGCGCAATGGCGTAAACATAAGTGTCTGCGATCTGCATGAGCTTTGAACGCTTATCTTTACGCTCGAGATCTATCAGCGTTTTTACAAGTTCAGCTTCTTCCATTGGCGCATATTTAGCTGAGCGTTCAGCATCAAACTGCAAGCCGTTACCGGCCTTCAAGAGCGCGAAATAGCCTTTCGTCAGCTGATCAGATTTGATGTCGCATCCTTCGAACTTCACACGAAGGCGAGCTCCCTTCGAAGCGACGAATTTGGCAGTTCGCTCGACAACGATGTTGAAGGCGGTGCGACACAGATCCCATTTGGAGTCGCCGGGCCTTGAACCATACCCGCGCGCCAAGTAGCCAGGCCGGTGAACTACGCAGGCCGTTCCAATTACAGGCAGTGACGTAAGAAACGCGTGATAGTCCTGCCAAAAGCGCTCTCTTTCAGAAGTGCTTAGCTTTTCCAACCAGTTGAAATTCTTTCGCCGTGCCCGCATGTCGGTGAGGTGAAGCGGTGGGCTCATTTGAGGCCAGGATTGGCAGAAAGCATCATAGGCGGTTCGACATGTATCTTCGTCATCCGCTCTTACTACAAAGCCGCCCAGCGCAAACCACGTTGGATGTTGGTTGGCCGTCTTAGCAAGCTTATCAAGATGCCGGCTGCCAGAGTCGTCAAGATACAAATGGTAGACTGGCGGGAGTGGCGGCGATTCAGCTTCTGCGCTCATCCTGCATTTTGTACCTCAAATGCTGAGCGTGTCCACAACTAGGCCTGGCTAGGAAGTCTGAGTTAAGCGCGAACCCATCTAGCGGTCTAGTAAAGGGGCGAGCACTCCAGACCTCACGGCCATGCGCAAAGCTTCAAGATCACTGGAGTCGCTCATTCGGTGAATAGCTCTATGACAGCTTGGGCAGAGGACCGCAAAGTCGCGTACGGGGTCGAAGGTGACCGTCACTCCCTTTTCCAGTGAACTGAGCGGAACCAGATGATGCGCGTCGCATAGGCCCACCGCGTCTTCGCCGTAAATCTCCGACATCTCGAAGCCGCAGCCGCGACACCGGGTACCCTGCTGCCTTTTTACTTCGCGAGAGTGGCCGCGATCCCGCTCGATCGTTCGGTGCTGGCGATAGGTCTTCGACTGCAGCAGCCCCTTGTTAGGAATTTCGTCGGCCTCCGCTTCCTCAACGATAGTGTCCTCAGCGGCCCAGCCACCCTCTCGCTTCAGATGCGCGTAGATGTCCAGCGCCTCGACCAGGTCGGCGATCATGTCTGCGTCTGACGGCAGTTTGCGGGTGTCGTAGACTTGCCCCAGCACCGAACCCGCCTCGTATAGTTTGCCTCGCCAAACTGTCCTATCCACCCCGAGGTCCATCTCCAGCGGAGCTAGCCTAGTGGCAAGGGTGTGAGCGCGGGCACGCATTACCGCCGCACGCCGGGCTAGCTCCACTTTCGCCTTTGGAACGCTGACCGCATCCTTCAGCGTCGTGCAGCCCTGGGCAAGCGATAAATAGAGGCGCTCGCACCCCAGGCTTAGGAGATATACAACGTAGTAGTTACGTTCAGGACTTGTTGTGACGGCCGGGTCTAGCACCACGAGCCATGGCGTGTGCGTCCAATCGCCTTTCCCGACACTTCCACGAACAAGGTAGCGCTTCGCCCGGTCACCAAGCGCCGCCTTCACCGAGTCGACCAGCTGCGTCTCGACTAAGACCCTTAGCGAGTTGCCAGCAAAGGTACCGTCGTTTCTAACGGGCCTTCGCGGGTATTCCTGAACAAACTGCGCAAACGCTTCACGCACCATTGCCTCCGTGCGACTCCAACACAGTGGGTGCTTCGCCTCCGTGTCCCTAGTCAAGCTCTGGCCAGCAGTCGCGGCCGTTCCAGGCCACTAGAAAACCCATTCTCGTTCTATCCCAGGGGTCTAAGTCGAAGAGTTCGTCGCCTAGGCCCTGGCCGGGCTGTCCGAACGCTGTGACGCCTGTGCAGGACGGGACACACCATCCATCGAATAACTGACGTTGTTGGGGGATACCCGCGCGCGCCAGCGATAGCGGCCCAACTCGCGGCGATGCTCAGCCGTGTCCCGGTAGCGCTTGATTTCTAAGTCAAAGCCCTCAGGCCGAACTATCAAGTTCACGGGCACGAAAGCGTCTTTGCGGGCTAGCAATTCACCGGTCTCTGTATCAACCACTCGTAGCTTGCCGTTCAGGTAGTAGAACTTGCGAAATTCCATAGCGCTGGCGGCGACTTCCATGGCCTCCGGCGATCCATCATCAAATAACACCAGGTCGCGCTCGATTTCGAACTCCAGGCGCTCGTTCTTGATATCTAACAGGACGTGGAACTCGACGAGGCCGTCAGGTCGGCGAAAAGCCACCTTCGCGCCACCTACTACCGCCTGAAGGTGGACCGGTTCGAGGCCGCTTAGAGCGGCAAATGGAGGCTTACCCGATAGGCCGATATTGACTATCGGAAGATCGACGGACTGACCTTCTGGGCAGGCAAGGCCTCCCGCGAACGCTTCCAATGCTTCCTGGGTGAAAAGTGGTTTAAACCCGGCCAGCTCGTAGAGGTGTTCTCGATAGACCGTCGAAGTAGTCTGGATCCCGAGAATTTCCTCTGTGAGCTTGATTGCCATAGCTCGTATCAGAGGCAGGTCTTGCGTCAGGCGACGCTCGTCCTCGGGATCATCCGGGTCGATTACGGTTTGGGAGCCGATTTTACCATGCGCGGCGGCCGACCGGCAGGCTGAGTGAAGGTAATCCCCGATATTGGGCTCGGTCGCCTTCAGGCGGTCAAAGACCTCCTTGGCCTGTCGGTCAGCGACCAACGGACAATTGGCGTTGAGCCAATCTTTGATCTCGCGCGCATAGCCTTGGAAGTATGTCTCAAAGACCCGGAAGTATGAGATGACTGCGTAGGTTGCCATGTTAATGGAGGCCGCTTCTCGGCAAAGCGCCAGCGCTAAGCGCGCTTTCGGGTCTGCGGGATCGGGCAGATAATCCAGCTCGAAAGCATTTGCATTCAACATCCCAGGTCTGCGGCCCAACATGCGAAACGGCCCGCTGCCGCCGGTCCAACCTTCAACCCGCGCGCCCGCATGCTGCTTCACCCAGCAGAGGGCACTGAGGAAGCCCATAATTGCCCGGCGAGCGTCGCCGTCCAAAGCGCCTGACGGTACTTTCACAGCCAGCGCCGGGAGATGTTCCTCCTGCGTCGGCGGCAGGTAGAAGATGTCGAAACTACGATAGCTGGCTTTTTGGACCTGGGTCGGCCATGGCAGAGAGCCTGAAAGATTGGCTACCACCCACCGTCCGCGTTCTCTCAACTCCCCGACATAGGTGTCACTCAGGGACGGCAGCTGGCCCCACGCCCTCTTTGGAGGGCTTTGCGGATTTTCATCGTCGGCCGGCATCACGGCTACCGTCTGGGCTTCATGTCCAAAGAGTTGGACGTGACTGCAGTTTCACGCAAGATCGGCACTGACCGGGATGGGACTCCGCTCCCGCTAACTCCGGGCGTCTAAAGTCGGCAACTTGGCGCCACGCCGATAAACGCAATCAATGCCCTACTTGAGCAAGCAGACGCAGCAATCAGTGCCGAGAAAGAAGTGGGCGGGACGCATCGCGCTGCCTCGCCCACTTCCGCTTCAATCTAGACCCCGGGGGGCTTTGCCTTTTGGGCGGCTCACACACTACCTAGCACCTGGCGCTGTGCAAAGAGCCGACGTCGCCGGGCAAGGCTTTACCAGCCTACCGCTCCAAATCCCGCCGCTGCCGCCGCTCCAAGATTTCGGCGCCGGCTGATGACACCTTTACGAGATCACCGGCGCGGACACCCGCCGTCTCCAGCGCTTTCGCCGCCCTGGTCGATAGGAATGTCATCGTTCTGCCGGTACCTCGCTCCTCAAGCGTGATTTGCAACTCTCCTCCCGATCGGCTCGGGGCCAACCCTTTGAACCAGCCCACCACCTCGCGAGCGGTCTCCTTCATCCGATCGGCCGCACGCCGAAGCGAATGAAACAGTTCTCGAGCCTGGTCGGAATTCAGCCCGTCGAACACGCGCTCGAAAGCGTTCAGCCGCTTGTGCGCCTTGTCGAGGGCCTTCTTCAGGCGGCCGACCTCGCGGGCCTGCTCTCGCTCCCGACGCGCCAGGTGCGCCGCTTCGACGCCCTTTTGTGCAGCCGGCTTCAACTGCTCCACCACGCTTTCAGCCACGCGTGAGGCAAACGCCGCGTCGGTTTCTAGCGTTGTGGTCAGGACGCCCTTTTCGAGCACCTGACGTTCCTTCGGGAAGTTGACGTCGCGCTCGACTTCCGTCGCTCGCGAGATCGCCGTGTAGTACTCCTTGATGGTCTGGTGGCGGGCGACGCTGCCCTCTATGCCGCGCTCGAGGCCATGTTCGCGACCGACGCGTTGCCAGAAGTCGGTTTGCATTTCCGAGAGGGTTTTCTTTCCACCCAGCCACTTCTTGGCGTTCAACTTGTCGCCATCCCGGGGCACGACGTAGGCGACCAGGTGCGGCGTTTTCTCGTCGCGGTGAACATGGACGCTTATGACGTTCTCCGCGCCATGCCGGTCGCGCAGCCATTGCAGCGCTCCTCGGAAGTAAGCGGTGTCGTCACCTCGCCATTCCGGACTGTGGCCGACGAAGTACTCAATGCATAGCACGGCGTCAGAGCGGTACCTCGCCGGAAGCGCAGCGCGGATTGCCGCCAGCGCGCCGGCTCCGGTCTCGGCGCCCCAGTGCTCGTTCGCCAGCTTTAGCGCCGGATCGGCGTTGTGGGTCTCTCGCTCTCTGAACGTGTGAGCCAGGGAGCCGCCGATCTCACCGAAGCTCTTGAGCTTGGCCGTGCGTAGTATTGCGTATGCCATTGGAGTCACCGCCAGCCTGAGCGCAGCGAAGGTGTACTCACTACACCTTTGCTGGCGCAAAGGTCGTTCGGCGCTGCGCGCGCTACGGTGCTTTCAGCACGCGTCGCGACGGTGATCGCGATCCCAAGAGCGTTAGCCTCTCCGGCCAACTCCTCGCTAATTCGATCAGCCGCCAATCTGGTGCGCGCCTGCACTTCGCGCCGGTCGCTGGCCCACGTACAGGGGGCAAGCCAGCTTTTCGCCCAGTCCTCGCCGCGTCGCGCCACCGCAGCGCGCCATAGCTCGGGCGGGCCGCCGAAGGCGTGTGGATGGGGATCGGCGACGCCAACCAAGCGCAGGCCGGTACTGGCGCCACCATCAGTCCAGCAGCCCAGGTTTAGCCACCGTGAGGGATGCTTGACCATCTGGGGGTCGCGCAACCTCACTTCGGCCGCATACCGCTTGGCGCCGGAGAGCAGTTGGTCGGCCGTTCCTAGCCGATTGTCCACGATGCGACGGTAGGCAGCCTTTGCGCCCAACTTCTCGACCTTGCGCGGATAAGCCGCCCACCAGGTTTCGAAGTCTCGATCGTTCTGCGCAGGTTCTGTTACCGGCTCCTTGGAAGGTTCTCTCTTATTGGGAAGCGACAGATTGTCGGGTGACGATGCCGTTTTTGTCGGGTCTGGAGCGTCAGTTTGTCGGGTTGAGGAAGGATCGTGGCCCGACAATTTGTCGGGTCCGAACGTGTACGTGAAGGCGCCAGCGTTACCGCCCCGAGAGCTCCGCCGTTGACGCGAGATCCAGCCGTTTTGGACTAGCCAGGCTAGATGTCGCTCGACGGTTCTCTCGGATTGAGCGGTGAAGCTGGCAAGTCGCTTCACCGAGGGAAAGCACGCCCAGGCCGTCCGCTGATCTTCGCGCGCATGTTCGGCCAGGGCGACCAACACGAACTTGGCACCGACGTTGTCGACCGGGGTGCCAAACGCCCAGATGATTGCTTGTAGGCTCATAGCGGCGCGCCCATGAAGTTAGACGCTTCGCGAAAAACCCTTTGTGTATCAAAGGGCCACAAGAGACGTGTTAGACAACGCATCTCATTGTAATAATTGGAATTTAGGACATCCTCCCGGGCCGCCAGCGCTGTGTCTGTCGTTGCACGTTAAGACGTGCCCATTTCCAACTTAAGACATTCAATAATGCGAGGCGGTCGCAAATGTGGCGGCTTCAAGGTCCCGTTAGCGCCAAATGCTGACCTTGGCGCGGCCCCAGAAACGCGACGTTCAGTGGAAGTCAATCGTGACTGGAACCGCGTCAAAGCTATTGGGCTGATACCCGTTAGTCGTTGATGATCCGAAGATGAGTGCTAGGCCATCGCCGCCAGCGAGAGCGCCCCCCCCCCGTCCTTGAGGGGACTGACGGGCGGCGGCTAATCTGCCGACCCAATCCCCCGCCAGCCCGCTCAAAATCGCGCTTAGCGTGTGAAGGTTGTTCGAAAACCTTCTCGCGAGTAACGTGTTGCGGAGCGCGGGGGGCGACATGACCAATAATAAGAAAGTCGGCACGGTTGAGTGACGGCGGATCAAAGGCCAGGGACGCAACGCCAAAGGCCCGCATTGAGGCCACACGCAGCGTTGATCCCGGCGACCAAACCGAACGCAACTATCGCTATCAGCACCAGTATGGCGTGGTTTTGCTTGCCGCTGTCTGCCGGGGCTCCCGTGACTACATCTCGATCTATTGTGAGCACCATGAGGATTTCCTCTGTGAACGAGCTGATGGCTTGTTCGACGGGTATACGACCGGCCCTTCGGAGTTTCGGTCCAGCGGAGGGGCTTCGTCGGATTTGTCAGCGGCCAAGTTGCGGCTTTGTCTGCGGGCTACAAGCAGGGCCAAATAGTTGAGCACCATAGCGACACCGAGGACCGCTGCTCCTGCGAGCATAATCCAATTCACAAGCTCGTAAGAGGGGCCCATCGGACTAACTCCTATCGGGGAATTATACATCCGGTTATCGGACTTGACGATAACGGCTCCCATAGTCGGAACCCGCGATCGGTTGGCCGAAGGCTAAGCGCTACTAACATTCAGAGAAACCCCCACTTCTTGAAGAGGCGTGGGTTTAGGCGGTCCCGGTGGGGCCGAGGCACGTCTTAAGTTGGAATTACGCCCATAGGGCACGCGTTAGGTTGTTTTCCTTAAGTTGTAAGAAAAGGCCTTTTCAGCGATATCAATCACTTGGTGAGCGCGCGCGGGAGTGCACCGACAACCTCCGCCGCCACGAAGTCGCCCAGGCGATTCCACGCGCGGGCATTCAGGCGGGCGATGCACCGTTCATAGAAGTCGGTCACGGCTCTGTCTGTCGAGGTGCGCATCTCGGCTCTCGTCTCGCCTGAAACCCTGATGCCGATCGGACCTAGAGGACGCCGTCCCGCGCCGCCTGATGGACGGTGCCGACCTTTGGCTGAAAGCCAAGGCCGCGGGCGAGCGAAGCGTCGACGTGCAGGAACCACGGATCTTGAGTCGGCTCGGCCGACGGCGTCATCGCGCCGCCCACAACTTCGACCAGCTCGTAGATCGAAAGGGGCGCGTCGTCGGCGATATTGACGGTGCGTCCGTCGAAGGCGCCGGCCAGCGCCATCTCCATGGCGGTGGCGATATCGCGATGATGGATCGTGCTCATCCGGTGGCCGGGATGGAAGCCGAAGCCTTCCACATGGCGCGGCAGCGCCTCCAGATGCCCATCGGCGTCGCCATAGACGAACGGAAACCGGATGATCGACCAGTTCAGCCCGCTCCGCCTCAACGCCTCTTCAGCCGCGACCTTGCTGGCCGGATAGGCCTGCCGTGGCGCGACGACATCGCTCTCGCGCGCCGGGCGAGCGCCCTGGCGATCATAGACGTTGCTCGTGCTGGCCAGGATGAACCGCGCCGCGCCGGCATGCGCCCGCGCCGCCGCGATCAGGTTTTGCGTCCCCTCCAGATTGCTCTTCCAGATCAGATCGACGTCTTGGGTCCGGAACACGGCGGCCAGATGGATGATCGCCTCGACGCCTTCGACCGCCCTGGCTAGGGACGCCCGATCGAAGAGATCGCCCTGGACGGCCACGACGCCGGGCGGAACCTTGCCGCCCTGGCGGACAAGGGCGCGACACTCCAAACCGGCGGCCACGAGGCGCGGCGCCAGGCGTTCGCCGACGAGTCCGGTCGCTCCCGTCAGAAGAACCTTCATGTCTTTACTCCCTTGGCGTGCCGCTGGAGGCGCTCGGTCGCCAGCCTGAGCACCCGCGCCGCGGTTTCGATTTCGCTGTTCGAAAATCCATCGAACGCGACGTCCTGGATGAAGCCCAAATCAGGCAGTTCGCCCCAGAGCGATCGGCCGGCGGGCGTCAGGCGCAGCTGCTTCTGACGTAGATCGACCGTGTCCTCAGCCTGTTCCACCAGCCCCTTCCGAACCAGGGCGGTGACGACAATGCTCAAGGTCGCGCGCTCGATCTGAAGCAGGCGCGCCAGATCGCGTTGCATGGTCGGGCCGACTTCAGCCAACTGATGCAGGACGTACCATTGGGTCGCGCCCAGCCCGTGCGGGCGCAGGGCGCTGTCCATCAGCGACCGCCCCGCCAGATAGCAGCGCTTGGCCCACGCCCCGACCGAGGCGTACCGCGAATGCTCATTCTTGTTAGCCATCTAACAATATATGTTAGCTAGCAAACCGACTGTCAACGCCAGTTCAGTTCGTTAGTCCCCTTCCTGCTCGCGCGTTCCCAGAAGTCGCTTTCCGGTAGTTCAGGGGAACACTAAGCCTCTTCGAGGCGACGTTCAGCGCGGCCGCCGGAAGAGACCAACGCATTTTCCTCATCAACAGCGATGGTTGGGACAGAGCTGGCTGTCGCGACACCGACATTCCCCGGCCGCCACGTCCAAGTTGAAGGCGAGGATGGCGGTCCGAGAGCGCCTTTGGGCGCGGCGCCGCGGCGACGGCCGCATTCGCTGCTTATCGCGGGCTGCGAGCTTAAAAGACTTGCGAATGCGCGCTATACCGAAAGCCGTCGCGGTAATTGGGAGAAGAAGTTCATGGCGGACGGCTCGGGGAAGGCTATTCGGGACACATCCGAGCGCCGGCGTGAAATCACCACCATGCTCCGCTCGCGGGGTAGCGTTCAGGTCACCGCGCTGTCCGAACTGTTCGGCGTCTCGATGCAGACCATCCGCAAGGACCTGCATTATCTCGAGGAGCACGGGGTCGCCACGCGCGCCTATGGCGGCGCCATCTCGTCGGAGGTCGTGAACGCGGGAGTCGAGCCGGCGATCGAGACCAAGCGCATCAGCCACACCTCGGAAAAGGAACGGATCGGCAAGCTGGCGGCCGGCATGGTCAAGAGCGGCGACTCGATCATGCTCGATTCCGGCACCACGACGCTTCAGATCGCGCGCTTCCTGCCCGATGAGGAAGACATCACCGTCGTCACCAATGACTTCGACGTCCTCGGCGTTCTGAACCAGAAGCGCAAGATCAAGATCGTCATGCTGGGCGGCGAGCTGCGCCGCCGCAACATGGCCTTCTACGGGGCTCAGACCGTCGCGGCGCTGGACGACCTGTTGCTGGATAAGCTGTTCCTCGGCGTCGACGGCTTCGACGTGGCGCGGGGCATCACCACCCATCACGAGGCCGAGGCGCAGCTCAACCGCAAGATGGTCGAGACGGCGCGAGAGGTGATCGCCGTCACCGACGCCTCTAAGTTCGGCAAGGTCTGCCTGCACCGCATCATCGACGTGGAAGAGCTCGACGCCCTGATCACGGACGCGAGCGCGCCGGACCATATCGACCAGGCGATGCTGCGCCTGGGCGTGGAGCTCTACAAGGCCTGAGCCGTCAGCGCCGCAGGGACGCCTCCGCCCAGGTGACGACGAGCGGCAGGTCGGTGCTCAGGCGTTCGGAGCGGGCGACGATCTCGACGATCTTGACGCCTTTGATGTTGGCGCTCAGCGGTTGGGCCGCCTGGCCAAAGCCCATCGGCGGGCTCTGGGCCAACAGCTTGCCGTCGCCGTAGACCAGAAAGCGCGCCTTGTCCTTGGTGTTCAGGGTGGAGTCGTCGACCCCGACCTTGGCCTCGAACCGGGCATGTCCAGCGTTGCGCACCTCGATGCGCGAATTGGTCAAAACACCAAGGCCGGTGTCGAAGCTTCGGCCGCTGACCCGCAGAGATTGGTCATAGGGCGTCGCGTCGGCCTGGGCGCCGCCCCAGCCGGCATAGGTCGGACGCTCGCCCGAGCCGCGCGTCTCGCCCCAGGCGTTGCGCATGCGGTGGACGAGCGGGTCGGGCTGGGGCGCGATCACGCCGTCGACCGCGACGTTCACATCGCCTGGGATCTCGGACAGATAGACGCCGTCGGCGAGCTGGCGCGCGCCCGAGGCCTCGAAGACCAGCGTCTGGCGCGGGGCCAGGGTGAAGTCCGTCTCGCCGACGAACGAGGTCGGCGGCGTCGCGTCCCACAGGTTCCTGAGCGCGATGGGCGCGTCGGCGGCGAACTTCATTTGGGCGGCCGTCAGAGTCACGCGGGTCTCGGCCAGGCCGCGGTTGAACAGGGCGACGGCCTTCTTGCCGTTCGACAGCGTCTTGACGATGATCTGAACGTCGTCGGAGGCGTAGGCGATCACGCCTTGATGGCCGCCCGGGTCCTGGTTGAGCCGCACGATGTCGGCGGCGCCCCAGATGTCCATCAGCGCGCGCGGCGCCTGGCGCAGGTCGTAGCTGATCAGCAGCGGCGCGTTGATCATGGCCCAGAGCGAGAAGTGCGACCGGGCCTCGGTCAGGTGCGCCTGGTCGAAGTCGCCGTGGCCGATGAACAGGATGTCGGGGTCATTCCAGGCGCCGGGCTTGGCGTAGAGGGCGCGGGTCGAGGCGCTGTCGAAATTGTGCAACATGCGCGTCCAGGTGGGCGTGATGTCGCCGCTGGTGCGCCACAGGTGCCCGACATTCTTGCCCCAAGAGCGCACATCGGCCGAACCCCAGTTGCAGATCGCCAGGACATAGTCTCCGTCGGGGTTGTGGGCCTTGAGCGCCTGGGCCACCTGCTCGTAGAGGGCGCGGACGGCCGGCGTATCGGTCCGGCTGATCGCCGCCTGGTCGATCAAGGGCGTCAGGGGACGATAGCCCTGCTCGCGCACGAGCGCGGTTCCGGGGCCGTAGACGTCGATCCCGCAGGCGTCGACCTTGATGTAGTCGAAGCCCCACTCCTGGAAATAGAGCGCGATGTCCTGGTCGACATGGCCATGCAGCCCAACCTCGCGTTCGGCCGCCGTGCCTTCGGGCAGGTTGGGGGAGTGCAGGTCATAGGCTTGCGAGCAGGCGTTGCGGCCGATGTCGGTGTAGATGCCGGCCTTCAAGCCCATACGGTGCAACTGGTCGGTATAGGGTCGGAAGCTGGTGTCTCGTCCCGCGACCTTGGCGGACGGGAAGATCGCCGTGCGGATCTCCAGGCGGCTGTCCGAGGACCGGCGCTTGAGCCACCAGCCGTCGTCGATATTGACGTAGGTGTAGCCCAGCTTGGCCAGGCCGCTGTCGACCAGGGCCTTGGCGGCGCCCATCACCTTGGCCTCGTCGACCTGGGTCCGGAAGGCGTTCCAGGAGTTCCAGCCCATCGGCGGCGTCCGCGCCTGGGCGCGCTCGGGGATCGACCAGCGTCCCGTCGGCGCCAACGGGTCGGTCTGGGCCGCGACCGGCGAGGACAGGGCGAGCAGGCTAGCCATGGCCGCGGACGCCAGCAGGGACCTTATGATCATGGGGCGTCCGATCAGCGCTGGCGGTTGGCGAAGAACACGCGCCGGGCGTTGGCGTAGTAGATCTTGTCGATCACCGCCTTGGGCAGGGCCAGGCCGCGCGCGTCGGCGTCGATGTCGGCCACGCGCTGGGTCTCGGCGGTCGCCAGATAGGTCCAGTCCGATCGCCAGTAGTCGTGCGCCGCGGTCCGGAACGCCTGGGCGTCCTCGCCGGGGTTCAGCGTCAGGTCGGTGCCGTAGAGGATCCGATCCTGATATTTGACGAAGAAGGCGCGGACCTTCGCGTGGTCGCGGACCGACTGGTACTGGATCTGGGCCATGCGGGCGGCCAGCTCGATCACGGCGTTCGGATGGGCGTCGAGAAATTTCGAGGCCTCGTCGACGCTCCACTCCAGGCTGGCCATGTGGGCCCCGACGAAGCGCAGCTTGGGGTGGGCGGCGACCATGGCGTCGCGACGGGCCATCAGCGCCTCGTAGCTGGGCATCTCCGGGTGGAGATACATGTGGTATTCCGGGTGGGCGCTGAAATAGAGCTTGTCGTTCTTGGTCGTCATTTCCTCGATCGGCAGCCAGCAGTTGCGAGGCTCGCCCTGGTGCGCGATCAGCGGGATGTGCCGGGCCACCAGGTGATCGAGGACCGGATCGAAGCCCTTGTCGTCAATGAAGATCAGCTGGCCCTTCGCGTCGCGCTCGACCATGCCGACGTTCTTCCACACCTTGACGGCCAGGGCGCCCTGGCCGAACTCGGCGTCGAGAGCTTGGTTGGTCTCGCGCGCCCAGTTCCGATCGCCGAACCCCTTCATCGAGAAGGTGGCGGCGTAGTGAAAGCGCTTGGGATCGGCCTTGGTGAAGTGGTGGGCGACGTCGGCCTGGGTCTGGATGGACGGGAAAGCCGGATAGTCGACGTTGATCGACAGGATCTCGAAATTGTCGGCGGCCGCCTGATCCAGGAACGCCTGGTCCTGGACATTGACGTGAACGTGGGCGTCGAACTTCCGCACCGTGGCGAAGTCCGCGACGCCATAGGTCTCCGTAGCGGCTCGCGCGGCGGACGCGCCGACGAGCAGCGCGAGCGGGGCGGCCATGGTGAGTAGCAAACGCCGATCCAGCCTCATGAGCCAATCCACCCTGTTTTGATGCGCACCCTAAAACAACAAAGCGAAACTTATGCTTTCGTTTTGTGCGTCTTTTTGTTTGCCTTTTAAAACCGGCCTATGCAAGATCATTTTCGTACGCAGGGAGGCCGCGAATGATCACGAAACCGCTTGTGAGCCGGCGCGGCATGCTGAGCCTCTTTGGCGGCACCGTTCTGGCCGCCGGAGCGCTGGGCGGCGGTCGCGCCTGGGCCGCGGTGGCGGTCGCCCGCGCGGGCGACCAGGCCCTGACGATCGAATTCGACACGGCGCTCAACAGCCGACTGATCTGCGGCCTCGGCGGCAAGGCCGTCGCGCTGACCGACTTCGGCCCGTCGGAGACCGTGACGCTGAAGGGCGGCCGCGCCGTCGACCGTTTCAACTTCGCCGAACACCTCAAGGCGCCGGTCAAGGACGCGCACGGGGCGGGGGTTCGCCATACGGTGCGCGGCGTATCGCCCGAGGGGCTCGAAAAGACCGTCACCCTGACCTTCCACGAGCGCTATCCGGGCTTTCCCCTGGTAACGGTCGCCTGGCGTAACACCGGACGCGCGCCGCTCGACATCGAGAGCTGGCGCCTGGGCGCCCATTCGCTGAAATCGTCTGGCGCGGGATTCTGGTCCTGGTCCGGCTCGACCCACGAAGACCGGCGGGACTGGGTTCAGCCGGTCAAGGACGGTTTCGAGCAGGACAACTTCATGGGCATGAACGCGTCCGACTATGGGTCGGGCACGCCGATCGCCGATGTCTGGCGGCCTGATTTCGGCCTGGCCGTCGGCCATGTCGAAACCACGCCCAAGCTCATCTCCCTGCCCATCATCGCCTCGCCGGCCGGCGTCACCGTGGCGCTGGTCGAGGCGAGGGCGACAACGCTGAAACCGGGGGAGTCGCTGGTTTCGCTGGACAGCTTCATCGCGGTCCACCAGCGCGACTACTACGCGACCCTCGACGCCTATCGCCGGGTGATGGCCGATCACGGCCTGGCCGCGCCCAAGCCTCCGGAAGGCGCCTACGAGCCGATCTGGTGCGCCTGGGGCTACGACCGCGACTTCACCGTCGCCGAGGTCGAGGGCACGTACGGCAAGGTCCGCGAGCTGGGCTTCAAATGGGCCGTGCTCGACGACGGCTGGCAGACCAACGAGGGCGACTGGGCGCTGGATCCGCGCAAGTTCCGCTCGGAGGCGGAGATGGTCGCTTTCGTCAAGGCGATCCGCGCGGCGGGCTTGAAGCCCAAGCTGTGGCTGGCGCCGCTGGCGGTCGATCCGGGTTCGGACCTGCTGCACGACCATACCGACATGCTGCTGCTGGACGCCAATGGCGCGGTGCAGAACGTGACGTGGTGGAACGCCTTCTACCTTTGTCCCGCCTATCAGCCGACGCGCGACTACACCCAGAAGCTGGTGCGCAAGATCATCGGCGAATGGGGCTACGAGGGTCTGAAGCTGGACGGCCAGCACATGAACGGCGTGGCGCCCTGCCACAACCCCGCCCACGAGCACGTGCGCCCAGAGGAATCGGTCGAGAGGCTGCAGGACTTCTGGAAGATGGTCTACGACACCGCGCGCGAGGCCAATCCCGAGGCGGTGGTCGAGTTCTGCCCGTGCGGCACCTCCTACGCCTTCCACAACCTGCCTTATACAAACCAGGTCCCGGCCTCCGATCCGCTGTCGTCCTGGCAGGTGCGCCTGAAGGGCAAGTCGCTGAAGGCCTTGATGGGGCGCGACGCGGCCTATGCCGGCGACCATGTCGAACTCAGCGACGGCGGCGCCGATTTCGCCTCCAGCGTCGGGATCGGCGCGGTCATCTCGACCAAGTTCACCTGGCCCAACGAAGGGCGCGGCAAGGACGCCAACTTCCGCCTGACGCCCGAGCGCGAGGCGCTGTGGCGCAAATGGGCCGATCTGTATTCGGCCAAGATGCTGCCGAAGGGCCGATACCTGGGCGAGCTTTACGACATCGGCTTCGACAAGCCCGAAGCCCATGCGATCGAAAAGGACGGACGGCTCTACTACGCCTTCTATGCGCCGCGGTGGGACGGCCCCATCGAGCTGCGCGGGCTGGGCGAGGGCGAGTACCGCCTGACCGACTATTTCCACGGCAAGGACCTCGGCAGGGTCAGCGCCAAGAACCCGCGCCTGCCCGCGATGTTCGAGAAGTTTCTGCTGATCGAGGCCGTTCCCCTGAAGGGCGCCCGCGCATGACCGACACCTCCGCCGCCGTCACGCCCGCCGCGCCTCCGCGCCGCTGGCTGAGCTTCGCGGCCCTGACCGTCGTGCTGTGGGGCGTCTGGGGCGCCTTCGCGGGCGTCTCGGCCCAGCGCGGCTTTCCCGAGACCCTCGTCTACTGCGTCTGGGCCCTGACCATGATCGCGCCAGCCGTGATCGTCATGCACCGCGAGAAGTGGAAACTCGACCGCGATCCGCGCTCGATCCTGCACGGCCTGTTGATCGGTCTGACCGGGGCCGGCGGACAGATGATCCTGTTCTACGCCGTGACCACGGGGCCGGCCTACCTGGTCTTCCCCATCATCTCCCTGTCCCCGCTCGTCACGATCGTCATGTCGTTCGTGCTGCTGAAGGAGCGCACGACCCGGCTTGGCGCCCTGGGCGTCGTGCTGGCGCTGGTCGCCCTGCCTTTGTTCGACTTCTCGCCGAAGGGCTTTTCGTTCGCGCAAGGGGCGGCCTGGTTCCCCCTGGCCCTGATCGTGATGCTGTGCTGGGGCGTCCAGGCCTATTTCATGAAGCTGGCGAACGCGCGCATGAGCGCCGAGAGCATCTTCTTCTACATGATGATCAGCGGCTTGCTGGTCGCGCCGGCGGCCATCGCCATGACCGACTTCTCCAAGCCCATCAACTGGGGTTGGGACGGACCCTGGCTGGCGGCGGGCATCCAGATGCTGAACGCCATCGGCGCCCTGGCCCTGGTCTACGCCTTCCGCCATGGCAAGGCGATCGTGGTGGCGCCGCTGACCAACGCCGGCGGCCCCCTGATCACCGCGGTGATCTCGCTGCTGGTCGCCGGGGTCGTGCCCGGCGAGTTCAAGATGGCCGGGCTGGCGCTGGCGGTGATCGCCTCGGCCCTGCTGGCCCTCGCGCCCTGACGTCTTTTCCGCGCGCCTGACCGCGCCCCGCATCCCCTCCCCCCTGTTTCCTTAGAGCGGCCGTCTCCTGCGCGGTCGCTCTCCTTTTTTTGCGCGCGCGAGCCTCAAAGCGAAATTTCGATCTTTCGTTTTCATTGCTTTGGTTGCGTTGCGTTATCTTGCGGGGTAGGTTGCGCTTCATTCACGAAGGGTTTCATGATGAAGGCGATGCTCGACCTGATCGCCCGGCATAAGTCCGGTCAGGCCTGCGGGATATATTCGGTCTGCTCGGCTCACCCCCTGGTCATCGAGGCGGCGTTCGTTCACGCGCTAGGCGCCGGGGTCGACGTCGTGCTGATCGAGGCCACCTGCAATCAGGTCAATCAGGACGGCGGCTATACCGGCATGACCCCGGACCTGTTCCGCGACTTCGTGCGCGCGATCGCCGACAAGGTCGGGCTGGCGCGGGAGCGGATTCTCCTGGGCGGCGATCACCTGGGGCCCAATCCCTGGACTCGCCTGAACGCGGACGAGGCCATGGCCAAGGCCGAGGTGCTCATCGAGGGGTATGTCGCCGCCGGTTTCCGCAAGATCCACGCCGACTGCTCGATGTCGTGCGCTGACGACCCCACGCCCCTGCCCGAGGACACCATCGCCCGCCGCGCCGCGCGCCTGATCGCGGTCGCCGAGGCGACGCAAAAGCGAGTCGGCGGCGAGCCTTGCGTCTATGTGATCGGAACCGAGGTGCCGGTGCCTGGCGGCGCGGCCGAGGACCTGCCGGAACTGGAGGCGACCACGCCGGAAGCCGCCCTGGCCACCATCCAGGCGCACCGCGCGATCTTCGCCGCCGAGGGACTGGAGGACGCGTGGCCTCGGGTGATCGCCGCGGTGGTCCAGCCCGGCGTCGAGTTCGATCATCACAAGGTCATCGACTACGACCGCGCCAAGGCCGCGCGCCTGAGCCGTGCGCTCGACGGCCAGCCTCACATCGTGTTCGAGGCTCATTCGACCGACTACCAGACGCCCAAGGCGCTGAAAGCGCTGGTCGAGGACCACTTCGCCATTCTCAAGGTCGGGCCGGGCGTCACCTTCGCGCTGCGCGAAGCCTTCTGGGCGCTTGACGCCATCGAGCGTGAGTGGGTCGGCGAGGATCGCGCGTCGCGCTTCCGCCAGATCGCCATCGAGCGCATGCGGGCCGATCCGCGCAACTGGGACAAGTACTATCACGCCACCGGCGCGGCGCTTCAGTTCGATTTGCAGTACAGCCTGTCCGACCGCATCCGCTACTATTGGCCCGATCCGCGGATCATGGCCGCGCAAGAGGCGATGTTCGCCAACCTCACCGACAATCCGCCGCCCTTGGCATTGATCAGCCAATATTTGCCGGAGGCCTACGCGGCCATCCGCAACGCGGCCTTGACGCCGACCCCTTCCCATCTGGTGATCGCCCATATTGGCGCGACCCTCGAGGCCTATCGCGCGGCCTGCGCGCCAGAATCGGAACCTGCCCATGCGTGACGACATCTTCCTGGGCCTGGACGAGGCCGAACTCGAGCGCCGCGGCGGCCTTTGGACCGCGCGCGAGATCGTCCAGCAGCCGGCCATGCTGAGGGAAACCCAGGCGCTGCTGATGGGCCATCGCGCCCGGATCGAGGCGTTCCTGGCGCCCCTGCTGGCCCAGCCCGGCCTACGGATCATCCTGACGGGGGCTGGGACGTCGGCCTTCATCGGCCAGTGCCTGGCGCCGGTCCTGGCCTCGCGGCTGGGCCGTCGTGTCGAGGCCATTCCGACAACCGATCTGGTCTGCGCGCCGCAGCTCTATTTCGAGGCCGACACCCCCACCGTGCTGGTGTCGTTCGGACGGTCCGGCAACAGTCCCGAGAGCGTGGCGGCGGCCCAGCTGGCCGACCGGCTGGTCACGACGCTCCATCACCTGGTGATCACTTGCAACGCCGAGGGCGCGCTGGCGGCCTACGGCCAGGGCGCCCGGGGGCTGACCATCGATCTGCCCGAGGCGACGCACGACCGCGGCTTCGCCATGACCTCCAGCTTTTCGTGCATGACCTATGCGGCGCTGGCGGTGTTCAGCGGCGTGACGACGATGGAGGCGCGGATCGAAGCGATCGCGCGGGCGACCGAGCGGGTGGTCGTCGACTACACCGCCGTCATGCGGGCCGTGGCGGCGGAGGGCTACGAGCGCGTGGTCTATCTGGGCAGCCACATCTTCCAGGGGCTGGCGCGAGAGGCGGGCCTGAAGCTTCTGGAGCTGACCAACGGCGCCCTGGTGACCATGTTCGACTCGCCGCTGGGCTTCCGGCACGGGCCCAAGACCATCGTCAACGGCCGGACGCTGGTCGTCGTCTTCTTCTCGAACAACGCCTACACCCGCAGCTATGATTTCGACCTCCTGGGCGAGCTGCAGCGCGACAACGACGCCGCGCGCGTCGTCGCCATCACCGCTCAGGACGGGCTGGGACTTCCGAGCGATGACGAGATCACCGTTCAGGGGCTCAAGGACGCGGACGACGCCGAACTGCTCTTCCCCTATGTCGTGGCGCCCCAGATCTTCGCCTTCTTCGCGTCGCTGCGCCTGGGCCTGACGCCCGACAAGCCCAACACGTCGGGCACGGTCAATCGGGTCGTGCAGGGCGTTCGCATCCACGAGCTGGGTTGACGATGGGTGAGATGACCTCGCGTTCGAGCTATTTCCTGGGCGTGGACGGCGGCGGCACCAAGACGTCCTTCGTCCTCACCGACGGCGAAGGCCGCGAGTTGGCCCGTCACGAGGGTGGGTCCAGCTATCATATCCAGGTGGGTTTCGAGGGGCTCCACGCCCTGCTGCAGGACGGGGTCCTGGCGGTGCTGGGCAAGGCCGGCGTCTCGGCGGACGCCGTCGACTTCGCTTTCTTCGGCCTGCCGGCCCACGGCGAGGACGCTCAGGTCCAGCCCTTCCTGGACGTCATTCCCGAGGCCGTGCTGGGCCATCGTCGCTATGCCTGCGGCAACGACATGATCTGCGGTTGGGCCGGTTCGCTAGGGGGCGAGGACGGCATAAACATCGTCGCCGGCACCGGCTCGATCGGCTATGGCGAGCGCCAGGGCCTGTCGGCCCGAGGCGGCGGCTGGGGCGAGGTCTTCTCCGACGAAGGCTCGGCCTACTGGATCGCTGTCCAAGGCCTGAACGCCTTTTCGCGCATGGCCGACGGCCGCCTGCCGCGTGGGCCCCTGTACGACCTGCTGACGACCGAACTGGATCTCAAGAACGATCTGGAACTGTGCGCCTATGTCTATGGCGAGACGAGTCCGCGGCGGGACCGGATCGCGGCGCTCTCGCGACTCGTGGCCCGGGCGGTGGCCCTGGGTGACGAGGCCGCGCGCCGCATCTTCACCGAGGCCGGCCGAGAACTCGCGGCGATCGTCGAGGCGATCCGCGGGCGCTTGCGATACGAGGCAGGCGAGACGGTCAGCCTCTCCTATTCGGGCGGCGTGTTCCAGGGCGGCGAGCTGATCCTGCAGCCCTTCCGCCAACAGCTCGAGGCCTATTCGTCGGGCTATCGCCTGGTGAAGCCCCGCTACAGCCCCGCCTTCGGCGCGGCGCTTTACGCGGCGCGCTTGAGCGGTCGCCCGATGCGGCCGCCGGCCGACGCCTGAGCCTGGGCATCGGGAGCCTACGGGCCCCACGCCCCCGTCCGTGCGCGAAAGATCGACATTTGTGCAACGGAACTGCCCTCCAATCGCGCTTTCGTTAAGTAGCGATTTGACAGGCATTCGAAAGCATTGTTACTCATTGAGACATAAATATGATGCAAACCGAAAGTTTCGGAATTTGCATCTCACAAGGTGAGGAAAGGGGTTGCGGATGTCGCGTCGTCCAAATCAACGGGGATCCATGATGGCCGGCGCGGGCGTCGCCGCTCTGCTTTGGGCCGGCGTCGCCGCGGCGCAAGCGCCCGCCCAGGTCGCCGAGGACCAAACGGTCGAGGAGGTCGTTGTGGTCGGCGTGCGGGCCAGCGTGGCCCGGGCCGTGAAGCTGAAACGCGACGCCACTACGGTGCAGGATTCGATCAGCGCCCTCGAACTGGGCATGTTCCCGGACGACAACGTCGCCGACTCCCTCAGCCACATCACCGGCGTCTCGATCTCGCGCACGGCGGGCGGCGAGGGCCAGAAGGTCAGCGTCCGCGGCCTGGGACCAGAATACACCCTGTCGACCTTCAACGGCCGCATCCTCGCCACGGACGGCGCGGGACGCGACTTCGCCTACGACGTCCTGCCCGCCGACGTGATCAGCGGCGCGGACGTGATCAAGGGGGCCGAGGCCGCCAACACCGAGGGCGCGATCGGCGGTCTGATCAACCTGCGATCGGCCAGTCCGTTCGACCGGCGCGGCCAGCACGGCATCGCGCGCCTTGAGGGTGATCGCAACCAGATGTCGGAACTGGACGGCCGCAAGCTGTCGGCCGTCTACAGCAACACCTTCGCCGGCGACACGCTTGGCCTCCTGCTCGGCATGGTGCTGGAAAAGCGTGACGACCGCAGCGACGTGGCCGGCAACGACGGCGGCTGGACGCGCAACGCCGACCCGACCGACGAGAGCTGGCTGTACGGCAACGCCTGGGGCGGGTCGATCGACCCGAACGGCAACGGCGTGCTGGATCCCGAGGAATACGGTCTGATCGGGCCCGGCCAGTTCCGTGTGGGCTCCATCCTTGAAAAGAAGAAGCGGCGCGCCTTCACCGGCAAGCTGGAATGGCGGCCAACCGACAGCTTCACGCTCGTGGTCGACGGCCTGACGACGAAGCTCGACTCGCCGCAGGTCGGCTATCAGCAGTCGTTCTACCCGCTCTACGCGCCGAACCGGTGGTCGAACATCGTGGTCAAGGACGGGATCGTCACCAGCTTCGACATGAACAATCCGGATCCGGAGCTGCGCCTCAATCCGGAGCTGCTGAACCAGACGTCCTATCGCGTCGTCGAAACCCAGCTCTACGGCGCCAACGCCCAATGGATCGTGTCGGATCGACTGACGATCACCGGGGATGTCTATCGCTCGACCTCCAAGCGTCATTCGGGCGGTCAGGACAGCTACGTGGTCCTGCGCATGAACCAGCCCAACACGGCCCATATCGAACTGACGGGCCAGCGCGTGCCCAATGTCACGGTCAATCTGGCGGACGGCCGAGAGCTGGCCAGCGGGCTGCGGAACGGGCAGTTCAACGAAGCCGACTTCAACACCCACTACTTCTCGCTCGCGGGCGACAACATCGACGACAAGATCACGGGCGCGGCGTTCAAGGGCGCCTGGGAGACGCGGATGGGTTGGCTGGACAACGTCCAGTTCGGGGTCAACTACACCGACCGCAAGAAGTCGCGGGACCTGATCAACAACGCGCTGACGGGCGGCGCGGACTACTATTCCGGCAACTACGCCATCAATGTCGGCGCGCTGGGCGGCGACGTCATTTCCAACAGCTTCTCGCTGCCCAACTTCATGAACAAGGTCGACTCGACCTTCCCGCGCACCTTCCTGGCGTTCGACGTCCCGAGCTACCAGAAGGCCCTGGAGGCCTATAACGGCAAGCCGCGTCCAGGCGGCGGCGTGTACGACTATTCGAAGGCCGCGCCGGTCTGGAATCCCCTGCAAAGCTATCGGGTCGGCGAAGAGACGTGGTCCGGCTACGCCCAGGCCAACCTGCAGGGCGAACGCTGGAGCGGCAATATCGGCCTGCGGGTCGTGCATACCAAGACGAACGCCCAGGCCTGGGACGCCAAGATCCTACAGGTCATCGAGAACGGCGCGTTCAACTACACGGCTGTCTATGCCGCGCCGACGGTCGTCGAGCAGAAGAACTCCTACACCTACGCGCTGCCCTCGCTGAACCTGAACTACCGCTTCACCGACGAGCTTCGCCTGCGCTTCGGCGCGGCCAAGACGATGGCGCGTCCGTCGGTCGCCACCCTGGCGCCGACCAACACGACCGAAAGCGTCTCGTGGGGCGAGTTCACCCAGATCTACAGCGGCAACGCCAAGCTGAAACCCTATCAGGCCAAGCAGCTGGACCTGTCCCTGGAGTACTATTTCCGACCCAACTCGGTGTTCAACGTCGCGGTGTTCCGCAAGCACATTACCGACCAGATCACCACCAGCTGGGAGCCTGGCCAGGACATCGGCGTGCCGGGCCACCTGTTCAATATCAGCCGCCCGATCAACGGCGACTACGCCAAGGTCAAGGGCGTCGAGGTCGGGCTGCAGCACTTCCTGGACAACGGCCTGGGCGTGCGGGCCCAATACACCCGCAACTGGGCCAAGAGCTGGGTCGGCGACCAGGAGCGGCCGCTGGAGGGCATCGCGCCGTCGGTCTATTCGCTCGGCGTCTTCTACGACCGGGGACCGGTGTCGCTCAGCGTCTCGGCCGATCGCACCGCAGGCTTCACCACGGCGGTCAACGTACTGGGCGCCGGTTACAACGAAAAGGCCGATTCCATCACCTGGGTCACCGCCCACGCCGCCTACAAGATCAACGACCGCGTGGACATCTCGCTGGAAGGCCAGAACCTCCTGGACGAAGCCAACACCTACAGCATCAACGGCAACCCCATGTTGCCCCAGGGCTATTATCGGTATGGCGCCTCGTACAAGCTGGGGGTCAGCTACCGCTTCTAGGGGCGGCGCCCCGGCCAAGCGCCCGGAGGGGTCATGGACCTCAACGGGCGCGGCTGCCTCCGCCGAGGCTGTCGCGCTAGTCGCGCTGGGTCGCGGAGGCTGACCGCATCTCCCCCTTAGA
This sequence comes from Caulobacter segnis, assembly GCF_031454995.1. Lineage (GTDB taxonomy): Bacteria > Pseudomonadota > Alphaproteobacteria > Caulobacterales > Caulobacteraceae > Caulobacter > Caulobacter segnis_E. Next base: position 721,556 of record NZ_JAVDRV010000001.1, on the reverse strand, counting down.
GAGCCAACACCATCGCCCCTATGCCGGGGTCGGTGCGGCCCGGCCTGCCGGTTTCGACGCGGCCGGCATAGCGCCACAGGCTGTCGGCGTTCGCCGTGTCGGTCAGAGTGAAATCGTACCACAGGTCGCTGGCGGCGAGATCGAGGTCGATTTCACGCTGTTCGTTTGGCTTCAAGGCGATCGTCCGCTGACGCGAGGCGCCCGGAGCGACGGGATAACGCGGGTCGACGCCGAGGGAGAGCATTGCCTCGCCCGAGGTGTCATTGCGCAGGCTCAGAATGACCTTTCCGGCGGCCGGATCTTCGCGCAGAGCGACCCGGACATAGCCGCTCTTGGACGGCCGGCCGCGGAAATGGCGGTAGAAACCGTTGGGGCCGTGGACGGCCAGATCGTAGGCTTCCTTGTCTTTGTCGTTCCAATGCGCCGCCGTGTGGCGCTCGCCCGCGACCAGCGTGTAGTGCCAGGGCGCGTTCAGGCCATAGGGCGCGTAGTCGTGGATGGTGAAGACCGCCGCCTGGCCGCCGGTATTGGCCAGCTCGACCAGCAGGTCTTCCCCGTTCGGTCGCAGGTCCGCCCCCAGGCGATAGGGTAGCGGTCGCGCCGGCCTTTGGGTTCGGGGCTGCTCGGCGGGAACCTGGACCGTGGGGATCTTCAGGGCGGGCTGGCGCGCGGCATGAGCCAGGCGCCGCGTGTAGTCGTCGGTGGACGGCAACTCGACGCTCCGCGCGTTTGGCGTCTTGAAATCGAAGCACGAGGTCAGATCGCCCGACACCGCGCGCCGCCAGTCCGAGATGTTCGGCTCCAGCACGCCGAAGCGCTTTTCCAGGAACTTCAAGGTCGAGGTGTGGTCGAACACCTGCGAGCATACATAGCCGCCACGGCTCCACGGCGAAACGACGATGGCCGGAACACGAATGCCAAGGCCCAGCGGTTGCAGACCGCGGACGCCAGGATGGGGATGTTTGTCGTAGTCCTTGAACTCACCGGCCACGCTGACGCCGCTGTAGCCCCGCGTCTCGTCCGCGGCGGGCATGGGCGGCAGCATATGATCGAACAGGCCGCCGGCTTCGTCGTAGTTGAGAATGAAGACGGTCTTGGAGAAGACTTCGGGATGATCGACGAGAGCCTCGATCAGCTTGGCGGTCAGGTTCTCGCCGTCGGCGGGCGTCCAGCGCGGGTGTTCGGACAGCGCGGCCGCCGTGACGATCCACGACACTTGTGGCAGGCGCCCGGCGGCGATATCGGCGCGAAAGGCTTCGACGAGTTGCTTGCCGTCCGACCGGGTGCGGTCGGGACCGTCCTTGTGCTCGGACACCCAGGCGCGGCCGCGTTTGTAGAGGTTGGAGGCCTTGTCGCAAGGGCGGAAGGGCTTGAACACCGACAGGATGTTGTCGCCGAAATTGTCGTATTCCTGATAGACTTTCCAGCTCACCCCCGCCGCCTCCAGGCGCTCGGCATAGGTCGTCCACTCATAGGCCTTGATCGGCCGATCCGTGGCCATGTCGGCCGAAGGGGTTTCGTCCTCGCCGTAGTTGCTCATCACCGGATCGCCGCCCACGCGCCCACCGCCGTTGCAGCCGGTCCAGAGATGCAGGCGGTTGGGATAGGTCTGGGTCAGGGTCGAGCAGTGGTAGGCGTCGAGGATCGTGAAGGTCGAGGCCAGGGCGTGGTAGTAGGGCAGGTCCGAGGCCTTGTAGTAGGTCATCCTGTGCTGCAGCTGCCGGGAAACGCCCCACTGATCGAAACGCCCGCCATTGACGATGATCGTCGCGGCGCCGTGCCCCTGATCCGCGCCGTCGACGACATAGGCGTTGGCCGTCCTTGAATCGGCCCAATAGGGCTGCACATAGCCGTCCGGGTGCTGGTCGCTGGGCTGACGCCAGACGGTATGGCCATTGCGCAGACGCAAGGGCCGCGGATCGCCCAGACCGCGAACGCCGGGGAAGTCGCCGAAATAGTGGTCGAAGGCGCGGTTCTCCTGCATCAGGATCACCACATGCTCGACGTCCATGATCGTCCCGGTGCGGTTATTGGCCGGGGTGGCCATGGCCTTTTCCAGCGTCGCCAGCGTGGCGGCGCTCAAGCCGGCGGCGCCCAGCGCCTTGAGGAAATGGCGGCGGTCAGCGGTCATGGCGACATCCCTCGGCTATGGGCGGATCACTGGAACGGAGACGTGAGCGATGTCGGCCAAGCCGGTTTGGCTGTCACCGACAGGATAGACCCGTGACACGTTTGATGCGCCGGCCCCGGTACGCGGGTGTGAACGGCCGGCCTTGTTGCACAAGACCAGGCCGCGCCACCCACGGTCCCCCGATGGCCCGCCCAACATAATATCTACTTATGATGCTGTTGGTATATTGTAGCGATGTAATGATCTCGTGACGGCGTCGCCTACTCCTTGAGCGCCGCCAGGAGGTGGCGCTCAAGGAAGTCGTCGAGGTCGTCGGTGACGGCGTCCTTGTCCTTGGCCAGCTCATCGATCCGGCGCAGGGCGATCGCCTGATCGGCGAAGGGTTCGTTGAGGAAGGCCAGTTGCTCCGCGTCACCCATCGCCCCGCCTTGCAGCGCCAGGGAAATGCGGGAATCCTTCGATAGGCCGTCCATATAGCCGGGCTCCACGCTGCACAGATAGCGCTTGGCGGCCACGTGCAGGCGGATGGGCTCGCTGACCGACGGCGGGAAGCGCTCCGCCGCCCAATCGGCCCCGAGGGCTTCGTGAAGATCGTCGACGCCCTCTTCCGCCGGAGCCTCGCCCAGGTCGTGGATCATGTGGCCGACGTCGTGCAGCAGGCAGGCGATCACGAGGGAGGGCGACAGCGCCTGCGCCTCGGCATGGGCGGCCGACTGAAGGGCGTGTTGAAGCTGGTTGATGCCATAGAGGCCGTAGGGGCGTCGGGCGTTGCCCAGATAGATGTCCCGGATTTCGTCGAACAGGACTTGAGTTGGTGCCGGCGTTGTCATAAAAATATCAAATCCATCACACGATGATATTCGATATTCTTATATCGCGTCCTTCCTGAGCCCAGCAAGGCGAATAAAGGCCGACACCGCCGGAATCTCCATGTTTTCCCGCAGGGTGACGATGTAGACGCCGCCGGTGCGCGGCATGCCCTGGACGGGCAGGGCCTTAAGCCGAACGTCGTGCCCGGTCTCGCCGTCCAGAATGCAGCCGAAGCCAATGCCGTGGGCGGTGGCTTCCTTGACCGCTTCTCGGCTCTCGACGATGAAGCCGCGCTCCACGCTGTTGGCGCTGCGTCCCAGGGCGATCTCCGTCAGGGCGCGCGTCACCGAGCCCTCTTCGCGCAGGACCAAGGGCAGGCCGCCAAGTTCGCGCGCGTCGATGTGCTCGCGTTGGGCGAAGGGGTGATCGACGGGGACCATCAGGTTCAGCGACTGTTCGAAAACCAGGTGGCAGGCCAGGACCGGGTCGGGCTCCAACAGCGAGATGATCGCCACATCGGCCCGGCATTCCATCACGTCCTGGGTCAGCGAGCGCGTATTGCCCAGCCGCGTGGAAATCTCGATGTCGGGGTAGGTGCGCCGGAACTGGCTGATCAGCTGCATAGTCGCGGGCGGCGTCGAAAAGCCGATCGACATACGCCCCCGCTTCAATCCGCTGAAGAGATTGGCGGTCATCTCGAAGTCGTCGACACGGCTGATGACCAATCGCGCCCGCGTATAGAGCTCGCGGCCGGCGTCGGTCAGGTTCTGGTTCTGAGTGCGTCGGTTCAGAAGCCGAACGCCGCAGATCTGCTCGAGCGCGTTGATCTGATTGGAAATGTTTGGCTGGGAAACGCCCAGCACCGCGGCCGCGCGTGAGAAGGAGCCTTGATCGACGACCGTGACGAAGGCCTTCAGCGCCCCGATCGACAGGCTGCCGGTCTCGCGGCGGCGGGTACGCTCGGCGCCATCGTCTGGCGAAACGGCCATGATTCTCTCTTCGATAGGTGACAGGCCCGGACCATACAAATCAGGACCGGAAACTCAAACAGACGCGGCCCAACAGGCAGTCACTGGCCTCGCGGCCAAAGAAAAGCCCTTCCGGCGCGAACCGGAAGGGCAATCGAGAAGATCGGGTCGGATCAGTAGGAATAGGCGACGCGCAGGATGAAGTTCCGGCCCGGCTCCATATAATCCTTCTGATACGTCGGGTTTTTGCCCTTGGTCGTGTAGTAACGGTGACCATCCAGGATGTTCTGCACGTCGAAGTCGACGGTCAGGCCCTGACGAATGTTGTAGCGCGTGTGCAGGTCGAGCGACTTGTTCGGCTGCACCCACTTGTCGACCGCGTTGTCGCGCGTGTCTTCGATGTAGGCGCCTTGATACTGATAGCTGAGTTTGGCTTCGATGCCGTATTTCTGATAGGTCAGCGAGGTGTTGTAGATCAGGTCCGGCGCCTGCAGGAACGTGATCGGGTGACCGCGACGATAGGTGAGGCCCGTTTCGGCCTCGGACGTCTGCGAGGTGACGTTGGCCTCGACGCCGAAGCCGTCGAACGGCGCCGAAAGGCCTTCGAACGACTTGATCAGGTTCAGCTCCACGCCCGTCAGGGTCGCGTCCTCGCCGTTCTGCGGCTGGGTGATGGTGATCATGCCCTCCTTGGTCGGAGCGCTGACGGAGCGACCGTTGGTGAAGATGAAGTTCTTGATCTTCTTGTGGAAGACGCCGATCGACACCACGCTGGAGCGATCCGGATACCATTCGGCCGACAGATCGAAATTGACCGACTCGCCGGGCTTGAGGTCCGGATTGCCGCGGCTGATGGCGATGATTTCCTTGGTCGCGGGGTCGCGGGTCACGCTTTCGCCCCGCGAGATGTTCGAATATTCCGGACGCGAGAAGCTGGTCCAGATCGCGCCGCGATAGACCAGGGTCTCGCCCTGACGGTAGACGGCGGTGATGCTGGGCAGGACGTTGGTGTAGTCGCGGTTGGTCTTGCCGAAGCCCGACGTCGTGGCGTCGGTGATCCAGGCGGTGGTTTCCACCTTGGTGTGTTCGACGCGAGCGCCGCCGACGACCTCGAGCCCGCCCGACCGAAGGTGGGCCAGGGCGTAGCCGGCGTAGATGGTCTCCGAACCCTTCTTGTCGTCCTTGTTGAGGTCGGCGGTCGAATAGGTCACCGGATTGGCGGCGCGCGCGGCGTTCACCGCGGAAATGACCCGTTCGCGGCTCAGGATCGAACCGTAGTAGTAGCGGTCCTTGAAGAAGCCATCGACCTGGCGCTCGACCAGGCCGGAGGCGGCCAGCGACTTGCCGTTCAGCGGGGTGCCGGACAGATCGCCTTCCCAGATCGGCGTGGAGTCGTACTCACGCTCCGACTTCAGGTACTTGAAGCCGGTCTTCACATAGTCGAACAGGCCGCTGACCTCGTATCGCGCGTCGAGCTTCAGCGCGGTGCGGGCGTCGGACTGCTTGTCCTTGTTCATCGATGCGCCGTCGAACGGCAGCAGGTCGTCGCGGTGATCGACATTGGCCGCATAGGCCGGCAGTTGCGCCAGCGGGAAGCGCGGATCGGCCGATGACCACAGGATGCCGGTCGAGGTGAACATCGGGTCGGTCGAGCACTTATCGCAGTTGTAGCCGATGCCGTAATACAGCGGCGTGCCCTTCTCGCCGTACGAGTAGCTCAGGTCGTAGTCGAGGGATAGGCGGTCAAAGCGGCTCTGGCCTCCGGCGTTGATCGTGTAGAGCGAGGACTTCTGGTCCTGGGACTCGTGGGTGCGGGCGAACTGGAACGCCCGCGGGTTCCACACGCCCGAGCGGCCGAACAGCGACCAGTACGAGTTGCCCGACGCACGGTCGGCGTCGGTGATCAGGCCGTCCTTGTCCGTGTCGACGATCTGGCCGACGGTGTAGCCGTAGATGTTGCCCTTCACCGGATCGCGGCCGGTGATCACCTGCTCCGGCTGCGACAGGTTGGTGTCTTCCAGATTGACCTGCGTCAGGCGCTTGGTCGGACGGCTGCGGAAGTCGGTGTAATCGTTGGTGCCGGTGCGGTTCAGCTTGGCGTACTGGCCGCGGACATAGAAGTTGTGCTGGTCAATCTGATAGTCGGCCGAGAAGTTGCCGCCAAAGCGTTCCTGTTCGCCGCGACGGAAGTCCAGATCGATGCCCGGCAGGTACATTGAGCGGCTGTCGATAGCTTCCGTCGAGTCCTTCCGCCAGCGGTAGGGCTCCCATTCGCCGTCGTTCTCGGACTCTTCGTTGGTGTAGTGGCTCTTGCCGTAATAGACCGAACCGAACAGGCCAAAGTCGCCATTGCCGAACTTGCGGGCGCCGTCGATCTGGATCTGGCCGCTGCCGGCCGGCTCGTCCTGCTTCTGGGCGCGATCATTGAGGCCGTAGGAGGCGAAGACGCGCAGGGTGGGCTTGCGGAAGTCGAACGCGGTCGGGGTGACGAAGTTGACCGACCCGCCGATGGCGTCGCCGTCCAGGTCCGGCGTCAGGGTCTTGTTGACCGAGATCGCCTTTAGGCCGTTGGGTGGCAGCACCGTCATCGACATCTTGCGCGAGCCGGAGTCGGTCAGCGCCACGCGCACGCCATTGATCGAATAGGCGTTGTAGGTGCTGGCCAGGCCGCGGATCGAGACGTATTCGCCTTCGCCGGTCTCCTGGTTGACGACGACGTTGACGCCCGGGATGCGGGCCAGGGCGTCGGCCACGTTCGCGTCCGGCAGCTTGCCCAGATCGTCGGCGGAGATGACGTTGACGACGCCGGTGGCCTTCTTCTGGTCCTGCAACGAGTTGGCGGTCGACAGGCGCTGACCCGTGATGACCACTTCGCTGACGGTGTCGTCGGTCGCCGGTTTGGCCTGGTTCTTCTGGCTTTGATTATTCGCCGACTGAGCATGAGCGGCCGAAACGAAGGCAAGTGCGAATAGGCTGGCGCCGGTCAGGGCCGCGAGCTTGACGCGCGATGGCGGGCTGAACATGGATAACTCCGTTGAATGTGTCCCGACGCCCGCCCAGGCGCGCGCCGTCCCCTCCCGCCGGCGAACGCCTACGGGCTAGCGACCTGAAGGCCCGGCAACGGACCGTTCAGGGAGAGATGTGCGAGGCTGGGTCCCGTCCGCGTTGCGTCGTTCGTGAAGCCCCCTTACGAACGAGATATCAAAAATACAAATGAGACCGTATTTCACATACGATTAAAGTATGACGCCTTGTTGACGGTGGGCATCGACATTCCGGCTCTTGTTTCCGGGGCGCCCGCGGCCCGTGGGGCGAAGGGGGGCGCGGGTGTCCAAGAAGATCGACCTCCAACCTGCAGGTCGCCGCCAGAAGCAAAAGTCGCGTTTCTGGAGCCGTGTCGACGACAACTCATGGCGCATTGCGGTCGAATGGTCCCGCCGCCCGCGCGCGAAATTTGGGCGATCACCAAGCTATCGCGATGGTCTGGCGTAAATGAGAGCTGAATTCCAGCTCAGCGCTAAACCCTCGCGAGCCGGAGGCGCGCGCCTTTGTGCTCTTGGGCTGTCACGTTAAACGCGCCCGGCCGCACAGGGGGAATACCTGGCCACCCCAGGCGGTAGCCGCCCACGCGGCGCGAGCCTGCGCGCATAAGCGTTGGGCGGCTGACCAGATGACGTTGGGTGTTGAAGGTCTTGTAGACGGCGGCGTGGGTGGTGAGAAAGCGCTGAGCGGAGGCTGGGCTCTTAAAGCCCCGCATCCTCCGCTCTCGCTGTCGGATCGGCAGGTGTGAGTTTTCCGCCCTGTTGTTCTCATGCAGGCCGCCCGAAAGATGCAGGTGGCCATGCTTCAAATCCTCTCCGGTTCGATGGCTGGCCGCGTCGGCGTCGCGGCGGCGCTGAACGAGGCTGTCGAGCACCTCGCCCTCGTCGTTGAGGACCCGGCTAAGGGCTGAGACGGCGCGGGACGCCTCTATTGCGAGGTGAAATAGACGGTGGCGGTGGAGGTTCGGCCTTGATTGTCCTGAATGGTGTACTGGAACGATCCTGAGCCCGTCCATCCGTACATGTCGCCTAGCCAGATGTTACCAAGGTCGTGGGCCATGCGTCCGACCCCAGGATTGGTGACCGATAGGATCGTGATCTGGTTGCCGCTATCGTTCTCCATGGGTTGGAAGAGAACGGCGCTGTCCTTGGGGACTATGACGCTATCGTTGCGGGCGACGGGCGGGGGATTAGGGTTTGGCGCGGCGGTGGTGGTTACCGTGGCGGTGGAGGTGCGGCCGCTACTGTCGGTGATGGTGTACTGGAAGCTGGTGGTGAAGCCGCCTTCGCCCATGTCGCCGACCCAGATATTGTCTTCATCGAAGGCGGTTCGGCCCACGGAGGGTTGCGTAGCGGCCGTGATTCTGAGGCCGGTGCCGGTGTCATTGTTTTTGGGCTGAAAGAGCGCGGCGCTGCCGTAGGGCACGGTGATGCTGTCGTTGTTGGCGACGGGTGGGGGGCTGGTTGCGGCGGTGACGTTGACCGTGGCGGTGGAGCTTCGGCCCCTATAGTCCGTGATGGTGTACTGGAAGCTGGTGCTGAAGCCGCCCGCGCCCATGTCGCCGACCCAAATGTTGTCGTCATCGAAGGCGACGCGACCGATCGAAGGTTGCGTGGCGGCCGTGATTCTGAGGCCGGTGCCACTGTCGTTGTTCTTGGGCTGAAAGAGCGCGGCGCTGCCAAATGGCACGGTGACGTTGTCGTCGCGGGCGACCGGGGCGCCTGCGGATGGGGTGACCGTGATGGTCGCGGTGGCCGGAGAACTTGTCCCACCAGCGTTGGAAGCGGTGTACTGCAACGAGGTCTGGCCGGTGTAGTTGTTCGCGGGCGTGAAGAAGATGGAGGTTCCACTGACGCTGGCCGTTCCCGCGCTGGACGGCGGAGCCGAGGTGATCGTCAGGCTAGTAGGCGTCCCGCCAGAGATATTGAGACTGAGTGGATAGGAATTCGAGCTCCCGGCGTAGTTGCCCACGACCGTCGTGGTGGAGGCCGAGGTCACTGGAGGAGCGACGGCGGCGTTGATGGTGACGGTGATCGTGCCTGTGGCGGTCCCGCCTTTGCCGTCGGAGACGGCGTAGGTGAAGCTGTCGGTTCCGCTGGCGCCGCTGTTGGCGGCGTAGGTGACGCAGGTCGCTGCGGTGCGCAGGCAGTTGGCCGTGTAGGACACCGAGCCCTTGCTGGTGTTCCAGCCGCTGACGCTGGTCAGGAAGAAGGCGTCGCTGTCGGCGTCGGTGTCGTTGGACAGCGGATTGAAGGATACGGCCGCGCCGGTGGAGACGCTGACGCTGTCGTTGTTGGCGACGGGAGCGCTGTTGCCGGCGGCGGTGACCACGCGGGTCCGGTTCTGGGCCTTGTCGTAGGTATAGGTGGTTGTTGAACTTGGGCGGGTGACCCCCACCAATCGTCCGTGGACGTCGTAAGTATAGCCGGTCTGTACGGACTGGGCCTGACCGTCAACGGAAGTCGAGAGCGCGACCAAGATCGCAACAGCACTCGCAGCGTGACCAAAGCGCGCCATGCCCACCCATTCCCCAACTTGAAATCGGAACACAGCCTGGCATTGAAAAATTGATTTTGCAATGTTGACTTGAGCGCGGGGGCGCGGCCAAGTTCATATTGATTAGCCGCATTCGCGGTGCTTGGGGGCAATCCATGGTTTGGTCGGCAAGGCGCCACAGCCGCCTCGGGATTGTGAATAAGTTGGTGCGTGTCGCCGCTTCTGGACTCGTCGCCGCGAGCGTGCTGGCCGGGACGGCGGCGGCCCAGACCGCGCCACTGACCCCTCCGGACATTCCGATGATGAGTCCGACGGGCGTCAGCATGACGGACACCACGCTAACTTACACGACGACGGATTTGGCGATGGGCCCGCTGAAGCTCGAGCGCAGCTACTACGGCGGCGCGGAGCGGTCCCGGCACTATTTTGGCTACGGCTGGACTCACAACTTCGACATGTGGGCCTTTTCCATGACCATTGGAATTTTGGGACCCAATCCTCGCCCGATGACACGTGTCGTCATCGGCCGAAAGACCTACATGTTTGATACCCAGGCAAGCGCGACGCCGTTTATGGACGGCCTGCCGAGCGGAGGAAGCGACGGCACAAGGGTCGAGCTCGAAAACGGGCTCATCATGTTCACCGATCGTGACGGGACTAAGTATCGTTTCAATTCGGCGACTGATGGACGCGTGAACTCGGTCACATACCCGAACGGGGTTGTCCTGACATTTTCGTACAATGGATCCTCGCGCTTGAAAATGGTCTCAAGCAACCAGGGCTATGCTCTGATCTTTGACCTAGATGGCGCGGGCAACGTAACGGCCGCCTGTGGCTTCAACCGCGCCGTCACTTACGTCACGACCAGCACGACCTGTGCTTCCGCGACGATCAAAACGAGCTACGGATACACCTCCGGAAACCTGACCAGCGCGACAAGCGTCATGGGCGATGTCGCGAATTACACCTACTATAGCGGATCCCAGCTCAAGTGCCTGACGGAACCTGGGGAGGCCGCCTGTAAGTATACAATGGAGTATATGAACGGTCAGCCGAGCCAGGTCACCAAGCAGACCCTGGCCGACGGGACGTTCTGGTCATTTAGTTGCACATGCGTCTATGCCCATGGGCTGGCGGAGGGGCCATCCCAGGTCGATGGCACGAGTTGGACGGACCCTTCGGGCGCGAGTGTCGGCTTCGATCTCAACGACGGCGTGATTACTGAATATTTTGACCAGGTCGGCAAACGGCGCTTCGTCTACTTCTATAGTGGCCAACTCAGCGGAATGAGTCAGCCTGAGGGCAACCGCTGGTACGCCAATATCACCAACCGCGGCATCTTCTCGGGCGATGTCTTCACCGGTGGCAAGACGGGTGTTAGCGGCTATCCCAACATCACTCAGAACGCCAAGACCTTTCCGACGGGCGACTGCGCGAACCGTATCACCTGCAATTTGCCTCTGACGATCACCGATGGGAACAACAACGTCGCCACCTTCACCTATGACCAGACGCATGGCGGGGTGCTGACCGAGACCAGACCGGCCAACAACGCCGGTGTCCAAGCGGTCGTGCGTCACGCCTATGTTCAACGCACGGCCTGGGTGAAGAACTCCAGTGGGACCTATTCGGCCGAGCCCGCGATCTGGCTCCCCTCCGAGGACCGCGCCTGCAAGACCGGCGCGACCAACGTCGCCGGGAACAGCTGCGCCAACGGCTCTTCCGAAGAGGTTATCACCACGTACGAGTACGGTCCCGACTCCGGGCCTAACACCCTGCTGCCGCGCGGCAAGGCGGTCACGGCTGGCGGAACCACTCTGCGGGTCTGTTACGGCTACGACGCCCAAGGCAACAAGATTTCCGAGACCAACGCGCGCGCTGGCCTCGCGTCCTGCCCGTAATCGCCAAGGTTCAGGAGAGAGAACGCTCATGTCGATCCGAACCCTCGGCGCCCTGTTAGCGACCACGATGCTATTCGCCGTCGCTCCGGCTTCGGCCCTGGCCCAGGCCTCGGCCAGTCCCTACACGACCGGCTTCCGCTACGACGCGGCGCAACGTCTGGTCGGCGGAATCTCGCCCGATCCCGATGGCGGTGGTTCTCTGCTGTTTCGCGCCACCCGCAACACTTACGATAGCGCCGGACGCTTGACCAAGGTCGAGACCGGCACGCTCTCGTCCTGGCAATCCGAGGCGGTCGCGCCATCGGCTTGGTCGGGCTTTACGGTGCTGAAGCGGATGGACATCGGCTACGACAGTCGAGGCCGGCGAATTCGCGAAATTTCTTACGGTGGCGGCGCCGCCATAGGGCTCACCCAATATAGCTATAGCGACGCCGGCTTATACGATTGTGTCGCCGTCCGGATGAACCTCGCGGCGTTCCAGTCGAATCCGCTTCAGTTCAGCCTGACCAACAACGACGCCTGCGCCCCTACGACGCCAGCCAGTGGGGGGGATCCGGATCGAATTACTCGGACCGACTACTTCGCCGATCGCCAAGTCAAAAAGGTAACGTCGGGCTATGCCGTCCAGCCGATGGTGGTGCGGGAGAATACCTATACCGACAATGGGCGCCTGAAGACCGAGGCCGATGGCGAGCAAAATGCCACGCTCCACGAATACGACCCATACGACCGTCCGAGACGGACCTACTATCCATCGAGCGCCAAGAACGCCAACGCCCACAATCCCAACGACTATGACGAGTACGGTTACGACAACAACAGCAATCGCACCTCTTGGCGCCGCCGCGACGGCGGTACGATCACCACGACCTATGACGCGCTGAACCGGCCGAGCACCAAGACGACGACCGCGACGGCGATGACGTCGGGTTCAAGCTTCAGCTACGCCTACGACAACTTCGGCAATCCGACCTCGGTGAGCGACGGAACGCGCACGACGACCCGAAGCTATGACGCCTTGAGCCGCCTGACCTGGGAGCAGGACAACGCGCTGGGGGCAGCCAGCCGTGTGAGCTACGAGTATGACGTCGCGGGGCGGCGAACGAAGCTGATTTGGCCCGATAGCTTCTTCGTGACCTACGACTATGACAACACGGACGCCCTGACGGCGATCCGGCGCGCGGGGAGCGGCTCGGCCTCGGACAGGATCGCGGGCTTTAGCTACGACGATCTGGGGCGCCGTGTCAGCGTCACGCGCGGCGACAACAAGGTCACCACCAGCTACGCGTACAACGCTTCGGACCTGCGGCTTCAAAGCCTGACCCAGACGCCGTCCAGCAGTGGCAACGCGGTCAGCTTTAGCTTCGCGTACAATACCCCCGGACAGGTCACGTTGCGCACCATCAGCAACGCCGCCTACGTCTGGGCGAACCCCAGCGGGACGAGCATTGATCGTCCCTATGGGACGGATGGCCTGAACAGGATCGTCGATATCGGCACGTCGGGGCAGTCGGGCTATAACGCCTATGGCTATGATGGGCGGGGTAACCTCGTCTGCATCGCCGCCGCCGCGCCGGCCTGCACCAATCCGACGATCCGCTATTTCTACGACGTCGAGAGCCGGTTGCGGGGCACCACGGCTGGGGCAAGCCTTAGCTATGATCCTCAGGGGCGTCTGTTCTCGTCGACGACCGTGGGCAACACCACGACGCGCTATCTCTACGATGGGCCTAACGTCATCGGCGAATACAACAGTTCGGGAACGCTGCTGCGCCGCTATGTGTTCGGCGACGGCGCCGACGAGGTGCTGGCGCGCTACTCGGGCTCGGGCACGACGCCCGAGTATCTGCTGGCCGATCACCAGGGTTCGATCATCGCCGCGACCGACAGCAATGGCGCGGTGACGTCGAAGCTGACCTATGACGAGTATGGCGTGCCCGGATCTGGCAACGCTGGCCTCTTCCAGTACACCGGGCAGGTCTACCTCTCGGACCTGTCGCTCTACCACTACAAGGCTCGTGTTTATTCCCCGACCCTGGGACGGTTCCTCCAAACCGACCCCACCGGCTATGACGACGGCCTCAACTGGTACGCCTATGTGGGGAACGATCCGCTGAACCGGTCGGACCCGACCGGCAATCTCAGCGAGGGTCTGACCACCGGTAGCGGCAGCATCTGTGGCGTCGGTGACAATTGCTCGACGATTATCTTGAGCGGCGATGGCGGCGATGGTGGCGGTGGAAATTCGAGTGGCTCCGCTGGTACGCTCGTTCTCGGTGCCGCTCCAATGGGGCATAACGGAGGGCCACCTTTGGAGGGGGTTGCCTCCGGTTGCGCTGCAAATCCAATACTGTGTGGTGTTCTTGCTGCTGCTGCGGTCACCCTTAAAGGGGATACCGCGCGTACACCGACGGATCGCATCATCCAAGATCACCTCACGGCTAAAGATCTTGATGCAGCTCGGCGCGAACTGAGGGGGGAGGTTGTCGCAAGGCGTTGGAATGGGACGCCATATGACCACGTGAAAGAAGTTCGCGATGCCCAAAATGGGCTTTATAACGAAATCAATCTCTTCAAGAGGGTGTTGTCTCGTCCCAATCTTTCGCCCGAGAATCGCGCCTTTTATGAAGCTGAGCTGAGCAAGGCTTCGAAGGCTTTGGACTACTCAAAACAGTTTGTGCCGAGATGATGGAGCTAGTTGATCGGTTGCGCAGCGGCTTTGCAACTTCGTCAGACTTGATGGAGGTCGAGCGCATTTTTTCTAGAAATGAGATTGAATTTACGGAGCGAGCGATCTCGTCATATATAAGAGGTGTGCGAAGTCCAAACATTCAACTCTTGATGAAGATGTTAGTTTCGCATCCGAGCGCCTATGTGCGCTCGGAAATCATTAAGGGGCTTAGCTATCAGGGCTGGGTATCTGATGATTTTCGCAGAATTGTGCTTGAATACGCTGAAGGTATACCGGGAGACGATCGAGACTATGTACGTCTTGCTTCGCTCTCGGCGTTGCCGGGGCTCGCTCCCGCAGAGCTTGCCAGACAAAAATTGAAACTGGCCTTAAATGCTGACAACGAGGTTGTTCGCGACGTGGCTGTGGAGGCGGCGCAAGTCTATTGCGGCGTTTCACGCGACGATCTGCATTGGGGGCGCGGAGACGGCGAATTGCTTTGGTCGGTCGACCCTAAGGTTCGCCGTTGGCTCGACGCTGAGATGCTGCATTAAGGTCGTGCTCGTTCCAGTTATCAGAAGAAAGGCCGACCTAACGTCCAACGGGTCTATCACGTTTAATCGCGTGAGGTTGCAGAGCCCGAATACTTGGGCGCCTCAGGCGGTAGCCGTCGCCCACGCGATGTGGGCCTCGGCACGGAAGCGCCGAAGCGTTGGGCGGCTGACCAGGTGACGTTGGGTGTTGAAGGTGTTGTAGACGGCGGCGTGTGTGGTGAGAAAGCGCTGAGCGGAGGCCGGACTCTTGAAGCCCTGCATCCTTCGCTCCCGCTGCCGGATCGGCAGGTGTGAATTCTCCACCCTGTTGTTCTCGCGCGGGCCACCCGAAAGATGGAGGTGGCCGCGCTCCAGATCCTTCAACGCCGCGGCGTAGGATCTGAGCCCGTCGGTCGTTATCCGCTCCGGCTCAATGGGCTGGCCGCGCAACAATCTCACCAGGAATGGCCTGGCCGCATCGGCGTCCCGGCGCCGCTGAACGAGGATGTCGAGCACCTCGCCCCCATCGTCCGCGGCGCGCCAGAGGTGGACGGGCTCGCACCGACCCGGCGGCCCATTTCATCAAGACACCGGCGCGACGATGGCTTCGGCCGCGGCGCCTTCAGGCGGCGCGCGATCGCGGATCCAAACTTCCTGGCCCAGCCTCGGATCGTCTCGAAGTTGGCTTCGACGCCGTGTTTGGTCAGCAACGCCTCGACATCACGAAGGCTCGGTCGAAAGCGAAAGTAGAGCCAGTTCGCGTGCGGATGATCTCGGGCGGAAGCCGGTGACGTTTGAACGAGAGGCCCTTCGGGACACGCTCCGGGTCCAGGGACAGCGCTGGATTGTCGAGTGGGTTTCCGCGCCAGCGTTAAGGTGTCGGCATCCCGATAGGATGCCGTGGTGGCGTTACGCGCCGATCTTGCCATGGTTCAGGGCCAGACCGATGGCGGCCCATAGCGCGCCGGCCGCGGCGCCGACTCCCACGGCCCAGCCCAGGATACGCGCATGGCCGCGCTCGAGGACGGACAGGCGTTCGGCGTGGTTGTTCAAGCGCTCGTCCTGCCGCGCTTGCTGATTGAGAAACTGTTCCACGCGCCCCTCGACCCGGCCCATGGCCATTAGGACTTCAGAGGCGATCGATGGCTCGTTCATGGGGGCTCCTTCCATCGGAGGGGGTGAAAAAAATAGGGCCGCCTCTCGCGATGAGAAGCGGCCCTTGCTCCACGCGCCTGGCGTGGAAGGTTAGAGAACGAGGGGAGACAGAGCGGTCGTCACGGCGGGCAATAGCACGCGATCGACGGCCTCCTGGGTGGGGTGAAGCCTGTCAGGCGTGTCCGTAAGGTTCGGCGTTCCCCAGGCGGCGCGGATGTCCAGAAGCGTCAGGCCATGGGCGGCGGCGAAGTCTCTGTCGTCCTGATAGTAGGCTTCGAGGTTCGGCCGCAGCGTGGTGTCCGGCACGCCGTTCATCGTCAGCACGAAGATCCGCATCGCTGGATTGGCGGCTAGCAAGGCGTCCTTGATGGCGACCTTGTTCGCGCGGGCCTGGCTGATGGAGATGCCGTTGTCGGTGACCGAGTCGTTGATCGAGAAGGTTTCGAAGAGACACGCCGTCGGCTTGTGCTGGGTGACCCGGAAGACATTCTCGATGCCCCATTGCGAGGTCGTCGAGCCGGCGCCGACGTCATAGACGCGGATCGGCCGGCCGGCGACCGCCTGGAGATTTCTCTCCAAGCGGCTGGTCCAGGACGTCGAAAAACGCCCCGTCGTGAGGGACGTGCCGTAGCACGCCACGGAGTAGGGCGCGCGGATCATAGGTATTGTCCGCGTTCGTCGGTCCAGCCGTAGACGCCCAGCGCCAGCGTGTCGGACGCGTTGTCCGAGTGCGTGTAGACTTGGGCGTTGCTGTCGGTCCAGACGTCGCCGTCCCAGACGGCGTAGGTTTCGTCGGAGTTCGAGGCGTTCTTGTAGATGCCTCGGCGGATTTGCGCGCGCTTCAACGTGGTCAGTTGCGGCACGCCCAGCGCTGGATCGTAGACCCCGCTGAACGATACGGCCTGCGTGCCGCCATTGCTCTGCATGAAGATGCGGGCCTTAACCGGCACGCCGCGCGGAACGCTGATCTGACGCAGGTAAGGACCCGATCCGTTGCCGACCCCGGCGAAGTCGGCGGTTCGGGTCGCCAGCTCGAAGTAGTCGTTGTGCTGGACGAATTTCTTGATGAAGCCCGAGGCGTCCGTCATCACCGCGCCGAGACGGCGGAAGGCCGCGTAACCGGTGGGCAAGGTCGGCGACAGCGCCGAGGTCGAGAATAGCACGTCCAGCGCGCCGTCCGACGTCTTGCGGATGAGGAACACATGGTAGCTGGTGTTGGCCACGATGGCCGCCGAGGTGTCCCGGCCGCCATTGCCCGTACCGGCCGCGAAGGTCTGGTCCAGACGCTTCGTAAGGCCGGTGGTGAGGCGAAGGTCGTAGACGTCCGAACTGTCCCGGGCCTGGCCGGCGGCGATGTTCAGATGGGTATTGGGCGCGGAGCTGTTGTTCGAGAGGATCAGGCCGAAGATCGAGCCTCGAGCCAGGGTGGTCGCGCCGCCACCCGCCAGGGGCACCGAGGTGGCGCCGCCGTCTTCCGAATAGCGCAGCGTCGAGCCCGACTTGAAGATCATCGTGCTGGAGCCCGCCCAGCCCAGGATGCCGGTCGCGCCGACGGAGATGTCGGTGGTGGCTTGCAGAGCGCCGCCGGCGTTGATGTTGCCGTTGAAGTTCAGCGTCCCGTTGGCGCGCAGACGCATGCGGTAAGTGGGACCGCAGTACATCTCGACCATCGGACCCGTGCCGTCGACCGAGTGGGTGATGTAGCTGTCGCCGGCGACGTTGCCGTACAGCACCGGATAGTTGCCCGTGGCGTCAGAGCCGCGGCCCGAGGTGCTGTTCTCGGAGGCGTTGAGATAGATCCGCTGAGCGGTCTTCAGCTGGATGGCGGCCTGGCCGTCACCGCTGAAGTCGGCCTTGACCGTGTCCAAGCCGACCCGCCACCTGCCGGAGACGACGTGGCAGGCGTCACCGGGCTTGGTCCCTTCGCTCTTGAACAGGGTGCCCAGCCAGGTGGCTGAACGGGCGCCGGTATCGTTGTTGCGGAGGAAGCTTTGCACCATCCCAATGTTGCCGACGTCGAAATCGCCGCCCTGGCACTTGAACTGGGTCTCGAAACCAGTGCCGAACTGGCCGTCGCCGTAATAGATGATCGAGCCGCCATACTGGCTGGCGGTCGCGCCTTCGAAGACGTGCGTCTGGCCGGGTAGAGGTTGGTACTTGTGGCGCATACGGACGGTGGAGCCGTAGCTGTCGCCGCCCCCCGTGGTCTCGACCATGATGTGATCGAACACGTGCTGGGTGCGGGTGCCGTGAGTCACCGTCGCGCCGACGGCGTAGGCCGTGGTCAGCGCGGGGGTGAACGAGATCGTGTTGCCGGAGACCCCGGTCAGGGTCACGCGGTCGACGATGTTGGAGGCGGTGCCGCCGCCGACGCCGCCCAGCGTCGAGAAGCCGATCACATCGCCCACGCTAAAGCCGACAGCGCTGTTGAGTTGGACGCTGGTCGCGCCGGCGCTGGCGGCCGCCGACAGGTGAGCGGAGGCGCCGGACCAGCCGGCCCCGGTTTCCATCCAGCCGTTACGGGGAATGGTGGAGCCTTCGAAATAGCGCTCATCCAGGCCCCGGCGGACGTTCTGACCGATGATCACGCATTGCGGGCGGGTGAACTTGTTGTCGCCGCCGAACCACGGCGTGGCGTTCGGGGGCCAGGGGGTGGTGTAGGCTTGCGGGTACTGAGCGGGGGCGGTGGCCATGAAGGCGAAGTCGGCTGGCAGAACCGTGCCGTTGCCCAGCCGAATCTTGCCGGGGCCCCAGAAGCCCTTGCGCAGATTGTCGATCGAGCCCGAATTGTAATGGATGCCTTCGGGTATGTAGACGCGATCGACCGTGGTGTCGGCCGTGGCGGCGTCGAACAGCGCCTTGACGTCGGTGACGCCGGTCGGATCCAACGTGCCGTAATCGCCCAGCGATTTCAGGTTAGCCGACATGGGCGAGCGCTCCTCGCTGGAAGCGGATGGTTGTGTTCATGATAGGGGATCCTGTCGTGACGCCTTTGAAGGCGATTTCGAAATTGGAAGCGCGGGCGGGCGTTTCGCGCCGCGCGATCGAGGTGGGCTTGAGGGCTCGTTTGCGCCGAGCCTTGCTGGGCGATCGAGCGCTACCTTGGCTTAGGCATTGATCGCCTGGTCCATCTCAAAGCGGGCTCTTCGGACTGGACGACGCATCGCGCCGGAGTCATCCCGCTCAGCGCATGCCCCGTTGGACGGAGGGGCGCTTGAGATTCAGTTCGGGTCGGGCTCGGTCCAGTCGGTCCCTCGGACGAGCGCCATGAAGCCTCCAGCGGAGGCGGTGATGTAGACGCCCGCCTCGGTCAGCGAGAACTCGCGACCGAGGCGGAGCAGGACATAGGGAAGCGCCAGGGTGGCGAGCAGGTAGGGAACGGACATGACCCGGCCGATGGCCAGCGTCTTGTTGTCCGCGCCCGTGAGAACCTGCAGGACCCTCTCGACCAGACGCCGTGAGAGGGCCGCGAGGGGCGGTGTCTGCATGATAGCCTCGTGAGATTGTCCTTAGCGGCAACTTAATTGCGATGGTGCAATCGCAATTAAGTTGCCGGGCGAGACGACTAGATATCAAGGGAGTAGCGGATGTGGCCGCGCTCCCCGGGGATCTGGTCTCGCGCTTTACGAATAGGCACCCCGACCTCGACCAAGTCGGCAATTCGGCGTGGCAGGGCGGCGATGCGATAGAGGTGTCGCGCTTCGAGTTGCGACAGACCCTTGTCGCGCCAGTCCATTAGGTGGGCCAACACTGTCCTTTGCTGAGGCGTGCCGTCGGCTTGCACCTGTTTGATGGCGGACAGTTGAGCGGGGGTGGTGTTGACGGAGGTTCGCATGGCGGATCTTTCGGTTAGGGACCGGAGTCCCGTGAACTTGACCAAGGCGACGACGTCGAATGACGGGCAGGCTTTCAGCGACGTGCTCGGGGTGATCTTCCCGTCGCGATTTAGGCCTGGCGACAGGTCCCGATGGCCGACACTCCTAGCGAGGCGAAAGGCTTGCCTGAAGCTGGCCCGCGTAGGGCCGAGCCCTAGAATTGGGCGGGCGTGAAGTTGTTTTCGGGCGTCTTGCCCGCTGGGGCCACGCCACCGATCAGGCGCATGCCGACCGATGGGCCATTGAAGCCCTCCACGTGCGCGCCGACGGCGCCGTCGACGGGATGCCAGCCTCGACGGCGCCGTCGCGTCGAACGACGTAGTGGTAGCCAATGGCGGAAAGTCCCCGCGCGCGGTGGATCTTGTCGATCTCCTCGCGCCCTCCAACGTTGTGATCGCCGAGCAGTGAACCACCAGCACGTCGATGGTCTTGCGTTTGTGAAACAGCGTGAGACTCGCGTCCGGTCAGGTCGGGAACAGGGCGGCGTCCTGGGGTTCACGGCGTCGAAGTGGCGTTGTGATTGTGCGATTGCAATTATTCCCTTGATTGATGGCGTAGCGGGCTTCTAGCGTCCGAACGTTCAGGCCGAGCGCGTTGAGCCGTATCAGGATGAGCGTGGGGACCGGCTGTCCGTGCTTCCAGAACTGATCGGCGGCGTTGATGGCCAGCGTTCGCAAATGGGCGATGTGGTCTTGGAACATTTTAGTCTCCTTGAAGGCCGTACACGTGTCCGCGACGTCCCGGGCGGTTGCGATTGGCAGTAAATGTCGATCGCGCGATCGCAATTCGTCACGCGAAGAAAAAGTCGCAGGAGGCCACGCCCGCGAGATCTAGCGTACCGGGCCGCGGCGGAGTGGGAATGTGGCCAGCGCTCTCTACGGAGAGCTGACTCTCGAGTTGGACCCGGAAGTCCTTGAGCACGTCGTGCCGTGAGTACATGTCTATGAACGAAGAGCGAATACACGCGTAGAGGGCTCCAGTGTCGGCGGCGTGCGTGGCGTAGCTGTCGTGGATCATCGCGAAGCTGGCGATGCCCATGTCCATGGCTGTGATGACGCAAAGCCGCATGGCCGCGCCGTCCATCGAGTGCACGAAGTTGGGGGCGACACCGTTCTGCTGGCGCAACCTGGACACGGTCGGACTCTCCTCGGCCAGGCGCGGCCAGAATATGGCGCCCGCGACCTGGGACTTGACCCGGCGAGAGTGAGTTTCGCGATAGTCCTGCTGGACCCAGAAGCCGTCGGGCGTAACCCAGTTGATGGGTTGCTGTTCGGCCGCCGCCAACCCAGCACATGTCTGGAGCCAGTCCATCGCCTCGCGAGCCTTTACCACCACGGAGCCCAGCGCCTGCCAAATGACCTTGGCCATGTAGCCACATTCGTTCCAACCGTCGCCGGCCTCGCCTGTCGCCGGGTCGACTAGCAGGACGCCGCGCCGGCGGATCTCCTCCATGATCTGGTCCTTGATGCCGAACACCTTGGAGCCGTAGGGCATGGTCATGACCGGGCGCTTGCAAAGCTCGCGGTCGAGCTGGCCGGACGCCACCCACGCCCGCGCCGCGGCGATGTCGGCGTTGCGCTTCCGCGCCGCCTGAAGTTCGGGAGAATCAATGTTGCGGCCGGCCTCATCCTTCGGCACATCGGGCGCCGCTAGCATCTCGCAACGGGCGTCCGCCTCGACTTGGGTCAGGGCGCGGTCGCGCACCATCCCGTAAATGTCGGCTGGCAGCGGGTGTGGAACGAGGTTCACGGCCGCCCCGCCGACCTCGTCGCGCAGCATCGCCGAGAAGTGTTGGAGGCCGTTGCAGGAGCCGTCAAGGGCGACGGGAAGGTGGCTTCGGAAGCTGCCCCCCTCGCGCGCATAACCCGCCCACTCGTGACAGAACGCCAGAAACTGCCACGGTCCGCCAGCCTTGGCCCACCAGTCGGAAACTTTCGGATTCGCGGCGGCGGCCAGAATCCTGGCCTCGTTGGCGAATACCCAGTCGATGCGCGCCTGGAGGGGCAGCTTGCCGAGGTTCAGGTTCGTGATCGGGTCTCGGCCCATCAGGTTCGCGCCATGGATCGCCAGCCAAGCGGCACCCTGCTCGCCCACGGGCTTACCCACGGAGAAGCGTAGTAGCGCCTTCTGATAGTCGCAGCCCTGCGGTTGTAGGAAGGAGGTCGCGGGATAAGCCCGTCCGCGGAAGTCCAGCGTGTAGGGAAAGAACAACGCTGGCTCTTCAGCGTATTTCTGAGCGATCGCCAGGGTTCGGGCCAGGACGAGGCCTTTCTGGCGGCGCTCCAAGTTTTCCATATGGATCGCGCGAGCCCTGGATTTCCAGGCGACGAGGCGCTGTTGTTGCTCCTCGGAGCGGGCTTCCTTCTCGGCCGGAATGTTGGTGGGAGCGGGCGGAACGTCGATGGTCGTTGTTTCGGGCAGTCCGCCCAACGCGGCGCCCTTGCGCGCGGTGTCGAGCATCAGCGGTAGGATGTCGGTGTTCACCGACCAGGGCGTGTCCTGCAGCGCGTTTATCGCGCGATAGACCAGCGGCATGTCCCATCGACGCAGCGCCGACTGATAGCCTCGGTCCCTGTTCTTCACCAGGCGCAGCTTTCCGGCGAGGTTGTAATGATATCCGCCGTCCGTCGGAGTGGTCCACGGCCGAGGCTTTATGATCAGAGGCATGTAGGCCGGCAACAGGAACTGCGCGGCGGCCTCGCGCTTGCGGACCCACGCCAAGGTCGCTGCGGTAGGTTGCACGATGGAGCGGGTCTGGCCGCCCGACTGTTCAGTGACAAGTTCGAACAACCCCGTGCGCTCGATCACCTGCGTGAGCAGGGCGGCGCCGACGTGCAGCGCCTCGGTCTCGGGCCAATGCTCGCCCAGGTCGATGTCGTGGCGCCTGGCTAGGGCGTTCAACACCCGGCGATGGTGTCTGGAACTCGACGTG
Organism: Caulobacter segnis; assembly: GCF_031454995.1. Taxonomy (GTDB): domain Bacteria; phylum Pseudomonadota; class Alphaproteobacteria; order Caulobacterales; family Caulobacteraceae; genus Caulobacter; species Caulobacter segnis_E. Next base: position 699,042 of record NZ_JAVDRV010000001.1, on the reverse strand, counting down.
GTGAACCGCTCGCGGATCTTTGCCAGAAGGTTTGTGGCTTTGGCCTCGAAGACCCTGATGCGGACCTCGTCCTCGATCGCGCGACCTAGGCGGATACAGAGCGAAGTCTGAGAGAGCGACAGCGAGAAAGCGTCCAAGCACAGCTTCACGGCCAGGAACGCCGCGACCTCCGGTTCGATCAACGCGAGGCGCTTGACCGCCATTGGGCGTCGTCCGGCCCCGCCGTTCCCGGCGCGACGCAGAAAGTCTATGATACCGTCTCGAACGGGGTTTAGAGCGATCCGCATAAGGCCTTGAGAGGTCGGCGCGCGACTTTCCTCCCGTTCTCGCAAGCGGCCGTCCTTGGTCAGGCTAGGGCGCGCGCGCGACACGTGATCCCAGAACTTGTGCCGGCCCTGCTCGATCATTTCCACCTCAAGCTCGAATTGTCTGGCAGCGGCGGGGTCGGCGAGTTCGGCGGCGACCTGGTCGAGAGCTGCAATCAGTGGGGGTTCGATCATGGCGCGCCTGTCAGTTATCTGAAGTTTTCTTGGAGTGTGGGTCGCGGTGGCGTTTGATAGCTCCGCGCGGACAGTCAAGAGACTTGGTATTCTATAACTTATTGATATAAAAGGGATAATTTAGATGTGTCGCGATCTCGCCCACACCTCTCACGGTCGCCGCGCGATAAAACGCGCTGCCGCGAGATGTCCGGGTTCGCGTCCGGAAGGTACCGCCGACGCTGCTCACGAAGAGAGCCCTTTGCGGCAACTTAATCGCGATTGCGCAATTGACATTGATTCGGCTGCGTAACTTTCAAGATCGTGTCGCTGCGGGCGAGACTTACCGGATGAGGTTGGTGAGGTGGTTCAGGTACTTGCGCCCAGTCGTGGTGATGGTGTTGCGCTTGACGCCCATATCGCCGCGTTCGCGTTCGACCAGACCGGCCTCCGCCAAGCGAGCTAGGTTTCGCGACACGCGGCTGGCGTCGATCTTCAAGGCCTCGCTGATATCCTGACCCGTCGGCCCAACGCCTTGGGCGAGATCACGAGAGGCGACAAACAGGAAGATGAGGGCCTGGACTACCGGCATGTTGCTATCCAGACTCAGGAACTCCTCCATCACGTTGGAGAGTTGCTGCACCTTCAGCGTGGGCGGCGAGATTGGCATGGGTTTGAATCCATTGCTCGGCTGTGAGGCGCTTGCACTTGCGCGAACGCGAAATGACCCCTGTTACCCAACCCACCGCGAATTGCAAGGAGGAACCCCGGGAGATGGCGTAGACAGCGCCACTCCATCGACGCCACTCCAGATGCACCGACACTCCAAAGATGTTCGGGATAAAAATGTCACTCACTTCAGGCACCTAGCTTGGCAGGAAGACGCCGGTCTTCTTTGGCGATCTCCGAGACGGCAGCGCGTACCCCCCGCGCGCTGTTCGGGTGGCCCTGAGAGGGCCATTTGTTCTCATATTGTTCCGGTTTGTTGCGTCAACTTTGGACGTAGTGACCGTGGCGCTTCAACCGATGCGAGTCGGTGGCCTTGTGCGTCGACATTGCGGTGGTTCAGGGCCAGGCCGATGGTGGTTCGCAGAGCCCCGGCCCCGGCCCGAGCTTTTTCGGCTTCAATGTCCGGCTACCCGTCTGGAAGCTGTTCAAAAGCCGCCGCCGGCGAGCAGTCGTGCTTTCGATCTGGCCCGCCGCGGACAAAGCCGCCTATCTGGTCAGAGCTCCCCAGATATACTCCGAAGGTTCCTGAAGGTCAGAAGCGGACAACCGTGACCGTGAGCATGCCCGTGGCGGTGCCGCCGCGGCCATCAGAAATAGTATACGTGATCGTCTCGGAGCCCTTGGCTTTGGCCGTTACCTCAATACTCGAGCCGTTGTTCCCATAGTACGCCTTGGAACCATTCGTGGTGCTGATGCTGGTGATGGTCAGGGCGTCTCCGTCGGCGTCAGTATCATTCTCAAGAACCAATACGTTCTCTGATTCTCCTACGCTCAACCCGCCGAGCCTGTCGTCGTTAGCGACGGGCGCGGTGTTGTTGGGGGTGTTGGGGTTGGCCGCAGCGGCCACGTTGACCGTGGCGCTGGAGGTTTGGCCGCTGTTGTCGGTGATGGTGTATTGGAAGCTGGTGTTGAAACCGCCCGCGCCCATGTCGCCGACCCAGATGTTGTCTTCGTCGAAGGCGGTGCGGCCCACGGAGGGCTGCGTGGCGCCCGTGATTCGCAGGCCAGCGCCGGTGTCGTTGTTCTTGGGTTGGAAGGTGATCCCCGAACCGTAGGGTACGATGATGCTGTCGTTGTTGGCGACGGGCGGCGGGTTCGGGTTCGAGGCGGCGGTGACGCTGACCGTGGCGGTGGAGGTCCGTCCGCTGTTGTCGGTGATGGTATATTGGAAGCTGGTGTTGAAGCCGCCCGCACCCATGTCGCCGACCCAGATGTTATCGTCATCGAAGGCGGTTCGGCCCACGGAGGGCTGCGTGGCGCCCGTGATCCGAAGGCCAGAGCCGGTGTCGTTGTTCTTGGGTTGGAAGGTGATCCCCGAACCGTAGGGTACGGTGATGCTGTCGTTGTTGGCGACGGGCGGCGGGCTGGTTGCGGCGGTGACGTTGACCGTGGCGGTGGAGCTTCGGCCGCTGTTGTCGGTGATGGTATATTGGAAGCTGGTGTTGAAGCCGCCCGCGCCCATGTCGCCGACCCAAATGTTGTCGTCATCGAAGGCGACGCGACCGATCGAAGGTTGCGTGGCGGCCGTGATCCGAAGACCGGAGCCGGTGTCGTTGTTCTTGGGTTGGAAGGTGATCCCAGTGCCAGGGGGCACGGTGATGTTGTCGTCGCGGGCGACCGGGGCGCCTGCGGATGGGGTGACCGTGATGGTCGCGGTGGCCGGAGAACTCGTCCCACCAGCGTTGGAAGCGGTGTACTGCAACGAGGTCTGGCCGGTGTAGTTGTTCGCGGGCGTGAAGAAGATGGAGGTTCCACTGACGCTGGCCGTTCCCGCGCTGGACGGCGGAGCCGAGGTGATCGTCAGGCTAGTAGGCGTCCCGCCAGAGATATTGAGACTGAGTGGATAGGAATTCGAGCTCCCGGCGTAGTTGCCCACGACCGTCGTGGTGGAGGCCGAGGTCACTGGAGGAGCGACGGCGGCGTTGATGGTGACGGTGATCGTGCCTGTGGCGGTCCCGCCTTTGCCGTCGGAGACGGCGTAGGTGAAGCTGTCGGTTCCGCTGGCGCCGCTGTTGGCGGCGTAGGTGACGCAGGTCGCTGCGGTGCGCAGGCAGTTGGCCGTGTAGGACACCGAGCCCTTGCTGGTGTTCCAGCCGCTGACGCTGGTCAGGAAGAAGGCGTCGCTGTCGGCGTCGGTGTCGTTGGACAGCGGATTGAAGGATACGGCCGCGCCGGTGGAGACGCTGACGCTGTCGTTGTTGGCGACGGGAGCGCTGTTGCCGGCGGCGGTGACCACGCGGGTCCGGTTCTGGGCCTTGTCGTAGGTATAGGTGGTTGTTGAACTTGGGCGGGTGACCCCCACCAATCGTCCGTGGACGTCGTAAGTATAGCCGGTCTGTACGGACTGGGCCTGACCGTCAACGGAAGTCGAGAGCGCGACCAAGATCGCAACAGCACTCGCCGCACCACCAAACCGCGCCATGCCAGCACTTCCCTGGACGTGAAAATCAAGATGAACCTGACATTGAATTTTTGAATTTGCAATGTTGACGTGAGTGAAATCGCCCGGCAATGCTCCCGTCATTTGGCGCGTTAGCACGCTAGGGGCGATCGATGGGCTGTAACTTCCGAGGATTTGCGGGACGCGTCGTCGGCGGGGCGCGCAAGGCGGCCTTTTCCCTCTTTGTCGCGACAGTTTTTTGCGCGCCCGCCGTGGCTCAGCAAACCGAAATCCCGCCGCCGAGGAATACGGCCGTGGATCCCAATGGGGTCGATCTGGTCTCGGGCGACGTTTCATTCTCCCAGATCAGCAACAGCATAGGATCTGGCGGTGGATCTATAAATGCTGTCAAAAATATAAACGCATCTGGCAGCGCGGTATTTTCGCTGTACTCATACATTAAGGCTTATGGAACCATAAGGAACTTGCACACAATTCTGGTTCTTGACGGAAGGACCCGGGATTTCTCGGGCTTCGCGGGGACCGATATGACGACGCCAATGGATGATGGCGTCGGAGATTTTAATACGGATGCGGATGCGACCTCGGGCGTAATATACACGGCGCCTGACGGCACAAAGGCGGTATTCGACTACATCTTCTATCGGGATGACCAGGATAAGGATCATCAGATAGTTCCTAAGGTTGGATTCATAAGATCATTGAAGTATCCGACGGGTGAGATTTTAAATTATACCCGGAATGGAACAACGATAAAGGTCGAAAGTAGCCTAGGATACGTCATTATCAGTGACCAGGGCGGCATCAACGCTTTCGCCTCTAACTTGACGACCGGGAATTGCACGGACACCGACTGCGGCGGTGTCAAATTTAGCGGCCAGTATGCGCTGGGCCGCGCCATCCAGGTCCCAACGACGACGCCGTCCGGGCAAAGCTACACCTATACGGTCTCGAGCGCATTGGGCGATGGCGTCCGCACCTTCGTTCTCACGAAGACACCGCTTTTCACCGGCGATACGAGCTATCGTGTCACGTCCGCGGCGGTCGGCGGCGCCACTTGGACCTATAGCTATGCCTTCACCCAAGACTCCGCGGCGGGTGATGCGATCGACGGCGTTCTGACCACGACGGTCACGGCGCCAAACGGGGTGCAGCGGATTGTTCGCGCGCGCCTTGGCAACGGACATGTGCTGACCGACCAGCAGGGCGTGACCGGGCAAAATCCCAGCGGTTTGACCACCACCTATGCCTATGTGAATGACGCCACGAGCAGCCGCTTGGGTTTCGGTCGGCTAAAGAAAGTGACGTTGCCGGGTGGTGACGCGTATGAGTATCTGTACGACACATACGCCAACATCACGAGCCGCAAGCACTATCCCAAAAGCGGATCGAGCTTGTCGGTGACGGAAATGACGGCGAGCTATAGCTGTCGAACAATCACGACGCCGGCGACGACGATCTGCAATAAGCCCGATTGGACGCGCGACGAGAACGGCAAGCAGACCGACTACACCTATTATTCCAACAACGGCCTGGTCGCGACAATGACCCTGCCGGCGGGGCCCAACGGAGTTCGCCCGCAAACCCGCTATTTCTACACTCAGGTGAGCGCGACCTACATCAAGGACGGCGCGGTTGTTTCGGGAGCGCCGGCTTGGCGTCTGCAATCGACCTCGTCCTGTCGCACGCAATCCAGTTGCGCGGGCACGGCGGACGAGTTGATCACGGAATACGCCTATGAAAGCGGAACCGGATCCTATCATAACGCGCGCCCGATCTCGGTGACGACGCGAGCCGGCGACGCCAGCGTCAGTTCAACGACCACCTATGCCTATAACGTCCGCGGCGACGTGATCGAGGCCGATGGTCCGCTGCCGGGCAACGGCGATCTCGTGCAGACGCGCTACGACGCCTCGCGTTGGGTTGTCGGAACGGTGGGGCAGGCGGTCACGATCGACGGTTCGACCAAGTACCGGGCGAGCAAGACCACCTATCGCGCGGACGGGCAGGTGCAGATGGTCCAGACGGGCGTGGTGACCGATCGCTCTGACGCGACGTTCAATAACAGCTTCCAGACGCAAAGCTCCGTGACGGCCGAGTACGACAGCTACGCGCGACCGGCGGCGAAAGTGTCGATGAACGCCAGCGGCTCGGCCTACGCCGTGACCCAAACCAATTACGACAGCCTCGGCCGCGTCAATTGTGTCGCTCAGCGCATGGCCGCGTTCGGTGGCCGGCCGGACGCTTGCTCGGTGAACACGACCGGCCCGGATCCCGATCGCATCACCCAGATGACCTACGACGCCTATAATCAGGTGATCGCGGTGCGGTCGGGCATGGGGGTGGCGCCTCTCTACGATCGTCGGACGACCTATACCGCCAACGGCAAGGTCGAGACCGAAAAGGACGGCGAGGGCAACGTCACGACCTATGCGTATGATGGTCTGGACCGCCTGCAGCGCGTGACCTACCCGAGCCCGAGCAAGGGCTCGGGCGGATCCAACGGCGCTGACTACGAAGAGTATGCCTATGACAGCGCCGGCAACGTCACTTCACGCGCCCTGCGCGGTGGAACGGCCATTACTAGCAGCTACGACAATCTGGGGCGTCTACGCACCCAAACGACGCCGAGCGCTGACGTGGCCGGCGCGAGCTACACCTACACCTACGACAACTTCGGCAATCCAATCTCGATCACGAACGGAACGCGCACCACCAGCCGGAGCTATGACGCGCTGAGCCGAATGCTGTGGGAGCAGGACGACGCGCTAGGAACGGCCAGCAGGGTCGGCAATGAGTACGACGCGGCGGGCCGGCGCACCAAGCTCACCTGGCCAGACAGCTTCTTCGTCACCTACGACTATGACAACGCTGGAGCGCTGAGGGCTATTCTTCGAGCCGGCAGCGACACGCTGGTCAGCTTCACCTACGACGCCTTGGGGCGCCGCGCGAGTCTTACGCGTGGCAACGGCGCGACCACCAACTATGGCTATGATCCGTCCAATCTGCTTCTGAGTAGCCTGAGCCATGGTGTGCCCGCCGCCGCGGCGGACAGCGTCACCTACGGGATGTCGTATAACGCCTCAGGGCAGATCACGAGACGGACAGTCAGCAACCCGGTTTACGTCTTCCCTCAGCCCGATCCGGGCGATCGCGTCTATGGCTCCAACGGCCTTAATCAAATGACCTCGGCCGGATCGACGAGCATCAACTATGATGCGCGCGGCAATCTACGGTCCGATGGCTCCACGACCTGGACCTACGACGCGGAAAATCGCCTGAGGGGGAATACGTTTGGTGCGAGCCTCTCTTATGACCCGCTGGGCCGCCTTTATCAGACGACGGCCGCCGGTACGGTGACGCGCTATCTCTACGATGGCTCCAAAGTGATCGGAGAATATAGCAACACCGGCACGTTGCTGCGCCGTTACGTGCATGGCCTTGGGGCCGACGAGCCTCTCGTGCGATATGCTGGCGCGAGCACCAAGGCCGAATGGCTGCATGCCGATCATCAGGGATCGATCGTTGCCGTCACCAACGCCAGCGGCGCGATCGCCACCACGACGGTGAGCAACTCCACGATCCGACTGATCTATACCTACGACGAATACGGCGCGCCAGGCGGGAGCAACCAGGGCCTCTTCCAATACACGGGACAGATCTATCTGCCCGACTTGTCACTCTATCACTATAAGGCCCGTGCCTATTCACCCTTCCATGGCCGGTTCCTCCAAACCGACCCCATCGGCTACGACGATGGTATGAACTGGTACGCCTATGTGGGAAATGATCCGGTAAACTACGCTGATCCAACGGGCACCGACGTTATCGCTCTGAATGATACATTTATGAGTCAGTACGGTATCAAGATGGACCATCAGGCCCTGCTGGTTGGGGACGATCGGAATGGATGGACCTACTTCTCAAAGGATGGCGCGGTCGGCGGCGGCCTGCATGGTCCCTCGGATTACAAGGTCGTCGATTTTCAAACCGATACACCGAGTGGTCGAGTTCCAACCAAGATCAAGGATATTTTGAAAGACCCTCTTCTGGATCGCTATGAAGATCGTGTGCGTCGGAAGACAACTCCGAGCCAGGATGAAGCGATGCGGAAAGCTGCAAGACAAGAAATTGTGAAGGACTATGACTTTATAGGTTGCAACTGCGGAGATCTTGTCCAGAAGAGCCTCTTGGCGGCTGGCGTGCCATTCCCGGATACGGTAAATCCATATGATACTCGGTCGTGGCTGTTGCCGTTTTTTGGGTGGAATCCCGTTAGCGATCGCCGGGGCGGCGGTTATGTAGGCGAAGCTATAATGTGCACGAACGGTGGTAAGCCGACGCCTGACGGGCTCTCATGTCGATAGTAAAAGTATTTCGTGAGGCGAGCACGGGGCGATAAATGAGCCACCGCAGTGCTCTAATTATTGGAAATAAATTTGATGCGGTATCACTTTGCCTTGGCGATTATAGAAATCCTTTTGCTCTATTTAGGTTGGAGGTTTTTTTCGAGGTCTGATCGACCGTTCGGCCCCACGTTGGCGTTGGTCTTGGCGCTGCCGGTAATCTTCAGTGCTGTTTGGGGGGGTGTTTTCGTAGTGGATCCAAGCCGCGCTCCAGTGCAACGCCCGATATGGTTGTTGGAGGCTCCGAACGTAGCCTTCATTGTCAGCGTAGTGTTGGGTATCTGTGTGACAGTTTGGCTTCGCGGGGTGCGGTTGGCTGCGGCCTCGATAGGAACTCTTCAGAGCGCTTTGGCCTTCTTTATGATATTTATTGTGAATATGCAGGTCACGGGAAACTGGATTTAATAACCGCACGGGTGAGGGCGCTGTCGGTGGCGGCGTGTTGCTCAGAAGGCGCGGTGCGCTTGACTTTTGAAGCACTCAATCTTCTTTGCTGCCGGAGCGGAGAATGTGAATTCTCGTTTTTACTTTCGGCGCGCAACCGCAAAGCTAAATTTCTTAGCCCAGCGTGGATCGTATCACAGCTGTCTCAGGCGCCCTATTCCCCCCCCCCCCCCAATGGACGAAGTCTCCCTCCAAACAACCTAACCTTGAAACCCGTCCCGGCTTGACGCTAGATGGTGGCCTCGCCGGATAGCCTGGCGACGGGATGGGGTGCCGAGCGTGAGTGTGGGGGCGTCAAGGTCGTGTGTGGTGCGAGCGCGCCCGCGCCGGGACGCGCTCCGCGATAAGGCCGGCTATGCCGCCGTCGACGCTCTGGTGGCCCTGATGATCCTGGCCGCCGTTCTCGTCTCCTCGATCACCGCCACCCATGGAAGCCGGGAGGCCGCGGATCTCGCCCTGGAATTCCGCCGGGCCAGCGAGATGTCGGCCTATCTTCTCGAAACGGCCCCGGCCGAACCCGGTCAAACGAGCGGCCAGTCCGCCGATTTCGCTTGGACCAGGACCGTGTCCGAACCGGTGGGCACATTCGGCTCGGGCGCGATCTGCGAGCGGCGCGTGGTGCTCACGGGCGCGCGCGACAACCGCCGGTTCGAGGCGCGGACCAACGCCGTCTGCCCCGCGGCGCTCGAGTCATGAGCGGCCAGGACGGATACACGGCGGCCGAGGCCTTGGCGGCCTTGGCTATTCTGGGCCTGGCGATGGGCGGCCTGACGACCAGCCTGGGGCTCATCGCCAAGGGGCAGCTGAAAGCCCGAGAACGGGTCGAACAATCGATGCTGCAAAGATCGATCGATCAGCGGCTGGAGCGACTTCTCGCGCGCGAGGCGCCGTTCAGGTCCGACCAGGTCGCTCATCTGGTCGGCGACGAGCGTGGGCTCGAGGTCGATTGCGGCGGCGCCCAGCGCTGCGCTGTTCGCATTGAAGACGAGCGTCTTGTCGTTCGCGATCGGGACGGCCAGGAGACAAGCCTGAAGCTTCCCGAGGGGGAGACCCCGAAGTTCCGTTATCTCGGCTCCTATCAGTCTAGCGACGTCTGGCCTCCAGCGCCCATGCCGCCGCCCGCGCCAGCGTGGCAGTCCCTCGATGGCGTGGCGATCCTCGGCCAGGCGGACGCCAAGGAGAAGACGCTGGCCCTCGCCAAGGTCTGGCGTCAGCAGCGGGCCGACTGCGAGTATGATGTCGTGATCCAAGACTGCAGGGGCGCGCCATGATCCAGCCCGGTAGTCTCCGCCTGGTGGATGAGCCCGACGACGTCGCGCCAAAGCCCGCCCCCGTCGAGAAGCCCGAGCCCAAGGTGTTCGTCCGGACGGTCCTGGCGCCCCCTGGCATGCCCTGGGAGCAAACGAGAACGGCGGAGCTCGATGTTCGCCTCAGCTCGCCCTTGCCCGCTGGAGACGTCGTCTATCAGCTCCGCCGGCTGGAAGCCTGGCGACCTGGCGCCCCGGCGCGGTTCGCCGCCTTCTATGTTCTGGCGCGAGACGTCGACGGCCGGCTCGAGACTCGCGCGCAGGTCGACGGACGTGATGTCAGCGTCATTTTCGAGTCCGCCTATGTTTCCGCCGCGCGCGCCAAGCGCCTCGCGGCCGTGGGGCTCGCGGCCGGGGTCATCGTCTTCGCGCTGGTGCTCGCCGTCAGCCTCGCCATTGGGCGGCGCGTCGAATTGGAAGGCAAGCTCGCCATCGCAGAGCAGCAGGCCGACGCCAAGCTGCGCGCCGCCTCAGCCAAGGCGCGTTTGAAGGCCCAGGATCATGCGCTGAGGCAATGGCGCGACAAGGGACAGCCGTTGAGCGACCTCATGGCCGACCTTGGTTGGATCAGCAACGTGAAGACCGGGAGCGCCCAGATCGAGGGGGTGCACTGGGAGCAAGACCTTCTTGCCGTGGAGGCCGGGGGCGCCCAGGCTCCGATCGCGGTGTTTGGTGATCGGAAATTGCGGCGATCCCTCAAGCCGATCCGATCCGGCGTCTTCCTCTGGGCCGTCGAGAAGCGGACGATCAGGCCCTCGGTGCCCGAGCCGGTCGCGGCCAGCCCGCGCGCCGAAAGCGAGGTGCGCTGATGGAGCGTCCATTGGGTCCCGTATGGATCGGGAGCTGCGTCATCGCCGCCCTGGTCGTGACGACCGCCACCGCTGGCGCGCTGAAGTTCGTGGCCACTCCGGACGGCTATGACGAGCGAGTGGCGGCTCTGGAGCAGAAGGTGACTCGCGCCGAGCGCTTGGCGCGGATGCCGGGCGATAGCGCCGCCTATCCCAAAGGCGCGGTGTGCGAAGGTCTTAGCGACAGGGGCTTTCAGAAGGTCCGCCAGGACTTCGAGGACGCCGCCGTCGCGGAAGGTCTGCAAGGCATGCAGATCGCTTGGGGCGAACCTATCGACGCGGGCGCGCGAATTGCTCCTCTACCGCTCAGCCTTCAGGTCGAGGGGCCGTACGAAAAGATCGCCTCCTTCATGGATCGCCTGAGCCGAGGCGCTCCAGCGGTGTTCGTGGATACGGCCGACATTACCGCCGCGGGCGCGGGCGCGCGGCTATCGCTTTCGGGAAAGGTGTTCTGTTGGACGCGCGGCTGATCAGCATCGGCGCGGCGAGCCTGGCGGGACTTGTCGCCGGCGGCGCGCTTTGGGCGCTGTCTGGAGGTCACGCGCAGGGCGAGGCGATAGACGCGCTCGACGCTCGCATGAGCCAAATCTCCACGGGGGCCCGCAGCCCACCTCAGCGTCCCAGCGACGCGCTCGCGCAAATCCTAGCCAAGCCGCTGTTCGCGACGCCCGCGCCCCTGGGCGAAGGGCAAGCCGATGTCGCCGTTCAGGTGTTCGGCCTTGTCCGGACACCCGTCCGAACGGGCGCGCTTTTGTCGGTTGGCGGCGCGACGGCCGAATGGTTCTCGGTTGGCGAGACGAGAAATGGCGTCACGCTTAAGGCTGTTTCGGGTTCGAGCGCCGTGATCGCGACGCCGATTGGCGAGCGGGAAGTCATCCTAGGCGCTTCCACGCCAGGATCATCGGAACAAGCCGCTGCCGGGGCGCCGCCAGGGTTCAGGTCTCCCCCGCCGCCGGCGAGCGCGCCAGGCATGCCTCAGTGATGGTTCGTGTGACTCTTTTTCTCTCCAGTGGTTATTCGATCCGTTCGGCGATGATGAGCGCTTGTGGCGCGCTCGCGCTTCAAGCCGCCGGCTTGGTCGCGGCGCTGCCCGACGTGGCGTGGGCGCAAGCTGTCCGAGCCGACCAAGAAGCGTCTTACAGCTTCGCGTTTCAGGACGCGGATGTCGGGCAGGCCGCGCGCGAGGTCTTAGACTCCATCGGCGTGGCCTACACGATAGATCCGTCCGTTAGCGGCAAGATCTCTTTTCGCATCGAGCAGCGGCTGACCAAAGCGCAGCTCCTGCAGGCCTTCGAAGCAGCGCTGGCCGCCAACGACATCGCCCTGGTCCGCAATGGCGACAGCCTGATCGTGACGGCCAAGGCTCGAGCCCGTTCGGTGTCAGGCTTGCGTTCCATCGGCGATAGTCCTCGTAGCCTCGGCTACGAGGTTGTCGCCGTTCCGCTGTCCTTCGCCGTGCCCACCGAAGTCGCCAAGGCGCTCGACGCGATCTCGGGCAAGGGTTTGGTGCTGCACGCGGATGATCATCTTGGATTGATCGTCCTGGCGGGCGGCGGCCAGGAGCTCAAGTCGGCGCTCGACACGCTACAACTGCTCGATCAAAGCGGCTTGCGCGAGGCTCGCTTGCGCTGGTTCGATTTGAGCAATGCGTCGGCCGCGACGGTGGCGGGCGAGCTCGAGGGGATGGTCAAGGCCGCGGGTATTTCGGGTCTCAACGTCCTGCCGCTGAAGCGACTCAATGGCATTCTTGTTTTTGGGCGGACCGAGAAGGCGCTTAACGATATCACTCCTTGGGTCTATCGCCTCGATGCGCCGACCAAGGACACGGCGACCTCCTTGTGGGTCTATCACCCTCGAAACACCTCGGCCGAGTCTCTTGGCAAGACGCTCAACGCGGTGCTCGGCGGGCAGGGCGGCATCGATAGCTCCACGACGAGCGGTACGCCGGCAACGCGTGACACGATCGGCCAAACCACTGTCAGCGCCGGTGATGCCGCGCCCAACGTCACCACGGCCAACTCCACCCTCGGCGTCGCCTCGCTCAACAATGAGACAGCCCGTGCGGCGGTCGATAAGGACACCAATACGCTGCTGGTGTCCGCGCCCTCATGGCGATGGGTGCAGATCCAAAAGATCCTGGCCGAACTCGACAAGCCTCAAAGTCAGGTCTTGATCGAGGCCTCCGTCCTCGAGGTGACGCTCGGCGACAATTTCAAGTTCGGCGTCGATTGGTCGGTTCTGGGCGATAACGGACGTATTCGGGCGACAAACACGACAGGTACGACCGGGACGATCGGACCCACCTATCCGGGATTCTCGATCACGTTCCTCAGCTCGGACTTCCAGGCGGCGATCAATGCCCTGGGGGCGCGCACGGGCGTCGAAGTGGTCTCGGCGCCGAAGATCATCACGCTCGACAACAAGATGGCCAAGCTCCAGGTCGGCGATCAGGTGCCGGTCGTGACCCAGAGCTCTCAGAGCACGCAGAGCAACAACACGGCGATCATCAACAATGTCGATTATCGCGATAGCGGCGTGATCCTGAGCGTGACGCCTCGGATCAGCGGGGAAAACCGCATCATTCTCGATGTGTCGCAAGAAGTCAGTTCGGTGATCCAGACCCGGAGCTCCGGTATCGACTCTCCCACCATCCAGCAGCGCAAGTTCCAGAGCACGCTGACGTTGCGGGATGGCGGCGTCGTCGCCTTGGGCGGGCTCATCAGCCGCACGCGTAACGAAGGCAATTCAGGGGTTCCGGTACTGAAGGATATCCCGGGGGTGGGGCGTCTTTTCAAGACGGCTACCAGGGACACGGCCCGCACCGAACTGATCGTGTTGTTGCGCGCGCGCGTGATGACCGAGGCGGACCAATCCGATACGGCGATGCGCAACCTGTTCAACGATATGCGAGAACTAAACGCGCGAGGGCTTCTTGATGGGGGGCTCTAGCCAAGATGGCTATGCGACGCCGGCCGCGGCGATGATCGGGACGGCCTTGGCTGTCATCACGATCGCCTTCGTATCGAGGTCGGTATCGGAGCTCCGTCTGGCGCGAGCCGACTTTCAGAAGACGCAGACGGAGTATCTGCTCGCGGGCGCCCATAACGTGGCTCTGCTGGCGATCGCGACCAGTAGTCGCGCGCCGCCCTATCGATGGACCGTTCCAAGTCTTGGTAAGGCGTTCGACGTGGCGGCTGAACCCGAGCGGCCAAAGATGGCGCTCTCGAATGCTCCAAGCCTCGATGACGATACATTGGACCGACTTGGCGTCACCGACCACGACGCCCTGCGAGCCAGGCTTTCAAGTCTGCCAAATGTCGAGGGGCTACCCTGGGCGGCCGATGCGGACAGTTCCAAGAATTGGAAAGCCTGCGCGGGCGCGCTGATCTCCTTTTATGGCGCGGCGTCCTTTGCCCCAGCCCTCGGCTACGTCGAGCCCGATGCTGGTAAGGACGACAGCAAATGGCGCGCTGGCGAGGTCTGGCGAATCTCGGTCACGGACGAGGACGGCTGGCGCGATGAACGCATCGTTCGCTTCACCGGCAATGGCTTAAACCCCGCCGCCGTGATCTCCCGGCGGCTTACACGCGGATGGAAGGACAATCTGGCATGCGAAACCCTGCTCGCCGCCGGCTGAAGGGCTCGGCCGGTTATACTCTGACCGAAATGCTCGTGGTGGTCGGCGTCATCGCCTTGATCGCCGCCGTGCTGGTGCCTAGCCTCATGGGACAGATGCAGCGCGCGCGCGCGAAAGCCGGACGGGTTCAGGTCGACAATATCGCTTCCGCCGTCGAGATGTTCCGTTCCGATGTCGGACACTATCCGACGAGCGCGGAAGGAGGACTAAAGGCCCTTCTGACCAACGGATCGACGATCGAGGGGTGGACTGGTCCCTACCTGAAAGACGCCAAGACGCTCAACGATCCCTGGAATCGCGAAATCCGATACGAGCTCGCGGCCGATGCCGAGACGTTCGCGGTTACGAGCCTCGGCGCGGACGGCAAGGTCGGAGGGGTGGGGCCAAACCTTGACCTGCAGGCGCCGATCCAGGCCGCCGCCGCCGCGAGCGGCAAGTGAACCCAATGATCATGGTCGCGGCGGCGGCGCTCGGCCCTGTCGTCGGAAGCTATGTCACCACGGCGGCTGTGCGCTCGGTGACGGAAGGAGGGCCTCGCGGTGCGCGTTCATGCTGCGACGGCTGCGGACGGCGGCTGAGTTGGCGCGAGACGACGCCTCTCATCTCATACGCATGGCTCAGAGGTCGCTGCCGTACGTGCGAGGCCCCTATCCCTGTACTTCATCCGCTGGGAGAAGCCTGCGGCCTACTGGCCGCCGTCGCGACCGCGTGGGCCACGCCTGACCATCGCGCCGTTGGTGTTGTCGTTCTCGCGGCCGTTTTGCTGGCCGCTTCGGTCGTCGACCTATCGATCCGGATCTTGCCCGATCTGATGGTCGCGATCGTGGCGATCTGCGGGACATCTCTCGCGGCGTTGCACGGGCTGGATGTTTGGCTTGAGGGCGTTGTCGCCGGCGCGGCCACGCTTCTTATCCTAGGTGGCTTTTCGCTGATCTACGAGCGGCGGCGAGGCGCTGTCGGCTTGGGAATGGGGGATGTGAAGCTGTTCGCGGCCCTTGCGCTTTGGCTCGGCGCGGCGAGCCCCTGGATGGTTCTTTCGTCCATGGTCTTGGGGTTGGTGGTGGCCGCCGTTTCGCCGCCTATTGACCGAAAGATCGTCATGGGGCCGATGATCGCGGTCTCGGGTTTTGCGATCGGTCTGCTACTGGAGGCGGGGATATGGCCGCGACTGTAGTCACCGCTCAGGTATTTGAGCCGCAGTTGCGTCAGCGCGGCGCGGTCCTCGAAAAGCTGCGCGACCGAAGGCTCGTGGACGAGGCGGCTATCGCGCGCTCTGAACTTGTCGCGACAAGGACCGGGCAGCCCATCGAGTTGGTGCTCAATCAGTTGGGGGCGCTTCCGGATGACGACCTGGTTAGCGTGTATTCAGAGGTCGTGGGATGTCCCGTATGGGATCCCGAAAAGACCCCGTTTATCGCTGATCTGAGCGAGCTTGGCGTATCGGCTGAGTATCTGCGTCGCGCGCGTCTGCTGCCGCTGAAATCGCCAAACAGCTCCCTGCTGATCGCGGTGGCCGACCCCCTCGACGACGAGGCGTTGTCGGGACTAGTCTTCGCCACGGGAAAGCCGGTTTCGATCCAGGTCGCTCGCCCAAGCGACCTGCGGCGCGGCTTCGACCTGGCTTTTGGTCCTTTGGAGAACACCCCCGTCACGGCCGATCAGCGTCGGCTTGATCGTGAGGTGGACCTCATCTCCGATAACGCCGTGGAGGGCGGCGGGGCTCGCCTCGTCCAGAGCGTATTTGAGGCGGCTATCGCGGTTGGGGCCTCGGACATTCACTTCGAGCCGCGCCGTCATGATCTTCGGATCCGGCTGCGGGTCGATGGGCGTCTCCTCGATCATCAGGTGGTTTCAGCTGACTTGGCCGCGCCAGCGGTATCGCGCGTCAAGGTCATCGCCAATCTGAACCTGGGTGAGCGGCGTCTTCCTCAGGACGGGCGCACGACCTTCATCGTCAACGGAAAGCAAGTGGACGTGCGCGTGGCGACGTCGCCCACGGTTTTCGGCGAAAGCGCGGTCCTACGGATTCTGGATCGCGCCACCGTTCCTCTCGATCTCAACGCGATGGGGCTCAGCGACTACCTTAAGGCATGCCTAACGCAAGCGGCCAGGTCTCCGCATGGCATCTTCTTTGTCACGGGGCCGACCGGCAGCGGCAAGACGACCACGCTCTACGGCCTGCTACAGACGTTCGCCAAATCCGATCGCAAGGTGCTGAGCGTCGAAGATCCGGTCGAGTATCACTTCGAGCACGTGACGCAGACGCAGGTCGCGCCAGCCCTTGGCCTGACCTTCGCCGCGGCGCTGCGGTCATTCCTTCGTCAGGATCCGGATGTGATCCTCGTGGGGGAAATTCGAGATCCTGAAACCGCCGCCGTCGCGATCCAGGCCGCCATGACGGGTCACTTCGTCTTGGCCTCGGTGCACGCCAACGACGCGCTTTCGGTGCTACCCCGCCTGCAAGACATGGGTGTCGAGCCCTACCAACTGGCCGCGGGCTTCAGGGGTGTTGTCGCTCAGCGCCTCGTGCGCAGACTCTGCCCCCACTGCAGACGTGAAGAAGAAACAAGTCAGGCCGTGACCCTGGCTTGCCAGGCGGCGGGGCTTCCGGCGCCAACCAAGACGTTCGCCGCCCTTGGATGTGAGCACTGCAAGGGCGTTGGCTTTCGGGGGCGAATTCCGATCGGCGAGGGCTTCCTCGCCAATGAGGCGATCTTGCGCGCGGTGGCCGAGCATCGAAGCCTGGCCGACGTTGGAGTCATCGCTCGCCAAGAGGGACTGACCAGCATGATGGCCGATGGGCTGGAGAAGATCGCCCGAGGCGTTACGACCTTCGATGAGGTCGTGGCGGCCGTGCATGGCTGAGACCGACGCGGCCTTTAGATATGTCGCCGTCTCGAGCGCCGGGCGCCGCGTTCGAGGCGTCGTCACGGCCAAGGATGAGGCTCGCGCCTTTGAAAGGCTTCGTCTACAGGGCCTATCGCCCCTGTCGTTGCGGCGCGATCGAGGTGATCCCCGCAGAACCAAGGGGGCGCCCCTGAAGGACCGCGAGGTCGGAGAGATTGTCGGCAATCTCGCGGAGCTTCTCAAAGCCGGCGCCGATATGCGTACCGCCTTGTCAATCTTGGGGGCTCGGGCCGAGAGGCCCGCGATCGCCGCGCTCTGCCGGAACTTGGCCGGGGATATCGGGGGCGGGGAAGCGCTGGACGTCGCTTTCGCTCGTCACGTGGGCAAACGAGGGGCGCTCGTGGGCGCGCTGGTCGCGGCGGGCGAGGCCGCTGGTGATCTTTCCGGAGGCCTCACCCGCGCCGCCGATCTCATTCAGGCTAAGCTGAAGCTCCAGGAGAAGCTGACTTCGATCTTGGCCTATCCCGCTTTCGTGCTCGCGAGCACGGTCGCCGCGGTCTTTATCCTGCTGCTCTTCGTGATCCCGATGCTCGCGCCGCTCACCGCCGATACCGGCGCCGAGCCCCCGATGGCGTTAGCGGTCTTGATCGCCCTTAGCGACGCCCTGCGGGCCAATCTCACGTTGCTTGGAGTCATGGCGGCCGTGCTCGCGGGTCTTCTGTTAATCGGTGCCCGCACGGGGGCTCTTCAACGCTTAGTCGACCGCGTTCTGTTGGAAGGTCCGACCAAGCGCACCGCGAGAAGCCTAGTGTTCGGCGGCTTTTCGATCGCCATCGGCGGCATGCTGAGCGCCGGGGCTCCGATGAGCGAGACGTTGCGTCTAGCCATCCGGGCGGTGAGTTCACCGGCGGCCAAGAAGCGTCTGGAACCCGTGCTCCACGAGGTGCGTCAAGGCGAGGCGTTGTCTGGGGCGCTTGAACGCGTAAAGGGCTTTCCAAGCGCGATCTCACGTCTCGCGGCCGTCGGCGAGGCCACGGGTTCGCTAGGGCCGATGCTCGCGCGCGCGGGGCGTCTGGAAGAGGAAACCGCCATCCGCCGTATCGAGCAGGTCGGTCAGATCCTTGGGCCCGCGTTGATCGTGGGGCTTGGCGGGCTGGTCGGGCTTATCATGGCCAGCCTGCTCTCCGGTGTTAGCTCGCTGGGCGGCGCGGCGCTCGGCTAGCCGACGTCGATCTCGTATGAACGCGGCGGGCCTGGCGTGGCGGCGTCCGTGAACGGGCCACATCCCGCGACGGCGGCGATGAGCTTGGCGACCGATTTGTCTTCGGTCTTCCCGCCTAATGGTCTTGGCCTAGCGACGAGATAGCCCTCGGAATTGATGATCAGCAGAAAGCGAGTGGATTTAGCCGCTCTAGCGCATCTTCGCGCCTTGGCTTGCAGGCGCGCGGCCTTGCCGGGATCGTCTCCCCGATAGGAAACCGACGCGCGCGCGAAAGGATCGTCATCGCCCCCCATCAAAGGGCTTGGCGGCCCCTTGGCCGCCGTATGGGTGGTGGCGTCGCCTTCGGGAGAAAACAGGTCGGAAAGACGGGTCGTTTGCGCTGAGGTTGGGCGTGGCGAGGCCGCGGATAGATCGGGTGTTTGATCACTAAGCCTCCGCTCCATTCGCGCGAAGGCAGGCTGCGCCGCGCTCCTCGACGCTGAGGTGGCGGCCGCCGAGGATGGCGCGGATGATACGAGGGTAATGCTCACCGGCGCCCCGAACGCGCCGCCTAAGTCTTTCGGCTTGGGGGGAAGAGCGCCCAACAGCATCGCTAGCGGAGCCAGATGAACGACCAGAGCTCCCAGGGTCCATAGCATTTTGCGACGCCAGGCAGGCGAGCTGCTCGTAGGCGCCAAGCCGCCGAGTTGGAGAGGTGACGATGAAGTCTGCATGGCTCGCGGATTTATACCCCGCCCGTGCTTCCTCCCCTACGAGCAATTTGATGTGCTCGCAGGGCTAGGATTCATGATCAATGAAACCTCGCCAGCATTGCAAAGGCTTCCTGGCTTGGGCGCTGGCTGGCTTACTGCGGGCCATAGATGTTGAACACCTGGTAGGAGCGGGCGGTGCCGCCTCGACCGTCGGAGATGGTGTACCAGACGACAGCGGCCATATAGGAGCTGTTCGTCGCGCCGCTGCTGGTCAGGAACGGCGCGTTGTAGGTGATCGAGCTTCCGGTGAAGCTCGCCGAGCCGAGGTACGCGGCGGGAACGGTCTCGCGCGAGGGATAGTAGACGCCGTTGATCATCGCGTAAGCGACATAGGGCGCGTCGATCGAGATGATCGTCAACGGGTCGCCGTCGCCATCGGTGTCGTTGACGCGTGGGTCGATGGTCCTGGACGTGGACTGAGGTATGTGGTCGGTCGTGTCGGGAACGGCGACCGGCGGCTGGTTCGAGTAGACGGCGACGGCATGCCTCGCGGTGGAGGTCGCGCCATGGC
Source organism: Caulobacter segnis (assembly GCF_031454995.1). GTDB lineage: Bacteria > Pseudomonadota > Alphaproteobacteria > Caulobacterales > Caulobacteraceae > Caulobacter > Caulobacter segnis_E. The sequence goes on along the minus strand of NZ_JAVDRV010000001.1, from coordinate 679,459 downwards.
TATCGACGATCGTGTAGTTGAAACGAATGACGTGGTACTGCGAGCGCGCGGCGCAGTTACAAACGGGAGGGGCGGTGTAGCTGACGGTGTTGCCAGTCTTGGTGATGGTTCCCAGATTTGATGGCGGGCTGCCGCTGCCGTAGACGAACTCAAGCGGTCCGATCGATTGCAGGGAGATGCTGTCTCCCGCGTCCGGATCGCTGTCGTTTCTGAGCGGATAGAGCGTGGCGGTCGTCGACTGATACATGTCGTCGGCCGGATTGAACTCGTCGACGGCGTTGGGTGGCCGATTGCCTTGGGTGATATTGAAGCTGATTGAGGCTGCCGCCGACGTCCCACCGGCGCTTGTCGAGGTGTAGGAGAAGCTGTCGGTCAGTCCCGCCGTTCCGGGGTTGGGTGTGTAGACGACGGTCGTACCGCTGATGTTGGCCGTCCCGTAGCTTGGCTGGCTGGCCAGGTTCATCGACGTGTAGTTGGTGCGCGGGTTGAGCGCCAAGCTCGAGGGCGAGCCCGTGGCGGCCGTTCCCGAGACGTTCGAGACGACCGGCTTGACGTTGATGGTGGCCGTGGCGGCGGAGCTGGTCCCGCCGGCGTTCGTGGCGGTGTACTGCAGTTGGGTCTGCCCGCTGTATACGTTCACGGGCGTGAAAAGGATCGAGGTTCCGCTGACGACAGCCGCGCCGGCGCTGGCCGGCGGGGCCGAGGTGATCGTCAGGCTGGTGGGCGTGCCGCCAGAAATGCTGAGGTTCAGCGGATAGCTGGTCGTGCCGCCGCCGTAGTTGGCGGTGACCGTGGTCGTCGAGGCGGATGTGACGGGCGGGGCGACCGCCGCGTTGATCGTGACGTTGATCGTGCCGGTGGCGCTTCCGCCTTTGCCGTCGGAGATCGTGTAGGTGAAGCTGTCGGTTCCCGTCTGGCCGCTGTAGGCGGTGTAGGTGACCGAGTTGGCCGTGTAGGCGGTCGAGCCTTTGCCCTGGGCCGCGTTGCCAACGCCGGTGACGGTGAGGGGGTCGCTGTCGGAGTCGGTGTCGTTCAAGAGCGGATTGATCGAGACCGCCGCCCCTCCCGCCGAGGCGGTGAGGCTGTCGGCGTTAGCAACCGGGATGCTGTTGCCGGCGGAGATCACGACGCGGGTGCGGTTCTGAGCGTTGTCGTAGGTGTAGTCCGTGACCTTGCCCTGCCGCGTGACCTTCACCAACCGTCCGTGAACGTCATAAGCATAGTCGCTCTGAACGGACTGCGCCTGACCATCGGCCGAAGTCGAGAGCGTGACCAGAATAGCGAGAGCACTCGCCGCCCCACCAAATCGCGCCATGGCCAGCCGCTCCCCTCCAAAGATCGAGCGCAGCCTTACATTGAATTTTTAACTTTGCAATATTGACGCGAGCTAGGTTGTTCGATCAAGCTACCACCAATTAGCCGCTTTGTGGGGTTGGGGACCAATCCATGGTTGCGCGCTTCGACTGCCGTCCGCATGGCGCCATTACGCCGACGCGTGAGGTCTCACGGCCGAAGTGGCGTCGCGCGGCGGGCTCGGCTCGGGCCGCGTTCGGACCGCGGATCGCGCGGCTCAACTCCGCCGCGGGCGGGGGCGGCGCCAACAAATATCTGGCTTGTTGAACGTCAGGGTCCAGGGAAGGGGAACGTCTATGTCGATCAAGACCTTGGGCGCCGGCTTAATGGCTACCACGATGTTGGCCCTGGCCGCGCCCACGCTGGTCTTGGCTCAGACGTCGCCGGGCGCCTACACAACTGGATACCGCTACGACGCCAAACGGCAGCTGGTGGGGCTCATCTCGCCCGACCCGGATGGCGGCGGTTCGCTCCTGTATCGCGCCACGCGCAATACCTACGACGCCGCTGGTCGCCTCACCAAGGTCGAGACCGGCACGCTCTCGGCTTGGCAGTCCGAGGCGGTCGCGCCGTCTAGCTGGTCCGGCTTTACCGTGCTCAAGCAGGTCGACATCGTTCCGGACGCGATGGGTCGCAAGATCCGCGAGACGGCTAGCGCCGGCGGAACGGCTTACGCGCTGACGCAATACAGCTACGACGTCTTCGGACAGCTTGAATGCGCCGCGGTCAGAATGAACACCGCGCAGTTCAGCCAAGGCACGGCCGCCTGTTCGCTAGGACCGCAGGGACCCCAAGGCCCCGACCGCATCACCCGCAACGAGTACTTCGCGGACGGGGCGCTGAAGAAGGTGACCTCCGGCTACGGCGTCCAGGCCATGGTGCTGCGCGAGAACACCTATACCAATAACGGCCTGTTGCTGACCGAGACCGATGGCGAGCAGAACACGACGCGTCACGAATACGACGCGTTCGATCGCCTCAAGCGAACCTACTATCCTTCGCCCACGGCGCACGCCAACACGCACAATCCCAGCGACTATCAAGAATACGGCTACGACAACAACGGCAACGTGACGTCGTTGCGCCGACGCGATGGTTCGACGATCACCGCCACTTTCGACGCCCAGAACCGACAGATCACCAAGTCTGTCCCCGCCACCAGCGGCGTCGCCGCCGCCAGCTTCAGCTACGACTACGACAATCTCGGCAACAAAATCTCGGCCTCCGAGGGCGGCAGGACGGTCACCCGCGCCTATGACGGCTTTGGCCGCCTGACCTCGGAGACGGGACCGATCGGGGCGGTCAGCTACCACTACGACGCCGGCGGTCGCCGCGACCAGCTGACCTGGCCCGACAGCTTCAACGTCACCTACGAGTACGACAACGTCGACTCCTTGAAGTTCATCCGCCGCGCTGGCAGCGCCAGCGCCAGCGACAAGATCGCGGAACTGACCTACGACAATCTCGGGCGGCGTACGGGCCTGCTACGGGGCAACAATGTCACGACGGCCTATGGCTACGACGCCGCGCTGCGCCTGCAGAGCCTGAGCCAGACCACGGCGAACGCGGCGGACAACGTCACCTACGGTTTCCAGTACAACCCGGCCAGCCAGATCACCCTGCGGACGATCAGCAATAGCGCCTATGTCATCGCCAGCCCGACTCCGGTTGACCGGGCGTATGGCGCCAACGGCCTAAACCAGATGACGTCGGCCGGCGCGACCAGCATCAGCTATGACGGGCGCGGCAATCTGCTGTCCGATGGCGTGACCACCTGGGTCTACGACGCCGAGAACCGCCTGCGCGGCAACACCGCGGGCGCGAGCCACCTCTATGATCCGCTGGGCAGGCTCTATCAGACGACCACGGGCAGCGGGACTGTCACGCGCTACCTCTATGACGACGTCGACATCATCGGCGAGTACAATAGTTCGAATGGCCTTCTGCGCCGCTATGTCCATGGACCCGAAGAGGACGAGCCTCTGGCTCGCTACGTCGGCTCCGGCACGAGCGCCGAGTGGTTGCTGGCCGATTATCAGGGTTCGATCATTGCTACAACAAACAACGTCGGCGTGGTGACCGTCAAAGATGTTTACGACGAATATGGGGCACCTGGTGGAGGCAATGACGGACTTTTTCAGTACACGGGGCAAATCTTTCTCGCCGATCTTTCATTGTATCACTACAAAGCGCGCGCCTATTCGCCGTTTTATGGACGCTTTCTGCAAGTCGACCCAACGGGATACGACGATGGCTTGAGCTGGTATGCGTATGTAGGCAATGATCCGATAAATAAGTATGACCCGAATGGTTTGGCGGAGGTCGGTCCCGTCATTGTTCCTGGTATTAGCCCCGAGGAGTTACTGCGCCGATCAATGGAGCGGGAGGCCATGGCGGCTGCGAAGTTAGCCATGAATACTGTAAATACGACTGTTGAAGCTGTCACCGTAACCGCCAAGAAGGCGATTTCGGGCGTAGCTAATAGTATGAGCGCCGCCGGAATGTGTCCGGTTGCTACTATAGAGCTCGTCGCCGGCGCTGTCGGTGAAATCAAGGGGATGTCTCACGATATTGAAGGCGCGGGTAGCATCGACTTCGGCAGTGCTAGAGTAGCTTTTGATCTTCTCCGCGGAAAATTTAGTGGTCGGGCCACTCAGGGTGTCGATTTTTCTTTCTCTTCAGGCGGCGCGACCCTGCTTGGGGGAAAAATTCAGCGTGAGGCGACGCTCGGGAAGGGGGGGAGCAAGAAATTTGCGTGGCAGCTAGGTAGGGACCCCTTTGTCGGCATGAAGGTGGGGGGCGCTCTGGTGCTTGGTGGTGAATTAAAGGCGGGGTATGATCTTGTCACTCCTGGCCAAAAGTGCCCAAAATAGGGAATTATCTAGGTGAGACTTTCTCTAAGAAACCCCGTTCTTATTACTTTGTCATTGCTGATATCTGCGCTTTTTAGTACGTTTTTGCCAGTTCTTCCGGGGCAGTATATATTCTCAACTATGATTATAATCTCGGTGTCTTTATTCTATTATTCGCTTGCCATGGCTTGGCTGTGGTCGGCGCTCAACGTTGCGAGTCCCGCAGGCTCCTTGAGGGTGGCTGATGCTGCTGCGTTCGTGGCGCCTCCTGTTGCCTTTTCTTTGCAGAAGTTTCTTCAGCGCTATGAAAATATGAGCATATTGCTGAACGGTGAATATTCTTATGTGCCGAAAATGATTACCGCTGTTGGCGTAATATTGTTGCTAATGTGTGCGCTGAAGGTCGTAATAGCTGTGGAGTCAAGATTGGGATCTGGAAAAATTTCTTTGGGATCACTGTGTATGTCGGCTGTATCCGTCGTTTTTCTTCCGGTTGGTGTTTGGTTGATATGGCCGAAACTTAAAAAGATCGATGCTATGAGGGTCGATTGAGTATCCCAGCTGGCGGGCCGGATTTAATTATTCGCAGAACTGATCAGGGGTGTTCATGCGGGTTTGGGTTGAATTTGCGGGGCTTGTTTGAATGTGCTGCTCAGCGGCGTTTCTTTAGGCCCCGCACTTGTCTCCTTGTTCGTCATGAACACGGTAATCTAATAGTGAAGGGGATGTGTCTTGGCTCTAGCGAAGCAATTCGGCGCGGTGGTTCCGACATTTTGCCTCTCGGCAACTCTGCTCGCCTCTGGGACGACTTGGCCAACTAACGTCTTGGCGCAGCTTCCCCCACCGCCCAAAGAGGTGTCGGCTGATCGAAACGGCGTTGATGCGCGAACCGGCAACGAGCTGTGGTCAGCCCGCGAACTCGATATTGGCCCCGAGGGGGAGATGGGGCTTCATCTAGGCCGACATCATGCCGAAGGTGTCACTCGCCACTCCTTCGCTAGCACCTACTATATGATCAACCTCGCTGATGGCTTTCATAGCGTCGCGGCGTCGTTCGGTGATGTTGGGGATTCGTTCGCGACGAATTTTAGTCCGCTCGGTTCCTTCATTGATGAGGGCGCCTACAGGTATCAGTCCGCTGACGGGACGATCGTCACCTTCAACACATTCATATGGCATCACTTCAATAGCTACGGCGACAACTCCGAAGACATCTATCGCCTAGCCGACACCGTAACCTATCCCAGCGGCGTGAAACTGACGGTCCATTATCGGCTTGAAACCGTAGGCATCCTGCCACTCTCGCGCATTCAATCGGTGACCAGCAACACCGGCTATCAGATCAAGTTCCGGTATTCGACCAACGACCCCAATCAGGCCGGCTTCTATGAGCCGACTTCCGTTGTGGGCATCAATATGGGAGTCGAATACTGCAACCCGGCGGCCGACGATTGCACACTCTCTCAGGCTTGGCCGACGACGTCCTATGCGAAGACGAGCTCGGGCTCGACAAACACGTTGAGCGTCACGGACCCTAAGGGCGGCGCGACTCAGTATACGAACGTGGGCGGGGCCAACGCCAACTATTCGATTACGCTGCCGGGATATTCCACGCCGAGTAAGACATTCTACTATGCGTATATCCCGTCACCGTGTGATTTTGTCACCGATCACACCTTCTGTTCGATGGGGTATGGGTCTCGCGTCGCTAACGTGGTCACGCCGGATCGCTCGACGTCTTACAGCTACGGGGGCAACAGCAATCCCACCTATTTCAACCAGATTACGACGACGGATCCTGGCGGGATCACCAACGTCTTCAAGTCACAAGGTTCCAACGTGCTGGGCGTGTGGTCCGTCACGGATCCCTACAGCCGCGAGACGAAGTTCGAATACAATTCCAATGGCCAAGTTACCAAGGCGACCTGGCCGGAAGGGAACTTCACGGAGTTCCAGCGCGACGGTTTCGGTCGCGTCACGCAAGAAATCACCCATTCCAAGGGCAACGGCGCGACCCTGACGCTGAGCCGGACCTATGGCGCGTGCGCCATGAACGTGGTGACCTGCGCCTTGCCGCTGACCGTGACCGACGCGCGCGGCGCCGTGACCGAATACCGCTACAACACCCATGGCCAGAAGACTGTCGAGATCGGGCCGGCCAATCAGAACGGCGTGCGACCTCTGCGGCGTTGGACCTACGCCGACAAGTACGCCTATGTGAAGAACGCTTCCGGCGGCATGGTCGCGGCGGCCACGCCGGTCTCGATGCTGACCAACGAGATCGTCTGCAAGAGCACGTTCAACGGCGACCTCGCCAACCCCGCCTGCGGATCGTCGGCCGACGAGACCGTCACCACCTACGAGTATCCCGCCGGGGCCGTCGAGAACGCCCTATTGCCGCGCGGCATGGTGATGACGGCCAACGGCGCGAGCCTGCGCACCTGCTTCGGCTACGACCGGTTCGGCAACAAGATCAGCGAAACACGCCCTCGCGCGGACGTCACGTCCTGCCCGAACTGAGGCTTGTCATGGGGCATTCGCGGCGGGCCGAGATGGCGATGCTCCGCGGCGCTGGGCCTTGGCTACGCCGTATGGGCCGCGCGCCTGGCCAGCGTCGTCGAAGGCTTCGAGCGTATCCACCGCGCCAACGCATGCGGTATGGGCGTGCCGCCGCTGGATTCAGGTCGGGCTTCCCCGCGTGACCCTCGGCCCGGACGGCTAGGAGGCCTGCGACGCCACCCGCCATCGCGAGCCTATTGGCGGCGCTCCGCGACCCAGCGCTCTGCCTATCGCCGGAGCGGCCCGACCGCGTTCGGAACCTTTAGCGATCAACCCTACAGCGCCTCTCCCGAACGCGGCCTCTAGCGATGGGGGCGGACTTGCGCCGAACGCTCAGTTATTGTCCTCTGAGGCGGGAGTGCTGAACATGGTTGCGGAGGTCTGCGATCAGTTCCTTGACACCGTGTCGCCTTCGGTGCGCCGGGAGCTGGAGAGCCGCATGCGCATCGTCCGCGCCAAGCGGGGACGCACGCTCGCCGTGGCCGGTACGCGATCCACCGACGTCTTCCTTGTGCTTGAGGGAGAAGCACAGGTGCTACTTTACTCGCGTTCCGGCCGCGAGGTTTCGGTGCGTCAGATCGGCGTTGGCGGCATTTTTGGAGAACTGGCCGCCCTGGACGGTGAGGCGCGATCGGCTACGGTTATCGCCCTCACCGAGTTGCGGCTGCTGCAGATCAGCGGCAAGGACTTCCTACGCTGCCTGGAGAGCTCGCCCGCGAGCGTCCTATGGCTGGCGCGCCGCCTGGTGACGGAAGTTCGCCGCCTCACCGAACGTGTCTTCGAACTCAGCGCGCTGAACGTGCAGGCGCGCCTGCACTGCGAGCTGCTGCGAATGGCCAAGGGCGGTCCCGACCATCCGGCGCCCCTGATCATCGAACCGGCCCCGACCCACGCCGAGCTCGCCAACCGCATAGGCGCGCACCGCGAGGCCGTCACCCGGGAGATGCGTTCACTCGTGGAGCACAACGTCATCCGGGCGCGACGCCGCTCGCTGGAATTCCTCGACGTGCCGCGTCTCGAACACTTCGTGGGCCAGGCGGTCGGCGTGTTCGCCGAACCGTTCGACAGCCCATGATAGACGCCCCGCCGCTCCAGCGCGTCGCGATCGTCGGGGGCGGCTGCGGAGGCGTGGCCGCGGCGTTCTGGCTTTCGAGCAGCGCCGCCCTGCGCTCTCGGTTCCACGTGACGCTCTACACTCACGGGTGGCGGCTCGGCGGCAAGGGCGCGAGCGGGCGCAACCCCGAAATCCATCAACGGATAGAGGAGCACGGCCTGCACCTGTGGATGGGTTGCTACCGTCGCGCCTTCCAGCTGATGCGTGAAGCGCTCGCCGCCGATCCCCAGCCGAGCCCCACGCCGACCGTGGAGGACGCTTTCAAGCCCGTCCTCGAATTGACCTTGCAGGAGCGCGAGGCCAGCAGCTGGAAGCCCTGGCCCTTCCGGTTCACGCCGCGTGACGGCTATCCCGACGAGCTCGCCCCCTACGCGCTCTCCGGCCTGGTCATGAACTTCGCCGACGTGGCCCAGGCCTATATCGCCAAGCAATTGCCGGATGTTCTCTCCGCGGAGCTACGGTCAGCGCTCGACAAACTGCGCAAGGCTGGCGAAGGGCTGGTCCCCGGCGCGGCGTTGCAAGCCGCCGAGGCTTTGGAAGGTCTCAATCAGGCGATCAGCGCGGCCCTCTCGTCCGCGAGAGTCGTCAACTCCCCATTCCGGCGCGGCCTGATCCTGGCCAACCTGGCCGTCGCCTTCGGCGCGGGCCTGGCGCGCGACATCTTGGCGGCCCCAAACCCCGAGGGGGCCTTTGAGCGCCTGGACGCCCAGAAGGACTTCGCCAATTGGCTTGGCGATCACGGCGCGCTGGACATCACGGCGCGGAGCGCGCCGGTTCGGGCGCTCTATGAATTGGCGTTCGCCTTCCCAAAGGGCGACACGGACCGTGGCGCCTTGGCGGCCGGCGCCGCCATCGGCCTGGCGTTGCGGATGATGGACTATCGCGGCGCCCCGTTTTTCCGACTCAACGGCGGCATGGGCGACGTCGTCTTCGCCCCGCTCTATCGGGTGCTCGTCGAACGGGGCGTGGAGATAAGGTTCTTCCATCGCCTCACCGAGGTGACGGCGAGGGACGGAGCAATCGAGGAGATCGCCTTCCGTCGTCAGGCCGACCTGGTGGGCAAGGCCTATCAGCCCTTCCTGCGCGACAACGGAGCCGACTGGTGGCCCAACCAACCAAACTGGAGCCAGCTGGTTGACGGCGAGGTCCTGGACGCGCGCTGCGTTGATTTCGAGCGAGACGACTGTGACGTCCATGTCGGCGAGATGCGCCTGCGCCACGGCGCGCCGGACGGTTTCGACGCGTTGGTCCTCGCCGTCCCGCCAGAGGTGCTGAAGGCGACCACCGCCCGACTGACCCAGCCCGCCTGGACCGGCATGCTCGCCCACAGCGACTCCGTGGCGACCCAGGCCCTGCAGATCTGGGCGCGCGGCGCCACGCCCAGTCTCGGCTGGTCCTCCGGCATGGTGATGTCGACCTTCGCCGCGCCATTCGCGACCTGGGCCGACATGAGCCACGTGTTGCGCTGGGAAGGCTGGCCCGCGCGCCGGAAGCCCGCGTCCGTGCACTACTTTTGCGGACCGCTGGCCGACGGCGGCGACATCGTGGCCGCCGAAGAAGAGGCCGCGAGATGGACGTCAGGGCCGCTCGACGACATCTGGAATGGAACCCCCGCGAACCTCACGGTCTCGACCTATGTGCGCGCCAACACGCGGGGCTCCGAACGCTACGTGCTGGCCCTGCCGGGGAAAATCGCCCATCGCCTGCCGCCCGATCAGACGCCCTACGCCAACCTGACCCTCGCGGGCGATTGGACGCGCATGCGTTTCAGCGGCGGCTGCGTCGAGAACGCCGTGGAATCCGGTCTGATCGCCGCGCGCCGCGTTAGCGGGGACGCCTCTCTCGGGGGAGCCTAGGGCGCGACCGCCGACGCGGGAAGCGCCTCGAAATCGAACTCGAACCACGCGCTCCAAGCGATCCCGACCGTGGTGTGGCCGCTCACGGCGACCGGCGCGGCCAGGATGTCGACGGCGATCCCATGGCTCTTGCAGTTGGCGATCAGCAGGGTGGGGTCGCCGCCGAAGCTTCCACCGCGATGAAACGCCGTCATGCGGCAGGGCGAATTCACGATAGCCTGAAAGCAGGCCTCCGATGGGCGGTTGGAGTCCGGAAACTGCTTCAGGGCGATGGCCGGAACCACGGCTCCAAAGCCGCCGACCTCGGCCGCCCGCGGCTCCCCCCGTAGCAAAAGGTCGCTAAAGCGCGAGGCCGCGATGTCCCCGTTCAGGTTCGGATCGGCCACCACCGACCCGGTATTCACCACGGTGAGCAGCCGTTCCACACGACCCTCGTCGTCCCGATCCGTGTCGCGGAAAATCATGGTGGCGCAGGAAAAGTCCGACTGCCCCGCCTCGCCCGGCGCGAGGATGGTTCCGTGGGCCTTGGGCCACCCCCACACCTCGCGACCGGTCACCAGGCCGATGGAGTAGTCGATGAAGACATACGGCGCCCATAACACTGGCCTGGGGAGCGGTCGCCCTTGCCGGAACTCCAGGAGCGGCAGCCACACCGCGCATTCGCGACCGGGGGCCCAACCGTTGCGCCGCGGAGAGGCGCATCGCGCGATGCGCATAAAGCTGACGACCGCGAGGCCGCCAAGAGGCTTGTACCTGACAAGCCCACCGCCACCCGGCGTAAGCAGCTTGTCCACAAGCGCCTGTACGGCGTCTCCATCGTGATGGAATGCGAAGGCCGCGGCGTGCGCGCCCGTGAACACAGCCGGCGGAGCGATGGCCATGGCTCCATGACCCGTCCAATCAATGTAACGCGCCATCTCAGCTCTCCGGTATCGGCTTTCTGCTCAAGAAGTCGTAGCCGGGGATCTGTCTCGGAGATCCGCTAATCGCGCGCGCGGACGCCATTCCCGACATCACCGCGGCTTCGACGGCGGTGGCGTTCAACCCATGGCGAGTTCCTTCGCCCGTGAGGACCAGGTTCGAAAACCCCGACTGCAGCGGATAGAGGCGATAGCGCGTCTGCCCGGCGGCGCAGGAGACGCAACATTCCGTGGGATCGATGTTCGCCCGCAGGAACTGATTGTTCAGGCGCGCCGAGCCCGTGGCGCCCGAGGGATCCCAAAGCGCCGTCCAGTCGAAGGTTCCGTTTCGGCTCGCCAAGGGAAACCAGGCCTCGGCGCCGGTCTTTAGCCAAGCCTCGACCATCACCCGGAGCTCCGTCGCGGCCCGTTCCGGCACGCCCGCGTCGCTCGGGGGCGCGGCATAGAGCCGGGTAGGATAGGAACCGCAGAAATAGTGCAGCGTCTTCGGGCCAGCCCCCTCCGGCCAGGGCTCCACGTCCAGGACCTGGGACATGTCCGCCCAGATGTCGAATGGCTGGGGCCCGGAAACGGTGGCCGATTTGCCGGTTGTCCAGCCCAACTGGGGGAGCGTGCGATCGCTCCAGAACTGGAATGCGAGCGTCGGGGTTATGTCGACGTTTTCGGCGAACCGCCGCAGCGGGCTCTCCACCGTGAAGAGGTCGGCGCAGATGCCGGGGTCGCCTTCCATGGGCTTGTAGCCCCCCAGCGGAATCGCCAGCACCACCTGGTCATAGTCTTGGTCGGCCTTCAGCACGACCTCGCCTATGGGCGGCTCCTGACACCAGTGACTCTCGAAGTTCACGCCCGCGTCCCGCAGCCTGTCGCCATCGACAAGCTGATCCCAATGCGGCTCGGTGGGCCAGGACGTCAGGCCGCAGATCTCGAACTCGGGACGGTAGGGCTGGGCGCTCACCGCCGCCTGCACCTCCATTCTCACCCGACCGACGCGATCACCGTCGCGCTCAAGCGCGGTCACCTTGTGGAAGAACTCGAACTTGACGCCGTTGTCCTTCAGGACGGCGTAGAGCGGTGCGATCACCGCGTCGCCGAAGCCGCCCTGGACATGGTACATCATCGCGCCCTTGTAGGTCGCGAGCATGCGCACCACCGAGCCTAGCCCAGAACCGGCGGCGCACGTCGGGCGGGCGGGGTCGCCGTCCGTGTACTGGAACGAAATGTCGTAGATGATCCGCACCAGGCTCGAGGTGCGCGCGATGACCTCGTCCGCGCCGTGGTAGATCAGCCAGTCGCTGAAATCCCAATCGTCGATGGTTTCGAAGGATAGATTGGGCTTGATCAGGTCGGCCACCGCCCCCGCCATCGTCGCGGCGAACACGTTCAGCAAGTGTCCGATCATGATGACGGCGGGATCATTCGAGCCCTGATGAAAGGCTCGATACTGGGCGTCGATCAACCTGAGCAGGCGTACGATGGCGTCCAGGTGAGCATGACCCAGGCCGGTGAGATCTCCGCCGAGCGCATGCAGCCACAACGACAGGACCTTCATCGCCTGGGGAAGGCTCAGCCGCGGCTGGACGACGACCGCTTCGGCGAACGCCAGCGCGGCATTGTCGAACCCGAACGCCGTCCTCGCCGCGGCCAGGAAAAGCAGCGAGTCCGAGGCCTCGGGGTCCTGCTCCTCGAGCAGCGGCTCCCATCCGGGCAGCCGGTCCAGGATGGCGTCGCGCAACCATCCCAGAAGGAGGGCCAGAGCGCCGCCGAGCGGCGGGATCGGTTTGGGATCGCCGGGCTGGCCATCGTTCTCGGGCCAATCGACGGAGAGGTGGGTCCAGCGATCATCCACCAGCATGCCAATACCGGTGTGTTTCTGCGGCTTGAAGGCGTCGGTCCACGTCTTGAAGGGAGAAGTCTCTGGCGGCGTGTAGGCGGCGTAGACTTCCTGGAGCAGCCGGAAGGCGCAGTCGTAGTAGCCGAACCAGACATGGAGCCCATGTTCCAGGTTCCGCCCTTGGCGGTCGCGGCCGCTCGCCGCCTTGCCACCCAGTCGCCAGCCCATCTGGTGGACCGTGACCTCGTATTGGGCCCGCAGCTCCGGTGTCTTCGTGAGATAGTAGGCTGTCGTTAGCCCCGCCATCCCGCCGCCTAGGATCGCGATCTTCTTCCTGGCCATTCCGCGCCCCCGCCTGGCCGATTGTCCGGTGATCGAGCGGATTGCGGGATCGGCGCGTGGCCGCCCGGCGACTGAACTCTTCCGCCGACCGGTCTAGTTTCATGCAATCAAAGCTAGAGTCCAGCCTATTTCGCTACTTCCGCCAGCATTGACCGGCAAAGCGTCTCTTCGAGCGGCATGCGCAGCCGCTGAGCCGCCGCCATCCCGCGTCGCAAGCACTGGCGAGCTAACGCAACGCGCCCCTCGGCCAGGGCCAACCGGCCGGCGGCCAGTTCCGCGCGCGGGCGCGCGGCGGGAATCTTACGGGCGTAGCCGCGGACGGCGCGGCACGCGGCGTGGGCCCGCGCCCCGACACCGGGCGCTCCTTCGGCCGCCAACGTGGCCAGGACATCGGCGATCTGGGGGATGGCGACGAAGCCGATGCCGATCGTGGGCGCCGTCGCCTGCATCGCCAGGAGGCCGGCCGCGGCCGTCGCGCCGGCCGCATCCCGGTCGCCTCGGCGGAGATGCCGCGCCGCTAGCAGCCCCAACCGCATCAGGCGTTCTCCCGCGTGCAGCTCGTCGACGGAAACGCCGTCCATGGCGGCGTCCTTCGCCCTTGGCGTACGCCCTCGCACGATGTCGAGAGACGCTCGCCCGGCCAGCACCCAGGCGCGGACGGCGGCGTTTTCCACCGCCGCGGCGGCCGGTCCGTAGGCCGTGAGAGCGCGCTCGGCCTCGGCCAGTTCGCCGGTGGCGACGGAGACGAAAGCGCCGATCGTCTCGCACGATTGGCGACGGAAGGTTTCCCCCAGACCCGCGAACACCATCGCGCCCTCGCGGCAATGGTCGGCCGTCTCGGCCCAATGGCCGCCGGAGAACCCGTAGACGGCGAACATCAGGTGCGCGAGCCCTTGGTCGAGACGACCGCCAGCTCGGGAGGCCGTTAGGCACCGAACGGCGCAGCCACGCGCCACGCCGTCCAACCCCGCCACGCCGAATCCGATCGCCAGGCCGCCATAACCCAGCGCGGTCTCGCGTGGAGAGCCGGCGCGCTCGGCATGATCGAGCGCCGCGACCGTGCCGTGCAGCACCCCGAGCGCGTCATTGGCGAAATAGGCGTGCTCGGCAATTCGCATGTAGAGGTGGGCGGCGAGGCGATCCCGCTCCGACGTCAGATAGGGCCGAGAGACCAGCCCGCCTATTCGAGGGAGCATGGTTCGCGCGGCCAACCGCCAAACAATCTCGGCAAGGCGGCCGATGGGTGACCTAGGCATCCGAAGCCCAAGCACGCGGGCGCAATCGCGGTAGGTGACGGCGGCCTCGTCCAATCGGGATAGTTCCTGCAACGCATCGGCGCGCAACTTCAGCCGCCGCAGAGGCTGGGAAGCCTCCGAGGACAGCTTCGCCGCCGTGGACGCGGCCTCCGTCCGCGCCAGATGGTCCAGCGCGTCCTCGCTGGCGTATCGCGCCAGCGCGAACTCCGCGGCCCTGAGCCAGTGCTCGATCGCGTTCCCCGGCCGGCCGGCGCGCTCCCAGTGTTCCGCGATCTCGGCGGCGCCGTATCCGGCCATCACCGCCGACGCGCCCTCGAGACGCTCGGCGAGGTTGGCGTGAAGCCGCGCCCGCTGCTCGAAGGTGAGGAGTTCGTACACGCAGTCCCGAACGAGCCCATGGCCGAACGCCAGGCGCCCATGCCCGTCTCTCTCGAGAAATCCGCCCGCGACGAGTTGGGCCGCCGCCGCCATCATCCGGCGTCGCGGCATCGGCTCGAGCTTGGCCAGCAGGGCGAGCTCGAAAGGCTGGCCGATCACGCTGGCCACCTTCAGGAGAATCCGCGAGTCGCCGCCGAGCCTGTCGACCCGGTCAATGATAACGTCGCGCAGAATGTCAGGGGCGCTGGCGCCCCTTAGGGGCGCGGCGACGATTCGACTCCTCCGGCCCGAGATGGCGATCTGACCAGTATCGCGAAGCGCCAGCGCCAGCTGCTCGGCGAGAAGCGGCAGTCCTCCCGATCCACGCCAAAGGTGGTCGGCCAGACGTTGGGGCAGGCGGTCGACGTCCAGGGTTCGGCGGACGAGTTCGACCGTTCCCTCCCGATCGAGGCGCGCCAACGGCGACCGGTCCGCCTCGGAGAAGACGGCGTCATAGGGCGCCCCTGGATTGGGACGCCCCGCCGCCAGGACGAGAGGCCCGCCGGCTCCAGTCACCAGGCTGGCGAACACGCCGGCCGAGGCGGCGTCCAGCCATTGCAGGTCGTCGACAATCAGCACGCAAGGCGCGGGCGCGCGCCGGACGAGCGCGACCAAAAGCCGTTCGATCGCCTCGCGCCGCGGCGCGCCTTCCATTTCTGCCGCCGCGCGACCGATCGGAACGCCGAGAGGCAACACGTCCTCCAGCAAGTCCAGCCGCGCGGCGTCGGGATGGTGGACCAACGCCGCTTCCACCGCTCGCCTCAGGCTCCGCGCGCCATAGAGTTTTGGGATGACCGCTCGCCAGAAGCTGAAGGGCATGTTGCGCCCCAGCGGATGAGCGGCGGAGGCAACCACGCGCAGCCCCCTCGCGGCCGCCGCCTCGCCCGCGTGGATCAGCAGCCGGCTCTTGCCCACGCCGGGCTCTCCCTCGACAAGCAGGGGGCGCGCCACGCCGGCGGCGAACGCCTCGAGGCGCTCGACGATCACTCCACGCTCCGGGCGACGGCCAACCAGAGGCGCCCGCGCCCGCGGCGGCCCCGGCGATCGGAGCGCCACCCTGGGTCTGATCACGCGTCGGACCGTCAACGGCGCGTCTCGGCCCGAAAGAGCCAGGTCTCGGGCTGGTCCCAGATCGAAGGCGCGCGCGATCTGACCGGCCGTCGCCGTGTCACAGATCATGCCGCGCCCGGCCGCCTCCATCAGCCGCGCGCCATAGTTCATCACCGAACCGACGGCGATGAATTCGCGCCGCGTCGGCCCGCCGACCAGGCCGCTGAAGACCGGTCCGCTGGCGAGACCCGCCGCGGACCTTTCCCCAACCTCCCTCAGTTTGGCCTGGACCCGCGTCAGGGCCTCCGCGGCGGCGAGCGCGTTGTCCTCCCGAGCGTGGGGCGGCAGTCCGCAGGTGAGTTTGAACACCACGCCCTTGTCGCCCACGATCACGTCCGACAACGGAATTCCGACGTCATCCAGCGCTCCGCGCGCCAGAGCATATGCGCGCGCCAGCCGGTCGCGATCCCCGCCAAGACCACCAAGCTTCAGATAGCCGGCCGTCACCTGCCGGAACTCCGGCAACCAGGCCAGGTCCCCCGCTCGGTCATGGACCTTCACGGCGGGGGGAACGAAGTCGACCCAACCGGCGGGCAGCCGCCCACCGCGCTCCGAGAGGACAGGACTCACGGCGGTTTCCCCGGTCACGCCGGCTAGCCGCCTCGCGGCTTCGCGGGAGACCAGAACCTCGCCCGGCGCTCCCCTGAGCGTTCCGGCGGCCATACGGGTCAAGGGCGCGCCCGTAAGCACCAGGAAGCGCCGCGCGCCCGGTTCGCCAAGAGTGGTCGCCTGTAACGGACCGAAATCAACCGCCAGCCGATGCCGAATGGCTGCTTCGCCGGCGAATGGCGGAGCCGTGCTGGCCCGCAGCGCCTCGGCCGCCGCCATCGCGCGCGCCACGGCCGCTGAAGGGGCGCCATTCTCGGGCCATATGGCGATGATGGCGTCGCCGTCGATCCGCGCCACTTCGCCCCCGAGCCGTTCGATGACGGCGATACAGGTCGCGAAATAGGCGCTCAACACCGCGCCCAGACGCTCCACCTCCCGCGCGCCCCGAGCGGAGAAGCGATCGGTCATCGCCGTGGAGCCCACGATGTCAGCGAACAGCAGCGCGCCGGCGAACGGCGCGGCCTCGCCGCACCGCGCCTCGGCCTCGAGCGTCCGGGCCAGGAGGCGCCATGGCACGTGAGGGCGAAGCGCCGCCTGTCGCTCCCGTCCCGCCATCGTCGCCCCCATTCCCGCGCCCGTCCCAGGCTAGCAAGGCGCTCGGAAACAGCGAACGCCAAATGTGGGAAAACTCACAGTTGTGATGTGGCTTCAGTCGACGCCGCGCGGATCAGGGCCGGCGATGCTGCTTCCATCGTCCACCGAGAGGGTGGGCTGCGAGGAAGGACCAAGCCATGCATGTGCGTACGCTTCCGACCACGGAGACGATCACCGTCACCCTGACCCTGGGCAACACGGTGCAGCTCGCAAACCCGGAGCTGTGGCACTTCATCAACGGACATGATGGCCAGATCCCGGTTTCCGGGGAGGACGCCTCGACGGCGACCTGGTCGGATATTCCCGCGCCCCAGCAGGGTGGCCTGCTCGACCTGACGGTCTTCTGGAACGCCTTCGAGCCCCAGCACGACCAGTGGATCTATCCCGCCATCATCGAGGTGACCGACCAGGACGGCGAACGGCTCACTGGAGTCGGCAGCTCAAACCCCAACGCCGTTCCCTGCAAGATCGGTGAACTCCAACCCTCCTTCGGCCGCGGCTCGCACGCGGTCTTCGTCGAAGCCTAGCGGCCGCCACTTTCCGTCGAAAGGACCTCCCATGAAATCGACAGTAGCCCTGCTCGGCGCCGGCGCGATCGTGCTGGCCCCCGCGAGCGCCTTGGCTCAGGCCGCGCCTCTTACGTCGGACCAGTCGGCGGCCGCCTCGCGCCTGAACGCGAAGGCGATGGAAACGGACACCGCGATCCCGGAATCGTCGGGCTTCGCCGTCATCGGCCTCGCGCCGACCCAGGTGATCGACCCCTCCGCCACTCGGGTCACGCTCAGCACCATAGCTGGCTATGTGGACGAGAAGGGCAACCTGAAGCCCGGTTTCGCCGTCGGCGGCACGCCCTATCTCTGGCTCAACCCGAACCTGACGCTGCGGGGTTACCGCGATCTGACGGGGATCTCGAAGGTCCTCGCCCGGACGCAGGTCACGGCGGGCGTGGCGGACGGAGGCGATGGCCAGCCGGACAAGCTGGGCGTCGGCTTCACGTTCGACGTGCTCGATGGCGGCGACTACCGACGGGATCTCAAAATCTACGAATGCGTGGGCAATGTCTATTCCGCGCTGACAGCCAGCCAATTGGCGCAACGCGGCGCCCGGCGCGCCGCGGCGACCGCGACCGCGATTGTGGAGAAAGGGTGGGACGCGAACCAGCTCACCAACGCCCAGACCATGGAGCTCAGAGTCCTGGCCAACAGCATCGTCGATAAGCAGGAGAACCAAGAGGTCGCCGCCTTCAAGAGCAACGGCGGCGTGCAGACGTGCAGAGACCAGGCCAAGGAACGGTACGCCAAGCGCACCAGTCTCGTTGTAGCCGGCGCCTGGGCGTTCAAGTCCAAGGAGGGTGGCTTTGACCACCTGGACTCCGACGGCGGCTCGTTCTGGGCGGCCTATCGGCAGCCGATCGGCACGGCCCCCTACTATGGCGTCCTGTTCGCCCGCTACGACGTCGACCGCAAGACCGAGGTCACGACCGGGGTGTTCCAGGACTACGACCACCTGACGCTGGCGGCTGTCGGCGGATACGACCTTCCCGATCGGGGCTTCAAGCTCTCGCTCGAGGCCGGCTACGAGCGCCTCGACTACGGTCCTGTCGGGCCCTTCGCGGACAAGAAGAGCGGCTTCTGGGGGGCGACCCTGACCCAGGCGCTGCCGAAGAACGACCTCCTGGGTCAAACCTGGCTGGAAGTGAAAGCCGGTTCGGGCGCCTCGGCCGCCAAGCCGGGCGATCACGACACCCGGATCAGGGTGAGCCTGCGGTTCGCGCGCCCGCAGACCTGACACCCCAACCCATCCCCGAAACGCGGAAGAGGAGCGGACACCATGTCCTCCGCCCAATACATCCTGCTGCCTGAACGGAACGTCGGCGACGCGCTCGCGAACACCGCCAAGGACCTGCTTCGCGCGCTGCCGCGGACGACGAGCATGCTTCGGCCCGCGGACTTCACCCTTTCGGTCGATGGCATTCCCGACGCCCCCATGAAGGTGATCGACACCCTGCGGGAGGACGGCGCCAAGCTGGTCGAGATGACCCAGGAGGCGGCCGACGCGATCACGCTGTCGCCGACGCCCCTGCGGGCGCTGCCCGTGGTCTCCTACGGCCTGCCGGAACGGTCGACCCGCTGGTTCGACGGCCTGAACGACGCCGTCGACGAGGCGCTGGCCGCGGCGCGGTCGAGGACCTTCACCGTGGCCTGCCACGACGACGCTTCCGGCGCGCCGCTCGCGGACTGCCGTGTCGTCGCCTTCCAGGACTTTGAGCGCCGGATCGGCGCCGAGGCCACCACCGGCGCGACCGGACAGGTGAGCCTGACCCTTCGCGGCGCTCGGATCGAACGTCTCTATGTCATCTCCCCGGACTCGCATTGGGGCGCGTTTCGGCGGGACATCCCCATCGTCGCCGGTGGGCGGATCGACGTCGGGATCCACCCCGTCTTGCTGAGCAACCCAGACGCCGTGCGGGCCCTGTATGGCCAGACCCGCTTCGACGCCGCCACGCCGGTGAAGGTGGGCGTCATCGACACGGGAGTCGGTCCGCACAATGATCTGCGCATTGGCAAGCGGCGTAACACCGTGACCGGCGAAGCCGCCGACCTGGCCGATGACTGGTTCGGTCACGGCACCCATGTCGCCGGCCTGATCGGCGCATCCGCGACCACGCTGCGCGGCGTGGCGCCGGGCGTCGAGATCAACGTCTACAGAGTGTTCGGACAGAACGGTGGGGGAGCGACCAACTACGCCATCCTAAAGGCGATGATCCTAGCCGCCGACGACGGCTGCGACATCATCAACCTCAGCCTTGGCGGCGGGCCGGTCGAGCCCATCGTCATGGAAGCGGTTGAGGACGCCCGCGACCATGGCATGCTCGTCGTGGTGGCCGCGGGCAACGAGGGGCGCCGGCCGGTCAGCAATCCAGCGGCGTATAGCGGAGCCACCGCCGTATCGGCATGGGGTTTCGTCGGCTCCTTCCCGCCGGGCTCGCTGGCCGAGGCAGACGTGCTCCGCCCGCCGTTGTCCGCCAGCCACCAGGACGACTTCATCGCCGGCTTCTCGAACTACGGCCCGCAGATCGCCGTCGCCGCGCCCGGCGTGGCCCTCCTTTCGACGCTTCCGAACCATCGCTATGGCCCGATGAGCGGCACCTCCATGGCCGCCCCGGTCGCGGCCGGCGCCGCTGCCTGCCTGCTGTCGCGCGATCCGGAGGTGTACCGCATGCCTCGCGATCGCTACCGGGCCCAACAGATCCAGCTCCTGCTTCAGCAAGCCTGCGATCGCCGGGGCTTCCCGCGCGAGTTCGTGGGGGCCGGCGTCCCCGACGCGGCGCGGCTCTGAACGAGCCGGCGCGATCCTCCCAAGGAACCAGGAGAACTCCCATGAGCGTACTGGCCTTGCTTCTCGCGGTCACGACGACAACCCAGCCGCTTGCCCAACCGGGCGGTTCGGCGCCCGCTCTCGTGGTGCAGGCGGCCACCCCTGAAATCCCTGCTTCGACATCGGCCAGCATCAGCTTGGCTTACACGCTGCGTAACACGACGCCGAATGGCATGACGTTGTTGCTGGGCGACCTGAAGCTCGACGGGAAGGCGCGAGAGACGGTCTGGCGGCGGCTGGACAGCAATCAGACGGTGACCGAGGTTACGCTGGCGCCGAAATCCAGCCTGGCCATGCTGCTCCAGGCCGACGCCGGCGCGCCCGGGCTCTACGTCGCCTCGATCCGTCCGAAGGGCGGGTCGGGTGAAATCGGCGCGGTGCTGCTCGACCGGCAGAAGGGCGCGGTGAAACCGGTCAGCATCCTGGCGCCCGCGGCGCCTTCCGTCTCGTCCACCGGAAGCAAGACGAAACTGACCTTCAGGGTGCGCAACGTTGACCAGCGGGCGCTGCCGCTGACGCCGCCGGTCCTGATCGGATTGAGCCGCGTGGTGGATGGTCAAACCCCGGAGGGCGTCATCCTCGACGAGGAAACGAAAGGCGCGCTCGCTTGCAATTCCGAGCCGGACAAGATGACCCGACTCGTGAACCTCGCGCCGGGAGAGGCATGCGATGCAACCCTCGAACTGCCCAAGGTCGGCCCTGGCGCCTATGAAGTCCAGACCCAGGTCGGAGGTCCGGACGGAGAACCCGCCACGGCTTCGCTCGAATTCATAAAGCGCTACCCGTTGTGGATAGCGCTATTGATCGCCGCCATCGGCTCGAGCGTCGGCGCCGTGGTGCAATGGTGGCGCGCAACGGGCCGGCGACGCGCGCTGGGTTTGGAAGAAGCCGAACGCCTTCTTCGGATCGCGCGGCCCCTGGCGGCGACGGCGAAGCAGCTGAAGTGCGGCGATCTGGGACCGTGGATCCGCGATCTCGGGAGCTTGATTCACGATATCGACGCGGACCGCCTTGTCGATTGGGAGACGCCCCTGCGGAACGCGGCCCGTCGGCTCAAGCTGATCGAATGGTGGCTCGATCGCGAGGAAGAGATCCAGGCCTCCAAGCTCGCGGGTCAGCCTCTGGCCGACGCCCGCGCCAAGGCCGCGTCGGTGCTCACGGATCCTGAAAAGGACAACGCGGTCGTACAGGCGGCCCTGGACGCTCTGCAGAACGCCATGCTCGAAGCCCAGAAGCCGATCGCGATGAGCCGGGCCCTCGTGCCGCCGCTCGCGCCGAAGGCCCCGGCAGAGATCGGCTGGGCGCCGCCGCGACACTATCGATGCCTGTTCGACGTCATGACGGTGGCGGTCATATGGATCGTTGCCAGCCTGCTCGCCGTGCAAGCGACTTGGGCCAGCGATCCCGCGTGGGGCTCGTTTGGCGATATCATAACCCTGGTCGGGATTTCCCTGGGTATCCAGGCCGGTGGCGCGGCGGCGCTCGCGACCGTGTTCACGCCACGTCCCTCGCCGCTCCAGTGAGGGGGGGCGCGCACCGGTTGTCCGAGGCGGGTTACGCGGGAATTCGCTCCGCGAGCCGCTGACCAAGCCGGGGTCTCGCCGAAGTCGCCGGGCAGGGCGAGGTCCGCGCCGACCACGCGCTCCAGCGGCGCGCCAAGCCACCTGGTCGGGACGGCTTGGCGCGCCCTGGATCTCGGAGTCCTCAGCGTGTTTTCGGGGACACCGGCAGCTTGGCGCTGGTCAGCGTGACGGGCGTGGTGGCGACCAGGGCCTTTGACGAAGCGCCCAGCGCGATGTCGTATTGGCCCGCCGCGATCGACCAGCCGCGCGCCGTCTCGTCCCAGGTGGCCAGGAGGCGGGGATCCACCGTCAGGGTCACGCGCTGGGTCGCGCCCGGCGCCAGCGAGACCTTCTTGAAGCCGGCCAGACGCTTGGGCGCTTCCCAGCCTCCGGCCTTGGGCGAGACATAGACTTGCGGCACGTCCTTGCCGGCGCGGGCGCCGACGTTCTTGACGTCGAAGCTGACCGTCACCTTGTCGCGGGCCGCGGTGGCGGCCAGGTTCGAATAGGCGAACCGCGTGTAGGACAGGCCGTGCCCGAACGGGAACAGCGGCTCGATCTTCTTGAGGTCGTACCACTTGTAGCCGACCGCGGCGCCCTCGATGTCGTAGTTCACGTCGAACAGGTCGTCGGGCCTGTTGGGATCGCCATCCAGCTTCGGGCGGGGCAGGTCGGCCACGCTCTTGGGGAAGGTGACGGGCAGGCGGCCCGAGGCGTCGACCTCGCCGGTCAGCACGCGGGCGATGGCCTCGCCGCCGGCCGTGCCCGGGAACCAGGCTTCGACCACGGCGCCGACCTTGTCGAGCCACGGCATGACCACGGGACCGCCGGTGATCAGCACGACCACGGTCTTCTTGTTGGCCGAGGCCACCGCGTCGATCGTGGCGTCCTGGTTCTTGGGCAGGTTCAGCGTTTCGGCGTCGACGGACTCGGTGGTCCACTGGTCGGCGAACACCAGGGCCAGCTCGCTCTGGGCGGCCAGCTTGGCGGCGCGGGCCGGATCGGTCCCGTCGTCATAGACGAGCTTGGCGTTGGGGTAGCGCGCCTGGAGCGCCTTCAGCGGCGACGACGGATAGTAGATCACCGGGCCCGGCCAGGTGGCGGGCTCGAGGCCCTTCACCGCGCGGCCACCGGCCGGATAGACCTGGGACGAGCCGCCGCCCGACAGCACGCCGACGTCGGCGTGGGCGCCGATCACGGCGATGGTCTTGGCGGTCTTGGCCAGGGGCAGCAGGCCGCCGTCGTTCTTCAGCAGGACGATGCCTTCCTCGGCGTCGGCCTGGGTGACCTTGGCGTGCGCGGCCAGGGTGGCGGCCGGCAGATCGTGCGAGGTCGGCGTGGGGACCGGGTGATCGACCGCGCCGCTGGCGAACAGGGCGCGCAGCACGCGACGGGCCATGTCGTCGATCCGCGCCTGGCTGACGCGGCCGGCGGCCAGGTCCGCCTTCAGCGGAGCGGCGAAGAAGGGCTGCTTGTCGAAGGCGTCGCCCGCCGACTCCTGGTCGAGGCCGGCGTTCGCCGCCTTGGCCGACGTGTGGGCCGCGCCCCAGTCGGACATAACATAGCCCTTGTAGCCCCAGTCCTTCTTCAGGACGGTGTTCAGCAGCCAGTCGTTCTCGCAGGCATAGGTCCCGTTGTAGCGGTTGTAGGCGCACATGACCGAGTGCGGGTCCGACTGCTCGATGGCGAACTGAAAGGCCAGCAGATCCGACGTGCGGGCCGCCGCCTCGCCGATGTTGGCGCTGAGCACGAAGCGGCCCGTCTCCTGGGCGTTCAGGGCGTAGTGCTTGATGGTCGAGATGATGTTGTTCGACTGGATGCCGCGGATCTGGGCCGCGACCATCACGCCGGCCAGCCAGGGGTCTTCGCCGCCATACTCGAAGTTCCGGCCGTTGCGCGGCTCGCGCACCAGGTTCACGCCGCCGGCCAGTTGGACGTTGAAGCCGGAGTCGCGGGCTTCCTTGCCGATCATGGCGCCGCCCTTCTCGGCCAGCTCGGGGTTCCAGGTGGCGGCGGTGGCGATGCCGGCGGGGAGGGCGGTGCGCGCGCGCAGGTCCTGGCGGGCGCCCTGGGTGGCGACGCCGACGCCGGCGTCGGTCTGCCACTGGCCCGGAATGCCCAGGCGCGGCACGCCCGCCACGTAGCCGGCCGAGGCGTCCAGCGAGTCGGGATGGCGCGTGTACTTCGGCTTCATGTCGGCGCCGAAGTAGCCGAAGATCACCGTGAACTTCTCGTCGTTGGTCATAGCGGCCAAGGCGAGGTCGGCGCGCTTGTCGGCGTCCAGCTTGGCGTCCAGCCAGGGACGGGCCGAAGGCGAGGCCGCCTGGGCGAGGGCGGCGGTGGCGGTCAGGGCCGGCGCCGAGGCGCCGATCAGCAGGGCTAGCGTCAGGCCGCGCCATGTCGTCCGGGTCATGTGTCCTCCGTCTTCTTTTGTCTTGTTCGTCTCGTTGGCCGCGCGGCCTTTTGGTCGCGGGGTGATGTCAGGGTTTCCGGCGGGGCGGTGAGCTGGTCGACACGGGGCCGGTGGACTCGCGCGCCACGAGGGAGTGCCGCGCCAGGAAGGGCGCGTTGGTCTTGCCCGCGCCCTCGTTGGCGTTCCACGCCGCGAAGGTCTGCAGCGCGCGAAGCGCCATCTGTTCGAAGGGTTGGCGAATGGTGGTCAGGCTGGGCCAGATCACGCTGGCGATCGGCTGGTCGTCGAAGCCCACCACCGAGAGGTCGTCGGGGATGCGCAAGCCCCTGCGTTGCGCCTCCATGCAGGTGGCCGCGGCCATCTCGTCGTTGGCGGCGAAAATGGCGGTCGGCGGATCGGCGATGTCGAGCAGGGTCTTGGCCGCGTCGAGGCCCGTCTTGAAGGTGAACTGGCCTTCGACGACCAGCTCGGGCCCGGGACGCGGCAGCCCGCGCGCGGCGTAGGCCTCGTAGAAGCCGTTGCGCCGATGCGTGCTGGCCGCGTGGTCGGGATGGCCGGCGATGTGGCCGATCCGCGTGTGGCCCAGCGAGAAGAGGTGCTCGACCACCTCCCGCGCGGCGGCGCGGTCGTCCATCGCGATGGCGGGAAAGCGCGGATCGGGCGTGGTCGGCGAGATCAGGACGCAGCGCACGTCCAGCTCGCGCATCAGATCCTTCATCGGCCCGAAGTCGCATTCGGGCGGCAGCAGGATCATCTCGCGCAGGCCGCCGTCGCGGACGAAGGCGCGGACGCGATCCCGCCAGCCGGGGACGGGCCCCTCCGACAGATCGACCGTCAGGTGGCGGCCGGTCTCGACGCAGGCCAGAAGCAGGGCGTGGTGGACGCGGGTGTGGTAGCCGCCGGACGGGTCGCCCATCAGCACGCCGACCGAGCCCGACCCCTGCGCGCGGAGGCCGCGGGCCGCGGCGCTGGGCTGGTAGCCAAGGTCGCGCATGGCCGCCTGGACGCGATCGCGCGTCTTGGTGCTGACGCTCTCATGATCGTTGAGAACGCGAGAAACGGTCTTGGGCGAAACGCCCGCCCGTTCAGCCACGTCATTGATCGTCGTCATGGGCCCCCGCGTCCGTTCGGGCGTCAAGCTAAGCCGGGGTTCCCCCCATTGAAAGGCGGCCAGCCGGACGACGAACGCCGATTGCTCTAGCCGATGATGTCCCGCCTGTCATGCCTTGGGACATTTTCAGGTCATTTTAGCGGACAATATTGGGACATTATCGACACCCTCGCGCCCGCCGTCGCGCGACTTTCCGTGCCGCCGCCGCGCGGCCTTGGTGGCTGGGTCTCGTCGGCGCGCGGGAGGGGGCGCGACCGGGGGTGGGAAGGTAGAACCCTCATTTTTCAAGCCCTGTAAGGGATATTCGCGACCAGAATGTTCCCATGGCATGTGACCGGTACCTTCCCGGCGAGGCCGAGGTTGCGGCGCATAACGCCTTGTCCGACTGGAATGACAACGTTGACATTCTTGTTGACTTGTCCGGGACATTTCTGAAATGTGCCAACGTTCGGTGAAGGCGAAAGACCGGAATCGGATGTCCGGGCGCTAGGGGCGCCAGGGGTTTGGACAAGCGCCGGTCAGGCGGTTGGGCAAGCCCGCGAAAGCCCCCGACGCGCCTCGCCGACCGACGCGTGGAGCGCCGGCGCGGGACCGGGCGGGCGGCCAATAAGAACGACTATTGGGGAGCGAGGAATTGTCTCAGGAAGCAAGGAAAGCCGTGCTCGCGCGCGGTCTGACGCTGGCGCTTGTCGCTGGCGCATCGCAGCTGGCGCTGGCCACGAGCGCCTTCGCGCAGGAAAGCGCCGCCAACACGGAAGTCGAGGAGATCGTCGTCACCGGCGTCCGCGGCTCTCAGATGAAGTCGGTCGACGTCAAGCGCCGCGAGGCCGCCATCGTCGACGCCATTTCGTCGGAAGACATCGGCAAGCTGCCGGACGTCACCATCGCCGACTCGCTGCAGCGCATTTCGGGCATCCAGATCCAGCGCGACGCCGGCGAGGGCAAGACCGTCAATATCCGCGGTCTGCGCCAGGTCATCACCCTGCTGAATGGCGAACAGTATCTCAGCGCCGGCAACATGGGCTCGGCCCAGCCGGATCTGCTGGACGTGCCCTCGCAGCTGATGAACCAGGTGCTGGTCTACAAGTCGACCGACCCGCGCAACGCGCTGTCGGGCATCTCGGGCACGATCGACCTGCGCACGCGCCGGCCCTTCCAGTTCAAGGAAGGCCTGACCTTCACTGGCGCGGCCGAGGCCCAACGCGGCGACCGCACCAAGAAGGACGACTATCTGGTCAACGGCGTCGTCAACTGGCGCAACGACCGGGTCGGCCTGATGGTCGGCGCGGCCAAGAGCAAGTCTAACCTGGGCAACAACTACTCGGGCACCGTCGGCCTATCGGGCAACAACGACTGGGGCGGCGGCTTCGCGAACAGCTATATCTCGCCGCACGGCTACGAGAGCTTCAACCGCGTGGTCGAGCGCGATCGTCTGGGTGTCAACGCCGCGTTCGAGGCTGATCTGGGCGAGGGCTTCACCCTGATCGCCGAGGGCTTCTACGCCAAGCTCACCGAGCACAATCGCGCCGTCGGCATCAACATCTCCAACCGCTGGGATGGCGGCGCCTTCGGGACCTGGAACCAGCCGACGGCCTCGACCCCGGTCGGCATCGGCAACTGGCTGGCCGTCGACGAGTACGACATCAACGCCTGGTGGGTGAACTCCTTCAGCGTCAACCGCACCACCAAGTCCAAGACCAAGAACTACAACCTCGGCCTGGACTACGACAACGGCGGTCCGTTCACCTTCGAGGCCCGCGCCATCCGCGCCGATGGCAACCGTCTCAGCATGAACGGTCAGGCCCAGGGCGACCTTTCGAACTGGCGCTATGGCGACGGCCGCTTCAATCTGTTCCGCGACCCGGCGGACCGCACGCGCGGCACCTTCTATCCCAAGGCCATCTGCGACAAGTTCTCCGCCTCGCGCCGCACGAACAGCGTCACCGGCAGCGCCGGCGGCTGCTATCTGGATCCGAACCCGCTGGGCTACGGCGCCAACCCGCAACTGCACTACGACATCAGCGGCGACCATCCGGTGTGGTCGGGCTTCGACCGTCCGCTGGTCGGCGGCCTGGGCGCGGGCAAGTCCCTCAAGGACTACATGGCCAACAAGGACAGCTACGCCATCGGCGCCTTCTCGTCGGAAGGCAACAACGAGGTCAACTCGGACATGAACGTGTTCCGGGCCGACGGTCACTACAAGTTCGACGACAAGCTCCTGGGCTTCATCACCAAGGTCGACGGCGGCGTCCGCCAGAGCAAGCGCACGGTCGAGGTCGAGCAGTTCCACCTGTTCTCGGGCTTCTATGGCGGCACGCCGGGCGCGGTGCAGGCCAACGGCGCGCCGGTTCCGGCCGGCGGCTGCGAGGCCCAGTGGAAGGCCATCGACGTCGTCATGAACCAGAACCAGTGCCAGGCTGGCGAGTTCGTGCCGGATCCGGTCACCGGCCTGCCGGTGTTCCAAGGCTACACGGTCAACCAGCCGACGCGCCTGGACACCTACAACAACGTGGTCTGGGTCGACGACCTGGGCGGCGTCACCAGCGGCATTCCCGGCTTCTGGGCCATCGACCCGCGTGACTTCGACGACGCGGAAGCCTTCCACAAGAAGGTGTTCGGCGGAGCCATTCGCGTCCAGGTGCCGGGCCAGACCTATGACGTGTCTCTCAACGAGCAGAGCGCCTATGGTTCGACGAGCTTCGAGCTGGGCGGCCTGTCGGGCATCTTCGGCCTGCGCGTCATCGAGACCGAGCTGCGCGTGAAGCAGAACCTGACCGGCGACACCCGCAACTACGGCGACACCAACGCCGACGCGGGCGACCAGGTCACCGAGCGCAAGTACACCGACTGGCTGCCGTCGCTGAACGTCTCCTACGACTTCAACGAACACCTGAAGTTCCGCTTCGCCTACAGCAAGACCATGCAGCCTCTCGACCTGGGCAACTATGGCGGCGGTCTGAAGATCAACACCGCCGACTGCGGCGCGGCTCTGCCGAACGTTCGATGCGTCACCAGCGCCGAGGCCTCCGGCAACCCGATGCTGGATCCCTGGCGGTCGACGAACTTCGACGGCGCCATCGAGTACTATTTCGGCCGCGCCTCGATGCTGAACATCTCGGCCTTCAAGCTGAAGATCGACAGCTTCGTGACCAGCGGCGTGACCACGGGCCGCTTCCCCGACCAGGACGGCGTGATCCGCCGCACGGTCAATGTCACCCTGCCGATCCAGGGCGACGGCGGCGAGGTCAAGGGTCTGGAACTGGGCGCCAAGCTGGCGGTCAGCGACTTCCTGCCCGACGCCGGCATCTTCTCGAACTTCGGCGTGGACACCAACTACACCTATTCGCCGAGCAAGGAGTCGCGCACCGGTCTGGACGGCGAGAAGCTGCCCTTCCAGGACAACTCCAAGCACCAGTTCAACCTGATCGGCTGGTACCAGGACGACAAGCTGCAGGCGCGCGTCGCCTACAACTATCGCACCGATCGTCTGGCCGAGGTGATGAGCAACAACATCCCGATCTACCAGGACAGCACCGGTTATGTGGACGTGAACGTCAGCTATAACCTGCGCGACAACGTCACCCTGTACTTCAACGGGTCGAACGTCACCGGCGAGATCGAGGATTACTACGCTCGCTTCGCCAAGGGTAAGACCCAGTACATCCGCCAGAACGAGTTCGAGCCCCGCTACACGCTGGGTGTCCGCGCGCGCTGGTAAGCGTTTCCTCTCACCTCCTGCCGGCCGCCGCGTTCCCCCTTGCGGCGGCCGCTTTTTTCGCGAGGCGAGACCTGTCGGGCGACGCGGCGAGCCGCTAGCCTTGACCACCGGGCGCCAGATCCGGATCCTGAACAGTCATTGGGGAAGGTCCTATGCGGGACAACAGAGTCCGCAAGCTCGTGATCGTCGGCGGCGGGACCGCGGGCTGGATGGCGGCCGCGGCGCTGCGTCGGCATTTCCAGGGCGGACCGCTCGAGATCACCCTCGTCGAAAGCTCCGAGATCGGCACGATCGGCGTGGGCGAGGCGACCATCCCCACGATCCGCGGCTTCTATCAGCAGCTGGGCCTCTCCGACATCGAGGTCATGCGCGCGACCCAGGCGACCTGCAAGCTGGGCATTCGCTTCGACGGCTGGCTGCGCGAGGGCCACGCCTTCATTCACCCCTTCGGCCTGTTCGGCCAGGACCTGCGGGGCGTCCCGTTCCACCACTATTGGCGCAAGCTGGCCCAGGGCGGCGAGCCGACGAACATCCAGGACTACTCGCTCGGCGCCTCGCTGGCGGCCGCGGGCAAGTTCATGGCCCCGCCGCGCAATCCGGCCAACAGCCTGTCGATCTTCGACTGGGCGCTGCACCTGGACGCGGGCCTGTTCGCCCAGCTGATGCGCCGTGTGGCCGAGGACAACGGCGTCCGCCGCATCGACGCCCGGATCACCAAGGTGAACCTGCGTCCGGAGGACGGCTTCGTCGCCTCCCTGGATCTCGACACCGGCGCCACCGTCGAGGGCGATCTCTTCATCGACTGTTCTGGCTTCCGAGGGTTGCTGATCGAGGAGGCGTTGGAGACCGGCTACGAGTCCTGGAGCGACCTGCTGCTTTGCGACCGCGCCTTCGCCGTCCAGAGCGAGGGCGTCGGCGATCCCGCCCCCTATACCGAGGTCAAGGCCCAGACGGCCGGCTGGCGCTGGCGGATCCCGCTGCAACACCGCTATGGCAACGGCTATGTCTTCTCCTCGCGGCATATCAGCGACGAGGCCGCGCTGGCCGAGCTGAAGGCTTCCGTGCCCGACCGGCTGCTGCACGAGCCGCGCCTGATCCGCTTCAATCCCGGCCGCCGCAAGCAGGCCTGGAACCGAAACGTCATCGCTCTGGGCCTGTCGTCCGGCTTCCTCGAACCGTTGGAAAGCACCTCGATCGCGCTGATCGAGACGGGCATCGAGAAGATCAAGGCGCTGTTCCCCGACAAGGATTTCGCGCCCGAGCTGGTCGACGAATTCAATGACTGGTCCCGTCGCGAGATGGAGCGCGTGCGCGACTTCATCATCCTGCATTACTGGGCCAACCAGCGGTCCAAGGCAGGCGACACCGCTTTCTGGCGTGACTGCAACGCCGTGACGCTGCCCGACAGCCTGCGCCGCAAGGTCGAGCTCTTCCGCCAGCGCGGTCACTTCGTCCGCTATCGCTGGGAGATGTTCCAACCCGCCAGCTGGATGGCGATCTACGCCGGCTTCGAGCTCTTGCCCGAGACGGTCGATCCGGCGCTCGACGGCATCGACGCCCAGGCGCTGAGCGCGCCGCTCGCCGAAATGCGCAAGGCGATCGCCGAGGTCGTGGCCTCCGCGCCGCCGCACGCCGCCTTCCTGGACCAGTATTGCCGTCCCGCCCCCGCTTCCCCCGTGAACGCGCCCGAGCGCTTGGGCGCGCATTAGGACTCGTAGCGATGACCCACACCCATCCCAACGCCATCCGCAAGATCGTCATCGTCGGCGGCGGCTCGGCCGGCTGGATCACCGCGGCCATGCTCAGCCACTACTTTCAGCGCGGCGGGTGCGAAATCGAGCTGGTCGAGTCCGAGGAGATCGGCACGATCGGCGTCGGGGAATCGACGATCCCGCCGTTCCTTCAGCTACTGGCCAGCCTCGGGATCGACGAGCAGGCGTTCATCCAGGCGACCCAGGCCAGCTTCAAGCTCGGCATCCGCTTCGAGGACTGGAAGGCCGTGGGCGAGCGCTATCACCATCCGTTCGGCGCGATCGGCGGGGCGATCGGTCCGCATGAGTTCTACCAATGCTGGCTGCGGGCCAAGGCGGCCGGCCATCCTTCGAAGCTCCAGGACTTCGCGCCGGGGTCGGTCATGGCCGGGCAGGGCAAGTTCATGTTGCCTTTCAAGGCGCGAGGGACGCTGATCGCCGGGGCCAGCTACGCCCTGCACGTCGACGCGCGGCTGGTCGCCCGCTTCCTGCGCGACTTCGCCGAGGCGCGCGGCGTCAAGCGGACCGAAGGCATCGTCTCCGACGTGATCACCCACGCCGACGGCTCGGTCGCCAAGGTGCGGATGAAGGATGGTCGCGAGATCGAGGGCGACCTCTTCGTCGACTGTACGGGCTTCCGATCCCTGCTGATCGGCAAGACGTTGGAGACGCCGTTCGACGACTGGTCCGACATGCTGCTGTGCGACCGCGCGGTGGTGGTGCAGACCGAAAACGTCGGCGCGCCGCATCCCTACACCCTGTCCAAGGCCGAGGCCGGCGGCTGGCGCTGGCGCATCCCGCTGCAGCACCGGGCGGGCAACGGCTATGTCTTCTGCTCGCGGTTCGTCAGCGACGACGAGGCCCGCGCCACCCTGCTGAGCCAGCTCGAAGGCCGGCCGCTGATGGAGCCGATGTTCATCCCGTTCAAGACGGGCGTGCGCCAGCGGCTGTGGGAGAAGAACGTCGTGGCGGTGGGCCTGTCGGGCGGCTTCATCGAGCCGCTGGAATCGACGGCCCTGCACCTGATCTATCGCGGCGTCGACTTCCTGCTGCGCTTCTTCCCCGACCGCGACTTCGATCCGGCGCTTCGGGCGGAGTACAATCGCCGAATGGTCGCGGACTACGAGGAGATCCGCGACTTCATCGTCCTGCACTACTGCAAGACCCAGCGCGACGACACGCCGTTCTGGCGCGCGGTTCGCGCGGCGCCGATCCCCGAGAGCCTGAAGGCGCGCGTGGCCCTGTTCGAGGGCGCCGGCGTGCTGCGCGAGGGCGCGGACGACATGTTCCGCGATCCCTCCTGGCAGTCGGTGATGGAGGGCATGGGCGTGCGGCCGCGGCGCTACCAGCAGCTGGTCGACACCATCCCGTACGAGGTGATCAGCCAGACCCTGGACCAGTCGGCGCCGATGTTGGCGGCCCAGGTCGCGGGCCTGCCCAGCCACGGCGAGTTCCTGGCCAAGAACTGCCCCGCGCCGCCGCCCGAGGCCCCGGTCGCGCCGTTCAAGACGGTGGCCTAGCGGGTCTCGTGTGAGCGCGAGAGTCCAACGTCCTCGACGATTGGGTCAAGGTTCCCGTACGCGGTAAACGGAGGGTGATCGGCGAGGCGGCAAGCGGCCGGTCGGGCCAGACCTTGAAGATCGCCGATGCGTCTGGAAGCGGGGGCGGCGCGAGACGAATGAAAACGCCCCGCCGGTCTCTCGACCGACGGGGCGTTGTCGTTTCGGGGCCGGGACACGGTGGTGTCCCGGCAAGATCGGATCAGAACGTGTACCGCAGCGTCGCCGAGGCGGTGCGACCGGCGTAGGCGCGGCCAAGCACGACGCCGGTGGCGGGGATCGCGGCCTGCTCGACATCCGACAGGGCGAGCTTGTTGAACAGGTTGTTGACGGTCAGCATCAACTGCACCCGTTCGGTCGGACGAACCTGCACGAAGGCGTTGACCAGCTTGTAGCCCGGCAGCTTCAGCTGGTTGGTGTCCTGCGCGTAGCTGCTGGTGGTGCCGATCACGTTCGCGCCAAAGGTCACGTTCTTCAGCTCGACCTGCGGCGTCACCGAATAGATGAAGTCCGCCTGGTGGCGCGGCTTGTTGCCGACAAGGGCCGCGTTTGTGGCGTCGCTGGAGATCTTGGCGTCGGTGTAGGTGGCGCCAGCGGTGACGCTGAACGGCCCACGGCGGACGGCGGCCTCGAGTTCGACGCCCTTGGCGTTGTAGCTTCGCACGATGTTCAGGATCTGGGCGGAGCCATCGGCGCCGCTGGCGACCTGGGAGTTGCGTTCGCCGGTCTTGGCGGAGAAGCCCGTGACGTTGACCGTCACGCCGCCCGCCCGGTACTTCAGTCCGAGTTCGGCCTGCTTGACGGTGTCGTAGGCGCTATCGGAATTGACCAGCTTGCCGGTGTCGTAGTTGACGGCCGGGGTGAAGAGGATCTTGTCCGCCGAAGCGCGACCGCCGCGGCTATAGCGGGCGAAGACGGCCAGGGGCTCCGCGATGCGGTAGTTCACGCCCGCCGAATAGCTCAGATAGTGATAGTCGTAGTCGACATTGCCCGGCTGGCCCAGCGGCAGGATGGCCACCTTGGTTTCGGCCGTCGAGATCACGCCATTGCGGTTGATGTCGAACGAGGTCACGCCGACGCGACCGCCGCCCAACTCCGACCCGTAGAGCGTGCCGTTCACCTTGCCCATGTCGTAGCGGAGGCTGCCGCCCACCGCGATCTTGCCGACGCGGTAGTTGACCGATGCATAGGGCGCGCTGACGTCGTAGTTCATGTCGTAGACGCGGTGGCCAAAGCCGCCCAGACCGTTGAGGTAGCCGTCCTGCGTGAAGGGGACGCCCGCGGCCGTCGCCACGTTGATCAGCGTGGATTGGCCGTCGCCGGCGACGCTGGCCAGGACGTTGAGGAACGACAGGTACGTCGCGTAATCCTGGGACGACTTGTAGAAGCCGGCCGTGGTGGTCAGGTCGCCGAGCCCGACCCGCCAGACACGGCTGGCGCGGATGTCGTTGGCGATGTTGTCGAGGCTCTTGATCTTGGAGTCCAGCTGCAGCGAGGACGTCAGCAGGCCATTTCCGTTCAGGGTCGCCGGGCTGGCGATCGCCTGGCCCGCCAGGGGGCCGGTGGCATAGCTGAGCGTCCCGCCGGGGCCGCCGTAAGTGGTCGCGAGCGTGGCCGCCCGGTTCACGGCGATCGGCCGGATGGTCAGGTTGCCGCCCGAGATGTCGGAGGCTCGGAACTTCTCGCTGATGGTCCAGCCGCCCACGTCGAACTGGGCGTCGAGGCCGACCGACTTGACCACGGCGTGCAGACCGTCGCGCACGTCGTCGTTCGCGATGTTGTTGTTGCGGTCCAGAGTCAGGACGTTGCTGTTGTGGATCGACAACAGCGAGTCGGTCTTCGGGTTGAAGTTGGCCGGACCCGTGAACTTCGGATCGGCGTTCGAGCCGGAGACCATGAGCGGCACGAACAGGTAGCCGGGCGTGCGGTCGTTCAGGTACTTGGCGGACACGCGAACGTAGCCGTTCTCGAACGTCTTGGTGACGTTGGCCTTGATCTGCCCGCCCTTGTAGCCCGTGTAGCCGATGTCGCGCGGGCCTTCGCCCTGGCGGTAGAAGGCGCCCACGTGCATGCGCAGAGTGTCGCTGATCTTGTAGCCGTACTCGCCGTCGACGCGCTTCTCGCCGTAGTCGAGGCCGTAGGTCGCCGCGACGGAGCCGCCTTCCGTGTCGCCCGTCTTCGAGATCAGGTTGATCACGCCGCCCGGCGAATTGGAGGCGAACGTGGAGGCCGACCCGCCGCGGATCGTCTCGACCGCGGCGAGGTTAAGGTCGGCCCGCATGAACATGTCGGTTCCAAACTGGTACATGTCGCCGAACTCCAGGACCGGCATGCCGTCTTCCTGAAGCTGCACGTACTTCGAGCCGGTGCCGGAGAGCGGCAGGCCGCGGATCGAGTAGTTGGCGTTGCCTTCGCCGATCGCGTACTCGGCGCGGATGCCGGGGATGTTGCGCAGCACCTCGCCCAAGGAGCGCGCGCCCAGCGTCTCGATCTCGGAGGCGCGCAGGGCGCTCGTGGACGTCGCGCTGTCGAGCCGGTCGCGGCCCTTGGCGACGCCGGTCGAGAACGCCGCTTCGGCGTTCGCCTTCGCGCCGGCGCCCTGAACGACCTTTTCGGCGGGCTTCGCCGCCGGGGTGGTCTGAGCGGCCGCCGGCGTGATCAGCAGGAACGGCGCGATCGCCGCGGACACCAACAGATACTTCATTTCTAATCCCCGATTTCAGTACTAGAAAAATTTCTTTGAAAGCCGGCAATGAGGTCGTCGCGGTAACTTATCTATGAACGGTTGTTCGAAATGGCGAAGTATTGGGTGCGACAAATCGCGCGCCTAACTGAGGTTTCGCGCGGTATGTGGCGCGAAACCCATGTCTGTAAGGGGTTAGTATTTCCAGTTGCTAATGATATTCACGCGCGTGGATATCAATCTTAGGTATTTATTGTTCTTGCCTGTTGCTCCCGGTCGAGAGCGCTCGCCGACGCCTTGGGGGATGTCAGGTTCATCACGCCCTGTCGCGCGGGGTGAATACGCGGGCGCCCGGTCGGACGAGGGGGGCGTCGCCGCCAAGTAGGCTGACGCGAATTCGCGTCGCCTTGTTCTGGAGCAAGGTTTCCCGCTCCCGCCAGGTCTATCCGGGGCGGCGAGCGGGCGGCTCGCCCGCGCCCAGACAAAGGTGAGTGAAGATGTTGAAGTCCGTTCTCGTCGCCGGAGCCATGATCGGCGCGGTGGCGATCGCCGGGACCGCTGGCGCGGCCGAACTGCGGGTCAAGATGCTGAACCAGGGCTCGCAGGGCATGATGGTGTTCGAACCGGCGACCGCGAAGCTGAAGGTGGGCGACACCATCCGCTTCATCCCGACCGACATCGGCCATAATGTCGAGACGATCCCCGGCATGTGGCCGGCCGGCGTCGCGCCCGTCAAAGGCTTGATCGGCAAGGAAGTCGTCGTGCAGGTCGCCAAGCCCGGCATCTATGGCTTCAAGTGCATGCCGCACTGGGCGATGGGCATGGCCTTCGTGGCCAAGGTCGGTGACGGCAAGCCGAACGCCGCCGCGGCGGAGGCCGCCATCGCCACCGCGCCGAGCATGGCCAAGAAGCGCCTGACGGCCGATTTCGCCGCGATCAAGTAAGGACCAAGGCCCTCGCTTCTGGAGCCAGCGCGCCACGACGCGCGCTGGCTTGGCCTCGAAGGTATCGCTCCTCCCGCGCGAGGGCAGGGCTCGCGCGACTAGGGCGGCGGGGCTATCCGACGCACTCGAGAGCGCGGGCGGACGCTACGGGACGGTCGACACGCCTGCCTCAGACCTCGCCGCCGATGCGTTCGACCTCTCCGGTCAGGGCGAGCAGGTCCAGAACGTGCAGGGTCCGGCCGGTCTGACGGACAATGCCCAGGCCCGCTAGGCGGTTGAGCTCGCGGGTCACCGGCTCGCGCTGGCTGCCCAGCAGCGCGGCGAGTTCCGCGTGCGTGGGGCAAGGGCTGATCACCGCCTGGCGTCCGTCGAGGCTGGCGGCGCTGGCCATCCGCAGCAGCTCGATATCGACGCGGCAAGCCACCGAGACGGCGGTCAGCTCGAAGAGCCGGTCCGTCAGCGACCGCGCCAGCCCCGCCATGTCCTCCAGCAGCGCCTTCATGAAGCGCGGCGATTCCTCGAACAGCCGACGCACCAGCGACTGGGGAATACGGGCGATGCGGGAGTCCTCCAGCGCCACGATGTTGACCGAGCGGGGC
Source organism: Caulobacter segnis (assembly GCF_031454995.1). Taxonomy (GTDB): domain Bacteria; phylum Pseudomonadota; class Alphaproteobacteria; order Caulobacterales; family Caulobacteraceae; genus Caulobacter; species Caulobacter segnis_E. The sequence goes on along the minus strand of NZ_JAVDRV010000001.1, from coordinate 642,928 downwards.
AGGCCATCGATCGCCGAGATCTCGCCGAAGTAGCTCCCGGCGGTGATGCGTCGGTAGCCGACCTCGCGGCCGGACTTCGCGTACAGGTTGGCCAGAAGGACGCCCTCCAGCAGCAGGTATATGCCGCCCTCCTGGTCGTGACGGTGCAGGATCATCTCGCCCTTGCCGTAGTTCAGATGTTCGACCGAGGGGGCCAGGGCTTCAATCTCAGGCTGAACCATGTGTCGAAATACACGATTTGCGCGATAGTCTTTAGGCCAGGCTTCTTTCGGCGTATGGGACGGCGCGGGGGCGAGCGATGGAGAAATCGTTTTCATCAAAGGACGCTCCTGCTGTCGATCGGGGGCGATGGATGGATAGCCGACAGCGGTACAAGGCGTTTATCAGTTATAGTCACCGCGATCGCAAAGCCGCTGAATGGCTGCACCGCGCGCTAGAGACCTATCGCCCTCCGCGCTTGCTCGCCAAGGGCGGAAATGACCTGTCCAAGGCCACGCTGCGCCCCATCTTTCGCGACCGCGACGAGCTGAGCGCATCCCTCGATCTCAATGAGGCCATCAGGACGGCGCTCGAGCGCTCGGACGCGCTGATCGTGTTGTGCTCCGAGGCGTCGGCGGCCTCGCGCTGGGTGGACCAGGAGGTCGACTATTTCCTCAAGGGCGCCGCGCCCGAGAGGATCGTCTGCGTGATCACGCCGGAGGTCGGGGCGAATACCGATCTGGCCGCGATACTGCCCTCGTCGCTGCGCGCGGCGCTGCCGCCGGGCGCGGAGCCGTTGGCGGTGGACCTGCGGCCGCATGGCGATGGCCGACGCCTGGCGCGCTTGAAGATCGCCGCGCGCTTGCTGGGCGTGGGCCTCGATCAGCTGGTCCAGCGCGACGCCCGACGACGTCTACAGGTCATGGCGGCGTTCACGACGGCGGCGGTGGCCCTGGCGATCGGCATGGGCGCCATGACCGTGGTGACCTTGAAGTCCCGCCAAATCGCCAGGCAGCAGCGCGACGAGACGGAGGCTCTGGTGGCCTTCATGCTGGGCGATCTGCGTCAACAGCTTGAGCCGGTGGGCCGGCTGGACGTGCTGGACAGCGTCAGCGCCAAGGTGCTGGCCTATTACGCCAAGGCTCAGACGGACAGGTTGGACGACAAGGCCCTGGGCCAGCGCGCCAAGGCCCAGACCCTGCTGGGCACCATCCGCGAGCAGCGGGGCGATCTGGCCGGCGCCGAGCATGCCTTCTCTCAGGCGGCCGCGACCACCCACACCCTGGTCGAACGCAATCCGCGCAACGGCGACCACGTCTTCGACGAGGCGCAGAACGTCTTCTGGCTGGGCTACGTCCAGTGGCGACGCGACGATGTGGCGGGGGCCGAACGCCGCTTCAAGCGCTACGCCGAACTGGCCCGCGGGCTGGTGGCGTTGGATCCCAACCGGCCCGATTGGCGGATCGAGGTCGCCTACGCCAAGAACAACCTGGGCACCCTGTTCTTCGAGCAGGCGCGGGGGGAAGAGGCCCTGGCCGCCTTCCGCGAGGCCTCGTCGGTGTTCCAGGCCGAACTGGCGCGAACGCCGAATGATCAGAAGCTGAGCGAGGGCCTGGCCAACTCGCGGGCCTGGGCGGCGGACAGCCTGCTGCGCATGGCGCGTCCCCGAGAGGCCTACGCCGAGCGCGCGGCGTCCGTCCGCCTTCTCGAGGAAGCGCTCGCCCAGAACGCCGCGGACAAGCGCCTGACGGCGCGCGCCGTGGCCGCTCAGGTGGCGCTGGCGCGGCTGGAGCTGGATCTTGGGCGGGTGGACTCGGCGCTGGCTCGGTCCGATGAGAATCTCAAGCGGCTGCGCGGCTTGTCGGCCCTGGATCCGACCAACGCCCGCTGGCGGGAGTATCTGGCCAGCAGCCTCATGGATCAGGCCGATATGGCGCTATGGTCTGGACGGAGCGACGACGCCAAGGCCGCGAACGCCGAAGCGGCCAGGATTCTCGCTGGCCGAAGTTCGGGCCCCAAGGCCGAGCCTTGGAGCGACAGGTTCGAAGGCCGCCTGGAACAGCAGGCGATTGTTCTGGCGCGACAGACCGGACATCCGGAAACCGCCCGAAAGCTGGCCGAGGCCCTGGCCGAGCGCATGAAGACGAGCGCGTGGCGCAAGGACGCTAACGCCGCCAGCCTTTATGGATTCGCGCAGCTGGCGGCCGGACGGCCCGCGTCGGCGATCGAGATTCTCTGGCCTTGGCGAACGTCCATGTCATCGGCGAGCCGCGACGTGCTGGCTCGCGCCTTGATGGGCGTGGGGCGTCGGGACGAGGCGGGCGTGATCGTGCGTGATCTCGCGAAAGTGGGCTACGCGCACCCCGGATTCCTTGCGTTCTGGAGAGACTCTCTTTCTGGTGGAGCTTCCATTTCGGGAGGCGCAAAGTGACTGAACCTACACCGACCAAGGTCGTCGAGATCGTGATTGGCCTCAATCATCGCGACAACTTCAACTTCATGAACTTCCTCGACCCGAAGCATCCGACGCCGCTGAAACTGGATCTGAGCGAGCGTTGCGAGTTGTTCTTCCGGCTGAGCGACGAACTGGTCACGGCGGGATGGAGGTTCCAGCCTCGTCCCATCAAGGTCAACGACGACTACGGGGTCAACTTCTCGAGCTACATGTGGGTCACCACCGGGCCGAAGGGTAAGGCCATTCCCGCGCATACGGGCTTCAAGATCATCTACGAGTGCGCGCGGATGGGCATCTACACCTACAGCCTGTTCATGCTCGACTCCCTGCTTCAGAAGATCACTCTCGATCCGGATGTCGAGAACGGCACGGGCCAGGTTCCCTGACCCAGGGCAAGCCGTTCGACCGCGAGGAGATCGCCGCGCTGATCCGGCGCGGCGAGATTCTCGCGGCCTACGACATCGCCCACGCCGCGCTTGACGGCGAGGCCGCGCCGCCCGGCGCGGCCTATGCCGCGGTGCTGTGCCTGGCGCGGGCGGGAGCCCTGGATTTCGCGCGTTCCGAATATGTCCGCCTCGGTCTCGCCGCCGACGACGACGCCGACACGATCGCCTTGGGCGCGCGGCTTCTGAAGGATGTCGCCCTGGCCAGCGAAGGCCCCCGGCGGATCGCCTTCGCCAAGGCCTCGCGCCTCCGCTACGAGACGCTGTCCCATCGCTTCGGGGGCGTCTATGGCGCGATCAACGCCGCCACCATGACCCTGGTCGCGGGCGATCGCGCCGGCGCCGTCGAGCGCGCGGCGGTCGTGCTGCGAGCGCCGTCGCGGGGCTTGACCGGCGAGGCCGCCTACTATGAGGCCGCCAGCCGGGCCGAGGCGTTCTTCCTGGTCGGCGACCTGGAGGCCGCGCGCCGCCGCATGGAGCAGGCGCTGGCTTTCGCGCCGCGCGCCTACGCCGCCCATGCCTCGACGCTCCGCCAGATGGAGATGTTGTGCCGCGAGCTGGGCCTCGACGCGGACTGGCTGGCGCCGTTCCGTCCGCCCGTCTGCGCGCATTTCACCGGCCATATCCAGAATGTGTGCGACAAGGTCCTTCGCCCGCGCGTCGACGAGGCGCTCGCCGCCGCGCGGGTCGGGTTCGGCTACGGCGGCCTGGCCGCCGGCGCCGACATCGTCTTCGCCGAGGCCCTGCTGGACGCGGGCGGCGAATTGCACGTGGTGCTGCCCATCAACCGCGCCGCCTTCGTCGAGGTCTCCGTCGCGCCCTTCGGCGAGACCTGGGTGGAGCGCTTCGAGCGTTGCATGACCCGCGCGGCCTCGATCCGCTACGCCTCGCGGGACCCCTATCTCGGCGACGAGCAGGTCTTCGCCTACGCCAGTCAGTTCGCCATGGGCTGCGCGGTGCTTCGCGCCCAGACCCTGGCGACCGAGGCGGTGCAGCTGGCGGCCTGGGACCGCCGCCCGGCGCCTGGGCCCGCGGGCGTCTCGGCGGACATGGCCTACTGGACCCGAAGCGGTCGCCGAGGCGTGGTGATCGAGGTCGACAGGCCGGTTCCCGTCACGCGCGTCTCTCAGCCCGCCGAGATCGGCTCTCGGGCGATGAAGGCCATGTTGTTCGCCGACGTGCAGGGCTTCGGCGCCCTGCGGGACGATCAGATCCCGGCCTTCATGGAAGGGGTGATGGGCCGAATGGCCGAGGTCGTCGAGGGCTTGGAGGCCCGCCCGCGCCACATCGAGACCTGGGGGGACGGGCTGTTCCTGGTCTTCGACCAGCCGATCGACGCGGCCCTGGCGGCGCTGGCCCTGCTGGAGGCCTATCGCGCGCTGGACCTTGGGGCGCTCGGCTTGCCGCGCGGCCTGGGTCTTCGGATCGGCGGACACTACGGCCCGGTGCACCTGGGCACCAACCCGCTGACCAAGGCTCCGGCGGTCGTTGGCGCGCACGTGGTCGTCGCCGCGCGCATCGAGCCCAACGCCGCGCCGGGCTCGGCCTATGTCAGCGAGGCGCTCGCCGGCGCCTTGGCGACGTTCCATGGCGACCGCGTGCGTTGCGGCTATGTCGGGCGCACCCAGGAACGGAAGGGCTTTCCGGCCACGCCCATCTTCAATCTCTCCCGCGCCTGAAACGCGACCAGGCGGACGAGAGAAAAACCGCTATTTTTCTCGATGTGAAAATCCGCACATCCAAATAGCGCCGGCACCGCCGATGGTCCCTGTGTCGACCGGCGGCGGCGGGCTCCCATGCCAGCAGCCACCGGCCGCGTGAACAGACTGGGGCCCGACCACCCGCCGGTCGGGTCCATTTTCTCAAACCACTCCGGGGCGCTGGCCTCGGTCGCATCGGGAGTCGCGCGATGTCCCTGAATAATGCCCTCGTGGGTGAGAAGCCCTTCGCCCAAGCCGAAGTCGGCAACACCTTCCTCCGACACGCCCTGATCATCTGGGCTCGCGAGCAGGGCGTGGCCGAAGCGCACGTCTCCGCCATTACGCGGGACGTACTGGATTTCGCGCAGGCGACCGTGCGCGACAGCGGCCCTCGAGCGATCCTGAGCGCCTAGAAACAGGCTCCGCGCGCGCGCCGCGCCTCGCTAGAGCGGCTCGATAGTCGGAAACACCCATTTTGAGACATGCCGCCCTGGTGGGGATTGGGGCGGCGGTCGACGAACGCCCTTGTTCGCGCCGTGAGGCCGCGTTCGTCGCGAGGAACCTGGACGGCATGGCTGTCCGGGTTCTTCGCAGTCTGGTCCCTACCGCTGGAGAATGACATGTCCGCCCTGTTGAGCGTCCTGTATAGCCCCGTGATCTTCACGGCCGCCGCGGTGCTGGCGTTGATCGCGGCGGCCGTGGCCGGATGGCTGGGCGCGCATGTCCCGCGCCTTCGCGCCCAGTTGGCCGAGGCGCGCCAGGAAGCAGATGGCCTGGCGGCGCATCGCGACAGCGTCATCGCGGAACTGGCCCTGACGCGCGCGCGCTTGGCCGAGGCCCGGCAAGCGGCCGGCCGGGCTCGGGCGATGGCGGAGGAGCTGCGAGCGCGCCTGGCGCCAACCATCAAGATCGAGCGCGAGTTCGGCGAGAGCCGTTGCGAGGCGGCCAATCGCGTCATTCGGAACGCCCTGGGCGACAGGCATCAATAGGCCGCGCCCACGGCTCCGAACATTCAGCGCGCCTTGCGGGCCTTGATCTCCTCGGGCGCGAGCTTGCGGATAGCGGTGACGGGATAGCGCTGAACGCCGATCGCGCCCGGTACGATAATCGTGGCGTCGATGCCCGAGCAGATCCAGGAACTACCGCGCGACTCGACGCCGATCCGCTGGGTCCAGTCGATATCCGGCGAAGGCGCGAACAGCGTCAGGCGATAGACGTCGCGCACGCCGACCGAGACGTCCACGGTCTCCTTGTCCACGGCGTTGAAACCGTCGATGTCCTGAGCGCGGAAACAGGAGCGCTCGCTCTTGGGCTTTTGGGCGGTGTCCCCTTGGGCGGCGGCGAGCGTCGGCGCGGCCAGGAGCAGCGCGGAAAAAGCGATGGATTGGGCCTGCTTACGCATGGTCTTCAACTCCAGTCAGGCGTCCCCCGAGGGATATCCTCGCGCCAAACCGCGAGCGGCTCAAGCTGGCGTCGGGGGCGGGGGCTTGGCCAGTCGCAGGATCGCGACGCCTAGAAGCGCCGAGGCCAGCGAGCCGACCAGCACGCCGATCTTGGTCTCGTCGATCAGCATGGGATCGGCGAACGCCAGGCCGCCGATGAACAGGCTCATGGTGAAGCCGATCCCGCACAGCACGGACACGCCGTAGAGCTGCGCCAGGGACGCGCCGGCGGGCAGGCGCGCCCAGCCCATCCGGATCATGCCGAGGGCGACGCCGAAGACGCCGAGCTGCTTGCCCAGGAACAATCCCAGAGCCACGCCCAGCGGCACCGGGTCCAGCAGCGCGGAAAGCCCGATCCCGGCGAACGAAAGCCCCGCGTTGGCGAAGCCGAAGATCGGGGTGACGCCAAAGGCGACCGGCTTGTGCAGGGCGTGCTCCAACCGGTGCAGCGGGCAGCGCTCGTCGGACCGCAGGGGGATGGTCAGGGCCAGGGCGACGCCGGCCAGGGTGGCGTGGACGCCGGACTCCAGCACCAGGAACCACAGCACGACGCCGAGCAGCAGATAGGGCCAGAGGCTGATGACCTTCAGGCGGTTCAGAACCACCAGGGCCGCCAGCACCGCGCCCGCGCCGGCCAGGGCCATCAGGTGCAGCTGGTCGGTGTAGAACAGGGCGATGATCATGATCGCCGCCAGATCATCCATGATCGCGATGGCGGTCAGGAACACCTTCAGGGAGGTCGGGACGCGCGAGCCCAGCAGCGCCAGGACGCCGAGCGCGAAGGCGATGTCGGTGGCCGAGGGGATCGCCCAGCCGGCGACGCTGTCGGCGTGGCGCAGATTGAAGAACAGATAGATGGCCGCCGGCAGCGCCACCCCGCCCAGCGCGGCGGCGCCGGGCAGGATCACGTCGGCGGGCCGCGACAGCTGGCCGTCCAGCACCTCGCGCTTGATCTCCAGCCCCACCAGCAGGAAGAACAGGGCCATCAGGCCGTCGTTGATCCAATGCAGGACGCTTTCGTCCAGATGGACCGGGCCGATCGCGAAGCCGAGATGGGTCTTCAGCACCGCGAAATAGGCCGGCGCGAGCGGCGAGTTGGCCACGACCAACGCCAGGCCCGCGGCGATCATCAGCACGTAGCCGCCAGCGGCCTCGTTCGCCAGGAAATCCGCCAGCGTCTCGCGGGCGCGGCGGCTGATCGCGCGCAGGGCCATATCGGGGTCTCCTCCGGATAAGAGAGCGGCGTGGCGTCTGCTCAACACCAGGCAAGCTTGAGGCGAACCAACGAGGGTCGCCGCGAGGCGTTCCAGCTAGCCCGCTTCGTCCATCTCCCGCAACCGGAGATGGCGCGCCTGGGCCAGCCGCTGATCGGAGACGGTCTTGAGGTCCAGCCAATCGGTGAAGGGCAGACCGTAGGCGCGGTCGAGGAACTCGGCCTGGAAGCGGAAGGGCAGACCCGCGTCGCTGTTCCACAGCATGACGATGCCGGTCTTGGTCGCCGGGTCGAACACCATGGTCGAGCGATAGCCAGAGACGGCGCCGCTGTGGCCGACCACGCGATGACCGCGATAGTCGAAACTGCGCATGCCCAGGCCATAGCCGGCGTGCTTGATCTCGCGGGCGAACGGCGCGCGGCCGTAGGGCGCGGCGGTGCCGATGCGCGGGCGCTGGGCGGCGTCCAGCACCGCTGGCGGCAGCACGTCCGGGCGAAGACCCATCTGGGCCTGCATCCACACCGCGAGATCGACGATGGTCGAGTTGACGCCGGCGGCGCCCGGCACCCGGTAGTAGGCCTCGGACATCGGCAGGACCCGGCCCTCGCGATGGGGGCGGGCCCAGTGGGCGGCGCCGACCAGGCCGGCCTGGCCGATCGTGGCGCTGGTCATGCCCAGCGGCGCGAAAAGCTTCCGCTGGACGGTTTGGTCGTAGGCCTCGTGGGTGCGGGTCGCGAGGATCTCGGTGATCGTGTCGTAGGCGACATTTTGGTAGGTGTGGCAGCGCCCCGGCGCGCAGGCGACCGGCACGTCGCCCAGGGCGTGGCGGATCATCGCCGGGTCCTGTCCGTCCTCCAGGCGATCGTCATAGGCGTTCTTGGGCAGGCCCGTGCGCTGCGACAGCAACTGCTCGACCGTCAGCTCGCGCTGGGCGTCGCGCGGCAGGCGCAGGGTCGTGTGGAAGGTCTCGATGGGCTCGTCCAGCGACAGCAGGCCGTCGGCGGCGAGCTTGGCGGTCAGGGCGCCGGCGACCGTCTTCGACAGCGAGGCCCAGCGGAAGACCGTGTAGGCGTCCACCGGCTCGCCGTCCTTGGCCGAGGTCAGGCCATAGCCTTGCACGAACGACAGCCGTCCGTCCTCGACGACGGCGACCGCCAGGCCTTCCATCGAGCGCTGGGCGGCCATCTCGGCCAGCCGTTGATCGAGGGCGCGATAGTCTATGCGGCCGCGCCAATCCTCGGGCTTGGTCGGCGGGACGATCGGCGGCGGGACAGGCGCGTGGGCCGAGGTCAGGGCGGCGACCGGCGTCGCGGCGCGGAAATGGACCGCCAGGGCGCCGCACGCGATCAGCAGGCCCAGTCCGCCCGCCGCCAGCCACTTGCGGCGCGACATCTTGGGGGCGGAGATCGGGTCCTGCGGGTCCGGCACGGGCGATCGACTCTCGGCGGCGATAGGGATGCTGTTCTTATGGGCGCCCGCGCGCGGTCAGCCAAGGCCTCAAGTCGCCGCGCGGCCGCCTCGTCCACAAACAAAAAATGGGCGCAAACAAAAGCGGGCGCGAACAAAAACGCCCCTCGCGAGGGAGGGGCGTCTTCGATCCGGTGAACCGGAGGTCTTTAGGCGGCCTTGACCAGCGACTTGGTCAGGATGCCGATCGCGGCTTCGCGGTCGATGCGCTCGATGGCGGCGACTTCGCGGGCCATGCGGTCCAGGGCTGATTCATACAGCTGGCGTTCCGAATAGGACTGTTCCGGCTGGTTCTCGGCGCGGTGCAGGTCACGGACCACCTCGGCGATCGAGATCAGGTCGCCCGAGTTGATCTTGGCTTCGTATTCCTGGGCGCGACGCGACCACATGGTGCGCTTCACGCGGGCGCGGCCCTTCAGGGTGGTCAGGGCCTGCGAGACGGTGCCGCCTTCGGCCAGCGGGCGCAGACCGGCCGTCTTGGCCTTCTTGGTCGGGACGCGCAGGGTCATTTTTTCGTGGTCGAAGGTGATGACGTAGACTTCGAGCGACATGCCGGCCACTTCCTGGGTCTCGATCGCCTGAATGTTGCCCACGCCGTGCGCGGGATAAACGACGTGATCGCCGACCGAGAATTCCAGACCAGTCTTGCTCATGTTCGTCCTCATCAATGCGGACCCCATGGGGTCCGAACGCCGTCTTCCGCGCCAAACCAAAGGCGACAGCTTCCCGCTCCGCGGAATACTGGTCGCGGGGCCAAGCCTGTCAGGATTTGGAATAGAGCTCTAAGACACCCTTCGCCTTCATCGGGCGAGCCGGCCAGAATGACTCTGAAGCCGGCTTATTCGCCAAGACGGGCCGTCGCGAATAGCCGCAACCGTCACGTCGGCGAAGACAATAGCATAAAATTCAGCTCGAAGAAAGGGTTGCGTCCAGACATGCCCGATCGCGCCGCAAAGCTTTCGCGTCGCGGCGGGGTTGCAAGCTTCAGAATTCGCGGTGGGATCAGGAGCCCTTGCCGGGCTTTTCGCTAAAGTACTTCTCGAACTTGCCGGTCTCGCGCTCGAACTGTTCGCGGTCTTCCGGGGGCACGCCCTTGACCGTGATGTTCGGCCAGACCTTGGCGTAGTCGGCGTTGACGCGCAGCCACTTGCCGTCGGCCTCGTCCTCGGTGTCGGGCTTGATCGCGTCGACCGGGCACTCGGGTTCGCAGACGCCGCAGTCGATGCATTCATCGGGATTGATGACGAGGAAGTTCTCGCCTTCATAGAAGCAATCGACCGGGCACACCTCGACGCAGTCCATGAACTTGCAGCGGACGCAGGCGTCGGTGACGATATAGGTCATCGAAAACTCGAATGATATCGGGGACGAAGTTCGGCGCGCGCGTTTTCGAAGCCTGGGGCCGGCTTGTCAATGCGGCGTGATCGCGTAGGCGCCCAGGAATTCTGAAGGCGAGGTCAGGACGCTCGCCCTTTGGTAGTCGACGCGGGCCCCAAAACAATCTTTTATTGAGTGGGGGCCCGCTTGGGATTTTTCAAATATCCAACGAAATCAAAGCTAGGAAGTTGAGCTGATGGAGAAGGGGCTGGCCATCAACTACGGTCCGGACATGGATGCGCGTGAGCGCGACCGGGCTCGGGTGCTGACGGTCGGCGCGCTGGTGCGCGAGGCCCCGTTTCCGCTAGCCTTGCTGGACTTGGATCTGGCCCTTGTCGCGGTCAGTCCGGCGTGGGTGGCGCAAGGCGTCACGCCAGCGTTGACGATGGGCTCCGACGCCAGCGGCATCGTGGCCTTGGACGACCAGGCGGCGCTGCGGGCCTGCGCGCGCGACGGGATCGACTTCTCCCACCATCTGCACGACGCGGCGGAGGATGGCTCCCAACGGTTCTGGCGCACGGAGTTCAACGCCTGTCGCCACGACGACGGCGGCGTCTACGCGGTCATGGTCACGGCCCGCGACGTCACGGGGTTCGCCGAGAGCGTGCTGCGCGCCGAGCGCGACGAACAGCGCCTGAGGATGGCGCTGGAGCTCGATGACCTGCTGGTGCGCGAATACGATCTGCGCACGGGCGAGATGTACTTCTCCGACACCGCGCCCGACCTGCGGAAATGGTGCGTGTTCAAAGACGATCCGCTGGAGATCGTCCATCCCGAAGACCGGCGGCTTTGCGCGGACGTGGTCGCCTCGCGCAGGGTCGGCGAGACGGAGGTGTTCGAGTTCCGCCTCAATCGCGACGACGGAGTCGAAACCTGGGTCCGCGCCGTGGGCAAGGTGTTCGGCGACCAGGACGGCCAGCCGGAGAAGCTGGTGAACCTGTTCAAGGATATCACCGACCGCCGTCGCCGGACGGAAGTCGTCGAAAACCTGGCCTTCAAGGATTCGCTGACCGGCCTGCCCAATCGCGCGCTGTTCCAGCACCGGTTCAACGAAGCGGTCTCCGCCTCGGAGACCCTGGGCGAGATGTTCGGCCTGATCATGATCGACGTCGATCACTTCAAGGACATCAACGACACCTTGGGGCACGACGCCGGCGACGTGCTGCTCAAACGTCTGGCGGGCATGCTTCAGCGGGCTTTCAGATCGGGCGACACCGTGGCGCGGCTGGGGGGCGACGAGTTCGCGGTCATTCTGCGGGGCCTGCGAGGCGAGGCCGACATGATGCGGCCCATCCACAAGCTGCAGGAGCTGCTGCAGCGGCCGATCGAGTACGCCGGCCGCAGCTTCACGGCCACGGCCAGCATCGGGGCGGCGCTGCACGGCGATCCCGAGGCGGATCCGGCGCACATGATCAAGAACGCCGACATCGCGCTCTATCACGCCAAGGAGGCCGGCCGGAACCGGAGCATCATCTTCGAACCCGCGATGCGGACCGAGTTGGAGCGAAGGGTCGAGCTGCTGCGCGATGTCCGGGCGGCCATCATGGCGAACGAGTTCACCCTCTTCTACCAGCCCGTCGTCGATATCCGCGAGCGGCGGGTCGTGGGCTTCGAAGCCCTGATGCGCTGGATTCATCCCGAACAGGGCGTGCTGACGCCCGCGCGCTTCATGGCGGCGTTCGATGACCAGGAGCTGTCGTTGCGGTTGGGGGACCTGGCCCTCGAGCATTCGCTGCGCCAGATGCGGAGCTGGCTGGACCAGGGCGTCGACTTTGGCCGCATCGCGGTCAACATCTCCGCCGCCCAGTTCCGGAGCGGCTGTCTGGCCGAAGAGGTGCGGGAGCGCCTGGCGCGCTGGAACGTGCCCTGCGAATGCCTGACCATCGAGGTCACCGAGAACGTCTATATGGGCTGGGGCTCGGATCTCGTCAGCGGCAATATCAGCCGGCTGCACGCGGCGGGCGTGATGATCGCGCTGGACGACTTCGGCACCGGCTACGCCAGCCTGGCCAACCTGCGCCAGTTCCCGATCGACCGCCTGAAGATCGACAAGTCCTTCGTCCAGAACGCCGAGGACGAGGCGATCGTGAAGGCCGTGATCACCCTGGGCGCCTCCATGGGCATGAAGGTGGTGGCCGAGGGCGTGGAGGACGCCGAGCAACTGGAGGCGCTCATCCGCTACGGCTGTGATCAGATCCAGGGCTACTACTTCGGCAAGCCAATGCCGGCCGAGCAGGTGGTGGGGTTCTTGGAGCGGTTTGGGGGATAGGCCTCGATCCTCCCCCTAGCGGGGGAGGTGGCGCGAGCGCCGGAGGGGGAAGGTCTCGCCGAACCGGCTACGCCCCTCTCCGTCGGCCGGGCCGACACCTCTCCCACGGGGAGAGGATTTGGTTCTAGCCTTCCACCGTCTCGTACAGTCCCCGCGCTTCCGTCGCCGGGCCCCGGCGTTCGCCGCAATCCAGAACCCGGATCGCGATCAGGCGGCCCGCGAGGCCGAACACCAGAACATCACCCGGTTTGAGGGTCCGCGAAGGCTTGTCGACGCGGCTTTCGGCGCCGGCGCGGGTCAGGCGGATGCGGCCTTCGTCGACGAACTTGGCGGCGAGCGACCGGGTCTTGAAGAAGCGGGCGCGCCAGAGCCAGACATCGGCGCGAGCGGCGTCGTTCGAGGCCGCGTCGCTCACGAGGCGACCTGCTTGGCCGCGGCGGTCTTCCGGCGGCGAGGCCGCTTGCGGCGCGCGGGCGCGGGCGGCGGCTCGGTCAGCTTGGCCAGCGCCGCGAACGGCGAGTCCGGGCGGGCCTTGACCGGCTTCTGCTCCAGCTTGGCCGCGCCGCGGCGCTTCCAGACGATCGGCTGGTCGGGCTTGGCGCGGATCGCCGGCGTGTAGTCCAGCGCGCGCAGCACCGTCGAGGCCTGGGCGGCGGTCCAGCCCAGCTTTTCCAGCGCCGCGTCGGTCAGCACCACCCCGCCGGGACGCTGTTCGGCGCGCAGCAGGGCGTCCAGCGTCTCGAGCTGCTCGACCGGGATGCTGAAGCCGGCCACCGCGCGCAGGCCGCTGGCCGACAGTTCGCGGGCGCTGGGCTCGGGCGAGGGCAGCTTCTCAAGCGTCGTCAGAGCCCCGCGCCATCCGGAGGGGCTCAGAGCCCGCGCGCAGGCGACCGCCTCGGCCCGCAGCACGCCGGGGCTATAGAGGCTGAAGGCGCCGATCCTCACGCCCAGGCTCTTCAGCGTGCGCCGCTCGGCCTGGCTGAGCGCTTTCAGCTCGGGATCGACCGGGCGCTTGTCCAGCACGCCGCCGGCTTCCAGCAGGCGGTGGGCGATGCCGCGCGGCAGGCCCCGCAGTTCGCCGCCGGCCAGGGCCCGCTCCAGCTTGCGCAGCGGCGCCAGATGCCGGTCGACCTCGGACGCCAGGAAGGCGTCCAGCCGTCGCTCGGCCCGCTCGCGCACGGCGGCGGGGCCCAGCTCGCCCAGCAGGCGGGCGCGGGGCGAGAGGAGGGGCAGGTCGCGGCGAACGGCGCCGGCCGCCTCGCCGCGCCACAGGATCATGCCATCGGGCGTCAGGGCGAAGGCGTCGTCGGCTTCGCTGGCCATGACGCCCAGGCGGCGGGCGATCTCGGGGCCGACGGCGCGCTGGGCGGCGTTGCGCAGGGCCTTCTCCTCCAGCGGCGAGGCGGCCTTGGCCGGGGTGAAGGCCACGCCCGACAGATGGCCGACCACATGGCCCTCGACCGTGACCTCGCCGTCCTGGCCGACGCCGGCATAGAGCGTCTCGCGCTCGCCCAGCTGCTTCATCAAGACGCTGGTGCGGCGGTCGATGAACCGGGCCATCAGCTTTTCGTGCAGGGTGTCGCTGATCCGGTCCTCGAGCTGGCGGGTCTGGCCCTGCCAGTGAGCGGGATTGGCCACCCAGTCCGGGCGGTTGGCGATGTAGCTGAGCGTGCGCACGCCCGACAGCCGCGCGGCCAGGCTGTCGATCTCGCCATCGGTGCGATCCAGCGCCTTGAACTGGCCGTTGACCCAGTCCTCGGGCAGACGCTTGCGGCCCGTGGTCAGGTCGTCGAACAGGGTGCGCGCCATGCGCTGGTGCTCGTCGTCGGTGGTCTTGCGGAAGTCCGGCGTTTGGCAGACCTCCCATAGGCGGATCAGGGCCGAGCGGTCGGCCTTGCAGCGCTTGATGACGTCCTCCTGCTGGGCCAGGGCCCGCAGGGTGCGCTCGTCCAGCGCCTCGTCCGACAGCTTCAGGCCGCCCCGCTGGGGCGTCTCGGCCAAGGAGCGCAGCAGGCCGGGCAGGGAGCCGAAGTCCAGACGCGCGTTGCGCCACTCGGCGGCGACGATGGGCTCGAAGGTGTGACTTTCAACCGCCTCGACCAGGTCCTCGTCGATCTCCTCGCAGTCGCCGGTGACGCCGAAGGTGCCGTCGCGGGTGTAGCGGCCGGCGCGGCCGGCGATCTGGCCGACCTCTTGCGGGTAGAGCCAGCGCGTGCGCTTGCCGTCGAACTTCCGCAGCCCCGCGAAGGCCACGTGGTCGACGTCCATGTTCAGGCCCATGCCGATCGCGTCGGTGGCGACCAGGAAGTCGACCTCGCCGGACTGATACAGGGCCACCTGGGCGTTGCGGGTGCGGGGCGAGAGCGAGCCCATGACCACGGCCGCCCCGCCGCGCTGACGCCGGATCAGCTCGGCGATCGCGTAGACCGCGTCGGTGGAGAAGGCGACGATCGCCGTGCGGCGCGGCAGGCGGGTCAGCTTCTTGGAGCCGGCGTAGGAGAGGTTGCTGAACCGCTCGCGGCTGACGATCTCGGCGTCGGGCAGCAGGCGGCGGACCAGCGGAGCCATGGTTCCCGCGCCCAGGAACATGGTCTCGAACTTGCCGCGCGCGTGCAGCAGGCGGTGGGTGAAGATATGGCCGCGCTCGGGATCGGCGCACAGCTGGATCTCGTCGACGGCCAGGAACTCGACCTCGCGCGCCAGCGGCATGGCCTCGACCGTGCAGACGAAATAGGCCGCGCGGGCCGGGACGATCTTCTCCTCGCCGGTGATCAGGGCGACGCTGGCCTTTCCGCGCAGCTTGACCACGCGGTCATAGATCTCGCGCGCCAGCAGGCGCAACGGCAGGCCGATCATGCCCGAGGCGTGACCCAGCATCCGCTCGACGGCCAGGTGCGTCTTGCCGGTGTTGGTGGGCCCCAGGACCGCGGTCAGTTTCGAAGGGGCCAGGCCGGTCGAACGGTCACTCATGATCCGAAAGTGGGGCGGGAATCGTGCCGGGGCAAGCGGCGCCGCGGCCGTGGAGGCCAGAGCGCGATGACGCTATGTTTCCATCGATGGAGGTCGCCATGAGCGTATCGAACCCGGAAGCCTTCACGCCCCTCGGCGGCGGCTGCCAGTGCGGCGCCGTGCGCTACGTGATCACCGCGCCGCCGCGCCGTCATTCGCTGTGCTGCTGCGTCGACTGCCGACGCAGCGCGGGCGCGCCGATCGTGGGCTGGGCGTCGGTGGCCGAGGCGTCGCTGACGATCACCGGCCGGACCGCCGGCTACAATTCCTCGGGCGATATAGAGCGCGCCTTTTGCCCGCGGTGTGGCACGGGCCTGTTCTATCGCAGCGCGTCGCTGTTCCCGGGCGAGGTCGATGTCAGCACCGGGACGCTCGATGATCCCGATGCGCTCCCACCGACGGAGGTGATCCAGGTCGCCGACGCGCCCACCTGGTGGGAGACGATCGGGTCGCTGCCTCGGCACGCGCGGTTTCCCGAGGAGGCATAGAGCGTGGCGGCCGAAAGTGTGTGCGGTTCCGGCGCCCGCCACGCTCAAGGTTATAGAGATAGAGCCTGTTATCCGTTTCTGAGTTTCCATCGGAAACGGACAGGCTCTAGGCGACCCGACGCCGTGATCAGGCCGTGACCGTCTCCAGCGCCAGGCGCAGCCGGCGGAAGGCGGTGGTGAGGCCCGAGGCCGCCATCGACAGGCGCGCGCCGTTGCGCAGGCGACGGTTTGCCTCGGCGTATTCCCCGCGGTTGATCAGCTCGGCCACCTCGGCGGCGGCGTGGTGGAACTCGCGGTGGGCTTCCACGCAGTTCAGATAGGTGTGGTTGCCGGCCCAGCGTTGCTGGAGCGGCCCATGCAGCCACTGGCCGGTCGTGCACTGGCGGTCGGCGCGCAAGGCGGCGGCGTCGACCTGGCGCTTGTCGGCGACGGCGTCGACCAGCGCGTCATAGATCCGGGCGTGCGCGTGCGCTTCTTCGGTAAGGTCCATCACTAAACCCTAGGGTTGGCTCACATCGGTCCGCACCTTTTGGAAAACCCTGGTTTCCACCACGTAACCAGGAATCCTTAATCGCCACCCTGAGATGTGAACCTTTTTCCTTGCCTGTGGATGAAGCGGTTCAGCGCGAGAACGCTACCTTTCCGTCCACGATGGTAAGCACCGGCTGGGCCGTCAGGATGGCCTTGGGTTCGATCGTCATCAGGTCCTTGTCGAAGGCCGTCAGGTCGGCCTTTTTCCCGGCCTCCAGCGTGCCCAGCTCCTTCTCGCGGAAGGCGGCGTAGGCCGGCGCCAGGGTCAGCATCCGCAGCGCTTCGGCGCGGGTGACGGCCTCCTCCAGATGCCAGTCGGCGTTGGCGAAGCCGTCCAGGGAATGACGATAGACGGCGGCGTAGAATTCGATGCGCGGATCGCCCACCTCGACGGGGGCGTCCGAGCCCGCCGCGACGACCACGCCCGCGTTTAGGAAGTCCTTCCAGCGATAGCCCTCGTGCAGGCGGTCCTTGCCCAGGCGCGCCGGCGCGAAATAGAGGTCGCCGATCGCGTGGCTGGGCTGCATCGAGGCGATGACGCCCAGCTTGGAAAAGCGCGGCAGGTCGGTGTCGGCGACGATCTGGGCGTGCTCGATCCGCCAGCGGGCCTTCGCGTCCCCCGCCAGCGCTTCCTCGAACCAGTCCAGCGTCATGCGGTTGCCGCGGTCGCCGATGGCGTGCATGGCGACTTGAGCGTTGACCGCCTTGGCCTTCTTCATCAGGGCCAGGCCCTGGTCGCGCTGGGTCAGCTGCAATCCAAGCCCCTCGGCGTCGCTGTAAGGTTCAAGGAGCGCCGCGCCGCGCGAGCCCAGGGCGCCGTCCATATAGAGCTTGATCCCGCGCACGCGGATCAGGCCCGTGGCGTCGGTCTGCGGCCCCTTGGCCAGCACCTCGGCCGCGCCGCTGGGGTCCATGTAATTGTCGACCCGGATGTGGAAGGTCCCCTTGGCCGCCTCGTCGCGCAGCAAGGCCAGGTCGTCGGCCATGACGCTCATGTTGCCAAGGCCCGTCCAGCCGCGCGAGGCGTAGAGCTGGCCGGCCTTGCGCAGGGCCTCGCGCTTGAGCGCCTCGCTGGGCGGCGGGATGACGTCCTTCACCAGGCTCTGGGCGTGGTCGATCAGCATGCCGTCGGGCTGGCCGTCGGCGCCTTTCAGGATCTGGCCGCCAGCGGGAGCGAGCGTCGCCGCGGTGATCCCAGCCTTGGCGAGGGCCGCGCTGGAGACGACGCTGGCGTGGCCGTCCGAGCGGCCCAGCACCACGATCCGCCCCGGCGCGGCGGCGTCCAGGTCGGCCTTGGTGGGGAAGCGCTTCTCGGGCCAATGGGTCTCGATCCAGCCGCGGCCGTAGATCGCGCCCTCGGGGTGGGCCGCGGCGTAGGCCCTCACGGCGGCGACCAGCTCGGCGACCGACTTCACCTGGTCGAGATTGAGCGTCAGCTCGCGCAGGCCGATGCCGGTCAGGTGCGCGTGGGCGTCGACGAAGCCCGGATAGGCGGCCGCGCCCTTCAGGTCGATGTCGCGGACATCCTGGGCCGCCTTGGCCTTGGCGGCGGCGAGGTCGCCGACGAACAGGATCTTATCGTCGCGGATCAGCACGGCCTGGGCGGTCGGCGCGGCCTCGACGCCGGTGTGGATCGGACCGCCATGGATCAGCAGGTCGCCGGCCTTGGCGGCCGAGAGCGGAGCGGCGGCCGCCGAAGCGACGAGCAGAACGGCGAGAGCGAGGCGGCGCAAAGGCGATCTCCAGGGCAAGTTTCTTAAAATCGTATGGGCGGTTCTTCGCCAGCGGCAACAGTCCTGCTACTTTTTCCCCATGCCGACCCAGGGTTTCGCCCTTTTCGACACCAGCATCGGGCGCTGTGGCCTCGCTTGGGGGCCCAGCGGCCTGATCGGCTTGCAATTGCCCGAGAGCACGCCCGGCGCGGCCTGGGCGCGGCTGCGGCGGCGTTTCCCCGAAGCGGTCGAGTCCGAGCCTCCGCCCGAGGTCGAGATGGTGATCGAGCGGATCCGCGATCTGCTGTCGGGCGGACGCGACGACCTGACCGACGTGCCGTTGGATCTCGGCGGCCAGTCGGCCTTCAACCTGCGGGTCTACGAAATCGCCCGAGCCGTCGCGCCGGGCGAGACCACCACCTATGGCGAGGTCGCCAAGGCCATGGGCGAACCGGGCGCCGCGCGGGCGGTCGGCAAGGCCCTGGGCGAGAACCCCTGGCCGATCGTCGTGCCCTGCCACCGGGTGCTGTCGGCCTCGGGCGGCATCGGCGGGTTCTCGGCGTCCGGCGGCGGGGCGACCAAGGCCCGGCTGCTGACGCTGGAGAAGGCCAAGACCGACGCCGTCCCGACCCTGTTCGACCTGGAGTTCTCGGTCGCGCCGCCGCGGCGCGCGCGCGTTCCTTCTCCCCTTGCGGGAGAAGGTGTCGCCGAAGGCGACGGATGAGCGGTCTATAATCTCATCGGCTGGAGGGGCTGGACCCCATCGCCACGGCTGACGCCATCTTCAACCCTCACCCGCCCCGCTTCGCGGGCCGCCCTCTCACGCAAGGGGAGAGGGTGGTCGTGCGCTGACGCGGTGAAGGGAAATGCGCCTCTTCGCCTACCCTTAACGCCGGCTAACCCTTAGCCGAACAGGGGCGAAACGAATCATGACCGAATCAGCGACGTTCGCCGATTCAGTGTTTGTTCCCTACAAGCTATTGTATCTCAATTCGCGTTAACCACAAACGAAGCTTCGCCATACGGCTACTTCGCGGCTTGTTCGGCGGGGCATTCGGCCGCGACGCGCTTGGCGGTCATCACCCCAGCCAGCGGCAAGCCGTTGATCGTCTTCATGTGGATGTTCAGGGTGAAGCTCTCGGGCGTGTACGAGCCGTCGGCCGTCACCGGGGCCACGCGGTCCTTCTTGTCGGTCCAGGTGCCCTTCAGCTTGATCTTGCCGTTGGAGACCACGTTGGTCGTGTAGTCGCAGCGGTATTTGCGCGTGCAGATCCCGCGCGAGAACTGCTCGACGTCGGCGGGCTTCAGGCACTTGCTCTCGCTGCCGGCCGGAATCGGACCGACGCGATAGTCGTACTCCCAGTGACCGGGCAGAATCGTCCGCGCCGGCGCGGCGGCGGTGGTCGGGCGGGCCTGGCTCGAGGCGGCCAGCGGCAGGGCGGCGGCCAGGGCCAGAATGGAAGCGGCGAGGGCGGTCGAACGCATACGGCGGGTCTCCTTCATGCGGCTCCATATATAGAGAGCCAGATGAACCCTGCTTGAAGGCGGACGTTGGGCGGGGTGTTCCATCGCGAGCGCGAAGAGAAGGCCATACCAGCCTTGACTCAGGGGGCGGCCTTCGCCTATATCGCCCGCTCTCGCGCGGCCAGCTCGTCCGGATCGCGTGCCCGAATTCATATCTTAGCGGGCCAGGCTCTTCTCAAGAGAGCGGGGCTTCGCCCAAGCCAAGGTAACCACCATGTCGCGCCGTTGCGAACTTACCGGTATCGGTCCGATGGTCGGCCACAATGTGAGCCACTCGAACATCAAGACCAAGCGCCGCTTCCTGCCGGCCCTGTCGCCCGCCACGCTCCAGTCGGAGTCGCTGGGCCAGAGCTTCAAGCTGCGCATCAGCAACGCGGCCCTGCGCACCCTGGACTTCAAGGGCGGCCTGGACACGTTCCTGCTGGGCGCCAAGGACGAGCAGCTGTCGCCGCGCGCCCTGAAGATCAAGGCCCAGGTGAAGGCCAAGGCCAAGGCCGCCGCTCAAGCCGCCTAAGGCTTACGGCCCTTCAAGGCTGAGTTTCGAAGACCCGCTGGGAGTGATCCCGGCGGGTTTTTCGTTGCGCGGCGGGTGATGGAAGGGCGCGTGGAGTTAAGCCGCTCCCGCGGGAAGGGCGGCTCGTCGGATGCCTGAGATGGGTGGGTGGCGGACACTCAAAATCCCTCTCTCTAAGAGAGAGGGTTTTCGCGCGACGTCTCACACGGGGCGACAGTCGACCTCCCGGCCTGCTCCCCCCAAAACAAAACCCGCCGCGGCTTGGGCCGCGGCGGGTTTGTTACGCTTGGTACTGTGACGCGGAGTACTCGGAACGCTGTACTGTTACGCTGGGTACTAAACGGGTGGCGCTTAGCGCGAGACGGTCGAGGCCGGGTTCGAGGCGTTGTAGGCCGTCAGAGCCGGGTTGTTGATCTTGGCGACGGCGTCGTTGACCGAGGCGCGGATGCAGGCCGGGTACATGTAGCCGGCGAGGGCTTCGCCGCGGATGTCCTGCCAGCAGACGGTCGAGGCCGCCTTGACGATTTCGGCGCGGACTTCGGCGGCCGACTTGCCGGCGACCTTGACGCGCATTTCAGCGGCCGAAGCCGGGGCGGCGACGGCCAGGGCGATGGCCGAGGCGGCCAGAATGATGGAGCGGATCATGTCGATTGTTCCGAAAGGGGTTGTGCGCAACCACCTCCAGACGCGTTCCTCTGACGGTCGCCGAGGTCTTCCGCTCGCTGGATCCGTCCGGGTCGATATAGCGACGTTCTGTTGGGTGATCAACGATAATGTTGCGATGCACCCTAAAATGGGGTCGGCGGGGCCAAGCTTGCGCCGCGACCGTGTTTTCGGTGCGGAAAAGGCCCGCGAGAGCGTCGTCTCGCGGGCCTTCCTTGCCTTCTTAGCGGCTGGCGACGCGCATCGTGTAGACCGAGCGACCCTGAGCCTTGTTGAAGGTGGCGAGCTCGGGGCTGTTGGTGCGGGCCACGGCGTCGCGGGTGATTTCCCGCACGCAGTAGGGGGCCAGATCGCTGGCGGCGGGGTTGCCGGCGAGGTCTTCCCGGCACAGCTGCTTGGCGGCCTGGATGATTTCGGCGTGGACCTCGGCGGTCGGGCGGCCGCGCACCTTGATGGTGATTTCGCCGGCGCTGGCCGAGGTGGCGGCGGTGGTGGCCATCAGGGCGCTGACGGCGATAACGAGCAGACGGATCATGTTGATAGTCCCGGAAAGGAGGTTGGGTTCAACCGCCTCCCGGCGCGTTCCTCTGACGGCCCGTGGGTTCTCGCCTCATCGACCGTCAAGCTAGGAATGACTGACAACGTTGTCTGCCGCAAGTGCGAAAACGCCGTTCGAGCGAAAAAATGTTAGCGGTACCATATCGTTGCCAACGAAACGATTTCAGTGACTTGGTTGATTTTCGTTAAGGTGTGCGAGCGCGAAGGCTCAGCGCTTGCGGACCGGCTTCCTGGGCGGCTTGGCCGGAGCCGGCGGCGGGGGAGGCGGCGGCGTCCAGTCGAAGGCCAGCAGCAGGGTGCGCTGCTTGGCGCTGACGGCGCCGTCGTCCGAGAGCACGTAGATCCGGATCGCGCCGGACGGTGAGGTCGAGAGCGCCAGGCCCTCGAAATTGTCGCGTGGCATGGCGCCGTCGATGCGCAGCGAGGCGGCGGTGCGTTGGCGGGCGAGCGGCAAGGTGGGGTCCGAGACGAAGCGGACGATGGCGCGCCAGCCGCGGATCGGATCGAAGCCTCGGTGCAGGGTGGCCACGGCCGTCCCTTGGAACGGCGCGAAGGCGGTCAGGCCCCAGGTGAAGTCGGGTCCCGACTGCGGCGGCAGAGACTTGCAGTCTCCCGACAGGCGGCAAAGCCAGACCTCGCCCTCCTCGCCGCCGACGATGTAGGCGTCTGGGCCGGCGGCCGGATAGGCCGACAGCGCCTCCATGCCTTCGTTGTCGGGGAGGATGGTCGCGGGCTTGGGGACGGGGCGGGGTGTTCCCCAGCCGCCGTCGGCCTGGGCCGGATAGAGCCAGATGCGATGATCGCCCTCGAAGCTGACCAGGCGATCGCCGTTGGGCATGACGGCCAGGCCCTCGGCGTCGGCGGCGCGCTTGCCTTGCAGGGGTTGGCCGTCGAGGCCAGGCAGCGGGAACAGCTTGCCGGCGGTCAGACCCGCGAGGCGTCCGGCCGCGTCCAGTTGGATCTTGGCCTCGAAGACGTCGCCCTCGTCGCTGATCGCCGTCAGGACGTCGCCCGCGCCGATGCGCAGGTCCGACAGGCCGTGGAGTCGGGTCGTGTCCGAGCTGGTCAGCACCAGGCCGCCGGCATAGGTGAAGCCGCCCTCGGCCGTGACCTTGGTCGGATCGGCGGCGTCCATCGGGATGGGCGTGGCGACGACGGTGATCTCGGGGCCGGCCTTGACCGGCGCGGCGGGAATGACGGGCGGCGGCGCGGCGTGCCGGGCGCAACCGGCGGCCAGGCCGCCGGCCAGCGCCAGGGTCAGCGCCCAGCGAGCCCTCACGCGGGCGTCCTGGCGGGCTTGGCCGCCTGCGGCGTCACGACCGGCGGCGGGGCCAGCAGGCCCCGCGCGCGGGCGATCTGGCGCGGCTCTTCCTCGAACAGGGCGGCCAGCTGCTCGACCAGCACCCCGCCCAGCTGCTCGACGTCGACGATGGTGACGGCGCGGCGGTAGTAGCGCGTGACGTCGTGGCCGATGCCGATGGCGATCAGTTCGACGGGGCTCTTGCCCTCGATCTCGGCGATGACCTGGCGCAAGTGGCGCTCCAGATAGTGGCCCGAATTCACGCTCAGGGTGCTGTCGTCCACCGGCGCGCCGTCGGAGATCACCATCAGAATGCGGCGAGCTTCGGGCCGGCCGACCAGGCGCTGGTGCGCCCACATCAGGGCCTCGCCGTCGATGTTCTCCTTCAGCAGGCCCTCGCGCATCATCAGGCCAAGGTTCTTGCGGGCCCGCCGCCAAGGCGCGTCGGCGGCCTTGTAGACGATGTGGCGCAGGTCGTTCAGGCGACCCGGCGCGGCCGGCTTGCCGGACTTGATCCAGGCGTCACGGCTGGAGCCGCCCTTCCAGGCGCGGGTCGTGAAGCCCAGCACCTCGGTCTTGACCCCGCAGCGCTCCAGCGTGCGAGCCAGGATGTCGGCGCAGATCGCCGCCACCATGATCGGCCGCCCGCGCATCGAGCCGGAATTGTCGATCAGCAGGGTGACGACCGTGTCGCGGAACTCCTGGTCCTCCTCCTGCTTGAAGGAGAGCGGCGCGGTCGGGTCGATGATCACCCGCGTCAGGCGGGCGACATCCAGCATCCCTTCCTCGAGGTCGAAGGTCCAGGCGCGGTTCTGCTGGGCCAGCAGGCGGCGCTGCAGCTTGTTGGCCAGGCGCGAGACGACGCTGGAGAGGGCCGAGAGCTGCTGGTCGAGATAGGCGCGCAGGCGCGTCAGCTCCTCGGCGTCGCACAGGTCCTCGGCCTGGACGATCTCGTCGAACTCGGTCGTGAAGATCTTGTAGAGCGGCTCGCCGCCCTGGGCCTGACCGGGATCGGGACGGGCGGGCTTGGCGCCGTCGCCCATGTCGGGCGCCTCGTCGGTCTCCTCGACCTCGCCGTCCTGGTCCGACTGGACCATCTCCTCGTCGCCGGCCTCGGACTCGCGATCGGAGGCCTCGCTTTCTTGCGGAGAAGACCCCTCGGGCTGTTCGCCTTCGCCCTCGCCCTGCTCGTTGTCGTCGCCTTCGGTCGGGGAGTCGTCCTCCTCGCCGTCGTCCTCGTCGGCGCTGTCGGTGGCGTCGGCCATTTCCTCGCTCAGGTCGAGGTCGCGCAGGATGTCGCGGCTGACGCGGGCGAAGGCGGCCTGGTCGTCGATGGCGGCGGCCAGACGGTCCAGGTCCTTGCCGGCCCGGGCCTCGATGTCGGCGCGCAGGATATCGACCAGGGCCTTGGCGCCGTCGGGGGGCGCATCGCCGGTGAGACGCTCGCGGACCAAGAGGCCCAGGATCTCGGCCATCGGGGCGGACTGGGTGTCGGTGGCGACCGCGCGGGTCAGGCCCTGCTTCTCCAGCCGGGTCTCAAGGGCGGCGGTCAGGTTGGCGCGCACGCCGCCCAGGGCGTTGGCGCCGATGGCTTCCAGACGCGCCTGCTCGATCGACTCGAAGGCGGCTTGGCCGTCGGGCGAGGCGGGGCGGGCGCGGGCGTGGGCGATCGGGTCGTGGTGCGCCAGGCGCAGGGCCATCTGGTCGGCCAGGCCCCGGATGCGCGCGGCTTCCTTGCCCGACAGATCGCGCGGCGGATGCGGCAGCACGGCCCGGTTGCCCAACAGCTGCGGACCATCGCCCGAGAACACGACCTCCAGGTCGGGCGTCTCGGCGAGCGAACGGGCCGCGTGGGCTAGCGCGCGCTTGAAGGGTTCGGTCGGGCTTTCGGGCTTGGAGGCCATGGCGACTGGGTTACCGGCCTCGGGCGGCGAAGACAAGGAACGCCGCGCGATGAAGGGGCGTTGATTTTTCGACGGCGCCGTTTGGGCGCCCGCGGAGGGAAACCATCATGCTCAAATGGGCCATTATTCTCGCCATCGTCGCCATCATCGCCGGCGCCTTGGGCTTCACCGGCATCGCCGGCGCCGCCGCCGGCGTCGCCAAGCTGCTGTTCTTCCTGTTCCTGATCGGCTTCGTGATCCTGCTGCTGCTGGGGACCACCGTGTTCAAGGCCGTGAGCGGGCCGAAATAGGGCTGTCGAAAATCCTCCCCCTAGCGGGGGAGGTGTCCGCGAAGCGGACGGAGGGGGAAGTTCCGCTGACCTTGCGACTCCCCCCTCCGGCCTTCGGCCTCCTCCCCCACGGGGGGAGGATTTTTTATGTCCTCACTTCACGCCGTAAGCGGCCGCCTGCCGATCAACCAGCGCCACCAGATCCCCCATGGCCAGGTTCACGTCGATCAGGTGCAGACCCCAGTCCTTCAGCACGACACCCGCGACGGCGATGTCGCCGCCGATGTCGTCGGCGCGGGGATCGGCCGGGTCGGCGTTGACCTTCACCGACAGATACGTGAACTCACCGTCGCTGACGCAGCGCGCCGAGAGAAGGCCGGGCGTCGAGACGAACGGCGTCGAGACGGTCAGCCCCTCCGCGAACGGCTTAGCCGGCTGGCCGGCGACCGCGCCGTAGCCCTTGCTGCTGAGATAGGCGTGGAGCGGCGTGTCCTCGGATGAGGCCTTGCCGGCCAGCAGAGCGGCGGGGTTCACGCAGCCCGAACGATGACCCTCGGCGTCCGTCTTGCCAAAGCGGCTGTTGGCCGGCGGCGGGCTGGTCGCGCGGAACGAGACGTAGGTGACGAGGCAGCCTGCCTGGTCGGCCTTCGTACACAACGGGATCGAGCCGTACTTGCCCGCGGCGTCCACCGGCGTGTTCATGCCCAGCACCAGGGCGGAGATCATCTGTTTCTGGGCCGGCTGGCCGTCGATCTCGGCCTTCAGCAGGTTCAGCAGGATGCGCGAGCCCTGGCTGTGGCCGATCAAGACGACGCCCCGGCCGTTGTTTTCATTAGTTAGATACCAGCGCCAGGCGTCGCGGACGTCGGCATAGGCCAGCTCGCCATCGCCGGGCGACGGGCGGCCCAGCATGACCGACCGCAGCGCGGCCAAGGTGACCTGGCGATACATCGGCGCGAACACCCGACACTTGGAGGAAAAGCGCGCTAGCTGCTGGTCGACCACGCGCCGCTCGGCCTCGTCGATGACCATGTCGCTATTGCCGCCAGAGTCGGTCGAGACGGTCGGATAGACGTAGAAGCAGTCATAGGCCGGCGCGGCCGCGGCCTTGAACGGCTCGATCGACGTCTTGCCGTCGGCCTCGACGATGGTCGTGGTCTGGTCGGAGGCGCAGGCGTCCTGGCGGCCGGGCAGGCACAGCCAGTTTTCGGGCTTGGCGTAGTCGTTTGGCGTCGTGGGGACGGGCGTCGTCTGGGCGCAGGCCGATGCGCCCATGGTCAACATCGCCGCCAAGCCCATGGCGGCCAGCCTCGTCCTGGTCATGCTCTTCCCCTCATCCCGCGTTCGAACGCCTGTTTGGCGCGGAGGATGACCGGAAAGACGCTCGCGCGCCAAGGGCTAATCGCGACCGGGCGCTAGAACAGCCAGCGGCGGGGATACTTGTCCCCCAGGCGCCGCGCCTCGCCGGGCTTCAGGCCGAGGTCCCGCATCCGGTAGGCCACGATCTCGCGCATGGTCTCGACCGGCTCCTGGCCGTTGACGGGGCTGGAGGCGATCGCGCCCTCGGCCTGGGCGAGGTCGGTGGCGGTCCATTCGGCCTGGGCGCGGTCGGCCTTGCCGACGGCGAAGTAGTGGCGCACGGGGACGCGCTCGCCCGGGACCTCGACCATGACGCCGATGACCCAGCCTTGAACGATCAGATCGGCGTCGGGGCGCTGGCGGAACATGGCTCCGCGTTTAGGGCGTTCCGCCCTGAACTGTAAGGGCCTTTAGCCGACGGTCAGCCGATAAGCTGGAAGGCCGCCTGGCTTAGCAAGCCCAGCACCAACCAAGCCGAAAGACCCAGAACCACGATACTCAGGGGTGTCCGCGGAGCGCGTCTGCGACGCGGGGCGGGGTACTCACGCACGAACGACATCACGGCCTCCATGCTAGCGAAGCCGTAGCCTAACGCCGATGGGGGCGATTGGATGCGTGCGTTTTCGCATTCACCAAGGATTCCGGTGGATAGGCGGTGGATAGAAAAAGGGCGGAGTCTTTCGGCCCCGCCCTCGATCAGCACTTCGAACTGGTCCCGGCTCGGCCTTCGGGACCGCTGCGCGGTCCCTCCGTGGGCCGGGATGACAGTTTTAGAAGTCCATGTCGCCCATGCCGCCCGGCATGCCGCCGCCGGCCGGAGCGCCGCCGCCCTTCTTGGGGGCTTCGACGATCGCGGCTTCCGTCGTGATCATCAGGCCCGCCACCGAAGCGGCGTTCTGCAGGGCGGTGCGAACCACCTTGGCCGGGTCGATGACGCCGTCGACGACCAGGTCGACATACTGCTCGGTCTGGGCGTTGAAGCCGAACGAGCTGCTGTCGTTTTCCAGGATCTTGCCGACCACGATCGAGCCTTCGACGCCGGCGTTCTCGGCGATCTGGCGGATCGGAGCCTGCAGGGCGCGACGGACGATCGCGATGCCGGCGGTTTGGTCGTCGTTGTCGCCGGTCAGGCCAGCCAGGGCCTTGGAGGCCTTCAGCAGAGCCGTGCCGCCGCCCGGGACGATGCCTTCGTCGGCGGCCGCGCGGGTCGCGTTCAGGGCGTCGTCAACGCGGTCCTTCTTTTCCTTCACTTCGACTTCGGTCGAGCCGCCGACGCGGATGACCGCGACGCCGCCGGCCAGCTTGGCCAGACGCTCTTGCAGCTTTTCCTTGTCATAGTCCGAGGTGGTGTCTTCGATCTGGCGCTTGATCTGGCTGATGCGCGCTTCGATCGCTTCCTTCTCACCGACGCCGTCCACGATCGTGGTGTCGTCCTTGGTGATCGAGACCTTCTTGGCGCGGCCCAGCATGTCGAGCGAGACGCTCTCGAGCTTGATGCCGAGGTCTTCGCTGACGACTTGAGCGCCGGTCAGGATCGCGATGTCTTCCAGCATGGCCTTGCGGCGGTCACCGAAGCCCGGAGCCTTGACGGCGGCGACGCGCAGGCCGCCACGCAGCTTGTTGACGACCAGCGTGGCCAGGGCCTCGCCTTCGACGTCCTCGGCGATGATCAGCAGCGGACGGCCCGACTGGACGACGGCTTCCAGCACCGGCAGCAGCGGCTGCAGCGACGACAGCTTCTTTTCGAACAGGAGGATCAGCGGCTCTTCCAGCTGAACTTCCATCTTGTCGGCGTTGGTGATGAAGTACGGCGACAGGTAGCCGCGGTCGAACTGCATGCCTTCGACGACGTCGAGTTCGGTCTCGGCGGTCTTGGCTTCTTCGACGGTGATGACGCCCTCGTTGCCGACCTTGTCCATCGCCTTGGCGATCATCTCGCCGACTTCCTTGTCGCCGTTGGCCGAGATGGTGCCGACCTGGGCGATTTCGGCGTTGGTGGTGACCTTCTTCGAGGACTTCTTGATTTCCTCGACGGCGACCAGGACGGCCTTGTCGATACCGCGCTTCAGGTCCATCGGGTTCATGCCGGCGGCGACCGACTTGAGGCCTTCCTGGACGATGGCTTGGGCCAGGACCGTGGCGGTCGTGGTGCCGTCGCCGGCCTTGTCGTTGGTCTTCGAGGCGACTTCGCGGATCATCTGCGCGCCGAGGTTCTCGAACTTGTCAGCCAGTTCGATTTCCTTGGCGACCGAGACGCCGTCCTTGGTCGTGCGCGGAGCGCCGAACGACTTTTCGATGACGACGTTGCGGCCCTTGGGGCCCAGGGTCACCTTCACCGCGTTGGCGAGGATGTTGACGCCGCGCAGCATCTTGTCGCGCGCGTCGGAGGAGAAATAGACGTCTTTGGCGGCCATTTTCGGTGCCTTTCTGGAAAGAGGTTAGCTGAGAGAAAGCGCGGGAGCGGGGAGGCCTTAGGCCTCGACCACGCCCAGGACGTCGCTTTCCTTCATGATCAGGAGGTCCTGACCGTCGACCTTCACTTCGGTGCCCGACCACTTGCCGAACAGGATGCGGTCGCCAGCCTTGACGTCCAGGGCGACGACTTCGCCCTTGTCATTGCGAGCGCCCGGGCCGACCGCGACGACTTCGCCTTCTTGCGGCTTTTCCTTCGCCGTGTCGGGGATGATGATCCCGCCCTTGGTCTTGGTCTCTTCTTCGACGCGCTTCACGAGGACGCGGTCGCCCAGGGGACGAAATTTCATTGTGGTTCTCCGTCGGAACGGTTTGATTTAAAGGCTTCGTCGGCAGGGGGAGCGGTGCTGTTAGCAGTCGCTCCCTCCGAGTGCTAACGACGAGCGTCAGTTAGGCGCCGCCCTCCGGGGAGTCAAGAACGCCTAGGGTGAAGTTTTTTTCGCCGTCGTGAACGGGAGTGGCTTTTATGATCGACCATATGGGCGTGACGGTGCGGGATCTCCAGATCTCGAAGGCCTTCTACGACGCCGCGTTCGCCCCCTTGGGCATCGCCGAGGTGATGAGCGTGAGCGCCGCGGAAACCGGCGGCTCGGCGCACATCGGTTATGGCGGGACGGCGGGGAGACCCGATCTCCCAGCGGGAAAGCCGTATCTCTGGATCACGGACGGCGCCGCCCCGACGGGGCCCATGCACATCGCCGTCCGAGCGTCCGACCGCGCGCAGGTCGACGCGTTCCACGCCGCGGCCCTGGCCGCGGGCGGGACCGACAATGGCGCGCCGGGCGTTCGGCCTCACTATCATCCCAATTATTATGCCGCTTTCGTTCTTGACCCGGACGGTCGAAACGTCGAGGCCGTCTGTCACGCGCCAGCCTGACCGGGCGTCCAAGGAGAGCCGATGTCCAGCTACGTCCTGTCCCTGTTCCTGGCGGTGGTGGCTTGTATCATCGGCGGCGCCCTGGGCGGCATGATCCTGGCAAGGCCGCAGACGATGCTGGGGCTGGCCGGGCTGGCCGACGAGGAGACGCCGAAGTCGCCGCTGTTCGCCGAGGGCCGCGCGTTCGGCGGCATGCTGATCGCCTCGCACGGGATCGCGGCGCTTTATCTTGGCTATCAGCCCAGGTTGGGCGCGGCCATGGCCATGGTGCTGGCGGTCGGCTGGCTGGGCGCGGCGGCGGCGCGAGCGCTTTCGGCGGCCATCGATGGCTCGGCGGGCCGCTTCAACGCCGGCTCGATCGTCTTCAACGCCTTGATCGGGATCACGCTGAGCCTGCCGTTCTTCACCGTCGGCCGCTATGTCGCCCGGGGCGCCGGCCTGGCCTGAAGCACGCCCTCGTGGGCCAGCAGCCAGCGCTTGCGCTCGACGCCGCCAGCATAGCCGGTGAGCGCGCCGCTCATCCCGATCACCCGGTGGCAGGGCGCGACGAGGCTGAGCGGATTGGCGCCGTTGGCGGCTCCGACGGCGCGGATCGCCGCGGGGCGCTCCACGCGGCGGGCGAGCTCGGAATAGGTGACGGTTTCACCCGGCGGGATGGCGGCCAAGGCCCGCCAGACCGCGCGCTGGAACGGCGTGCCGCCGGTGTCCCAGGCCAGAGCGGACAGGGCGGAGAGCTCGCCGGCGAAGTAGCGGGCGAAGGCGGCCCGGGTCTCGGGCGGCGCCGCGCCGGCCTCTAGAGGAAGGCCGCCATAGTGCAGGCCAAGCAGCCGACGCAGCCGGGGCTCGAAGTCGTGGAAGTCGACGGCGCGCAGCAGGCCGGTCTCGTCGGTGACGATCAGCAGCTCGCCGATCGGCGAGGGGGCGCGGTCGAGGAACAGGCGAATGGGGCGGGTCATGAGGCGATGATCGCCTCGCGCGACGAGGCTGTCCGCCCGGATTTTGCGGTCGGATAATCCTCCCCCCGTGGGGGAGGGGGCCGAAGGCCGGAGGGGGAAGAGCGGGCTATCCGGTTTCTTCCCCCTCCGTCGTCTCTTCGAGCCGACACCTCCCCCGCTAGGGGGAGGATTTGGGCCCGCGCCTACCGAATCCCCGGCACGTGCAGGGCCGCGTCGCGTTCGGCCTTCTGCTTGTAGGCCAGGTCGCCGTACTTGGACATTTCCATGCGGGCGATGGTGCGGCAGTGGACCTCGTCGGGACCGTCCGCCAGGCGCAGGGTGCGGATGCCGGCATAGAGCTTGGCGAGGCCAAAGTCGGTGGTGACGCCGCCGCCGCCATGGGCCTGGATGGCGTCGTCGATGACCTTCAGGGCGATGCGCGGGGCCGCGACCTTGATCATCGCGATCTCGAGGCGAGCCGACTTGTTGCCGGCCTTGTCCATCATGTCGGCGGCCTTCAGGCACAGCAGGCGGCACATCTCGATGTCGATACGGGCCTCGGCGATGCGCTGCTCCCAGACCGAGTGGTCGGACAGGTACTTGCCGAACGCCTTGCGGGTCATCAGGCGCTTGATCATCTTCTCCAGCGCCACCTCGGCCGCGCCGATGGTGCGCATGCAGTGGTGGATGCGGCCGGGACCGAGGCGCCCCTGGGCGATCTCGAAGCCGCGGCCCTCGCCCAGCAGCAGGGCTTCCTCGACCGGCACGCGGACGTCCTTGAGGATCACCTCGGCGTGGCCGTGCGGGGCGTCGTCATAACCGAACACCGGCAGCATGCGGACGATCTCGATCCCCGGCGCGTCCAGCGGCACCAGGACCTGGCTCTGCTGGCTGTGGGGCGAGGCGGTCGGATCGGTCTTGCCCATCACGATCGCCACCTTGCAGCGCGGATCGCCGACGCCCGAGCTCCACCACTTGCGGCCGTTGATCACATAGTGGTCGCCGTCGCGCTCGATGCGGGTCTCGATGTTGGTGGCGTCGGAGCTGGCCACGGCCGGCTCGGTCATCAGGAAGGCCGAGCGGATCTGGCCGTTCATCAGCGGGCGCAGCCAGCGCTCCTTCTGCGCCAGCGTGCCGTAGCGCATCAGCACCTCCATGTTGCCGGTGTCGGGCGCGGAGCAGTTGAAGACCTCCGACGCGAAGCCGACCTTGCCCATGTGCTCGGCGATCAGGCTGTATTCCAGGTTCGTCAGCTGCTCGCCTTCGAACTGGAAGGTGTCGTCGACATGGGTCTGGCCGCTATGCGGCGGCATGAAGAAGTTCCACAGCCCCTCGGCCTTGGCCTTCTTCTTCAGCTCTTCCAGCACCTGGACGACCTTCCAGCGCTCGGCGCCCAGGACGTTCATCTCGGCCTCGTAGGCCGGGATCGCCGGATAGACGTGCTCGTCCATGAACGCGGTGACGCGATCCAGGAAGACCCGTTGCTTGGGGGAGATGTCGAAGTCCATGGCGTTCCCTCTGCCCGCTCGGCTTGTCTCAAACACTTGTTTGAAGCATTTGTAGACCGGCATGCCGCGCGCGGCAAGCGGGCAGGTCGGCGCGCGATGGCTTAAGTTGTTGGGCGGCGGGTTGTCATCGGCCCGCGCCTGTCGGACAACGGCGACATGCTGAACCTGACCGCTGAAATCCTGCAGGGCCGCCACGTCCGGCTCGAACCCGTCACCGTCGATCACCGCGACGAGCTGAAGGCCGCCATCGACTGCGATCCCGAGAGCTGGGAGATCATGTCCGTCAACGGCTGCGGCGAAGGCTTCGACGACTTCTGGGGCGCGCTTCAGGGTGAGACGGATCGGGGCGAGCGCATCGGCTTCGCCGTCCGTCGCCTATCCGATGGCAAGGTGGTCGGTACGTCCAGCTACCTGAACATCCGCCGCGTCCACTGCGGTCTCGAGATCGGCGCGACCTTCCTCAATCCGGAGGCGCGCTCGGGCCCGGTCAATCCGGAGAGCAAGCGCCTGATGTTGGGCCATGCCTTCGACCGCGGCGCGATCCGGGTCGAGCTGGTCACCGACGTGCGCAACGCGCGCAGCCAGGCGGCCATCCAGAAACTGGGCGCGACCAAGGAAGGCGTCCTGCGGAATCACAAGATCACCTGGACGGGATACGTCCGCGACACGGCCATCTTTTCGATCACCGATTACGACTGGCCGGGCGTCCGCCAGCGCCTGGATTTCAGGTTGTCCGAGGCATTCGTCTAAGGTCTGTGGCGAGTTGTCGCGCCGTTAGTTACGAGAAGCAATTCTCAATACTAGACGGTATAAATTCCGTCGTATGGGCGGGATGGCATGTCTTCGAATCTGCATTGAGCACGGCGCGCGCGAGTCGGCCGTCGAAGGCGTGACTCCGGCGAAGATCGACAAGATTTCCTCCGCCTATATCGACGCCCATTGGCCGCCTCCAAGGCGCCATGGCCGCGTGGCGCCCGGTGCCTATGTGCTGGTCGATCCGCACACCGACTATCTGGACGGCGACGAACTGCGCGGCATGGCCCAGGAGCTGCAGTTGCGGCTGTTCGGCACCCAAGGGCGCGACGATCTTTGCATGCTCACCTTCGAGGGCGATGAGGAGCAGGTCCTCAAGTTCTCCACCCTGACCGAGGAAGAGCTGCTGGCCATGCGTGGGGGCAAGCCGCCGCCGCCCGAGGGCCGCACGCGCGTTATCCGCGGCGATGGCGTCGCCGAGCTGGCGCCCTGGGGTTCGACGCCGCGCGTGGTCGCGGCCAAGCCCAAGGTCGAGGCGCCGATCCCGATCCAACTGGGCTGGCGCGGCGTCTACAACCTGGGCGGCCAGAAGTTCGAGAGTTCCGAGATCATGGTCGCGCGCAAGCCCGGCGCGCCGGAGCCGCAGGACGACGCCGAGTTCGCCGAGCACGATCTGCTGGCCTTCGATCGCGCCGTGACGGCGCTGGAGGCCGATCATGGTCTCAAGGCCTGGGTCGGGGTGCGGATGTGGAGCGTGGTCCGCGCGGGCATCCGCGAAGCCTATCAGGCGCGCTTCACCGCTCTCTCGCCCAGCGTCCGCGAGCGGATGGCGGCCGTGATCTACGAGGTGCCGCGCGACCTGCCATTCTCGGCGATCGCGCCTCTGCGTGACCTGGTCCTACCCAACTTCGCCCGTGTCGACCTGAGGGTCCTTGACCCCGGTTTCTACTGTCAGGCCGTGCCCGAGGGTTTGGCGCACGGCGTGGTCTTGCAGTTGGAGGGCGACGACGAGAAGGCCCGCCTGCGGAAGGTCCATCGCTTCCTGTCCGACCGGAAGGTCTACGCCGCGCGCCGCCTGCGCCAAGGCCTGGCTGGCGTGCGCAACGCGCGCGAACTGGAGCTGGCGCGGCGCATGGGCGCCAATACGGTCAAGGGTCCCTTCATTAGCGGCCTGTTCGCCGCCCCGGTGGCCGAGCAGGAGGCGCCGATCGATGAGCTTCCGCTGGCCGTGTAGGGCCGCGGAGAGGCGCGTGGGGGCCAACGCGCCGCCCGGCCGCCGCCCCGCGTATATGAGCCAGAGCCTGTTCGTGGGGTTGGGATTGTTCTCTCCAGACCCGACGGGCTCTCCCCCGTTTCGCCGGACTCCTCAACGAATTGGCGAGGATTCCTACCTAATGTTGCAGTCATGACGGCCATCGCCTGCCTCCGAATCCTGTTCAACGCCGGCGAGAGCCAGCCCGGCGAAGTGCCCAAGTCGAAGGCGCAGGCCGTGGCCGACGCCTTTCTCAAGGCGCGATGGCGCGCGCCCCGCAAGTGCGGCGCGGTGGCTCCGCTTGCCTTCGTGCTGGCGGACAATCGCGTGGAGACGCTGGATCCCGCCGAGATGCAGGCCCTGGCCGGCGAGCTTGAGCAGGTGCTGTTTCCTGGCGGGGACGGCGGGCAAGTCTGCCTGATGACCTTCCAGGGCGACGAGACGGCGGTTCTGAAGTTCGCCAGTCTGTCCCAGAAGGAGCTGGCGGGCCTCGTCGCCGGCAAGGGCTATGGCGGCGCCGCCGGTCGGGTCCACGTGATCACCGTCGACGCGGTCGAGTCGGTGCCCAGCACGCACGAGGAGGCCAAGGCCCTGGCGGCCGAAAAGGCGGCGTCCGGGCAGGTCGCGGAAACGCCGCTGGCCGACAAGCCAGCCCAGGCCGCGAAGGCGTCCGTCGCGCCCAAGGCGCCACCGCCGCCTCCGCCGCCTCCGCCGCCCCAGACGGGCTGGTGGGGCGTCTATGACCTCTCCGCCAACGCCTTCGTGGCCTCCCTGATCGGCATGCGCGCCGACCTGCTGCAGCCGGCGCCAGAGGACGACGACAAGCTCCTCAAGCGCGATCTGATCTGTCTGACCGACGCGCAGGCCGCGCTGAAGGCGGCGACCTTCGGCGAAATCCTGGTGCCGTTTGGCTTCTGGAACCTGACGACGCCGTCGTCCCAGGACGCCTATAAGAGCCGTCTGTCGCGCTATCCGCTGGACCAGCAGCCGCGTCTGGTCGCCACCATCTACGGCACGCCGCGCGAGGCCTCGCTGGGCATGCTGCAGCAGATGCGCGCCTTCCTGAAGGGCAGCTTCGCCTTCATGGATCTGCGCGTCGATGACGCCACCTTCCCGATCCACGGTCTGCCGCCGGAGCTGATCGACAGCGTCACCCTGCTGCTGACCGGCGAGACCGAATTCGACCGGATGAGCACGATCCAGCGGTTCGCCGAACGCAAGAACACCTACGAAGGCAAGGGCGTGATGCAGGGCGTCGCCGGGGTGGCCACGCGGGCCGAGCTCGAGGCGTGCCGCGCCGGGGGGCTCACCCGCGTCCAAGGGCCCGCGATCACCACCTTGCTCGACAAGCCGATCGCCGCCGCCGAGGGCGCGCCGATCGCCCTGGGGTAGGGCGCGGTTTAGCGTCGTCCGAACAGCTTCTCGATGTCGGCTAGCTTCAGCTCGACATAGGTCGGGCGACCGTGGTTGCACTGGCCCGAGTGAGGCGTGGCCTCCATCTCGCGCAGCAGGGCGTTCATCTCGGCCCCGTTCAGGCGGCGGCCGGCGCGGACGCTGCCGTGGCAGGCCATGGTCGAGCAGACCTCCTCCAGCCGCTCCTTCAGCGCCAGGGCCGCGCCGTTCTCGGCCAAATCATCGGCGATGTCGCGCACCAGGCCCGCGGCGTCGGTCTTGCCCAGCAGGGCCGGCGTCTCGCGCACCAGAACCGCGCCGGGGCCGAAGCTTTCGATGACCAGGCCAAGGCTCGCCAACTCCTCGGCGCGGGCGACGACGCGCTCGGCCTCGGCGGGATCGAGGTCCACGACCTCGGGCAGCAGCAGCGTCTGGCGCGCCACGCCGCCGGCCGCCATCTCGCCCTTCATCCGTTCATAGACCAGGCGCTCGTGGGCGGCGTGCTGGTCGACGATGACCATGCCGTCGCGGGTCTGGGCGACGATATAGGTCTCGTGCACCTGGGCCCGAGCCGCGCCAAGCGGGTAGTCCACCGGGTCGAAGGGCGCGGCGCCTGAGTGATAGTCCGTGATCGGACGATCCTCGAAAGCGGCCGACGCGTAGGCCTCGCGCGCCACCTTGGCCAACTCTCCCCCAAAACCAGGCGAGTAGCTCGGCTCGACCCTGGCCGACACCTCGTTCAGCCCCGGCAAGTCCATGCTTTGCATGTTTAGGGGCCGCTGCGTTGGCGGCGTCCAGCCGCCCTCGCGCCAGGCCGAGAAGCCGGCGGGCGAAGGGCCGGGTTGATAGCCCGGGAACGGGCTCTGCTGGGCGCGGATGCTGTCCAGGGCCTGGGCCGCGACCGTGGTCGAGGCGCGGTGGCCCGCGCCGGCCAGGGCGTGGCGCAGGGCGCCGACGATCAGGCCGCGCACCAGGGCCGGATCGCGGAAGCGCACCTCGGCCTTGGCGGGGTGGACGTTGACGTCGACCTCGCTGGTGTCGAGCGTCACATACAGCGCCGCCGTCGGGTGGCGGTCCCTCGCCAAAAAGTCGGCATAGGCCGCGCGCAGGGCGCCTTGCAGCAGGCGGTCGCGCACCGGCCGGCCATTGACGAACAGGTACTGGTGGGCGGCGTTGCCGCGGTTGTAGGTCGGCAGGCCCGCGAAGCCCGACAGCCGAACGCCGTCGCGGACCTGGTCGATCTCCAGGGCGTTCTCCTGGAACTCGCGGCCCAGCACGGCGGCCAGACGCGCCAGCCGTCCTTGCGGTCCGGGATGCTCGGGGGGCAGGCGCAGCACCCGGCGGCCGTCGATGTCCAGCGAGAAGCCGACGCTCTCGTTGGCCATGGCCTGGCGCTTGATCTCCTCGGTGATCGCCAGGGCCTCGGCGCGCTCGGATTTCATGAACTTGAGACGGGCTGGTGTCGCGTAGAACAGATCCCGCACCTCGATCCGCGCGCCGTGCGGGCCCGGGAAGGCGGCGGGGGCGACGTCGCCGACCTGGCCGCCCTCGACCAGGATCGAGAAGGCGTCCTTCTCGCCCTTGGCGCGCGAGCTGATCGAAAGCCGCGCCACCGAGCCGATCGACGGCAGGGCCTCGCCCCGGAAGCCCATGGTGTGGATGCGCAGGAGGTCCCACAGGCCGTCTTCGTCCGGCGCCAGCTTGGAGGTCGCGTGGCGCTCGATCGCCACCGGCAGCTCCTCGGCCGACAGGCCGCAGCCGTCGTCGGCGACCAGGATGCGGGTCAGGCCGCCGCCGTGGGCCTCGACCTCGATCCGCGTGGCGCCCGCGTCGATGGCGTTGTCGACCAGCTCCTTGATGGCGCTGGCGGGCCGCTCGACCACCTCGCCGGCGGCGATGCGGTTGACGGTCTCGGGCGGCAGGCGGCGGATGGGCATCAAGCGGACTTTCACGAAGCAGGCCGGCGACCACGCGTGAGGCGGGGCGCCGACATTGCAACTCCTTAAGTTGCCGAACGAAAGCCGATCGGCCAACCAGAGGAAGATCGGGAACTTAGCTCGATTCCGCCATCGTTCGAGGAAGACAGATAGTGACGCCGATCCGTTTCGCCGCCGCCGGCCTGGCGCTTTCGTTGTTGTGCGGCGGTTCGGCCTTGGCTCAGGTCCCTCGGGCCCAGATGGGGGGCAGGAACGAGGTCTCGATCCACCAAACCAAGCCCGTGGACCTGACGCCGGTCGACAGCCAGGCCAACCTGGTCGAGGAGTTGATCGTCAACGCCCGTCTGCCCGGTCCGGCCTGGTGGAAGGTCTCGGACGCCGACACCACCGTCTATGTGATGGGCATGCCGGCCTTCACCCCTCGAAAGCTGGACTTCGACACGTCGGTGCTGCGCCGCCGCCTGGACGGCGCCAACATCCTGATCATCGGCCAGGAGCCGGAGGTCAGGATCTTGAGCCTGCTGTCCCTGATCCCCGGGCGCGGCAAGCAGTTCAAGGTGGACAGGCCGATGCGCGAGACCCTCCCGCCCGATCTGCGCGCGCGGCTGGAGAAGCAACTGAAGGCCCGCGGCAAGGCGCTCGACGAGCACGACGACATGAAGCCGGCGCTGGCGGGCTTCGTCATCGCCAACGAGCGGGGCGGCGGCGTCTCGATCACCGTGGGCGACCTGACCAACAAGATCCGCGACCTGGCCAAGAGCAAGGAGGTCGCGGTCCAGCCTCGGGTGAAGAAGCTGGGCGACTACGACCTGATCGGCATGGTCAAGTCGCTGGCCGAGGCGCCCCAGCCCCTGCAGGAGCTGTGCCTCGACGCTGGCCTGAAGGAGGCCGAGAACGGCTTGGCCAGCGTCCGCGAGACCGCCGACCAATGGGCCGAGGGCCAGGTGCGTCAGGTCGTTGCGGCCGAGCGCGGCTATCAGCGATGCCTGGCCTCCACGCCCTGGATCGCGCGCCAGTTCAAGGACGGTCAGGACGATGCGGTCGGCGCGATCACGTCGGCGCTCAAGAAACCCGGCAAGGCCGTGGCGGTCATCGAGCTGCGCTCGCTGCTGGCCGAAGGCGGGGTGCTGGATCGCCTGCGCGCCAAGGGCTTCACCGTGACAGCGCCCGAATAAGGTCAAGCTTCCGCCACACGGTCCCGCGAGGGTTGAGCCGCGACACGGGGAGGGGGCGATGCGAGCAGTCCTGACGGGCTTGGCCTTGGGCGCGGCGGTCATGGGATCTTCGGCCCACGCCCAGGCGATCGATGATCCTCAGGCCAATGTGGTCGAGGCGCTGGTGGTCAGCGCCAAGCTGCCTGGCCCGGCCTGGTGGCGGGTCTCCGACGGCGACACGACGATCTATGTGCTGGGCGTGCCGAGCGCGCTGCCCAAGGGCCAGCCGTGGGACCGGTCGGTGCTGGAGCGCCGCCTGGACGGCGCCTTCGCCTTGCTGACGCCGCCCGTCTGGCGGGCGGGCCTGACCGACATTCCGGCCATGCTGAGGCTACGCAACAGCCTCAAGGACGATGGCGAATGGGCGGCGCGGTCCCCGGCGCTGGCGGCGCGGACCCAGCGCGCCTGGACCGCCGTCGATCCCAAGCACGCCGACGGCTGGCGCAAGTGGAAGCCGCTGCTCGTCGCGCTCCAACTGAACGGAAAGGCCAGCGCCCAGGCCAAGCTCCAGACCTCGCGGCCGGACAAGGACATCGCGGAACTCGCCCGCGAGAAGCGCGTGAAGGCGCGGCCGGCGGCGACCCACAAGGCCATGCCGATGCTGAAGGCCGTGGTGCGCGAGCACGGCGAGGCAGCGGGGCTGACTTGCCTGGACGAGACGCTCGACGCGGTCGAGGCGGGGGCCGCGCCGATCCGCGCCGCCGCCGAGGCTTGGTCGCAAGGCCGGGTCAAGGACGCCCTGGCCGGCCCGCGCGGCGCCGAGCGATGCGAGCTGTTGCTGCCGGGCGTGGCGGATCTCAAGCGCCAACTGGTCGATGACGAGGTCGAGGGCCTGACGAACCTGCTGAAGACCCCCGGCCACGCGGTCGCCTACTTCCCCCTGCGCGCCCTGGTCGCCGAAAACGGGGTGCTGGACAAGCTGCGGGCGCGGGGGATCACGGTGCGGACGCCGGGGGAGGGCTAGGACCCCGCGAAGCCCCAAAACGAAGAACGGCCCGGAACCGCGAGGCTCCGGGCCGTTCGTGTCTTGATTGAAGTCCGGCCTTAGAGGCCCGGCAGCTTGATGCCGCCCTTCTTCTCGCGGCTGATGACCACGCCGCCATCGCCCACCAGCTTCTTGAGGCGAGCCTCCTCGGCGGCGGCGTCGACTTCCATCGGGGCGTTGGCGCCGGCCTCGGCCGCCGTCGTCACGTTGGTGGTCTTCTGACCCTTCTTCCAGAACATCACCTTGCTGGCGAAGCTCTCGTCCTTGTGGGCCAGGTCGCCGGTCTCGTCGTCGACGACGAAGCGGATCAGCGGGTCGGCCTTGTCGGAGCCAGCGCGGGCGACCAGCAGCTTCTCGCCTTCCGAGCGGCCGGCGGCGTTGCTCTGACCGATCAGGGCGGCGCGGGCCGCGCTTTCGGGCTGCAGCTCCTGCGGGCGCGGCTCGCCGGGCGCCGGCGGACGCAGCGAATAGTCCGGCGGAACCACCAGCGGGGCCTTGCTGACCACGCGGAATTCGTCGGGGACGACCTTGTCCATCCCCAGGGCCTTCTTGGTCGAGGTGCAGCCAGCCAGGCCGATCGCGGCCACGACGGTCAGGGCGCTAACAGCGGCGACCCGGTTGAAACTCATCAAACCATGCTCCAGCAGAGCCGACCCCCGGCCCAAAATTCGGACGCTCTCGATACGACATCCTCGCGCGGGTGCCAATGTCCCACGCGATTGCGGCGGCAATCGGCCAAAACTACTCCGTCCGGTGCGACTGTTTGCTCTCCTCGGAGAGGAAGCTGTCCAGCAGCAGCAGCGCCACCCCGATCGAGATACCCGAGTCGGCGACGTTGAACACCCAGGGGAAATAGAGCCGCGAGACGTCGATGAAGTCGACGACATAGCCGTACAGCACCCGGTCGATCAGGTTGTTGCCGATCGCCCCGCCGATGATCATGCCGATCCCCAGGGCCGGGAGAAGCTTGGTCGCCTTGCGCGCCCAGATCGCCAGGCCGATCACCACCACGACCGAGAAGCCGATCAGCAGCCAGCGGCCCCAATCGCTGTTCTTCAGCAAGCCGAAGCTCATGCCGTAGTTATGGACCATGGTCAGGTGCAGCGGCCCCAGCAACGGGACGCTGGCGCCTTGCTCGCGGCCCAGGAAGCCCAGGATCCAGAGCTTGGAAAGCTGGTCCAGCACCAGGACGGCGGCGGCGATCGCGTAGGCGGTCCAGCCGAGGCGGGTGATTTTCAAAGCTGGTCATCCCCTCTTCGAAATCCTCT
The DNA here is from genome assembly GCF_031454995.1 of Caulobacter segnis. Lineage (GTDB taxonomy): Bacteria > Pseudomonadota > Alphaproteobacteria > Caulobacterales > Caulobacteraceae > Caulobacter > Caulobacter segnis_E. Next base: position 602,158 of record NZ_JAVDRV010000001.1, on the reverse strand, counting down.
CCCATCGGGAGAGGAGGGACCCGCCGCGAAGGCGACGGGAGGTGAGGGGTTACACCGGCCGACGGCTTACCCCCTCACCCCTACCCCTCTCCCCATGGGAGAGGGAGACTTCTTTAACCGTGCGTCGCGTCCCAATGGGCCACGGCGTCGGCGTCGCGAAGGCTAAGCTCCGGATAGCGCGGATCGGTTCCCACCTCCGGCAGGATGCGCCACGAGCGGGCGCACTTGCTGCCTTCGGCCTTGTTCGGATCGACCGACACGCCCTTGACCTCGTCGACGCGGAACGCGCCAGCGTCGCCCGCCACGAGCGTGGCCGAGGACGTGCGGAACACCTCGGCCGCGTCCAGGCCCTCGAAGGCGGCCAGCAGGTCGGCGTCGGCGACGTGCACCACCGGCGCGGCCTCCAGGGCCGAGCCGATGCGCTTTTCGCGGCGCTCGACTTCCAGGGCGCCGGTCACGACGGAGGTGACCGTCTCGACCTTGGCCCAGCGGGCGGCCTCGGCGTCGTTGCGCCAGGCGTCGACGCGCCGCGGCATCACCCGCAGCGTCACCGGACCGGCTTCGGGGAAGCGCGTCGTCCACGCCTCTTCCATCGTGAAGCTGGCCAGCGGGGCCAGCCAGATGGTCAGGCGGTCGAAGACGTGGTCGAGCACCGTGCGATAGGCCCGGCGCTTCAGGGCGTCGGGGCGGTCGCAATAGAGGCTGTCGCGGCGGACGTCGAAGTACAGAGCCGACAGGTCACCCTGGCAGAACTCGATCAGCGGCCGGATCACGTCCGAGAAGCGGTAGCTCTCGTAGGCCTCGCGCACCTGGCCATCCAGCTCCCACAGGCGGTGCAGGATGTACTTCTCCAGCGGCGGGAAGTCGGCATAGTCGGTGACGCGCTCGGCCTCGTCGAAGCCGGCCAGGGCGCCCAGCAGGTAGCGCATGGTGTTGCGCAGCTTGCGATAGGCGTCGGTCGTGGTGGCCAGGATCGTCTTGCCGATCCGCTGGTCTTCCGAATAGTCGACCATCGCCGCCCACAGGCGCAGGATTTCCGCGCCGGACTCTTTGGTGATGCTCTGCGGCTCGACCGTGTTGCCCTTGGACTTGGACATCTTCTCGCCGTTCTCGTCCATGGTGAAGCCATGGGTCAGGACGGCCTTGTAGGGCGCGCGGCCACGGGTGCCCGAGCCTTCAAGCAAGCTGGACTGGAACCAGCCGCGGTGCTGGTCGGAGCCTTCCAGATAGAGGTCCGCCGGCCAGTGGCTGTCGGCGCGGCCCTCGATCGTGAAGGCGTGGGTGCAGCCCGAGTCGAACCAGACATCGAGGATGTCGGTGATCTTCTCGTACTGGGCCGGGTCGTGGACGCCCAGGAAGTCGCTATCGGGACGCGTGAACCAGGCGTCGGCGCCGCCCTCGCGGATGGCGGCGAGAATCCGGGCGTTGACCTCGGGGTCGTTCAGCGGGTGGCCGGTGTGCTTGTCCACGAACATGGCCAGGGGCGTGCCCCAGTTGCGCTGGCGGCTGATCAGCCAGTCCGGACGCGTCTCGACCATCGCGCCGATGCGGTTGCGACCGGCGTCCGGGTGGAAGGCGGTGTCGGCCAGCGACTGCACCGCGACCTCGCGCAGGGTCTTGCCGCCGAGGCTGTCCACCGCGTGGTCCATGCGGATGAACCACTGCGGGGTGTTGCGGAAGATCACCGGGGCCTTGGAGCGCCAGCTGTGCGGATAGCTGTGCTCGACGCGGCCCCGCGCCAACAGGTTGCCGGCCTCGATCAGCTTCTCCATGACCGCGCCATTGGCGGGCCCGAACTTGCCGACCTTCTTGCCCTCGGTCTCCAGCACCTTGAGGCCGCCGAACAGGGCGACATGCGGATAGTAGGCGCCGTCGGGATCGACCGTTTCGGGGATCTCGCGGTGGCCGTGGGCCAGCCAGACCTGATAGTCGTCGGCGCCGTGGCCCGGGGCGGTGTGGACGAAGCCCGTACCGGCGTCGTCGGTCACGTGGTCGCCCGCCAGCATCGGCACCGCGAAGCCGTAGTGGCCGTCGAGGTCGGCCAGCGGGTGGGTCAGGACCATGCCTTCGCAATCGACGCTCTCGACCTTCTCCCAGGCCGCGACCTTGGCGGCCTTGAAGACATCGCCGGCCAGCTTTTCGGCGATGATCAGGCGGTCGCCCGGCTTGGCCCAGGGTTCGAACTCGAGACCTTCCTCCAGCGCCTTCACCTCGAAGACGGCGTAGGGGATGTCGGGATTGTACGAGACGGCGCGGTTGGCCGGGATCGTCCACGGGGTGGTCGTCCAGATCACCAGCTTGGCGCCCTGGGCGGCCTCCGAGCCCTCGACGACCGGGAACTTCACCCAGATCGTAGGCGAGACGTGGTCGTGGTACTCGATCTCGGCGTCGGCTAGAGCGGTGCGCTCGACCGGGCTCCACATCACCGGCTTGGAGCCGCGATAGAGTTGGCCGCTGGCCAGGAACTTGTGGAACTCGGCGACGATGGTCGCTTCGCTGCTGAAGTCCATGGTGGCGTAGCGGTTCCACCAGTCGCCCAGCACCCCCAGGCGCTGGAACTCGGTCTTCTGGGCCTCGATCCACTGGCCGGCATAGGCGCGGCACTCGCGGCGGAATTCCTCGGCCGGGACCTCGTCCTTGCGGCGGCCTTGGCTACGGAACTTCTCCTCGATCTTCCACTCGATCGGCAGGCCGTGGCAGTCCCAGCCCGGGACGTAGTCGACGTCGTAGCCGAGGGCGAAGCGGCTGCGGACCACGAAGTCCTTGAGGATCTTGTTCAGCGCGTGGCCGATGTGGATCGCGCCGTTGGCGTAGGGCGGGCCGTCATGCAGCACGTAGAGCGGCGCGCCGTCGGCCTGGCGCTTGGCGCGCACCGCGCCGTACAGGCCCTTGTCGGAAAGGGCCGCCCAGCCCTCCAGGATCTCGGGCTCCTTCTTGGGCAGGCCCGCGCGCATCGGGAACGGGGTGTCGGGAAGGAAGACGGTCTCGCGATAGTCGCGGGCGGGCGTGGCGTCGTCGGCCATGGAATTTAAGTCCGGCTCTGAAAAGGTGTCGGAAGAGGGCGGGAGAACCCGGCGCGCGCTGGAGGATCGTCCGGCGGCGTCACGCCGGGCGGATAATTCGCGAAATCTTCCGAACGGAACTCATGGGGCAGCGGGATAGCAGAGGGAGGCCCGTGGCGCAAAGGCTTCGGGCGGGCGGCGCCAAATCCTCCCCCCAGCGGGGGAGGTGGTCCGAAGGACCGGAGGGGGAAGTTCTGCTGACCTTGCCTCTTCCCCCTCCGTCGCCTCTTCGAGTCGACACCTCCCCCGCTAGGGGGAGGATCTAAAACGCCGGCGCGACGATCGCCCGCGCGGCTTGCTCGTCCCGCCGAATCTGCTCGATCATCAGGTCCAGGCTGTCGAACTTCAGCTCGGGCCGGAGGAAGGCGATCAGGTCGGTCTCGATGATCTGGCCGTAGAGGTCCTCGTCGAAGTCGAACAGCCAGGTCTCCAGCCGCGTCTCGACGATGCCGGTGGTCGGGTTGTTGCCGAGGTTGGCCACGCCCGGCACCTCGCGGCCGTCGGGCAGGCGCGTGCGGGTGGCGTAGACGCCGAGCCTGGGGACCACATAGTCCTCGACCTCGACATTGGCGGTGGGAAAGCCCAACTGGCGACCCAGCTGCTGGCCGCGGCGGACCACGCCCTCGATCGCGAACGGGCGGCCCAGGATGCGGGCGGCCTGGTCGGGATGGCCGTCGCGCAGGGCCTCGCGCACGCCGGTCGACGAGAACTTCTCGCCATCGCCGCTCGCCAAGACATCGGACACCGGCTCGGCCACCGAGACGGTGAAGCCGTACTCCTCGCCATAGGCCTTCATCAGCTCGGCGCTGCCGGTGCGACCGCGGCCGAACGAGATGTCGAAGCCGACGGCCACGTGCCTCACGCCCAGGCCCTGGACCAGCACCTTCTCGACGAACTCGCGGTCGCCATAGCTAGCCATCTCGAAGTCGAACGGCAGCAGATAGAAGACATCGACGCCCAGGCCGGCCAGGGCGCGGGCCTGCTGGGCGTGGGTCATCAGCTTGAAGGCTGGCTCGCTGGGACGGAACAGGCGGCGCGGATGCGGGTCGAAGCTGACCACGCCCAGCGGCGTCTGGCCGGCCAGGGCGGCTTTCGCGGCCTGGGCGATCACCTGCTGGTGGCCGCGATGGACGCCATCGAAATTGCCCAGCGCCACGGACGCGCCGCGCGCTTCGGGGGGCAGGTCCTTCCAGGCTTGGATCGTCTTCAGGGGCATCAGGCGGCCTTGCGGGGGACCATGACCACGGCCTCGCCGTCGACGACGGGCTTGCCGTTCACGAGGCAGACGGTCGAGAAGGTGACGCGGGCCTTGGCCTCGTCGATCTCGGTGATGGTGGCGCGGGCGGTGACTTCGTCGCCGATCTTGACCGGCCGCTTGAAGCGCAGCGTCTGGCTCAGATAGATCGCGCCCGGGCCGGGCAGTTTGGCGCCCAGCACCGCCGAGATGTAGCCGGCCGAGAGCATGCCATGGGCGATGCGCTCGCCGAAGCTGGTCTTGGCCGCGTACTCGGCGTCCAGATGGACGGGATTGTTGTCGCCGGTCACCTCGGCGAAGGCCTCGATGTCGGCCTCGCCGACGACGCGGACCAGTTCGGCCGATTGGCCAACGCTCAGCTCTTCCAGAAACTTACCCTGCACGACGCTTTCCCCTCGGGTTCTTATTGTGCGTTGCACACAGCATAGCGTTCCGAAACCCGATCACCAGACCAGATCGCCAACGGCGTGGGTCGCGCCGACCTGCTCGGCCTCGAGGAGCGCGAGCACGGCTTCCGGGTTCAGCTTGCCGTCCGGGCCGATCGCCGTCTCGCCGTGGATGCCCTTGGCGATGAACAGGCAGGCCAGCTTCTGGTCGTGAGCGCCCTTGACGTCGGTGATGACGCCGTCGCCGACGCACAGCACCCGGTCGCGGTCGACGGGGCGGCCCAGCAGGCGCTCGGCCTGCTCCAAGGCCAGGTCGTAGATCGCGCCATAGGGCTTGCCGGCCATCACGACCTTGCCGCCCAGGCTTTCATAGAGATCGGCCAGGGCGCCGGCGCAGAAGATCAGGCGATCGCCCCGCTGCACGACGCGGTCGGGATTGGCGCAGATGAACAGCAGACCCCGGTCGGCGGCGACCTTGAGGCGGTCGCGATAGTCCTCGGGGACTTCCTTCTCGTCCTCGTAGAGGCCGGTGCAGGAGATGAAGTCGGCGTCCTCGCAGCCGGCGGCCGTCAGGTCGATGCCGTCATAGAGCACGTCGTCCCGCGCCGGCCCGACCTTCCAGACCTTGCCGGGGGCGTTGGCCTTCAAGAGCGCTCGCGTCGCGTCGCCCGAGGTGACGAAGCCGCTCCAGGCCGAGCGCGGCACGGAGAGGCCGTCCAGCTGCGCCACCACGTCGGCGGACGGGCGCGGCGAGTTGGAGATCAGAACCACCGGGCCCTTCTCCCGACCCCACGACGTCAGGGCCTCGCAGGCCTCGGGGAAGCTCTTCACCCCATTGTGGATCACGCCCCAGACGTCGCAGAGCACGACGTCGTAGCGGTCGGAAAGGGCGCTAAGGCCAGGCGGGAAATCCATCATGCTGCGGCGGTACCGGTCCGAAGGCGGGGCGTCAATGTCGCGGGGCCTTAGCTGTTCTCGCGCGCGCCCGAATTCAAGATCGGCCAAGTCAAGCTTCTAAAGACCGGCGTTCCATGACTATGCTCCCACAACCTTGGGAGGGGCCGATGACGATACTAATCCTGGGTCTGGTCGTGTTCCTGGGCGTCCATTCGGTGCGGATCGTGGCGGCGCCGCTGCGGGACGGCCAGATCGCCGCCAATGAAAAACGCTGGAAGGGGCTCTATGCGCTGATCGCGGGGCTGGGTTTCGTGCTGATCGTCCTGGGCTGGATCGCGGCCCGGCCGACCGCGCCCCAGGTCTACGACCCGCCGACCTGGGGACGGCACGCGGCCATGGGCTTGGTCTGGGTCGCCTTCGTGCTGCTGGCCGGCTCGAACGGACCGGTCGGACGGATCAAGGCCACCGTGCGCCACCCGATGCTGCTGGGAACCATCGCCTGGGCCAGCGGCCACCTGCTGGCCAATGGCGACCTGGCCTCGACGATCCTGTTCGGCGCCTTCCTGGCCTGGGCGATCGTCGACCTGATCTCGGCGGTGAACCGCAAGGAGCCGGCGCCGGTGGTCACCAAGCCGATAGCCGACCTGATCGCGGTGGTGGCGGGGACGGTGCTCTACGCGTTGTTCGTGCTGGGGCTGCACCGAGGGCTGTTCGGCGTCTCGCCGATGGGGTGAGGGGCGCTAGGTCGCGTCGTGCTCAACCCTCCTCCCCACTAGGGGGAGGTGGATCGATGCGAATACGCATCGAGACGGAGGGGGTCCGCGAAGCGGTGGTGCGCTCGCCGCCTCACAGGGCCCCTCCACCGGCGTTCGCCGGTCCCCCTCCCCCAGAGGGGGAGGAGAGATGGCGCTTGCGTCACGTCGCGTCGTGAAAGATCACGCCCAACGTCCGCCGCCGCCCCGACCGCACCTCGCTCACCCCGTGCCGCAGCATCCGGCGATGCACGCCGCGCGTCCCCTCGGCCGGCCGTTCGCGGACCGCGAAGATCACGCCCTCGCCCTGGCGCAGCGGCACGACCTGGGGCGCGGACTGCTGGCGGGGGCGCTGTTCGACGATGACGAACTCGCCGCCGTCGAAGTCGCGGCCGGGCTCGTCGAGCAGGAACGCCGCCTGCAGTGGGAAGACGTGCTCGCCATACAGGTCCTGGTGCAGGCAATTGTAGTCGCCGGGACCGTAGGTCAGCAGCAGCGGCGTCGGCCGAACCTGTCCCGCCGCGTGGCAGCGCGCCAGCATCTCGTCGAGCGCCTCGGAAAAGCGGTGGTCCTGGCCGAGACGCTCGGCCCAGCGATTGGCGATCCGCGCCAGCGGGCCGTAGAGGCCCTGGCGCAGGCGCTGCACCACGTCCGGCAGGGGATAGCTGAAGTACTTGTATTCGCCGCGTCCAAAGCCGTGCCGCGCCATCACCACCCGGCTCCGGAACGGCGCATCCAGCGGGTAGAGGTCGGCGATCGCGGCGCAGGTCTCCGGCTTCAGCAGCGGGCCGGTCAGGGCCCAGCCGCGGGCGTCCAGCTCGGCGCCGATGCGCGTCCAGTCGAGACTCACGCGGCCTCGCGGTCGGGTTTGCAGCGCAGGCAGGCGCGGAAGCCGGCGGCGCGGGCTCCTTCACGCGTGTCGTGGAACTCGACGTTCTTGCGCAGCGGCCGGCCGGCGCAGCTGGCGACGCAATAGACGCCGGTGGTGCGCACGGCGACGAAGAAGGCGCCATCGGCGGCGCGGTCTCGCGCCTCCCAGGCGGCCCAGCGGGCGTCTTCGGTGTCGTAGAGGGACATGGTGGGCTCCTTTCGCGGGAGACCCTGCCGCCAACGCGGAGCGGCGTCATTCCGATGCTTGCGGCGACCCCGCTAGCCTACCAGCCCACGGCCCGGCGACGCGGAGCGCCCCGCATGAAGTCCGAGGGCGGTTCGGCCTCGGCCAGGATCGCGTCGCGGATGGCGCGCGGCTCGCCGAACAGGTTGCCCTGGCCATAGCCGATGTCGAGGTCGAGGATCTCGGCGACCTGCTTCTCGGCCTCGACCTTCTCGACGATGACCTCGATGCCGTAGCGGCGGGTCAGGGAGGCGAAGTCGGCGGCGTTCAGGTCGGGCAGCGAGGCGATGACCAGCTTGCCGTCCTGCTCCTCCAGCTCGTTCAGCATCATCTGGGCGGCGACCTTCAGGTAGCGCACGTCGGCGCGGGCCAGGTCCTGGAAGTCGATGTCGAGATCGACGACCTTGTCGAGGCTGAAGCTGAAGCCCAGGCTGGCCAGGCGCGACATGTGGCGGGCCTCGACCGGGCCGCGGCGCTCGAAGGCGTCCTGACCCAGCTCGAAGATCACCGCGCCGGCCAGGTCCTTGTTCTCCTGCATGAACTCCAGGAACTGCGGGAAGAAGGCCTCGTCGCCCAGGCTGGCCAGCGAGATGTTGCAGAAGATGCCGACCTTGCGGTCCTGCTTGGCCAGGCGACGGACGATCTGCACGCAGCGGAACAGCAGCAGGTTGTCGATATTGGCCATCAGGCCTTCCGGCTCGGCGACGGCCAGGTATTCGGCGGGCATCATGACGCGGCCGGTCTCGTCGCGCAGGCGCGAGAAGCTCTCGTAATAGACCGTGCGGCGCTGGGGCAGGCTGACGATCGGCTGCAGGTAGAGGTCGACGCGGTTGTCGGCCAGGGCCTCCTGCACCATCCGCAGCAGGCGATCACCCTGCGGGGCGCGATCGGACAGAGGCCCGCGCGGCGCGGCGGCGGCCGGTTGGCTCAGCTGGCGCTCCAGCCGGTCGTTCATCTTGTGGACGAGGTCTTCCAGATGGCTGACTTCGCTGGACAGGGCCTCGGCGCGGCGCTGGGCGTCGGCCGCGACGACGTCCATCAGGTCGGTGACGCGGGCGTCCACCTTCTCGACCTGGTCCAGCAGGATGGCGTGGGCCTCGCGGACGGTGTCGATGTCCATGCGCAGGGCCGCGCCCAGGAAGGTCTGGGCCAGCAGGCCGTGGAACGCAAAGCAAAGGCCCAGCATGCCGATGAAGGCCGAGACGCCGACAGCGGGGGTCGCGCCCATCCTCCAGAGGAAGAGGGAGACGATCAAGGCCAGACAAAGATAGGCCCCCGTCAGGAGCGCCAGCATAAGCTTACGCATCATTTCGCCCATACGAATCGATACGGATCATCAGACCGATCCGAACGCCAGAAGTCGAATAGATTAACGCCCCTGCGCCAAACGGTCCCAAGGATCCTTAACGGGGATCATACACCCACTTCCGTATGATCGCTGAATCGACATTCGCGCGCTCGACTGATAATCGTTCGCAATCTTATCGGAGCGGTTATGTCCGAAGCGTTTGTTCTATCCTCAGAATTCGAGCCCGCCGCCGTTGATCCCACTGGGGATCCGGCCGGCGTTCGCCCCCTGGCCGTGGCCGGGCCGGGCGACCGCGGCGTGATCGTCAAGGTCACTGGCGTCTCTGGCGCGGCCGAGGCCGTGGCCGCCGAGGAGCTGGAGCGCCGCCTCTTGGAAATGGGCTTCGTCGAGGGCGCGACGATCGAGGTGCTGCACCAGGGCCTGTTCGGCCGCGACCCGATCGCCGTCCGCGTCGACGACACCCGCGTGGCCCTGCGTCGCCGCGAGGCCGGCGCCGTCTCGGTGAAGTTCGACGGACGCTAAGACCTTGACCCCTGATATCGGCGTCGCCGCCACCGTTACCGACACGTCCGCCAACTCCGCGCCGCTTCAGCCCGCCCGGGTCGCCCTGGTCGGCAACCCCAATTCCGGCAAGACCGCGCTGTTCAACGCCCTGACCGGCAGCCGCCAGAAGGTCGCCAACTACGCCGGCGTCACCGTCGAGCGGAAGGAAGGCGTGCTGACCGCTCCCAGTGGCCGCCCGATGCGCGTGCTCGATCTTCCCGGCACCTATTCCCTGCGCGCCCGCAGCCCCGACGAGGCCGTGACCCGCGACGCGGTGCTGGGCCGACTGGCCGGCGAGGCCGCGCCCGAGGCGCTGATCTGCGTCGCCGACGCCACCAACCTGCGCCTGGTGCTGCGCCTGGTGCTGGAGCTCAAGGAGGTGGGGCGGCCCTTCGTCCTGGCCCTCAACATGTTCGACATCGCCCAGCGCCAGGGCCTGCGCATCGATCTCGAGCGCCTCTCGCGTGAGTTGGGCGCGCCGATCGTCGCCACCGTGGCCACTCGCAAGCGCGGCCTGCCCGAGCTCCTGGAACAGGTCGAAGGCCTGATCGCCGCTCAGAAGCCCGAAGCCGAGAGCGTCTGGCGCGAGCCGACCGCCGCCGAGATCCGCGCCGCCCACGCCGAGGCCCAGCGCATCTTCAAGGCCTGCGTGAAGCCGCCCGAGCGGCCCGACACGGTGACCGGCAAGATCGACGGCGTGCTTCTGCATCCGGTGGCGGGCCTGGTGATCCTGCTGACCCTGCTGTTCGTGATGTTCCAGGCGGTGTTCACCTGGGCCACGCCGGCCATGGACGGCATCGACGCGGGCTTCGCCGCGCTCGTGGCGTTCACCAACACCCATCTGCCGCAAGGACTGTTGACCAGCTTCATCGCCGACGGCCTGATCGCCGGCGTCGGCAGCGTGCTGGTCTTCCTGCCGCAGATCCTGATCCTGTTCTTCTTCATCCTGATGCTGGAGGACAGCGGCTACATGGCCCGCGCGGCCTTCCTGATGGACCGGATCATGGGCGGCGCGGGCCTGCACGGCCGGGCGTTCATTCCGCTGCTGTCCAGCTTCGCCTGCGCCATCCCCGGCATCATGTCGACGCGGGTGATCGACAACCGGGAAGACCGGCTGACCACGATCCTGGTCGCGCCCCTGATGACCTGCTCGGCGCGGATCCCCGTCTACACCCTGATCATCGGCGCCTTCATTCCCCAGCACACCGTGGCCGGGTTCCTGTCCCTGCAGGGGCTGGTGATGTTTGGCCTGTACGCCAGCGGCATCGTCAGCGCGCTGCTGGTCTCGTTCGTCATCCGGCGCGTGTTCTGGCGCGGGGCGGTCGAGCCGTTCATGATGGAGCTGCCGACCTATCGCTGGCCCGAGCCGCGCAACGTGGCGATGAACCTCTGGACCCGCGCCCGCATCTTCATGGCTCGCGCCGGCCGCATCATCCTGCCGCTTATGGTGCTGGTCTGGGTGCTGTCGACCTTCCCCTATCCGCCGGAAGGCGCGACGGGGCCGGCCATCGACTACAGCATCGCCGGCCGCCTCGGTCAGTTCCTGGCCCCGCTGATGGCCCCGATCGGCTTCAACTGGCAGATGACCGTGGCCCTGATCCCGGGCATGGCCGCCCGCGAGGTCGCCGTGGCGGTGCTGGGCACCGTCTACGCGGTGAGCGGCGAGGACGGCGAGACGGGCGCGCTATCGACCCTGCTGAAGAACCAGTGGTCCCTGGCCAGCGCCCTGTCGTTCCTGGCCTGGTACGTCTTCGCCCCGCAGTGCCTGCCCACCCTGGGCGTGGTCAAGCGCGAGACCAACAGCTGGGTCTGGCCGACCGTGATGTTCGTCTACATGGTCAGCCTAGCCTACCTGGCCGCCTTCGTGACCTACCACGTCGCCGTGGCGCTGGGGGCGGGGTAGGGCTCAGAGAAGTCCGCGCAACCACGCGAACACGTCGTCGGGCCGCTCGATGGCCGACAATCCCTGGCGGCGCGCGGGTTCGCCCAACTGGCGCAGGCGGCCCGGGGTCATGCCGAACCGGGCGCGGAAGGCGCGGCTGAAATGGGCGTCGGAGCGGAAGCCCACGCGATAGCCGATCTCGGCGAGGGTTCGCTGATTGGCCTGGTCGCCCGTGATCTCGTCGAAGGCCTGGTCCAGGCGCCGCGCCTGGATGAAGGCGCTGACCCCGCCGACCGGCTCGAACACCTTGTAGAGCAGGCTGCGCGAGACCCCGATGTGATCGCGGACGGCCTCCGGCGACAGGTCGGGATCCGAAAGGTTCTGGGTGACGAAGCGCTGGGCCGAGGCGAGCAGCATCTTCTCGACGGGGCGGACGTCGTCGCCGGCCGGCGAGCCGTGGGCCAGGATCACCGCGCTGACCAACGCCGCGGCGGCCTTGCCGGCCAGGGTCAGATCGGTCGCCGACATCGCCGCCGCGCCGGCCCACGTCGCCCGCAGGTGCGAGCCCAGCAGGCGTCCGCTGGGACTGTCCTCGCTGACCACGCAGCCATGGAAGTTCAGATCGGCGGTATGGGGCTCCAGGGCGGTGCGCGACAGGATAAGGTGCACCGTCTCGTAGGTCTCGGTGACCATGTCGAAGGGGCGGGCCATGTCGATCAGGCGGATCGCGCCCATCTCGCTATTGGCCACGCGGCCGTCATAGTCGCCTCGCCAGCCGGCCGACTCCAACTCCAGCACGGCCATGACCGAGTCCGTGGCGTCGGCGGCGATGTGCGACGGCTTGCGCTCGAAGCGCTGAGGCACGCCCGAGCAGCGCGCCAGGACCACGCCCGCGAGGTTGTAGCCCTCCATGCGATTGTAGAAGACCTCGTCCGGCGTCAGCAGGGTGACGTCGAACAGGTGAGCGCAGGCCTCGCGATATCGCTGGGCCGCGTCCATGCGTTCGCGGGCGTCCAGGACCCAAAGATCACGCCGCGCATGCTCTATCATTTCGCGCTAAGCGGGAAACGTTTGCATAACACCGCCTGAACGGACGGCAAGTCAAGAGAACGTGGATCGCTGGTCAATGACAACTTGGCTTTGGCGGGCGAGAAGAGGCGCGCTTTCGAGGCGCGCCGGTGGGGAATATTGGCGAGCCGCGGAGATGGTCGCCGGTCCTACCGCCAGGATCCCGGCGGCCTGGCTGTCGGAACCCCATTCCGCCGGCTTCGGGAGAGCGGAACAGTCTTGAATCGATGAATTCGCGGCGGTTCCGCTCTTCTTTGAAGCGCGGCCGAGAAGGCTAGCGCGTCGGGACCGGCGTCTCGCCCCGATAGTCGTAGAAGCCGCGACCGGTCTTCTTGCCCAGCCAGCCGGCCTCGACGTACTTCACCAGCAGCGGGCAGGGACGGTACTTGCTGTCGGCCAGGCCCTCGTGCAGCACGTTCATGATGCTCAGCACGGTGTCCAGGCCGATGAAGTCGCCCAGCTCCAGCGGGCCCATCGGATGGTTGGCGCCCAGCTTCATCGCCGTGTCGATGGCGTCGACCGTGCCGACCCCTTCGTACAGCGTGTAGATCGCCTCGTTGATCATCGGCACCAGCACGCGGTTGACGATGAAGGCGGGGAAATCCTCGGCGTTGCTGGTGATCTTGCCCAGCGACTTGGCGAAGTTCACCGCAGTTTCGTAGGTCGGCACGTCGGTGGCGATGCCGCGGATGATCTCCACCAGCTTCATCAACGGCACCGGGTTCATGAAGTGCAGGCCGATGAAGCGCTCGGGCCGATCGGTCGCCGACGCCAGGCGGGTGATCGAGATCGACGAGGTGTTCGAGGCCAGCAGCGTGTCGGGCTTCAGGTGCGGCTGCAGGCCGCGGAAGATCGACTTCTTGACCTCTTCGTTCTCGGTGGCGGCCTCGATCGCCAGGTCCGTGGCGCCCACGGCCTCCAGCCCCTCGGCGGGCGAGATGCGGGCCAGGGCCGCCTTCATCGCGGCGTCGTCGATGATGCCCCGGCCGACCTGGCGGGCCATGTTCTTCTCGATGATGGCGATGCCAGCGTCGATCCGCTCGCGCGAAACGTCGTGCAGCTTCACCCCGTAACCGGCGAGGGCGACGACATGCGCGATGCCCGCCCCCATCTGGCCGGCGCCGATCACGCCGACCGTCTTGATCTCACTCATGAACGCCAAGCCTTCGCTCGATATCGCGCCGGGCTTTCGCGCCCACGCCCTTCGAATGTGCCGGCTTTTCTAGCACGAGAAACCACGGCGCCGCCAAGGCTTTGCTGCGTCGCAACCGAAGGGCGGCTATTCGTCTCGGTCGGCGGGGGGCGGATAGGCGTGCCGACGGCCGTTCGGATCCTCCACCGCGCCCGCCGAAAGATAGGTTGGACCCACCGGCGCCTTGCCATGGCCGCCGGGGATATCGAGCACGTAGGTCGGCTGGGCCAGGCCCGAGAGGCTACCGCGCAAGGCTCGCATGATCGCCTGGCCCTCCTCCAGCGTCGTGCGCAGGTGGGCCGTGCCGGGGGCCAAGTCCCCATGGTGCAGGTAATAGGGCTTGATCCGAGTCTCGACGAAGGCCCGCATCAGGGCGGCCAGCGTCTCGGGATCGTTGTTGACGCCCTTCAGCAGCACGGTCTGGCTGACCATGGCGATCCCGGCGTCGACCAGGCGCGCGCAGGCGGCGCGGGCGGCGGGCGTCAGCTCCCGGGCGTGGTTGGCGTGCAGGGCGACGTAGACGGCCTTGGTCGAGCGCTTGAGCGCCGCCACCAGGTCATCCGTCACGGCGACTGGATCGACGGCCGGGACGCGGGTGTGGAAGCGCACGACCTTGACGTGGTCGATCGCTTCCAGCCGGTCGATCAGCTCGGCCAGGCGCCGGGGCGACAGCACGAACGGATCGCCGCCGGTGACGATCACCTCCCAGATCTCGGGCCGGGCGGCGATATAGGCGAAGGCGGCGTCCAGCTGGGCCGGCGTCAGGTTCGACAGGCCCTCGGGGCCCACCATTTCGCGGCGGAAGCAGAACCGGCAATAGACCGCGCAGGTGTGGGTGGGCTTGAGCAGCACGCGGTCGGGATAGCGATGGACGATTCCATCCACAGGGCTGTGGACGGCGTCGCCGATCGGATCGCCGTCCTCGCCCGGACTGGAGACCAGCTCCGCGGGCGCCGGCACGAACTGGCGGGCGACCGGGTCGTGGGGATCAGCCGTATCGATCAGTTCGGCCATGGCCGGGGTGATCGCCACCGCGTAGCGCGCCGCCACCGCCTCCAGCGCCGGCAGGCGTTCGGATGGAGCCAGGCGGGCCTCGACCAGGGATCGGGCGTCGCGAAGGGTCTTTGCGGGGGGCATGAGGCGCGGGGATATGCGGGATTTCCGCCTGGGAGGCAAATCGGCAACGAAAAAGGCCCGGAGTCGCCTCCGGGCCTTTCATGATTTTTCCTTCTCTCCTTGCGGGAGAAGGGGAGACCGTTACTTGCCGGCCGCGCTCAGGGCGTCCATCAGCTCCGGCACGGCGGTCTTGTAGTCGGCGACCAGGCCGAAGTCGGCGACCTGGAAGATCGGCGCGTCGGCGTCCTTGTTGATCGCGACGATCACCTTGGAGTCCTTCATGCCGGCCAGGTGCTGGATCGCGCCCGAGATGCCGATGGCGACATAGAGTTGCGGCGCAACGACCTTGCCCGTTTGACCGACCTGGTAGTCGTTCGGGGCGTAGCCGGCGTCGACCGCGGCGCGCGAGGCGCCGACGGCGGCGCCCAGCTTGTCGGCCAGCGGCTCGATGACCCGCTGGAACTCCTCGGCCGAGCCCATGGCGCGGCCGCCCGAGACGACGATCTTGGCCGCGGCCAGTTCCGGACGGTCGGACTTGACCATCTCTTCGCTGACGAAGCGGGTCTTGGCCGCGTCGGCGCCGCCAACGGTCTCGACCGAGGCCGAGCCGCCTTCCGCGGCCGCCGCGAAGGCGGTCGGACGGACGGTGATCACCTTCTTGGCGTCGCTGGACTGGATCGTCTCCAGGGCGTTGCCGGCGTAGATCGGACGCGTGAAGGTGTCGGCGCTGACGACCTCGACGATGTCCGAGATCGGGGCGACGTCCAGCTTGGCGGCGACGCGCGGGGCGAAGTTCTTGCCGCCCGAGGTGGCCGGAACCAGGATCGCGTCGTAATTGCCGGCCAGCGCCAGGACGGCGTCGGCCTGGGCTTCGGCGACGCCGTGACCCAGGGCCTCGGACTCGGCCAGCAGCACCTTGCGGACGCCGGCGATCTTGGCGGCGGCGTCGGCCACGGCCTTGGCGCCCTTGCCCAGGACCAGGACGTCGACGTCGCCCGAGATCTTCTGGGCGGCGGTGACGGTCTTGTGGGTCGCGTCGCGCAGGTGCGCGTTGTCGTTATCGGCGACGACGAGAACAGCCATTACAGCACCCCCGCGGTATTGAGCTTGGAGACCAGGTCAGCGGCCGTCTCGACCTTGATGCCAGCCGAGCGCTTCGGCGGTTCGGTGACCTTCAGGACCTTCAGGCGCGGCGCGACGTCGACGCCGTAGTCGGCGACCGTCTTGCTCGCGATTTCCTTCTTCTTGGCCTTCATGATGTTGGGCAGAGACGCATAGCGCGGCTCGTTCAGGCGCAGGTCGGCGGTGATCACGGCCGGCAGGTCGACGTCCAGGGTCTGGAGGCCGCCGTCGACTTCACGGGTGACCTTGGCGGTCGAGCCCGACACTTCCAGCGCCGAGGCGTAGGTGGCCTGCGGCCAGCCCAGCAGGGCCGACAGCATCTGGCCGACGGCGTTGTTGTCGCCGTCGATCGCCTGCTTGCCCATGACGACCAGGTTGGGGTTCTCCTCGGCGACCACGGCGGCCAGCAGCTTGGCCACGGCCAGCGGCTCGAGGTCGGCGTCGGAGGTGATCAGGATGCCGCGATCGCCGCCCATGGCGAGCGCCGTGCGGATCGTCTCCTGGGCTTGGGCCGGGCCGATGCTGACGATGACGACCTCGGTCGCCACGCCTTTTTCCTTGAGACGCACGGCTTCCTCGACCGCGATCTCACAGAAGGGATTCATCGACATCTTGACGTTGGCGAGGTCGACACCCGTCTGATCCGCCTTAACGCGGGCCTTCACGTTGTAATCGATCACCCGCTTGACCGGGACTAGGACCTTCATCGGTTTTCACCGCCTCCAGGTTTTGCGTTTTCTCCTGCTTGCCAACCGACTTAGCGCTTGTGCGCCGCAATGCAAGTTTCCCTTGGCGTAAGCGTAATGCGTTATCTTCGCGCCGGTTCAAACGATCGTAGGGGCTTGCCGCTTTTCGCGTGCGCGAGAAGAGAGGCGAGGGGGCGCGCGGCTCATTCCCTTAGGGACGGAAAGACGCTAAGGGGCCGGCCATGAACAAGACCTTCACCCGCCTGAAGTACATCTTTCTGGGCCTGTTCCTGCTCTCCAGCGCCAGCGTCCTGGCCTATCACGGCCTGTGGGTCTGGCCGAAGCAGCGTTGCGAGGATCGCGGCGGCGCCTGGGCCGGCAAGTGGATGAAGTGCGCGACGGTCTATCCGATCGAGACCCTGACCCGCCGCCCGCCCAACACCCCGCCGCTGAACGGCGAGGCGGCGGCCGCGCCGACGACGGCTCCGGCGGCCCAGCCCAAGAAATAGTCCGCCCTACCGCGTCGCGCCGGGCTTCCAGAGCACGTCGGCCTTGCCCTTGTCGTTGGCCCAGCGGGCGGCGACGAACAGCAGGTCCGACAGGCGGTTCAGATACTTGATCGCGGGCGCGCCGACGATCTCGCCCTCCACGGTCATGAGCGCGACGCAGCCCCGCTCGGCCCGCCGGCAGACGGTGCGGGCGACGTGCAGGGCCGCCGCCGCGGGCGAGCCGGCCGGCAGCACGAACGAGGTCAGCGGCTCGAGCTCGGCGTTCAGCAGGTCGATCTCGCGCTCCAGTCGCTCGACCTGGCTGTCGAGGATGCGCAGCGGCTCCCACTCCGGCTTGCCATGCTGCTCGGGCGTCGCCAGGTCCGCGCCCAGGTCGAAGAGATCGTTCTGGACGCGCTCCAGGATCGCGTCGAGCGCCGGATCGCCCGCGGTATGCTGTCGCGCCTGACCGATCGCGGCGTTGGTCTCGTCCACGCCGCCATACGCCTCGACCCGTTGCGAGGCCTTGCTGACCGGCGCTCCGGTCGCCAGGCGCGTCGATCCGGCGTCGCCCGTGCGCGTGTAGATACGGTTCAGCGTGACCATGCGTCGCGGACTCTCGTTCTCTGAGTGGCGTTATCTAGAGCGCTGGTCTCAAGCGCCCTTCCGCCACCAGAAGGCGGCGGCGACCAGGACGATGATGGCGATGAATTGCAGGAGCACCCGCAGCCGCATCAGCTTGTTGGAGTACGAGCGCCCGAAATCGCCCCCGCGGAACAGGGCGTACAGGCCCGCCCCCAGGGCGATCAGAACCGCCAGGAGGGCGGCCGGGACGAGGAAGTCGAACAGGTGGGACATGGCCGCAGGATAAGGGCTCGCGCGGCGACGCGCCATAGTGTCGCCGACGCCGTAGACCACCGTCCGTTGAGTGCGTTCGCCGAACTTGTTCGGCGGTAATTTGTCGCAGTGACGCTAAGGTGGCGCTCACATACTTAGGTTGAGCGTGATCACTTAAGCATTTCGCCCAGGTTTTCGCGGTTGCCAACGCGCTTCCCTGGCGTTAAGGCCCGCCCGTCCTATTTAGTAGTCTGCGTTCGTTGAACACGATCAACCTCCCCCACCGCGGATCGTGCAACGTTTTTACTGACCCCAGCGGGGGTAGGAGACACCGCATGGCTCGGAGCGCCCGCTCTGTGGACCTGACCGCGACCTCCGCGTTCGAGCGCGAAGAGGCCATGGCAGAAGTCCGCCAGTTGATCACCGATCTGCGCGACGCCGCGCAGGATGGTCGCCAACTGGCCCGCCGTTACGCCGACGTCCTTCAGAACGTCGTCGATGAATATTGCACCGAGTTCGAGAAGCGGGCGGAAGCCGCTCTCGCCCGCCTGGAGGCCGCCGCATGAGCTTCGTATCCGTCAATATCGACCAGGGCGCCGAGGCCCCGGTGAAGCTGACCCGCCGGGCGCTGGCCAAGCAGCGCACCCGTGAACGCGTCCTGGCCGCGGCCCGCCGCCTGTTCAGCGAGCGCGGCTATGAGGGCGCCACGATCCGTGACATCGCCCAGGCCGCCGGCATGTCGACCGGCGCCGTCTTCGCCAGCTTCGCCGACAAGTCGGAGCTGTTCGAGGAAATCCTGACCGCCGACTACGAAGTCATCCACGCCCAGATGACCCAGGCCGCCCGCGCCGCCAAGACGGTGGACGAGGCGCTGATGGGTCTGTTCGGCGTCGCCTACAGCTTCCATGTCGAGCAACTGCCGCTGCTGCGCGCCAGCATCGCGGTGTCCTGGACTCGTTCGGAAGCCGCCGAGCGCCGCGCTCGCGCCGATATCAAGCCGCTCTTTCAGTTGATCGACGAGGCTCTGCGCCGTGGTGTCGAGCAAAAGCAGCTGAAGGCCGATGTCGACGCCAAGCTGTTGGCGGAAATCGTCTGGGACGTTTATCTCGCCAACTATCGTCGCGCGGTTTACGACGGGTGGTCGGTGGATGCTCTGCTTGAGCGTCTGTCGAATCAACTCAAGATCATTCTCGCGAGCGCTCGCGCCTAGAGCGTGGCCGCCGAAAGTGTTAGCGGTTTCGGCGTTCGCCACGCTCTAAGTGTTTGAGATAGAGCCTGTTTATCCATTTGTGATGTTTTCATCACAAATGGACAGACTCTGACGATCGACGATCCCGTTCCGGGGGGGACGGGGCGTCTTTGAGGTCAACGAGGGCGCTGGCGTGTTCGAGGGGGACGTGCGTGGGCGTAAGGGAAGAACAGAAGGCCGCGACGCGCGAGAAGGTTCTCGAGGCGGCGCGCGACCTTTTCAACGAGATCGGATACGACGAGACCACCATCCGCGCCATCGCGGAGCGGGCGGGGGTCTCGGTCGGCAGCGTGTTCACCACCTTCGCCTCCAAGGCCGAGGTGCTGAGCCATGTGATGGACCACAGGCTTGGCGAGCTCTACGCCGAGTTCGATAGGGTGATCCCGTTTCTGCGGGGCAGCACGGCCGACAAGCTTTGCTCGATCTTCGCCATCCACTACGCGTTCGAGACGCGGAGGGTGAAGCTGTTCCTGGCTCACATCGCGGCCTCGTACAATCCGAGCAACGATCCGGGCGTGACGCCCTATGGCCGCAACTCGCGCCTGACGGAGATGCTGCTCGACGTGCTGCGCGAGGGCATGGGCAAGGGCGAGGTGCGCGAGGACCTCGACCTGCCGCTGATCGTGGACACGCTGAAGGCCGCCTATGCCTGGAACTACCGGATGGCGGCCGCGGCGGGCGGCGCGCTTCCGGCGGCCCAGATGTCGTCGGCGATGGACAAGCAGATCGCCATGATCGCCGAGGGCTGGAAGCCGCGCTGAGGCCTATTCCGTCTCGGGGGCCTGGCGCTTCCGGCCTCCCGATCGCGCGGGGGCGAGGACGATGGCCCGCTCACGACACCCGCGTCAGCCGCAGGTCCTGGTAGTCGTAGCTGAAATCGGCCAGCGGCGAGACCGCCTTGACCAGGGCCGAGACGACGCGCCCGTCCTTCAGGTCGAAGGTGATGAAGGCGTCCTCCTGCGTGCGATCGTCGAACACCGTCTTGAAGGTCTCGCCGTCGAAGGGCTCGAGCTTGCCGCGCAGGGCGGGGGTCTTGTCGAACGAGACGCGAAGGCTCCGGGTCTTGCCGCCCTTCTTTCCGGATGGGCCGACAACACTGATCGTCACCGCGCCGTACCAGGGATCGCGATAGACGCCCGCATAGGCTTCCAGCGGCAGGCTGGGCTTGGCGCCGGACGAGGGCGTGGTGGCCCGGGCGAGATCCTTCAGGGTCTGGGCTTCGGCCTCGGCCTGGACGCGCTTGCTGGAGGCGATCCAGTCGTAGTCGGCGCGGCCCTGCAGGCGGTCGGGACCGCCAAAGCGCAAGGATCGCAGCACGGGCGTCTCCTCGGCGTTGGTCATGATCATGATCCCCGACTTCCGGCCCGGCAGCAGCCCCGTATAGGAGATGAAGCCAGCCAGGCCGCCCGTGTGCCACAGCAGGCGCTCGCCGCGATGGTCCTGCACGAACCAGCCCAGGCCATAGGCTTGCATCGAGGGGCGCGCGGGGTTCTCGGCCGTGGGGCCGTCCGACCAGCTGGTGATGGTGTGCGGCTTCCACATCTCGCGGGCGGTCGGTTCGTTCCACAGGCGCTTGCCGTCGGGCAGCATGCCCAGCCCCAGCTGGACGAGCATCCAGCGGCCGATGTCCTTGGGCGTCGAGTTGGTCCCGCCGGCGGGGGCGGCCGCGTCGAAGCTGGCGTCGAACGGCAGCACCTTCTGGGGCCCCAGGCCGCGCGTCGGCGGACCCAGGCGCGCGTGCGGCGAGGCGCGGCGGGACCGATCGACCAGGGCCGGGCTGGCGACGGTGCTGGTCATGCCCAGCGGATCGAAGATCCGCGTCTTGATCATCTCTTCCCAGCGCTGGCCGCTGACCGCCTCGATCACCGCCCCGGCGGCGACATAGAGGACGTTGTCATAGGCGTAGCCGCCCCGGAACTGGCCGCCGATCGGCAGGTATTTGAGGCCCGCCACGATCTCGGCCCGGGTGTGGGTGGGCGAGGGCCAGAGCATCAGGTCCCCGGCGCCCAGCGTCAGGCCGCTGCGATGGACCAGCAGGTCGCGGACCGTCATCAGCTTGGTGACGATCGGATCGCTCATCGCGAAATCGGGCAGGTGCCTGGTGACGGGATCGTCCCAGGAAAGGCGGCCTTCCTCGACCAGCATGCCGATCAAGGCGGCGGTCATGGCCTTGGTGTTCGAGGCGATGCCGAAGATGGTGTTCTCGTCGCAGCGGTCCTGGGTCCCCAGCGTCTTGACCCCATAGCCCTTGGCCAGGGTGACCTTGCCGTTCTCGACGACGGTGATCCCCAGGCCAGGCTGGTCGGGGAAGGCGGCCATCACGTCCTGGGCGTACTGGTCGATGGCGGCGGCGACCCCGCCGGTCTCCCGCGCGAACGCCCGACTCCCGAACGCCGCCAGGCCCGTGGTCGCGAATGCCGAGACGAGGGCGGAGCGGCGGGTCGTGGTCAGCATGGGGCGTCCTTAAGCGGGAAAGGATGGAGGCTAAGCTGATGCTCCGGCGGCGGACAAGGGCATGAATATGAACCCTCTCTCGCGGAGAGAGGGAGGGGCTCGCCGCGAAGCGGTGGGAGGGTGAGTGGGTACGCTGGTCGACGGCGTGCCGGCACTCCGTCTGACGCCGTAACCTCTCACCCCAACCCTCTCTCCAAGAGAGAGGGAGCTTGCCTTGCCGCTAATTCCCGCCGTCCAGCAGCCGCCGCGCGATGACCTGGGCCTGGATCTCGCCGGCGCCCTCGAAGATGTTCAGGATCCGGGCGTCGGCCAGCAGGCGGCTGGCCGCGTACTCCATGGCGAAGCCGTTGCCGCCGTGGATCTGCAGGGCGTTGTCGGCGGCGGCCCAGGCGACGCGGGCCGCGATCAGCTTGGCCATGCCGGCCTCGAGGTCGCAGCGCTTGCCCTCGTCCTTCTGGCGGGCGGCGTAATAGGTCAGCTGGCGCACGCCCATGATCTCGGCCGCCATCATGGCCAGCTTGTTGGCCACGCGCGGGAACTCGAAGATCGCCTGGCCGAACTGCTTGCGGTCCAGAGCGTAGCCGAGGCCAGTCTCCAGCGCGGCTTGGGCCACCCCCACGGCGCGGGCGGCGGTCTGGATGCGAGCGCTCTCGAAGGTGGCCATGAGCTGCTTGAAGCCCTGGCCGGGCACGCCGCCCAGCAGGTTCTCGGCCGGCACGGTGAAGCCGTCGAAGCCCAGCTCGTATTCCTTCATGCCGCGATAGCCGATCACCTCGATCTCGCCGCCGCTCATGCCTTCGGCCGGGAAGGGGGCCGCGTCGGTCCCGCGCGGCTTGGGCGCCAGCAGCATCGACAGGCCGCGATAGTCGGTGGTGCCCGGCTCGGTGCGGACCAAGAGGGTCATGACGTCGGCGCGGGCGGCGTGGGTGATCCAGGTCTTGTTCCCGGTCACCACATAGTGGTCGCCCTTCAGCTCGGCGCGGGTGCGCAGGGAGCCGAGGTCGCTGCCGGTGTTCGGTTCGGTGAAGACGGCGGTCGGCAGGATCTCGGCGCTGGCGATCTTGGGCAGCCAGTACTGCTTCTGGTCTTCCGTGCCGCCGGTCAGGATCAGCTCGCCGGCGATCTCCGAGCGGGTGGCCAGGGACCCGACGCCAATCCAGGCGCGCGACAGCTCCTCTGACACCACGCACATGGCGGTCTTGCCCATGCCGCTGCCGCCATATTCCTCCGGAATGGTCAGGCCGAAGACGCCCAGCTCGCCCAGTTCCTGAACCAGCTCGATCGGGATCAGCTCGTCCTTCAGGTGCCACTGGTGGGCGTGAGGCGTGACCTTTTCCTCGGCGAAGGCGTGGAACTGGTCGCGGATCATCTCGAAGGTCTCGTCGAGGCCGGTGTTCTCCAGCGTCGGCCGGCCGCGCGCCTCGGCCAGGCGCTGGGCGATCCGGCTCTTCACGGCCTGGGTCCCGCCCTCGACCATCAGCTTCATCAGGCCGTTGGAATAGAGGCGGTTCAGCACCGCGCGGTCCTCGACCAGATGCGCCGGGCGGACGATCTCGCCCTGGTTCATCGGCACGCCGCCGACCAACTGGGCGCAGTATTCGGAGAACAGAAGTTGGGCCAGCAGGGCCTCGATCTCGCCAAAGCGCCCCTCGGCCTCCAGCCGCTCGGCCCAGCCGGCGACCTGGTTCAGGAGCTCGGCGTAGGCGGCGTACCAGCCATAGCCGTGGACGCGATGCTGATGAACGTCGGCCAGCTTGCGGTCGACTTTCCCGCCATCGGGCGCGATGTGGGCGAGCACGGCCGGTTTGGCCTCGGCCACGAACAGCCCCGCCGCGTCGGCTGCCTCGCGCAGAAGGCCCATCAGGCCCGGAAGGACGAGGTTTTCGGCGTTGTCCCGCGCGATCGTCGTGGTCATGGCTTGCTCCCCTTGGCCAAACAGGCGTTTTAAGCCAAACAATTGTTTTCTTTTAACGTGGCGCATTTCGCATCTGCGAGCAATGCCGCGCTGCAACATAATCTCGCGAAAAAGGGAGACCCCATGCTGAAGGTCCACCACCTCAACGAGTCACGCTCGCAGCGGATCCTCTGGCTGCTGGAGGAGCTGGGCCTGCCCTACGAGATCGTCCAGCACACGCGCGATCCCCAGACGCGCTTGGCGCCGCCGTCGCTGACCGCAGTCCATTCGCTGGGCAAGTCGCCGGTGATCGAGGACGCCGGCAAGGTGATCATCGAGTCCGGCGCGATCATCGACTACGTCATCCGCCGTCATGGCGGCGGCCGTCTGGCCCCCGACGTGGCCAGCGCCGACTACGACCTCTATCAGCAGTGGCTGCACTACGCCGAGGGTTCGGCCATGCTGCCGTTGCTGCTGAACATGTATGTCGGTCGCCTGGGCGAGGCCGGCGCGCCGCTGCACCCGCGCATCCAGTCCGAGATCGCCAACCACCTGACCTTCGTCGACCAGAGCCTGGCCGGCCGCGACTTCTTCGTCGGGAACAGCCTGACGGGCGCGGACATCCAGATGAGCTTCGTGCCCGAGGTGGCCAAGGCCATGGGCAAGCTGGCGGACTATCCGAACATGGCCGCCTGGATAGAGAAGATGCACGCCCGCCCGGCCTGGAAGGCGGCGCTGGAGAAGAGCGGGCCCTACGCGCTGGGGGCGTGAGGACTCCATTGGCGAGAGGTGTCGGCGCCGGAAGAGCGGCGAGCGTTCGTGAGGCCGGCGATGCTGGAGGGCGCGAGCCGGCGGGCGTTGTGCCGGCGGTTCCGGATCGGTCCTTGAAATACGGTCGCCAGACCGCGAGACTTTCGCGCCGGCCCATGGAAACCGAGATGAGTCCTTCTGGAACGATGTTCGCGCGGCGGGCTTTGCTGATTGGATCCGCGGCGCTGACCGTCAGCGGCGGGGCGACGTCCGCCCGCGCCCGTCCGCGAGACGCCGCCTGGATTCCGTCGGAAGACTTGGTGCAAGAGCTTCCGCGCTTGATGCGCATCGCCGGGGTGCCTGGCGTCGCCATTGCGGTCGTGGACCGCGGAAAGCTCGCCTGGAGCCGTGGCTTTGGCGTGAAAAACGTTCTCACCCGCGACCCGGTGCGGGAGGACACGTTGTTTGAAGCCGCGTCGATGACCAAGCCGGTCTTCGCCTATGTCGTGATGCGGCTGGTCGATGAAAAGCGCCTGGACCTCGACACGCCGCTCGTCGCGTACCGCCGGCCCGCGAACCTGGGTGATGACCCGAATCTCGAACGGATCACGGCCCGGCATGTGCTGGCGCATTCGACCGGCTTGCCCAACTGGGCTTCCGCGCCCCTCGTCACAAGTCAAACGCCCGGATCAAGCTACACCTATTCGGGCGAAGCCTTCATCTGGCTCCAGTTGGTCGTCGAGACGATCATGGGAATGGGTCTTGGCGGTGTGATGCGGGCCAAGCTGTTCGGCCCGGCTGGAATGTCTCACAGCAGCTTCGGCTGGGACGAACAGATCGCCAGATCGGCGGTCTTTGGCCATTCCGAGCCTCCAGAAGGCGAGCGGGCGCTTCCCCCCCAGCCCACGCGCGCGCTGGGCGACCGGCTGCTTCCGGTCGCTTCGCGGTGGGGCAAGCCGATCGCGTCATGGACCTACGAGGATTCGATCGCGGCGATGCGCGAGACCGCTCCAGAGACGGCGCCGTCGACGCACGACCTGCTGGTCAATTCGGCGGGCGGGCTTCTGACGACCGCGTCCGACTATGCGAAGTTCATGCTGCTGATGGTCGACCGGCCGGGGCGGGCGGACTGGGAGATCAGCGATGCGACCCGGCGGGCGATGCTCACCCCTCAGCTCGACGTGCGCGGGCGCGACATTTCGCGCGGACTGGGTTGGGAGCTCGAACAATCCTCGGCGGGCCCGCTGTTCCAGCACAGCGGCAGCAACTACGGGATCTTCAAAACGCTAGGCGTCGGTGACGCCCGCCGCGGGCGAGCGATCGTCGTCTTCACCAATGCCGCGAACGGAAATGCGCTCGCGGCCCGGATCGTTCGGCAGGCGACTGGGATCGACCGGCTGAAGTCCTTGGTCTGATCGGCGCCGCGAATCTCGTTGCCGGCAACGGCGCCGCCCGCTCGTTTCAGGGCGGGAATGACGTTGAAAAAGGGAAGCGTTCGAAAAAAATCCAACATGAACGAACTCTGTCAGTCGGGTCCCCGACACCGTTCAGCTTCACCCTGCCATTGTCTGTCTCACGGGGTTGATGACCCCGGACACATTCAAAGGGACGAAGGAGTTCTCTCTCATGTTCGGCAACAAGACCAAGACCATCACCCTGACCATCGGCGCCGCCGCGGCGGCCCTGAGCATGGCCGTCGCCCCCCAAGCCAGCGCCGGCGTGGTCGGCTGTAAGGCCTCGGGCGGCAAGCAGGAAGTCGGCGCCATCGTGGGCGGCCTGCTGGGCGGCCTGGCCGGCAACCAGATCGCCGGCAAGGGCGATCGCGGCACGGGCACGGCCATCGGCGC
Organism: Caulobacter segnis; assembly: GCF_031454995.1. GTDB lineage: Bacteria > Pseudomonadota > Alphaproteobacteria > Caulobacterales > Caulobacteraceae > Caulobacter > Caulobacter segnis_E. Next base: position 576,255 of record NZ_JAVDRV010000001.1, on the reverse strand, counting down.
CGTGATCGGCGCGGGCGCCGGCTCGGCGGTCGGCTGCAACATGCAAAAGAGCGAGGCGGCCAAGCAGGTCGGCGGAATCTACAAGTCGGGCGGCTACCGCTACGCCCAGAACGTCGAGGCCGAGCCGCTGGTCAAGGTGGGCCACAAGTACGTCGCCCGCTCGACCCTGAACCTGCGCTCGGCCGCCACGACCCGCGCGCCGCGTCTGGGCGCCGTGAGCTCGGGCGAGACCTTCCAGGCCCTGGGCCGCACCGGTGACGGCAAGTGGATCCTGGTTGGCCAGGACGGCGTCGGCGTCGGCTACGTCTCCAGCGCTTATGTCTACCGCGCCTAACGCGGTCTAGAGATTGGTTTTCGGGGCGCGACCGACCCGTCCCTCAAGGCGCGTTCCGAGAGAGAGCCCGTCCAGCCCCAAGCTGGGCGGGCTTTTTCACGCGCTCACGTCCGCCAGCGCAGGGTCTGTTCGGTGACCGGATTGCGGAAGGGGCGGCCTTCCAGGCGGCTGCCGGCCCATTCGCGCTTGCACTGGTGGTACCAGCGGGCCTGGGCGTCGGCGTCGCCCACCCACATCAGCGGCGGGTTGTGCTTGAGGCCCGGGGTCTGGCAGTCGACGATCTTGCCGTCCTGGCGCAGGAAGGCGCGGGCGGCGATCCGGATGATCGGGTAGAGGGCGACGAAGGCCCAGTGATCCGACCAGATGATCTGGTTCATCCGGGTCTTGCCGGCGTTGAGCGGGGTCATGGCCGACAGGGCCAGCACCTGCTTCTTGCCCACGGTCACATGCTCCCAGCGCAGGGCCGGCAGGCGGAAGGTGATCTCGGTCAGCGGCTCGCCGCCCAGAATGGCGTAGGCCTTGGAGTTCCTGGACGGCTCGTGCCGGACCATGGTGAAGCCGGCTTCCGAGGGGCGGAAGGTCTTCTTCTTTTCGTGCTGGCTGGCCCGGCTGCGCCACCACCACTGCTGATGCACGTAGGGGCCGTGGGCCGGATCGATCAGGCCCAGCACCGCGTGGTCGATATGGACGTCGTAGTCCAGGCGGTCGACCAGCTTGGGCCGGCCGCCGACGACGCCGGGGATGGTCGGCGGCGGCTCGGGCGGGGACGTCGCGCGGCGCGGGTCCGAGGCCATCCAGATCCAGACCAGCCCCTGTTGCTCGAGGATCGGATAGCGGAGCACGCGCACCTTGGAGATGTCGAACTCGCTGTCGGCGGTCAGGGACGGGATCGCCTTGCAGGCCCCATCCGGACCGAAGCGCCAGCCGTGATAGGGGCATTCGACGCTGTCGGTCCCGTCGGCCTCGCGATGGACGCGACCGGCCGAGAGGGCGGCCGCGCGGTGGGGGCACAGGTCGCCGATCGCATAGGCCTCGCCCTGGCGCGTGCGGCCCATCAAGACCGGCTCGCCCAGGAACTCGTGCTTGGCGGTCTTGCCCGGTTTCAGGTCGGGCGACAGGCAGGCCACGTACCAGGCGTCGCGGACAAAGCCCTCGCCGAAACGGTCGGCGGCAAGCTTGGCTGGTCGAGCCAGGATCTGGGCGTCGTCGGCGGGCATCGGCTTGTTCCGGAAGGAGAAGGTCTTATCGCGGACGAATGCGACAATCGTACTGACGCTGACGGTTCAACGGGACGCGGCGGTCTCGACCAGGCGTTGGTAGAAGCGGACCATGCGCTCGACGTTGGCCAGGGTCAGGCGCTCGTTCGTGCCGTGGATCATCTTGGTGTCGTCCACCTTCAGCACTAGGGGCTGGAAGCGGTAGACGTTGCTGGCCACGCCGCCCATGTAGCGGCTGTCGGTGCCGGCGGTGACCAGGCCCGGCACGACCGGCGCCTCGCTCTCGTCCCCGGCCAGGCCCGCCAGGATCTTCCAGGCTTCCGAGCTGGTCGAGGAGACCGCCGAGGGCTCGTCCGGCGTCTTGCTCCAGGAGAGCTCGACCGGCAGGTCGCCAACGGCGTCCTTGGCCCGCGCCATCACCGTGGCCGAGGTGTCGCCAGGGGCGATGCGGTAGTTGATCCAGGCCGTGGCGTCCTGGGGCAGGACGTTTTCCTTGGGCGAGCCCTTCAGCATCGTGGGCGCGATCGTGGTGTGCAGCATGGCCGCCCCGGCCGGGGTCTTGGCCATGACCGCCACCAGCACCGGCGAGAACAGCCAGGTGTTGGCGGCGAACACCTTGACCACCGGCGAGGCGTGCGGGGCGATCGCCTTCAGCATGTCCGCGCCCGGTCCCTGGAACCTCAGCGGGAAGCCATGGTCGTGGATGGCCTCGACGGCGCGGGCCAGGGTCACGACGCCGCCGCCGTCCTTGGGCGGGGCCGAGGAGTGGCCGCCGGTGGCCGGAGCCACGACCTTCATCGTCGCATAGCCCTTCTCGGCCGTGCCGATGATCGCGGCGGGCTTGCCGGTGACCGGATGGTCGGCGACCACGGCCATGCCCTCGTCCAGCACGAACTGGGCCTTGACCCCGCGTGACTTCAGCAAGGTGGCGGCGGCGCGCGCGCCGACCCCGCGCACCTCCTCGTCGTGGCCGCTGACGATGATCACCGTGCGCAGCGGCTTGAAGCCGCCGGCCGCCACGGTCTCCAGCGCCTCGAACAGGGTGACCAGCGAGCCCTTGTCGTCGATCGACCCCCGGCCCCAGACCGCGCCCTCGGCGATCACGCCATCGAAGGGCGGGTGCGTCCACTGGCCCTCGCTGCCCGGCGTCACCGGCACCACGTCCTGGTGAGCCATCAGCACGATCGGCGGCAGGGCGGGGTTCGAACCGGTCCAGGTGTAGACCAGGGTGTGGTTGGCGACGACCTCGCGGGTCATGACCTTGTGCGCCCGCGGATAGGTCGCTTGCAGCCAGGCGTGCAGCTTGTCCCACTCGGCCGGCTGGTCCTCGGCCTGGTCCTGGTGGCTGATCGTCTGGAAGCGGACGGCCTGGGCCAAATGGTCGGCGGCCTTCGCCACGTCGACGGGGCGCGAGCCCGCCAGCCGGACCGAGGCCGGATCGGCCTGGGCCGGCGCCTCGAACGTCGCGGTGCGGACGGCGACCACGGCGGCCACCCCCAGCACCAGGCCCACGGCGGTCAAAGCGACCCTGCCACCCCAGCTCATGTTCACGCTCCCCCCGCGATCTTCCCCCGAAGATCGGAAACGACTGTGCGGTGGGGCGGGCGCTCTGGCAATTGGTGGAACGCGAAAATCTATCCACAGGGTCGGCCGGGCGCGGGCTCGTATTCCCGTACTTTTTGAGCTCGATCTTCGTATAATCAATGGGTTAGACGAAAACGCACGTTTTCTACGCACGGTGTCCGGGGCGGCCTCAAACTCGGGTCATGACCCAAGTCCAAGCCCAAACCTGGTGCGACCGCGTGCAAGCCAAGCTGATGGCCGCCCTCGACGCCGCCTGGGAGACGATCGCGACCAGCGACGATCCCGCCCTGATCAAGCGCGCCCGCGACAAGGCCAAGGTCTGCGGCGAGTTCGCCGCCCAGGCCCGAAAGATCGCCGCCATGAGCCCCGCGCCAAGGCCCGCGCGGCCAAGCGGCGGACTTTCGACGTCGCTCCCGGCGCCCGAGCCTATGGGCGAGACCCCCGTCGAGGCGCGGCCGTCGCGGCGCTTGCATTGTCTGAAGGGCGGTTCGCGCGGACGGTTGTAGAGGGCGCGAGGCCCCACGGGTGCGTCTCCCGTGTCATCCCGGAAGCCTCGAGGAGGCTATCCGGGACGCATTCCAGCGGGCTGTCTAAAGCCTAGAAGACGAACTCGGCCACGCCGGGCGGGGCGTTCTGGGCCACGCTGATCAACTGGTCCTGGGTCCAGTGGGCCGCGTCGCGAACCCGCAGCACCGAGGACTGATTCATTTGGCCGATGACGCCCGCGAGCACGGTCGGATCATAGTCCAGGGCGGAGATTTCGAAACCGCCGCCCGCCTGTAGGATGGCGGTGAGGTCTTCGATGGGCTTTGGCATGGATGAGCCTCCGTCTCGCGCCTCCGGGTTCAAGCCCCCTATGAGCCCCCGGGCGAGACGCGGCCAACCTGCCAGTCGGAGTTGAGTATTTCGTAAAAGACCGCCGCGGCGCGCTTCAAGCGTAGCCGAGCAGCGACCGCAGCCCCGGCGCATGGAAGTCCACGACACGCTTGTGAATGTCCGAAAGCGTTGTCGGCATCTCCACCGTGACCTTCAGGTTCTCTCGCGCCGTACGGCTCTCGCGAGGATCGGCGCCGGCCTCGACGCGGTCGCGCCAGTCGGTCGGGAGCGCGAGGCCGCAGTCCTCCAGCAGGCCCGAGAAGAAGGCCTCGGCGCGCTTCGATCCCAGGTCCTTGAGATTGTCGACGATGTCCTCGTAGCGGACGATCACCGCCTTGGACCCCATCCAGGCGATGGCGTTCATCGTGAAGATGTCGCGGAGGTCCGGGACGCGTCCGTGGGCGCCCAGGATCATCATCATGATGACGTCCTCGACCGTCGCCCCGCCGTTCTTGATGTGATTGAGCGTCCCCTGGAATTCGTCGGAGAGGTAGAACCGGGCGCGCGCTAGGACCCAGTCGTACGGGTCGCGCACCAGGACGATGTGCCGGACGTCGCGGACAGCCACCGCCGCCTCGTCGGAGAACAGCAGATGGCCCCAACTGATCATCGGCTGGTCCAGCTGGAAGGCGTCGCGGCTGCGCGTCAGCAGGGCGTGCTGGATGTACTCGCGCCGCCAGTGCTGCTCGGGCGCGACGAACATCCGCATGATGTTCCGGATCAGATGCGTGCCGGCCTTGGGCACGCTGTTGAGGAAGACCGGCTGGGCCAGCCGGGCGCGCTCGAAGCGCTCGCCGACGGCGTCGAGGTTGTCGGGCTTGCCGCGAATGATGGCGTTCACGCTTGAAAAGCCTTGGGTCTAGGTGATCCGGACAGAAAAACGGCGGCGGATCGCTCCGCCGCCGTGATCTTAGTGGATCGTGGCGCGCTTAGAAGTGCGCCCGGAAGTTCACGAAGAGGCGCCGGCCCAGGTAGTCGTACTGGGACGACTGAACCGAGGTCCCGATCGTGTCGTACTTGCCCTGGCTGAGGGTGACCGCCGGCGGATGCTCGTCGAACAGGTTCGAGACGCCGCCCGTGAGCGACCAGTCCTCGAAATCACGCCGCAGCGAGACGTTGTGGTACGCCGTGAACTCGGTGTGGATCTTGTAGAAGGTGGTGCCCGCGGTGTTGCGGTCGACCTCGGTCTCGGCGTCCGAGGCCTTTCCGATCATGTCGACGCCCCAGAAACCGGTCCAGTCGCCCTTCTGGAAGCTGATGTTCAGCTGGCCGGTCCAGTCGGGATCGCCGACGAAGCCGTTCTGATCCTCGACCGTGTCGCCGAACTTGGTCTCGGTGTCCTTCAGCTGCCAGGTCGATTGCAGCTCGGTCACCATCTTGATGTCCCAGGGCAGGTCTTGGCCGTAGCGGACGGTCAGGTCGATGCCGCGGTTAACCTGCTCGGCGACGTTGATGTAGTTGTTGGTGATGTTGGTGATCAGGTGCGAGCCCGGATTGCGCGTGAACAGGCTGCACAGCTTGTCGCTCGGGAAGTTCAGCGAGCTCAGGCACTCCCTGACGATCGTCGCCGCGCCCAGCTGGGTGACTTCGTTCTTCACGTTGATGTCGAAGTAGTCGACGGCCAGTTGGAGGTCGGCGAACTTCGGCGTCCAGATGAGGCCATAGGTCTTGGCCAGCGACGTTTCGGCGACCAGGTTGCCCTTGCCGCCCGACGACACGATCGTGGCGCTGGCGCCGGCGCCCGAATAGGTCTCCGGAACGCCCGACGCCCGGCAGTTGTCGGCAATGCGCTGGGTGATGTTGCCCTGGGCCAGGTTCTGGCCCCAGCGGATGCAGGGATCGATCGAGCGCTGATTGGCGAAGGACGTCTGGGCGTTCTTGTACAGCTCGAACAGCGCCGGGGCGCGGAACGAGGTGCCGCGCGTGGCGCGCAGGCGCACCGACGGAATGATCTGCCAGTTCAGGCCAATCTTGTAGGTGTCGTCCTCGCCGTAGGAGTTGACCTTGGTATGGCGACCCGACAGCGACAACTCGACGTTCTTGGCCAGGAACACGTCCCGGAAGATCGGGATGCTGAGTTCGCCGAACACTTCGCGGGCCAGGTCGTCGCCCTTGGTGATGCCGGCCACCGACGAGTTCCAGATGTTGCCGGCCAGGGTGATGGGGCCGGGCGTGTCGTTGATCGAGTCCTTGCGGTAGTGGAAGCCCATGGCCACGCCCACGTCGCCCGCGGGCAGCTTGAACAGGTTGCCCGAGACCGAACCTTCGAAGACCAGCTGCTTGTAGATGGTCTTGCCGGTCTCGGTGTCGAACAGGAACGCCTCTTCCTCGGGCGTGTACTTGCCGGCCAGGAAGTCGGGCGACACCCACGCGACGTCGACGCACTGCTTCTTGCTGATCGGCGTCACCGTGCCGACGCACGAGCCCGTGCGGAAGGCGTTGCTGTTGACGGAGTCGTTGAGGATCACGTCCTGCGAGTAGAGGCCCTTGCTGTGGCTGTACTGGGCGAAGACGTCCCAGTCCCAGCTCTTCAGGAAGTCGATCCCGCCGAAGTCGCCCCGCAGGCCGCCGACATAGCGCTGGTAGTCGACGCGCTGGCCGTCGCGGGCGCGGTTGGTGACCGGGGTCGGCGACAGGATGTAGTCGCCGCTGAAGCCCACGCTGAACGGATCGGCGCCCGTGTTGGGGCCGCCGGTCTCGGTGTAGAAGTAGCTCCAGAACTGACGATAGCCGTGGGTCTTGGTGGCGCGGCGGTTCAGCAGCGCTTCGCCATAGGCCTCGATGCTGTCGTTGATCTTGAAGGCGCCTTGCGCGAACACCGTGTTGCGCTCGGTGCGCGGGCTCAGCGACGTCGCCAGGTTGAAGGGGCTGTTGAAGTCCAGCACGCCGCGGTCCGGGGCGGACGGGTCGTCGCTGTAACCGACCACATAGAAGCCCGCCGGGGCGCCCGGATAGCCGCCGCCCGCCGGAGACGGCGGGATCAGGCCGGCGATCTTGCCGGTGTAGTCGTACTGCAGCTTGCCGGCCAAGCCCGAGAAGGTCGGGTCATACAGCCAGATCTGATCGTACAGCAGGTCCTGGCACTGGATCTTGCCGGTGCGCGGATCGATCGTGTCCTTCCGCTTGCCGTTCGAGTCGGTGATGTACTGGCGACCGCAGTTGGTGTAGCTGCGCTGACCGCGCGTCTGCTCGGCCTTCTTGAAGTACTCGTACGACAGGCTGATGAAGCCGCGATCGAAGGTCTTGGCGAAGCTGGCGCTGGCCGAATACTGCTCGCCGCCGTGCTTCTGGGGCTGGCTGTAGAACATCGAGGCGTCGATGCCGTCGGTATTGCGCTTGGTGACGATGTTCACCACGCCCGCCACGGCGTCCGAGCCGTAGATCGACGAGGCGCCGTCCTTCAGGATGTCGACGTGATCGATCACCGACAGCGGCAGGACGTTGAGGTCGAAGGCCGAAACGCCGCCACGCGTGCCGGCCGGGCCCGCGCGCCGACCATTCAGCAGGACGAGGGTGCGGTTGGGACCCAGGCCGCGCAGCGAAACGGTCTCGGACCCCGGGCCGCCGTCGGTGACGAAGGCGCTGGAGATGTCCGAGGTCACCTGCGGCGAGCCCGACGCGATCGTCGAGGACTGCAGCAGGCCGGTCGCGGAGGCGATGCCTCTCAGCTGGCCCTGTTCCGCGGAGATGACCTGGATCGGATCGGGGCTGTTGAACGCCGAGCGCTTGATCCGCGAGCCTGTGACGACCACCGCTTCGACTTCGGCGCTATCGGAGGAAGAGGCCGTCGCCTGGGCCTGGGCCTGGGCCAGGGCCGGCGCGCCGACCGTCAGGCCCGCGATGATGGTGGAGGCTAAAAGATGTTTGCGCTGGGTGAGCATGCAGAAACTCGCCTTTGATTTCAGGGCCGAGCGGCAAGTTTCTCCGTCAAACGTCCCCTAACGCGCGACGCCCCACCGCTGGTCGAGCCAACTCGCTTCGTCGCGGCAATGCAATATTTCCGACACGAAAACGTCGGTTTTTGATCTTCTGTGACATCTTCCGCGCAGTTCGCCCAACATTCGGCCGCATTCTCCCGGCGCCTCCGGCCGTGCGCCGGCCGCGGTGCGGCTAACCTTGAGGCTCAGGCGGGCTTGCGTCGTAGCGGCGTTGGGCCGCGATAGGCGAGGCGCCAGAGCCATTCCAGCGGCCCCATGGAAAAGCGCTTCAGCCACCAGCGGGAGGCCAGGATCTGGAAGGCCCAGGTGGCGATGACGATGGCGGCCAGGGCGGGGCGGTCCAGCTTGCCGTAGAGCACGGGGCCGCGGCCGCCGAAGGCCAGGGTCGTCATGACCAGCGACTCGAAGATGTAGTTGGTGAAGGCCATCTGGCCGACCGGCGCCAGCAGGGCGGGGATCGTCCGCCAGACCTTGGCGTCGGCCGCCAGGACTATCAGGCCCAGATAGCCGAGGCTGACGACGGGCGCGGTGACGCTCTGCATCCAGTGGGCCAGGCCGCCCAGGCCGCCGGGGTGCGAGGGGACGACGAGGAACAGCGTCATGACCGCCGCCACCAGCGCCTGAGCCGAAAGCCCCACGGCCACCAGGGTCTTGTAGGCGCCGCGCGAGGCTTCGCCCTTCAGCAGGCCGGACTTGAACAGGCCCATGCCCATCAGCATCAGGCCCAGCACGATCACCGGCCACCGCGGAAAGCCCGCCCAGCTGCTGCTGACGAACTCCCAGTAGTTGTGGCCGGTCTGGGCCAGGGAGGTGGCGAAGTCGCCGGTGAAGGCGGTGGTCTGGGCCTGGGCCTCCTTCTGGATGTGGGCGATCGCCTGGGGCGGCGGCGGGGTGATGAACTGGGCGGCGCGGCGGGTTATCCGCCAGAACTGCCAGCCGTTGATCCCCAGGTGGATGAGGATTCCCGCCGTCAGCAGGCGGCGCGCGCTCCAGCCCCGGACCAAAAGGGCGATCAGGCCCACCGAGGCGTAGGTCCACAGGACGTCGCCCTGCCAGATGACGAAGCCGTGGAAGAGGCCGATGGCCAGCAGCGCCAGCAGGCGCTTGACGATCATCACCGTGCGATCGCGGTCGCCGCCCTCGCCGCCGACCAGCAGGATCGAGGCGCCGAACAGCAGGCCAAACAGCGTGTAGAACTTCTGCTGGAAGAACACCTGCGTGACCCACCAGACCGCCAGGCTGGCCGGGGCCTGGCCGTGCGGCCAGAAGGGGATGCTCTCGGCGACGATCTCCGGCGCGAAGACCAGCGGAATGTTGCACAGAAGGATGCCCAGGATCGCCAGACCCCGCAGCGCGTCCAGCAGGACGATCCGATCCTTCGCCATCTTTGTCCCCCATGCCCTCGCCGCCATGCTGGGGGCGTCGCGCGGCTAAGGCAATGGGGGATTTATATTTGTAATCTTGACGCCGCTCGCCGGTCGGCTAGCGCCCGTCGCTCAGCTCCCGCACTTCCTCGACGGTGCGCAGGCCGGGGCGCTGGGCGCAGACCAGCACGGCCATGTTGCCGGGCAGGTGCTTGTTGGCCAGCATCTTCTCGTGGGCGGCCGGGATCTGGTCCCAGGGGAAGACTTCCGACAGGCACGGATCGACGCGGCGGTCGATCACCAGCTGGTTGGCGGCGCTGGCCTGCATCAGGTTGGCGAAGTGCGATCCCTGCACGCGCTTCTGGCGCATCCACAGGAAGCGGGCGTCCATGGTCAGGTTGAAGCCGCTGGTGCCGGCGCAGATCACGACCATGCCGCCGCGCTTGACCAGGAACACCGAGACCGGGAAGGTCTGCTCGCCAGGGTGCTCGAACACCATGTCGACGTCGCGATTGCCGGTGATCTGCCAGATCGCCTTACCGAACTTGCGGCTTTCCTTCATGTAGTCGTTGAACTCGGGGCCGTTGACCTTGGGCAGCTGGCCCCAGCAGTTGAAGTCGCCCCGGTTCAGCACCGCCTTGGCGCCCATCGACAGCACGAACTCGCGCTTGTCCTCGGATGAGACCACGCCGATGGCGTTGGCGCCGGCGACGGCGGCCAGCTGGGTGGCGAAGACGCCCAGGCCCCCGGACGCGCCCCAGACCAGAACGTTCTGGCCGGGCTTCAGCTCATGCGGCTTGTGGCCGAACAGCATCCGGTAGGCCGTGGCCAGGGTCAGGACGTAGCAGGCGCTTTCTTCCCAGGTCAGGTGCTGGGGGCGCGGCATCAGCTGGCGCGACTGCACCCGGCAGAACTGCGAGAAGCTGCCGTCCGGGGTCTCATAGCCCCAGATGCGCTGGCTGGTGGAGAACATCGGGTCGCCGCCGTTGCACTCCTCGTCGTCGCCGTCGTCCTGGTTACAGTGGATGACCACTTCGTCGCCGGGCTTCCAGCGTTTGACCTTCTTGCCCACCGCCCAGACGATGCCCGAGGCGTCGGATCCGGCGATGTGGTAGGGCTGCTTGTGGCCGTCCAGCGGGCTGATCGGCTCGCCGAGCGCGGCCCAGACGCCGTTGTAGTTGACGCCCGCGGCCATCACGAGCACCAGCACCTCGTCCTCGCCGATCTCCCATGTGGGGACCACCTCGACCTGCATGGCGGTCGAGGGCGGGCCATGGCGCTCCTTGCGGATGCTCCAGGCGTACATGGTTTTCGGCACGTGGAAGGCCGGCGGGATCTCACCGATCTCGTACAGGTCCTTCAGGACGGACTTGTCTTGTGTCGCCAGTGGCGTCGCGGTCGTCATCTCACTCCCCGTTCCTTCCGCGCTGCAACAACGCGTAAAGGCCAAACTCGGCTGCGCGCCCGGGTGGTGAAGGCGCGAAAAACACCTCCCCTTCGGGTCATTTTGGCTTCCGGACGCAAAAAACATTCCGGAAGACCCCTACGCTGAGACAGATGTTTGAAACTGGCAAGTGGAATCTTGTGCGGCGCAACATCGACCGTCGGGGCGCCGTGAGGGAAAGGTTGCGGCGGCCGTCCCGGCGGGCCACGCTGCGCGGCGATGATCCATCTTTCCCATCCCGAACCTTCGATCGCCCTCGTCGAACTGGACGTCGCGCCGGCCAATGTCCTGGCCCTGTCCGAGCGCGGGCGATTGCTGGAAGCCTTCGCGACGATAGAGGCCGATCCGGCGATCCGGGCGGTGGTGCTGACGGGGCGCAACGGGGCGTTCTGCACGGGCGATGATCTGGCCGAGGCCCTGACTCGCGATGTCGCGGCCCAGACGGCGGCGATCCTGCATTTCCTGGCGATGTGCGACCGGGTCGCCGCCTGCCGCGTCCCGGTGATCGCCGCGATCGACGGCTGGTGCATCGGCGGTGGACTGGAGCTGGCGCTGGCCGCCGACATCCGCCTGGCCAGCGACCGCGCCAGCCTGGCGTGCTCCGCGGTGCGGATGGGGCTGACGGCCTCGGCCGAGCGGCTGGTGAAGCTGATCGGCGAGAGCCGCGCCAAGGTCCACCTGCTGACCGGCGCGCCGTTCGACGCGGCGCGGGCGCTGGCCGATGGCGTGGTGGCGGAGGTCCATCCGGCGGCGGGTCTGCTGGACGCGGCGCTGGACATGGCGCGGCTGATCGCCTCGCGCGGGCCCCTGGCGGTGGCGGCGACCAAGCGGGTGGCGTCAGGGCTGACGCGCACCGAGGCCGAGATTTCCGCGCTGGCCGCGTCGGCGGATCATGCGGAGGCGCGGGCGGCGTTCGTGGGGAAACGGGCGGCGGTGTTCGCGGGGCGCTAGAAAACGCCCCCTCCGTCTCGTCGCGTATCCGCGCCGATCCACCTCCCCCGCGAGCGGGGCAGGAGGTGCGCTTCATCCTCCCCCGTGAAACGGGGGAGGGGGACCGCGAAGCGGTGGAGGGGGCGCTATGCCTATTCGCACTCGCGAAATGGATATTGCGTCGCAGCAAATCCCGGATCATGATCGCCGATAATCAAAGGCCGCCAGAGCCCCCGGGAGTGATCATGACCTCGACGCCGCACCAGCATGCGCCCGATCCGCCGTGGATCTTCCGCACCTATGCCGGACACTCGACGGCGCAGAAGTCGAACGCGCTCTATCGGGCCAATCTCGCCAAGGGCCAGACGGGCCTGTCGGTGGCTTTCGACCTGCCCACCCAGACCGGCTACGACCCCGACCACATCCTGGCGCGGGGCGAGGTCGGCAAGGTCGGCGTGCCGATCAGCCATCTGGGCGATATGCGCGCCCTCTTCAGCGAGATCCCGCTGGAGAAGATGAACACCTCCATGACCATCAACGCGCCGGCCGCCTGGCTGCTGGCGATGTATGTCGCCCTGGCCGACGAGCAGGGCGCGGATCGTAAGACGCTCCAGGGCACGACGCAGAACGATCTGATCAAGGAGTATCTGTCGCGCGGCACCTACATCTTCCCGCCGGGTCCGTCCCTGCGGCTGATCGGCGACATGATCGCCTGGTGCTATCGCGAGGTTCCCAAGTGGAACCCGATGAACGTCTGCAGCTACCATCTGCAGGAGGCCGGCGCGACGCCGGAGCAGGAGCTGGCCTTCGCCCTGGCGACCGCCATTTCGGTGCTCGACACCGTCAAGGCCGGCGGCCAGGTCCCCGACGAGGACTTCGAGATCGTCGCCTCGCGGATCAGCTTCTTCGTCAACGCGGGCGTCCGGTTCGTCACCGAGCTGTGCAAGATGCGCAGCTTCACCAAGCTCTGGGACCAGATCCTCTTGGAGCGCTACGGCGTCCAGGACCCCAAGGCCCGCCGCTTCCGCTACGGCGTGCAGGTCAATTCCCTGGGCCTGACCGAGCAGCAGCCCGAGAACAACGTCTACCGGATTCTCATCGAGGCCCTGGCCGTCACGCTCAGCAAGGACGCCCGCTGCCGGGCCCTGCAGCTGCCGGCCTGGAACGAGGCCCTGGGCCTGCCGCGTCCGTGGGACCAGCAATGGTCGCTGCGCCTGCAACAGGTTCTCGCCTACGAGACCGACCTGCTGGAATACGAGGACCTGTTCGACGGCTCCAATGTGGTCGAGGCCAAGGTCGCCGAACTGTCGAAAGGCGCGCTCTCGCAGCTGGCCTTGATCGACGAGATGGGCGGCGCCCAGAACGCCATCGACTACATGAAGGGCGAGCTGGTGTCCTCCAACGCCAAGCGGGTGCGGGCGGTCGAGACCGGCGACCTGACCGTGGTCGGCGTCAACCGCTGGACCGACACCGAGGTCTCGCCGCTCTCGGCCGGCGAGGGCGCGATCGAGACGGTCGACCCTCGGCTCGAGGCCGAGGTGGTCACTCGCCTCAAGGCCTGGCGCGAGGCGCGCGATCCGGCCGCCGTCGAGGCCGCTCTAAGCGCCCTGAAGGCTGCCGCCGCCTCTGGCGCGAATATCATGGAACCCTCGATTTCCGCCGCCAAGGCCGGCGTCACCACCGGCGAGTGGGCCGGGGCCCTGCGCGAGGTGTTCGGCGAATATCGCGGCCCGACGGGCGTGGCCGTGGTCGTCTCCACTGGCGAGGCCGAGGACGTCGAGGCGGTGAAGCGGGAGGTCGAGCGGGTCTCCCAGCTGCTGGGCCGCGCGCTCACCTACCTGGTCGGCAAGCCCGGCCTGGACGGCCACTCCAACGGCGCCGAGCAGATCGCCACGCGCGCCCGGGCCTGCGGCATGGAGGTGGTCTATGACGGCATCCGCTCGACGCCGGAGGAGATCGTCCGCCGCGCCAAGGAGACCCGCGCCCACGTGATCGGCCTGTCGATCCTGTCGGGCTCGCACCTGGATCTGGTGCAGGAGGTCATCCGCGTGATGCGCGCCGAGGGCCTGGGTGACATCCCCGTCGTCGCCGGCGGCATCATCCCCGAGGCCGACGCCCTGATCCTGAAGCAGATGGGCGTGTCGCGGATCTACACGCCCAAGGACTTCAAGATCACGCAGATCATGGGCGACGTGGTGAAGCTGGTGGAGGCGACGGCGCTGGCGGAGGCCTAGCGCCCGCCCAGCCGCCACGCCGCCAGCACGCCCACGACCGCCAGCGGCAGGAAGGCCGCGAACAGCAGAGGGCCTCGGTCGGCGGCCAGGGTCGGGTCGATCCCGTGACTGAAGCCCAGCAGGTTGGCCATCGCCCCCGCGCCCGCCGCGCCCGTGGCGCCGCCGATCAGCTGCGAGGTCGGCACCGCGCCCGAGGCCACGGCCTGCTCGTCGGCCGGCGCGCCGCCGATCGTCCGGCGGGCGATGAAGGCGTGGCACAGGCCAAAGCCCGCCCCCATCACCGCCAGGGCCAAGGCGGTCTCGACCAGGGTTCCGCGCGGCGTCGCCCAGGCGCTGGCCAGCGCGCCCAGCAGGATCACGACGACGCCGACCCGCACGAAGCGGCCATCCCGCTCGGCCGGCACCTTGCCCACCAGGATGGCGCACAGCGTCCAGCCCGCGGCGATCGCCCCGACCACATAGCCGGCCAACAACGGCGAGGCGTGGTGCTGGGCCTGGATGAAGGCGGGTCCATAGACGGTGAAGCCGATCACCGCCGCCTCGGTCGAGAAGATGGTCAGCAGGCCCAGACCCGTGGCGGACGAGAGGTCGGCGGCGCTCTTGGGCAGCAGGCGATCGTGGGTCTTGGCGTTGAGCGCCAGCATGGCGGCCATGCCGATCGCGCCGCCGATCGCCAGCCCCACCGCCAGCCGCGGCGAGGCGACGACTCCCGCCGCGCCGATCAGGCTGACGGCCAGCACCAGCACGGTCAGCTGCGGGACCGGCACGCGGCCTCGGGCGGCGTCGCCCTTGTCGGCCGGCAGCATGACCATGACGGCGGCGATGAAGATGATCGCCTGGGCGACGAACATCCAGAACGCCCCGCGCCAGAAGCCAGCGGCGGCGAACAGGCCCCCCAGGGTCGGGCCCAGCAGGGTCGCCGCGCCCCAGACGCCGGCCACGGCGCCATAAACGCGCGGCCACAGGCGCTCGGGGAACAGGGCGGTGATCGCCACGTAGCAGAGCGCCACGACGGCGCCCGCGCCAAGGCCTTGGACCAGGCGGCCCAGGATGAAGGTGACGAACTCCGGCGCCAGGGCGCTCATCGCGCAGCCGATCGCGTAGACGAGGCCGCTGAACGCCGTCGCCTGGCGCAGGCCCAGGGCCAGGGACAGCTTGCCCGAGCACGCGCCCGCCACGATCGAACCGGTCAGATAGGCCGCCACGGACCAGCCGAAATAGGCGTAGCCGCCGATCTCGCGCGCCACGCTGGGCATGATCGTCGCCGTCACCAGGGTGTCGGCGGCGTTCAACCAGATGCCCAGGCACAGGAGGGCGAAGCGCGGGGCCAGGGCCTTGTCGATCGTCAAACGCATGCCGGTTGGGCCATCTCCGCCGAAGAGCGACAGCCTGTACGCCGCCCGCGCGGGCAAGTGAACCCACGCGGCGATGCTTCGTTGGAACGGGGTGAAACCGGTATCCCCCGAAATCCTGGCGCTGGCCGGCCTATGGACGCTCCTTCTGGAGGCGGTCCTCGCCGGGCTGCTGCTGCTGATCCTGGTCGACCGGATCGCCCCGCCCCAGGACCTGCCGTGGAAGCCGTTCTCGCTGAACCAGCCGATCGGACTGGCGACGGCCGGAAAGCTGTCGCGGATCGCCTCGGACCCGATCGCTTGCCGCGCGGCGCTGCGCGCGGGCGGGCTGACCGTCGTCGATCAGCCGGAGAAGGACGACGGCTTCTGCTCAACCCGCGACACGGTGCGCGCGTCGGGCAAGCTCTCGCCCGCGGCGCCGGTCATGACCTGCCCGATGGCCCTGCGCTACGCCCTCTGGGAGCGGCAGGTGGTGGCGCCGGCGGCGCGGGAGCGGCTGGGTCAGGCGGTGGTCCGGGTCGATCACCTCGGGACCTATGCCTGTCGCACCATCTACGGCCGGCCCGGCGAGCGGCCCAGCGAGCACGCCCGCGCCAACGCCCTCGATATCGCTGGCTTCCGCCTGGCCGATGGCCGCCGGATCACCGTGGCGCGAGACTTCCGGCGCGAGACGGACGAGGGCCGCTTCGTCCGCGCGGTCCGCGACGGCGCCTGCCGGGTGTTCGGCGTGGTGCTGAGCCCGGACTACAACGCCGCCCACGCTGATCACCTGCACCTCAATCCAGCGGGTTACGCCCTTTGTCGCTGAGGCCCCGGTCCATCCAGCCGGGAACCAGCCGCCGCGCCCCCGAGGCGGCGAGATGGTCGTCGTCGAAATAGATGAGCTCGCCGTCGAGGGCGCCGACACAGGTCGCCCCTCGGCAGAGGTCATCGCCAGGGAACACCGCCCGGACCGCTGGTCGCCGCGCCAGGACCTCGCGGATCTCGGCTTCCGTCGGACGAAGGCGCGCCAGGATCAAGTCGGACGGCGCGGAAGAGCAGCCCGCCTCGCGCAGGCCCAGATGACGCGCCTGGGCCAGGCATTCGGGCGGGGTGAAGGTGAGCTCGGGCGTGGGGCCGATGATCAGCACGACGGCGCGCGGATTGGCGGCGGATATGGCGTCCACCGTATCCAGCAGCACCTTCGACAGCGCCGGAGTCTCGCTCCGCTCGCCCTCGGCGGTCATCGCGGTTCGGGGCGAGTTGACGTCGTAGAAGGGCGGCGCGTCGCGGTACATCGGCCAGCGCGCCGACAGCACGACAAGCTTCAGCTTCGGATTGGCGGCGATCTCGGCCATGGCCAACTTGGCCGCGCGCGGACATTTCAGCTCCACGCCGTTTTGCATGTGGACGCGTACGCCGATGACGGGAGGACAGCCGCCCTGGGCCGCTTCGCGCACGCTCCAGCCGCGTTTCCGCGCCCACTCGACGACGCCCGGCGTCATCGCGTCGGCGTGGGAGTCGCCCCAGACCAGCACGTCGTAGTCCTTGGCGTCGGGCGCCGCGCCGATCCGGCAGCCGATCGGCTTGATGTTGCCAAAGCAGGTCTCGCGCAGCGGATTGACGTCGCTCTCCTCCAGCGCCGCGGCGGCTTGGGCTGCCGGCGACAGGCGAGCCGGCAGGCCGTGGGTGAGGAACAACAGCGCGCCCGCTCCGACGATCGCCAGCGGCGGCGCTAGCATGACCAGCAGGCGACGCCAGGGGCGGTCCGTGGAGCCCTTCCGGAACGGCTGCTCGACCAGGAACCAGGTGGCCGTCGCCAGCAGGACCGCCAGCGCCACGAGGCCGGCGCGTTGAAGGAGGGTCAGTGGACGCTGGGCGACGTCGGCGGCCAGGACCAGCAGGGGCCAGTGCCACAGATAGAGCGAGTACGAGACGCGCCCGATCGCCGCCATCGGCGGAAGCCGGAGGACCGCCGCGCCGGCGGCCTCGCCCGCCTGGCCGCTCCACAACACCAGCGCCGTCCCCAGGCAGGCGGGAACGGCCAGCAGGCCCGGGAAGGGCGAGGCGTCGGTCAGCAGGACCAGGCTCGCGGCGATAAGCGTCAGGCCCAGGATCGCCGCGGCGTTGGCGGCGGCGCGGCCGACCGGCGCTCGGAACAGGCCCAGGGCCACGACCGCGCCGGCCAGGAACTCCCACGCCCGGGCCGGCGGACCAAAGAACGCCCAGACGCCCTGGCCGCCCATGACCATCGCCTGCGCGCCGGCTAGAGAGACGACCAGTAGGCCCAGCGCCAGCCAGGGCCGGACGGGCCTGAGCCGCTTCAGCGAAAGCGCCGCGATCAGCGCGGGCCAGACCAGATAGAACTGCTCCTCCACGCCCAGCGACCAGAGGTGCAGCAGCGGGTTCTCCTGGGCGCCGGGCGAGAAGTAGCCGGCGCTCTGGGTGAGCAGGATATTGGCGGCGAACAGGCCGGAGGCCGCCAGGGTCGCGCCGGTCTGGGCCAGCTGACGCGGCATCTCGATCCAGGCCGCCAGCCCGGCGGTGACCAGCGCGACCACGACATAGGCCGGGATGATGCGCCGGGCCCGCCGCAGGTAGAAGCCGCCCCACGAGAAGCCGCCGGCGTCCCTCTCGTCGGCGATGATCCGGGTGATCAGAAAGCCGGAGATGACGAAGAACACGTCCACCCCGACGAAACCGCCCGGAATCCACCCCGGGAAGGCGTGATGGATCGTGATCGCCAGGACGGCGAGCGCGCGCAGTCCGTCGATGTCCCGCCGATAGTCCGACCGCCGCCCCATATGCCCCCGCCCCGTGTTTACGGAGGTAGTCTCGAGGGGCGGGGTTGGGCGTCAAGCGATTTCTTACATTCGTAATTGCGCTAGAGCGTCTTGGCCAGGGCCGTCAGCTGGTCCGCCGCGACGCCCCAGCCCTCGTGGAAGCCCATCTTCTCGTGGTTGTCGCGGTCCTCGGCCGTCCAGTGGCGAGCCACGGCGCGGTAGCGGGTCTTGCCGCCGCCCAGGTCCTCGAAGGTGACGATGCCGACCATGAACGGCTTGGCGGAAGGCTTCCAGGTCTCGGTGAAGGCGTCGGTGAAGACCAGCTTCTCGTTCGGGACCACTTCCAGAAAGACGCCCGGCTGCGGCATGCGCTCGCCGTTGGGGCCGTTCATGACAAGGTAGCTGTTGCCGCCGGTGCGGACGTCCTGACGCACGTCCGAGACGTACCAGGGCTTGGGACAGAACCACTGGGCCAGCAGCTCGGGCGAGGTCCAGCACTGGTAGAGCGTCTCGCGCGGAACATCGATGATCCGCTCCAGGACGAGGTCCAGGTCTTGTTCCTCGTTCTTTGGGGCGGCGGGGGCGGTGTCGAGCGGCATGGCGCGTCTCCAGGTTTGGGTCGATCTTGCCTCAAGGACGCGGCGCTGGCGCGAGGGCCGACAGGGAGCGCGAGAAAAATCTAACGCAGCGAAAACTCCCCGCCTTCCTGGGCCTTGTGCCCAGGACCCATCGTTCCGCGTCTCGGAGGTTCAGGCGGCGCCATAGGCCTTTCAATTTCGCCTCGCTTCGCAATCGGAGCCCGCCGTCAGCATGGGTCCTGGGCACAAGGCCCAGGAGGGCGGGAGTATGGATCCGTACAGCGCGCGAACCTCGCTTGACCCTCGCCGCGCCCCGCCGCACTGTGCCCACAATTCAAACAAACGTTTAGGGAGCGCGCCATGAGCCTCTTCGACCTTTCCGGCAAGGTGGCGATCATCACCGGGTCCTCGCGCGGGATCGGCAAGGCGATCGCCGAGCGGATGGCCGAGCACGGGGCCAAGGTGGTGATCTCCTCGCGCAAGGCCGGCCCCTGCGAAGAGGTCGCCGCGGCGATCAACGCCAAGCATGGCGCGGGAACGGCCATCGCGGTCCCGGCCAACATCGCCTCGAAGGATGAGCTGCGAAACCTCGTCGACAAGACCCGCGAGGCGTTCGGCCAGGTCGACATCTGCGTCTGCAACGCCGCCAGCAATCCCTATTACGGCCCGATGGAGGGGATCGCCGACGACCAGTTCCGCAAGATCCTGGACAACAACATCATCAGCAACCACTGGCTGATCGGCATGGCCGCGCCGGAGATGCGGGCGCGGAAGGACGGCGCGATCATCATCGTCTCGTCGATCGGCGGCCTGCGCGGCAACGCGATCATCGGCGCCTACAACATCTCCAAGGCCGCCGACTTCCAGCTGGCGCGCAACCTCGCGCACGAGTTCGGTCCGGACAACGTGCGGGTCAACTGCATCGCGCCCGGCCTGATCCGCACCGACTTCGCCCGGGCGCTGTGGGAGAATCCCGAGACCCTGAAGCGCTCCACCCAGGGCGTGCCGCTGCGCCGGATCGGCGAGCCGGACGAGCTGGCGGGGGCGGCGGTCTACCTGGCCTCGAAGGCGGGGAGTTTCATGACCGGACAGGCGCTGGTCGTGGACGGCGGGGCGACGATCTGACGCCGTCCGCGGGACCATAGACTTAACGCCTCCTACATCAGTTCCCGCGAAACGTGGCCCCGGATTCCGGGGAGCCGTCGTGCGGCGTTTGTTGATTTCATTCGTCCTGCTGGGGACCTTGGCGGCGGGTGCCGTCCAGGCTCAGCCGGGCGCGCCCCTGGACCAGCGTCTGGAGCAGTTGAGCCGGACGATCGGCGTCGGCGCGGTCCGTCCGACCTCGGATAACCAGGACGTCGAGCGCGCCGGCGAGGCCGCGTTGCGAGAGCGCGACCGCCAGCGGCTTTATGACGCCTGGCGGGTCCTTTACGCCTATAAGAGCAACCAGGTTCGGCGCCGTTTCGATCCCTGGGCCCAGCGGTTCGGAACAGCGGCGCGCCGCGACGGCGACGCGGCCCTGACCGCCCTGGTGGATCTTCAATCCATCGCCCTCCGCCACGAGACGCAAGGCTTCCGCGCCTTCACCGAGGCCGACTGGCGCCGGTTCATGGACCGCTCGGGGCCCGATATCCGCCTGATGGCCGGTATCGAGCGGGTGCGGCACCTGGGTCAGGTGGGGCGCTGGCGCGAAGCGGCCCGTCTGGCGACCGAGCTGACCAACGAGGCCGAGCGCGCCGGCGAGATCGCCCATCCGGTCCTGGCCGAGCTGCACCAGATCCACAGCTACACCTTGGCCGACATGGGCGACAAGGAAGGCGCGCTCGACCACATGGCCCGGGCGGCCGAGATGGACGAGCGCGACGTCTTCTTCATCCGCAAGGTCGAGCGGCTCTACGACATCGCCTACACCGCCGCCGATCTGGGCGCGCTGGATCAGGCGCGGGGCTTCGCGGCCCTCCACCATCAATGGGTGGCCAGTTCGGGCAACGCGGACCTGCTGACCTGGGATCGCTATCTCTGCGCCAAGATCGCCAACCTGGCCGACCGGCCTCGACAGGTGCTGGACTGCCTGGCCGAAGCCAAGACGCTGATCGACCGGCCCGAGCGGCGGCTGCAGGTGGTCATGCTGGGCCTGCGCGCGACCGCCCAGGCCCAGCTGAGCCAGGCGTCGGCGGCGCGCGCCGACCTTCAGCGGATGCAGGCGCTCCCCGACGCGCTGGGGCCGCGCGACCTGGCCGCCGAGGCTCTGATCAAGGCCTATATCGATCAGGCCGAGGGCCGCTCGACCCAGGCTTTCCGCGAGCTGGACGCCTGGCGCAAGGCCGAGGCCTTGCGCGTGGCCCGGCAACACGCCCGCAACGTCGCCGAGATGTCCGCGGCCCTGGACGGCGAGCTGCGCGCCAAGCGCGACGAGAGCCGGCGTCTGGCCGAGCAGGTGCGCCTGTCGCGCAGCCTGGTGCGAGCCTCGGCCGTTATCGCCCTGTTGCTGGCGGTGCTGGTGGCCGGCGGCGTCGGCTGGGCGCTGCACCAGCGACGCGCCTCGCGCCGTCTGAAGGGCGCCCAGGAGCGCGCCGAGGCCGCCAACCAGGCCAAGTCGGCCTTCCTGGCGGTGATGAGCCACGAGCTGCGCACGCCGCTGAACGGCATGCTGGGCCTGGCCCAGGCCCTGCGCACCGACACGCTGACGCCGGAGCAACGCGAGCAGATCGACCTGATCCTCGACAGCGGCGACACCCTGCTGGTGCTGCTGAACGACATTCTCGACCTGTCCAAGATCGAGGCCGGCAAGCTGGAGATCGCCCCGACCACGGGCGACCTCGTCGGCAGTTGCGCGCGCCTGGTCGGCGGCTATCAGCCCACCGCTCGGGAGAAGGGGGTGGCCCTGGCGTTCCGGCTGGAGAGCGAGGCGCCGGGTCCCTTGATGTTCGACGGCGTGCGCGTGCGCCAGTGCCTGACCAACCTGGTCTCCAACGCCCTGAAGTTCACCACCGAGGGCAAGGTGGAGGTTGGCCTCGCCTGCTATCCGGAGGATAGCGGCCGCGTGCGCGTGCGGCTGCGGGTTTCGGACACCGGCATCGGCATGAGCCAGGAGACGATCGCCAAGCTCTTCAGCCCCTTCACCCAGGCCGACGCCTCGACGACCCGCAACTTCGGCGGCACGGGCCTGGGCCTGAACATCACGCGTCGTCTGGTCAAGATGATGCACGGCGAGATCAAGGTCGAAAGCGAGGAGGGGCGCGGCTCGATCTTCACGATCGAGATGCTGGTCGACCCGGCCGAACCGATCGAGCCGGCGGTCGGCGCCGAGGCCGCCGCCGAGGCCGCCGAGGGCTTCGCCGCCCTGCATGGCCGGCGGGTGCTGGTGGTTGACGACCATCCGGTCAATCGCCGCGTCATCCGCCTGTTCCTCGAGCCGTTCGACTGCGAGCTGGTCGAGGCCGAGAACGGCCAGGTGGCGCTGGATATCCTGGCCCAGCGGCCGATCGATCTCGTGCTGATGGACGTGAACATGCCGGTGCTGGACGGGCTGGAGGCCACGCGCCGCCTGCGCCTGGACCCACGCTTGCACCGCCTGCCGGTGATCGCCCTGACCGCCGACGTGATGTCGGCCCAGATCAAGACCTGCCTCGACGCCGGCTGCGACGCCCACGTCGCCAAGCCGATCGACCTGCGCAACCTGCTGTCGGCGATGGACCGCTGCCTGACGCGCACGCGCGAGACGGCGGGGTAGTCGCTTGCGCGCCCGGGGCGCGCGCGCGAAGCTCCACGCCAGGTTGGCGTGGGGGGAGGACGGATGCGGCGCGTTGTGTTCGGGGTTTCGGTAGCCGCCGCCCTCGCCATCGCCTCCGTCGCCGCCGCGACGCCCCCTCCAACCCCGATCGTCTACGAGATCTCGCCGGTGTTCGAGACTGGAGCGCTGAAGGAGATCGCCGTGGCGCTGCGGTTCCAGACCGACGCCAGCGGCGTGACCAGGCTGGAGCTGCCACATCGGAACATGAGCCGCTCCGAGCTCTGGCGAGGCTTGCGAGGATTGGGCGCCGAGGGCGCGCGGCTAGAGGGCGACGACGCCGAGCGGGTGGTCAGGTCTAAGCCTGGCGCGCGCGTCACCGTTCGCTATCGGATCGTTTCGAGCCTCGATCATGAGCCGACGGACACTGACGGCTATCCCGAGGCGCCCTGGATCAGGCCCGACTGGTTCTTCATCGACGGGGCCAGCGCCCTCGCGACCGTCGAGGGAAGGGAGGGAGCGGCGACGACGCTCGTCTGGCGGAATTGGCCTGCGGGTTTCGGCCACGCCTCCAACCTCGACGGCCGGACGGGGTTCGATCCGACGCGGGGCTTACTGATCGGCGGTCGCGACCTGAGAGTCGTGAGCCGCGGCCCCGTCCGCCTGGCGATCCGTGGACGCCATGCCTTCGCGGACGCGACGCTGGCCGCCGACCTGGCGGGGATCGTCGCCATCGAGCGGGCGTTCTTCCGCGACGATCCGACCACGCCCTATTTCGTCGCCGCGTCCAGTTCCGCGCCGGGCGCGGCTCAGGCGTTCTCGGGCGTCGGGAAAGCCGACGCCTTCGCCATGATCGCCACCCAGGGCATGACTCTGGCGGATCTGCGCGCCTATCTGGCTCACGAGATTTTCCATGGCTGGAACCCTGTTCGCCTGGGACGGCCAATCGGGCCGGAGGGCTACTGGATCAGCGAAGGCTTCACCGACTTCTACGCCCGCCGCTTGATGAGACGCGCGGGGCTGACCTCGTCGGCGCGGTTCGCGGACGCCTGGAACGACATGTTCCGCGCCTACGGGGTCTCGTCGGCCAGGACCATGGGCGGGGCCGAGGCCGCCAAGGCGTTCTGGAGCGACCCCGACGCGGAAAGGATCCCCTATCAGCGCGGCGCCATGCTGGCGGCGTTGTGGGACTGGCGGTTGCGCCAGGAGGGCAAGAGCCTGGACGCGGTGATCCGGGCGCAGGCCGAGGCTTTCCGCGAGCAGCCCGACGCGCCCCTGACTGACCTCTTCGTCGCGACCATGGCCAAGGCCGGAGTCGACGTCGGCGCGGACGTGGCCCGCTATATCGACCGGGGCGAGGCGATCGATCTGCCGGGCGCGGTGTTCGCCCCCTGCGGGACGCTGGAGACAGTCACGGTTCCGAGCTTCGAGTTGGGCTTCGAGCCCCGTCCGGGCGCGGACGGGCTGCTTTGGGTCACCGCGATAAAGCCCGACAGCGCGGCCTTTCGCGCCGGCCTGCGCGACGGCATGGTCATCGTGCGGAAGGTCTCGGGTAGCAGCGGCGACTCGACGCGGCCCTACGACCTGATTGTCCGCTCGGCGGACGGCGAGCGGCGGATCAACTTCCTGCCGCGGGGCGCGGGAACGGCGCGCTACCAGACGCTTACGCTGGATCCGGCGGCGCCCGCCACGGCCTGCGACTTCCTCGACGGCTAATCCGCCATCGCCTCCCGCGCCGCCGCCAGGCGCTCGACGGCGGCGTCGAGGGTCGCGTCGGATTTGGCGAAGCAGAGGCGGACGACGGTCGTGACCGGATTTTCGGCGAAGAACGCCGACACCGGGATCGCCGCCACGCCGAAGTCGGCGACGCAGCGTTCGCAGAAGGCCACATCGTCCAGCGCGATCCCCGAGGCGGCGAGGTCGACGTTCAGGAAATAGGTCCCCTGGCTCTCCAGCACGACATAGCCCGCCGCGCGCAGGCCGGCGGTCAGGCGGTCGCGCGAGCGCTGGAGGGCGGCCGGCATCTCGTCGAACCAGGCGCGGTGGTGCGTTAGGCCCCAGGCCACGCCCGCCTGCAGGTTGGGCGGGGTGGTGAAGGTCAGGAACTGGTGGGCGGCGGCCAGGGCGCGCGTCAGGGGCGGGGCGGCGCAGAGGAAGCCGACCTTCCAGCCGGTCATGCCGAACAGCTTGCCGGCCGAGCCGATCTTGACCGTCCGCTCGCGCATGCCGGGGAAGGTCATCAGCGGGCGGTGGCGGCGACCGTCGAACACCACGGCCTCCCAGACCTCGTCGCAGACGGCGATGACGTCATGGCGGACGCAAAACTCGGCCAGCAGGGCCAGGTCCTGGTCGGGCGTCACGACGCCGGCCGGATTCAGGGGGCTGTTCAGCACCACCATCCTCGTGCGCGGCGAGAAGGCGGCTTCGAGCCTCTCGCGGTCAAAGCGCCAATCCGGCGGGGAGAGGCGGACCAGCTTCGGGACGCCGCCCGCGCGGCGCACCAAAGGTAGGTAGGCGTCGTACAGCGGCTGGAACAGCACGACCTCGTCGCCGGGCGTGATCAGCGACAGGAACGCCGCGGCCAGGGCCTCGGTCGCGCCGGAGGTGATGGTGATCTCGGTGTCCGGATCCAGCGAGAGGTCTTGCGTCCGAGCGTAGTGCCCCGCGACGGCGGCGCGCAGCTCGGGCAGGCCGCGCATCGGCGGATACTGGTTCGACCCCTCGATCAACGCCCGCGCCGCGGCCTCGCGGACGGGCAGGGGGCCCTGGTCGTCCGGAAAGCCCTGGCCGAGATTGATCGCGCCGTGCTGGCGGGCCAGGCCGCTCATGCGCTCGAAGATCGTGGTCGGCAGGTTGTCGAAGACGGGATGGACCATGGGGGTGGTTAGCCTCTCGGCGGCCGCGGATGAACCAGAAGCCAAGCTCGCGCATTGACGAGGCTCACCATGCGGAGTGCAACATCATGAACGGCGTCGGCTTCATCGGGGCGATCATCATCGGGATTCTGGCCGGCTGGATCGCCGAGAAGATCATGAAGCGCGATCACGGTCTGCTGACCAATCTGATCGTCGGCCTGGTCGGCGCGTTGCTCGGTTCGTTCGTGGCCGGCCTGCTGGGCATCCACATGTTCGGACTGCTGGGCAGCCTGCTCATCTCGACGCTGGGCGCGGTCATCCTGCTGTGGCTGCTGGGTCTGGTCCGCAAGCGCTAGGTCGGCGCTAGCCGAAGCTTTCCTCACCCTCGTCCCAGTCGTCGCCGAGGTCCCAGCCCCGCATCCGCCGCGCCGTGGCGGTCAGCAGGAAGCTGGGGATGTCGCCGACGGGCATCGGGCGGCCGTACAGGAAGCCCTGGAAGTGGTCGCAGCGCATCTCCGCCAGCAGCCGGGCCTGGTCGACGGTCTCGACGCCCTCGGCGGTGACCTCGAGGTTCAAGGTCCGGCCCAGCAGGGCGATGGTGCGCAGGATGTCGGCGATGGCCGGGTTGTCCTGCATCTCGGCCACGAACGAGCGGTCGATCTTGATCTTGTCGAACGGGAACCGCCACAGGTACGAGAGGCTGGAATAGCCGGTGCCGAAGTCGTCCATGGCGATCTTCACGCCCAGCTTCTTCAGTTCCGACAGTTGCTTCAGGATCTTGGCGCTGTCCTGCAGCAGCAGGCCCTCGGTGATCTCCAGCTCCAGGCGCGCCGGCGCCAGGCGCGACGTCTTCAGGGCCTTGCGCACCTGGGCGACCAGATCGCCGGACACGAACTGGTGCGGCGAGAGGTTGACGGCCACGGTCATGGGCGCGGGCCAGCCGACCGCCGTGCGGCAGGCTTCGTTGAGCACCCATTCGCCGATCTCGCCGATCAGGCCCCATTGCTCGGCGCACTCGATGAACTCGCCCGGCGCGACCAGGCCCCGACGCGGGTGCTGCCAGCGCAATAGCGCCTCGAAGCCGGTGACCAGGCCGGCCTCGCGCCCGATCAGCGGCTGGAAGAACAGCTTCAGCTCGTTGTTCTCCAGCGCGTCGCGCAGGTCCATCTCCAGCTCGCGGCGCTGCTGGATCCACAGATCCATCGAGGTCTCGAAGAAGCGATAGGCGCCGCGCCCGTCGCCCTTGGCCTGGTACAGGGCCAGGTCGGCGTTCTTCAGCAGGCCATCGGGGTCATCGGCGTGCAGCGGGGCCTCGGCGATGCCGATGCTGGCGCCGATCAGCACATGGTTGCCGCGCACGTCGTAGGGGCGCGACAGGCTTTCGACGATGTCGCGGGCCAGCTCGCCCAGGGCCTCGGCGCCCGGCGAGGGGGCCACGACGACGGCGAACTCGTCGCCGCCCAGGCGAGCGACCAGGCCGCTCTCGCCGATGTGCGCGCCGACGCGGTCGCGCAGGCGGGCCGAGGCCTGGACCAGAAGGTCGTCGCCGATCGGATGGCCCAGGCTGTCGTTGACGCCCTTGAAGTGGTCGAGGTCCAGGCACAGCACGGCGCAGCCGGCGCCGCGCGGTTCGCGGTCGGCGCGGCCGTGCTCGGTCCAGGCGCGGCTCAGGGCCTGCAGGAACGACAGGCGGTTGGGCAGCTGGGTCAGGACGTCGTAGTGGGCCAGGCGCGAGATGCGGGCCTGATCCTCGCGGGCCTGGGTGATGTCGGCGCCAACGCCGCGGAAGCCGGTGAAGTGGCCATCCAGGTCGTGGACGGGCTTGGCCGACAGCGACCACCAGTGGGTCTCCTCGCCGACCTCGATCGAGACCACGACGTCGCGGAAGGTCTTCTGTTCGACGAACAGGGCCGAGAGGGCCGCGACCGGGCCGTCGGGGCCCTCGGCCGCGCCGCACAGGTCCGACATCGGCTGGCCCAGAAGCTTGGCCTTCTCGACGCCGGCCGCGGCGACCATGCGCTCGGAGACGTAGGTCAGGCGGCCAAGGGCGTCGACCTCCCATAGCCAGTCGCTGGCGCCTTCCTCGAAGTCGCTGAGCAGCAGGCTGACGACCTGGCGCTGGGTCTCCAGCTCTTCGGACGCGATCAGGCGGTCGACGAAGATCCGGGCGTGCGACAGGCACGAGGCCACGACGACGGCGTGGCAGAAGATCAAGAGGCCGCCCAGGGCGTAGAGAATCGGGTCGTGGCTGGTCGACAGGGCCCACAGCGCGCCCAGCGCCATCGGCGTCGAATAGGCGATGGCCGCGGCCGGCAGGGTCAGAAGGGCGAAGCCGCCGCAGCCGATCATGCCGGCGATCACCGAGGCGACCATCATCGGCATCGAGCCCTGGAAGCCTTGTTTGGCCGGCATGGTCATGATCGGCAGGACGGCCCACAGCAGGCCCAGCAGGCCCGCCTGCCAGGTGACGCGGCGCACGCCGCGCGCGGAGACGACCTGGTTGGCGCTTCGCCGGCGCTGGGAGGCGACCCAGCCGCGCAGGCCCAGCAGGGCGTAGGCGACCACCGCGCAGGCCCAGAGCGTCAAGCTGTCCGCGTGCGGACTGCCTTGTCCCGCGAAGGCGACCAGTATGGCGATGATGATGTTGGCGCCCATCATGACGGGCGTCATGCGCAGGATGCTCTGCACCTGCTCCATGCGGACACGGCCAGCCATCGCCTCGGGCAAGGCGGGCAGCATCCTATACAAAAGCGCGGTCGTTTCTCGACCGACGAAGCTGATCGTGGAACGCAAGTGCCCTGATCCCCCGGGGGCGGTCCGCTCCCCAAGCGAAGAGATATCCGTCGTTTATGTAAATTGGCGGTTAAGTGTGACCGCGCCTAAACCCGTAAGTGGGCCAGCGCCGCCGCTTCGAGGTCCTCCGGAGAAAAAAGCCGCCGTGTCAACAACAGGCGGCTCGGCCGACGCGGCCCTATTGATCGATGAAACGTGTCACGCGTTCGGCGAACGCCTTGGGGCGCTCCAGATACATCAGGTGCCCTGTCTTCGGGACGACCTCGCGCCGCGCGCCGGGGATGGCGGCCTCCAGGGCCTTGGCCTGTTCTTGCACGTCCTTGATGTCCACCTCGCCCACGAGGATCAAGGTCGGAACATGGATGTCTCCCAGGCGCGGCCTGGCGGGCGAGCTGGGCGGCAGCTCGCGCGTCCCTGCCGTGAGGTTGCCTGGATAGGCCTTGAGGATCGCCTTGAGCCGTTCGCGCTGCGGCGCGGCGGACTTGGTCAGGATGTAGGGGTCGCGCGCCACGCTGTCCGTCAGCCCAAGCTTGTACAGGGTCAGCAGCTTCAGCGCGCGGAAGATGAAGCCGAACGAGGCGTCGAAGCCGCTGATCCAGGGGCCCACCAGGACCAGGCGATCGACCTGTTCGGGGTGCGCCAGGGCGTAGTCCACGGCCAGGCCGGACCCCGAGGACGAGCCGACCAGGACGGCGTGCTTGACCTCCAGGGTCTTCATCACGACGGCGAGGTCGTCGACGGGACGATAGGGCTGGTCGGCGGGTGGCGAGGCGCCATAGCCGCGCCGATCATAGCGGATCACCTTGAAGCGCTGGCAGAGCGTGGGCCAGATGTCGTCGTAGGCCACCGAGTGCAGGATGCCGTCGTGAAGCAGCACGACGGTCGTTGGGCCCGCGCCGCAGGTCTCGTACGCGAGCTTGCCATCGGGAACCGCGACGAATCCGGCGCCGGCGCGCGCCAGAGTGGCCCAGGCCAGCGCGCAGCCGATCGCGATCGCCCGAACGGGCGTTGAAAGTTTCATGACCTTGTCTCCGAAAAAGGGCGCGGTTAGCTGGCGCGTCTGGTCTCTTCGCCCACGACGTCGGGCGGTTGTTCGGGCAGGTATTCGAGGATGTCGCCTGGCTGGCAGTTCAGGACGTCGCAGATGGCGGCCAGGGTCTCGAACTTGACGCCCTTCACCTTGCCGGATTTGAGCAGGGAGAGATTGGCGTCGGTGATGCCGATGGCGCGGGCCAGGGCGTTCGAGCGCACCTTCCGGCGGGCTAGCATGACGTCGAGGCGAAGGATGATCGGCATCAGACGAAGGCCTCCCGGTCCTCTTCAATCTCTCGGCCGACCTGCATGACCTGTCCGACGACGAAGACGAGCAGGCCCAGGACGAACGCCTGCAGGCTGGCCATGTGCGCCCAGTTCTTGTCGATCTCGTAGCCGGTCGCGGACAGGAAGAGATGGCAAATGAGCGGCGAGAGGGCGTAGGCGCACAGCCAGGCGCCGACCACGCCGAAGCGGCGGGCGGCCGACGCGGAGAACACCTCGCCCCGCTGGTAGCCGGCGAACAGCGCTCGAAGGCTCCAGAAGATCATCAGTATGGGCGCGGCCCGAACGACGCCCACGCCGACATAGACCAGGCGGTGGACTAGCGGCAGCGAGCCGAACGCCACCGAGTTGGCCGGCCCCTCGCCGATATAGCAATTGTCGGGGCCGATCCGGACCAGCTCGCCCTTGTAGAACAGCATGATGGCGATCGCCGCGACCAGAACCGCGCTGGATAAGGAAAAGAGGCCCGTGAACAGCCACACCGCCGCGCGGCTACCCAGGCGCACGCGGCGCTGGGCCGCGCTTTCCGGCCGAGGGGGCGGAGGTCGGTAGAGCGGCTTCAATCGCAAAACATTCGCCATGGCGCGTCTCCTCACGCCACAGTTTTGCAGAAAAAAGTTTCTGTCAATCGATAATTATCGATGCCGCTTTGGCGCGGTCACGTGTTCGCTGGCGGCCGCGCGCCCGCCGATGGAAAAACGGCGCTCGTCTCGTCGAGCGACGTCCAGGGATCAGGACTTGGGCTTGGCCAGTTCCGGGTGCGCGAAGTTCACGAACTCGGGGCCATCGACGCCGCCGTCCTTGTTGGCGTCGGCCTTGGCGAAGTCGGCGGCGGGCTGGCCGTATTTCACCCACTCGGCCTTGTCGATCTTCTGGTCCTTGTTGGTGTCGGCCGGGTGGATGAACTTGCCGGCGGGCTTGGCCTGGGCCAGCGCTCCGGAGGCCGCGGCGAGGGTCGAGAGCGCCACGAGGGCGAGGGCGATCTTACGCATGACTGTGCTCCGTCATCGATGAAGGCGGGCGGAGAGACTGACCGCCGGTCGTGACCGAAAGACGGCGACGGGCGCGGCGTGCCCCATCGGGGATGCGCGCCAAGAAAAAAGGCCGCCGCCCAGCCTGGGCGACGGCCTTGGTCCAGTTCGACGCGACGCGTCGGAAGGCTCTAGTCTTCCTTCGTGCGCTTCTTGCGGAACGAGGGGTTCAGCTGCTGCTTGCGCAGGCGGATGTTCTTCGGGGTCACTTCGACCAGCTCGTCGTCCTCGATGTAGGCGATCGCCTGTTCGAGGGTCATGCGGCGCGGCGGGGTCAGGCGGATCGATTCGTCCTTGCCCGAGGCGCGGACGTTGGTCAGCTGCTTGGCCTTCATCGGGTTGACGTCCAGGTCGTCCGAGCGGCTGTTCTCGCCGATGATCATGCCCTGGTAGGTCTTCTCGCCGGCGCCGACGAACATCACGCCGCGCTCTTCCAGGTTCCACAGCGCGTAGGCGGCGGTTTCACCATCCGAGTTCGAGACGAGCACGCCCTTGCGCTGTTGGTCGATCGGGCCCTTGTGCGGCTCGTAGTGGCTGAACACGCGGTTCAGCACGCCCGAACCGCGGGTGTCGGTCAGGAACTCGCCCTGATAGCCGATCAGCGAGCGCGACGGCGACAGCAGGGTGATGCGGGTCTTGCCCGCGCCCGACGGACCCATGTCCTTCAGCTCGGCCTTACGAGCCGACAGCTTTTCGATGACGATGCCGGTGAACTCGTCGTCCACGTCGATCATCACGTCTTCCATCGGCTCCAGGCGCTGTCCGGTTTCCGGATCGGTCTGGAACACCACGCGCGGACGGCTGATCGACACCTCGAAGCCTTCGCGGCGCATGTTCTCGATCAGCACGCCCAGCTGCAGTTCGCCGCGGCCGGCGACTTCATAGGCGTCCTTTTCCGAGGTCTCGGTGACGCGGATGGCCACGTTGCTCTCGGCTTCCTTCAGCAGGCGGTCGCGGATGACGCGCGACTGGACCTTGTCGCCTTCGCGGCCGGCCAGCGGGCTGTCGTTGACCGAGACGGTCATCGAGATGGTCGGCGGGTCGATCGGCTGGGCGGGCAGGGCGTCGGTGACTTCCATGGCGCACAGCGTGTCGGCCACGGTGGCCTTGCTCATGCCGGCGATGGCGACGATGTCGCCGGCCTCGGCGCCTTCGTCGACGGGCTGGCGCTTCAGGCCGCGGAAGGCCAGCACCTTGGTGATGCGGCCGCGCTCGATCTCGTTGCCGTTACGGTCCAGGGCGTGGATGGCCATGCCGGGGACGGCCTTGCCGCTCTCGATGCGGCCGGTCAGCAGGCGGCCCAGGAACGGGTCGCTTTCGATCAGCACGTTCAGGATCTGGAACGGCTTGTCCTTGTTCTCGGCGACCTTGGGCGGCGGCACGTGGCGCACGATCAGGTCGAACAGCGGGGCGAGCGTGTCGCTGGGCTGGTTCAGGTCCAGCGTGGCCCAGCCGGCGCGGCCCGAGGCGTAGATGTGCGGGAAGTCCAGCTGCTCGTCCGTGGCGCCGATGGCGGCGAACAGGTCGAACGCTGCGTTGTGCACGCGGTCCGGATCGGCGTGGGCGCGGTCGACCTTATTGATGCAGAGGATCGGGCGCAGGCCCATCTTCAGCGCCTTGGTCAGCACGAACTTGGTCTGCGGCATGACGCCTTCCTCGGCGTCGACCAGCAGGACGCAGCCGTCCACCATGCCCAGGATGCGCTCGACCTCGCCGCCGAAGTCGGCGTGGCCGGGGGTGTCGATGATGTTGATGCGGGTTTCGCCCGCCTCACCGTTCCAGAGCACCGAGGTGCACTTGGCCAGGATGGTGATGCCGCGCTCACGCTCCTGGTCGTTGGAGTCCATCGCCCGTTCGGTCGTGGCTTCGTTGGCGCGGAACACGCCGGACTGAGCCAGCAGCTGGTCGACGAGGGTGGTCTTGCCATGATCGACGTGCGCGATGATGGCGATATTTCGCATGTTCATGGGAACGGACGGACTTTCGGGAGATCTGGGCGGGAAGAATACGGGATGACGCGTCAAGCGTCAGGCGCGCGGCTTTTACGCGACCGCGCACGATTTATCCACCCCTGACGCTCGGAATGCTTTGTCGCTGGTAACCGGTGTCATCACCAAACCCTTACCGGACTTGGCTTTGCGTGATGTTCTCGGCAGAGACGGTTTCAGTCGTAACGAATTGTGCGGCGCAGCATGACTAAAAATGATGCACTATCTTTTGGCGACCCTAGGTAACCCTTGTCGCATAAGGCGTTGCTCCAATCCCCCTCAAAAAAATAGGAATTGAACCGCAATTTTCCGCTTGCCCAATTTTGCGTCGCACCCTATAAACAATCCCGTGAGGCGGCGCTGCCGCTTCTGCCCTTCCTGGGCGTTTCCTCCCTAATGAACTAGCCCGGCGGTTTCGCCGGGCTTTTTTTTTGGCCCAAGCGGCCGCGGGCGTCGTTGATCCATGACAACGCGCCGGGTTCGGAGGGGTTCGGGGATGTGAAACCCTCTCTCTTTGAGAGAGGGAGGGGCCCGCGCCGAAGACGTGGGAGGGTGAGAGGTTACGGACCCGCCCGGCTTGAGCGTCCAAGCCCGCCGCGAATCCGCGATGCCAAGCCCGCTTCCGAAAGCTTTGATCTGAAAGTTCCGAGGTTCGCCGTCGACCGCGAAACCTCTCACCCTCCCATGCTTCGCATGGGCCCCTCCCTCTCTCAAAGAGAGAGGTTTCTTGGGAGCTACTTCAGCTCAGCCACATCCATCGCGGCCAAGGCCCGGGTGAGGGTCTCGGCGTCGGCGGTCAGCTTCTCCAGGCCCTCGGTGGGCTCGCGCGTGTCCTCGTCCATATAGAGCGCGCGGTTGATCTCGATCTGCAGGGCGTGGGTGCGCTTGGCCGGGCGGCCATAGTGCTCGGTGGTGTAGCCGCCGGCATAGGGCGCGTTGCGGGCGACGCGATAGCCCAGGGCTTCCAGCTCGCGCTCGACCAGGGCGGTCAGCTTGGGCGAGCAGGCCGCGCCGAAGCGGTCGCCCAGCACGATGTCGCAGGATCCGCCCCGGCCTCGAACGCCGCGCGCGGCGGCGGCGGGCATCGAGTGCCAGTCGATCAGGATCGCCGACCCATGCGCGGCGCGCGCCGCCGCCAGCTGGCGGTCCAGGGCGTCGTGATAGGGGCGGTGGGCCAGCTCGATCCGGTCGCGGGCCTCGGCGAAGGTCAGCTTGCGGGCGTAGATCGGCCGGCCCTCGCCGGCGATCCGGGGAATCGCCCCCAGCCCCGCCGCCACGCGCGCGGTGCGGCCATGCGCGTAGTCCGGCAGGTCCTCGTCGAACATCGCCGGGTCCAGCTCCCAGGGCTCGCGGTTCAGGTCGACATAGGCGCGGGCCAGGCGGGCGAGAATCACGGACGCGCCCAGGGCGGGGGCGCCGGCGATGATCCGATCGACGAAAGCGTCCTCCGAGGCGCGCAGCGTTTCGACGGGCAGGCGGGCGGCTTCGACCATGTCTGGCGGATAGACCCCGCCCGAATGCGGCGAGGCGAAGACCAGCGCCGTCGGCGGCGGCGCGCCGGCCGGCGCCGCGCGCAGCACATCGAAGGCTTGTCCCGTCAGGGTTTCCAGCTTCTCGGACACGATCGGCCGCGCAACGCTCATGGCCCATCATCGAAGCGCGCGCCCCCAGGGTCAAATGGCGATTTGTCGAGGATCAAGCCGCCAACCGATCCGTCCACAGCCGCGACGTTTAGGTTCATCCCCGATTTACGCTGAACTTGCTAAGGTGGTCGGAAGCTACGACTTCTTAATCTTCAGGACACGTGACCTCATGGCCCGCATCCTTCTCGCCGAAGACGACGACTCCCTCCGCGGCTTCCTGGCCCGCGCGCTGGAACGCGCCGGATTCGAAGTGACGGCCTGCGCGGACGGCGAGGAAGCCGTCCAGCACCTCGACACCAACTGGGACCTGCTGCTGACCGACATCGTCATGCCCGGCATGGACGGCATCGAGGTGGCCCGCCAGGCCGCCGCGCGCGACCCGGGCCTGCGCATCATGTTCATTACCGGCTTCGCCGCCGTGGCCCTGTCGGCGCAAGACCGCGCGCCGGCCGGCTCCAAGGTGCTATCCAAGCCCGTCCACCTGCGCGACCTGGTCGCCGAGGTGGAGAAGATGATGGCCGCCTAAAAAACCACCCGAAAAAGTTTTGGGGGCGGCTTGCGCGCCGGCCAAGCCGCCGCTATACCCCCACACCTTCCCGGCCGGGACGTCTTCACGAAGGCGCTTCGGATCGCTTCGGCGGACGCGTAGCTCAGCGGGAGAGCACTACGTTGACATCGTAGGGGTCACAGGTTCAATCCCTGTCGCGTCCACCATCCTCCCTCAGTCTTTCTGATCGTCGGCGAGCCCTAGGCTCGCTTCGGCCCGGCGTGCGTCGCGTGGGCGGCAAGGCTGATCTGGCGCGCTCGGAAGCGGGCGTGTTGAAAGTCCGGTTGGCGAGCTAGCGCTCCTGGGAGCCTGCCCTTTCAGGTCTCGGCCAGTTGCGTCGGTGGGGCGAGCGTCGCCGCTGGTTTCGACGGGCTTGGATCCGTCGTCCGCTTCTAGAACGCGGCGAACGACGGATCTGGTCAGGCCGAGCGACTATCGAGATCCAGCGACCTCCGGAGCGGGCTCCACTAGCGGCCTGCCCTTCTTGACGATGTAGGTCGCCAGCTCGGCGCCGTTCGTCGTTCCGGGATTGCGCGCCTTGTGCGCGACGCCCGACGGCACGAACAGCACCTCCCCGGCCCGCAAGGTCACGGGGCTTTTGCCTTCGAGCTGATACTCCAGCACCCCCTCGAGCACGTAGATGACCTCCTCGCCGGGATGGCGGTGCCAGGGGGCGGTGGCGCCGGGCGCGATATCGATGCGGGCCTGCACCGTCTCATGCCCGGGGATCGACAGGTCGTGACGCTGCAGGTCGGTGCGTTCGACGGCCGGACGCGGCGGGTTGGGCGCGGCGAGCGTCGCCGAGCCGATGAAGGCGGTGGCCAGGGCGACGCCCAGGATCTTGCGCATGGCTTGCTCTTTCCAATTGTCGAGCCAAGGGCTCGGGCTTCTCGATGAAGGCTACTTGCTGACGACGCCCCGGGCCGCCGCTTCGATCACCGCGGCCACCGCCTTGGGCTGGGACGCGAAGACGACGTGGCTGCCCTTCACCTCGGTGGCCTTGGCGCCGATGCGACGGGCGGTCTTGCGCAGGAGCTCGGGCGCGATGGCGCCGTCCTCGGTCGCGACCACGGCCCAACTCGGCTTGGTCTTCCAGGCGGCGACCGTCAGCTTGGCGCTCAGCGCGGCCATGGCCACGGGATTTTGCGAGGCCTGTAGGAAGGCCGCGTCCTTCTCGGAGAGATCGGCCGCGAAGCCCGCGCGGAACGTTTCGGCCTTGAGGAAGGCGAAGCCATCCGGGGTTTCCTGGGGCTGGAAGTTGGGCGGCGGCGGGATATCCGCGTACTGGTCCAGCACCGATTGGCCGACGTCCGGCGCGAAGGCCGCGACGTAGACCAGGCCCGCGACCTTGGGGTTGTCACCGGCCTGGCTGATCACCGCGCCGCCGTAGGAGTGGCCCACCAGGATCACCGGGCCGTCCAGCCGCGCGATGACCCGGTTGGTGGCCGCGACGTCGTCTTCCAGCGAAGACAGCGGGTTCTGCACGATGCTCACCTTGTAGCCGTCGGCGGTGAGCTGGTCGTAGACGCCGCGCCACCCCGAGCCGTCGGCGAAGGCGCCGTGCACGAGGACGACATTCTTCACCGCCGGCGCGGTGGGTTGAGCGAAGGCCGACGCCGTGGCGGCCGCGGCCAGGACGGTGGAGAGCAGGATGGACTTCAACATGGGTGGCTCCTCGGTGTGATTTGCTGTGATATTTGTTATCGTGATATCTATCTGCGCCCGCCCATCGCCCACGTCAAGCGCAATAATTGTTATCGCGATAATTTATTTGGCCTGAGATGCGCCACGCGAACGCGGATCGGCCATGCGCTCGTGAAGCGCTGTCTAGAACGGCCTCGCCGTCAGCGTCACGCCGACCGTGCGCGGGTCGCCCAGGATCGCGGCGTAGGGCGTGATGGACGTCGCGCCGGCGAAGCCGATGGCATAGCGCTTGTCGAACAGGTTCTTGGCCCACAGCGTCGCCGACCAGCGGTCGCCCTGGCCGCGCAGGCCGACGCCGGCGTTGGTCAGGGCGTAGCCGCTCTGGCGGGCGTAGGCCGACAGCGGGGTCAGCGCGCTTCGGCCGCGCCAGGTCTCGTTGGCGTAGGCGAACAGGTGAAGACCGCCGGCCAGCGGCTGCTCCCACCGCGCGCTGACATTGCCGGTCAGATTCGGCGCGAACGACATTTGCTCGCCCGACAGGTCCGCCGTGGGCGGGGCGCCGGCGTAGGTCAGCTCGGCGGGCGGCGGGGCGTTGGCATAGGAGACGTAGATCGCCTCGCCCCAGGCGGCGGCGAACGACAGGTTCAGACGTCGGGTGACCTGGGCGGCGCCCTCGGCCTCGATCCCCCGCAACCGCACCTTGCCGACATTGGCGAGATAGGAGCGAGCGGTCGCGCCGGCCGGGTCGATGTAGGGGGCCTGATAGCCGTCGATCGTGTCGCGATAGAGGTTGACGTTCAGGGTCGCCCGGCCGCCGGCCAGGGTGGTCTTGACGCCCAGCTCGTAGTCCGTGGATTTCTCGGGATCGATGATGATCCGGTCGCCCGGCCGGGCGCCCAGATTGGCCGCGCCGGACTTCTCGCCATAGCTCAGACTGGCGTAGGCCAGGACGCCCTCGCTGATCCGGTACGAGGGATTGATCAGCCAGGATAGCGAGCCGTCCTCGCGCCGGCCCCGCACGACGTAGTCGGGGCCCGTAACGGCCGCGCGATAGGCGGCGTAGGGCGCCAGGCGACCGATCAGGGCCGCGCCGCCGAACGAGACGGCGGTGTTGGACGCCTCGCGATCCTCGTGGGTGTAGCGCAGGCCCGCGGCCAGGGCGGCCCGATCGCTGGCATGCCAGGTTCCGTGGGCGAAGATCGCCGCGCTGGTGGTGTCGGCCACGCCGATCTGGTCGCCCTCGACCCCCTCCAGCACCGCGTCGGGCAGCCGCGGCGAGACGAAGAAGGCGGTGGCCTTCGAGAGCAGGCGGACGCGGTAGTTGCTGCGCGCCTCCTGCTTCAGCAGATAGATCCCGGTCTGCCAGTCGACGGCGCCGCCCTCTGGCGAGGCCAGGCGCAGTTCCTGCGAGTACTGATCGACGTCGACGTCATAGCCGCTGCGGAAGATCGGGTAGGGCGTGCCGTCGCTGTCGTTGTTGGGCCGGTAATGGAACCGCCGCCAGGCGCTGATCGAGGTCAGGACATGGTCGCCCAGCTTGAAGGTGGCGATGTTCGAGACGCCGTCCGTCCGCGCGATGGCGCGGGCCTGGGCGTCGAAATTGGCGTCCTCGACATCATAGGACGGCGTGTAGCCAAAGCCGGTCGCCAGCCTGCGCGCCCAGCCGTTGCGCGGCGCGCCATTGGCGTAGGTCAGCGGGTCGGCCACCGCGGGCGTGTAGTTGTTGTACTCCCGGGTGTCGTAGTGCTCGACGATCAGGCGGTCGCTGAAGCGCGTGTTGGGATCGAACAGCAGCTGACCACGCACGGCCCAGCGGTGGTTGTCCAGATAGCGCTTTGCGTCGGCCTTGTTGCGGACCCAGCCGCCGCCGGTGTCGCCGTACAGGGTCAGGCGGCCGGCGATCTTGTCGGCGACGAGCGGGCCCGAGAGGTTGACGCGCAGCTGGCGGCGATCGCGGCTGGCGGCGGTGACGCCGACCATGGCCTCCGGCGCGTACGACGGCGCCTTGGTGGTGACGACCAGGGCGCCGACGGTGGTGTTCTTGCCCAGCAGCGTGCCCTGCGGGCCGCGGGCCAGCTCGATATGGTCCAGGTCGACGAAGTCCAGCCACGAGAAGCCGGGGTGGGTGAGGAAGACGCCGTCGACCATCAGGCCAACCCCGGCTTCGGAGCCGTCGCTGTTGGCGTTGCCGCCCACGCCTCGGACGGTCAGGGTCGACACGCGCGCGTTCTGCTGCAGGGCCGCGAAATTGGCGATCTTGGCGGCGTAGTCGGCCACGCGGTCGAGACGCTCGGTCTCCAGCACCCGGCCCGAGACGGCCGAGACCGTGATCGGCGCGTCCTGGAGTTTTTCCTCGCGGCGGCGGGCGCTGATGACGATCTGGTCCACGGCGTTGTCGTCCGCCGCGCCGGGGGCCTCGGCGGCCGGGGCCGGGCCGGCCAAGGCCAGCATGCCGCCCAGCGCGCTGGCCGCGGCCATGAAGGTCCGCTTTCTTGAGTTCGGATTGGATCGCATGGACGCCCCCGGGAAGACCGACGGACGACCCGCGCATCCTCGATCATTAGTCTAGCTGTTCGATAGAGTTATTGGGGCGGTCTCGGCAATGCGGTTCGTGCGCGGCGGAGGGCGGATTTTCCATGGCGCGCGCGTCGGTCGTCATCGGCCTTTCGCGGGACCCTGGGAACCTGATCCGCGCTGAACGGATTCGGTCTTCAGCCAGGAGGATCCGCATGGTCCATTTCCCGATCCTCGTCCGCGTCGCCCCGCGCGCGCGGGGGCGGTCATGAGCGGCGATCCCGCCGAGACGCCCAAGGCCAAGGGACGCGGCCGGGGCGTGATCTTGATCGCCATGGCCTTCGTCATCGCGTGCGTGGCGGGCTTCCTGCTGGTGGCGATCGGCTTTGGCCACCGCGGCTAACGGGCTAGCCGCACGGCTCCGTCCGGCCCGTGTTCAGATCGACCCGGAAGCACTGTTCATGGCCGCTCGCGTCGTCGCGGACGATCAGGCTGACGATCTCGTTCCCATTCTCGTCCTCCTCCGGCTCGTGGCCGAACGCCTCGAGATAGGCGACCGCGGCGGCCTCGGCGGTGGGTTCATCGATGGGGCGGGCGTGGCCGCCGTGCAGGTGGCGGGCGCGGACGATGTAAGGCATGCCAGGACTCCGGAGCGGCGGCTCGCCTCCCAGAACGCGCCGCGCCGGGATTGGATTCACGCCTGGCCCTCTTGGCTGGCCGGCGGTTCACGCGAAATCGTCAGGAGTCAGAGGAAAGGGTTCCTGGTTCCCCTCAACCCGTCCTCGACCCCGCCGGGGCGTGCAAGCTAGGCTGATTATGTCCGCGATATCAGCCACTTAAAAAGTGGCGTGATGTGTCCCTGTGGCGCTAAGCGCTGCCTCATCGTGGCGACGAGCCGCATAAATTTCACAATTCGCCCCATTCTGTTGCTTTCGAGCAACACCCAAATCGCGGTCGAGTGCGTTTGTCGTCGTGGGTCCCGCTGAGACACGTCGGGACCGCGACATTCGAAAAGTAGAGGGTATATCAAATGAAGATGCGGTTGCTGGTCGGCGTGGCGACGGTGGCGCTGGGCGCCGCCTCGGGCGCTCTGGCCCAGAGCGCTACGAGCGGTTGGTACGTCGGCGCGGACGTCGGCTATCACGAGTCCAAGGACGTCAAGGCCACGTCCACCAACAACTATCAATGGAACTTCGGCGGCGACAAGGACTGGGCCGGTTTCGGCCGCCTGGGCTACAAGTTCACCCCGAACTGGCGCGTTGAAGCCGAGTACGGCTACCGTCCGAACGACATCAAGAGCGTTCGCGGCGCCGGCCTCGCCGGTTCGACGACCGGCCAACCGATCGGCCTCTGCGCCCCCGGCGTGGTCCGTAGCCCCGCCGCTCCGGAGTGCGGCGAGCTCGATGGCAAGATGAAGGCCACGACCCTGATGGCCAATGTCATCTTCGACATGGCCCCGAACTCGAGCCTGAACCCGTTCATCGGCGCCGGCGTCGGCACCGCCTGGGTTCACAACAAGGTGTACGGCCAGCTGTCGGGCGTTCCGACCGGCGCCGCGCGCTTCCAGAACGCCAGCTTCGACGACGTCGATCAGGCGTTCGCCATGCAAGGCATCGTCGGCCTGGGCTGGAACTTCGCGCCGAACTGGTCGATGGACCTGACCGGCCGCTACCTGCGCACCACCAAGCTCGACTGGGGTTCGGTGACGCAAAACGTCGGTCCCGCCGGCGGCTTCATCACCGACGTCGGCACCTTCTCGGGCCGCTACAAGGACACCTCGGTGACCCTGGGCCTGCGTTACACGTTCGGCGCCCCGCCGCCGCCGCCCCCGCCGCCCCCGCCTCCGCCCCCGCCGCCCCCTCCGCCGGCTGAAGCTCCCCCGCCGCCGCCTCCTCCGCCGCCGGCCGCTCCGGCCTACGAGTCGCGTGAGTTCGTGGTCTACTTCCCGTTCGATCAGTACGTCCTGACGCCGGAAGCCCAGGCCGTGGTCCAGCAAGCCGCTGACTACGCCAAGGGTGGCGGCGCGACCAAGATCGTCGTGACGGGTCACACCGACACCTCGGGTTCGGACGCCTACAACCGCCGCCTGTCGGAACGCCGCGCCAAGGCCGTCGCCGATGGCCTGGTGGGCATGGGTGTCAACGCCACGGCCCTGGCCGTCGACTGGAAGGGCGAAAGCGCTCCGGCCGTCGCGACTGGCGATGGCGTCAAGGAACCGCTGAACCGCCGTTCGACGGTGTCGATCAACTTCTAAGGTTTTCCGTTCGGAAGATCCGGAGGGCTGGCCGCGAGGCCAGCCCTCTTCTCTTCAGACAGCTAGGGCTGGCCGCGAGGCTGGCCCTTTCTTTTTCGCGCCTTGGCTTGGGACGGCCTTAAACGAAAGGACGCTCCCGATGGGGGCGGGAGCGTCCTGGACGGCGGGCCTAGTGGGCGGCGGCCGTCGCGACGCGGCCGGTATGAGGGCGCAGGCCGCGTGTCGATGGAACCGTGTCGATAGCCTTGCTCGACTATACGCTGGCGGCTTCGGCGAGCGAGTCGAAACGGGCCGGATCCACCAGGTGCGACAATTGGCGCGGGAGGGGCGAGGGGACGCCCAGCAGGCCGGCGATCACGTGTTCGGCCAGCAGCGGCGCCAGGCAGAGGCCGCGCGAGCCCAGGCCCGTCAGCAGCCAAGGGCCGTCCGCGCGGGCGCCGGCCAGCGGCAGGTGGTCGGGCACGGTGGCGCGCAGGGCCGCTCGGCCCTCCAACGCCTTGCCCTCCAGTCGCTGGGCCAGGCGGGGCAGGCCCTTGGCCAGGGTGACGAGGTTGCGGAGATGGTCCTCGGCCCGCACATCCGTCGCCGTCTGGTCGCGGTCGTGGGTGGCGCCGAACAGCACGCCGTCGCGGGTCGGGATCGCATAGCCGCCAAAGGCCGCCGGCGCCGGCGCCGGCGTCGCGACGCCGCTGGCCCAGCTGGCCTGGCCCCGCACCGGTCGCAGGGGCAGGGCGGGATCAAGCGCCGCGCTGGCCGCGCCGCCGGCCAGGACCACGGCGTCGGCGCGCAGGA
This sequence comes from Caulobacter segnis, assembly GCF_031454995.1. GTDB lineage: Bacteria > Pseudomonadota > Alphaproteobacteria > Caulobacterales > Caulobacteraceae > Caulobacter > Caulobacter segnis_E. The sequence continues at coordinate 534,534 of NZ_JAVDRV010000001.1, read as the reverse complement.
TCAGGCCCCCCGCCGCGTCCAGCAGCCGCCAGGCGTCGCCGTCGCGCTCCAGCTGGGCGACGCGCGCGGCGACGGTCCCGCCGATCCAGGCGGCGCGGATCGTCGGCGGCTCGACGACCTGGGCCGAAGCCATGGCGAGCGCTGGCGTCGCCTCGCCGAGCCGGTCTTCCGTCCTGGCCGGATCGAGGGGCGTCATGGCGCCGGGCTCGAAGATGTCCTGAAGGGCGACGGCGGCGAAGCGGGCGGGATCGCGCTCGGCGTTGGCCAGTTGCAGCACCTCGCGAGCCACGACGGCGCCGGGCGTGGCGGCGTACAGCGCCGTCGCGCGCGCCAGGGCCTGGGCGTACAGCGCCGCGCGCGGGCCGCCGCCGGCGTCGAGGGCGGGGGTGACCAGGCCCGTGGGATTGCCCGAGGCGGCGACGCCGTCCGGGTCGTCGATCACCGTGACGGAAAGGCCCTCGGCCCGCGCCGCCCGCGCCAGCGCGGCGCCGGCGATCCCGCCGCCGATGATCGCCAGGCTTTGGGGACGCGAGGGGACCACGCGTTGGCCGGGAAGCCAGGCCTCCAGCCGCTCGCGCTTGCGGCCGAAACCGGGGCGCTTGGCGATCTCGAAGCCCGCCGCTTGCAGACCGCGCCGCACCGCGCCGGCGACGGTGAAGGTCGCCGCCCGCGCGCCGGGCGCCGATCGCGCGGCGACGGCGGCCAGCACCTCCTCGCGCCACATGGCGGGGTTCAAGGCGGGGGAGAAGCCGTCCAGGAACCAGGCGTCGGCCGCGCCGTCCCAGGCCTCCAGCGCCTCGACCACGTCCATCACGGCCAGGTCCAGCACCGCGTCGAAGCCGGGCAGGTCCACCCGGTGGAAACCGCGCGCCCGGCCTGGCCAGGCGTCCAGCAGCGCTTGCGACGCTTCGCCCAGTTCGGGCCAGTGGGCCAGGATCCGGGCGGCCTCCTCGCGGTCCAGCGGATGGGCCTCGATCGAGAAGATCCGCAAGCGCGCGCCGTCCGGCTTCTCGCGCCGCCACAGGTCCAGCAGGGCGGCGATGTTCAGCCCCGAGCCGAAGCCCAGCTCGCCGACGACGAAGTCGCGCCGGCCCGCGAACCGTTCCGGCAGGCCGCAGCCGCGCAGGAACACCGCCCGCGTCTCGGCCAGCCCATCGACGCTGGAGAAGTAGACGTCGCCATACAGGCTGGACTGCGGCAGGCCGTCCTCGCGCCAGACGAGCGGACTGGAAGGGGCGGTGGGATCCATGCGGTTGCTAGAGCGCCGGCGGCGGGCGGGCGTCAACGAAAAAGGGCCGCCTCGCGGGAGGCGGCCCTTTGAACCTCGAGGGGCGTTGAGCCTAGAGCGTGACGCCGAAAGTGGGAACCGGTTTCGGCGCGAGTCACGCTCTAAGTGTTTGATTTAGAGCCTCGTTATCGCGTCAAACCGATTCCGTTTGGACGCGCGAGGCTCTAGTGCGCGGCCTTCTTCTCGGCCGGCTTGGCGTCCGCGGCGGCCGTGGCCGAGGCGTCGGCCGGAGCGGTGGTCGAGGTCGCGCCGGTGGCGGCGGCGTCGGCCGGATCGACCGGGGCGTTGGCGGCCTCGGCGGCTTCCTTGTTGGCGTCGGCGGCGGCCTGGTCCTGGGCCGAGGCGGCTTCGGTCACGGTGCTGGCGTCGGCGGCGGCGGCCTTGGCGGCGGCGCTCTCGTCCCCGCCTTCGTCCTTCTTGCCGCAGGCGGCCAGCGACAAAGCCGAGACGGCCATGCCGGCGATCAGCAGCTTGCGGAGCATGGTGGTGCGCATGAGGTTTCCCTTCCGAGTGGACGCGTCGCTGGAACGCGACGTCTTCATGGAAGGCATAACGCGTTCAGGGCTCCGCGCAAACGCGGGAGCCCGAACGTGTCGCATTATTCATTCGGGATCTATTCGTTCGGGATTTGGGCCAGCGCCTCTTCCAGCTCGGCGAAGCTGGGCTGGGCGGGCGAGGGGACGTTGCCGCGGCCGATCTCGACCGAGATCTGGGCGGCGTTGCCGTGCAGGTGGGCGACCAGGACGGCCTGGATGATCTTGTAGAAGGCCGCGTCCTCGTTGACGACCGCCTGCAGGCGGGCGGCCATCGGACCGACCAGGCCATAGGCCATGAACACGCCCAGGAAGGTGCCGACCAGCGCGCCGCCGATCATGCCGCCCAGGACGGCTGGCGGCTCGGTGATCGAGCCCATGGTCTTGATGACGCCCAGCACGGCGGCGACGATGCCCAGGGCGGGCAAGGCGTCGGCCATGCTCTGCAGGGCGTGGGCCGGCTCAAGCGCCTCGTGGTGGTGCTTCTCGAGCTGCTTTTCCATCGCGTCCTCGACCTGGTGGGGATCCTCCAGGTTCATGGTCATCATCCGCAGGGTGTCGCAGATGAAGTCGACGGCGAAGTGGTCGTGGGTGATCTTCGGGTAGCGCTCGAAGATCTTGCTCTCGTGCGGCTTTTCGATGTGGCTTTCCAGGGCGATGACGCCCTTGGACTTCATCGTCTTGGTCAGCAGGAACAGCAGCGACAGCAGGTCGCGATAGTCGCTGGCCTTCCACTTGGGGCCGGCGAAGATCTTGCCGAAGCCGCCCGCCGTGGCTTTGATCACGGTCATCGAGTTGGAGATCAGGAACGCGGCGATGCCGGCGCCCAGAATGGCCATCAGTTCGTGCGGCGCGGCGTGCAGGATCACGTCCATCTTGCCGCCACCCATCAGGTAGCTGCCGAACACCAGGGCGAACAGCAGGACGATGCCAATGATCTGGAACATGGTGAGCAGCCGACCCCGAGTTTGAGCGCGCATCATCGGAGTTAATGCTTAATCCAAGGTTCTCGCCGCGACGATTAAGGGCGGCGCGGCCCCGCGACACGTTGCGCGGGCGCGCGACCGGGTCTAACGATCGTTTTGATGACTGGGGAGACATCAGAAGCCCGGACCAACCGCGGCGCGTTCGCGATCCTCTTCGGCGTGTCGGTGGCGACGGCCCTGGGGAACACCGGCATGCTGTCGGTGCTGCCCGCCATCGGCCGGCAGATCGGCATCCCCGACGCCATGGTCGCGGCGATCTTCTCCCTGTCGGCGGTGCTATGGGCCGTGACGTCGCCGTTCTGGGCGCGTCAGTCGGATCTGCGCGGCCGCAAGCCTCTCATCATGCTGGGCCTGGCGGGCTTCTGCGTCTCGATGACGCTGTGCGCGATCGTCGTCTCGGCCGGCCTGCATCACCTGGCCCCGCCGATGGTGATCTTCGTGCTGTTCCTGCTGTGCCGAGCGCTGTTCGGCGGCGTGGGCTCGGCCGCCAATCCGGCCACCCAGGCCTATATGGCCGATCGCACCAGCCGCGAGGAGCGCACCCAGACCATGGCCACCTTGGCCGGCGCCTTTGGCCTGGGCACGGTGGTCGGCCCGCTGCTGGCGCCGCTGTTCGTGCTGCCGTTCGTGGGGCTGGCCGGGCCGATGTTCGCCTTCGCCCTAATCGCCGCGATCATGCTGGTGGTCGTGCATCGCGGCCTGCCCGAGACCTTCAAGCCCGGACGAGGCGACGCCCCGCCGCGCAGCAAGATGGGCCTGCCGTGGCGCGGCGAGGGGGCGGCGCTGTGGCGCGATCCGCGGCTGAAGCCCTTCCTGATCTACGGCTTCCTGGTGGCCGCGTGCCAGACGGCCCAGACCCAGACCCTGGGCTTTCTGATCATCGACAAGCTGGGCCTGCCGCCGGTGAAGGCGCAGGGCTTCATCACCCTGGCCATGGCGGCGGGCGCCGTGGCCGGGCTGCTGGCCCAATGGGGCCTGATCCGCATGTTCCGCATGGGCCCGCGCGAGCTGATGCGCTGGGGCGCGGCCGCGGCGGTGCTGGGCAATGTCGTGGTGGCCTTCGCGCCGGACTACGCGGCCGTGGCCATCGGCTACGCGATCGCCAGCCTGGGCTACGGCTTCGCGCGGCCCGGCTTCACGGCCGGGGCGTCGCTGTCGGTCGGGGCCAAGGACCAGGCCGGCGCGGCGGGCGCGATCGCGGCGATCAACGGCCTGAACGTGGTCGTCGCGCCGCTGTTCGTGCTGCTTTACGAGCAGGTCGGCTGGGGGCCGTTCGTGCTGAACGCCCTGATCCTGCTGGCCATGCTGGTCTACGCCCTGCGCCAGGCGATGCTGCGCTCGGTCAGCCAGGGCTCGCCAGAGCAGGAGGCGACGATGGCGGGACTAGAGCGTAGCGACGAAGGCGGGGTCTAGAGCGCTAGGCCGTCATCCGCTCAAGCGCGCGGCGGTCCTGCAGCACCACGTGGCGGACGCTGGGCAGGGCGATCAGGCCCTCGTCCTGCAGGCTGGTCAGCGTGCGCGAGACGGTCTCGATGGTCAGGCCCAGATAGTCGGCCATGTCCTGGCGGCTCATCGGCACGTCCAGCTCGGCCTTGGCGTTCGTGCGCTCGGCGATGTCGAGCAAGAGGCCCGCGACGCGCTCCTGGGCCGAGCGGCGACCCAGCATCAGCACGTGGTCCTGGCTGCGTTGCAGGCCCTCGGCGGTCAGGCGCAGGATGGCGCGGGCCGCGTCGCCGCGCTTGGCGGCCAGGTCGCTGAGGGCGCCCCGACGGATCATGCGGATGGTGGTGTCGGTCATGGCCTCGCCCGTGACCCGGTGGGCCTCGCCCAGCTCCAGGCCGAAATAGTCGCCGGCGAAGTGGAACTCGTCGATCTGGCGACGGCCGTCGCGCAGGATGCGGTAGGTCCGCACCGCGCCCGAGACGACCTGATAGACGTAGTCGGCGGTTTCGCCTTCGCCGAAGATCTCCTCGTCGCGAGCGAAGCGCGGGCAGGCGCAGGGCATGGAGAGGACCACGTCGAGACTGGCGTCGAGATGGACGGCCGGTTCGAAGCTCTGAGCGCGGATCGGAGACAGCATTGGAAACCCCTGGTTGCCCGAGGGTTATTGCGCCAAAGCAAAAGTCGCGAAATTCGGGGGAGCCGCCTAAGGAAGCCTCGCTAAGGGAAACCCCTTATGCGGCGACCCTTTACAAACGCGTTTTGACTCGGATCAAAGTCAGCGACGGGCCTGGCTGCGATGTTCTCGGTCATGTGCGACCGGCCCGACCTGTCGGACGGCGACGTCCGACCCCTGATCCTCTTGCTTGTTTCGGACGAGCCCTTGCGTGACGCGCTGCGGTTCTCCCTGGAGACCGAAGGCTACAGCGTGACGGCGCCGCCGTGCGCGGACGGCTGCGCGTCGTGCCTGGACTGCCGCGCCGCCGCCTGCGTGATCATCGACGACGGCTCGGCGCCGCTGCCGCCGCCCGTTCCCGGCCGCTCGACCATCGTCCTGACCAGCGACGCCCAGCGCTTCCAGCGCCAGGGCGTCAAGGACGTCACGGTGGTGGAAAAGCCGCTGCTGGACGACGCGCTGGGGCGCGAGGTCGCGGCGCTGCTGGCCAAGCACTAACTTCGGCGAGGCCAGCGCCCTAGCTAATCCCCGCGCACCGACAGGGTCATGCGCACCAGGGCCGCCAGGTTGTCGGCCTGCATCTTGGTCATCAGCTTGGCGCGGTAGATCTCGACGGTGCGCGGGCTGATGCCGAGCTCCCGGGCGATGACCTTGTTGGCGTGGCCGGCGACCACCCCGTCCAGCACCTGGCGCTCGCGCTCGGATAGGCTTTCGATGCGCTTGAGGACGGCGGCCTGGTCGGTGGAGACCGGGGCGGCCTCGACCGACTTGAACGCCCGCTGCAGGGCGTCCAGCATCCGCGACTCCGAGAACGGCTTCTCCAGGAAGTCGACGACGCCCGAGCGCATGGCCTCGACCGCCATCGGGATGTCGCCGTGGCCGGTGATCATCACGATCGGCATCTTCACCTTCAGGGCCGCCAGCCGCGCGACCAGGTCCTGGCCGCTCATCTCGGGCATGCGCACGTCGGTGATGATCACCCCCGGTGTCGCGGTCTCCAGGGCGTCCAGAAAGGCCGGGGCGCTGGCGTAGGTCACCACCTCGAAGTCGGCGGACTCCAACAGGAAGGCCAGGGACTCGCGGGCGCTTTCGTCGTCGTCGACCACATGCACGACGGGGGCGTCACTCATCGACGGTCTCCTTGGCGGCCGCCTGTTCGGCGGGCGGTAGCGTAAAACAGAAACGGGCGCCGCCGGCCGGATTGGCCTCGGCCCAGATGCGGCCGCCGTGCGCCTCGATGATCGAGCGCGAGATCGACAGGCCCACGCCCATGCCCTGCGGCTTGGTGGTCATGAACGGCTGGAACAGGCGCTCCAGCACCGCCTCGGCGATGCCGGGGCCGGTGTCGTCGACGATGACCCGCGACCAGCCCTCGTCGGTCAGGTCGCTGCTGATCAAGAGGGCGCGCTTCTTGGGCTCCTGGACCTGCATGGCGTCGATGCCGTTGCGGATCAGGTTCAGCAGCACCTGCTGCACCTGGACCCGGTCGGCGAACACCGCGTCGGCCTTGGGGTCGAGATTGAGGCGCACGTCGACCTGGCGCTCCTTCTCGCCGATCAGGGCCAGGGCGCTGGCCTCCTCGATCAGTTTGGACAGGCTCTCGGCCTCGCGCTCGCTGGCGCCGCGGCGGACGAAGTCGCGCATGCGGTGGATCACCTCGCCGGCCCGCAGGGCCTGGGCGGCGGCGCGGTCGATGGCGTCGCGGATCTTTGCCTGGTCGGCCTCGCGGCCGCGATCCATCAGACGGCGCGAGCCGGTCAGCAGGTTGGCGATGGCCGACAGCGGCTGGTTCAGCTCGTGAGCCAGGGTCGAGGCCATCTCGCCCATGGCCGTCAGGCGCGAGACGTGGACCAGCTCGTTCTGCAGCTCCTGGAGGCGGGTCTCGGTCTCCTGGCTTTCCGTCAGATCACGGATGAAGCCGGTGAACGAGGGCGTCGGGCCCTTGGTCTCGCCGACCGCCAACTCCATCGGAAAGGTCGAGCCATCCCTGCGGCAGCCGACCACGATCCGGCCCGAGCCGATGATGCGGCGCTCGCCGGTGCGGGCGTAGCGCCCCAGATAGCCATCGTGCTGGGCCTTGTACGGCTCGGGCATCAGCAGGCTGACGTTCTTGCCCAGCACCTCCGGCTCCTTCCAGCCGAACATCCGCTCGGCGGCGGGGCTGAACGAGGTCATCAGGCCCTGGCGGTCGATAACGACCACGGCGTCTGGCACGGTGTCGAGGATCGAGCGCAGGTGGTCGTTGACCGCGGCGGCGCGCCGGCGCGCGGCGTGGAACCAGCCGCCGCCCAGCGCCATGCCAAAGCCGGTCGACAGAAAGATCGCCGCGCACAAACCGCTGACCAGGTTGAACGGAATGTCCCGCGTCATCCACCAGACGCCGGCCCAGGCCAGGATGGTGGCGAAGACGCCAGGCCACAGCCCGCCGAGGGCGGCGCTGATCAGCACCGCCGGCACGAACAGCAGGAACGACGACGGCGCGGTGAAGGCCTCGGGCATATACAGGCGCGAGACGGCCGTCGCCATGACCGACACCAGGGCGGTGACATAGGCGGCGGGGCGAGGATCGCTGAACAGGGTCGAGGACCAACCTCGGGCGGGCTTCATCCGCGCAAACACTCCGACGGAAACGCGGCCCTTATAGGCGACGTGGTTTGAGGCAGGTCAAGGCGAGCCGTCGTGGCGATGTTCAAGCTCTTGTCTTCAATCAAGGGAGACGCTCATGTCGGACGGACAAACCGCTTATCTGGGTCTGGTGGTCGTGGCGTTCGCCGCCTTCGCGCTGGCGCTGTTCGCGACTCATATCCGGGTGAACCTAAAATAGGGCGTCCTTCAAGGCGCTGTCACGAGGCCCGGCGGTTCGACCGTCGGGCCTTTTTCGTGCCCTGATGCTTGGCCCAGGCGCAGGACGCGATCGCAGATCGCGGCCGGCGCCGGGCGGTGGCTGATCAGCACCAGCCCCTGGCCGGTGCGCGCCAGGCGTCGTTTCAGGCCCTCGACCACGCGGGCCTCGGTTCGAGCATCCAGGCCCTCGGTTGGCTCGTCCAGCAGCAGCCAGGGCGCCTGGCGCAGATAGGCCCGGGCCAGGGCCAGGCGACGGCGCTCGCCGCCCGACAGCCGCTCGCCGTCGTCGCCGACATAGGCCGACAGCTCGCCCGGCGCGGCGCGGACGCGATCGGCCAGGCCCGCGTCCTCCAACGCTTCCCACAGCATCGCGTCGCTGGCCTGAGGCGCGGCCAGGCGCAGGTTCTCGCGCACGGTCCCGGCGACCAGGCCCGCGTCCTGCGGCAGCCAGGCGAAGGCGGCGCGGGGCAGCGGGGCGGGCGTCTCGCGCAGGCCCAGCAGGGTCTCGACCAGGGTGGTCTTGCCGCAGCCGGAAGGGCCGACGATGGCCAGGCGCGCGCCGGGCTGGAGGGTGTGGTCCAGGATCGTCAGGACGGGCGCTTCAACCAAGGGCGCCGAGGTCGGGCGCGGCGCGTGGCGCAACAAGGCGTTCAGCCGCTCGCGGGCTTCCCGCGCCGCGCCGTCCTGGTCGAAGGCGTGGGCCAGGCCCGCCAGCGCCTCGACGCTCATGGCGGCGGCCAGGCCCGCCAGGGCGGCCAGCGGCGCGCCGGCCGGGGCGGCGGCGGCCATGGCCGCGGCGACGGCGGCGCCCAGGATCGCGGCCTGGCTGGCCAAAACCAGGCCCTGGGCGCGGGCGGCGGCCAGGCGGGCGGCCTCCAGATCGGCGGCGCGGTGGTTCAGGGTCTGGCCGGCCCAGTCTTCCAAGCCGTAGGCGCGCAACTCGGCGGCGGCCGAGACCAGCGCGGCGGCGCTGTCCTTCAAGACGCCGACCTTGGTCTGGACGGCGGCGCGGGCGGGAGCCGAGAAGCGGCGGGCAAGGGCGCGGGCCGACAGGATCGCCGCGGCGGCGGCGGTCAGGATGACGAGGCTGGGCGCCCATCCCGCGAAGGCGGTCAGGAACAGGCCCGCGCCCAGACCGGCGACGGCGCTCCACGGGGCGGACAGGCGCACGAAGCGGGTCTCGACGGCGTCGACATCCTGCACCAGCCGGGCCGAGGCCTCGCCCCGCGACAAGGCCAGGGACTCCGCGGGCGGCGCGGCGGCGAGGCTGGCGAAGACCGCCGGGCGGATGGCGGCCAGCGCCCGCAGGGCGGCGGCGTGACCGGTCAGGCGCTCGGCGTAGCGGGCGACGGTGCGCAGGATGGCCAGCAGCCGGATTCCGGCGCTGGGCAGCAGCACGTTGAAGGCGTGGGCGGCCGCCAGGCCCGTCGCGCCGGCGGCGGCGCTGGCGACGATGAACCAACCCGAGAGGCCGAGCAGCAGGGTCGAGGCCGCGCCGACCACCACGGCGCTCAGGATCGCTAGGCGCAGATCGCCGGCGCGAGCGCGCTTCTGGACGCGGATCAGATCGTCGAGGGGCGTGGGCAAGGTCTTCTTCACAGCCGCGCCACCCGATCGGCCAAGGCCGCGACGGCGTCGGAATGGGTGGCGATCAGCGTCGTGCGCCCCTGGGCGGCGCGACGCAAGGCCGTCAGCATCTGGGCCTCGGCGGCGGCGTCGAGATTGGCGGTCGGCTCGTCCAGCAGCAGGATCGGCGCGGGCTTGAGCATGGCGCGGGCCAGGGACAGGCGCCGGCGTTCGCCGCCCGACAGACCGCTGCCGCGTTCGTCCAGCACGAAGTCGAGGCCTCCGGGCCGCTGGGCCAAGGCCGGACCGAGCCCCGCCTCGCGGGCGGCGGCCTCGATCTCGTCGCGCGAGGCGTCGCGGCGGGACAGGGCGATATTTTCGGCGATCGAGGCGGGCAGGATCAACGGCGACTGGCCGGCCCAGGCGATGTCGGCCGCCGTGACCGGGCGCTCGACGCCGTCGATCAGGATCCGCCCCTCGGTCAGCGGCGAGAGGCCCAGCAGCAGGTTCAGGATCGAGCTCTTGCCCGCGCCGCTGGCGCCGACCAGGGCCACGATCGCGCCCGCCGGAATGTCGAGGTCGAAGCCCGCCACGGCCGGAGCGTCGGCTTCCGGATAGCGGATCGTCACGCCTTGGAAGCGGATCGCCGGGGCGGCGGGCAGGGGGGCGACGACGGGCGCCGGGGCGGGCGTCTCGAAGGTCGACAGCCGCGTGGCGGCGGCCTCGGCGGCCTGGCGGTCGTGATAGGCGGCGGCCAGGCGCCGCATCGGGGCGTAGACCTCTGGCGCGAGGGCCAGCACGAAGAAGGCGCGCTTCAGGTCCAGCTGCTCGGGGACGGGGAAAGGCAGCAGGCGCAAGAGGTTGAAGCCGCAATAGACGGCCACCAGCGCCACCGACAGGGCGGCGAAGAACTCCAGCGCGGCCGACGAGAGGAAGGCCACCCGCAGCACCTTCAGGGTCCGTTCGGCCAGGGCCGAGGCCGAGCGGCCGAGGGCCGTCGTGGTCGTCCCCTCGGCCTCGAAGGCCAGGACGACGGGGAGGGCGCGGACGCGGTCGAGAAACAGGCCCGACAGCCGCTCCAGGGCCTGGAACTGGGCGCGGGTCTCGGCCGCGGCGGCGGTTCCAGCCAGGATCATGGCGGCGATGAAGGGGATCAGGGTGCCCAGCATGATCGCCGCGCAGATCGGGCTGGCGATCGCGGCGGCGGCGATCATCAACAGCGGCAGGGCGGCGGCCGACAGGCGCGCGGGCAGGAAGCGGGCGAAATAGCCGTCCATCGCCTCGACGCCCTCGACCAGGGCCGTGGTCGCCTCGCCGGCCGGGCGACGCGGGCCGCCGAACACCGACCGCGCGAGCTCCGCGCGCAGGTCGGCCTTGGCCCCGGCCGCCGCTTCGGCGCCCATGCGGGCGTTGGCGTAGGCCAGCAGCGCGCGCAAGACCATGGCGGCCAGCACGCCCATCAAGCTGGCGAAAAAGACCAAGGGATGGCGCTGGTTGGCGATGGCGTCGGCGCCGAAAGCCAGCCCCCCGGCGAAGCCGATCGCGGCCAGACCGTCCAGCAGGCCGAGGCTCTGGGCGCGGCGCAAGGCGGGGCCGGCGATCCTGTCGCGCCGCTTCAACCAGGCTTTGGAAGGCAGGGGGTGGACAATCTGTACTATGCGGGAACCCATGGCTTGAGTGTAGAGTGCCGTCTCCTCCGATCCTTGATCGCGGTCAAGGATCGGCGCAACCGCCAGGTCTAGGACGACGTCCTCGGTCGGCATGCGTATCGACCGTTCGTCTCGGAGTTGTCCATGGACCCCGCGGTTATCGACCTCTCGCGACTGCAATTCGCGCTGACGGCCCTTTACCACTTTCTGTTCGTGCCCCTGACCCTGGGGCTCTCGGTCATGCTGGTCATCATGGAGAGCATCTATGTCATGACCAAGCGCCCGATCTGGCGCACCGTCACCCGGTTCTGGGGGACGCTGTTCGGCATCAACTTCGTGCTGGGCGTGGCGACCGGGATCACCATGGAATTCCAGTTCGGGATGAACTGGTCCTACTACTCGCACTATGTCGGCGACATCTTTGGCGCCCCGCTGGCGATCGAGGGCCTGATGGCCTTCTTCCTGGAGGCGACGTTCGTCGGCCTGATGTTCTTTGGCTGGGACAAGCTCAGCCGCGTCGGCCACCTGGCGGTGACCTTCCTGACCGCTCTGGGCACCAATCTCTCGGCTCTATGGATTCTGGTCGCCAACGGCTGGATGCAGAACCCGATGGGCGCGGCCTTCAATCCGGACACCATGCGCATGGAGGTCTCCAGCTTCCGCGACGTGCTGTTCAACCCGGTGGCGCAAGCCAAGTTCGTGCATACCGTCAGCGCCGGCTACGTCATCGCCGCGGTCTTCGTGCTGGGCATCTCGGCGCTGTACCTGCTGAAGGGCAAGTATATCGGCGTGGCCAAGCGGTCCATGACCGTCGCCGCCGCCTTCGGCCTGGCCGGCTCGCTGTCGGTGGTCGTGCTGGGCGACGAGAGCGGCTACGCCCTGACCGACAACCAGAAAATGAAGCTCGCCGCGCTTGAGGCCATGTGGGAGACAGAAGCCGCGCCCGCCGGCCTGACGGCCTTCGGCATTCCCAGCATGGCCGATCGCAAGACCCACCATGAGATCAAGATCCCCTACGTCCTGGGTCTGATCGCCACCCGCAGCTTCGACAAGCCGGTGGAGGGCATCTTCCAACTGGTCGCCAAGGCGCAGGACCGCATCGAGTCGGGCACGATCGCCTACGGCGCGGTCGAGGCGCTGAAGGTCAACCCGAACGACCTGGCCGCCCGCGCGACCTTCGAACAGCACCGCCGCGACCTGGGCTACGCCCTGCTGCTGAAGCGCTATGTCGCCGATCCGCGCCAGGCCTCGCCCGAACTGATCCAGAAGGCGGCCTGGGACACGGTGCCGCCCGTGCCGGTGATGTTCTGGGCCTTCCGCATCATGGCCGGCATCGGCTTCCTGATGATCGCCCTGTTCGCCACGGCCTTCCTGCTGGTCACCCTGCGCAAGCATGACACCAAGTGGTTCCTGTATCTGGCGGTGGCGGCCCTCCCGCTGCCGTGGATCTCGACCGAGCTGGGCTGGGTGCTGGCCGAGGTCGGGCGTCAGCCCTGGGCCGTGGAGGGCGTGCTGCCCACCTTCCTGGGCGCGTCCAGCCTGACCGTCCCGCAGCTGCTGACCAGCATCGCGGTCTTCACCCTGCTGTATGGCTCCCTGGCTGTCGTCGAGATCGGACTGATCATCAAGACCGTCAAGAAGGGCCCCTTCGCCCACCACGAACCCGCGCTCGACGAATCCGTCGAAGCCGAACCGGCCGTGGCCTGAGAGGAGCGAACCTTATGGATATCCCCGTCGATTTCGCCACGCTTCGCGTCATCTGGTGGGCCCTGGTCGGGATCCTCCTGATCGGCTTCGCCCTCACCGACGGCTTCGACATGGGCGTCGGCGCCCTGCTGCCCTTCGTCGCCAAGTCCGACAAGGAACGCCGCATGGTGATCAACACCATCGGCGCCACCTGGGAAGGCAACCAGGTGTGGTTCATCCTGGGCGGCGGCGCGATCTTCGCGGCCTGGCCCTTCGTCTACGCCATCAGCTTCTCGGGCTTCTACCTGGCCATGTTCGTGGTCCTGACGGCCATGATCCTGCGGCCGGTGGGCTTCAAGTACCGGTCCAAGCGCGCCGACCCGCGCTGGCGCGCGTTCTGGGACTGGGCGCTGTTCGTCGGCGGCTTCGTGCCGGTGCTGTGCTTCGGCGTGGCCCTGGGCAACGTGCTGCAAGGCGCGCCCTTCCGCCTCGATGGGGACCTACGCGCCTTCTACGAGGGCTCGTTCCTGGGCCTGTTCTCGCCGTTCGCCCTGCTGTGCGGCCTGCTGTCGGTGGCCATGCTGGTGCTGCACGGCGCGGCCTGGATCACGGTGAAGGGCGAGGAAGGCCCGGTGACCGAGCGCGCCCGCCGTATCGGCGAGATCGCCGGCCTGGCCAGCATCGTGTTGTTCGCGGCCGGCGGCTTCTGGGTCGCCTTCGGGGGGCTGGGCTTCCGGATCGAGGGGCTGGCCGACGCGGCCGGCCCGTCCAACCCGCTGCGCGGCGCCGCCGCCGTGCGCGCCCCGGGCGCCTGGCTCGACAACTACAGCCGCCACGGCTGGATGATCACGGCCCCCGTGCTGGGCTTCGTCGGCGCGGCCCTGGCCCTGGCCGGCATGCGCTGGAACAAGGCGTGGATGGCGTTCGGCGGCTCCTCGCTGTCGACGGTCGGGATCATCGGGACCGTCGGTCTGTCGATGTTCCCGTTCATCCTGCCCAGCAGCTTCGACCCCCGCTCCAGCCTGACGGTCTGGAACGCCTCGTCCAGCCACATGACCCTGTTCATCATGCTGATCGTGACGGCGGTCTTCCTGCCGCTGGTGCTGCTCTACACCGCCTGGGTCTACAAGGTGTTGTGGGGCCGCAGCACCACCGGCGCGCTCGCCACCAACCCCGACCTCTACTGATCCGAAGGAGACAATCCGATGTGGTACTTCACCTGGATCCTGGGCCTGGGCCTGGCCGTCGCCTTCGGCGTCCTCAACGGCGTCTGGTACGAGTTCAACCTGGCCGATGACGGCGACGAGGGGCTGTCCGAGCCGTAAGGGCCGCGAAAGGACTCATTCCGGGGCGCCGCGACATTTAGGCGCGCCCCGAATGGGTTTGGCTTAACGCTTGCTAAAGAGGGCGCGCGCTTATCTGGCAAGGTGTCCTGGAGCGCGTCGAACCGCGGCCCTGGGACGAGCTCTTTGTTCCCGGGGACCGCTTATGACCGACACCACCGCGCCTGCTCTGGAGCTGATCTCGTTCTGCATCGGCGAGCAGGAATTCTGCATCGACGTGAAGACCGTCCGCGAAATCCGCGGTTGGACTCCGGCCACCCCGATCCCCCACGCTCCGGCCTATCTGCGCGGCGTCATCAACCTGCGCGGCGCGATCATGCCGGTCATCGACCTGCGCAACCGCCTGGGCCTGGGCGTCACCATCCCCGAGACCCGCCACGTCATCGTCGTGGTCGAGTGCCAGGACCGCCTGGCCGGCATCCTGGTCGACGCGGTGTCCGAGACCTTCACCGTGCCGCGCGACAGCCTGCAGCCGGCCCCGGACGTCGGCGACGAGCTGCGCTACATCCAGGCCATCATCTCGATGGAAAACCGCCTGATCACCTATCTGCGCATGGACGACGTGTTCCCCGCCGTCGTGCACGAAGCGGCTTAAGGGGCGTTAGCTCAAAAAGCACGGCCTTCCTGGGCCTTGTGCCCAGGACCCATGGCGGCGGTGGCTCCAAACCTCTCCAGAGGAATGGGGCGCCGCCGCTTTCATTTTGTATGTCCCGAAAAAGCGGAACGCTGGGCCCTAGGCACAAGGCCTAGGGAGGCGGGAGATCATGAACCTCACCGCCAGCACCCATCATCCCTTGCGAACGATCCGCGCGGCGGCCGCGTGGAAGCCGGCTTCGGCCTCGGCCGCGTCGGCGACGGCCGCGTGGCGGTCGCGGGCCACGCCCATGTTGCTCTCGGCGTAGCTCTCCGAGACCTTGCGGGCCTCCTGGGCGCGCAGGGCGGCGTTGGAGGCGGCGGTCTCGTGCCAGTCGGCCAGGGCCTCGGGCGTCAGGTCGTCGGCCGCGTCCGGATGCGGGGCCACATCGCCGAAGCCAATGGCGACGAAGCCGTGGATCACCCCGCCATAGTCTTCTTCCGACAGCAGGAAGGTGATCTGCCGCTCCTCGAACTGGCCGGTATAGGTGTCGGTGGCCGGATCGAACTCGCGCAGCACCAGGATGTCGCCGACCTTGAACTCGCGGTCGTTGCGGCGGATCTCGAAGCGCTTCTGGCCCGAGCGGACGGCGGCGAAGTACTTGGGCCAGGTCTTCAGTTCGTGGCGGTGCATGGTCGGGAGACTTTTCTGGAAAGCGGGGAGGCGGGGTTCTGGCGGGTGAACCCTAGCGCAGAGTTAACGGGACAAGAATATCCCCCAGCCCACGTGGCGTGAGGGGACGCGCTCGGCTTATTCGTCGATGCAGACCCGCACGATCTCGGCGCGCAGTTCGGGCAGGCCCAGGCCCTTTTCGGACGAGGTGGCCAGGACGCGCGGGAAGGCCGCGGGGCGCTTGGCGATGGCCTTCAGGGTGTCGGCGACGACCTTGTCGACCTCGGCCGGCTTGATCTTGTCGGCCTTGGTCAGGACGATCTGGTAGGAGACCGCGGCCTCGTCCAGGGCGTCCAGCGCCTCGAGGTCGACCGTCTTCAGGCCATGGCGGGCGTCGATCAGCACGTAGACGCGCTTCAGGTTCGCCCGGCCGCGCAGATAGGCGCGACCCAGGTCCTGGAACTTGTCGGCGATCGAGCGCGAGACGCGGGCGAAGCCGTAGCCGGGCAGGTCGACCAGGCGCACCCGCTCGGCCAGCAGGAAGAAGTTGATCTCCCGCGTGCGGCCCGGCTCGTTCGAGGCGCGGGCCAGGTACTTCTGGTTCACCAGGCCGTTGATCAGGCTGGACTTGCCGACATTGGAGCGGCCGGCGAAGGCCACTTCCGGCAGGTCGGCGGGCGGCATGGCGTCCATGCGCACCGCGCCCATGATGAACGAGACCGGCTGGGCGAAGAACACCCGCGCCGTCTCGATCTCGTCCTCGGTGAAGATCGGGTCCTCGCTCATCAGGTCGCCCACTACGTCGTCACATTGGCGGGTTTGCCCTGCAGGCGCGCGATGATGCGGTCGATCGGGTTCTCGACCTTGTAGCGGCGCATCATCACGTACTGCTGAACGATGGTCAGGACGTTGCTCCAGCACCAGTAGATCACCAGGCCCACGGCGAAGCCCGACAGGGTGAAGGTGAAGATGATCGGGAACAGCTGGAAGATGCGCTGTTGCATGGGGTCGCCGGCCGGCGGGTTCATGGCCGTGGTCAGCCACATGGTGATCCCGTACAGCAGCGGCCAGACGCCCAGGTGGGCGATCATGGCGCCGATCAGCGGCAGCGAACCCGGATCCCAGGGGATCAGGCCGAACAGGTTGAAGACCGTGGTCGGATCCGGCGCCGAAAGGTCCTGGATCCAGCCGAAGAATGGCGCGTGGCGCATTTCGATCGTGACGGTCAGCACCTTGTACAGCGAGTAGAAGACCGGGATCTGGATCAGCATCGGAAGGCAACCCATCATCGGGTTGATCTTCTCCTTCTGATACAGCGCCATCATCTCCTGCTGCTGCTTGGCCGGGTCGTCCTTGTGCTTGACCTTCAGCTTCTCGACCTCGGGGGCGATCTTCTTCATCTTGGCCATGGACTCATAGCTCTTGTCCGCCATCGGGTAGAGGACGAGCTTGAGCACGACGGTCAGCAGCATGATGGCCAGACCGAAGTTGCCGACCAGCTTGTAGAAGATCTCCAGCACGTTGAAGATCGGGCGGGTGAACATGGAGAACATGCCCCAGTCCACGGCCCAGTCGAAGCGCGGGATCTCGGCCTTGGCGTTGCTCCAGAACTCCCACCACGCCGGCGGCTTGGCGCCGCCGTACTGATACTTGCGCAGCAGCGGCACGGTCTTGGCGCCGGCGAACAGGCGCGTGGTCTGGGTCAGGGTCGCGCCCGGGTTCAGGGCCTGGGTCGGGCCGACGAAGTTGACGTCATAGACATCGACGCCGCCCACGTTGGTCACGCGGTACTGGGCCTTGATGGCCTCGTTCTGGCCGGGGATCAGGGCCGCCAGCCAGTACTTGTCGGTGACGCCAGCCCAGCCGCCGACGGAATCAAACGTCTGGAGAGGCTTGTCCTTCTTCCACTTCTGGTACTTGGCCAGTTCCAGCTTCTGGTCCTTGCCCGAGCCCAGCACGCCGATGGCGCCTTCGTGGACGATCTGGTTCTTGCCCAGGTGGTCGGTGATGCCTTGGCGCTGGACCGTGGCGTAGGGGGCCAGCTGGAAGGCGGCCGTCCCGTTGTTCTTGACGCTGTCGGTGACCGAGAACATCGCCTGGTCGTCGACGGCGATCACGCGGGTGAAGGTCAGGCCCATGCCGTTGTCATAGGTCAGGGTCACCGGCGAATTGGGACGCAGCACCTGGCCCGGCGCGGCGGTCCAGACGGTGCGGCTGTCGGGCAGGCCCGGCAGGTTGGCGCCCGCCCAGCCGAAATCGGCGAACCAGGCGTGCTCGGCGCCCTCGGGGCGGAACAGCTCGACCGGCGGCGAATTCTTGGCGGTCGTCTCGGCGTACTTGCGCAGGAAGAGGTCGTCGATACGGCCGCCCTTCAGGGCGATCGAGCCGGACAGCGCGGGGGTGTCGACCACGACGCGCGGGCTCTGGGCCTTGGCCGCGTCGCGCGACAGGCGCAGCGGGGCGGGGTTGCCGTTGGCGTCCAGCGGCACGCCGGCCTGGGTCGCGACCTGTTGCTGCGCGGCCTTCTTGGCGCGCGCCTCGGCCTCGGCCTTCTTCTGCTGCGGACCCAGGATGAAGAACTGGTACCCGATCAGGATCGCGAACGCGCTGACGATGAACATCAGCGTGTTTTTGTTGTCGTTCTGCATGGAGCGCTTAACCGGAAACTGTGGGATCGGGTTGTTGGGAAGAGACGGCTTTCGAGGATGCGCCGGACGATGACCGCGAGACCTTCGCCCCATCGTGCTCGGCGGCGAGGCTTATCAGCGCGCTTTTGACATCGTCAAGCAAACGTCCCCATTCGCGCGAGCCCGTGCCGCCCCGCGCGATGAACACATAGTCGTGCGAAGGGCGCGCATGAAGGGGCAGGACCAGCCTGGCGGCCTCGCGCAGGCGGCGCTTGGCGCGGTTGCGCTCGACGGCGCCGCCGATCTTCTTGGTGGCGGTGAAGCCGACGCGGACCACCGAATTCCCGTCGTCGCGCTTGCGCATCTGGATGAACACCGCGCCGCGCGACAGGGCCGGGGCCTTGGCCGCCAGCAGGAAGTCGGGCCGCTTGCGAAGCCGCTCGAAGCGGAGTGGGGCCTCGGACATGGCGTCAGGCATGAAAAAAGCCGCCTTTCCGGCGAGAACCTGAGACCAGGTCTGTGGAAAAGGCGGCTTTGATCATGGTCTCGCCTCCCGAAGGAGGAAGAACAATTAGGCGGTCAGGCGCTTGCGGCCCTTGGCGCGGCGACGCGCGACGACCTTTTGGCCATTCTTGGTGGCCATACGCGCGCGGTAGCCGTGACGGCGGGCACGCACGAGCTTCGACGGCTGGAAGGTGCGCTTCACGACGTGGCTCCGAAATGCAAAACGTTGGACGCGAAGCCTAGGGCCCCGCGAGTGAGGGGCGGTGGATAAAAGAACGGACGCGGGATGTCAACCTGAGTCGGTTCAGGGAACGATCACCGCCTTGCCCACCACCTTGCGCTCGGCCAGCAGGTTGAACGCCTCGCGCCAGCGGTCCAGCGGGACCTCGGCATGCACGTGGGGACGGATCAAGCCCTCGTCCGCCATCCGCCAGACGGCCTGGCTGTTCTCGCGGCCCTTCTCCGGAAACTGGCGGCCATACTCGCCGGCCCGCACGCCCACGACCGAGAAGCCCTTGATCAGCGGCATGTTGGCCGAGATCGTCGGAATCCGTCCCGAGGTGAAACCGATCACCAGCAACCGCCCGTCGAAGGCGACGCAGCGGACGCTCTCGTCGAAGACGTCGCCGCCGACGGGGTCATAGATCACGTCCGCGCCATGGCCGCCGGTGATCTCTTTCACCCGGTCGCGGAAGCCGCCGGTCACGTTGACCACCGCGTCGGGGGCGTAGAGCGCCTGAACCGCTTCCAGCTTGTCGTCGGAGGCCGAGGCGGCGATCACCCGCGCGCCCAGGGCCCTGGCCATGTCGACGGCCGCCAGCCCGACGCCGCCCGCCGAGCCGTGGACCAGCACCCATTCGCCAGGCTCCAGCCGCGCGCGGCGGACCAGGGCGACATAGGCGGTCAGATAGGCCGCGCCATGGGCCGCCCCCTCGGCGAAGGATAGCCGCGCGGGCTTGGGCTTCAGCGCCTCGGCCGGCAGCACGGCGTATTCCGCGAAGCCGCCCAGCCGCGCCCCGCCGACCACGGCGTCGCCGATGGCCAGGGACGTGACGCCCTCGCCCAGCGCGACGACCTCGCCGGACAGGTCCAGGCCGGGCGTGAAGGGCAGGGGCGGCTTCAGCTGATACTCGCCGCGCGTCATCAAGAGGTCGGGGAAGTTCACGCTGGCCGCGCGGACGCGCACCAGCACTTCGCCGGGCCTCGGCGTGGGCGTCGGAACCTCGCGAACCGCGCAACCGCCGAAGTCGGGCGCCAGGGCCTCGACGACGAGGGCGCGCATGGTGGTGGGGATGCTCATACTCGGTTCCATAAAACCAGTGTCATCCCGGCCGTAGCGAAGCGTAGAGCCGGGACCCAGGGGCGGTGCGTACAGCGCTTCGTCACCCCCTGGGTCCCGGATAGCCTCTGCGAGGCTTCCGGGATGACACGATTAAGAATGGAGGTTGGAGCCTTACGTCCCCGCCTCGAACGTCTCGCGCACCAGGCCCGCGATCTCGCGGCAGGCCGCGTCCGCCGCGGGGATGGCGCCGGTGAAGGCGGTGAAGGCGTGGGCCAGGCTGTCGTAGCGGCGGTAGCGCACGCGCACGCCGGCGGCCTGCAGGCGCTTGGCGTAGGCCTCGCCCTGATCGGTCAGCGGATCGAAGCCGGCGGTCGCGATCACGGCGGGGGCCAGGCCCGAAAGATCCTCGGTCCGGTCGGGTGACAGGCGCGGGTCGGCCGGGTCGGCGTCGGCGCCCATATAGTGGCCCATGAACCAGTCCATGGTCTCCCGGGTCAGCGGATAGGCGTCGCCGAAGGTGGTCATGGACGGCGTCTCGCTGGCCACGTCCACGGCCGGATAGATCAGGATCTGGGCGGCCGGCTGGGGTTCGCCCGTACGCTTCATCTCCTGGGCGACGATGGCCGAGAAGTTGCCGCCCATGCTGTCGCCGCCGATGGCCGGCGGGGTGGGCGCGGCGCCAAAGCGGGCTGTGTTGTCGCGCGCCCAGCGATAGGCGGCCAGGACATCCTCCAGTCCCGCGGGGAACTTGTGGTCCGGCGCCAGGCGATAGTCGACCGAGATCACCGCCGTGCGAGCGATCTTGGCCAGGATCGAGCAGAAGGCGTGGCAGGTCTCCAGGTCCCCGATCACCCCGCCGCCCATGTGGGCGTAGACGATCAGCGGGGCGTGGACGTCCTGGACCTCGGGGCGATAGGCGCGGCAGGGGATCGGGCCGCCCCTCCCTTCGCTATTTTGGGGGCCTTCCACCGACAGGCTCTCGGTGCGCACGCCCGGCTCCAGCGGCCCTTGCACGGCGGCCAGGCCCTTGGCGCTGCCGGCCACGGCCTCGGCCGGGGACAGGCTGGACATCGGGGGCAGCTTCTTGGCCGCGTGGGCGAAGAACTGGAAGCGCGGGTCCAGGGTCCGGCCGCCCTTGTAGACCACGCCCCCGCCGGACATGGCCCGCAGGATCGGGCTGGGCAGCGACAGGATCAGCTTCAGTATGGCTTTCTGCGTGGCGTCCGAGGCCATGTTTCCCCTCCTTTTGTTTTATAGTTTCGCCGTTTTCTTACAGTTTTGGCAGGGCGGGTACGCCGCCCAGGATCAGCTTGACGGCGAAGTCCGCGGCCGTGGCCGTATCGACGGGGCGGCGCTCCAGCATCCTGTCGCCCAGCTCGCGGGCGATCGCGATGCAGGCCGAGGTCAGGTAGTCCAGATCGACGGGCGGGGCGTTGTCGTGCGCCAGCACCCGGGCGAAAGCCTCGCGCACCTCGTCGAACACGGCGGCCAGCTCGGGCGTGGAGCGCGCGTGCGGGATCGGCTCGCCGGGGGGACGATTGATGTGCCAGCTCTCCTGCTCCTTGGCCAGGAACTCGAAATAGGCCAGCACGGCCCCGCGCAGAAACGACTGGAAATCGTCAGCCTTCTCGGATTCGGCGCGCAGCAGCGGACGGAAGCGGCGGGCGCCGTCGTCGGCCAGGGCGTCGAACACCTCCTCCTTGGACTTGTAGTAGTTGTAGAAGGTGCCGGAGGCCAAACCCGTGCGGCGGATGATGTCGCGCACGGTGGCGGCGTCATACCCCAGCTCGCCGAACACCTCGCGCGCGGCGTCGAGGATGGCCTGGCGGTTGGCGGTCTTGGTCCGCTCACGCTTCCCCGGCCGCTGGTCGATGTGAGGCTTGGGGAAGTAGGCGATGTTCGACATGGGCCCCGACTCGAAGAGGGAGCGATCGTGACGCTCCGTCAGGAACGTGCCCCCATTCCGCTCCGCCCGGCAAGCCCCCCCGATCATAAGGGTTTGACCGGCTGTTCGATGTCGTAGACGGCCTCGCTGATCGCCTCCAGTTTCTCGCGGTACAGGGCCTGGGCGTCGTGGAGGCCCTGGTTGTACCAGTAGGGACCCAGCCGCTCGGTGACGAAGTCCAGCAGGAACTCCGCGTCGAAGCCCTTCACCTCCAGGTCCAGCTCGTCCTTCAGATAGTGCGAGAGGCCGGCGACCAGCTTGGCGCGGGTGTCCTTGTCGAAGGTGATATTGGGCATGGGCTCTGTCTTTCTGCGTGTCATCCCGGCCGCAGCGTAGCGGAGCGCCGGGACCCAGGGGCAACCGCAATACCGCCGGCCCCTGGGTCCCGGATAGCGCTGCGCGCTTCCGGGATGACACGTTTTTTACTCAGCGGGCAAAGCTTCACCTTTGATCCCCGCCCGGCCCGGCGCCGGCGGCTTCCCGCCCTGGCTCCGCGCCCGCGCCTCGCCCTTGGCGATCTCCTTCTTCAGGTCGGCGCAATAGACGTTGAAGTCGACCTGGATGGTGTGCCGAGCCGACTCGTAGAAGTGGCCGGTGTGGCGCTGTTCGTCCTTGGCGATGATCTTCTCCATCTCCGCGCGGGGCGGCGGGGCGTAGCGGCCGGCCAGGTACGCGGCCGCCAGCTTGGCCTGCTGCTCGGCGAAGTTCACCAGGGTCGGCAGCGGCTGGGCCAGGCCCATGAAGAACAGGTTCGGGACGCCCGGCTTCATCATCCGCTTGAACAGCGGGAAGCGGTGGTCGGCGTCGGGCTTGAGGTCCGGATCGTCGAAGAACGGGAAGCTGATCTTGTAGCCGGTGGCGAAGATGATGGCGTCGACGTCCTCGACGCTGTCGTCGGCGAAGCGCACGCGCTTGCCCTCAAGCGCCTTGATCGCCGGCTTGAACTTGATGTCGCCGCAGCCCGCGCGCGTCAGGAACTCGCCCGAGACGGACGGGTGGGCCTCCAGCGGCTCGTGGTCGGGCTTGGGCAGGCCGTAGTCTTCCATCCGGCCGATGGTCTTCTTCAGCACCGAGCGCGCCAAGGCGACGCCCAGCTTGCGCGGCATCCAGGCCGGCATGGCGGATTTGTCGGCGGGCTTGCCGTTCAGGTACTTGGGAAACACCCAGACCCCGCGCCGGGCCGAGACCCAAAGGTTCTTGGCGATGGGGCGCTGGGACAGCTCGCTGGCGATGTCCATGGCCGAGTTGCCCATGCCGACCACCACGACGTTCTTGCCGCGCATGTCGATGGGATCGAACGGGTCGCAGTACGCGTGAGCGTGGAAGGCCGGGCCGTCGAACTCGCCGGGATACTCCGGCACGCGCGGATCCCAGTGGTGGCCGTTGCAGACGAACAGCACGTCATAGAGCCGCGTCTCGCCGCTCGACAGCGTCACCGCCCACAGGCCGTCGGCGGTGCGGCGCGCCTTCTCGACCCGGGTGTTGAAGGTGATGGTCGGCCGCAGGCCGAAGTGGTCGACATAGTCCTTGAAGTACTGAAAGAGCTGCGCGTGATGCGGAAAGTCCGGCCAGTCCTTCGGCACGGGGAAGTCCTCGAACGCCAGGCGCCACTTGCTGGTGTCGATGTGCAGGCTCTCGTAGCAGGCCGACAGTCCGTTGGGGTTCTTGTAGTACCAGTTGCCCCCGATCTCGTCCGACATCTCGAAGCAGTCGTAAGGGATCCCGTGGTCCTTCAGCCGCTTGATCGTGGTGAAGCCGCTGCAGCCGGCGCCGATCACGCAGGCCTTCGGCGGTCTCGCCTGGGGGATTCCGGTCGCCATTCCACCCTCCTGACTTATCGTTGTTCAGGTGAGTGTACTGGCGTTATCCGGCCCGGCAAGCGGACGTTGCGGAAGGAGCGGCCGCGCTACCCCCGCAGCATCTCCCGCCCGGCCCAGACGCTGTGGGTGCCGCTGCTGAGCTTGTGGGGCAGGGCGACGCGGCAGACGACCTCGAAGGCTCGCGCGTCGATGATCGCGCACTCCGAGGTTCCCCGGTTCTCGTCGATGATGAAGCTGACCAGATAGCCGTCGTCCTCGCGCGTAGCGCCGACCTTGGGCGCGAACGGCGCCTCGCTGGCGTAGCGGCCCTCGGGCAGGGTGATCGACCAGCTTTCGCCGGTTTCCAGGTCGTGCTTGACGAAGCCGTTGAACAGGAACCAGCCCGGCTTGGCGGTGGTGGAATAGGCGTAGCGATAGGGCTTGCCGGCGTATTTCTGGTTGAACATGCCGAACTCGAGAATCCGGTCATCGAGATGCTTCTCCGTCGTCTCGCCGGTCTTCAGGTTGAAGCGCCAGCGGTGCAGCTTGGGCAGGAAGCTGTGCTCGTCCAGATAGGCCATCAGGTGGCCGTGGCCGTCGGGGGCGCCCTCCAGCGGGCGGGGGATCGGCTTTTCCTGGAAGTAGCCATCCAGCACCACCTCGTCGCCGTCCTCGTACGCATTGAGCCAATGCAGCACATAGGTCGGCTCGGCCTCGAACCAGCGCGGCTCGCCGCCGTGGCGCGGGACCAGGGCGAAGCGGCTGGGCAGGCCCTTGTGCAGGCGCACGGCGTGGATGTCGCGCGCCATCAGGTCCTGGTCCCAGAACACCGGCAGGTCGTTGAGGATCGCCCAGTGCTCGGAGAAGCACATGTCGTGCGGCAGGCGCGGGCCGGGCAGGGGCACGCCCTGATAGAGGCTCCGCTTACCGTCCGGCCCGACCACGCCGTAGTGCATGTAGGGCCAGGCCTTGGAGTAGTTGAAGAACATCAACTCGCCGGTCGCCTCGTCGACCTTGGGATGGGCCGAGACGCCGTCCAGCGGCGCCCAGGACGCGACGCCCAGCGTCTCCAGGGTCAGCGGATCCAGGCGATAGGCCTCGCCGCACTGGTAGAAGGTGGCGATCGCCTCGCCGTTATGGACGACGATGTCGGTGCTGGCGCTGTCCTTCAGGGACCCATGGGCGCCGAAGCCGGGACGTTTCGAGGTCCCAGGGCCATCCATCAGGCCGCCCCACAGGCTCCCGTTGACCTCCTGCTCGGCCTCGAAGCAGCGGGTGCGCACGAAGCGGTTGCGATAGGTCGCCTGGCCGCCCTTGAACTCGATCTGGTGGATCATCCCGTCGCCGTCGAACGGGTGATAGCGGCCCAGCGGGTCGTGGACCGGGTTCTCGGTGTTGCGCAGATAGACGCCGTCCAGGTCGGCGGGGATCGCGCCCTCCAGCACCTCGAGGTCCCAGGCGTTGACCTCCTCGTGCTGCGGCGTCCACGCGCCCGTCATGTACGGATGGTTGGTCGGCGACAGCGAGGTCCGCACCGGCGGTAGGCGTTCGAGTTTCATCCGGAGGTCCTCCCTTATTTTGGTAGGAGGGTATGGCCGGTTAGTCTCGTTGTGCAAGTTTCCGCTAAGGAGCCTCCCTCTCCCTTGGGAGAGGGGTAGGGGTGAGGGGCTGTTGAGTCAGCGCTTCGTGTCGCCGCGTTGGTATCCCTCACCCTCCCATCGCTCCGCGACGGGCCCCGTCCTCTCCCGGCGGGAGAGGGTTTATTTCGCGCTGACCCGCCAGACGGCGTTGCCGACGTCGTCCGCCACCAGCAGCGCGCCGGCGGTGTCGACGGTCACGCCCACCGGGCGGCCCTGGGCCTTGCCGTCCTTGTCGAGGAAGCCGGTCAGGAAGTCCTCGACCGGGCCCGCCGGCTTGCCGCCCGCGAACGGCACGAAGATCACCTTGTAGCCGGCCTGAGGCTTGCGGTTCCACGAGCCGTGCTGGCCGACGAAGACGCCGTCCTTGTAGCGGGCCGGAAAGCCCCCTTGTGGGTTTTGGGCGCCTTCATAGAAGGTCAGGCCCAGGGAGGCGGTGTGGGCGCCCAGGGCGTAGTCCGGGACCATGGCGCGCTCGACGAGGTCGGGGCGGCGGTCGCTGTCCTTCACCCGCTTGTCCACGTGGCGGCCGAAATAGCTGTAGGGCCAGCCGTAGAAGCCGCCCTCGCGCACCGAGGTCATGTAGTCGGGCACCAGATCGTTGCCGAGCTCGTCGCGCTCGTTGACGGCGGTCCACAGCTCGCCATTGGCCGGGTTCCAGCCCAGACCGTTGGGATTGCGCAGGCCCGAGGCGAAGACCCGCTTGGCGCCGGTGGCCAGATCGACCTCTAGGATCGCGGCGCGATCGACCTCGTTCTGCATGCCGTTCTCGCCGACATTGCTGTTGGAGCCGACCGTCGCGTAGAGCTTCGAGCCGTCGCGGCTGGCGATGATGTTCTTGGTCCAATGGTGGTTGATCGGCCCGCCGGGCAGGTCGGTCACCTTGCGCGGGGCGGCGGTGATCTTCGTCTCGCCGGTCTTGTAGGGGAAGGCGATGATGGCGTCGGCGTTGGCGACGTAGAGGGTCTCGCCGACCAGAGCCATGCCGAACGGCGAATAGAGGTTGGTCAGGAACGGCGTCTTCAGCTCGGCCACGCCGTCCTTGTCGGCGTCGCGCAACAGCGTGATGCGGTTGGCGCTGGGCACGACCGAGCCGGCTTTCTTCATCAGCATCTTCTGGAAGAAGCCGCGCAGGCCCGACGGCGGCTCGGCCTTCGGCGGGGCGGCGCTCTCGGCGACCAGCACGTCCCCATTGGGCAGCGCCAGCAGCCAGCGGGGATGGTCCAGGCCGGTGGCGAACGGCTGGACTCGGAAGCCGGCCGGCGCGGTCGGCGTCACGCCCGAAGGCCAGCCGACGACCTCGGAAACCTTAACGGTCGGGATCAGGGTCTTGCGCGGCTCGGGCAGGGCGGGATTGGGGCCGTAGCCCACGGGAGCCGTCTGGGACTGGCCTTGGCCGCAGGCCGACAACGCCGCCGCGGCGACGCCGATGATCAAGATTTCGCGAAACCTGCGACGCATAGCCGCCACTCCCCTTCATCCCGCGTTCAAGCCAAACGCGTTTCATGTTGGCAGGCAACTCATACGGTTCGATCCATGGAGAAGTTCCACACCCCATTCCGCGATCGTCGCGCTGTCATCGGCGCCTTGCTGGCGCTTGGCCTTCCTGGCGCGGCCCAGGCGGCGCGTCGCAAGATCGCCCCGCCGCCTCCGCCGCTCGTCACGGTGCTGGGCGACTCGATCACCGCGGGCCTTGGCCTGGCCCAGGACCGCGCCCTGCCGGCCTGGCTGCAGCGCGCGCTGGACGGGATGAAGATCCAGGCCCGCGTGTTCGGCTTCGGCGTGATCGGCGACACCACCCAGGCCGGCCTGTCCCGCGTCGAGCGCATCCCCGCCGAGACCGCCGTCTGCGTCGTCGCCCTGGGCGGCAACGACCTTCTGCTGGGCGCGGACCCCGCCTGGACCCGCGAGAACCTGCGCGCCATCGTTACGCGGCTGAAGGCGCGGGGCGTGCGGGTGGTGCTGGCGGGCGTGCGCGCGCCGGGTCTGCTGGGGATCGACTACGCCCGTCGCTTCACCGAAATCTATCCGGCGCTGGCGCGGGAGCTTGGCGTCTTCTACGCGCCCGACTTCTTCACCGGCGTGATCGGCGTCTCGCGCTACATGCAGAGCGACGGCATCCACCCCAACGCCGAGGGCGCCCGCATCATCGCCGAACGCCTGGCGCCTGTCGTGGCGAAGGCGTTGAAGGGGTAAATATCCCCCGGGTCATCCCGGAAGCCTCGAAGAGGCTATCCGGGACCCAGGGGCCAAGCGCGATGCGGCGGCCCCTGGGTCCCGGCTCGGCGCGCTTCGCGCTTGGCCGGGATGACGGTTTTAAGGTCTACTCCACCACCTTCGGCGCGGCGGCGTGGTGCTGGTGGCCGAACAGGCGGTGCATCATCCGCTCGGAGCGGGTCTTCAGCCCGTCCATCAGCACGAACACCACCGGGATGTAGAGCAGCGAGAGCAGGGTCGAGGTGATCAGGCCGCCGATGACGGCGATCGCCATCGGCGCCCGGAACTCGACCTCGGCGCCTAGGCCGACGGCGGTGGGCAGCATGCCCGCGCCCATGGCCACGGTGGTCATCAGGATCGGCCGCGCCCGCTTGTGGGCGGCGTCCATGATGGCCGTGCGCTTGTCCATGCCGTGCTCCTTCATCGCCATGATCGCGTACTCGACCAGCAGGATCGAGTTCTTGGCGGCGATGCCCATCAGCATCAGGATCCCGATCAGGGTCGAGATCGAGAAGCTGGACTTGGCCAGCACCAGCAGGCCGAAGGCGCCGCCGATGGCCAGCGGCAAGGCGACCATGATGGTGACCGGGTGGGCGAAGCTGCGGAACAGCAGCACCAGCACGACGTACATCAGGAGGATGCCGGTGATCAGCGCGCCCAGGAAGCCGCTGACCATCTCCTGGATGAACTCCGCGTCGCCGGCGGCCACTTCCTTGACGCCGGTCGGCAGGTTCTTGACCGAGGGCAGGGCGTGGACGCGGGTGGCGGCCTCGCCGACGACGATGCCGTCCAGCTCGGCGGTGATCGTCGCCACGCGCGAGCGGTCGCGACGGTCGATCTGCGAGGGACCCGCGCCAAACCGCACGTCGGCCACGGCGTTCAGCGGCACCGCGCCGTCGGCCGAGGGCACCTGCAGGGTCTGCAGCACCGCGATGTCGCCACGCGCGTCGTCGTTCAGACGTAGGCGGATCGGCACCTGGCGGTCGCCCAGATTGTACTTGGGCAGGTTCTGGTCGACGTCGCCGATCGTGGCCACGCGCACGGCCTGCGAGATCGCGCCGGCCGAGACGCCCGCGCGGGCGGCCTGGTCGGGACGCGGCGTCACGACGATCTCGGGACGGGCGATCGCGGCGGTGTTGACCACGTGCGCCAGGCCCGGGACCGTGCGCATCTCGGCCTCGACCTTGCGGGCGGCGGCTTCGAGGGCCGGGCCGTTGTCGCTGACCAGGCTCAGGGTGTACGTGCCGCCGCTCGAGGGGCCGCCGCCATTGTTGCTGCCCGCGCCGATCCGCGCGCCGGGGATGGCGGCGAACTGGTCGACCATCTGGCGGCTGAACTGCTGCTGGCTGATCCGCTGGCCCTTCTCGGTCAGGTCGGCGGTGACCTGGCCCTTGTTGACCGCGTTGTTGCGGCCCACCGAGGCGTAGACGCTGACCACTTCCGAACGGGCCAGAAGCGCCTTGGTCACGCGCTGCACCACGGCGTCGGTCTCGTCCAGCGTCGCGCCGGGCGGCAGCTCGATCGAGAACTCGGCCCGGCCGCGGTCGGCCTGGGGCTGGAACTCGAACGGCAGGCGGGTGGCCAGGAAGATCGAGATCAGGAACAGCGGAATGCCCATCAGCAGGACCTTCCAGCGGTTGTTCAGGCCCCAGTTCAGGCTCTTGAGGTACGGACCCATCCAAGACGGGTCCTTGTCCTCGTGCTTGTGGTCGGCCTTCAGCATGTAGGCGCCCATCAGCGGCGTCAGCAGGCGGGCGACGACCAGCGAGAACAGCACCGAGATACAGGCGGCCAGGGCGAAGGCCTTGAAGAACTGGCCGATGATCCCCGGCATGAAGCCCACCGGCGCGAACACCGCCACGATGGTGAAGGTGGTGGCCACGACGGCCAGGCCGATCTCGTCGGCCGCCTCCATGGCCGCCGCGTAGGGGCTTTTGCCGCCGCGCATGTGGCGGACGATGTTCTCGATCTCGACGATGGCGTCATCGACCAGGATGCCGACGGTCAGCGACAGCGCCAGCAAGGTCACGCCGTTCAGCGACTGACCCATCGGCGCCAGCACCGCGAAGGTCGGCAGCAGCGAGGTCGGGATGGCCACGGCCGCCAGCAGGGTGGCGCGCCAGTCGCGCAGGAACAGCAGCACCACCAGCACGGCCAGGATCGCCCCGATGATCAGGGCTTCCATCGAGGCCAGATAGCTCTCCTCGATGTACTTCACGTTCGAGGTGATCTCCTCGATCTCGACCTCGGGGTGCTCCTTGTCGAGCTTCTCGACGGCCTTGCGGATTTTCTCGGCGGTTTGAACCTCGGAGGCGCCGCGCGAGCGGATCATCGAGAAGGTCACCACCTCCTGGCCGTCGAAGCGGGCGCGCGAGCGGGGCTCGGCCCAGTGGTCGGTGACCTGGCCCAGGTCGGCCAGCCGCACGGCGCCGCCGCCGGACAGGGGCACGCGGGTCTCGCGCAGCTGCTCGACCGAGCCGGCCGCGCCCAGGGTGCGGATGGCGCGCTCGGCGCCGGAGATGGTCACGCGGCCGCCGGGCAGGTCGGCGTTCGACGAGACCAGGGCCTGGCTGACGGCGGCGGCGGTGACGCCGCGCGCGGCCAGACGGTCCGGATCCAGGGCGACCTCGATCTCGCGATTGACGCCGCCGCGGCGGTTGACCTCGCCGACGCCGCGGATCGCCAGCAGGGCGCGGCTGACGTCATTGTCGACGAACCAGCTGCGCTGCTCGGGCGTCAGGGTCGGCGCCTTGACCACATAGGTGATCAGGTCGTCGCCGGAGATGTCGACCCGGGTGACGGTCGGCTCCTGCATGTCCTGGGGCAGCGAGCCGCGCAGGTTGGACATGGCGTTGCGCACGTCGTTGGTGACGCGCTCGTGGTCCACGCCCAGCTCGAACTCGATCACCGTGGTCGAGGCGCCGTCGACGATCGTGGAGTTGGTGTGCCGCACCTGGCCAAGGCCCGCGATCGAGTCCTCGATCAGGCGGGTGACCTGGGTCTCCAGCTCGCTGGGGGCGGCGCCGGGGCGCACGGCCGTGACGACGACGATCGGCAGGTCGACGTCGGGATTGTTGTTGATCCGCATCGAGCGGAAGCCCGCGATCCCGGCGATGGTCAGCAGCAGGAACAGCAGGATGATGGGGATCGGGTTCTTGATCGACCAGGACGAGATGTTGCGCATCGGGGCGTCCTTAGCGAGCGGACTTGGGCGTGGTGGCGGCGCTGACGCGCACCAGGTCGCCCTCGCCCAGGAAGCCCGCGCCGTCCACGACCACCTGGTCGCCGGCCGCGAGACCGGTGGCGGCGACGCGGTCGCCGGTGGTGGTCAGGATCTGGATCCGGCGGAAATGGACCTTCTTGGCGTTGTCGACCACGAAGACGCCCGGACGGTTCTCGCGGTACAGCACCGAAGCGCTGGGCACGACGAGGGCCGGCTGATCCCCGGCGTCGATGCGGACGCGGGCGAACATCCCCGGACGGAAGCCGCCCATCGACGACAGCGCCACGCGCGCCACGCCCAGGCGGCTGCTGGCGTTGACCTCCGAGGTGACGATGCGCACGCGGCCGCTCGTCTCGCCGACCTTGTCGGAATAGATCGTGGCCGGCATCCCGGCCTTCACGGCGGCGAGTTCGGTCTCGGGGATGTCGGCGTCGAGTTCGAGCCGGCCGTCGCGGACGATGCGGAACAGCTCCGAGCCGGAGGTGACGATCTGGCCCTTGGTGACGCTGCGACGGCTGATCAGGCCGCCGACCGGCGCGCGGATCGAGGTCTGGGCCAGGCGGGCGGCGGTCTCGCCGCGCGCGGCCTCGGCGGCGGCCAGGTTGGCGCTCGCCGTGCCCTGCTTGGCGGTGGCGGTGTCCAGCGAGGCCTGGGACAGATAGCCCTTGGCTTGCAGCTCACGGGCGCGGACCAGCGCGGCCTGGGCCTCGGCCAGGGTGGCGCGGGCGCTGGCGACAGCCGCTTCCTGCTGCCGCAGCTGGGCGCTGATCAGGGCGTCATTGAGTTTGACCAGCACCTGGCCAGCCTGGACGACCTGGCCTTCCTCGGCGTTGACCGCCAGCGCCGTCAGGCCGCCGGTCTCGGCGCCGACCGGCACCTCTTCCCAGGGCGAGATCGTGCCGGTGGCGCTGATCTGGCGGGCGATCGGCTGGCTGGTCACCGTGGCGACGCTGACGGTGGCCGCCGCGGCCGGCGCCTTGGCTTTCTTGGGTTTCTTGTCGCCGCATCCAGAAAGGGCGATCGCGCTCACCCCCAGGACCAAGACCAGCGCGCTCAAAGTCGGGCGACGCCCATTGATCCGGTAAAGCACGTTCATCCCCAGCGACTGTTGTTAGTCCGTCGGCCTTCTAGCCGACAAACCCCGGGTCGCTGAGTTAATTTGCCGTAAGACGATAAAAACGTTCAAACGCTTGCTGGAGCCTGGCTTTGCGCCGCTTTGGCGCGGACGAAGGCGGGCCGCTGGCTCATGCGAGTCCAATAGTCGGCGACTGCGGGCGAGAACCCGCCGTCCAGCTTCAGGGCCCTCGCCAGCAACAGCGCGTAGGCCACCGAGATGTCGGCGCCGGTGAAGCGGTCGGCGGCGACGAAGGCCGAGGTTTCCAGGATCGCCTCCAGCCCCTTCAGCCGGGCCAGGAACCAGCGGGCGTAGTCCTCGGCCACTTGCGGTTGGCGGCGCTCCTCGGGCTCCAGCCGCGAATAGCGCAGCACCAGGGTCTGGGGGAAGGTCAGGGTGGCCTCGCCCTGGACCAGGCCGTTCAGATAGGCGCCGTAGCCCGGCTCCTCGGGTCGCACCGACAGGCGGCCCTCGCCGTGGCGCATCGACAGGTACTCGATCATCGCCGCGGACTCGGTCATCCGGGTGTCGCCGTCGACCAGCAGCGGGATCGTGCCCAGCGGGTTCTCGTCCAGATACGCCCGCGCGTGGAACCGCGGCGGGAACGGCAAGAGCCTCAGGTCGTAGGGGATCCCCAGCTCCTCCAGCGCCCACAGCGGGCGGAACGAGCGGGCGTCGCGGCAGTGCCAGAGGGTGATCATGGGGCTATCTGACCAAGCCAATTAAACCATGTCATCCCGGCCGTAGCGTAGCGGAGAGCCGGGACCCAGGGGCGACCGCGATGCGCCGGCCCCTGGGTCCCGGATAAGCGCTCCGCGCTTTCCGGGATGACACGTGTTTATCGTCTTGAGGCCTACAGCCGCTCGACGATCGTGACGTTGGCCAGGCCGCCGCCTTCGCACATGGTCTGTAGGCCATAACGCGCGCCGCGGTCCTTCAGGGTGTGGACCAGGGTGGTCATCAGCTTGGCGCCCGAACCGCCCAGAGGATGGCCCAGGGCGATGGCGCCGCCATTGACGTTCAGCTTGGCCGGATCGCCGCCGGTGACCTTCAGCCAGGCGGTCGGCACCGAGGCGAAGGCCTCGTTGACCTCGTAGAGATCGATGTCGCCGATCTTCATGCCGGCCCGTTCAAGCGCCTTCAGGGTGGCGGGGATCGGGGCCTCCAGCATGATCACCGGGTCATGGCCGATCACGGTCATGTGGTGGATGCGGGCCAGCGGCTCGACGCCCAGGGCCTTCAGACCGCGCTCGTTGACGATCATCACCCCGGCCGCGCCGTCGCAGATCTGGCTGGAGGTGGCGGCGGTGATGCGGCCGTCCTCGGCCAGCAGTTTCACCGAGCCGATCGACTCCATGGAAGCGTCCCAGCGGATGCCCTCGTCGACCGCGTGGCGCTCGGTCTTGCCGTCTTCCAGCTTCACGTCGATGGGCACGATCTCGGCGGCGAACTTGCCGGCCTTGGTGGCGGCCATGGCGCGCTGGTGGCTCTCGAGGGCGAAGGCGTCGAGGTCGGCCCGCGACAGGTCGTACTTCTTGGCCATCATCTCGGCGCCCATGAACTGGCTGAACTGGATGCCGGGGTATTTGTCCTCGATGCGCGGGCTCTTGTAGGTGCCAAAGCCGTTCTTGTACGGCAGCTGCGAGGACAGCCCCATCGGCACGCGGCTCATGCTTTCGACGCCGGCGGCGATGACGATGTCCATCGCGCCCGACATCACGGTGGCGGCGGCGAAGTGGATGGCCTGCTGCGACGAACCGCACTGCCGGTCGACCGAGGTCCCCGGCACGCTCTCGGGCAGCTTGGAGGCGAGGATGGCGTTGCGGGCGACGTTCAGGCCCTGCTCGCCGACCTGGCCGACGCAGCCCATGATCACGTCCTCGACCAGTGCCGGATCGGCGCCGGTTCGATCGACCAGGGCGTCGAGAATGACGCCGCCCAGATCGGCCGGGTGCCAGCCCGAGACCTTGCCGCCCTTGCGCCCCCCGGCCGTCCGCGCGGCCGCCACGATATAGGCTTCGCCCATGAGTTCTCTCCCTTTTGCCTTGACGCGCGTCCGGGCGGCGAACCGCTCACACTTCGCCTGACGCGCTTGCGTTGCGGAGAGTGAAACAGGCGTTCGGGGCTATGTCAGCGGTGACGCGGCGTCAGGGGAGGGCGGGTTTCGGCGACGGATCGAGCCGAGAAACAGCGCGGTCATGGCCAGGTAGCTGAAGATGCCGCCGCCCGCGATCAAGCTGGCGCGGTTGGGGATTTTGGGATCGGCCAGGGTGGCCAGGGTCAGGAACAGGGTCAGGCCATGGAAGCCGCAGGCCCACATGGGCCACCAACGATCCGACCGCAGAGCGATGAACAGCAGAACTCCCAGCAGCGTCATGTCGACGAGAAACACCGGCGTCTGCGGGCCGAACCACAGGTGGCTCTTGTAGAAGAGGCCTGTGGCGAACCAGGCCAGGATCATCGCGACGGCGGCGAGCCGCTCGGGCGGGCCGCCGCGCCAGAGCGCCGCGCCGGTCGTGATCAACAGCCCAACGAGGCTGGCCCACTGATAGAGGTGGTTGAAGTTCATCGCGCCAGGGTGGCGCCGTTCTTCCAGATTGCAACGCCCCTCGGCGGCGGGAACCGCCCAGGGGCGCGCGACGGCGCGGGAGCGCCTTGGCGGATGAGCAAGTCGCGCGTTAGGCGGCGACGCTGAGACGGCCGGTGCGCGTCGCCCCGTCCCCCGGCTTCTCGGGCGCTTGACCGAACGAAACGGCCGCGAGGCCGATGTCGCGCTGGGCGACCGTCAGGTGCTTGTGGGTGGTGACGATGTTCTCGCGAGCCACGCCCAGGGCTTGCATCGTGGAAATCGCGGACATGATGGCGTCCTGGCCGATCAGGGCCGAGAGATTGGCGTCCTGGCGCGAGGTCGGCATGAGACCGGCAAGGGCGGCGGTGCGGGCGATGGCGGCGTCGATGGCGCTCTCGGCGGCGAACAGGGCTTCGGCGACGGTCTCGGCGGCCAGGCGGCGTTGCTTAAGCATGAGCGGTCTCCTTCACGCCGGGCGTCCCGGCGCGTTGCAAGAAGGGTGAATGTTGGAAGCAGACGCCCTTGGGGCGTCTCAATCAGGGAAACAGGGCTTGCAGCGCGTGAAGTCCCGCGAGGATCGAGCCGAACGCAAAGGCCGTCACGATCATCACGGCGGCGATGAAAGCCAACCGGAGCGGGACGCTTAGATGGTTAGGTCGTCCATTTCCGAGTCCGAAGACGAGAAGTCCGACGGGAACGTCTCGTCCATCACCGCGCTGGCGATGCACAGGATCTCCCGCATCACCAGCTCGCTGGGCTTGAAGGAGGCCTGCTTGCGCGTGGCCGCCACCAGGTCGTGGACCATGGCCGCGCCATCCGGCGTCGCCGACAGGCTCATCAGCTGGCGCTCGAGTTCGCTCCAGGTGATGGGCGGCAGGGCCTCGGCCGAGTTGAGAGCCGGCCAGCTGTTCCGGAAGCTCATGATGTCCTGGCGCATGTACGTCGCCCGGCCAATCGCCTCTTTCTGGTAGGGGGTAAGTTCGGTCACGGAAAGCTCCTTCCTCAGCCAGGTCAGGAGACCGTGAAGAAGGACGTTCGCCTAGCCGCGCCGGATCGGACCCCGACGCGATCGGAGGGGGGGTGACAGGGGTCGTGACAGGGGCCGTGACAGGGGGGGCGTCCGCGCGATGCGCGCGATCGAACACCCGCCGGGCGGCGTCATAGCGATCGGCCGCGCCGAGGCGACGCCGAGCCTTGTCGAGATGCCAGTCGACGGTGTGCTTGGAGAGGCCCAGTTCGCGGGCGATTTCCTTGGAGCTCATGTGCCGATCGACCAGGCGCAAGCACTCACGCTCACGCTCGGTGAGACGGTCGAGACCCTCGACCTGGTCCGTCACAGAGGGATCGCCCTTGTCCATGGCAAGAACTTTAAGGGTCCGCCGCCTTTCGGCCAAGCGTCGCCACATTAAACCTTGGCCATGGGTCCCGCGAGTCGTTTTCGAAAGGCCTACGCCTCGCGGCGCGCGGCCTCCGATTCCGTGCTCGGCGAGGCCGCTCGGATCAGCTCCAGCACGTCGACGATGATCTCGCGCATGGCCGACGAGGCCCTATCCGCGTCGCGGGCGATGATCGCCTCGGCCACGTCCTCGTGCGAGGGGATCGAGGCGGTGCGGCCCTTGATGCGGTTGGTGAAGCGGATCGAGATGCGCAGGGCCGTGTTCACCAGCTCGTGCAGCTCGCGATAGAACGGGTTCTTGGTGGCGTCGAGAATGGCGATGTGGAAGGCGATGTCCGCCGACAGCGGATCGTCCTCGCCCTCGGCGGCGGCCTTCATGCGACCCAGCCCCTTGCGGATTTCCTCCAGCCCCGCCTCGTCGGCGTTGCGGGCGGCCAGGGCCGCGGCGGCGGGCTCTATCCCTAAGCGCATCTCCGTGAAGTCGGCCAGCAGGCGCAGCGAGAACTTGCGCTCCAGCAGCCAGCGCAGCACGTCGGGGTCGAGCATGTTCCACTCGGCCTCGGGCTCCACGACGGTGCCATGGCGCGGGCGGGCGCTGAGCAGGCCCTTGGCGGTCAGCATCTTGACCGCCTCGCGCGTCACGGTGCGGCTGGCGCCGAACTGCTTGGACAGCTCTCCCTCGGTCGGAAAGCCCACCGCCGCGTATTCGCCGGTGACGATCGCTTGTCCTAGCTGCTCCACCAGGCCGTAGGTCAAGCTCAGGCCAGGCTGGGTGCGCATGGACTCTTCTTCTTTCCTGTGGCGGCGGCCTTGAGACGACCGCCGCTCCCTATGGTTCCGGGCCCCGCGAAGCAGCGGAATCCGTCGAGCCGAATACAACCGCGCCGTCCGCTTTGGGCAAGAGCGTTCGGACTAACGGCACGGCCAAATCGCGAGCGTGTCCGCATTCGCCATTCCTTCGCGCGCTTGGCTCCCGCCGTGATCACCACCAGGTGGCGTAGAGCGCGATCAGGATCAGGATCACGCCGACGCCCGCGATGTTGAAGCTGGTCGAGGTCTTGTAGCTGACGCCTTCCAGGGTCACGACGCTGACGGCCTTCTTCTGCGGCGCGGCCAGCGAGACCAGGACGGCTCCGGCCAGCGACAACAGGAAGACCACGCCGACGCGGTTCATGAAGGGCATCGTGTAGATCCCCTTCTCCTGCAGCAGCCAGAACAGGCCCGACAGGACGGCCGAGCCGATCGCGGCGGTCAGGGCCCCGGCGGTGGTCGCCTTCTTCCAGAACATGCCCAGGATGAAGATCACCACGATCCCCGGCGTGAAGAAGCCGGTGAACTCCTGGATGAACTGGAAGGCCTGCTCGGCGCCGCCCAGAAGCGGCTTGGCGGTCAAGATCCCGATGATCACCGCGACGACGGCCGTGATCCGACCCACGGCGACCAAGCGGCCCTCGCTCTGGTTCGGGCGGGCCTTGGCGTAGATGTCGAGGGTGAAGATGGTGGCGATCGAATTGATCTTGGCCGCCAGCGAGGCGACGATCGCTGCCACCAGCGCCGCGAACACCAGGCCCAGGAGGCCCGGCGGCAGCAGCTTCATCATCTCCGGATAGGCCTGGTCGGGCTTGATGCCTTCCGGCGCGAGCACCAGGGCGGCGATGCCCGGCAGCACGACGATCACCGGCATCAAGAGCTTGAGATAGGCCGCCATGGCGATGCCCTTCTGGGCCTCGGCCAGGTCCTTGGCGCCAAGCGCCCGCTGGATGATGTACTGGTTGAAGCCCCAGTAGCTGATGTTCATGATCCACAGCCCGCCGACCAGCACCGCGATCCCGGGTAGCTCCTTGTAGTGCGGGCTGTCCTTCGAGAGGATCATGTCGAACTTCTCGGGGAACTGGGTGGTCAGGTGGTGGAAGCCGGCCACGACGTCGCCGCCGCCGATCTTGCCCAGCGACAGCCAGGCGATGATCAGGCCGCCGGTGACCAGCAGGGCCACCTGGACGATGTCGGTCAGGGCCACGGCCTTAAGCCCGCCCCAGATCTGATAGGCCAGGGCGAAGACGCCGATGGCGGCCAGGGCCCACATCTGGTCCAGGCCCGTGACGGTGTGGACGGCGATCGAGCCCAGCCACAGGATCGAGGTCAGGTTCACGAAGATGTAGAGGCCCAGCCAGAACACGGCCATCAGGGTCCGCACGCTGGGGCCATACCGCTGCTCCAGGAACTGCGGCATGGTGTAGACGCCGTTCTTCAGGAACACCGGCAGGAAGAACTTCCCGACGAGCAGCAGGGTCAGGGCCGCCATCCACTCGTAGGAGGCGATGGCCAGGCCGATCGCGTAGCCCGAGCCGCTCATGCCGATGATCTGCTCGGCCGAGATGTTGGCGGCGATCAGCGAGGCGCCGATCGCCCACCAGGGGAGAGTCTTCCCGGCCAGGAAGTAGTCGGTCGAGTCCTTCTGGTGGCCGCCCTTGTCGCGCGACACCCATTGGGCCAGGCCGAAGATGGCGACCGCGTAGATCGCCAGAACCGCGATGTCGATCGTGGCCAGGTTCATGATGTCTCCCCCCTCTTGTTGTTCTTGTCGGTGTTAGGCGTTCCAGGCCGCGACCAGGGCGGCGGCTCGTTCGCCGACCTCCTGGGCCGTGTAGCCCGGCCGGTAGATGTCGCCCCCGACCCCGAGACCGGCGACGCCCGCCGCGCGCCAGGGCTCAAGATTGGTCGCGCCCACGCCGCCGACGGCGTAGACCAGAATGTCCTTGGGCAGCACGTCCTTGACCGCCTTGATGTGGCTGGGGCTGAACGAGGTGGCTGGATAGAGCTTCAGCGCCTTGGCGCCGGCCTTCACGGCCACGAAGGCCTCCGACGGGGTGGCGAAGCCGGGCATGGCGGTCAGGCCCAGTTCGACCGTGCGGCGGATCACGTCGGCGTCGATGTTCGGCGTGACGATCAGCTTGGCGCCGACGCCCGCGACCTGGTCCACGACTTCGGGCGACAGCACCGTGCCGGCGCCGCACAGCGCCTGGTCGCCGAAGGCGTCGCACAGCTTGCCGATGCTCTCCAGCGGATCGGGCGAGTTCATCGGCACCTCGATGCCCTTGATCCCGGCGGCGACCAGGGCCGCGGCGATGTCGAGGATCTCGGTCGGCTTGACGCCGCGCAGGATGGCCACGATGGGGGGCGGGGCGGCGTTGGTCATAAGCTTCACTTTCGCTGAGATCTGGAAATCGCCGAAAGGCCGGCGAGAACGGCCGAGTCGCCATCGACGACGGACGCGCCGACCTCGATCTTGGCCAGGGCCTGGACGTAGAGGTCGCTGAGGGCGCCCGCGCCGATCACGGTCACGGCGTGCATTGGCCCGAACCAGTCACGGGCCGCGGCGACGTCCGCGCCGATCAACAGGCCCGACAAATAGCCCATGGCGTCGGCCGGGCTCATGCCGTCCAGCAGCTGCCGGGCGCGGGTCTCGAACATCAGGTGGGTCAGCCGCGCGGCGCCATGCTCGGCGATGCGGGAAAGGCCCAGGGCGAAACCCTCGGCCGAGCCGTCGGCCTGGCTTCCGCCGCCGGCCGCCAGGGTCGAGTGCTTCTTCAGCAGGGCGAAGGTCTCGCCGACCGGGGCGGTGACGAAGCCGGTGACCTTGCCGTCCTCGACCACGGTCCACTTGTTGTGGGTGCCGGGCAAGACGAGCAGGTGGCGGCCGGTCTGAAGGGCGGGGTTCAGGGAGAGGGCGCCGAAGACCTGGGTCTCCTCGCCGCGCATCACGTCGGGACCGCCCAACGGGTTCACGCAGGATAGGCCGGGAACCAGCGTCACCGGCAGGCCGTCGGCCTCGAGCCGGATCGTCCGTTCGGCGATCGCCGCCGGATCGGCGGGACAGGGCGCGTAGGGGGCGAGCGTCCAGCCGATGCTGGAGCCGACCATGCCGCACAGGATCGCGCCGCTCGGATTGGCCTCGCGCCAGTCGCCAACGAGGTCCAGGAAGGTCTTTTCGGGGGTGTCGGTCAGGGCCGAGACGCCGGGGCCATCGCGGCGATGGATGACGCTCTTGCCCTGGCGTAGCCACAGGCGGAGGCGGGAGGTGCCCCAGTCGCCGACGATCACGACATCCTGGTCCATCAAGCGTGAACCTTCGCCGCCGCGCGTCGCCGTCCTGTGCTGCCGTCGCTCATGATCGTCCCTAGCGCCGGGCCTTGGGCCGCCCGGTGTGGGGGGATTTATAGTACAATATCGCTCGGTGCAATCGACCTGCTTACGACCATCTGGGGTCTGGCCAAGACGCCGCCGGGCGGCGAGTGTCGCTCGCAAGGGCGGTAGCGCTATCGGAAGTGGCGCTCGACAAGGGAGGATGCGAATGGGCGCCTGGCGTGTGGCGGCGGTGGTTTCCTTGGGCGCCTTGATGGCGTCGACCTCGGCCTGGGCCCTGGACGGGGGCTTCCAGCGGACCGCCGACGGCGTGGTCGTCACCCCCGCGACGGGACCGGCCAAGACGGTCCGGCTGCGGGTGATGAGCGATCGGATCATCCGCGTCACCGCCTCGCCGACCGAAGAGATCAAGGTCCCGCCCAGCCTGATGGTGATCGCCACGCCGAAGAGCTCCGGCTTCACGGTCGAGCAGGCCGCCGGCAAGGTCGTGCTGAACGCCGGCAAGGCGACGGCCGAGGTGGCGCTGAAGGACGGCGCGGTCTCGTTCAAGGACGCCTCGGGCCGGACCGTTCTGGCCGAGCGGGACCGGTCGGCCTTCAAGCCGCTGACCATCGACGGCAAGGGCTTCTACGCGGTCAGCCAGCGGTTCAACCCGAACACCGACGAGGGCTTCTATGGCCTGGGGCAGCACCAGAACGGCCAGATGAACTACAACGGCCAGGACGTCGAGCTGGCCCAGTACAATCGCGCCATCGCCATCCCGTTCGTGCTGTCGACCCGCAACTACGGGCTCCTGTGGGACAACAACGGGATCACTCGCTTTGGCGACCCGACGCCCTACGCCCTGGCCTCGCGCGACCTGAAGATCTTCGACGCGGCCGGCAAGCCCGGCGGCTTCACCGCCAAGTATTACGTGAACGGCCAGCTGAAGCTGACCCGCGTCGAGACGGACGTGAACTACCAGTACCTGAAGGACCTGCCGAACTGGCCGAGCGAGCTGACGGGCGCCGACAAGAAGCCGCTCAAGGGCGCCAGCGTGGTCTGGGAAGGTTCCGTCGAGCCCAAGGCCGCCGGCGTCCAGAAGTTTCAGCTGTACTCGTCCAGCTATGCCAAGCTCTGGGTCGACGGCCAGCTGAAGATCGACCGCTGGCGGCAGAACTGGAACCCGTGGTTCCACAATTTCACGGCGCCGATGAAGGCCGGGACCCGCCACAAGGTGCGGATCGAATGGACGCCCGACGACGGCTACATCGCCCTGCTGCACAATGACCCGCTGCCCGCCGCCCAGCGGAAGTCGCTGACCCTGACCTCGGACGTCGCCCACGCGGTCGACTACTATTTCGTCTCGGGGGACAACCTCGACCAGGTGGTGTCTGGCTATCGCCAGCTGACGGGCAAGGCGGAGGCCCTGCCGCGCTGGGCCTATGGCTTCTGGCAAAGCCGCCAGCGCTACGAGACGCAAGATCAGATCGTCGGGGTGCTCAAGGAATACCGCGCGCGCAAGCTGCCGATCGACAACGTCGTGATGGACTGGCGCTACTGGAAGGACGACCAGTGGGGCAGCCACGCGTTCGACGAGACGCGCTTCCCCGATCCCCAGAAGATGCTGGACGACATCCATGGGATGAACGGCCATTTCATGATCTCGATCTGGCCCAAGTTCTATCCGTGGACCGACCACTTCAAGGAGCTCGACGCCAAGGGCTTCATGTACAAGCGCAACATCGAGCAGGGCGCGGTCGACTGGGTGGGGCCAGGCTACGCCAATTCGTTCTACGACCCATACGCCAAGGAAGCGCGCGACATCTATTGGCGCCAGGTCAAGGACAGCCTGAAGCGCTACGGCGTCGACGCCTGGTGGATGGACAGCGACGAGCCGGACATGCACTCCAACCTCGACGTGGCCGAGCGCACCCTGCGCATGGGCCCGACGGCGCTGGGGCCGGGCGCCGAGTTCTTCAACTCCTACCCGCTGATCCACACCCGCGGCGTGTTCGAGGGCGAGCGTGAGCTCGACCCCAACAAGCGCGGCTTCATCCTGTCGCGCTCGGGGTTTGGCGGCATCCAGCGTCACGGCGTGGCGTTGTGGAGCGGTGACGTGGTCGCCCGCTGGGACGACTTCCGCGACCAGATCTCGGCGGGGGTGAACCTCTCGATGTCGGGCGTGCCCAACTGGACCACCGACATCGGCGGCTTCTCGGTCGAGGACCGTTATACGAACCAGGACCCCAAGCACCTGGAGGAATGGCGAGAGCTGAACCTGCGCTGGTTCCAGTTCGGCGCCTTCTCGCCCCTGTTCCGCAGCCACGGCGAGTTCCCGTACCGCGAGATCTACAACCTGGCTCCGGAAGGCTCCGAGGTCTACCAGAGCCTGGCCTGGTACGACGCGCTCCGCTACCGGCTGATGCCCTACACCCTGACCCTGGCCGGCGAGACCTATCACCGCGACGGCGGGATCATGCGCGGCCTGGTCATGGACTTTCCCAATGACCTGAAGGCCCGGAATATCGACGACCAGTACCTTTACGGCCCATCGTTCCTCGTCGCGCCGGTGACCCGCTTCAAGGCCCGCTCGCGCGAGGTCTACCTGCCGGCGGGGGCGTCCTGGTACGACTTCGAGACCGGCCAGCGCCACGCGGGCGGGCAGACGATCAAGGCCCAGGCGCCGCTGTCGCGCATGCCGCTGTTCGTCAAGGCCGGCGCGATCGTGCCGACCACCGAGGTCCAGCAGTACGTCGGCGAGAAGCCCGCCGCGCCGATCACCTTCGTCGTCTACACGGGCAAGGATGGTCGGTTCGAGCTCTACGAGGACGATGGCCTGTCGACCGCTTACCAGCGCGGCGCCTATAGCCGCATTCCGATCAGCTATGACGAGGCCAGCGGCCGCCTGACGATCGGCGCCCGCTCGGGCCGGTTCGAGGGCATGGTCGAGCGGCGCGTGTTCAAGGTCCGCTTCATCGGGCCCGGCGTGAAATCCGTCGACTTCGACGAGACCGACGCGACGATCGACTACGCCGGAACGCCGGTGACGGTGACGCGCCGGAAATAGCCGGCGCGTTTTCGAGGGAGCCCGCCGGCCTTTTCTTCGTTGGAAGGAGAGGCAAGGAGGTTCTCTCGATGCGTCACCTTCGTATCCTGTCCGACGCCTGGAAGGCGCTGGTGTTCTTCGTGACCGTCCGCGCGGCGGCCAAGCCCTGCCGCTCGCGCCGCGTTCCGCCCGTGGTCCCGGAACCGTCGCCAACACGCGCGGGCGCGAGATCTTGAATCTAGATTAACAATACCGCGTAGGGCTTGTGTATCAAATCGAGACAAGTTCATTACCGAGTTAAATATAGGTGCGGTAAATTTCATATTCACCATTAACAAAATAGCTCTTCTATTTAATTCTTTATCCCTCTTCTTTAAACGAAGTCGAAAGTACGTTGTTGGATACTTGTCGTGGGTAAAACGCCCACCGGTAGTCAAAACGACGCCGGAACACCTCGAATAGGAGTTGTTTCGTTATGGCGCTGAACAGCATCAATACGAACGCCGGGGCCCTGATCGCCCTGCAAAACCTGAACGCCACCAACGCCGAACTCGGCACCGTCCAACAGCGCATCAACACCGGCAAGAAGGTGGGCAGCGCCAAGGACAACGGCGCCGTCTGGGCCATGTCCAAGACGCAATCGGGCACCGCCCAATCGATGAATTCGGTGAAGGACTCGCTGCAACGCGGTCAGTCCACCATCGACGTGGCCCTGGCCGCCGGCGACACCATCACCGACCTGCTCGGCAAGATGAAGGAAAAGGCCCTGGCCGCTTCCGACACCTCGCTGAACAGCGCCTCGTTCAACGCGCTGAAGTCGGACTTTGACTCGCTGTACAAGCAGATCACCAAGGCCGCCGACAATTCGAAGTTCAACGGTGTCAGCCTGGTCGGCGCCAGCGCCAAGTCGCTCGCCTTCCTGGCCAACGCGGACGGTTCTGGCCTGACCGTGACGGCTCAAACCCTGACCGTTGGTGGTCTGGGCCTGAGCGCCACGCCGACCTTCGCCAACGCCTCGGCGGCGAAGACGATGATCTCCACCATCGACAAGGCCATCGGCACCGCCACCAACAAGCTGGCCGCGCTGGGCACCGCCTCGATCGGTCTCGACACCCACCTGACCTTCGTCGGCAAGCTGCAAGACAGCCTGGAAGCCGGTGTCGGTAACCTGGTGGACGCCGACCTGGCCAAGGAAAGCGCCAAGCTGCAGTCGCTGCAAACCAAGCAACAGCTTGGCGTGCAAGCGCTGTCGATCGCGAACTCGTCGAGCTCGTCGATCCTGAGCCTGTTCCGCTAAGAAGACCTGAGCGTCGGCGTTCGCGCCGGCCTCTTGGGGCGAGCCTTCGGGCTCGCCCTTTTTCTTTGCGTGGAGGGCGGAGCGCGCGGGGATCGCGCCTCGGTCTCGAGCTTCAGCACGATTTCAAGGTTAGCGCGCCGTTAACCAGCAACCTTGTCCTCACGGACACATTCGGCTCCGCGAGGAGTCTCGAATTGAGTTCGGAAGAAAAGCGTCGCGTATTGGCGGACCTATGGCGGGCCGTCTTCGGGGAGCCGCCGCCGATCGAGGCCGACGCCGAGCTGACGGCTCGGATCCTGGTTCAGCACCTTCCGCCGTCGGAGCCCTACGAGCTCAGGTCCCGAACTGAGTGAACGGCACGCGGTTGAAGAATTCACGCTCGGCTCCGCGCGGGTCGTCCTCCATGCGCGAGACATTGTCGAACACCATCGTCTGACGACGGGGCAGGCTGTAGGGCTCCCAGCGCGGCAAGCTTCCACCGTTTGGATCGCCGCCGCGGGCGAAGGCGATGAAGGCGTCGCTCATCGTGTTCGACATGGCGACCGACTCCGGTCCCGTCCCGACGATCGAGCCCTTGGCGTCCAGCGTGCCGAACACCAGGCCGATGTCGATCGCGTGCGGCGCGCCGAAGATCCCGCCCTGGATCGGCGACTTCCAGTCCACCTGATAGACATAGGCCGGCGCGCCGGCGCGGGCCCGCTCCTCGGCCTGGATAATCGCGGCCTTCCACGAGCGCCCGGCGGTCGAGGCGGCGAAATAGACGTCGG
Source organism: Caulobacter segnis (assembly GCF_031454995.1). Lineage (GTDB taxonomy): Bacteria > Pseudomonadota > Alphaproteobacteria > Caulobacterales > Caulobacteraceae > Caulobacter > Caulobacter segnis_E. The sequence continues at coordinate 489,729 of NZ_JAVDRV010000001.1, read as the reverse complement.
CCGGCGAATAGCTTGGATAGGTCTGGCGGTAGAAGGCCACCACCGTCTCGGGATCAATGTCGATCCGAGCGTTGAACTGGCTCGGCAGTCGGGCGATCACCTCGTCCCAGGTCCGGGGGAAGGCGTTGGCGTCCAAGCCGATGAAGCCCTTGGTCTCGTCATGGGTGTTGCCGCACATCATCGGGACCGACAGGCCAAGCGGCGTGGCGTCGGGGAAGAACGGGTGGCGGGTCAGGCTCCGCTCGTCCAGCACCGGACCCATATAGACCCCGCCCGAGGCGGCGATCGGGTCGATGGCCTTCAGGCCGGCCAGCATGTCCTGGGCGGGCAGGGCGCGCAGGGCGGCGAGATCCTTCACGCCCAGCTTGTCCAGGAAGGCCTTGGCGCGCCGGGTGGCGTTGAACGGGCCGCCGACGGTGACCTGCTGACCGCTCATGGTGGCGGCGCGGTGGAATAGGCCCTTGGCCGCCGGCATCCCCATCAGGGTGGCGATCTTGGCCCCGCCGCCCGATTGGCCAAACAGCATCACCCGGTCCGGATCGCCCCCGAAGGCGGCGATGTTGTCCCGCACCCATCGCAACGCCAGCACCAAGTCCAGTTGGCCGGCGTTGCCGCTGTCAGCGACGCTGGGGTCGTTGAACAGGCGGGCCAGATAGAGATAGCCGAAGGCGTTGAGGCGGTGGTTCACCGTCACCACCACCACGTCGCCGCGCTTGGCCAACTTGGTCCCCTCGTACCAGGGGCTGGCGCCCGAACCGCCGTTGTAGGCGCCGCCATGGATATAGACCATCACCGGCCGCTTGGCCCCGTCGGCCAGGCCGTTCTTGCCTGGCTTGGCGGGCGTCCAGACGTTCAGGAACAGGCAGTCTTCCGAGAGCGTCTCGCCTTCCTCGCCCTTGCCGGTCTGCATCGAGGCCGGGCCGTAGGCGAGGGCGTCCTTCACGTCGGTCCAGGGCTCGGGCTTGACCGGCGGCATGAAGCGCCGCGCCCCGCCGGTGTCGGCGCCATAGCGCAGGCCCTTTAAGACGCTGACCTCGCCGTCGACATAGCCGCGCACCTTGCCGTTGGTGGTCTTGACCACCGGCGAGCGCCTCTCCGCCGTGAAGCCAGCGCTGGGCAGGGCGGTATAGGCGGCCAGGGCGGCGGCCCCGGTGATCAGGGTGCGGCGGGTGGTTTCCATGGCTTCCTCCGGCGGCTTCTAGCGAGCTTCATGCCAGCGGTAGCATGGATGACACCGGTGGCAATCCCTATTGTCACCCCAGCGCCTTCACCGCCGCCGCGTGCTCGGCGATCGCCGCCAGCGTCGAGGCGTCGGTGTCGAAGACGCCGTAGAGGCCTTGCTCCTCCTGCGGCGGATCGCCGACGAAGCTCTTGTCGCCGGCCGCGAACCAGGCGTCGGGATGCTGGGCGCGACCTTCGCCGTTCCAGGCCCAGAAGTTGGTCCCGGCCGTCGGCCCGCCGGCCTTCATGTCGGCCAGCGCCAGGCCGTGGATCGTCCGGTAGAAGCGGTCCTTGTCGGCCGTGGCCGAGCCGGGGGCGAAAGCGCGGGCCTCGCGGATCAGGCCGAACTCCTCGATGACCAGCGGCTTGCCCAGCTGGCGGGCGATGGCGATGTGGCGGGCGACATAGTCGCGGCAGCGCGCCTCGCCGGCTTCATAGGTCGCCGGCTGGTTCTTGGGATCGATCCAGCCCCAGTTGTTGGGCCAGACGTGGGCGGTGACGTAGTCGATGGTGTCGGGCCGGTGGGCGTCGAGCACGCAGGCCTCGCTCTCCAGGCAGCCCTTCAGGCCCTCGCTACCGGTGCAGACCAGGTGGCGCGGATCGAGCGTCTTGATCAGTTTGGAGGTGTCGCGGACCCACTGCTGGAAGACGGCCATGTCGCGCTCGCCGAAGGCCTGAGTTCCGCCCGGGCGAGGCTCGTTGGCCAACTGCCAGGCCATGATCGTCGGATCGTCGCGATAGGGCTTGCCGGTGACGGTGTTCACCCGGCCGACCAGCCCGCGCAGATAGCCTAGGAACAGCGCGTTGGCCTTGGCGTCGCCGTAGAACCGCGCCGCGTAGTCGGGATATTCCGGCCACGGATGAGCGGGGTCGCCCTGCTGGAACCAGGGACCGTTCCCGACCCAGTTCAGATAGGCCGGCATCCCGCCCGACCAGTCCCAGAAATTGTTGACGTAGACGACCGCCTTCATGTCCCGCCTGGCCATCTCGGCCAGTAGGACGTCCAGGCCCTTCAGCAGGTCCTGGCGATAGACGCCGGGCTCTTCCTGGAAGGTCGGCGAGACGGCGGCCTTGGCTAGCGAGCGCTCGCCCGCGCCCAGCACCCGCAGGTTGGTGACGCCCAGGGCCTTCAGCCGATCCAGCTCGCGTTTCAGGCGCGGGACGTCGCCAAAGGCGGCCGGCGCGCCCAGCCAGGCGCCGTACCAGAGGTTCGCGCCGGCGAAGCGGTAGGGCTTGCGGTCGAGGAACAGGCGGCCCTTCTCGACGGCGACGAAGCCCTTGGCGGGCCTCGCCGCCGCGCCGAGCAGGGGCAGGGCGGCGGCGAGGAAGAGGTCGCGTCGCGACAGGGCCATTGTCGAAGCTCTCCGGCTGTTTTCGGAAAGCTTAGGCCCCGCGCGCGACGGTTGTGAAGTTGGCCCGTGGTCTTACAGGTTCAGCAGCGCCGGGTCGCCGCCCTGGGCGGTGATGTTGACGCTGAGCGCCCGCTCCACGGCGAAGCGCAGCAGGGCGTGCGGGCCGCCGGCCTTGGGGCCGGTGCCCGACAGGCCCTCGCCGCCGAACGGCTGGACGCCGACGACCGCGCCGGTCATCGAGCGGTTGACGTAGGCGTTGCCGGCGGGGACCAGGCGCTGGACGTCGGCCGCGAAGCTCTCGATCCGCGAATGGATCCCCAGCGTCAGGCCGTAGCGACGGGCCGCCAGGGCGCCGGCGACCTGCTCCAGGTCCTCGGGCTTGTAGCGGACGACGTGCAGCACGGGACCGAACACCTCGCGCTCCAGGAAGTCGGCGGCGGGGATCTCGGCCAGGACCGGCGCGAAGAAGGTCCCGCCGGCGGGGGCGGCCAGGGCGTGCAGCACCTTGGCCTCGCGCTTCAGGCGCTCCAGGTGCTTGTCGAGAGCGGTCTTGGCCTCGGTGTCGATGACCGGGCCGACATCGGTGATGGCCAGGGCCGGATCGCCCAGGACCAGGGCGTCCATCGCGCCCTTCAGGCCTTCGACGATGTGGTCGGCGGTGTCGTACGGCAGGAACAGCAGGCGCAGCGCCGAGCAGCGCTGGCCGGCCGAGCCGAAGGCGCTGACGATGACGTCGTCGATCACTTGCTCGCGCTGGGCGGTGGTGTCGACGAACATGCCGTTGAGGCCGCCGGTCTCGGCGATGAACGGGACGATCGGGCCCTGGCGCTGAGCGAGGGTCTGGTTGATCCGCCAGGCCGTGTCGGTGCCGCCGGTGAAGGCGACGCCGTCGAGGCCCTCGTGCGCGACCAGCGCCGCGCCGACGGTCTCGCCGCGCCCCGGCAGCAGGGCCAGCAGGCGCGGGTCGAGGCCCGCGGCGTGATAGAGCTTCACGGCCTCGTAGGCGATCAGTGGGGTCTGCTCGGCGGGCTTGGCCAGGACGGCGTTGCCGGCGGCCAGGGCGGCCGCGATCTGGCCGGTGAAGATGGCCAGCGGGAAGTTCCACGGGCTGATGCAGACGAAGACGCCGCGCCCGGCCAGGCGCAGGCTGTTGGTCTCGCCGACCGGGCCCTTGAGGATCTCGCCGGCGCCGAATTGGTCTTCGGCCAGCACGGCGTAGTAGCGGCAGAAGTCCACGGCCTCGCGGACCTCGGCGATCCCGTCGCTGAGCGTCTTGCCGGCCTCGCGGGCCAGGATGGCGATCAGGCGCTCGATGTTGGTCTCAAGAGCGTCGGCCATGGCGCGCAGCACCTGGGCGCGAGCGGCGCCGCCGGCGCGATCCCAGGCCGGTTGCGCGGCGCGGGCCAGGCGGAAGGCCTCGTCGATCTGCGGCAGCTGGGCTTCGGACACCGCGCCGACCACGCGGTTGTCGTCGGCGGGGGCGACCACCGGCAGGGGCGGCGTGCCAACGGCCAGCTTGCCGCCGACCAGCGGACCAGCCGACAGGGTCTCGGTGTCGATCGTCGTAACGGCCGCGGCCAGGCGTTCGCGATCAGCCTTCACGGACAGATCAAGGCCGGCGCTGTTTTGACGGCGCGGGCCATAGACCTCGATCGGCGTCGGGATCTTGGCGTGGCGGTCGGGGTGGGCCTCGACCGTGTCGATCGGGTCGGTGACGACCTTCTCGACCGGCACCCGCTCGTCCAGCAGGGCGTGGACGAAGCTGGTGTTGGCGCCGTTCTCCAGCAGGCGGCGGACCAGGTAGGGCAGCAGGTCCTCGTGACCGCCGACGGGCGCGTAGGCCCGCAGGGTGACGCCGTCATAGAGGTCGTCGGCGGCCTTATACAGAGCCTCGCCCATGCCGTGCAGGCGCTGGTGCTCGATGCGGACGCCGGCGTTCTTGGCCATGCGGACCACGGCGGCCAGGGTGTGGGCGTTGTGGGTGGCGAACTGGGCGTAGAGCCCCGGCGCGGCGTCGATCAGCGCCTTGGCGTTGACCAGGTACGACAGGTCCGTGGCCGGCTTGGTCGTATACACCGGATAGTCCGGGCGGCCGGCGACCTGGGCGCGCTTGATCTCGCTGTCCCAGTAGGCGCCCTTGACCAGGCGCACCATCAGGCGGCGGTCGGTCTCCTCGGAAAGGGCGCGCAGACGGGCGATCACCTCGCCGCAGCGCTTCTGGTAGGCCTGGACGGCGAGGCCGAGGCCGGTCCAGCCGGCGAGTTCCGGCTCGCGGCACAGCTTGTCCAGCAGCTTCAGCGACAGGGCCAGGCGATCGGCCTCCTCGGCGTCGATCGTGAAGTTGATGTTGTAGCGCGCGGCGATCACGGCCAGGCGCAGGGTGCGCGGATAGAGCTCCTCCCACACGCGGTCCTCGTGGGTGGCCTCGTAACGCGGGCACAGGGCCGACAGCTTGACCGAGACGCCGTGGCCCTTCTCGGGGCCGGCGCCGTTCGACAGCTTGCCGACGGTGGTGATCGCGTCGGCATAGGCCTTTTCGTAGCGTTCGGCGTCGGCGGCGGTGCGGGCGCCTTCGCCCAGCATGTCGAACGAGCACATGGTGTCCTCGTTCGCGGCGCGCTTGATGGCGGCCTCGATCGTGCGACCCAGGACGAATTGCTCGCCCATGATGCGGATGGCCTGGCCGACCGCGGCGCGGATCACCGGCTCGCCGAGGCGGCCGGCCAGCTTCTTGATGAAGCCGGGCATGTCGTTGCGGGCCTCGTCGTCGGGCTCGACGATCTTGCCGGTCAGCATCAGGCCCCAGGTCGAGGCGTTGACGAACAGGCTGTCGGAGCCGCCCAGGTGGCTGGCCCAGTCGGCCGAACCGATCTTCTCGGCGATCAGCTTGTCGCGGGTGTCGTCGTCGGGCGTGCGCAGCAGCGCCTCGGCCAGGCACATCAGGGCCAGGCCCTCGCGGGTGCCCAGGCTGAACTCCTGCAGGAAGCTTTCGACCACGCCCTGCTTGCGGACGCTGCGGCGGGCGCCGCGCACGAGCGCTTCGGCCTCGGCGCGGACGGCGGCGCGGTCCTCGCTGGAGAGCGGCGTCGAGGCCAGCAGGTCGGCGATCACGGCGGCTTCGTCACGATACTTGCCGTCGTCGAGGCTATCCCAGTTCATCGCGGACATGGCGTTCCCTGAATTTAGAATATCGTCGGTCTAACGCGACTTGCGCCAAAGGTGCTTCGTTTGTTGATCGCCCAGGCCGATAGGGCTTCGGCTAGAGCGCCAAAAATGATCGTCCGCTCCAGCGAACGCGGGCGGCGTGAAGCGACAATGCTCTGGAAGTGGGGAGGGAGGAAGGGACGCCAGTCGGGGAGACGGTTGCGTCCCTTCCTCTCTAGCGCGACGCCCGGTTAGGGGGAGAGGGGCGAGCGTCGCGACGTTCCGAACGGCAAAGCCGTCCCACCGACGCCCTGAGGAGGAGGGGGTGGCGCGGGTGGGCTGGAACGATCGGGGGTGTAACGCTAAGCTTGTCGAAGGTGCTCCGTTTGTGAGCGCTATTTTTCGAAGCTTCTTCGGCGGAAAATCACTATGGCCAGTTCCTCTCTGGATGACACCGATCGCCGACTACTCAAGGTTTTGCAGGCCGACGGCCGCATCACCAACGCCGAGCTGGCCAAGCGCTGCAATCTGTCGCCGGCGGCGACGTTCGACCGCGTCCGGCGGTTGAAGGAGCGCGGTTACATCACCGGTTACGCGGCGCTGCTGGACCCGGCCAAGGTCGACCGGGCGCTGCTGATCTTCGTCGAGGTGGTGCTGGAGCGGACCACGGGCGAGACCTTCGAGGACTTCGCCGCCGCCGTGCGGCGCGCCCCGGAGGTGCTGGAGTGCCACATGGTGGCCGGCGGCTTCGACTATCTGATCAAGGCTCGCGTGAAGGACATGGACGCCTATCGCGGCTTCCTGGGCGACATCCTGGTCAAGATGCCGGGGGTGCGGGAGACCCGCACCTACGCCGTGCTCGAGGAGGTCAAGAGCACGGTGCAGTTGCCGCTCTGAGCCTTCTAGTGGTCGAGCGTGTGACTGGAGAGCGGGCGGCCGGACAGATCGGTCGGCGCGACCACGGCGGAAACGACCGCGGTGAGGGCTAGCAGGCTGGCGAGCACGATGCCGGCCACTTGGGCGGCTTGTTTCGTGGTCTGATCGTTCTTCGCTCTGGTCGTCATGGGTATCCTCTTCCGGCCTTGGCTTCTGCGCGCGCGGAAACACCGTTAACGTGCAAACGTTTACCTAAAAGGATTACCGAACAGTAATACACGACTTACCCCGTCCCCGGATCGGGTTGGGGCGGCCAGAGCCGAGAGAAGGGGGGGGAAGGGGCGGCTCCCGGAATGGGGGAGAGGAGCGCGCCCCCTCCGTTCGCGACCACCGGGGGGGGGGGGATGATGGCCGGCGAACTTCCCCGGCCGAGGCCGGGGAAGGGGTTTGACGTCTAGCGGGCCGGGGCGCCGCCACCGAGCGTCTTGTAGAGGGTGACTAGGTTGGCGGCCCGGTCCAGGCGCGCCGTGATCAGGCCTTGCTGGGCCGAATAGAGCGTGCGCTGGGCGTCCAGCAGAGTCAGGGCGTTATCAAGGCCCGCCTCACGGCGCTGCCGCGTTAGCCGCTGGGTGTCGGCGGCCGCGGCCACCAGGCGCTCCTGGGCGTTAACGCGATTGGTCACCGTCTGGCGCACCGACAGGGCGTCGGACACCTCGCGGAAGGCCGTCTGCACCGTCTTCTCGTAGGTCGCCACGGCGATGTCGCGGCTGGCCTTGGCGCTGTTCAGGTTCGCGACGTTCGCCCCGCCGGCGAAGATCGGCAGGCTGATCGACGGCGTGAAGCTCCACGCCCCCGTGCCGTTCTTGAACAGGCCGTCCAGGTCGCCGCTGGCCGCGCCGGTCGAGCCCGTGAGGGCGATACGCGGCAGGAAGGCCGCGCGGGCCGCGCCGATATTAGCGTTGGCGCCTTCGAGCTGGTGCTCGGCGGCCAGGACGTCGGGACGGCGGACCAGCACGTCCGAGGGCACGCCGGCCGGCAGGTCGGCCAGGATGTTGGCCGAGGCCAGATCGCCCCCGGAGACGCCTCGCGGCAGCAGGTCGGCGGGAATCTCGCCGCCGGCCAGCAGCACCAGGGCGTTGCGGTCCTGGGCCACTTGGGCGGTGTAGGTCGCGACGTCCGAGCGCGCGGTCTCGGTCAGGGTCTGGGCGTTGCGCAGGTCCAGCAGCGAGCCGACGCCGCCGTCGACCTGACGCTGGATCAGGGCCAGCGACTCCTCGCGGGTCGCCAGGGTGTCCTTGGCCAGGGCCAGCCGATCCTGGTCGGCGGCCAGGGTCAGCCAGGCGTTGGCGGTCTCGGCGATCAGGCTGACGCGCACCGCGCGGGCGTTTTCCTGCTCGGCGAAGAAGCTCTGCAGGGCTGACGCGTTCAGGCTGCGCACGCGGCCGAACAGGTCCAGTTCGTAGGCCGTGAAGCCGATCGTGGCGCTATAGGCCTCGACGTCCAGCGCCTGGCCGGTCTGCGAGGTCGAGGGCGGCGTGCGGCTGCGCTGCTCGCTGAGCACGCCATTGATCGTCGGGAACAGGGCCGAGCGCTGGACGCCGTACTGGGCGCGGGCGCGCTCGATGTTCAGAACCGCCACGCGCAGGTCGCGGTTCTGCTTGAGGGCCAGGTCGACCACGCCTTGCAGGCGGGCGTCGACCAGCACCTGGCGCCAGTCGAGGTCGGCGGCCGTGACCTGGCCCGTGGGCTCGGCGGTCGGCGTGGACCAGGTCTGGGCGATCGGCGGGGCCGGGCGCTCGTATTTGGGCGCCAGGGTGCAGGCGCCGACCGCGGTCGAGGCCAACAGGATCAGGGAGAGATTACGAAGCATGATCAGTGGGCCTCCGTCGACGAGACCTCGCCGCCGTGTTCGGCGACAGGCTTGTCGTGGCCTTTGTGCTTGGGTTTGAAGAGCTTCTCGACCACCACGAAGAACAGCGGGACGAAGAAGATCGCCAGCAGGGTGGCCGAGATCATGCCGCCGATGACGCCGGTGCCGATCGCGTGCTGGGCGCCGGAGCCGGCCCCGTTCGAGATCGCCAGCGGCAGCACGCCGAACACGAAGGCCAGCGAGGTCATGATGATCGGGCGAAGGCGCAGGCGCACGGCCTCCAGCGTCGCGTCGATCAGGCTCATGCCCTTCTCGTAGAGGTCCTTGGCGAACTCGACGATCAGGATGGCGTTCTTGGACGCCAGGCCCATGGTCGTCAGCAGGCCGACCTGGAAGTAGATGTCGTTGCTGAGGCCGCGCACGAAGGTGGCCAGCAGGGCGCCGACGATGCCCAGCGGGATCACCATGATGACGGCCAGCGGGATCGACCAGCTCTCGTAGAGGGCCGCCAGCAGCAGGAACACGACCAGGATCGAGATCGCGTACAGGGCCGGAGCCTGGTTACCGGATTCCAGCTCCTGAGCCGACAGGCCGGTCCATTCGAAGCTGACGCCCGGCGGCAGCTTGGCCGCCAGTTTTTCCATCGCCGCGATCGCGTCGCCCGAGCTCTTGCCCGGCGCGGGCGAGCCCTGGATGTTCATCGACGGGAGGCCGTTATAGCGCTCCAGGCGCGGCGAGCCGTAGGTCCAGCTGGCCGTGGCGAAAGCGGGGAACGGCACCATCTGGCCCTGGTCGTTCCGCACGTACCACCGGTTCAGGTCCTCGGGGGTCATGCGGTAGGGCGCGTCGGCCTGGATGTAGACCTTCTTGACCCGGCCGCGATCGATGAAGTCGTTGACGTACGACCCGCCCCAGGCGGCGCTGAGCGCGCTGTTGATGTCGGCGGTGGTCAGGCCCATGGCGCCGGCCTTGGCCTGGTCGACCTCGATCTTCAGTTGCGGGGTGTCGTCCTGGCCGTTGGGACGCACGCCGACCAGGTTCGGGTCTTGCGACGCCATGCCCAGCATCATGTTCCGGGCCTGCATCAGGGTGTCGTGGCCGACGCCGGCGATGTCCTGCAGCTGGAAGTCGAAGCCCGACGAGGTGCCCAGTTCCGGAACCGACGGCGGGATAACGGCGAACACCATGGCGTCGCGGATCTGGCTGAAGGCGCCCATGGCGCGGCCCGCGACGGCTTGCGCCTTCAGCTGGGCGGCCTTGCGGTGCTCGAAGTCCTTCAGGCGAACGAAGGCGAGACCGGCGTTCTGACCCGCGCCGCTGAAGCTGAAGCCCGAGACGGTGAACACCGACTGCACGGCGTCCTTCTCGTCCTTCAGGAAGTGGTCGCGAACCTGGCTCAGGACGGCTTGCGTCTTCTGCTCGGTGGCGCCGGCGGGCAGCTGGACGAGGGTGATCATGATCCCCTGGTCCTCTTCCGGCAGGAAGGCGCTGGGCAGGCGAACGAACAGCAGGCCCATGGCCACGATGATCGCGGCGTACACCGCCATCCACCGGCCGCTCTTGCCCAGGATGCCGCGGACGGAGCCCTGGTAGCGCGAGGACATGTCGTTGAAGCTGCGGTTGAACCAGCCGAAGAAGCCCTTCTGGTGCTCCTTGTGGCCGGCCTCGACCGGCTTGAGCATGGTCGCGCAGAGGGCGGGGGTCAGCACCAGGGCCACGAGGACCGACAGGCCCATGGCCGAGACGATCGTGATCGAGAACTGGCGATAGATCACGCCCTGCGAGCCGCCGAAGAAGGCCATCGGCACGAACACCGCGGCCAGCACCAGGGCGATGCCGATCAGGGCGCCGGTGATCTCGTTCATCGACTTGCGGGTGGCTTCCTTGGGCGAGAGCCCCTCCTCGCTCATCACGCGCTCGACGTTCTCGACCACGACGATGGCGTCGTCGACCAGCAGGCCGATGGCCAGCACCAGGCCGAACATGGTCAGGGTGTTGATCGAGTAGCCGAAGGCGGCCAGCACCCCGAACGTGCCCAGAAGCACGACCGGGACGGCGATGGTCGGGATCAGGGTCGCGCGCCAGTTCTGCAGGAACAGGAACATGACGATGAAGACGAGGATGATGGCCTCGATCAGCGTCTTGACCACCTCGTGGATCGACAGCTCCACGAACGGCGTCGAGTCATAGGGAACGACGTACTTGTAGCTGGCCGGGAAGTTCTTCTCGAGCTGGGCCATCCGCGACTTGACGGCCGCGGCGGTGTCCAGCGCGTTGGCGCCGGGCGCCAGACGGATGGCGAGACCCGCGGCGGGCTTGCCGTTGAACTTGGCGACCGAGCCGTAGTTCTCCGCGCCGAGCTCGACGCGAGCGACGTCGGACAGACGCACGGTGGCGCCGCCGGTGCTGTTCTTGACGATGATCTGGCGGAACTGGTCCGGCGTCTGCAGGCGCGACTGGGCCGTGATCGTGGCGTTCAGCCCGGTGCCCGGCAGGTTGGGCGCGCCGCCCAGCTGACCGGCCGAGACCTGGGCGTTCTGGGCCTTGATCGCCGCCGACACGTCGGCCGGGGTCAGGTTGAAGCTGGCCAGCTTCTGCGGATCCAGCCAGATGCGCATGGCGTACTGAGCGCCGAACAGCTGGATGTCGCCGACGCCGTCCACGCGGCTCAGGGGGTCCTGAATGTTCGAGGCCAGATAGTCGGCCAGGTCGGTGTTGGTGGTCTTGGGGTTCTCCGAGAAGAGACCCACGACCATCATGAAGTTCCGCGCCGACTTGGCGACCGTCAGGCCTTGCTGCTGCACTTCCTGCGGCAGCAGGGCGGTGGCGGTCTGCAGCTTGTTCTGGACCTGCACCTGGGCGATGTCGATGTCGGTGCCGGCCTTGAAGGTCAGGGTGACCGTGGCCGAGCCCGAGCTGTCGCTGGTCGACGACATGTAATCCAGGCCGTCCAGGCCCTTCATCTTCTGCTCGATGACCTGGGTGACGCTGTCCTCGACGGTCTTGGCCGAGGCGCCGGGATAGTTGGCCGAGATCGACACCTGCGGCAGGGCGATTTCAGGATACTGCGCGATCGGCAGGGTCCGGATGGCGAGCGCCCCGGCCAGCATGATCACGATGGCGATGACCCACGCGAAGATGGGCCTGTCGATGAAGAAGCGGGAAAGCATCTGAACCTGGCCTTAGCGCTGGGCTTGAGCGGCGGCGGGGGCCGCGCCGGCGGGGACCGCCTTGATCGGCGCGCCGGGGCGCACCTTTTGCAGGCCTTCGACGATGACCTTGTCGCCCGGCTGGAGACCGCTGGTGACCAGCCACTTGTCGCCGACCGTCTGGCCCAGGGCGACCGGGCGCGGCTCGGGGCCCTTGGCCCCGACCAGCATCACCGTGGCGCCGCCCTTGGGGTCGCGGCTGATCGCCGTCTGCGGGACCAGGATCCCACTCGGGGCCACGCCCTGCGTCAGGCTGGCGCGGACATACATGCCCGGCAGCAGCACGCCGTTCGGGTTGGGGAACACGGCGCGCAGCGTGACCGAGCCGGTGCCCGCGTCGACGGTGATGTCCGAGAATTCCAGCGTGCCCGGGGTCGGATAGGTCGAGCCGTCCTCCAGCTTCAGGCTGACGGTGGCCGAGTTCGTGCGGCCCAGCTTGCCGCTGGCGAACTGCTGCTTGAGCTTCAGGAGCTCGGCCGAGGTCTGGGTCAGGTCGACATAGACCTTCGACAGGTCCTGGACCGTGGCCAGCGGCGTGGCCTGGCTGGCGGTGACCAGGGCGCCGGGGGTCACGGCGCTCTTGCCGATGCGGCCGGTGATCGGCGCGGCGACCTTGGTGTAGTTCAGATTGATGCGGGCGGTTTCCAGCGCCGCCTTCTGCACCGCCACGGCCGCGGCCGTCTGGGCGGCGGCGGCCTGGGCGTCGTCATTGTCCTGCCTGGACACCGCGCCGCCCTCGACCAGCGCCTTGTAGCGGTCGGCCTTCAGCTTGGCCGCCAGGGCTTGGGCCTGGGCCTGGGCCAGGGAGGCCGCGGCGCTGTTGTAGGTCGCCTGGTAGGTGGCCGGATCGATCTGGTAGAGCGATTGGCCGGCGCGGACGATCGCGCCCTCCTCGAACAGGCGCGCCTTGATCACGCCGCCCACCTGCGGACGGACTTCCGAGACGAGGAAGGCCGACGTGCGGCCGGAGAGCTCGGTGCTCAGGCCCACCGACTGGGTCTGAACCACGATGTAGCCCACCTCCGTCGGACCGCCCATGCCCATGCCGGACGCGCCGCCCTTTTGGCCGCAGGCGGCGAGGGTGAGAGCGATGGCGGCAAGTCCCACGGCCGTCGAGGCGGCGGTGCGTTGAAAGTGCATATGTGACCCCGGATGCGATGGGCTAGCGAGCTATTGCTCTTGACTAGCCCGGCATGATGAACAATCTGAGAATGAACGTTCATTCTCAAGCGGGCTGGACATAGGAGCGCGACTATCGCATGTCAACCTTCAAGCCCGCCGCTGAAGCTGCCCTAACGGAAATGTAATGTCGCCTAGGAAGTTCAATGGTTGATGACGCCCACGCGGGCCGACCGTCGCCGGAATCGCGCCGCCAGCAGATCCTGGACGCCGCCTGCGAGCGCGTGCGCCAGTCCGGCTTCCATGGCGCCAGCATGGCGGACATCGCCAAGGCGGCGGGCCTGAGCGTGGGCCAGATCTATCGCTACTTCGAGAACAAGGAGGCGATTATCGCCGCCATCGTCGAGCAGGACCTGGCCGAGATGCGCGACAAGTTCGCCGAACTCGAAAGCCAGCCAGGCACCTTGGCGGACGCGATCGACGAACACCTGCCCGAGAGCATCGACAAGTGCTTCGAGCCCGGCCGGGCCGCCTTGGCGCTGGAAGTCATCGCCGAGGCCGCGCGCAACCCCAAGGTCGCCGCCATCGTGCGCTCGGCCGACGACCAGGAGCGGCAGATGGCCAGGTCGCTGATGGAGCGCAGCCGCAAGCCCGAATGGAGCGAAGCCGAGTTCCAGGCGCGCTGCGAGGCGATCGGCCTGATCTTCGACGGCCTGCTGATGCGCGGCGTCAACCACCCCGATCTGGACCGCCAGGCCTTGAGCCAGGTGCTGCGCTCCACGGTGCGTTACCTGCTGTGCTGAGGTCCGCGGCCCGTCCCTAGGGGGGGCGGCCTAGGCGTCTCCTTCGGGCAGCTTCAGGCCGCACTTGACCAACTCGGCCCAGGCCTCCTCGGCGTCGTCGGCGAAGTGCAGCAAATCAAGGTCTTCCTTGGCGATCATGCCGTGCTCGACCAGGGCCTCGAAGTTGATGATCGAGCGCCAATAGGCTTCGTCGAACAGCACGATCGGGATCGGCGGGGCCTTGTCGGTCTGGCGCAGGGTCAGGATCTCGAACAGCTCGTCGAAGGTGCCAAAGCCGCCGGGGAACACCACCAGGGCGTTGGCACGCATCGCCAGGTGCATCTTGCGCATGGCGAAGTAGTGGAAGCGGAACGTCAGGTCCGGCGTGCAGTACGGATTGGGCGTCTGCTCGCGCGGCAGGGTGATGTTGAAGCCGATGGTCGGGGCGCCGGCCTCGTAGGCCCCGCGATTGGCGGCCTCCATCGCGCCGGGACCGCCGCCGGTGGCGATGACGTTGTCGCGAACGTGGTCGCCGTTGACCAGCTTGGCCCCGCCACGCTCGGAGACGATGCGGCCAAAGCGCCGGGCCTCCTCGTACCAGCGCGCCTGTTCTGGCGGCCCGTCCTGGCGGATCCGCGCGCTGCCGAACACCACCACGGTCGAGCGCACGCCCCAGCGGCGCAAGGCCTCGTCGGCCTTGGCGAACTCTAGCAGGAACCGCACGCCGCGCATCGAGTCGCCCAGCAGGAAGTCCTGGTCCAGCGCGGCCAGCCGGTAGGACGGCGAGGTCAGTTGCGCGTGGTTGTCGGGGGCGTCGGTCGGCAGGGGGACTTCGGTCACGGGAAAGACTCAAGGTTTGCGTCGAGGGGCAGACTATGACGCAATCCGCTCGCGGGGTTGACCTGGATCAGGGCGAGACGGCGTCCGGAGCGGCCATGCTCGCCAAGGTTTCCCTAATGATGGCGTGGCGATGACCCCAACCTTGACCTTCCACGGCGCCGCAGGCTGCGTCACCGGCTTCTGCGCCCGCCTCGTCACCGAGCACGCCACGGTGCTGATCGACTGCGGCATGTTCCAGGGCTCCAAGACGTTGAAGGCGCTGAACTATCAGCCGTTTCCGTTCGATGTGGGCAAGGTCGACGCGGTCCTGCTGACCCACGCGCACATCGACCATTCGGGCCTCTTGCCCAAGCTGATGCTGGCCGGTTTCGAGGGGCCGATCCACGCCACGGCGGCGACCCGCGATCTGGCGGCCGTCATGCTGGTCGACGCGGGCGGCATCCAGGAGAACGAGGTCGAGAGCCTCAATCGCCGCAACCAGCGGCGCGGGATCCCGCCGGTCCAGCCAATCTACACCGCCGAGGACGGCAAGGCGGTCGCCGCCCAGTTCCACAAGGTCAAGCTGGGCGAGCCGGTCACGATCGCCGAAGGGATCACCGCCACCTGGTGGCCCGCCGGCCACATGCTGGGCGCGGCCTCGATCGCGGTCGAGGTGGGCCCGCCCGGCAAGACCAAGACCCTGTTGTTCTCCGGCGATCTGGGTCCCGGCGGCAGCCCGTTCGTCGACGATCCGGACGCGCCGGTCGGCGTCGACCACCTGATCATCGAGTCGACCTATGGCGACCGCGAGCGCACCGGCTTCGACAGCGCCTCGCGTCGCCAGCAATTGGCCGAAGAGGTCCGCGCCGCGCGCGAGGCCGGCGGCCCGCTGCTGATCCCGGCCTTCGCGGTCGAGCGCAGCCAGGAGCTGCTGGTCGACCTGTTGGACCTGATGGACTCCGGCGAGGTCCCCCGGGGCGACATCTTCCTGGACTCGCCGCTGGCCATCGAGGCGACCAAGGTGTTCCAGGCGCGCGGCTGGCGCCCGGGCGTCCAGTCCAATCCATTCGAGGCGCTGAGGCCCTCGGATCACCTGCGGTTCCTGAGTTCGCCGGCCGAGAGCGACGGCCTGGATCGCCTTGATGGCTGGCACATCATCCTCGCCGCCAGCGGCATGTGCGACGCGGGCCGCGTGCGCAAGCACCTCAAGCGCCTGCTGTGGCGCAAGGAGGCGACGGTGCTGCTGTGCGGCTACCAGGCCACCGGCACGCTGGGGCGCCTGTTGGCCGAGGGCGCGCCGCGCGTCTCGATACGGGGCGACGAGGTGCGGGTGCGGGCCCGGATCCGGCAGCTGGACGCCTATTCCGGCCACGCCGACGCCAGCGGCCTGGTGGCCTGGGCCAAGGCGCGCGGGCCCGTGGCGGGCTCGGTGTTCATCGCCCACGGCGAGCCCAACGCCGCCCAGGGCCTCAAGCGCCGGCTGGCCGAGGCGGGCTTTCCCGAGGATCGCCTGCTGGTCCCGGCGCTGGACGAGACCTTCCTGGTGGGCGCGGGCCCGGCGACCCTGGCCGATCAGGCGCCGCCCCGCCTGCCGCCGCGGGCGCCCGGTTCGCTCGACTGGCACAACCAGCGCGCCGCCTTCCAGCTGGCGCTCGGCGAGGCGCTGAAGGCCGCCCCCGACGACGCCGACCGCGAGCGGCTGCTGTATGTGCTGCGGGCGGCCTTGGAGGCGTATCGGGGGTAGGGAGGCATTAGGCCAAAATTCCCGTGTCATCCCGGCCGCAGCGTAGCGGAGAGCCGGGACCCAGGGGCAACCGCAATGCGCCGGCCCCTGGGTCCCGGATAGCCTCTTCGAGGCTTCCGGGATGACACGGATTTTGAGTGTCTCGTCGCAGCTCAATCCAACGCCCGGTACTTGAACCCCCGGAACCGCGCCGAGCCCTTGCCCGCGGCGTAGATCCCCGGCTTCAACATGAGAAAGCCGCCGCGGACGTTGTGGTGGTAGCCGCTGACCTCCATGCCGCGGTCGAAGCGCTTCCAGGTCTGGCCGCCGTCGCCGCTGGTGTGGAAGGCGACGATGTGGCGCGTATTTCGTAAGCGCATCAGCATCCGCGCCCCGTGCGGATTGGCCGGGCGACCGCGCTCGATGCCGTACTGATGGGTGACGAAGGCCTTCGCATCGAAGCCCAGGCCGCAATAGAGCTGGCGATCGTAGAACAGGATCAGGCCCGCGCGGGTCTCGGGATCGACCTCGATCTCGCACTCGATCTCATAGGCCTGGTCGCCATTGACGAAGATCAGCGGCGCCCCGCTGGACGGCGCCTCGCCCGCGCCTTTCAGGGCCAGGACGCCGCCGGCGCGGGTGAGACGCTGCTGCTCGTCGGGGCGCGGGTCGAAGAAGTTCCACTGCGCGCCGTACTTGTCGGTGGTGAAGTCGTCCGACAGCGCCATGCCGTGCGGGCCGGGCTTGCCGCCCTTCGGCTTCGGGATCGGCTGGCTGAGATCGCCGCCGCCAACGTCGAACCAGCCGTCGGCGGTCCAGGTGACGGGCGCCAGCAGGGTCTGACGGCCCAGGGTGTAATAGCCGTTCTCGTAGCCGTGATAGACGGTCCACCAGTCGCCGCCCGGCCCCTCGACTAGGGTGGCGTGGCCGCGCGACCACCACTTTTCGCTGTTGTCGACGGTGCGGACGAGGGGGTTGCGCGGATGGTCCTCCCAAGGGCCCACCAGCGACTTGGCGCGGGCGACGATGACCATGTGGCCGGTCGGCGGGCCCGCCGTGCCGCCCACGGCGGTGATCATGTAGTAGTACGCGCCCCGCCGCATGACCTTGGGGCCCTCGGGCGAGAAGCCCTCGACGTCCCAGTCGTCCGGATAGCGCCAGGGGTCATAGACATGCTCGGGCTGGCCGACCGTCGACAGGCCGTCGGGCGCCAGCTTGATGCGGTCGCCGCCGGACAGGAACAGCCAGCGCTGGCCCGTCTCGTCGACGATGTGGCCGGGGTCGATGTAGCGGGGCAGCTTCAGGTCGATCGGCTCGGACCACGGACCCTCGACCCTGTCGGCCCAGATCACGTAGCTGGTGTTGTTGTTCGGCTTCTTGGCCGGCAGGTAGATGTAGTAGCGGCCCTTGTGCTTGCAGAGCTCGGGCGCCCAGATCGAGCCGACATTGGTCTTCAGCGTCGTGGTGACCGGCGTCCAGTTCACCAGGTCGCGGCTATGCCAGATCAGCAGGCCCGGATAGGCGTCGAACGAGCTGTGGGTCATGTAGTAGTCGTCGCCGTCCTTCAGGATCGACGGGTCGGGATGGTCGCCGGCCAGGATCGGATTGAGGAAGGTCCCGTCGCCCAGGTCGGCCTTGCGCTGGCCCTCGATCCCCTTGGCCCAGGTCGGGCCCGTGGTGGGCTTGGCGGGAAGCAGGCCCATCTGGGCGGCCTCGCCGGAAGCGGGCAGGGCGGCCAGGCCGGCGCCGGTCAGCAGCGAGCCCAGCGCGCCGCGGCGATTGATGTCGACCATGATGTTTCTCCCCAACGCGGACTTAATTCTTGGCGCGAGGCTAGCCGGTGGCGCGGTTTTGTCCACCGGTGTCATAAGGGGCGGGCGCAAAGAAAACGCCCGGAAGCCAAGCCTCCGGGCGTTGTGGATTCTCTAGATCCTCCCCCGCCAGGGGGAGGATTTGGACTCTTACCCCTCCATGGCTTCCAGTTCGCGACCGCGGGTTTCGTGGATCAGCTTCTGGACCAGGAAGAACGAAATGACCGCGCTGACGGCGTAGAAGCCGTAGGTGGCCGCCAGGCTGACCTTGGCCATGGCCGGGAAGCTGAACGAGATGGCGAAGTTGGCCATCCACTGGGCGAAGCCGGCGACGGCCAGGGCCGAGCCGCGCATCTGGTTGGGGAACATCTCGCCCAGCATCACCCACATGACAGGACCCCAGGAGAGGTTGAAGAAGATCACGTAGAGGTTGGCGGCGACCAGGGCGATCGGGCCCACGTTGCCGTCGAGGTGCAGGGCGCCGTTGACCGTGGTGGCGGTCGAGAAGCACCAGGTCAGGACGCCCAGGGTCACGGCCATGCCGGCCGAGCCGATCAGCAGCAGCGGCTTGCGGCCGATGCGGTCGATCAGGGCGATGGCGGCCAGGCAGGCCACGATCGACAGGGCGCCCGACAGGATGTTGATCTTCAGGCTGTCGTCCTCGGTGAAGCCCACCGACTGCCACAGCACAGAGCCGTAGTAGAAGACGATGTTGATGCCGACCAATTGCTGGAACACGGCCAGGACGAGACCGGCCCACAGGATCGGGCGGATCTTCTTGCTGACGGGATCGAGCAGGTCGGAGAACTTCGGCTTGTGGTCGGCGCTCAGCGAGGCGCGGATCTCGGCGACCTTGGCCGCGCCCGCGCCCGCGCCAAACAGGCGCGAGAGGATGGCCTCGGCCTTGGCGTCCTGCCCCTTGGCGACCAGGTAGCGCGGGCTTTCCGGAATGGTCAGCAGGCACAGGAAGAAGACGCCGGCCGGGATGACCTGCATCCAGAACATCCAGCGCCAGGCCGGCAGGCCCAGCCAGAACTCGGCCGTCGAGCCGCCGGCCTTGGCCGCCAGGAAGTAGTTGGCCACGAACGCGCCGGTCAGGCCGGTGATGATCATGATCTGCTGCACGGACGACAGGCGGCCGCGGATGTTGGCGGGCGTGACTTCCGAGATGTAGACCGGGCACAGCACGCTGGCCGCGCCGACGCCCAGGCCGCCGATCAGGCGGAAGATGACGAAGATGGTCGAGGTGTGCGCCGCCCCGGTGCCCAGGGCGCTGATGATGAACAGCACGGCCGAGATGATCATCACGGTGCGGCGGCCCCAGACGTCGGCCAGACGGCCCGCCGCGAACGCGCCGATGGCGCAGCCGATCAGGATCGCGGCCACGTTCAGGCCGGTGCCGAATTCGGTGAGATTGAAGGCGCTGTTCAGGCCTTCCTGAGTGCCGTTGATGACGCCGCTGTCGTAGCCGAACATGAAGCCGCCGATCGTGGCGACCGCGACGATCGCGGCCACGAAGGCCATGTTCACCTTCGCGCCGTCAGCGCTCATGCCCGCGCTGGGGCCGGCGTTGGATACACTTGCCACGGGTTTCCTCCCATTGGGCCTACTCCGGCCCGTTGACGCCCCTACGACCCCTTAAGGGGTCTCTGGTTGGCGCGACCTTAGTGTTACCGGTATCAGCACGCAAGCGCGGGTTCTGGCGACCTTTTACTGGCGCGTGGGACTCACCTCCGACGCCATCGATAGCAGCAGCGCCAACATTGCGGAAAAGACATTTGTCTTGTTCGCGAAACACGGGTCTAAGAGCTGAACACCCTGTTTTACAGATGTACTTTTTGTAATCTTTTGGCCGCCAGCCTGGTTGGCGCGCCGCTCCGGCCTCGTGGGGGACGTCTTTGCGCTTGAAGTACGCTTTGCTGGCGGTGGTCGCCGCGCTGTCGCCGACCCTGGTCCAGGCCCAGACCGCCCCGGCGCCCGCCGCGCCCAAGGCCCCGGCCAAGGACGCGCCGACGGCCGTCGAGGGTGTGACGATCACCTCCGACTCGACGGCGATGCGGACCGCGATCGACCGCCGCAGCTACAGCGTCACCAACGACCTGTCGGCCAAGACGGGCTCGATCGCCGACGCCCTGCGCAACATCCCCTCGGTCGAGGTCGACGTGCAGGGCAATGTCAGTCTGCGCGGCGACGCCAATGTCACGATCATGATCGACGGCAAGCCCAGCAGCCAGTTCACGGGCGAGGGCAAGGGCGACGCGCTGCAATCCATGCCGGCGGACCAGATCGACCGCGTCGAGGTGATGACCAACCCCTCGGCCGCCTATCGCCCCGACGGCTCGGCGGGGATCATCAACCTGATCACCAAGAAGACCCAGAAGCCCGGAACGAACGGCACGGTCCGGCTAAACGTCGACACGACCGGCCGGCACAATGGCGGGATCAGCGCCACGCGCCGCGCTGGCAAGCTGACCCTGACCGGCGACGCCAGCTACCGTCACGACAAGCAGGAGGCGCGCCAACTGATCGAACGGTCGGTGCGGCAGGCCGGTGGGGGCTACGCCTCCAGCACGCAGGACGCCGACGTCGAGAACGAAGGCGGCATGACCAACCTGCGGGGCGCGGTCGACTATGATCTGGACAAGAACAACCGCCTGAGCGGCGAGCTGCGTCTGCGCCGCATAGCGTTCGACACCGACAACCGCGAGACCTACGCCGCTTCGGACGCCGCCGGCGCGCCGACCCGGGCCTATGTCCGCGACCTGACGGGTGAGATCCAGCGCGACAATGGCGCGGTCAGCGCCGATTGGCGTCGTCAGTTCAAGGGCGCGGACCATCTGCTGACCACGCACCTCGAATATGAGGTCACCGACTTCACCCGCGAGGCGAACGCCTTCACCCGTAACAGTCCGGGCGTCGACCAGTACGAGCGCATCGGCCTGGACATCTTCCAGAACCGCGCCAACCTGAAGGTCGATTACACCAAGCCGCTGCCCAAGGACGTCAAGCTGAAGACTGGCCTCGATTTCGAGCAGGCCAACAACGCCTACAAGAACCGCGGCGCCGCGGGGCCGACGGCCGACGGGCTTATCGTCGATCCGTCCCGCACCAACGTCTATGACTACGACCAGGACGTCTACGCGGCCTACGTCACCTACGAGCGGCCGTTCGGCGATTTCACCGTCCAGGGCGGCTTGCGGGCGGAGCAGGTCCAGATCGACGTCAACGACGTAACTCACGGCGCGACCGCTCAGAACGACTACTTCCGCGTCTACCCGACCCTGCACACCGGCTACACGCTCAGCCAGAACCAGACCCTCAGCGCCAATTACAGCCGGCGGGTCCAACGTCCTGGCGCCCAGGATCTGCACCCCTATCGGGTCTATCTGGATCCGTTCAACTACCGGCAGGGCAATCCGAACCTGAAGCCGCAGATCACCGACTCCTACGAGCTGGGCTGGCAGTACCGCAAAGGCCAGACCTACTACCTGGCCACGGCCTATTTCCGCGACACCCGCGACAGCGTCACGGACGTGGTCAGCGACCTGGGCGGCGGCGTGCTGCTGACCTCCCGCGCCAATCTCGGCAAGAGCCGCAGCGGCGGCCTGGAGCTGGTCGCCAACGGCCGCCTGTCGCCCAAGCTGACCTATAACCTCAGCGGCAACCTGTTCTGGAACGAGATCGACGCCGGCAATCTGGGTTTCGCCGGGACCCGCTCGGGCACGGCGCTGTCGGGCCGCGCGAACCTGAACTGGCAGGCCACGCCCAAGGACTTCTTCCAGCTGAACGCCTTCAGCTCGGGCAAGCGCCTGACGCCGCAAGGCTATCGCGAGCCGTTCAAGATGGTGAACCTCGGCTATCGCCGGAAGGTCAACGACAAGCTCTCGTTCGTCGCCACCGCCCAGGACGTGATGGGCGACTTCCAGGAGGTCATCGTGACCGACACGCCGGCCCTGCGCGACCGCACGCGCCGCACCGCCAACGTCCGTTCGGTGTTCTTCGGCTTCAGCTACGCCTTCGGCGGTGGCAAGTCCCGGCCCGAGCAGTTCGACTTCAGCGCTGGCGGGCCAGGGTAGGGGGCTTCCCCCTCCTACTTCGCCTCCAGCTTGTCCTGGGTCTTGGTGTCGAAGTCGCTGGCGTCGTGGCGCTCGCGCAACTGGCTGGATGGCTCGCCGAAGGTGCGGTTGACCATCCGCCCGCGCCGCACCGCCGGCCGGGCGGCCAGGTCGTCGGCCCACCGGATGACGTTCTTGTAGTCCTGCACCGACAGGAACTCGCCGGCCTCGTACAGCAAGCCCTTGGCCAGGCCGCCGTACCAGGGCCAGATGGCCATGTCGGCGATGGTGTACTCGTCGCCGGCGACGAACGGGCGCTCGGCCAGATTACGGTCCAGCACGTCCATCTGGCGCTTCACCTCCATGGCGTAGCGGTCGATCGGATACTGCATCTTGTAGGGCGCGTAGGCGTAGAAGTGGCCAAAGCCGCCACCCAGGAACGGCGCGCTGCCCATCTGCCAAAACAGCCACGACAGGCACTCGGCCCGCGCCGCGGTCTCGGTCGGCAGGAAGGCCCCGAACTTTTCGGCCAGATGCATGAGGATGGCGCCGGACTCGAAGACGCGGATCGGCTTGGACCCACTGTGGTCGACCAGGGCCGGGATCTTGGAGTTCGGGTTGGCCTCGACGAAGCCGCCGCCGAACTGGTCGCCCTCGCCGATATTGATCAGCCAGGCGTCGTACTCGGCGCCCGCGTGGCCCAGGGCCAGCAGCTCCTCGAGCATGATCGTCACCTTCACGCCGTTGGGCGTTCCTAGCGAATAGAGCTGCAACGGATGCTTGCCGACCGGCAGGGGCTTGTCGTGGGTGGCGCCGGCGATCGGCCGGTTGATCGACGCGAACCGGCCGCCGCTCTCCTTGTTCCAGGTCCAGACCTTGGGGGGGACGTAGGTAGCGTCGGTCATGCGGATCTCCTGCGCTCGTGACCTGGCCAATGTGGCGGCTCGTGGTCGAGGGCGCCAGTTCCTCGCCGCTTTTGACGGTGTGGCGGGGACGCCGAGAGGGCTTCGGCCGCGAACCGCGACATCAGCGACCGATGGTCGCGGAGCACCGTTTTGTCCGCCACGGTTAAGTCTCTCGCGAGACTCGGGGGGGAGATTGAGCGCAATCGCGACCTCCAACCCGGGCTTGGGCCATGATCGATAACTGGAAACTGTTGACCAAGTTGATGAGCGTTATCGGCCTCTTGGCCGTGCTCGCGTTGGGCGGCGCCATCTTCGGCGCGGTGCAGATCTTGAAGGTCGACAAGGCCTATTCGCACCTTACCGATGAACGGACCCCCGCGGCCGTCGAGCTCGTGCGTATTAACCGCTCGCTGAACAAGCTTAGCTACGCCGCCTACCGCACGCTGGTCTATGACGGCGCTTCGGCGGAAGCGAAGGCGGCGGCCAAGGCTGGCGCGGAGGCGATCAAGGAGATCAACACCGCGGCGGCGAAGGCCAAGACGCTGGACCCGAACCAGGGACCGTTCGTCGACTCGATCATACCGAAGCTGAACGCGGTGACCGAGGCGGGGCAAACCGTGATCCGCGCCGGCATGATCAACGACAATGAAGCGGCCAAGGTGCTTCTGCAGAGCTACGACAAGGAGGTCGTCAAGCTCAGCGCCGAGATCAAGCAACGGAACGACGCCTTGACCCAGGCTATCGCCGAGGACAGCGCCGAGCTCTCCAAGCAATCGCGCATCAACATGGCCGTTCTCATCGGGATCACCGCCCTGGCGATCGTGGTGGGCGTCGCCGTCGGTGTCTGGATGGCGGTCTTCAAGATTTCCAAGCCGCTGAACGCTCTGGCCGGGCGGATGAACCAGCTGGCGGGCGGCGACTTCGCCGTCGAGGTCGAGGGCCAGGCGCGCCGGGACGAGGTCGGGCTGATGGCCAAGGCCGTGCAGGTGTTCAAGGAAAACGGCCTGAAGGCCAAGGAGCTGGCTGGGGAAGCCGAGCGGGCCCGCGCCAGCGGCGAGGCCGAACGCGCTCGCAACGACGAGGAGCGGCGCAAGACCGAGGCCGAGCAGGCCACGGTGGTGACGGCCTTGGCCAAGAGCCTGGACCGTCTGGCCCAGGGCGATCTGACCGCGCGCATCGATGCGGAGTTCACCGGCCAGTACGCCCAGATCCGAAACGACTTCAACGCCGCCATCGACAGCCTGCGCAAGGCGATGAGCTCGATCAGCGTGACGGCCGAGGGCGTGCGCGGCGGCTCGAACGAGATCGCCAGCGCCTCTTCGGACCTGTCGCGCCGAACCGAGCAACAGGCCGCGAGCATCGAGGAGACCGCGGCGGCGCTGACCGAAGTGGTCTCGACCGTCAAGCGCAGCGCCGAGGGCGCCCGGGAGGCCTCCCGCGCCGCGTCGGGCGCCAAGGCCGAGGCCGAGGGCTCGGGCGAGATCATGCGCCAGGCCGTCGAGGCCATGGGCGAGATCGAGCAAAGCTCGGCCAAGATCACCAGCATCATCGGGGTAATCGACGAGATCGCCTTCCAGACCAATCTTCTGGCCCTCAACGCCGGCGTCGAGGCCGCTCGCGCGGGCGAGGCCGGTCGCGGCTTCGCCGTCGTGGCTCAGGAAGTGCGGGCCCTGGCCCAGCGTTCGGCCGACGCGGCCAAGGAGATCAAGACCCTGATCTCCAACAGCAGCACCCAGGTCGAGCGCGGCGCCAAGCTGGTGACCGACACCGGCGCGGCGCTGCAAGGCATCGTCGACAAGGTCAGCCAGATTGACCTGCTGATTTCCGAGATCGCCCGGTCCGCCGCCGAACAGGCCGACAGCCTGGCCGAGGTGAACACCGCCGTGAACCAGATGGACCAGGTGACGCAGCAGAACGCCGCCATGGTCGAGGAGGCCACGGCCGCCGCCGCCAGCCTCAACGGCGAGGGCGCCGAGCTCTCGCAACTGGTCGCCAAGTTCAATGTCGGCGGCGGCTCCGCGGCGTCGACGCCCACCCGCTCGGCCAGCCCCGCCGCGCCCGAGCCGGCGCCCAAGGCCGCTCCCGTGACGCGTCCCGGCGGCCATCCTGTCCATCAGGCTCGCCAACGGGCGGCGGCGTTCGCCGGCGGCGCGGCCGCGGCGGCCAAGAGCGAGGACTGGGAGGAATTCTAAGGCTGGCGCGGTCGACCTATAGCCCGTCGACCGCCAAGCGCTTTTCGTATCGCCAGACTTCCAGGGGGAAAGGGCCTTCCGACGTCTCGGTCGGCACGGTTTCGACCCCCGTTCGCGTCCAGCCCGACTTCTCGTAGAAGCGGGCGGCGCGCGCGTTGCCGATGGCGCAGGCCAGCCAGGCCGTCGCGACGCCCGCTTCGGCCAGACGCGCCTCGGCGTCGGCCATCAGCACGCCGGCCGCGCCCGCGCCGCGCGCCGCGCCGGCCAGATAGAACTGGTTCAGCTCGTCGCCCTTGATCAGATGAAAGCCGATCGGCGCGCCCACTGGGCCCAGGGCCCGAACGCGGGGGAGCGCGGCGGCCATCCGCTCGGCGAAGCTCTCGGGCGTGCGCAGCGCGACCAGATCGTCGGGGACGATACCCTGATGCGCGTCCAGCCAGCCCTGGCGCCAGAGCCGGGCGAGCGGCGCGAGGTCCTCGGGCTCGGCGGCGCGGGTCGCCAGGTTCAGCCGCCGCCGGGCTTCCTCGACGCCAGCCTCGACGTCCGCGTCCTGATAGAGCGCGCCGGCCTCGCGCCACATATCGGTCGCGGCCTGTCCGAAGGCCTCGCGCGCGAGGGCGCTCAGCCGAAGCGCGTTGGCGAGGTCCAGGTCGGTGGCGTCGGGGCTCGCGCGGTAGAGGGCGACGGCCTCGTCGGCGGCGGCGAGCGCGGATTGGGTCTCTCCGGCCTCGCGATCCAGATCGGACAGGTGACGCAGAGCCTGGGCCAAGGGCAGGGCGACGCCGGCGGCGCGCGCTCGGTCGGCCGCCTTGGCGTAGAGGTCCCGCGCCTGGTCGGGATGACCCGCGGCGCTGGCTTGCTGGGCGGCGACAAAAAGCGGCTCGAAATCGTGCAAGGCGGGGTCCTCCGGCGGCCATCCTGACGTGGCGCGGCTCGCAAGACCAGACCGCGAGCGCACCCGCCGCCCCCCCGCTCGCCGCCCTAGAAGATGAGAACAAAAATAGAACAAACTGCGTCCGAGTCTGACGCATCGGGACCCCAGATTGATCCCCGCAACGCCCTTGGACAAGCCAAGCGAAGCCAAGGCGTCGGGCCGCTATTTCGCGGTTAAGTGCCTGTAATATTGTGGAGAATTTTAAGATGACGAACTATGTTTTCGCCGATGACTATCGCTTGCCGGGCGATCCCGACGACACGCTGAGCTTCCAACGAGCCTTCGCGGCCTCGAACGAGGTGCGCATGCTCGCCAAGGTCTACACGGTCAGCGCGCCGGTGCAGTTTCCGCGCGGCGGCACGGCGTTGAAAGGCTGCGGGATCGGCGTAACCTTCCTGCGGTCCACCAATCCGAGCCAACCCGTGATCCTCATCCCGGCGGCCACGGACTACGTGACGATGATGGATTTCACCGCCGACCACCGGGGGGTCACGCCCCTGGCCGGGGGCGATGGCATTCAGCTGCAGAAGTCCCTGCAATACAGCTGGGACAACGGTGTGATCACCAACGTGCGCTGCGCTTACAACCATATCGGTTGGAACCTGGGCATGACGGCTTACACCACGCTGGTCAATTGCGGGGCGAACAACAACGTCTCGCACGGGTTCAGGTTCACGGCCGACGCCAACTTCTTCCCCAACCCGGTGCAGTACTATCTGACCAAGTGCGCCTCGCTGCTCAACGGGGGCGACGGCTATCGATACGCCTCTTTCGGGACGGCGGGCGCGACCTCGGTCGGCGCGCTGGAGAACTGCGTCACCTACAAGAACGGCGGTAACGGCGTCGGCGCCTATGGTTCGCAATCCAACCCTATCGCGAGCATCCGCATCGACGGCGGCTTCTATGGCGAGGACGGCGGCCACGGCATCTACCTCGACACCTGGGGCGCTCAGCACCTGATCAAGCCCGGCTTCATCGAGCTTTCCACGGAATGCGGGGTCTACCTGTCGGATCACAACCGGCAGGTTCAGGTGGGACCGACCATCTTCGTCAACAATGGCCTGGACGGCATCCTGGTCAATTGTCCGGACACGACCATCACCGGCGGCCAGTTCATCGCGAACGGGCGTCGCAAGGTCACCGGTCGCTCCAACGGCATCTACTACTTCGAGAGCGGTTCGGGCGTCGTCACCGGCGTTCGATCCCGCGCGGGCGGTGGCCAGCAGGACTGGGGCATCGTCACGAACGCCGAGGTGCTGGTGGTGGGTAACGACTTCCGAGACAACAACCTCGGGGCCCAGACCGGCAATATCAACGCCGCGTCGACCGGCAACCGGTTCTAACCGGCTCCTCGCCGCGCTTCGTTCATGAAGGAGGGCGGCGGCGGATCCGAGAACGAACGCCGCCACGGTGAACCGCGAGGTTCGCCGTGGCGGTCCGTTATTTGGGGCCCGTCAGTGGTTGTGACGCGGCAGTTTAGACGCCAGGTCCTGGTACTTGACCGCGAACTCCAGCACGCCGCCGGTCTCGAGCTGACCGGTGTGGGCGCGGTAGATTTCCTGCCACGGCGTCATGGTCGCCGGGACGGCCGGAATGCCGTCCTTCTTGCGTTCGGCGATCGTCGCCTCGTCCACCAGCGCGTCGCAGCGCCCGGTGTTGATGTCGATGCGGATCGTGTCGCCGGTGCGCAGCCACGAGAGGCCGCCGCCCACCGCGCTCTCGGGCGAGGCGTTCAGGATCGAGGGGCTGTCGGCGGTGCCCGACTGACGGCCGTCGCCCAGGGTGGGCAGGCTCATGATCCCCTTCTTCAGCAGGTGATCCGGCGGCTGCATGTTGACGACCTCGGCCGAGCCGGGCCAGCCGATGGGACCCGCGCCGCGGATCACCAGGATGCAGTGCTCGTCGATCTGAAGCGCCGGGTCGTTGATCCGCTTGTGGTAGTCGTCCGAGCCGTCGAACACGATGGCGCGGGCCTCGAAGACGCCTTCCTTGCCCGGTTCGGACAGGTAGCGCTTGCGGAACTCCTCGCCGATCACGCTGGACTTCATGATCGCGAAGTCGAACAGGTTGCCCTTCAGCACCAGGAAGCCGGCCTTCTCGGCCAGCGGCTGGTGGTAGGGGAAGATCACCTCGCGGTCGCTGGTCTCGCGGCCTTGCAGGTTCTCGCCCATGGTCTTGCCGGTGACGGTGAGCACGTCGCCGTGCAGGCGGCCCTGCTGGAGAAGCTCCCACAGCACCGCCGGCGCGCCGCCGGCCCGGTGGAAGCGCTCGCCCAGATACTTGCCGGCCGGCTGCATGTTGACGATCAGCGGGATGTCGTAGGCCGCGCGCCAGTCGTCGGCGGTGATCTCGACGCCCGCGTGACGGGCCATGGCCACGATATGCGGCTGGGCGTTGGTCGAGCCGCCGGCCGCCGCCACCAGGGCGATGGCGTTCTGGAAGGCCTTCTTGGTGAGAATGTCGAGCGGTTTGACGTCCTCATAGGCCAGGTCGACGATCCGCTGGCCGGTCTTGTAGGCCATCTGGCCGCGCTCGCGGTACGGGGCGGGGATCGCCGCGCAGCCGGTCAGCGACAGGCCCAGGGCTTCGGCCACGGCGTTCATGGTCGAGGCCGTGCCCATGGTGTTGCAGTGGCCGGCCGACGGCGCCGACGAGGCGGCGCGGTCGATGAACTCTTCTTCCGTGATCTCGCCGGCCGCCAGCTTGCGGCGCGAGCGCCAGATCACCGTGCCCGAGCCGACCAACTCGCCCTCGTGCCAGCCGTCCAGCATCGGGCCGCCCGACAGGACGATGGCCGGGATGTTGACCGTCGTGGCGGCCATGATGCCCGCCGGCGTGGTCTTGTCGCAGCCGGTGGTCAGAACCACGGCGTCGATCGGATAGCCGTGCAGGGTCTCGACCAGGCCGAGATAGGAGAGGTTCCGGTCCAGAGCCGCCGTCGGGCGACGGCAGTTCTCGAAGATCGGGTGGACCGGAAACTCCATGGGAATGCCCCCGGCGTCGCGGATCCCGTCCCGAATCCGCGTCACCAGGTCGAGGTGGATGCGGTTGCAGGGCGAGATGTCGCTGCCGGTCTGGGCGATGCCGATGATCGGCTTGCCGCTTCGCAGCTCCTCCGGCGTGATCCCGTAGTTCATGAAGCGCTCCAGATAGAGCGCGGTCATGTCGATGTGGTCGGGGTTATCGAACCAATCGCGAGACCGGAACCGGCGGGGCGTGCGTTCAGCCAAGGCGAACCTCGTGTTGGGGCTGGCCCGCGACGTCGACCTGAATCGCGAAGATGCCCCCGGCCAGCGGATACTGGGCCAGGGTCTCGTCGCTCAGGCCCTTGCGGGCGGTGGTGAAATAGAGGGTCTTCAGATCGGGCCCGCCGAAGCAAGCCTTGGTGACGTTGGGCGCGGGCAGCTTCACGCGGTCCACGACCTCGCCGGCGGGCGAGAAGCGAATGGCGCCAAAGCCGCCCCACAGCGCCGTCCAGACATGGCCCTCGGCGTCGACGACCGAGCCGTCGGGATAGGCGTCGTCCTCGGTGATCTGGGCGAAGACGCGCTTGTTCGACAGCGTCCCATCGGCGGCCAGATCGAAGGCGAAGACGGTCTTTTCCAGGGTGTCGGTGTGGTAGAAGGTCTTGCCGTCGGGCGAGACGCACGGGCCGTTGGTGATGCAGATGTCCTGGTCCATCCGCGCCACGCCCTCGGCGTCCATGCGGTAGAGCGCGCCGCTCTTGTTTTCCTCGCCGTCGTGCATCGTGCCGAACCACAGGCGGCCGTGGGCGTCGACGGTGGCGTCGTTGGGACGGTTGTCGAGGGTGGGATCCTCGACCTCGACCAGCGACTGGAAGCCCGTGTCGGGATGGAAGCGGTGGAGGCCGCTCTTCAAGCCTACCACGAAGCCGCCGGCGTCCGGCAGCGGCGCCAGGAAGGTCACCTGGTCGGGAGCGTCGAAGCTGAAGCGATCGCCGCTGGTCGGATTGTAGTTGTGGATCTTGCGTTGCTTGATGTCGACGAACCACAGGGACGCGCCATGCCAGATCGGGCCTTCGCCCAGCGTGGCCTTCAGGTCCCAGACGCAGGTCGGTTCAGCGGTCATATCAGCCTCTTCGAATCCCTCCCCCTCGATGGGGAGGGTAGGGTGGGGGTGATAGGACATCGGCGGCCGAACCGCCACGTCACCCCCATCCCCAACCCTTAGCGCCAGCCGGCGTCGATCCAGTACTCGTGACCGGTGCAGAGCGAGGCGTCGTCCGAGGCCAGGAACAGCACCAGCGAGGCGACGTGATCGGGCAGGATGCGGCCCTTCAGGCACTGAGCCTTGACGATCTCGGCCTCGCCTTCCGGCGTGTACCACTTCTCCTGGCGCTTGGTCTTGACGTTGCCCGGCACCACGCAGGTGACGCGGATGTCGTCCGGACCCAGCTCGCGGGCCAGCGCCCGGGTCATGCCCTCGATGCCGGCCTTGGCGGTTTCGTAGAGGACGAGGTCCTCCAGGCCCAGGTGCCAGCTGATCGAGCCGAAGTTGATGATCGCGCCGCCGCCCCGCTTCTTCATGCCGTCCGCGACGGCCTGGGCCGCGAACACCATGTGGCGCAGGTTCACGCCGATGCGGTTGTCCCAATAGACGGGCGTCAGGTCGGCCAGGCTGTGGCGGTCGTCGTTGCCGGCGTTGTTGACCAGCACGTCGACGTCGCCGATCTCGGCGAAGGTCGCCTTCAGCGCGTCGATGTCCATCAGGTCGCAGCGCTTGTAGACGGGCGCGATGGCCGCGTCCTTCGACAGCTCGGCGACCAGGGCTTGGGAGTCCGCGTCGACGATGTCGAGGAAGATCACCTCGGCGCCCTGGCGAACGAAGCCGGCGACGAGGCCGGCGCCGATGCCCGAACCGCCGCCGGTGATGACGACCCGCTTGCCCTTCAGGCTGGGATAGATGGCTGAGGACATGCTGCTTACGACCACGAGTAGGAGGTTTTTGTCTGGGTGAAGAACTCGACGGCGGCGAAGCCTTGTTCGCGCGCGCCGTACGAGCTGCTCTTCGTGCCGCCGAACGGCACGTGATAGTCGACGCCGGCCGTGGCCAGGTTGACCATGGTCATGCCGGCCTTGGCGTGGCGCTGGAAGTGGCGGGCGTACTTCAGCGAGGTCGTGGCGATGCCGGCCGACAGGCCGAACTCGACGCCGTTGGCGATCTCCAGGGCCTCTTCGTACGACTTGACCCGGATGGTCGAGGCGACAGGGCCGAAGACCTCCTCGTTGTTGATCCGCATGCCAGCTTCGGTGTCGGCGATCAGGGTCGGCTGCACGTACCAGCCCGGATTGTCGAGCTTGAGACGATCGCCGCCGGTGACGAGGCGACCGCCTTCCCCGCGCGCGATGTCGATGTACTTGTAGCTCGTCTCCATCTGGTCTTCGGAGACGGCCGGGCCGATCTGGGTGTTGGGATCCAGCGCGTCGCCCACCCGCAGGGCGGCGACCTTCTCGGCCAGCAGGGCCACGAACTTGTCGTGGATGCCGTCCTGGACGATCAGGCGCGAGCTGGCGGTGCAGCGCTGGCCCGTGGCGAAGAACGAGCCGTCCAGGGCGATGGCGACGGCGCGCTCCAGGTCGGCGTCGTCCAGGATGATCAGCGGGTTCTTGCCGCCCATCTCCAGCTGGACGCGGGCCTGGCGAGCCACGGCGGCGGCGGCGACCTGCGCGCCCACGCCTTGCGAGCCCGTGAACGAGATCCCGTCCACGTCCTTGTGCTTGATCAGGGCGTCGCCCATCGAGCCGCGGCCGAACAGCATGTTGAAGACGCCGGCCGGGGCGCCGCATTCCTGCATGATGTCGGCCAGCACGTTGGCGGTCGCGGGCGTTGGTCCGGCCGGCTTGATCACCACGGTGTTGCCGAAGGCCAGCGCGGGCGCGGCCTTCCACGCCGGGATGGCGATCGGGAAGTTCCAGGGCGTGATCAGGCCGTAGACGCCGACCGCCTGGCGGTAGGTCTGGACCTCGACGCCGGGACGGGTGCTTTCCAAGTTCTGGCCGTGGCGACGAAGGGCCTCGCCGGCGAAGTACTTGAAGATGCGGCCGGCGCGGACGGTCTCGCCGACGCCTTCGGCGACGGTCTTGCCCTCTTCACGCGCCAGCAGCCTGCCGATGTCGGCGCTACGGGCGATGATGGTCGAGCCGACCTTGTCCAGCAGGTCCGAGCGGACTTCCGGCGAGGCTTCCGACCAGCTTGGAAAAGCTTGCTTGGCCGCGTCGACGGCGGCGTCGACCTCGGCCTGGCCGCCCATCGGGACCTTGGCGACGACGTCGTTGGTGTTGGACGGGTTCAGGCTCTCGGCCGGGGCGTCGGCGGCGACGCGTTCGCCGCCGATGTAGTGGCGCAGGGTGTCGGTCATCGCGGTTTCCTCGAGATTAGAGCAGGCTGCGGCCGGCCAGGTTGCGGATCAGGGCCGAGATGCCGAACGTCCACGGCTTGGCCTTGTCGCAGGTGGTGACTTCGTTCTCGAGCACGCCCAGCTTGGGGGTCGAGACGCGGACGCGGTCGCCGACCTTGTGGGTGAAGCCCTGGCCGGGGGTGTCGCGGTCCTGGATCGGGGCGAACATCGTGCCCAGGAACAGGGCGAAGCCGTCCGGATACTGGTGCTGCTTGCCATAGGCCTGGCCGGCCAGCACAGCCGGATCCCGGCTGATCAGGCTCATGTTCGACTTGCCGTCGAGCACGAAATTGTCGCGGCCGGTGATCTTCAGCTCGACCTCGGCCGAGCGGACGTCGTCCAGGGCGAAGGTGTCGTCGAACAGGCGGAAGAACGGACCGATGGCGCACGAGGCGTTGTTGTCCTTGGCCTTGCTGAGGAGCAGGGCCGAGCGGCCTTCGAAGTCGCGCAGATTGACGTCGTTGCCCAGCGAGGCGCCGCGGATCTGGCCCGCGCCGTCGCACAGCAGCACGACTTCAGGCTCGGGATTGTTCCAGTGGCTGTCGTAGCGGACGCCGACATGGTCGCCCCAGCCCATCGAGGACAGGGTCGGGCCCTTGGTGAAGATCTCGGCGTCGGGGCCGATGGCCACTTCCAGGTACTGCGACCAGAGACCGTCCTTGATCAGGGTCTGCTTCAGGCGCTCGGCGCCCTCCGAACCCGGATTCACGCCGCGCAGGTCGCCGCCCATGCTGGCCGACAGCTGCTCGCGGATCTTCAAGGCGGCGGCGGCGTCGCCGCGGGCGCGTTCCTCGATCACCCGCTCCAGGGTCGAGACGGCGAAGGTGACGCCGGCGGCCTTCAGGCATTGCAGGTCGACGGGAGCCAGCAGCTTGACCGGCGCGGCGCCGTCGGGGTCTTCCCAGACCGGGCGGATGTCGAGGCTTTCCAGCGGGCCCTTGTCCTCGCCGCGCGGGATCGCCGCGCCGGGACCGAAGGCGTTCATCAGGTCGGCGACGGTCGGCGCGACCTTGGACATGTCCTCGACGCGGCCGCCGCGCACCAGCACGGGCGTCGGGCCTTCGCCGAAGTCGATGCGGCCCAGCAGGGTCGCGTTTTTCCAGTCATCCGGAAGGAATTCGCTTACGCCCACGGCGTCGTCTCCCCTTTGCCGAGCGTCTGAAGGCGCCGAAACCGTCGGCGGCGCTCGTTGGTCGAAAGCTTGGTAGCGCTAACATGTTTCGGCTGCAAGCGCGTTGTCAGACCAATACCCAAAACCCTCTCCGAAGGGAGAGGGCGGGGCCCGCGCCGAAGGCGTGGGAGAGGGTGACTACTCCGCCACCGGCCCGCTGGAGTCCCGCACGATCAGGGTGTGCGGATGCATCAACTGGCGGGGCTCGCCGCCGCCGTCGCGGTGGCGGCGGATTTCCTCCAGCACCAGGTCCACGGCCGCGCGGGCCATGGCCGCGATCGGCTGGTGGACGGTGGTCAGGGGCGGCCAGATGTTGTCGGCGATCGAGGTGTCGTCGAAGCCGACGATCGAAACGTCGCCCGGCACGTCCAGGCCCAGGCGATGAGCGACCCCGGCGGCGGCCGCGGCCATGTCGTCGTTGGCGGCGAAGATGGCGGTCGGGCGGGGCTCGGCGGCCAGCAGTCGCTCGGCCGCCTCCAGGCCCGAGCGATAGGTGAAGTAGCCCTGCTCGACCCGAATATTCTCTTGCGGCACGCCGGCCGCCTTCAGGGCCGACATGAAGCCGTCCAGCCGTTGCTGGCTGACCGTCTGGTTCGGGTGGCCCTTGATGAAGCCAAAGCGCTTATGGCCCAGGGCCAGTAGGTGCTGGGTCAACTCCAGGGCGGCGGCCTCGTTGTCGATGCGGATGGTGGCCATGTCGGCGCTGGCCATGCCGGGCGCGACGGCCACGGCGGCCGCGCCGGCGGCCTTGACCTCGGCCAGGACCTGCGGGGACTCGCACAGCGGCGGCGGCAGGATCAGGCCATCGACGCCGGTCTTCAGCAGCCGGGCCAGGGTGGCCCCGGCAAGCTCCGGCTCGGCGCATTTCTCGATGACGATCTGCGAGCCGGTGCGGCTGCTCTCGTCCAGGGCGCCGACCAGGAACTCCGACAGATAGCCGGTGGAGGGGTTGTCGTAGAGCAGGCCGATCCGGAAGGGCGCGCTGCCGGCCAGGCTGCGGGCGGCGGGATTGGGCGCGTAGTTGAGCTCGGCGATGGCCTGCTCGACCAGGGCGCGGGTCTCTTCCTTGACCGTGCTTTCGCGGTTGATGACGCGGGAAACGGTCATCGGCGAGACGCCGGCGCGCGCGGCGACGTCGCGGATCGTGGCGCTCTGGGTCGTGCGACGACGCTGGCGCTCGGGCGGTTGGCTCATTTTCTTATGGGTATCCCTATGCGGGCGGGACACTAGACCGGTTTGGGCGCGGCTTGGAAGACGGTGAAGGTCGAAGGTCTTCTCGCGGGACGGCGGAGGCGATAGGCAAGCCGAATGACCTCTCTCGGCGCGATCATTCTGTGCGGCGGCGGCTCTCGGCGGATGGGCCGCGACAAGGCGTTGCTGGAGTGGGACGGCCGGCGGGCCGTGGACCGCGTGGCCGACCTGGCGCGGATGGCGGGGGCGCGAGCTCTGGTCACGGCCGGCGCCGATCTTGGCCTGCCGTGGGTTCCCGACGACGCGGCCGGCGCGGGGCCTGTCGGCGGGGTGCTGGCCGGGGCCAAGGCGCTGGGGACGGCGCGGTTGTTAGTCTTGGCGGTCGACGCGCCGACGGTGACGCTCGACGACCTGGCGCCGTTGCTGGCGGCGGGCGGGTTCTACGAAGGGCTGCCCGTGCCGATGGTGGTCGAGGCGTCCGCCTTGCCGGTTGACGCGGAAGCTGGCTGGCCGCTGCGCCGGCTCGTCGAGCGGGCGGGGCTGACGGCCCTGCCGGTTCCCGAGGGCGCGCTGGCGCGGCTGCGGGGGGCCAATACGCCGGAGGAGTTTCGGGCTTTATCGCGCCGCTGAGCGCCCCCTCCGTCTCGCCGCTTCGCGACGATCCACCTCCCCCGTTTCACGGGTGAGGAGGTGAAGTTCCTCCTCCCACGCAAAGCGGGGGAGGTGGCGCGATGCGCAGCATCGTGACGGAGGGGGCGCTCAACGGCTCAGTACACGTCCCGCCGATACCGGCCTTCGTCCGTCAGCCGCTCGACCGCCTCCGCGCCCAGCACCTCCAGCAGCGCGGCGTGGACATCGCGCGACATCCCCTCCAGCGAGCCGCACACATAGATCGCCGCGCCGTCCGCCACCCACTGGCGCAGCGTCTCGGCCGCCGCGCGCAGGCGGTGCTGGACATAGAGCCGTTCGGCCTGATCGCGGGAGAAGGCCAGATCCAGGCGCTCCAGCGCGCCGGCGGCCAGCCAGCCCTCGATCTCGTCTCGCAGGAAGTAGTCGTGGGCGGCGGTGCGCTCGCCGAACACCAGCCAGTTTCGGGTCGTCCCGGCGGCGATCCGCGCCTTGAGGTGCGCGCGCAAGCCCGCCAGGCCGGTGCCCGAGCCGATCAGGATCATCGGTCGGGCGGGATCGGGCGCGTGGAAGCTTCGGTTGGTCCGCGCGCGAGCGTCGATCGGCCCGCCGATCGCGGCGTGTCGGCACAGCCAGCCCGAACCGAGGCCCGGACGGCCCTCGGCGTCGACCATCAGGCGCACGATCAGCTCGACGCCGCCGTCGGCGGGCAGGGAGGCGATCGAATACTCGCGATGCGGCAGCGGCGTCAGGCGCTCGGCGAGGGCCGATGGGGACAGACCACGCAAGGCCTCGATCGCGGCCGGCTCATGCGGCAGCCGCAAGCCCGACAAGATCTCCGCTGTTTCCGCCGGCAGGCCCAACGCCACCACCTCGGCCGGCGCGTTGCGCGGGCCGATCTCCAGGATGTCGCCGGCCTGCCAGCTCGCGCCGTCGGGCGGCGTCAGGCGCACGCGCCAAGCCTCGCCGCCCGGGCTGCCGGGGTTCAGGTGCTCGCGCTCGGCCAAGGTCCAGCGGCCATAGGCGGGGCGGCTCCAGTCGGGCGCGTCGGTGACGCCGGTCAGGACCGAGAGCTTGCCTTGCCAGTGGCGCAGGGCGGCCGGATCGCCGTCGTCGACCTCGACGCGGTCGAACAGGGGTTGCGCGCTGGCGTGGGTCAGCCAGGCGTCGAGCGTCCGGCCGAAGGCGCAGTAGTGGGCGTAGGATGTGTCGCCCAGCGCCAGGACGCCGTAGCGGAGGGCGGAGAGGTCGAGCCCGTCCTTCATGACGTCGCGGATGAAGGCGCGGGCGGTGTCGGGGGCGTCGCCCTCGCCGGTGGTGCTGACAACGAACAGGGCGGGGCCGGAGAGATCGGCGGCGGTGACGGTCGACAGCTCGCGCAGGGTCACGGGCGCGCCGGCGTCCGACAGCGCCTTGGCGGTGGCGCTCGCCAGCTCCTCGGCGAAACCGGTCTGGCTGGCGTAGGCGACCAGCACGGGCTCGCCCGCGCCTCGCGACAGCGCTTCGGCCGCGCGCACGACCGCGCGGCGACGGAGGGCTTCACGCAGGGCGATCCCGCTGCAGAACAGGGCGTAGACGCCGGCCACGGCTCCAGCGGCCAGCAGGCGGCGGGCCTCGGGCGAAAAGGCGGAAAGGTCGGGCATCAGTCCAGCATGGCCCGCAAGGCCGGAGACAGGCGCTCTTCCAGCCCGCCGGAGACGGCGCGGCTGACGATCAGGGCGGCCAGGTCGTTCCGGGCGGCGAAGGCCAGCGCCGCGTCGGGCGCCATCACGGTCAGGGCCGTGGCCCAAGCGTCGGCGCCCGTGCAGTCCTTGGCCAGCACCGTGACGCTGACGGTCGAGTGGGTGACGGGCGCGCCGGTGGCGGGGTCCAGGGTGTGGGCGTAGCGCCGGCCTTCGTGGTCGAAGAAGCGGCGGTAGTCGCCGGAGGTGGCGACGGCCAAGTCGTGCAGGGCGACGACGGTCTTTTCCGTGTCGTTGGCGCTCGGCGGCCGCTCCAGCTCGACCCACCAGGGCTGGCCGTCGGGCTTGGCGCCCGTCCCGCGCAGCTCGCCGCCGACCTCGACGAGGTAGCTCTTCACCCCGGCGCGATCGAGCGCGGCGGCGGCCTGGTCGACGCCGAAGCCCTTGGCGACGCCGTTGAGGTCGAGGCGAAGGCCGCCGGACTGGAACAGGGCCTCGCCGTCCAGCGTCAGGCGCTTCCAGCCACCGGCTTCGCGCAGGGCGGTCACGGCGTCGCGTTCGGGCGGCGCGCCGGAGAAGGGGCGGGGGCCAAAGCCCCAGAGATCGGTCAGCGCGCCCAGGGTCGGATCGAAGGCCCCGTCGCTGGCCTCGGCCACCTCGATCGCGCGGCGCAGGACCGTCAGGGTCGCCTCGGGAAGCGTAACCCAGCTTCCGGCGGGCGCGCGATTGTAGCGGCTAAGGTCCGACAGCGGCTCCCACGGGCTCATCTCGGCGACGACGGCGTCCAGCGCGCGCTGGACCATGGCCTCGAGCGCCGGAAGGTCGACGGTCGCCGGCAGCACCGCCTTGGCCGACCAGCTCGTGCCCATGGTCGCCCCGCCGAACGCGCGCACGGCGCCGCCCACCGGGCAGGCGGGGGGCGTGGTCAGGGCGGGGACGAGGACGCGGGGCATGGCTTTTCAGAAACAGAAGAAGCCGTGTCATCCCGGCCGCAGCGAAGCGGAGAGCCGGGACCCAGGATCGCCCGCACCGGACTTGGCCCCTGGGTCCCGGGTCGGCTACGCCGCCCGGGATGACACGGCTGTTTGAGGGTTAAGGCCGCTGGGCTTCGATGACGGCGGTATAGCTGGCGCTCATGCCGTTGCCGGCGAGTGGCGTGGCCGGGCCTTGCGGCGCGCCGCCCGGACCGCCCATGCCGGGGCCACCCGGACCACGGCCGGTCTCGCCGGAGCGGACCGTGGCGTTGACCCAGTACATGCCGGCTTCGGGCAGGGTGAACTTCACCGCGCCGTCGACGCCGGTCTTGACCTTGATTTCGCCGGGCGTGGCCCGCCAGCGGGCGCCGCCGGGGATGAAGGTCACGTCGAGGCCAGCCGCCGGCTTGCCGTCCAGCACGAACTTGAAGGTGGCGGGCTCGGTGGCCACGACGTCGGTCGGGTTGGTCACCGGGACCAGCTCCAGGCCCTTGCCGGTCGGCGCCAGGGCGCCGGTCGAGGGCTTGTCGCGGGTGACGAAGGTCTCGTTGCGGCCGGCCATCTTGATGGTCTTCAGGTCGGCGGCGCCGGCCGGGACCTGCTTGGCGAAGTCGTCGGCCGAACCTCGGAACCGCTTGACCTCGCCGTTCTCGGTCCAGCTGGCCATGACCGAGTTGCTGGCCGTGAAGATCTTGTAGGTGCCGGGCTTGCTCAGCTGGACGTCGAAGGTCGAGCGGTACTGGCCCGTCGAGGCGTTCTGGATCTTGTCGGCCGCGCCGTCCGGGCCCAGCACCTGGACGCCGTCGGTGCGCATGGCGCGGTGGTCGGGATAGAACAGCTCGTTGGAGATGGCCGCGTCGACCGTCACCCAGGCGTTGTCGCCCGACAGGGTGGTGAAGGCCGGCAGCAGCCAACCCCGGTGGGCCGAGGCCGACATCGGCAGGGAGAGCGCCACGCTAACGGCGGCGACGGCGAGAAGGCGCTTCTTGAAGGTCATGGCTGTTCTCACTTCACGGAAACGGTGACGGCGCCCAGCTCGGCCGCGCCCTTGGCCGAAGCCGGCTTGCCGGGCTTGCCCCAGGTGAACGGCACGCGGACGGCCTCGTGGCCGCCGACCTCGCGGGCGGCCTCGACGACCAGGTTGTACTGGCCGGGCTTCAGGGCCTTCAGGGCGCCCTTGGAGCCGGCGAAGACCAGCTTCTGCGGGCCCGGCGCGCGGGTGGCGCCGCTGATCCCATCGGCGGGGAAGCTCATCTCGCGGCCGGCCTTGCGCCACCACTGGCGCATGTCCTTCAGCCACTTGGCGCCGTGATCTTCCCGGTTGTCGGCGTCGTACCAGACGGCCAGGGTGCCGGCGGCGCTGGCGTCGGCCGGGTTCTCGATCCAGATGGCGACGTAGGGCTTGTGATACTCGGCGACCGTCAGGCGCGGGATCTCGACGGTGACGTTGAGGTCGGCGGCCAGGGCCGGGGCGCCCGCCGCAGCGGCGCCGGCAAAGGTGAGCAGCGAAAGCTTGGACTTCACGGTGTCTGCCTCAAAGGTGGACGAACAGGATGACGAGAATGACCGGCGCGGCCAGGCCCAGGGCCACCAGGGGCCAGGTCAGGGGCCGCGCGCGGGCGTGGAACTGCAGCAGGATCAGGCCGGTGACCGTGAAGATCACGCAGGCGACCGCGAAGATGTCGATGAACCAGCTCCAGGCCTTACCCGAGTTGCGGCCCTTGTGCAGGTCGTTGAGCAGGGAGATGACGCCGCGCGTCGTTTTCTCGTGCTCGATCGCCCCGGTTTTGCGGTCGATCGAAACCCAGGCGTCGCCGCCGGGACGGGCCAAGGCGACATAGACCTCTTCGGGCGACCACTCGCCCTCGCGGCCGGCGACGTCGGCGCCGACGGCCTTGTCGAGGAAAGGCTCCAGCGGGACGGGCAGGGGGCGCTTGCCCTCTTCCGGACCCTTGGCCAGCAAGGCCATCAGGTCGGGCGGCAGGGTCGCCGTGCGGCTGACGACCTTGGGCTGGGCCTCGATCTGGCCGGCGTGGTTCAGGGTGATGCCGGTGATCGCGAACAGCAGCATGCCGATGAGCGAGACGGCCGCGCTGATCCAGTGCCACTGGTGCAGCTGCTTCAGCCAGAACGAGCGGCGGTGCTGGTCGGCGGCGGACTTCACGGGCGTTCGAGGAACCTTGGCGATGAAGGCTCGTCCTTACTTGAGAACGAATTGCAATATCAAGCGCGAAGGCGGGCCTCGCGCCGGATTGATCGCTTTTCCGACGCCCAGGTGGCGCGCGGATGTCGAAATGTCGCCGCGCTGTTACGGCGAAGCTTGGATGTGTCGTTCGTCCGGACGTCGGAAGGTCGCCACCAGCACGTCCCGCACGGCGGGCAGGGCCGGATCGACGGGCCTGATCGCGGTGACGCCGTGCAGCACCCGGTGGTCGTCGACGCAGACCATGTCGCCCGGCGCGGTGAGGGTGAAGGAGCCCAGGCTGGTCCCGTCGGGCGCGTAGATGTCGGTGACGCCGCTGTCGACGTTGCGGCGGTCGACCAGCATGACGATGACCCAGTCGACGCCGTCGCGGTGCGCGCCCTCCGGCGTCGGCAGGCCGGCCATGCCGGTCCGCGCCTCGATCCGGAACTGATGCAGCTCGACGTGCCAGGCGACGGGCGGATCGGTGGTCAGCGGCTGGAAGAGCCCGAGGCCCGCCGCGATCAAGCCGCGCGTCACCGGATGGTCGGCGATCGCGTCGGTCACGGGCTCGAACCAGCGCTGCACGCCGCCGTTCAGCGGGTTGTAGTCGCGGCTCTGCCAGTGCGGCTGGTGCGGCTTGCGGGCCAGTTCATTGGGGGAAGCCGCGAACGCCGCGAACCGGCGCCGGCGATAGCGGCCGCCATCGGCCATGAAACCGTCCAGCGGAAGGTCGTTCCAGCTGTCGGCGAAGGTCTTCCAATCGCCGGCGGCCTCGGCGCCCAGCAGCGCCAGGGTCTGGTGGCCCTCGAAGCGGACGAAGCCGTCGGCGGCCAGCGCCGCGCGCGCGCTCACGCCACGGCTTCCGGCTTGAAGAAGAGACCAAGCTTCAGGGAGCGCGCGATGCGCTCGGCCTTCTGGCCGATGATGGCGGCGCGCGGCGCGTCGAACAGCTCGACGCAGGTCTGGTGGAACAGGTTCAGCCAGGGGATGAAGAGCCCCTCGGTGAGGCCTTCGACATGCTGGTGGACCGCCACCGGCTGGCCCTTGTAGCGGCCCGAGGTATTCAGCACCGACGACCAGAAGTCCTTCAGCGTCGCCAGATGCTGGGGCCAGCCGTCCTCGCCGATCGCGGTCTCGAAGATTGGGCCCAGGCGGTGGTGGCGGCGGATGCGCGCGTAGAAGGTCTCGACGAGCAGGTCGATCTCTTCGTCCGTGAACGGAGCGGCGTCGGCGCGGGTCTGGGCGCGGGGATTCTGGGCGCGGTCTGGGGCGGACATGGCCGCGATATGGGCCCTTAAGCGCCGCGACTGAACCCCGCCGCGATCAAACTTGGCTTTAGATTGTTACTTAAGGGCGGGGACGCCCCCTCCGTCACGGCGCGTATCCGCGCCGCGCCACCTCCCCCGCGATGCGGGTGAGGAGGAGGGCCTATCCTCCCCCGTGAACGGGGGAGGTGGTGGCGAAGCCGGCGGAGGGGGCGCTAAACCCTAAGCCACCGTCAGCGTGGTCTTCTTCAGGTCGACCGAGTTGGGGCCGACCATGATCGAGAAGTCGCCGGGCTCGACGACGCGCTTCATGTCGAGGTTCCACATCCACAGGTCCGACGGCTTGATCTCGAAGGTCACCGTGGTCTTGGCGCCGGGGGCGAGGGTGACGCGCTTGAAGTGCTTCAGCTCCAGCACCGGACGGGTGACCGTGGCGGTCTCGTCGTGGACGTAGAGCTGGACCACCTCGTCGCCAGCCACCTTGCCGGTGTTGGCCACGTCGACCTCGACCTTGACGCTCTCGCCCTGGCCGATCTTGGCCTTGGCCAGGCGCGGCGCCGAGATGTCGAAGGTCGTATACGACAGGCCGAAGCCGAACGGATAAAGCGGGGTGACGTCGCCGCCCAGATAACCGCGGCGGGCCGTCGGCTTGCGGTTGTAGTAGATCGGCAGCTGGCCGACGTTGCGGGCGATGCTGACCGGCAGCTTGCCGCCCGGATTGGCGCGGCCGAACAGCACGTCGGCGGCGGCGTTGCCGGTTTCCTGGCCCAGGTACCAGCCCTCGATGATGGCGTCGGCGCGCTCGGCCAGCAGGTTGATCGACAGCGGACGACCGTTCAGCAGGAACACGACGGTCGGCTTGCCCAGGTCGAAGATCGCCTTGGCCAGG
The DNA here is from genome assembly GCF_031454995.1 of Caulobacter segnis. Taxonomy (GTDB): domain Bacteria; phylum Pseudomonadota; class Alphaproteobacteria; order Caulobacterales; family Caulobacteraceae; genus Caulobacter; species Caulobacter segnis_E. The sequence continues at coordinate 447,315 of NZ_JAVDRV010000001.1, read as the reverse complement.
TCGTTCTGCTGACCGATCAGGTCCAGGCTCTCGCGGTCGCCCAGGTGGTTGTCGGCCCAGGCCTCGCGGCTGGTCTGCTCGTTGTCGCCCAGCACCATGACGACCACGTCGGCCTTCTTGGCGACCTCGACGGCCTCGGCGATCAGCTTGGCGTTGACGGCGGGATCGGTGAACTTGACCTCGTCCTGAGCCCAGATGCGCTGCTCGGTGATGCGCACGGCCTCGGCGTAGTCGAGGGCGAAGCCCTGGGCCTTGGCCTCGGCGGTCAGGCCTTCATGGATCGAGACGACGTGGCGCGGGATGTCCGAATAGCCGCCGATCGGCGTGTCCTTGGCGTGCGTGCCCAGGAGGGCCAGGCGCTTGATCTTCTTGCCGTCCAGCGGCAGCACGCCCTTATCGTTCTTCAGCAGCACGACGGCCTTGCGGGCGGCCTCGCGGGCCAGGGAGATGGCGTCCGGCGTCGCGGTCTTGGCGTCGGCGGTCTTCTCGTCGCAGTAGGGGTTCTCGAACAGGCCGCCCTCGAACTTCATGGTCAGGACGCGGGCCACGGCGGCGTCGACCTCGAACTGCGGAATGCGGCCGGCCTTCACCAGTTCGGGGAGGAGGGCGTAGGCCTCGCCGTCGGGCAGCTCGACGTCGACGCCGGCGTGCATGGCGCGGACGGCGGTCTCGCCCAGGTCGTTGGTCAGCTTGTGGCGGCTGATCATTTCCTTGATGGCGAAGTAGTCGCTCTGGACCGAGCCCTTGTAGCCCCACTCCTCGCGCAGGATCTTGGTCAGCAGCCAGCGGCTGCCGTGCGAGGGCACGCCGTCGATCTCGTTGTACGAGGGCATGACCGCGCGGACCGGCAGCTCGGTCACCGCGCGTTCGAACGGCGGGAAGAAGTTCTCGCGCAGGACGCGCTCGGAGATCTGGGCCGGGCCGACATTGGTGCCGTTCTCGGGCTGGCCGTGGCCGGTCATGTGCTTGAGGGTGACGAAGACCTTGTCCTTGGCCAGCGGCAGGGTCGTCCCCTGGAAGCCGCGGATGGCGGCCAGGCCGATTTCGGCGCAGACGTGCGGGTCTTCGCCGAAGGTCTCCTCGATGCGGCCCCAGCGCGGATCGCGGGCCACGTCGACCACCGGGGCCAGCGCCAGGTTCGAACCGCGGGCGCGCATCTCGCGGGCGGCGACGGCGAAGATCTTCTCGGTCAGCTCGGTGTCGAAGGTCGAGGCCAGGGCGATGGCTTGTGGGAAGCTGGTGGCGTCGCGGGCGACGTAGCCGTGCAGGGCCTCGTCGTGCATCAGCATCGGGATGCCCAGGCGCGTCTTCTCGACCGCCCACTTCTGGGCGGCGTTGGTGTAGCGGGCGGTTTCCTTGGCGTTGCGGTTGATCGCGCCGTCGTCGGCGCCGGCGGCCGCGCCGATCACCGTCACCGGCTTGGCGCCCTTGCGGTCGGACGGACGCGAGATCTGGCCCAGGCCATTGGGGAAGTTCTTGCTGGCCTGCTCGGGCGAGAACTCGCCCTCCGGGGTCTGGATCTTGTTCTTGGTCAGCCAGATGCCGATCAGCTGGGCGGCCTTCTCTTCCAGCGTCATGCGGCCCAGCAGGTCCTGCACGCGAGCGTCGATCGGCTGGGAGGGGTCCTTGTAGAGCGGCTTGCCGCCCGAGGTCCTCGGCGCGTTGTTGGCGGTTTGAGCCAGGGCCGGAAGGGCGGCGGCGGACAGAGCCGCGAGGCTCGCGCCGAACAGGCGGCGGGTGATGGCGGTGGTCATCTGGACGTTTCCCCGGGGCTACGCGAATGGCGCGGCGGCTCTCGGGCCGCCTTCGCGGGGCACTATGGGGGCAGTTGTCTGACCACTCAAGCCGGAAATGGTACCGGTCTCATGGCTCCGCCGCGGGTCGGGAGGGCGTCCAGGGTCCAGACGCGAAGAAGGGCCCGCTTTGGGAGAGGGGGGGGAGCGGGCCCTTCGGTACGCGTTCAGAGGGAATGAACAGGCGGGAAAATGGCATATCGGCCGCTTTCCCGCCCTTCCCCATTTCGTCGCAGGCTGAGAATCGTTCGCGGTTACTTGCGCGGCGTCAGGATGTCGTCCAGGCGGCTGGGGACGCCGGCGATCTTCTCCAGGCGCGGATAACGCAGGCCGCCGCGGTAGTCGATCTTGACGCTCTTGTAGCGCGAGCCGTCCTTGAGCAGCAGCTCGACCAGCGGGTTCTCGGGCTTCATGGCGGCCGTGACGGCGGCCTTCAGCTTGTCGCCGTCGAAGGCCTCGCCGTTGACGGCCACGACCGTCAGCCCTTGCGTCAGGCCCGCCTTGAACGCCGGACCGCCCCACTGGACGTCGCTGATCACGCCGTCCGACCCGACCGAAAGACCCAGCGAGTAGCTGAGGCCGGTGCTCTTGGCGCGGCTCTCGGCCGACTTCATGAACTCGGTCGGGGTGGCGGTGTAGACCAGCTTGTAGCCGCCGCGCTCCAGGCCATCCAACGGCGCCTTCTCCTGGACCTCCTGGATGCGGGTCTTCAGGAAGGTCGCCCAGTCATAGGCGTAGACGCCGTTCAGCGTGGAGACCACGTCCTCGAACACATAGGTGCGCGGCACGTACGAGCCGTTGTCGACGCCGAAGAAGGCCTTGGAGAAGTCGTCCAGCGACTTCTTGCCGCCGGTCTTCTCGCGGATCAGGGTGTCGGCGTCGAGCCAGACCAGCAGGCCTTCGGAATAGTAGTCCTCGCTGCGTTGCCACGACAGCCACGACAGCGGCTTGCGGCTGGCGATGATCGGGTCGTTGGTGGTGTCCTGCACCGGGCGCCAGTCGCGGCCGCGACGGTTGTCGTAGGTGGCGGCGGTGGCGGCGATCGAGTCCAGCGCCTGCTGCTTGGTCAGCAGACCCGAGCGGGCGGCCAGCACATTGCCCCAATACTGGGTCTGGCCCTCGTAGACCCACATCAGGCTGTCGCGCATGGGCACGTTCAGGTTCGGGGTCCACAGGTCGGCGGCGCGGCGGAACTTGCCGTTCCACGAGTGGGTGAATTCGTGGCTCAGCAGATCGCGGCCGACGAAGCTCTTGTCCCACTCGGTGAAGTACTTGGGCGTGACGCGGTTTTCGCTCGAGCGATGGTGCTCCAGGCCGATGCCGCCGATCTTGTCCGACAGGGCGACCAGGAAGTCGTAGTGGTCGTAGTGGTGCGAGCCGAACACCTTGTAGGCCTGTTGCACGAGGTCCTTGTGGACCTGGATGTGCTCGGGCTTGGCGTCCAGCAGCTCGGGGCTGTCGGCGACCAGGTTCAGGCGCACCGGCGCGGGGCCGGTCGGATCCAGGTCGATCGACTTGAAGTACTTGCCCGCGAAGATCGGGCTGTCGACCAGGGTCTCGACCGTGGTCGGCTTGAACGTCGTGACCTGGCCGTCGACCTTGGCGGTCTCCAGGGCGGAGGCCAGCTTCCAGCCTTCCGGCAGCTTGACGCTGGCCTCGATCGGGATGCGGCGGGTGTAGTAGCCGGCCGGGTACATCGTCACCTGCAGCCACTGCAGGTTCAGCATTTCGGGCGTGACCTCGGTGCGGCCGACCTTGGCCTCGACGGCGGTCAGGAACTGGTAGCTGACCTGGATCTCGCTGACGCCGGTCGGCACGTCGACATGGAAGGCGTGGACGCTGACGACGTCGCGCGTCCAGGGGATGCGCTTGCCATTGGCCGTGACCACCAGGCCCGCCAGCTTGTCCAGGTCGTTGCGCGGCGAGTGACCGCCCGGAACCCACTGCGGGTACAGGAAGACGAAGTCGCCGGCCTTGCTGACCGGGATGGTCGTGGTGACGGTCCAGATCTTGCGGTCCAGATCGGTGGCGTCGACGGACAGCTTCAGCGTGCCGGCGTAGGGGACGTCCTGGGGCGCGGGGATCGGCGCGGTCGGAGCCGCCGACTCCGGCCAAGGCTGGGGCGCGATCGGGCTCGGGACTTGCGCCAGCGCGGCGGTCGCGGCCAGGGACAGGACGGAGACGGAGAAGAACAGCGCTTTCACGAAACACCCCAATGCGGCGCGCGGGCGTGCTCCCGCGACGAGAAGCCGGGATGTTTGTGGCGTCGGCGGCCGCTTGTCGAGGCCAAGTTGGCCTCCGTACGCGGAATATGGGGTGGCGTTTCAGGGGTGAAACGAAGCGACGGGGGCGCAACGAAACAAGATGCTCCCCCGCGAGGCGGGGGAGCTGTCGCGGAGCGACTGAGGGGGCTACCCGGCCGGAGCTCAGCTTGCCCCCTCCGGCCCTCTGGGCCACCTCCCCCGCATCCGCGGGGGAGGAGCCTTCCTATCTCAGCCCAACGGATCTGACGGCGGCACGGTGGTCGCGGTCGTTCCGGTCATGCTCGTCCCGCGATCGACGCGCAGGTTGTTCTGGACGTGGTCGACGCCCGAGACCGTCTCGGCGATGGCCTCGGCGCGCTTCTTGTCCTCGCGCGAGCGGACCGTGCCGGTCAGGGTGACCTCGGCGTCCTGGACCATCACCTCGACGCCTTGGGCGTCCAGCCAGGCGTCGTCGGTCAGGCGGTCGCTGACGTCCTCGCGGATGCGCTCGTCCGAGCGGCGATAGCCCTTGGGCCCGCGGCCGCGGTGTTCGCCGTCCGCCTGGCGCCGATGCATGGCGTCGCGGTCGCCCATCCACGAGGAGACCTCGTCGCGGGCGCGGTCGAACCAGGTGCGCTCCTCGTCACGAGGGCGCGCGCGGTCGCGCGGGTTGAACGCGCGATAGGGGTTATAGTCGCCGTAGGCGCCATAGGCGGCGTCCCGGCCGCGGCCCTCCCGCTCGCGGTGTTCGAAGTAGCGCTCATCGCCATAGTCCGGGGTGCGGCTGGAATAGCCGCTCGACCCGTAGTCGCCCGTGGCACCGCCGAAGTCGTGGCCGCCGACGCGGCCCCAGTCGCCTGGCTGGCGGTAACCGCTAGCGCCCGCGCCATAGTCCGCGCCCGAATTCATCCGCCCATAACCGAAGTCGCCGCCCTGCTGGGCCGCGCGCAGGAACTGGCTGCTCCCGGAGCGATGGGGGCGGTCGTGTCGCGGGGTGTCGTAGGCCGGGTCGCGTCGCCGCGCGGCGTCGTAACCGTAGCCCCGATCGCGGTCGAAATCGCCGTCCGGCTCGACATCAAATCGACCTTCGCGGTCATTCCATCGTTGCGGCATGGGTCTGCTCCGTCACGTTCAGAAGGGGGAAAGCGCGTCGAGGCGCTCCGAGACGAAAACGGACGGACGCGAACGGCTGTTCCTAATGCCGCGCTTGATCGGTGAATCTGTGGGTAACCTGTGGGGACTCGGGGTATGGCTTGGGACGACACCGCCACGTCCGGTTCTGGCGAAGCGGCTCGCCAGATAAGGTGTAGGGTTCAAGCCCGCGAAGTACCGTTCACCCCTCAATGCGTTTCGACGACCGCTTCCTCGAAGAACTGAAGTCCCGCCTTCGCCCGTCCGACGTCGTCGGCAAGACGGTGAAGCTGCGGCGGCAGGGGCGCGAGTACGCGGGGCTGTCGCCGTTCACGAAGGAGAAGAGCCCCTCGTTCTTCGTCAACGACGAGAAGGGCTTCTACCACTGCTTCTCCAGCGGCAAGCACGGCGACATCATCAGCTTCCTGCAGGAGACCGAGCGGCTGACCTTCGCCGAGGCGGTCGAGCGGCTGGCGGCCGAGGCCGGGATGAGCCTGCCGGAGGTCGACCCCCGCGCCGCGCGCGAGGAGCAGAAGCGCTCGTCGCTGGGCGACTGGATGGAGCTGGCGGCCGCCTGGTTCGAGAGCGAGCTGCGCCGCCCGGTCGGCCAGGCCGCCCGCGCCTATCTGGAAAAGCGCGGCCTGCCCGAGAAAGAGTGGAGCCGCTTCCGCATCGGCTTCGCGCCCAACAACCGCACGGGTCTGAAGGACTATCTGATCGCCAAGGGCGCCAAGCCGGGCGATCTGGTCGACGCGGGCGTGCTGATCTCGCCCGAGGACGGCGGCCAGCCCTATGACCGCTTCCGCGACCGGATCATCTTCCCGATCGCCGACAGCCGGGGGAAGGTCGTGTCGTTCGGCGGCCGGGCGATGGATCCCGCCGCCCGCGCCAAGTACCTGAACGGCCCCGAGACCAGCCTCTTCCACAAGGGGCGGGTGCTGTACGGCCTGTTCGAGGCCCGCAAGATCCTGCACGCCAGCCAGAGCGCGGGCGAGAAGCCGCCGATGGTCGTGGTCGAGGGCTATATGGACGTCATCGCCTGCCAGCGCGCCGGGATCCCGGCCGTGGCGGCCATGGGCACGGCCCTGACCGAGGAGCAGATGGAGGGCCTCTGGCGCCTGCATCCGACCCCGACCCTGTGTTTCGACGGCGACAAGGCCGGCCGCCGGGCCGCCGACCGCGCCATCGACCGCGCCCTGCCGCTGCTGAAGCCCGGCCGTTCGTTCCTGTTCTCGATGCCCGTCGGCGGCAAGGACCCGGACGACGTGCTGCGCGAGCAGGGGCCCGCGGCGCTGAAGGCCCAGATCGCCGACACCAAGCCGTTCGTCGAGGCCCTGTTCGAGCGCGAGAAGGAGCTGGAGCCCTTCGACACGCCCGAGCAGCGCACGAACCTGAAGGTGCGCCTGCGGACCCTGGCGGCGACCATCGCCGACAAGGACCTGGCCCACGCCTACAAGGAAGAGCTGCTCGACCGCTTGGACGAGATGCGCGCCGCGCGGCGGGTCAAGGCCGACGCCAGCGACGCGGGCCGCGCCCTCTCGCGCCAGCGCTGGGACAACACGGCGCGCCGCGGCGGCAAGGGGCGGCTGGAAGGCTCCACCGCCGAAGGCCGCCAGGCCGCCGCCGCCCTACAGCAGGCTCCCCGCCCGTTCTCGGCCGCTCTGCTGATCGCCGCGATTCGCGATCCCAAGGTGATCGACGACCGGATCGAGGTGCTGATGAACCAGGGCTTCGGCGACCAGCGGCTGGACGCCATCGCCCGGGAGCTGGTCAATCTGCGCATGGACGCCGACCATATCGAGGTGGGCGTGGTGCGCGGCCGCCTCGCCTCGGCTGGCTATGACGATCAGAACCTGGCGGCGCTGGAGCGCGCGGCCGCGCACGTGACGGCGCTGCACGCGACCCAAGGCGCCGCCCATGGCCCCGAGGACGCCATCCGCGGACTATGGTCCCAGGCCTTCGACCTGCTGTTGCGGCTGACGGCCTTGGAGCGCGCCGTGGACGACGCCAAGGCCGATCTCGCCGACGAAAGCGATTTCCAGACCTTGCTGCGCCTGAAGACCGAGCGCGACGCGGTCAAGCGCCTGATCGACAGCGGCGGCTGGACCGATCCCAGCCTGGTCGCCGAGGTGCTGCACTAGAGTCACCCGAGGCTTACACCTTCGCGGTTGCCTTTCGATCGCTGGAGTTGTGTGTTGGGGGATGGCGCGGTCGGAGGCTTGGTCGCTAGCCCCTCGACCGCGCGTCGGAAATCACTGCGAGACCAGCGTGTCGGACCTCGAAAGACTGCAGCCGATCCTGACCGCCGCCCTCGACGCGATCGTGGTCATGGACGCGCGAGGCGCCGTGGTCGACTGGAACTCGCGCGCAGAGACGCTGTTCGGCTGGCGCCGCGCGGAGGTGCTCGGACAGCCCCTCGGCGCCCTGATCCTGCCGTCAGGCCAGCATGGCGACGGGTTGTTCTCGGCCTCGGGGTGTCCGCTCGTGTTTGACGCGCGGCGAGACCTGATCGCGATCCGTCGCGACCGCGGCCCCGTCTCGATCGAGCTCTCGATGACCCGCTGGGCGGAGAACGAGGGCGGGGAGCTGGTCCTGGGTTTCGCCCGCGACACCGCGGGGCGTCAGGGGGCGCTGTCGGACGTGGTCGCCAACGAAGCGCGGTTGCGCGCGGCGGTCGACGCGGTCCAGGGCGTGCTGTGGACCAACAACGCCAAGGGCCAGATGGAAGGCGAGCAGCCGGCCTGGGGCGCCCTGACCGGCCAGACCCTCGCCGAGTACCATGGGTTCGGCTGGACCAAGGCCGTGCATCCCGACGATATCCAGCCCACGTTGAAGGCCTGGCTGGCCGCGGTGGCCGAAAAACGCGCGTTCGAGTTCGAACACAGGGTGCGGCGTCACGACGGCGTATGGCGTGATTGTCGCATCCGCGCCGTCCCCCTGTTCGAGGAGACCGGCGAGATCCGCGAGTGGGTCGGCGTCCACACCGACATCACCGAGCAGAAGGCGGCCGCCGACAAGCTGCGCGAAAGCGAGGCTTTGTTCCGCACCCTGGCCGACGCGGCGCCGGCCCCGATCTGGATGACGGAGCCCTCGGGCGAGGTCGAGTTCGTCAACGCCGCCTTCGCCGAACTGGCCAATGTCGGTCGCGGCGAGCTGATGGGCCACGCCTGGATCGCCTTGATCCATCCCGACGACGTCGCCGAGATCCTGGTCCGGCGCGAGGCGGCGCGGAAGGGGCCCGATCCCTACACCTTCGAGGCCAGGTTCCGGCGTCAGCCGGAGGGGTGGCGCTGGATGCTGGTCAACGCCAAGCCGCGCATCGACGCCAGCGGCGCCTTCCTGGGCTATGTCGGCATGGCGATGGACCTCACCGAGATCAAGACGGCCCAGACCCATCAGCAGCTGCTGATCAACGAGCTGAACCACCGGGTGAAGAACACCCTGTCCTCGATCCAGTCGATCGCCCGCCAGACCCTGCGCTCGGACGATGTGGCGCCGCGGGCGCGGGACCAGTTCATCGAGCGTCTGATGGCCATGTCGGCCGCCCACAACGTGCTGACCAGCGAGAGCTGGTCGGGCGCGGTCATCGACGACATCCTGCGCGAGGCCCTGCGCCCCTTCGCCGACGACCAGGATCCCGAGCGCATCTCCATCAACGGGCCCTCCTTGCGGGTCGAGCCCGGCGCGGCCCTGGCCTTGGCCCTCGCCGCGCACGAGCTGGGCACGAACGCGGCCAAGTATGGCGCCCTATCGTCTCCAGGGGGGCGGGTCAGCGTCGAATGGTCGCTGGAGGGCGACAGGCACGCCATTGTCACCTGGCGCGAGCGCGGCGGGCCCGAGGTCATCGCGCCGACGCGCCGGGGCTTTGGCGCGCGCCTGCTTGAGCGCGGCCTGGTCGGTGACCTGGGCGGCAAGCCCGAGCTGATCTTCCCGCCGTCGGGCGTCGAGGCGAGGCTGCCCGTGCGGATCGCCTAGACGGGGCGTCGAGGCCTCGGCGGTCTGGCCTTGGCTTGGCGAATATTCGCGCTTGAGTGTCTTCTGATCTTGACACTAGGCCCTCCGAAAGCCACATGCCGACTCAAGGATTTGCCACGCAGCTGATTGACATCGCTCGGGCCGCCGGAGCGCGCGCCCTTATCGAAATAGGATGTCACCCTCGCCGCCGCCCCAAGTCCCCAGCGGTCGCTGACCCCTTCGGGAGATGCGCCAGGCCGCGCTTATCGCCTTGTGTCTCCGACGGGTCTCTCGCGGAGTGTTCTCACGTGGCGACGGGCGCAGGATGGCGATCTGACGGGAACGTGATCCCTGGGTAAGCGCTGATCAAAGGCGCGGACGAGGCCGGCAAACCTTTTCGATACGGATTTTTTCGGCGCGCGCCTTGCAAGACCGAGGCGACGTCGATTGCGGAGAGCTTGATGAGCAACAATTCCTCGGCCGAGACCGAAGCCCCGGAAACCACCGGTGGCGATGGTCCGCTGCTCGACCTGACCGACGCCGGCGTCAAGAAGTTCATCAAGCAGGCGAAAGCCCGTGGCTACGTCACCATGGACGAGCTGAACAAGGTGCTGCCGTCGGAGGAGGTTTCCCCCGACGCCATCGAAGACACCTTGGCCATGCTCAGCGAGATGGGCGTCAACGTCGTCGAGGCCGAAGAGGACGCCGAGGGCGGCGAGGGCGGTGAAGTCGCGACGCGCGACGAGAACACCACCGTCATCACCAGCGACAAGCCGGCCGCCTACGACCGCACCGACGACCCGGTGCGCATGTACCTGCGCGAAATGGGCTCGGTCGAGCTGCTGTCGCGCGAGGGCGAAATCGCCATCGCCAAGCGCATCGAGGCCGGCCGCGACACGATGATCCGCGGCCTCTGCGAGTCCGCCCTGACCTTCGAGGCCATCATGGTGTGGCGCGAGGAGCTAGGCTCGGGCCGTATCCTGCTGCGCGAGGTCATCGACCTTGAAGGCACCTACGCCGCGATCAACGGCGTGGCCGCCCAGCCCGCCGCCGAGGATGACGAAGGTCCGGCCGAGCCGGTCGACGACGAGGCCGGCGAGGCCAAGCCCGAGGGCGCCGAGGGCGAGGACGACGACGACTTCGACGACGGCGCCGGTCCGACCGTCAGCGCCATGGAAGGCGAGCTGCGCGAAGGCGTGATGGCCATCCTGGACGCCATCGCCAGCGAGTTCGAAAGCTTCCGCAAGCTGCAGGACAAGCTGGTCGGCAGCCGCCTGAAGGGCGAGGACCTCTCGGAAGCCGACCGCAAGGCCTACGAAGGCCTGTCGGCGACCATCATCCAGCACTTGAAGACGCTGAAGCTGAACAACAACCGCATCGAGGCTCTGGTCGAGCAGCTCTATGCGATCAACAAGCGCCTGATCGGCCTGGAAGGCCGCCTGCTGCGCCTGGCCGACAGCTACGGCATCAGCCGCGCCGAGTTCCTGAAGGCCTATTTCGGTTCGGAGCTGAACCCGACCTGGGGCGAGCAGGTCAAGGCGATGGGCGTGCGCTGGACCAAGTTCGTCGAGAACGACAACAGCTCGATCAGCGACATCCGTCAGGAGATCGCCGCGCTGGCCACCGAGACCGGCGTGCCGATCGACGACTATCGCCGCATCGTCCAGACCGTGCAGAAGGGCGAGCGCGAGGCCCGTCAGGCCAAGAAGGAGATGGTCGAGGCCAACCTCCGTCTCGTGATCTCGATCGCCAAGAAGTACACCAACCGCGGCCTGCAGTTCCTGGACCTGATCCAGGAGGGCAACATCGGCCTGATGAAGGCCGTCGATAAGTTCGAATACCGCCGCGGCTACAAGTTCTCGACCTACGCCACCTGGTGGATCCGTCAGGCGATCACCCGCTCGATCGCCGACCAGGCCCGGACCATCCGTATCCCGGTGCACATGATCGAGACGATCAACAAGATCGTCCGCACCAGCCGCCAGATGCTGCACGAGATCGGCCGCGAGCCGACCCCGGAAGAGCTGGCCGAAAAGCTGGCCATGCCGCTGGAAAAGGTCCGCAAGGTCCTGAAGATCGCCAAGGAGCCGATCAGCCTCGAAACGCCGATCGGCGACGAGGAAGACAGCCACCTGGGCGACTTCATCGAGGACAAGAACGCCGTCCTGCCGATCGACGCGGCCATCCAGAGCAACCTGCGGGAGACCACCACCCGCGTGCTGGCCTCGCTGACCCCGCGTGAAGAGCGCGTGCTGCGCATGCGCTTCGGCATCGGCATGAACACCGACCACACGCTGGAAGAAGTCGGCCAACAGTTCTCGGTGACCCGCGAACGCATCCGTCAGATCGAGGCCAAGGCCCTGCGCAAGCTCAAGCACCCCTCGCGGTCGCGCAAGCTGCGCAGCTTCCTGGACTCGTAAGCACGTCCTCGGGCCTGTCCCGAGGAGCCAGCCAAACGAAGACGCCCCGGTCGCAGGACCGGGGCGTTTTTCGTTCTGGGGAGCCCCAATCCCTCTCCCCATGCGGGAGAGGGTGGCCCCAAGGGCCGGGTGAGGGGTCGCGCTTCGCTATCCGGATGGATTTCTCGACCCCTCATCCGTCAGCTTCGCTGACACCTTCTCCCGCAAGGGGAGAAGGATCAATTCAAGACACTTCCCGCGCCCGTTCCTCCAACCGATCCGCCCGGCGTTCCAGGTCGTCGGCCTTGCTCGGCAGGCTCCGGGACAGGGCCTTCAGCTCCTCGTCCGTAACCGTCTGGCCGCGCGCGCGATTGTCGGCGATCTGCTTGGCGCGGTAGGCCGGATCGCGCAGGCGCGTGGCCTCCTCGCGCATCTGGCGCGCGCCGGCCCGCATCTGCTCGGCGCCCTTGGCCATGTCGAGCCGGGCCTGCTTCATCGCGACGACGCGGGCGTGCTCGCCGGCCCTGCGGGCCTCCTCGCCGATGCGGCGGGCGTCCTCGGCCGAGAGACGCGCCTGTTCGGCGTAGACGCGCGCCTGGGCGCGAGCCTGGGCGGCGGCTACCCGCGCGGCGGCCTGGATCTCGTCGCGATGGGCTTCGACTTGGCGGCGGATCTCGTCGGCGTTGACGCGGGCGGCGTCCGCCTGGGCCCTGGCCCATTCGGCTTGCGCCTGGGCTTGCGCCCGGTCCCAAGCGGCCTGAGCGCGCGCCTGGTCTTGCGCCTGGCCTCTGTCAAAGGCCGCCTGAGTCCGCGCCTCGGCTCGCGCCTGCGCCCTGTCCCAGGCGGCTTGGGCTCGCGCCTGAGCCATGTCGTAGGCGTCAGCCGCGTCAGCTGCTGGAGCCGGAGGCGCGGCAGGCGCGGCAGGCGCGGCAGGCGCCGGCGGAGCGGCGGGCGCGGCTTCGGCGGGCTCGGCCGCCGGCGCGGGCGGCAGGGGCGGCAGGGGCGCGCTCGCGACCCCGGCGGGCGGAACAGGCGGGATCGGCGGCGCGAGCTGCCGGGTCACGGCGAAGGCGGCCAGCGGGGTCGCGACCAGCGCGATGGCGCCGATGCAAAGCGCGACGGTCAGGGGGCGGCGGCGCGCGGGGGCGTCGGTCATGATGCTGGCGATCCTCGATTTCAGGGTCCGGGCGTCGGCGGCCATCGGCAGCGAGGCGGCCGGCGCGAGCAGGGACGTGGGGTGGGCGGCCAGGCGGACCAGCGTGCGGGCGTAGAGCGCGCGATCGACGGTCCCCAGCGCGGCGGCGTCCGCCGCTTCCTCGGAGCGTTGGCGCAGGACGGCGTGCAGGCGCCAGACCAGCGGATTGAACCAGAAGATCGCCAGCACCACGCGCGAGATCACCAGGAAGATCCAGTCGTGGCGACGCAGGTGCGCCAGCTCGTGGGCCATGATCGCTTGGGCGGTGTGGCGCTCGGCCAGGGTGGCCGGATCGACCAGAATGGCGCCCGGCGCGACGCCCCAGCTCAGGGGGCCGGCGACCTTGTCGCTGCAGACCAGGTTGGGACGATCCGCCGGCGGCAGGTCCTCGATCGGCGCCAGCCAGGCGGGGCAGGTGACCGGCGCGGCCTTCCGCGTCCAGCGTGTCAGGGTGCGCAGCCCCAGCGCCAGCCGCGCGCCGATCAGCGCCGCGCCCAGCAGCCACAGACCGCCCAGAATGGCGCCCGGCGTCGCCCAGCGCGCGGTGGGCGGCGGCGGGGTGATGCTGGCGACCTCCGCCACGGCGAGGGCCGGGGTTTCCGTCAGCGGCGGCAGCAGCGCCAGCTCGATCGGCGGCAAGGCGTTCATGATCACCGGCAGGGCCAGCAGCAGGCACACGGTCCCGCGCAGGATGTCGACCCGCTCGACCGGGCGCTGGGTGAGGTGGCGAGACGCGGCCAGGCCCGCGCCCGCGATCAGGCTGGACTTGACCAGCAGCGAGATCAGCAGCGTCCAGGTCATTGCTTGTCCTCTCCGTCCTTCGTCACCACGGCCTTGTCGATCATCGCCTCGAGGGCGGCGGCTTCTTCCGGCGTCAGCTTCTGGCCCAGGCCCAGCAGGGCGCTGGCGGCGCTGGCGGCCGAGCCGGCGAAGAAGGTGTCGATCAGGCGCCGCAGGGCCCCGACCGCGACGGTCTCGGTGGCCTGGGCGGGGCGATAGGCGACGCCGTGCGCGCCGGTCGAGCGCTCCACCAGCCCCTTGCTCTCGAGGCGGGCCAGCAGGGTGCGGACGGCGGAATCGCTCAAGGGATCGGCGAGGCCGGAGCGGACGTCGGCGGTCGTGCCGGTTTCGAGCCGGCACAACGTCTCGAAGACCTCGCGTTCGCGTCGTGGCAGGGCGTCGATCAAGGGCGGCCTCCGATACCGGGTTCGCTACAGTCGTAGCGCTACACTTGTAGCGAAGAAAGTGAACTCTCCGTAATGCGGGGTGCGGCGGGGGCGACGTTCGGGGAGGAGTCGCCGCCCCTCCACCTCAGGCGTTCTCCAGCGTACGCGCCTGGGGCTGGTGGGTGTCGAGAGCCGTGTTCGGATCGGCCATCTCGGTCACCGCGTTGGCGAAGCTCAGATATTCGGCGGCGAAGTCCTGGGGCAGGATCTCGACCAGCCAGGCGTTCTCGACCCACACCTCGATCACGTGGAAGCAGCCGCCGCGATCGCAGACATAGGCGTGCCAGGCCCGGGCGGCGGCCCGGTCCAGCACCTCCCGCGGCGCCAGCGAGACGCTGAGCGCGAAGTGGGTCGGCGAGCGGCGATCGGCGGCCTCGGCCTGGCGTTCGAAGACCGCGCCGGGCTCGCCGTTCGGGACCATGACGCTACCGGCGGGGTAGATCTCGATGGCGGTGCCCAGGACGTCGCCCTTGAACACCATGTAGCTCCCCGGATTGGGTGGGAAGTCGACGACGACGCCGCCCATGATGTCGGCGAAGAATTCGGCCACGCCCTTCGGATCCGAGGCGCTGACGGAAAGATGGTGGATCACGATATATCCCTAATGACTAGACAAAGCGCGGCGCTGGACGCGCGACGACCGCCGCGCCCTTGCCAAGGCTTGTCAAATTGCTGTTCAAAAAACGGCGTTACGCGCCGAGGGGCGGGGTTTACGGTCGCTAAACTCGGGCCTCAACTTACAAGACCTTCATGACCTCGAATTAACCTTGAGCATGGCCCCCGCGCCGCTCGCGACGCGGCGCGCGGGTTGATCTAGGACAATGTCCGATCGGGGCGCCGATGGCCTACCGAAGGCCGGAGGCGTCCATGTACCTAGAAGAGTTGGGCGGATGGCCAGGCATTCTGGCTTTCGCGCTTGTTGTGACCTGTATCGTGTCGATCTTTGGATTTCGGGGGCCCTGGTCCGGGGGCTCGAGAAGGGCGACGGGGCCGACACCGCGCGTGACGGAGCGCGCCAACGAGGCTCTCGAACGACGGCCCGCCGTCCAGCCGGGGTTTCGCGAGGCGGCGGAGGAAAAGCTGGAGCCCCTGCTGCGCGATGTGGCCGATCGCGCCCGCGCCCACGGTTTCGAGGCGCGTCTCGAGATCGCGGGCGAGGGGCAGGCGTCGAAGTATCGCTTGGAGGTCAAGCGCCCCGACCACCCGGCCGACCAGCCGCTACCCTATATCGCCTTCTCGGCGGGAGAGGTGGGCCTGGTGGATGTCATCTACGGCGGCGTTTATCCCGGCCCGCTGGACCACAACCGGCACGACACCGAGATCGGCTGGCGCACGGTCCCCTGGGATCAGGTCGACAATGTCCTGGCGTCCTTCGCGCACAGGGTCTTCGCGCGCTTCGACTAGTCTGGTCTCGGCTCGGCGAGGGCTTGGCTAGAATCCGGCCGCCTTGCGGCGCAGGCCCAGCTCGTCCAGCTGGGCGGACTCGAAGGCGCCCTGTTTCTTGGCGGCCAGGACCTTGGCCTGCTCGGCGACGTGCTCGTACTTCTTGAGGTTCTCGAAGGCCTCGGCCAGGGCGTCGCGGGCCCCGACCTCCTCCTCGTGGCACTGGTCGATCTGGAGCAGAACCTCGGCGCGGCGGCGCTTATGGCCTTCGCGATAGCCGATCATGTACCAGCCCGCCGAGGCGTCGCCCTGGGCGCGCTGGGCTTCGGCCTCGGCCTCGGCGTCCAGCATGGCCACCCGCAGCTCGGCCGCCGTGCGCCGCTCGACGATCTCGGCGAGGCGCTTTTGCAGGGTCTCGACCTCGTGGGTGGAGATGCGGATCAGCGAGGCGGCCCACTTGGTCATCAGTACTCACTCTGCAGGATCTGGCCCAGCAAGCCGAAAGAGTCGTCGAGACTGGTTGCCTCTTCCTTATCCTGGCTAAGGAAAGCCTCGATGGCGGGGTTCAGGCGGATCGCGCGGTCGACCACCGGGTCGGCCCCGGCGCGATAGGCGCCGATGCGGATCAGCTCTTCCATGTTCGAATAGGCGGCCATCACCTGGCGCGCGCCCTTGACGATGTCGCGCTCGTGCGGGAGCTGGCAGCCGGGCATGGTCCGGCTGATCGACTTCAGCACGTTGATGGCCGGGAAGCGGCCGCGCTCGGCGATGGCCCGCTCCATGACGATGTGGCCGTCCAGGATACCGCGCGTGGCGTCGGCGATCGGTTCGTTGTGGTCGTCGCCGTCCACCAGCACGGTGAAGAGCGCGGTGATCGGCGCGGCGGTGGTGCCGTCGGCGCGGATGGGCCCCGGGCCGGCGCGCTCCAGCAGCTTGGGCAGCTCGGTGAAGACGGTCGGCGTATAGCCCTTGGTGGTCGGCGGCTCGCCGGCGGCCAGGCCGATCTCGCGCTGGGCCATGGCGAAGCGGGTGACCGAGTCCATCAGGCAGAGGACTTCCTGGTCCTGGTCGCGCATGTACTCGCTGATGGCCAGGGTCATGTAGGCGGCCTGGCGGCGGGTCAGGGCCGGCTCGTCCGAGGTGGCGACCACGACGACGGCGCGGCGCAGGCCTTCCTCGCCAAGCGTCTCCTCGACGAACTCGCGGACCTCGCGGCCCCGCTCGCCGATCAGGCCGACGACGACGGCGTCGCAGGTGGCTTCTTTCGCCAGCATCGACAGCAGCACCGACTTGCCGACGCCCGAGCCGGCGAAGATGCCCAGGCGCTGGCCCCGGCAGGTGGTGGTGAAGACGTTCATCGAGCGCACGCCCAGGTCCAGGCGCTCGCCCACCCGGCCGCGGGCGTGGGCCGGCGGCGGGGCGGTTTTCAGCGGATAGGGGACCTCGCCCTGCGGCAGAGGGCCCAGGCCGTCGATCGGCTCGCCGAAGGCGTTGATGATCCGGCCCAGCCAAGCCTTGGTCGGGCGGACCACGGCGCCTTCGGGAACGATGCGGATCTCCGCGCCCGGCGCGACGCCCTCGACGGGGCCGAAGGGCATCAGCAGGGCGCGGGTCTCGCGGAAGCCGACGACCTCGGCGGGCAGGGCGGTCTGGCCCAGGCGCTCGATCTCGACGCGGGCGCCGACCGCCAGGCGGGTGAGGCCGCCGCGCGCCTCGATCAGCAGGCCGTTCACGGCGGCCACGCGACCATAGACCGTCAGCGGGTCGATACGTTCGACGGCGGCGATGAGACTGCGCAAGCTGGACCCCGAAAACCCCACGAAGGCGCCGAACTTGGCCGTTGCCTCCGTGTCGCCACAGTCGGGCAACGTGGTTAACCAGGTGTGAAATCAGCGGCCGGGCGCGACGTCTTTAGGTGCGACCAATTGGTCGGTGAAGAAGCCGACGACGGCGGCGTTGAAGTCGCGGTGGAACGCTTGGCGGTCAAGGCCAGGCGCGCTGGCGCACAGATAGGCCAGATCGGCCGGCGGAGTCGTGACGCACGGGGCCATGAAGTCGAAGTGCCGCGCGTTCGGGACGACGCGATAATCGTGCGGACGCTTGAGGTTCCGGTGCACGGCCTCGGCATAGTCGTCGCCGGGCAGGATTTCGTCGCCGGCGGCCTTCCACACCTGCACGGGCGCGGTGATTCCCTTCAGGCCGGCCTCGCCGAAGGTGAAGCCGAGCGCCGGCGCGGCCGCGACCACGGCCTGGATGCGCGGATCGTGAACCCAGCGGGCGGCCAGGGAGTCGGCGGGCGCCGGGCGGCTGGCGGTCAGCTTGCAGTCGAAGTTGCCGGGAGACCTCAGGCAGTGGTCGGTCATGCGCGACAGGTCCGGTTCTCCGCCCGCCGCCGCCAGCACCGTGAATCCGCCGGACGAGAAGCCGAAGGCGCCGACGCGGTCCGGGTCCAGCTTCGCCTTCAGGGGCGAGCTGTCCAGCATCCAGCCGATCAGGGCCGACAGGGCGGCGGGCCGGTCCGCCATGGCCGTGGCGCGGCTCTGGTCGCGGTAGTTGTCGCCGGGATGGGTCAGGGCCGCGACCACGAAGCCGGCCTCCGCCAGCGCCTGGGCGGTATCGGCGTGGCCGCCGAAGAAGCCGCCGTTGCCATGCGACATGACGATCAGCGGCAGGCGCCCGCCCACGATCGGCGCGCCGGCCGCCACGGTCTGGGCGTTGAGGCCCAGCTTCATCGGCGAGGGCGCGGCGTCGGTGGGATACCAGACCCCGACCTCGACCGGCGGCGCGTCGGGGCGCGGCTGTCGCAGTGTCATGAAGCCGGCGTTGGCGGCCAGGACGGGGGTGGCGGTCGCGGTCAGCAGGGCGGCGGCGAGGAGGGCGCGGAGCGACATGGGAAGCCTTCAAGTGGATGACGATGTCGCCGCCTTCGCCGGTCGAGCGGGCCTCCGCCAGCGCTTCCGCGCGAATGGGCGAACGAGTTCGCGAGCGGGCGAACGGGTTCGCGAGCGGGCGAACGGGCCTGGGCTGGCGACTCCGGCGAGCCTGGCTCTATACGAGGGACATGACCGTCCACCGCTCGACAGCGCCGCTGATGGGGACCGCCCGCGAATGGGCGGTCGATCTGGTCGTGGCCGTGGGCATTGGCGTGTTGCTGGGGCTGATGGGGCCGTTCGGCAGTTTCTTCAACGGCGGGGCTCCCGTGCGGATCGCCTACTGGGTCGGCAGCGTCGTCACCGGCATGGCGGTGATCGGCTGGCTGGCGCGGCTGGGCCTAGCGCTCGCCTGGCGTCGGGATTGGCCGCTCTGGGCGGTGTTGCCGCCTATCGTGCTGATCGGCGCCCTGCTGCAAGGCGCGCCGCTGCGCCTCGTCGCGGTGGCCCTGTGGCCGGAGATCGACCAGCTGGTCCCGCCGCTGGCGTGGTATGGCCAATGCGTGGCGATCACGACGCCGATCGTCCTGGCCTATTATTTCATCCGCATTCGACCGCTCGCCCGCGCGCGCGAGGCGCTGGTCCCGGTGGCGGCGCCCGCCGCGACCGTCGATCCTGGCGCCGTCCTCTATCTGAGGATGGAGGACCACTATGTCCGGATCCGAACCGAGCACGGTTCCAGACTCGAGATGGGACCGCTGGCGCGGGTCACCGCCGGGCTCTCCGGCGTCGAGGGCCTCCAGACCCACCGCTCGTGGTGGGTGGCGCGACGGGCCATCGTCGGCGTCGAGCGCGACGGTCGCAACCTGCGTCTGCGCCTCGTCGACGGCCAGACCGCGCCGGTCAGCCGTGCCTCGGTGGCCAAGCTTCGCGCCGCGGGCTGGCTGGTCGCCGAAAACTTGACCTGAAGCGCCGCGTCGAGGCGTCGCGGGTCTTGGATCGACGGCGGTGAGAAGAGCGCTGGCCATCTCAAAGCAACGCCCAGAAATCTCGCGACAGAACGCCGCAATAGCGGGTCGGCCTCCTTGTGCTACGACCGTGGATTAACGGTTGCGGACGCCCGGTGATGCTTGGCGGTTATCGGTTTCCGGCCTGGGCGAGCTTGTTTTGGAAGGCCCGGAAACGCTGGGTGCGACGCCTGCGACCAATGTGCCAAAGCGGCAGCGGACGGCTTGCACCCGATTCGCAAATCAGATTAACCATTCGACCAAGACGAACATTCACCATTAACCAGTCTTAAATTAACTCTCCGGCAGGATGGTCGAAGGGTTTAACCGGCGGTCATTCCGCCAAGACGTCGAATTACGCCTGAATGGCGTGGAGGGGCTCATGCGCGTACTGTTGATCGAGGATGACAGCGCGACCGCGCAGACGATCGAGCTGATGCTGAAGTCGGAAGGCTTCAACGTCTACACGACCGATCTGGGCGAGGAAGGCGTGGATCTGGGTAAGATCTACGACTACGACCTGATCCTGCTGGACCTGAACCTTCCCGACATGAGCGGCATCGATGTTCTGCGCACCCTGCGGGTCGCGAAGATCAATACCCCGATCATGATCCTGTCGGGCTCGTCCGAGATCGACACCAAGGTCAAGACGTTCGCCGGCGGCGCCGACGACTACATGACCAAGCCCTTCCACAAGGACGAGATGATCGCCCGCATCCACGCGGTGGTCCGTCGTTCGAAGGGTCACGCCCAGTCGGTCATCAAGACCGGCGACATCGTCGTCAACCTCGACGCCAAGACCGTCGAAGTGAACGGCAACCGCGTGCATCTGACCGGCAAGGAATATCAGATGCTCGAGCTGCTCTCCCTGCGTAAGGGCACGACCCTGACCAAGGAAATGTTCCTGAACCACCTGTACGGCGGCATGGACGAGCCCGAGCTGAAGATCATCGACGTCTTCATCTGCAAGCTGCGCAAGAAGCTGGCCGCTTCGGCGCACGGCAAGCACCACATCGAAACCGTCTGGGGCCGCGGCTACGTCCTGCGCGACCCGAACGAGCAGGTCAACGCGGCTTAAGCCGCCCCTTTTTGAGTAAGCGTACCCAAGACGCCCGCCGGAAACGGCGGGCGTTTTCTTTTTGTCTCAATAGCTTAGCTTGCGTGTCGATCCGCCCCGTGACAAATCGACCGAAGCGCCGAATAGTCGTTGCCAGCTGGCCGCTGGGGCGACCATGGTCCGGCGCGAAAACAACGACTGGGGGGCTTCCCAGCCGTACGCGACTGAGTTGCGCGGCGTCGATATCGACGGGGGCACGATGCAGGAATTCGATCCGCGACGCAGCGCCACGCGCTGGGCGCCGAGGCTCTTTACCGCCATCGCCGGCCTGGCCGCGCTGGGGCTCGGTCTGAAGCTGACCGCCGACGACGTGAAGTCGCCCGCCGACAAGGCGCCGCTGGATCCCGCCGCCCTGGCCGCCCTGCAGCATGTCGCCTTCGCCGGCGCCGAGGCCCAGCCCGGCTTCGAGCGTCCCGAGAACGTCGAGGTCAAGGTGCGGCCCGGCGAGACCCTGCTGGGCGCCGTCCAGCGCGCCGGCGTCGCGCCGGAAGACGCTCGCCAGGTCGTCTCGGTCCTGCAGGGCGCGATCGACACCGTCAACATCAAGGCCGGCATGGCCTTCGAGACCGCCATCGCCCAGCGTCGCGACCAGCGCGGTCCGGCCCGCCTGATCGGCCTGTCGATGCGCGCCAGCCCGTCCTCGACCCTGACCGTCTCGCGCACCTTCGACGGCGCCCTGCGCCTGCGCGAGCTGGAGGAGAAGGTCCGCGACGAGAAGAAGGTCGCGTGCGGCGAGATGAACGGCTCGTTCTACGAGAGCGTGGCCAGCGTCGGCGGCACCCCGCAGGTGATCAGCCAGGCGGCCAAGCTGTTCTCGCACAAGATCGACTTCTCGCGCGACATCCAGGAGGGCGACCGCTTCTGCCTGGTGTTCGAGCGCAAGGTCACCGAGAGCGGCCGCACGATCGAGGCCGGAGACCTGGAATACGCCGAGGTCAAGGGCCAGAAGTTCTACGCTTTCGACCGCAGGGACCCAAATAGCGGTGGGGGGGACGGCAAGACCCAGTTCTTCGACGAGATGGGCAAGAACATCAAAGGCTTCCTGCTGCGCACGCCGGTCGATGGGGCGCGGATCACCTCGGTGTTCGGCATGCGCCGCCACCCGGTGCTGGGCTACACCCGCGCCCACCAGGGCGTCGACTTCGGGGCGGGAACGGGGACGCCGATCCTGGCCGCCGGCGACGGCGTGGTGCTGGAGGCCAAGCGCTGGGGCGGTTACGGCAACTGGCTGCGCATCCGCCACTCAGGCAATTGGGACACCGGCTACGGCCACATCTCGCGTTACGCCCCAGGCATTCGTCCGGGCATGAAGGTGCGTCAGGGTCAGGTGGTGGCCTATGTCGGCTCGACCGGCCTCGCGTCGGGCCCGCACCTTCACTACGAGATCTGGCAGCGCGGCCAGCGGGTCAATCCGATCGGCGCGAAGGTGCCGCAAGGCACGGTGCTGGCCGGCTCGGAGCTGGCCGCCTTCAGGTCGCAAAAGGCCCACATCGACCGCCTGCTGGCGGATGGCGGGGCGGTGATGGATACGCCCAAGCTGGCGACGCTCGAATAGGCGAGACGCGGTCTTCGCGTCCGAAATTTGATCTGGCGCTAAGCGCGGGCGCGGCCTTGGCGGAATGCTGTGGCGATATCCGTCCCAGGAGACATGCCATGGTCGCCCCCAAGCGTCGCGGCAATCCGGCGCTGCGCTTCGCAGCCGTTCGCCGCATCCACACCTATCTTGGCCTGCTGATCGCCCCCAGCGTTCTGTTCTTCGCCCTTACCGGCGCGGTCCAGATCTACAAGCTGCACGAAGCGCACGAGGGCTATGTCCCGCCGCCCGTGGTCGAGAAGCTGGGCATGGTCCACAAGATCCAGGTCTACAAGGCGCGCGGGAAGCGGCCCGGTCCGCCCGCCGCGGAAGCGGCCAAGGTGACGGCGGCCCCCGCCGCGGCGAAACCGGCCGAAGCCAAGGCGCCGGCGACCAAGCCCAAGCTGGCCACGACGCTGCTGAAGGCGATCTTCCTGCTGGTCTCGATCGCGCTGGCCGCCGCCACCGTGCTGGGGGCCTGGATGGCCGTCGCCTATGGGCGCGAGAAGAGACTGTCGTGGATCCTGCTGGGCGTCGGGACGGTGATCCCGACGGTGCTGATCGCCCTGTCGACCTGACGAGTCAGTCCACCCCCGCCACGGCCAGCAACGCGGCCAGGCCCACGCTCATGCCCTTCACCGTCGGGGCCTTCTCGATGTCGATCCACTCGTCGAGGGCGTGGGCGCGACCGCCCAGGAAGCCCGCGCCGATGGTCAGGGCCGGCACGCCCAGGTTCATCGGGATGTTGGCGTCCGTCGAGCCGGCGTGGCGCGCGGGCTTGTAGCCGAGGCTGGTGATCGCCGCCTCGGTCAGGACCGAGATTTCCGCCGTCCGGGGCGTGGCGCCGGCCGGCCGTTCGCCGATCACCTTGGCCGTATAGGTCACCGCGCCGGCTCGGGTGGAGCGGGCGGCGTTCTCGCCCGCGACCGCCTTGTCGAGGATGCCGATCAGGGACTGGTCCAGCTTGGCCAGTTCGGCGGCGCTTTCCGAGCGCATGTCGAACTCCATGAAGACATCGTGCGGGATCGAGTTCACCGAGGTGCCACCGCCGGTGACGCTGGCCGAATAGGTGGTCTTGGGGTCCTTGGGCGGCTGGATCGCGTAGAGGTCGGTCACGGCCTGGGCCATGGCGGCCATCGGGTTGACGATGCCGAACGCGCCATAGCTGTGGCCGCCCGGGCCCGAGAAGGTCACGCGATAGCGCTTGGAGCCCGTTCCCTGGTCGACGATGTGCTCGGGATTGGCGCCGTCCATCGAGAAGAAGGCGCTGATCCGGCCCTTGTACGGACCCTTGTTGAATAGGTAGCGGACGCCGCGCAGGTCGCCGGGGCCTTCCTCGCCGACATTGCCGACGAACAGGATGTCCTTCTTGGTCTTGATCCCGGCGGCGTCCATCGCTCGCAGATAGGCCAGCAGGGTCGAGAGGGCGCGGGTGTCGTCGCCGATCCCGGGCGCCATCAGCTTGGTCCCTTCGCGGCGCACCTTCACGTCCGTGCCTTCGGGGAAGACGGTGTCCAGGTGAGCGGCGATGACCACGAACGGGCCCGCGCCCTTGGTCGCCGTTCCCGGACGCACGCCCATGACATTGCCCTCGGCGTCCATCTCGACATGGGTCAGGCCGTGGGCCTTCAGCATCTCGAGATAGGCCTTGGCCCGCTTCTCCTCCTTGAAGGGCGGGGCGGGAATCTCGGTCAGGGTGATGATGTCGGCGACCGTGCGGTCGTAGTCGGCGTCGAGCTTGGCGACCGCCTTCTGGAAGGCCGGCGAGGCGACCAGCTTGCCGACGGTCTTGGCGGGGTCGGCCTTCGAAGCCGCCATGGGGGGCGCGGCGATCGCCGGCGCGGCCGTCAGGGCCAGGGCGAGGGCGGCGAGGGAGGCGGCGTGGCGAAGGGTCATGGCGGCGAATCCTTGGAAACGCCGCCACCCTAGACCGTCGGCTTGGGCGAAGCGAAGCGCCCTGACGCCTCTAGACCTTCAGCGGCGCCGGACCGCCCATCCACGGGTCACTGACCGAGTCCTTGCCGGTCTCGATCCGGCCGGAGACCCGCCGCAGCCAGGCCGGGACGCCGTCGAGGCGGGCGGTGATGTCGTACCAGCCCTGACGGGTCGGGAAGGCCTTGGAGCGGGTCTCGCCCGGCGCCAGGGTCACGTTCAGGCTTTCGCCGTCCAGGACCTCGACCGACAGGGCGCGGGGCGTCTGGCCCGTGTTGACGGCGCTGACCCGCAGCGTGTCGCCCTCGGCGCGGGCGGTGATCTCGACGCCTTCGTCGTTGCCCGCGAAGCGGCGATGGAAGCCGTTAGGGCCCAGCACCCACAGGTCATAGGCGCCGGCCGGCCAGGCGTCCTCCAGGCTGGTCCCAGGCGCCAGGGTGTAGCGGCGCGGAACCGTCTCCAGCCGCAGGCGGTCATAGACGTGCAGCACGGCGGCCGCCGCGCCGGTGTTGGTCAGGGTCAGACGCGCGGCGCCGTCCTGGACCTTGGCGTCCGCGACGAGCGCGTAGGGCAGGGCGCGCGAGGGCCGGGTTCCCTTGGCCTGAACGGGCGCGACCACGCTCGTCGGCGTCGGCGGCTTGGTGCGACCCAGGGCGTTGGCGCGCTTGGCCGCCTCGGCCGTCGGCGGCAGAGGCGCGAAGGGCTTGGCGTTCGGCGTCTTGAAGTCGAAGCAGGTGGTCAGGTCGCCGCAGACCGCCCGCCGCCAGGGGGCGATGTTCGGCTCGGCGACGCCAAAGCGCGCCTCCAGGAAGCGGATCACCGAGGTGTGGTCGAAGACCTGGCTGTTGACCCAGCCGCCGCGGCTCCAGGGCGAGATCACATACAGCGGCACGCGCGGACCCAAGCCATAGGGCCGACCCATCAGGTCGTCGCGCTCGGACTTGGCCTCGGTCGGGTTGCGCACGTGGTGGTGCATGCCCGTCTCGTCCACCGTCGAGCCGCCCAGCGGCTTGCCGTCAGCGCCGCGGCAGGCCGGCGAGGGCGGCGGCATGTGGTCGTAGAAGCCGTCGTTCTCGTCGAACATCACCAGGAACGCCGTCCGCGCCCAGACCTTGGGATCGGCGGTCAGGGCGTCCAGCACCCGGGCGGTGTAGTCCGCGCCCTGGGCGGGGCTGGAGGGGCCGGGATGCTCGGAATCGGCGGCCGGGGCGATGATCCACGAGACCTGGGGCAGGCGGCCGGCCACCACGTCCTCGCGCAGCTTGTCCAGGTGCCAGGTCGACAGGCCCAGCCGCTTCAGGCGTTGGTCCGAGCCCGGCAGGTCCTTGTAGGCGTCGCGATAGGCCTTGAACCCCGCCAGCGGGTTGTCGGTGAAGTTGTCGGCCATGTCCTGGTAGATGCGCCAGGAGACGCCGGCCTTCAGCAGCCGCTCGGGATAGGTGGTCCAGCTGTACGACTCCTTGGAGCCGCCCTTTTCGGCGAAGTTGTCGTGGCTGTTCGAGATCGACGGACCGCCGGCCTTACCCGCCGGGTCGTTGGTCCCGGTCCACAGGAACAGGCGGTTGGTGTTGGTCCCCGTCTGGGTGGCGCAGTGATAGGCGTCGCAGAGGGTGAAGGCGTCGGCCAGGGCGTACTGGAACGGGATGTCGGCGCGCTGGAAATAGCCCATCGACCAGGGGTGCTTGGCGTCGGGCCAGCGGTCCATGCGGCCCTGGTCCCAGGCGTCCTGGGCGTCGGTCCAGCTGTGCGGCGTGCCCTCGACGCGCATGTGGGCGAAGGTCTGGGCGCTGTTCAGCGGGAACGGCGCCAGCAGCTTGTCCTTGTCATAGGCCTGGACGAACACCGAGGCGTCCTTGCGGCCCGCGGTGTCGCGGACGGGCGCGGGGAAGCGGTCGCCAAAGCCGCGCACGCCGTTCAGCGTCCCGAAATAGTGGTCGAAGCCCCGGTTCTCCTGCATCAGGATCACGATGTGCTCGACGTCCTGAAGCGTGCCGGCGCGGACGTCGGCGTCGATGGCGGCGGCGCGCGCCAGGGCGGGCGGCAGGCTCAGGGCGCCGATGGCGGCGAGCAGGCCGCGACGATCGATCTGGGGCATGGCGGGACTCCGATGAACTCCGCCGGAAATAGCACGGCTTATTCGTCAGTCCTGTGACAACTGGACTAGACCAGATGTGGGGAGGTCATAGCGCCCCCTCCGTCTCGTCGCTTCGCGCCGATCCACCTCCCCCGCAAGCGGGGCAGGAGGGGAGCGGCTTCCTCCTCACCCGTGCAACGGGGGAGGTGGCGCGATGCGGATACGCATCGTGACGGAGGGGGCGTCAGTCTTCCATCAATCGAACACGATCACCGACCGCGCCAGCTCGCCGCGCTTCAGCTCGTCGAACGCCGAGTTGACGTCCTCCAGCTTGATCCGGCGCGAGATCAGCTCGTCCAGCTTCAGCTTGCCCGACATGTAGAAGTCGACCAGGCGAGGCATGTCGACCGGGAAGCGGTTGGAGCCCATGTAGCTGCCCTGGATCCGGCGCTCGCCCAGGAAGTCGGGGCCGTGCAGCTCAATCTTGGTGCCGACCGGGATCATGCCGATGATGTTGGCCGTGCCGCCGCGCTTGAGCATCTTGAACGAGGCTTCGGCGGTGGCCTTGAGGCCGATGGCCTCGAAGCTGTGCTGCACGCCGCCGCCGGTCAGCTCGATCACCGCCTTGGCGATGTCATCGACCTGCGAGCCGTCGATCACGTCGGTCGCGCCGAAGGTCTTGGCCAGCTCCAGCTTGGCGGGCACGCGGTCGATGGCGATGATCCGGCCGGCACCGACGATCGCCGCGCCATTGATCGTGGCCAGGCCCACGCCGCCGCAGCCGATGACCGCCACGGTCTCGCCCGCGCGGACGCTGGAGGTCTGGATCACCGCTCCGACGCCGGTGGTCACCGCGCAGCCGATCAGGGCGGCGCGGTCGAACGGCATGTCCTTGCGCACCGCGACGCACGCGTGCTCGTGGACCAGCATCATCTCGGCGAACGACGATAGGTTCAGGAACTGGGCCATCGGGCCTGTCCCGCCGTTCAGGTCCTCCTTGAAGAGGCGAGGCTCCTCGGTCTTGCCGCGCCGGGTCTCCGGGCTGATGCAGAGGTTCATGTGCCCCGTCAGGCAGACCTCGCAATGGCCGCAATAGGGGTTGAGGCAGGTGATGACGTGGTCGCCGACCTTGACCGTCCGCACCTCCGAACCGACCGCCTCGACGACCCCGGCGCTCTCGTGACCCAACACGGCGGGCAGGGGGTGAGGATAGGAGCCCTCGATGAAGTGCAGGTCCGAGTGGCAGACGCCCGCGGCCTTGGTGCGGATCAGCACCTCGCGCGGGCCGGGCTTGCCGATGGCCACGGTCTCGATCTCGAGGGGCTTGCCCACCTCGCGCAGAACAGCGGCCTTCATGCTCGTCTCCCTGTTGTCGAGGAGAGACTAGCGTCCCCCTCGGGGCGAGTGGAAGGGGCTATTCGAACAAATGTTTGGCGCGAGCCGCCTTACTCGTCCCGGAGTTCCAGCGCGGTGTAGGGCCGTTGCTGGCGCTCGATGCGGATCAGGTCCAAGACGCCGATCAGTTGCTTGGCGCGCCAGGCGCTCATCATGTAGCCGAGTGGCGCGGCGGCGAGGGTGAGCGCGATCCAAAGCGTGATGTTCTGGTGCGCCTTTACGAAGGTCATGAGGCTGGCGCCGGCGAGTTCGGCGACCAGGGCGAGAATCGAGAGCGGAACGGTCAGGTAGCCCACGATGACCACCCGCAGCAGCTGGTCCTGCCGGCGCGCGTTCAGGGCCGCCATCGCCGTCAGCCCGTCGAACAGCTCATCGCTGACGTCGCCGAGCAGCGTGAACGCCTTCAGGGTCGAGGGATTGCGCCGAAAGCCGCTGAGGAAGTCCAGGCCCATATAGCCCCAGGCGCCGGGTGTGACGAAGCTCTCGGGGATCAGGGCCCAGGTCGGAAACAGGCGATGCAGCGCGCTCCATAGCCGCCACAACTCGGCGGTTTCGCCGGGTTCGCGTTCAACCCTCGCATCGTTCATACGCAGCAAACCTCGTCGCGCCCGGAGGCGGCAACATGTTCGATGCGTCGTGAGGTGGCAAGCCGGGGACGGCTCGCGCTGTTTGCTTAGGCCGCCAGGGCGATCGGGCGCTCGGGCAGGATGCGGCTGACGGCCAGCAGGACCGTCATGTCGCCTTCGCCCGTGGTGATCACGGCCGAGACCAGCGGGGATTCCTCGACGTCGCCGAGCGACGGCGGCGGGTTGATCGCGTCGGCCTCGACGGTGAAGCTGTCGCAGACGGCGTCGACCAGCAGGCCGGCGACGTCGGTCTGGTTCTCGACGACGATGATCACCTGGCGGGGACCGTCCTGCGCCGCGCCCTTGCCCAGGCGTTGCGACAGATCAATGACCGGCATGACCTGACCGCGCAGATTGATGACGCCGCGCACGAAGGGCGGCGCGTCGGGCAGCGGGGTCGGCGGGGTGACGCCACGGATTTCGCGAACGGCGCTGACGGGCACGCAATAGGTCTGGGCGCCAACCTCGAACGACAGGACCTGCAGGGCCTGGCCTTGGGCGTAAGACACGGTGGTGGTCATGGCGGCCTCCGGGGAGCGCGAATTTCGTCATCCCCACGCTCGTGGAAAAAGATGAACAAACCGGTTCCAGGAACCCGACAATTTCGTTCAGGCGTCGTTCAGGCGGAGAGGCCGATCGTTCTCGTGACGCTTCGAGGGCGCGCCGCGCCGAGAGCGAGAGAGGTCAGGGAGGCCGTCATGGTCCGCAAGTTCGTCAACACTCTGGGTCGGGTCGGCGCCGGCGTCGCGGCCCTGTCGCTGGCCGCCGCCGCGACGACGGCCTCGGCCGATCCGCGCTATTATCACCGCCATCACAAGAGCAACGGCGACGACGTCGCGGTGGCCGCCATCGCGGCCGGAGTCCTGGGCCTGGCGGTCGGCGCGGCCTTGTCCGACAACGATCGGCGCGATCGTTACGACGATCGCTACTACGGCCGCCGGGTCTATGCGCCGCCCCCGCCGCCGCCCCCCCGCTATTACGGTTATGGCTACGGCTACGCTCCCCGTCCGTACTACGGCGACCGCGAATGCTGGACGACCCGCGAGTATGACCGCTGGAGCGGCAGCTACTACGAACGCACCGTGTGCCGCTGAGACATACGGACGATCGGGTCGCCGTCGTGAGCTGGCGATCCGCCTGGAGCACCCAGGTCCTTCGGGGCCTGGGGCTTTTTGTCGCGGTTTAGCCTGGCGGGACTCGACTCTCTGGTGGAATGAGAACAAAAAAGGAACATTACTCCCCCGCCAGCAGGAGAGCCTGAATGTCGCCGCTCACTCCGTCGCCTCTTTCGTCAACCTCCCTGTCGCCAACCTCCCTGGCGTCCACCCCGTTCGGCGCGGGCCTGAGACTGACGGAGGATCGCCTGGACATCGCCGAGGCGGTGCTGGCGGGCGCTTGGCGCACCCTGCGAGCGGCCGGCTTCGGCGAGGCGGAGGTCCAGGCCCTGTTCGATCAGATCGCCGACCGTCCGGAGGACCTGGCGCGCCGCCTGCGGCGAATGGCCAACGCGGTCTGAGGCGGGATCAGGCCAGGCGCTGGAAGAGGGCCTGGAGGATCTCGGCCCTCTGCGTGGTCTCGACCGAGATCCGGCCGGTCAGTTCGCGCACGCCCGCCGGATACGCCTCGCCGCCCTCGGCGATGGCGCGGGCCTGCTCGGCGAGACGACGCATATCGCGCTCGAGGCGTTCCACTTCCTCGCGAGCCAGCATGCGAGCTTCGGCCTGGAGGCGTTTGACGCGGTCGGCCGTGGATTCGGGGCCGCGCCCGAGGTCGTAAATCTCAGCCGCGCCCGATAGGGACGAAACGATTTTCAGCGGCTTGCCGGCCATGGGTGGAGGGCTCCTAGAAACGGTCGATCCGATCGACCCACATTTCTACAAAGCCTGACCATGGATCACCGTTCCCGGGAGAGACGGTGAAAGCGGGACCCCGTGGCGCGCTCGCCACAGGCCCCGCCTCGGCGCCGAAAAAGCGCGCTTTTCGCCGGCGCCCGACGCTATTCCGGGTCCTGGACGCGGGTCGTCGGGCGATCGTCGCCGGCCGACAGCTCCTGATGCCAGACCGCCTGCTTGTCCTCGTAGACAATGCCTTCGGTCTCGCCCGGCTGGCGCTGTTCGCCGGCCGCGCGC
Source organism: Caulobacter segnis (assembly GCF_031454995.1). Classification (GTDB taxonomy): domain Bacteria; phylum Pseudomonadota; class Alphaproteobacteria; order Caulobacterales; family Caulobacteraceae; genus Caulobacter; species Caulobacter segnis_E. The sequence continues at coordinate 417,268 of NZ_JAVDRV010000001.1, read as the reverse complement.
TGGGCGGCCTTCAGCGCCGCGTCGTGGCTCGGAAAGGTCTCGGAGAAGGTGTCGCCCACCTTGTAGGCCCAGCCGCCGTCATGCTCGACGATGATGTAGGTGACTTGGGTCATGAGGAGTCTCCGTGAAGCTGGTCGTCGAACGATCCGCCACCTGGACGGTTCCGATGACGCTGTCTTGTAGGAAAGCGGCGTCAAGGTCGATAGACGCTCAGGGAGAGTTACGCCCGATTTTGCAATCTGTGGTATTTTCTCTCGGCTCGATGCCTGGAGATTGGGTTTGTTTGATCCCTATAACGTTATGCGTTATAAATGATCCGCGGCTTCGCCAGTCGCGAGACCGAGCGCATCTGGGAAGGCGGGCGTTCGCGTCGGTTGCCGGGAGATATCCAGGCGGCGGCGATGCGGAAGCTGCGCGTTCTGAACCGGGTGACGCATCTGGAGCAACTGCGCGCGCCGCCGGGAAATCGGCTGGAAGCCTTGCGCGGTGATCGGGCCGGGCAACACTCCATCCGGATCAATGACCAATGGCGGATCTGCTTTCGCTGGCGGGATGGAGGAGCCGAGGATGTCGAGATCTGCGATTACCATTGATATCCCGCCCGAGGACTGGCTGCCCAATCCCACGCCCGGCGACATCCTGCTGGAAGATTTCCTCAAGCCGATCGGGATGAGCCAGACGGCGCTGGCCAAGGCCATTGGCGTGCCGCCGCGCCGCATCAACGAGATCGTGCTGGGCAAGCGCTCCGTAACCGCCGACACCGACCTGCGGCTGGCCCGATACTGGGGTCTGTCGGCGGGCTTCTGGCTAGGTCTGCAGATGGACTACGACCTGATGCAGCAGCGCCGGAAGATGGGCGCGGAGCTGGAGAAGATCACGCCGCGGGCGGCGTGACCAAGATGGAGGAGCAAGGCGCGATCGCGCTCGATCTTTTGCGGGCTTATGGCTTTGCGATCGATGCGTTGCACGAACGGCGGATTGTTCGCACGAAAAACATCGTCGGCGACTACGCCGAAACCCTGTTTGCGCGTGCTTTTGATTGGGATCTTTCGTCGAACTCGAACAACGCGTTCGACGCCACGGATGGCGTGAAGACCTATCAGGTCAAGAGCCGCCGGTTGTCGCCGACCAACCGCTCGTGCGAATTGGGCGGAATGCCCAGCGATGAACTCCTCGCCTTTGACACCTTGGCTGCTGTCATCTTCGAGGCGGACTTCTCGGTCCTATACGCGGCTTTGGTCCCAGTTCCTGTCTTGACGGGCCTACGCACCAGTCGTGAGACGCGTCCCCGGTTTGTCTTCCGGCGATCGGTTTTGGACGTTCCTGGGGTCGAAGACGTGACGCACCGACTCCGTTCAGCCCAAATGACCTTCTAAGCCACCTTCACCCGCGCCGCGCTTTCCGGAAGATCCGTCCCGAACGCGCGCTGGAAGAACTCGGCCACGGTGGGGCGTTCGAGCTCGTCGCACTTGTTCAGGAAGGTCAGGCGGAAGGCCAAAGCGACGTCGTGATCGAAGATCTCGGCGTTCTGGGCCCAGGTGATCACGGTGCGGGGGCTCATGACCGTCGAGATGTCGCCGTTCATGAAGGCGTTGCGGGTCATATCGGCGACGCGGACCATGGCCGAGATCGTGCGCTTGCCGTCCGTCGTGTCGTAGGACGGGTTCTTGGCCAGCACGATCGCCGCCTCGACGTCGTGCTCGAGGTAGTTCAGCGTCGTGACGATCGACCAGCGGTCCATCTGACCTTGGTTGATCTGCTGGGTGCCGTGATAGAGGCCCGTGGTGTCGCCCAGACCGATCGTGTTGGTCGTGGCGAACAGCCGGAAATAGGGATTGGCGCGGATGACGCGGTTCTGGTCCAGCAGGGTCAGCTTGCCGCCGGCTTCCAGCACGCGCTGGATCACGAACATCACGTCCGGACGGCCGGCGTCGTATTCGTCGAACACCAGGGCGATCGGGCGCTGCAGCGACCAGGGCAGAATGCCTTCCCGGAACTCGGTGACCTGCTTGCCGTCCTTCAGGACGATGGCGTCCTTGCCGACGAGGTCGATCCGCGAGACGTGGCTGTCCAGGTTCACGCGGACCAGCGGCCAGTTCAGGCGCGCGGCGATCTGCTCGATGTGGGTCGACTTGCCGGTGCCGTGATAGCCCTGGACCATCACGCGGCGGTCCTTGGCGAAGCCCGCGCAGATCGCCTTGGTCGTCTGGGGATCGAAGCGATAGGCGCCGTCGATCTCCGGCACGTGCGGATCGCGGTGGCTGAAGGCCGGAACCTTCATGTCGCTATCGACGCCGAACGCGTCGCGCAGCGTCACCCACTTGTCGGGGACCAGGGTGATCAGCGGATCTTGGGCGGAGCTGGTTTCGGCGAACTCGGGCATGCTTTCCGATTAGCGCCTTGACCCAGGGGGAGGGAAGAGGGCGCCGCGCCCCGACGCCCTTTCCACGTCGTTTTTTAGTAGCTGGCGATGATCACCGAGGCGATCAGGCCGGTCGCGACGGCCGCCAGCACGAACTGATCGTCGATCTTGCGCCATTGATAGCCGCGCGGCGGGGCGCGCAGGCCGTGGCGCTTCCAGTCGCCGACATAGTAGGCGCGGTCGAGATAGCGGGCGTCCAGGCGCTGTCCTTTCACCCAGAGGCGATGTTGGCGGAGGTCTCGGCGGGCGTCCCGGCGCGCCTGGTCGCGGCGCACGTTCTCGTAGATCTGATCCCGCGCGTTGCCATGCCGGTCGTGTTGGTGCGCTTGGGCGGAGGCGGCTCCCGCGCCGCCGGCCAGCATCAGCATGGCGACGGAAACCGTCAGAGTGCGTTTCATCTTGGCTTCCTTTGTCCAGGCCGACGGCCTGGAACGCCCACATGGTCACGGCCGCAACAGACTTGCTAGGATTAAGTTCATGACTCAAAAGGGGAATGTCTCTCTGTCGGTGATATCGAGTCTGCTTGGGAGAAGCGCCCCGTTGTTTCGTCTGGATGTTCAGAGACTTGTGGCCGTGGCCGTCCGAGAGATCGGGCTGGCTACCGCCCTGCTGATCGCCGCCCTGGGCGCCATGGCGTTCCTGGCCATCGCCGATGAGGTCGCCGAGGGCGAGACCCACGCCTTGGACCTGGCTGTCCTGCGAACCCTCAGGGTTCAGGGCCAACCTGGAACCCCGGTCGGACCAGAGTGGCTGCACGTCGCGGCCGTCGACGTGACGGCGCTGGGCTCGGTGGCGGTGCTGAGCCTGATCATCCTGCTGGCCTTCGCGCTGCTGGCGTCCCTGCGACGCTGGGGCGAGGCCGTTCTGCTGCTGGGCGGAGCGGTGGGGGGCGTGAGCATCAGCCAAGGGCTGAAGGCGGTGTTCGGGCGCGAGCGGCCGGATCTAGCCTATCGCGTGGTGGAAGCGGTCAACGCCAGCTTCCCCTCGGGCCACGCCATGCTGTCGGCGGTGGTGTTCCTGACCCTGGGCGTCCTGACGGCGCGCTTTTCCGACCGGCGGCGGGTCAAGGTGCTGGCGATCAGCGCGGCGGTCCTGCTGAGCCTGCTGGTCGGCGCCAGCCGAGTCTATCTGGGCGTCCACTGGGCCAGCGACGTGCTGGCGGGCTGGTGCGTGGGCGCGGCGTGGGCGATGATTTGCTGGCTGGCGGCCTATCTGGTTCGGCGGCGGATCAAGCCGTCTTCGGCTTCGGACGCCACCTGAGCTCCAGCGTCGTCCAGACCGCGCCGGCGAAGTCGGCCAGGCCCACGGCCAGCCAGGCCTTGGGCAGCCAGTCGGCCAGGACGAAGGCGCCGATCACCACCAGCGACAGCACCCGCAGCACGACCGAGGCGCGCATATAGGTCCGCTGGCCCGTCCAGCCGGCGACGTGATAGCCCATGGCGTAGGCCAGCAGCAGCAGGCCACAGAACCGCACCCACGGCAGGGCGGCGGGATCGACCGGCGACTTCAGCAGATGCAGCACCGCGTTCGGCGCCACGGCCAGCGCCAGGCCAGCGGTCGAGATCAGCCCGCCCCAGGCCCAGATACTCCACGGCTTGCCGAAGGGCACCGGCGTCACCGGCGTCGGCGCCTGGGTCGGCGCGCGCCACTCCGGATCGCTGACTGTCATCGAAAGGGGTCCCCGCCCGCCACGTGTCGGCGCGGGACAATGGCCCATTCGCCCCGTGCGTCGCAAGGGATTGAAGCGTGGCGGCGCGCGCCCTGGAGGCGGCGGCGGCTCGCGGGCCGCTTCGGCCACGACCGAGGTCGTTGGAGGTGGGCCTGGACGCCGAATGGCCGCTCGCGCGCCGGCGCCGGACAGACACTGTACGGTCAAGCTGGCCAAGACGTGCTTGCGGCGCTTAATGAGCGTATTTTAACAATAAATGGCGGGTAAAGAGCTGGAATGGGTGTACATCTCAGGGATGTACTAAGGGTCTTGAGGTTGTGGACGGCGTATTGTCGCGCCAGATCTTATATTCACTCTATATTTAGCACAAAAAGAGACGTTGACCTTACATGCGGCGTGATTTTCGCGAAGAAGTAGGGATTAGTTGTGATGCTCAACCTCCGCGCGGGCCTTGGCGGCGACGCCGCCAGCAAGATCGATGCGCTCGATAAATCTCTGGCGATGATCGAATTCGACGTGAAGGGAACAATCCTCGCGGCCAATGCGAACTTCTGCGAAGCGCTTGGCTATGAGGCGCGGGAGATCGTCGGCAAGCACCACACCCTGTTTCTCGAGCCCGAGTACGCCGGGAGCCAAGCCTACCGCGACTTCTGGGCTCGACTCGCTCAAGGGCAGTTCGACGCGCGTGAATATATGCGCCTGGGCAAGGGCGGTCGGGAGGTCTGGATCCAGGCGTCCTACAATCCAGTGAAGAACGCCGCGGGCCGGGTCACGAAGATCCTAAAGGTCGCGACCGATATCACCGCCCAAAAGGAGGCGGAGGCGGAGCGGACGGCGAAGCTCGCCGCCGTGGAACGGGTGCAAGCCACGATCGAGTTCACGGCCGAAGGCGTCATCTTGAACGCCAACGAGAATTTCCTGAGCGTGGTCGGCTACGCCCTCTCGGAGATCAAGGGCAAGCATCACCGCATGTTCGTCGATCCAGCCTATGCGGACTCGGCGGCCTACGCGGAGTTTTGGCGCAAGCTGAACGCCGGCGAGTTCGTGGCGGAAGAGTTCAAGCGGTTCGGCAAGGGCGGCAAGGAGGTCTGGATCCAGGCCTCCTACAATCCGGTGTTCGACGCCAAGGGGCGGGTGGCCAAGGTCGTCAAGTTCGCCACCGAAGTGACGGGGCGCGTCAATGCGATCGAACAGATCGCCATGGCCTTGGAGCGCCTGGCCGCGAACGACCTGAGCTATCGTATGCCCGACGCGATCGACGCGCAGTTCGCCCGCGTCCGCGATGATTTCAATAGCGCCGTGACGGCGCTCGATGAGACGATTGGCGCCGTCGCCTCGGCCACTCAAAATGTCACCGCTGGCGCCAATGAGATCTCCACCGCGTCGGACGACCTTTCGCGTCGAACCGAGCAGCAGGCGGCGAGCCTGGAAGAAACGGCCGCGGCTCTTGATCAGATCACGGCCACGGTGGGCCGTAGCGCCGAGGGGGCGAAGCGCGCCTCGGAGGCGGCTTCTGGCGCGCGTGTCGACGCGGCGAAATCCGGAGAGATCGTGGGTGGCGCGGTCGCGGCCATGGACGGCATCGAGGAAAGCTCGACCCAGATCAATCAAATCATCGGCGTGATCGACGAGATCGCGTTCCAGACCAACTTGCTGGCGCTGAACGCTGGCGTCGAAGCCGCCCGCGCCGGGGAAGCGGGCCGAGGTTTCGCGGTCGTCGCCCAGGAAGTTCGCGCCTTGGCGCAACGCTCGGCCGACGCCGCCAAGGAGATCAAGGTCCTCATCGCCAACAGCTCGGCGCAAGTTGAACGTGGCGTAAAGCTCGTCGGCGACACCGGACGCGCGCTGGGCTCGATCGTCGGCAAGGTCAGCGAGATCGACACCTTGATCAGCGAGATCGCGCAGTCTTCGCGAGAACAGTCCACGGGCCTCGGCGAGGTCAATGTCGCGGTCAACCAGATGGATCAGGTCACCCAGCAGAACGCCGCCATGGTGGAGGAGGCGACCGCCGCGGCGGCGAACTTGCGCATGGAGGCCTGCGAGCTGGAACGACTGATCGCGCGCTTCAATATCACGGCCCGTCTGGCCGACAGCCATCGACGCGCGGCGTAACCGCGCCCGGGCGCATCGTGAAGGCGCGATGCTCGGCGACCTGAAGGTGGGGTGACGGCGGCGAGGAAGCGCTCGTCCGCCGCTTCCTACACCAGCCCCGACTTCTGCAGCTGTTTGTAGGCCTTGATCACCCGCTGCAGCTTGTGCTCGGCGCTGCGGTCGCCGCCGTTGGCGTCGGGGTGGCAGCGCTTGAGCAGCTCCTTGTACTTGGCCTTGATCGCCGCGCCGTCGGCGCCGGCCTCCAGGTCGAGGTCGGCCAGGGCCTGACGCTCCAGCTTGCCCAGGCCGCGCTCGGCGGCGGTGCGTTGCGATTCGGCCCGCCGTTGTTGGGCGCGGAAGATGCCGAACGGGTCGGCGAAGGCGCGGGCGTCGCGAGCGGCCTGGGCGGCGGCTTCGCGCGAGCGGGCGTCGGCCTTGAAGCTCCAGGTCGGGCGGCCGCCGGTCATGCGCTCGGATTCCTGCTCGGCCCGGATCTGGGCCTCGCTCATGCCGGCGTAGAAGTTCCAGTTCTTGTTGTACTCGGCCGCGTGCCGCTGACAGAACCAGTAGTGCTGATCGGGAATGTCGCGCGACTTCGGCGCCTTGGCCGAGCCCGGCAGGCTGCAGTCGGGATGGTCGCAGCGCTTCTCGCCTGGCTTCAGGCGCAGCACGTCGTGGACAGCCTCGTCCTCGCCTTCCTTCGGGGGGCGAACCCGGATGTCGTAGAATTTAGGGCGATACTCGAACGGCCGGCTCATGGCGCTTAGAGTAAGCCCGCGCTATTTCCGTTCAAGGATTGACATGCGGGAGTCGCGTCATGGGCGCCGTTGCGGAAGCTATTCGCACCAAGTTGGAGGCCGCTTTCGCGCCGTCGCGGCTGGAGCTGGCGGACGACAGCGACCGTCACCACGGCCACGCGGGCCATAGCGGGGCGGGCGAGAGCCACTTCAGCCTGCGGATCGAGTCGGAAGCCTTTGCCGGCAAGGCGCGGGTCATGCGTCAGCGCATGGTGATGAAGGCGCTCGCCGAGGAGCTGGCCGGGCCGGTGCACGCCTTGTCGATCGTGGCGACCGCGCCGGGCGAGGCCTGAGCCCGCCGCATTTTGAGCTTGCGTGGCGCGACCGCGACTGATTGCCTCTCTCCCCGGCGCGATCCTTGGCCGGGCAGGCAGGACAAGCATGAGCGCCGACGTCACCCTAATCGCCGACACCCTTGAACAGGACGCCGCCCGGGCCCTGCCCGGACTGCTGGAGCGGTCCTACGCGCGCTATTCGAACTTCACGGTGGCCGCGGCGGTGATCGACGAGGCGGGGCGGACCCACTACGGCGTCAACGTCGAGAACGCGGCCTATCCCTCGGGAACCTGCGCCGAGCAGACGGCGATCGGGGCGATGATCACGGCTGGGGGCTCGCGCCGCATCGCCAAGGTGCTGATCGCCGCCGGCTCCGACGCGGTGGTCCAGCCCTGCGGCGCCTGCCGCCAACGTATCGCCGAATTCGCGAGCGAAGCCTGCGAGATCGTCTCCGTGCAGGGCGGGGCGGTGACCCAAAGGACGCCCTTCTGGAGCTTGCTGCCACAATCGTTCGGACCGCGCGATCTGGACTAAGCACAACTGAAAACCAGACTGGCGCTTCCCTCTTGGCTGAGATGGTCGGCGCCGAGTTATTGGAAGATGCTCCCCCTCTCTATCTTATTGAGGGAAATATGAGCGAATTTGTCTTTTGATTTTGAGGTGATTTTTTGCCAGGGCAATTTTTTGCTCTGGCCTGCCGCCGACGGTGAGCGTCGCGGATCACTGTTCGTCAATCAGGCTATGATTTGTGTTCAAATAGCCACGTTCTGGCAAAAAGGGGCAAAAGATGCCCGTTTTCTGTCTGTCTTGGTTCCCAATTGTGACCGCCGTGTTACGCAGCCGCGCTGCGGAAGGTGAGGCAAATTTGTTCTCCGCCGCATCCTTTGTGTTTTCGTCGCCTTAGGGGACTTAGGTTGAATTTGCATAAGAATTTTCTGCTGGGAACGACGGTTATCACCGGCGCCCTGTCGTTGATGGCCGTAACCGCTCCGGCGCACGCTCAGACCGCCGCGCCCGCCGCCCCCGCGGCTGAAGCCAACGAACTTGAGGCGATCACTGTCACCGGCTCGCGCATCCGTCGTTCGGAGTTCACGGCCTCCTCGCCGATCCAGGTGCTGACCGCGGAGCGCGCGGAGCTTGAGGGCTCGGCCACGATGTCGGCGATCCTGCAAAATTCGACCCTCGCCGCCGGCACGGGCCAGATCAACAACCAGTACACCGGCTACAACGTCACCGGCGGCCCGGGCGTCAGCACGGTCTCGCTGCGGGGTCTGGGCGCCAACCGCACCCTGGTGCTGCTGAACGGCCGCCGCGCCGGTCCGGCCGGCGTGCGCGGCCAAGTCGGTCCCTTCGACCTCGGCGTCGTGCCGGAGTCCATCGTCGAGCGCGTCGAGATTCTGAAGGACGGGGCGTCTTCGATCTACGGCTCGGACGCCGTGGCCGGCGTCGTCAACATCATCACGCGCAAGAAGCTGGATGGCGGCGAGCTGAAGATCTACGGCAGCAACCCGCTTGAGAAGGGCGGTAAGGCGTACCGGATGACCGGCGCCTACGGTAAAACCTTCGACAAGGGCTACTTCAACGTTTCGGGCGAATACTTCCGTCAGGAAATTCTGCGCCGCGGCGACCGTGACGACACCGCTTGCGCCGCCGACTACCTGTTCGACCCGAAGACCGGCGCCCGCAAGGATTACAAGGACGCCGTCACCGGCCAATACAAGTGCCTGAACCTGACGAACGGCTACGTCCAGCTCGTCACGGGATCGGTCAACCTGGTGCCGATCGTCAGCGGCATCAACTATCCTAGCGCCGCCCAAGGCAACAACTCGACCATCCCGGGCTTCGCGCGCTTCAACCGCATCGGCTATCCGGACACCTACACCTACGCGCCGACCACGAGCCCGCTGTACGATCGCTCCAGCACGGTCAGCCCGGAAATCCGTTCGACGGTGGCCTTCAATGGCGGCTATCAGATCACGCCGAACGTCGAAGCCTACACCGAGCTGATGATCAGCCGTCGCCAGTCCTCGCAGACCGGCGTCGGGCAAATCTTCCAGTCGTTCGCGCAACGCAACACCCTCAACGGCGCGCTGAACTACCTGCCCGCCAGCAACCCGAACAACACCATTGGCCAGAACGCCGTCACGGTCGCGGCCTATGAGTCCAACGGCCACCAGGACGTGAAGTACTATCGCGCGGTCGCGGGCCTGCGTGGCTCTATCGACTGGAACGGCGGCTGGGACTGGGACATCTTCGGCCAGTACTCGAAGTCGGACGCGACCTACGACTTCGGTCCGCGTATCTATCTGGACCGCTTCGCGGCCCTGAACAGCCCGAACGTGGCCTGCACCAACAACCCGGCTGGCGGCAACTTCTCGAACTTCAACTGCTCGCAACTGCCCAACGGCATCCCGTGGATGTCGAACCGCGTGCTGGCTGGTCAGTTCACCCAGGCCGAGCGTGACTTCCTGTTCTTCGAAGAAGAAGGCACGACCGAGTACTCGCACGCCTATGTCGAAGGCTCGATCTCGGGCGACCTGTTCAGCCTGCCGACCGGCCCCGTGGCCGGCGCGTTCGGCTTCCAGGTCCGCAAGGAGCGCATCAACGACAAGCCGGGCTACCAGGCCGCCAACCGCAACATGGCGCTCTACAGCTCGGCCGGTCAGACCAAGGGTTCGGACAGCTCGAAGGAAGTCTTCGGCGAACTGGACCTGCCGCTGGTCCGCGACGCGCGCTTCATGGAGCGTCTCGACGTCAATCTGTCGGCTCGCTATTCGGACTATGACAGCTACGGTTCGGATGCGACCTGGAAGGTCGGCGCGAACTGGAAGGTTCTGCCTTCGGTCACGCTGCGCTTCACGCACGGCACGTCGTTCCGCGCGCCGTCGCTGTACGAGCTCTATCTGGGCAACCAGATCGGCTACTCGTCGCAGAGCGTCATCGACCCCTGCTATGACCTTGGCAACTCGAGCACGGCCAGCCAGACGACCCGCAACAACTGTGCGTCGCAGGGCATCCCGACCTCTTACAACGCCCTGGGCGGCAGCAGCGCGACGGTGTTCTCCACCGGCGGTCAGGGCAACCTGAAGGCCGAAACGGCCGCCGCGAACACGTTCGGTATCGTCTGGTCGCCGCGCTTCGCGGACCTAAACGTCGCGGTCGACTATTTCACGATCAACGTGGACAACGAAGTCCGTCAGTTCGGCGCCGCCAACATCCTGAAGCAGTGCTACAACTCGACCGACTTCCCGACCAACCCGTTCTGCTCGCTGTTCACGCGCGATCCGAGCAAGTTCTACATCCTCTCGGTGCAGAACAGCTACGTGAACGTCGCCAACCAGGTGAACCACGGCATCGACCTGACCACCCAGTACAGCCGTGACCTGTTGGGCGGTCGCCTGAGCACCAACTCGCAGTTCACCTGGACGACCAAGAACGTCGTCACCTTGCTGGGGGGCGCCACGCCGCTGAACCGACTGGGCACGACCTATAACTACGACGGTCCGGGGTTCTCGGGTAACATCTCCGCCACGTGGAAGAAGGATGACTGGACCTTCTACTGGGGCGTGAACATGATCGGTAAGGGGTCCGACACCGATCAGCCTGAAAACATGACCGACGTGCTGCCCGTGAACAAGTACACGGACGTGGTCAACGGCGTGACCACGAACTGCTCGGCCACGGTCAACGCCTGCGCCTACTACAACCTGCACGCGGAACTCACCGTGTACCATACGTTCTCGGTGAAGCGTCAGTTCGGCGATCTGTCGACCCAGATCGGCGTCAACAACGCCTTCGACGAACGGCCTCCGGCGGGTTCGTCTGGCCAGTTCCGCGTGGGCACCGCGCAGCTCGGCAACTACGACATGATCGGCCGCCGCATCTTCGTGGCCGTCACCAAGAAGTGGTAATATTCAACGGGCCGACCGCCTGAGCGGTCGGCCATCGTTCCAGCTTAAGCGGCGGGGAAAGTTTCCCCGCCGCTTTTGTTTGGGGCGCGCGCGTTCCGAAAGACCGACGGCGCGAGGCGACCACATTCTCCGCTAGAGGACAGGTGGCAAACCGCTCTCGAACCTATTTTCTCGCAAGGATGTTCCCGCCGGCGCGCGGAAACGAGCGCTGGGTGACGGCGCGATCGACCGGAAGCGCGGGGGGGCGCCGTCTTCTCGTCCGCGCTCCAGGCGGCGCCCGATGGCGTCGACGGAGGGCTTTTTAGGCCGTCTGAGCGACCAGGCCCTCAAGCACGCGGCGCAGGTCGGCCTCGCGGAAGGGCTTCTGCAGAACGGCCGAGCCGCGGTGGTCTTCGCTGATGCCCGCCTCGCCATAGCCGCTGGCGAAGGCGTATGGCACGCCGCGGCCGCGCAGGGCGTCGGCGACCGGGAAGATCGGCCGCCCGCCTAGGTTCACGTCCAGCAGGGCCGCGTCGATATCGGCCGAGTTGGCCAGCTTGAGGGCCTCCTCGATCTCGGCGGCGGGACCGACGACGGTGCAGCCGAGGTCGGTCAGCATGTCTTCGACCAGCATGGAAACCAGGGCTTCGTCTTCGACGACCAGCACCTTCAGGGACGAGAGTGTCTTCATAGATCAGGGCTCCAGCGCGCGCGGGGGCAGCGCCATGTGGCAGACGAGTCCGGTGGGATCATAGGTCAGCTCGACCGCGCCGGATAGCTCGGCGGCGAGACCGCGTTCAAGAAGCCGCGCGCCGAAGCCGCGACGGGTGGGGTTTTCGACCGGCGGACCGCCGCGTTCGGTCCAGGTCAGGCGGAACAGATGGGCGTCCTGTCGCCAGGTGACGACCACTTCCCCGCCGGGAACCGACCAGGCGCCGTACTTGACCGCGTTGGTCGCCAGTTCGTGAATTCCCATGCCCAGCGCCACGGCCGCCTTGGGGTTCAGGCGAATGTCGCTGGCGTACTGGAACGTGACCCGATCCTCGCCAGCCATGGCGCGCAGTTCGCCATCGATCACCTCGCGCAGGCTGGCGCCTTCCCATCCCTCGCGGGTCAGCAGGTCGTGGGTCTGGGACAGGGCGATCAGCCGCGCCTCGAACGCCTCGCGGAAGAACTCGGGAGAGGTGATCGAGCGCAGGGTCTGGGCGGCGATCGACTGGACGGTGGCGAGGCTATTCTTGACCCGGTGGTTCAGCTCGTTGACCAGCAGCATCTGGCGCTCCTCGGCCCGCTTGCGCTCGGTGATGTCCAGCGACACGCCCGCCAGCCGGCGGGCCCCGCCGTCGTCGGCGGTTTGGGCCGCCCGGCCTCGGGCGTGAAGCCAGCGCGGCTCCCCGGTGGGCAGGATCACGCGGTACTCGACGTCGTAGTCCGCGCCATCGCGGATCGCGCTTTCCATCGCCGCCATGATCCGCGGCCGGTCCTCGGGATGGATCGCGGCGATCAGGTCCGCGAAGGTGAACGCCTGGTCGGGAGCCCGGCCGTAATTGGCCTTGCAGAGGTCCGAGGCTTCGTAGGCGCGGGTGGCCACGTCGAGGTCCCAGGAACCCATGCGGCCGGAATCGAGGGCGAACTTCAGCCGCTCCTCGGCGCGCCGCCGTTGGTCCAGCTCGTCCAGGGCGCTAGCGTTGACGCGGATGGAGTCGATGGTCACCGCCACCTGGGCGCCCAGGCCCAACAACAGCGCCTCGTCGCGGGCCGTGAACCGTCCAGGCTCGCCGTGACCGAAGAAAAGGCCGCCCAGGACGCCGCCTCGCGGCGTCATCACCGGGATGGCCAGATAGCTGCGCACCAAAAGGTGACCGGACGCCGCGCCGCGCCAGGGCGCGTCGCGACGATGGCGCGGGTCCTGGGTGATGTCGTCCGAGCGCACGACCCCGACGCCGTCGAAGGTGGGGGCGAAGATCTCGGCCTTGCGCGGCATGGGGAAGTTGGCGAACGCCTCGGGCGGCGCGCCCGACAGGCGATACAGGGCGTAGGATTCCCCGTCCGCGCTCAAGACATTGTGGAAGAACGCGCCGTAGGCCGCGCCGATGATCTCGCGGGCGCCGTCGATCACCGCCTGGACGCAGGTGTCGACATCGTTGCTGGAGGCCACCGCCTGGGTGACCCGCGCCAGGGCCTCCGACTTACGGATTTCCTCGGCCAACGCCGCCTCCGCTTCGGCCAACCGCGCGCGCGTGTCGTCGTCGGAACCGCCGCGAATCTCGGTCTTAACCGCGCTGACCAACATGCCCCTCCAATCTGGCCGCCCCTGACCAGCAATGGCGCGAAACGCGTGGGCGTCGACTCGGTTCCAGCGTTCTCAAACGAGGGTCATGAAACGTCCGTCTCGTTCAGGGGCGCGCTGATGCGCAGGGCGGTGATCTGGTTGCGCTGGCGACGCAGGACCTGGAACCGATGCCCGTGGAAGATGAAGGTCTGGCCAGGCTCGGGGATCATCTGAGCCTCGTGGATGACAAGGCCCGCGATCGTCACCGCGTCGCCTTCCGGCAGTCGCCAGTCCATGGCGCGGTTGAGGTCGCGGACCGTGACGTGGCCATCGACATTCACCGAGCCGTCCTGCTGCTCGCGCACGCCGTCCAGCGCGGTGTCGTGCTCGTCGTCGATCTCGCCGACGATCTCCTCGAGGATGTCCTCCAGCGTCACCAGGCCTTGCAGCGCGCCATACTCGTCGACCACGAGGGCGAAGTGGCTCTTGCGCTTGAGGAAGGCGTTCAGCTGGTCCTTGAGGTTGGTGGTGTCGGGGATGAACCACGGCTCGCGCAGGATGGCGGCGATGTCGAGGCCCTCGACGCCCGTGGGCGACTCCGCCAGGGCCTTCAGCAAATCGCGGGCGTGCAGAACGCCGACGATGTTGTCGGGCTCGTCGCGATAGACCGGCACGCGGGTGTGCTGGGCCTCGAGCACCTCGTCGACCAGCTCCCGGGCGGGGAGGGCGGCGTCCAGCAGGACCATCGACTTGCGATGGACCATGATCTCCGAGACGTCCATGTCCGACAGGTCCAGCACCCCGCCCAGCATCCGCCGGTCGTCGGTCTCCACCAGGCCTTCGGAGTGGTGGTAGTCGACCGCGCCGCGGATCTCCTCGTGGGCGGCCAGCACGTCGACGGCCATGTCCAGCCTGACGCCGAAGATCCGCAGCGTGCGGCGCACGATCCACTGCACCGCGTAGATCACGGGGCCGAACAGCCCGACGAGGAACAGGGTCGGCGCCGACAGGGCGCGGGCCACGTCGTCGGAGCGGACGATGGCCACGGTCTTGGGCAGCACCTCGGCGAAGACCAGGACCAGCACGGTCATCACGCCGGTGGCCAGGGCCACGCCCCAGGGCCCGGGGATCAGGGTGGTCAGCACCTGGGTCGCCAGGGCCGAGGCCAGGATGTTGATCAGGTTGTTGCCCAGCAGCACCGCCCCGATCATCGTCTCCTGATCGGACAGCAGCTTGTTGACCCGCCGGGCGGGGGCGTCGCCGTCGCGCTCCAGTTGGTGCATCCGCGACCGACTGGCGCCCGTCATCGACGTCTCCGCCGCCGAGAACAGCGCCGAGAGGGTCAGCAGGGCGATGACGATGGGCGCGAGGCCGAGCAGGGCGGTGAACATGGGGGTGTTTTAGATGGGATCGAGATCCAACACGACTCCGAAGCCCAGAGCTGGCCTTCCTGGGCCTTGTGCCCAGGACCCATGTCCACGGCGGGCTCTGGTGTCGAAAATGGCCAGGCGGGTAGGCCCAGGTCGCTGGTCGAATTCAGTCGTGACGGAAAGATGGGTCCTGGGCACAAGGCCCAGGAAGGCGGGATTTGAGCCCTATTTTGAATATCGATCGTTCTAGGCCAAGCCGGCGATGAGCGTTAGCCCCCCGGGTGCAGGCCCGGTGCTTCCTGGCCGGTGCGGGCGACATATTCGGTGTAGCCGCCGCCGTACTGGTGCACGCCCTCGGGCGTCAGCTCCAGCACCCGGTTCGACAGGGCAGCCAGAAAGTGGCGGTCGTGCGAGACGAACAGCATGGTGCCCTCGAAGTCGGCCAGCGACGCCACCAGCATCTCCTTGGTCGCCATGTCCAGGTGGTTGGTCGGCTCGTCGAGCACCAGCAGGTTGGGCGGATCAAACAGCATCTTGGCCATGACCAGACGCGCCTTCTCGCCTCCCGACAGCACGCGGCAGGGCTTTTCGACGTCGTCGCCCGAGAAGCCGAAGCAGCCGGCCAGGGTGCGCAGGGCCCCTTGGCCCGCCTGCGGGAACGAGCGCTCCAGCGACTCGAAGATCGTCTCCTCGCCCTCCAGCAGGTCCATGGAGTGCTGGGCGAAGTAGCCCATCTTGACGCTGGCCCCGATGGCGACCTTGCCCTGGTCGGGCTCGGTCGCGCCGGCCACCAGCTTCAGCAGCGTCGACTTGCCCGCGCCGTTGGCGCCCAGCACGGCCCAGCGCTCCTTGCGGCGGACCAGAAAGTCGAGGTCCTGGTAGATCGGCCGCTCGCCATAGCCCTTGTGAACGCCGCGTAGGCTGATCACGTCCTCGCCGGAGCGCGGCGGGCTCTGGAATTCGAACTGGACCGTCTGGCGACGGCGGGGCGCCTCGACGCGCTCGATCTTGTCCAGCTTCTTGACCCGGCTCTGGACCTGGGCGGCGTGCGAGGCGCGCGCCTTGAACTTCTCGATGAACTTGATTTCCTTGGCCAGCATCGCCTGCTGGCGCTCGTACTGCGCTTGGCGCTGGGCCTCGCTGAGCGCCCGCTGCTGGTCGTAGAAATCAAGGTCGCCCGAATAGGTGATCAGCTGGCCGGCGTCGATCTCGACCACCTTGCCGATGATCCGGTTCATGAAGGCGCGGTCGTGCGAGGTCATCAGCAGCGCGCCGTCGTAGTTCTTGAGGAACGCTTCCAGCCAGATCAGGCTTTCCAGGTCCAGGTGGTTGCTGGGCTCGTCCAGCAGCATGGCGTCGGGGCGCATCAAGAGGATGCGGGCCAGGGCCACGCGCATCTTCCAGCCGCCCGACAAAAGGCCGACGTCGCCGTCCATGCGCTCCTGGCTGAAGCTCAGGCCCGCCAGCACCTCGCGGGCGCGGGCTTCCAGCGCATAGCCGTCGAGCTCCTGGAAGCGTTCCAGCACCTCGCCATAGCGCTCCATGAGGGCGTCCAGCTGGTCGGCCTGGTCCGGATCGACCATGGCCGCTTCCAGGGTGGCCATCTCGGCGGCCAGGGCGCTGACCGGGCCGACGCCGTCCATGACCGCAGCCACGGCGCTCTGGCCCGACATCTCGCCGACGTCCTGGCTGAAATAGCCGATCCGCGTGCCCGGATCGATCGAGACGATGCCGTCGTCGGGTTGCTCCTGCCCCGTGATCATGCGGAACAGGGTCGTCTTGCCGGCGCCGTTCGGGCCGACCAGCCCGACCTTCTCACCCTTCTGGATGCCCATCGAGGCTTCGATGAACAGAATCTGGTGGCCGTTCTGCTTGGAGATGTTGTCGAGGCGGATCATGGGCGGGGCTGCTACCCCGGCTGGGCGCGGAACGCCAGTGCTGGAGCGCGACTAGGCGGCACAATTGAAGGCCTTACCCGCGGGGCTGTTCGCTGACGAAGCGCGAAACCGAATCCCGAAACGCCTGGACTTCCTTGTTCAGTTGCACGAGGCGCTCGACGCTCATGCCGCCGGCGGCGAACAGGGTCTGGCCCAGGCACGTGCTGCGGGCCTGCATGTCGCGTCCGGCGTCGGTCAGGCTGACCACCACCTGGCGCTCGTCGGCGGGGTTGCGGACACGGCTGACCAGGCCCGCGCCCTCCATGCGCTTGACCAGGGGCGTGACGTTGCTGGAGTCGAGGCCTAGCCGTTCGCCGATCGCGCCGACGCTCATGCCGTCGGTTTCCCAAAGGGCGCTCAGCACCAGGTACTGCGGATAGGTGATCTCCAGCGCGTCCAGCAGCGGCTTGTAGGCGCGGTTGATCGCCATGCTGGCCCCGTACAGCGAGAAGCACAGCTGCTGGTCGAGGGTCGGGATGTAGTCGGACACGGCGCGCTCCTGATCGTCCTCTTTCGTACCGCGAAATTAGATGTCGTGACAAATAATGACTCGACGCGCCGAGCGAGGCCCTATAGAGGGAATTAAATGTCGCGACATATAATGCCTCGACATGGAAATTTCAGCTTCAGGGAGGCCGCCATGGCCCAGGTCGACGACGTCCAGCGCGGTCTCAAGCGCTATTATTTCCTACGGGCCGCTGTGTCGGTCGCCTGGATCCTCGCCGCCGTCGCGGTCGGGACGAGCAACCCGCTGCTCGGCGGCGTGCTGCTGGTGGCCTATCCGGCCTGGGACGCCCTGGCCAACGCGATGGACGCGCGATCCAACGGCGGCTTCGCGGCCAATCCGCCGCAGACTTTCAATCTGTTCGTCAGCCTGCTCGTCGCGGCCGCGGTGCTGCTCGCGCTGCAGGTCGAGCCGCGCCGGGTGCTGACCGTGTTCGGCGTCTGGGCCGGGTTCTCGGGTATTCTGCAGCTGGTCGCGGGCCTGCGCCGCTGGCGCTCGGTCGGCGGCCAATGGCCGATGGTGCTGAGCGGCGCCCAGTCTGTGTTGGCCGGGGTGTTCATGATCACCCAGTCGCTGCGGCATGGCGGCCATCCGCCCGCGCCGATCGAGATCGCGCCCTATGCGGGCTTCGGGGCGTTCTACTTCCTGGTCTCGGCGGTGGCTCTGACCCTCAAGGGTCGCAAGCGCGCCTAGGCGTCGCGCGGACGTCTCGGGAGAGGGGGCCTAACGGGCCCCCTCGCTGACCAGGAACGCCTTCAGCGCCGCGCGGTCCACGTCCTTGGCCACGAACGCGTCGCCGATGCCGCGCACGAGCACGAAGGTCAGCTTGCCGCCCTCGGCCTTCTTGTCCTGACCGCAGTGGGCGACCAGGGCGTCGGCGTCGAAGGGCTCGGGGCGGACGTCCGCGAGCTTCGTCGGCAGGCCGGCGGCCTTGATGGCGGCTTCGGCGCGGGCGGCGTCCTGGCCGGAGCACAGGCCCTGGCTCGCCGAGAACCGGAAGGCCTGGGCCATGCCGACGCCGACGGCCTCGCCGTGCTTGAGCGCGTCGCCAAAGCCCATCTCGGCCTCGATCGCGTGGCCGAAGGTGTGGCCAAGGTTCAGCAGGGCGCGGCGGCCGGCTTCCTTCTCGTCCTCGGCGACGATCTCGGCCTTCATTTCCACCGAACGGCCGACGGCGCGGACCAGGGCGTCGACGTCGCGGTCCAGCACCTTGGCGACGTTGGTCTCCAGCCATTCGAAGAAGGCGAAGTCGCCCAGCAGGCCGTACTTGACGATCTCGGCGTAACCACACGACAGCTCGCGGGCGGGCAGGGTGGCCAGGACGTCGAGATCGGCCAGGACGAGGCGCGGCTGGTGGAAGGCGCCGATCAGGTTCTTGCCGCGCGGGGTGTCGATGGCGGTCTTGCCGCCGACCGAGCTGTCGACCTGGGCCAGCAGGGTGGTCGGGACCTGCACGAAGTCGATGCCGCGTTTGTAGATCGCCGCCGCGAAGCCGGCCAGGTCGCCCACGACGCCGCCGCCGAAGGCCACGATCTGGTCGCCGCGCTCCAGGTTCAGGGCCAGCAGGTGATCGGACAGATCGGCCAGGCCGTCGAAGCTCTTGCTCTCCTCGCCCGGCGGGATGGTGATGACGTCGACCGCGACGCCGGCCTTTTCCAGGGACGCCGCCAGGCGCTCGCCGTGGTGCTCGCCGACGATCGTGTCGGTGACGATGGCGACGCGCTTGCGCTTGCCGAGAACAGGAGCGATCCGCTCGCCCGCGCGATCGATCAGGCCGGGGCCGATGACGACGTCATAGGCGCGCTCGCCCAGGCCCACGGGGACGGTGCGGATCATGGGTTGGAAACTCCTCGCGCCAGGTG
The DNA here is from genome assembly GCF_031454995.1 of Caulobacter segnis. Classification (GTDB taxonomy): domain Bacteria; phylum Pseudomonadota; class Alphaproteobacteria; order Caulobacterales; family Caulobacteraceae; genus Caulobacter; species Caulobacter segnis_E. The sequence goes on along the minus strand of NZ_JAVDRV010000001.1, from coordinate 398,177 downwards.
TTGGCGCAGTCCGGTCAGGATGGCGTCGACGGCGACGCCGTGCGGCGTGTCGCCGGTCTGGACGTGCACTTGCGCCTCGGCGTAGGCGGGGTCGCGGACGCGGGCCAGCTCGGTCAGCACCGCCACCGGGTCCTTGCCCCTCAGCAGCGGCCGGGTGTCCTTGCGCGAGACGCGACGCGCCAAGAGCTCGACATCGGCTTTCAGCCAGACCGACAGGGCCTTTTCGTTGATCAGGGCGCGGGTCTCGGCGTTGACGAAGGCGCCGCCGCCGGTGGCCAGCACGTGCGGCGGCTCTTCCAGCAGGCGGGCGATCACCCGGCGCTCGCCGTCGCGGAAGGCGGCCTCGCCCAGGTCGGCGAAGATCTCCGAGATCGAGCGGCCGGCGGCGGCCTCGACCTCGTTGTCGGCGTCGCGGAAGGGCAGGTTCAGGGCCGTGGCCAGTCGGCGTCCCACGCTGGACTTGCCCACGCCCATCAGCCCGACCAGCACGATGGTCTTGCGGCGCAGCGGCGCCAGGTCTTCGGACCCCTGGCGCGCCGACGCCCTTTCTTCGGGGGGAAGCGCCTTGTCTTCGGGAGGATGAGCGGACTCGGTCATGATGCGGTCGCGGGTTTACACGAGGCTTAGCCAAAGCCCAAGTTTGCGAGACCCTCGTCATGCGTCATAACCGTTCCATGATCTCGCCCCCGCGTTCCTCGCGCCTGCTGCTGCTGTCCAGCGCGCTCGTTCTGTCGCTTTCTGGAGCCGCGCGCGCCCAGGAAGACGTCACGGTCAAGACCCTGGCCGCGCCGGACTACTTCTCCGGCGCCGTCGCCGACACCGGAATTCCGAGCGACCTCTGGAAAGACACCGCCCCGGGGATCATGCGCGACGTGCTGCCCAAGCTGGCGGGACCCAAGCCCTTGTCGCCGGCCTTCGCCAGTCTGGCGCGGCGAGTGCTATCGACCGGCGCGAACGGCCCGGCCGGCGTCGGCGACGACGTCGAGATGGGGGCGGCGCGGGGTCTTGCCTTGATCGCCCTGGGCGACGCCAAGGGCGCGGACGCCATCCTCGATCGCGCCACCGGCGGCGCGGGCAGCGCGGCGCTGTCGATGGCCCAGGCCGAGGCGGCCCTGATCACGGGCAACGACGACAAGGCTTGCCAGGCCGAGCAGGCCCTGACCGTCGATCGCGGCGCGGCCTACTGGCTGCGCCTGCGCGCCTTCTGCCAGCTGAAGGCCGGCCAGACCGACGCGGCCCAGCTGACCTTCCAGCTGGCTCAGCCGCAGACGCCAAAGCCGGTCGGGGCGGACGCCGACTACGCCCGGCTCATGGGCGCGGCCCTCGCCGGAACCCCGCCCGGCGCCGCCAACCTGAAGACCGGACTCAACTACGCCCTGTCGCGCCGTCTGAACCTGGACGTCCAGTCCGCCGCCGCCCTGGCCACCGCTTCGCCGGCGTTGAAGCGGGTGGTCGCGCCGCCGCCGGCCGAGATCGCCGACATCGGCCACGACCTGACCGCGGCCGAGGCCTCGGACCTGGCCTTCCTGCGCCAGGCCAAGACCCTGCCGGCCTTCATCGAGGCCGCGCGCGCCTCGGCCCCCTCGATCGCGGCCCTGGCCAAGGCCGGCGGTCCGCTGCAGGACCCGGTGCTGCTGGCCCGCGCGGCCGTGGCGGCGGGCGACGTCGAGAGCGCCCAGGCGATCCGGGGTCGCCTGACCCAGGACGTGATCCCCGGCGCGACCGCGACGGACCTGGCGATCCTCGACGCCCTGATCGGCGCGGCTTCGGGCAAGGTCGATAATCAGGTGCTGAGCAACCTCGTCAGCCGCGGCGCGACCGCCAAGTCCGCGCAAGCCGCCGCCGTCATGCTGTCCAGCCTGGGCGGGACGATGGACGCCGATACGCGGACCCAGTTCGCCGCCTTCGACCTTGGCCGCCCCGCAGCCTCGGCCGCGCGGGTCCAGCTCGTCGAGGACGCCGCCGGCGCCAAGCGCAAGGGCGAGGCGGCGCTGCTGGCCCTGTCGCTGGCGCTGGACGCCGGCGCGCCCGGTCTCGCGCCGGTGGATCGCGCCCGCGTCGCCCACGCCCTGAACCGCGCCGGTCTGCCCGTCGACGCGCGGGCGGTGGTGGTCGAGGGGCTGCTGGGCCTGGCCTACGCCAAATGAGCGCGGCCGCGTCCGGCTGGGTCGACGCGTTCCTCGAGATGATGGCGGTCGAGCGTGCCGCCGCCCGCAACACCCTGACGGCCTATGGCAAGGACCTGGAGGACGCCCGGGGCTTTCTCGGGCGGACCCGGCGCGACCTCGACGACGCCGACGCCGAAGCCATCGAGGCCTATTTCCAGGACCTGGGCGCGCGCGGCCTGTCGCCCGCCACCGCCGCGCGCCGTCGTTCCGCCGTGCGGCAGTTCTACCGCTTCGCCCTGGGCGAGGGCTGGCGGACCGACGATCCCTCCCGCCGCGTCGCCGCCCCCAAGGCCGGCCGGCCCCTGCCCAAGGTGCTGGAGCGCGACGAGATCGAGCGCCTCCTGGCCGCCGCCTCGGCCAAGGACAGCGCCCAGGGCCTGCGTCTGGCCTGCGTCATCGAGCTGATCTACGCCTCGGGCCTGCGGATCTCGGAGCTTCTGGCCCTGCCGCTGGCGGCTCTGGCGCGGGATCCGGCCTATCTGATCGTCAAGGGCAAGGGCGGCAAGGAGCGGCTGGCCCCGCTGAACGACGCGGCCCGCGCGGCGGTGAAGGCCTATCTGGTCGCCCGTCCGGCCTTCCTGCCGAAGGGCCAGAAGGACAGCCCCTGGCTCTTTCCCTCGCGCGGCGGCTCGGGCCGGCTGACGGCGCGGCGGGTGGGACAGCTCTTGGACGACGCGGCCATCGCCGCCGGCATCGACCGCGACAAGGTCAGCCCCCACGTCCTGCGCCACGCCTTCGCCACGCACCTGCTGGAGGGCGGCGCCGACCTGCGGGTGATCCAGACCCTGCTGGGCCACGCCGACATCGCCACCACCCAGATCTACACCCACGTCGCGGGCGAACACCTGGCGCATGTGGTTCAGACCAAGCATCCGCTGGGGCGCAAGAAGACGCCGCATTGACGCGCGGCGGGCCCACCGCTTAGGAAAGCCCACACCAAATCTACGGGTTTGCCTTCATTGGCCGCCCTATCCCGAAAGGCCCGCCATGTCGGACGAAACCCGCGACTCCAATGGAACCGTCCTGGCCGACGGCGACACCGTCACCCTGATCAAGGACCTTAAGGTCAAGGGCTCGGGCGGCGTGACGCTCAAGCGCGGCACGGTGGTCAAGAAGATCCGCCTGACCGGCGACCCCGACGAGATCGAAGCCAATGTCGACAAGGTCCGGGGCCTGGTCCTGCGGACGGAGTTCGTCAAGAAGGCCTGAGGGGCGGCGGGAGAGCGCCCCCTCCGTCACGGCGCTTCGCGCCGCGCCACCTCCCCCGCGATGCGGGTGAGGAGGTTCAGTTTCATCCTCCCCCGTGCAAACGGGGGAGGTGGCCCGAAGGGCCGGAGGGCGCGCTTTCCGCTTACCCCGCCTCGTACGCCGCCTTCAGCTCGGCGACGTCGATCTTCTTCATGCCCATCATGGCCTGGAACACTCGTCCGGCGGCGTCGCGGTCGGGGCCCGAGGTCATCTCGATCAGCTGGCGCGGCGTGACCTGCCAGGACAGGCCAAAGCGGTCCTTCAGCCAGCCGCACTGCGACTCCGTCCCGCCATCCGCGGTGAGGGCGTTCCAGTAGTGGTCGACCTCGGCCTGGCCGTCGCAGTCGATGACGAACGAGAACGCCTCGTCCAGCTTGAACATCGGGCCAGCGTTCAGGGCGAGGATCTTCTGACCGTCCAGCTCGAACGCCACCGTCATGACCTTGCCCCGCTCGCCGGACGCATCGCTCGGATAGTGGGTGACGTCGGTGATCCGGGAATTGGGGAACAGCGAGACGTAGAGCTTGGCGGCGTCCTCGGCCTGGGTGTCGAACCACAGGAAGGGGGTGATCTTGGGCATGACGTCCTCCGTTGCCGAACCCTAGAACGATCTGGTTACGATGGTTCCGACAGGGGCCGAGGAATTAAGAGCCGCGCTGATTGACGCCCGCGCCGGGATGATTGCCTGATCCTCCAGATCGGCGAGCGGGCGTCTAGGCCTCGCGCGCGCGGACCCCATCTGCGAAGCGCCGGCGACAGCCGCCAGACCAAGGAGCATCCCATGAAGACGCGTAAGCTCGGCGACGGCCTCGAGGTCTCGGCCATCGGCCTTGGCTGCATGGGAATGGGCCAGGTGTACGGCACGGCGCTGGAGACGGCCGACGCCCACAAGCTGCTGGCCCGCGCGGTGGAGCTGGGCGTGACCTTCTTCGACACCGCCGAGGTCTATGGCCCCTACACCAACGAGGTGCTGGTCGGCGAAGGCCTCAAGCCCTTCCGCGACAAGGTCGTGATCGCCACCAAGTTCGGCTTCGACATCGCGCCGGAGGGGACGGGCGAGGGCTTCTCGCGCATGCGCGGCACCGACAGCCGCCCCGAGCATATCCGCGCCGTGGCCGAGGCCTCGCTGAAGCGCCTGGGCGTCGAGGTGATCGACCTGTTCTACCAGCATCGCGTCGACCCGAACGTGCCGATCGAGGATGTCGCCGGGACGGTCAAGGACCTGATCGCCGAGGGCAAGGTCAAGCATTTCGGCCTGTCCGAGGCCAGCGCGGCGACCATCCGCAAGGCCCACGCCGTCCAGCCCGTCGCCGCCCTGCAGAGCGAGTATTCGCTGTGGTTCCGCGAGCTGGAGGCCGAGGTCCTGCCGACCCTGCGCGAACTGGGCATTGGCCTGGTGCCCTACAGCCCCCTGGGGCGCGGCTTCCTGACCGGCGCGATGAAGACCGATCTGGCCGACAACGACTTCCGCCGCAACCTGCCGCGCTTCCAAGGCGAGGCCCTGGCCAAGAACCTGTCGCTGGTCGAGGCGCTGACGGAGATCGCGGCCAAGAAGGGCGCGACCCCGGCCCAACTGGCGCTCGCCTGGATCCTGCATCAGGGCGAGTCCATCGCCCCGATCCCGGGCACGACCAAGGCCGCGCGGCTGGAGGAGAACCTCGGGGCGGTCGACTTGTCTCTGTCCGCCGACGATCTGGCCCGCATCGCCGCGGCCGTGCCGGAGACGGCGGTCGAAGGCGAGCGCTATACCAAGGCGGGTCTGGCGATGGTGGGACGCTAGCGGCCGGGAACACCTGCGGAGCTTGGGCATTGATGGCCCATGCTCTCGCTCATCCTCGACCTCTGCAACATCCTCGGCGGCTTCCTGCTGGCGATTGGTCTGTTGGTGCTGGCCCCGCGCATCGGCGACGATTTCGAACGCTTCGCGGCGCGGCTGGCGCGGTTCCGCTGGATCGTCGGGATCGCCGCCCTGGTCTGCGGCGGCTATTTCCTGATCGTCCATCTGACCAGCGGCCCGCATGTCTTCCACTTCGAGGTCGTCGGGATCGCGGTCGGCGTGCTGCTTCTCTGGGAGCGGCTGCGCGTGGGCCGCGCCCTGCCCGACAGCGCCGCGCGAGGTCCGGGTCTTCTGCTGGCCGTGTTCGGCGTCATCGCCATGATCGTCGGCGTGCAGGGCCTGTTCACGCCTGGCTGACGCCCGCGCTTGATCGCCGCCGCAACCTGAGCCCACACTCCGCCCATGGCCGACAATCCGCTTCGCACGCTCGACTCCTTCGAACTTCTGAAGCTGGGCAAGGCGTCGGTGACGGTCGGCGGGCTGGCGGCGGGCGTGCTGATCGTCGGGGCGGCGCTGGTCGCCGCGCGGCTGACCTCGGCGGGCCTGCGACGGCTGCGCGAGCGGGCGGCCGGCGACGCGGCCTCGCTCTATGTCGTCGAGAAGGTGGCGACCTACGGCCTGGTGATCATCGGCGTGGTGGTCGGCCTGTCGACCATGGGCGTCGACCTGACCTCGCTGACCGTGTTCGCCGGCGCCGTGGGCGTCGGGGTCGGTCTTGGCCTGCAAGGCGTGATCAAGGACTTCGCCTCGGGCGTCAGCCTGGTGTTCGAACGCCTGGTGGCGGTGGGCGACTTCGTGGAGCTGCCCAATGGCGGGCGCGGCGTGGTCCACGCGATCGGCGCGCGCGCCACCCGCATCCGCACCAATGACAGCACCGACATCATCGTGCCCAACTCGGTGCTGGTGAACGATCAGGTGATCAACTGGACCCTGCGCGGCACCAACCGCCGCATCCGGGTGCCGTTCGTCACGGCCTTTGGCGTCGACAAGGAAAAGGTCCGCGAGGCGGTGCTGAAGGCCGCCAAGTCCGCGCCGTTCACCTCGCCCGACGACGCCACGCGCCGGGCTCAGGTCTGGCTGGTGGGCTATGGCGACCACGCGCTGAAATTCGAACTGATCGTCTGGCCGACGGTCGAGGCCGTGCGCCGACCGGCGGCGATCTTCGCGGCCTATACCTGGCTGATCGACGACGCCTTGCGCGGGGCCGGGATCGAGATCCCCTATCCGCAGCGCGATGTGCGCCTGCGCGGCCTGTTCGGCGAGGAGGGCGAGGACGCGCTCACCAGCCTGCGCCTGGAGCCCGCCGCCCGTCGCCGCAAGGCCAAGGCCGCCAAGGCCGGCTCCAGCAACGACGCCGCCGCCGACCTCGAACGCGAGGATCCGGAAGAGGCCCCCAAGCCGCCGCCGGCCGCGAGGAGCTGACTTAGGAAATTCGCGCCCTATAGCCACACGCCTTCCTGGGCCTTGTGCCCAGGACCCATCTTTCAGCTTCGAAGGCGTTTGAAAGTGCGCTTGGCCTTCCGGCGACATAAATTCGGAGGGGTCGCGCACGCCTCAAACATGGGCCCTGGGCACAAGGCCCAGGGAGGCGGGGGTTGGGGGCTGACTATGTTCGCCTAGCGTCAGTCTTGACCTCAATGCCGCGCCGCCGCAATCTTCTCGCAATTGCGAAATGACCGCTCAAGATGGCGGCGACAGAACGGGGAGTGACCGGCATGAAGACGCCGCGCGGCTTTTTCAAACCCTTGGCCATCGGCGCGCCGACGCCCTATCGCGAGCTGCCCGCCCGCGTGGAGCGGATGATCCACTTCGTGCCGCCGCACCTGGACAAGGTGCGCGCCAAGATCCCCGAGATCGCCCCGACCGTCGACGTCATCCTGGCCAATCTGGAGGACGCCATCCCCGCCGACGCCAAGGGCGCCGCCCTGGCGGGCCTGGTGGCCATGTCGCGCGAGGTGGACTTCAAGGCGCTGGGCGTCGGCTTCTGGACACGGATCAATTGCCTGAACTCGCCCTGGCACCTGGATGAGGTCGCCACCATCGTCGAGAAGGCCGGCGACAAGATCGACGTGATCATGGTCCCCAAGGTCGAGGGGCCGTGGGACATCTTCTACATGGACCAGCTCTTGGCCTCGCTGGAGGCCAAGCACGGCGTCACGCGACCGATCCTGCTGCACGCCATCCTGGAGACGGCCGAGGGCGTGATGAACGTCGAGGCGATCGCCGCGGCCAGCCCGCGCATGCAGGGGATCAGCCTGGGCCCGGCCGACCTGGCCGCCAGCCGGGCGATGAAGACCACGCGGGTCGGCGGTGGTCATCCGGGCTATCGGGTGATCGAGGACCCGCACGCCGATGGCTCGCCCCGCGCCTCGGTGCAGCAGGACCTTTGGCACTACACCTTCGCCAAGATGGTCGACGCCTGCGCGGCGCATGGCATCAAGCCGTTCTACGGCCCGTTCGGCGCGATCGACGACCCGGTCGCCTGCGAGCAGCAGTTCCGCAACGCCTTCCTGATGGGTTGCGCCGGCGCCTGGAGCCTACACCCCAGCCAGATCGAGATCGCCAAGAAGGTCTTCAGCCCCGACCCCGCCGAGGTCGCCTTCGCCAAGAAGATCCTCGAGGCCATGCCCGACGGCACCGGCGTGGCGATGATCGACGGCAAGATGCAGGACGACGCGACCTGGAAGCAGGCCAAGGTGATGGTCGATTGCGCCAAGCAGATCGCGGCGAAGGACGCCGAGTACGCGGGGCTGTACGGGTTTTGATTTCCAGATGCTCCCCCGCGATGCGGGGGAGCTGTCGCGGAGCGACTGAGGGGGCGAGCACCGTGGCGGCCGAACTGGCCCCCTCCGGCCCTCTGGGCCACCTCCCCCGCATCGCGGGGGAGGAACTGGTCCCTAATTCCCCCCCACCGTCGTCACCACGCGCGCGCCATTCGTCAGCAGCTGGTGGATCGGGCAGCGGTCGGCGATTTCGAACAGGCGCTCCAGCTGCTCGTCGTTCAGGTCGCCCTCGATGGTGATCACCCGCTCGAAGCGCTCGTGCGGGGTCTGGTCCTTGTCGAAGTGCGAGAAGACCTCGACGTGCATGTGGCTGATCGTCCAGCCCTTGCGGTTGGCGTAGAGGCGCAGGGTCATGCTGGTGCAGGCCGCCAGGCCCGCGGCGACCAGCTCGTGCGGATCGGGGCCAAGGTCGAGACCGCCCTGGGCCACCGCGATGTCGGCGACGATGGTCGAGGGCCCCGCCGTGACGAAGGTCTGCAAGCCGCCATGGCCGCTGTCGGTGGCGGTGGCGAACGGGCGGGTGCGGAGGTCTTCGGTCATGGCGTCTCTGATCCTCAAGTGGGTCGTCGTCTCCCTTACCATCGCGTTCAGGGGCGCGCTTGCACGATCGGGTTCAGGATGAAGTCCGGCTCGTGGTCGGGCCCGAGGGTGATCGAGGCGATCGGGATCACCGGCCGCTCGCTCGCCAGGCCGATCTCGAAGCACGTGAGCAGGCTGGCCAGGATGATCTGCGCCTCGGCCAGGGCGAAGCCGGCGCCGATGCAGACGCGCGGGCCCGCCCCGAACGGCAGAAAGGCCTCGATGCCCCACGGGTGCGGCTGGTCGATGAAGCGTTCGGGCCGGAAGGCGGTCGGTTCGTCCCACAGCTTGCGGTGCCGGTGGATCAGCCAGGGGCTGATGGTGATCATGCAGCCCGGAACGACCGCATGGCCGCCGATCTCGTCGCGCGCCACGGCCGTCCGAGCGATCAGCGGCACGGACGGGTAGATCCTCAGCGTCTCGAACAGCACCGAGCGCATCAGCGGCCAGGCCTTCAGGTCGTCCAGGCAAGAGACCCGCTCGGCCGGGAACGCCTGGATCTCGGCGCGCAGACGATCCTGGGTCACCGGGTCGTACGCCAGAAGCAGGGTGGTCCAGAACAGCAGGCGCGAGGTGGTCTCGAAGCCGGCGGCCAGCATCGAGCTGCACTGGTCGCGGATTTCCTGGTCCGACAGGGCCGCGCCGTCTTCGTCGCGCGCGGCCAGCAGACGGTCGAGCAGGTCGCGAACCTCCGGGTGAGGCGCCGCGCGTCGCGACGCGATCAGGGCGTCCACGGCGTCCAGCCACTGGCGGCCCAGCCGCCGGCGTTCGCCGTCCATGAAGGTCAGGTCGTCCGCGCCCTTGCTGACGAAGTCCATCAGGTTGAAGTGCGCCGGACCCTCCATATAGCGGCGGGCCAGGCTGGCCAGCACCGCGCCCTCGGCGTCGGCCCGACGGGAGAAGAGGGCGCGCAGCACCGCGTCCAGCGTGGCCTGATGGAAGGCTTCGGCCAGATTGGCGCGGGCGCGGCCGGTCAACGTCGCCACCAGACCGGCGCCGGCGTCCTGGAAGTGAGGCAGAAGGCCGCCGATGGCGGCGGGGGTGAAGACGGGCGCGAGGCTCTTGCGCTGGCGCTTCCAGGTCGCGCCTTCGGCCAGCAGCAGGCCCTGGCCGACCAGCGGCCGCAGCGAGCGGTTGGCCTTGATGGGCCGGACGTAGTTCGGCGAGGTCAGCACCTGGCGGGCGCTGGCGGGGTCGCTGACCACCAAGCCAGGCTGGCCGAAGAAGCTGTAAGGCGTGAAGAGGGCGTTGAAATCCTCTTCGCAATAGGCCCCGACCAGGCTGCGGCCCATCTCGCGGGCGATCCGCAACTCGCCAAGCAGCGAGCCGCCCAGCGGCCTTGCGTGAACTTTCGGAGCGGGAGGGATCAGCGGCCCGGAAGAAGCCTGGGCGTCGCGGATTTGGGCGTCGCGGACTGATACGTCCATGGAGCGGCCTTCCGGAGAGCGGGGCGCTAAAGAGGCCCCATCCGGAAAAATAGCCTAGCGCCGCTCACGTCGCGGCGCAATAATTCATCGCGCGGTGAATTAGGCCGCCGCCGCCTGGGCCGATACGTCGAAGGCGCGCTGCGATCCGCGCCACACTTCCACGAAGTCGCAGCGGCGGTGCATGTCCAGCAGCTCGAACGCGCGGGCGCGGGCGGCGCGGTCGTCCGCGCAGGGCGTGACGTCGAAACGGGGGACCGAGCCGTCGGACTCGACACAGAAGAAGGTGAACACCTGCATGGGAACTGTGCGCTCTCATCAGGCGGGACCGCGCATATTCGATGGCGGGGGCCGCGGTGGGCGCGGAGCCGGCTTCGCGCCCCGCTACAAAACAACATAGGACTCTATGTCGCGATTCACCAGATCAAGAGAGTCCTGAATCGAGACTCACCTGTTGATCGATGCTGTGGATAAAACCCGGCGGATTCGGGGCGGTTCCCCGACGGAATCTCGCCTCTTTCCCTCGGAGGATTCCGCCACTAGGTTCGCACCCTTTCATTCACGGCGACGTTTGAGAGTCCATGGCCGCCCATTATCTCGATTTCGAGCGCCCGATCGCTGACCTGGAAAGCAAGATCGAAGAGCTGTCCAAGCTCTCCGAGACCGCCGGCCCGGGCGCGTTCGACCTCGAAATCCAGGCCCTGCGTGATCGGGCCCAGGAGCTCCGCAAGGAGGCCTACGCCAACCTCGACGCCTGGCAGAAGACCATGGTCGCGCGGCACCCGCAGCGGCCCCACCTGCGCGATTATGTCGCGGGCCTGATCGACGAGTTCGTGGAGCTGCGCGGCGACCGCAAGTTCGCGGACGACCAGGCCATCGTCGGCGGCCTCGGCCGCTTCCGCGGCCAGCCGGTCGTGGTCATGGGCCACGAGAAGGGTCACGACACCACCACCCGCCTGAAGCACAACTTCGGCATGGCCCGTCCCGAGGGTTATCGTAAGGCCGTCCGCCTGATGGACATGGCCGAGCGTTTCAACCTGCCGGTCATCACCTTCGTCGACACCGCCGGCGCCTATCCGGGCCTGGGCGCCGAGGAGCGCGGCCAGGCCGAGGCCATCGCCCGCTCGACCGAGCGCTGCCTGACCCTGGGTGTTCCGATGGTCGCCACGATCGTGGGCGAGGGCGGTTCGGGCGGCGCGATCGCGCTGGCCGGCGCCAACCGCGTGCTGATCCTGGAACACTCGATCTATTCGGTGATCTCGCCCGAAGGCGCGGCCTCGATCCTGTGGCGCGACGGCGCCCGGGCCAAGGACGCGGCGACCCAGATGCGCATCACCGCCCAGGACCTGATCAAGCTGGGCATCGTCGACCGCATCGTCGACGAGCCGGCCGGCGGCGCCCACTCGAACCAGGACGTGGCGATCCAGGCGGTCGGCGACGCGGTCGAGGAAGAGCTGAAGGCCATGGCGCGCATGAGCGCCGAGCAGCTTCGCAAGCAGCGCTCCGACCGCTTCTACGCGATCGGCCGCGCGGGCCTGCAGTAAGCAATCTCATCAGGTCGGGGGACCAACCGGAGCTTCGCATGCGTTTCGCCCCCGCCCTGCTGTGCCTTTCGATCCTGGCCGCGCCCGTCGCGAGCCAGGCCGCCGAGCCCAAGTACAGCGCCGCCTACGACCGTTGCCTGGCCTCGCCCGAGGGCGAGAGCACCATCGGCATGATCCAGTGCGCGGCCGCGGAGCTGAAGCTGCAGGACGCGCGCCTGAACCGCGCCTACCAGGACGCGATGAAGCGAGTGGACCTGCCTCGTCAGAAGGCGGCGCTCAAGAAGGCCCAGCGGGCCTGGATCGCCTATCGCGACGCCGACTGCGCCAGTGTCTACGATCCCGACTGGGGCAGCCTGGCCCGCATCGAGGCCAATGCCTGCATGCTGGACCACACCGCCCGCCGCGCCGACGCGCTGGAGATGTATCGGCGGCTTCGTTAGATGCTCCCCCGTGATGCGGGGGACGATCTTGTTCTTGCCTGACCTAAGGGCCGCCTCGGCATAGTCCCTCGAAACCAGAGGGAGCCCGCGCGCCATGGCCATCAAGACCCGTTTCACCGAGCTGTTCGGCGTCGAGCACCCGATCGCCCAGGGCGGCATGCAGTGGGTCGGCAAGGCCGAGTTGGTGGGCGCGGTGGCCAACGCCGGGGCGCTGGGCTTCCTGACCGCCCTGACCCAGCCGACGCCGGAGGCGCTGGCGAAAGAGATCGCCCGCACCCGCGAGATGACCGACAAGCCGTTCGGGGTGAACCTGACCATCCTGCCGGCCATGACCCCGCCGCCCTACGCCGAGTACCGCGCGGCGATCATCGAGAGCGGGATCAAGATCGTCGAGACGGCCGGCTACAAGCCCCAGGAGCACGTCGACCACTTCAAGGCCCACGGCGTGAAGGTGATCCACAAGTGCACCGCCGTCCGCCATGCGCTCAGCGCCGAGCGGATGGGCGTCGACGCCATCTCGATCGACGGTTTCGAGTGCGCCGGCCACCCGGGCGAGGACGACATCCCGGGCCTGATCCTGATCCCGATCGCCGCCGACAAGGTGAAGATCCCGATGATCGCCTCGGGCGGCTTCGGCGACGCGCGCGGCCTGGTCGCGGCCCTGGCCCTCGGCGCCGACGGGGTCAACATGGGCACCCGCTTCTGCGCCACGGTCGAGGCGCCGATCCACGAGAACTTCAAGCGGGCCATGGTCGCCAATGACGAGCGCGCCACGGACCTGATCTTCCGCACTCTGCACAACACCGCCCGCGTGGCCCGCAACGCCATCAGCCAGCGGGTGGTCGCCATCGAGCGGGCCGGCGGGGCCAAGTTCGAGGACGTCGCGGATCTCGTGAAGGGCGCGCGGGGCCGGGAAGGGCTGGAGAGCGGCGACGTCGACCATGGGGTCTGGACCGCCGGCATGGTCCAGGGCTTGATCCACGACGTGCCGACCGTGCGCGACCTGGTCGACCGTATCGTCTCCGAGGCCGAGACCCTGATCCGGCGGCGGCTGGCGGGGATGGTGTCCTAGGCCTGGCCTCCGCGCCCGGTCGTCAAGGTCCGCCTAGAGTTCCCGCCGCCGCGTCTACTTGGCTCTATTAACCGAACCAAGCTGTTACCCGCATTGGGGATGTTCGCGGCGTTATTTCCCTGAGAAACCCGACCCTGTGACAAAATGACCGAGCGAAGGGCTCGACGATCCGGGCGTCAGCCTCTATCGACCATCGACGGCTGAATTTTCGCGCTCCGGGGGCTTGACCATGGCGACCTATACTTTCTCCAAGATCACCGCCGCCGAGGCTCAGCGCTTCAACATCCTGACCTACGACACCCTGGTCTTCACCTCGGGATCGGCGACGAACGTCGAAATCACCTTCAATCCGCAGTCGAACGGTTACGGCTCCTACCAGCTGACGCTGGGCGCGCGTTCGGTGACCTTCCCGCAGGCGGGCGTCAATTTCGGCCTGCCCGCGGCGGCGGCCGCCGACCGCATCAAGTTCGCCGACGGCTCGCATCTGGTTGTCGGCGGCGTCGGGAACGACTTCTACGAACCCACGGCCGTCGCCGCGACCCATGCGATCGCGGCGTTCGGCGGCGCGGGCGACGACATCCTGACCGGCGGCGACGCGAATGACCGCCTGGTCGGCGGCGTGGGCGCCGACGCGCTGGACGGCGCGGGCGGGAACGACACCCTGGATGGCGGCGACGGCGCCGACACCCTGATGGGCGGCGACGGCGACGACACGCTGGACGGCGGCGCGGGAAGCGACACGCTGCAGGGCGGCTCGGGCGCGGACACCCTGTCCGGCGGCTCGGGCGCGGACGTCCTCGACGGCGGTTCGGGCAACGACAGCCTGCTTGGCGGCTCGGGCGGCGACACCCTGATCGGCGGCCGCGGCGATGACACGCTGGACGGCGGCGCGGGCAACGACGTGCTCCAAGGCGGCGTCGGCAAGGACATCCTGCTGGGCGGCGCGGGCGACGAAACCCTGACCGGCGGCTTGGGCGCGGACACCCTGAGCGGTGGTTCGGGCGCCGATGTGTTCGTGTTCGGCGCGTCGGACTCCTTGGCGTCGGCCCCGGATCACGTCCTCGACTTCGACGGCGAGGACGCGCTGGACTTTCAGGGCCTGGCCGCGGCCACGCCGACGAACTACCAGCTGCTGACCGGCGCGACGACGCTCGACAGCGCGCTGGCGGAGGCCAACGCCGCCTTCACCAGCAAGGCGACCCTGGTCTATGTCGGCGTGCAGGTCGGCGAGGACTTCTATGTGTTCGCCGATACGCTGGCGACGCACCAGGTTGGCGCGGTGGTGGTGCTCGAGGGGGTTTCCGGGTTCGATCCCCTGACCGGGATCATCTAGAGCGCGGCGCGGAAGGCGATCCGCCGACCGCCTTTCCCAAAGTATTCGTTGAGCCCTTTCATGGGGCCCGGAGGTCGCCTCCGGGCCCCATGTCCCGTTATCGCCGGTCACCGCGGGGGGAATTCGGCATGGTGAGAGAGCTGCTTTAAGTCAAAACTTCGGACGGGTCTGGCCTGCGTCATGGGCGCGCTGCCGCCCGACGTCTTCGCGGAAGCCGGAGTCGCGATCCCTTATGGCGCTTGGGTTCGCGTGGCGCGGGGCGTGACGGCGTGTGTCGGAGATGCGACAATAGAGCGCGCGGGTTGAGCCTGTGATGTTCGGATCACTACTCGTATACCCATGATCATCGACCGAGCGGAGTATGTGCCCTAGAGCAAGCAACTAGTTCGCAATATACCCAGATGGAATACGGCATCCCGTGAAATGAAATTCACTTCTAGGTGGTATTTTTATCTGAGTATATCTTTGAGTTTACCCGTTTTGGGGCTGTCACGGGCTTCTAGTGAGCTTGTGGCCCTTGACCCAAGGTGACTGCGATAGTGTACATGCGTTTACCTTGTTGGGTTGTGCTTGGAATGCTTCGAGCTCGATCTGGTGAGTAAATAAGGCGTTAATAATAATAAACTTTGAGTTGTAGGTTTACTTTTCAGCTACTAATTTCGATGCTGATGTCTCTATCAGTTCCAATGTTTCGTCGGGTTGGCGGCGCGGAAGGAAAACACTTTCAAGCCTTGTGCGTTGAAGTTGTCGGATTAGATCAAGAGTTTTGGGTTCATCTCCAATCGGGCAATAGCCGCTTTGATTGGAACGAAGGATTTGGCCGGTGAGCGACGTAAGCGCCCTGATGGATAAGTTGAAAGCGACCGTCAGCTACAAGCAGTTCGACGCGCCGCGCGCCGGGGACCTGGCTTGGCCCGTCTTGGAAAAGATGGCGCGGGCCAAGAGCGCCCTGTCGCAACCCACCTCTCAAGTGATGGCGGCGCCGGCTCCCGTGCCGTTGGCCCCAGCGCCGTTGGCCCCAGTGACGCCGCCCCCCGTGACGGCGGCTCCGGTCGCGGCCCCGACGGGCTGGATCGCTCCCGCCAACGCCCCCCTGGCGGCGGCGCCCGCGGCGCCCCCCGTGGCGACCCCGGTTGCGACCGACATCCTCGTCAGCCAAGCGCCCGCCGAAGGGTCGTTGTTCGAGCGCCTGCAGGCCGACGCCACGCCGACCAAGGCCGCCGCCTTCAGCCGATACGGCGCGGCTCAGCCCGCCCAAGACGCGCCCCAGGCTCTTTCGGAGATCTTCGAGCGGATCGGGCGGAAGGCGCTCTAAAATGGTTCTCGTTGTTGTGTCGTCGCCCAAGGGGGGCGTGGGTAAGACGACGCTTGTCGCCAATCTCGCCGTGGCGCTGCGCCGGCGGGGGCGGAACGTCACGGCCGTTGATTTCGATTCCCAGAACGCGCTGCGCTTCCTGCTGGCGCCCAATCACGAGAGCGAGCTGGGCATAGCGCGCTGCACCGCGCGCGGCCTGCCTTGGTCGGACGCCATCGTCAGCGGCCAAGATGGCGTGCGCGTCGCGCCGTATGGCGAGGCGACCACGGCCGAGCGCCTGCTCATGAAGGACGTCTTGGTCGAGAAGGCGCTGTCCGAGGCCCTGGCCAGCCTTGCCCGCTCGCCCGACGAGATCGTCATCGTCGACACCACGCCGGGCGAGGGTCGCATGCAGGAGCGTCTCGAGGCGCTGGCCGACCTGAAGCTGATCGTGCTGCTCGCCGACGCCGGCTCGATGGCCCTGGTGCCGACCTATCGCGGCGGCCTGATGCTGCGCCCCATGGCCGAGCGGCCCGACACGTTCGGGATCCTGAACCAGGTGGATCCCCGTCGCCGGCTCAGCCGCGACATCGCCGACTTCATTTCGGCCCACGCGGCCGAGCGCTTCATCGGCGTCGTGCACTATGACGAGGCGCTGGCCGAGGCGGCCGCGCGGGGCGAGTCCGTCGTTGGCGTGGCCCCCGGCAGCGTGGCGGCCATCGACATCGACGGCATAGCGGCCAGTCTTGATCGACTGACATCTCCGGGACCCTACTGACCATGAACATCAAGGGGGCATCGGACCTCGGCGAAGGCCTTTTCGGCCGCGTCGCGGCGTCCGCGCCGGCGCGCTACGCGATTTTCGCGCTGGCCGCCGTGATCGTGGTGCTGGCCGTGGTCGTGCCTCTGGACTCCAACGGTCAGCTGATTTTCGGCCTTGGCGTTTTCGCCATCTCCGCCGCCATCGGCCAGCTCAGCGACAGCCGGAAGATGACCGTCGGCCTGGTCGTGGTCTCGACGGCCCTGTCGACCCGCTACATTTGGTGGCGAACCACCCAGACCCTGCACTTCGACAATCCCCTGGCCGCCGGCCTGGGGACAGGTCTTTATCTGGCCGAGCTCTACGCCTGGCTGATCCTGGTGCTGGGCTATGTGCAGTGCGTCTGGCCGCTGGACCGCAAGGTGCGCGAGATCTCCGGTCCGCCAGAGACCTGGCCGACCGTCGACATCTACATCCCGACCTACAACGAAAGCCTCGAGCTGGTGCAGGACACCGTGTTCGCGGCGATGGACCAGGACTATCCGCCCGATCGCTTCAAGGTCTACATCCTCGACGACGGCCGCCGGCCCGAGTTCGAGGAATTCGCGCGCAAGGCCGGCTGCGGCTACATCACCCGCACCGACAACAAGCACGCCAAGGCGGGCAATCTCAACAACGCGATCCCGCAGACGACCGGCGAGCTGCTCTGCATCTTCGACGCCGACCACGTCGCCACGCGCGCCTTCCTGCAGCTGACCGTGGGCTGGTTCCAGGCCGACCCCAAGTTGGCCCTGATGCAGACGCCGCACTACTTCTACTCGCCCGATCCGGTGCAGCGGAACATCCGCGCCGTGAAGGACATCCCGGGCGAGGGCGACCTGTTCTACGGCGTGGTCCAGAAGGGCAACGACTTCTGGAACGCCACCTTCTTCTGCGGCTCGTGCGCGGTGATCCGTCGCGAGGCCCTGGAGCAGACCAACGGCTTCGCCGGCGAGACCGTGACCGAAGACGCCCACACCGCGCTGAAGCTGCAGCGCATGGGCTGGAACACGGCCTATCTGAACACGCGCCTGTCGGCCGGTCTGGCCACCGAGCGCCTGGCGCTGCACATCGGCCAGCGGGCGCGCTGGGCGCGCGGCATGACCCAGATCTTCCGGATCGACAATCCGCTGTTGGGGCCGGGCCTGACCATCGGTCAGCGCCTCTGTTACCTGAACGCGATGCTGCACTTCCAGTTTCCGCTGCCGCGCATCGTGTTCCTGACCTCGCCGCTGGCGTATCTGATCTTCGAGCAGAACATCATCGCCGCGGCCGCCTGGACGATCGTCACCTACGCCATTCCGCACCTCTTGCTGTCGGTGCTGGTCAATGAGCGGATCCAGGGAAAATATCGCCGCGCGTTCTGGGGCGAGGTCTACGAGTCGCTGATCTCGTTCCACCTGGTGGGGCCGACCATCCTGCCGTTGCTCGATCCCAAGAAGGGTAAGTTCAACGTCACCGACAAGGGCGGGCTGCTGGAGGAAGGCTATTTCGACTTCAAGGTGCTACTGCCCCTTTTGATCACCACGGGGCTGCTGTTCGGCGGCATCGGCGCGGGGATCGCCAAGCTGCTGCTTCCGCAGTATTTCGATGTGCAGCTGGGCACGATCATGCTGAACGTCGGCTGGTCCAGTTTCAGCCTGCTGATCCTGATCACGGCGATCGCGGTGGGACGCGAGACCCGTCAGATTCGCAAGCACGAGCACTTGGGCGTTGTTTTGCCCACGCGGCTCTATTTCGATGACGGTCACGTGCTGTCCACCGAGACGATGAACATCTCGATGGGTGGCATGGCGGTTCCGGCGCCGGACGACGAGGTTATCGAGGGACGGACCGTGACCCATGTCGAGGTGCTCGCGGCCGAAAAGACGTTTGGGTTCCCGGTCAAGATGTTGGGAAGCGGGAAGGGCGGGCTGAGGTTTATGTTCACGGAAATGACGCTGGAGTCGCGGCGGCAACTGGTGCGGGTCGTCATGGGCCGCGCCGACGCCTGGCCGCTGATCGACGATCACGTGTCCTGGTCGGCCTGGCAGTCGTTCACGGACCTGATGCGCGCCTCGATCTCGATCCTGCTCTGGTGGCGCTATCGCGACACCCCGCGCGCCTCGGTGGCCTTCAAGCGCACGGGCGCCACGACCGCGGCCCTCCTGCTCGCCCTGGGACTGGGCCTTGGTCTGCTGAGCCCCAGCGAGGGTCACGCCCAGTCCGCGCGCGCCGCGGCCCGTCCCGCCGCGGCGTCCGACGCGACCGTCGCCGCGCCGGCCAAGGCGACCGTTCCGGGCGGGGTCCGCACCCTGTCGATGACGCTCGAGGATCTTAAGGTTAACCGGCCGCTGCGCCTGATCGGTTCGGCCGGCGAGGCGGGCATCCCGGTCAATCTGCGCCAGGACGAGGTGGTCACGGGCGCCCAACTGACCCTGAACTTCGCCTATTCGCCGACGCTGCTGGCCGACCTCAGCCACCTGACCGTGCTGATGAACGACGAGGTGATCGGCACCGTGCCCCTGACGCCGGACGGCGCCGGCGGCGTGGTCGTCACCCTGCCGATCGATCCGGGCCTGTTCACCAGCGAAAACCGCCTGGGCTTCCGCTTCGTCAGCCACTACACGCGCAGCTGCGAGGACCCGCTGCACTCGACGCTGTGGGCCAACATCAGCAACACCCGCAGCCGTCTGACCCTGACCCTGCAACAGCTGTCGGTGGGCGACTCGCTCTCGCGTCTGCCCGGTCCGTTCTTCGACTCGACCGAAGGCCGCCAGCTGAAGCTGCCGTTCGTGTTCGCCGGCGCGCCGTCCAACGAGCTGATCGCCGCGGGCGCGGCCACGGCCTCGTATTTCGGCATGACCGCCAGCTTCCACGGCTTCTCGTTCCCGGTGCTGCTGAACGACCTGCCGGACGGCAACGCGGTCGTCCTGGCGCGCGGCGGCAGCCAGATCGGCGGCTGGGTCGCGCCGCAGGCCTCCGGGCCGGTGATCAGCATCGTCCGCAACCCGCGCAACCCCTACGCCTCCTTGCTGGTGATCAGCGGCGGCTCGGACGAGGACGTGCTGGCGGCCGCCCGGGTGCTGGCGTCCTCGCCCAAGAGCCTGTCGGGCCAGAGCGCCCAGATCACGCCGCAACCGATCGCGCGCCGGCAACCCTATGACGCGCCGCGTTGGGTCGACACCAACCATCCCGTCCGACTGGGCGACCTGGTCGGCCAGTCCAACCTGGAGGGCGCGGGTCTGCGCCCGGGCCTGCTGACGGCCGAGTTCCGCACGGCGCCGGACCTGTTCTTCTGGCCCCGTCCGGGCGCGAAGCTGACCTTTGGCTATCGCTATCCGGCCGGTCCCTGGCTCGACTATTCGATGTCGCGTCTGGATGTGCTGGCGAACGACAAGTACATCCGCTCGATCCCGCTGCGGCAGGAGCGGACCGCCGAAAAGGTCCGCGACGCCATCGGCCTGTCGGCCATCCAGAACACGGCCTCGGTCGACATCCCTGGCTACAACATCTTTGGCCAGAACCAGCTGCAGTTCTATTACGACCTGCACAGCAAGAAGAAGGGCGCCTGCGAAGGCGTCCTGCCGGTGGGGATCCGAGTCGGCATCGACGCCGATTCCAAGCTGGACCTGACCAGCGCGCATCACTTCTCGCGCATGCCCGACCTGGCGTTCTTCGCCAGCTCCGGCTTCCCCTTCAGCCGTGTCGCCGACCTGTCGGAGACGCTGGTGCTGATCCCGCAACAACCGTCGCCGGACACCCTGCAGGCGCTGTTCACCCTGATCGGCCGCATCGGCGACTCGACCGGCGCCCCGGCCGTCGGCGTCACCATCGCCCGCCCAGGCGAGGCGCCGACCCTGCGTGGTCGCGACGTCCTGGTGGTTGGCCCGCTGTCGCTCGCCGGTCAGGCCTCGGAGTTGTTCCAAAGCGCTCCGGTTCGCGTCGAGGGCAGCCAACTGCGGGTGTCCTCGAACTCCCCGATCGCGCGTCTGTTCTCGCGCTTCGGCTCCAACGTCGATCAGCGCGATCCCGCCGCCGCCGACGCGGCCCTGGTGACGGTCAGCGACTTCGCCGGCGTCTCCAGCTGGCGCTCGCCGTTCGACAAGAGCCGCGTGGTGGTTGCCGTCCTGGCGGCGACGCCCTCGCGCCTGCCCGAGATCGTCGACGCCATGGCCAAGTCGGAAGCCAACGCGGCCATGCAAGGCGATCTAGCCATCGCCACCGACAAGAGCTTCAATAGCTTCCAGGTGTCGCCGGGCTTCTGGTCTGGTCACCTGCCGTGGTGGGTGGCGGTCATGTGGTGGTGCAGCCGCAATCCGCTGCTGCTGGCCCTGGCGGTGATCGGCGCCTCGCTGGTTATCGGGTTGGGCTTCTGGGTCGTGCTCCGCGCCCTTGAACGTAAGCGCCTGTCCGACAGGGAAGTGGACCCGCGATGAGGAAGATCGCCTTTATCTCGCTGGCGTCGAGCCTGTTGGCCTCGACGGCCATCGCCCAGGTCCAGCCCCGTCTGCCCAGTGACAAGCCTGCGGCCCGGCCCTTGGTCCCCGGGGCCAAGACGCTGAAGCCGGAGGTCACCGCGCCCGCGCCCACCCAAGGCGCGAGCCAGGGCGGGGTGGTGCAGGTGCTGCTGAACCAGGCGGCGAGCCAGCGCAAGCGTGGCCGCAACGACCTCAGCCTGCAGGCCCTGCAGCGCGCTCTGCGGGAAAGCCCGAACGATCCTCGGGTGCTGCAGCGCCTGGCCACCTACGCCATCGAGGATGGCGACGTCGGGGCTGGCGATCGCTGGCTGCGGCAGCTGCGCGGCGTCACCAGCCCGTCCGACCCCCGGGTCGTGGCGCTGGACAGGGCGCTGAAGACGCGCTTCGCCAGCTCCGTCGCCAACTCGGTCGCCAACAGCCAGGACACGGCGGTGGTCGATCTCCCCCAGGGCAAGACCGAGACCAAGCCTTCCCCGCCGATCGATCCCAGCGGCGCCGCGCGCGCGGCCGGCTTCGAGGCGCTGGAGCGCAAGGACCTCGCCGGCGCCGAGCGCCTGTTCAACCAGGCTCTGCGCGAGCGGTCGACCGACCTGGACGCGGCCGGCGGCCTGGGGATCATCCGCCTGCAGCAAGGTCGGTTCGCCGACGCCGAGGCGTTGCTCAAGCGCGCCAGCGGCGGCGCGTCGGGCGAGCAGCGTTGGGGCGAGGCGTTGCGCTCGGCCCAATTCTTCTCGACCCTTTCGCGGGCCCGCGCCGCCTACGAGGCTGGTCGCTACGCCCAGGCCGAGCAGGACGCGCGCCCGCTGGCCAATGGCCAGAACCCCGACCGCGTCGAGGCTCAGGTCCTGTGGGGCCAATCCTTGGCCGCCCTGGGCCGCTCCGCCGACGCCGAGACCGCGTTCCGCGCCGTCCTGGCGACCGCGCCGCGGCGTCCCGAAGCCGTCTCCGGCCTCGCCCAGGCCCTGGCCGACCAGGAGCGCTATGACGAAGCCAGCGAGGTCGCCGCGACCCTGACCGGCCCGACCGCCGGCCAGACCCGCGCGGCCATCGAACGCGCCCGCGCCAACGAACTGCAAAAGCGCGGCGACACCTTCGGCGCCGGCGCGGCGCTGGCCGCGGCGCTGACCGCCAATCCGAACAATCCGTGGTCGCGCTACGACTACGCCAAGTTCCTGGCCGATCAGGGGCAGGAGGCCGAGGCTCAGTCGCTGATGGCCCCGCTCTACCAGTCCAGCGATCCGGAGGCCCTTCAAGCCGCCGCGCTGTACTCGGAATCGCGCGGCCGCAACGAGGAAGCCGTCGGTCTGCTGCGCCGCGTGCCCGAGGCCAGCCGCACCCGCGCGGTCAAGGATCTGATCGCCCGCGTCGACGCCCTCAGCACGATCGAGCAGGCCAAGCGCTGGGGCGCGCAGGGCCGACCCGTCGACGGCGTCAGCCTGCTGCGCGGCCTGATGGCCCGCACCTCGCCCAGCTTCGGCGTGCGGGGCCGCATCGCCGAGACCCTGCTGGACCTGGGCGACAGCTATCAATCGACCGCCCTGGCCTTGGAAGCGGCCCGCCAGCCGCCCGCCAGCTTCAAGCCGTCCGAGGCCTCGGGCTTCCTGGCGGTGCTGGCCCAGACGGGCCAGGACGCCGCCGCGCTCAACCTGCTCAACGCCGCCGCCCAGCAACAGCCGCAAGGCGAATACCGTAGCCTGGCGGCGCTCTACAGCGCTCGCCGCGCCGACCGCCTGCGTCTGGCCGGCGACTTCGCCTCGGCCTTCGACACCCTGTCGCAAGGCTTCACGGTCGCGCCGCGCGATCCGATGTTGCTGTCGGCCTTGGCGCGCCTCTACGACACTGGCGACCTGGCGCCGCAGGCGGCCCAGACCTATGACGCCCTGCTGGCGATCAATCCGAACGACTACGAAGCTCTGGCCGGCTCGGCCCGCGTGGCGGTCCGGACGGGCGACCACGATCGCGCCAACAACCTGCTGCGTCGGGCGATCGCGATCCAGCCGAACAACCCCGACCTCTACTACCAGCTGGGCCAGATGGAGCAGGCCAGAGGGCGTGAGCGCGCGGCGCTGAAGGCGTTCGAGCGCGCTCAGAGCCTGCTGGCCCGGGGGGCGGGCGCGCAGCCTGGCGCTCCGGCCGCCGTCGGCGGCGCCCTGGGGGCGAACCCGTTCGCCGCCCGCGCCATCGCCCAGGCGGCCGACGCCCCGACCTATGGCGCGCCGGCGGCCTCGGCGTCGACCTCGGTCTTCGCCCTGCCGCGCCCGCCGAACCCGGCGGCCGCGCAACCCCAGGCCTACGCGTCCTATGCGCCGGCCCCGGTCCAGAGCTTCGCGCCCATCCCGTCGAACTCGCCGCAAAGCGATCCGGTCGCGATGAGCGGCGGACCGAGCTTGCCGGCCAATTCGAACCCGACGGCGATCCCGGCGCCGGTGACGCCGACCTATGCCGACGCGGGCGCTCCGCCGAGCTATTCGGCTCCGGCCTATCAAGCCTCGCCCTACGCCGCCGGTCCCGCCGCCCTGGCCCCGATGCCGACGCCCGCCCCGGCCTATACGCCGCCGCGCGCCTACGCCTCGAAGTCGGGCAACGCGCCGCTGCCGGCCAACGCCCCGCTGCCGGCCAAGGTCGGACGCGAGATCGCCGCCCTGCGCCAGTCGACGGCGCCGCAGTTCGAAGGCGCGGCCAATCTGCGCGCCCGCAGCGGCGAGGAGGGCACGAGCCGCCTGTTCGAGGCCAACACCCGCATCGCCGCCTCGGTCTCGCCGTTCGGGATCGGCCGCCTGGGCGTCGCGGTCAATCCGGTGATCATCAGCGCCGGCGCGCCCAAGCAGTCCGCCATCGCCATCATCGGGACCAATCCGCTGGTCAACGCCGAGGCGATCGTGGCGGGCGAGACCATCGTCCTGCCCGCCCTGGACAGCCGCAGCCGCGCCGGCGTGGGCATGTCGATGTTCTACGAGACGGGCCCGTTCTCGCTGGACGCCGGCGTCACGCCGCTGGGCTTCATGCGCAAGAGCTTCACCGGCGGCCTGACCGGCCGGCTCGACATCGGCGAGGCCCAGGTGCGCCTCACGGTCGAGCAGCGTCCGGTGACCGACAGCGTCCTGGCCTATTCCGGCGACCGCGACCCGCTGACGGGCGTCGAGTGGGGCGGGGTGGTCAAGCGCAACGCCAGCCTGGGCGCCTCGGCCAACTTCGGTTCGGCCGGCGCGTACATGGACGCCGCCTACCGCCAGCTGAAGGGCCACAACGTCGCCAGCAACACTGGCTACGAGATCAATGCCGGCGCCTATTTCCGCCCGATCGACAGCGATGGCGACCAACTGCAGATCGGCATCAACGCCAACATGCAGGCCTACGACCGCAACCTGCGCTTCTTCAGCTTCGGCCAGGGCGGCTATTTCAGCCCGCAGCAGTTCGTCAGCGTGGCCCTGCCGGTGTCGTACTCCAAGGAGCGCGAGCGTTGGCGGGCCAAGGCGGGCTTCAGCGTCGGCGTGCAGGCCTACAGCGAGGACAGCTCGCCGATCTTCCCGAACAACCCGGCGGCCCAGCAGGCCATCGAGTCCTACGCGGCGGCCGACAACACGGTCCT
This sequence comes from Caulobacter segnis, assembly GCF_031454995.1. Classification (GTDB taxonomy): domain Bacteria; phylum Pseudomonadota; class Alphaproteobacteria; order Caulobacterales; family Caulobacteraceae; genus Caulobacter; species Caulobacter segnis_E. The sequence goes on along the minus strand of NZ_JAVDRV010000001.1, from coordinate 373,607 downwards.
GGCTCGCTATGACTCGGCCAGCAAGACCGGCATCGGTCTGACCGGCCAGCTCCTGGGCGAGTACAAGTTCCGCGGCGGCTCGGCCGCCGGCGGCGAACTCTCGCTCGACACCTTCGGGATCTACAACGAATACAAGTTCCGCTTCTACCTGCGGCGGATCCTGGCTAGCCAATAGGAACGACCGATGTTGAAGAGCCTTTCGTCCCGGACCGTCGCGCCGGAAGCCGCCAAGGTCGCCGACACCGCCGACCTGCGCTATCTGGCCGCCCGCCAGTTCAGCGCCCAGTGGCGCGCCGTGATGCTGGCCATGGCCGACGAGCTGTTCGAGAACTTCAGCGCCCAGGAGGCGTGGGGCTTCTATCGCCAGATCGGCCTGCGCGTGTCGCGCTCGGTGTCCCTGCCGCCGGTCAAGACCCTGGACGAGCTGGAAGCCTCGCTGAACGTCGTCCTGGCCGAGATGGACTGGGGCTATGTCTCGCTGGCCCTGGCCGACAGCGCCATCGCCATCCGTCACCGCGCCTATCCGGGCCAGCACCTGGAAGACGCCAGCGGCCACTGGCGCCGGGCCTTCAGCGCGCTGCTGGAAGGCGTCTACACCGTCTGGCTGCAAAGCCAGGGCGGCCGGCCGGAAATGACCGCCACCCACCGCGAAGGCGCCAGCGACGACGTCCTGGAATTCTCCTATGGCCTCTAATCGGCGCGCGATGCTGCTGGTGGTCGCCGCCCTGGGCCTCCAGGCCGTGACCATGAGCGCCTGCGCCGCGCCGACGCCCGGCAACTGGACGGACTACAAGACCCGTTTCCTCCAGTCCGACGGACGGGTGGTCGACACCGGCAACGGCAATGTCAGCCACTCCGAGGGGCAGGGTTTCGCGATGATCATGGCCACGGCCTATGATGATCCGGCGACCTTCAAGAAGATGTGGACCTGGACCGACCAGACCCTGTCGCGGCCGGACACGCGCCTGTTCAAGTGGCGCTACATCCCCACGGGGGATCTGCACACCCCCGATCCCAACAACGCCCTGGACGGCGACCTGCTGATCGCCTGGGCCCTGCTGCGCGGCGGCGAGCGCTGGAAGCGTCCGGAGTATCTGGAGGCCAGCGCCCAGATCCGCAGCGCGATCCTGAGCAAGCTGCTGGTCAAGCAGGGGAACCGGACGCTGCTGGTCCCGGGCGTCGACGGCTTCGTCAACGCCCAGGGGATGATCTTCAACCCGTCCTACGCGATCATGCCCGCGCTCGACGCCTTCGCCGCGCGCGAGCCCAAGTCGCCCTGGCCGATGGTGCGCGATCAGGCCTTGAAGGCCCTGCGCGACGCCCGCTTCGGCGCGGCGGACCTGCCCGTGGACTGGGTCAAGGTCGACACCGCCGGCGCGATGTGGACCGATCCCGACCGTCCGCCGCGCTTCGGTTTCGACGCCATACGGGTGCCGCTCTACATGTGCTGGTCGGGTCGCTGCGGCGACGCCTCGCTGGATCCGGTCAAGCGCTGGTGGACCTCGTTCCGGTCGGCGGGCAAGCCGGCCCCGGCCTGGATCGACGTGAGCACCGGCGAGGTCGCCCCGTTCGCCGCCCCGGTCGGCATGGCCAGCGTCGCGGACCTGGCCCTGACCGGCAAGGCCTCGACCGCCCGGATCCAGAACGAAGACTACTATTCCTCGTCCCTGCTGATCCTCAGCCAGATCGCCGCCGACGAGCACCGTGAAAAGGGCAAGTCGAGCCGGAAGCGTTGATCATGGTTCGGCGAGCCGCGCCGTGCGCCACTAGGTCGCCGCGCGGATAACGCCGATCTGAAATATAGTCTGAGTCAGTGCTCGTTCTGGCGGCGAGTGTGATTTTGATTACACTCAAAGCGGTGTGGATCCGCCTGCTTCTTACTAGTTTTGGGGCGGGCGGCCGTGGTTCTTGGCGTCGTTTCGTGTTAACGACGTTTTACGTGGGCCGACCCTTTTTCCCACCGGGGCGGCTTGACGATAGGCGGAGATTTCCGATGGCTGGAAACATGGCGGAAGGGCCGACGCTCCGTACGCCGCTTATCCGCTCGCTCGCGCCGTATCTGATCCTGCTGGCCTTCGTCGGCTTCATGGCGATCGGCTACCACCCCAGCGCCAAGTCCGCTCAGATCGAGACGCCCCTGGCCCTGCCGCGCATCCGCCAGATGGAGATCAGCGGCGCCCAATGGACCGTCAAGCGCCAGATGGAAGTCTGGGACAATGTCGGCTTCCGCAACGAGCATATCGAGCACCGCCAAGGCCGTGTCGCCGTGTGCGGCGAGGTCCGCCTGGGCGCGGGCGCCGAGTTCCAGCCCTATATCGTGGTCAACGGCCGCGCCGCCCTGGCCAACGACACCCGCAACGAACTCTATCGCGTGTGGGTCGAGATCTGCTCGGTCGGCGAGCCGGAACCGCAGGCGACTCTGTAGGCCTTTCCTGTTTCATCCCGGCCGTGGCGCTTGACGCTTCCGGGATGGCCCGATGACGGGCGGCTAGCCCGGCCGCGCCAAGGCTCTCAGCCGGTTGTGAATGTCCGTCGCGGCGATCGCCGCCTCGGCGGTGGCGACCGCGATCTGGTTCAAGCCCCGCACCACGTCCCCCGCCGCGTAGAGCCCGTCCACGGACGTCTGCTGGTGGGCGCTGACGACCAGGCGGCCGTCGGCGTCGCGGGCGGCGTCGACCTGCTGGGCCAGGGCCTGTTGGCTGTCGAAGCCCAGGGCTGGATAGAGGCAGTCGAAGGTCCGGTCCCCGACCATCACCCCGTCGGGCCCCAGCGTGATGTCCGCCAGACTCACCGGCAGCCGCTCGAAGGCGCCGTCCCCCTCGCGCTCGCCCTCCATCGGGGCGTCGGGCCGCAGGTCCAGCAGTGTCACCGCGGGGGAATAGGTGGTCAGGAACGCCGCCTCGCGCGCGCCGTGCTCGCCGTCGCCCAGCACGGCGATCCGCTGGCCGCTCGCCTCGTAGCCGTCGCAGATCGGACAGAGGCGCACGCGGGCGGCGCGGATCGCATCCTCCACGCCCTCCAGGACCGGCAGGCGGTCGACCACCCCCGTGGCCAGCAGCACGAACGGCGCGCGCGCGATCACCGGCGCGTCGGCGTTCTCCTGATCGATCGCCAGGACGAAGCCGTCCGCGCCGCGCAGCAGCGTCCGCGCCCTGCCCGCGCGCCGCTCCGCGCCGTAGCGGTCGGCCTGATCGCGCAGGCGGTCCAGCAGCGCCTCGCCGCCGACGCCGTGCGGGAAGCCGGGCGTGTTGTGGCTTTCGGGGATCCAACTGGCCCGCGAGCGCCCGCCGTCCAGCACCAGCGCCTTGCGCAGGAAGCGCCCCAGATAGGTCGCGGCCGTCAGGCCGGCGGGGCCCGCGCCGATGACGATGGCGTCGTAGGCCGTGTCTTGAGCGGGGCGGTCCGAGTCGAGGGGTGTCATGCGAGCATCCGAGCGTCGACCGCTCCGGCGGCCTCCAGCGCCGTGCAGCAACGGGCGGCCGTCTCGGCGGTTCCGGGGGGCCTCGGCCGGCGCCGCCATCATTGGATGGGGGCTTGGAACCGCCCGAATGACACCTACGTTCAGCACGCTTCCTTCGGAAGCATCCATTTGAGCGGAGAGAACCATGCGGAGTATTTTCGTGGTCTCCCCCTTCGATGGGGGATGGTCCGTCAGAACGTCCTCGGCCGGCGAGCCGATGGTCTTCGACACCGGCGGCCAAGCCGAACGCCGCGCCCGCGCCCTGGCGTCCGAGGTCCGCGCGCGCGGCGGCGAGGCCGAGGTCTGGATCCATGACCGAACGGGCCGTTTCGTGGGGCGCTGGATCGGTGATCGCCACGAGATCATCGGCGAACCTGGCGAGGCGGTCGCGGCGTAGGGGCAAGGCGTCCGGCGCCGAAGCCAGCGCGGTTCAGGAGGGGCGGGACGATAGAGCCGAGAAAGACACCGAGGGACTAGCTCGGCTCAAGCATCTCGGCGAGCGCCAGCACCGCCGTCCACGTCCGCCCCGTGATCCGCGCGCCGAGGGTCTTCTCCACCAGGCTGTTGGTCAGTTTCGAGCCACCGACGCCGTCGGGGTAGATCGCATAGATCTGACGGTTTTCAGCCCGCGCCTGCTCGGCGCCGCGGATCGCCGCGCGCAGGGCGCCCATGGCCTTTTTGTCGGGAGTGTCCTTGCAGAACAGAGTCATCAGCCAGCCCGGATTGGCCGCCGCGAAGTCCGGGAACGGGTTGGCCGCGATCAACGCCCGCCAGGCTTCGGCGGTGCGGACATAGACATCGGTGCGCAGGCCCAGGCGCGCCAGAAGCTCGGTTTCGATCTGGGTCTGAAGTTCCGCGCCCGTGCGCTCGCCGCTCTCGAACACCAGGTCGCCGACCTTGGGGGCCATGCGGACGTCGGTGTGGCCGAGATCGGTCAGCAGGCCCGTCAACTCGTCGCCGGTGATCAAGCGACCCCCGGTGGCGTTGACGCCGCGCAGCAGGGCGATGTGGAGGGACATGGTCGGGCCTTTCGAACGAGGCGGCTGTTTAGGCCCTGCGCGGGCCGCCGTCGCGGGCAATTTGAGGTCGGCGCGTCGAACCAACCAGGGGAGGGGGTGACGGCTAGCGCGTCAGCAGGGCGCCTAGCGTCGCCCGCTCCGCCGGCGCGAGCTCGCGCCCGTAGTGCTCCAAACACGCCGGCTCCGCGCTGGTGAAGCGCGGGACGCCCGTCGCGCGCAGGCGCTGGTCCAGCACCGCCAGGCGCGGGACCTGGTCGGCGAGCTTGTCCGGCGCGCGGACCAGGCGGGCCTCGCGGCCGGTGGGGAAGGTGACGTCGTAGTTCAGGGCGAAGCCGGCCTTGTCGCCGCCGTCGCTGGCGTCGCGCTGGACACAGGCGGCGGCGATGGTCGTCGCCGCGCCCCAGGACCAGTATTCGCGCACCTTGCCGTCCTTCAGCCAGCTGACGCCGACCGGGGTGGCGACGGCGACCTCGGCGCGGCCGAAGACGGCGCCCACGCCGACGCCGGCGGCCACGATCAGGGCCGACAGGGCCACGATCGCCCAGCGGGTCCGGGCGGAAACCCCCGGGGCGGGCGGGCGATGACGCACGCCGAACGCGTTGGGGATCAGGACCAGCGGCGGCATGATGATCAGCAGGAACGCCCAGAACAGGGCCGACGACTCCTCCTCGCGCCAGATGGCCAGGACGTCCGGGATCGTGGCGACGACGGCCTCGTTGGGCCGGTCGAGCAGGGTCTGGACGGCCTGGAGCCCGAGCAGCCCAAGCAGGGTCAGGCTGAACGCCAGCGCCAGGCCCAGCGCCTTGCGGCCCAGGGTCGTCTGGATGCTCTCCGGAAGCGGCCGGGGCGCGGGGGCGTCGGTCGCCAAGGCTAGCGCCGCTTCTTGCGGAACTCGGCGGCCTTCTCCTCGCGGATCTCGGCGCGCAGGCGCTTGGGCGCGGCCTTGTCGACCTCGTCGCCGGTGGCGGCCAGGACCTCGTTGGCGAACTCCAGGTCCATCAGCTTCATGCGCTTGATCTCGTCGCGCAGGCGGGCGGCGGTCTCGAACTCCAGGTTGGCGGCGGCCTCGCGCATCTTGGCCTCCAGGTCCTTGAGCGCGGCCTTGAAGTTGTCGCCGCTGAACGGACGGTCGTCGGTCTCGGACATGCCCATCGGCACCAGCACGCGGTCGCCGCGCTCGTAGGGGCTGTTGAGGATGTCCTTGATGTCGCGCTTGACGCTCTCGGGCGTGATGCCGTGTTCGAGGTTGTAGGCGTGCTGCTTCTCGCGGCGGCGCGAGGTCTCGGCCATGGCCCGCTCCATCGAGCCGGTGATCCGGTCGGCGTAGAGGATGACCTTGCCGTCGACGTTCCGCGCCGCCCGGCCGATCGTCTGGATCAGCGAGGTCTCCGAGCGCAGGAAGCCTTCCTTGTCGGCGTCGAGGATCGCCACCAAGCCGCACTCGGGGATGTCGAGGCCCTCGCGCAGCAGGTTGATGCCGACCAGCACGTCGATATGGCCCATCCGCAGCTCGCGGATGATCTCGATGCGCTCAAGAGTATCAACGTCCGAGTGCATGTAGCGGACGCGGATGCCCTGTTCGTTCAGATATTCGGTCAGGTCCTCGGCCATCTTCTTGGTCAGCACGGTGACCAGGGTGCGGTAGCCCTTGGCGATGGTCTGGCGGATCTCGTCGACCACGTCGTCGACTTGGGAAGCGCCGTCCTTGGAGACCGGACGCACCTCGACCGGCGGGTCGATCAGGCCCGTCGGACGGATGACCTGCTCGGCGAAGACGCCGCCGGCCCGCTCCATCTCCCAGTCGGCCGGGGTGGCGCTGACATGCACCGACTGCGGCCGCATGGCGTCCCACTCCTCGAACTTGAGGGGCCGGTTATCCAGGGCCGAGGGCAGGCGGAAGCCGTACTCGGCCAGGGTCCATTTGCGATTGCGGTCGCCCTTGTACATGGCGCCGATCTGCGGAACCGTCTGGTGGCTCTCGTCGGTGAAGAGGAGAGCGTTGTCGGGGATGTATTCGAAGAAGGTCGGCGGCGGCTCGCCGGGCTTACGGCCCGACAGATAGCGGCTGTAGTTCTCGATGCCGGCGCACGAGCCGGTGGTCTCGATCATCTCGAGATCGAAGGTCGTGCGCTGCTCCAGGCGCTGGGCCTCCAAGAGCTTGCCGTTGGCGGTCAGCCACTCCAGCCGCTCCTTCAGCTCCTGGCGGATGGCGATGATCGCCTGGCGCAGCGTGGGACGCGGGGTGACGTGGTGGCTGTTGGCGTAGACCTTGATCATCTCAAGGTCGGCCGTCTTCTTGCCGGTCAAGGTGTCGAACTCGGCCAGGGCCTCGACCTCGTCGCCGAACAGGGTCACGCGCCAGGCGCGGTCCTCGTAGTGGGCGGGGAATATCTCGATGGTGTCGCCGCGGCGGCGAAACGCGCCGCGCTCGAAGGCCTGGTCGTTGCGCTTGTACTGCTGGGCCACCAGGTCGGCGATCAGCTGCTTCTCGTCGACCCGCTGCCCGACCTCCAGCGTGAAGGTCATGGCGGTGTAGGTCTCGACCGAGCCGATACCGTAGATGCAGCTGACGCTGGCCACGACGATGACGTCGTCGCGCTCCAGGATCGCCCGGGTGGCCGAGTGGCGCATCCGGTCGATCTGCTCGTTAATCGAGCTGTCCTTCTCGATATAGGTGTCGGTCCGGGGCACGTAGGCCTCGGGCTGGTAGTAGTCGTAGTAGCTGACGAAGTACTCGACCGCGTTCTCCGGGAAGAACGACTTCATCTCGCTGTAGAGCTGGGCGGCCAGGGTCTTGTTCGGGGCCAGGATCAAGGCCGGGCGCTGGGTGGCCTCGATGACCTTGGCCATGGTGAAGGTCTTGCCCGAGCCGGTGACGCCCAGCAGCACCTGGTCCTGGTCGCCGTTCTGGAGGCCACCCACCAGTTCGGCGATGGCGGTCGGCTGGTCGCCGGCGGGCTGGTACTCGCTGACCAGCTTGAACTTGCGCCCGCCCTCGGTCTTGTCCGGCCGCGCGGGACGGTGCGGGGTCCACAGCATGGGCATGACGCCAGCCGAAACATCGGCGACGGCATCCATCACGAAGGGCGCGGAGACGTCCGAAACGCCGGGGTTCTGGCTGCGAGGCATGGCCCCAAGGTAGGCGCGCGGACGGCCGGCGGCTAGGGGGGCTGCTGACAGGGAATGGCGGCAGGGTGGCGGCAGGGGCGCCCGTCCGAGCAAAAAGGCGTATGGCGACGAGTCGGCGGAAGGCGATAAGCTGAACGTAGGCTTTGGGAGTGTGGACATCTTGAGGGCGCGGACGGGCCGGGAGCGGAGCGCGTGACGTCGGTCGTACGCTGGCTGGAGCGCGCCAATCTGACGCCGCGCACGCTTCGGGAATGGCTGCTGGTCGCCAGCCTGGCGCTGATCTACTGCGTCGCCGCGGTGATCAGCCTGCGCTGGGCCGTGGTGCCGGGCGCGGGGACGGCGTTCTGGCCCTCGGCCGGCATCGCCCTGGCGGCGGTGGCCTATTACGGGCCGCGCGTGTGGCTGGGGGCCTTGCTGGGCCGTCTGCTGACCTTCTGGGTGATGGCCGCGCCTCAGCCTCCGTGGGCCCAGCTGGTGATCGCCACCGCCACGGCGCTCGGCGCGCTGATCCCCGTTCTGATCCTCAATCGTCTGAAGACCAACGCCAAGCTCGATAGCCTACGGAGCGCTCTATGGCTGGTGATCGGCGCCGGCGCGGGCGGGGCGACCATCTCGGCCGGCGCGGGCGCGGTGATGCTGCTGCTTGGGGGCTCGGCGCCGAGCAAGGTCGATCAGGCCTTCGTCAACTGGTGGTTCGGCTTCGTGACCGGGGTGCTGACCTTCGCGCCGGCGTTCCTGACCTGGCGCGGGGCGCTAGAGCGGTGGACACCCGCCCGCCTTGGCCACCTGGCGCTGATCTGCGTGGCGACCGGCGCCTTGGCCTATGCGATCTTCTTGCGGGGCGAGGGGGCCTATTCGCGGGCCTGGTTCGTGTTCCCGTTGCTGGTCTGGGCGGGCCTGGCCTTCGACGCCCGGGGCGCGGCGCTCGCCACGTTGATCGTCAGCCTTTGCGCCTTCGTCGGGACGCTGCAGGGCGGCGGACCGTTCCATAACGCCGGGCCGGCCGGGTCCATCCTGCTGACCCAGCAGTTCGTGGCTGTGATGGCCTCGACGACCCTGATCCTGGCGGCCGTGGCCAGCGAGCGGCGCGGCCGCGAGGCCCTGGAACGCAGCGAGAGCCGCTACAAGGCCGAGAGCGCCGCCCTCGCGGTGCTCAACGAGACCGGCGCGGTGATCGCCGCCGAGCTCGACCTGGAGCGCGCGGTCCAGGTTGTGATCGACGCCGGCGCGGCCCTGACCCGCGCGCGCTACGCGGCGTTCTTCTACACCGCGCCGGACGCCGAGGGGCGGTCGATGATGCTCTACGCCCTGTCGGGCGCGCCGCGCTCGGCGTTCGAGGCCTTCGGACATCCCAGGCCCACCGAGGTTTTCGCCCCGACCTTTGAGGGGACGGGCACGGTGCGTTCGGGCGACATCACCCAGGACCCCCGCTACGGCCAAAACGCGCCGCATCGCGGCATGCCCGAGGGCCACCTGCCGGTGCGCAGCTACCTGGCCGTGCCCGTCCGATCGCGCTCGGGCGAGGTCATCGGCGGGCTGTTCTTCGGCCACTCGGATCCGGACGTGTTCGACGAACGCGCCCAATGGCTGGCCGAGGGCGTGGCCTCGCACGCGGCCATCGCGATCGACAACGCCCGCCTCTATCAGTCGGCCCAGGCCGAGCTCGCCCAGCGCCGCCGGGCCGAGGAGCTGCAGCGCCTGCTGATCAACGAGCTGAACCACCGGGTGAAGAACACCTTGGCGACGGTGCAGTCCCTAGCGGCCCAGACCCTGCGCTCGTCGGACGATCTGGCCACCGCGCGCGAGGCGTTCGACCGGCGGCTGATGGCGCTTTCGGCGACCCACAATCTGCTGACCCAGTCCAGCTGGGCCAGCGCCGAGCTTGGCGACCTGGTGCGCCAGGCGGCCGAGCCGTTCGTCGCCGATCGCTTCATCGCCGAAGGGCCGTCGGTCAGCCTGTCGCCGGCGCGGTCGCTGGCCCTGTCGATGGCGTTGCACGAGCTCAGCACCAACGCCCTGAAATATGGAGCGCTGAGCGCGCCGGAAGGCCTGATCCGCGTGACGTGGCGCGTGGCGGCGGGCCAGCTGGAGTTCCTCTGGGCGGAAGAGGGCGGCCCGCCCGTCGTTCCCCCGACCCGCAGGGGCTTCGGGACCCGGCTGATCTCCCAGGCCCTGGCGCGGGAACTGCGCGGCCAGGTGCGCCTGGAGCACGACCCGGCGGGGGTGCGCTGCGAGATCAGCTTCCCGCTCGACGCCGACGACACGCCGGGGCCGCCGCCGCCGATGCCGGACGTTTAGGGGCGCTGTCTTATGGCGGACCAACATTCAAAGTGGAGATCAATTCCCGCCTTCCTGGGCCCCGTGCCCAGGACCCATCGGTCCGTCGTCGCTGAAATCGACTCATGATCTGGGCCTGTCCGCCTCGCCTATCCGCAAAATCAGAGCCAGCCGCCAGCATGGGTCCTGGGCACAGGGCCCAGGAGGGCGAGTTCTTAGCTCCAACGCCGCAGGCCTATAGCCCTACCGCTTCGGCTCCAGGCTCCGCAGATACGCCTTCAGGTCCGCGCGCTGGTCGTCGTCGAGCTTGACCATCGGCATGCGCGGATGGGTGCGGGGCGAGCCTTCCTCCGGGGGATCGGCGGGCGCCAGCATGCCCTCGTCGAGCAGGGCGTCGAGGCCGCCCTTGTGATAGCGCGCGTGAAGCCGCGTGAACGGCGGCGCGTCGGGCAGGGGGCTCTTGGTTCCGCGCACGGCATGGCAGCCGCCGCAGGCGCGCCGGGCGATCCGCTCGCCGTTCTCGGCGGACGCCTGGGCCCAGGCCGGGGAGGCGACCAGCGCCACGCCCAGCGCCAGGAGGGCCGCTCTCACCGGGCGGCCTCGAAGTCCAGCACCACGCGACCCTCGATGGCGCCCTGCTCCATGCGTTGGAAGATGCTGTTGATAGCGTCCAGGCCCTCGGTCGAGACCGTCGCCTTGACCCGGCCGTCGGCGGCGAAGGCCAGGGCTTCTTGCAGGTCGAGCCGCGTGCCGACGATCGAGCCGCGCACGGTGATCCCGCGCAGCACGGTGTCGAAGATCGACAGCGGGAAGTCGCCGGGCGGCAGGCCGTTCAGCGACACCGTGCCGCCGCGCCGAACCATGCCCAGCGCCTGGGCGAAGGCGCCGCGCGAGACGGCCGTGACCAGCACGCCTTGCACGCCGCCGACCTTGGCCTGGAACACCGCGACCGGATCCTCGCGGCTGGCGTCGACCGTCAGCTCGGCGCCCAGCGCGCGGGCCAGGGCCAGCTTGTCCTCGGCCACGTCGACGGCGGCGACCTTGAAGCCCATGGCCTTGGCGTATTGCACCGCCAGGTGCCCCAGGCCCCCGACGCCGGAGATCGCCACCCAGTCGCCCGGTTTGGCGTCCAGCACCTTCAGGCCCTTATAGACCGTGACCCCGGCGCACAGGATCGGCGCGGCCTCGACGTAGGTGAGGTTGGCCGGGATCAGCCCGACATAGTCGGCGTCGGCCAGGACGTATTCGGCGAAGCCGCCGTCGACCGAGTAGCCGGTGTTCTGTTGCTTCTCGCAGAGGGTCTCCCAGCCGGCCAGGCAGTGGACGCAGCGGCCGCAGGCGGTGTGCAGCCATGGCACGCCGACGCGGTCGCCGATCTTCAGGTGCTCGACGTCCTCGCCGAGTTCGACCACGGCGCCGACGCCCTCATGGCCAGGGACAAAGGGCAGGGACGGCTTGATCGGCCAGTCGCCGTGGGCGGCGTGCAGGTCGGTGTGGCAAACCCCGCAGGCGGCGATCTTGACCAGCACCTGACCGCGACCCGGTTTGGGGCGCGGGCGATCCTCGATCACCAGCGGTTGGCCAAAGGCCCGCACCACGGCGGCCTTCATCATCGTGTCCATGGCGTTCTCCCCGAGCTGAAGCTCTTGGCGGCCATAGTACGCCCGACCCGGCGAGATCGCAGTCGGGGCGACTACCTACGGTTTTACCGCAAGTCGTTCCAGCGTCCGCGGATCGGGCGCGCCGCCGAAGTACTTGTCCAGCGCCTGGCCGAACGCCGGCTCGTCGGGCGCGGCGGCCTGGAACAGGGTCAGGCTTGAGCGCAGCTTCAAGTCATCGGGCGCGCCGAACACGGCATGGGCGTCGCCGCCGGGCAGGGCGTTGATCGCCGCCACGACCTTCAGCAGGCGGGGCCCCAGCACTGGATGCTCCAGATAGGCCCTGGCCTCGGCCAGATCGGCGATGGCGTAGAGGCGCGCGGTCGGACTGGAGCCCAGGCCCTGGATCTGCGGGAAGATGAACCACATCCAGTGGCTCGCCTTGCGTCCGCGCCGCAGCTCGGCGAGGGCGCTCTGATAGGTCGTGGCCTGCGCCTCGACGAAGCGGGAAAGGTCGGCCATGGGCGGCTCCCGTCGCGGTGGTCGTCTGGAGAATACGCGTCGCCTCCGAGCGATCCACGTTACGCCATTGACGCGCGTTTATACTGTGTGACATACAGTGTGTATCACACACCATGTGATGCACACTATGTGGCGCACACTCTATGCCGACCGATACGGACATCTTTGAATCGCTCCGCCAGGAGCTGCGGCGGGGGACGCTGATCCTGGCCGTCCTCGCCCAGCTGCGGGAGGAGCGCTACGGCTACAGCCTGCGCCAGGCCCTCTCGTCGGTCGGTGTCGAGATCGACGAAGGCGCGCTCTATCCCATGCTGCGGCGGCTGGAAGCCCAGGGCCTCCTGGCCAGCGAGTGGCGCGAGGAAGACAAGCGCAAGAAGCGTTTCTATCAGCTGTCGGAGGAGGGGCGGGCCGTGCTGGCGCGCCTCGCCGACGAATGGCGCGGGATCAACGCCGCCCTGGAGCCTCTGTTGTGACAGCGGCCACCCTCACCGAAGGACCCTATGACATGAGCGATCTCGTCGATCGTTACCTGGGCGCCGTCGCCGCCCTGCTGCCCAAGGCCTCGCGCCAGGACATCGTCGCCGAGCTGCGCGACCTGATCCTCAACCGCGTCGAGGACGCCGAGGCCCAGCGCGGCCGCCCCCTCGACAAGCGCGAGATGGAGGACCTGCTGCGCGAGATCGGCCATCCGATCGCGGTGGCGGGCCGCTACGGACCCGCGCGCGCCCTGGTCGGGCCGGAAATCTATCCGTTCTGGCTGTTTGGGGTGAAGGCCCTGCTGGCCATCGCCGCCCTGGCCGCGGCGGTCCCCGCGGGCGTGGCGTTGCTCACCGCCCATGGCGACGCCCGCCTGGTCTTCCGGACCGTGCAGGACTTCATCCCAACGGCGCTCGGCCTGATCGGCGCCGCCACCCTGATCGCCGCCGCCATCGAGCGCGGCTGGATCAAGACCGACGGATTCCGGCGTTGGAAGGTCAGCGAGTTGCCCCGCGTCTCCGACAGTCGAGAGTGGTTCGTGAAGAGCCGCTTCGACGGGCTGTTCGAGTTGGTGGTGATGCTGCTGTTCATCGGCTGGTGGACCGGGGTCGTCGCGTTCCCCGTGGGCAATGTGATCACGACGCGAGGGGGCGAGGCGTTCCTGCGAGTTTCCCCGGTGTTCCAGCAGCTCTATTGGCCGATCCTGGCCCTCGCGATCGCGCAGGTGGTCTCGTCGCTGTTCCTGGTGGTCAAGCCGGGCTGGACGGTTGCTCGCAATCTCGCCGAGATCGTGGGCGCGGTGGGCGGCGTCGCCCTGGTCTGGGCGCTGTGGTCGGCTCAGCCCCTGGTCACGGTCCTGGCGCCCGCGGCCTCCGAGGCGGGGCTCGCCAACCTGCAACGCACCCTGGACCTGACCTTCGAAATCACGCTCTGGGTCGCCGCCGCCATCAACCTGACCAAGGTCGTGGTCCATGGTTGGCGTCTCTCGCGAGGGCGCTGAAAAGCGCCCTTCGGAAAGCTAAGCTTAAGGTTCCGTATTAACCTTTTCCCGCCCAGGCCGCGCCGGGCGAGGGCGCGCCGCCAGCGCCACCATGAGTGGAAAACAGGCCGCGCAAGGGTTTTCGGCGGGAAAAAAATCGTCGCGCGCTACCGTCCAGCTTTTTACGCGGATTCAACGGATTAACGATTTGACCCCCGCGGCGTGAGCGCGCGGCGGGGGGGAGGGGGGGGGGCGAGCGCTTGCGAGTCGGTCACCAATCGTTCATAAGCCGCTAACAGCGGGATCTTGGCCACGTCGTGATACGGCCAATCCCCCGCTTCGAAGGCCTCCCCGACAGTGCTTTTCCGGGGATCTCGAAGCGGTTTTTGTCGGGGGGCCGGAGCGCCCTCGCCGCGCAGGACACGAGTTTTGTATATCAAGTCGCAGACGCGCGCGGATGCGCGCGGGCTGGTCGGCGCCGTATTGGTCGGATCCATCACGGGTCTGGCCCTGGGCGGCGTTTACCTCATGGGTGGCCTGGCTCAATCGGCCTCCACCCACGCCCGCGTCACCCGCTTGGCCGATGGCGCCTCCGGAAGCTTTTCGGACGCGGCCATGGTTAGCGCGGCTACGCGTATGGACCCCGGCGCCCTCGCCGTGGCCAAGCGTCATGATCCCTTCCTCTTCGCCGCCGTCGATCAGCGCGACCGCCAATCGGCCCAGTTGGCCGCCCGCCTCGAAGGCGCCGGCGCGACCCTGATGCCGGGCCAGAGCGGCCGCACCGGCCCGCTGATGCTGCGGGCCAGCTTCGACTCCGCCTTCGGTCCCGGCTTGCCCGGCCCGTTCCAACTGGGCAACGCCCTGGAAAGCTCGCGCGAGCTCGAGTGCCTGGCCGACGCCGTCTATTACGAAGCCCGGGGCGAGACCCCCAGCGGCCAGGCGGCCGTGGCCCAGGTGGTGATGAACCGCGTGCGCCACCCGGCCTTCCCCAAGTCGATCTGCGGCGTGGTGTTCCAGGGCGCCTACCACCGCACCGGCTGCCAGTTTTCCTTCGCTTGCGACGGCTCGATGCGCCGCGCGCGCGACGTCAGCGCCTGGAACCGGGCCCGCAAGGTCGCCGCCCGCGCGCTGTCGGGCGCGATCGGCAACCAGGTCGGTTCGGCGACCCACTTCCACACCATCAACGTCTCGCCGGTCTGGGGACCGCGCCTGATGCGGGTGACCCAGGTGGGGATGCACATCTTCTACCGCTTCGGCCGGCGCACCGCCTCGCCGACCCACCTGCCGACGGTCGACGATATCGCGCCTTCGGACATCGCCAGCCTGACCGCCGACGGCAAGCCGCCGGTCGTCTACGCCGCCAACGCCATCGCCCGTGTCGAGCCGGTCTCGACCTCGGCCGGCCAGGGCGGTCCGCTGGGTCCGGTGACCGAGCCGGCCTCGGCTCCGACCGCCGACAAGGCCATCGCCAAGCCGATCGCGATCTCGACCGAACGCGCGCCGCTGGACGGCCTCAAGTCGACAGTAGGGGCCGGGAGCGGAGCTGCTTCCTAACGACGCCGGGCATGTGGCTGGAGGCGAAGCGCATCTGCTTGGCCCGCTTGCCCACGAAGTAGTGCAGGGCCTTGCCCCGCGCGGCTTCCCAGACGACCTGGGCGGCGTCCTCGACGGGGTAGACCTCCAGGCCCCCGGCGCGCAGGGCGTCGCTCATGTGCTCGTTCGTGCCTGACGCCCCGGCGTTCAGGATCGGCGTCTCGATGAACCACGGCATCACGCAGGCGACGCTGACACCGTGGCGGGCGTATTCGACGTCGAGGGCTTCCGAGAGGCCGCGCACGGCGAACTTGGTCGCCGAATAGACGGCCAGCTTGGGCGAGCCATAGAGGCCCGCGCACGAGGCGACGTTGATCAGCCGCCCGCCGGCCGCCTTCAGCGGGGGCAGCCCCGCCCGCGCGCCGTTGATCACGCCCTTGATGTTGATGTCGATCTGGATGTCGCAATCGGCGTCGGACATGTCCTCCAGCACGCCAAAGCGCGCGACGCCGGCGTTGTTCAGCAGCACGTCGACCTTGCCGCCCGTCCCGCGCCCGAAGTCGCCCAGGGCGTTCTCCCAGCCCTCCCGGTCGCGCACGTCCAGCGGATGGATCGAGCCGTTGGCGGCGCCGATCGCCAGCAGGGCGGCCTTCAGCCCCGCCTGGTCGATATCCGACAGGCCCACGAACCAGCCCTCGGCCGCGAACCGCTTGGCGCAGGCCAGGCCGATGCCGCTGGCCGCGCCGGTGATGAAGATGCTCTTTCGACCGTTGGCGGTCATTGGCGTCGTCCCTCCCGATATCTTTGTTATCGCCGATCAGATGCCGCGGGACGCGAGGGGTCAAGCCCGTGTCGCGCGCTCTTGCCAGGCTTGGCCGACGCCGGGAATGATCCGGGCCTCGCCATCAAGAGCCCCAAGCATGACCCAAGACCATCTCGACCAGCTGTCCCTCGACCTGCTGGGGCGGCGCTATGACGAGCTCAACGACGTTCAGAGGCGGGTCATCGACCTGATCCTGGCCGAGCAACCGTCGGATCCCCGCCTGGCGCTGGACGAGCAGGGCGCGTTCTGGACGCGGCTGGCCGACCAGGTCGCCGCGGTCGGCGGCTCGTGGGGCTTCATCGGCGGCTTCTCGATGGCCCTGCTGCTGTGGATCGCCTGGAACGTCCTGACCAAGCCGCTGGGCCTGGTGTTCGATCCCTATCCCTTCATCTTCCTGAACCTGATGCTGTCGACGGTCGCGGCCATCCAGGCGCCGGTGATCATGATGAGCCAGAACCGCCAGGCGGCGAAGGACCGCCTGACCGCCGAGCACGACTACGCCGTCAATCTGCGGGCCGAGCTGGAGATCATGCGCGTCATCGACAAGCTGGACGCCCTGCGCAGCGACGAGCTGATGGTCCTGTGCCGCGAACACGCCACGCGCCTGGCGGTGCTGCAGGACGAGGTGGCGCGGCTGCGGGCGGCGCGGGGCTAGAGCTTCAGCCCAAACCGCGGGCCCGCCCAGACCATCGCCGCGTAGAGCGCCATGGTCAGCAGGCATCCCGCCGTCAGGGCCGCCCAGAACGGCGCGCCGCGCTTCAGCATCGCCGGGATCAGCAGGAACATGGGCAGCGACGGCAGCACGAACCAGAACGTCCCGGTCGCATGGTCGGCGAGCCGGACGGGGTCGTGGGTGTCGCGCCACAGCCAGATCATGCCCAGCACCGAGATCAGCGGCAGCGAGGCGACCAGACCGCCCAGGCCGGGATAGCGCTTGGAAATCTCCGCCACGGCGGCGACGATCACGCCCGAGATGGCGGCCTTGACCACGAGATAGAGCATGGTCGCCAACCTGGACCGATCCGGGTTCCGGGCCAAGCGCGGACATGCAAGGAGGCGTCCATGACCATCCTGGCGATCGAGCACGTGCAGCTGGCCATGCCGGCAGGCGAGGAAGACGCCGCCCGGGCGTTCTACCGCGACCTGCTGGGCGTCGCCGAGAAGCCCAAGCCGCCGCATCTGGCCGCGCGCGGCGGGTGCTGGTTCGAGGACGGGCCGGTCAAGATCCACCTGGGCGTTGAGGCTGACTTTCATCCGGCGCGAAAGGCGCATCCGGCTTTGGTCGTCGACGATGTCTGGGCTCTGGCGAAGCGCTTGAAAGCGGCTGGGGTGCGGGTGGTCGAGGACGAGCCGCTGGAGGGCTGGGACAGGGTCTATGCCGACGACCCGTTCGGCAACCGCATCGAGCTGATGACGCGGCGCGCCTAGCCCGCCTTCGCCGCCCGGCGTAGCGCCTGGGGCGGTTGACCAAACGCCCGGATGAACGCCCGCCGCATGCGCTCGGGGTCGCCAAAGCCTGTCTCCAGCGCCACGTCCTCGACCTGCAGCGGACCGCTGTCGAGCAGGGCGCGGGCGGCCTCGACGCGCAGGCGCTCGACGGCCTTGGCCGGGGTGGCGCCGGTCTCCTGGGCGAACAGGCGGGCGAAGTTGCGGGGGCTCATGGCCGCGCGGTCGGCCAGTTGCTCGACGGTGAGCGGCTCGGCCAAGTTCTGTCGCGCCCACGACAGCAGGGCGTCGAAGCGGCCGGGGCGCAGGTCGATTAGGGCCGAATGCTGCGACTGGCCGCCGGGGCGGTGGTGATAGACGACCAACTGCTGGGCCGTGCGGCGGGCGACCGCCTCGCCCTCGTCGGCGCCGATCAGGGCCAGCGACAGGTCGATGCCCGCCGTGATTCCCGCCGAACTCCACATCTTGCCGTCCTGGATCCAGATGCGGTCGGGCTCCAGTCGGACGTTCGGATAGCGGCGCTGGAAGTCCTTCGTCCGGCTCCAGTGGGTCGTCGCGCGCTTGCCGTCTAGCAGGCCCGCCTCGGCCAGGACATAGGTTCCCGAACAGACCGAGGCGACGCGGCGGGCCTCGCGGCCGGCCTTGCGGACGAAGGCCTGGGTTTCGGGGCAGGTCGCCGGGACCCTGACCCCATCGCCGCCCGAAACGATCAGCGTGTCGAGCGGCGGGGCGTCCTTCAACGCCGTGGTCTGGATGACGAGGCCCGAGGAGCTGGGCGTGGGCTCGCCGCGCAGCGACAGAAAGTGCAGGCTGTAGGCGCCTGGCGAGAACCGCGCGGCGATCTCGAAGGCCGCGATCGGGCCGGTGGCGTCCAGCAGCTGGAAGCCTGGATAGACGAGGAAGCCGATCGCGCGGGGCATGGACAGCGCCTTGGCTGAAACCGTGGGAACTATGTCATTTCCGCCAGAGGCTAATCGAACCATGTTCTCCACGTCAATCGTGACGGAGACCACCGCATGAGCCAGCCTCTCTCCATCGTCATCGCCCTGTTCCCGGGCGTGACCCACCTGGATTTCACCGGCCCGCACCAGGTGCTGTGCCGCCTGCCGGGCGCCAAGGTCACGGTCGCCAGCCTGGCGGGCGGCGAGATCGAGGCCGACGGCCTGGTCTTCGCGCGTTTGCCCAAGCTGTCGGACATCGAGGCCTGCGACGTGCTGATCGTGCCCGGCGGCTTCGGGACCACCGAGGCGATGGGCGACCCCGACTTCATCGCCGAAATCCGCCGGCTGGCGGACGGCGCGCGCTATGTCTGCTCGGTCTGCACCGGCTCGCTGGTGCTGGGGGCGGCGGGGCTGTTGAAGGGCAAGCGGGCGGCCTGCCACTGGGCCTGGCGCGATCAGCTGGCGCTGTTCGGCGCGATCCCGGATCCCTCGCGGGTGGCGCGGGACGGGCGCTACATCACCGGCGGCGGGGTGACGGCGGGCATCGACTTCGCCCTGACCCTGATCGCCGAACTGGCGGGCGACGAGATGGCCCAGGGCATCCAGCTGGCTGTCGAGTACGCGCCCGCCCCGCCGTTCGACTCCGGCCGTCCCGAGACCGCGCCGGCCCAGGTGCTGGAGCGGATCACCGCGCTCTATGGCAAGGCGATGGGGGAGCGGGTCGAGGCGGCGAAGCGGGCGGCGGCGGCGATGTGAGGCCTATTTTTTTTGAGCCCTCCCCCTTGATGGGGGAGGGTTGGGTGGGGGTGAGCAAAGCCGTGCAGGTGGAACCGCCGGGTCACCCCCATCCCTGACCCTTCCCCCATCAAGGGGGAAGGGGACTGCCGCCCCTCACCCCACCTTCACCCCCGTCATCGAGATCGCCGCGAAGACGTCGTCGTTGAAGAAGGTGATCGGCTCGTCCTTGCCCGCCGCGCCCAGCACGTAGAGCAGCGGCAGGTAGTGCTCGGCGCTGTTGATCGAGGCCTCGGCGTCGGGGCCGAGGCTGCGCCAATCGATCAGCGGCTCGTGGTCGCCGGCCAGGATCAAGGCCTTGGCCTTCTCGTTGAAGCGCTCGGCCCAGGGCAGGGTCTCCGGCCGGCGGAAGTCGATGGCGCGCAGATTATGGACGATGTCGCCGCTGCCCAGGATCATCACGCCCTCGTCGCGCAGCGGGGCCAGGCGCTTGCCCGCCTCGTAGTGCCAGCGGTCCGGGCGGCCGCGATCGAGGCTGAGCTGGACCACGGGGATGTCGGCGTCCGGATACATCGGCCTCAGCACGCCCCAGGTGCCGTGGTCGAGACCGCGCGTCGGGTGCTGGACCACGGGATCGGGCGACAGCAGCTCCGCCACCCGCGCGGCCAGGGCCGGATCGCCGGGCGCGGAATAGCGCACGTCGAACAGCGCCTGGGGGAAGCCGCCGAAATCGTGGATCGTCTCGGGCGCGCTCGCCGCGCTGACCGCCGAGGCGCCGCGCGTCTCCCAGTGGGCGCTGATCATCAGGATCGCGCGCGGGCGCGGCAGCTCGCGGCCCAGGCGCGCCCAGTCGCGGCTCCAGGCGTTGTCCTCGATGGCGTTCATCGGCGAGCCGTGGCCGAGGAAGAGGACGGGGGTGCGAGACATGCGAGTGCTCATTAGGAACAGATTGAGTTACAGATAGGCGGCGCGACGTCCTACCGCAACGGGGCGCCGTTACGGAGCCTTTCCCGGCGCGAGCGGCTTTGGTATGCGCGAGCCGTGACCGCGCCGCCTACCCCGTCCGCCCCGACCTCGTCGGAAACCGCGTCCGCCGGCAAGGAGGTCGTGCGCGGCGGCGCGTTGGATTTCCTGCGCTTCCTCGCCTCGCTGCTGATCGTGGTCTACCACTACGGCGCCGAGAGCCCGATGCGGATCGAGCGGTTCGCCCAGGTGTTCTCGCGCGGCTTTCTGGCCACCGACTTCTTCCTGATGCTGTCGGGCTATGTGCTGGGCCGCGCCTATGGCGGTTCGGTGTTGAAGGGCCACATCAGCACGCCGCGTTTCTGGGTCCGCCGCGCGGCGCGGGTGTGGCCGGGGCACCTGGTGGTGCTGGCGATGCTGGCGGTGCTGGTGCTGATCCTGAACAGCTTCGGCACCGACGCCCACAAGCCCAGCCGCTTCGCCTGGGACCAACTGCCGACCCAGGCCCTGCTGATCCACGCCTGGGGCTTTCCAAGCGACGGCTGGAACCTGCCCAGCTGGTCGCTGTCGGCGCTGATCGTCTGCTACGCCCTGTTCCCGCTGTTCTGGCGGACGGCCAGCAAGGTTCGCCACGTTTGGCTGCTGCCGCTGTTTGGCCTGGCGTTGCTGGCGGCGTTCGAAGTCCTGGCCGAGGTGGTCTTCGACCACGCTCTGGCCGATCTGCAGTTCCAGTTCGGGGTCGTCCGAGCCCTGCCGCTGTTCATCCTGGGCGTCTGCCTGGCGCGGGCGGTCGACATGCGCTGGCCCTCCGAGGGCGCGGCCAAGGCCCTGCTGTGGGGCGGCGTGGCCCTGCTGGTCGTGACCCAGCCGCTGGACCGCTACGCCCTGCCCAAGCCGTGGATGTTCGACGCGCCGTCGCTGCTGGCCATCGCCATGATCGTGCTGGGCGCCGGGCGCCTGCCCGTGAAGCGCCCCCAAGCCTGGATCGAGGAGGGGGCCAAGCTGTCCTTCGCGCTGTTCATCACCCACATCTTCGTCGGGGTGATCTATTGGAGCGCCATCCACAAGCTGATCGACACCGTGCCGATCGGCATCGGCTGGCAGTGGCTGATGTGGCTGGCCGGCTTCCCGCTGGCCTATGGCGCGGCCTGGCTGTTCCACACCTATATCGACCAGCCGATCCAGGACCGGCTGCGCCCGCTGCTGAGGCGCTAGGCGTCCGATCTCGCCGATCTCGCGTAACGCTGGTGTCCAAGCTGTCGGAGGGATGCCATGCTAGCGCTGCTGCTCGCCTTTTCACTCGAAGCGGCGATCCCGCCGACGCCGCTGGCCGGCGATTGGGTCGTCGACCTCTCGGTCCGGCCCGACCAGCCCTATTTCAAGGGCATGAGCCTACGCCTGGAGGCGGACGGCCGCGTGACCGGCGGCTTCTATGACAGCGAGATCCTGGCCGGCCGCTGGAAGACCTCCAAGGGGCGGACCTGCGCCAGCTTCCGGACCACCGACGGCCAGGGCCCCTATCACACCAGCGTCTGCCAGGCCGCCGACGGCCTGGAGGGCCAGACCTGGGCCGAGCATCGAAACTTCGTCTTCCTCTGGCGCGCCAAGCCGGCGACCGAGGAAGACCGCAAGGCGAAATGGTGGTGACTGGCCGAGCGGCGACTTTCCCCCGCGTCCCTCTCGCCATTGGCCGTCCTCGCCGCTAAATCCCCCCGCATGACCAGACTGATCCCTCTGCACGGCGTCGAGAACTTCCGCGATTTCGGCGACTACGCCGCCGGGGCGGGACGGCTGAAGAAGGGCGTGCTGTTCCGCGCCGCCCACCAGGCCGAGGCCACCGACGAGGACCTCGCGGTCCTGGCGGCCCTGGGCGTCGTCACCCTGGTCGACCTGCGCCGGCCCAACGAGCGCGAGCGCTCGCCGTCGCGCCGCTGGAACGGCTTTTCCGCCCAGGTGATCGACAACGACCTGGGCGTGACCGGGACCGACCCCTGGATCGAGTTCGTCACGAGCACGGATCTGACCGAGGACGCGGTCCACGACTACATGGACGAGTACTATCGCCGCCTGCCGTTCAAGGAGCGGCACATCGACCTCTTCCGCCGCTTCTTCCTGGCCTTGGCCGAAGGCAAGGGGCCGGCCCTGATCCACTGCGCGGCGGGCAAGGACCGGACCGGCGTGCTGGCGGCCCTGACCCACCACATCGCCGGCGTCGCCGACGACGACGTCATCGACGACTACCTGCTGACCAACGATCCCAGCCGCTTCGACCGTCGCGGCCGTCTCTTCATGGACCACATCCAGGACCTGACCGGCCGCCGTCCCGACGAAGCCGCCATGCGCGCGGCCATGGGGGTCGAGGCTCGCTACCTGGCCGCCGCCTTCGCGGTGATCAAGGACGAGTGCGGCTCGCTGGACGGCTATCTGGAGCGGGTCGTGGGGCTGGACAACGACACCCGCGAGCGGGTGCGGGCGCATATCCTATTATGATCCCTCTCTCCATGAGAGAGGGATTTCATACGGTGACAAACGCTCGTTTAAGGTCCAGCCTCGTCGCATGGCCCCGTCAGAGGGTCGGTGACAGTAGGGTGCGGAATGAGCGAGTTGGCGGGGTCGCCTCCGGGCTTGAGCGAGGTCGTGGGTCCCAAGGGCCACGAGGACGTCCTGGTTCCGGCGCCGCGAAAACGGCTCTCGCGCGGAGCGCTCAGCTGGATCCTGCACCAGGGCAGCCGTGACCCTTATGTCATCCTGGTCACCATCTATGTCTTCGCGCCCTATTTCTCGCGGGTGCTGGTCGGCGATCCGGTCAAGGGCCAGGCGGTCGTGGCCGACATCTCGACCGTCTATGGGATCATCACCGCCCTGACCGCGCCGCTGCTGGGCGCCTCGATCGAGCGCTACGGGCCGCGCAAGCCGTTCATGGCCATGATCCTGGCGATCATGCTGCCGATCCTGCTGGCCCTGTGGTTCGCCACCCCCGGCGGTCTCTCGGTCGGTCTGGTCGGCGCGGCCCTGATCACCCTGGGCGTGGCCTATAACCTGGGCGACGTGCTCAACAACTCGCTGTTGTCGCGGGCGGCCGAGCCTGGGCAGGAGCCGGTGTTGTCCGGGCTGGGCTACGCGGTCGCCAACGGGCTGTCGGTCTCTCTGCTGATTTTCGTGATGTGGGCCTTCGTGCTGCCGGGGCAGGTCCCGTGGTCGTTCGTCCCCGACACGCCCCTGTTCGGCCTCAGCCAGGCCGACAACGAACCCAGCCGCCTGGCGGGGCCCCTGTCGGCGGCGGTGATGCTGCTGGGCGCGATCCCGTTCTTCCTGTGGACCCGTGACGCGGCCCGCACCGGCGTCTCGATCGGCGCTTCGCTGAAGGAGGGTGTGCGCCTGATCATCGACACCTTCGCCAATCTGAAGGGCCACGCCGAGGCCGCCAAGTTCCTGGCCATGCGCATGTTCTACTGCGACGGCATGACGGCCATGATCATCTTCGGGGGCCTGTTCGCGGCGGGGATTATGGGCTGGGGCGAGCTGGAGATGCTGGCCTATGGCATTTCGCTGTCGATCTTCGGCGTGATGGGGGGGCTTGTCGCCCCGGTGCTGGACCGGAAGCTGGGGCCGCGCCGCGCCGTGCAGGTCGAGATCGCCGGCTGTATCCTGATGCTGCTGGGCATGATCGGCACCAGCCGCGAGAAGATCCTATTCTTCTGGTCCTGGCCGGCCGCGGCCCATCCGCCGGTGTGGGGCGGCCCGCTGTTCCAGACCCTGCCGGAGCTCGTCTATCTGGGCTGCGGCCTGATGATCGCGGTGTTCGTCACCGCCCAGTACGCCTCGAGCCGCACCCTGCTGGTTCGCCTGGCCCCGCCGGATCGCATCGCGGCCTTCTTTGGCCTGTTCTCGCTGTCGGGCACGGCGACGGTGTGGCTGGGCTCGCTGCTGGTGGCCCTGGCGACCAAGATCTTCCAGGCCCAGGTCGCCGGCTTCATCCCGATCCTGGCG
Source organism: Caulobacter segnis (assembly GCF_031454995.1). Classification (GTDB taxonomy): domain Bacteria; phylum Pseudomonadota; class Alphaproteobacteria; order Caulobacterales; family Caulobacteraceae; genus Caulobacter; species Caulobacter segnis_E. The sequence goes on along the minus strand of NZ_JAVDRV010000001.1, from coordinate 349,715 downwards.
CTGATGCTGGTGGGACTGGTGGGTCTGTCGACCGTGAAGGGCGGAGGACGGGAACCCTAGCGCGCCCCCTCCGTCGCGCGACGGCGTCGCGCGCCACCTCCCCCGCCTTGCGGGTGAGGAGGATAACTCATCCTCCCCCGTGCAACGGGGGAGGGGGACCGCGAAGCGGTGGAGGGGGCGCTTCCCGCCTGTTACACACGCCCCCATGCGCCGCGTCGCCATCCTCACCACCCCCTGGCGCGAGCCGGTGTGGGCCATGGCGCCCTTCCGGGACGAGCCGTACGCCTGCGCGCTGATGTCGGGCGGCCAGGGCGGGCGGTGGTCGTATCTGCTGCGCGCGCCGGACCACACCTTCAGCCTCGCCGCCGAGGACGCGGCCGATCCCTTCGCGGCGCTCGCCGAGCTGCTGGGGCCGCGCCAGTCCGCCGATCCGGAGGGCCCGCCGTTCCAGGGCGGGGTGGTGGGTCTGGCCGCCTACGAGCTGGGCGACCGGATCGAGCGCCTGGGCCTCGCGCGCTCCGATTGGCCGGACCTAGCCTGCGCCCGCTATCCGGCCCTGCTGGCCTTCGACCACCACGCCCGCCACGTGCTGGCGATCGGACGCGGCGCGACCGAGGCCGAGGCGGACGCCCGCGCCCGCGCGGCGCTGGCCTGGCTGGACGCGCCGGCCGCCTCGCGTCCGGAACCCAAGGGCGCCCTGTGCTCCGGCCTCATCGCCGACGACCCCGCGGCCTACGAGGCCGCCGTCGCGGAGGTGGTCGAGCGGATCCTGGCCGGCGAGATCTTCCAAGCCAACATCGCCCGCGCCTGGAGCGGTCGCTTGGCGACCGGCGCCGACCCGTTCGACCTGTTCACCCGGCTGCGTGGCCAGAGCCCCGCGCCGTTCGCGGCCTATCTGCGCCTGCCGGGGCGGGCGGTGGTCTCCAACTCGCCGGAGCGTTTCCTGAAGGTCCAGGCCGACGGCGCGATCGAGACCAAGCCGATCAAGGGCACCCGCCCCCGCGACCGCGATCCGGCCAGGGACCTGGCGCTCGCCGCCGAGCTGCTGGCCAGCGAGAAGGACCGGGCCGAGAACCTGATGATCGTCGACTTGATGCGCAACGACCTGGCGCGCGTCAGTCCCCCCGGCAGCGTCCGCGCGCCCGAGCTTTTCAGGATCGAGAGCTTCGCCAACGTCCACCACCTGGTCTCGACGGTCACCGCGCGGCTCGCCAAGGGGCGGGGCGTGGCCGAGCTGTTGAGAGCGACGTTCCCGCCGGGCTCGATCACGGGCGCGCCCAAGGTTCAGGCCATGAAGGTCATCGCGGGCCTGGAACCGCCGCGCGGCCCATACTGCGGCTCCCTGTTTTGGGCGGGTCATGATGGCGCACTCGACTCCAGCGTGTTGATCCGCACCGTCGCCTTGGTCGAGGATGGCGCCGGCTGGCGGGTCGAGGCGCGCGCCGGCGCGGGGATCGTCGCCGACAGCGACCCCGGCGCCGAGCGGCTGGAGACCGAGGCCAAGATCGCCGCCATCCGGCGCGCGCTGACGGAGAGCCTTGGATGATCGCCCCCGCCGCCACTTTCAAAGACGCCATTCCCTTCGACGACAGGGGCCTGCTTCTGGGCGAGGGACTGTTCGAGACCCTGCTGGCCGTGGACGGCGAGATCCGGCATCTGGACGCCCACCTCGACCGCATGGCCGGCGGCTGCGCGGCGCTGGGCCTGCCGTTCGATCGCGCCGAGGCGGAAGGGCTGTGCCGCCGCATGATCCCGGCGACGGGGCGGGTGGCGCTGCGCCTGACCCTGACGGGCGGCTCTGGCGGACGGGGGCTGGATCGTCCCGCCGACCTGACGCCGCGTCTGTTCGCGCGCGTGGCGGCGGTGGCGGCGGTGACGACCCCGGCGCGGGCCATCGTCTCGAGCGTTCGGCGCAACGAAGGCTCGCCGGCCTCCCGGCTCAAAACCTTGTCCTATATCGACAGCGTCCTGGCGCGGACCGAGGCGGTCGCCGCCGGGGCCGACGAAGCGATCATGCTGAACAACCAGGGCCAGGTGGTTTGCGGGGCGGCCGCCAATCTCTTCTGGGTCTCGGGCGGGCGGCTGTTCACGCCGGCGCTCGACTGCGGCGTCCTGCCCGGCATCACGCGAGCGCGGCTTCTGGCCGCCCAGGCGGTCGAGGAGGTCGCCGTCGGACCGGAGGCGATCGAGCGCGCCGAAGCGGTGTTCCTGACCAACAGCCTGATTGGCGTGCGTCCCGTCTCGCGTCTTGGCGAGCGGAGCTTCACGCCGCATCCGCTCGTGGAGCGCCTGCGCGAGGCGCTGCCGGCCTGACGCCTAGCTCGCGTTCGACCAGAGCACCGAGTCCACCCGGCGCGGGCGAAGATAGAGCGTGCGTTTGAAGGTCAGCGGGCTGGGCATGACCAGCTGGATCGGCGAGCTGTAGACGTAGGACGCGCGGGCCAGGATCACGCTCCTGTTGGCGGGCAGCACGTCGACCGGTACGTCGGTCAGGATGGCGCCCTGGGCTGGGCAATCGTCCTTGCCCGTCGCCGAGGCTCGGGACCAATCGACCGTGTTCTTGCCGCTCGCGTCCGACACGACGCTGGCGACGCACATCTTCAGGTCCGTGGTGGGGAACGGCGTCATGATGATCGCGCCGATGTTGAAGATGTCGGCCATCCGGGTGGGGCCGGTCTGTGACGCCTGGGCGGTCAGGTCGCCGATCGAGGAGGCGATGCTGGACAGCCGGCGCTTGGCCATCATCGCCTGGGTCATCTCGGCCAGGCCGCAATAGAGCAGGATCAGCACGGGCGCGATCAGGGCGAACTCCACCGCCGATACGCCGCGCCGGTCGCGCCAGAAGCGCCGCGAGGTTGTGCGACGACCGCTCATTGCTCGTAGGGCTCGTTCATGAAGGCGGCGGCCGCGTAGATGATCCGCTTGCCGTCCGCGCTCTGTAGGCCGGTGTTCAACAGGGGCGTGACCAGCGGCCAGGTGTAATACGCCCTGACCAGCACGATCGACCCCGCCTGGCCCGGATCCCAGGCGGGCGGGTCGGGCGCGGTCGCGTTGGCGGCCGATCCGCCGATGCTGGCGAAGTCGGCATAGGTGCGCACGTCCAACGTCAGGGCGCCGGCGCAGCGATCGCCCAGCCAGTTCATCTTGCCGCACACCGCGGTCTCGAAATCGGCCGCCGTGGTCTTGGCGCCTTGAACCTCGCCGGTGCGGATCGTGCGTCCGGCGTCGATGATGGCGCTTTCCAGGGTCAGGGAGACGAGGAACACCAGGCCCAGCTCGATGATCGCCATGACCAGCAGCAGGAACGGGATCGACACCAGGGCGAACTCGACGGCCGTCGCTCCGCGCTCGGCTCGCGCGAAGCGGACGGCCGTTCGCGTCAGGCCGAGCCTGGCCAGCCGACGCCGCGCGCGATCGATAGGGGCGCGATCGAGAAGAGGGCGATGGGCCATGCGGAGCGGCGCTTCGTGAACGGACCGCCAGCCTAGGCGCAACGGCCCTAACCGCTGGTTAGAAAAGAGAGGTGTTTTCAGACGATCAGGGCGGCGAGCCGGCGGCGGGCGGCGTGAGACGCGTGCACTGGCGGCCGCAGGCATAGGTGCTGGTCGCCGCGCCGCGATAGACGGTGACCGAGCCGGCGGCGCCGCCGTCGGAGACCACCACCTGGCGCTCGGTCAGCGGGCGGCCGTCGGCGCCGAAGATCAGCAGGCTCGTGACGCCGGGGTTCTTCCCCAGCACGATCACGGCGCGGTCGCTCAGGATGCTGACGTCCGCGACCTCGGGGTCGCCGACGACGACGTCGCGCGCGGCCGCGCCCAGCGGCAGGGAGATCGCCTGGCCCTTCGTCAGGGGCAGGGCGAAGGGCCGCGATTGGGCGGCCGCGTCGACGTTCCAGGCGATCAGAAGCGCGGCGAAGATGAACGAGAGGCGACGCATAGAGGGCCTTGGGCTGCTGCCGACACCGGTGAGGATCGGTCTGATTGGTCAATAAAGACCTAAGGCCCGCTGGAGACGTTCGGCCCGTCCCAGCGAAAATGTCCTTTGATTCAGCGGCTTGCGCTGGATCTCAGCGGTATGGTTAAGTGTTGATAATGGTAAATTCGAATAAACTTAGCTAAATATGAAATAAACCATTTCCAATTTACTACCAATTAAGTGCGGGGCGGGAAGTTGATCGTGTTCTTAGAAAGGGGTGGCAAGTCGAACTGACTTGGAAGCCTCAAACCGCAAGCCCTGCTTTTGGAGACCAAGTCATGAGCAAGTTCGTCACGCGCTTCCTGAAGGATGAATCCGGCGCCACGGCCATCGAATACGGCCTGATCGTCGCCCTGATCGCCGTTGTGATCGTGACCGCCGTCACGACGCTCGGGGGCAAGCTCGACACGTCGCTCAAAGCCGCTGGCGACGCGATCAAGACGCCCGCGCCGGCCGCCGCCGCCGGCTAAGTTTCGGGGTTTAAATCCCATACCGAGAAAGGCCGGGGAAACCCGGCCTTTTTTATTTGAAATCCGCGCCCGAGGCTCCTCGGCTTTACTCGGTAATATGCAATTAACCTCGGTGAATAACGTGAAATTCACGGCGCTGAATGTAGCTTCGATTTCATCGGATCACCCTTTGGAAATCGCGCTGTGACCCAACTTATCAAGGCCTTCGCCAAGGACGAGTCCGGCGTCGCGGGCATCCAGTACGGCCTTTTCGTCGCCCTGATCGCGCTGGTCACCGCCGCCTGCGTGACGGGCCTGGGCATCATCTTCAGCCCGTCCGCGCGCGTCACCGGCGTGGGCTTCGGCGGCGAATAGGGCTCAAGCTCTTCTCGCTCTAAAGAGGGGCCGCGGCGTGGGGACGTCGCGGCCCCTTTGTCTTGGGCGAATGTCCTGGGGGCGAAACCATTGCTTCACGGGTCGCGTCGCAGAATGCGTCCGTCGTCAACAAGCGCCCGATGCGATGCAGATTCTCCAGATCTCGCTGCTGCTGGTCTTTCCGGCCCTGGCCATCGTCGGGGCGCTGAAGGACCTGACCAGCTACACGATCCCTAACTGGATCTCGCTGGCCCTGATCGCCGCCTTCGTCCCCGCGGCGCTGGCCGGCGGTGTTGGCCTTCCGCAGATCGGACTGTGTCTGGCGACGGGCCTCGGCGCGCTGGTGCTGGGCATGGGCATGTTCGCGGCCGGCTGGATCGGCGGCGGCGACGGCAAGCTGTTGGCCGCCTGCGCCCTGTGGATGGGCTGGCCGGCGGTGGCGCCGTTCCTGCTGTACACGGCGTTGGCCGGCGGCGCCCTGACCTTGGCCCTCCTGACGCTGCGGTCGGGATGGGTGGCCCCGATGGTGGCCGGCGGACCCGCCTGGGTGCGTCGTCTGGGGCGGTCGGGCGGGGATCTCCCCTATGGCGTGGCGATCGCCGCCGGCGCCCTGATCGCGTTCCCAAAAGCGCTTTTGGCTCAAGGCGTTCTGGGCTGAGCCCGCGACAGCCCGCCGCACCCGCGCCCACCTGGCGTTAACCGGAATTTCAGCCCTCGTTAACTATAAGCGGACGACCATGCGCTTCGGCCAGAAAGGCCGGTTTTTGAATCGCGCGTGTTCGCCCGGAGGCGGCCCCGGTTTTCCAGAGTGACCGCACGAGTTCCGCCGCGCATGAGCCCCGTCCGTCTCCTGATCGTCGTGATCGCCGCCGTGTCGGCCATTGGCATGGCCGTGGCGCTGCGGCACGCCTTGGGCGGCTCGGCCGACAAGCCGGTCGCCACCGCCACGCCGATCGCCGCGCCGGCCAAGCCGATGACCCAGGTTCTGGTGGCCAAGCGTGATCTCGAAATCGGCGCCCGCCTGGCCGAGGCCGACATCGGCTGGCAGGCCTGGCCGTCGGACTCCGTCAACGCCGCCTTCATCACTAATGGGACGGCTCCACCGAAAGCCGAGGGCGCGGTCGCCCAGGCCAAGGCCGCCGTCGCCAGCCAGATCGTCGGCGGCGATCCGGCCAAGGCGCTGGAGGGCGCGATCGTCCGCGATCCCATCCTGACCGGCGAGCCGATCACCGCCCGCAAGATCGTGCGCGGCGGCGAGGGCGGCTATCTGTCGGTCGTGCTCACTCCCGGCAAGCGGGCCGTGGCCGTGCCGGTCTCGGCCGACACCACGGCCGGCGGCTTCATCCTGCCCGGCGACCGCGTCGACGTGCTCTCGACGCGCGACGGGCCGATGCCGACCGGCGGCGGCCGCGTGATCATCGGCGAGACGGTGCTGCGCAACGTCCGCGTCCTGGCTCTCGACCAGAAGACCGCCGCCGACAAGGACGCCAAGACCTTGGTCGCCGCCACCGCCACGCTGGAGGTCGACGCGTCCGGCGCCGAGGCCCTGGCCAGCGCCAAGGCTGGCGGCCCGGTCACCCTGGCCTTGCGCGCCTATACCGACGTCGGCGCGCCCTCGGGCGGCCTCGCCAGCGCGACGGCCGAGGCGGCCGCCGTGCGGATCAACCGCGGCGGCCAGACCACCGTCATGGCGGTGCGTCCGTGAGCCGGCGCCTGCTGACGATCCATTTGGCGGCCCTGGTGGGGCTGAGCGCCGCGACGCCGGTGTTCGCCGACGGGGCTCCGGGCGGCACCCACGTCTATCGGCCCGCCGCGCGCGCCGCGCCGCGTTCGACCGCGCCGGTCGCCTTGTCCGACCCGACCGGGGGGCAGGTGGCCCGCGTCGTCCTGACCGCCGACCAGACCGCCGCCAGCCTGGAGTTGGCCAAGGGCAAGTCGGCGATCGTCGAGCTGCCGTCGGACGTCCGCGACCTCTTGGTCACCAGCCCCGTCGTCGCCGACGCCGTGCTGCGCGATCGTCGTCGTGTCTATATCGTGGGTCTGGCCCAAGGCGTCACCGACGCGGCCTTCTTCGACGACGCCGGCCGCCGGATCCTGTCGCTGTCCATCAAGGTCTCCCAGCCCGTCGACCAGCTGGCCGACACCCTGAACCGCGTGCTGCCGGACGCCAGGATCGAGGTCCGGCCGATCCGCGACAGCGTGGTCCTGAGCGGCGTGGTCCGCACGCCGGGCGAGTCCGAAGCCGCCTCGCGGATCGCCGCCCAGTTCACGGGCGCGGCCGACAAGGTGCTGAACATGCTGAGCATCGCCGGCAAGGACCAGGTGATGCTGCAGGTCCGCATCGTCGAGGTGCAGCGCAACGTCATCAAGCAGCTGGGCGTCTCCACCGACAATCTGCTCAACGACGGCTTCAAGTCCTACGCCCTGGGGCGCGAGAACACGTTCGGCGTGAACGGCGCGTTGGTGGGCGGGGGCGGCGCCTGCTATGGCCGCGACAACCTCCGTAAGAGCAACTTCAGCAACAGCGCCAACGCCTCGAGCCAGAACTCGGTCAACACATCCACCGGCGACGCCGCCAACGGAACGTCCAGCTTGGTGACCAACGCGGTCAGCAGCGCGGCGTCGGCCGCGTGGTCGGCCACCACCGGCAACAGCCTCTCCGCGTGCCTGTCGGCCTTCGAGCGCGTGGGCCTGGTGCGCACCCTGGCCGAGCCCAACCTGACGGCGGTCTCGGGCGAGGCCGGCCACTTCCTGGTCGGCGGCGAATTCCCGGTGCCCACCGGCAGCGACAACACCGGCAGGATCGCGATCGAGTTCAAGCCCTACGGCGTGGGTCTGGGCTATACGCCCGTCGTGATGGCGGGCGGCCGGATCTCGCTGAAGCTGTCGACCGAGGTGTCGGAGCTTTCCAACCTGGGGGCCTTCACGCTCAGCAACGGCTCGGCGTCGCGGTCCCTGACGGTGCCGGGTCTCTCGGTGCGCCGCGCGGAGACCACGGTCGAGCTGCCGTCGGGCGGTTCGCTGATGATCGCCGGCCTGCTGCAGCAGACCACGCGCCAGGCGATCGACTCCCTGCCGGGCATGACCAACATGCCGATCCTGGGCTCGCTGTTCCGCTCGCGCGATTTTCTCAATGGCGAGACCGAGCTCGTGATCATCGTCACGCCCTACATCGTCGACCCGACCAAGCCTCGGGACTTGCAGACCCCGGCCGACGGCCTGGAGATCGCCGGCGACATGAGCACGGTGCTGTTCGGGCGACTGAACAAGGTCGTCAAGGCACCGCCGGGCGCCAACGCGGGGCGCGCCTACCAGGGCCCCGTGGGCTACGTGATCGAGTAGGGCCGCCATGACGCGTAACGCCTCCGTCAAGACCGTCCTGAAGACCGGCCTCTGGCTCGCCGCCGTCGCCAGTCTTTGCGCCTGCGCCTCGGCGCCCGCCCCCGCGCCCGCGCCCCGGGCCGCGACCGAGACGCAAGCCTGGGCCGAGCGGGTCCAGGTCACGCCGACGCCCGACGAGATCCTGCTGGCGGTCCACGCCACCGGCCTGTCGGACAATCAGCGCGCGGCGCTGCGGGACCTGGTCGGTCGCTGGTTGGAAGCCGAGGGGCGCGAGCTGGTCGTCACCGCGCCCAGCGGCGCCGGCGTCATGGCCGCCCAGGTGCGCGAGCGCCTGATCTTCCTCGGCGCGCCCGCCGCCCAGGTCCGCGTCGTCGGCGCCGATCCCGTCGCCGCGCCCGAGCCTGTCCTGCGCGTCGGCTTCGTCCGCCATGAGGCGCGCGTTCCCAAGTGCGGCCAGGCGTGGGAGAGCCTGACGGCCACGCGCGACAACAGGGCCTACGAGAACTTCGGCTGCGCGGTCGCCGCCAACATGGCCGCTCAGGTGGCCGATCCCGAGGACCTGGTTCGGCCACGCGACATGACCCCCGCCGACGCGGGCCGTCGTGACACGGTGGTGGGCAAGTATCGGCGCGGCGAAGTCACCAGCGCGGCGCGCGACGGCAAGGCCGACGGCGCGATCTCCAGGGCGATCCCCTGATGAGCCCGGCCGACAACGACCCCTTCAACCTGGGCCTCGAGGAGGCCGAGAGCTTCACGACGGGGAGCTCCGATCCGTGGCGTCCATCGGCGCCGCCGGCGCTGGAGCCGACCATCGGGGGCTTCGAGGATCCGCTGGCGCCGCGCGCGCCGTCGAGCGCGGTCGGCCCGCCGCCGTCTTTGCCGGACAACGGCGTCGGCGAGGCGCTGATCCCGCGCGTGACCATCCACGCCTTCTGCGCCCGGACCGATACCGCCACCCTGCTGGAGCACGCGGCCAAGGATCGCCGCATGGCGCGGGCCACGACGGTTGTCCGCATGGGCGGCCTGGCCGCGGCCGTCGATAGCTACCAGAACCAGCCGACGCCCTCCCTGGTGCTGGTCGAGACCCTGGATGACGCCCAGCGCCTGCTGCAGGGCCTCGACGCCCTGGCCCAAGTGTGTGACGCGGGCACCAAGGTCGTGGTGATCGGGCAGGCCAACGACATCGCGCTTTATCGCGAGCTGATGCGGCGCGGCGTCAGCGAGTACCTGACCCAGCCACTCTCGCCCTTGCAGGTCATCCGCGCGATCGCAGACCTGTACGCCGACCCTTCGGCGCCGTTCGTCGGTCGCCAGGTGGCGTTCGTCGGGGCCAAGGGCGGGGTGGGGGCCTCGACCCTGGCGCACAACTTCGCCTGGACCATGTCCGAGCGCCTGCAGACGGCCACCGTGCTGGCGGACCTCGACTTGGCCTTCGGCACCGCCGGCCTCGACTTCAACCAGGACCCGGTGCAGGGGGTGTTCGACGCCCTCAACCAGCCCGACCGCCTGGACCCGGTGCTGATGGACCGGATGATGGTCCGCTGCGGCGACCGCCTGTCGCTGTTCGCCGCCCCCGCGACCCTGGACGACGACTACGAGATCGAGGCCGACGCCTTCGACGAGGTCACCCACCGTATCCGCGCCGCCGCGCCCTATGTCGTGCTGGACCTGCCGCATGTGTGGAGCGCCTGGACGCGCCGCGTGCTGCTGGGCTCGGACGAGCTGGTGGTGGTGGCCACGCCCGATCTGGCGTCCTTGCGCAACGCCAAGAACATGATCGACCTGGTGCGCGCCGCGCGCCCCAACGACGCCCCGCCGCGCCTGGTGCTCAATCAGGTCGGCGTGCCGGGGCGGCCGGAGATCCCGGTCAAGGACTTCGGCGAGGCCCTGGGCCTCGAGCCGTCGCTGGTGCTGCCGTTCGATCCCAAGCCCTACGGGCTGGCGGCCAACAACGGCCAGATGCTGGCCGAGATCGCCCCGCGTTCGAAGGCGGCCGAGGGGATCGAGCAACTGGCGCGGCTGATCAGCCGCCGCGAGCCGCCGACGCCGCCGAAAGCCTCGCTGCTGTCGGCGCTGTTCAAGAAGAGCTGAGATGTTCGGCAAGCGCGCTCCGTCCGCCGAACAGAAGGCGCCGCCGCCCACCCCGGCCGAGGGCGCGCCGGTCGTCACGCGTCCCCGGCGCGTCGAGCCCGCCGAGCCCGCGCCGGCGCCGGTCGCGCCGTCGCCCAAGGTGACCGGTCCGCCGCCGCGCGCCCTGGCCAACCAGGCCGCGCCGCTGGCCGCGCCGATCGTCCGTGAGCAGAGCGACTACTACCACGTCACCAAGACGACGATCTTCAACGCCCTGCTGAACACGATCGACCTGTCGCAGCTGGCCCAACTGGATCAGCGCCAGGCGGCCGAGGAGATCCGCGACATCGTCGCCGAGTTGGTGGCGATCAAGAACGTCTCGATGTCGGTGGCCGAGCAGGAGGCCCTGGTCCAGGACATCACCAACGATGTCCTCGGCTATGGCCCGCTGGAGCCGCTGCTGGCCCGCGACGACATCGCCGACATCATGGTCAATGGCGCGCACCGGGTGTTCATCGAAGTGGGCGGCAAGGTCCAGCTGACCAATGTTCGCTTCCGCGACAACCAGCAGCTGATGAACATCTGCCAGCGGATCGTCAGCCAGGTCGGCCGGCGCGTCGACGAGAGCAGCCCGATCTGCGACGCCCGTCTGCCCGACGGCAGCCGCGTCAACGTCATCGCCCCGCCGCTGGCGCTGGACGGTCCGACCCTGACCATCCGCAAGTTCCGACGCGACAAGCTGACGATGAAGAACTTGGTGGAGTACGCCTCCATCAGTCCCGAGGGCGCGCGGGTGCTGGGCGTGATCGGCGCCTGCCGCTGCAACGTGATCATCTCGGGCGGCACCGGCTCGGGCAAGACCACCTTGCTCAACACCATGACCGCCTTCATCGACCCGACCGAGCGGGTCGTGACCTGCGAGGACGCGGCCGAACTGCAGCTGCAGCAGCCGCACGTGGTGCGCCTGGAAACGCGGCCGCCGAACCTGGAAGGCCAGGGTTCGGTCACCATGCGCGACCTCGTCCGCAACTGCCTGCGCATGCGGCCCGAGCGGATCATCGTCGGCGAAGTGCGTGGTCCCGAGGCCTTCGACCTCTTGCAGGCGATGAACACCGGCCACGACGGCTCGATGGGCACGCTGCACGCCAACAGCCCGCGCGAGGCGCTGAGCCGGGTCGAAAGCATGATCACCATGGGCGGCTACGGCCTGCCCTCCAAGACCATCAAGGAGATGATCGTCGGCTCGGTCGACGTGATCATCCAGGCCGCCCGCTTGCGCGACGGCAGCCGCCGCATCACCCACATCACCGAGGTCGTGGGGCTGGAGGGCGACGTGGTCGTGACCCAGGACCTGTTCGTCTACGACATCACCGGCGAGGACGAGCAAGGCCGGGTTCTGGGCCGCCACCGCTCGACCGGCATCGCCCGGCCCAAGTTCTGGGACCGCGCCCGCTACTACGGTCTCGAGCGCGAGCTGGCCGAAGCCCTCGACGCGGCGGAGTAGGCGATGCTGTTCATCCTCGCCGGGGTCCTGGGCTTCATCACCATCGCTGGCCTGGGCTTCGCGTTCGTGGGCGGCGACGAGCAGAAGGCCAAGGCCGCCAAGCGCGCCCAGATGATCGGCGCGGGCGGCGCGGACCGTCAGGCCGCCCGGGGCAAGTCCGCCGCCAACCCGAACGACGTTCGCCGCCAGACCATCCTGAAGGCGCTGAAGGAGCAGGAGCGCCGGCAGAAGAAGGCCACCTTGAGTATCGCCGCGCGGATGCAGGCGGCGGGTCTGGGCGCGAACGTCCGGATGTTCTGGCTGGTCAGCCTGGGCTTGGCCGTCGGCGTCATCCTGATCCTCCTGGCCTTGGGGCAGACGGCGTGGATCGCGCTGGGCGCCGGTTTCGCGGCGGGGCTGGGTCTGCCGCGCTGGGTGCTGGCCGCCCTGTCCCAGAACCGCATCCGCAAGTTCACCGAGGCCTTCTCGGACGCCATCGACATCATCGTCCGCGGCATCAAGTCGGGCCTGCCGCTGCACGACTGCCTGCGCATCATCGGCCAGGAAAGCCCCGAGCCCCTGGCCGGTGAGTTCCGCATGCTGACCGAGAACATGGCGATGGGCGTGCCGCTGGACGCGGCGCTGGAGAAGATGCACGAGCGCATGCCGACCAACGAGCTGCGCTTCTTCACCATCGTGCTGGCCATCCAGCAGAAGACCGGCGGCAATCTGGCCGAGGCGCTGGGCAATCTCTCGGCCGTTCTGCGGGCGCGCAAGATGATGAAGGAGAAGATCAAGGCCCTGTCCGCCGAAGCGGTCGCCTCGGCCTTCATCATCGGCGCCCTGCCGCCGGGCGTGGTGGTGCTGATCAGCGTCTCCTCGCCGGCCTACATGCATCCGATGTTCACCGATCCGCGCGGCCACCTGATGCTGCTGGCGGCGGCGATCTGGATGAGCATCGGCGTGTTCGTGATGCGCAAGATGATCAACTTCAAGTTCTGAGGGGGACCGCCGCATGACGCTCGTCGAGATCCTGACCGACCCCTCGAACCTGCTGACCGCCTTCATCGCGGTGGTGGTGTTCGCCACGATCATCACCCTGGCCTCGCCCCTGATGCGCGACGACAAGGGGCTGGAGGGGCGGCTGAAGTCGGTCGCCAGCCGCCGCGAGGAGCTGCGCCGCCGCTCGCGCGAGGCCCTGGCCCATCGGCAGGCCGTCGGGAGCGCCGCCGGCACGCTGCGCCACCAGGACGAGGGGCTCTACAAGAAGGTGGTCGAACGCCTGCAGCTGTCGCGCCTGCTGGAGGACCCCAAGGTCGTCGACAAGCTGGCCCAGGCCGGCTTCCGCGGCCCCCGGCCGGTGACGACCTTCTACTTCTTCCGCTTCGTGGCGCCGTTCGTGTTCGCCGCGGTGGTGGCGGCCTATCTCTACGTGGTCAACGACTTTGGCCTGCTGCCGATCCAGAAGCTGTGCGCCTGCGTCGCGGCCCTGGCCTTCGGCTACTACGCGCCCAACGTCTACATCACCAACATCGCCCAGAAGCGGCGGGAGTCGATCGTCGCGGCCTTTCCCGACGCGCTGGATCTGCTGCTGATCTGCGTGGAGAGCGGCATGTCGGTCGAGGCGGCGATCCACAAGGTCGGGTCGGAGGTCGGCGCCCAGTCGATGGAGCTGGCCGAGGAAATGAGCCTGCTGACGGCCGAGCTCTCCTATCTGCCCGAGCGCCGCCAGGCCTATGAGAACCTGGCCCGCCGCACCAACCATCCCGGCGTCAAGTCGGTGGCCACGGCGATGATCCAGGCCGAGCGCTACGGCACGCCGCTGGGCGCCGCGCTACGGGTGATGGCCAAGGAGAACCGCGAGCTGCGCCTGTCGGCCGCCGAGAAGAAGGCCACCGCCCTGCCGGCCAAGCTGACCGTGCCGATGATCCTGTTCTTCCTGCCGGTGCTGTTCATCGTCATCCTGGGCCCGGCGATCATCAAGGTGCAGGACGTCTTCGCCAAGCACTAAGGGCCTGGTCAGACCCTGGCCCGCCGCTCTACCGCCCGCCGCCGGCCTTCAGCGCTTCCCACGTCCGCCCGCTCTGTCCGAGGGCCGCGCGGAGATAGGCCAGGTTGTTGGCGACCTGTTCGGGCGGCAGGTCGGCGCGGGCCAGTTTCTCGGCTTCGGGCAGGCGGCCTTGCAGGCCCATCACCAGGGCCAGGTTCTGGCGCGCCTGGATCCCCGCCGAGGGCAGGGCGACGGCGCGGCGCAGCTGGGCCTCGGCGCCGGCCAGGTCGCCCTTGGCGGCCAGGTGCATGGCGTAGTTGGTCAGCGGCGTCGCCTCGCTGGGCGCCAGCGCCAGGGCCTGGCGGTGGGCGGCCTCGGCCTCGTCGCCGCGTTCGGCCTGCTCGTAGGCCACGGCCAGCAGGGTCAGCGGCCGCCAATCCTTGGGGGCGAGGCTGGCGGCCTCGCGGGCCGGCTCGATGGCGTAGAAGCCCTGGCCGCGGGCGATGTGGGCGCGGGCCAGCTCCAGCAGCAGCGACGGGTCGTCGGGATGGGCCACGAGGGCCCTGGCCGCCACCTCGGCGGCCTCGTCGTCGCGGCCAAGGCCCCGCAGCGCCTGGGCCAGGCCCGCGCCCGCCTCGGCGTCGGCGGCGTTCGCCTGGAATTCCGAACCCCAGAAGGCCGCGCGCGCCAGCGGATCCAGCCGCCGGGCTTCCGCGCGCTGCTGGGCGTCGGCGGCCAGGGCGCCGCCGCTCGCGCAAAGCGACGCCAGCGCCAGGGCGGCGGGGGCGAGAACGGTTGCGAGGCGCGCGCGCTTGCGACACATGGGAAGACGAGTCTCCGAAAAGAGCCCGGCCATGATTGGCGCGGGCCCTTAAAGGAAGCGTTAAGCATAATTTTCGAAGAGGCCGCCGATGTCCGACGCGACGCATCCGATCCTCAGCCAGGGCGAGACCGGCGCCATTCCGGTCCATCCGCTGGCCGAGAGCGAGGTCGAGGCGTTCCTGGCCCGCAAACGCGGTCCGGTGCGGACCTTCGCGGCCGCCAACACGTTCTCGGGCAAGCTCGGGCAGGTGCTGGCCGTGCCCGGCGCCAGCGGCGCGGTCGAGCAGGTGCTGCTGGGGCTGGGGGGCGGCCGCGTCGATCCGTCGCTGCTGCGGACCCTGGCCGGCAAGCTGCCCGCCGGCGTCTACGCGCTCGCCAAGCTGCCCAAGGGGATCGACGCCGAGCAGGCGGCCCTGGCCTTCGCCCTCGGGACCTACCGCTTCGACCGCTACAAGAAACACGGCGAGCCGATCGCTCGCCTGGTCGCGCCCAAGGGTGTCGACGCCGCCGCCGTCACGGCCATGGCCCACGCCTGCGCCCTGGCTCGCGACATGGTCAACACCCCGGCCAACGACATGGGGCCGCTGCAGATCGAGACGATCGCCGGCGAGATCGCCCAGAAGTACGGCGCCACGCTCTCGGTGGTGCGCGGCGACGACTTGCTGAAAGAGAACTACCCGGCCGTCCACGCGGTCGGCCGCGCCGCCGTTCCCTCGCGCGCGCCGCGCATGATCGAGGTCACCTGGGGCGATCCTTCGCATCCGGTGCTGGCGCTGGTGGGCAAGGGCGTGGTGTTCGACACTGGCGGCCTCGACATCAAGCCCTCGGCCGGCATGCGGCTGATGAAGAAGGACATGGGCGGTGCCGCCCACGCCCTGGCGCTGGGCCGCATGGTCATGGAGGCCAATCTGCCGGTGCGCCTCGTGATCCTGACGCCCGTGGTCGAGAACGCGATCGCCGGCGACGCCATGCGGCCCGGCGACGTGCTGGCCACCCGCGCGGGCCTCTCGGTCGAGGTCGGCAACACCGACGCCGAGGGGCGCCTGATCCTGGCCGACGCCCTGACCCGCGCGGCCGAGCTGAAGCCGGCCCTGACCCTGGACTTCGCCACCCTGACGGGCGCGGCGCGCATCGCCATGGGCCCGTTCGTGATCCCGTTCTGGACGGCCGACGACAAGCTGGCCGGCCAGATCGAGGCGGCCTCGAAGGCCGTCGCCGATCCGCTGTGGCGCCTGCCGTTGACCCAGGCCTATCGCGAGGCGCTGGACAGCGACATCGCCGACCTGAAGAACGACCCCGACGGCTGGGCCCAGGCGGGGGCCACGACGGCGGCCCTGTTCCTGCAACGCTTCGCGCCTTCAGGAGACGACATCGGCCCCTGGGCGCACTTCGACGTCTTCGCCTGGAACCCGAAGGGGCGACCCGGCTATCCGGTCGGGGCCGAGGTTCAGGCCATCCGCGCCGTCTTCGCCATGCTGCGCGCGCGGTTCGCCCGATGAGCGTTCCGGATCGCCGCCTGACGCTGGTGCGCGACGGCCTGGCCGATCGCCGCCTGGAGGGCCTCGTCGCCGCCGACCGCTTCGTCGAGGTGAGGCCGATGCAGGTCAGCGCGCCCATCGCCAGCCTGCGCGTGGCCCCCGCACCCGACGCCGAGCAGGAGGATCAGCTGCTGTTCGGCGAGCTGTTCGACGTGCTGTTCGAGACCGGTGAGTTCGCCTTCGGCCAGGCGCGCCGCGACCGCTATGTCGGCTATGTGCCGGTCGAGGCCCTGTCGGCCCCGGTGCTGACGCCCGAGCACCGGGTCTCGGCCCCGCGGACCTACGCCTTCGCCGAGCCGGACATCAAGTCGGCCATCGTCGGGCTCTACAGCCTCAACGCCCTGGTCACGGTCCAGGCGCGGGAAGGGCGCTTCGTGAAGGGCGCGCGGACGGGCTGGTTCGTCGAGCATCACCTGGCCCCGATCGGCAACGGTTTCGAGACCGACTATGTCGCCGTCGCCGAGCGGTTCCTGGGCGCGCCCTATCAGTGGGGCGGCCGCGAGAGCCTGGGCCTGGACTGCTCGGCCCTGGTTCAGCAGGCGCTCTATGCTTGCGGCCGGGCCTGCCCGCGCGACACCGACCTGCAGCGCGGCTTCTTCCCGGAGATCGCGCAGGCCGACCGTCGGCGCGGCGATCTCGTCTTCTGGAAGGGCCACGTGGCGATCCTGCTGGATCCCGCGACCATCCTGCACGCCAACGCCCACCACATGGCCGTGGCGATCGAGCCGCTGGCCGAGGCGATCGCGCGGATCGAGGCGACGCCGACCGGCGCGCCGCTGGGCTACAGGCGCGTCGCATGATCCAACCCGACGTCCTGGCGCTTGGCCCCGGTCCAGCCAATGTGCTGGAGGGGGCGGCGCCCGACCGCGTGATCGAGACCGTCTCGCGCGGCGAACTGCTGGCCTATCGCGTCGCCGCGCCCAAGGGGCGGGTGCTGGTCTGTCCGGGCGGCGGCTATCTGCGGCTGATGATCGACAGCGAGGGGACGCGGATCGCCGCCTGGCTGAACGACCTTGGCTATGACGCCTATGTGCTGGCGCACCGCCTGCCCGGCGCGCCGGGCGGGGAGGGCGTCTGGCCGTTCGACATCGCCCTGACGGACGGCCTGGCGGCGCTGGAGCGTATCCCCCGCGACCTGCCGCGCTTCGTGCTGGGCCTGTCGTCGGGCGGCCATCTGGCCGGCGCGCTGGCCTGCCAGCCGGATGCGGACCTGGCGGGCGTGCTGATCGCCTATGCGCCGATCAACGCCAATCACCGGGCCTACAAGGCGCCGGCGGGCAAGCCCGACTATCCGCCGGCGGAGAAGCAGGCCTTCTACGACGCCTGGCCGATCGGGATCGCCGGGGAGCCGCATGGCCTGCCGCGTTGTCCGGTGTTCCTGGCCTACGCCCTGATGGACCAGGCCGTGCCCGTCGAGCACGCGCTGAACCTGATCCGGACAGCCCGCGACGCCGGCCTCGACCTGGACGCTCACGTCTTCGGAACCGCGCCGCACGGCTTCGGCTTGCGCCACCTGGATGGGACCCAGGCCGCCTGGCCCGGACTGGCGGCGGACTGGATGGCGCGGAAGGCGGGCTCCTAGCGCCGGCCGGCGTCGGTCGAGGTCCGCGCCTTCGTCAGCGCCGCGAACTGGGCGTCGATCATGATGCGGTTGGGGTCGTGGCCGGTGCGCGGCAGGACGACGAATTCCTTCTTGGGCGCGCGGATCTCGTCGAAATAGGCCTTCGACACCGCCGGCGGCGTGACCAGGTCGGCCTCGCCCTGCAGCATGTAGACCGGCATGGCGAAGGTCGTTCCCAGCTTGCGCAGGTCGATCTTGGGGCCCATCCCGTCGCCCTTGGGACCGACGAAGTTTAAGAACGAATAGTCCTCGCCCGCCGTGTAGTCGGCCTCGTAGGCCGGGGTGTCGTAGCCGGGGCCAAACGCGAACCAGCCCTTGGGCGGGGCCTCGGTCGCCAGGGCCTCGTACTTGCGGGTGATGCGGCGCAGGATCCCGAACGCGCGCGGATCGGTCCAGGGCGGCGGCCCCAGCGCGGTCAGCTTGGTGATCGCATCCGCGTCGCCCGCCGCCTGGGCCTTGGCTAGGGTAAGGTCATAGCTGGTCTTCATGTCCAGCTGGTAGTTCACCAACTGGGCCGTCCCGACATAGGCGCTGAAGAGCTCGGGCGCGGCCTGGGCGATGTTGACCGCCAGGGCCGAACCCCACGAGCCGCCCATGATAATCACCTTGCGCTTGCCCAGGCGCTGGGCGACGTAGCGCGCCGCCTCGACGCCGTCCTGGGTCAGACGGTCTATGGTCAGCGGTTCGTCCTCCGGGGGCTTGCTGGCGCCGTACGTCTTGCCCGATCCGCGCTGGTCCCACTGGACCACCGTGAAGCGCTTCGACCAATCGCCGAACAGGTTGTGCGCGAAGGGCGTGTTGGGATTGCCCGGGCCGCCGTGGACGATCAGCACCACCGGATTGGCGCAGTCCTGGCCGTCGATCGTCAGCCACTGGCGGATGCCGCCGATGTCGACGAACCCGGCCTCGGACACCGGCCGGCCCGCCGCGCGGCAGGCGGGATTGAGCTCGGCGGCCTTGGCCAGGCTTGGTCCCGCCGCCAGCGCCGCCATGGCCGCCGCGATCACCCAGAAACGCTTCATCCTTGCTCTCCCACCCGATCCGCCGATCTGCGGGCGAGTCGGAAATTCTGGATACCCGCCGGACGTTGGACGCCGCCTACTTCGGCCATTGCGCCAGCCAGTCGACGATCGACTGGGGCGTCATGTGGCGAGCGTCGGTCAGGGCGAAGAAGGCGCCGTCGTTGATCAGCTTGCCCTTGGTGTCGACCACCAGGAAGCTTGGCACGCCCTTCAGCTTGTCGACGCCGTAGCGGGCCGGGATTTGCATGTTCTTGCTGTAGCGGCCGACGTCGATCGCCACGATCTCGTAGTGCTTGTCGACCCAACGCTTGACGTCGGGCTGCTCGATCACCCCGGCGAAGACGCGGCAATCGCCGCACCAGTTGCCGCCCAGGTCGATCAGGACGAGCTTCTTGTGGGCCTTGGCCTTCTTGATCGCGGCGGCGAGGTCGGCCTCGGCGTCGGCGGTCTCGTTGTAAGGATAGGGCAGGGGCGTCGGCAGGCCGTCGATCGACCGCAAGGCGACGGCCGGGGCCTTGGTGGCGGCGAGCGTGACGCCCGGCGCGGCGGAAAAGGCGATCAGGCCGGCGACGGCCAGGGCGCGGAGCTTCATCGGACTGGAGCTTTCAACGGACGATGGGTCCGAAATTCCTAGCTCCACAATAGGAAAAGGGCCGCGAAGAAAACTTCGCGGCCCTTACAGATTAGATGATCCGCCTAGGAAGCGATCAGGCCTTCGGCGGAGCCGTATTACCGCCAGCCGCCGGAGCGGCGGGGGCCGCGGCGGCGCCGGCGGCCGGAGCGGTCGTGCCGCCCGGAGCGCCAGGCGCGGCGGCGTCGGCGGCGGGCGCGCCCTCGGCGGCAGGAGCCGCGGCATCAGCAGCGGCGGCGGCGGGACGCGGCGGCGGAACCGGCAGCGTCGAGCCCAGGCTGTGCAGGTAGGCGATCAGCGCGATGCGATCTTCCGGCTTCTTCAGACCCACGAAGGTCATGTTGGTGCCGGGGACGTCCTTACCGGGCGCCTTCAGGAAGGTGTACAGCGCGTCGTAGTCCCAGATGGGCTGCTTGCCCGCGAAGTCCTTCATCGCGCCCGAATAGTTGAAGCCCGGGTGCCCGGCCGGCTTGCGGCCCACAACGTCCCACAGACCAGGGCCGGTGGAGTTGGCGTTCGAGGCGTCCAGCTTGTGGCAGGCGGCGCACTTGGCCGAGACGGCCTGGCCCGCGGCCACGTTGGCCGGCGTCAGCACGGCGTTCCAATCCGGCGGGACGTCCGCGGCGGCCGCGCCGCCTCCGGCGCTTTCTTCCTGGATGGCGATCTCGTAGCCGGCCTTCTCGACCTCGGTCTTCTTGAAGACGATGTCCGAAGCTTCCCGGAGACCAAAAATAACGAGGCCGGTCAGCAGCACGCCGCCAGCGATCTTGTTGAACGTCAGGTCGCTCATCTCAGCCTTGTCAGCCTCTTGCCAGCCCGCCGATGGCGGGCTCGGATTCCCCGACGCGCGAGAGGCCGCAAGCGAGTCCCCGACGCGCGTCATGTTGCGCTCGCGTCTCTTACACGCTACCGCCCCTCGCGCAACCGGGCAGCAAAGATTTGAGGCCATGAACCCTATCGTCCTGATCCCCGCGCGGATGGCGGCGACCCGTCTTCCGGGCAAGCCGCTGGCCGATATCGGCGGGCTGCCGATGATCGTCCGGGTGCTGAACCAGGCCCGGGCCGCGGCGATTGGTCCCGTGGCCGTGGCCGCGGGCGATCCCGAAATCGTCGAGGCCGTTCAAAAGGCTGGCGGGACGGCGGTTTTGACCGATCCCGACCTGCCGTCCGGCTCGGACCGCATCCTGGCCGCGCTCGCCGAACTCGATCCGGGGTTCGAGCACGACGTGGTGATCAATCTGCAAGGCGACATGCCGTTCGTCGATCCGGTCGTGCTGTCGGACTGCGCGCGAATACTTAAGGAGTTTGGCGACGCCGATATCGCCACCGTCGTGGCCCCGGAATCCTCGCCCTCCGACCGGAGCAATCCGGACGTCGTCAAGGCCGTCCTGACCATGGAAGACGACGGCCAAAGCGGCCGCGCGCTCTATTTCACCCGCTCGACCCTCTATGGAGACGGCCCGGTCTGGCGCCACATCGGCATCTACGGCTATCGGCGCGAGGCGCTGGAGGCGTTCAACGCCGCCGCGCCGTCGCCCTTGGAAAAGCGCGAGAAGCTGGAGCAGCTGCGCGCCATGGAGCTGGGCCTGACCATTCGCGCGGCGGTGGCCAAGACCGCTCCGATCTCCGTCGACAATCCCTCCGACCTCGAGGCGGCCCGCGCGGCCGCCGGAAAGTAACCCATGAGCATCCTCAAGAAGATCGCCTTCCAGGGCGAACTCGGCGCCAACAGCCACGAGGCGTGCCGGACCTACTTCCCGGACTACGAGGCCTATCCCTGCAAGACGTTCGAGGAGGCGTTCGAGGCGATCAAGACCGGCGTCGCCGCGCTGGGCATGATCCCGATCGAGAACTCGATCGCCGGGCGGGTCGCCGACGTCCACCACCTGCTGCCGGCCTCGGGCCTGAAGATCATCGGCGAGCGCTTCAAGCCGATCCGCTTCCAGCTGATGGCCAACAAGGGCGTCAAGCTGGCCGACATCAAGACCGTGGCCTCGATGCCGATCGCGCTGTCCCAGTGCCGCAACAGCCTGAAGAAGCTGGGCGTCGCCACCGAGGCCGCGGGCGACACGGCCGGCGCGGCCAAGGACCTGGCGGCCAAGCCCGACCCGACGCGCGGCGCGGTCGCCCCGGCCCTGGCGGCCGAGATCTACGGCCTGGACATCCTGGCCCGCGACATCGAGGACGAGCGCCACAACACCACCCGCTTCCTGGTGATGACGGCCGACGCGAACCCGCCGGCCCCGGCGTTCACGCACCGCTGCGTGACCAGCTTCGTGTTCCGCGTCCGCAACCTGCCGGCGGCGCTCTACAAGGCGCTGGGCGGCTTCGCGACCAACGGCGTCAACATGACCAAGCTGGAAAGCTACATGGAGGGCGGCAACTTCACGGCCACCTTCTTCTACGCCGAGGTCGACGGTCGGCCCGAGGATCGCAGCCTGGCCCTGGCCCTGGATGAACTGAAGTTCTTCTCGGAGAAGTTCGAGATCCTGGGGGTCTATCCGGCGGACGCGTTTAGGGATCGCGGAAAATAGCGGTTTCTCGCGCCCGTCGGCGCCTTGCCGAGCGTAGAAACTCGGAATGATTATCAGTTCCACCGCTTCGATCTTGGCCGTCATCCAAGTAATGAGCGGCGGCGTCTTGCGTTATAGGCCAGTAAAGTCCGCCGCCCGCCTTTCCTCATGGGGAGACATTTCGGCGTCCGTAACACGCCAATTAAGGATGAGCCCATAGGGTAGTGTTCTTGCGAGCACTGCCCGCTATCCTGGTGGCGCGCGTACAAGTATTTGGCGTGCGGCAATCGGTCGCTACCGCTGTGGTTTTACCATTTCGTGGCGGCCTGCCTGTTAGCGTTACCCCCTCACACATCCGCCAGGTTTCCAAGGGGGGCGAAAGTGCTGATCAAGCATCGCATGCTCGCGGCCGTCATCGTGCCGCTTCTCGTGTTGTCCGCTCTAAGCGTCAGTATTTGCGTCGGGCTCGCGGGCCGGTACCGCTCGGCCAGCGCGGCGGCCGGCTCCATCGCGGCCGCGGGGCCGATCAGCGCGACCGTCGACGCGCTGCAGGTCGAGCGCGGCGTGACCTCCGGCATGATGGGCGCGTCCGATCGCTCGGTGTTCGTGGACAAGGTGACCAAGGCCCGCGCCGCCGCGGACGCCGCCGTTGTCGCCCTGGCCCACATTCGCGACGCGGGCGACCACAGCGGCGGGATGGAGCTGGCGCTCGACAAGGTCTGGAGCCGGGTCGAGGGCGTGAAAGCCCTGCGCGCGAAGGCCGACGCCGTGGGGAGCGATCGCGCGGAGGTGGTCGGGGAATACACCCGCGCCATCGACGGCCTGATCAGCGCCGCGGAAGAGATCGAGGTCTCCAACCTGGGCCACGAGACGGTGGAGGCGGTCAACGCCTACTCCGCGCTGATGCGCAGCAAGGAAGCCGCGGGTCAGGAGCGGGCGGCGGGCTCGGCGGGCTTCGCGGGCGAGGCGTTCTCGGCCGATATCCTGGCCAAGATGCGGGCGCTCGAAGGCGAGCAGAAGGGCTGGATCGGCGACGCCTGCCGCGAGCGGGCGTCGGTCTGCGAGCAGATCAAGGCCGTGGAGGCCAGCCCGGTCGGCGCCAAGGTGATCGCGATGCGCGCCCAGGCGCTGGCCGCCGTCCGCGACGGCGTCAAGGCGCCGGTGACGGGGCCGGAGTGGTTCGACGCGGCCACCGCGCGCATCGTCCAGTACGGCGAGATCCTGAAGTTGGAGAACCAGTCGCTGCGGGCCATGGCCTCCGAGGCGGCGCGGCACGCGCTGACCAGCCTGATGGTGGCGATCGGCTTTACCCTGGCGGGCGGCGCGGTGGTCCTGTTCGTCTGCGGCCGGGTCTGCGCCAGCATTCTCAGACCGCTGGCCGAGCAGACGGGCGCGATGCGCAAGCTGGCCGACGGCGACATCGACATCGAAATTCCTGGCAAGACACGTCGTGACGAGTTCGCGGCCATGGCCTCGACCCTCACGGTGTTCCAAGCCAACGAGCGCGCTCGGCGCGAGGGCGAGGCCCAGCGCGAGCGCGAGCGGGCGGAGGCGGCCGAAGCCATGGAGCGCGCGCGCCTGCAGGCCCAGGCGGCCAGCGAGGCGGCGGTCAACAGCGCCTTCGGCGGCGCGCTCAAGCGCCTGGCTCAAGGCGACCTGACGACGCGCGTGGACGGCGCCGTGCCGGAAGCCTTCCGTCCCTTGCAGTCCGATTTCAACGCGGCCGCCGAGACCCTCGGCGCCACCATGACCAGCCTGATCGCGGTCTCGGGCGGCGTCGGATCGGCGTCCGGCGAGATCCGGTCGGCCGCCGACGACTTGGCGCGTCGCACCGAGCTCCAGGCCGCGTCGCTGGAAGAAGCCGCCGCCGCCCTGCACGAGGTCAGCCAGTCGGTGACGACCGCCGCCGCCGCCGCCGGCTCGGTCCGCGACTATCTTGGCGAGATGCGCGGCGTCGCCACCAAGGCCCGCGACATCGTCCAGGAGACGTCCGAGGCGGTGTCGGGCATCGAGCGGTCGGCCAACGAGATCGGCAAGATCATCGGCGTCATCGACGAGATCGCCTTCCAGACCAACTTGCTGGCGCTGAACGCTGGGGTCGAGGCCGCCCGGGCGGGCGAAAGCGGCAAGGGCTTCGCCGTGGTCGCCCAGGAAGTCCGCGCCTTGGCCCAACGCTCGGCCGAGGCCGCGCGGGAGATCAAGGCGCTGATCAACGACAGCAACAGCCAGGTCCAGAACGGCGTCGAGAAGTCGATGGCCTCAGGCGAGGCGCTCGAGGAGATCGTCGATCGGGTCGGCTCGCTGGTCGAGCGCATCCACGAGATCGCCGCCTCGTCTCGCGAGCAGTCGGTCAGTCTGGGTCAGGTGACCGAGGCGATCACCGAACTGGACAACGTGACCCAGCAGAACGCGGCCATGGTCGAGGAAGCCACCGCGGCGGCCAACACCCTGGCGCGCGAGGCGCGGGGCATGAACGAGATGATGTCGGCCTTCGTGCTCGAAAGGGCGCACGCCGTCCGGAACGCGGCCTGACCTAGCGGATATCTTTAAGTAACGTCGTTCTTTGAATAACCTCCCCGCTTTGGCGCGCTAGACGCCGAGCGGGGAGGACTTCGCGATGAACTCGATGATCGCGCCGGTGATGGCGCTGGTGGCCTGGACGCTGGTGATTTGGGTCTGGATGTACGTCCAACGGATCCCGGCCATGCAGAAGGCGGGGATCAAGCCGCAGGACGCGCGGTTTCCGGGCTCGCTGGACAAGCTGCCGGACGCGGCGCGGCAGGCGGCCGACAACTACAATCACCTGATGGAGCAGCCGACGATCTTCTACGCGGCGGCGCTGGCCATCCAGGTCGCCGGCCACGCCGACGGCATGGCCGTTCACCTAGCCTGGGTCTATGTCGGCCTGCGCGTGCTGCACAGCCTGGTGCAGGTCAGCATCAACCTGGTGGCGCTGCGGTTCCTGCTGTTCGCGGTGTCCACGGGCGTGCTGGCGGGGATGGTGGTGCGGGAGTTGATGAAGCTGTTCTAGGGCCTCAATTCCTCCCCCCCGATGCGGGGGAGGTGGCCCGGAGGGCCGGAGGGGGCTAGCGCGGCAAGTCTCCAGCTCGCCCCCTCAGTCACTCCGTGACAGCTCCCCCGCATCGCGGGGGAGCATCTAGACCGCGTCCAGCCCGATATCCAGCACTGGCGCCGAGTGCGTCAGCGCACCGACGCTGATCACGTCCACGCCCGTCTCGGCGATCGCGCGGACGGTGGTCAGGTTCACGCCGCCGGAAGCCTCCAGCACCGCCCGGCCCTTGGCGAGGCGGACGGCGGTCTTCAGGTCGTCGAGACTGAAATTGTCCAGCATGACCACGTCGGGGCCGTGCTTCAGCGCCTCTTCCAGCTGGTCCAGGCCATCGACCTCGACCTCGACCTTGACCAAGTGCCCGGCGTGGGCGCGGGCGCGCCTGACGGCTTCGCCCACCCCGCCGCACGCGGCGACGTGGTTGTCCTTGATCAGGATCGCGTCATCCAGGCCGAAGCGGTGGTTGACCCCGCCGCCGCAGCGGACGGCGTACTTTTCCAGCGCGCGCAGGCCGGGCGTCGTCTTGCGGGTGTCGACGATGGTCGCGCCCGTGCCCTCGACCAGGCGGACATAGGACCGCGTCAGGGTGGCGATGCCCGAGAGGCGGCCCAGCAGGTTCAGCCCCGTGCGCTCGGCGGCCAGCACGGCGCGGGCGTTCCCCTCGGCGCGGGCCAGGATCGCGCCCGGCGCGGCGTCGTGGCCGTCGGGCGTCACGACCTCGAAGGTCGCGGTGGGATCGAGGGCGGCCAGGGACAGACGCGCGCAGGAAAGACCGGAAACCCTCCCATCCTGCCGGCTGGCCCAGACCACCGACAGGCGGGCGTCCGGGTCGATGCAGGCCTGGCCGGTGATGTCGCCGGCGCGGCCCAGGTCCTCGGCCAGGGCGTGGTCGACGATCGGGCGGACGAGGATGTCGTCCAGAGGAACGATGCTCATTCGGCGGCGTAGCGGACGGCGGCGTCCGCGTTCTCCAAGGTCACGAAGGTGCGGACGGGTTCGGCCGTCGCGGGGAAGTCGGCGCGATAGTGGCCGCCCCGGCTTTCCTGGCGGGCCAGGGCCGCCTCGACGATCAGGCGCGCGGCGACGACCGTGGGACAGGGGCCATAGGCCGGCTCCAGCGCCTCGACCTGTTCCAGCAGGCGCGCGAGGCCCGCGGCGTCCCGGATCACCCCGGCGTCGCGGCTCATGGCCTTGCGCAGGATCTGAAGCGCGGCGTCGGGCAGGTCGGGCAGGGGCTCGAGGCTGACCGGCTCGCCCCCATGGGTTCCCTCGCTGGCCGCCGCGCGTCCGGCGCGGGCGCCGAACACGGCCGCCTCCAGCAGGCTGTTGGAAGCCAGGCGGTTGGCGCCCTGCACCCCGGTCGAGGCGCACTCGCCGGCGGCGTAGAGGCCCGGCAGGCTGGCGCGGCCGTCGAGGTCGGTAGCGACCCCGCCCATGTGGTAATGCACGGCCGGGACAACAGGGATCATCTCGCGGCGCGGATCGATCCCCGCGCTTTGGCAGGCCTCGAACACGGCCGGGAATTCCCGCGGGAAGTGGTCGCCGACGGCCTCCGTAGCGTCCAGGAACGCTCCGCGACCGGCGATGCGTTCGGCGTGGATGGCGCGGGCGACGACGTCGCGCGGCGCCAGCTCCTTGGCCGGGTGGTAGTCGGCCATGAAGGCGCGGCCGTCCTGGCTTCGCAGGATCGAGCCTTCGCCGCGCAAGGCCTCGGTGGCCAGCGGCGCGGGATCGCGGCCAATGTCGATGGCCGTGGGGTGGAATTGCACGAACTCGGGGTCGGCGATCGTCGCGCCGGCCAGGGCGGCGAGGCCCAGGCCCTCGCCGCGCACCTCGGCCGGGGTGGTGGTGACCGCGTAGAGGCCGCCGACGCCGCCGGTGGCCAGGATCACCGCGGGGCCGCGGATCTCGACCAGGGCGCCGTCGATCTCGGCCAGGACGCCGACCACGCGGCCGCTGGCGTCCTGCAGCAGCCGGCGGGCGCGGGCGTTCTCGCGGATCTCGATCGAGGGCGTCGCGCGAACCTTGGCGATCACCGCCGCCATGATCGCCGCGCCCGCGCCGTCGCCGCCCACGCGGGCGACACGGGCCTTGGAGTGGGCCGCTTCGAGGCTCAGGACGAAGGCGTTGTCCGGCTTGCGGTCGAATGGCGCGCCCAGGGCGGCCAGATCGCGGACGGCTTGCGGGCCTTCGCGGGTCAGCAGGGCGACGGCGTCCGGATCGCAGAGCCCGGCGCCGGCGGCGACGGTGTCGGCGGCGTGGAGCTCCGGGGTGTCCTCACCCGACAGCGCCGCGGCCATGCCGCCCTGCGCCCAGGCGCTGGAGCAGCCGGTCGCCAGCGGCGTCGGCGACAGGACGAGGGCTTTGCCGGCGGCCAGGGCGGCCGAGAGACCAGCCAGGCCCGCGCCGAGGATGATCGGGCCGTCGAAATCCAAACGCGTGGTCATTCTGCGCTCCACTCCCTTCCCCTTGATGGGGAAGGGCCGGGGATGGGGTGAACGCGACGGTTCAGCCTCATCGAGAAAGTCCGGAGAGGGCGGTGAAGCGGGCCGGCCGCGTCACCCCCATCCCCAACCCTTCCCCCATCGAGGGGAAGGGGGCTTTAGATCAGCTCGACATCCACGTGATGCCGGGCCTTCACGAGGTCGTAACGCGCGGGCGTCACCGGCGGCGGCAGGTCGATCATCCGCTGAACGGCCAGGCGCGCCCGGTCGATCACATCGGCGTCGACCGTCACCTCGAACTGCTCGTAAACGAGCGCGTCGTGGATGTTTTGCAGGGTGATCCGCTTCATGTGCGGGCACATGTTGCAGGGGCCGATGAACTGGGTCGCCGGGCTCTCGGCCTGGACGTTGCTGGCCATCGAGCACTCGGTGATCAGCACCACCTGGGCCGGCTTCCTGGCCGCCACATAGTCGTTCATCGCCGCCGTCGAGCCGGCGAAGTCGGCCGCTTCCAGGATCTCGGCCGGGCACTCGGGGTGGGCCAAGACCTCGGCGTTCGGCCAGGCCGCGCGCATGTCGGCGATGTCCTGGGCGGTGAAGCGCTTGTGCACTTCGCAGTGGCCGGCCCAGGCGATGATCTTGACGTTCGTCTGGCGCGCGACGTTGCGAGCCAGGAACTCGTCGGGGATCAGGATGACCTTGTCGGTCCCCCATTCCTTGGCGGCCCACTCCACCACCTGCACGGCGTTGGCGCTGGTGCAGCAGATGTCGGTCTCGGCCTTCACGTCGGCGGTGGTGTTGACATAGGTCACCACCGGCACGCCGGGATAGCGCTGCTTGATCAGCCGCACATCCGCGCCCGTGATCGAGGAGGCGAGGCTGCAGCCGGCCTTCAGGTCGGGGATCAGGATCTTCTTCTGGGGCGAAAGGACCTTGCTGGTCTCGGCCATGAAGTGGACGCCGGCCTGGACGATGATCTGGGCGTCGCTCTTGGCGGCCTCCTTGGCCAGGGCCAGGCTGTCGCCCACGAAGTCGCCCACGCCGTGGAAGATGTCCGGCGTCATGTAGTTGTGGGCCAGGATGGCGGCGTTCTTCTCGCGCTTCAGCCGATTGATCTCGGCGATCAGCGGCGCCTGCGTCCGCCATTCCAGCGGCGTGACGTGGTGCTTGACCTTGTCCCAGATCGGCGAGGTCTCGGCCTCGATCTCGGCGGTGAACTCCAGCGGAGCCGTGAACCCGTCGGCCATCTGATCCTCCGTTATGCTCAAAGTGAGCATTTCCAGGGCCTCAAAAAACGCCGGGACCTTTTCCAGGCCTCCGACGTCGGAGTTATGCTGAAATTGAGCATAACTGACGAGTGACATATAGCGCTTCACGCGGAAAATGCAAACGGTCGAGCCCGATGTGACAGGCGCGCGAACGACGTCCCCAAGTCTGTCGGGTATCGGCACGAAGATTGCTCGATTTGGCTGTGTGAGGGCCAGATTTGATCCTTTCCTATCCGCAATGTGAAGTAGCGATCGCGCTTCGGCGGGATGGGAGAAAGATTTATCTTGGACTTGTCGTGCAATTTTAAATGTACAGATGTCGGTTCGTTCAAACTCTATCGATTTACGGCCGGGCCGCCGCCGATGGATTTGAGGATAATCTCTGAAGAGTTGGAGCAATATTCATTTATGCTGTAAGCGTAACGACGTTACGCGAATGTAATGATGTGGCTATAATGCGACAGTCAGATTGGAGTTTATTTCTTTACATCAATGTTCGTTGACCGTGGATGGATTGGCTTCGTAGCTCCCTGACTTCGAACTCGAAGAGGGGTTCGGGGTGCGATCATTTTTTGTCGCGCGCCGCTATGTAGGGGAGTTTATCACCGTGAAAACGAAGTCTGTCAGGATGCGCTTGCTCGCGTCATCCATGATCTGCACCGCCGCGACGATGGTCTTCGCCGGCCAGGCCGCCGCGCAGACCGCGCCCGCCAGCGACCAGACGCAAGTCGAAGAGATCGTCGTCACCGGCTCGCTGTTCCGCCGCACCGACACCGAGACCCCGTCGCCGGTCACCGTGCTGACCTCGGAAAGCCTCGAGCGCGCGGGCATCGCCACCGCCGCCGACGCCATCCGCTCGATCTCGGCCGACGGCGCTGGCTCGATCGGCACCGGCTTCCAGAGCGGCTTCTCGGCCGGTGGTTCGGCCGTGTCGCTGCGCGGCCTGGGCGTGTCCTCGACCCTGGTTCTGGTCGACGGCCTGCGCTCGACCAACTTCCCGCTGAACGATGACGGTCACAACGCCTACGTCGACCTGAACTCCATCCCGTTCAGCCTGATCGACCGGATCGAAGTGCTGAAGGACGGCGCGTCGTCGTCGTACGGCGCCGACGCCATCGGCGGCGTGGTGAACCTGAAGCTGAAGAAGCAATTCGTCGGCGTGAAGGGCAGCATGGAAGCCGGCGAGAGCGACCGTGGCGACGCCGAACACCGCCGCGCGGACATCACGCTGGGCTATGGCGACTACGCCGAGACCGGCTGGAACGTCTATGTGAACGCCGAGTATCAGACGAACGGCCGGGTCACCAACCACAGCCGCGGCTTCCCGTACAACACCCAGGACCTGAGCTCGATCGGTGGCCTGGACGGCAACAGCGCCGACAGCTCGCTGACCACCGCCACCCCGAACGCCGTGGTCGTCCGCACGACCCAGAGCGATCTGAACAATCCGCTGGCGGGCGGCGCTGCGCTGATCGCGAGCGGCACTTATGTCGACAGCGCGGGCAAGACGCAAAACTACTACAACTACACCACGCTGAACTCGAACTGCGCCAACGGCTCGTACACCTCGACCAACCTGACCAATCGTGGCGTCGGCTGTAAGTGGGACCTGGTCGACACCTATCGCCAGATCGCGCCGAAGCAGAAGCGCTACGCCTTTAACGGTCGCCTGAGCTTCCGCCTGAACGAGAACGTCGAAGGCTACGCGACCGGCAGCTATTCGAAGAGCTATGTCAGCATCAAGGGCTTGCCCTCGGCGGTCCGCGCGACCCAGCCCTTCGGTGGCGCGCCGTCGCTGGCCTCGTCGAACCCGGGGATCGTCCTGCCGGTCTACGTCTGCTCGAGCGGCACGAACTGCTCGACCGCCGTCGATCGTCGCCTGAACCCGAACAACCCCTACGCGGCCGCCTTCGCCGCCGATCCGGCCAACGGCGCCGCGCGTCTCTACTACCTGTTCGGCGACATCCCGGCCGGCAGCGAGCGCGACAACGAAGTCATCCGCGGCACGATGGGCTTCAACGGCTCGGTCGGCGACGACTGGCACTGGCGCGTCGAAGCCGTCGGCGCCCGCGACAACCTGCGTCTGACGCAACACGGCCTGCTGAACATCGCGGCCCTGACCAACGCGATCAACACGGGCTCGTACAACTTCGTCGATCCGTCGCAGAACAGCGCCGCCGTCCGCAACGCGATCTCGCCGGACAAGGTGACGCCGTCGCACTCGTCGCTGATGTCGATCGACGCCTCGATCACCAAGCGTCTGTGGGCCCTGCCGGGCGGCGACATGATGCTGGCCGTTGGCGCCCAAGCGCGTAAGGAAGTTCTGGAAAACAACAACCAGAACGCCCGTCTGGACACCTACGGCCTGTCGACCGCCTCGGCGTTCGGCAAGCACACGGTCAAGGCCGCCTTCTTCGAAGTCGCCGCGCCGGTCCTCGACAGCCTCGAGCTGAACGTGTCGGGCCGCTACGACGACTACTCGGAAGGCTTCAACAACTTCTCGCCGAAGTTCGGCGCGAAGTTCACGCCGATCAAGCAACTGGCCTTCCGCGGCACCTACTCCAAGGGCTTCCGCGCGCCGACCTTCGCTGAATCGGGCCCGCGTTCGCAGTACGCCGGCTTCGTGTCCACGACCCCGCCGGCCGCCTTCCAGAATCTGCATGGCGGTCCGACCAACCCGTACTCGCAGTCCTACAGCCTGGGGCGCGGCGTCGTCGGCAACCCGGACCTGAAGCCGGAGAAGTCGCGCAGCTTCACGCTGGGCACGATCTATGAGCCGACCCGCTGGCTGAGCCTGACGGTCGACTACTACGACGTCAAAAAGTCGGACCTGATCGTGTCCGGTCCGAAGATCAGCGACGCGGTCAAGGCCTACTACAGCAAGACGACGCTGGCTGACGCCTGCGCCGCCGTCGCCGCCGTGGGCGCGGGCTATTCGTGCAACGTGACCGACGCCGTCGATCCGCTGTTCCCGACCGCCCTGCCGCGCGTGCTGATCATCAACGTCCCGTACGTGAACGCCGACTACTCGAAGACCTCGGGCGTCGACGTTTCGGCCACGGGCCGCTTCAACCTGCCGGGCGACATCCGTTGGACCAGCCGCCTGGAAGTGACGCACGTCCTGAAGTACGACCTGCACACTGCGGACGGCGTGCAGAAGTACGCTGGCACGCTGGGTCCGTACGACCTGTCGTCGGGCAACGGCACGCCCGACTGGAAGGGCAACTGGCAGAACACCCTGGCCTTCGGCGACAAGTACACGCTGTCGGCCACGGCCTACTATGTCGGCAGCATCAAGTCGGTCGCCGCGGACACCAACGGCAGCACGGAATGCGTTCCGGGCAACCCGTACGGTGGCTCGGGCAGCCCGGACGCCGCCAACAAGTTCTGCAAGATCAAGAGCTTCATCAACGTCGACATGAACGCGACGGCCCAGATCAAGGACGGCGTGCAACTGTACGCCAACGTGGGCAACGTGTTCGACAAGAAGGCTCCGATCGCGCCGGGCGCCTACGGGTCCAGCCCGAACTTCCTGACCACCTGGCACTACGCCGGCCTGATCGGCCGGACGTTCAAGGTGGGCGTGCGCTTCGAGTACTAAGGACCGCCGACCTTCGGGTCGTTAGTCAGAGGGCCGGCTCCGAAAGGGGCCGGCCCTTTTCTTTTGGCGTCGAGCCTCAGCCCCGCCAGGGCGTCACGACGATCGGCGGCGCGGCGATCGGCAGGTCTTGCGCCATGAACGCCGGCGGCTTGCCATGGTCGAGGACCATCGGGAGCAGCGAGATCACCAGCAGCACCGCCATGGTCACGTTGAAGGTCCGCAGGACCGCGGGGCGGTCCAGGAAGGGGCGAAGCCCCTGGCCAAACCCCGCCCAGGCCGCGCTGCACGGCGCGCCGACCAGCATGAAGGTCCCGGCCAGAAGCGGCACGATCGTCCACGAGCCGCCCTCGGGCGCGTAGGTCGTCACCGCGCCCAGGGCCATGGCCCAGGCTTTCGGATTGACCCACTGGAAGGCGGCGGCCTGCAGGAAGGTCATCGGCCGGCTGGCGGCCTCGCGATCGCTGATGGTGTGGGAAGTCCCGATCTTCCAGGCCAGCCACAGCATGTAGGCCGCCCCGACCCAGCGCAGGATCTCGTGCAGCACGGGGAAGGCCTTGAACACGCCGCCCAGCCCAAAGCCCATGCACAGCACCATGAAGCCCAGGCCGCAGCTGATCCCCAGGATGTGCAGCACCGTGCGGCGGAAGCCGAAGTTCGCGCCCGAGGCTAGCAACATCATGTTGTTCGGGCCCGGCGTGCCGGCCGTGGCGAAGCAGAACAGGACGTAGGCGAGTAGCAATTCCAGAGTCATCGTGACCTCTTTGTCTCGACCTTGGAGGATAGAATGTCACCGTGATGATTTCCATTGTATCGGGAGTCAAATTGCATATTGTCATCATGACAATAACGGAGGCTTCGCGTGGTTTCGGCTTGGACGCCCCGCATTCCCGACGGCGAGGGCCCGCTCTATGAGCGGCTGGTTTCGGCGCTGCGGGCCGATATCGTGTCCGGCGCGCTGGCGGCGGGGGCGCGGCTGCCGCCGCAACGGGACCTGGCCTACCGCCTGGGGATTGGCCTCGGCACCGTCACCCGGGCCTATGTCGAGGCCGAGAAGGCGGGGCTGGTCAGCGCCCATGTCGGCCGCGGCAGCTTCGTCAACGCGCCGGCCGATCACCGCGCGCCGACGCGCGAGGGGCCGATCAACCTGGCCCAGAACATCGCGCCGGCCGGACCCGCCGCCAGCCGCATCGCCGAGGCCCTGGCGCGGCTTCGCCGCCGGCCGGACCTGTTGGAGCATCTCGCCTACGCCCCGGCGGCTGGGCACGAGGCCCAGCGACGGGCGGGGGCGCTATGGCTCCAACGCTTCGGGGGCTACGAGGGCGCCGAGTGGTCGCGGCTGGTCTGCTGCAATGGCGCCCAGCAAGGCCTGGCCCTGGCCATGGGCGCGGTCGCCCGGGCCGGCGACACCGTGCTGTGCGAGGCCTCGACCTACAATGGCGTCAAGGCGCTGGCGGCCCATATGGGCCTGCGGCTTCAGGGCGTGGCGCTGGACGAGGAAGGCTTGGCGCCTGACGCCCTGGAGGCCGCCGCCAAGGCGACCGGCGCGCGGGTGCTGTCGGTCATTCCCACGCTGCAGAACCCCACGGGCCGGGTCATGAGCGTGTCGCGGCGGGAGGCGATCGCCGCCGTCGCCCGTCGCCTCGACCTGACGATCATCGAGGACGATATCTACGGCGCCTACGCCCCCGACGCGCCGCCGCCGCTGGCCCTGCTGGCGCCGGAGCGGACCTTTCACGTTTCGGGCGTCTCCAAGACCCTGGGGCCGGGCCTGCGCGGGGGCTTTCTCGTGGCGCCCGACCAGGCCGCGTTCGAGCGGGTGCTGGAGGCGGTGCGGGCTCTGACCTACGCGCCCTCGGGCTTTGGCGGCCTGGTCGCGACCCAGTGGATCGAGGACGGCGCGGCCGACCAGATCGTCGCCGAGGTGCGCGAGGAAGCGGCCGCGCGCCTGTCCCTGGCGCGGGAAATCCTGGGACCCGCGATCGAGCCGCCGCGCTCGGACAGCGCCCCGCACGTCTGGCTGCCGATGAGCGAGCTGGAGGCCGAGCGCCTGGCCGGCCGCGCCCTGCGCGGCGGCGCCGAGGTCACCCCGCCCGACGCCCCGATCGTCACGCCCGGCCTCGTCACCGGCGTCCGCGTCTGCCTGGGCGCGACGCCCGACCGCGCGAGGCTGCGTCAGGGCCTGGAGATCGTGGCCGGCGCGCTGTCCAGCGAGGTCGGCGAGCGGTCGCGGGCGGTGATCTGAGGCGGGGAAGCGCCCCCTCCGTCACGTCGCCTATCGGCGCCGCGCCACCTCCCCCGCACGCTGCGCTACGGGTGAGGAGGAGCTTCCTCCTCCCTCGCGAAGCGGGGGAGGTGGCGCGATGCGGATACGCATCGTGACGGAGGGGGCGCGGCTATCGCCCTTACCAGAGCAGCGTCTTCACCCAGATCGACCCGTCCGGCGCGGGCGAGACGACCTTGACCACCACCTGGCTGTCCTTGGCCAGCCAGAAGCGGGCCGGCGCCCATTCGGGGTGATTGTAGTCGGTGGTCACCACCCAGCAGTCGACCTTGCCACCCGCCGAGCTGGTCAGGGTCTCCGAGCCCGTCACCTTGAAGCGGTAGGGCGCGGGCGCCTCGCCGCCCGGATGGTGGAAGACGATCTCCGCCTCGTATCCCGCCGCCAGCGGCAGGGCTTGCAGCGTCTCCATGTCGGTCTCGAAATTGAAGGCCGGCTGGGGCGAGGCCATGTCGTAGGCGGCCTGGGCGTTGCCGGGCAGGTCCTTGAGGCCGACGATCCGGTCGGGCTTGAAGTCGAAGCCCTCGATCTTGGTCTGGCCGTCCTTACCCGTGGTGCTGCGCTGGTGGCTGAACGGGCGGAAGGTCCCGAGCTCGAACCAGGAGTCGAGGGTCTTGACCGTCCCCGGCGTCGACCCGTCCCAGTGCTGGACGATATGCAGGCGCTTGACCCCGGCCGCGTCGGGCTCGATGCGGATCTCGCGCGTCCAGACGTCCAGGGGGGTGATGGTGTCGCCCATCTGGCGATAGCGCAGATAGCGATGCGTGGCCGGCTTGAGCTTGTCGAACCGCGCCAGGGCCTGGCCAACCGACACAGGCGTCGGCGCGACCCAGGCGGCGGAGCTAGCGGCCGACGCGACGAGCGCGACGGCGAGCGCGACGCTGGCGGCGGCGCGGTGTGGGAATGACATGGAAAACCCCTCGGCGGAAAGCGTCGACATGTGACGGCGCCGCGCGGCGAGGGGCTACTTAAGCTTCGGTAATGCGGGGCTTTAGAGCGTCTTCTCCAGCACCACGAACGCCAGGTCGTCGCGCTGGGGCTGGCCGAAGCGCTCGTCGCCATAGGGGAAGGGCTGGGTCTCGCCTGTCAGCTGGTAGCCGCGGCGCTGGTACCAGGCGATCAGCGTGTCGCGCACCGAGATGACGGTCATCCGCATCCGCCGGCCGCCGCGCGCCTTGGCATGGGCCTCGCAGGCCTCGAGCATGGCGCGACCCAGGCCGCCGTCCTGGCGGAGCGGCGAGACGGTGACCATGCCAACGTACCACGCCTCGCCGTCGGTGGGCTCGACCCAGGCGCAGGCGTGGGGCTTGTCCTCGGGGCCGTCGCGGAAGGTCAGGATCGCCGCGCCCGGCTTGGCGGCTAGATCGGCGCGCAGGGTCTCCTCGTCCGTGCGCTGGCCGCCCAGAAGATCGCTCTCGCTGGTCCAGCCCCGGGTCGCCAGCGCGCCGCGATAGGCCGAGTTCACCAGGGCGACGATGTCGGCGAGTTCGGCGTCTTGGACGGGGGCGAGGGCGGGGACAAGGGCGGGCGACATGACGCGATTTGTAGCCGGCGCGCGCGGGACAAGCCAAGCCACGCGAGAATCGTCTAGCCTCGCGATCTGTGTTCGATGGCGTTGGGGGAAACGATGCCGGAGCTTCTGATCGGCTGCGGCAATCGCCGTGACAAGCGCGTGGGATCCATGTCCAGCCCCGACTGGACCGAGTTGACCACGCTCGACATCGATCCCAACGCCGGCGCCGA
Source organism: Caulobacter segnis (assembly GCF_031454995.1). Lineage (GTDB taxonomy): Bacteria > Pseudomonadota > Alphaproteobacteria > Caulobacterales > Caulobacteraceae > Caulobacter > Caulobacter segnis_E. Next base: position 313,480 of record NZ_JAVDRV010000001.1, on the reverse strand, counting down.
CGTCGTCCACGACCTCAATGTGCTGCCCTATCCGTTCGCCGACGACCAATTCGACGAGATCCACGCCTACGAGGTGCTGGAGCATACCGGCCAGCAGGGCGACTGGCGGTTCTTCTTCGCCCAGTTCAGCGAGTTCTGGCGCATCCTGAAGCCAGACGGCCTGCTGTGCGCCACCTGTCCGTCCGTGACCTCGCGCTGGGCGTGGGGCGATCCGGGCCACACGCGGGTCATCCAGCCCGAGACCCTGATCTTCCTGCAGCAGCCGCAATACGCCCAGATCGGGATCACCGCGCTGACCGACTATCGCGCCATCTACCAGGCCGACTACGACCTGGCCTTCAGCCAGGACAACGGCGAGACCTTCAAGTTCGCGCTGCGGGCCATCAAGCCGTCCCGGATCCAGCTCTAGCGTCGACGCACCTTCCGCCAGGCCCCGCCGGTCATGCGCTTCACCGCGCCGGCCTCGCGGCGGATGAACTCCCAGGGGTGGAAGGCCAGGCCAACCGTGTCGGCCATGGCCGCGCCGCGCTCGCCCATCGGCCGCTCCGGCCCGGTCGTGGAGTCGACGGCGGTCTGGTGCTCGATCTCGGCGTTCAGCTCGGCGCCGATCAGGATCGCCATGATCGAGAACCAGACCCAGACCATGAAGGCGATGATCGCGCCCAGCGGTCCGTAGATCGCGTCGTAATGGGCGATCTGGTTGACATAGACCGAAAAGCCCAGCGATCCGACCAACCACCCCGCCGAGGCCGTCGCGGCCCCGATCCAGACCCAGCGCCAGCGGGCTCGCGCCCGGCTGGGGGCGAAGCGGTAGAGCACGGCGAAGGCGGCGGCGGTCATGACCAGCACGATCAACCAGCGGATCGGCGCCCAGAAGCCCTCCAGGGCCGACAGCCGGGCGGCCTTCAGCAGCCACGGCGTGACGATCAGCACCGCCGACACCGCCGCCGCGTAAACGAGGGCGCAGACGGTGAAGGCGTAGCTGAGCAGGGTGCGCCGGACGATGTGGCGCTTCTCCTCCTCGTCATAGGCGACGTTCAGCCCGTCGAAGAGCGCGCGCATGCTGGCGTTGGCGCTCCAGATCGACAGCAGCAGGGAAAAGGCGAACGCGACGCCCAGCTTGGCCTCGCCCTGGCTGGCTAGGCGCAGCATCTGCTCGCCGACGATCTTGACCACCGACGGGGGGAAGACGCCGGCCATGTCGCGCAGCTGCTGCTCGACCGTCCGCACGTCAGCGAACAGGCCGTACAGCGAGACGAATGCGCCGATGGCCGGGAACAAGGCCAGCAGGGTGTAGAAGGTCACGCCCCCCGCGACGGCGGGAAGTCGGTCGACGGTGATCTCGCGCCAGGTCCGCCAGACGATGTCGCGCCAGCCCAGCGGGGGGATGCGCGCGGGATGCCGCGCGGCGCGGCCTCGGCGCGGCTCGGCGGCGTCGAATTCGTGCGGCGGCATCGCCCGGTCCTCGGAAAGGCCTGGCGGATCGACCAGCTCGGTCTCCACCCGCTTGCGGGGCAGGGCGAACGGCGCGGCGGCCAGCAGCACGATCCACGGCGCCAGGTGATAGGGCCGCGACTTCAGCCAGGACAGGATCGGACGCGGCTTCGCGTCGGGCATGGAGCGCCTCCGAGCCTGCAACAACCCCGATCGCGCCGCTCCGTTCCAGCCCCGGGGCCAGCCTTGGGCCAGCCAAGCCTTGCCATGGAGCGAGTCGGGCCGGATGGTGCCGCGCCATGGACGCCAAGATCGCCTCGCTCTATCGCCACCCCATCAAGGGCTTCACGCCCGAGCGGCTGACCTCGGTCACGTTGGAGGCGGGGGCGTGCTTTCCCTGCGATCGGCTCTACGCGGTCGAGGATGGGCCCAGCGGTTTTGATCCGGCGGCGCCCGCGCACCTTTCGAAGATGAAGTTCACGGTCCTGGCCAAGATCCCGGCCGTGGCGCGGGCGCGCACCGCCTACGACGAGGCCAGCGGCGTGCTTTCCGCCAAGGCCGAGGGGCAGCCGGACTTCGCCGGCGACCTGCGCGATCCGGGTGGTCGCGCGGCGTTCGAGACCTGGCTGGCGAACTTTCTGGGCGAGGACGCCTCGGGGCCCCTCCGGCTCATCGAAGGTCCCGGCGCGCACCGGTTCATGGACAGCAAGTCCGGCTTCGTCTCCATCGTGAACCTGGCCAGCGTCCGCGACCTTTCCCAGCGCGTGGGCCGTGAGCTCGATCCCCTTCGCTTCCGCGCCAACCTCTATGTCGAGGGCTGGCCGGCCTGGGTCGAGAACGACTGGACCGGCCGGACGCTGACGATCGGCGGGGCGACCGCCCAGGTCCTCAAGCCCATCGTCCGCTGCGCCGCCACCCACGTCGATCCCGACACGGGCGAGCGCGACGCCGACCTCGTCAAGGCGCTGTTCGACCACTACGGCCACATGTTCTGCGGCATCTACCTGACCGTGACGGCCGGCGGCGCGGTGGGCGAGGGGGATGGGGTGGTCGTGAATTAAACCCCCGTCATCCCGCGCTTCATGCGCGGGACCCATGGTTCAGCTTACACGTGAGGAGCCGCCCCGCTCCGCCCATGCGGCGGACAAATGGGTCCCGCGAACAAGTCGCGGGATGACGTGCAGATTTTACTCGGGATGAAGCGCGTGCATTTCGGCGATGAGCGCATCGAGGTCAAACTCTTCGGCCGGCCCGATGTCCAGACCTTCCTGGATCGCCGCTCTAAGCCTAGCCAGCTTCGCCTCGTACACCGCGTCTTTCGCCTGTTGATCCATTGGACATCCTCCGGGCCGCCAAGATAGCTCGTCCGAGCCGTAAACACACCTCGCCTCCCGGCCGCCGACGCGCTAAATCCCCGCCCATGACCCAGACCCTCGTCAAAGCCTGGACCGCCGCCAAGGATCGTCTGAAGGACGCCGGCATCGATCAGCCGTCGATCGACGCGCGCCTGATGCTGGAGGTCGCCGCCGGCGTCACCCGCACCGAGATCGTCACCGATCCCTATCGCGAGCTCACCGCCGAGCAGGCCGCGATGCTCGACGAGTTCCTGGCCCGCCGCGCCCGCCGCGAGCCGGTCAGCCACATCATCGGCCGCAAGGGCTTCTGGAAGATCCTGCTGCAGGTGAACAAGAACGTCCTGACCCCGCGTCCCGAGACCGAGGTCATCGTCGATGAGGTGCTGAAGGCCTTCCCCGAGGCCATGCCGTTCTCGATGCTGGATCTGGGCGTCGGCTCGGGCACGATCCTCTTGGCGGTGCTGGCCGAGCGGCCGGCGGCCAAGGGGCTGGGCGTCGACGCCTCCAGCGAAGCCCTGGCCGTGGCCCGCGACAACGCCGCCAACCTGGATTTGAACAACCGCGCGGCCCTGATGCACGGCGACTGGACGGCGGGCCTGGCCGACGCCAGCTTCGACCTCGTGGTCTCCAACCCGCCCTACATCCCCTCGGCCGTGATCGAGACCCTGGAGCCGGAGGTTCGCGACCACGAACCGCGTCTGGCCCTGGACGGCGGCGAGGACGGCCTGGAGGCCTACCGCCTGCTGGCGCCCGAGATCCTGCGGGTGCTGAAGCCCGGCGGCATGTTCGCGGTGGAGATCGGCTACGACCAGTCCAAGGCGGTCGAGGCGCTGTTCAAAGCCGCCGGCGCGCAAGGTGTCCGGACGGTCAAGGATCTGTCGACGCACGACCGTGTGGTGACCGGGGTGAAAAATCCCTTGGAAACCGGGGCGTGAACCGTTAGACGAGTCATGTCTCCTTCCAGATCGCCGGGTGACGGGAAAAGTTAGCGCGTCGAGCGCTCGCGACACCCCCTCGGCAGGCGCGCCCGGTCCGCCGGTCGCCGCGCCGCAAAGAGCAGGGCGGGGGCTCTACGGAAACCAGTGTCTCTGAAACGAACAGGGTTCGACCCGCCCAGAGACCAACAAGGCCGGATGCGCCAGCCTCAAGACTGACCCTCCGGACAGGTCCAGAAGAGAACATGAGAGATTTCAAAGGCATGAAGCGCCAACGCGGCCGCAACAATCGCGGCGGCAACGGCGGCAAGCCTCAGCAGCACAACGCTAACCGCGCGTTCGATTCGAACGGTCCGGAAGGCGTGAAGGTGCGCGGCGCGGCCCAGAGCGTCTACGAGAAGTACCAGCAGCTGGCTCGCGACGCCTCGTCGTCCGGCGACCGGGTGCTCGCGGAAAACTATCTCCAGCACGCCGAGCATTATTTCCGCGTCCTGCGCGCGATCCAGCCGAATCGTCCGGTCGCGGACATCGTCGGCAAGGACGTCTACGCCGCCTACGAGATCGACTTCGAGGCCGAGCCGCCGGAAGAGCCGGAGGTCGGCGAGACCCCGGCCGACGGCCAGGCTCAGGGCGAAGGCGCCGAGGGCGAGGGCGGCGAGCAACGCCGCGACCGCTTCGAAAGCCGCGACCGCGATCGCAACCGGGATCGGGACCGCAACCGCGATGACCGTCCGCGCGACGACCGCGGCCGCGACGGCGAAGGCCGCCGCGACCGCTGGCGCGACCGCGACGATCGCGATCGCAACCGCGACGACCGCCCCCGTGATGATCGTTCCCGTGACGACCGTCCTCGCGACGACCGTCCTCGCGACGACCGCCCCCGTGACGACCGCCCCCGCGAAGACCGCTTCCGCGACCGCGACGATCGTCCCCGTGATGATCGCCCGCGTGACGATCGCCCCCGCGACGACCGTCCGCGCGACGACCGTCCCGCCGCCGAGGGCGAGCAGCCGCAAGGCGAGGGGCAGGGCGAATTCCGCGAGAGCCGCCGCCGCCGCGGCCGCGATCGCGACTGGCAGCCGCGCGGCGAGCGCGATCCGCTGGCCGTGATCGAGCCGGAAGCCTCGCCCCTGACCGCCGAGGCCCCGGCCAGCGAGGGCTCGCCCCTGCTGCGTGGCCAGGACGGCGCCGTCAGCCACGCCCCGGCGTTCCTCGGCCGCAAGACCGAACGGGTCGCCGAACCCGCCCCCGCCTCCGCCCCCGCGCCGGAGGCCTCGGCCGAAGGCGAAGAGGTCAAGAAGCCCCGCCGCCGCCGCGCCCCGCGCAGCTTCGAGGCCGGCGAGGCGGCTCCGGCGGCCGCCGGCTCCGACGAAAGCTGATCCTTCGAGGATCGATCCATGTGAAGGGAGCCGTGAAAGCGGCTCCCTTTTCTTTTGGCGGCTTGTCTGCGTCGATCCGTCTCGGGGGAAGCGTCACCGACGGTCCGACAGGCCCTGGCGAGGCGCCGACTTCCAAGATAGGGTCCAAATCACCAACAGGGCGGAGCCGACAATGGCCGGAGCGCGTAAGCTTACCCCTGGACCTTTCGCTGGACGGCGCGCCGCCGCCGCCGATGACGCGCGCTATCGCGCCATCGTCGATACGGCGGTCGACGCCATCGTCGTCATCGACGAACGCGGACGGATCGAGGCGTTCAATCCCGCCGCCGAGCGCCTGTTTGGCTATTCGGCGGCCGACATGATCGGCCAGAACGTCAATCGGCTGATGCCAGAGCCCTATCACGGCGAGCACGACGGCTATCTGGAGCGCTACCGCGGCACGGGCGAGCGCCGGATCATCGGCATAGGCCGCGAGGTCAGCGGCCGGCGTAGCGACGGGACGACCTTTCCCCTGGAGCTGTCGATCGCCGAATGGCGCGACGGCGAGCACCGCTTCTTCACCGGCGTCATGCGGGACGTCACCGATCGCCGCCGCGCCGAGGAGCTGCAGCGGCTGATGATCAACGAGCTGAACCACCGGGTGAAGAACACCTTGGCCACGGTGCAGTCCGTGGCTGGACAGACGCTCCGCAACGCCGACGACCTGGAGGGGGCTCGGGAGAGCCTGACCTGTCGTCTTCTGGCGCTGGCGCAAGGGCATGACATCCTGACCCGCGAGAGCTGGGACGGCGCCGATCTGGGCGACATCGTCGACGCGGTGGTGGCCGCCCACGGCGAGGTGGAACGGTTCCGCGTCGACGGCCCCGTGGTGCGGCTGGCGCCGAAGGCGACCTTGGCTCTGTCCATGGCGCTGCACGAACTGATGACCAACGCCGCCAAGTACGGCGCGCTTTCTCACCCCGATGGGCAGGTGCGCCTGACCTGGAGGCGGACCGAGAGCGCGCCTGGCGAGCGACTGCAACTGCGCTGGGAGGAAACCGATGGGCCGCCTGTCACCGAGCCGACGCGTCAGGGTTTCGGCACCCGTCTTATCACCGGCGGGTTGGCGCGGGAGCTTGGCGGGTCTGTCGCTCTCGACTACCGACCGGCGGGTGTCATCTGCGAGATCGACGCGGAGCTTGCCCGCACTGGCCAGTCAAACCGTTTCATCAGCGGCGCGGCCTGATCCGCTTCGGATCCTCGTCGTCGAGGATGAGCTGTTCGTGGCGATGCTGGTCGAGGACCTGTTGGGCGACCTGGGGTACCGGGTTGTCGGCCCGGCCGCCTCGGCGCGCGCGGCCGTCCGAGCCGTGGAGGACGAGGTGTTCGACTTCGCCCTGCTGGACGTGAACCTGGGCGACGGAGAGACCTCTTTCGAGACCGCCGAGATGCTGCGCTCGCGCGGCGTGCCGTTCGCCTTCGTCACCGGCTACGGCGAGCAGGGCGTGCGACCGGATCTGCGCGACGTCCCCATCCTCTCCAAGCCGATCGATCCCCGCCAGTTGGCCCGTATCCTCCAGGTCCTGGGCTAGGGCCGCCTCGTCTCGACGCTGGCGAGCGGCGCGCCGCGTCAGTCCCGCAGTTGTCGCTCCATCAGGCGCATCATCTCGTCGTAATCGGCCTGGCTCCTTTCCTCGCCTCCCAAGAGCTTGATCGAGGCGTGGCGCGCGTTGCGGAAAATGATCGCCTGCCCCATCAACGAGAAAGCGCGGATCATGTCGCGACGCTCCGGCGCGCGGCCGTCGAGCGCCGCCAGCAAGGCCGCCAGAACCGTCATGTACGGCTCGGTCAGCCGCTCGTGCAGTATGTCGACGGCCCGAGACGGATGCATCTGCTCTCGTAGCAGGATGCGCGCCCAGTCCAGGCTGCCGTCTTCGCTGCGAGCCTCCAGCAGCGCGCGCAGGACATCGCCGGTCGCTTCGATCAGAGCCGGGCGATCCGCCGCGCCGCTCGCCAGGACTTCGCGCGCCTTGACCTGGGCTGGGCCGATCAACTTCAGCGCCCGCTCGGCGATGTGCTCCGCGGCGGCCAGGTAGAGGCCTTCCTTGCCCTTGAAGTGATAGCCCACCATGGCGACGGTGACACCGGCCTGGGCGGCGATGTCGCGGACGCTGGCCGATTCGTAGGTGTGACGCGCGAACACCTTCACCCCAGCGTCCACCAGGCGGGCGCGCGTCTGGGCCGCGTCCTCGCGCTGGCTATCTTCGGACCTCCGTCTCATCGCCGAACGATGTTCTGAGCCCTTGCCGAAAGTCAAATGGCCCTTCGCTCGCCCGGGCCGCAGGGCGCGTTGGAGTGGCCTATTTCGGGTTTGGAGGGGTCTGCGTGACGTAGGGGCAATGGAATATTAACCCGATATGCAAAACATCAGTTTTGCATATCGCGCGCACGGGACGGCTCGACCCCGAGGCGATGCCGGCGCGTCTGTGGGGGCTGAGTACGCGCTTTGGAAAACTTGAAAATCGGCACGAAGATCTCAATTCTCGTGATCGCCCTGGCGGTGATCTGTCTCGGGATGGCCGGCTATGGCGCCCAGCGGATCGTGAAGGTCGACAGCGGCTATTCGGTCATGACCGACGTGCGCGGGCCTGGGCAGGTGGCGCTGGCCCGCGCCAACCGCTCGGTCAGCCAGATGAGCTATTCGACGGCGCTCGGTGTTCTCGGTTCCAACCCCGCGCACGCGGCCGAGGCGATCGAGAGCTACAGGGTGGCGCGGAGCGGGGCGTCCAACAATCTGGAGAAGGCGGCGAAGGCCCTGCCCAGCCAGGCGGCCAGCTTTCCGGAGCTGAGAAGCAAGCTGGCGCGCGCCACGGCCGCCATGGACACCGCGCTCGCGCTGGTCCAGCAGGGGCGCCAGGCCGAGGCGAGCGCGGCTCTGGAACGGGCTGTTCCGATCGTCGCGGACTACACGGCGCTGAATTCCAAGATGCTGGATGGGAGCGTCGACAGCGTCGTCGAGGAGTCCGGCGCCCTCAGCGACGCCACCGGCAAGACGGCGTGGAGTCTGCTGATCGTCTCGGGCCTGGCCGTGGTGGCCGCGATCGGCGCGGCCCTCTGGATGTCGACCACGGCGATTACCCGGCCGCTGAAGGCCCTGGCCGGCGACATGGCGCGGCTGGCCGGCGGCGATCTGGACGTCGCGGTGACGGGGCAGGGGCGTCGCGACGAGGTCGGCTTGATGTCCCAGGCCGTCCAGATCTTTAAGGATAACGGACTGAAGGCGCGGGCGCTGGCCGCCGACGCCGAGCGCCTGAAGGCGGAAGCCGATGTCGCCAGCGGTCGGGCCGACGAGCAGCGCCGCGCCCACGAGGCCGAACAGGAGATGGTCGTCAAGGCGCTGGCCGCCAGCCTCAGCCGCCTGGCCGAGGGTGATCTGACCGCCCAGATCGAAGCGGACTTCCTGGGCCAGTACGCCCAGATCAAGGCCGACTTCAACGCGGCCGTGGAAAGCCTGCGCGGCGCCATGGCCTCGATCTCGGAATCGACCAGCGGCATCCGAGGCGGCTCCGAGGAGATCGCCGTGGCGTCCAACGACCTGTCGCGCCGCACCGAGCAGCAGGCCGCCAATCTGGAGGAGACCGCCGCGGCTCTGGACCAGATCACGGCCACGGTCCGGACCAGCGCCGAAGGCGCGCGCCAGGCCTCCGACGCCGCCGCCCAGGCCACGCGGGACGCCTCCAGCTCGGGCAAGGTCATGCGCGACGCCGTCTCGGCCATGGTCGAGATCGAGCAGAGCTCGACCCAGATCAACAGCATCATCAGCGTGATCGACGAGATCGCCTTCCAGACAAACCTGCTGGCTCTGAACGCCGGGGTCGAGGCGGCCCGGGCGGGCGAGGCCGGCAAGGGCTTCGCGGTGGTCGCCCAGGAGGTCCGGGCCCTGGCCCAGCGCTCGGCCGAGGCCGCCAAGGAGATCAAGGAGCTGATCGCCGGCAGCTCGGCCCACGTCTCGCGCGGCGTCCAGCTGGTGGGCGAGACCGAGAAGGCGCTCAGCGACATCGTCTCCAAGGTCGCCCAGATCGACGGGCTGATCTCCGGGATCGCCCAGTCGTCCCAGGAGCAGGCCACCGGCCTCAACCAGGTGAACCAGGCGGTGAACCAGATGGACCAGGTCACCCAGCAGAACGCGGCCATGGTCGAGGAGGCCACCGCCGCCGTCTCGAACCTGCGCGGCGAGACGGGGAAGCTGGCCAGCCTGGTGGCGCGCTTCAACCTGAGCAAGGGCGCCGCGACTCAGGCTCCGGCCAGTCGGCCCGGCGCTTCGGGCGGACTGACCGTGGCCGAGGCTCAGCAGCGCGCCGCCGCCTTCGCGAGCGCCTCGGCGGCCGCCTGACCCCGGACGCCGCCATCGTCGCCATCTTGGAAGGGAGCCGTGAAAGCGGCTCCCTTTTTCTTGAGCGCCCAAAACGCCGGACCGCCGAACTTCCGCCGTCGCCTGGCGTTAGCCCTGATCGTCAAGCTCAGGAGCCCTCCATGCGCCTCGCCGCCGCCTTCGCTCTGTCCCTCGCCGTCGCCGGACCGGCCTCGGCTGCCTTTGGCGCCGCGTCGGGCGACTGGCGCGCCGACGCCAAGTCCGGCGACGTCCGCCGCTTGGAGCGGCTGGACCGGGCCTGGAGCGAAGCGCTGGCTCAGGCGCGCGCCGGCGGCTACGGGCGGCAGGTGAAGGCCCTGGGCGCGGTGACCGATCCGCGCGTCTCGCTGTCCCGCCCGCAACCGACGCCCGGAAACTACCGCTGCCGAACGATCAAGCTGGGCTCGCCGAGCAACGGCCTGCCGTTCGTGGCCTATGGCTGGTTCCGCTGCCGGGTGGAGCTGACGCCGGGCGGCGACCTGGTGCTCGAAAAGGTCACCGGCTCGCAGCGACAGTACGGCAATCTCTATCCGGACGCCGCGCGCCGGCTGGTGTTCCTGGGCGCCGTGGCCTGGGGCGCGGACGAGGGTTACGCGCGCTACGGTCGTGACCCGGAGCGCGATCAGGTCGGCGTCATGGAGCGCATCGGCGCGGGCCGCTATCGCCTGGCCCTGCCCTGGCCCAAGCAGGAGTCCAAGCTGGACCTGCTGGAGCTGCGGCGCTGAACCGGCCGCGCGGTCTGTCGCCCCTCGCCATGACATTTCGGTAAGGCGAAGCGGAGGCCGTTGCGTCAGGGATACGGGCGCCGATAAGCTTGTGTCGAGTTGGAAACATACTGATCGCCATGCGCCGCCTGACCCTGCCGCTTCTGTTCGCCGCCGCGACGGCGCTGGGCGGTTGCGCCTACAACGCCGACCTCGGTCGCGACCAACTGCTGATCGTCAATGACGACAGCCTGGCCCGCGATGGCGAGAAGGCCTGGGCCGACACCCTGCGCACGGCCTACATCTCCAAGGAGCCGCGCAAGAACGATCGCGTGCGCGCCGTCGGGCAGCGCGTGATCAACGCCGCGGGCCTTTCCGATCGGCCCTGGGACTACGCGGTGTTCCTGGACGAGGCGCCCAACGCCTTCGTGCTGCCGGGCGGCCATGTCGGGGTCACGGTGGGCCTTCTGGCCATGGTCGAGAACGACGACCAGCTGGCGGCCGTGATCGGCCACGAGGCCGGCCACGTCGTCGCCCGCCACGCCGCCGAGCGGGTCTCGCAGCAGACCACGGCCAAGGTGCTGCTGGGCATCGCCGGCGCGGCGGCGGGCGGCACCGACTTCGGCAAGCTCTTGAAGGACCACGGCGACGACGCGGCCAAGTACGGCGTGCTGCTGCCCTTCTCGCGCAAGCAGGAGCTGGAGGCCGACCGCATGGGCGTCGACTTCATGCAGCGCGCCGGCTACCGCCCCCGCGAGGCGGTCAAGCTGTGGGAAAACATGCAGGCGGCGGACCAGGCGAAGGGCCAGGGCGGCGGCGATCTGGGCTCGACCCACCCGTCGGACACCGTGCGGATCCAGGCTCTGGAACGATATCTGGCCAGCAAGGGCTGGTAGCCCTTGTGTGGCTGAATGGCCACACCTAAATGCCCGTCAGGACGTGTTGTGCTTCATCAAGGCGACGCGTCCCGATCCGCCTAGGAAGGGGACATTATGAACATCGATCTCTACTCCGACCGCGCCAAGCAGGCCGTTCAGTCGGCCCAGAGCCTGGCCCTCGCGCGCGGCCATCAGCAGTTCGCGCCCGAACACATTCTCAAGGTCCTGCTCGAGGAAAAGGACGGGCTTTCCCGCGCCCTGATCCAGAGCGCCGGCGGCCGCCCCGACCAGTTGGACGGCGGCGTCGAGACCCTGCTGGCCAAGACCCCGCGCGTCGACGGCGCCGGCGGCCAGCTCTACATGAAACCCGACACCGCCCGCGTGTTCGCGGAGGCCGAGAAGGCCGCCAAGACCGCCGGCGACGCCTTCGTCACCACCGAGCGCCTGCTGATCGCCCTCGCCAAGGAAGGCGGCGAGGCGGCCAAGCTGTTCAAGGAGGCGGGCGTCTCGGCCCAGAGCCTGGAGACCGCCGCCAACGCCATCCGCAAGGGCCGCACCGCCGACAACGCCAACGCCGAGGAGGGCTATGACGCCCTGAAGCGCTACGCCCGCGACCTGACCCAGGCCGCCCGCGACGGCAAGCTGGACCCGGTGATCGGCCGCGACGAGGAGATCCGCCGCACGATCCAGGTCCTGTCGCGTCGCACCAAGAACAACCCCGTCCTGATCGGCGAGCCCGGCGTCGGCAAGACCGCCATCGTCGAGGGCTTGGCCCTGCGCATCGTCAACGGCGACGTGCCCGAAAGCCTGAAGGACAAGAAGCTGCTCTCCCTCGACATGGGCAGCCTGATCGCCGGCGCGAAATACCGCGGCGAGTTCGAGGAGCGCCTGAAGGCCGTCCTGGCCGAGACGACGGCGGCCGAGGGCTCGATCATCCTGTTCATCGACGAGATGCACACCCTGGTCGGGGCCGGCAAGAGCGACGGCGCGATGGACGCCTCCAACCTCTTGAAGCCCGCCCTGGCGCGTGGCGAGCTGCACTGCGTCGGCGCCACCACGCTGGACGAGTACCGCAAGCACGTCGAGAAGGACGCGGCCCTGGCTCGTCGCTTCCAGCCCGTCTTCGTCAGCGAGCCGACGGTCGAGGACACCATCTCGATCCTGCGCGGCCTGAAGGAGAAGTACGAGGTCCACCACGGGGTGCGGATCAGCGACAGCGCCATCGTCGCCGCCGCGACCCTGAGCAACCGCTACATCGCCGACCGCTTCCTGCCCGACAAGGCGATCGACCTGGTGGACGAGGCCTCCAGCCGCGTGCGCATGCAGATCGACAGCAAGCCCGAGGAGCTGGACGAGATCGACCGGCGCCTGGTGCAGCTGAAGATCGAGCGCGAGGCCCTCTCGAAGGAAACCGACGCGGCCTCGCGCCAGCGCCTGGAGAACCTCGAGACGGAAATCGACGACCTGCAGTTCCGGTCGGACGAGATGACCGCCAAGTGGAAGGCCGAAAAGGAAAAGGTCGGCGGCGCGGCGCAAGCCCGTGAAGCCCTCGACCGCCTGCGCGCCGACCTCGCCAACGCCCAGCGCGCTGGCGACTTCGCCCGCGCCGGCCAGATCCAGTACGGCGAGATCCCGGCCCTGGAAAAGCGCCTGGCCGAGGCCGAGCAGGGCGACGCCCAGGCCCTCACGCCCGAGGTCGTCGACGCCGAGCAGATCGCCGCCGTCGTCAGCCGCTGGACCGGCGTGCCCGTCGAGAAGATGCTGGAAGGCGAGCGCGACAAGCTGCTGAAGATGGAAGACCAGCTGCGCGGCCGCGTGGTCGGTCAGGACGAGGCCCTGGAGGCCGTCTCCGACGCCGTCCGCCGCGCCCGCGCCGGCCTGCAGGATCCGTCCAAGCCGATCGGCAGCTTCTTGTTCCTGGGCCCGACGGGCGTGGGCAAGACCGAGCTGACCAAGAGCCTGGCCGAGTTCCTGTTCGCCGACGAGGCGGCCATCACCCGGATGGACATGTCCGAGTACATGGAAAAGCACTCGGTCAGCCGCCTGATCGGCGCGCCTCCTGGCTATGTCGGCTACGACGAGGGCGGGGCGCTGACGGAGGCCGTCCGTCGCCGTCCGTACCAGGTGGTGCTGTTCGACGAGATCGAGAAGGCTCACCCCGACGTCTTCAACGTGCTGCTGCAGGTGCTGGACGATGGTCGCCTGACCGACGGTCAGGGCCGCACGGTCGACTTCCGCAACACGCTGATCATCATGACCAGCAACCTGGGCGCGGAATTCCTGGCCAACCAGGAGGAGGGCGAGGACGTCGAGGCCGTTCGGCCGATGGTGATGAACATGGTGCGCGGCCACTTCCGCCCCGAGTTCCTGAACCGGATCGACGAGATCATCCTGTTCAAGCGCCTGTCGCGTCACAACATGGGCGACATCGTCCGCATCCAGCTGCAGCGCGTCGAAAAGCTGCTGGCCGATCGCCGCATGAGCCTGGCGCTGGACGCCGAGGCCCTGAACTGGCTGGCCGACAAGGGCTATGACCCCGTCTACGGCGCGCGCCCCTTGAAGCGCGTGATCCAGAAGGAACTGGTCGACCCGATCGCCAAGAAGCTGCTGGCCGGCGAGATCGAGGACGGCGGCGTCATCGCCGTCGGCGTCGCCGATGGGCAGCTGTCGTTCGGCAAGGCGGTGCTGCAGTAAGCGCGAAAATGGGTCCCTCTCCCCCTGCGGGAGAGGGTGGCCCGCGAAGTGGGTCGGGTGAGGGGTTTCGTCCACGCGCCCCCTCATCCGTCGCTTTCAGCGACACCTTCTCCCGCAAGGGGAGAAGGGGGAGGCTTTTTCTCCGCCGCCCTTCGCGCTATCTCCGCTCATGGCTAAACCCAACAAGCTGATCGTCGAGTTCGACATCGAGGTCGACGGTGACCCCTATGTGTGGCGGCTGCACCGCCTGCCGCAGTGGTCCTACGACCCGTCCGAGCGGCACGGAAAGGTGCTGGCTGTCCGCCATAAGGAAGGCCAGCGCGAGGCGATGATCGAGTTCCCGCCCGGCCCCAAGCCCAAGTTCAGCGCCCCGCCGCTGAAGCCCTCGCAGATCCCCGTGCGCGTCGTGGCGAAAGCCATCGCCTCGGCCATCGAGGCGGGCTGGGAACCGCTGTCGCGCGGCAAGCCGGTGGTGATCTATGTCGACGAGGAGGGGGCTTAAGGGCGCTCTTCGCCCGGGACGTCTTGATCTGGACTTCGGTGGTGCTAACGTCTCAAGACAACCATTGAGCGTTTTCACGTGCCGCCGGGGGCTTTGGCATGAGCGATCAATCGGCGGTCCGGGCGCTCGAAGCGGAGTTCGCCGAGGTCACTCGGCGCGCGCGAGAACTCGCCGGCCAGCTCAGTCCGATCACGCCGGCCATGGTCGCCGCCGCGCCGACTTGGCGCGCGGCCTATTCGGACCGCACCTGCGCGCTGATGGCGTCGCTGTGTGGGGTCGCCTACGATAATTTCGAGGACCAGACGGGCGCGGGCCTCGACCTGATGAAGGTTCGGCTGAACAGCGGGGCGTTCAAGCTGGTCGGGGTGTACGACACGCCGATCGGCACCCAGGCCTATCTGGCGACCAGCGACCAGATGACCGTCCTGGCCTTCCGCGGCACCCAGGACCAGAGGGACTGGTCGGTCAATCTGACCGCGCGGCTGACGCCGCTGAGCACGATGGTCGGCGCGGTGCGTGTCCATCAGGGCTTCCTCGAAGCCTTCCAGAAGGTCGAGGCGGAAATCCGGGCGGACCTGGACGATCCCCGCAAGACGCCCGTCGACAAGGGTCTGTACATCACCGGGCACTCCCTGGGCGGCGCCCTGGCCCAGATCGCCTCGGCGGCGTTCGAGCGCGACACCCTGGCCGCCTGCTACACGTTCGGCTCCCCGCGCGTGGGCGAGAAGCGGTTCGACGCCGAGGTGAAGTGCCCGCACTACCGCCTGGTCAATTCGCGCGACGTCGTCCCTTCCGTGCCGCCGCCCTGGATGGGGTTCTCGCACGGCGGCGACGTGCGCGTGCTCAGCCGATCCGGCGAGCTGCGACGGCACGAGCGCACGCCGATCTCGCTCGTCCTGCGCTTCGCCTGGTTCGGAGTTTGGTGGTTCTTCTCGCGCAAGTTCCCCCTGATCGACGACCACATGATCGGCCTCTATCGCGCGAAACTGATCGCGGCGGCCAACCTGCGCGCGCCGGGCTGGCAGGCGGGGGGCGTCCCGCCTCAACCGCCGACCCAGCCGCTGCCGCCGGCGACGGCGTGATCCGGACCTGGCGGCGGGCGCCCTAGCTGGCGCGCAACCCCGCCATCATCACGCTCAGCAACCGCCGCGCGCCGGCGTCCCAGCCGGGCTGATCGTAGCCCTGGCTAAGGCCGCTCATCATGCGCAGGATGTCCTCGAAGCCGATGTCCGGACGGATGTCGCCGGCGTCGTGAGCGGCGTCGGTCAGCTTCTGGAGGGTCGCCAGGATCGTTCCGCCCGAGCTGGCGTAGAGCCGCGAGCCCTCGCCGGGATCGGCGCGCAGGGCGGGGGCGATGACGCGCTTGGTGGCCACGTAGTCGATCAACAGGTCGAGCCAGGCCCCTAGGGCCTGGCCCGCCGGCTCGCGCGCCAAGAGCGCGTCGGCCGAGGCGGCCAACTGCTCGATCTCGCGCGCATAGACGGCCGCGACCAACGCCTCGCGGGTCGGGAAGTGGCGATAGAGCGTGCCGATGCCGACGCCGGCTCGCCGGGCGATCTCCTCTAGGGGCGCTTCAGCGCCCATCTCGCCGAAAGCCGTCTTGGCGGCGGACAGCAGCCGCTCGCGGTTGCGCAGGCTGTCGGCGCGAGGTCCGCGGACCCCCTTTTCCTTTGGGGTTTGAGAATCTTTCGGCATCGACCTTGAAAAACGGAGGGCGCCTCCGAATATCTATCCGGAGCCTTCCTCCACTTATCCTCCGGATCGGCTCGGACAACAACCCATCAGCGGGACGAGAGAGCCATGAGCAATACCTTCGGCGCCACATCCACCACCGACGACGTTCTGGCCGGCGTCGATCTCAAGGGCAAGCGGGTGCTGGTCACCGGCGTTTCGGCTGGCCTGGGCGTCGAGACCGCCCGCGCCCTGGCCGCCCACGGCGCGGATGTCGTCGGCGCGGCCCGCGACCTGGCCAAGGCCGAGGGCGCGACCGCCGTCGTGCGCCAAGCGGCCGAGGCGAGCGGCGGCTCGCTGCGGTTGATCGAGCTTGATCTGGCGGACCTGAAAAGCGTCCGCGCCGCCGCCGACGCCCTGGTCACGGACGGGCGCCCGTTCGATCTGGTCATCGCCAACGCCGGCGTCATGGCCCCGCCGTTCGGCAAGACCGTCGACGGCTTCGAGACCCAGTTCGGGACCAATCACCTCGGCCACTTCGTGTTCGTCAACCGCATCGCCGACCTGCTGAAGGCGGGCTCGCGCGTGGTGTCGCTGGCTTCGGCCGGCCATCGCTTCTCGGACGTCGACCTCGAGGACCCGAACTTCGAGACCACCGAGTACACGCCGTTTGGCGCCTATGGCCGCTCCAAGACCGCCAACGTCCTGTTCGCCGTCGAGTTCGACCGCCGGCACAAGGCGCGCGGCGTCCGGGCCGCCGCCGTGCATCCGGGCGGCATCCATACCGAGCTGAGCCGACACATGGACCCGGCTTTCATCCAGCAGTGGCTGGACCAATTGAACGCGGAGGCCGCCGCCCAGGGGCAGCCGCCGATCCAGATGAAGACCATTCCGCAAGGCGCGGCGACCAGCGTGTGGGCCGGGGTCGTGGCGCCTGCCGAGTCCGTCGGCGGACGCTATTGCGAGGACTGTCACGTGGCCGAACGGGTCGAGAGCGACTCGTTGCTCCGCGCTGGCGTCCGTCCCTACGCCGTCGACCCGGCGCGCGCCCAGGCCCTGTGGGCGTTGAGCGAGAAGATGGTCGGCGAGGCGTTCTAGCCGCCGACCGCCACGGCGCGCGCCTGGTCCTCAAGGCTGGGCGCGCTAGGCCCCGAACCCGGCCGCTGAAGCCTCGCGGATCCCGGTCCGTATCGTCGCCAAGGCCATCGCCTCGGCCATCGAGGCCGGCTGGGGAGCCGTTGTCGCGCGGCAAGCCGGTGGTGATCTATGTGGACGAGGAGGGGAGCTAGAGCGCTCTACCCCGGCGATTGGCCGCTCGCCTTCAGGTTGGCCCGAGTCGTGCATGGCTAGCGCCATGCGCCTCGGCGCGAACGGAGAGGACGGGTTCCGTGAACCGCGTTAGCAATTCCTATCTGGCGATGTCGGCGCTGCTGGGCCGAGGACGGCTGGGCGCTTCGAGCGATGACACCGCCAATCTGATCCGCACCGCCGCCTTGCGCGCCGACCGCGCGATGAAGGCTGCCCCGGCTAAAGCAGCCGAGCTCCCGGCAAAAGCGACCGAGCGGCCGGCGGTCACGGTCTCGTTGAGCCAGGCGGCCCAGACGGCCCTGGCCCAGGCCCGGGCGGCCGTCCAGGCGCGGCCGGACTCTAGCGTCCGGTCCCCGTCCCCGACATCATCGACGCCAGCGACGCCCGCTCTCGAGCCGGAACCTCAGGCGGCTCCTTCGACGGCCGCGCCCGAGGCGAAGACCGAGTCGGCCCCGACGAAGCCTCGCTCCATCAAAGACATCGATTTCGAGAACCTGACGCCCGAAGACCGGACGTGGTTGGTCGCTCAGAATGAGGCCGGCAGAGCCAACCACGAGGCGGTCATGATGATTTGGCGTGATCTCGATAGTCGAGACACCGATCAGGTGACGCCCGTGGAGGCTCGCGCGCTGCTGGCGAAACTGGAGCCGCTGGTGAAAGCCAGCGAAGACTACGAGTTCAAGCATGCGAACGTTCAGAGGGCGGTGGACTTCCTGACCGATCGCGGCTCACGGCCCGACGACTATCGACCGGCCTATGTGGAAATCCACGGCATGCGCCTTCGCGTCTAGCGCGCTCGGTTCGCTTGCCCCGTTCGCTTACCCCTGTCGGGTCTCACGGTTTCCAGCGACGGCGGCCAAGCCGCTACCGTCGCTTGCTCATGAGGTCAAAGCATGAGGGCGCCGCGACCACCGTGCGTAAGAAGCCTGCGTTTTCGTCTGGGTCGGCGTGGCGCGACGGAAATGGTCGTTTCTAGGCGGGGAAAGGTACGGGAATGGATCCTTCTCCCCTTGCGGGAGAAGGTGGCCCGAAGGGCCGGATGAGGGGTTGAGCGGGCGGATCGGAGTGACCCCTCACCCGACCGCCGGAGTTTATCCTCGGGCGCGCGCTTTGCGCGACCCGGGGGCCGGCCACCCTCTCCCGCAAGGGGAGAGGACGTCCTGTGGATAACTTTTCGCGCTAGCCCCCGAACCCCGCCTTCACGACTGCCCGGGCCACGTTCGCGTGGACGGTGTTGCGGGCGGCATCGTCGCCGCCGCGATCGTGGAAGACGGCGATCAACACCGGCCCCCGGCCCGGCGGCCAAGCGATGGCGACGTCGTTGGTGATGTCGCGGCCGTTGTTGCCGGTCTTGTCGCCGACGCGCCAGCCGGGCGGCAGGCCCGCCCGCAGCCGCCGGTCGCCGGTCTTGTTGGCGATCAGCCAGTCGCGAAATTGCTGGCGCGAGGCGGGGGAGAGGGCGTCGTCCAGCAGCAGGGTCTTCCAGGTCGCCAGCATGGCGGCGGGCGTTGTGGTGTCGCGCGGATCGTCGGGCGCGCCGCGGTTCAGTTCCGGCTCCAGCCGGTCGCTGCGGGTGGTCTGGTCGCCGACGGCCCGCAGGAATCGGGTCAGGGCCGCCGGCCCGCCGCTCGGACCGCCCAGGGCCTCGAACAGCAGGTTGGCCGCGGCGTTGTCGCTAACGGTGATGGTCGCCTCGCAAAGCTGGCCGATCGTCATGCCGTCCCGGACGTGTTTCTCGACGATCGGCGAGTTGTCCATCAGCACCTCGGGCCCGAAGGTCACGCGCCGATCCAGCCGCTCGCGGCCCTGGTCGACGCGGCGCAGGATGGCGGCGCTGAGCGGCGCCTTGATCGTGCTGCACATGCGGAAGCGCTGGTCGCCGCGCCAGGCGAAACGGCGGCCATCGTGGGTGTCCAGCACCGCCAGGCCGATCCGGCCGCCGCTGGCGCGCTCCAATTCGTTAATACGTGAGCTAAGGGCTTTTGACGCCGCGGCGCGGTCGCCCGCCAGGACGGGGCGGGCGGCGGACAGCAGGGCGGGCGCGGCCGTCAGGGCCGTGATCAGGGTTCTACGATGCAGCATGTGGGGTCTCCTCGGCGCGGAAACTGCCCAGGCCTGGCTTTCAGCGCAAACGACGATAGCTTGGCGCACCCATTAGCTGGATTAGGGTCTGACGCGTGAGCCGCGCCCAACTGCCCCTCAATGCCCTGCGCGCCTTCGAGGCCTCGGCCCGCCACCTGTCCTTCACCAAGGCCGCCATCGAGCTGTGCGTGACCCAGGCGGCGGTCAGCCATCAGGTGAAGGGGCTGGAGACCCGGCTGGGCGCGGCGTTGTTTCGGCGTCTGCCGCGCGGGCTGGCCCTGACCGACGAGGGGCTGGCGCTGCTGCCCAGCGTGCGGGAGTCGTTCGACCGCCTCGACGACACTCTGGCGCGGTTCGAGGGCGGGCGGGTCACCGAGGTCTTGAGCGTCGGGGTGGTCGGCACCTTCGCGGTCGGCTGGCTGCTGCCGCGCCTGCCGGCCTTCCGCGAGGCGCATCCGTTCGTGGACCTGCGCCTCTTCACCAACAACAACCGCGCCGACCTGGCGGGGGAGGGGCTGGACTGCGCGATCCGCTTCGGCGATGGGGCCTGGCACGGGACCGAGGCCGCGCCGCTGCTGCCCGCGCCCATGAGCCCGCTGTGCGCGCCGGCGGTGGCCGAGCGCCTCGCCGAACCCCAGGACCTGTTCCGCGAGACCCTGCTGCGCAGCTACCGCGCCGCCGACTGGCCCGACTGGTTCGCCGCCGCCGGTCTCTCGCCGCCGCCGATCCGCGGGCCGGTGTTCGACAGCTCCTGGGTGATGGTCGAGGCCGCGATCCAGGGTCTTGGCGTGGCGCTGGCGCCGCCCAATATGTTTACGCGGGATCTCGCCCAAGGACGCCTGGTCCGCCCCTTCGACATCGAGGTCGGCGCGGGTCGCTACTGGCTCGCCTGGCTGAAGTCCAAGGTGCCGACTCAGGCGATGAAAGCCTTCCTGGCGTGGCTTTCGGAGGCCGAAGACGGATAATTTTTCATGGGAACCAAATGGCGTCGGCGGGGTTCGCGCGCGGCTATAATGTGCTTGTAATTCAATGCTCAAGCTTGGCCCGGAAGCGCCGGAATCGCGCCTATCTTTAGCCAAGTTCGGCTGTCCGTTTTGAAACAGCGAGCGTTGCAGGACGCCTCGCGCCCACTACGGATGAGAGCCAAGATGATAGCAAGCACCAAGACCATGATGGTCGCCGCCGCCCTGGTGATGGGCGGCCTTACGGTCAGCGGCTGCGCGACCAAGAAGTACGTCAACACCCAGGTCGGGGCGGTCAACGAGCGGGTCAGCGCTCACGACACCCAAATCGGCGAGTTGGACAAGACCTCCAAGGAGGCCCTGGACCGCGCCATCGCCGCCGGCAAGCTGGCCGAGGGCAAGTTCCAGTACGCCCTCGTGCTGTCCGACGACTCCGTGAAGTTCCCGGTCAACGCCGCGACCCTGTCGCCCGAGGCCGAGCAACGTCTGTCGGAGTTCACCGAGAAGCTGAAGGCCGACAACAAGAACGTCTACCTCGAGATCCAGGGTCACACCGACAACTCGGGCTCGAAGGAATACAACGACGAGCTGGGTGAAAAGCGCGCGGAGACGGTGCGCAAGTTCCTCAGCCAGCACGGCGTCGCCCTGAACCGGATGGCGACGATCTCCTACGGCCAGGAGGCTCCGGTCGCCCCGAACGAGACGCGCGAAGGCCGAGCCCAGAACCGCCGCGTCGTCGTGATGGTGCTTAGCTAGTTTCCCCCGCGTTCCGGAGGGAGGGCTCGGTCGGCATCAAGCCGAGCCATCTCTCCTGGGCGGACTCGCCGGCGCGGGAGTGAGCGCCGCGCCGGCGAGGATTCCGTCCTGGGACGGAATGGCGTTGGAAGCGGAGATCAATCCCGCCTTCCTGGGCCTTGTGCCCAGGACCCATCGTTCCGCCGCCGCCGATTTTGACCAGTGACCGGGGCCTCCCGGCCTTGGCTATCCTGAACGGCCGAGCCCGCCTCCGACAGGGGTCCTGGGCACAAGGCCCAGGAAGGCAAGGATTTTGGCTTCGAGGTCGTGTTTGGATGTCGATCCGTCCTTAAGCCGTCTTGAACCGATCCGCCGGCTGGCTGCGGGACAGGTTGGGGTAGAGCTTGGCCCTGGCGGCCATGGCGCCTTCCCAATCCGCCGCGTCGGGCAGCGACGGGATCGTGATCAGCTCGCCCTGGTCGAAGCCCGCGAGCGCCGCGTCGACCATGTCGTCGACGTCCATCAGGATGTTCGGGTCGATCGCGTTGATGTCCGTGCCTGACCGCTCCCAGATCTCGGTCCGGGTCGCGCCCGGCAGCACCGCCTGGATGCGGACCGCCGACTTGGCCAGTTGCGCCCGCAGGCCTTGGGTCAGATAGATCACATAGGCCTTGGTCGCGCCGTAGACCGGCAAGCCCATCTCCGGCGCCAGGCCGACCACCGAAGCCAGGTTGATGATCGTCCCGGCGTCGCGCGGGACAAAGTTTCGGGCCGCCGCCGCCGCCAGCCGGGTCACGGCCGTCACGTTAAGCTGGATCATCTTCTCGAACGCTTCCGGATCGGACCCGACGAAGTCGCCCGCGCCCGCGACGCCGGCGTTGTTGACCAGCGTGGAGATCGCCGCATCGCTCGCCAGGCGCTCTTCGAGCTTCAGAAGGTCGGCCTTGTTGGTCAGGTCGGCCTTGATGACCTCGACCTTGACGCCGGTCTCGGCGCGCAGGCGCTCGGCCAGGGCGTTCAGGCGCGCCTCGTCGCGGGCGACCAGGATCAGGTCCTGGCCGCGCTTGGCCAGGCGGTCGGCATAGGTCGCGCCAATGCCGGTGGAAGCGCCGGTGATCAGGGCCGCGCCTTGGATGTCGATGTCGCTCATCGTTTTCTGAAGTCCCTTGCCGTGGCCCCAGTGGTCCGGCTTGTCATCCTAGCTATGAAGTAACTTGCATTTCGCAAGTCACTTGCCAAATGTTTCGTCATGAGCAAATCCGAACCCGTCCCCACCCAATGTCCGGTCGCTCGCACGCTGAAGCGGGTGGGCGATGTCTGGACCTTCTTGATCCTCCGCGACGCCAGTCAGGGTCTTGGACGTTTCGATCAGTTCCAGAAGAGCCTGGGCGTGGCGCCGAACATCCTGACCAAGCGTCTGGCCGCCTTGGTCGAGAACGGCCTCTTGGAAAAGCGCGCCTACAGCACCCGGCCGCCGCGCTACGAGTATCTGCTGACGGACTTGGGCCGCGACTTCGGCGGCGTGCTGACGGCCATGCTGGCCTTCGGCAACCGGCACTTCGCGGTCGAGGGGATCGCCGGGCAACTGGTCGATCGCGAGACAGGCGAGCCCGCCGAGCCGATCCTGGTGGACCGGGTCAGCGGCAAGCCGATCACCCCGGAGCATTTCACCTACGCGGCCGGACCGGCGGCGGGGCCCGAGGTGCTGGAGCGCGTGGCGTTCATGGCGACGCGAGTCCAATAGTTCTTCCGATTTCCCCGGCCTTCGCCGGGGAGGTCGGCGCGGAAGGAGTCTAAGCGATCAAGTCCGGATCGTTCCGCTTCAGCCAGGCCGCCGCGTAGGAGCAGAGCGGGGTGATCCGCATGCCCTCGGCGCGGGCGGTCTCGGCGACCTTGGTCATCAGCCGGCCGGCCGCGCCCGTGCCGCGCAGGGCGGGGTCGGCCTCGACGTGCGGGATCACTAGCCGATGTCCCGAGCGCTGGTAGTCGGCGAAGGCCAGCAGGCCGTCGACCTCCAGTTCGTAGCGGGCGAGTTCGGGGTTGTGGCGGAAGGTGTCGGTCATGATGCTTCCAACGCGAGTGAGGCCGAGGCGTTGCGATCCTCCCCCTAGCGGGGGAGGTGGCGCGAAGCGCCGGAGGGGGAAGTGCCGGAGAGCCTGCCTCTTCCCCCTCCGTCGTCTCTTCGAGCCGACACCTCCCCCGCTAGGGGGAGGATTTGTGAGTTCAAACCAACTCCACCGCCATCGCCGTGGCCTCGCCGCCGCCGATGCAGAGCGACGCCAGCCCTTTCTTGCCGCCGCGCGCCTGTAGCGCCGCGATCAGGGTGCAGAGGATGCGCGCGCCCGAGGCGCCGATCGGGTGGCCCAGGGCGCAGGCGCCGCCATTGACGTTCAGCTTGTCCTCGGGGATGCCCAGCTCCTGCTGGGCGATCATGGCGACCACGGCGAAGGCTTCGTTGACCTCGAACAGGTCGACGTCCTCGACGCTCCAGCCGGCCTTCGTCAGCGCCTTCTTCATGGCCGGAACCGGTGCGGTGGTGAACAGGCCAGGCTCGTGGGCGTGGGCGGCGTGGCCGGCGACGCGGGCGACGATCGGCAGGCCCAGGGCCTTGGCGACGCTCTCGCGGGTCATGACCAGGGCCGCGGCGCCGTCGCTGATCGAGGAGCTGTTGGCCGCGGTGATGCCGCCGTCGCGAGCGAAGGCCGGCCGCAGGGTCGGGATCTTGGCCGGATCGGCCTTCAGCGGCTGCTCGTCGGTGTCGACGACCTCGGTCCCCTTGCGGGTCTGGACGCTGACCGGCGTGATCTCGCCCTTGAAGGCGCCGCTCTGGATGGCGGTCTTGGCCTTGGCGAGACCCTTCGTGGCGTAGGCGTCCATCGCCTCGCGGGTGAACTGGTACTGGGCCGCCGTCTCCTCGGCGAAGGCGCCCATCAGCTTGCCGGGCGTGTAGGCGTCCTCGAGACCGTCCAGGTACATGGAGTCCCAGATCTGGTCGTGGCCGATGCGGGCGCCGGCGCGGTGCTTGGCCATCAGGTAGGGCGCGCCGGTCATGCTCTCCATGCCGCCGGCCACCACCAGGTCGACCGAGCCGGCCGCCAGGGCGTCGTGAGCCATGATCGCGGCCTGCATGCCGCTGCCGCACATCTTGTTGACGGTGGTGGCCTCGACCGAGAGCGGAAGCCCCGCGCCCAGCGCCGCCTGGCGGGCGGGGGCCTGTCCCAGACCCGCCGGCAGCACGCAGCCCATGATGATCTGCTCGACCTTGTCGCCCGACACGCCGGCGCGCTCGATCGCGGCCTTCACGGCGGTCGCGCCCAGCTCGGTCGCCTTCACCCCGCCCAGCGCGCCCTGGAAGCCGCCCATCGGGGTGCGAGCATAAGAGACGATGACGACGGGATCGGCGGCGGGCATGGTTTTCTCCCTAAAGCGATTGAACGCGCTCGAAATCGGCGCTTGCTCGAACGTGGCCTTCCCCATGCCGCGAGGCAAGGCGAGAAGCCGGTGGCGCCAGCGCGGCCCATCAAAATCAAGACCGCCCTTCGCGGGCGCGGACCGGTGTCTGGCGCGGCCGGTGTCTGGCGCGGATTGTCGCCAAAGGAAAGGCCCCGGCGCTCGCGCGCCGGGGCCTCGGTAGGGGCGTCCCGCCAGGACGACGGGGCGGGGGGGGTTATTTCAGCTTGGCGCTCAGCGAGACGCCGATCACGCGCGGCTCGTTGTAGACGGCGGCCATGTAGTTCTCGATCACGCCCTTGAGGTTCTTCTCGTTGGTGATGTTGCGGCCGAAGAGAGCGACCTCGTAACCCTTGTCCAGGTTCTCGTAGCCCAGCTTCACGCCGCCCTCGAAGTTGCCCTTCGAGTAGAACTCGCGGGTCTTGTAGAGCACGAAGTTGGTATAGCCCTGGACGTTCCAGTCCGTGGCGATGAACACCCGGCGGTCGTCGGCCACCGGCACGTCGTAGCGGGCGGTGAAGTTCAGGTTGTACTTCGGCGCGTTCGGCAGCGGCTGGCCGTCGATCTGGGCGAAGGTGTTGGCGCCGACCTTGATCGTCGGGTTCTCCACGGTGCAGACCACCACGCCGTTCAGGGCGCAGACCTGGGCGTAGACGCGCTTGTCCTTGATCTCGCTATGCAGCCAGCTGGCGCCGGCGGTCAGCAGCAGGTTCGGGATCGGGCGCCATTCGGCGTCGGCTTCCAGGCCGTAAGCCTTGGCCTTGTCGGCGTTGAACAGCACGCCGTTGCCGTTGCTGTCGTTGCCGTTCAGCTGGATGTCGCTGACCTCGTAGGTGAAGGCCGAGGCGTTCAGGCGCAGGGTGTTGTCCAGCAGGCGGCTCTTGAAGCCGGCTTCCCACGACAGGATCGTTTCCGAGTTCGCGGTCGTGAAGTCGGCGTTGAACACCGCCGAGCGGCCCTGGATGGTCGGACCGCGGAAGCCCTTGGCGACGCGGGCGTAGACGCTGAAGTCGTCGGTGGCTTCGTACAGGGCCGACAGGTCCCAGCTGGGCTGGGTGTCGGCCAGGCGCACATAGCGGCGGCCCGTGTAGGTGACGACGCCGGCGGCGGTGTCGGCGGTCTTCAGCAGGTTGGTCTTCTTGACGTCCTTGGTCTCGCGGGCGCCCGCCGTGACGGTCAGCTTGTCGGTGACCTTGTAGCTGGCCTGGCCGAACACGGCCCACGAGGTGTTCTCGTTACGCAGCGCCACCCAGTTGTTGGGGTTGGCCTTGGTGAAGTAGGCGCGCTGATAGAAGTTGGTCAGGTCCTCGGAGCTGAACAGCATGCCGCCGACCTGCCACTTCAGGCGGCCCTCGGTGTTGCTGGCCAGGCGGATTTCCTGGCTGACCTGGTCGAGGTCCTTCAGCTGGCCCATCGACTGGCCAAAGCCGTTCGGCACGCCATTGACCGGGAAGTTGGCCGCCGCGCCGCCGTCGGTGTCGCCGCGGCTCTTGCCCTTGGCGGCCTCGTAGGCGCTGATCGAGGTCAGGGTGACCGGACCGAAATCGTAGGCGATGTTCAGGCTGGCGCCGGCCATCTGATAGGCCTGCTGATTGTTGTCGGCCTCGTCATAGGCGACGCTGTCGCGGGGGGCGTTCGGCTTGTTCGAGCCCTTGGTCAGGGCGCTCCGCAGGAACAGGGTCGAGGTGCCGTCGTAGTCGCGGGCGTGGGCCGAGGCCAGCACGGTCAGCTGGTCGTTCGGCGTGGCCAGCAGCTGGACGCGGACGTCCTTCTCGTCATAGCCGCCCATGGCGTTCTTCTTGGGCGTGGCGGTGCCGTCGGCGCTGACGCCCGAGAAGGTGTTGTCCACCCAGTCGTCGCGGTGCTGGTAGAGGGCCGACACGCGGAAGGCCAGCTTGTCCTGAACGATCGGGCCGCCGATGCCGCCGTCGAAGGTGGTCGTGCCGTAGCTGCCGTACGAGGCCGAGAAGCGGCCCTGCAGGTCCTGGGTCGGCTTGGCGGTGTCGAACTTGATGATGCCGGCGGTGGTGTTGCGGCCGAACAGCGAGCCTTGCGGGCCGCGCAGCACTTCGACCTGCTTGATGTCGAACATCGGGTTCGACTTCAGGGTCACGTGCTCCAGGACGACGTCGTCCTGGATGATGGTCACGGGCTGCGAGGCGCCCAGGTAGAAGTCGATGTTGCCGAGACCGCGGATGTAGAAGCGCGGGAAGATCCGGCCCGTGGTGGTTTCGGCGTAAAGGCTGGGGACGCGGCCGGAGAGGGCCAGGATGTCCTCGCCGCCGGCCTGGACGGCGCGCAGCTGGTCGCCGCCGACGGCGGCCACCGACAGCGGCACCTTCTGCAGGTTTTCCGAGCGGCGCTCGGCGGTGACGACGACTTCTTCCAGAGCCGTGGCGGGCTCGGCGGCCTGACGGGCCTGGGCCGCCGAGGCGACGCCCAGCAGGGACACGCCCAAGAGGCACGCCAGCTTGAGGGAGGATTGGGTACGCATGTGAGAGACCTTGTTCGCGGCCTTGTGGCCGTCGTTCGAGAGACGCGAGCCGCTAGCGGGGCGCGCGATGGCTCATCGCGTCAGGGCCCATTGCGGATCACGCCCCGCGCTATAGGCCGGTTCGATGTCAGTTCAATGAAAGTTTTACTTACTTGTTAGGCGAAGGCTTCCTTCTCTCACGGTGCGCGATTGCCCCCTCTTCCGACCTCCCCGGCATTCGCCGGGGAAGTCGGGTTTATGAACGCCCCGCCAAATTCACCGCCACCGCCGCCCGCACCAGGGCCTTGAACGCCGCCTCGTCGAAGGCTTCGTCGCGGCGGAAGTCGATCGCGCGGCGGACGTTGCCGTCCAGGCTGGAATTGAACAGGCCCGAGGGATCCGGCACGGACGCGCCCTTGGCGAAGGTGGTCTTCACATAGGCCTTGTAGGTCTCGCCGGTGCAGAGGATCCCGCCGTGAGACCAGACCGGCTTGCCCCACTTCCACTCCTCGACGACGTCGGGATCAGCCTCGTGGATCAGCTGGCGGAGCTTGGCCAGGATCTCGCCGCGCCAGTCGCCCAGCTCGGCGATGGCCCGGTCGATCAGGTCGGAGGCCGGGACACCCTCGGGCGCGGGTTTCATCTTGCCCATCAAGGCTCCTTTCGGGTCACAGGCGCTGGCCGGGTAGGGCGGCGGCCTGGCGGATCCAGTCCGTCAGCCTGTCCTCGTCCAGCGTCTCGCCTTCGTGGATATGGAGGTAGCGCACGTCCGCCTGCTTCGACGCGACGGGCGGCTGGGGATCCAGGCGCGCGCCCTTGAAGAAGGCCACTTTGACGTAGCGGGCGAAGACGTGAACGCTCAGGAACCAGGTCCCGTCCTCGGCGCCGTACAGCGGCGAGTTCCACTTCACGGCCTTTCTGACGCCAGGGACGACGGTCTCCACCAGGGCGTCGAGCCGCTCGCCGACGGCGCGCTTCCAGCCGGGCATGGCGGCGATATAGGCCTGGACGGGTCCGTCGCCGCCGCCCTTGGCGATCCGCGGATTGCCGCCGGACAGCAGCACTGGCTTGTCGACCACGTCGCCCTCCTCAAGCCTTCGCGCCGCGCCCGCCTCGCCATTTGGCGAGGTAGGGCAGGACGAACAGATAGAGCCCCGTGACCAGCAGCAGGATCAAGGGGACCAGGGCGAAAAGCCCGACCCAGTATGGCGGCTGTCCCTGGGTCATCACGATGATGTAGCCCAACACCCCGGCGGTGAAGGCGATCGACAGCCAGCGGTGGATCTGGCGCGTCAGGCGGCTCATGGCGTCATCCTTCCTTCGTGAGCAGGGTTTCGAGCTTGTCGAGGAAGCCCTTCCAGCCGGCGTGGGCGCCGCCGAAGGCCTGCTTCTGGTCGGGACGGAAGCCCGATTGCTCGACGCGCAGGCGAGTCCCCGTCGCCGTCGGCGTCAGGGTGAAGGTCACCACGCTGGTCAGGTCGTAGGCCGGATCCGCGTGCTTGTGGTTCCAGGTGTAGGACAGGCTCTTGGGCGGCTCGACACTCAGCACCTCGCAGTCCAGCACCCCGCCCCAATCGCCGCGCAGGTTGAAGCGGTGGCCGACCTGGGGCTGGAAATCGTTCTTCATCAGCCATTCGGCCATCAGGTGGGGCTGGGTCAGGGCGCGCCACAGCTTCTCGGGCGGGTGGGCGATCTCGCGCTCGATCACGACGGTCTTGAGCTGACCGGTGGGGCTGGTCATTGGTCCATCCTGTTCAAGAGGTCTTCCAGGGCGTCGAAGCGGGCTTCCCAGAAGCCGGCCATGCGGCCCGTCCAGTCGATCAGCGGGGCCAGCGCCTGGGGGCGGGCGCTGTAGTGGGTCTGGCGTCCCTCCGGCCGGTCGCTGACCAGGCCCGCCGCCTTCAGCGCCGCCAGATGCTTGGACACCGCCGGCTGGCTGACGCCGGCTCGCGCCGTCAGGGCCGCGACCGTCTGCTCGCCGTCCTGGCACAGCCGCTCGAACAGCGCCCGGCGGGTCGGGTCGGCGAGGGCGCGGAAGAGGTCGTCGGAGGCGGAGAGCATCGAATTCATAACCTGTTGGCTATGAATTATTCCATAACTTTCTGGCTATGGATAAGTCAAGTCGGCGTTGATGTCAGGAGGAGGGCGCTAGCCCACCATCGACCAGTCCAGCGGCTCGCCCCGCGCGATGTCCCGTGTCGCCGGACGGCCCAGCACCTTGTCGAGCTCGCCGGGCGGCAGGCCCGCGCCGGGGCGGACCGAGCGGATGTTGGCGCGGCTCAGGGTCTGGCCGGCCTTGACGTCGGCGGTGACATAGAGCGAGCGGCGGAACTGCAGGTTGGCCCGCTCGGCGCCCAGGACGTCGTAGTGGGCGACGCCCAGCGCCGCCCAGGCGTTCTTGGTGTCGTCCACGAGAGCCTTGAACTCGGCCGGCTCCAGGCTGAAGGCCGCGTCCGGTCCGCCGTCGGCGCGGGCCAGGGTGAAGTGCTTCTCGACGCAGCAGGCGCCCAGGGTCACCGCCGCCACCGAGGCGGCCGTGCCGGGCGTGTGGTCCGACAGGCCGATCGGGCAGCCGAAGCGGGCGGCCATGTCCGGCACGGTCCGCACATTGGCGTCGGCGAAGGTCGCCGGATAGCTGGACACGCAGTGCAGCAGCAGCACCCCCGCCGCGCCGGCGGCCAGGGCCGTGTCGCGGGCGGTCTTCATCTCCTGGAGATTGGCCATGCCGGTCGAGATGATCAGCGGCTTGCCCTTCGAGGCGGCGTATTTGATCAGCGGCAGGTCGACGGCCTCGAACGAGGCGATCTTGAAGGCCGGCGCGCCCAGGTCGTCCAGCAGGTCGACGGCGGTCTCGTCGAACGGGCTTGAGAAGATGGTCACGCCGCGCTCGTGGGCGCGCTCGAAGATCGCCCTGTGCCATTCGAACGGCGTCTGGGCTTCCTGATAGAGCTCGTACAGCGTGCGGCCGTCCCACAGGCCGCCATGGATCTTGAACTCGGGTCGGTCGACGTCGAGCGTGATGGTGTCGGCGGTGTAGGTCTGGATCTTGATCGCGTCGCAGCCGGTGTCGGCGGCCGCGTCGACCATCTCCAGGCAGCGGTCCAGGCTGCCGTTGTGGTTGCCGGACAGCTCGCAGATCACATAGGGCGGATAGTCGGCGCCGATGCGGCGACCGGCGATCTCGATGAAGGGGGCGGACATGACGGATCACCCGGAAACGTGGTTGCCGTCAGCTTAACCCGCCAAAGGTGGACGAGCCGTCAATCGGCTTCGCCCCTATTCCAGATGCGGTTCGTAGTCGTGAAGCGGCGGCCGGCGGCCGCGCCGTTCCTCGTATTCGCGCTTGCCGACAAGGGCTGAAACGCCGGCCAGGGCGACGAAGACCGCGATCAGGGCCAAGCCCAGCTTGACGTCGCCGATCCAGAAATTGGCCAGCCCCGCGAACAGGATGACCAGACCCACGCCCAGCATGACTCCGAGCTTCATGAGTTTTTCCTCCGGTGGCTTTTGTCGCCACTGAAGGGGAAGTCCACACCAAAACCAGGGTTATGTCCATGCACCTTCACCGTGACATGATCGCGCTGGAGGGGCGCCAATCTGGCGCGGAAGCGGAATCGCGCCTAGATATCCGCCATGTCCACGACCGCTCCCCGCCAAACCCGCTGCCTGATCATCGGATCGGGTCCCGCCGGCTACACCGCCGCCATCTACGCCGCGCGTGCGCTGCTCAAGCCCGTGCTGATCGCCGGCATCCAGCCCGGCGGCCAGCTGACCATCACGACGGACGTCGAGAACTATCCGGGCTTCGCCGACGTGATCCAGGGCCCGTGGCTGATGGACCAGATGCGCGCCCAGGCCGAGCATGTCGGGACCGAGCTGGTCAACGACATCGTCACCTCGGTCGACCTCTCCCGGCGCCCGTTCACGGTCAAGACCGACAGCGGCCAGGACTGGATCGCCGAGACGATCATCATCGCCACCGGCGCCCAGGCCAAATGGCTGGGCCTGGAGAGCGAGAGCAAGTTCCAGGGCTTCGGCGTCAGCGCCTGCGCCACCTGCGACGGTTTCTTCTATCGCAACAAGGAAGTCGTGGTGGTGGGCGGCGGCAACACGGCCGTCGAGGAAGCTCTGTTCCTGACCAGCTTCGCCAGCAAGGTGACCCTGGTCCACCGCAAGGACGAGC
Organism: Caulobacter segnis; assembly: GCF_031454995.1. GTDB lineage: Bacteria > Pseudomonadota > Alphaproteobacteria > Caulobacterales > Caulobacteraceae > Caulobacter > Caulobacter segnis_E. Next base: position 282,345 of record NZ_JAVDRV010000001.1, on the reverse strand, counting down.
TGCGCGCCGAGAAGATCCTGCAGGAGCGCCTGCTGGCCCACCCGAAGATCGAGGTGGTCTGGGACAGCGTCATCGACGAGGTCAAGGGCGACACCGATCCGATGGGCGTCACCGGCGTGCGCCTGAAGAACATCAAGACCGGGGCGACCACGGACCTGGCCTGCGACGGCGTCTTCATCGCCATCGGCCACGCGCCGTCGTCGGAGCTGTTCGCCGGCCAGCTGGACACCGGTCCGGGCGGCTATCTGAAGGTCAAGCCGGGCACGGCCTCGACCGCGATCAAGGGCGTCTACGCCGCCGGCGACGTCACCGACGACGTCTACCGCCAGGCCGTCACCGCCGCCGGCATGGGCTGCATGGCCGCCCTGGAAGCCGTCCGCTTCCTGGCCGAGGAAGACCATAAGAAAGCCCATCACCCGATCAGCCACGCCGAGGCGAACAAGATCGGGGTTTGGTGAGTTAGGCAGCGCCCCCTCCGTCACGATGCTTCGCATCGCGCCACCTCCCCCGTTTCACGGGTGAGGAGGAAGGATCATCCTCACCCGCGTGCGGGGGAGGTGGATCGGCGCGTAGCGACGAGACGGAGGGGGCGCTTTCCCCCTAATTCAACGGATTCAGCAAACTCGGCGGCCGGGGCTTGGGCCTGGGCGGCGGAGGCGGCGGCGCGGGCGGCGCCGTGACGGCGGGCGGCGCGGGTTCCGACACGGCCTCCATCGCCTTGTTGATCTTGGCGATCTCGTCGGCGGTCGGGATGCGGCGGCCGGCGACGACGCCCTGGGCCACCACCCGCTCGCCCGTCGGCGAGTTAGCGTCGGGCACGCTGACCAGCTTGGCGTTGGGCAGGATGAGGTTCGAGACCCCCAGCATATCGGCCACCGCTCCGGTCGCCGCCGGCGGCGGGGCGGCCTGGGCCGCCAGAACCTCGGGCGGGGCGGCTTCCAGCGTGCGCGGGTCGGCGGCCATCAGGATGTCGGCCGAGACGGTCTCGTTGCCCGAATAGCGGCCCCTGAACGCGGCCAGCATCCCGGACGGACCGGTCCAGCGATAGAAGATGTGCTGGCCGAACTGCTTCAGCTTGACCAGGGTCGGGGCCCAGTACGGGGCCACGTAGTCGGCGTGGTAGTGGGTGGCCGTGCCGACCGGCTTGAACACGAAGCCCTTCAGGGCGCGCCGCGCCACGGCCTCGGCGTTGGCCCAGATCACGGGCACGGGCTCGCGCGCCAGGGACCCGTCGCAGGCGAAGCTGAACTGGCAGCCGGTGACCCGCGCCGCGCCCTCGTAGATCACGCCGCAGATCGACTTCGGATAACCCGGATGGCGCATGCGGTTGATCACGGTCTGGGCCACGGCCATCTGACCCTCGCCCGGCTCGAAGCCCGCCTCGTAATAGACCGCCTGGGTCAGGCACCTCAGCGCCTTGGCGCGGGCGTCGGCCGAGCCGGTCAGCACGAACGGCTTGGCGGGCTCCAGCCCCTCGGGAACGGCGGGGCGAAGCGCGTTGATGATCCGCGCTTCCTCGAAATCCGGGTCGCGGTCGCCCAGGCGCGGAATGGCCTTGAGGTCGATGACCTCCCAGCCCTCGACGCGCCCCCAGTAGTCCTTGTGGGGACGTGGGTCGTGGCGCTTGGCCAGGGCCAGCATCGCCGGATCGTAGTCGGCGACATAACGGGCCAGGCCCTTGTCGCTGAAGCTGCCGGTCACGCGCACCAGCCCCGCCTCCCGGCCCTCGCCGGCGGCGACGTAGTAGGTCGTGGTCGAGCACGCGCAAAGACCGCCGACGACCAGCAGGGTCGCGGCGGCCTTGCGAACATGCGATGCGCTCAGGGTCCCCACCCCGTCCCCTCTCTGGCGGCTACTTGCCGCCGAGGGTGGAGCGAAGCATCCAGGCGTGCTTCTCGTGGGCTTGCAGGCGCTGGGTGAAGAGGTCGGCCGTGGCCTCGTCGCCGGCGTCGTCGGCGACCGGGAAGCTGTCGCGCAGGGTGCGGATCACCGTCTCGTTGTCGGCCAGCAGCTCCTTGAACATGGCTTCCCAGTCATTTTCGGGATTGCCGTCCTTGATGCTCGAAAGGTTGCCGAAGGCCGCGTAGCCCTGCGGGGCCAGCTCGCCCAGGGCGCGGATGCGTTCGGCGATGGCGTCCAGCGCCGTCCATTCCTCGGTGTACTGGCCCTCCAGAAGAACGTGCAGCGACTGGAAATTCGGGCCGCGAACATTCCAGTGATAGCCGTGCGTCTTGAGATACAGCGCGTAGCTGTCGGCCAGCACCTTGTTCAGCGCCGCGGCGATGTCGGAGCGTTGTTTGGCGCTCAATCCGGTGTTCAGAGCATCGGCCATCGTGATCTCCCGTGTTGCTTGTCTTAGGTAAGCGTGCCCATCTTTCGCGCAAGACATCTTTGCCGGGACGAAGATGGAGAACAAAGACCCCCCGTCCCTTGTCTCCGATGAGCAAGGACGCATTCACGGCCTGATTAGCGCTTGGCTGATCCCACCGGTTCCACCACCGGCGCCGCTTTGCGCGCTGGCGGCGTTGATCGGCTTGGGGATGGCCGTGCTGATCCGCGTCGCGGTGCTGGGCCTAAGCAGCGGCGTGGGCGCGACCCTGCCGTTCTTCCCGGCCATCATGATGGTCACCCTCTACGCCGGGTGGCGCTGGGGCCTGGTCCCGACCCTGGGCGGGGCGGTGTTCGGCTGGTGGCTTTGGGGCGGCCGCGAAGGCGCGCGCCTGTCCCCGGACGAACTGGCCACCGTGGTCATCTATCTGATCTGCGGCGCGATGGTGGTCACCGTCGCCGAGGGCCTGCGCGGCGCCATGCGCGGCCTGACCCGGACCAAGCGGGAGCTCGAACAGGCCGAAGCCCGCCTGCGCGTCACCCAGACCGCCTCGGGCGTCGGCCCTTGGGAGTTCGATCTGGAGACCGGCGAGCTCTATCTCTCGCCCGCCGCGCGACGGAACCTGGGCGCGCCGCCGGAAGGTCCGATCCGGCTGGCCGACATGGCCGGCTACGTCCATCCCGACGACCAGGAGATGGCCCGAGAGCGCGTTCGGGCGGCCCTGGCCGGGTCCGAGGAGTACGAGGTCGAATACCGTCTGGCCGACACCAGCCAGGGCGAGCGCTGGATCCATGGCCGGGGCGAGGTGATCCGCGACGAGACCGGCAAGCCGACGCGGATGATCGGCCTGAACTTCGACGTCACCAACCGGCGCCGCGCCGAGGAGCAGGTGCGCGAGAGCGAGGCGCGGTTCCGCAGCCTGGCCGACAGCTCCCCGGCCCTGATGTGGACCACGCGCCCCGGCGGGGTGCGCGAGTTCGTCAACCAGGCCTATGTCGACTTCGCCGGCCTGTCCTATGACGAGGCGCTGAACCTGGACTGGCGCACGCGGCTGTTCCCCGACGACCTGCCGCTGATCCTGAAGGCCCAGATCGAGGGCGAGGCCTCGCGCGAGCCGTTCAGCCTGGAGGGCCGCTACCTGCGGGGCGACGGCGAATGGCGCTGGCTGAAGTCGTTCTCGCAGCCGCGCTTCGACCCCGCCGGCGCCTTCTCCGGCTTCGTCGGCATCGCCTTCGACATCACCGACGCCAAGCGGGCCGAGGCGAAGCTGACCAACATCAACGAGCTGCTCAGCGAGCGGGCCGCCGCGGCGGTGGCCGAGCGCGACGCGGCCCAGGCGGCGCTGCTCCAGGCCCAGAAGCTGGAGGCGATCGGCCAGTTGACCGGCGGGGTGGCCCACGACTTCAACAACCTGCTGACCGTGGTGATCGGCGCGCTGGACGCGGTCGCGCGCCATCCCGACGACGTCCCGCGGCGCGAGCGGATGATGGGCGCGGCCCTGGCCGCGGCCAGGCGCGGCGAGAAGCTGACCCAGCACCTCCTGGCCTTCGCCCGCCGCCAACCGCTGAAGCCCGAGGTGCGTCGCGTCGACGGCCTGATCGCCGAGAGCGAGGAGCTGCTCAAGCGCGCCCTGGGCGACGCCTATGATTTCAAGATGCGCTTGGGCGCCGGCGTGCGCGCCGCGCGCATCGACGCTGGCCAGTTCGAGGCGGCGTTGCTGAACCTGGTGGTCAACGCCCGCGACGCCACCCCGCCGGGGGGGACCGTGACCATCGAGTCGAACGCGGTGACGCTCACCGAGCGGAGCGGCGAGCTCGAGCCCGGCGCCTATCTGAAGGTCTCGGTGCGCGACGACGGCTCGGGCATGGACGCCGCCACGATCGCCCGCGCGGTCGAGCCGTTCTTCACCACCAAGCCGCCCGGCGAGGGCACCGGCCTTGGACTGTCGCAGGTCTATGGCTTCGCCCGGCAAAGCGGCGGCTCGGTCGAGATCGAGAGCGTGGTGGGCCAGGGCTCGACCGTCTCGCTGCTGCTGCCGGTGGTCGAGGCCGACCCGGCGCGAGAGCCCGCGACGACGATCGACCCCATCCGCGCCCAGACGCCCTCGCGGGTGCTGCTGGTCGAGGACGACCCGCAGGTGGCCGAGCTGCTCGAGGCGATGCTAGGCGATCTGGGACACACGGTCGTCCGCGCCAGCGGGGTGGAGGAGGCGCTTTCGCGGCTGGAGCGGGACGAGGGCGTCCAGCTCGTGCTCAGCGACGTGATCATGCCGGGCGGCAAGAGCGGCGTCGACTTGGCCGAGCAGCTGGCGGTCTCGCGTCCCGGCCTGCCGGTGGTGCTGTGCTCGGGCTATGTCGGCGGCGACCAGAGCCGGGCTCGCGCCGGCGACTGGCCATTCATCTCCAAGCCGTTCTCGCTGGAAACCCTGGCCCAGGCTCTCGCCCAAGCCCGGCCCCGCTGAGGGCTGGCCGGCGGCGTGTCACCGCGGCGCCGCTGGAGGCCCTCGCCGGATGATCTCCAGAAACGCCTCCGCCGCGCGCGGCGCGCCTAGACCGTCGCAGACCTGGGCGCTCGCCGCCGAGAGCGCGGCGCGGCGGTCGGCGTTTCGCGGCAGATCGGAGACCTCGCGCGCGAAGGCCGCCTCGAAGTCCGGCGCGGCCACGTCCAGGCAGGGCGCGACGCCAGCGGCCTCCAGGGCCCGGGCGGCGGGCGCCTGGTTGTCGGCCAGGATCAGGGTCAGGGTCGGCAGGGCCAGGACGCAGCGCTCCCAGGTGGTGGAGCCGCCGGCCCCGATCGCGAGGTCGGCCTCCAGCGTCAGGCGCGGCATGTCCTGGGCGTCGACGTGGAGCGCGAGACGCGGGTCCTGGGCCGCGAGCGCGCGCAGGGCCGGCAGGCTGGACGCGCCGCCGCCGACCACGACGTCCAGCGCCGCCTCGCCAACGAGGGGCCGCAGCAGCTCGACCACGCGCTGGGTGACGCCGCCGACGTCGGTCAGGCCCAGGGACACCAGGATGCGCCGAACGGGCGGTCGCTCCGCTCGCCGGGCCAGGGCCTCGGCCCGCAGGGCGGCGAAGGCCGGGCGCACCGGCGCGTAGGCTGGGCCCAGCAGCAGCCGGGCGTGGCTAGGGACCAGGCCCGCGTAGTCTTCGGCTTTCCGCGCGGGTCCCGAGTCCAGCACCAGGTCGGCGGCCAGCGGACGGTCGGCCAGATCGTCGAGGGCCAGGGCGGGGCGGCCCTTGGCCAGGGCGCGGTGGTCGTCGGCCGACAGGCCGTAGTGGTCGAAGACGAGGGCGTCGAAGCCCGCGTCATCCGCCGCCCGCGCCATGTCCGGGGCGAAGGCGTCCAGCACCGCGCCGACCTCGGGGCTGGCCAGGAACGCGCAGGTCGCGCCGGTCCGTTCCAGCGCCCGCGCCAGGGTCAGGGACCGCATCACGTGGCCGCCGCCGACCTTGGCGCCCGCCGCGCAGACGAACAGGATCCGGCTCATACCCGCCGGTCGCCCCCGTACTCTTCCAGATCGGGCCGCTCGCGCACGAAGGCCCGTACGTCGTCGGACGTGAAGGCGCGGTTCTTGGGATAGAGCGCGTCATAGACCGCGGCCACGAACGCGTAGTCGTCGGGGCGATCCACGGTCCAGCGCACCGCGCCCTGGTCGGGATGACAGGCCAGGAACACCTGCCGCCAACGCTCGGGCTGGGTGCGCAGGTCCCAGGTGACGTGCTCGCGCGCCTCGGGCGTGGCGACCTTGGCCGCCTCGCGCAGGGCCGAGGCGCGCATCACCTCGATGTCGGTGCCCTTGGGCCAGGCGCGTCCGGGCGCGACATTGTTGGCGTAGTCGGCGTCGCTGGAGAGATAGAGGTCGATCGTGGCGTCGATCAGGTCGGGATCGGCCAGGGGGCAGTCGGCGGTCAGGCGCACCAGATGCTCGGCAGGGTGGGCGTCCAGCGCGCCCAGGAACCGCTCCTGGACATCGTGGAGCGAGCCGCGAAACACCGGAATCCCCTCGCGCAGCACGGCCTTCTCGATGGCGTCGTCCTCGCGGTTCTCGGAGGTCGCGACGACCAGCTTGTCGATCTTGCGGGACCGGGAGACGCGCTCGATCTGCCGCACGATCATCGGCTGGCGCACGAGCGGCATCAGCACCTTTCCCGGCAGGCGGGTGGAGCTCATGCGGGCCTGGAGGATGGCGACGATCATGGGCGGATGATGGGGCGTCTCGCGGGGAAAGGCCAGCCGCCCCTACGCCGCCCGCCGCGGGCTGGCGCGCCCCAGGCGGAAGCGGCCGACCAGATTCATCAGCCGCGCGCCCTGGCCGGCCAGGGCCTGGTCGGCGTCGCGGGCGCTTTCGACCATGGCCAGGTTCTGCTGGGTGAAGCGCTCGATCTCGGCGACCTCGGCGTTGACGGTCGACAGGTCCTGGGCCTGTTCGCGCACCGACGAAGCGATGCGCGTGGCGGCCGCGTCGATGCCGGCCATCTGGCCCGCCACGCCGTGCAGGGCGGCGCCGGTCTTCTCGACCAGGGCCACGCCCGCCTCGACGCTGGCCTCCGACTGGGTGATCAGCCCCTTGATCTGCCTGGCCGAGTCCGCCGAGCGCTGGGCCAGGGCCCGCACCTCCTGGGCGACGACGGCGAAGCCCCGTCCGGCCTCCCCCGCGCGCGCGGCCTCGACGCCGGCGTTCAGGGCCAAAAGGTTGGTCTGGAAGGCGATCTCGTCGATCAGGCCGACGATGTCGCCGATGCGGCGCGAGGAGGCGTCGATCTCGCCCATGGTCTGGGCGGCCTCGGTGACCACGGCGCCGCCGTCGTCGGCCTCGGCGCGGGCCGAGGCGACCAGGCGGCGGGTCTCGTCGGCCCCGCCGGCGACCTCGCCCATGGCCCCGGTCACCGCGTTCAGCGAGCCGGCCGCGCGTTCCAGGCCTTGCGCCTGGCGCTCGGTGCGTCGGGCCAGTTCGCCCGAGGCGTTGGAGAGGGTGTCGCTGGCCGCGCCGATCGCGTCGGCGGCCTCGGCGATCTCGCCGATCGCCTGTTCCAGGCTGGCGACGGCCTTGTTGAAGTCCTGGCGCAGCGGTTCGTAGACCTCGGCGAACGGGCCGGCGATGCGGCGCGAGAGGTCGCCCTCGGCCACGGCGGCCAGGGCCGCGCCGACCTCGCGGACCACGCCGGTCTGCTCGTCGATCGAGAGGGACAGGGCGGCGGCGCGGTCGCGGTCGGCGTCGGCGGCGCGGCGCAGGGCGTCCTGCTCGTCGCGCAGGGCCTGGGCGCGGGCCAGCTCGCTGCGCAGGGTCTCCAGCGCCCGGGCGATCGAACCGATCTCGTCGGCGCGTTCGGTCTCGGCCACCGGCAGGTCGTAGCGGTGCTCGGCCAGCCCCTTCACGGTCTCGCGCAGGGTCAGCAGCGGGCGGGCGATCAGCCGGCGCGAGGCCACCGCCAGCACGGCCAGCGAGGCCAGCAGCAGCACGAGCCCGCCGATGGCCAGGCCCAGCGATAGGCGGCGGGCGGGGGCGAGCAGGGCGTCCTCGCTGACGTCGGCCACCACGGCCCAGGTCGCGCCCGAGGCCAGGCGCACCGGGGCCACCAGGCGCTGGGCCTTGCGGCCCTTCAGCTTGACGCCGTCGATCAGGGCGGGCTTGCCCGAGGCCATGGCTTGCTTGACCACGTCGAGGCCGGGATCGGCGTAGGCCTTCATGCGCAGGGCCGCGTCGGGGTGCGAAACCCACAGGCCGCCGGGCGAGACCAGCATGGCGCGGCCGTCGTCGAACGGCTTCATGGCGTTGAGGCGCGCGGCGATGTCGTTCAGCGCCAGGTCCGCGCCCATCACGCCCACGGTCTTGCCGTCGGCGATCACCGGATAGGTGATCGAGGTCATCAGGACCTGCTTCCGCTGGCCGCCGTCGGCCACGTTGTCGGAATAGGGCTCCAGGATCGCGGGGCGACCGCTCTGGAAGCTCGTGGTGTAGAAGTCCTGGCCGAACTCGGCGTCCTCGCCCTGTTCGGCGGTCAGGGTCTGGCCGTCGCGGACCCAGTAGCCGATGAAGCGGCCCGACGGGGTCGAGCCCAGCTCGGCGCGGCCGGCGAAGGCGGCGTCGTCGCCCAGGGCGCCGGGCTCGAACATCAGCCAGCCGCCCAGCATCGCCTTCGACGCGGCCGAGACGGGCTTCAGCTGGGCCATGTAGGCGGCGCGATCGCGCTGGCCCGAGGCGTACGAGGCCGAGAACACGCCGGCGGCCGCGCGCACCACGGCGTCGGCGTCGTCCAGATCGTTCTTGACGCTCATGGCGGTCTCGGCCGTCATGCTGGCGGCGTAGCGTTCGGCGAGGCCTCGGACGGCCTGGCCGCTGCCGACGCTGATCAGCAGCGAGGCCACGATCAGCAAGGCCCCCAAGGCCGCGCCGCCCGCGGCCATGAGCTTCCCGGCAAGCGAAAGTCGCTTGAACGCTCCGGTCATCCCAAGTCCCCCAACTCTACTGGGGCGCACAAGACTGGGTAAACCTTGCCGAACGTTGAACGGCTGGGAATGGGTTAGGCATAGAGGCCGGAGGAACGCGTCGTGATCATCGTCCATCACCTGAACAATTCTCGAAGCCAGCGTGTCCTGTGGCTGCTCGAGGAGTTGGGCGTTCCCTACGAGGTCAAGCGCTACGAGCGCGACGCGGCGACCATGCTGGCCCCGCCGGCGCTGAAGAAAATCCACCCTCTGGGCAAGTCGCCGGTGATCACCGACGGCGACACGGTCGTCGCCGAGACCGGCGCGATCATCGAGTACGTCACCGGGGTTCACGGCCAGGGAAGGCTCGTCCCCGCTTCGGGTACGTCCGAGCGGCTACGCTATACCTACTGGCTGCACTACGCCGAGGGCTCGGCCATGACGCCGCTGCTGCTGACCCTGGTGTTCTCGGCCCTGCCCAACCGCGCGCCGGGGCTGATGAAGCCGCTTGTGCGCTCGATCGCCGCCAAGGCCCAGGCCGGTTTCGTCGATCCGCAGCTGAAGACCCACATCGACTACTGGGAGGCGGAGCTGGCCAAGTCGCCCTGGTTCGCCGGCTCGGACTTCACCGCCGCCGACATCGCCATGAGCTTCCCGCTGGAAGCCGGCGCCAGCCGGGCCGGGGCGGCGAGCCGTCCCCACATCAAGGCGTTCCTGGACAAAATCCACGCCCGCCCGGCCTATCAAAGGGCCCTGGAGCGCGGCGGGCCCTACGCTTACGCCTAGCGAGCTTGACCGCCTGCGACCAAGCGTCGCCGTGGCGTTAAAGTTAAGGCTTGGCAAACCAGCGCCCGCGCAATCGTGGCCTTAGCGTCCCGGCGTCCATCCGCGACGTGGAGAGGGAGCACGCCCGCCTTGAGCGTCGCCGCGAAGATGAAAGCGCCCGTGGGGCTGATCTTTTCGACCCTGGAGGCCCAGCGCCAAGCCGGGGGACGGCTGGTCGTCGCCCTGATCTGGAGCATCGTGCCGATGCTGCTGATCGCGCGCCTGGCGACGCACGGCGCGCCGATAGGCCTGGCCGCCGCGGCGCTCGCGCTCGCCCTGGCCTCGACCGTGGTCCTGCTGCGCGTCGGCGAAGGCTCGCTGGGCCGAATGGCGATCGGGGTGGCGCTGATGGCGCAGCTGTCGCTGTTGATCCCCGCGCTGGCCGGCCATCCCTGGCAGGCCGAGATGCACGTGACCTATTTCGCGGCCCTGGGGCTGCTCGTCATCTACTGCGACTGGGTGGTGATCGCCGCCGCCGCCGCGGCCGTCATGGTGTCTCAGTTGGGTCTGTCGTTCTTCGCGCCCCACGCGCTGTTCGAGGGCGCGGCGGCCTGGGGGCGGCTGATCGTTCAGGCGGTGGTGGTGGTGGTCGAGGCCGCCGCCCTGATCGCCGTGGCCGCCAGCGTCAATCACCGCTTCACCCTGGCCCAGCAGGCCCGCGTCCAGGCAGAGGCGGCGGTGGGCGAGGCCCGCGCCGCCCAGGACTCGGCGGTCGAGGCCAGGCGCTCCGAGGAAGACAACCGCAAGCGCCACGCCGAGGCGTACGAACGGGCCGAAGCCCAGCGCGACGCCGCCATCGCGGCCCTGGGCCAGGCGCTGTCCCACCTGGCGCGCGGCGACCTGACGGCGCGGCTGCACACCCAGTTCGCCGAGGCCTACGAGGCTCTTCGCGCCGACTACAACACCGCCGCCGACCGCCTGGCCGACGCCCTGACCGTGATCGAAAGCCGGGTCGACGGCGTGCGCTCGGGCTCCGATCAGATCGCCGACGCCGTGCAGTCGCTGGCGCGGCGCACCGAGCGCCAGGCCGCCAGCCTGCAGGCGACCGCCTCGACCATGGACGACATCACCGCCACGGTCGGCCAGACGGCCTCCGGCGCCAAGAAGGCGGCCGACGTGGTGGCCCGCACCCGCGACGACGCCGAGCGCTCGGGCGAGGTGGTCGAGCGGACCGTCGCGGCCATGACCGCCATCGAAAGCTCGTCCCAGGAGATCACCAACATCATCGGGGTGATCGACGAGATCGCCTTCCAGACCAATCTTTTGGCCCTCAACGCCGGGATCGAGGCGGCGCGGGCCGGCGAGAGCGGCAAGGGCTTCGCGGTCGTGGCCATGGAGGTGCGGGCCCTGGCCCAGCGCTCGGCCGAGGCCGCCAAGGAGGTCAAGCAGCTGATCTCGACCTCGACCCAGCACGTCGAGACCGGCGTCGGCTTGGTCGGCCGCACGGGCGAGGCTCTGCAGCGGATGGTGACCCAGATCTCGGAGATCGACGCGCTGGTGTCGGAGATCGCCGGCTCGGCCCAGGCCCAGGCCCAGGGCCTGGCGCAGGTCAATACGTCCGTCGCCGAGATGGACCAGGGGCTGCGCGAGAACGCCGGCATGGTCGAGGAGACCTCCGAGGCGACCCAGACCCTGAACGCCGACGCCGCCCTGCTGGCCGACCTCGTCGACCAGTTCGACCTGCCGCATGGCCCTTCGCCGATGGAGCGCTTGCGGGCCTAGGCGTGGAACCGATGGGGCGCGGGCGCGTTTAGCCCCTTCAACCGCGAACGTCACGGATGAACCTGGGCCCCCGGCGTTCGCCGGAGAGGTCGGATTGAAGTCTTGGGCGCAAGCTTGACCTCAAGCCCGGCCCCTCTTGCTTATCCAGAACCGGGCGCCTATCCTCCCAGCCCCCGGTCACGAGCGCCCGCGACCGGAAGTCTTTCCTCCCAAGGCGTCCGAGCTAAAATCCGCAATGGAAAAAGTGCCGATGACCGTCGGGGGTTATCAGACCCTCGACGAAGAACTGAAGCGTTTGAAGACCATCGAACGTCCGTCGGTGATCGCCGCGATCGCCGAGGCGCGCTCGCACGGCGATCTGTCGGAGAACGCCGAGTACCATGCCGCCAAGGAGCGTCAGGGCTGGATCGAAGGCCAGATCGCCGAGATCGAGGACAAGATCGCGCGCGCCCAGGTCATCGACGTGTCGAAGCTGTCGGGCAAGCAGGTCAAGTTCGGCGCCACCGTCTCGGTGATCGACGAGGACACCGAGGAAGAGGCCCGCTACCAGATCGTGGGCGACCACGAGGCCGACGTGAAGTCGGGCCGCATCTCGCTGTCCTCGCCGCTGTCGCGCGCGATGATCGGCAAGGAAGTCGGCGAGGTGGTCGAGGTCAACACGCCCGGCGGCGTGAAGGCCTACGAGATCACCAAGGTGGAGTGGCTCTAGGGCTCTCCGCCTTAGCGACGCCACAAGTCTGACCGAACTAGACAAGGCCGTTCCAGGCGCACCGCCCGGGGACGGCCTTGTTTCGTTTTCGTTGCCCGGGGTGACGACTTGGCCGAAACGCCGAAATCTCCGCCCGCCCTTCCGCTGAAGGTCTGGGCCGTGTCCGACGGCCGCGCCGGTATCGAGGCCCAGGTCGTGGGCCTGGCCGACGCCCTGTCGCGCCTGGTTCCCTGCGAAGTGACGGTCAAGCGCGTCGCCTGGACGGGCCGCACGGGGCGGCTGCCCTGGTGGCTGAACCTCTTTCCCCGCCGCTGGCTGACGCCCGAGAGCGACATTCCCGGGCCCAAGGACGGCGAGGCCTGGCCCGACGTCTGGCTGGCCGCCGGCCGCGCCACCTTGCCCCTGTCGATCCGCGCCAAGCGCTGGTCGGGCGGCAAGACCTATGTCGTGCAGATCCAGGACCCGCGGGTCCCGGCCACCATGTTCGACCTGGTCATCCCGCCCAAGCACGACCGCCTATCGGGCGACAACGTCCTGCCGATCACCGGCTCGCCGCACCGGGTGACGCCCGAGCGCCTGGCCAGCGAGGCCAAGGCGTTCAAGGCGCTGATCGACCCGCTGCCGCGCCCTCGGGTGGCGGTGCTGATCGGCGGCAAGTCCAAGGCCTTCGACCTCTCAAGCGAGCGCGCGGCCCAGATCGCCCACTCCATCCAGATCCCGCTGGAGCAGGAGGGCGGATCGCTGATGATGACCTTCTCGCGCCGCACGCCCGAGCCGGCGCGGGCCCTGATCACCGCGCGCCTGCGCCACGTGCCGGGGGTGATCTGGAACGGGGAGGGGCCCAACCCCTACTTCGCCTTCCTGGCCGCCGCCGACTACATCCTCGTCACCGAGGACTCGACCAACATGGCCACCGAGGCGGCCTCGACCGGCAAGCCGGTCTTCGTGCTGAAGATGGACGGCTCCAGCCTGAAGTTCCGCCTGTTCCACGAGGAGCTGGAGCGCATGGGCGCGGCCCGACCCTACGGCGGCGCCTTCCACGGCTGGACCTACGAGCCGGTCAACGAGACCGATCGCGCGGCGCGCGAGATCCTGGCGCGGCTTGGGGTTGAGATTCCGGAAGCGCCGGAGGCGCCGGCCAAACCCAAGCGCAAGCCGAGAGCGCCCAAGGCCGATCCAGCCTAGCCGGCCTTGGCCGCGAGGCTCGCCTCTAAACTGAAGACCTGAAGTCTGCTTTGGGTGGGGAGCCGCCGTTGACGGTTCAGACCTCCCCCCTCAGCATTACACGCGCGTGGCTCTAGGGGCGGCTCGATGGGTGTCATAAAGATCGGATTGCTCAGCGGCATCGTCGCGCTCATGTCGGCCTGCGCTCAGGCTAAGCCGAGCGTGGAAAAGCTATTCTTTGGTAAGTCTCGTTCCGATTTGATCGGCGGCGAAATGGGTAAAATTGTTGAGATCTATTGCTCTGCGCGCAAAACCGCGCAGGAGAACTGTGGTCCGCAAAATGCCGAAATTCTGGTGGTGGAGCGGGCGGAAGGGCATGTTTATGTCTTCATGTCGCGCGACTTGGTGTCCAGCACGGTGCTGTTTGACCATCGCGTAGACTTCTGACCCGCGTTGAGTCCACTTAGGGTGGGGAGCCGCCCTTCCGAATCCCTCTCTCATGGAGAGAGGGAGGGGCCCGCGCCGCAGGCGTGGGAGGGTGAGTGGGTAGGCGAAGCCCAAGGACGATCCTGGCGCGGCTGGGGACTCTGTGCCGGCACGCCGGCCGAGGGTGTAACCACTCACCCTCCCAAGCTTCGCTTGGGCCCCTCCCTCTCTCTAAGAGAGAGGGATTTCGCGCGGCGTCCGACCAAGGGTCGTTATCGGACGTTATTCGTCGCCGGCCGCCGCCACCATGGGCGGATGTTCCAGCGGCTTCAGATCCGGCGCGACCCAGCCCCGCCGGGCCTCCACCGAGAACAGACGCTCGCGGGACCAGTGGGTCAGCGGCCAGGCCTTATCGCCCATCGGGGTCTCCAGCAGGCGCGCGATGGCGTCGCTGTCGCTAGTCCCGGCCGGCAGGGCCGCGACGAAGGCGCGGATGGCGGCCAGATAGGCCTGGGTGATGGTCTCGTGATAGCCGCTGGTGTCGTCGTTCACCCCGCCAACCGCGACGTTGTAGGTCTGGATGATCCCCGGCAGGTCGCGTTCCAGCCCCGCGTCGCGGATACGGACCAGGCGCAGGGTGGCGGCCAGGTGGGCGGCGTGCGTCCAGCGCTCCTTGGGCAGGGTGCGGCTGACCAGACCCTCGGCGAGGGCGGCGATCTCTTCGTCGGTGTAGCTCATGGAACGGTGTTAGCCACCGCGCGGGCGGGCGCCTAGAGCGGCCGCGTCGGTCGCCGCGCCGCGTCCAGCGGAATGACCACGTCGGCGGCGCCGGGAAGGTCCTCCGCGATCCAACGGGTCAGGCGCTCGTAGTGGGCGACGAAGCGGTCGAGGGCGGCCTCGTCCATGGCGAGGGCCGGATCGCGGCCCTCGGCCTCGAGCCGCGCGCGCAGGCGGGCTTCCTGTTCTCCGCGCCAGGCGCGGACGACGGCGAAGTCCGGGGCGGTCAGCAGCGCCAGCCGGTCCAGCCGCGAAAACAGCGGCGCGTAGGGGCCCGCCAGCGCCGCGTTGGCGAAGCCGCGCCAGACGCCGCCCGGGTCCTCGTCGCGCTCCAGGGCGTTGACGGGCGCGTCGAGCATCGAAGCCGGCTGAGGCCGCGCCCCGACGCACCAGCCCTCCAGCAGCACGACATCGACCGGCCCCTCGACGCGCGGCCAAGCGGCCTCCGGCGCGCGGTCGTCGGCGGCCTTGTCGAAGCGGGGCGGGGCGATGGTTCCGGGTCTTCCCAGGGCGTCCAGCACCGCAAGCCCCAGGGCCGGATCGTGCGTGCCCGGGACCCCGCGCGTGGCCAGCAGCGGATGGACTTCGCGCGCCAGCCGCGCCCGCTCGGCCCGGGTCAGATAGAGGTCGTCGATCGACAGAACCGCGACCTTCAGATCGCGCGCCGTCAGCAGGCGGGCGACCAGCGCCGTCAGGGTCGACTTGCCGGAGCCCTGCGGCCCGCCGATGCCGACCACGAGGGGCGAGCGACCCTCGGCCGCCCAGGCCGCGATCCGCGTCGCCAGCGGCCGGTGCAGGCGCTGGGCGAGCGCCGCGAACCCCTCCGGCAGGCCCTCGTCCCGGATGAAGGCGGCGATGATGGCGGCTTCGGAGTCCATCAGTAGGCGTTGTTCCAGCGCACCGTCTCGGGCAGCGGCAGGCTGGCCTCGAACACCAGGCCGTCGGGGCGGAAGTCGAAGCGGGCGTGGCCCTTCTGCTCGCGGCGGATCGAGCTTTCGATCAGGCGGGTGCCGAAGCCCCGGGTCGTGGGCGGAGAGACGCGGGGGCCGCCGACGTCGCGCCAGGTGAAGCCGAGATTGTTGGTGACGGGATCCAGTCGCCACGAGACCTCGACCGCGCCGCCAGGAGTCGAAAGGGCCCCGTACTTGGCGCTGTTGGTGGCCAGCTCGTGGAACACCATCGACAGGCCGACCGCCGTATGGGGCGCCAGGGCCACCGTCGGCCCTTCGCGGCGCACCCGGCCCGCGTGGGCGCCCAGGGCCTTCTGGACCAGCTGGTCCATGTCGGCCTCGCGCCAGCCGGTCTTGGTCAGCAGGTCGTGGGCGCCGGAGAGGGCGATCAGCCGCTCGGTGAACACGTCGACGGGCGCGCCCTCGGTCTTCAGGAAGGTCTGGCGGGCCAGGGCCTGGACCGTGGCCAAGGTGTTCTTCACGCGGTGATTCAGCTCGTTGATCATCACCACCTGCCGCTCCTCGCGGGCCTTCAGCTCGCGCGAGGCCTCGCGCAGGGCCGAGTGGACGGCGGCGATCTCCTCCAGGCTGTCGGGAGACGACGAGGGCGGGGTCTCGCCTCGGCCGATGGCGGCGGCGTCGCTGACCAGCCGCCGCATCTCGCCATTGATCCGGCGGGCGTAGGCCAGCGACAGGGTGATGCCCAGCGCCAGCAGCGCCAGGAACACCGCGCCCGCGATCGCGACCGAGCGGTTGACCGTGCTGGCCAGCTCGTCCCTCGGGATCGCCACCACCAGCGTCCAGCCCGTCTGGGGAGAGCGGGTGTAGGCGACCATGGTCGGCACGCCCTCCAGCGACACGCTCTTGTTCACGCCCTCGGTGGAGTGGCGCAGGTTCTCCTCCATGTCCTTGGGGGCCAGGGCGCCGGTGAACGGCTCGTTCAGGCGCGAGCGGGCGATGACCCGGCGATTGTTGTCCAGCAGGGTGGCGACCCAGCGGTCGGGCACGCGTTGCTGGCGGAACACCGAGGTGAACGAGGCCGACTCCACGACGTAGGACAGGACGTAGGGCTGGCCCTTGACCAGGATCGGCGTGGCGACGGTGATCACCGGCTTGCCGGCGACCTTGCCTTCGCGCAGGTCGGAAATCTTGCTGCGCCCGGCCAGCAGGGCGCTGGTCAGCTCGTTGGCCCGGGGCGAGATCGGCAGGGGCGAGCCGTAGGGCTTGAGCGTGTTCAGGATCTGCTGGCCGTCGATGCCCGACACCACGATCCAGCCGGGCCGTCGCTGGATGACGCGCTGGGCGCGGCCGTGGAAGTCGGCCCAGTCGCCATTGATCAAAGCTTGGTCGCTGGCCAGGGTCTCGACCACCGCGACGCCGACGGCGGCCTGCCGATCGACGGCGCCGGAGAGGGCGCGCGCCGTGGTGACCAGCTGCTGATAGAGCTTGCCGCGCGATTCCCGGTCCGCGCCGGCGAGCAGCAGGACCATCGAAACCACGGCCGGGATCAACAGGCTGACCGTCAGGAGCACCAGCCGTCCGCGCACCGTGCCGGCGCGACGGCGGTCGCCCAAATCGCCGCGATCCTGTGCCTTCATTCGTCGGCGCGCCCGCCTCGACGAGGGCCCAGCTTCGCCCTCACGCACTTGTATATCGAAGCGAGTCGGCGACGGCGTCTCAAAAATCGCTGTTTTCTCTCGACGGTCTTCGTCGGGCTCGGCGCGGCGGAACCGTATCGCCGCCGCGGCTTTGTGGGTTATGAGAGCTCATGAAATCCCTGCCCAACATCCTCACCAGCTCGCGCCTCGTGATGGCGCTGTTCATGTTCGTGGCCCTGGCGGCCGCGGCCGGCGCGGTCCCGTGGGTCAGCGACCAGCTGACCGCCGAGACCCAGCTGCGCCTGGAGCGCTGGGCGTTCTACGCTTTCGTCGTCGCGGCGGTGACCGACTTCTTCGACGGCTGGCTGGCGCGCAAGCTGGACGCGGTCAGTGTCTGGGGCGCGATTCTCGATCCGATCGGCGACAAGATCCTGGTCTGCGGCGCGCTGCTGGGCCTGATGGCCTTGGGGCCCAACCCGTTGGTCGTGCTGCCGGCCGGCCTGATCCTGTTCCGCGAGTTCACGGTCAGCGCCCTGCGCGAGGTCGGCGCGGGCAGGGGCGTCAAGCTGCCGGTCACCCTGCTGGCCAAGTGGAAGACCACGCTGCAGCTGGTGTCGATCGGCGCCGAGATGATCCTGGCCTCGTGGGGCGCCTTTGGCCTGTCGCAGGAACCGTCGGTGATCGGCGGCTTCACCGTGGTCGCCCACGGCCTGCTGTGGCTGGCCACCGTGGTGACCCTGATCACGGGCGCTCAGTACTGGGAAGCGGCGCGCAAGGCGCTGGCCTGAGGGCCGGTTTCCAGGGCCCCAAAACGGCGTCATCCCGGAAGCCTGGCGAGGCTGTCCGGGATGACACGCTTATTGGTTCTCAAGGAAGGAGGCTTCGCGCCTCTAGCGCCCGCCGCGGCCAACCGAGCGGCGGCGCGAGGCCTCGCGCTCGAGCGGGGTGATCACCTCGGCGACGGCGCGGCGCTGCTCGGGAGTGCCGGTGACGTCCAGGCGGCGAGCATTGGCCAGCAGGGCTTTCAGTTCGGCGTCGCGGAGCGTGGGAATCTTTTCGAGAAGGGTCATGGAAGGCTCCTGTTCGACGTCGAGAGACGGCTGCTTCCGTATGAAAACGCGTGAAGCGCAGCTTGGGTCCGGGCCTCCGCCAAAGTCGTTCGAAAATATTTTTCTTGTTATTTCGTAGAAGTCCTCCAAGATAAGGCTATCGAATTCGCTGCCGCTCGGCCTGCTATTCCTTGCTCCGCGTGCCGGAGCGCCGGACGCGCCTTCCGAACTTCCAACGAAATTTGATCGTCGGCCGAGACGTTTTCGGGCGGCGAACACATGCCTACAAGGATACTCACCATGGCTACTGGAACCGTGAAGTGGTTCAACGCCGCCAAGGGCTTTGGCTTCATCCAGCCGGACAACGGCGGCCAGGACATCTTCGTCCACATCTCGGCCGTTGAACGCGCCGGCATGAACGGCCTGAACGAAGGCCAAAAGCTGTCGTTCGAACCCGAAGTCGACCGCCGCAGCGGCAAGACCTCGGCTGGTCAGCTTCAAGCGGTCTAATCCGCTCAAGCTTTCGCGGACCCCTGGGTTCGCGCGGAACGGGCTGGCGCATGCGCCAGCCCTTTTTGTTTGGCTGTTTTCACGTTGAGTGTGGGCGGTCTGGTTAATCGCCAGCTAACCGTATTCGCCAAATACATACGTCCAATATTGACGTAACTACAATGTATATTGCCCATCTGTAGCGAACAGATGAGGTGATATGTCAAAGATCAGCGCGATAAAAGGTGTGATAGCGAGGCTTCCGGTGTCCGATATTCTGGACATCAGCAGCTTCATCGCCAATCACGTCCAGAACCAAGCGGTTCAAGTCGCTCTGACCAAGCGCAGCCAAACCATGCGTTGTTCGGCCTGCATCCAGTGCGGATTCGCCTGCCTTGTCCAATGGGGTCGCGCCAACAGCGGAACGCAGCGGTTCAAGTGCCGGAACTGCAAGGCAACGTTCGGCGCGACGACGGGCACGCCGCTCTATCGGCTCCGCAATCGCCACCTTTGGGCCAAGTATCTTGGCCTGATGACCACGCACATTCCGCTGGTCAAGCTGCGCGAACAGCACGGCATCGACCTGAGCTTGCCGACGCTGCACCGCTGGCGTCACCGTTTCCTGACGGCTCTGATCGCTAATCCGGCCCAAAAGCTGGCGGGGTTGATTGAAGCTGACGAGAAGTTCTTCCGCACGTCGTTCAAGGGCTCTCGCGGCTGGAAGCGCGGTGCGCGTCCACAGGACCGCAAGATGCGTCGCAGGGGCGGTGCGGACCAGCGCGGATTTGGCGATCAGCAAGTTCCGGTTCTGACGGCTCTGGATCGTTCAGGAACGATTTTCCAGACGCAGCTTCCCGATACGCGATGGGATTCCATTGGCGGTGCTATGAAGCCGTGGGTCGAAGCGGAGTCGATGATCTGTTCGGACGGCAACGGCGCCTATGCCCGTGTCGCTGGTCAAACCGGCTGCGAACACATGGTCGTAAAGAAGGGGAGCGGTGGCGGGAACACCCGCAATCTGAGCATCGGTCGTATCGACGCTTACCACCGGGACGTGGAGAACTTAGTCAACCGGCGGTGTATGGGTGTAGGCACTCGCTACCTGATGAACTACTTTGGTTGGGCGCGTCGAATCACCCAGCACAAGCCGTTCGGTAATGATCTTTTGGGGGAAATTCTGGCGGCTTATTGAGGACCGATAATGGCACTTTTTATTGTCTGCTATGATGTCAATAAGGATAGCAAAGCCAGTTATTCAGACTTGGACAATAAGATGGATTCTTTAGGTGCCGTCCGACTTCAAGGTTCAACGTGGATCGTAGATACAAAGCGCAATATATCTGAAATGTATTTGTATCTCGAAAATATGTTTAACCAAGAAATTGACAGCTTGTTCATAGCCGAAATTTCTGGAAGGCCGGTTGGATTTAATTCTCCTGAGACTTAAGAAATCTATTTTTCTCTCTTGCCAGCATCATTCCACTAATTTCGGTAATATGTCCGTAGTCAGTGGCGCCGATGCGAATCTGAACGCCAAGCATTCGGGCGATCAAATCAAGAAGCCTGATCTTCCATTTCGGTGCGGATTTCCTCATAATTCTATTTATCTTCGGACATAACCACGCGCTTAGTTCAAGCGTGTAGGATGATTATGCCTGTAACCATCACTGGTAGAGACAGCCTCGAACTCAGCCACTCTCGGAAATGGTATGGCGTTCTCACCGTCACGGTGACCACCGCCAGACCGCGCGATTATGTGTTCGATGTTCATGTGGTGGCGGACTCCATCGAGGAAGCCGCCATCAAAGCTCTGGAAGAGGCCGATAAAGCTCTCGGAGAGCTTCGCACTGCGCTTGAGGCGGAACGCAATCGGTTAGCACCACCCAAGTCCATTTAGCCGTTAACCAACCCGCCCACACTCAACGTGAAAACAGCCTTTTGTTTGGGGTCTAGGGTCTTTTGTTTGAGGTCTAGGGTCCGTCTCGATCGCGGAGGCGAAGCCGCGATACCGCGAGGACCAGACCCCTCGTCATCCCGGCTCCGCGGTACGCCAGGCGGTCTTTCGTCCGCGATGACGAAAGAGAACGATCTTAGCTGATTGAGTGCGGACCCCAGGCCAGCGCATCCGCCGGCCCGGGCCCGGTCGTCCGGCCTAGAGGGCGAAGCCGTGCTCGCCGCAAACGCGGATCTGGCAGGCTTGGCCTTGCTGCATGTGCTCTCGCGCCCGCTTGGTCGCCGAGGCCTTGGCGACGTCCTTTTCGACGGAGGCGCCGAAGAATACGCCTCCCTCCTCGGCGGCCCAGAGGCCCTCGCTCTTGCAAACCGTGATGACGACGCGGTGGAGAAGCGGCTTGTGCATGGGTGTCCTAGGGCTGTGGGCCAGAACGTCGGCCATCGGCGGACGCCAGGGCCCTTTCCGATCCGATCGAACCAATCGTTTCGGGTGGGAGTGGTTATATTTCAAAGGCCTAGAGCACCTTGTGATCCGGTGGCCCGCTCGCGGCCGTCGGAAAATGCTCTGGTGCCGTTCGGCGCCCGATCAGGAGCCGGGGTCGGGTTGGCTGTCCCGGCCCCCCGTCGGGCCGGCGCGCTCGAGGTCTTCCAGATAGGCGAGCCCTTCGCGCGTCGGCGTCCATCCGCCTCGGCCGTGATGGGCCAGGCCCTGGCCCGCCAGCTGCTGGGCGTGCCGAATGTTCACCGCCTCCAGCTGGCCGCTGCGGGTTCGCCGTTCCAACTGCCGGAGCGTGCGCAGCAGGTCGACCGACAGCCCCGACGGGCTGGGATCGTGCTCGGCCGCGGGAATCACTCTCAGCCTGGAAACGGCGTCTGGCTCGTCGGTCATTCTTGACCCCGCGCTCGGGGCGTCGGGGCCGCGCCGCGGCTGGCCCGCGAACGGGCGACCATCCAGCGGCGCAGGGCCAGGCCCCGATCGCCCGCGGGGCGTCGATCGGCGGGCGTGGCGAAGGCGGTCATCAGGGTTTCGTGCACCAGAAAGCGCGATTCATTGCGGTCCGTCCGCAGGCGGTCGGCCAGTTGATGCAGCGTTTCTGACAGGTTGACGAGTTCGAAGTTGGATCGAGATTCGCGAGCCATTATAGTTTTCCTTCAATGTAAGCGGCGGATTGAATGGCGCGATCATATCGAAATCTAGAAATATGCGGCGCGAGATACATCGTCGTCAGCGCCGAGGCAGGGATTTTTCGAAATAATTCGTCGTTCGACTTCTTGAAATAAGCATGCGCCATTTTTGGGTGGAATGATAGCGTAACGCGATATGGCGTCGTTTTATTTGGCCATTGAACCTTGCGCCGTCCGGTGGGTTGACGACGCTGTCGGTCGCGCCGGCGACGTTCACGCCCCCAGGATTAGGCCATGCTCTTCGAGGTCGAAGCTTCCCTTACCTACGACTTCGCCACGCCCTGCGAGGTGCTGCTCCTCGTGGAGGCGGCCCATGGTCGGGGCCAGGAGGTGGTCTCCGACGCGCTGACCTTCTGGCCGCCGGTCGAGGCGACGCGGATCGACGACCCGGTGACGGGGGAGCGGCGAACCGTCTTCGCCGCCGCCGGCCGGGTGAACGCGCTCTATCGGGCCGCCGTCCGGGTCGCGCCGGTCGATCAGGCCCTGGCCGAGCTGGCCGAAATGGCGGTCCGCGACCTTCCCAGCGAGGTTCTCGCCTATCTGCGCGCCAGCCGTTACAGCCCGTCCGACCGTCTGCTGCGCTTCGTGGATCGCGAGTTTGGCTCCCTGAGGGGCGGGCAAAAGGTGACGGCGATCCTGGGCTGGATCGCCGAGCACGTGGACTACGAAGCCGGCGTCAGTCACTCCGGCACGACCGCGATCGACACATTCATCGACCGCGCCGGCGTGTGCCGCGACTTCAGTCACCTGGTGATCGCCCTGTGCCGCGCCGCCAATATTCCGGCCCGCGCGGTCAGCGCCTATGCATGGAAGCTGGAGCCGCCGGACCTGCACGCGGTCGCCGAGGTCTATCTGGGCGGGCGATGGCGGCTGATCGACGCCACGGGCCTGGCGCCGATCGACGGGCTGGTCCGGGTGGCGACCGGGCGCGACGCCGCCGACATCGCGTTCATGACCATTCTGGGAAGCGCGACCCTGGTCGAGCAGCACTTCAAGATCGACCGGATCGGCGACTAGAGCCCCGCGGCCGCGGGGGCGAGCGCCGGAATCTACTCCGCCGCCAGCAACGGGGCCGGAGCTTCGTCCGCCGGCTCGACCACGTCCGGATCCGTCGGTCCGTGCAGCAGCCAGGACAAATCCTGCTCCAGCGCCGCGCGCCGGTTTCGCTCGGCCCGCATCATCCAAGCCAGCACGCTCGCGCCCGTCGTTCGGTAGACCATGATCGACTCCTTGCCGCTGATATTGAGAATGACTCGCAAATATCAGCGATGGCAAGGCGGCAATTCCCCTAAGGGGCCGAGGCGGCTAATCATCTAGCGATCCTTCGGAGACGTTCTCGATGCGCGGCTTTGCGGTCCTCGCCGCCCTGATGTCGGCCCTCGTCCTGTCGGCCTGTGGGACCGTGTCGCGCGACGCGTTCACGGCGCAGGATCTGGGAGCCGTGGCGCCGCGCGGCCTGGCCGACGTGCGCTTCAGCGCCGCCGATCCGGCCGCCGGCCTGAAGTTCGCCAAGGAGGTCCATGGCTATACGGCCGGGCGG
Source organism: Caulobacter segnis (assembly GCF_031454995.1). Classification (GTDB taxonomy): domain Bacteria; phylum Pseudomonadota; class Alphaproteobacteria; order Caulobacterales; family Caulobacteraceae; genus Caulobacter; species Caulobacter segnis_E. Next base: position 259,203 of record NZ_JAVDRV010000001.1, on the reverse strand, counting down.
AAGGTCAATGTGCTGGCCATCTCGGGCGGCGGCTCGAACGGAGCCTATGGCGCGGGCGTGCTGGTCGGCTGGACGGCGGCGGGCGACCGGCCCGACTTCGACATCGTCACCGGCGTCTCGACCGGCGCCCTGACCGCGCCCTTCGCCTATCTGGGCAAGGACTGGGACCGCCGCCTGACCGAGGCCTACACCAGCGACGCCGCCGACCGGATCCTGCAGAAGCGGGGCCTGGATCTGTTCTTCGCGCCCAGCATCTTCCGCAACCACGCCCTGCGCGACCTGGTGGCCAAGTATGTCGACCCGCCGTTGCTCTACGCGGTCGCGATCGAGCACGCCAAGGGGCGGCGGCTGATGATCGCCACCACCAATCTCGACACCGAACAGACGATGATCTGGGACATGGGGGCGATCGCCTCGCGCGGCGACGACGCGGCGCTGAAGCTGTTCCGTCAGGTGTTGGTCGCCTCGGCCAGCATCCCCGGCGTCTTCCCGCCCAGCCTGATCGAGGTCGAGGGGGCCAACCGCAAGTTCTCGGAGATGCATGTCGACGGCAGCGTCACCACGCCGTTCTTCGTCGCGCCCGAGACCCTGCTGCTGTCCATCCTGCCGGGCCAGGAGAAGTCGGGCCCCGGCGAGGTGTCGGTGATCGTCAACGGCCAGATCGACGGCGGTTTCGGCTTCACCAAGGGCGACGCCCTGTCGATCCTGGGCCGGTCGTGGATCGCCATGAACAAGGCCCAGCTGCGCACCCACCTGACCGCCAACGCCGCCTTCACCCGGCGCAACGGCGGGGTGTTCCGCTACACCGCCATTCCCGACGACGCCCAGGGCGATTTCTCGGGACTGGACTTCGCGTCGGAGGGCCGGCGGGCGCTGTTCAAGCTGGGCCATGACCTGGGCCAGTCGGGCGCGGCCTGGGTCGCGCCGACGGATCCCGCCGCGGAGGTCAAGGCCGCCGCGACGCGCGAGAAGACGCCCGGCTAGAGCCAGCCCGCCGCGCGCAGGACGGGCGCGTGGCGCCGGCTGACGGGCGCCGTCAGATCGCCGGACAGGCGCAGCTCGCCCGCGCCGCGTCGCCAATGGGCCGACTGGATCGCCTCGCCCGCCACCCACCACGAGCGATGGGTCTGGAAGCCGTGGGCGCCGGCCAGCTCGGCCAGGGCGTCGGAGAAGCGCAAGGTCAGCAGCTCGGGGCCGGTGTCGGTATGGACCCGCAGGTAGTGATCGTGCGCCTCGATGGCGATCAACCTGGCCGTCCGACGCTTGGCCGAGAGCCGGCGGCGGAAGGCGGCCTCGGCCTCGGGCAGGGGCGGCTCGACCAGCACCCGCGTCTCGACCAGCGGCGCCGAGGCGGCCGGCTTGCGCCACGTCAGGATGCGCACGGCCATGACCAGGCCGCTGATCACCCACACCCGCCACCAGAGCAGCGGCGGCGCCATGAAGCGGCCGTGGGCGCCCATGTCGATGACCCCGACCAGCAGCACCACGCCCGGCGTCATCAGGGTGGTGACGACCAGCAGCCGACGCAAAAAGCCGTCCAGCCGTCGGCCGATCAGCTCGTCGACGATCACGCCGATCACGCCGCCGCCGACGATGCACTCGAACCAGTACGTGGCGCGCCCCGACGGGGTGAGCTTGGCGGTGTCGAACGGCGCCAGGACCGCCAGCACCAGGCCGAGCGCGGTCAGCAGCGCCAGGTCGATGGCGAGGCGCCGTAGGGGCAGACCGTTAGCGATGGAACCCATGTCTCTCCGCCGCGGCGCCGTTCGCGCAGAATGGGCGCCGCTCACGGGCTTGGCGTAGCGCGGCTCCTCGACCCTTGCAATCTCGGCCCGAAACCGGAGCCGAAGATGTCGAAAATCCTGTCCCGTCCCGCCTGGACGCTGATGACCCTGCTGAGCTTGGCGGTGGCGCTGACCGCTTATCGCTATGTGCTGAACGTGGGACCGCTGGCCCCCAACGTCCTGGCCAACCTGTTCGCCACGCCGTTCCTGGTCGTCCATGTGGCCGGCGCGGCGACCGCCCTGCTGATCGCGCCGTTCCAGGTCCTGCCTGGTCTGCGCGCCCGCCGTCCTGGCCTGCACCGAGTGCTCGGACGGATCTACGTGGCCAGTTGCCTGACGGGCGGTGTCGGCGGTCTGGTCCTGGCCTTCGGCTCGACCGCCGGGCCGATCGCCATGGCGGGCTTTGGCCTGCTGGCCGTGGCCTGGATCGGAACGACCGTGCAGGCCTGGCGCATGGCGATGGCGCGTCGCATCGTCGAGCACCGGGCCTGGATGATCCGGTCGCTGGCCCTGACCCTGGCGGCGGTGACCCTGCGCCTCTACCTGCCGCTGGCCGCCGTGGGGCCGATCCCGTTCGTCGAGGCCTACCGCGCCATCTCGTTCCTGTGCTGGGTCCCCAACCTGCTCCTGGCCGAGGTCTGGCTGAGGCGTCGGCCGTCGCCCTTCGCCGCCGCCTAGAGCGCCCTGGGTTTCGGGGGGAGGCATCTAGATCAGACAGGCTCTAGGCGACGATCCCGAAACGAAAGCGCGGTCTTGATTTCGCCCCGCTGACATCCTGTGATCGCGCTTTCCCGCTCCCTGGAAACCGCCATGATCGCCGCGCTGCTGATGACCGCCGCCGTGACCGCCTGTCCCGCCGAGCAGGCGGTCTACGCGCTGAGGACGGAGCCCGGGGTGACCGCGCGGTTCGCGCCCGTCGAGAAAACCCGCGACTGGCCCGCCGGACTGGCGCTGAGGATCGACGCCCACGGCGGTCGTGACTGGTTCCTGCCTTGGGCCGGCGGGACGAATGGCGAGCAGAACCTGGCCTCGACGTTGGATCCCACCCAGCCGGGCTGGAGGCCTCCGAATCCCGACGGCGGCCCGCGTCCGCTGGGGAACCTTCAGTATCTGGGCTTCGACGAGACCTATCGTCTGTTCGAGACCATACCGGCGCGGGGCGGGCCGGCCCCGGTCCACTTCCTGCTGCCGACCCTGGATGACGCCCTTCGGCACCCTCCGGCGGACCGTCCGCGCCAGAGCATTCCCCGCCAGTTCTTCGATCTCGTGGCTTGCGAAGCTCCTTGAACCCTGTTCGGCAAAGCTGGCGTTAACCCCTTCATAAGATGCGGGGTTGCGCCGAGCCGACTCCGTCTCTACACGGGCGCCTTAACCTGCAAGATGGTCGACAGCGGGCGCGCGGATGTGCGCGACCGTGTCTTTGCGCGAGTTAGCCATGCCCAAGAGAACAGACATCTCCTCGATCCTGATCATCGGCGCCGGCCCGATCGTCATCGGTCAGGCCTGCGAGTTCGACTATTCGGGCGTCCAGGCCTGTAAGGCGCTGCGCGCCGAGGGCTACCGGATCATCCTGGTCAACTCGAACCCCGCCACGATCATGACCGATCCGGACGTGGCCGACGCGACCTATATCGAGCCGATCACGCCGGAGATGGTCGCCAAGATCATCGAGAAGGAGCGCCCCGACGCGCTGCTGCCGACCATGGGCGGCCAGACGGCTCTGAACACCGCCCTGGCCCTGGAAGAACAGGGCGTGCTGAAGAAATTCGGCGTCGAGATGATCGGCGCCAAGGCCGAGGTCATCGACAAGGCCGAGGACCGCCAGAAGTTCCGCGACGCCATGGACAAGCTGGGCCTGGAATCGCCCCGCTCGCGCGCCTGCCACACCCTGGACGAGGCCATGGAAGGCCTGGAGTTCGTCGGCCTGCCGGCGATCATCCGTCCGTCCTTCACCCTGGCCGGCACCGGCGGCGGCATCGCCTACAATGTCGAGGAGTTCAAGGAGATCGTCGAGCGCGGCCTCGACCTCTCGCCGACCACCGAGGTGCTGGTCGAGGAGAGCGTCCTGGGCTGGAAGGAGTACGAGATGGAGGTCGTCCGCGACAAGGCGGACAACTGCATCATCGTCTGCTCGATCGAGAACATCGACCCGATGGGCGTCCACACCGGCGACTCGATCACCGTCGCCCCGGCCCTGACCCTGACGGACAAGGAATATCAGTGGATGCGCGCGGCCTCGATCGCCGTGCTGCGCGAGATCGGCGTGGAGACCGGCGGCTCGAACGTGCAATTCGCCGTCAATCCGAAGGACGGCCGCATGGTCGTCATCGAGATGAACCCGCGCGTGTCGCGCTCGTCCGCCCTGGCCTCGAAGGCCACCGGCTTCCCGATCGCCAAGGTCGCCGCGCGCCTGGCGGTCGGCTACACCCTGGATGAGCTGAAGAACGACATCACCGGCGGCGCGACCCCGGCCTCGTTCGAGCCCAGCATCGACTACGTCGTCACCAAGATCCCGCGCTTCGCCTTCGAGAAGTATCCGGGTTCCGAGCCCCTGCTGACCACGGCCATGAAGTCGGTCGGCGAGGTCATGGCCATCGGCCGCACCTTCAAGGAAAGCGTCCAGAAGGCCCTGCGCGGCCTGGAGACCGGCCTGTCGGGCTTCGACGAGATCGAGATCCACGGCGCCGATGATCCCGACACCGGCAAGGCCGCCGTCGTCCGCGCGCTCGGCACGCCGACCCCGGACCGCATCCGCGTGATCGCCCAGGCCTTCCGCCACGGCCTGACCGTGGAAGAGGTCAACGCCGCCTGTTCCTACGAGCCCTGGTTCCTGCGCCAGATCGCCGAGCTGATCCGCCAGGAAGGCTGGGTCCGCGCCGGCGGCCTGCCGACCGACGCCGCCGGCTTCCGCGCCCTGAAGGCCCAAGGCTTCTCGGACGCCCGCCTGGCCAAGCTGACCGGCCAGACCGAGGCCGCCGTGCGGTCCCTGCGCCAAGAGCTGTCCGTCCGCCCGGTGTTCAAGCGTATCGACAGCTGCGCCGGCGAGTTCCTGGCCAGCACGCCCTACATGTACTCGACCTACGAGACCGGCGCCCTGGGCCAGGTCCCCGAGTGCGAGAGCGACCCGTCCTCGGCCAAGAAGGCCGTGATCCTGGGCGGTGGTCCCAACCGGATCGGCCAGGGCATCGAGTTCGACTACTGCTGCTGCCACGCGGCCTTCGCGCTCGACGCCATCGGCATCGAGTCGATCATGGTCAACTGCAACCCCGAGACCGTCTCGACCGACTACGACACCTCCGACCGCCTGTACTTCGAGCCGCTGACGGCCGAGGACGTGCTGGAGTTGCTGCACGTCGAGAAGAGCAAGGGCACGCTGGCCGGCGTCATCGTCCAGTTCGGCGGCCAGACGCCGCTGAAGCTGGCCCACGCTCTTGAAGAGGCCGGCATCCCGATCCTGGGCACCAGCCCCGACGCCATCGACCTGGCCGAGGACCGCGAGCGCTTCCAGCAGCTGCTGAACGGCCTCGAGATCGCCCAGCCGGAAAACGCCATCGCCCGCAGCTGGGACGAAGCCCGGGCGGAAGGCGACAAGATCGGCTTCCCGTTCGTGATGCGTCCGTCCTACGTGCTGGGCGGCCGCGGCATGGAGATCATCCGTGATCACGAGGCCATGGAGCGCTACATCGCCGGGGCCGGCGAGATCTCGCTCGAGCACCCGATCCTGCTGGACCACTATCTGAGCCGCGCCACCGAGGTCGACGTCGACGCCCTGTGCGACGGCAAGGACGTGTTCGTGGCCGGCGTGCTGGAGCACATCGAGGAAGCCGGCGTCCACTCGGGCGACTCGGCGTGCTCGATGCCGCCCTTCTCGCTGAAGGCCGAGACGGTCGAGGAGCTGAAGCGCCAGACGGTGAAGATGGCCCTGGCCCTGAACGTCCGTGGCCTGATGAACGTGCAGTTCGCCATCGAGGAGCCGCACGGCGACAACCCCCGCATCTACGTGCTGGAAGTGAACCCGCGCGCCTCGCGCACCGTGCCGTTCGTCGCCAAGACCATCGGTCAGCCGGTGGCCGCCATCGCCGCCAAGATCATGGCCGGCGAGACCCTGGCCAGCTTTGGCCTCAAGGACGTTCCCTACGACCACATCGCGGTCAAGGAAGCGGTCTTCCCGTTCGCCCGCTTCGCCGGCGTCGACACGGTGCTGGGCCCGGAAATGCGCTCGACCGGCGAGGTCATGGGCCTGGACTGGAAGCGTGACGGCGAGACCGACATGGGCCCGGCCTTCGCCCGCGCCTTCGCCAAGAGCCAGCTGGGCGGCGGCGTGAAGCTGCCGACCAAGGGCGCGGCCTTCGTCTCGGTCAAGGAAAGCGACAAGCCCTGGATCGTCGAGCCGGTGAAGCTCTTGCTGGCGGCCGGCTTCAAGGTGCTGTCGACCGAGGGCACCCAGGCCTATCTGGCCGAGCAGGGCGTCCAGGTCGAGCACGTCAAGAAGGTGCTGGAAGGCCGTCCGCACATCGTCGACGTGATGAAGAACGGCGGCGTGCAGCTGGTGTTCAACACCACCGAGGGCAAGCAGGCGCTGGAAGACAGCTTCGAGATCCGCCGCACGGCCCTGATGATGAAGGTGCCGTACTACACGACCAGCGCTGGCGCCCTGGCCGCCGCCCAAGCCATCGCCGGCGCCCCGGCGGAGTCCTTGGACGTGCGTCCGCTGCAAAGCTACGCGTGATCCAAGGATGCTCCCCCGCGCTGCGGGGGAGCTGTCACGGAGTGACCGAGGGGGCGAACGCCGCATAGGCCGAGCTGGCCCCCCCGGCCCTCTGGGCCACCTCCCCCGCGAAGCGGGGGAGGAACTAGCCTGACCTACTCCACCCGAACCCCGTTCCTCACCGCGTAGCACCGCCGCTTGCCCAGCTCGGTGCCGCAGAAGCCGGGCTCCATCGTGCCCTCGCGCAGCATCACGTATTGGTCGCGGCGGCATTCGAACCAGGCCTTCTGGAAGGCGATGTGGTCGACGTCCTGGTGGAACACCGGCCGCTGGTCGACCGTGTAGAAACGAGCCATGGCGGTCAGGCCGCCGAAGCTGCCCCGGCCGTTGACCAGGCCGCAGACCTGGCCCGAGCGCGTGGCCCACACCGCGCCCAGCTCCAGCGGCAAGGTCTGGTTCAGCCGCGCTTCCAGATTGGCCCGGACCTGCCGCCATTCGCCGCGCGCCACCGGCGCGTAGCGGGCGCGCTGGACGGGCGTGGGGGCGCGCTTGAAGGCGTTCTCCCGCTCGAAGCGCGCCAGGTCGACCACCGTGAACAGGAGCGCGCCCAGCGCCCCGACGACCGCCAGGCCCGAGAAGACCAGCGGCGTCCAAGACCGCCTGACCGTCCGCGTTCCGAAATCCTTGACCGCCATGCGCCGCTCTCCATGAGGACAGCATGGCGGAGGATTGTGGAATTACAAGTTTAAACTAATTACGATTGTAATTATATGGTCGGCGCGGCGACCGGGCTACATCGCCACCCGCAGCGACGCCTTGAAGATCCGCGGCGCGCCCGGATAGATCCAGACCGGGCTGTAGGAGCTGGCCGCGTAGCGCTCGTCGAACAGGTTGTCGACCTCGGCGCGCACGGTCACCGCCGGCGTCAGGCCGTAGTCGATCGCCGCCTTGGCTTTCCAGTAGGCCGGCAGGCGCAGGCCGCTGGCGTCGATCGCGCCGGCCCGATCGCCGATATAGGCCGCGCCGGCCGTCATCGACCATTCCGTGCCGTGGCGGGTGGGGAAGCGGCCGATCAGATAGGCGCCGCCCGAATGCTTGGGCACGTTCAGCACCGCGTTCGTGGCGAAGGCCGTGTCGTCGGCGCGGGCGTGGGTGTAGGCGTAGTTGATCACCACCCGCCAGGCGGCGGTCAGCTCGGCCGACAGGTCGCCCTCGACGCCCTTGCTCTTCAGCCGGCCGACCGTGGCCAGGTAGTTCGAGTCCACCGGGTCGTTGGCCAGGATGTTCCGCTTGGTGATGTCGAAGGCGGTGACGCCCAGGTCGACGCCCTTCCAGTGGCCCGACACGCCCAGCTCGCCGCCCTTGCCGCGCTCGGGCGCGAAGCCGGCGCCGGTGCGCGACAGGCCCGAGTTCAGCACGAACGACTGCCCATAGCTGCCGTGCAGCGCCCAGGCGTCGGTCAGGCGGTAGCGGGCCGCCAGGCGGTAGTCCAGCGGCTGGCCCGTGGCCTTGCCGGCGATCCCGGTGCGGCGGTTGCGGATCTTCTGGACATAGTCGTCATAGCGCAGGCCGCCGGTCAGGCTGAGCCGATCGGTGACCTCCCACAGGTCCTCGACATAGAGGGTCGTGACGCTACGGGTCTCGCGGTTGTCGGTGAACGGCAGCAGGGGCAGAGCCTGGCCGCCATACGCCGGGTTGAAGATGTTGATCCCATAGGTCGCCGTGGCGCTGGGATTCCGGCGCATCAGACCCTCGTGATAGTCCAGGCTGTAGGCTTTCAGGCCCAGGCTTGGCCGATGCACGCCCAGCGGGCTGTCGATCCGGCCCGACAGCTCCAGCCGCGCCGAGATGTCGGTGGCCGAGTAGTCGCGTTGGCGGCGCTGGCGCCACAGGGTGTCGCCGACCAGCCGCGACTGGTCGCTGGAAAAGCCCTTCAGCGAGCCCTCGCGCCAGGCCAGGCCCCCGGTCAGGCGCCACTCGCCGCTCAGCGCGGCCTCGCCGGTCAGCTGGTGGCGCAGGTTGCGGAAGTGGGTGACACCGTCGCCAGGTTCGCCGAAGAAGCGCGAGGCGGGCAGGGCGGTCGCGTCCCCGTTCACCGCCGGCTGGCCTCGGTCGAACGGCGTGTCGAAGCGGGTCCACTCGCCGACATAGGTCAGGCGCGTCCGGTCCGAGGGGCGCCAGGTCAGGGACGGGGCGATCGTCGCGCGGTCCATGGTCACATGGTCGCGCCAGCCGTCGGCGTGCTCGCGCGCCACGACCAGGCGGCCGGCTAGCGCCTGGCTCAGCGGGCCCCCCACGTCCAGCTCGCCCCGGCGCAGGCCGAACGAGCCGACGGTCGCCATGGCCTCGAGGCTCCGGGTGAAACGCGGGGTCTTGGAGACGATGTTGACGCGGCCGGCCGGGTCGATGTCGCCGAACAGGGCGCCGGCCGGTCCCTTCAGCAGCTCGACGCGCTCGGCCACGGCCGGGTCGCGCGGCGGGGCCAGGCCGCGATTGGCCAGGAAGCCGTCGACATAGTACTCGGCCCCGCCGTCCGGCGTGCCCAGGAAGCCGCGGATGGCGAAGTTGTCCATCACCCCGCCGCGGTTGTTCTGCTGGCTGACCCCGCTGACCAGCTCCAGCACGTCCGACAGGCGCGTGGCGCCGACCGCCTCGATCAGCTCGTGCTCGACCGAGCGGCTGGAGGGCGACATGCGCTGGGTCACCGGGCCCGCGCCAAGGGCGGCGTCGGCCGGATCGGCGCGACGGCCCAGGATGACGATCTCGTCGACCGCGCCATCGGTCGGGGGCGCGGCGTCGGCGCCAGCGGTCGCGAGCAGACAGGCGGCGGCGCAGCTGGAGAGCAGGGGCAAGGAGAGCTCCGTTGTAATGTTATAAAGTATCGGCTATTCGGGCGAAGCCATGCTGTCAACTCCCGTCTCGTCCCTCGCCGCCGCGTCCCGCCGCATCGCCGCCATCGACGCCCTCAGGGGCTTCGTCATGCTGCTGATGCTGGTCGACCACACGCGCGAGGCCTTCTTCATCCACGCCCAGGTCTCCGACCCGATGGACCTGTCGACGACGTCGCCGGCGCTGTTCTTCACGCGGCTGTCGGCGCACCTGTGCGCGCCGGTGTTCGTGGCCCTGACGGGCGTGTCGGCCTGGCTCTACGGCCAGAAGGCGGGCGGGGCCGGGGCGGCCGCCGACTTCCTGTTCAAGCGGGGCCTGTTCCTGGTCGTGCTGGAGGTCACGCTGGTCAACTTCGGCTGGACCTTCTCGCTGACGCCCCAGATCATCTATCTGCAGGTGATCTGGGCCATCGGCCTGTCGATGATCGCGCTGGCGGTCTTGGTCCGCCTACCGCGCCCGGCCCTGATCGCCGTGGGCCTCGTGATCGTGCTGGGCCACAACCTGCTGGATCCGGTGACCATTCCGAAGGGCGCGCCGGGCCACGCGCTCTGGGCGATCCTGCACGACCGCGGCTTCATCGACCTGCCGTGGGGCGGCCGCGCGCGGACGTCCTACCCGATCCTGCCGTGGATCGGCGTGGCGGCGCTGGGCTACGCGATCGGACCGTGGTTCAGGATGGAGGCCCAGGCCCGCCGCTGGCGTCTGCTGGTCCTGGCCGCCGCGTCGCTGGCGCTGCTAGCCGTGCTGCGCGCGATCAACCTCTACGGCGACCCCACGCCCTGGACCCAGGGAGCGACACCGCTGCTGACGGTCATGAGCGTGCTGAACGTGACCAAGTACCCGCCCTCGGCCGATTTCCTGCTGCTGACCCTGAGCGTCGGCGCGATCCTGCTGGCGGCGCTGGAGCGGGCGCCGGACCGCCTGACGGCCGTCCTCGTCGCGTTCGGCGGCGCGCCGCTGTTCTTCTACCTGATCCACATCTACGCGCTGAACCTGTTGAACCTGGCGGCCCTGACGGTGTTCGGCCCCAACCAGGGCGCGGTGTTCAGCTTGCCGAACGTCGCGTCGCTGTGGCTGCTGGCGGCGCTGGTCGCGATCCCCTGCGGCCTGGCCACCCGCTGGTTCGGCGACCTCAAGCGGCGGAGCGGGCAGGCGTGGATGAAGTATCTGTAGGGTAGCGGGCGAGGGGCCTGACAGATCTATCGGCTCGACCTATATTGCTCCCATGGCCAAGCCGATCGAACATGATCCCGCAGGAACCTCGCGCAGCGTACGCGATGCCCGCACCGGCCAGTTCGTGACCGTGCGCGGCGTTGGCGCCCTGAAAGGCCAGCTGTCGCTCAAGAAGGGCGTCGATCTAACCAAGCCGATCGCGTCGCAGGCCTTGAAGCGCGGCCATTCTCCCACGAAGGCATAGTCTGAGCTTGGCGAGTCTCTTGCTCGACACGCACGCCCTCTATTGGCTGGCGAGCGGCGAGGAGGCTCTGTCGAACGAAGCTCTGATCGCCGTCGGCCGAGCCCAGGAGGCGGGGGCGTTGTTCGTGTCGCCCATATCCGCCTGGGAGCTCTCCGTGGCGACCCAGAAGCCCCGAGCGGTCGGGCGTCCGCACCTGGGCGCCGACCCTGTAGACCGCTGGTTCAGGTCGGCGACCCGAGCCCTCGGCGCGAGACTGGCGCCGATCCAGCAAAAGATATCTCTGGAAGCAGCGCGCGTCGTCAACGAGACGGGACACAAGGACCCCGGCGATTGTTTTCTGATCGCCACGGCGCGGATGCGAGGGTTTTCGCTAGCAACGCGTGACGCGGTCATTCTCGGCCTCTCGCGGGCGCGGGGCGACTATCTGACCACCGTCGCCTGCTGACCCTCACCCCTTCCGGAAAAATCCGTGGATGCGCTCGGCTAGGGCCTGGCTGACGCCCTCGACCTTCACGAGGTCCTCGACGCTGGCCCGGCCCACGCCCTTGGCGGAGCCGAAGGCGTGGAGCAGGGCCTTCTTGCGGCCCGGACCGACGCCCTCGATCTCGTCGAGGGGGTTCTTCTTCAGGTCCATGGACCGGCGAGTGCGGTGGGCGCCGATGGCGAAGCGGTGGGCTTCGTCGCGGAGGCGTTGCAGGTAGTAGAGCACCGGCGACTTGGGCTCGAGCATGAAGGGCGGCTGGCCGGGCAGGAAGAAGCGCTCCAGCCCCGCGTCGCGGTCAGGGCCCTTGGCGACGCCGACGACGGCGATGTCGTCGACGCCCAGGTCAGCCATGATCTCCAGCGCCGCGTCCAACTGGCCCTTGCCGCCGTCGACCAGGACGAGGTCGGGGCGGTTGGCGTCGTCGCCTTCCTCCTCCTCCTTGACCAGGCGGGCGAAGCGGCGGCGCAGCACCTCCTTCATCATGCCGTAGTCGTCGCCGGGTGTGAGCTCGGTGCTCTTGATGTTGAACTTGCGGTATTGGCCCTTCATGAAGCCTTCCGGGCCCGCCACGATCATGCCGCCGACGGCGTTCGTGCCCTGGATGTGGCTGTTGTCGTAGACCTCGATCCGCTCGGGCGGAGCCTCCAGCTTGAAGGCCTCGCAGACGCCGGCCAAGAGCTTGGTCTGGGCCGAGCCTTCGGCCATTTTTCGCCCAAGCGCTTCACGCGCGTTGGTCAGGGCGTGCTGCACGAGGTCGGCCTTCTCGCCGCGCTTGGGCACGCTGATCTCAACCTTGCGGCCGCTCTTCAGCGCGAAGGCTTCGGACAGCAGGTCGCTTTCGGCCGGCTGGACATTGGCCAGGATCAGGCGCGGGATCGGCTTGTCGTCGTAGAACTGGCCCAGGAAGGCGGTGATGATCCGCTGCTCCTCGGTGACGCCTTCCTCTTCGCTCTCATCCGCCGCCCCGGTGATCCGGGGGAAGTAGGCGCGGTTGCCCCAGTTCTGGCCGGCGCGGAAGAAGAACACCTGCACGCAGGCCTGGCCGCCCTCGACGTGCAGGGCCACGACGTCGGCCTCGTCCACGGTCTCGGGATTGATCTGGGTCTCCTGGGCGACGCTGGAGAGGGCGCGGATGCGGTCGCGCAGGCGGGCGGCGCGCTCGAACTCCAGGTCCTCGGCGGCGTCCTCCATCTGCTTGGCCATCGAGGCGATGACCGCGCGGGACTTGCCGCGTAGGAAGGCCTCGGCTTGGTCGACCAGGGCCTGGTAGTCGTCCTTGCCGATCAGGCCGGTGCAGGGGGCGGCGCAGCGCTTGATCTGGTGCAGCATGCAGGGCCGGTCGCGGCTCTCGTAGACGCTGTCGCTGCACGAGCGCAGCAGGAACGCCTTCTGCAGGGTGTTGAGCGTGCGGTTCACCGCCCAGGCGCTGGCGAAGGGGCCGAAATAGTCGCCCTTGATCGTGTGCGCCCCGCGATGCTTCCGGAGCTGAGGCGCGTCGTGGTCGCGGCGGATGACGATCTCGGGAAAGCTCTTGTCGTCGCGCAGCAGCACGTTGAAGCGCGGCTTCAGCGACTTGATCAGATTGATCTCGAGCAGCAGGGCGTCGGCTTCGGTGCGGGTGGTCACGAACTCCATCGACCGCGTCGCGTCGACCATGTGGGCGATGCGGTTGGTGTGGAAGCGGCCCTGGGCGTACTGGATCACCCGCTTCTTCAGGCTCTTGGCCTTGCCGACGTACAGGACCTCGTCGCCCTCGCCGATCATGCGATAGACGCCGGGCGCGTCAGGCAGGCGCGTGACCTCGTCCTTGATCAGGGCGGCGCCGGTCAGGCGGGGAGAGGCGCCAACTTCGGGCGAGGTGTCGGTGGTGGTGTCGGTCACGGGGCAGATATAGGCGAGTCCGGCGCGTTCAGCGACGTTCCAGGCTGTGTCGGATGCGGGCGATCGTCACCCAGTTGCCGCGAACTCGGTATTGGATCACGTACTGGTTCGAGTGAAAGGTGACGTAAAGTTCTCGATAGCGGCCCTTGCGGCTGATCGGCGCGCGCTCCGGGTAGTCGACAAGCGTATCCACGGCCTCACCGAGCGCATCGCCGAGTTCGCGGGCATAAAGAGCACCTCGGGCAAGAAGCCAGTCTTCCAGAGAATCGACATCGGCCATGGCCGCCGGAGTGACGACGACCCGGTACATGGATCAGCGGCGCTGGCCGAGATTGCGGAGACGTTCTCGGAAGACCTCGAAAGGCACGCCATCGGTCCGCTCGGCTTCATCGCATATCCGGTCGAGGTAGTCGGCATAGCCCTCGGAATCCTGGTCGAGGTCTTCTTCAGGAGAGCGCGCCAAGGGGCCGTCCCAACGCGGTTCTCGCTCCGCGAGACCCGATTGCTCGGCGTCGCGCCAGAGGATGTCTCGAGCATACGCCTCCACGCTCTGGCCGGCGGCGTTGGCGCGAGCCCTCAGGCGCTCGGCGAGGTCCGGATCGATTTTCAGGTTGAGGTCACCGTCAGGCATGTTCTCATCATGTTCCATTCCCTATTTGTCGTCAACGCGCCGCGCCTGTATGACGCGCCCCATGACCACGCGCAGCCTCTTCGCCACCCCGATCTACCAAGCCAGTCTCGCCGGCGAGAAGGGCTTCGAGACCTTCATCGACGACCTGCACGACGCCTGCGTCGCCATCGCCGAGGAGGACGAGGCCGGCCAGGCCTGGGCCTATAACAAGGGCTATCTGGGCTACACGTCCTACGCCTCGCTGAACGACCTGCCGCAACGCGACAGCCTGTTCGCGGACCTGAAGAAGAAGCTCGACAAGCACGCGGGCGCCTTCGCCAAGGACCTGTGCTTCGACCTGGGGGCCGGCAAGCTGGTCATGGACAGCTTCTGGATCAACATCCTGGAGCCGGGCGGCCAGCACACCGGCCACATCCACCCGCACAGCGTCATCTCCGGCACGATCTACGTGACCATCCCGCCAGGCGCCTCGGCCCTGAAGTTCGAGGATCCGCGGCTGCCGATGATGATGGCCGCGCCCAACCGCCTGGCCGACGCGCCCGAGAGCCTGCAGCCCTTCGTCTATGTCCAGCCGGCGCCGGGAACGATCCTGTTGTGGGAAAGCTGGCTGCGCCACGAGGTGACGCCCAACCAGGCCGACGAGCAGCGCATCAGCGTCAGCTTCAACTACGCCTGGCGATAAAGGGCGCCTTGGTTCTCTAGCCGGCGCCATGAATTCGGCCTTCCCCGCGTTCGCCGGGGAGGTCGGGTGTTTGGGGCTTTGGCGAAAGAACGGTGAGCCAAAGCGATCCGCTAACCTCTCGACGGTAGCGCTTGCCGCTAGGGAAATGGTATCGCCCCCGAGCGCAGACCCCCGGAGACCGCATGACCAAGCCCGGCACCTCGTTCCTGGTGAACTTCGTCATGGCGTCGGCCCTGCTGTACGTCTTCCGCGCGGTGCTGTGGCCGTTCACCCTGGCGCTGGTCCTGGCCATCCTGATCATCGCCCTGAGCGAGCGGGTGGTGCTCCTGCTGCCCAAGGCGCGGCGCTGGACGGTGTTCGTCATCACCGCCGTGATCGTCGGCGGGATCATCGTCGCCAGCATGGCGGTGGTGGTCGAGGGGGCCTCGCGGATCGTGATCAAGATGCCGGCCATGCTGGCGCGGATCGACCAGCTGCTGGCGATGATCCCCGCGCCGGGCGGAAGGCTGAGCCTTGAGGCCCTCGCCCAGAAGGTCGAGCTGGGACCGCTGGCCGACCGCCTGCTGAGCAGCGTCCAGGACGCGTCGGCGGGCCTGGGCCTGACCCTGATCTTCCTGTTCTTCCTGCTGATCTCGCGGTCGATGATCGAGAAACGGGTCCAGTCGATCATCGCGTCGCGCGGGGGACGGGGCCTGGCCACGGTGCTGGAACGCAGCTTCTCGGGCGTCGAGAGCTACATGTACGTCCAGTCGATCACCGGCCTGATGATCGCCGCCGGGTCGTGGGTGGTCATGGCCGCCGTGGGTCTGGACAACGCGCTGTTCTGGAGCCTGGTGATCTTCCTGTTCGCCTATCTGCCGGTGCTGGGCGTGCTGGCCGGGGGCATCGGTCCGACCCTGTTCGCCCTGCTGCAGTTCCCTGGCTTGACGCCGGCGATCGTCGTGTTCGTCGGCATCCAGATCGTCTCGTCGATCGTCGGCAATCTGGTCTTGCCCAAGATGCAGGCCGACAGCCAGAACATCGACCCGGCCGCCAGCCTGATCGCGGTCGGCATGTGGACGGTGCTGTGGGGCGTGCCGGGCGCGTTTCTGGCCATCCCGCTGACCCTGGCGGTCATGTACGCCCTGGCCCAGTATGACGACCTGCGCTGGCTGGCGGTGCTGATCTCGCACGACGGCGACCCGACGCCGATGGAGTCGGCGGAGTAACCTCAATCCGTGTCATCCCGGCTCTTCGCTTCGCCGCGGCCGGGATGACGCGGGATTTTGCTCTAACGGTTAGCGAGCTCTCGCTGCTTGAAGAACTTCTGCAGCTTCGGCCGCGCGCGCAGGAAGCGGCGGTAAAGCGCGTCCAGCGCCTTCAGAGCCCAGGGGCGCCGCGCCAGCAGGCCGAAGGGCCGTAGCGCCGGGATCGCCCGCCACATGGCCGCGAAGGCCGCCGCGCCGGACAGCAGCTGGCCGTCCTCGCGGGCGTGGAACTTGGCCAGCAGGTCGGCGCGGTCGATCGGGCAGCTGGCGTCCTCGCTCGCGACATCGATGAAGCTGATGGCGCCCCGACGATCCAGCCGGCGCATCAGGGCGATCTCGCGGACGCACAGCGGGCACGCGCCGTCGAACCACACCGTCACCCGAGCCATCGAAACGCCCTCCAGACCCGTCGTACAGGTGGGCCCGACCGGCGCCCGCGTCAATCGTTGACCCGCCTCAAGGAGCCGCGCCGCCCGCTGGCGGAGAATGCCGCCCTCGATCACGCGTACCGGAAGGATGAGGGCCATGAAGCACTATTTTGTCGGCGGCGGCGTGGGCGCGCTGGCCGGAGCCGCCTTCCTGATCCGCGACGCGGGCGCGCGGGGCTCGGACATCACGATCTACGAGAAGCACCCCAAGGTGTTCGGCGGCGCGCTGGACGGCTCGCGCCTGCCTGACGGTTCGTACTCGCTGCGCGGTGGGCGGATGCTGACCACCGACCACTACGAATGCACCTGGGACCTGCTCTCGACCATCCCCAGCGTCGACGCGCCCGGCCAGACGGTGCGCGAGCAGACGGTCGCCTTCAACAAGGAGGTCGTCGCCCACTCCCAAGCGCGGCTGGTCGATCGCAACCTGCACAAGGTGGACGTGACCCACATGGGCTTTTCCATGCAGGACCGGCTTGAGCTTGTTCGGCTGATGCAGACGCCCGAGGAGACGCTGGGCGACGATCCGATCACCGACTGGCTGTCGCCGCCGTTCTTCGAGACCAACTTCTGGTTCATGTGGCAGACCACCTTCGCCTTCCAGCCCTGGCACAGCGCCGTGGAGCTGAAGCGCTACTTCCACCGCTTCATGAACGAGTTCCCGCGCATCGAGACGCTCGGCGGGGTCAAGCGCACGGTCTACAACCAGTATGACGCCATCGTCGTGCCGCTGGAGCGCTGGCTGCGCGAACGCGGGGTCAACTTCGTCGGCGACACCGCCGTCACGGACATGGATATCGTCACCGAGGACGGCCGCCACCGCGTCACCCGCCTGACCCTGGACCGCGAGGGCAGGCGCGAGACGGTCGACTTGGCCGCGGATGACCTGGTCTTCTACCAGAACGGCTCGATGACCGACGCCACCAGCCTGGGGACCATGGACGCCCCGCCGCCGGCCATGACCAAGGCCGACAGCCAGGGCTGGGCGCTGTGGGAGAAGATCGCCGCCGGCCGCCCCGAGTTCGGCAACCCCGCCGCCTTCAACACCGCCATCACCCGCAGCCTATGGGAGTCGTTCACGGTCACCTGCCGCGACCCCAGGTTCTTCGACGCCATGAAGGCCTTCAGCGGCAATGAGGCCGGGACCGGCGGCCTGGTGACCTTCAAGGACTCGCGCTGGCTGATGTCGGTGGTGCTGTACCACCAGCCGCACTTCCGCGATCAGCCCGAGGGCTGGTCGGTGTTCTGGGGCTACGCCCTGCATCCCGACCGGGTCGGCGACTTCGTGGCCAAGCCGATGAGCGAGTGCGGCGGGCGCGAGATTCTGAGGGAGCTGTGTGGCCATTTGGGTCTGGAGATGGACGTCTTCGAGACCGCCACCTGCGTGCCCTGCCGGCTGCCCTACATCACCTCGATGTTCATGCCGCGCCGCAAGGAAGACCGGCCCTCGCCGGTCCCGGAGACCTCGGCGAACCTGGCCTTCATCAGCCAGTTCGTGGAGATCCCGGACGACGTGGTCTTCACGGTCGAATATTCGGTGCGGGCGGCCCAGACGGCCGTCTACCAGCTGATGGGCGTCGACCGCGCCATCCCGCCGGTCACGCGCCACGACCACGCGCCTTCGGTGCTGCTCCGCACGGCGGCCAAGGCGATGCGCTGAGGCGAGGTCCGACGGGCTAGGGGCCGCAGGTCCATTCGCCGTCGATCACCCGGCGGGCCCCGTCGGCGCGATCATAGGTCAGGGTCGCGGGGCGGGGCGGCGACTCGCCCCCGCCGCTCGCCGGGCCGGTGACGGCGATGGTCACGGTCTTTCCGGCGCCGCTGAAGGTCGCCCCCTTCAGCATGCCGTCGAAGCCGCCGGGCGCGGCGACGCGCTCGACATAGTCGCCGACCTTGACCAGGCCAAAGGCCGGGTCACGCGAACCGACATCGCCCTTGGCGATCAGGAGGGGCGGGGCGTTTCCCGCGCTGAAACTACAACCCAGCTCGCCCTCGAGCGAATTGGCGTCCATGTCGGCCGCGCCAAGCCCCGAGAGCTGGATCGGCGAGCCGTCGCCGCCGACGGTTGGACTCGGCGCGGCGGGCGCCGAAGCCGGGACGGTCGGCGCGGGCGCGGAGGTCGCCGGCGCGGGGGCGGGCTCGGCCTTTTCCGCGGTCGGCCGGGGCGAGCAGGCCGCCAGGGTCAGAGCGGCCAGGGCGACGAGCGCCGCGCGTGAGTGTCCGGTCATGGCGTATCCCGCTGATGTGGTCAGGCGACCGCCGGTTCGGGCTGGGCCGTGACGGCTTTCCAGTGCCGCTCCAGGGTCCAGGCCGCCACCGCCAGCCACAGCAGGCCCAGGAAGGCATGGCCGCGCTGCCAGTAGCCAACGTCGTGGCCCGTGCGGACGTTCCAGACTCCCGTCAGCAAGGCGAACACCAGAAAAAGGCCTATGAACCAGCCCAGCGAGAAGTTGGCCAGCCGCCGGTGCTCGGGCCTGCCCCACAGGGCCCAGGCGGTGAACAGCGGCGCGAACTGGATGGCCAGGCCCACGCCGCAGGCGCGGTGCATCGGATCGGGCCAGTGGAAGATCCCGGCGAAGACCGCGCCCAGGCCCGTCAGCGCCACGAACAGGCCGGCGAAGGCCGAGACCACCCGCCGGCCGCCGGCGTGCTCCAGCGCATGGGTGAAGCCGGCGCCCGCGAACAGGCCGGCGATCCCCGCGATCACCATGCCGATGTTGAACACCTCCGGCATCGGCGCCTTGGGGCCACCAAGCTCGCTGATGAACTGCGCGCCGGCGTCGAAGCCCGGGAACAGCCGCTGGGCGATCCACACGTCGGCCACCATCACGGCCGGCGCGATCACGCCGATCTTCAGGAAAGCGCCGGTGCGGAGCAAAGGAGAGGCCTCGGGGCGGAAGGGGAGGCTGAAAATCGCTCTGGGCGGGGGCGGGGTCAATGGGCGTGGGGCCGCCCCATTGCGATAAAGCTCTCGTCATCCCGGCCGTAGCGTAGCGAAGAGCCGGGACCCAGGGGCAAGCGGCCGTGCGGCGGCCCCTGGGTCCCGGATAGCCTCTTCGAGGCTTCCGGGATGACGAGCTATTTTGGGCTTGGCTACTTCGCCGCGGACGGGTGCCCCGCCGCAGCAAACGCCGCGCCGAAGAAGTCGCCCTTCTTCCAGACGGGGCGGGCCGGGGCGTTGGCCAGTTCGCGGGCGATCTCGTAGTTGACCAGGGCGAACTTGGCGGCGGCCTGGTAGTCGATCGGCTGGTTCAGATCATCGCCCGGGTGGTGGTAGTTGGTCTTCAGGAAGGTGGTGAAGGCCTTCTCGCCGCCGTTTTGGAAGCCGGTCATCAGGAACACCGACGGGACGCCCTGCTCGACGAAGCGGTAGTGGTCCGAGCGGGTGAACAGGCCTTCGTCCGGCATCGGGTCGCCCGACAGGCCCACGCCCACGCGGCCGGCGGCCTTCGCCACCGCCTCGCCCACGGTCGAGCGATTGGCGCCGAACGCGATCACGTCGGTGAACGGATACAGCAGCACCGGCATGTCCAGGTTCACGTCGGCGGCGATGTCGGCCTTCTTCACGGTCGGGTTGGTGGCGAAGTAGTCCGAGCCGACCAGGCCCTTCTCCTCGGCCGTGACCGCCAGCAGCACGATCGAGCGCTTGGGGCGGACCTTGGTGTTCTTGAAGCCGCGCGCGACCTCCAGCAGGGTCGCGATCCCCGAGGCGTTGTCGAGCGCGCCGTTGTTGACGCGGTCCTCGCCGGGCTTGGCGTTCTCCTTGATGCCGATGTGGTCCAGGTGCGCCGACAGGATGATGGTCTGGGCCTTCAGTGTCGGGTCCGAGCCCTCGATCAGGCCGACGACATTGCTGCTGTCGCGCTTCTCGATCTCGGTCTTCAGGTCGACCTTGGCCTTGCTCGCCAGCGGGAAGCCCTTGACCGCGCCTTCCGGCTTCTCGGCCTCGGCCAGCACGGCGTCCAGGGCGACGGGCGCGCCAGCGAACAGCTTGGCCGCGCCGGCCAGGCTGATCTGGGCCAGGGCCGGAGCGCCCGGCGCGCGGATGGCGCCGACGTCCTGGGCGTCGCGCCAGGTCACCCGCCATTCCTTCATGCCTGCCAGGCCGCGCGCGAACGGACGGCGCTTCTCGCCGCTGGTGGTCGGAATGGTCAGGACGCCGATCGCGCCGCGCTTGGCGGCCTCGGTCCGCTTGGTGTTGGGGCTGGAGAGGTGAGCGCGCTCCTCGGTCTGGATCGAGGAGGGGGCGCCCGTCAGCATGACGACGATCTTGCCCTTCACGTCCAGGCCCGCGTAGTCGTCGCGGCCGCGCGTGGCGTCGACGACGCCGAAGCCGACGAACACCAGCGGCGCCTCGACGGTCAGATCGGCGGCCTGGGCCTGGGCGTTCGGCAGATAGTCCTCGCCGTACTTCAGAGCCGAGGCCGCGCCGTCGGCGCCGATCAGGGTCACCGCGCCCTCGCCCGAGGGGCGGAAGGCCAGCAGCGGCACGCGCTGCAGATAGCTTCCCTTGTCGCCGGCCGGCTTGACGCCCAGCAGGGCGTATTGAGCGGCGACATAGTTGGCGGCGATGTCGTAGCCGCGCGTGCCGGCCTCGCGGCCTTCCAGGGCGTCGTCGGCCAGGAAGCCCATGTGCGCCTTGATCGCCTCGGGCGAGGGGACGAAGTCCGAACCGGCGACCGCCTTCTTCGGGGCGACCTTATGGGCGGCGGCGGGTTTGGCGGGCGCGGCCGCCAGGACCGGCTGGGCGACCATCAGCAGGGCTGCGCTGGCGAGCGCGGCGCGACGCGTGAACGACATTCTCAAGAGGCTCCTCGGGACGTCACCCCCATGCCTATCGGCCTCGGTCGCGTCCAAACGGTTGTCGAAAACAGGGCCCCAGGGCCGAAGGGCTCCGGGGCGCGGTCGCGAACCATGTCGGGACGATGACGGCTTGTCGAGCGCGGCTCTCTGAACGTTTTGTAATGTTCGGCAGGATCTTGCGCGGCATGGTCAGGCGCGAGGCCTAGTCGCGCCTTCACCGGCCTTGGCTTTGACTGTTCTTGTTCTCTACCTCAGGGCGAGGGGGCGTTTCGACCTCGGCCGGAGGGTGGGGCGCGAACCGGCTTTATGGTTAACCGCCGCTAAAAAAGATGACCAAGGGGTAAATTTTACCATCTTTGGTTGCGACCGCTTAACCCAACCGCCCGGATAACTCGCGACGAGAATGGAGGACGCCTTATGGAGGCTCTCGCTATCGCCGCCGCCGGTATGACGGTCGCCGCCAACCGCTTGAACGCTAGCGCTCAACGGGTCGCGTCGTCCAACGCGCACGCCGAGAAGGTCGAGGAACTGAAGGACGTGGACTACGCCAAGGAACGTGTCGAGCAGATCAGCGCTCAATACGACTTCAAGGCCAACGCCAAGGTCATTCAGACCGCCGACCAGATGTCCGGCGCGCTGCTGAACATCAAGGCTTAAGTCCGTTCCACGCGTTTGAGTTCGCGCCCTCCCGGCTCGCCGGGCGAGGGCCCGACTCTACCCCCAGCCAAGCGCCCGAAGCGCGCCCCCTTTTGCCGAGGGCGCTTGGCCGCCGCCTCCCGCAGCGCCCCCTATGTTTGCGGGAGGCGGCCCCTAATGAACTCCCTCTCTCTTGGAGAGAGGGAGGGGCCCATCGCTCGGCGATGGGAGGGTGAGAGGTTACGCTCTCCCGGAAAGACACCCCGGGCTGACTTCCGAAAAACCAAAATCGATCTATTCGAGGGCGAGGGACGCCGTCTGACGGCGAAACCTCTCACCCTCCCACGCCCGCGGCGCGGGCCCCTCCCTCTCTCAAAGAGAGAGGGATTTTGATCCCTACTTCGCCTTGTCCATCAGGCCCGCGAAGCGCTCGAACAGATAGAGGCTGTCGGTCGGGCCGGGCGAGGCTTCCGGGTGGTGCTGGACGCTGAACACCGGCTTGTCGGCCAGGGCGATGCCGGCGTTGGTGCCGTCGAACAGCGAGACGTGGGTCTCTTGCACCGGAGCGGGCAGGGAGGCCGAGTCCACCGTGAAGCCGTGGTTCATCGAGACGATCTCGACCTTGCCGGTGGTCAGGTCCTTCACGGGGTGGTTGGCCCCATGGTGACCTTGCTCCATCTTCACGGTCTTGGCGCCCAGGGCCAGGGCCAGCATCTGGTGGCCCAGGCAGATGCCGAACACCGGCTTGCCGCTGGCGACCAGCTTTTGGATCTCCGGCACCGCGTATTCGCCGGTCGCGGCCGGGTCGCCGGGGCCGTTGCTCAGCAGCACGCCGTCCGGGTTGCGAGCCAGGATGTCCTCGGCCGAGGTCGAGGCCGGCACCACCGTGGCGCGGGCGCCGACATGGGCCAGGGCGCGCAGGATGTTGCGCTTCACGCCGTAGTCGATGACGACCACTTCGTACTTGGGCTTGTCCAGCTTGGCGTAGCCTTCCGGCCACGACCACAGGCCCTCGTCCCAGGTGAAGGTCTGGGTGGTCGAGGCGTCCTTGGCCAGGTCCAGGCCCTCGAGGCCGGCCCAGGCCTTGGCCTTGGCGACCAGCGCGGGAAGGTCGAACTTGCCCTCGGGCGAGTGGGCGATGACGCCGTGCGGCATGCCGGTCTCGCGGATCTTGCGGGTCAGGGCGCGGGTGTCGACGCCGGCCAGGCCGATGACGCCGCGCGCCTTCATCCAGGCGTCGAAGTCGCCGCCGGCGCGCCAGTTGGCCTGCTGCGTCGGGACATCGCGGAACAGGGCGCCGCGGGCGGCGGTCTCGGCCACGCCAGTGATCTGCTCGACGTCTTCCGAATTGGCGCCGACATTGCCGACGTGCGGGAAGGTGAAGGCCACGATCTGGGCCATGTAGGAGGGGTCCGTCAGGATCTCCTGGTAGCCGGTCATGGCGGTGTTGAAGCACACCTCGCCGACCGCGTCGCCGACCGCGCCGCAGCCGACGCCCTGAAGGATCGTGCCGTCGGCCAGGGCCAGAACGCCCGTTACGCCTTCAAGGAGGGTGACGCCGGGGAGAAGGTCTTGGGACATTCTGTTGAGCGCTCCTGAACGCAATCGGGCCCGGAATTGGGCGGTCATTTTCGCAAAAAGGCGGACCCGGGGTAACCCCCGGCCGGCCCCCCGCGCGCGGGGGCGTCTCCTTGCAAGAAAGCGGACGGGCTTTGGGCCCGTCCGCCGCGCAAACGGCGCGGTGTCTAGGGGGTATGGGGGAGGGGGTCAACCCCTCGTCTTCCCCTGGCCGATCACACGAATTTTCCGAGGTTCCACATTCCCGTGATCGATGAACGCGCGCCCTCGCGCGAGGGGCGGAAAACGCTTTATAGTAAAGGGCTTCCAGACATCGAAGCGCGGCGGACACGGGAGGACGGCCCATGCTCGAGTTGCGTCCCAATTGCGAGTGCTGTGACCGCGATCTGCCGCCGGCCAGTCCGGAGGCGCGAATCTGCACCTTCGAGCACACCTTCTGCGCCGATTGCGCCGAGCTGCGCTTCGACGACCTCTGCCCCGACTGCGGCGGCGGCCTGGTCGCCCGCCCGATCCGTCCGGAGGTCCAGCTGCATCGCTTCCCGGCCTCGCTGAGACGGGTGCTGAAGGCGCACCGGCCGGCGGCCCCCGTCTCGACGCCTGGGCGCGAGCGGCCGGCGGAGTGGGCGTAGAAATCCCTCTCTCATGGAGAGAGGGAGGGGCCCAAGCGAAGCTTGGGAGGGTGGGAGGACCGCGCTCTCACGCTAAAACTCCGACCTAGACACGCTGGCCGCGACGATCTCCGAAGAGCGATCGGCGCTTCTCCCCGCCGACGTCGAAACCACTCACCCTCCCGCCGCCCGCGGCGGCGGGCCCCTCCCTCTCTCAAAAAGAGAGGGATTCATTTCTCCCTAACCAAACACCGTGGCGCCGGCGCCGCAGTGGCCAACCAAAGGTCCGACAGGCCTAGGGCGGCGAGGTCTGACCACGTTGACACATGAGGACATACCTCGTAACCCTTCCAGTGTGACCGCTACCACTGCCTTCGGGCGGTGCGTCAGGCTCTAAAAAGGGCCGGCGGGTCGCGGCGAACAATGAACTGGCGCGAGACGCCAACCTTAGGGGGAGAAACATGCGGACTACTCCACAAAACCGTTCCGCCCGTCGTCTAGCTCTGATCGGCGCGACCTGCCTGACCACTTTGGCGATCGGCCAGGCCGCCCACGCCCAGACCGCTCCGACCCAGGCTCCGGCCGCCGCCGATGAAAGCGCCGTCGAAGAGATCGTCGTCACCGGCTATCGCAAGAGCCTGGCGCAATCGACGGTCGCCAAGCGCGAGACCACCGGCTTCGCCGACGCCATCTTCGCCGAGGACATCGGCAAGTTCCCGGACTCGAACATCGCCGAGTCCTTCAACCGCATTCCCGGCATCACCATCACCCGCGACATCACGGGCGAGGGCACGAACGTCGCCATCCGCGGTCTGGGCAGCAACTTCACCAACGTGACGCTGAACGGCGCCTCGATCGCCGTGGCCTCGTCGGGCGCGACCGACGCGCAAGGCACCGACCGCTCGGTCGACCTGTCGTTCTTCCCGACCGACCTCTTCACCAAGCTGACGGTGAACAAGAGCTACTCGGCCGGCCTGCTGGAAGGCGGCGCGGCGGGTAACATCGACATGCGCTCGGCCCGTCCGTTCGACCGTCCCGGCCAGCACCTGACCATGAACATCCAGGGCGTGAAGGCCGACGGCGCCAAGCTGGGCGGCAAGGGCTCGCTGATCGCCAGCAAGACCTGGGACAACTTCGGCGTCCTGTTCGGGGTTTCGGGCCAGCGCCTGAAGACCGACACCCGCGGCTACGAAACCATCGGCTACACCAACCCGAACCTGTCGGCGGCCCAGTGCGGCGCGGCCACGGGCTGTAACGCCACGGGCGGCGGCAACTGGACGATCCCGGGCACGGTGCCGGTCGGCGCCGGCGGTGGCCTGGTGGCCGGCACGGTCATAGACCGCGACTTCCTGCTCTCCAAGAACCCCGGCGCCACGATCCAGCAGATCGACAACGGCCTGCTGCCGCGCCTGGGCCGTCCGTCGGCCTCCTACGGCACCCGTGACCGGATCAACCTGGTCGGCAGCCTCGAGTGGCAGCCCAACGACGACATGAAGTTCTATGTCGACGGCATGTACGGCTACAAGAAGACCGACCTGATCCGCGAAGACATGATGTGGATCGTCCGCAACGGCGCGATCATCCCGACGAACACCAAGTACGACAAGACCGACTGCTCGACCGGCTGCACGGTCACGCAGGGCACCTACGCCAACTCGCAGTTCTTCCTGGAATTCCGCCCCTACCTCGAAAAGACCGAGCTGTGGGGGATCAATCCGGGCGGCGAGTGGCAGATCACCGACAAGCTGAAGGTCGAGGCCCAGGCCAACTACACCAAGAGCAACTTCCACCGCGAAAGCCCGACTTTCGGTCCGGTGACCGCGCTGGGCGTCGGCACGACGGTGGACTACACCTACAACCCCAAGGGCGCGCCGACGATCAAGAGCAGCGTCGACCTGAACAACCCGGCCAACTTCGTCTGGACCGGCGGTCGCGTGAACATGCAGGACGAGAAGCGCTGGTATGAGACCAAGGGCGCTCGCGGCGTGGTCACCTGGGGCGACGAGGCTCTGAACCTGAAGTTCGGCGCCAATTACGACGACATCTCGCGCACCATCCGCGGCTACGACAACAGCGGCGCCTGGCAGAACGCGACCTGCGGCAACAACCCCAGCCTCAACCTGACCTCGCCCAACGGCCAGCCGCCCTGCCAAGGCCTGAACCAGCCGGGCGCCGCGCCGGCCGGCTATCCGACCTATCCGGGCTACGGCACGGGCGCGACGGCTGGTCAGTCCGGCACGCTCACCTATGGCGGCTCGCTGATCCCGACCTCGGGCTTGGCCAGCTATCTGAAGCCCGGCCCGGCCGGCTTCGTCACCGTCGATTGGGACAAGGTCAAGCAAGCCTCCAAGTACGACCAGTTCCACGACAACTCGCCGGAGTCGGGCGGTTCCAACACCGGCGCCAGCGGCGGCTACATCAACGAGAAGAACAGCGCGGCCTACACCGAGGTGAACGGCGTCACGCAAGTGATGGACAGCGACCTGCGCTTCAACGTCGGCGTCCGCTACGTTCACACCAAGCAGACGATCGGCGGCCGCGTCTCGCTGGCCGATCCGCGCAACACCCTGCCGGGCGGCGCCCAGCTGCCGGACGGCGCGCGCTATCCGAACGTCACCAACTTCGTCTACACCGAGAACACCTACTCCAAGTGGCTGCCGGCCGCGAACATCGCCTATGACGTCGGCGAGCACGCGGTGGCCCGTGTCGCGGTCTCGGAAACGATGACCCGTCCGGATCCGGCCGCCCAGCTGCCGGGCGTCAGCTTCGGCGCCCCGTCGGCCGACCAGGCCACGATCGGCAACTCGGCCCTGAAGCCGTACTTCTCGAAGAACATCGACCTGGGCTTCGAGTTCTACACCGGCCAGGAAGGCGTGATCGCGGTCAACGCGTTCCGCAAGTCGCTGACCGGCTTCACGACCAACAACGTCGTGACCCAACCGTTCTCGGCCCTGGCCCAGTACGGCATCACCTACGACACCCTGAACGACACCCAGAAGACGGCCATCAACTCGCGTGGCGGCCCGACCCAGGCCCAGGTTCAGATCCAGTCGCAGATCAACGTGCCCAACAAGCTCACGATCAACGGCCTGGAATTCCAGTGGGTGCAGCCGCTCGACTTCCTGACCAGCCGGTTCGGCGTCGAGGGTCTGGGCTTCAACGCCAACGCCACGATCGTCGACCAGACCAGCAACGGTCCGGCGACCGCCTACGGCGTGGCCAAGTACACCTACAACCTGACGGGCTACTACGAGCACAACGGCGTCAGCCTGCGTCTGAGCCACGTCTACCGGAAGGGCTCGCAGTCCAGCGGCGCCAACCAGAACGGCGTGACCCAAGCCGCCCTGTTCTCGGACGACTACAAGCAGACGGACTTCTCCTCGAGCTACGACCTGGAGAAGATCTTCGGCATGAAGAACGCGCCGCAGCTGACCTTCAACGTCACCAACCTGACCAACGAGTCGCTGCGCTCGTACTTCCAGTACGACAACGCGACCTTCACCTACTACAAGCCCGGCCGCCAATACGTGGTCGGCATGCGGATGAGCTTCTAGGCTCATCGACTTCTGGTCCGGGCTCTTCGGCGCCCGGACCGCGCTTCCTCCCCCAAGACCATCTGGCCCGGCCTCGCGCCGGGCCTTTTCTTTTGGGCGGCGCGGCCGAGGCGGACAATCTGTCGCGGCCTCGCGCGGCCGACGGCTACCGGAACCTTAACCAGGATCGGGCTACGTCTTCCGGAAAGGAGCGCCCAAACCCATGATCCCCAACCCGCCTCAAGACCTGTTCTCGGCCTCGCGCTTCGTCTTTTCCCTGGTTGAAGGCCTCGTGGGCATGGTGCTGTCGGCCGCCGTTCCGGTCAGCCTGGTGGTCTTCGCGGTCCTGACCTTCTGACGTCTCCTGGCGGGTGCGTCCCGCGCGCGACGATGCTAAATCCCGCGCCATGACCAGCATCACCACCGTCGGCGTCGACGCCGACGACACCCTCTGGCACTGTCAGGGTGGTGGTGCATAAGATGTTGAAGAAATTATAATATTTTATGGGGTGGCTCCGCAAAAATAGGCGGAAGATGGCCCTGAAACGCACCTGTCCAGGCAACTTGCGTCAGTCTTCTTTCCTCTATCGGCCATGCCCCTTTTTCCCAGAAGTTTGACGTGTTCCATGCCGAATTGCCGAGCTGACCTGGCGCAGGGCGTCAGGATTGTATTTGGCATATCGGGCGGTGGTCGACACCACGTTCTGACCAAGAAGGCCGCCAACTAGAAACAAGGAGACGCCGCGCTGTGCGGCCCAGGTCGCAGCTGTGTGCCGAAGCGTGTGAGGCGATAGATTTTTCAACCCAGCTTCGTGCGCCTGCCGGCGGAAGGCCGCGGCGATCCGAACGATCGGTTTGCCGGCCCAAGAAACTACATGGTCGCATCGCGCGTGGCGTTTGGCGTGGCTGAGCGCCCTGATGATATGGGGCTCGATGGGGACGATCGCGCGGCGCTTGTTGGTCTGCCGCCTGCCGGGGACATTGTAGTCAATGACACCGCGCTGAAGGTCCACGCGGTCCCAGGTCAGCTCCAAGATCGCCGCTGATCTTGCTCCGGTGGCGATGGCCAATCGCGCGAAGAGAAGTACGTGCCGATGTCGCGGAGAACGGAGTTGCCGATAGAGCGCGGCGGCCTCCTCGCGAGTCAGCCAACGCTCACGGGGCGGCGATGGCGGAAGCGTGAGTAGGGGGGGCGCTCGATCGATCAGGTCGTACTTTTCAGCGCGCCTGAGAGCAGCCGCCAACACCGAAAGATCCCGCCGGATACTCTCCTGTCCGGCGCCCTTGCGTTTACGATCTTCGAGAAACGCTTGCTGCAGCCTGAGCCGCACGGAACTGACCGGCATGACGCCGAAGAACTCCTTCAGATAACGTACGCCAAGGAGGATATTGTCGGGCCTGGCGACGGTGCGCCCGTGGTTCTCAACGTACCAATCCAGAACCTCCGACACGGTTGGGTCGCTCGTGGGGTGCGTCTGTTGCTCTAGGAGGAAGACCTTGAGGAATGTCTCAGCTTCGCGACGGCTTGGCGTCCCAGTGCTGCGGCGTTGCGAACGGCCATCTTCCTGCCATTGCACATACCAGTTGGGAGAGTTCTTGGTTCGGACGAGATGCATTCTCGTGACATGAAGGCGTCGAGTTCTGATTTCCGGAACCGGACTAGCCTTCTCCCGGCGCGAAAGGCTTCGATAACCCCAGCCGCGCGCATTCGGTCGAGGGTGTCGGTGGAAATGCCCAGGTAGGCTGCCGCCTCAATGCGAGAGAAGGCGACCTTGTCGCCGGGCTCCGTGACGTGGTGGCGCTCAGCTCCGTCGGAGGCGGCTAGGCGTTCGATTGTCATGGTGGCCAACCTTTGGGGGGGCCTCCAAGCCTCGATCTGATCGCGTGCGCCTTCAAGTCCAGTCACGGCGCAGCCCGCCACACCCAGCCACAGTCCACGCGCCGGCGGATCTCAATCCATCTGCGACGAACGGGTTGTGGCGCATTTGCGAGAATCCGAAACTATTGTTTTCCTATCATATCAGATCAAAGTCGTCAACATAAAAGGATAATATGATTGGAAAACAATAACAATCTTACGGCCGGTCAAATTCGTGCGGCCAGGGCGCTATTGGATTGGAGCCAGCCCGAACTCGCTGAAGCGGCCCGGCTTTCGCTACCTACCATTCGACGGATGGAGGGCGATATCGGTCCTGGCAGGAGCACCGCGGCCAATGTGGCGGCCATCGTGCAAGCCTTCGAGCGTGCGGGGGTCGTTATGCTCTCATCCGCCGACACCACGAGCGGAGGCCCTGGAGTGCGCCTAAAGGCGTGATGGGACGTCACAAATTGTGGAGGTGAGCGAAGGCGCTGGCCCCAAGTCAGCCATCTACGTCCTGCCTGAACTCGTCAACCTCGCCGAGAGGGCGGACTCCTGAAATCCGCGGCGCGGGGTAGGCTATACCTTTCCGATCTGACCACCGTTCCACACTGATTGGAAAACGCTCTAGGCTTGGCGAAGCCCGCCTACGCAGGAGGGAAAGCCTTGAATATATCGCCGAATTGTTAGGCGATGCGGCCGAGCGCGATTGCCAGATCGCCAGATCTCAATCGTCTCCCGTCTCAGAACACCTTGCCCGGGTTGAGTACGCCGTGCGGGTCGAGCGCCGTCTTCACGCGACGCATCAGGGCGATCTCTTCGGGGGAGCGGGACAGAGACAGCCATTCACGCTTGTCTAGGCCAATGCCGTGCTCGGCGGATACCGAGCCGCCCAAAGCCTCCAGCGGGCGATAGACCATCTCCTTGGCGGCCTCACTGGCTGCTTCGCTCCAGGGACGTGGCGCGACCAGCAGATGCAGATTGTTGTCGCCGAGATGGCCGTAGACAATCATCATTGCTTCCACGCCGCAGAGATTGGCTAAGGAGGCCCGTAGGCCTTGCGTATAAGCGTCCATATGGTCGATCGGAAGGCTGACATCGAATGAGACACCGGGCGCCATCATCATGATCTGACCCGGGACGTCTTCGCGGATCGCCCAGATTGCGCCGCGTTGCGCCCTTGAGGCGGCGATCACCGCGTCGGCGGCTAGGTCCAGTTCCAGAATCTCCACCATGAGTTCGGCGAACCGAATCTCGTCGCGCTCTGGATCGAAGCCGGCGGCCTCAACGATCACATAGTAGTCGTGGCCCGAGGCCAGCGGCGGCTTGTGGCGACCGCTGCGCACGGCGATCAGGTCGTAGTAGTTGTTCCACATCACCTCGAATGAGAGCAGCGCACCGCCAAGGCGCTGGCCAACCAACGCGAAGAGTCTGGTCAGATTGTCGAACCGATCAACGGCTAGAATCGCCGTGGCCGTGCTGGTCGGAGAGGGATGCAGGCGGAGAACGGCGCGCGTGACGATCCCCAGCGTGCCCTCGCTGCCGATGAACAACTGCTTGAGATCATAGCCGGTGTTGTTTTTCAGAAGGCTGTTCATCGATGAAACGATCGTCCCGTCGGATAGCACCGCCTCAAGTCCCAGCACGTTCTCGCGGGTCATGCCGTATCGAATGACGGTGTTGCCGCCTGCGTTGGTCGAGATATTGCCGCCGATCGTGCATGAACCGCGCGCGCCCAAATCCACGCCGTAGGTCAGGCCGTGCGGCGCCGCGGCTTCATGCACGGCCTGCAGGGGCGCACCCGCCTCGACCCTCATGGTCCGGCCTACCGGATCGACGAACTCGATGGCGCGCATTCGCTCAAGCGAGACCTGGATCTCTTGGGGAGAAGCATAGGCGCCACGGACTAGACCGGTCAGCCCGCCGGCCGGCGCGACCGGCTGCCGGGCGGCATGGCAAAGCCGCATTACCGCCGAGAGTTCGTCGGTCGAGCGCGGCCGCACCACGGCCTTGGCTTCGCAAGCGACGCCGCGCCAGTCCGAACGCTGGCCGACCTCATCGCCGGTGATGAGACCAGCTTCACCGACGATAGCGCGGATGTCCTCTAGCAAACCCATGATCCACCCTTCCTCTTCGCTCGCCTCAGAGCAGCGCTTCGATCAGGCGCGGGCCCTTGATCGCCAAGGCGTCCGCCAGGGCTTGGCGAAACGCCTCGCCGGTGTTTGTCCGAACCGCCGGCACGCCCAGGCTCTCGGCCATCTGGGCCCAGTTGATCTCGGGCCGGCGTAGATCGAGCATCGATAGCGCCTTGGGACCGGGGTTCTGCACGCCCACTCGCATGAGTTCGATGTTGAGGATGGCGTAAGACCCGTTGTTCAATAGAATGGTGACAACGTCGAGCTGCTCGCGCGCCATCGTCCATAGGGCCTGGTTGGTGTACATCCCCGAGCCGTCGGCTTGCAGGGCGATGACCTTGCGATCGGGGCAGGCGACCGCCGCGCCGACCGCCACCGGCAGGCCCTGGCCGATTGCGCCGCCGGTCAAGCATATCCAATCGTGCGGCTCGGCCCCAGCTGTCATGCCGTAAAGCGCCGGGCCGCATGTGGCGGATTCGTCGGAGACGACGGCATGCTCTGGCATCAGATCGGATAGAGCCGCTCCAATATGCTCGATCAAGAGCTTGCCCTCGCCGGACGTGAAGGTCCGCGGCGGTTGCCGGGCGGGGGCTTGGGCCTGGGCGTCCAGCGCGTCGGCTAGTTCCGATAGCGCCGCCAACGCGTCCTCGCGCATCGAGGCCAGGCGGACGAGTTTGGCCCCGCCCGGCGACAGCCAACTGGGCTTGCCAGGGTAGGCGAAGAACGACACCGGCGGCTCGGCCCCGCAAAAGATGATCGTGCCAAAGCCGTTCAGGAGGGCTTCGGCCATTTCTCCGAAATAGGGCAGTCTCTCTACGCTCACGCGGCCCGCCCCGCGCTGCAGCCGTGCGGGAAAAGTCTCGCAGATAAGGCGCGCGCCGGTGGCCGCCGCAATCCGACCGGCCTGGAGCAAGGCGTCCTCGCGCAGGGACCGCCCGCCCAGATACAGGCATTTCGGACCTGACTCGGCGCGCAGCGCTTGCGCGGCGGCCGCGATGACGGACGCGGGCGCCGAGGGCGTTTCCAACGGTGAAAACGGCGCGACGGCCGCCGAACCTTCGCTCCACGCATGGTCGGCGGGTATGATCACGGTGGCGATGCGGCCCGGATAGGTCTGGGCGACCTGGACGGCCTCGGCTCCAGCCTGGGCCAGATCGCGTTCGGATTGCGAGAGCCGCACCCAGTCCGACATCGGCCGCGCCACGCCGGCTGTGTCCGATGTGAGCGGTGCGTCGTGGCGAAGATGGTAGGTGGCGTGGTCGCCGACCAAGTTGATGACTGGCGCGCCGGCGCGCCTGGCATTGTGCAAATTGGCTAGGCCGTTGGCGAGACCCGGACCCAGGTGCAGCAAGGTCGCCGCGGGCTTGTCCGCCATACGGCCGTAGCCATCGGCCGCCCCGGTCACGACGCCCTCGAACAGGCCGAGGATCGCGCGCATGTCCTCTTGTTTGTCGATCGCGCTGACCAGCTGCATTTCCGAGGTGCCCGGATTGGCGAAGCACACCTCGACCCCGCACCCGCGGAGAGTGGCGATGAGCGCCTCGGCGCCGTTCATGCTGGCGTTTCCTTCCCGGTCGGCGCAAGGCGCGCCGAGGAGACCCTAGGCGCGGGGCGCCCCAACCGCCTTGATCATGCGCAAGGGTGCAAAACGACACCCATGAGGAGGGCTGCTCGGACATCGTCGTCACGAAGGGTGAGGGCTGGTTCGCGATGGCGCGGCGCCAACGACATGCCCGCCTCAATACCCATCTGCCGCGCCTCAATCAGCCGACGCCCCAATGGCCCGTCTGTCTTCATCCATCCGCCCTCAATTGACGCGCCTCAAAGTCAAGAGATTCCGCTGGAACTATAGGCTTCAGGTTACAGCGGTCCTGGCGCGACGCACATAGGAGACCATCTTGCCTCGTCCGCACATGAGCGTCGGCCTCGTCCGCCGGTCGATAGGACTTGGGCGGCCCGCGAGAGGCTTGGTCGGTGCGTGATCTCGCCCAGCCTGGAACACTGGAGAGCCGGCGGTGCGATGACCGGCGACCTGATCGCGCTCGGTCTATGACTGTCGCTATTTGGATCGGAGGCTTTGGTTCGGCGAGACCTTCGATGGTCGATGTATCCATCGGAGTGATCCGCGCGATGCGCGGGGCAGCCCTGCTGGCGGCTGTTTGGCCTCGCCGGCGGGACCTCTTCGGACCCGTCGCCGACGATAACGGGTGGGGCGGTCGACCAAATCGTGGAATATGACTCATGACCCCCTTCGACGCCATGTCGCCCGCGATTACGCCGCGCCCGCGCCTGAGCGATGGTCTTGGTCGCACGGTCACCTATCTGCGGGTGTCGATAACCGACCGCTGTGATCTGCGCTGCCACTATTGCATGGCCGAGCATATGACGTTCCTGCCCAAGGCGCAGGTCCTTCAGTTGGAAGAGCTCGACCGGCTGGCTTCGACCTTTGTCCGACTGGGCGTGCGCAAACTGCGCCTGACCGGCGGCGAGCCTCTGGTGCGAAAGGGTATGATGGACCTGGTCGCCACGCTCGCGCGCCACCTGCGCACCGGCGCTTTGGACGAGTTGACGCTGACCACCAACGGCACGCAGCTAGCGCGGTTCGCCGAGGCCTTGGCGCGTCATGGCGTGCGACGCGTCAATGTCTCGCTCGACACGCTTGATCCATCGCTGTTTAGGACCCTCACCCGCGGCGGCGACCTCGCCCAAGTCATGGACGGCATCGCGGCGGCCAAGGCCGCCGGCGTCGCCGTCAAGATCAATACTGTCGCGTTGAAGCGCGACAACGCCGCCGAACTGCCCGAACTCATCCAGTGGGCGCATGGCCAAGGTCATGACCTGACCCTGATCGAAACCATGCCCTTGGGCGAGGTCGAGCAGGACCGCACCGATCAATTCCTGTCCTTGAAGACCGTGCGCCAGGAGCTATCGTCGTTCTGGACGCTAGAGGACCTAGCCCACACGACGGGCGGGCCGGCGCGCTATGCGCGGGTGGCCGAGACCGGGGGGCGGCTTGGCTTCATCACCCCGCTGAGCCACAACTTCTGCGAGGCCTGCAATCGCGTGCGCTTGACCTGTACAGGTACGCTCCACACCTGCCTTGGCCATGAGGACGCCACTGATCTGCGCGCGCTGCTGCGGTCGGGGGCGTCGGATAGCGACCTAGAGGCGGCGATCCGGGCGGCTCTGGACGCCAAGCCGCGCGGACACGATTTCGACATTACCAGAAGTCGCCCCGCTGTTACGCGGCATATGTCGACGACGGGCGGCTGAGCACGGGACTGATCCATGGCCAGAGTATTGCTGTTTGGACGCCTGGCCGATCAGGCCGGGTGGCGCGAGCGTCTGATCGCGGCCGATGATCTCGGCGCGTTGCGCGCGGTGCTGGCCGGGGAAAATCCTCGCTTGGGTGAGGCGCTTGTCGCGCCGGGGGTTCAGGTGGCGGTTGACAAGGCGCTGGTGCGCGGCGAGGCCCTCCTGAGCCCCCAGACCGAGGTGGCCTTCCTGCCGCCCATGAGCGGCGGATGAACGTCGCCCTGAGTCTGGCTCCGCTCGACCCCGGCGCGCTGATGGCGCGGTTTTGCGCGGGGCGAATGAACATGGGCGCGGCGGCGAGCTTCGTGGGCCTGGCGCGCGCCGAGGGCGGCGCGGCGCTCGCTCTTGAGCTGGAGGCCTATCCCGGCTTCACCGAACAGGCGATCGCTGTCTTCGCGCGCGAGGCGGTCGAGCGCTTTGGTCTCGATGACGTCATGGTGGTCCATAGGACCGGCCGGATCGCGCCCGGCGAGGCCGTGGTGTTCGTGGCCGCCGGCGCAGCTCACCGCCGCGCCGCTTTCGAAGCCTGCGACTGTCTGATGGACTATCTGAAAAGCCGGGCGCCGTTTTGGAAGAAGGAGCATGGGCCAGGCGGCGCGCGCTGGGTGGAGCCGACCGACCAGGATCGGCGCGACGCCTTGCGCTGGGACCGCGGCGCGGCCGTGAACGAGCCCCCCGTCGGAACTGGCCGGCCCGATGATCGATCCAGGTTTAACGGGCCACGCCTGACCCATCTCGACGAGCAGGGGCGGGCGCGGATGGTTGATGTCTCGGATAAGGCGGCGACGGCCCGCCAAGCGGTTGCCAGCGGTTTCGTGCGGATGAGCCCGGAGACCCTGGCGTTGGCGCTGTCGGGCGATGTCCGCAAGGGCGATGTCCGCGCCGTCGCCGAGTTGGCCGGGGTGATGGCGGCCAAAAGGACCTCGGACCTGATCCCTCTATGCCATCCCCTGGCGCTGTCCAAGGCGGAGGTTTCGGTGGAGGCGGCCGAGGGCGGACTGTGCGTCACCGCGCGAGTCAAGACCACTGGCCCCACCGGTGTCGAGATGGAGGCCCTGACCGCCGCGTCCGTCGCCTGCCTGACCATCTATGACATGCTGAAAGCCGCCGAGAAGGGCATGGTCATCGAGGCCGTGCGCCTCCTCCGAAAGACCGGAGGTAAGTCGGGCGACTGGGTTTCGCCGGTCAGCGCCCAGACCCTCACGGATCGACCCGGTGGTTGATCTGACGCAAGGGTAAAGGCTCGGCCTTCGGCTATCCCATCGCTTCAGCCGCGCCAAGAGCAGCGCGGTCCTGGCCACGACGCCGAAGCCGGTGTCTGCCGTTCCGGATTACGCCTTGCCCGCAAGGCCCAGCCCAAGAGGTTCCTCATGCCCGGCGTCGACCCCAGCCTAGAGTTCCATCCGCTGGGAATCTCGGTGTTGACGATCTCCGACACCCGCACCCCCGAAACCGACACATCCGGCGGATTGCTGGTCGAACGGCTGACGGGGGCCGGGCACCACCTCATCGACCACGCCATCGTCACCGACGATGTCCAGGTGATCCGGCGGCGGGTTCTCGACTGGGTGGCCGACCCGCGGGTTGAGATCATCCTCACGACCGGAGGCACGGGCTTTTCGCCGCGAGACGTCACGCCGGAAGCCATTCGCCCGCTGTTTAGTCGGGAGATGGAGGGGTTCTCGGTGGTCTTCCACCAGGTCAGTTTTGGCACGGTGGGAGTCTCGACCCTGCAGTCGCGGGCCTTCGCCGGCCAGATCGGCGACGCCTTTGTCTTCTCGGTTCCCGGCTCGACTGGAGCTTGCCGCGACGCCTGGGACGGCGTCCTGGCCCAGGAGCTTGATAGCCGTTTCCGACCTTGCTCAATCGCGGGCAATTTGCCCCGGCTGCGAGGGATCTGTCCTTGATCCCCTATCAGGAGGCCCTCGACCGGATCATCGATCAGGTCCGGCCGCTAGGTATCGAGACCATAGGTCTCGCCGACGCAGCCGGCCGACGACTGGCCAAGCCGGTGATCGCCGCGCGCGACGCCCCGCTGGTGGCGGTTTCGGCGATGGATGGCTATGCGCTACGCGATGGAGATTTGAAGGGCGTTAGCCGGTCCTTGCCGATCATTGGGGCCGCCTATGCTGGACGGGGTCTTGGGCAAAGCCTGCCGGACGGCGCCTGCGCGCGCGTCTTCACCGGCGCGCCGGTTCCCGACGGCGCCGACCGGATTGTCCTGCAGGAGGAGGTCGCGGTTGTCGATGGGCGCGCGCAGTTTTTGGAGGCGGTGGGCGGCAAGCGACATATCCGCCCGGCGGGCTGCGATTTTCGGCGCGGCGAGATCCTGGTGGACGCCGGGCTGACGCTGAATCCACAACGTCTCACAGCCGCGGCGGCCGCCGATCTTGGCGCGGTTTGCCTCTGGCGACGCCCGCGGGTGGCTATCCTGGCCACTGGCGACGAACTGGCTGAACCAGGCCAGGCCGGAGCCGACCCCAACAAGATCAGCGAGAGCGTGTCGTTCGGGGTCGCCGCCTTGATCGCGGCCTGGGGCGGCGAGGTCACAGCGCGCAGATGCGCGTCCGATGACCTCGCCACTCTGCAAGCCCTGGCCGCCCAGTTGGCGCAGACCGTCGATGTGGTGGTGCTGATCGGCGGCGCCTCGGTCGGCGAGCGCGATCATGCGCGATCGGCCTTCGTCGGTCCGGATTTCCGGCTGGTCTTCGCGGGCGTGGCGATCAAGCCGGGCAAACCGGTTTGGAGCGGGCGAGCGGGGGAGCGGTGGATCGTGGGCCTGCCCGGCAACCCGACCTCGGCCTTGGTGACCGCGCGCCTTCTGCTCGTCCCTCTGATCGTCGGCCTGGGCGGCGGAGATCCGACCGAGGCTCTGGTTTGGCGTGACCAGTCCTTGGCCGCATCGCTAGCCGCGCCAGGGCCGCGCGAGACCTTCGTGCGCGCGCGCCTGACGGCGGCCGGGGCCGAGCCGCTGGAGGATCAGGACTCGGCGTCACAAAAGGCGCTGGCCCAGGCCGATCTGCTGATCCGCCTCGCCGGCGGAGGGGCGTCGACTCCGATCGGCGCGCGGGTGTCCTGCCTGGCCCTTTAGGCTTCCGCCTACCTCGTTAGAAGGACCCCCGTAACGGGATAGACAGGCGGTGGAGCCAAGCATCCGTGCCCCTTGGGCTTTGGATGACTTCATCTGGAAGCGCGCCGTGGTAAGCGCGTGAGGCGGCACACATTCGTCAAGCCGTGGAAGCCCGCGGGTCAAGGCGAAGTTCCGCCCACCCGCCTAAGGTGTCGATGTCTTCGAACCTCCAGGCGACGTTTCACTCTCTGGACATCGCCGCGAAGATGCGCGCGCGACTTCGCCAGCGCCCGGCCATCCTGAGCCGGGTGCTGGCGTCTCTTCCTGAAGAGGGCTTTCGCAGAACACTCGAGCCGCAGCCAAGCTGGTCTCAAGCGCTTTGGTTTAATTGTGGGCGGGTAAGTCGCTCGAACGCACTCTAAGCGGCGGTGCGCCCGTTCCCCATGGGCGGCTCGCCGGCCGAGTGGGCGATAGCCGCCTCGTCGATCAGCGGGTCAGGCTTGGCCAGTCGGTTGAGCGCGGCGTTGCGTGTCAGCGTCACCCTGGGTCCGCTGACCCCCACGCCATAGTCGGCGAGCGTCGCGAACGCTCGCGACAGGTTCTCCGGCGACATGCCCAGCAGTGAGGCCAGGACGGTCTTTCTGTGGGGCAGGTCGAACGTCGCGGCGCCGCCTTGCCGCGCCTGTTCGGAGAAAAGGTAATTGGCCAGACGCTCGGCGCCGACCCGGAGCTTTTGGTTCTTGGACGCCCGCACCAGGCCGCGATAGTTGGCCGAAAGCTCATGCGCCACCGCTTTGGCGAAGCCTGGGTCATCCTCGAACGCCCGCCGCACCGCCTCGGCGGGCAACATGGCTAGGCGCGAACGCTCGATGGTATGAGCGTTCATCAGCGCCTCTGCCTCCATGATCACCGCGGGCAGGATGAAGGTGGCGGGTGGGCGCAGGACGGCCAGGGTTGTCTCCCGGTCGCTCCAGGTGCCCTGAAGCTCAACCTGTCCCTCAAGCAGAATATAGAGAAAGTGAACCGGTTCGCCCTCCGTCAGGAGCGTGGTTCCGGCGGGAAAGCTCTGCAGAAAGGCGCCGCAAGCGAGTCTTTGCACCGTCTGGTCCGACGCCGTCGCCAGAAGGGCGTGGGATCTCAGACGATCCAGATCGAGACCGTGCAACGGCATGCGTAACCTCCGAGCTTTCACCAAGGCAACCGCGAGACGAGAGAGGTTGCCTTGATCTGGCGCAAATCGCGGATATGCGGTTGACGTTTTTCGGGTGCGACCATACGGTTGCTGGGTCACCACCCAATATTTATCAAGTCACGTCTTGGCGTACTGCGGTCCTCTTCTGTTTTCGGGGGAGGCGTGTGCTGATTTTGACTTTTCTCAATGGCGCGAACGCTGCCGGTGGGCACTTCGCCATTGAAGGCTGCGTGTAAGGCGTCGCCATTGGTCGAGGAACAGACGCATGAATGGCGCTCGTCCCGAAAAGAACGCGCCTGGCGCGACGGCGGCCCTGGGTTTTAGTACCTTTTCATTCACCGCGTGCTTCGCGGTTTGGACCATTTTTTCGATCATAGGCGTCCAGATTAAGAAGGATTTGGGCCTCACGGAGGCTCAGTTTGGGCTTCTGGCCGGGGCGCCGATCCTCACCGGATCGCTGATCCGGGTCGGGCTTGGGGTGTGGGCCGACCGCGTTGGCGGACGCCGCTTGAGCTTGGGGTTGATGCTGAGCGCGGCGGCCGCGACGCTGCTGCTGACCCAGGCCCAGACCTATCTCCAATTCCTTTTGGGCGCGCTGGGCGTCGGCGTCGCGGGCGGGGTGTTCGCCGTCGGCGTCGCCTATGTCTCGAAGTTCTTTCCCAAGTCGCGTCAGGGCACTGCGCTTGGCGTGTTCGGCGCGGGCAATGTCGGCTCGGCGGTGACCAAGCTCTTGGCGCCGATGGTGATGCTGGCGTTTGGCTGGAAGGCGGTGGCCGAGGTTTGGGCGCTGGCCCTGGCGGTGATCGCCATCGTCAGCTTCCTGCTGACCCGCGACGAGCCGGGCTTGGCCGAGCGTCGCGTCGCCGCTCGAAACGCGACGTCGGTCAAGCCTGCAAGTTCGCCGCTGCTCAAGCTGCAGGTCTGGCGGTTCGCGCTCTACTATTTCTTCGTCTTCGGCGCCTTTGTGGCTCTGGCGCTGTGGCTGCCGCACTACTTGGTGGGAGTCTATGGTCTCGATATCCGGGTGGCCGGCCTGCTGGCGGCGGCCTACTCCATCCCGGGGTCCTTGTTCCGGGTGGTCGGCGGCTGGCTGTCGGACAAGATCGGCGCGCGGCGGGTCATGTACATCACCTTCGGGGTGAGCGTGATCTGCACCTTCATCCTATCCTATCCACCCACGCAGTACGTGATCGAGGGGGTGCGCGGCCCGATCAGCTTCCGCCTGGCGCTCGGCCTTGCTCCGTTCGTTGCGCTGCTGTTTGTTCTGGGCTTCGCCATGAGCCTGGGCAAGGCGGCCGTCTACAAGCACATCCCCGTCTACTATCCCGACAGCATCGGCGCGGTCGGCGGTCTGGTCGGCATGGTCGGCGGTGTCGGCGGCTTTATTCTGCCGATCGTGTTCGGCGCGCTCAACGACCTGACCGGCGTGTGGACCAGCTGCTTTATGCTGCTGTTCGTGCTGGTCGCGACGGCCTTGATCTGGATGCACCTGGCGGTCCGCCGCATGGAGCGGGCCCGCACGCCGCAACTGTCCAACCTGCCGGAGCTGCCGGAGATGGAGACCCTCCATCCCGCGCCCAGCGCCTTGACTGCGGCGATCCGCGGCCAGAACCCCTAGAAGAGTGAACCGTCCCATGGACAGATCGTCCCTCTCGAAAAGTGCTGGTCAGCGCGTGCTGGTCGACTGGCGGCCCGAAGACGAAGCCTTTTGGGCTGAGCGCGGCCAGGCCGTGGCGCGGCGCAATCTCTGGATCTCGGTGCCCAACCTGTTTCTGGCCTTCGCGGTCTGGATGGTTTGGTCGATGGTCGTGGCCAAGCTGAAAATGGTGGGGTTCAAGTTCACCACCGAGCAGCTCTTCTGGCTGACGGCCCTGCCGGCCCTGTCGGGTGCGACCCTGCGGATCTTCTACAGCTTCATCGTGCCGGTTTTCGGCGGGCGGCTGTGGACGACGCTGTCGACCTTGTCCTTGCTCGTTCCGGCGATCGGCATTGGCTTGGCGGTGCAGGATCCGACCACGCCCTATTGGGTGTTTGTCGCCCTGTCTTTGGCCTGTGGGCTTGGCGGCGGCAACTTCGCGTCGTCGATGTCGAACATCTCGTTCTTCTTTCCCAAGCGCGCCAAGGGCAACGCCCTGGCGATCAACGCCGGGGTCGGCAATCTGGGCGTCAGCGCCATGCAGCTTTTGGTTCCGCTCGTGATCACTGTCGGCGGCGTGCTGCCGTTCCTGGGCGGCCCCCAGGCCGTGGGCCAAGCCGGCGGCGCAACCGAGCTTTGGCTGCAGAACGCCGCCTATGTCTGGGTCCCGTTCATCGTGGTCGCCGCTTTGATGGCGTGGTTTGGCATGAACGACATCGCCGACGCCAAGGCCTCGTTCAGCGAGCAGTCGGTGGTCTTCAAGCGGATGCACAACTGGCTGATGTGCTGGCTGTACCTGGGGACCTTTGGGTCTTTCATCGGGTTTTCGGCCGCCTTTCCGCTGCTGATGAAAACCTTGTTTCCAGACGTAAACGCCTTGCAGCTGGCTTTCCTGGGACCGTTGGTGGGGGCCGTAGCCCGGGCGATGACCGGCTGGGTGGCTGACAAGTTCGGGGGCGAGCGGGTGACCCACTGGGTGTTCCTGGCCCTGGGGGCGGGCGTGGCCATCGTACTCCACGGCGTCGGCGCCTTTGGCGCGGCCGCGTCGTTCCCGGTGTTCTTCGGCGGCTTCCTGTGGCTGTTCTTCTGGACCGGCGTGGGCAACGCCTCGACCTTCCAGATGATCCCGGCGATCGTGCGCGGAGATCTGGCCAAGCGAATGGCCAGCGCGCCAGTCGCCCAACGCCTGAAGGCCTCGGAAATGGAGGCCGCGGCGATCGTGGGCTTCTCCTCGGCGATCGGCGCCTTTGGGGGCTTCTTCATCCCGAAGGCCTTCGGCGACTCTCTGAAAGCCACCGGCGGTCCGCAGACCGCCCTCTACATCTTCCTGGGCTTCTATTTCCTTTGTCTGATCGTCAACTGGGTGTTCTATGCCCGTCCCGGTTCGATCCTGCGTCCCCTCGTCGCCAATCAAACCGCGGAGCGTGCGGCATGAGCCACACCCTTGACCGTCTTGCCTTCTTCACCCGCAAGACTGAACTCTTCTCTGACGGCCATGGCGTCACCAACGACGAGGATCGCGCCTGGGAAGAGGCCTATCGCTCGCGCTGGCGCCACGACAAGGTCGTGCGCTCGACCCACGGCGTGAACTGCACGGGCTCGTGCTCGTGGAAGATCTACGTCAAGGGCGGCATCGTCACCTGGGAGACCCAGCAGACCGACTATCCTCGCACGCGACCTGAACTGCCCAACCACGAGCCGCGCGGCTGCGCGCGGGGGGCCAGCTACAGCTGGTACCTCTACTCGGCCAACCGGGTGAAATACCCTCTCATCCGCGGCCGGCTTCTCAAGCTCTGGCGCGAGGCTCGGGCGACGCTTCAGCCGGTGGCGGCTTGGGCCGCCATCCAGGGCGACCCGGCCGCGCGAGAAAGCTACACTCGTATGCGCGGTTCGGGCGGTTTCGTGCGGGCGACATGGGAGGAGGCGACCGAGATCGTCGCGGCGGCCAACGCCCACACCGTCAAGCGCTGGGGGCCGGACCGGGTGTTCGGGTTCTCGCCGATCCCGGCGATGTCGATGGTCTCCTACGCCGCCGGCGCGCGGTATCTGCAGTTGCTGGGCGGGGTTTGCGGCTCGTTCTACGATTGGTATTGCGACCTGCCGCCGTCCTCGCCCCAGACCTGGGGTGAGCAGACCGACGTCGCGGAAAGCGCCGACTGGTACAATTCCGGCTTCCTGATCCTGTGGGGCTCGAATGTGCCGCAGACGCGCACGCCCGACGCGCACTTCTATACCGAGGCGCGTTATCGCGGCGCCAAGTCGGTGGTGATCTGCCCCGACTATTCGGAGGCCTCGAAATTCTCCGACCTTTGGTTGCCGGTCAAGCAGGGCACCGACGCGGCCCTGGCCATGGCCTTTGGCCATGTCATCCTCAAAGAGTACCACATCGATCGCCAGGTGCCCTATTTCCAGGACTACCTGCGTCGCTACAGCGACCTGCCGATGCTGGTGAAGCTGGTCCCGCAAGGCGACGGCTATGCGCCCGACCGCCTGCTGCGCGCGGCCGACTTCGACGGCGCGTTGGACGAGACGAACAATCCCGACTGGAAGACGGTCGCCATCGACGAGGCCAGCGGCGAGATTGTCGCTCCGTCAGGCTCGATCGGCTTCCGTTGGGGGGAGGACGGCAAGTGGAACCTGCAGGAGAAGGATGGCCGTGGTCGCGACACCAAACTGCGTCTGGGCCTGAAGGGCGTTCATGACGAGGTCGCGCCGGTCCGCTTCCCCTACTTTGGCAATGTCGCGCCGCAGGGCTTCGACGCCACCGACCACCCCGATGTACTGACCCGCAACGTGCCTGCGCGGCGCTTGAAGCTGCAGGACGGCGAGGCGCTGGTCGCCTGCGTCTATGACCTGTTCCTGGCCAACTATGGGGTCGATCAGGGCTTTGGCGGCGATCACATGCCCGCTTCTTACGACGATCCCCAGCCCTATTCTCCGGCCTGGGCCGAGGCGGTGAGTAGCGTGCCGCGCGACCAGATCATCGCCGTGGCGCGGGGATTCGCGACCAATGCTGAAAAGACCAATGGACGCTCGATGGTGATCATCGGCGCGGCCATGAACCATTGGTTCCACATGGACATGAACTACCGCGGCGTCATCAACATGCTGGTGATGTGCGGCTGCGTCGGTCAGTCGGGCGGCGGCTGGTCGCACTATGTCGGCCAGGAAAAGCTGCGCCCGCAGACCGGCTGGGCGCCGCTAGCCTTTGGCCTCGACTGGATCCGCCCCCCGCGGCAGCAGAACTCCACTTCGTTCTTCTACGCTCACACCGACCAGTGGCGTTATGAGACCC
Organism: Caulobacter segnis; assembly: GCF_031454995.1. Lineage (GTDB taxonomy): Bacteria > Pseudomonadota > Alphaproteobacteria > Caulobacterales > Caulobacteraceae > Caulobacter > Caulobacter segnis_E. Next base: position 215,393 of record NZ_JAVDRV010000001.1, on the reverse strand, counting down.
TGTCGACCAAGGAGATCCTGTCTCCGACCGCGCCTGAAGGGGCCTGGGACGGCGCATTGATCGACTTCAACGTTCGCGCCGAGCGTATGGGCTGGTTGCCATCGGCTCCGGCTCTGAAGACCAACCCGCTGGAGGTGGCCAAGGCAGCCGCCGCGGCTGGCCAGGACCCAATCGCCTATACGGTCGAGGCGATGAAGGCGCGGCAGTTGGAAATGTCGTGCATGGACCCCGACGATCCGGCCAACTGGCCGCGCAACATGTTCGTCTGGCGCTCCAACCTCTTGGGTTCGTCCGGCAAGGGGCACGAATACTTCTTGAAGCACCTGCTGGGCGCCGAACACGGCGTGCAGGGCAAGGACCTTGGCGAAGCCGGACACGAAAAGCCCAAGGACGTTGTCTGGAGGGACGAGGCCCCCGAAGGAAAGCTTGATCTGCTGGTGACGCTGGATTTCCGGATGAGCACTACGGCGGTCTATTCCGACATCGTGCTGCCGACCGCCACTTGGTACGAGAAAAACGACCTCAACACGTCCGACATGCACCCGTTCATCCACCCGCTGTCTGCGGCCGTGGACCCCGCCTGGGAAGCCAAGTCGGACTGGGAGATCTTCAAGGCGATCGCCAAGACCTTCTCCAGGGTCGCCCCGGAGGTGCTGGGCGTCGAAAAGGACGTGGTCCTGACGCCGATCCAGCACGACAGCGCCGCCGAGATGGCCCAGGCCTACGGCCCGCGTGACTGGTACCTGGGCGAATGCGAGGCCATCCCCGGCAAGACCATGCCGCAGATCAGCGTCGTTGAGCGCGACTATCCCAACCTCTACGCCCGTTTCACCTCGCTAGGCCCGTTGATGGGGCGGGCGGGCAACGGCGGTAAGGGATTGGCCTGGAGGACGCAGCACGAGGTCGATCTGCTGGGCGGTCTCAACGGCGTCGTCGCCGAGGGGCCGGCCAAGGGCCTGCCGCGGATCGAAACCGACATCGACGCCTGCGAGACCATCCTGACCCTGGCGCCGGAAACCAACGGTGAGGTTGCGGTCAAGGCCTGGGCGGCGCTGTCGACCCAGACCGGTATCGATCACACCCACCTGGCGCTGCCCAAGGAGGACGAGAAAATCCGCTTCCGCGATCTCTTGGCCCAGCCGCGCAAGATCATCTCCTCGCCGATCTGGTCAGGGCTCGAGAGCGAGCACGTCTGCTACAACGCCGGCTACACTAACGTTCACGAACTGATCCCCTGGCGAACCCTGACGGGCCGTCAGCAGCTCTATCAGGACCATCCTTGGATGCGGGCGTTCGGCGAGGCCCTGTGTGTCTATCGTCCGCCGGTCGACCTGAAGACCACCTGGGTCAAGGGCCACAAGCCGAACGGCGAGACCGAGATCGTTCTGAACTTCATCACCCCGCACCAAAAGTGGGGCATCCACTCGACCTACTCCGACAACCTGCTGATGTTGACCCTCAATCGCGGCGGGCCGGTGGTCTGGATTTCCGAGGTCGACGCCAAGCGCGCCGGCATCCAGGACAATGACTGGATCGAGGTCTTTAACGCCAACGGCGCGCTGACGGCGCGGGCGGTGGTTTCCCAACGGATCCGCGAAGGCACCACCTTCATGTATCACGCTCAGGAAAAGATCGTGAACACGCCGGGGTCGCAGATCACCGGCAAACGGGGCGGCATCCACAACTCGGTCACCCGCGTGGTGCTCAAGCCCACCCACATGATCGGCGGCTACGCGCAGCTAGCCTATGGGTTCAACTACTACGGGACGGTCGGCTCCAACCGCGACGAGTTCGTGGTGTTGCGCAAGATGACCAAGGTCGATTGGCTGGATACGCCCCGGGCTCAGACGGAGGCCGCTCAATGAAAATTCGCGCTCAGATCGGCATGGTCCTGAACCTGGACAAGTGCATCGGCTGCCACACCTGTTCGGTGACGTGTAAGAACGTCTGGACCAATCGCGACGGCGTCGAATACGCCTGGTTCAACAACGTCGAGACCAAGCCAGGCATCGGCTTTCCCAAGGATTGGGAGAACCAAAAGCGCTGGAACGGCGGCTGGCGACGCAAGGCCAATGGCAAGATCGAGCCCAGGATGGGAGCCAAGTGGCGAATCCTGGCCAAGATCTTCGCCAATCCCGACCTGCCGGAGATCGACGACTACTACGAGCCGTTCGATTTCGACTACGCGCACCTGCAAAACGCTCCGGAAATGAAGGCGTTTCCGACTGCTCGCCCCCGCTCGAAGATCACGGGCGAGCGGATGGAGAAGATCGAGTGGGGACCCAACTGGGAGGAAATCCTGGGCGGGGAGTTCGCCAAGCGCTCGGTCGATTACAACTTCGAAGGCGTCGAGAAGGAGATCTACGGGGCCTTCGAAAACACCTTCATGATGTACCTGCCGCGCCTGTGCGAGCACTGCCTCAACCCCGCCTGCGTGGCGGTCTGTCCGTCGGGCGCTATCTACAAGCGCGAGGAAGACGGGGTCGTCCTGATCGATCAGGACAAGTGCCGCGGCTGGCGGATGTGCGTCTCGGCCTGCCCCTACAAGAAGATCTACTACAACTGGGAATCGGGAAAGTCGGAGAAGTGCACCTTCTGCTATCCCCGCATCGAGGTGGGGCTGCCGACGGTCTGCTCGGAAACCTGCGTGGGCCGCATCCGCTATCTTGGGGTCCTGCTCTATGACGCCGACCGGATTGGCGAGGCCGCTGCGGCGGCTGACGAGAAGGATCTCTACCAGGCGCAACTGGACGTCTTCCTGGACCCCAACGATCCCAAGGTGATCGCCCAGGCCCGCGCCGACGGCGTGCCCGAGGCCTGGCTTGAGGCCGCCCGGCATAGCCCCGTCTACAAGATGGCGGTTGACTGGAAGGTCGCCTTCCCGCTGCACCCGGAGTACCGCACGCTGCCGATGGTCTGGTACGTCCCGCCGCTGTCGCCGATCCAGCACGCGGCGGCGGTCGGCGCTCTTGAGACCGATGGCGACATGCCGGACGTCTCAAGTCTGCGGATCCCTGTTCGCTATCTGGCAAACATGCTGACGGCCGGCGATGAGGCTCCGGTTCGCCTGGGTCTTCAGCGGATGCTGGCCATGCGAGCCTATATGCGCGCGCGCAGCATCGACGGGCGGATCGACCACGGACTGGCCGAGCGCGTGGGGATGTCGGCGACCCAGATCGAAGACATGTATCGCTACATGGCCATCGCCAACTACGAAGACCGATTTGTCATTCCCACCACTCATCGAGAATGGGCCGAGGACGCCTACGAGATGCGCGGCGACTGCGGCTTTAGCTTTGGCAACGGCTGTTCGGGCGGTCGCACGGAGGTGGGCTTGTTCGGTTCCAACACGCGCTCGCGCGCCAAACCGACGATGGAGGTCTAGCCATGGCTTTGACCTATCGCGCTCTTGGACTGCTGTTGACCTATCCGTCCGATGAGCTTCGAGCCGGCCTGCCGGATATCGAGTCCGCCCTTCTGGCCGATCCCGCCTTGCCCGCGCCGATCGGTAAGGCGCTGTCGCGTCTTGTCGCCACGTTGGCGGCGGGTGATCTGCTCGACCGGCAAGAAGAGTATGTCTGGCTGTTCGACCGCACCCGATCGCTGTCGCTAAACCTCTATGAGCACGTTCACGGCGAAAGTCGTGATCGCGGCCAGGCGATGGCCGCCTTGCTGGAGCTCTACCGCCAGCACGGCCTGGAACTGGCGGCCAACGAACTGCCGGACTTTCTGCCCGCGTTTCTGGATTTCCTCAGCAGCCTGCCTGACGAGAAGGCCGCTTCGCTTCTGGCCGAGGCCCTGCATGTGCTGGCCGCGATCGGCGAGCGTCTCCACAAGCGTGGCAGTCCTTATCGCGCGGTGTTTGGAGCCCTGACGGCCCTCGCCGGACAGGTTCCCGACGCCGCGGCCCTGGCCGCCTTGCTGGACGAACCGGACGATGATCCGGCTGACCTGGCAGCGCTCGACAAGCAATGGGCTGAGACCGCCGTCACGTTCGGGCCGGGCGAAGCTGGATGTCCCAAGGTCGCGACGGCGGCCATGAACCCGTCGTCGCCCGCGGCGACGGCCTAGGCGGGAGAGGATCATGAACCTCAATCAGGCTCTTTTTGGCGTCTATCCCTATATCGCCCTGTCGGTGCTGGTGATCGGCTCGGTCGTCCGGTTTGATCGCGAGCAGTACACGTGGCGCTCTGGCTCCTCGCAGTTGCTGCGACGGCGGCAGTTGATGCTGGGCTCGGTGCTGTTCCATCTCGGCGTACTGATGATCTTTGCTGGGCACGTTGTGGGCCTGTTGACGCCGATCTGGATCTTCGACGCGCTGGGCGTGCCCCATTCCGCCAAGCAGATGCTGGCGATCGTCGCCGGCGGTATCGCTGGCGTGCTGGGCCTCTGCGGTGGTCTTGTCCTGCTGCACCGCCGTCTGACCGACTCTCGCATCCGTAAGACCTCGAGCTTCAGCGATATCGCCATCCTGGTCTTGCTGGTCGCCCAACTGTGCCTGGGCTTGGCGACGATCCCGACCTCGCTTGAACACCGCGACGGCCACGAGATGGTCAAGTTCATGTCTTGGGCGCAGGGGGTCTTCACGTTCCAGCCCCGTGTCGCCGACCATGTGGCCGATGTGGGCCTTGTGTTTAAGGCGCACCTGGTGCTGGGCATGACGATCCTTCTCGTGTTCCCGTTCACTCGTCTGGTGCATATGTTGTCCGCGCCGATCTGGTTCTTGGGCCGGCGTGGCTGGCAACTTGTCCGCAGCAAGCGCGCCATGCCCTGGAGCCGCCCCGCCCGGTTCAGGCCAACGGGCCCGGTTCAAGCGGTCTATCCCCCTTCCACCCCCCGGATCAGGAAGGACTGAGCATGCGGTTCCAGGTCATTGGCGGGGTGCAGATTCCCGAGGCGTTGATCGCGCGCGAAGCCCAGAACCACCCGGCCGGCGATGGGGCGCAAGCCTGGAGCGAGGCGGCCAACGCCTTGGCCATTCGCGCGCTGCTATTGCACCGGGCCGCGGCCTTGGGTCTGAGCGCTGAGCCGGAATTTGACGCCCAGGGGCGGGAGGAGACGACCGAGGAGGCGTTGATCCGCGCCGTGCTCGATCTTGAGGTGGCAATCCAGCCGCCCACGGCCGAGGAGTGCCGCAAGGTCTATGTCGCCCAGGGCCACCGGTTCATGAGCCCCAGCCTGATCGAGGCTTCCCATATCCTGGTGGCGCCGGCGGGCGACCGGGCCGAGGATATCGAGGCGGCGAGCGGACTGGCCCGACGTCTGATCCAAGACTTGGCGCTTTCCCCTCAACGGTTCCCGGAACTGGCTAAGGCCCACTCAGCCTGCCCGTCGGCCACGGCGGGTGGGTTCCTGGGGCAGTTGACGCAAGGCGATCTGGTCGCGGAAGTCGAGCAGGCCTTGGCGCGGTTGGAGCCGGGCGAAGTCGCGGACGAGCCCATCAGATCGCGCTTCGGCTGGCACGTCCTGCGCTTGGACCGACGGGCGCCTAGGCAGGCCTTGCCATTCGAGCGCGTCGAGGCCGAGATTCGTCTCAACCTCGAGGGACGCGCTTGGGCGGCGGCCGCCGCGCGCTATGTCGCCGACCTGGCCGCGGAAGCCCGTCAGAGCGGCCTCTTGAAGGTCGAGGACGAGGCCGAACCGCCGCGTGGCGCGACCCTTGGCGCCTTGATGCGCTCGCCTGGCGCGGCGGCGGGGTTGGAAGCCTGGTTGGAAGCGGGCGATCCAGCCTTGCTGGCTCGCGCGCGGACAGCCGCGGCCGAGGCCGAGCTGGACTTGGCCGCTTGGGTCTTGCGTCAAGCCGACGCCTTTGTCCGCGAGGCCGACGACGACGCCTGGACGCGCCTGATCTCGGCGGCCCAGGGCGCGGAGGATCCTGCCTTGGCTGGTCTGGGCGCGATCTTGAAGCGCGCGCTGGGGGCAGAGCCGCGCCGCTTTACGCTGATGCAACGTCGGCCCTGAGCTCAATGCCGCCAAACCCCGTCGTCATTCTGGCCGGAGGGGAGGGCGCCCGTCTTGGGGGAGACAAGCCCTTGAGGGGGCTGGGCGGCCGGCGGCTCGTCGATTGGGCGCTTGAGCGGGCTCGCGGCTATGGCGGACCGATCGCGATCAGCGTGCGCTGGCCAGGGCAAATCGCCGAGCTGGACGGCCTGGTCGAGATTTACGATCCGCCGGGCCTGGAAGGGCCGCTCGCGGGACTGGGCGCGGCCCTGACGTTCGCCGACGCCCAGGCGGCGGCCCATGTCCTGACGATTCCATGCGACATGCCTTGGCTCCCCGACGAGCTGGCAGACCAGCTTCTGGCGGGACTTGGCGAAACGGCGCTGGCGGCTCTGCCGGTCGTGGGGGGCGAGCTGCAGGCCGTTTGCGGGCTCTGGCGCGCGTCATGCATGGCGCGGCTGGAAGCTTACGCCGCGACGGGACGCCGATCACTGAAGGGCTTTGCCTCGTTCGTCGGCGCGGTCGAGGTCCCTTGGGACCAGGGCGCCTCCGATCGTTTTCTAAACATCAATCGCCCCGAAGAGTTGCAGGCCGCCGAGTCGGTGCTCGCGGAGCGAGCGAGTTAGCGCATTCGAGCGGTTCAGCCCCTCACGCCCAAATCTACCCGGCTTCAGAGACCTCCGGCCTTCGAGGGAAGCGTCCGGCGCGGGCTCCAATGATTGATTTCGAGCCTTCACGATCCGGTTGGATGTTCGGTCTAACGCCGAGACCCTCTTGGCGTCGGGTTAAGCCATGCGCGGTCAGGCGCCGCTTGCGCTGAACATTTGGACGACGGGGCCGAACTCGCTGGGGCAAAGCTTGCCGTGACCTGTCTTGATAAACATCAGCCGCCCGATCGGCTTGGATCATTTTGCTGAATCGGCACCACATGTAGTGTTCATCCGTCAGAAATATCCAATATATGGTGTCGATATGGACGCGACGACGATCGTGAATGTTGCGGCGAAACAGTCCGCCCCGGAGATCTCGACGCCTAGCGCGGTGTCGATCGAGGTCGGAGCGTCTATTAACGAGTACCTTCATCGACGCGACTGGCGCGTGAACGCCAACGCTAACCAGGGCTATTCGCTGGGGGGATTGATCCTCAACGTCTCCGGCAAGGTGGTGGCCAACTATTGGCTCTCGGAGGTCTATCCGGCGTTGATTGGGGCGGCGCACCGCTCAGGCGACTTGCACATCCACGACCTCGACATGCTGGCCGGTTACTGCGCGGGGTGGTCGCTTCGCACTCTGCTGACCGAAGGCTTCAATGGTGTTCCCGGCCGCGTTGAATGTGGGCCGGCCAAGCATTTCTCGAGCGCCGTGGGCCAAGTAGTCAACTTCCTGGGAACGCTGCAGAACGAGTGGGCCGGAGCTCAGGCGTTCAGCTCGTTCGACACCTATATGGCGCCGTTCGTCCGCAAGGACGCCATGAGTTACGAGCAGGTGCGTCAGGGCGTTCAAGAACTGATCTATAATCTGAACATCCCCTCGCGCTGGGGGACCCAGACCCCGTTCACCAACTTGACGTTCGACTGGATCTGCCCAGAGGACCTGCGCGAACAGACGCCAGTCATCGGCGGCGAGGACATGCCGTTCACCTATGGCGACCTCCAGGCCGAGATGGACATGATCAATCGCGCCTATATCGACGTGATGAGCCAGGGCGACGCCAAGGGGCGGGTGTTCACCTTCCCGATCCCCACCTACAACATCACGCCGGACTTTCCCTGGGAGAGCGAAAACGCCGAGCGTCTGTTCGCCATGACGGCCAAGTATGGCCTGCCGTACTTCCAGAACTTCGTGAACTCCGAACTCAAGCCCAACATGATCCGGTCGATGTGCTGCCGGCTGCAGCTGGACCTCTCGGAGTTGCTCAAGCGCGGCAATGGGCTGTTTGGCAGCGCCGAGCAGACGGGCTCTCTGGGAGTGGTGACCGTCAACTGCGCGCGGCTTGGCTATGTCCACCGCGGCGACGAGGCCGGGCTGCTTGAGCGATTGGACGCTCTGCTGGACCTGGGGCGCGACAGCCTCGAGATCAAGCGTCGGGTGGTTCAACAGCTGATGGACGATGGCCTATTCCCCTATACCGCCCGGTATCTGGGGACGCTGCGCAATCACTTCTCCACCCTGGGGGTGAACGGGCTCAACGAGATGATCCGCAACTTCACCGCCGGGGCCGAGGATATCGCCACGCCATGGGGCCGCGACTTCGCCCTGAGGGTGCTCGACCATGTGCGCGCGCGGATCGTGGTGTTCCAGGCCGAGACCGGCCACATGTACAACCTGGAAGCCACGCCGGCCGAGGGCGCGACCTATCGTTTCGCCAAGGAGGACAAGAAGCGCTTCGCCGACATCCTTCAGGCCGGGACGGCGGAACAGCCCTACTACACCAACTCCTCGCAGCTGCCCGTCGACTACACCGATGACCCGTTCGAGGCGTTGGCCCACCAGGAAGCGCTGCAGCGCAAATATACCGGCGGCACCGTTCTGCACCTCTATATGGGGTCGCGGCTGACCTCGACCGAGGCGTGCCGCAAGCTGGTGCGGAGGGCTCTCGAGGGCTTCCAGATTCCCTACATCACCATCACCCCGACCTTCTCGATCTGCCCCACCCACGGCTACCTGGAGGGAGAGCACGAGTTCTGCCCCCGGTGCGACGAGGCCCTGTTAGCGCGCCGAGCCGCCCAGGCCGCCTGATTTCCCAAACCAACCAAAGGACCATGTCATGAGCCAGTTCGACACCGCCCGCGCCGCATCCCATCTGCGTCCGGAAGAACGCCAACGCTGCGAAGTGTGGACCCGGGTAATGGGCTATCACCGCCCTGTCAGTTCGTTCAATATCGGCAAGAAAGGCGAACACGCCCAGCGCGTGAATTTCGTCGAGCCCCATGGCCGGGTCTAGGCTCCGCGTCGGGGGTCTGGCCCGTCTGTCGACTTGCGACTGGCCCGACCACCTGACGGCGACCGTCTTTCTGCAGGGATGCCCGTGGCGGTGCGGCTATTGTCACAACCCCCACCTGATCCCCGCCACGGCGGGCGAAGGCCCCGAATGGCCCGAGATCATGGCGTTCCTGGCCCGCCGCCGGGGGCTTCTTGACGGCGTGGTGTTTTCGGGCGGCGAGCCCACGCTGCAAGGCGAACTCGTCGGGGCGGTGCGGGCCGTGCGCGGGCTCGGCTTCGCGGTCGGCCTCCACACGGCGGGTCCCTATCCCGAGCGCCTGAGCGCCCTGTTGCCGCTGCTCGATTGGGTCGGTTTCGACGTTAAAGCGCCGTTCGCCGGCTATGATGCGGTCACCGGCGTGGTCGGCAGCGGTGATCGGGCCGCCGAGAGCCTGAGGCGGCTCCTGGCCAGCGGAGTCGACTACGAAGTCCGCACGACGGTGCATCCCGATTTACTAAGGGGCGAGGATCTCGATCTCTTGGCGCGCCAACTGCAAACCTTGGGCGTCAAGCGCTATGCGACCCAGGCTTTCCGCGCCCAGGGGTGCGCCGATCCGGTTCTGGCCGCCGCGGCCGGGCCCTCGGCGGTCTTGTCGACAAGCCGCGCCGCCGCCTTCGAGCATCACGCCGTGCGCTAGAGTCCTTTCCGATCTGATTGCATCAATCAGATCGGATAAAAAGGGCTCTCATTCAAAAGTTTAGAGCATTTTTCGATCCGATAACCGTTTCACACTTATCGGAAAATGCTCTAGCAGGCTGTTAGGTCTAGGTGTGGGCGGCCAAGCCGCCCCAGAGCGCGCCAGACTCAGAGGCGCCTGCGCCAGAGCAAAGGACCGTAGGCGAGCGCGAAGCCGCCATAGGCCAGACTCCACAAGAGCGCGGCGGCGGCCAACAAGGTCGGGGTCTGGGCGGGCCACAGCGCCGCGATGAGCCGCGCTACGGCCGCCAGGTTGATCGCGGCGAAGATCGCGATCGTCGCGCCGTCGGCGCTTAGCGCCCGTCCGCAGTGGCCGAGGCTGGCCCGACACATAACCGCAAGGCAAGTGACGCCAACGGCGCCGGCCGTGATCGCATGTATCCCCGCCGGACCGGGGACAAGCTGGGGCCAGATGATGCTGGCGCCGAGCAAGCCGAGCCCAAAGCCCAGCCAGGCGTGGCTAAGATGCAGAATTGCTAGCAGGGGTTCGGCGAGAGTCCGCAGGCCGCGCCAGCGGGTGAGCCGAAAGAGGCAAAGCGCGCCGGCGATCATGAGGCCCGCGCCGGCGGGGAGGGATTGAGGCGCAAGGGTCCAACCCGCCACGGCCAGGCCCGTCGCCGCCAGAGCGATTTTGTCCACGACCGAAAAGGCCTTAGGCAGGACGGTCGCCTTGCGTTGTCGCAGCCAGTTGGTCGTGAAGCTCGGCGTGATCCGGCCGCCGATCAGCGCCAGCAGGAGACAGGCCGCGGCCATGGCCAACCGGGCCCCGAGACCGTTCAATCCCAGCGCGGCGTCGAGGTGGAAGGCTATATTGGCCAGAGCAAGCAGGCTCGTCATCAGGCAGACGGGCAGGTTGCGCCAATTACGGCCCGCGGTCACCTCGCGCCAGATCACGGCGGAGAACGCTAGCAGGAACAGACTGTCGGCGAGCGCCGCGAACGGACCTAGCCTATCCTGAAATAGCATGGCCACGCGGCCCAACAGCCACAGGCTCCACAGTATGGCTAGGCGCGCGCCGATCACGGGCATCCGCCCCGTCCAGTTGGGCACCGCCGTGGTCAGGAAGCCCGCGACAATGGCGGGCAGGAAGCCAAACAGCATCTCGTGGACGTGCCAGTCCCGGCTTCCGACGACCGCGGGCCCGCCGAAGAGACCCCAGATCCATAGGGGCGCGGCCAGGGCCGACCAGACCGCGCCAGCGAAAAAGAATGGGCGGAAGCCATGGCTAAAGATGGCCGGACCGGCATAGGCGCGGCGTTGTTGGGCTGTCGACATCGCGCTCCTCGCCTTGTCGGAAGCGTCTGACTAGTCGGGCGGCTTCGGGTTGTCCTTGCGCGGCGACAAATAGCGGGCGCGTCGCGCCCGGGCGCCGGATCTCAAGAGGCGCCCAGCCCGCGAGCGATCAGATTGCGTTGGATTTCGCTGGTCCCGGAATAGATCGTGTTGGCGCGGCTGGCCAGATATCGCGCGGTGGCCTCGGCGCCGGTCGCGACAAGGTCCGATGAAGACCCCGGCGCGGAAGACCCGTGACGGATCGCTCCGAACGGAACCGCCGCCTCCAGACCCAAGGCGGCGATGTTCTGGCGAAGTTCGCTCCCCACCAGCTTGAGCAACGAGGGGGCCAGGTCGTCGCCGGGGCGCGGTTGCCCGCCGGGCAAGAGGCGCAGCTCAAGCTGTTCGAAGGCCTCCAAGTCGATCGCCAGCGCGGCCAGGCGCTGGGCGAACTCAGGCCCGGTCGCCAAGGCGCGTATCTGCTGCAGCGCGCGACGGACGGACGCCGCGGGCGTGTTGTTCGACCGAGCCAACTGCATTAGTCGCTTGGCGACCCGCCAGCCCTGGCCCTCCGCCCCGACGCGGTGGCCGATCGGGACGGGGACGTCGTCGAAGAAGACCTGATTGAATTCGTGCTCCCCCGAAAGGTCCAGGACCGGCGCCACCGACACGCCTGGGCTGTCCATGTCGATCAGCAGGAAGGTCAAGCCCTCACGTCCGCCGCCCTCCGGACCGGTGCGCATCAGAGCGAACATCCGGTTGGCCAGGTGCGCCCCTGTCGTCCAGATTTTGCAGCCGCGCAGACGATAGTGATCCCCGACGCGGTCGGCGCGGCTTCGGATCGCGGCCAGGTCGGAGCCCGCGTCAGGTTCGGAAAAGCCTTGGCACCACAGGTCGTCGCCGGCGAGGATGGCGGGCAGATAGCGCGCGCGATGGGCCGCCGACCCCTCCTCGATCAGCAGAGGGCCCAGGCTGCGCGCGCCGGCCGCGAACAACGCTGGCGCGTCGTTGAGGACGCATTCCCGGTCGAACAGGAAGCGCTGACGGGGGCTCCAGCCCGCGCCGCCATGGGCCTTGGGCCAGGATGGCGCCGCCCAGCCTTGAGTCTGCAGACGCTTCTGCCAAGTCCTCCCGGCCTGGATATCGGAAAAGAGGCCGATCGTGCGTCGTCCGGCCGCGCGCAGATCCTCGGTGAGGTTCTCGTCGAGGAAGGCGCGAACCTCGGCCAGGAAGGCCGCCTCGGCCGCATCGTGTTCATCCTGGTCGGTCATGGCTTGGTCGCCTCTCGTCGGCGAAGCCTATCCGGTCCGGTGTCTCGACGGCCTTGATCCTGTTCAAGAATGGGGCGGCGCGGCGGGAATTCTGGTTGCGCTGGGGGCTTGTTGTCGCCGCGCAACGAGCGTCTTCGGCGCCAGCCATATCCTGAAAATCCCTTCAGACAGGAGTTTCCATGACTCAAGCCGATTCTTCATCGTCGACCGTTGGCGCGGCCGTGCTGGCGGCCTATCCCTTCGATGCGCGGGGCGTCGCCAAGCGCTTTCGCCATGCGGCTATTTTCGGCGCGCTTGCCACGCTCGAGCCGGGCGAGGCGATGCGTTTCGTCAATGACCATGACCCGATCCCCTTGCTCCGACAGATGCAGGATCGCTTCGGCGCCGCCATAGCGGTTGAGTATAGGGAACGTGGCGACGACGGAGTGGTCATCGACTTCATCAGGGTCGCCTGAACGCGCGGTCTATCCTCATACGCTGGAGTGTTTTCCGATGGGTGTGAAACGATGATCCGATCGGAAAACACTCTTAAACTTTAGGGCTCCAAGAAGCGCGTCCGAGCGCTTGGCCGCTCATGCTCGGGCCAGGAGCGCTCTAACGCGACGGGACCGCCGTGTCCCGCCGTAGGCCTTGGAGGCCGTGGCGATTTCGACTTACATCGGGCCAGCCAGGGCCGTCAGGCCGGCCACATCGCGGACGACGATGCGACGCCGTCCGCCGCCGATTAACTCCCGCTCGTCCCAGGCCGCCAAGGTCCGGCTGACGGTATGAAGCGTCGAGCCGGCCATCTCGGCAAGCTCCTGGCGTGTGACGGGAAAGTCGATCTCGACGCCGAGGCTGGTGTTGCGGCCGGCTTGGCGGATCAGACGCAGAAGGGTGCGGGCGATGCGTCGTTCGACCCGCTCACCCGCCAGATCCCCTACGCGATCCTGAAGCTCGAACAGGCGCTGACCCGCGGCTGCGGCCGAGCCCATGGCGATGTCCGGATAGCGGCTCATGAGCTCACGCATTACGCTGAGCGGCCAATAGATCTCCAGACTGTCCACGACGGCGACCGCATCGGCCGGGAACGGGCGTCCCATCAGCGCCGCCACGGTGCCGTACATTTCCCCAGGTCCGATGAACCGGATCACCGACTGGGCGCCATCGGGACGGGCCTGGACGATCTTGACCCGACCATCAAGCAGTGAATGGCAGGATAGGCCAGGCTCACCCTGACTGAAAATCACCCGGCCTGGCGCAAGCGGTCGGATTCGCCCCGCCGCGATGACCGCCTCCAGCGCCTCGCGACCAAGATGAGAGAACATATCAGCGTCGGCGAGGGCTTGGGTGTCTAGGGATCTGGGCATAACGCTCACACTGAAATAGAGCCGTATTCTAGGCCTCTTTGATCCGGGTCGGTATACGCAGGGCTACCTAGAGCCCTTTCCGATCTGATCGCATCAATCAGATCGGATAAAAAGGGCTCTAATTCAAAGTTTAGAGCATTTTTCGATCCTATAACCGTTTCACACTTATCGGAAAATGCTCTAGCGGGCGCGCGATCCAGGCATCTGCACGCTCGAACACGTCTTCGCGTCAGAACACGCCGCCAGATGACGTCACCCGACCGCCGCGCGAAAAATCGCGCGAAATTGTCGGCGAACAACGTTCCTTTCGGCTTCCGGTGGAAACTGTCCGCGACCTTCGAGCCGGCCCATGCCGCCTCAAGGCCGTCACCCCCGGTCAGACGTGGCGTCATGCCCGCGTCTGGACGACTAGGCCGGATGCTCAGGCATCCGGCCGCCTTGTTCGCGTTGGCCAACGGGGGCCTACGTGAATCTCCATCCGTGGCTCCCCGCGACCGCCACGAGCACGGTCAAGAGGCTGAGGCCAAGGAGCACTTGGTGGACAAGCCGCAGGACGGCGAAGGCGAGTCTTGGCCGCTGGCTGGCCCAGATCGGGAAGAACCGATGCAGGACGAGGGGCTCGCCGACAAAGAGCAGAAGCGCGAACAGAGACCAGACGCCGACCATCGCGGTCATCCACCAACTCTCAGCTTCGGCGAACCGGGACCAGAGATCGAGCCGCGCGGTCATGTAGAATCCGCTTAGGCCAACCACGATGACCGCCGCGCGCGCCTGCCAGACAAAGCGCCGCTCTATGGCCTCGAAGGCCTTCAGTCGATTCTCGCCCAGTTCACCGCGCGCGACGGCGGGCAGAGCGATGGTCGTCGCCATCGACACCCCGCCGATCCAAATGACGACGCCCAACACGTGCAGCGCGCGGGCCAGCGCCAGATCATCCATCGTTCAAACCTTTCGACCCGAGGTCGACCGCCGCCAGTATAGGGCGCGGGATGTGGGGCGGAAGTTCCAGTATTTCGCCCATGTCATGGGACGAGTTGCGCCTTGACGGCGGGCGTCAGCCCGTTGGTAGGGACTCGGACGACCTGGATCACCACGTCGTCGTGGCGGGCCGCGGCCCAATGCTCGCCGCCCTCGGCGGGAACCACGACGACGCTGCCGGGGCCAAACCGGTGCTCGGCGCCTGGAGAGACCTCGGCGCCGTCGCCCCAGGACAGGGTTCCGCTCACCACGGTGACCAAGCGCACGCCGCCGTCGCCTCCGTGCGGCGGAAGGACCTGCCCCTTGCTCAGGCGCAGTAGGACCGACAGCGGCCGGCCATCCTCTCCGAGCGCCAAGATGGTCCTTTGGGCGCCTTCGGCGATCGCTTCGCTCTGGAGCTTTGAGAGGTCGAGCCGCGTGGATTCGGCCAGCGCCAGGCTGGGCGCGAGGGCGGCGCAGGCGGCGAGAACAAGAAGGGGGCGGTTCATGAGAGGTTCCTTTTCTGGGAGCGGTCAGAAGGCGAGGCGCACGCCCGCGCCGATCGCGCGGCCGTCACCGGGAAGAAAGACCGCCTGGTCGGGGCGGGCCTGATCGACGATCAAGGTCGAGGCGGCGTAGGTCGTATCGAGCAGGTTGGTGACCTCCGCATAGACCGTCATGCTCTTGGCCAGCCGATATTCGGCCCGCAGATCCAAGGTCGCGTAGGGGTCGTTGTAGAGGGTTCCGAGGTTGTCGACCGGCGTCTTCTCTGGGGACCAATGCAGGGCGGCCTGAGCCGTCCATCGGTCGGCCGGTCGCCAGTTCAGGCTCGCATTGATCCAGTGGCGCGGCGCGCCGGCGAGGCGATGGTCGCCGCGGACCGGGTCGTTGTGGAACCGGAAGTCCTGGTAGGTGTAGGCGACATCGCCGGAGAGGGCCGTCGTCAGGCGCGCCGCGAGGCCTATCTCGACGCCCAGGTGACGGGTCTTGGCCGCGTTCACCGCGCCTAGGGACACCCCGGTCTCGTCTCTCAGGCTGAGGAGTTCGTCCCTCAGCCAAGCATGATAGACCACCGCGTCCCACGTCAGGCGCTCGGTCGCGCCGCGCCAGCCCGCTTCCAGCGTTAGAGCCCGCTGGGCCTTGAGCGCCGGGGTCGAGAAGGCGGCGGCGGGTTGATTGGGCATGGCCGGATTGGGGCGACCGGGGCTGCTGTTGGGCGTGCCGTTGATCGTGGCGAGCAGATCCTCATGCGTCGGCGGCTCGAAGCTGCGGCTCGCCGCGGCGAATAGGGTCTGGCGGGGCGCCAGGCGCCAGGAGAGACCCAAGGCCGGGCTCCAGCCTTCGTAGGTCCTGGCGTAGCTTGTGCTGAGCGCCGGGACCGCGCCATCGGGCAGGGCGAGGGCCGGTTTGGCGGGATTGTAGGCGGCCGTGGGGCGCGTGGCGGCGCCGTAGCGATCCTCATTGTCGCGTGTGGCGTGAGACCAAGATAGCGAAGGCGATACCGTCAGATGCTCGCCCTGCGGCAGGTTCAGACCGAGGTTTAGCGCCAGGGTGTCGGCCTTCAAACGGTTGCGTCCAAAAAGCGCGCCCCTTTGGCCCGAGCGGTTCAAATAGTACTCGCGATCAGCGGCGCCGGCCGCATACTGCGCCGTCATTTCCAGCAGGGGGAGGGCCCGGACGCCGTCGGGCTTGTAGGCGTATCGCAGCACCGCGGCGCCGTCGCCGCCGTCGGTGACCCGCTCGCCCGCCGAGATCGGAAAGCGGAAGCGATCATCGGTTCGGACATAGCCCAAGGCCACGTCGAGGACGTGCGCGCCGAGCGTGGCCGTCGCGCGCGCCCCCAACTGCGCCTGACTTGCCTCTCGGCGCGGCCGGTCGCGCGGAACGTTGGGGCCAGGGTTGATCGCGCCCGTGGGGGTCACCGTGGGACCGGCGAAGACGCTGTCGGGCGCGCGATCCAACTGCTCTCGCGTCAGCGGTCCCGAGACGTCGAAGTCCAGATCGGCGTAGCGCGCGAAGAGGCGCGCGCTCACGGTCTCCGAGAGGCGGACCCCAAGATTGGCGCCAAGGCTCGCCCGGCGGGACCTATTGTACTCGCGGTAGCCATCCCTGCCGGTGATCTCGCCTTGCGCCAACAGGTCCATGCGCGGACTCGCGACGCCTTGGCGCACGGACACGTCGTACTGGCCAAAGCTGCCGCCGCTGGCCCTGAGCGCTCCGCCTGGCGCATCGCGCCCTGTCGGGGTCACGAAGTTGAGCGCGCCGCCCAGCACCGTCGCGCCCAGCCGGTTGGCCGTATAGCCCCGGTAGACCTCCAGCGCCGTCACCTGTCCGGGATTGGCGAAGCCGACCACATAGGAACCGTCGGCTCGGTTCAACGGCAGGCCATTTTCGAGAACCAGAACACCTCGCTCGACGGGGTTCTGCTGCAGGCCCGAGCCTCGGATCTGTATCCGCGGCTGATCCGGCCCTCCAAAGAAGTCCTGGACGACAACGCCTGGCGCCGCCGCGAGCGCGCGCGAGACGGTTAGGTTGATGCTGGAGGGCATCTTGTCGCCCGTCAGGATCGCGCCGCCGCCGGGCGTCGCGGAGAACCGTCGCGCCACCGCGTTGTCGGGTGCAATGACGATCACCTCCTCGACCACCGCTCCGGGGCTGGCCGACTGGGCGAAGGCGCTCGCCGGCGCCAGTCCAGCGGCGACAGCCAGAGCGACGAGGGCGGCGTGCGGCTCTCGTCGATGCGGGACGGCATCGCGAGAAGGTCGGCGGGGGACGCGGAACTCGGAATAGGGCATCGAGGGCAACATTTGCGATTGAGAGTCGATCGCAAATAGCACGGCGGTTCCGATCTGAAGTTGCGCTGGCGCAACTTCAGACGTGATCGGCGCGCTATCGAACCCTGGGACCGAACACCTAGAGCGATGACATGGGGGGGCAGGCGACCTTGACGTGCGAGATCGCCCCGACCAGAACCGATCCGGCGTCGAAATCGTCGCCATGAAACCGGGCGCTGGTCGAGTTGCGGCGTTTTCCGTCGATCAGAAGCAGCGTTTAGGCGCCGCAAAGGCCTCGTAGCTTGGTTAGCGCGCTGACGCCTGAGCGGTTCATCGGGAGGCCCTTGACCCGGTCACGGATGTTGGACGGGGCGCGGATAGGATGAACCTGTCGGTCCTTCTCCGCCCAGTGCGCGCTCCGACGTTGGCGCGGTCGGCGGCGGGCGGCGCTCTAGGCTCGCCTCTTTCTTGTCGCCGCCTTTTCCGACATGGCGCCAGCGTCATATCGTCGGAAGACGTTTCAACCCATTCGGCGGAAGAGGTCGTTGTTCTCAAGGTGCATGTGGTCGCGAAGATCGGCGTCGATCTCCTGGCAGAGGTCGTAGAGCGCCCGCCACGTGCTGCAAGCGCCGACGGGCGGCGTGAAGTCATGGGTCAACCGCGCCAGACCCTTTAATTGTTCGAGGACATCCTCGTGCTCGGCCGTCATGCAGGCGATCGGACCGTCCACGTGGACCTCGCCGCGGCGGATCATCGGGAAGAGGCCCATTTCCTCTTTCTGATGATGCGTCTCCAGGTCGTCGAACATGAAGGCCAGGTGCTGTGTGAGCCCTATAGGGCAGTCGGGATTGTCGCCATGGACCGACTCGACCCGGGCCGCCAGGTGGATCGCTTCGGGGAACTGCCGCCGATGAACCTCATGATAGCGTTCGAGAAGGTGGTCGATCAACGCGCCGGTGTCGACCGGTACATTATCCGAACCGGGAGCGAGCGCCTCGATCGCCTCGACCAGCGCCTCGATCTCGACGCCACGCCTCTCGGCGGCCGCCGCCAAGGTCGCGTCGCCGGCGCAGCAATAGTCGATCTTGAAGCGGCGAAAGACGGCGGTCGCGCCGGGGCGGCCGATGGCGATGTCGCGAACGGCGAGGCTGGGCAGGGGGGCGGTGGTGTCCATGATGGTCTCCTCTCGGCCCAAACCTAGACGGCGATGCGATCTCCAACGTTGCGCGCCGGCAAACTCGCGGCGCCGCGACCAAGACACGAGGACACACCGTCCAGCCTCATGCGGAACGGCTCCCCATCATGGCGTGGCGCGGCGCGCGACAGGGCTCGCTTTTCCTCGCCAAATCGAGCTGTCCGGTCGGGCGACTTGATAAGTGTCCAACCCGCCCTTGAGCCGCGTCATTGCCCGCCTGGCGGCGCGGACTAGGGTCGCCGCCCCAAGCTTGGAGGCGACATGACCGATGCAAGACGACAGGGAGGCGGAAGCCGCCTTGAGGCGCTGCTGGCGCGTCCTTTGCTGCTGCCGCCAAGCGCCTTCTTGACCTTCAGCCTGCGCCGACTGGCGCGCGCTCACCCCGAGGCCTTCGCCCGGCTGGGCGAGTACGGCCAGCGCCTCTATCTGATCGCGCCGACCGACCTGCCGCTGGCCTTCTGCCTCCGCCCGGCTGGAGCCGATGGCGAAATTCGGCTGGTCGTGGCAAAGGACGCGCCACAGGCGGCGGTGCGAGTGCGCGGTCCGCTTCTGGATCTGCTGCAGCTGTTCGACGGAACGCTGGACGCCGACGCGGCCTTTTTCTCGCGGCGCATTCAAGTCGAGGGCGACACCAGCGCGGTGGTCGCCCTGCACAACGCGCTCGAAGCGGCTGACCTCACATTGGCCGATCTAGTCGGCGCGCCAAAGCCGACGCGGGATTTCGTCAATCGCGGCCTGGCCTGGACCACCCAACGCTGGCGGAGCGCCTGAGCATGGGGTCGATCGAACTGGTCTGCCCCGCCGGCTCGCCGCCGATGCTGCGCGCCGCCGTCGAGGCCGGCGCCGATAGCGTCTATTGCGGCCTGCGCGACGAGACGAACGCCCGCAACTTCCCGGGCCTGAACTTCTCGCCGGCCGAGATGAACGAGGCCGTCGCCTTCGCGCGAGACCATGGCGCCAAGGTGCTGGTGGCCATCAACACCTTCGCCCGCGCCGGGGCCGACGAAACTTGGCGCCAGTCGGTCGATACCGCGGTCGCGGCCGGGGCCCACGCGGTGATCGTCGCCGACATCGGCGTGCTGTCCTACGCCCGCCAGGCCTATCCGGACCTGCGCCTGCACCTCTCGGTGCAGGCGGCCGCCAACTCCGCCGAGGCGATCGCCTTCTACGCCGAGTCCTTCGGGGTGCGCCGGGTGGTGCTGCCGCGCGTGATGACCGCGCCCGAGATCGCGACCCTGGTGAAGGCCACCAGCGTCGAGCTGGAGGCCTTCGTGTTCGGCGGCCTGTGCGTGATGGCCGAAGGGCGCTGCGCCCTGTCGTCCTATGCCACCGGCCGCTCGCCCAACCTGTCGGGCGTCTGCTCGCCGCCCGAAGCGGTCAGCTTCGAGACCGACGCGAACGGCCTGACGCCGCGCCTGGCCGGGGTGGCGATCGACCGTTTCGGCGCCCATGAAGCGGCTGGTTATCCGACCCTGTGCAAGGGCCGGTTCGAAGCGATGGGCGAGACCTCATACCTGTTCGAGGATCCGGTCAGTTTGAACGCCATGGCTGTTCTGCGCGACCTGCGCTCGGCGGGAGTCAAGGCGATCAAGGTCGAGGGCCGCCAACGGGGCAAGACCTATGTCCGGCGCGTGGCCGCGGCCTTCCGGGGGGCGATCGATGCTCTAGACGCGGGCCGCGATTGCGAGCCTTTCGCCCGGATGCTGACGGATCTGGCCGAGGGCGGGCGCGAAACCGAAGGCGCCTACAAGAGGAAGTGGCGATGAGCGCGCTGGAACTGACGGTTGGGCCGTTGATGTTCCTATGGTCGCCGGAGCGCATCGCCGATTACTACGCCGCGATCGCCGCATCGCCGGACGTGTCGCGCGTCTATCTGGGCGAGGTCGTCTGCGGCAAGCGTTCGCCCTTGACCGTGGAACCATTGCTGCTGGCCGAAGAGGCGCTGACCAAGGCTGGCAAAGCGGTGGTCTGGGCCAGCCAGGCCTTGCCGGCCACGCCGCGCGAAGCGAGATCGGTGCGCGAGTTGGCCGAGGCCAGCGCTCTGCTTGAGGTCAATGATGTCGCGGCCTTGGCCAGCCTGCCCAAAGGCGCGGCCTTCGTCGCCGGGCCGATGCTGAACCTCTATAACCAAAGCGCCGTGGCGGCCTTGGCGGCGCGGGGCTGCCGGCGAATCTGCGCCAATGTCGAGCTGTCGCTGGAAGCCATCGCCGCGATCGCCAAGGCCTGTCCCCAGGTCGAGATCGAGCTCTTCGCCTATGGCCGGCTGCCCTTGGCGCTGTCGGGCCGCTGCTATCACGCGCGGGCCCACAAGGCCCACAAGGACGGTTGCCTGTTCGTCTGCGAGACCGATCCGGACGGCATGATTGTCCGGACGGTCGACGGCGAACCATTCCTCGCGGTCAACGGCATCCAGACCCTGTCGTATGGCGTTCACCTGGCCGACGCGGAGGTCGGTCGCCTGGCGGCGGCGGGCGTGAAGGCGCTGCGGATTTCGCCGCACACCGGCGACGTCCACAGCGTCTTGGCGGCCTTCGGGGCCTTTGTTCGCGGAGATTTGGACGGCGCGGGGCTGCGGGCGGCGGTGACGGCGACGCGCCCGCCAGGGCCTTTGATCAACGGCTATCTGTACGGCAGGGCCGGGATGCTGACGGTCGCGGAGCGCTGACATGCGATTCGACGTCGTCATCATCGGCGGCGGTATCGTCGGAGTAGCCCTGGCCGCCCGACTCGCGCCCCACCTCAAGGTGGCGCTGATCGAGCGTGAGCCAGCCTTGGGGACAATGACCACGGCGCGGTCGGCGGCCATGTTTCTACCGTCGTATGGCGGGGCCGCGATCACGCCGCTGACCTTGGCGAGCAAGGCCTTCCTGTCCGAGGCTCCGAATGCGTCGGCGCCTCTTCTGAAGCCGCGCCATGCATTGCATATTGGTCGCCAACCGCATCTGACGGCGTTCGACCAGGAGCGAGCCCCTGACCTAGCCTTGCAAGCTCTTGCGCCCCGTCAGGCTGTCGAGCTTTTTCCGATCTTGCGCGAGAGCGTGATCGACGGCGCGTGGTTGGAGACCCAAGCTGGCGACATCGATGTGGCGGCGCTGTTGGAGCGGTTTCGTCGCATGGCCCTCGGCGCGGGAGCTTATCTGCAGGTCGATGCTGGCGAAATCTCCCCGGAGCGTAGCGCAGGCGCGTGGCGCATCGGGAGTCCGTCAGGCTTGCTGGAGGCGCCGATCATCGTCAACGCGGCCGGCGCTTGGGCCGATAGTCTGGCGGCGCGTTGCGGCGTCGCGCCCTTGGGTTTGACGCCCATGCGACGGACCGTCGTCTTGGGGGCGGCGGTGGCGCGAGAAGGTTTCGAGAGTTGGCCGATCCTCAAGGACGTCCGCGAGCGGTTTTATTTCCGACCCTATCACGGCGCTCTGCTGATCACGCCCGCGGATGCAAGTCCTTCGCCCCCTTGCGATCCAGCCCCTGATATCGCCGACGTCGCGCGCGCCGTGCTGCGGTTCGAGACCATGTGCGATCATCGACTGACGCGGATCGAGCGTCGCTGGGCCGGCCTTAGGACATTCGCCCCCGACCAGGCGCCGGTGGTGGGTTGGTCGGCTGAGATCGAGGGCTATTTCTGGTTGGCGGGTCTTGGCGGCTTCGGCGTCCAGACCTCGCCCGCCGTGAGCCTGTTGGCGGCCAGCCAGATTCTCGGCGAGGCGGTCCCGTCGACGCTGACCGCGCTCGGCGTCATCCCCGAGCGATACGCGCCCGCGCGGTTGGCGGGTTGACGGAAGCTCTTTCGAGCTTTCGACCATGATCATCGGACGCGCAACCAGCCGGATGAAACCGTCGCGCTTAGACTACGTCATCAATGACGAGCCAAGCCACGGCTGGATTGAGGATGGGGCGACCACGTAAGGGGACGCCGCAACAGAGATCAGGGACCCCAAGTCTCCTGTCCTTCCAGTGCGGCTCCGGCCGCGTCGAGGTCCCGCTGGCAGGCGTTTTGCTCCTATCGACCTATGAAGCGCGCGGCCGCGCGCGGTGAAATCTCGGCTGCTTGCCAGGTCCGCAAGCGCGGCGCGCCGAAGCAGTTTGCGCGCGCGCAAAGAACGCGTTGAGGGGAAGGCTACGCATCGGCCCATCGGCGCCGCTCGGGCGCCGGAGGATAGGATTATGAAAGCCCTCGCTCTTTTCGCCACCGCCGCGACGCTCGCCCTGACCGGGGTCGCGGGCGCCCACGCAGCCGCGCCCGACGCTTCGGCCCCGGCCGTCGCCGACATCGTTCGCCCCGCAACCGATTTGCCGTCGCCGATAACCCGCCGCGCGCCTGCGAAGGTCAAGGTTGATCTGGTCACCCAGGAGATCGTTGGCAAACTGGCGGACGGCGCCAGCTACAAGTTCTGGACCTTTAACGGCAAGGTTCCCGGTCCGATGGTCCGGGTCCGCGTCGGCGACACGGTTGAGGTCTCGATGAAGAACGCCGCCGACAGCGAGCACATGCACAATGTCGATTTCCACGCCGTGACGGGCCCCGGCGGCGGCGGCGTCGCCACCATGGCGGCGCCGGGAGAGACGCGAACCTTTACCTTCAAGGCCATGGCGCCGGGCCTCTATATCTATCACTGCGCCACTCCGATGGTGGCTCAGCACATCGCCAACGGCATGTATGGCGCCATATTGGTCGAGCCCGAAGAGGGGCTGCCCAAGGTCGATCACGAGTTCTACGTCGTGCAGGGCGAAATCTATACCGACGAGGCCCTGGGCTCGCAGGGGCTCTTGAATGAGAGCATCGAGAAGCTGCTCAATGAACAGCCCGAATACTACGTCTTCAACGGCGCCTCCAAAGCCCTGACCGGCGACAAGGCTCTGCGCGCCAAGGTCGGTGAGACCGTCCGGATCTTCTTCGGCGTGGGCGGTCCCAACAAGACCTCAAGCTTCCATGTGATCGGCGAGATCTTCGACCACGTCTATCCCTACGGCTCGGCTACCAGCCCGGTCATCAATGACGTGCAGACCGTAACGGTCGCGCCCGGCGGCGCCACCATCGTGGACTTCAAGCTCGAGGCGCCTGGCAACTACATTCTTGTCGACCATGCGTTGAGCCGTTTGGAACGCGGCGGCGCCGGGATTCTCACCGTCGAGGGTCCCGCCAATCTCGAGGTGTTCAACGCCCCGCCGAACCCGCACAAGGGCGGCGGCCACTAGGACGGCGCATAGCGGGGCCGCGAGCGATCGCGGCCCCGTCTTCCTTAGGCAGTTAATCAGGTTCATTCCATGAGAAAGCATGTCCTGTTGGCCTTCGCCGGGGCGAGCGCGCTAGCCTTCGGCCCGCCGGTCATCGCCGCCGAGACGCCCGCCAATTCTGGTCAGCTATTGCTTGAGGCGCGGACGCGCTACGAGTTCTACGATCCCGATGGAGTCGACGCAGAGGCGATCACCACCCGCCTACGTCTGGGGTGGCGACAGCCCATCTCCAAGACCCTTACCGGCCTGATCGAGATGGAGGCTATCGGTGCGATCGAGGACGCCTACGCCGACGGCGTCCACGCCCGACCTGGCAAGGCCACGATCCAGGATCCGGAAGGCGTTGAGCTGAACCGCGCAGTGGTCGAGTGGCGTCCGAACGCCAAGCTCGGCGTCGATGTCGGGCGGCAGCGGATCATTCTGGGCAACGCGCGTTTCGTCGGCAATGTCGGCTGGCGACAGAATGAGCAGACCTTTGACGCCATCAAGCTGGTGGCTAAGCCAACCAAGACGGTCGTCGTCACCTACGCTTATGTTGACCGTGTGCGCCGTCCGCTGGGACACAAGTCGTCCCAAGGCGTCTGGCGCGGTGACGCGCACCTGTTCCTGGCGGAGAGTGATCTGGGCGCGATCGGCAAGGCCAGCGCCTACGCCTTTCTGATGGACTTCAAAAACGCCCCGACCCAGTCCTCAAAAACCTTCGGCGTTCGGCTGGCGGGAGTCCGCGTTCTTAAGCCCGGCCTCAGCGCGACCTGGGAGCTGGAGCATGCCAATCAGAAGGATTGGGGAAGCAGCCCTCAGCGCTACTCGGCCGACTACGATCTGGTCTCGGCCGGACTGAAGACCGCAAGGTCGGCGGCGTCGCTGAACCTGGAACGGCTGGAAGGCGATGGCGTCCACGCCTTTCAGACGCCGTTGGCCACGCTGCATTCGTTCCAAGGTCTTTCGGATGTGATCGGCGCGACGCCGGCCAAGGGCGTGCGCGACGTCTTCCTGCGGGGGACAACGATGGTTGGCTCCAAGCAGCCGCTGAAACTGAGCGGCGAGGCGCACGATTTCGACACCACGGTCGGCGGCCAGAACCTGGGCCGAGAGATCGATTTCTTGGTATCGACGCCGCTGGCCAAGGGGTGGACCCTGGAACTGGGCGTGGCCCGGTTCGAGACGCAAGGGCCGACCTATCCCGACGCGACGCGCGCCTGGCTCAGCCTGGACTTCAAACTCTAGCCTGGAGAAGGGCGCAAAAAAGGAAGGGCCCGCGCCAGGCGGGCCCTTTTTGTTGGGTCATTCAATATGGCCGATTAGCCGCACTTGGAGTAGCCGCAGTCGGTGCAGGTGTCGCAGCTCTCCTTGCGGATTAGGGCCGAGCTGCCGCACCGCGGGCAGACGGCCGGACGGGCGGCTTCGGCGTGACGCGGGTGATCGGTCGGCTCTACCGCCTCGCCGATCCGGGGTGTGGCGGCGATGAACTCGTGGCGCAGGTGGCGCTCGACCACGCCGCCAATCGCGGCTGGCAGCGACGGAACATAGCGCCCCGACAGCCAGGCGCCGCCCTGCGGATCGAACACCGCCTTCAGTTCTTCGGCCACGAAGCCGACGTCGCCGCCGCGCCGGAA
The DNA here is from genome assembly GCF_031454995.1 of Caulobacter segnis. Taxonomy (GTDB): domain Bacteria; phylum Pseudomonadota; class Alphaproteobacteria; order Caulobacterales; family Caulobacteraceae; genus Caulobacter; species Caulobacter segnis_E. The sequence goes on along the minus strand of NZ_JAVDRV010000001.1, from coordinate 190,108 downwards.
TACCGCCGAAATCATCCGCGTGAGAGCCAGTGTCCAGGCGTAGTGCTCCATGTTCTTGGAGTTGACGAAGATCTCGAACGGTCGCCGCTGGCCGTCGATCTCGGCGTCGTTGACGGTGACGTAGACCGCGTGAGCGCTGTGGGGCCACTTGATCTTGTAGGTCATGCCCGCCAACGCCTCGTCGCGCGCGGCCAGCGGAAGGTCGGGCGCGGGCTCCTCGACGGGCGGCGGCGTGTCGACCGACAGCACCGAACCCGTCACCGCGTTAGGCCGATAGGTCGTCAGGCCCTTGCACCCCGAGCGCCAGCCTTCGAGGTAGACGTCGCAGAAGGCGTCGAAGGCAATGTCGGCCGGGCAATTGACGGTCTTGGAGATCGAACTGTCGATCATCGATTGGGCGGCGGCTTGCATGACCAAATGCTCGCGCGGCGACAGCGTCTGAGCCGAGACGAAGACGTCCCGCGGCGGCTCCGCGTCGCCGTGAAGACGCTTCCAGACTGTTAGAGCATAGTCCTCGACCGCCTCTTGCCGGGTCGAGCCGTCAGGCTGGCGGACCTTGCGGTTGTAGGCATAGGCGAACACTGGCTCGATCCCCGACGAGACGTTGCCGGCCACCAGCGATGTGGTGCCGGTCGGAGCGATCGAGGTCAGGCAGCCGTTGCGCAGCCCGTGTTTGGCGACTAGGGCGCGCGTCGTCTCGTCCAGATCCATCAGGTTGGGTCGGCTAAGCACCTCGGGGTCGTAGGCCGGATAGGCGCCCTTTTCGGCGGCCAGTAGAGCCGAGGCGCGGTAAGCCTCGCGCTTGATGATCCCCAGCCAGCGCTTTGTGGTCCGCGCGGCCTCTTCAGAGCCGTAAATCTGGCCGCAGAAGATCAAGGCGTCGGCGAGGCCCGTGACGCCCAGGCCCAGCCGCCGCTTGGCGCGCGCTTCCTGGGCCTGGGCCTCGAGGGGGAAGCGCGAAACGTCAATGACATCGTCCAGGAAGCGGATGGCGACATGGGTCAATGCGGCCAGCCGCTCCTCATCCAGAGCCGCGCCCCCGGCGAACGGAGTCGCCACCAGGCGGGCTAGGTTGATCGAGCCCAGCAGGCAAGCGCCATAGGGCGGGAGCATCTGCTCGCCGCAGGGGTTGGAGGCGCTAATGGTCTCGCAGGCGGCCAGGTTATTGCGAGCGTTCACCCGATCGACAAAGATCACGCCGGGCTCGGCGTAGGCGTAGGTCGCCGTCATCAGCCGCGTCCAGAGATCGGCGGCTTTGACAGTCCGGAACACCTCGCCGTTGAACACCAGCGGCCACTCGGCGTTGGCCTGCAGGGCTTCCAGGAACCCGTCGGTGACGAGCACCGACAGGTTGAAGTTCCGCAGACGGGTGGGATCGCGCTTGGCGTCAATGAAGGCCTCGATGTCGGGGTGGTCGATGCGCAGACAGCCCATCATCGCGCCGCGTCTCTGGCCCGCCGATAGGATGGTGCGGCACATCGAATCCCAGACATCCATGAAACTCAAGGGGCCCGAGGCGTCGGCGCCGACCCCGCGCACGGGCGCGCCGGCCGGGCGGATGGTCGAGAAGTCCATGCCCACGCCGCCGCCCTGCTGCAGGGTGACCGCCGCCTCGCGCAGGTGCTCGAAGATGCCCGGCAGGTCGTCGGGTAGGGTTCCCATGACGAAGCAGTTGAACAGGGTCACGGCCCGGGCGGTGCCGGCGCCGGCGAAGATCCGGCCGGCGGGCAGGAACTGAAAGTCGGTCAGGGCTTCTAGGAATCGCTCGCGCCACTCTTCCCTGACCTCTTCGGGTTCGGCCAGAGCGATAGCCTCCGACACCCGTCGCCAACTGTCCTCGACACCGGCGTCGCCGCCGCCACCGTCCGGCGTGAACCTGTACTTGGCGGCCCATATCTCCGCCGCGAGGGGAATGTCGAAGGCCATGGTCCTGCTCCGTCACCAAGGGATGGGAGAGGTTGGAGGATTCGACATCGGTCTGAATTGTCGAAGAACAAGGAGGTCGTCCGCGCGTCACGCCAGAGCGCGGATCAGAATGGTGCGGCCCAACGCGATCCTCTGGAAATCCTGGCGTGCTAGGACGACTTCCGCGAGCCCAGACGGCTGGAGGCGGCGGCGCTTGCGTCACGAATCTCCGCGATCGCTTGCGCTGGCGCAATGTCGCCCCTCTCCGTCGAGTCTATCGACAACGGCGAGCGAGCGGGCTTTCCGCCGCGAAGCAAGGTGATTTAAATGCTCAAGTCCGTTCTCCTGGTCGGCGCCGTCGTGGGCGCTTTGGCCGTCGCCGGAGCGGCCGGCGCGGCGGAACTTCAGGTCAAGATGCTGAACTCCGGCGCGCGAGGCATGATGGTGTTCGAGCCAGCGACGGCGAAGTTGAAGGTCGGTGACACCGTGCGCTTCATTCCGACCGACCCGGGCCACAACGCCGAGACCATTAAGGAAATGTGGCCGGCCGGTGTTCCCGAGATGAAGGGCGTGCTTGGCAAGGAAGTCGTCGTGAAGCTTACCAAGACCGGCGTCTACGGCTTCAAATGCATGCCGCACTGGACCATGGGCATGACCTTCGTAGCCAAGGTCGGCGACGGCAAACCGAACGCGGCCGAAGCCGAAGCCGCCATCGCCAAGGCTCCGCCGCTGGCCCGCAAGCGTCTGACGGTCGACTTCGCCGCGATCAAGTAGGGCCGCGATCAAGTAGGGCCGCGATCAAGTGAGAGCGGGCGTCGTTCTCTACTTGTCGCGGACTGGCGAGGAGCTTCGCTCAGAACTTGATCGCCGGCCCTTGTCTCACGTCGCGCCAGTAGCCGGGCGGGACGGATCTATAGGACTTCGCACATGAGCCGCTCGTTGCTGACACCCGCCCAGCGCGTTCACGCTGAGCGTAACCTGCCGCGCTACACGAGCTATCCGACGGCGCTCGCCTTCGACGCGCGGCAGGCGTCGAAGGCCCACGACTGGATCGCGGGGACGAACCCCGAGGACAGGCTATCGGTTTATGTGCATGTGCCGTTCTGTCGGCGCCTGTGCTGGTATTGCGGTTGCCATACCTCGATCGCCCATACCTATGAACGAGTCGGGAACTTCTTCGAGACCTTGACGCGCGAGGTCGATCTGGTCGCCGAGCGTCTTGGCCGGCACGACGGCCTGGCGCACCTGCACTTTGGCGGCGGCAGTCCCAACGCGCTGAGCCCCGAGGACTTCGTCGCGCTGGTCACCCAATTGAAGACCGCCTTCCGATCGCGTCCAGACGCCGAAATCGCCGCCGAGTTGGATCCGGGCATGCTGTCCGAGGCCTTCGTCGACGCTGCCGGCGCCGTGGGCGTCAATCGCGTCAGCCTGGGCGTCCAGACCTTCGACCCGACCGTGCAGGCGTTGGTCAATCGCATTCAACCCTACGACCATGTGGCGCGCGCAACCGAGCGTCTCCGGGCGGTGGGCGTCAAGGGGCTGAACTTCGACCTGATGTACGGCCTGCCGGGCCAGACGCCCGAGAACGTCCACGAGTCGGCGCGCCTGGCGGTCCAACTGCGGCCCGACCGGGTGGCGGTGTTTGGCTACGCTCACGTGCCTTGGATGAAAAAGCACCAGACCATGATCCGCGAGGCCGATCTGGCTGATCTGGACGGTCGCTGGGCCCAGGCCGAAGCCGCAGACATCGCCTTGGTCGAGGCTGGCTATATTCGCATTGGGCTTGATCATTACGCCTTGCCCGACGATGCGCTGTCGCTTGCGGCGGCGGAAGGAAGGCTGCGACGCAATTTCCAGGGGTATACGGACGATCCGGCGCCCGTGCTCGTTCCGATCGGTCCGTCGTCGATCGGTCAATTCCGCGAGGGGTTTGTTGGCAACCACGTGCCGACCGACCAGTGGTCGGCCGCCATCGCCCGGGGCGAACTCCCGCTGAACCGGGCGCTTGTCGTCGACGCCGAGGATCGTCTGAGGGCGGCCGTTATCGAGCGGCTGATGTGCGACATGACGGTTGACGTAGCGGCCGTTTGTCGAGAGCACGCCTTCGCCGAGGATCATCTGGCCGACGGCCTCGCGGCGACCGATGCCTTGCGGTTGGCGGGCCTCTGCACCCGCGACGACGCGGTGGTCTCGATCCCGGAGCCGGCCCGCCGCCTGATGCGGGTGGTCGCCGCCGCCTTTGATGCGCGCTTGCCCCAGGCCGCGATGCGTCACGCCAAGGCCGTCTGATCGAAGAGATTGCGCCCCGACAACGTCCCCGCGCGAGCTTGGACGCATTCGTGGTCCCCGAACGCCGAGTGGGAGAGTCCCGAACGGCAGGGGTAAGCGAGATGAACACACGAAGACTATGGTTCGTCCTCGCCCTGGTGATGGCGGTGTCGTTCACCGTCCTGGGGTTGATGGGACGTGAAATTCACCGGCAAGCGCCGCCGATTCCGATCCGCGTGGTCGAAGCATCGGGGCGGGTGTTGATTACCAAGGCCGAGATTGAGACTGGGCAACTGGCCTGGCAGTCGATGGGCGGCCAACAGGTCGGCTCCATATGGGGGCACGGCGGCTACGTGGCGCCGGACTGGTCGGCCGATCAGGTCCACCGCGAGGCTACGGCCCTACTCGACATCTGGGCTCGGCGCGATTTCAAGGCGGCTTACGACGCCCTGTCGCCGGAGCGGCAAGCGGCTCTGCGGGAGCGCCTGAAGGGCGAGGTTCGGACCAATACCTACGATCCCAAGACTGGGACGATCGTGGTCAGCGCCGACCGCGCCCAGGCCATGCGCCAGGTGCGCGCGCACTATGAGGCTCTTCTGAGTTCGGACCCAGCGCTTGAGAAGCTGCGCGAGCAGTACGCCATCGCCAATGGCGCGGTGAAGGATCCGGCGCGGCGCGCGGCCATCGGCGCCTTCTATTGGTGGACCGGTTGGGCGGCCAGCACCGACCGTCCCGGCTCGAACATCACCTATACGGCCAATTGGCCGCATGAAGAGCTGATCGGCAACAAGCCGACCACCGCCACGATCGTCTGGTCGGTAGCCAGCATCATCCTGCTCATCGCCGCCGTCGGGGCGCTGGCCTTCTGGCACGCCCGCACGAAGTCCGAAGACCATCTGGTCGCGCCGGACAAAGACCCCCTGTCGGACATCAAGCCGACGGCATCGATGAAGGCGACCGGCAAATACTTCCTGACCGTGATTGGCCTCTTCCTGCTGCAGGTGGGCTTGGGCGCGGTCACCGCCCACTATTCGGTGGAAGGCCACGCCTTCTTCGGCGTGCCGATCTCCGACATCATCCCCTACGCGGTCACCCGTACCTGGCACACCCAACTGGCGATCTTCTGGATCGCCACCGCTTGGCTCGCCACGGGGCTCTATGTCGCGCCGATGATCTCGGGCCACGAGCCCAAGGGCCAGAAGCTGGGCGTCGATCTCCTGTGGGTCGCCCTGGTGGTCGTGGTGCTGGGCTCGATGGCCGGCGAGTGGCTGGGCGTGCAGCAGGTGTTCGACCTGAACGCCAACTGGTGGTTTGGCCACCAAGGCTGGGAATATGTCGACCTGGGTCGCTTCTGGCAGATCCTGCTGTTCGTGGGTCTGATGAAGTGGCTGGTCCTGGTCGGCCGCGCCCTCTGGCCCGCGCTGAAGTCGCCGTCGGAGAGCAAGCCCGTCCTCTGGATCCTGTTCCTGTCGACGATCGCCATCGGCCTGTTCTACGGCGCGGGCTTCATGTGGGGTAAGCATACCCACATCAGCATGGTCGAGTACTGGCGCTGGTGGGTCGTCCACCTTTGGGTCGAAGGCTTCTTCGAGGTGTTCGCCACGGCCGTCATCAGCCTGTTGATGGTGAAGCTGGGCTTGGTGCGCGCCAAGTCGGCCAATGGCGCGGTGCTGTTCGGGACCATCGTGTTCCTGTTCGGCGGCGTGCTGGGCACCGCGCACCACTGGTACTTCGCCGGCACCCCGGTTTCGGTGATCGCCATCGGTTCGGTGTTCTCGGCCCTCGAGGTCGTGCCGCTGGCCCTGATCGGCGCCGAGGCCTTCGAGACCTTCAGGCATACAAAGGCCGCGCCCTGGGTCGCGACCTATCGCTGGCCGATCTTCTTCTTCGTCGCGGTTTCGTTCTGGAACCTGCTGGGCGCGGGGGTCTTCGGCTTCATGATCAACCCGCCGGTCAGCCTGTACTTCATCCAGGGGTTGAACACGACGGCCACCCACGGTCACGCGGCGCTCTTCGGCGTTTATGGCATGCTGGGCATTGGCTTGTTGCTGTTCTGTTTCCGCGGCCTGTCGCGTCGGGCTGTTTGGGATGATCGGCTGCTGGCTCTGACGTTCTGGCTGCTCAACGGCGGGCTGGCGATGATGATCTTCTTGTCGCTGCTGCCGGTGGGCGTAATCCAGGCGATCGCCAGCATCGACCATGGCCTGTGGTTCGCCCGCTCGCCGGCCGTGGTCCACTCGCCCCTGGTCCAGTTTCTGGTCTGGATGCGCGTGCCGGGAGACGTCGTCTTCGCGGGTGGCGCGCTGACCCTGGCGATCTTCGCCGGCAAGCTGGTGTTGGGCGCGCGGCGGCGCGTGTCGGGCGAGGCGGCCGTCCTGACGCCCGCGGAATAGCGTTGCCTCCTCGCCCCTCTGGGGCGCCTCCGGGCGCCCCAGAGGGGCGTATGTTCCAATGGCAAGGCGCAGTGGAGCTGCCATTCGATAGGCTACGGGCTTGGACCCCGTGGGGCGCGGTCGGCGCTCACGTGAGTATTTTGCGATAGATTCGAAGCGGCTTTCGGGCCGGAAAAAGCAGAAATTAGAGTCCCTTGAAGGTCGCCGGCGCGGATCATCGATCTGCGGGGCCAGCCCAGCTCACCGCCCAAGTCCGGCGGCGGTGGGGCGGCCGGAGGGGGGCGTGGTTTCCTTCACGCGACGTACTGGCTCGCGATGTCGATGGACCTGCCTAAGGTCTGGCCATTGATCTCGGCGCCTTAAGTAGGCGTCCTCGATCGCGACATTGAGCGCGAACAATGTCCAACGATGTCTAGGTCCTAGGGTCGCGGTCGGGCGACTTGACCCGGGAGATACGTGATGATCTGCGCGCTCGAAACTTCGCTTTCGGTGGCCGAACAGATGGCGCTTCGCGCCCTGAGCCGTCTGCTGAAGGCCCGCGCTCGCACCATGCGCCCCGCGCGCCGCGCCGCAATCCGCGACGTCCAAGGCTGAGCCCCCTTTCCTCCTAAAGACAAGTGTCTCGCACGCCGGTTGCGCCGTGCTTGATGGGATAGCGTATCATGACCCGTACTGCCTTCTTGACGACCTCGTGTCTGGCGCTTGTCGCGGCCCTCGCGACGAGCCCCGCCGCCGCCCAGACGACCATGCGATTGCGTGATGTCGAGGTCGAGACGAACCAAGCCGAGCCCAATGGCGGTACGGCGGGGCTGTCGACCCATGTTGTCGATCACCTCGCCGCCAGCCGTCGAGCCGTCTCATCAAGCGACTTAACGGAGATCCTGCGGGCCACGCCTGGCGTGGCGGCGCAAGGGGCCGGCGGCTTCTCCAGTCTGCCCTCGATCCGAGGGATCGGCGAAGACAAGGTCATCGTCACCATCGACGGCGCGCCGGTCGATATGGCGTGTCCCAACTTCATGAACTCGCCGCTATCCTATGTCGATCCGCTCACCCTAGGTTCGGTTCTGGTCGTTAAGGGCGTCTCGCCGGTCAGCTTTGGCGGCGACAATATCGGCGGCGTCATCGCCGCGCGCTCGGCCGATCCCAAGTTCGCCGAGGCCGGCCAGAGGCTGTTCGCCGGCGAGACTTCGGTCTTCTATCGGAGCAACGACGACGCCGTGGGGGGCGCGGTCCAGGCGACCATCGCCAGCGACCGGTGGAGCGTCGGCTACGCCGGATCGGGCGCGAAGGCCCGGAACTATCGGGGCGGCGCCGGGGATGGCCATGTGCGGTCGACCGAATACGCCAAGACCAGCCACGCCCTGACGGTTGGCCGCCGCACGAGCGTTGGTCTGTTCACGGTCAAGGGAAGCTTGGACTATTCGCCCTATGAGGGCTTCCCCAACCAGTGGATGGACATGACCCTGAACCGGTCGTGGGCGCTGACTGGCCGCTACCAGGGCGCGTTCGCCTGGGGGGCGCTGGAGGTCACCGCCTATCATCGGGACGTCCGCCACAAGATGAACTTCCTGGACGACAAGGGCGGCGACGCCGACGGCGGCATGCCTATGGACACCTGGGTAAAGTCCACCGGCGTCACAGCCAAGGCCGACATCGTTCTGGACGCCCGCCAGACCCTGCGCGTCGGCGGCGAGTTCCACCATCAGGCGCTGGACGACAGCTGGCCCGCGGTGGCCGGCAGCATGATGATGGGACCCAACACCTATCTGAACGTCAATGACGGTCGCCGCGACCGTTTCGGCGTTTTCGCCGAGTTGGACACCCGTTGGTCCGACAAGCTGTCGAGCGTGATCGGCGTGCGCCACGACGCGGTGTCGATGAACACCGGCGACGTCCAGCCCTATTCCACCGGCATGATGAGCATGAAGGACGCCATGGCGGCCCAGGCCTTCAACGCCGCTGACCACGAGCACGATGATGGCAATTGGGGCGCGACCGCCTTGCTCCGCTATGCGCCGATCGATGGCGTGACGTTGGAGGCTGGCTACGCGCGCAAGACCCAATCGCCGAACCTCTACCAGCTGTATGCTTGGGGGCGCGGCGCGATGTCCAGCCAGATGATCGGCTGGTACGGTGACGGCAACGGCTATGTTGGCAATCTGGCGCTGAAGTCGCAAAAGGCCGACACCTTCAGCGGCGCGGTGCGGTTCGCGGGCGGCGGCGAGGACGGTTGGCGATTGACGGTCGAGCCGTTCTACACGCGGGTCGCCGACTTCATCGACGCGCGCAAGATCGCCGACCTGACCAACATGATGGGCAAGCCCAGCGGCTTCGTCCAACTGCAGTTCGTCAATGTGGACGCTGAGTTCCGGGGCGTCGATGTATCCGCCCAAGCGCCGTTGTGGTCGAGCGAAACGTTCGGCAAGGCGCGGTTGGACGCGACGTTCAGCGCCCTGCATGGCGAGAACCGCGCCACTGGCGCGCCGCTCTATCGTCAGATGCCGCTGAATGGCCGTATAGCGGTGCGGCATGCTAAAGGCCCTTGGACCAGCGCCGTCGAACTGGAGTTGGTCGCCGAGAAAGATCGCGTCGATCCCACTCGCAACGAGCGAAAGACGGCCGCCTATCAGCTCCTGAACGTCCGCACGGCCTATCAGTGGAAGACGGTGACCCTAAGCCTAGCGGTCGAGAATCTGGCCAACCAAAGCTATGATCTGCCGCTGGGCGGCGTCTCGCTGGGCGACTACGGCGCGACCGGCGCGTTGCGCCAGACGCCGGGGCGGGGACGTTCGGTCGACGTCGGGCTGACCGCCAGATTCTAACATGACGCCGATCAGCCTTCTTGCCGCCGGGCGTCCCATCGGCTTGCGACAGTGGCGCCTCCAGGCGCTACTGTCCAAGGGGGGCGCGTTCGTCTCTTCCTGCGGTATTGTCGCGGCCCAACTCGCGCTGGTGACCTTTGAAGCGCCGACCCCGCCAAGGGCGCCGCCGCCAGACATGGTGGTCAGCTTGGTCCCGGCCGATTGGGCCCGCCTCGAACCCCAACCCGCGCCGGTCGTTAAAATCAAGGTCCAGCCCTACCGGCGGCCGGTCTCGCAGTCGGCCGCCAGTAGGGTCTCGGCCCGAACCGAACGGGGCGGAGAGTCGAGTGTGGCCGAGCGTGCGCCGACGGTCGTCGAGCCGTCGCGGATACTCCCCGCCGAACTGACCGCCGCCCCGCCATCTCCGCCTCAAATGGCCGCCGGCGCGAAGTCGCCTGGCGAGGATGATGCTCTGAGGCGCTATCAAGATCTGATTTGGCGGATGATCATGGCGAGACGCCCGCCGATGAGCCACCTGCGCGGGGGTGTTGGGATCGCCTTCCATCTGATGCCGGGTGGCGCGCCCTGCGACATCCGTATCACGCGCGGTAGCGGCGATCCTATGTTGGACCGGTTAGCCATGGCCACGGTTCAGCGGGCGGGACCGTTTCCCAAGCCCCCCACAGGCGTGTCGCCGACCACGGCGTTCGAAATCTGGTTCCAGTTTGGACAGCGTGACGATGTGGCCAAAGCCTGCGATTCCTGCGTCGGTCACACGGCCAGGCAGGAGGCGCGATAGCCAGGACCAGGTTCTTTGTCCGCGGCGACTTGGCTTTCGCGGCAAGCCTCCGCCGCGCTTGTGGTGGGAAGGATGCCGCCAGGTTCGGGGCGACGGGTCAGCCAACCTTGGTTGTGCTGCGGCGGTCGCGGCGGACAGAGGAGGCGGGCCTTGGCGCCACGCGGCTAGAGGTTCTGAAGCCCCGCCAAATCCTTATATCCCGTGTGCGTCATCCATTCTGCCCTGCGCATATGGCTTTCCCAGCAGGCGCGGGAAGCGGGATGATCGGGATCGCGGTCCAGCACCAGGCGCGCGGCCTCACGCCAGTCGGCGCCCTCTCGCGACGCGTCGAGCAGACGCAGGTACGTCACCAGGTGCGCGCGGTCGTAGTCGGTGACCGTGTCGCCACACGGCGCTTCGTCGGTCACTTGCTGATCGAGCTTCGGCGTCAAAGGGTCCTCGGCGGTCAGGGCGCGCGGCTCCCGGTTCTGGGCGCCCGCGTGAGCTTAGACCGGCAAGCGGGCCGATGACGAGCTTGCAGCCTCCGGCGGAGTCGACAGGTCGCGCCAGATACGGAACAGTTCACAGCGGGGGGCGGCGAGCGCCGCCATGCTGGATGAACACCCCTTTGCGCCCGACTGGAGACGGGCGGACACCTACCGGCCCTTGCTACGCGCCGAGGCGGCGGTCTGGGCGTGGGAGTTCGCGCGGCGCGGTCTGGCCCGTGACGCGCGCATGGTGGACGTGGTCGATCCCCCTGGCCTTTGCTACGTTGGTCCTGGTCCCGCTGGCGATCCGGCGCCCGCGGTCCTCTGGCGGCCCGATCCTTCGGCCGCCGCGGTCTCGGTGAGCGCCGCGCCCGCCGACACCGGGCACGCTCTGGACATCGCCGCTTGCGACCTTCCCATTCTCGTGGCGCGTATCGAGGATGGCGACCAGCAGGTGCTGGTCTGTGACGGGCCGCGTCGGCTGCGGCTGGCGGTCATCGAAGGCGACATCCTTGGCGGACCCGTGACCTGCCGGCTCGCCCTGCCGCTCCCCGGTGGCGCGAGCGCCGCGCTGGAAGGCCTTCGGGGTTTGGTCGCGCTTAGGGATACGGGGCGACTCCCGGCCGCCGCGCCGCGCGAGCCTGCCCGGGCTGGCCGCTGGCTGGAAAGCTTGCGAGCCCATGACGCGCGCCGCGCCGGGGCTAGCCACCGTGAGATCGCGACCTTGCTGTTCGGCGAAGAGCGCGTGCGCGAGGACTGGGCCGGCCGGTCGGACTACATGCGCATGCGCGTCCAGCGCCTGCTGCGAACGGCCGATCGTCTCGCGGCCGGGGGTTATCGAGGCCTTCTGGGGATAGGCGTTCGACCTCAAACGTCTCGCGTGAAGGTCGTTGAGATCTGGCGCTCGGCCGCCTGGCGATGCCGCGTGACGGCCCCATCGGTGATGACTGGCATATTTCTGGGGGCAATGTGGCTGTGTGCGGGATACCTGCGCGAGCCGTGCGGCCTTGTGTAAAGCGGGTGCGGCAAACCCGTATTCTTCCGCCGTTAGCCGGCGCGCGGCGAGCCGGCGAAAAGATTTTGCGGATCGGGCTGGCGCTTGCCCGACCCCGGCGCTACCGGCCCGCGTCGATCAGGCGCTTCAATGAGGCATGGCAAAGTCCCGCGTCGCCGTCAGCTCCAGTTTTCCTGTCATTGGTGGGAAGACCCAGGCGCTCACCGGCGCGATCGGGGCGCTCGCGCCGGCCGCCTTGGCTTGGGAATTCCTGCGGCGCAACCCCGTCTACGTCGCGGACTATCAAGCGCTTCGCGCCGGGCGGCTGGCGGCGCTTCCCGAGCATTGGGGCCTGGCCCGTCCCACGGATCCGGAAGTGGCCAAGGTCGATCATCGTACGCTCTGGCGCACGCCGGCGCGGGGCGCGACGACTACTCCTCCGGCGGCACGATCCGCGACAGGTTTTCCGCGAGCCAACGCTCGGCGCTGAGATCTCGCCGGTCGATGTGTTCCTCCAGACTATCGAACGGCCGCTTGAACGCCTCGATCAGCACGGGCGAGGTGATCGTGGTCAGCCGGTCGCCGACCCGGTCGTTGAACTGCCGGTAGGAGCCCAGAAGGATCGTGGAGGCCTTGTTGTCCATGGTTCGCAAGGCGTATTCGATCCGGCCCGTCATCAGGGCGTCCATGATGCCAGCCGGGTCGGTCTCGGTGGCGGCCGCGAAGCGCCAGATCCTGGCGATGATCAGCGGGCCCTCGCCGCCCTCGAAGCTGTAGTAGGTGCGAAGCTTCATACCCATGCGCGCGGCCACGACGCGCGCCTTCAGGCGCCGCAGATCGCGGATCGTCTTCAGAACTGTCGACAGGAGCTGTCGCTGCTGCTCCAGATCGTTGGAGGGGCTCTCGACCAAAGCGGGACTCGACACTTGCTTGCGCCATCAAAGCGCGCCGCGAACGCTCGGTCAAAGTACAACCCTGCGTTTGGGGCGCGCCCGTCCTTTTTTCCGGTTCCAGCCCCTGTGGTCGAGCGCTGATTGTCCGGGGTCTGCGCGATCCGCGCGGCCGGTTCCGCTTTCGGGGCGCCGATCATGCGGAGTTCCCGCCGCGCTGGGCGTATGACGTGCACGGATCATCCCGGCATGTGGACGCCAGGGCTGATCTGCCAACGTCGATCACGTCCCCGGGGCGATCTTGGTGTCGACCCGGGCGGCGGGCGGGCAGACTGGCGATCCGAGCAGGACGCAGACCTTGCCCCCACCGCGTGACTCCTTTGGCCTGGCTCTCAAGGCCCTTCGGCGCCGCTTGCGCCAGGGCGTCGACGCGCCGGGCGCGCCCCTGCCGATCCATCTCATCGCCGCCGAATTGCGGCTATCGACGACGCCGGTCCGCGAAGCGCTGTCGCGCCTGGCGGGCGAGGAGCTCGTCGACAAGAGTGGTCATGCCTATACGCGGCCCAAGCTCGACCCGCCGTCCCTGGCCGAACTCTATAATATGCGCCTGCTTTACATCGCCGCCGCGCTTTCGCCCGAGGCGCGGAGACGATCGCGGCGCGGTCCTTGGCCGGCGCGGGCGCCGTTCAGCTTCTCGGCGCAACTGGCCGATCCGGCGACGGCGCCGTCGCAGGTGGTCGATGCGCTGTTCCTGGAGCTGGTGCTGCGCGCCAACGATCTGGCGCTTGCGTTGGCGTTCCAGCGCACCGCCGCGCGCTTGGCGCCGTTCGCGCCCATCGAGACGCGGCTGGAAAACAACCCCGCCGCCGAGGCGCTCGGCTTGGTCGCGGCCTTCGAGACCGGCGAGGCCAAGGCCCTGCGCGCGGCGACGCGCCAGTATCACCGCCGGCGGATGGAGGCGGCGGCCACGATCGTGCGCCTGGCCGATGACCGCAAATATCAGCCGGATATCTTTTGAATATCGAACCGTGAGGGCGCTGGCTTGGAGGGCCGCGATCGGCGGCGTTCGCAACCAGGAGGCCATGATGACCCCCCGTCAAACCATCCGGCTGATCCGCTTTGGCTCGGCCAAGTCCCTCACCCAGGCCCAACTACCGTTCGGCCAGATCGAGGCCGAGGACCCCAGCGACCGCTACGGCGTCTAAGGCCCGGCCCGCCGCCGGCGCCCCGCCGCGCCGGCGGCGTTCGCTTCAACCCTCGAGCAAGGAGCCGGCTGATGACCGTCGCTCGCCGAATTTCTTTGATCACGCTTGGCCCCGCCAAGCGCCTGACGATGGCCCAGCTGCCCACCGGCATGCTGGAGACACAAGACCCCACCGATTGCTGGGGCGTCTGAAGAGCGGACTGGGCGGTCTATCGCCCGGTCCTCGATCCCCGGGAGAAAACCATGCGGATCTGGCTGGCGCCGGACGTGAGCGCCGCGCGCGTGGAAACCGACATCGTCTTCCTCGACATCGGCGCTGACGCCTATCTGTGCCTGCCCGGCGCGGCTGAGGATCTTCGCCTTGGCCCCGGCGGCGCGGTGGCGCTGACGAGCGCGGCGCTCGCCGAGGAGCTGGGGCGGGCGGGCCTGGTGGCGCGTTGTCCTCAGGGGCTCCCAAAGCCAAGCCTTCCACCGGTCCGGCGCGGCCTGGAGGGGCCCGCCGCGACCCTGACGCCGGCGTCCATCGGTCTGGCCGTGAGGGTCAATCACATCGCCGCCCGTGCGATCGCCGATCTTCCGTTCCGTGAGGTGTTGGCGCTGGCTGGCCAGCTCGATCCGGCCGCCCTGCAAGCGCCCAAGCCCTCGGTCCTGGCCGCGTCGGCTGCTTTCGCCCGCATGGCGCCCTGGCTGCCGCGCGCGGGCCTTTGTCTGATGCGCAGTCTCCAGCAGCGTCTCTTCCTGGCGCGGCGCGGCCATGCCGCCGCCTGGGTGTTTGGCGTGCGGACCTGGCCGTTCGAGGCCCATTGCTGGCTCCAGGTCGGCGAGGTCGTGCTCGACGACACGCCAAGCCATGTCGCCGGCTTTTCTCCCATTCTGGTGGTCTGACCATGCGCGACTATCTGGTGATCGAGACGGCGGCCGGCGCGGACACCGGTTCCTGGCGCGCCTGCGAGGCGCGGGTCCTGGCCAGCGGCGGCTGGAGTAAGGTCGCCGAGCGGCGCGGGTTTTCCGTGTTCCTTGAAGCGGCCCGGCCGCCGGCCTATCGCCATCTGCCCAACGTGGCCGGATCCCTGATCGGCGATGTCTTCGATGCGGACGCCGCTCGGCGCGGCGTGGGCGCGCGGCTTGAACCGCAGGGCTTCGGCGGCGATCCCGCCACGATCGCACAGCGTCTGGCGGACCGCGCCTTTGGGCGCTACGTCGCCATCCTCGACGACGGCGAGGGGCCCGCGCGGGTCCTGCGCGATCCGCTCGGCGTCATGGAGGCCATCGGCTGGCGGCGCGGACCGCTGCGCTTCATCGCCTCGCGCCTGCCGGATCTTCCCGAGCTCTGGCCCGTCGCTTTGGCGATCGACTTCGACCGCCTCGCCGCCATTCTGCGCCAGAAGAACCTGGCCAGCTTGATCTCGCCCCTGGCTGGGGTCGTCAGCTATCGGCCGGGCGTGCTGTCGGGCCCAGACGGCGAGGGCGCGTGTCTGTGGTCGCCCGCGCGGTTCGCGCGCCGCCCAGCCGCCGCCGACCCCGCCGGGCTCCGGGCCGTGCTGGACGGCGCGGTCTCGGCCTGGGCCCTGGGGCGCCAAGGCGTGTTCTGCGAGATCTCCGGCGGCCTGGATTCGGCCATCGTCGCCACCAGCCTGGCGCGGACCAGCGCCGCGCCGCTCTACGGCCTCAACCACGCCTTCGCGCGCGCCGAAAGCGATGAGCGCCTCTACGCCCAGGCCGTGGCCGACGCGATCGGCGTGCGGCTCGAGGTTGTCGAGCGCGCGCCGCTCCGGCTCGATCCCGCCAAGCTGGCCGGCGCGGCCGGCGGCGCCAAGCTCAACTATGTTGGCGGCGATCCCGACCATGACGCCGACCTGGCCCAGCGTTTGCGCGCGCCGAACGTGGAGGCGATGTTCACCGGCCGCGGCGGCGACGGGGTGTTCTACCAGTCCCGCCATCCGGTCCTCGTTCCCGACGTCCTGGCCGGCCGCGCTGGCGTTGGCCGCCTGCGGGGCCTGGATCTTTTGGCGCGGCGTAACGCCACCACCGTCTGGAGCCTGGTGCGCCAGGGGCTGTCGGCCCAGGATATGACGGCGGGCCTTGGCTTGGGGGCGTTCCTGACGGACGGGGCGGCGGCCGGCGCGGCGCGCCTGCATCCTTGGCTGGAGGAGGCGCGCGCCCTGGCGCCGGCCAAGCAGCTCCAGATCCTGGCCCTGGTCAACGGTCTCAGCGCCTTTGGCGAAAGCCAGCGCCACCAGGCCGGCGACGTCATCGACCCGCTGATGAGCCAGCCGGTGGTGGAATTTTGCCTGTCGGTGGCCGCCGGGCGCCTGGCCGTGGGCGACAACGACCGCCCCTTCGCCCGCGCCGCCTTCGCCGAGCGCTTGCCGCCTTTGGTTCTGGGGCGCCAGGGCAAGGGCGACCTGACGACATGGTTCGCCCGCGCGCTTGGCGAAAGCCTCGAGCCCTTGCGGGCTTGGCTGCTGGGCGGGCGCCTCGTCGAGGCGGGCCTGATCGATCGCGACCGTCTTAACCAGGCGCTCGACGTTGGCCAGCTCGTCTGGACCTCGATCACCTCGGAGGTCTTCGTCCTGATGGCGGCCGAGGCCTGGGTGCGACGCTGGGAGGCGCGATTGGCGCGGGCCCGGCCGGCCGCCGCCTAGGGCGAGGAAGCCAGATCGCCCGGGCCGAGGGTTCGATCCAGGAGGCCAAGGACGCGCCGGTAGTAGTCGCGGACATTGGCCGGGGAATAGAAGACGTGCGCCTCGCCGCGATAGGTGACGAAGATCGCGTCCTTGTTCTGGCGATAGAGCGCGCTGAACAAGGCTTGGGACTGGTCGAGGCCCTTGTCGTTGTCGCCATGGAAGATCAGCACCGGCGCGGTGATCTTGTCGGCGTAGATCAGCGGGCTGTTGCGCAGATAGCGCTGCGGATCTTTCCAGGGCGGAACGCCCATCCGCGCCTGGCCAGTCTCTTGCCAGCCGGAGGAGGCGAAGATCGTCAGACCCGATTCCGGAACGGCGTGGACCATCGGACCCAGCCGGCCATAACTGTTGATGAGGTCGACGGTCGGGGCGGTGGCGATCACCGCCTTGAAGCGCGCGCTCTGGCTCGCCGCGCCCAGCACGCCATAGGCGCCATAGCTGTGACCCCAGATCGCGATCTTGGCCGGATCGATCAGGCCTAGGGCGGCCGCCGCGTCGACCGGCGCCAGCATCTGGTCGGCCAGCCCTTCGATCGGCTCCTTGCCAGCCATATACGGCATGGCCGGGACGATCGCGGCGAAGCCGTGGGCGGCCAGGACCCGGGCGTTGACCGACATCTGCGGGACGCCCGGCTGCTGCACGCGCGGCGCGGCGGCGGGCGCGTCGCCGGGATAGGGCAACACGACCACGGGCGGGGGCGGATCGCCCGGGCGCGCGCCGGGGGGCGGGTAGAGCCAGCTGGTCAGGTCCTTGCCGTCCAGGCCCTTATGGCGGATGGCGACCGGCTCGGCGAAATCGACCTCGTCCAAACTGGCGTTGACGCGCGCCAGGGTCTGGGGCGCGGCGTCTTTCGCGGCCAACACCACCGACTCCACGCCATGCGGATCCTTGATGATCTCCACCGCGCCTTGGGCGGCGACGTCGACGATGCGGCCGCCGTTGACGGCCCTTGGCAGGCGCGGGCCCGGCCAGGGCAGGGCGGGCCTCGCCGCCGGATCGGCCAGGGCCAGGTCCTTTAAGGCCGGCACGGTGTTCATGGCCCCGCGAAAGCCATCGATGGGGGGCGCGACCGACTGCACGGCGGCCGGCGCGATCCCCCAA
This sequence comes from Caulobacter segnis, assembly GCF_031454995.1. Lineage (GTDB taxonomy): Bacteria > Pseudomonadota > Alphaproteobacteria > Caulobacterales > Caulobacteraceae > Caulobacter > Caulobacter segnis_E. The sequence continues at coordinate 172,599 of NZ_JAVDRV010000001.1, read as the reverse complement.
GGGCGGGCTGTCTTGGCCGTGACGCGCCAGACCTGGCCGCCGGCGGCCACCGCCCAGGCGTCGGGGGCCGCGCCAATCGCCCGGAAGTCCTCGGCGAGCGCGGCCGTGAGGTTCGTGCGTCGCGCTCCGTCGATGCGCCAATAGTCGGCCCGGCCGCCGCCGGCCGGCCGGGCCCGAACCACCGGCGCGCCATCGAGCCAGCCGGCCAACGGCACGCCCGCCACATCCCAGGTCGCGCCGAACGCCGCCGTCAGGCCGTTGATGGCGACCGGCGCGGCCGCGCCGCTCGCCGACAGCCGCCAGAAGCGGCCATCCGTCCAGGCGACCTCGCCTTGCCGGGCGAAGACCAAGAGCTCGCGGCCATTGGGCGACCAGGACAGGAAACGCCCGGCCGGATCGCAATTGGGACAGGGCGTGAAGGCCCGGCCGCTGTCGAGATCGGCCAGGACCAGCGACTTGCGCATGGGTTCGGTAGCGGCGTTGGTCGGTTCGGGCGTGGTCGGCTGGATGTCCTGGCCCTCGACGACCGCGGCGAGCGTGCGACCGCCCGGGGCCAGGGCCATATCGCGGATGTTTCCCGCCACCAGCAGCCGCTGGGTGTTGGTCTTGAGGTTGATCGATAGCAGGCCCACGGTCGGCGCCTTGGGCCGCAGGGCGCGGTAGCGGCCGCTGCCAATCACCGTCGCCCCCAGGTCGCCGCGCGCGCTCGCCGCCCACTGCTGGCCGATCCGCGCGCGGCCCTGGTAGCCAAAGCCAAAGGTCACGTCCGGAAAGTCCGCCGGCCGGGCGGCGACTAGCAGTTCCTCTTCGCCCCGCCAGAGGACGGCCGGTCCCCAGATCGCCTGCCGGGGGCTCACCCCCAACCAGCGCGCCTCGCCGCTGGCCAGATCAACGACGCCAAGCTCGTAGGCGTGGCCGCGGAGCCGCGCGAGCGCCAGGCGGCGGCCCTTGGGCGAGGCGCCCAGCGCGGTGTAGCCCGCCCCCTCCGGCAGATCGAGCTTGGCCTCCGCGCCGCCGGCCAGCAGGTCGAAGGCCTGGATGCGCGCTAATCTAAGCTTGGTGTTGAAATCGAGGTCGTAGGCGCTGGCGCTGTCCCAGCGCGCGTAGCGCTGGAGGATCAGCCAGCGCCGGGTCGGATCCAGCCGCGCCGACCCCAGCTGCTCTAGGCTGAGCAGGCGATCGACGGTGAACGGGGCGGCCGAAACGGCCGTGGGCGGGGCCAGCGCGCAGCCGACCGCAAACGCCGCGAAGCGTCGCATGAGGATGTCTCCGAAAATGACGGGGGCTTGGCGCCGGTGTGGGCTACCAGGTCTTGGTCAGTTGCAGGCTAACCAGGCGGCCGAGCGGGTCGGCGTTGGCGGGGTCGTAGCCGATCGCCAACGGGTTGTCGTAGAACGGCGGAGCCTTGTCGAAAAGGTTCTGCACATTGAGCGTCAGGGTCAGGCCCTGGGCGCCCAGCACCTTGCCCTGCCAGCGGCCCTGCAGGTCGAAGGTGGTCCAGGGCGCGATGCGCGCGCCGGTCTCGGCGCTGAGATCGCCGACATGGATGAGCGATGTGGTCAGCGAGGCCGGGCCGTGGGTCCAGGTCGCTGACACGCGGGCCCGCAGGTCAGCGGGATAGCCGGCTTGGCCGGCTAGCTGGGTCTTGGCCGAGGCGGGCGTCAGCTTGCGGGCGTAGCGGGTCAGCCACGAGAGGCTGGCGTTCAGCGCCAGGGGATCGCCCTTGACGGTGGTCTTCCAGGCGGCGCTCGCGTCCAGTCCCGCCACATCGAGGCTGCCGGTGTTGACATAGCGCAGGTCGATGATCGCCCCGTAGGTGTCGACCGCGTAGGCCGTAAGGCCCACGGCGTGGGGATCGGCCATCGCCGCCAGCACCTTGGCCCGGTCGCTCGGGTTGGTCGCGGGGCTGAGCAGGGTGCGGAACGGCGCGAACTCCGTCGAGGTCAGGGCCTGGGACAGCACCACCGGCGAGCCGACCCGGTCCTTGAAGCGGGTGCGGTAGACAAAGAGGCTCAAGGTCAGATCCGGGACGCTGTCGGGGGAGACGGTGACGCCGGCCGTCCATGATCGCGCGGTCTCGGGACGCAGGCTTGGATTGCCGCCCTGGTAGACGAGGCTCGGGACCTGGCCGCCCTGGGCGGAGACCGCGATCGGCGTGATCGTGTAGGGGATGTTGAGTTCCGACAGCGCCGGCGCCCGGAACGAGGTCCCATAGCTGGCCTTGACCGTTAGGCCCTGGCGCGGGACCCAGATCAGCCCGACCTTGGGGTTGGTGGTGGCGCCGACATCGTCATAGTCTTCAATCCGTCCGGCCAGCGACAGCTCCAGCCGCTCGATCGCCGGCAGGGCGTTGCCTGGGCCGACCAGCGGCGCGTTGAGTTCGGCATAGGCGCTGCGTACGTCGCGGCTGTAGCGCGCCGGGGCCTTGGCGGTCGGCGCATAGCCCGACAGGAACCGCGCCCCGCCCGTGCGCAGTTCCTCGCGCCGTAGCTGGCCGCCGATCGCCAGGCGCGCAAGACCGCCGGGCAGGCGCAGCAGCGGGCCATCGAAGCCAAGGTCCACGGCCTTGCTCTGACCGCGGACCTTGGAAAGGTCCCAGCCCGACAGGATGAAGCCCAGCACGGCGGCCTTGTTGGACCCTTGGCCGATATAGGGATTGAAATAGCCGTCGCGCGCGGCGCTGAAGCCGGTTAGCGGGCTGTCGGCGGCAAGACCCGCCGCCTCGGAGAGGTTGGTGCTGTTGATCTGGCCGGCGCTGCGGCTGATCCCCAGCTCCTGGGCGTAGGCGCCGTGCAGGTCGGCGTTCCACCCCGCCCCGAGCCGCGCCTTGGCGCCGAGGCTCAAGCCCAGGCTTTCGGCCTCGCCCCAGTTGCGCACGCCGGGGGCTTCGTTCTGGAACGCGTAGGCGATGCGCTCGGCGCTCTGGCCTGTCGGCGAGACGAAGTAGGGGTTGGCCGCGGTCAGGACGAGCGTGGTGGTTGGAGCGGCGTTGCGGGCGTCGATCTCGCGATGGGCGAAGCGCAAGTCGCCGCTCAGCGTCACCGCGCCCAGCGCCTGCTCGGCGGCGATCACCGCGCTGTGGCGGGTCGAGCGCGGAATGACGTCGTAGGCGGCCTTCTGGTTTGTGCGGTTGACCGTCCCGGCCGTGAAGTCGCCAGCCTTCAGGCTCGTGCCGTCCTGGCCGGCGGGAATGGCGTAGGTCGCCACATAGGCGCCCGCCGCGTTGAGCCGCAGGATGTTGCCGGGCGCGCCGGCCACCGCGCTGCGCCGGTCGCTCCCACCCCAGGGGCGCAGGTCGGCGTCGCCGGTGTAGGGGCGGTCGGCGCCGCGCAGGGCGTCGTTGCGGGTGTACTCATAGGCCGCCAACAGGTGACCGCCGGGCCATGCGCGGCCCAGGGCCTGGCTGGCCAGGTAGCGGCTATAGCCGCCTTGCGTCGCGGTCCCGGCCGACACCCGCGTTTCGCCGCCGTCGAGATTGTTCCGCAGACGGATGTCGACAACCCCGCCCACCGCGTCTGCCCCATAGAGCGCCGAGGCGCCGTCGAGCAGGACATTGACCTTGCCCACGGCCACGAACGGGATCGAGGAGATGTCGGAGAAGTCGCCATAGACGCCAGCCCCGGCCATACGGCGGCCATTGACCAGCACCAGGGTGGCGTCGGCGCCAAGGCCCCGCAGATCAACGCCCGTGCCGCGCGTGATGTTGGTCCCGTTGGGATCAGCGCCGGTCGAGACGCTGTCCTCGCTGACCGTGCCGCCAAACGCCTGCGGCAGGGCGGTCAGAGCCTCGGCCACGCTGGCGTAGCCGCCCCGGTCGATGTCCTCGCGGCTGAGCTCCACCACCGGCGAGGCGGTGTCCTTGACGCCCCGGATGTGGCTGCCGACCACGATCTCGGCCACCACCGTCGGTTCCTGCGCCGTGGGAATAGCGTCTTGGGCTTTGACCTCGCCTGGATCAGCGGCGGCGCTCCCGGCGGCGTCCGGGGACGTCGCCGTCCGAAAAACCGCGTCGCGCGGGCGCAGCACCAGCACCCGCTCGCCGGCCAAGCGCATCTCCAGGTCCGTGCCGGCGATCAGCTGGGTGACCGCCTGCTGCGGCGTCATGCGTCCATCCACCGCCCGCGCCTGCCGGCCATCGACCATCTGGCTGGTGAAGACGATCGACACGCCGGTCTGCTTGGCCAGGGTCAGCAACGCGGCGTCGAGCGGGCCCGGCGGCAAATGGATCTCGGCGGTGGTCGCGGGTTTGGGCGCGGCCAGGGCGGCGGGCGCGGCCCCGGCGGCCAGCGCCAGTGTGCTCAAACCCAGCAAGCGACGGCGTGGACTGACACGCATTTCCTGATCCCCCATCACGCCTCGGGGCCGCCGTCTTGGCGGTCGCTGCCGGGCATGGCGCGGGTGAGACACCTGGGAAGGCCTTCGACCCTACCAGCCTTGCGAAATTTTTGTGACGATCTGTGGGCGGCGCGCCCGATCAGCCCGCGGTCAGCTCGACGCCGCCGTCGGGGCGCGGCGTGCTCTTGAGGTCGAGCATTGTCGTGACGCCGTTGACGAAGGACTGGGTGTCGCCGGTGTCGAAGACCCCGGTGACCCGCTCATCGGCCGGCGCGCCAGGGCCCAGCACCACCGGGCGGCGGCTGTAGCGGTTGACCTCGGCCACCGCGTCGGCCAGGGGCACGTCGCGGAACGTCACTCGGCCCCGCGTCCAGCCCGTGGCGGCCGCAACATCGACTGGGGCGGGCTTGGCGGGGCGGTTTGGGCGCACTTCCAGGCGCTGACCCGGCGTCAGGGTGACCGGCGCGGCTTGCGGGGCGGGGCCGCTGACCTCGACCTTGCCCTCGGCCAGGATCACCCGCACGGCCTGATCCGTCCGCCAGACCTCGAACCGCGTGCCCAGGGCCCGCACCGCCGTCTTTCCGGCCGTGACAATGAACGGGCGGCCCTGGTCATGGGCCACGGCGAACATCGCCTGGCCCTTCTCCAGCCAAAGGCGACGCTCGCCCCTTGTCAGGCGCACCCGCACCCGGCTGTCGGTGTTGAGCTCGATGGTCGAGCCGTCCTCCAGGCTGATCGCCCGACGTTCGCCCACCGCCGTGTCATATGTCCGGCCTAGCGGTTGAAGGATCAGGAACGCGCCGGCCAGAACGCCGGCCGTGACCAGGCCGCCAAGGACCTGGCCGCGCCGGCGCGTCAGCGCGCCGCGCCAGCCCCTGGTCTCGCGCGGCCGCCGCGCGGCCGCCCGCGCGATCGCCTGCAGCCTTGGATCATCGGCCAGGGCCCGCGCCGTCGTCGTCAGGCTCTCGATGCGGGTATAGGCCACGTCGTTCAGCGTCTCGGCCCGCCAGGCGAAGAAGGCATCAACGTCCTGGTAGCTGGGATTGCCGCTATTGAGGCGGCCATACCACCGCGCCGCCTCGCGCGCGGCGCGCGCGGCCTTGGCCTCCGCCGTCCCGCCGTCGCCGGCCTGGGCTTGCTGCTCGCTCATGGCGCGGCCGTCAGCCCCGCATCATCTCGGCGCAGCGCGCGATCGCCTGGGTCATCCGCTTTTCCACCGCCTTGACCGAAATCCCGCGCAGTTGCGCGATCTCCCGGTAGGTCAGGCCTCTGACATGGTTCAGGGCAAAAACATCGCGCAACTTTGGCGGTAAGGCGAGCATCATCTGCTCGAAAGCCACCGCCTGCTCCTGTTCGCCCGGCGCGGCGGGGTCGAGCAGCGGCGCGCGCGGATCGGTGGCGCTTTCGCGGCCGGTCTTGCGTGAGCGGTTGGCCGCCACGCTGCGGGCGATGCGCATCAAGAGCGCCTTGGCGCTGCGCACGGGCCCCGGTGGGGCGTAGCCATGCACCTTCAGCCAAGTGTCCTGGGCGATGTCGTCGGCCTCCTCGGGCCCATAGCGCCAGGCCAGCGCCCTGGTCAGCCAGTCACGGTGAACGAGATAGGCCTCGGCCAGGGGCGGGGCGGGGGGCGGCGGGACGCTTGGGTCTGCTTCGCGCGCGGAGGCCCGCGCGGCGTCTCCGCGATGAGCGGTGGGGGCGGGGCGTTTGGTGTCGAGCGGGGGCATGAGCCGCATTCCAGGCCAGGTGATGCGGGGGAATCCGGGGTGAACCGTGCCCGCGAGAGGCGTCGCAAGCGCACGACGATATTCCTTCACTTTACTCATAGTCTATTCACAGTCCAGCGCTGACCGGGCGCTTTCCTGCCATGGATTTTCTGGCGGTGGTGGGAGCGAACGTTCGCGCCCTGCGAGAGGCGAGAGGCCTTCCGCAGGACGAATTGGCTCACCTAGCAGATATCCACGTGACCTATTTGTCTGGCGTTGAAAACGGGAAGAGAAATATCAGCATAAGAGTGCTTGAGCGGCTGGCGGCAGCGCTACGCGTCCCCGAGACGGATCTTGTAATTCGTCGCTAGGTCGTTCGCTGAATTGTTTGCCTCGGCTTTTTCTCAACTTTACTCATAGTCTATTCCGTGTCGCCGGGGGATCGTGCGCCTTCGGAGTATGGATCTCCGAGTGGTCGTAGGAGCGAATATTCGCCTCCTGCGGGAGGCGAAAGGCCTCCCGCAGGACGAGCTCGCTTACCGCGCCGATATCCACGCCACCTACCTCTCGGGCATTGAAAACGGAAAGCGGAACATCAGCCTGCGTGTTCTGGAGCGACTGGCTGTCGCGCTTTCCGTCGCCGAAACGGATTTGGTAAGGCGACCCTAGAGTTTGTGATTAGGGCTTAGCTGGGCGTCTCGCGCGCTGTCGCGCGCGATCGCGCTCTACGGTGCCGGCTGCGCCGGACACCGCCGAGCCCGCGCGGCGGTCTCGGCCCATGCGGGTGACGATCGCTGACGCTTTGTCTTGGACCGTTCGTGACTCTTCTCCGACCTTAGGAGGGGCCGCTTTAGGGCGTGCCGCGTTCATTCAAATCGCGGGTGGCACCCGAAAACAATGTCTGAACTTTTGCTTGTAGGCAAAGCCGAGATAAGCTGGCGCCGTGCATATCAACCGAATCCAAATCGAAGAAGGCTTCCTGAGCGGCCTCGACCTTCGCTTGCCGCCAGGGCTCGTGGCCGTGATCGGGGCGCGTGGCACCGGCAAAACCTCCCTGATCGAGGCGATCCGCTTTTGTCTAGGCGCGCGTAATCACACCAGCGAGGCCGGAGCGGAATCGATCGAGCACGCCAAACACACGCTGGACGGCGGCGAGATCACCGTGACGCTCGATGACATCATCGAGGACGTCGTCGTGTCGCGCGCCGCGGATGACCCCGAGCCTCGCGCCACCCAGACCTTTCAGCCACCGATCATCTTCTCGCAAAAAGAGATCGAGACGATCGGTCTCAGCGAGGCCGGGCGCCTGAGCCTGCTGGACGGGTTCGTCAAGGACCGTTCCAAACTGCGGGCCCAGGAAGCCGAACTGGCCAATTCGATCAAGTCGCTCTACCGCGAGATCGCCAATCTGGAAGGCGAGATCGCCCGAACCTCCACAGGCCTGGAGGAGTTGCCCAGCCTGCGAGCCCAGATAGTCACCCTGGAGGCGCGTGCGGCCGAGGTCAGCACGACATCGGCGGCAACGGCGGAGAAATCCCAGCGCCTGGAGACCCTTTCGACTGACCTCACCCGGATCGCGGTCCGCTCCGACGCGCTCGAGCGCTTCAAGCAGCAGCTCAACGATTGGTCCGCCGCCTTGGACGATTATCTGGACGAGGACTTCGGGCCTGAGCCCTGGGAAGGGGAAGGCACCACCGATCCCATCGGAGCCTTTCGAACGGGATATGACGCCGCACTAGCCGATGTCAGGTCGGCCAGTGCCAAGTTCAAAGCGTTGTCACAGCGCGTGGAGGCCGAGTGCGCCGTAGTAGCGTCAGGGCGCCAAGCCCTTGAGACGGAGGCGCGCGCACTGCGCGGCGAAGTGGACAAGCTCGTCGAGGGCGCCGGTGCGATCACCCGGCAACTTTCGACGACGCGGGCCAAGATCGCCCAACTCGAAGCGGTTGAGAAGGTAATCGCCGACAGGCGCGCGCGCCTAGCGACGCAACGTAGGCGCCGCGACGACCTCTTGAACGATCTGGAGGCGGTGCGTGATCGACGCTTCCGCGCCCGTGTCGCTGTCGCCGAAAAACTGAACAACGCCTTGGGGCCGCGCATCGGCGTGACCGTCGAGAAGTTCGGCCAGTATGGTGAATATACTCGCGCGTTGACGGAGGCCTTTCGCGGCAGCGGCTTGAAGTACAACGACCTGGCGACCGCAATCACCGAGGCGGTCAGCCCGCGCGAACTGGTGCGGTTTGTGGAAGATCAGGCTTTCGCCGAGCTTGCCCAAGCCACCGGCCTACCACGCGATCGCGCCGCCCGTGCGCTTGGCGTCCTGCAAGAAATTGGTCTTGGTGACATCGTCACCTGCGCCATTGAAGATAACTGCCGGCTGCGCCTGCTTGACGGTGCCGAATACAAGGACATCGCTACACTATCGGCGGGTCAGCGTTGCACTGTCATCTTGCCCATCGTACTGCAGCACGACGAGCGGGTCCTGATCATCGATCAGCCTGAAGACCACATCGACAACGCTTTCATCACCGACAGCCTCATCAAAGCGATGCGCGCGCGGTCGCCGCACTCGCAGCTGATCGTTTCGACGCACAACGCCAACATTCCGGTCCTAGGCGACGCAAAATTGGTCGTGCAACTGACATCGGATGGCCGGAATGGTTCGGTTGAAGTCTGCAAGCCGCTTGACGACGAAGCGGCAGTGGAGGCGATTACTTCGTTGATGGAAGGGGGCATCGATGCCTTCCGCGAGCGCGCCAAGTTCTACGACAACCACCTCCTATGACGCGTGACGAGGCCATCGCAGCACTCAGTTCGGACGCCACCGAGGTCCGCCTGCGGGCGGCGCGCTTCTTTTCATTCGAAGCTAATGCGGAGGATGGCACAAGGCTCAAGGCGGCTCTAAGGAAAGAAACCGTTCCCTGGATCAAACGAGCCCTGCAATCGGCCGTGACACGTGCCGATCAGCCACCGGGCCCTGTTGCGCCCACTGACCGGCCTGCCGCAGAGACACTTGAAGGCCTCGACGCCCAGCAGATCTACGCCAAAGCCGCCGAGGAAGTCGCCGACAGCCTTATTCACGAACTGGCGCCGGTCGTGGGCTTGCTACGAGTGGTCTTGCCCAAAGAGCTGAACGAAGCCTTCAAGGCCTCGCAGTCGAGGGTCTATCTCGACCAACTCCACAGCCTGATGACGGCCATCCGGGCGCTCAAGCGCGCCAACGCCGTCCCGAGCTACAAGGACTTTCAGATCGCCGAACTGATTGGCGCAGTTATCGCGGCAGCACCCAATCCCGACGGTGTTCTGATCCAGACTGCTGGTCCTTCGCGATTGATCGTGTCGGCCGATAAGGACCAGTTGACTCTAGCCATCGGCAATGGGCTACGGAACGCGCTTGAAGCGGTCAAGCCTTACGCCGACAGCACTCCAGCCCGGATCGTGATCACCTGGGGCGCGACGCAAAGCGACAACTTCGTGGTCATCAAGGACAATGGCCCAGGTTTCCGAGGCGACCCCGCCGCTGCTCTCAAGCTCGGCGCAACGAGCAAGAGCGGTCACGTCGGCTATGGTCTCGCGCTCGCCCACCAGGCCATGCTTTCCATGCAGGGCGACATTGTTCTGAAGAACGACGAGGACGGCGCTCATTTCGAAATCCGCTGGTTCAGAGACAATGAAGATCCTGTTCGTTGAGGATCATCTCAGCTTCGGCCCCTCCATGGCCGGCATGCTCGCCGACATCACCGGTGTCGAGCGCGTAGACCTATTCCGGAGCAAAGCGCTTGCTTTGGAGGCGTTGACCAGGGAATTTTACGATCTTCTCATCCTGGATCTAACGATCCCGGCAAATGAGGGCGATCTCGACATCGCTCCCGAGCATGGCCAAGCAGTTTTCTACGAGGCCATCAAGAGATGCCCTGGCATCCCCATCTTCATACTTACGGGATCGGAGATGGACGACTTTATCAAGGGCCTGGTCCGGCACGGTGAGCAGGTTGATCTTTGGGGCGCGCGGGCCAAGAAAAACACTCTCGACTACTTCGAAAAGGAGAACGCCGACCGGTTGTTCACCGAGGTCGAGGATGTCGCCCGAGAAGTCACCGCTGTGAACGCGGTCACCATCAACACGCGTGGCAAACACCTTGGCCTCTCGCCGGGAGCCGAGCGATGCATTCGTGTTGCGGCCCGGCGGATGGGCGCGAGCATCGCCGAGGTCGTCCCCCTTAGTGGCGGTCTCTCCCGCGCTAGCGTCGTTAGGGCGACACTTCGGAACGACGCCGATCAGGTGCTCCATGCGACCGTCGCCAAACTCGGCTCACTGGGCGAGATTCAGGCGGAAATCGCCGCGTTCGACAGGGATGCCAAGCGCCTACCGATCGGCTTCTTCCCGCCAATTACCGATACGGTGGATAAGGGGGCCTGCGGGGCAGCGGCGATCTTCTACACGCTGGCGGAAGGCTATGCCCGGTCGCTATTTGACCTTCTTGCTGAGGACGAGGCTGCGGCCGTACGGGCGCTCGCCATCGTGCGCGAGCGCATGGGGATCTGGATCAACGCCAGGACCATGCGCCGGGCGACTATCGCCGACGCCCGCAGACGCACACTGTGGGACGAGACCTTCGCACAAGTGGTATCCGACAACGGCCTGAACCTCGATGATATCGAGGCCAATGCCCTGCAGTACGTCGAAAGCTGTTTGCATGGCGATCTTCACGGTACAAACATTCTTTTGGACCCCGGTAACCAGCCGGTGCTGATTGATTTTGGCGACGTTGGCTACGGCCCTTCGTGCATCGATCCCGTGACGCTGGAGCTCAGCGCGGCCTTCCATCCCGACGCGGTAAAGCTTGGTCTCTCAGCTAAAATCGCGCCGGCCCTGTCTTCCTGGCCAGACCCAGACGACTATTACGCACGGCATCCCTTTCCGGCCTTCGCCCGAGCGTGCCGCGACTGGGCCTACGACGTGGCGGGCACCGACTTGGCAGTGCTCGCGGCCGGGTACGCTTACGCGGTCCGGCAACTTCGTTACGACACAGTGAACAAGGCGATCACGCTCGATCTATTGGCGGCGATCTGCCAGCGCATCCGAACACGGTGAACGTCAATATCTTTGGCAACGTGAACCATTGGTCCGCTTCAGCGGAGCTGAATCACCCACCTAAGCTACCGCTGTTCGCTAGCCGCGAAGGGCAAAAATCAAAACATTGGCGAGGGTGAGAGCGCAAAGCACCAGCGCAAGCCAGAACGCGAACCTCACCCCATGCCCCGTTCCCTCGACCTTCGGTGGCCAGATGGTCGCCGTCAGCCTATCGCTGTCCGATCGAAGCTTGTTGGGGGCCTTGGGTTTTCGGGGGTCAGTCACAACGGCTTCCTCAGCAAAAGCATCAAGGAACCCAAGGGTTATGTTCGGTGAATTCCGGGGACGGTCAAACGGAAAACTTGCGTCCGATCGCGGATATTTCTCTTGAATGGGTCGCGACACCATCAACGTGTCGCCGATATCCCTCGTACCCGCCCACGACCGCATTTCGTCCACCGCTAACAAATCGGTGTGCGGCAGCGAATGTGGCGCTGCAGGCGCATCTTCCGTTGGCGACCGCTATTCTCACAGGCGGCTTTGTCGCGGCGGCCGCCCGTTTCGGGTCCCTTGGCGTTGGTCTTGGCTTGAAGGAGGCCAAGGCCTCCAACTCTCCGTTCGAGTACATTACCTCGATTCATCGGGACCTGATTTGATCGCTCTCGACCAGGCTCCACGGCCGGCGCTTTGCGCCTCATCCTCCGCTGCGGCATAGGCGCCCTTGCTGTAGCGCCGATACTCCGTCGCCAGTCCCGACCGGATCAGGGCGGCGTTGATGTCGGGGCTAGCGTCGGACCAACACCTTCCCACGAACCTTCCGTATCGGTCGCGATCCACGAAGCGGCAGCCGACGCGTCCGCGTGTGAGACGGATCAGTTCGTCGCGCGCTTCATGGGCCAGCGGCTCGGCGGATGCGTTACCGCGACTAACCTCCGGCGCATCAACGCCGAAAAGGCGCACACGCTCGGAACCGCAGCACAGGGTGTCGCCGTCATGAACGGCGAGGGCGTTGCACGCGATGATGGCGGTGAGCGCTGCGGCGAACAACATGGCTAAATCCAACGATGTCGGCGGGGCGGCGCAAGCTGAGGGGCCTGTCCGAGAGGCGTTTCGATCGGCGAGAGCTAGTTCCTCAGAACGTCCTCGACCGCTCTCAGCAATTGCATAATTTGCATAGCCTTCTTAGGTGACGCGTCAGCAAGGCGTCGGGCGAGATATTCCATCTGCCCGGACGGATCTCTGACGCGCTCAGCTGCTGTTGCGGCCAGCCATGCCTCCAGCTTAAGTCGAGTTTTTCGTCCAGGATTTATCTTTAAAGACAATACTCTACTGATGTGTGGTTGCGAAAGGCCGCACATCTCGGCCAACACAAGTTGGCTGACATGATCGCGGTCCATACGTTCGGAAACTTGCGCAATCAGGTCCTTCGGAGTCATTGACGGCCGGTGTTAAAAATGCATAATTTATCATGTAATACATAGAGATATTTGCTCATGCAACGGGTGATCGGCGGAAGCCACGGGAAGTACCGGTTTCTGGACCTGCCGGATCCGGCCGTCGCCCTTATGCCGGGTGTCCGGTGGGGATCGTTCGAGCACGCCCTGACGCCGGCGTTCTGGGTTTCTCAGGCCTGGCTGCAGGACGATGGTGGCGACCTGTCATTCGAGCTGGCGCCGACCCTTAGAGAAGAGGTGGTGTATTGCCTGCTCGGCGGCCATGGCGCGCCGGCGGAAGTGGGGCTGGCGGCGTCGAAGCGTGTACTGGATGCGCTTGCCGAAAAGGCTGATGGCGTGCTCGGCCGTGATCGGATCGAGACAATGCTCCTTGAGCCGCTTTGGGTGAACGGCAAGCTGATCCACTACCGGTTTGCGCGCCAGCGCGCGAAGTATCTCACCGGGGCCCTGGAAGGGCTTCGGCATCTCGTGGATGAGGAGCTGGACGATCTGGCGCTTCGTGACGCCCTGCGCGACTTGCCGGGCATCGGTCCCAAGACCGCCTCTTGGATCGTAAGAAACCGTCGCGCCAGTGACCGCGTCGCCATTCTCGATGTTCACATCATCCGCGCCTGCGAGCACATGGGCGTATTTCCTCGCGGCGCTAATCTCGCCAGGAGCTACATGGATCTTGAGCGCCGCTTCCTCGAATTTTGTGAAGTTGGCGGCGTGCGGGCCTCAGTTCTCGATGCGGTGATGTGGGGAACGATGCGCAGATTGGGGAGACGAATGCTCGCCAGTCTCATTGACACTCAAGATTGTTTCGGCGAGCGTTTACCACTTCTCCAGTGGGGCGCCGGTGAATGTCAGGAAACGACTCCGTCAGGAACGATGGCGACGGTGGGATAAAGGATCGCGACGACTGCCTTCGAACGTGGCGCGGACCGATCAATAGCCCCAAAGCTGCGGTCCTAGCCCCACTGTTAGTCGGGCAGGTCCTTGGTGTCAGGGTCGATCGCTCCAATGCCTCGCCGGTCTTGATCGTTACGGCGCCGCCTGGCGTCGACGCGGGGTCGCTGACGTTTCACGGTTATCTCGACATCATCGCCTGCATGATCGAGCGCGACATCAAATACAAAGCGACGCTCGTTAGCATCACCGGAGGCGTCTACGAAGTCCGGGTTGATCCTGCCTTATGACGGACGTGACAGTCGTTGGCGGAGTCTATCTTGAGCGATGCGTCCAACCACTCTGGGACGCTGTCTATGGCTCGGCCGGGCGGGCGATCCACGCGATCAGATCCCTGACCGAAGGCAAGCTCACGCTCGTCGCCTATGTGCCGGAGACCCTGGCGGGTGCCGCGAAGTACCTTGCCGACACCGCTGGCGCCGAACTGAAGGCCGTGGCGGCCAACGAGTATGTCTCGTTCGACTATATCCATCCGCTGGCCCGTCCGGCGATACAACCCGTGCCGTCGAAAATCGCACAGAACCCTCCCATACGGGTCGAGGGCGACGTCGTGCTGCGATACGGCATGCTCGAGGGCGACGCGATCGTCGATGCTGACGTTGCGGTCTACGATCCGCAGTCAGCCTATGGGCCTCAGTTTTTCGGTGCGAACGGCTCCCAGGCGAGGCGTCTGGCCATTGTGCTCAACAGGGCTGAAGCGCACGCCCTCACGGGCGAAAACGAACCCTTTGAAGCCGCTAAAGCGATCCGGAGCCGCGAAGGCGCCGAGGTCGTCGTTCTGAAGATGGGCGGCAAGGGCGCGATGGTCGTCGATCAACACGGGCATAGTCAGGTCCCGCTCTATAGGACCGAGCGCGTCTTCAAGCTGGGCTCTGGCGATGTCTTTTCCGCCACGTTCGCCGCCCTTTGGGGAGCCCGGGGGTTGGGGCATGTTGAAGCCGCCGACCTCGCATCGCGGGCGACGGCGGCCTATTGCTCGAGCCGTTCATTGCCCGTACCGCAGATCGACGCCCTACGCGCCTCTTCATTCGCCCCGCTTACGCCGGGCTCCGGCCTGATCTATCTCGCGGGACCGTTCTTCGATTTGGGGCAGCGCTGGTTGGTCGATGAGGCCCGAGCGACGCTGAAAAATCTCGGGGCCGAGGTGTTTTCGCCGGTGCACGAGGTCGGGCCAGGACCCGCGAGCATTGTCGCGCCAGAAGATATCGCCGGCCTGGAACGTTCGGACGTGGTGTTCGCCATCCTCAACGGCATGGATCCAGGCACGATCTTCGAGGTCGGCTACGCAATTAAGAAGGGCATCCCCGTCGTGGCACTCGCCCAGAACATCAAAGAGGAGGATCTCAAGATGTTCGCGGGCACAGGTTGCGATATCAGCGACGACTTCGTCTCGGCCGCCTACCGAGCCATCTGGAAACTCCCGGCATGAAGGGCCTGCTGATGTCCGGCGGGATGGATTCCATTAGCTTGGCGTACTGGCGTCGGCCCGAGGTCGCGATCTTCATCGACTACGGACAACGCGCAGCGGAAGCCGAAAAGGCGGCTGGCTTGGCGGCGTGTGCGGCGATGAACATCAGGCACGAAAGCTATGTCGTCGACTGTTCGAGTTTAGGTTCTGGAGACATGGCCGAGGCACCGGCCGCCGCCGTTGCGCCGGTGCCCGAGTGGTGGCCCTTTCGCAACCAATTGATCCTGACCCTAGCGGGAATGGCGGCGATCAAGCTCGGAGTGTCTGAGCTTCAGATCGGCGCTCTGCGCACGGACGGCGAACACGCGGACGGCCGCGCCGAATTCATCGAGCGCATTAGCGACCTAATGGCGATGCAGGAAGGGGGACTGACAGTGTCCGCGCCGGCCATCGCCCTGGACGCTGTTGAACTGGTCAAAGCTTCGGGCATCGGCCGGGAGATCTTAGGCTGGGCGCATTCCTGCCATACCGGCAACTTCGCCTGCGGCCGATGCCGCGGTTGCAACAAGCACTACAAGACCTGGAGCGCGCTTGGCTGGGATCCCCACTGACGAGCCTCGTCCGCGGGTCCCGCCTCTGGCCTGGCAGGAATACTGGCCACCCTCGCTGCGGATCGAGGCGACGGCGCCGCCCGCGTCAAGCCCAAGCACGCCATTCGCCGACGTCCTTTACGAGCGCCGCTCAGGAGTCGGTGGAGCCCTCAGTTTCGAGCGGGTCTCCGACCTGTTGTGGCATGTCGGGTCGGCCACGCCGCTAGGTCTGGGCCGCGCCGCTATTCCCACCCAGCATCGGGCCGCGCCGTCGGCGGGCGGTCTGCACCCGATCCGTTTGGTCGCTATCGACTGCGCCGCACGAACGGTAGCGCTCTATGACCCCCTCACGCACAGCTTTCATATGCTGCCCGCGGGCGATATTCCCCAGAGAAACGATCTTGAGGTCTTGCAGGTTCTGGGTCGAAGCCAGGGATGTACGATCCGTCTTGTCGCCGACCTGGACAAGGTCGGCGCGGCCTACACCCATCCCGAAAGCCTCGTCATGCGAGACGCGGGGTGTCTGATCGCGACGCTCTGCCTGTGCGCGGCATGGCTCGACCTTAAGAGCTGCCCGCTAGGCTTCCTGGGTCAAAACCTGGTTGAGGATCTCGGCTTTCCGGCGACAAGATTTCTCGCCGTTGGTGCGGTTCAACTCGGCTCGTGACTCCCGACCTAGGTGGGAGATCACGGCGCTTCGCCATTTCGTACAGCGTTGACGGCGGCGACCAGTGCGCTTGCCTGGTCGTTGGTCCGGGCGGCAAGGTTCGTCCAACCTTCCGCATGGGCCTGGGGCATGGCGAGCGCCAGATAGACGCCGTCGACTAGTAAGGCCATCAATGCCCAGTGCTGATGGCGGAGATCGTGCTTGAACCGGTGCCTGCCGATCTCGGCCAGGTCGCCGATCTTTCGCATCGATGCGAGGCCAAGGCCCTGTGTCGCTGCACAGCGGCCCTCGTCATTACTCAAATCGATCGCTAGCCCCGTCAGACGAACAAGTTCATCAACCTCGCTGACGAGCTGATCCGCAGTGGCGAGCAGGCTGTCTCTTTGGACTGGCGCAGCTTCGTCGATCGCGTTCGTTCGAAGCGTAATCTCTCCGATCTGCGCCTCCAAGTGCGCGACCAAGTCCGATGATTTGGAGAATCTGGCGTCCGGTCCGTCGTCCAGGATATTGCTGACGACAACTGGAAACTCGTCGACGAGCGCTTGGTTGATCGCCATGCCCACCGCGAAACAGGCGCCGAGCAAATCGGTGACCTCATCCATCTCTACGGCCAGGACTGATGGAAAGCGGCCCTGATCGTCATACAGATGGTTGCGCAGCCTTCTTTCCAGCGAGGCCTTCGCGCCGAGCAAGGCGCTTAGGCGACGGGCGCTGATTGCGTCCGTCGCGGCTTCGGACAAATCGCCCAAACTGCTCAAAGTGATGTTGGAGTGGCGTGAGGCTGCGATCGCGCCCGACTGAAAGCCGCTCTCGGAGAGTAGAAATGCCCGATCGGCGCCGACGTCCTGGGCGATCTGCGCCAGGGTCATCACCTGTTCTTTACGGACCGCGGACTTCCAGTGCTTGCACTCGACGATCCAAAGGACCGTGACACCGGCAATCGTCAACCGAGCGGCGACGTCCACCTTATGGCGAGCGCGAGCGCCGGAAATGTCGGCCTCAACCGTTGCGGTGAAGCCCATCGCCCGAAAAAGTTCGGCGGCGTCCTCCTGATATTCACGCCAACCATCAGTCCCACCCATCTAAAAGCTCCCCTCGCCGAGGCCTTGGTCGAAGAGCGCCCGGATACGCGCGGCGCCAAAGACGTTGAACCGTCCCTTGGCGTTGGCCTTCAGCGCGATGCCGGCGAAGGCGAACTGGGCCTGTCCGTTGGCGTCACGGTAGATCATCAAAACCGGCGAGCCGCTCAGACCATCAGGTTCTATGTCCCCAGGGTGGCTTGAGGGTTCCAAGACGTAGGGCGTCAAGTCGTCTTCGTCCCAGGCCGTCCGCGCCGCCGGCGCCAGGTAGTAGCGGCTCCATTTTGACTTCACGCTCGTGGGGCCAGGAGCGTCGGCGTCGTCGTCCCAGCTGACGTCGTACTCCGTGAAGCGGCTCGGAAAGCCGATCAAGCCATGGGCGATTACCTCGCACTCAGACGGCAGCTCGCCCGCTTCGAGCAGCGCCGCGAAGGGCAAGGGAAAGAAGTGGGGTGTCAGGTCGCGTCCTTCGCGGACATCGTCGTAGCGCAGAACCATCAGGTCGTCACAGGTTCGGCCTGAGCTGTTTGAGCGCCAGACGGAGATCAACTCGTTTGGCGCGACGCCCACATGGTGATCACCCTCGGCGACCAAGATCACGATTTGGGACGCGTCACGTTGTCCGCCGACATCGCCACGCTGGTGCTGCGTCGCAAAGAGGTAGTTCTTGCCCAACACCCGAACCAGGAACGCCGAGCCTGCCATCGACAAGTCGTAGTGCTCGTCGTCATTGTGGAACGCTAGCGGCCGACAATATCGCACGATGTTGCCGAGGGCACGATTGAACGGCACGAGAAGTCCGCCCATGAGAACCGAGAGTTTGGCGCGACCACGGATGAAGGAATTCATGCGGCGATCGTAAGGAGAGCATCAGGCTTTGGGAACTCCACGGCTGAGAGGCGCCGCGGCCCATCCTGACGCGGGCAGTCGGGTCTTCTGGCGAAGGCGTGGATAAACCCAAGGCGCTAGATCGCGCGGGGCCGCAAGTCGCGATCTCGCAAGCGAGCTCTGCTAGCGTGACGCTTCCCAAGTGAAGGTCGCATTTCTGGAGGTAGGCCAACGTCGGCTCCTGGCGCCTTTCCGCCAACTTCTTGGCGTTGGGGTGATCGGCTACCTGCAAGACCAGCGTCTGCAGGCGGCCCGAACTCTCCTGATCGAACAAGGGGCTAGTGTCACCGAGGCGGCGCTGCAGGTCGGCTACGTCAATCTGAGTCAATTCGCTCGACTCTACCGCGGGGCCTTCGGTGTTTCTCCGGGGCAAGCCACGCGCGCTGATGCTTGAAATGTGAGATCAACGTCGCTGGCGGTGGTCTCGCTAGGGCGTCACCTCCAGTGTCAGGCTGTAGAGGTGCGTCCTGGCGTCTGCGGGATCGCCCAAGAGCCAAGAGTGCTGCGCCTCCAAGACGTAGATTCCGGGGCCATCGAAGGTGACGTTACCCCGGCCTTTGGCGTCGGTCTTGCCGTTGAGGACGAAGGTCTTGCCGGCGTAGGCGTCGTTGGCCCGGAACACCGTGAAGGCCATGTCCGGCATCGTCTTACCGTCGAACAGCAGGTCGAAGTCGAAGCCCTTGTTGACGAACACGCTGGTGGGCGCGGTCCTGGGCGCGACCTCAAGGCCTTTGCCGACGGCGGGCGGGATCGTCGCGGAGGGCGCGCCCTTGGTGACGTAGGTTTCGGATCGAACGATGGTGGCGACGGGCACGATCCGCGCGTCGGCGGGCAGGGTGGCGCGATCGACGAACGGCGGCTGAACCGGGCCGTCCTTGGCGTCCTTCACCGGCCGCCACGTGTCGCCGACCTGACCCAGGCTCAGCGTGCGAACATTCCGCTCGCCGGTCGAGATGCGGTAGGTCCCAGGGCCCCATAGGGCAGCCTCGAAGACCCCCAAGTCGCGCAGGGTCAAGCCCTTGCCCGCGATCGTCTTGCCCGCGCCGTCAGTGACCAGGAAGTCGTCGCCCTTGATCGGGAACTCCGGGACGAAGAACCGGCCGTTGGTCAGGGCCGTCATCACCGTCACATGGTCGCCATCGGGTTCGAAGGTGGTGGGTTGCAGATAGGGTGTGTGGGCCGCGGCCGGGAGGGCTAGGACGGCGGCGAGCGTGAGGCTTGCGATGAAAGAGACGGATTTCATGGGCGATCCTCGGCGGCTATGCGCAGGGCCAGGGGAAGGGACGTTGTCAGGGCGCCGCCATGGGACTGGCCGGGCAATACGGTGACGTCGACGATCAGTCGGGGCGTGGCCGCCAAGCTTTCGCCGAGGGCGCGGACGCGGGCGATAGAGGCGGCGAAGTCATCCAGCGAGGGCGGCGCGCCGCCGCCGGTCCGGCGCGCTTCGCGGTCGCCAACCATCAAGGCGACGCGGACAGAATGGCGCGGCGAGCGGAACGGCGCGGCGGCGATCGCGCCGTCGCGCCACCACAGCGAGGGGCTGACCGGGACATAGGTTCGGAAGGCGTCCGGGTCCGTCCGCAAGGTGTCCATTACGAAGAGCGCGCCGTAGGAATGCCCCCAGATCGTCGCTTTTTTGGGATTCAGGCGACCGAGACGTTCGAGGCGCGGCCGGATATCGCCCAGCAGCAGCTCGCGGAACGCGGCCGATCCCCCCTCTGGACGGCCCGGCGTTTCGGGTGGGCCGGACCAGGATGGCGTATAGTCGAAGGTCCGCGCCAGATTGTCGAACCGTTGCTCGGTCTCGTAGCCGATGGCGACGAGCGCCAGATTGGGAACGCTCGCCAGATCCGCGGGCGTCAGGATCGTGAAGGCGGCGTTGCCGTCCAGGAGATAGAGGGATGGCCAGCCCCGCCCGGGGGGCCTTTGCTTGGGCATGGCCATATCGACCCGATAGCGGCGCTGGCCGTCGGCCGAGAGGAAGGCGTGGCGCGTTACGCTGTGTGTCGTGGCGCCCGTCTCGAACAGGCCGGGGCCGGCAGGGCCTGTTCCGGGCTGAGCGAGCGCCGGCGCGGCGGGCAGGCTGGTCAGCATGGCCAGCGCATGACGTCGGGAGATCATCGCGCGTCTCCAAGCAGATGGATCAATCCGTCGGAAAGCGTCCCACGCCAGGCCAGGTCGTCGTGACCACCGGCGAATTCCACCTGCCGGACTTCGTAGCCCTTGGCCCGCAGGACGTCGGCCAGTTTGCGAGTGGTCGAAAGGATGCTCTCCGATCCGCCGTTCGCCTCCAGCAGTCCAGCGTCGAGATAGAAGCGGATGGGCTTGCGGTCTTGCGCCTGGACCTGTCGGGCCACCCAACCGGCGGCGTCTGGCGGGGTCTTGCCGTTTTCGGGCTCCCACCAGAAGGAGCCGGATTGGCTGAGCGCCGCGCCGAACCGTTCGGGATGGCGCAGGGCCGCGCAGGCGCTGATCAGTCCCCCGAAACTGGAACCGGCCAGCACGGTCTTGTTCGGATCATCGGAGACCGACGCCCTCGCGCGGATCCAGGGCAGCAGTTCGTAGGCCAACATGTCGGCGAAGGCGGGGTTGCAGGCGAGTTCGCCCCCTCTCGACTCTCGCGTCGGATTGGCCACGAACACCGCCGTAACCGGCGGGATGGCGCCGGCGGCGATCAGGTTGTCCAGGATGGTCGGCGTCGGGATCGAGGACAGGTAGCGATCGGCGTCGAAGACGATGATCAGCGGCGTGGCTTTGGCCGTGCCTGGCGGCGAATAGAGTGTCACCTCGCGCCGGTTGCCCAGGGCCTTGCTCTCGAACACGCTGGTCGCCAGCCGGCCCTTGGCGACAGCGCGCGGCGCGACCCAGGGCTGGGGAGGCGCACCGGGCAGCTCGACCACCGAGGATCTCTCCCAGCGACGCGGATTTAGCGGATCGGGCGCCAGCGCCGCGACCAGTCCCGCGCGGTAGGCGGCGCGGTCGCCCGGGGCGCCGCGCTTGGGATCCGCCGCGAGCTGATAGGACAGTCGCGTTCCGGCGGGCAGGCGCACGGTCTTGAACCAGACGTCGCTGCCGGCCAGCCGTTGGAGATGGTTCTCGCGGCGGTCCGCTGTCCATACCGGCCAACCGAGCTCGACCTCGCGATTGGACTCGCCGCGCCAGAGGAAGGTGACCAGCGCCGAGCCGTCAGGCCTGGACTCGATCAGAGGCGCACCGCTGACCTTCACGCCAGCCCAGAACTCCGACGCAGCTCCGGGCGCCGACAGCGTCTGGCGCAGGGCCTCAAGCCGTTGGCTTTCCAGCGGCGCGGCTAGGGCGCCCGTCGTCAGGGCGCCCGTCGCCAGGCCAGCAAGGATCGGCCGGGAGCGCGAGGTCATCAGAACCGTCGCGTCACGGCGGCGAAGAAGCGCCGTCCCTCCTCGTTATACTCGTCCGATGTCTGGCGCTTGATCGCCTTGTCCGCGGTGTTCAGCACGCCGAACCGCACCGTGGTCTCGGGATTCAAAGCGTAGGCCGCGCCGATATCGACCGTGCCATAGCCCTGACGCTTCACGTTGTAGGCCGCGTTCGTATAGACGGCCAGGAACTGCTCGCCGACATAGTTCCAGGTGGCGAACAGCGACCAGGCGTCGGTCGGGCGCATGTTGACCGTGGCGTTGGCCGAGTGCTTGGGCTGATAGATCATCGCCAATTCGACCGGATTGCTGCGGTTCTTGCTGTCGAGGTAGGTGTAGTTGGCGGTCACATCGATCTTGTCGCTGACTTGGAAACGGGCGTTCGTCTCGACGCCTTGCGAGCGGACCTTGGCGATATTCTGATAGCGGAAGATCGGCCGACCATCGGGCAGGAAGCCCACGAAGTTGGAATAGGTCGGCGCCAGCGTCACGTCGCGCGTGCGGCTGGTGATGTCGATCATGTTCTTCAAGTCGTTGCGGAAAACGGTGATCCCGCCGCTGAGCCGGTCGAACTCGGCGCGCACGCCCAGTTCGCGGCTGGTGGCTGTTTCGGGCTTCAGTTCGGTCGAGCCGATGATGTAGCAGCCTGTCGTGGCGCTGCCGCAGGAGACCGAACCCCAGTTGGGGCTGTTCTGCAGCAGGGTCGGCGCGCGGAACGCCTTGGCCGCGCCGCCCTTGAACGTGATGTTCGGCGTGGCGTGGAAGACGAGATAGGCGCGCGGGCTGTGGTGACCGCCGAAGTTTTCGTGATCGTCATAGCGGTCCCCGACCGTCAGGCGCAGGTCATCGGTGAAACGAACCTCGTCTTCGATGAAGATGGCCTTCTGATCAACTTGGGTCACCGGGTTCTGGTTGTAGGTTGGCGTGCCCGGCAGGCCCCGCAGGTTGGCGGGATCCTTCAGCTCCTGGCGTCGCCACTCCGCACCCAGGGTGACGGTCTGGCGCGCGGCGTCCCAAGGCAGAGTGACGCGGCCGTCGACAGCGGCGTTGGTCGCCTTGTTCGGGTTCTTCTGACCGGTGACGTTGCCAACCTCGTTCTCGATGCGGTCGCCATAGGCGCGCAGCTGAGTCGTCCCGAAGCCATACTTGCCCTTGTGGGTGAGCGACCAGTCGCGACGCTCCATCGGGAAGCTGTCGTGGGTCAGGCGGTTCCAGCCGAGGTTAGCCAGCACGGTGTTGGCCGCGTCGGGCGTCCAGGCGAGGGTGCCATCGACATACCCCTCGTGCTTGTCACGAATGCCGGACAGCGGCGTGCCGGCGGCCGCCGTGGGTGGGTTGACGGTATTGGCGTCGCTGAGGCGGCGGTTGTAACCGCCGTAGATTTTCAGGCCCAGGACGTCATCCTTCAGGGGGCCGCTGGCGAAGAAGCCAGCCTTGTAGGCGTCCCCAGCGTCGCCGTCCTCCTGCAGCACGTAGTCGAGGCTGGCCGAGCCCGTCCAATGCTTGCCGACCGGTTTGGTGATGATGTTGACGACGCCGCCGATGGCGTCAGAGCCATAGAGCGACGACATTGGACCCCGCACCACCTCGACCCGTGAGATCGCCTCGACCGGCACCCAGCCGGCGTCGAAGTCGTTGCCGCGGAACATGGCGCTGGTGGAGTTGACGCGCTTGCCGTCGATCAGGAAGAGCGTGTAGGCGCTGCCAAGGCCTCGCAATTGGATCGTGCGCTGATTGCCTGAGCGGTTGATGGTCACGCCCTCGACCCGGTCGAGGATGTCGGTCAGGTCCCGGATCGGACGAAGGTGCAGGTCCTCCTCGGTGACCACCGAAATGCTGGCTGGCGCGTCCGTCAGTTTCTGCTGGGTGGCGGCGGCGGTGACGACCACCTGTTCGACCTGGTTGACGTCCGTCTTGCTTTCGTCGGCGCGGGCTAGGTCGGCGCCGACCAACAGCGCGCTGCTGGCGCCCGCCATCAGCATCACGCGGCTTTTGATCCCGATCATCACTTCTAACCCCTTTGAGCTTGTTGAGTGGCGGGGCTTCTAACGGCTCATATTTGCAAATGCAAATGAGTCGCATTACTTAAGGGCGACCTAAGAGGAGAGCCGTGGACGCGCCGGATTTCGTCCAAGCCGACGACGCGCCGAGGGCGGCCTACCGGTCGGCCAAGGTGCGGGTTGAAAAGCCCCTGGCTAGGCTCGATCACCAAAGCCGCCGCTTCTCGGAATTGTCGCCTTTCTTCTGTCTGGAATCGTCGCCTTGCGACGCGACGCCGGGCGCTGACAATTTGGCCAGGACGGTCCGGGTCCGCGGAGAGCACGGGACGTCGGGCGGGCAAGGTCCTCGGCGCGTCGACCGAGGTCCCAACGCCATCTAGTCTGCAGTACCGGAAGGGACGCCGTAGAGCTCGAGTCGGTGGTCGACCAGCCTGTATCCCAGCCTATGGGCTATGGCCTGTTGCCGCGCCTCGATTTCCGCGTCCACGAACTCGACGATCTTGCCGGTCTTCATGTCGATCAGGTGGTCGTGATGCTGGTCGGTCGCCTCCTCGTAGCGGGCGCGCCCGTCGCGGAAGTCGCGCCGCTCGATCACGCCGATCTCCTCGAAGAGGCGCATCGTCCGGTACACGGTGGCGATCGAGATATGCCGGTCTATGGCGTGGGCTCGGCGGTAAAGCTCTTCCACGTCGGGATGGTCATCGGCCGCCGAAAGCACCCGCACGATGACCCGCCGTTGTTCGGTCATGCGGACGCCGCGTTCCAGGCAGAGCTTTTCTAGGGGCGTCACGCGGCGGTCTCCTTGAAGGGGGCGGGCGTCATGCCGACGCCGCGGCCGAGGGGGACGGGCTCATGGCCATCATGATCCGCATCGACTTAACCGCTCCGTCCAGCGCGGCAGCCAGGCCCGCGGAGCAGTGGATGTTGGCGTCGTAGGTGCGGGAGCCGTCTAGCAGTCCCGCCAGCAAACGCTCGTCCTCCGAGGGCGCCAAATCGCCGACCGCGATCGGGCGTCCCAAGACCGCTTCCAGCAGGCGAATGATGCTGTCGAACACGGGCGCCAGCATCTCCTCGCGCCGCGTCGCAAGGACCGCGTGAAGGCGCTGCTGGGTTGGCGCGTGCTGGTCGCGGGCCAGGCGCCAACACCGCGTGGCCGTGGTCAGCAAATCGATCATGCCGTCCACCGTGGCAGCAGACGTCCGGCGCGGACGCAATAGGCTTCCCAGGCCTGGCCGAACTGGAGGCGCATCACGGCTTCCTCCTTGGGAACCCTGATGAACCACATGGCTGCAAAGGCCGGCGCGACGAGGAAGCCGGCGATCCAATTCTGGATCAGCAAGGGCTGGGCTAGGACCGAGATCCAGATCGCCGCGTACATCGGATGGCGGACGCGCGCATAGACGCCACGCGTGATCAAGCTGTGGTCCTCGCGGACCTCCAGCCCCGGACTCCAATTGCGACCGAGGTCGGCGTGCGAGCGCCAGAACAGCCAGAGGCATGGAACCTGGAGTAGCGCGCCGGCGACGATCGCGCCCGAAGGCAGCCGATAGTCGGCGAAGCCCAAGACGCCGGTCGCCAGTTGCAGGAGCGGCAGCACCATCATGGTTAGGAACATGGCCGCCAGCAGCGCGGCCTCGGCGACGTCCTTGCGCGCATCCACCACGACGTTGCGTCGGTTGCGCAGCGTGTGGGGCGTGCGGATCGCCAACATGACGAGCAGGGCCGCCAACCAGACCAGCGCGCCCGGACCGTTCTGGCGCCATCGCAGCACCGCCAGTCCCAGCAGGCCCACGCCGATCGCCATCGTCACGACGGCGGCCAGGCTGGAGGACATCGATCGGGTCTGCCGGCTGGCCATGGGCTGCTCCTCTGTCGTCCGCTACCGCGTCGATAGCGGTCTAGATAGCCGTGTTGAGAATGACTCGCAACAATATCGAGTTCTTGATGATGGGCTCAGGCCTTCAGGGCTCCGACGGCCCGAGCCAGGACGAGGCCGCCAGGATCAAAGCCGGGGAGAGCAGGGCGTAAGCGATGAGATCCCAGCCGCCGGCGCTGAACAGCGTCAGGACCAAGCCGGCCAGGGTGGCGTCGGCGCGGCGATAACTTGGCCGGTGACGCTGTCGACCAGCACCGGCTGGAAGATGTGCTCCTTCAACCCGTCCGGGCCACGCAAATAGACGGCATGGAACCGCTCGCCGGCCATGATCGAGCCAGGATAGGCCACGAAATAGGGCTGGAACGCGGGGTAGCGGGCGCGGGCGGCGTCGACGATTCTATCGATCGGGGCGGTCCTGCCCGTCGGCGGCGTGCCCTGCGCGGCAAAGGTCGAAAGCTCGCTCATCTGCCAGAACTGGATAATCGAGGCGCCCCAGGTATTGATCAGGCCCGTGGCGCCGACCAATAGGATCCAGGCCACGATCAGCGCGCCCAGCATGTTGTACAGGTCCAGCCAGACGGCGCGCTGGGTCCGGCCGACACGCAGGCGGGCAAGGATGCGGTGAGAGCAGCGCGTCACGGTCGCGACCACCGCTGAAAGCGGGGGGCGGGGCTCTGGGGTTCACACGATTGTCGTCGGCCGCTGGCATGCGGCCCTCTCATGTCCCTGCCTGCTTTTGATCCCGCGGCGGCGCGCGAGCCGGACGGCGCCACGGGCGCCGAGCGTTTCGAAGCCCTGACCCGACGGCTGCGGATCCCGCTGATGCGCTATTTCACGCGCCGCACGGGCTCCCAGCCGGACAGCGAGGAACTGGTCCAGGACCTGTTCCTGCGCCTGCTGCGCCGCCCCGGCCTAATGAGCCTAGAGAGCGTCGACGGCTACGTGTTCGAGGCGGCGGCCAACCTTCTTCGCGACAAGGTCAAACGGGAGCGGACGCGTCCGATGCTCAGCGCGGTGGATCTGGACCGAATCAATCTCGCCGATGATCTTCCCGGCGCGGAGGATGTCGTCGGGGGGCGGCAAAGCCTTCAGCGTATCCACGTCGCCCTCAAGGCACTGTCGCCGCGCGCGCGCGCCATCGTCATCCTTCGCCGCTTCGAGGACATGAGCCACGCCCAGATCGCCGCCCGGCTGAACATCTCGGTCAGCGCTGTCGAAAAGCATCTGGTGCGGGCGATGGCCGTGCTGCGAGACGCGCTGCGGGAGCAGGGCTGATGGCGCGCGGTCTGTCCCGCGAGGATGAAGCCGCCCGCTGGTTCGCCAAGACCGACCGCGGGCAGCTGACCGGCGAGGATCGCAAGGCGTTCCTCGAATGGCTGGAGGCGCCTGGCAACGCCGACGCCTACCAGGAGACGGCCGACGCCTGGTCGACCCTGGGCGCGGCCAAGGGCGCCGACAGCCTGATGGCGATGCGCGCGGCCGCCCTGCGCGAGGCCTCCGGCGTTAGCCGGCGGCGGACGATCCTTGGCCTCGGCGGCGGGCTCGCGGCGGCGGGAGCGGGGGGCGCGGCGCTGCTGATCGCCGGGGCGGCCGGGGCGACGATCCGCACCAAGGCTGGCGAGCGCCTGACCGCGCCCTTGCCCGATGGCTCGAGCGTGACCCTGGCGCCGCTGTCGACCGTCCGCGTCCAATACGACAAGGCTCGCCGCCGCGTGCGGCTGGTCGAGGGGCAGGCCTATTTCGACGCGCGCTCGGTTCCCGGACGGCCGTTCGAGGTCGTCGTCGGCGACCAGCGCGCCGAGGGCAGCGGCGGCCGCTTCCAGGTGACCAAGCAAGGTCAGACGGCGCAGATCCTGCTTGAGGACGGCCTCCTCGAGGTGGCGGCCCGCGGCGGCCAGCGGCTGCGGTTGACGACGGGGCAGATGGCCTCTGGCGCGGCGCGCGCGCGACGCGTGGCGCCGGCCGATCTGGACCAGCTGACCGCCTGGCGCGACGGCCGGCTGGTGTTCAACGACGCGCCATTGCCGCAGGTCGTCGCCGCCTTCAACCGCTATTCCAGCGACCGCCTGGCCCTGGCCGCCGACACGCGGCTGGACGCCATCCGGATCTCCGGCTCGTTCCGCTACGACGGGACGCGCGAGTTCGCTCAGGCGCTGGTGGCGGGCTTTGGGGTGCGCATGCGCCAGCTGGACGAGACGACCTGGGAAATCGGCGACTGACGGCCCGAATGTTCGCGGTCGATGAAATTTTCAAGACAGAGTGAGGCTTTCGGCCACGTCGAAGTTCCTGGGGGTGATCGGTCGACGGGGGCCGGATTGCCTAGGACAGCACGATGACGAACCGAGTTTTCCACGCCGCCAACCTTCGGCGCGGCCTGATGGCCTGCTGCGCCATCGCCGTTCTGGGCGCCGCCGCGCCGGCTCTGGCCCAGGAGGGCGGCGCGCCGCCCGCGGCCTTCTCGTTGCAGGCCCAGCCCCTGGAAATGGCCCTGCCGGCTTTCGCTCGCCAGGCCGACGTGCAGGTGCTTTACGCCTCGAACCTGGTCAAGGGAAAGCGGGCCAATGCGGTGGTCGGGACCCGTCCGCCGGCCGAGGCGCTACGTGACCTCCTGGCCGGGACGGGCCTGAAGGCGACGGCTACCGGGCCCCGCACCTTCCTGATCTCGGCGGAGGAAAATCCGGTCGTCGCCGAACTCGAAGAAGTCGTCGTCACCGCGCAAAAGCGCTCGGCGCGGATCGAGGATGTCCCGATCGCGGTGACCGTGCTCGACGGCGGCGAGGCTCAGCGGCGCGGCGTCACCAATGTTGTCGACCTCGTCGACCAGATCGCGGGCGTGTCGGTCAACTACGCTTTCGGGGGCACGAACTATGGCCTGATCAGCATCCGCGGCATCGGCGGGGCCGACGACTACAAGCCCAACGGCAACCCCTCGGTCGCCCTGCATGTCGACGGCGTCTACCAGACCTCGAACGCCTATCTGGGCATGCCGCTGTTCGATCTGGACCGGGTCGAGGTCCTTAAAGGACCGCAGGGTACGCTTTACGGTCGCAACACGACCGCCGGGGTCATCAACGCCATCACGCGGGGACCCGGCCCGGTGACCGAAGGTTCGGCCCGGCTGGAACGCGGCAGCTACGGCTACACCGAAGCCGAGGCCTCGATCGGCGGTCCGGTCAGCGACACGCTTGGCGTGCGCCTGGCCGTCCTCGCCCAGAACGGCGGCGGCTTCATGACGGGCGCGGGCGCTGGTCTGCTGGCCGGCTATCGTCCATCGGTGAAGGGCGTCGTACAGACCCAGGTTCCGGCCCTTGTCGATCCAGGCCGCCGGGAAGGCTTCGGCGACAAGGACCTCGTGGCCGGTCGCGCGACCTTCGACGTCAAGCTGGCGCCGGAAAGCGATCTGGTTCTCAAACTGTTCGGCAGCCGCGACCGGGGCGACACCCGCCAGTACGATCGGATCGCGCGCGCCCAGGACGCCACCATCGCCAACGCCGGCGAGAATAGCGATCCCTACGAGTTCTATTCGGCGGGCTATCCGACGCAACGCATCGACATCTATGGCGGTTCGGCCACGCTCAGCCACAAGGTCCGGGAGAACCTGAATTTCACCGCCGTCGGCGGCTGGCAGGGCAGCAAGCGCTCGGTGCAAGGCAACGGCGACGGCTCGCCCTATCCGGCCTCATATTTCGACGCCGACGAAAAGCTGAGCCAGTCGTCGCTGGAGCTGCGTCTCGCCGACGACACCGGCGGCAAGCTCGACTGGATCGCCGGGGCCTTCTACGTCGCCGACGACGTCGAGTTCAACACCGCCTGGACCAGCTATTCGGCGCTGACCCAGTACGACAACCTGCACCATCAGGATCGCAAGAGCTTGGCTCTGTTTGGCCAGGTCGATTACCGCCTGGTCGAGCGCCTGCAGGTGTCGGCCGGCCTGCGCTACACCCGTGACAACGCCCACTATGTCGGCCGTAACGTCGACCGCAATCCGTGGGGCATCAGCACCTTCACGACCACCTTCGCCACGACGAACCCGTTTTCGTGGGACGAGAAGTTCAAGGACGACAACGTCTCGGGCCGCCTGACAGTCAAGTACGACGTCACCTCCAACCTGAACGTCTTCGTGTCGGGCGGCACCGGCTATCGCGGCGGCGGCTTTGACGGCACCTCGATCTTCACCGTCGCCGAAACCAAGCCGTTCGCCTCCGAGACGGTGCGCGCCTACGAGGCCGGCCTGCGCTGGAGCGCGCCGCGTCTGCGCCTGTCGCTGGACGCCTTCGACTACCGCTTCAGCGAGCTGCAGGCCACCACGCGCCTGGCCAACGATACGAACGGCCGGGCCAATGTCGGCAAGGCCAGCAGCAAGGGGATCGAGGTCGCGCTGAGCGCTCAGCTTCTACGCACCCCGCGCCAGAGCCTGGCCTTCGACGTCAGTTCCGCCTGGCTGGACACCGAGGTGCTGTCGTTCAGCTCCAACCGCGTGGCCGAGGTGCTGCAGACGGTCGGCGATCCGTTGCCGGGCGCGCCGGACGTCTCGGCGACGGCGAGCCTGAACCACAGCGTCACCCTGAAGGACGGCTGGACGCTGCGCAGCCGCCTGGGCGTCACCCATCACGGCGAAGAGTCCAATCGTCTGAACGCCACGGCGGGGAACACAGCCAAGGCCTATACCCTGGTCAACGCCCGCCTGGACTTGGCGACACCGAAGAACTGGACCCTCTACGCCTACGGGCGCAACATCACCGACGAGGTCTACTTCCCCGAGCTGAACGGGGCCGCCCGTCTCGTTGGCGCGCCCGCCACCTACGGCGTCGGCGCGCGGTTCGACTTCTGACCCCGCGGAGGCGACCCGGTCTCTCACCGGGTCGCCTCCGTTTCGCTTCCTGGAGCGGCCCCTGATGACCCTGCTTTCGCGCCGCGCCGTGATGGCCGCCTCGACCGGCCTTTTCCTGGCCCGCGCGACCGCGGCGCAGGGGCTGGAGATCCGCCGCGCCGCGCCCGCCCAACCCTTCGCCTTGGGCGTGGCCAGCGGCGATCCCTCGACCGACGGTTTTGTGCTTTGGACCCGTCTCAGCGCCGGCGGCGCGTTGCTGGACGCCCCGGCCGTTCCCGTGGCCTATGAGGTCGCGGAGGACGAGGGCTTCCGTCGGATCGCGCGGCGCGGCCGGCGCGCGGCGAGCCCGGCTCTTGGCCACGCCGTGCATGTCGAGATCGAGGGCCTGCGCCCCGGACGGACCTACTGGTATCGCTTCCACGCGCTGGGCGCGGTCAGCCCGGTCGGTCGCACCGCCACCGCGCCTGAACACGCGACAGGGGCGCGGATCGCGGTCAGCAGCTGCCAGCACTTCGAGCTGGGGTGGTTTCGCGCCTACCGCGACATGGTCGCCGCTCAACCCGACCTGGTCGTTCAGCTGGGCGATTACATCTATGAGAACAGCTACGCCCAGTTTCCAAAGGTTCGCCAATTCGATGGGCCAGAACCGGTCGACCTGGAGGGTTATCGGCGCCGGCACGCCATCTATAAGTCCGACCCCGACTTGCGAGAGGCTCATCGCCAGGCACCCTGGGTGGTCACCTGGGACGACCATGAGGTCGAGAACGACTATGCCGACCTGGCCAATCTGAAAGGACTGGATCCGGCGGTCTTCGCGCGCCGCCGCGCCGCCGCCTACCAAGCCTATTTCGAGCACTTGCCGGTCCGCCCCAGCCTTTGGGCCAGGCCGGGCGGCCCGCGCCTCTACCGCCGGCTTGCCTGGGGCGACTTGGTGAGCCTGCCGGTGCTGGACGGGCGCCAGCACCGCTCGGCCCAGGCCTGCAACCCGCCGGGCCAAAGCGGCAATCGTCCGCGCCGCGACTGCCCGACGATGGCGGATCCGCGACGCACGATGTTGGGCGCGGCGCAGGAGGCCTGGCTGGACGAGACCTTGAAGGCCGAGCGTGGCCGCTGGACCTTGCTGGCCCAGCAGACGGTGGTCGCGCCGATCGACACGCCCGAGGGCGTCATGTCGGACCAGTGGGACGGCTACGCCGCGGCGCGGGATCGCCTCCTTGCGGGGCTGACCCAGCCGTCGGTGCGCAACGCCGTCGTCCTCAGCGGTGACATCCACGCCTTCATGGTCAACGATCTGCGGACAGGCGCGGGGGAGGGGGTAGCGGCGACCGAACTGGTGACCACCTGTCTGGCCGCCAGTCACGCGCCATCCTCCCGCTACGGACAGGTTCGAGCCCGCAACCCCGGCGTCCGCTTCGCCGATATCGAGCGATCCGGCTACACCCTGATCGAAGCGACTCCAGATGTTCTCAGCGTCGATCTCCGCGCCGTCGCCGACCAAGGCGATCCGCGGGGCGCCGCAAAAGGCCTAGCGAGGTTCACGATCGAGGATCAACGCAAGGGCGCGCAAGCCGGCTAAAGGCCGGCCGCGTTGGAAGCGACCGAGATCAGCAGGGATGTGACCAGAGTGGAACGTCTCATTCTTGACGGGGACAATGTCTGCTCAATGGCGCATCGCCCTTATCGAAATTTGGGCGACAACAAGCAGGGCCGGAGCGATCAGGACATAGGCGACGACATCCCAGGCTCCGTCGCCAAGCAGCGCCAGGATAAGCCCGGCGAGTATGGCGATCGCCAGAAGGGCGGCCAATAGGAGGGGTGTTTTCATGCGGGGACCTCGGGGCCGATGTCGCGCGGGCGCTTGCCGCCCTTGGAGAAGGTCAGCTTCAGGCCGCTGATCAGCACGGCGATGGTCGCCAAATCCAGCAGCGCCCACATAATCTTCAGCAGCATGCCGCCATAGTCGCCAAAGTGCAGCGGCTGGGAGAGGGCGAGCGCGGAAATGTACCAGGGCGGCCGAGGCGCGCCGATCACGCGAGCGGTGACGCTGTCGACCAGGACCGGCTGGAAGATGTGCTCCTTCAGACCGTCGGGGCCCCGCAGATACAGCGCGTGGAACCGTTCGCCCGCCATCAACGAGCCCGGATAGGCGACGAAGTAGGGCTGGTAGTCGGGAAAGCGGGCGCGCCCCGCGGCGACGATCGCGTCTATCGACGCCGTCTTGCCTGTCGGCGGCGATCCGCGCTGGGCGTAGGTCGAAAGCTCGCTCATCTGCCAGAACTGGATGATCGAGGCGCCCCAGGTATTGATCAGGCCGGTGGCACCGACCACCAGCATCCAGGCCATGATCACCGCGCCCAGCATGTTGTGCAGGTCCAGCCATGCCGTGCGCTTCGTCCTGCCGACGCGGACGCGAGCGAAGCCCGCCTTGCGCGCGAAGGGACCGTAGATGACGATCCCCGAGACTAGGGCCACGATGAACAGGACGGCGGGAACGCCCAGCACCAGTGGCCCCATCGGTCCAAGCAACAGGGTCCCGTGCAGATCGATCAGCCACTGGGTGGGGCTGGCGCGGTCCCCCCCCGATGGCGGGCTGGCCGTGGCGGCGTCAACGAGCACGTTCTCATTTTCAAAGAAGGATTTGGCGCCCGGCGGCGCGATCGACAGGGTGATCACGCCGGGTTTGTCGGGCTCCCAGACCAGGAAGTGGATCTTGCCAAGCGGCCGAGCGACCTGGGCGGCCGCCTCGATCGCCGCCAGCGGGGCCGGCCTGGCCGTGGCTTGACCGCCGGCGCCATACCCCAAGGCGTGGTCGATCTCGCCCCGGAAGATCAAGGGCAAACCGGTTACGCAGAGCACCAGCAGGAAGGCGGTGCAGATGAGGCTCGACCACTTGTGCGCCCAGATCCAGAAACGCATGGCGGGCCTCAATACGACGCGCGGACGCGCAGGCCGACCTGGCGGCTGGGTCCCGCCTGATAGACATTGACCCCGGGGGCGAAGGCCACGCCATAGGGCGCATAGAGCGTGTCACCCAGGTTCTCGCCGTAGAGGTCGAGACTCCAGCGGTCCGTCGGCCGCCAAGAGAGGCGCGCGTCGTAGAGCGCGAAGGCGGCCTGGCCAAGCATGTTGGTTTCCTCGAACCAGGAACGGCCCGAATAGCTCACGCCGACCTGCGCCTCTAGCCCGCCAAGCTCGCCGGGCAGGGCCACGCGCCGCGTGAGCGCCGCCCGTCCTGTCCAGCCTGGCGCATAGGGCAGGATATTGCCCGTCAGGTTCGCGGTTGGATTGGTGGCGTTATGATAGTCGGTGAACTTGGCCTTGTTGTAGGCGACCCGCGTCTCGAGCCGCCAGGCGGCGTCCACGTCCCAGTCCAGCCGCGCCTCGGCGCCCTTGGACTCCACCTTGCCAACGTTGCTCAGGTACTGACTGGGGGCGAAGCCGACATAGTACTGATAGTCGTCGCTGCGCGTGAAATAGGCCGCGGCGGTGAAGCGCAGCCGGCCCTCCAGCCGACGGGCGCGCAAGCCCGCTTCGAGGTTCCATAGCTTTTCGGGCTTGTAGGAAAAGCCGACCGTCGCGGGCGTGACGAACCGGCTGAAGCCCCCCGCCTTATAGCCGCTGCTGGCTTGGGCGTAGAGCCGCGTGTCCTCGCGCAACTGATAGCCGATCGCCAGTTTGGGCGAGACGCTGTGGAAGTCCTTGTCGCTTTGCAGGATCAGAGCGCCCTGGCCGGCCGTGGCCTCGACGCTGTGCTGGTCCAGGCGCAGGCCGCCGGTGATGTCCAGGCGTGCGGACAGCTTGTAGGTCGCCTCGCCGAACGCGGCGTAGGTCTTCAGCGTCTGGGCCGCGCTCTGGGCGTATTGGGGGCGGGCGAAGGTGAAATCGGTATGCTCGAAGGCCAGGCCCGCCACGTAGGACAGCGCGCCGCCGATCGCCGTATCGTCGCTGAGCCTTAGCTCCTGGGTGAGGGTCTTCTGGGTCTCGGGGCTCAAGGTGCTGAGCACAGTGCGCTGGTAGTCGCGGTCCTGGTAGGCCGTCACCGAGGTCAGCTTGGCCCGCCCAAGGTCCGCATCCAGGCGCAGGCTGGCCAGGTCATGGGTCAGCCGGTGGCGGCTGTCGGCCGGATAGGCGGTGCGGGTCGCCTGGTCGGAGGCCAGGACGTACTGTTCCTCGGTGGAGCGGACATCCATGCGCGAGAGGGTCAGCAGCGCGCTGACGGGGCCGCTTTCTGGGGCGAAGCGAAGGCGGGCGCGGCCACTGACGCTTCGGCTGTCGCCCAGGCGCGAGCCGTCCGTCGGGCTACGATACTCGCCGTCCTCCTCGCGATAGCCGGCCGAAAGCTCCAGAAAGGTCGAGGCGCCCAAGGTGGCGCTGGCCAGGGCGGATCCAGCGCGCAGACGCGAGGCGACCTCGCCCTGAGCGATGGCGGTATGACCGTCCGGCGGGCTGGAGACCAGGCTGATGACCCCGCCCATCGCGCCCCGGCCATAGAGCGTGCTCTGCGGGCCGTACAAGACCTCGACCTGCCGCAGATTCAGCGGCAGGGCTTGGCCGAACGTCGCCTGGTCCTGAGGGACTCCATCCAGATAGATCTGGACGGTGGGATTGTAGAAGTCGACCGACGACTGGCCCCGCAGGGTGAGGCTCAGATAGGTCTTGCTGGCCCGCTGGCGAACGGTCAAGTCGCCAATAACCCCGCCCAGCTGATCGACCGAGGTGGCGCGAGACAGGCCGATGTCGTCACCCCGCATCACCACGGCCTGGCCATTCAGCGACTCAAGGCTCTGGGCCCGCTTGCTGGCGGTGACGATCAGCGTCTCGGACTGGAAGCCGGTGTCGGCTTCCGCATGGGCCTGGGCGCCAAGGCCCGTCAAAAGGCTGGCGCTCAGCAGCCAGAGCTTGATCGACGTCATATCGCATTCCTGGTGACCGGCGTCGCCCCGACAGCGCGCCTTTCTCGTAGGGCCGCGCTTAAGCCCGCGCACGGGAGGGGGCTAACGGGATCGGGGCGCCGACAACCGCGATCGGGGATTAATTGACTTTGAGAACTATTCGCAAATAGGATCGCTCATGCTCACTGACGCCGCCCAACCGGCCTTGCCTCGCCGTTTTCAGCTTCGCGAGCGGCGCCTTGCTCAATATGCGGCGCGGGATCTTGCCGCGTGCGTGGGCATGCCCGCGGCGCAGTACTTCGCGGAGCGGATTCCGGTCGCCGGCTTTAGCCGACGCTTCGCCGCCCGCGAGGGGCTCGACGTGCTGGCGCATGATGTCGAGGTGCTGGAGGCTAGCGCCCAGGAG
This sequence comes from Caulobacter segnis, assembly GCF_031454995.1. Lineage (GTDB taxonomy): Bacteria > Pseudomonadota > Alphaproteobacteria > Caulobacterales > Caulobacteraceae > Caulobacter > Caulobacter segnis_E. The sequence continues at coordinate 137,056 of NZ_JAVDRV010000001.1, read as the reverse complement.
ATACAGTCCGAGCCTTGCCTGGCCTTGACCTTGATGTTCGAAGGGCGAGGGGAGGGCGTCATCCTCGGAGACGCCGACGGCCCGGACCTCGGTGTCGGCTATGGCCCCATGACCTGGTACGCCAGTTTCTCGACGCGGACGTTGAAGGGCCGCTCGACCGCGCCCGGCGGGTCGCGCTATCGACTTGTTGAGTTGCGGATTTCACACGCCTTTCTGGACCGTCTCGGACGGCTTGAAGACCTGATGGCGCTGGACGCCCGCCATCCGCGCCACTGCATGTCCAGGCCCGGGATATGGGTCGCCGCCGCGCCCGTGACGCCCGCCTTGGCTCAGGTCGGCGAGCAGTTGCACGCCATCGCGCGCGGCGATCATGTCGATGATTTGCTGCTGGATGCGCGCGCCCTTGAGTTCCTGATGCTCTCGATGGAAATGATCGCGCCGCGGGAGGCTGTCCGCCAGGAAGGACTCGATACGCGCCGGCGACGTCAGGTCGAGCAGGCCGCCGCGCTGCTGCGGGCCGATCTCGCCCATCCTTGGACCATCGCCGCCCTGGCCCGCCGCGTCGGTCTTGGCGAAAAGACTCTGAAACAGGGGTTCCGCCAACTTTTTGGCGTTGGGGTGATCGGCTACCTGCAAGACCAGAGGCTATGGACCGCCCGAACGCTCCTGATCGAGCGAGGCGTCACCGTCACCGACGCGGCGCTGCAGGTCGGCTACGTCAATCTCAGTCACTTCGCGCGACTTTACCGTCGCGCCTTTGGAGTTTCTCCAGGGCAAGCCGCGCGCGCTGATGCGCTTGAAACGTAAGGTCAAGGTCGCTGGCGCGCGGTCTAGCTTAAGGCGTCAACTCCAAAGCTGAGCTGGCGCCGGATCTGAACGCCGAGCGAGGCGCCGCCCGACGGGGCAGGGGTGAGCGGCCAAATTCAAAGGCCCCTGTCGCCCCGATCTCTTTCACGCTCAGGCCGTACAGTCAGGAGGTCAGCGCCTCGTCTTTCCACGACAGGCCAGCGGCCACCCCGACCGACAGCCGCTCGATCGGCTCGGACCCCACCGCAAGGTCCAGATTGATCTCCCGCCCGTCGGTCTCGCCGGAGGCGTTGATCAGATAGGCTTGTGATGGCGAGGTTTGCCGCCAAGCTGGCGATTAGGACGTCGGGATCAGAGCATCACGATGAGGACGGCGCAGACGAGGCCAACGCCGGCCAGGATCGCCGACAGCTTCGGCCGCCATGACAGCACCAGCACCAGCAGCGGCGCGGCCACGCACATCTGGGCGAACCAGGCGGTGACGCCCAAGGCCAGGCCCAAGCGCGCGACGGCGGCCATGGCCGACAGCGCCATCAGCGCCCAGCCCAGTATCCGGAGAACCCGCGGCGGGGGCAGGGCGCTCCAACCCAGGCTGCTCCCGTGTTTCTTCATAGCCAGGGCCAGGCTGGCGAAGGCGGCGTAGCTGATCAGGCCACTCTCATACGGCATCGGCGTTCTCTCGAACGGGCGCGGGCTTGGGCGTCGCGGCTCGGACCTGGCGAGCGGGCGCGAAGGAGCGCGGCTCCTGTTTGCGGGCGGCCTTCAGCGCGCCGAAGCCGCAGAGCGCGGCGACGGCCAGCATGGCCAGGTCGAAGCCGACGAACAGCCAGTCGGCGGCGGCCAGGCTGGCGACCAGTCCGCGATCGGTGGTCATGGCGTTGACGACCGGAATCGCGGCGAAGGCGACGGCCGCCAGCCCCAGGGTCTCGATCCAGGCGCGACGGGCGGGGCGTAGCAGCGAAAGCGCCGCCAGGCCGAACCAGGTCCAGAACATGGCCGAGACTTCAAGGTTCGCTCGACCCGGCAAGTCGGCGGGGATCAGGCGGTTGGCCAGCAGGAAGGCGGCCATGCCCGCCGGCAGGCAGGCGATGGCGCCGATGTTCAGGCGTTCGACCAGGCGCAGCCCGAAGAAAGGCGAATTGTTCGCCTTGCGGCGCTTGACCACCCATAGGACCTGGCCGGTCCCGACCATCGCCGCGCCGGTCAAGCCCAGAAGGAAGCAGATCCACCGCAGGGCGGGGTCGGCGAAGTGACCAAGGTGCAGACCCAGCATGACGCCGGCGGTGGATATGGCCGGGCCGGGCGGTGGCGATTTTGAGAGCTGTTGGCCGCTCGCGCCTGAGAAGGTGATCGAGTCCGGCCGCGCGTTCAGACGGCTGGCCGTGGTGCGCAGAACCGTCACCGTGGCGGCCGCGTCGTTTGGATTGCGGATCACGATGGTGCGGGGCCGATCGCCGCCCCAGGCGCGCGCGGCGGCTTGGATCATCGGACCCACCGGTCGCAGCGGCGCGGCCTGCCCCGACGCCTTGCCTTCCGCCGGCGCGCCGTAGGCCGCGGCCGTGAAATCCTCGAACCGCTTGAAGTTCGCCTGGGCGGGCCAGGGCATGTACATCGCCACCAATGTGATCAGGCCCGTGTAGGTGATCATGGCATGAAACGGCAGGGCCAGCACCGCCGAGGCGTTGTGCGCGTCCAGCCAGCTGCGCTGGCCCTTGCGCCAGCGCAGGGTGAAGAAGTCCGCGAAGATGCGCTTGTGGGTGATCACGCCGGAGATGATCGCCGCGAGCATGAAGATCGCGCAGACCCCGGCCAGCCACCGCCCCCACGGATGGGGCAGTTGGAGTTGGAAGTGGAACCGGTAGAAGTGCTCGCCGCCCTTGGTGTCACGGGCCGTCAACGGCTGACCAGTGAACGGGTCTAGCTTCAGTTCGGGACGACGCGGCGCTGGCTTGGCGGGGTTGGGCTTGGCGCGGGCGAAGACCCGGGTCACCCCGGTGCGCTCATCGGGCAGATAGATGAACCACTGCTGGTCGCCCGGCGAGGTCGCCTGCAGGTGGTTGATGGCCGCTTGGGCTGCCTGCTCGGCGGAGGCGCGGGTCGAGCGCAACTCGGGCTGCATCCAGCGGGTGATCTCCGGCCGGAAGTAGCTGGCCGTGCCGGTCAGGAACATGGCGAACAGGATCCAGCCCGCCAGCAAGCCGAGCCAAGCGTGAATCCAGGCCATCGACTGGCGAAGACCCCGGACGGTCGGGGAGCTCTCATTCGGGTTCCACCTGATGTTCAAGGCCTGACTCCGAGCAGCAGAACCGCGCCGCCGGCCAGCAGCGCCGCGCCCCACAGCACGGCCGCCACATGGACCAGCCGACGCGCGTGGAAAGCCCACAGGCCGAGCCCGGCCAGCAGCGGGAACGACACGATCATGCCCCAGGCCGAGGCCTCGGCGGGCGGTCCGGGCAACAGCCTGGCCAGCAGCGAGGACAAGGCCGCGGCGGCCGCGTACCCGCCCACCAAGGCGGTGAGTCCACGCGCGGTCATCCGCGCCGCGCCAGGCCAGGCGCCGGTCTTTCTCGGCTGTCGATCGTGACTCACGCGCCCTCCAGAAGCTGGCTTGCGTTTAACGGCTCGCCTCTATAGTTGCAACTAATTCGCAATCTTAATATACTCTGTAAGGGGCGTTCATGATCATCCGTTCTAAGTCCGCGCGCGGCGCGACCGCCGGCCGGGAGGCCTGGAAAGGGCTGGCCATCACGTTGGCCGCCGCCGCCGCGTTGCAGGGGCTGTGCGTCGGCGCGGCCGGGGCGGATGAGGCCGACGGCGATCCAAACGCCGTCGAGAGGGTTGAGATCACCGGCCTGAAGGCGCGTCGCGCCGCCGCCGGGACCAAGACCGAGACGCCGCTGATCGAGACGCCCCAGAGCATCACCGTGATCGACGGCGCGGAGTTGTCGCGCCGCAACGTGCAGTCGATCAACCAGGCGCTGGGTTTTGTCGCCGGCGTCGCCCCCAATCAGCGCGGCGGCATGGTCACCCGCTATGACCAGTTGGTGATCCGGGGCTTCGCGCCGGGCGTCTTCCTGGATGGCATGCGTCTGATCGCTGGGCCGTACTCGACGCCGCAGATCGACTTCAATCGCATCGACCATATCGACATCGTCAAGGGCCCCGCCTCGGTGCTTTACGGCAACGCCACGCCGGGCGGCCTGGTCAACCTGGCCAGTAAGATGCCCGAGGAGGGCCGGTTTGGCCGCGTGGAGGGCCAGCTGGGCAACTACGATACGCGGCGCGTGGCGGCGGACCTCAACACGCCGCTGGACAGCCAGGGCAAGTGGCTGGGCCGCCTGGTCGCGGGCTGGCAAAAGGGCGACGGCCTGACCCAGGGGACGTTCAGCGAACGCTTCCACGTCAGTCCGATGGTGACCTTCGAGCCCACCGCCGACACCAGCCTGACCCTGGTGGCGGCCTATCAGGAATCGCCCAGCGGCGGCGGCTATTCCGGGGTTTCGGCCTATGGCTCGGTGCTGGCCAACCCGTTCGGCAAGCTGCCGCGCGACATCAACACCGGCGATCCAGGCTATGAGCGCTACGACCACAAGGCCAAGTCGCTGGCGGCCTTCTTCCGCCGCGACCTCAACGAGCACCTGACCTTCCGCTCCAACGCCCGCTTCCAGAACAACACGCTGTCGTATCGCCAGCTGTATGTCGCCGGTTTCGCCACGACCGGGACGGGCGCGAACCGCAACACCGACTATTCGACCATCATCCGCGGCGGCGGCGGCGCGGACGAGGACTTCAACACCCTGACGCTGGACAACCAGCTGAGCGGCCAATTCTCGACTGGCGTCGTCAAGCACCAGGTGCTGGCCGGTTTCGACTATCAACGGATCACCGGCGAGAACTTCCAGCAGTTCAACACGGGCCAGACCAGCAACCCGCAGACCAGCATCCCGAACCTGAGCCTGTTCGCCCCGACCTATGGCGGGACCCTGCCTAGCTTCGATCTGAAGACACTGTCGTCGGCCTATGTGAACACCTACACTCGGCGCGAGCAGAAGGGCCTCTACGCTCAGGACCAGATGTCGATCGGTCGGCTGCGGCTGATCGCCAGCGGCCGCTACGACTGGTACGAGCAAGTCACCGACAACAAGAAGACCGCAACCAGCAGCACGCTTAAGCAGAACGCCTTCACCATGCGGCTGGGCGCGCTCTATGAGCTGGGTCAAGGCCTCGCGCCCTATGTCAGCTATTCGGAATCGTTCGAGCCGCAGGCGGGGACCACCTGGCAGGGTGAGGCCTTCGTGCCGGTGACCGGCCGACAGATCGAGGGCGGCGTGAAGTACCAGCCCAAGGGGACGTCCGCCCTCTTCACCCTGGCCGCCTATGAACTGGAGCGCCAGAAAGTCCCGGTCGCCGATCCGCTCGCCGGCACGAATGGGATTCCCAGCACCTCGCAGGTGCAGATCGGCGAGGTCCGGGTGCGCGGCGTCGAACTGGAAGGTCGCGGCGAGGTCGCGCGCGGCCTCGGCGTGGTCGCCGCGGTCAGCTATACGGACGCGATCATTACCCAGGGCGCGCCCGCCGTGGCGGCGACCGCCACCAATAGCGGCACGCCCACGACGACCGGCACGCGTCAACTGGGCGTTCCCGAGTGGGGCGCCTCGAGCTTCGTCTCGTATGATTTCGGCCGTGGCGGATGGGCGACGGGGGCGCTGGCCGGCCTGCGGCTGGGCGCCGGCGTTCGCTATGTCGGCGGTTCGGACGGCACGACGACCTACGCCGTGATCAATAACGTCACGAAGTTCCGGCGCTTCCGCACGGACGGCTTCGTGCTGGTGGACGCGCTGATCGGCTATGACCTGGGCCAGGTCTCGGCGCGTCTGAAGGGCTGGGAGGGCGCGCTGAACGCGGCCAACCTGTTCGACAAGACCTATGTCTCGGCCTGCCCGTTCAACAACAGCTGCTACTTCGGCGCGGCGCGGACGGTCACGGCGACGCTGCGTTACAGCTGGTAGGCCTGGGCGGCTGGCGACTCCACGTCACCGGCCGAACAGTCCGTCGCCTGTAAGCGTTCGTCGCCATTCGCGAATGGCGATCGTGGTATCGCCGCGATGCTGACGATGGTCCGATAGGTCTGGGCGTCGCGATCGCGCCGCTATCGATCACAGAGTTAGCGCTGGTGATCGTGCTGGCGCCGATTGGCTATTACCCAAGATCTAGATTGGAAACGGCGTCGGGGGGACGGGCCCTTCCAGCCTCTGTGTTTCCGGGGGCGCGAGGGGGCGACAACCTGAGGCGCCGCATAAGGCCATCGCGCTGCGCGCGATGACTCTCTTGCTTTTCCTTTCCCCTCCAAGCGGGGTGGGCGGCGAGCCGGTCTAGGCCCGCCCGACGGGGCGCCAAGCCGGCCTTTGGCCGGCTCCTCCACTCACGTTGCGGCCCTTCGGGTGACGCCCCGCCTTGCGGCGGGCCTAGCCGGCTTTCGTCGCCGCCCACCCCCCTTTCCGGGGAAAGGACGTGGGGTTTTGGGGCGGTGATGGAGGCTCGCTCATGCGCCCGTCCGCTCCCTCCCGCCGGTCCGCGACCAAGGCCGCGCCGTCTCGGCGGCCTTCCGCCGCCCGGTCGGACGTCAGTCTCTATGACGAGGTCACCGGCAAGATCATCGCCCAGCTGGAGGCCGGCCGGTTTCCCTGGGTCCAGCCTTGGGGGCGGCCGCGAGGCCCGGCCCTGGCCTTGCCCCGCAACGGGCTCACCGGCCGCCGCTATTCGGGGGTCAATATCCTGCTGCTCTGGGGCGCGGTCATCGAGCAGGGCCATCCCTCGCAAGGCTGGGTGACCTTCCGCCAAGCCCTGGCCGCCGGGGGCGCGGTGCGACGCGGCGAGCATGGAACCACCGTCGTCTTCGCCGACCGCTTCACGCCCAAGGCCGAGCAGGAACGCGCCGCCCGCGATGGCGATGAGCCCGGCCAAGTCGCCTTCCTCAAGCGCTTCAAGGTCTTCAACCTCGCCCAATGCGAAGGGCTGGAAGGCCTCGACAAGGACCCGGCGCCGGTCCCCGAACGCCAGGTCGTTCCCGTCGCCGAGGCGCTGATCGCCGCCACGGGCGCGGACTTCCGCATCGGCGGGGCGCGGGCCTACTACGCCCCGGCTCTCGACTACGTGAGGGTCCCGCCGCAACCAGCCTTCACCGACCAGATCAACTATTACCGCACCGCCTTCCACGAGCTAACGCACTGGACGGGGCATCCCTCGCGGCTGGCCCGTGATCAGTCCGGCCCCCATGGCGGCAAGGCCTATGGGCGCGAGGAGTTGGTCGCCGAACTGGGCGCGGCCTTTGTTTGCGCCAGCCTTGGGATCACGCCCACCGTGCGCCACGCCGACTATCTGGGCGCGTGGCTGGAGACCCTGCGCGAGGATAATCGCGCCATCTTTCGCGCCGCTTCCCAGGCCTCCAAGGCCGCCGACCTTCTCTTGAGCTTCCAGGCCGACCCCGGGCCACCGCCCGCCCAAACAGAAGCGCTGGCCGCGCCCCTCGCTGTGTCCCAGGCCGCCTGACCCCGCCCTTCCAGCGTCGGGTTCGCCCGCCGCTGGTCGATCGCGCCAATCCCGGCGCAACGCCGACCTCGCCCCTGGCCTCAACGGCCCTTGGGCGACGTCATCGGCGGGGTCGGCTTTCCTTACCGACTGGAGCCTTTGTCATGAAACTCGCCTTCGCCGACCCCCGCAACATGACCATCTCGCCGCTCAACATGCGCCATGGTCGCCCCGCGCCCGATACGAGCGACATCGACGCCTCGATCCGCCAGCGCGGCGTTCTCCTGGCCCTCCTCGTCCTGGAGAAGGTCGAAAACGGCGCTGTCGTTCCTGGCCGTTTCGAGATCGTCGCCGGGCGGCGGCGCTGGTTCGCCGCCATGGCCGCGATCAAGGCCGGCGTCGATATCGACCCAGTGCCGATCGGCATCCTGGAGCCGGGCGATGACGCCGCCGCCATCGAGGCCTCGCTAATCGAGAACCTGCAGCACCTGCCGCCCGACGAGGTCACCTGCTGGGAGACCTTCGCCAAGCTGATCAAGAAAGGCCGAACGCCCGAGGAGATCGCCGCCACCTTCCACATGAGCGACGCGGTCGTGCGGCGCACCCTGGCGCTGGGCAATCTCCTGCCGCGCCTGCGCACGCTCCACCGCCAGGAGGCCATCGAGGTCGCCACCGTGCGGCTGATGACCCTGGCCACCAAGGCCCAGCAGCGCGAATGGCTGGCGCTGTTCGACGATCCCGACCAGCGCGCGCCCACCGGCGCCCAGCTCAAGGCCTGGCTGTTTGGCGGCGCGCCGATCGCGACCAAGAGCGCGCTCTTTTCGCTCAATGACTATCCGGGTCAAATCCGGGGCGACCTCTTTGGCGAGGACAGCTACTTCACCGAGCCAGACCTCTTCTGGCACCATCAGAACGCGGCGGTGGCCGCCCGCCGCGACGCGCTTTTGGCCGACGGCTGGAGCGGGGTCGAGGTGCTGGAGATCGGCAAGCCCTTCGACGCCTACAACCATGTCCGCGCGTCGAAAACCGAGGGCGGCAAGGTCTATATCGCCATCCATTCGCGCGGCGATGTCACCGTGCATGAAGGCTGGCTGTCGACCAAGGAGGTGAGGCGCGCCCAGGCCGCCGCCGCCAAGGCCGCGCGCGGCGAGGCGGGGGAGACGAGCGCGGGTTCGGAGCGGGCCGAGGTCACCAGCGCCCAGCAAAACTATATCGACCTGCACCGCCACGCCGCTGTCCGGGCCGTGCTCGCCGACCATCCGGGCGTGGCTCTGCGCCTGCTCCTCGCCCACGTCGTGGCCGGGGCGCGCCACGTCCAGGCCAAGGTCGATCCGCGCAAAGCCGCGTCGGAGGCCATCGCCGCCAGCCTCGCGGCGTCGCCCGGCGAGGCGGCTTTTCGCGCTAGGCGCGCGGCGGTCGCCGCCCGCGTCGGGCTCTCCGGCGACGGCGACATCGTCGGCGCGCGGCGTCCAGACGGCGCGACGGGGCTCTTCGCCAAGCTGCTGTCCTTGCCCGACGCCGACGTCCTGGCGTTCGCCGCCGTGGTCATGGGCGAAACCTTGGCCGCCGGAAGCGCGGAAGCCGAGGCGGCGGGACTCTGCCTGAAGGTGGACATGGGCGCCTTCTGGAGTCCCGACCAGGCGTTCTTCGACCTGATCCGCGACCGCGAGGCGATCAACGCCATGCTCGCCGAGGTCGGCGGCAAGAAGGTCGCCGACGGCAATGTCGGCGAGAAGATCAAGACCCAGAAGGCCATCCTCCGCGACTTCCTGGAGGGGACCAACGACCGGCCCAAGGTTCAGCGCTGGACGCCCAAGTGGCTGACCTTCCCGGCGGGGGCCTATACCGGCCGGCCCTGTCCGATGGCCGAACGCGGCAAGGCCGTCGCGCCGCTGCTGCGCCGCGTACGGCCCCCGGTCGAGCCCGCCCCGGTCCCGGACGTCGCCCTGACGTGCGATCCCAACCCGGCCATCCTCGCGGCCGAATGAACCTGGTGACCTTGGAGCGGCCCGCTCCGCCTAGCCCGCCCCCGCGCCACGCGCGGGGGCGGGCTAGGCGTGGCGAAGAGGCGGGCGAGCAAGGCCCCGCGCCGGGCTCCGCCGGGACGGGTCGCCGCCGGCCCGCGGAGTTCCAGATCATGGCGTGGACGTTGTCGTCGTCCTGGCCGGCGGCGCGGCCGAGATTGACCTTGTAGGCGCGCGGGCCAAGGTCGGGATGGGCCAGGGTCAGGCTGACATACGTCTCGCCGGAGACCTGGCCGATGTTGTCCCAGCCGGCCCCGATCTCGGCGCCGACGCGCTCACCCGGTCGCCAGGATAGGCGGGCGAGGGCTCGGCGCCGATGGGGCCTAGGATTTGAAGCGGCCGCCGCGCGCGCGGCGCGGGCCCCTGTAGGCGCCGGCTTCGGGGTTGAGGGCGGGGCAGCCCACGACAGCGGCCATGGCGGGGTCCTTTCGCGGCCTCCACGTCGCCGACGAACCCACGACGATGGCTTGAACCCTATGGACGGCCCGGCCCGCCAAGAACCGTCGCGCGGGGCTTTTTTCCCCGCCGCGCCCCCCAAGGGGACGCGGCTCCTCGCGGCCGCTTCGCTTTCAAAAAAGCCCCGCGCTCGGGTCCTCCGCCGCGCTGCGGCCCTCCGGCCAAGGCCTCCGGGTCCTGGCGGTCCGGCCCGTCCATCAGGGGCGCCGGTCGCCGGGGATCGGCCCCGACGCCAAGACCTTGAAGGAACTCCGCCATGTCCACCGTCATGGGCTACCTCACCCTCAACCCCGAAACCGGCGCCTACAGGGGCCCGCTCCACACCCTCAATATCCGCACCGAGATCGACGTCGTGCCCGTCCGCGCCAAGCTCTCGCCCGCCCATCCCGACTACCGGGTGACGGCTTCGGGCGTCGAGATCGGGGCCGGCTGGGACAACATCGGCCAGGTCTCCGGCGAGACGTATGTCAGTCTGACCCTGGCCCATCCCGACCTTGGCCCGCGCGCCTACAAGGTCAATCTCGGCCGCGCCGCCGGTCAGGACGACGACAACGTCTACGCCATGATCTGGAACCCCGAAGGCTGACGCCGACCCCGCCCCCGCGCCACCCGGCGCGGGGGCTTGCTCGCCCGCCAAGACCGCAAGGCAAGAGGGGGAACGATTTTCCCGAGGGGCGTTTGCGTACGTCCCGCCCGCGCCGTCGTCCCGGTTTGCTCGCTCCGGCGCGGCCAAAGCCCTTCGACCCGCCGCGTCCAGGAACACGAAGGAGCACGGCGATGATGGACCAAGAGGATGCGATCAATCGGGCCGCCCGCGCGCGCAAGGGCAGCCCGTTCCTCAACACCGCCCAGGCGGCGCACTATGTGGGCCTGGCCGAGCGCACGCTCGAAAGCATGCGCGGCCAAGGCGAGGGACCGGCCTTTCGCCGCCACGGCCGCTTCATCCGCTACCACATCGACGACCTCGACGCCTGGTCCAGGTCCAGCGGCCAGCCGCGCACGGTCGCGGCCGAGACGCGCCATGTCTAGCCGGGACCGCGTGATGGTCGCCGGCGGCCTGGCGCTCGTCGCCCTGGCCGCGCCTATGCGCCTTGATCCAGCGCCGCGCCTGGTGTGGAACGCCACGGCGAGCGCGCCGGTCGGGCTCTGGGCGATCACGCCCGGCGCGCCGATCGCGGCCGGCGACACGGTCCTGGCCCTCGCCCCCGAGCCCGCGCGGCGCCTGGCGGCGGCGCGGGGCTACCTGCCGTTCAACATCCCGCTGCTCAAGGCCGTGGCGGCGATCGAGGGCGACACCGTCTGCGCTGACGGACACGTCGTCCGGGTCAATGACGCGGTGGTCGCCATCGGCCGCCCGCGCGACGGACAGGGCCGCCCGCGCGACGGACAGGGCCGCCCGCTGCCAGGCTGGCGCGGCTGCGTGCGCCTCACGGAGGGCGCGGCGCTGTTGATCAATCCCGCCCCGGACTCGTTCGACAGCCGCTATTTCGGGCCGGTTTCAGGGGCGGCGATCATCGGTCGGGCAAGACCCCTATGGCTGCCCTGATCGCCCCGCCCGTGGTCGTGGCGGACGCCGCGACGGCGTCGCCGCGCGTCGAGCGATGGCGCGTCTGGATCGCTGAGGCGGCCGCGCGCTTTGACGTTCCGCGGGCCTGGATTGTCGCGGTGATGACCGCCGAAAGCGGCGGACGCACCCACATCGGCGGCGCGCCGATCACCTCCAAGGCCGGGGCCATGGGGCTGATGCAGGTGATGCCAAGGACCTACCGGATGCTCGCCGCGCGCCACGGACTGGGTCCTGATCCGCATGATCCGCGCGACAATATCCTGGCGGGCGCGGCCTATTTGGCGCAGATGCGCGCGCGGTTCGGATACCCCGGCGCCTTCGCCGCCTACAACGCCGGTCCCACCCGCTACGCCGCGTTCCTGCGCGAGGGGCGGGCGCTTCCGGCCGAGACACGGGCCTATATCCGCACGCTTTCGGGCCTTGCGCCAACCCGCGACACTCCGCCCGCGAGCCTGGCTGGGACGCGGCTTTTCTTTCCCTTGGGCGCGGTGTCCCAGGCAAGGCCAGGCGATGCGCCGCCGCCGATCTCGCCGCTGTTCGCGCCGTTGTCGGCCGGGGCGAGCGAGGCTCGGCGATGAGGGGCGATAGAGGCTTGGGGCAAGCTTGGCCTTGGAGGGAGCGAAGGCAAGCTTGGCCTTGGAGGGAGCGAAGGCAAGGTAAAGCAATGGCGCCAACGCTGCGCTCTGTCGGCCCAAGGCGTTGTCTGCACATCGTTTTTCCGGCGCTCGGCTTGGCGCCGCTAAGGCAGGTTTGGCGCCGGTGTGGTCTCAAGGCCCCGAGATCGCACGGGATTTTCTGGCGCCGCTCGCCGCCTGCCGCTCGGGTGCGTCGGTGAGTGGGGACGACGAGTTCGAGCCGCGGCTGGGCAAGCCGCGGGCGGCTGGCGGACGGGCCAAAAGCTATGTCTCGCGCGTGCTCGGCGCGGCGATGCTGGCCAGCGGCGGACGGTTCGGCCGCGCGTCGGGGCGGACGGGCTTCACCGGCGCGCGCATCGGCCGGGGCGCCGGAGTCGCGGCGGTCCTTGCCACAGGGGATCATCGCGCTGGGCTGCGAAGCCGTCGTGTGGTCATCAAGATCTCGACGCCTAGACTGTCTGGAAAAGGCCTCGCCACCGCCCGCGCCCATCTTCGCTACATTCAGCGCGATGGCGTCACGCGCGAAGGGCTACCTGGCCAGCTCTATGGGGCGGACACCGACCGCGCCGACGGTCGCGCCTTTCTTGATCGCGCTCAGGCCGGCGGCGACGCGCGGCAATTTAGAATGATCGTCTCGGCCGAGGATGGCGCGCGGTACGACGATCTCAAGCCGCTGACGCGGCGGTTGATGCGGCAGGTCGAAATCGACCTGGGAACACGGCTCGACTGGGTGGCGGTGGACCACCACAACACCGGCCATCCCCACACCCATGTCTTGATCCGGGGCCGCGATGAGAGGGGCCGTGACCTGATCATCGCCAAGGACTATCTGACGCGCGGCCTGCGCGAACGGGCCCAGGATCTGGTCTCCTTCGATCTTGGCCCGATCTCCGACCAGGAGATCGTCGCGCGCCTGACGCGCGAGGCGAAACAGGAGCGTTTGACCAGTCTCGACCGCAGGCTGCTCGCCGCCGTCGACGAGGATGGGTTGGTCTCGCCGCGCCACGGTGATCCGCTGCAATACGCCGCCCGCGCCGGCCGCCTTCAGACGCTGGCCCGGCTGGGGCTGGCGCGCGAGGTCGCGCCGACCCTCTGGCGACTGGACGAGGGGCTCGAGGCGACGTTGCGGACCCTGGGCGAGCGCGGCGACATCCAGAAGACGCTCTACCGGGCCCTGGCGGAGGCTGGGGTCGAGCGGGCGGCCAGCGACCAGGTGGTCTTCGAGCCTAGGGCGCCCGGCCAACGCCCGCTGGTGGGGCGGCTGGTGCGGCGCGGACTTTCCGACGAGGTCGGCGATCGGCATTTTATGATCATCGATGGGTGCGATGGCCGGGCGCACTATATCGACATCGGCAAGGGCGCGGCCACCGAGATGATCCCCGACGACGCGGTGGTCCGCGTCTCGCCGCGCTCGGTGGAGGCCACGGTCGCCGACCAGACGGTGGCGGAGGTCGCCAGAGCTAACGGCGGCCGCTACAGCCTTGATCATCATCTGGCCCACGACCCGGCCGCGACGGCGGGGTTCGCGCAGGCGCATCTGCGACGGCTCGAAGCGCTGCGGCGCGGCGGGGCCGGTGTCGAGCGCGGCGCGGATGGGACCTGGACCGTTCCCGCCGACCATCTCGCGCGCGCCGCCGCCTTCGAGCGCAGGAAGGCTCTGGACGCGCCGGTGGTGGTGGAGGTGCTTTCGCCGCTGTCGGTCGAGCGCCAGGCCAGCGCCTTGGGGCCGACCTGGCTTGATCGCGAGCTGTTGTCGCAGGCCCCCGAGCCGTTGCGCGACGCGGGCTTTGGCCGCGCGGCGCGCCAGGCCCTGGCCCAGCGGCGTCAATGGTTGCTGCAGCAGGACCTGGCCGAGCAAGACGGCGAGCGGATCCTATTGCGGGCCGGGCTGATGCGGCGGCTGGAGGGGATGGAGCGCGCCGACATCGCCCAGGCCATCGCGGCCGAGACGGGACTTCCCTACGCGGCGGCCCGCCAGGGCGACCGGATCGAGGGCGTCTTGCGGCGACGGATCGACCTCAATAGCGGGCCGATGGCCCTGGTCGAGAAAAGTCGGGAGTTCACGCTGGTCCCGTGGCGACCGGTGTTGGAGGGGCGGGAAGGGCGGGTGGTGACGGGCGTGGTGCGCGGCGCTTCGATCAGCTGGAGCTTCGGACGCGAGCGAGGGCCGTCGGTGTCGTAGCGACAACCGATTTGAGTTGTTGCCGCGACTATAATTAAAATCGGCTGTGCGATCAGAAGCGAAAGGCGGGCTCAACAAGCGATTGTGCAGCGGCCTGTTGCCAATCCAGAAAGCGCCGTCACGCATCCCAGATCTTGCGCCAGGCCACGTACTGGCTCGGGCGGATCTGGTAGCGTGCGAAGTTGCCCTCGTGCAGCGCCAGAAGTTCGGTTTCGGCGACCTCCACCAGCTGCTCGCGCGTCTCCGGTTCGACCAGGACCTGGGCCTGCGCCCGGATATAGTCGGCGGCCTCGACGCGGCCGAGGCCGCGGCGGATGACCTGGCTAATCAGGTCGCGGAGCGCTTGGCGATGGCGCAGCCGGAAAGGATCGGGCTCGCCGACCGATTGGCGAACGGCCGCGTAGCGCGCGGCCGAGCGCTCATAGGCCCAAAGGAATACGTCCTTCAGCAGGTCGGTCTCCTGGCGCTCGTAAACCGCCAGCATGGCTTGGGCGTAGAGATCGTCCGGCACGTCGGTGAATGACAGCGGGGCGAGGTTGGCCCGGACTAGGGGGATATTGGCGGCCAGGCGCGAGACGCGTTTGTTCACGTCGTCAAAAGGCTGCAGGTAGGGCAACTGCGCCATGACGAAGAAGGCTTGCTCGAATGGGTCGGTGATCGCCTCGGCGCTGGCCAGCAGTTGGTCGAAGCACTCTTCGATCAACTGCGGCGTCTCAAGAGGATGGAAGACCGAGCGCTCGATGCCCACGGCGATATGGCGCAGCCGCCCGACCGCCTGCGGATCGGCCAGAAGGTTGTTGGCCAAAAGGGCGTGCAGGTTGAGGATCGTGTAGCGGTTGAAGCCGATGTCGTCGGCCGACTGGACAAGAAACTCGATGGCGTCCTTGTGGTTCAGGATCATCTGGGCTTCGCGATGAGCCCGGCCTTCGGCTTCTTGGCCAAAGTCGATAAGGCGGCGCGTGTCCAGCAGCGAGTAGGTGTTGCCTTCCAGGCGGCTGGAGTTCCAGGCCAGATCGATCAGTAGTCGGTCGAGGATCCGCTTGGCGTAGGTTCCCGCCGGCGCGGCGTCGCCTTCGTGGGCGCCGATCCGGGCCAGCCGTTCGCGCTCGCCGGCGGCAAGGTAGAAGGTCTCGTTGGGGCGATAGGCTTCGAGAAAGGCGCGGTCGTAGCCGACGGGCGTGCGGGCCGCTACGGGCTGGCGCACGTAGTCTAGGGCCGCGCGACCCGTAGGCGAGATCGGCACGACCTCGGCAGGCGGCGCGGGGCCGTCCTGGCGCGGGGCGGCGATGGTATAGCGCGCCGAGCGCCTGTTGCCGCTCATCCTGAGCTCGCCGGTTTCGACGAGGCGTTGCAGTCGATATTGCAGCGTCCGCCGCACCGTCTTCTCACCGAGCGCCGTGGTGATCTCGCCGAAGGTCAACCCGGCGGGCGCCGCGGCGACGGCCGCCAGGATCGCTGGGATTAGATCGTTTGAGGCGGGGCGTGACATTGCGCAAATATAGTTGCGCAATGGGCGTTTGCGCAACTCGTGTTGTTTTATGCGCAAGGGTGGCAGGCCTTTGCGCAAATTTTGTTGCGCAAAAAGGCGCGGCAAGCCGACCGTCCAGCTCGGCAAGGTCCTGGCCGTCCTCCTGGCGGCGGGTCTGGACCTGCGAGTCGTCGAGCGCGGCGCGCCTTAGCCCGCCGCGAGGTTTGCCGTTGGGCCCGTTGCGCCCAGAGGGCGCCTTGGAGGGGCCTGGCCGATCTAAGGGAAAATAGGCGCCGGACCGAGTCTCCGTCCGACCCAGCCGCATGTCGCGGCGGGCGACGGAGCCTTCCCCGTGACGCCCACAAAGCTCCTCATCGGCCAGATCGCCGCGGTCTTCGCGGTCGTGATCCTGGGTGTCTGGTTCGCCACCCAGTGGGCCGCCGCCCATCTCGGCTATCAGCCCGAGCTTGGCCCGCCCTGGACGCGGCTGGGTGGGCTGCCCGTCTATCGCCCGTGGCAGCTCTTCGACTGGTGGTTCCACTACGAAGCCTATGCGCCGCGGGTCTTCGACCTGGCCGGGCTGATCGCGGGCGCCAGCGGGTTCCTGGGTTGCGCCTGCGCGATCGCCGGATCCCTCTGGCGCGCCCGCCAGAGCGCGCGGGCCACGACTTTCGGCTCGTCACGCTGGGCCACGGCGGGGGAGGTCTCCGCCGCCGGTCTCTTCAAGGGGGCGGGCGTGTTTCTCGGCCGCCTAGGTGAGCGCTATCTGCGTCACGACGGGCCCGAGCATGTCATGGCCTTCGCGCCGACCCGCTCGGGCAAGGGCGTGGGGCTGGTGGCGCCGACGCTGCTGTCCTGGACCGGCAGCTGCGTGGTCCATGACATCAAGGGCGAGAACTGGACCCTAACCGCTGGTTGGCGGGCCCGGTTCTCGCACTGCCTGCTGTTCAATCCGACCGATCCGCGCTCGGCCCGCTACAATCCGCTGCTGGAAGTACGCAAGGGCCTGGACGAGGTCCGCGACGTTCAGAACATCGCCGACGTGCTGGTCGATCCGGACGGGGCGCTCGAGCGCCGATCGCACTGGGAAAAGACCAGCCATAGCCTCTTGGTCGGCGCGATCCTCCACGTGCTCTACGCCGAGGAGGAAAAGACTCTCGCCCGGGTGGCGACCTTCTTGTCGGATCCGCAGCGCTCCTTCGCCCACACCCTGCGGCGAATGATGGCCACCAATCATCTGGGCACGGCGGACGCGCCGCGCGTCCACCCAGTCGTGGCCAGCGCGGCCCGCGAGGTCCTCAACAAGTCGGAGAACGAACGTAGCGGGGTGCTCTCCACGGCGATGTCGTTCCTGGGCCTCTACCGCGACCCAACCGTGGCGGCGGTGACGGCCGCCTGCGACTGGCGCATCGCCGATCTCGTCGACGCGCCCGCTCCGGTGACCCTCTACTTGGTGATCCCGCCGTCGGACATTTCGCGCACCAAGCCCCTGGTGCGTCTCGTGCTCAACCAGATCGGCCGGCGGTTGACCGAGCGGTTGGAAGGCGATCCGGCCAAGCAGCGCAAGCACAAGCTCCTCCTGATGCTCGACGAGTTCCCGGCCCTGGGGCGACTCGACTTCTTCGAGACCCAGCTGGCGTTCATGGCTGGATACGGCATCCGGGCCTACCTGATCGCCCAGAGCCTGAACCAGATCTCCAAGGCCTACGGCGAGAACAACGCTATCCTGGACAACTGCCACGTCCGGATCGCCTTTTCCTCGAACGACGAGCGCACCGCCAAGCGCATATCCGACGCTCTGGGCACGGCGACCGAGCTGCGCGCCCAGCGTAACTACGCCGGCCATCGCCTGGCGCCCTGGCTCAGCCACGTCATGGTCAGCCGCCAGGAGACGGCCCGGGCGTTGCTGACGCCCGGCGAGGTCATGCAACTGCCGGCCAGTGACGCCTTGGTGCTGGTCTCGGGTCTGGCGCCGATCCGCGCCAAGAAGCTGCGCTACTTCGAGGACGCCAACTTCACCCGCCGTGTCGCGCCGCCGCCGACCCTGGCCGAAAGCGTCTATGCTGATCGGCCGCCACCGCGACCCAACGATTGGGGCGGTCAGGTGCGCGATCTCCATGCGGGCCTCGCGGCGGCGATCGACGACGAGCACGGCCTGGAGGCCGAGGGCGGCCTGCAGCAGCAGCGCCATCCCGGGTTCGACACGACGGTCAGCGACGCCGCTTGCGATCCCGGCGATGGGACATCGGCCTTTGACGACGGCGCCGGCGATGCGGTCGCCGACAAGCGCGCCTTCGATCAGGCCGCGTCGCGGCGGTCGGTGGTCCGAGCCCACGCTATGAACCAGGGGGAGGGTCGCGACCACGACGATCTTCTCCCCAATTTCTGAGGGGCCGATCATGAAGGATCGCCATCAGATCTGGCTCGAGACGGCGCTGGGCGGCGAACTCGATCGCCTGGGCGCCAAGCCCGGCGCGTCCAAGTCAGCCATCGTCGCGGCGGCTTTGCGCGCCTTCTTCGAGCGCCAGGCCTCCGCCGCCGTCGATGATCTGCTGCGCTTGCGCCTTGACCGCATGACCCGCGCGCTTGGACGGCTGGAGCGCAACCAGCAGGTGCTGCTGGAGAGCTTGGCGCTGTTCGTGCGCTACCAGCTGACGGTCACCGCGCCGCTCCCCGAGGCCGACAAGGCCGCCCAGGCGATCGGCCGCGAGCGATTCCAGCGCTTCGTCGATCAGGTCGGCCGCCAACTGGCCGCCGGCCGCGCGACCTTCCCAGACCCTGAGGGAGGCGAGGGATGAGCCTTATGCGCGCTGAAACCGAAAGCCGTCGCGCCACCATGCTGCGCACCGCCCTGGGCGCGGCCATCGCCCAGGCCTTGGGCGACCCGGCTGTCGTCGAGGTGATGGTCAATCCGGACGGGCGGCTCTGGATCGATCGTCTCAGCGAAGGTCGCGCCGACACCGGCGTGGTGCTGGGCGCGGCCGATGTCGAACGCATCATCCGCCTCGTGGCCAGCCACGCGCGCGTCGAGGTCCACGCCGACGCGCCGATCGTCAGCGGCGAGCTGCCGGCCAGGGCGCCCAGCCTGACCGGCGAGCGCTTCGAGGGGATCTTGCCGCCGGTGGCGCCCGCCCCCTGCTTTTCGATCCGCAAGCCCGCCACCCGGGTCCACACCCTCGACGACTACGTGCAAAGCGGGGTGATGGCGCCGGTCCAGGCCCAGACGCTGCGCCGCGCGATCGCCGAGCGCGCCAACATCCTGATCGCCGGAGCCACCGCCTCGGGCAAGACCACCCTGGCCAACGCGCTGCTGGCCGAGATCGGTCGGCTCCAAGAGCGCGTGGTGATCCTGCAGGACACGCTCGAACTTCAGTGCGCGGCGCGAGATTGCGTCTTTCTGCGCACGCGCAGCGGCCTCGTCAGCCTCGCCGACCTCGTGCGCTCGACCCTTCGCCTGCGCCCTGACCGCATCGTGGTGGGCGAGGTTCGCGGCGGCGAGGCCCTTGATCTCCTGAAGGCCTGGAACACCGGACACCCCGGGGGCCTGGCCACCATCCACGCCAATTCGGCGCGCTCGGCGCTCTATCGCCTCGAACAGCTCGTCCAGGAAGTGGTCGCCGTCGCGCCGCGCCGCCTGATCGCCGAGGCCGTCGATCTTGTCGTCTATCTGAGCGGCCGGGGAACCAGCCGCCGCCTGGAGACCATCGTCCGGGTCACCGGTATTGACGCCAACGGCGACTACCTGCTCGCCGACCTCGCCCCCCCGCAACTGAAAGTCCTCAGAGGAGACAACTGATGTCACCGAACCTGACGTCGCGCCTGCTTGCCCCCACGGCGCTGAACGGCGCGCTCGCGGCCCTGGTCGCCGGCGTCTTCCTAGCCCCGATCTCGGCCCGTGCGGCCGGCTCGGGTATGCCCTGGGAGGCGCCGCTTCAACAGGTCCTGGAGTCGGTCGAGGGACCGGTGGCCAAGATCGTGGCGGTGCTGGTCATCATCACCACGGGCCTGGCCCTGGCGTTCGGCGAGACGTCGGGCGGCTTTCGCAAGCTGATCCAGATCGTCTTTGGGCTGTCGATCGCGTTCGCCGCCTCCAGCTTCTTCCTCAGCTTCTTCTCGTTTGGCGGCGGAGCGCTGGTCGCATGAGCGGGCCGGCCAGAACGCCAGGTCCTGTCGAGGGTTTCGAGGCGCCGCTGCATCGGGCCCTGACGACGCCGATCCTGCTCGGCGGCGCGCCGCGCGGGGTGGCCATCCTCAACGGCACGCTGGCGGCGGCTCTGGGGCTTGGCCTCCAGCAATGGGCGGCGGGCCTGGCGCTCTGGCTGGTGGGTCACACCCTGGCGGTGTTCGCCGCCAAGCGTGATCCCGACTTTCTGCCCGTTCTGCTGCGCCACCTTCGTCAGAGGGCCTGGCTGTCATGCTGAACCTTCGGGAGTACCGCAACAAGGCCGACCGCCTCGCCGACCACGTGCCCTGGGCCGCGCTCGTCGCCCCTGGCGTGGTGCTCAACAAGGACGGCAGCTTCCAGCGCACCGCCCGCATTCGCGGGCCCGACCTGGAAAGCGCCACCGAGGCGCAGCTGGTGGCCTTCTGCGCGCGCGCCAACAACGCCCTGCGTCGGCTGGGCTCTGGCTGGGCGCTCTTCTTCGACTGCGAGCGTGCGCCCGCCCTGGACTATCCGGTCAGCGCTTTTCCCGACGCGGCCTCCTGGCTGCTCGACGAAGAGCGCCGGGCCGCCTTCGACGGGCGCCGCGGCGAGCACTTCGAGAGCCTGGCGCACCTCACGTTCTACTTCCTGCCACCGCCCGATCAGGTTCGCAGGGCCGAGGACGCGCTGATCGAGCGCGTCCGTCCCGCGGGTGGCCGCGACTGGCGGCAGGAACTGGACGGTTTCGTCGCGGCGAGCGACCGCGTGCTGGACCTATTGGCGAGCTTCATGCCCGAGGCGCGTCCCCTCGACGACGAGGAGACCCTGACCTT
Organism: Caulobacter segnis; assembly: GCF_031454995.1. Lineage (GTDB taxonomy): Bacteria > Pseudomonadota > Alphaproteobacteria > Caulobacterales > Caulobacteraceae > Caulobacter > Caulobacter segnis_E. The sequence goes on along the minus strand of NZ_JAVDRV010000001.1, from coordinate 116,412 downwards.
CCTGCACGGGACGGTGTCGGATCGTCGACATCGGGTCGCCGTCCCGCCGACGCCCATGTATCTGGATGGTCTGCTGGTCGACACGCCGCTGAGCAGCGGCATCGAACCGATGCTTGGCGACCTGCACCTAAGGACCCTGACGGTCCTGGGCTTTCCCAACACCACGCGGCCGGGGTTGCTCGACACCCTCAACCACCTGCCGTTCGCCTATCGCTGGACGACGCGCTTTATCGCCCTGGACAAGGCCGACGCCGAGAAGGCGCTGGGACGTATCCGGCGCCAATGGTTCAACAAGCGAAAGTCCGTCGTCCAAATCCTGCGCGAAGTGCTCAGCAACGAGCCCGCGCCGCTGACCGACAGCGACGCCGACAACAAGCTCATCGACGCCGACCTGGCCCTGCAGGCGCTTGGCGCGGACTTGGTCGCCTTCGGCCACCTGACCGCGACGATCACCGTCGCTGACTGCGAGCCGGCGGCGGCCGAGGAGAAGGCGCGGGCGGTCGAGCGCGTCCTGGGCGGCCTTGGCCTGACCTGCATTCGCGAGCGGGTCAACGCGGTGGAAGCCTGGCTTGGCGCCTTGCCAGGCCAAGTCTACGCTAATGTCCGCCAGCCGCTGGTCCACACACTGAATCTGGCCCACCTGACGCCGTTGTCGGCGGTGTGGGCTGGCCCGACGGCCAACGCCCATCTGGAGGGGCCGCCGCTGCTGTTGGCTGAGTCCAGCGGCGCGACGCCCTTTCGCTTCTCGACCCATGTGGACGATGTCGGCCACCTGATGGTGGTGGGGCCAACCGGCGCGGGCAAGTCCGTGCTGCTCAGCCTCCTGGCCCTGCAGTTTCGGCGCTACCCTGGCGCCCAGGTCTATGTTTTCGACAAGCGCTTGTCGGCCCGCGCGGCGGTGCTGGCCATGGGCGGCCAACATTTCCCGCTCGCCGTCGACAGCGGCCTGGCGTTCCAGCCGCTGCGCCACATCGACGAGCCCGCCGAACGCGCCTGGGCCGCGGAGTGGCTGGCCGACCTGCTGGTCCAGCAAGGCGTTAGCGTGACGCCAGAGGCCAAGGACGCGCTCTGGTCGGCCTTGGACAACCTCGCGGGCGCGCCGGCCGAGGAACGGACCCTGACCGGGCTTTCGATGCTTGTGCCGTCGCGCGCGCTCAAGACCGCGCTCCTAGCCTATACCCTCGATGGCCCCTTTGGCCGGCTGCTCGATGCGTCGCAGGACGATTTGGCGCTCGCCGACGTTCTCTGCTTCGAGACCAACGCCCTGGTCGGCGCCCCCTCGGTCGTCGGGCCGGTCCTGACCTACCTCTTCCATCGGCTGGAGGCGCGCTTCGACGGGCGGCCCAGTCTCCTGGTGCTCGACGAGGCCTGGACTTTCCTCGACAACCCCGTCTTCGCCGCCCGCATCCGCGAGTGGCTCAAGGAACTGCGCAAGCGCAACGTGGCCGTGGTCTTCGCCACCCAGTCGCTGGCCGATATCGAAAACAGCGCCATCGCGCCGACCTTGATCGAGAGCTGTCCCCAGAGGCTTTTTCTTCCGAACGACCGGGCGGTCGAGCCTCTGTCGCGGCAGGCCTATGAAGCCTTCGGGCTGAATGATCGCCAGATCGAGCTGATCGCCAGGGCCACGCCCAAGCGCGACTACTACCTGCAGTCGCGGCGCGGCAACCGCCTGTTCGAACTCCAGTTGGGGCCCGTGGCCCTGGCCCTCTGCGGATCCTCCGATCCGGCGAACCAGACGCTCATCGACCAGCTTTTGGCTAAGCCCTCGGACCTCTCCTTCCTTGTCCGTTTCCTGGCCGCTCGCGGCCTGACTTGGGCCGCCGACCTGGCGGCCGACTTTCCCCAATCCTCTGGAGAAACGTCATGACCGTCGGTTATCGCCTCGTCGCGCTCGGCGCCTGCGCCGCCCTTATGGCGACCTCTCTCGGCTCCGCTCCGGCGGCCGCCCAGTTCACGGTGTTCGATCCCAGCAACTACAGCCAGAACCTGCTGACCGCCGCGCGCACTCTGCAGCAGGTCAACAACCAGATCGCGGCCCTGCAGAACCAGGCCCGCATGCTGCAGAACCAGGCCTTGCAACTGAAGGCGCTGGATTACAGCGCCCTGGCGCCCATGCGCGAAGCCCTGTCCAGGATCGACGAGACGATCGCCAGCGCCGAGGGCGTGGCGATGGACGTCCGCTCGACACAGGCGGCGCTGGATCAGCTCCTCGGTTCGCTCGACGGGGCGTCCTCGACCGGACAGATGGTCGCGCGCGCCCGCGCCCAGGCGAGAGCCGCCATGGACGGCTATCGCCAGAGCCTCAAAGTGCAGGCCCAGATCGTCGAGAACCTCCAGGCCGACGCGCCGCTGATCGCCGAGCTCGTGGCCCAAAGCCAGGGCGCGCAGGGCGGCCTTCAGGCCCAGCAAGCGGCCAATCAGCTGCAGGCCCTGGCGATCAAGCAGGACCACCAGCTTCAGGCGCTGATCGTCGCCCAGGCTCGCGCCGATGCGCTGGAGCGGGCCCGTCAGTCGCAAATCCTCGAAGCGGGCAAGCTTTCGGCGCGCGCCTTCGTCGGCGATCGCCAGGCCTACACGCCCGACTGACCGCCGGCCCCTCCCACAAGCCTGGAAAGGGCCGCGCCCGTGGACGTCGCTCCAGACCTCAACATCATCGACCGCCTGCTGGCGGCCTACGGCGCCTATATCGACAGCGGCTTTGGGCTGGTTCAGCCGAAGGTCGGGGCGTTGAGCAACATCCTCATCGCGCTCGACGTGACGCTCGCGGCGCTGTGGTGGCTAAGCGAGGGCGACGACAATGTCCTGGGGCGTCTGATCAAGAAGGTGCTCTATATCGGCGCCTTCGCCTTCATCCTCACCAACTTCCAGACCCTCAGCGAGACCGTCTTCAAGTCGTTCTCAACCCTGGGCCTGACGGCGGGCGGCGGCGGGCTCTCGGCCGAGGATCTGATGCGGCCTGGTCGCATCGCCGGGGTCGGGTTCTCAGCAGCGCATCCCTTGATCGACAAGGCCAGCCAACTGACTGGCTTTCCGGAGGTCTTCGTCAACCTGCTGACCATCGTGCTGCTTATGGTCGCCTGGCTCCTGGTGGTGCTGGCCTTCTTCGTGATGTCCATCCAACTCCTGGTCACGATCCTGGAGTTCAAGCTGACGAGCCTTGCGGGCTTTACGCTGGTGCCCTTCGCCTTCTGGAACAAGTCGAGCTTCCTGGCCGAGCGGGTGCTGGGCAACGTCGTCAGCAGCGGCGTCAAGGTCATGGTCCTGGCCATCATCGTGGGCATCGGCGCCAACTTCTTCGATCCGCTGGTCGCCACGCTGGGCGAAGACCCCGATCTCGCCGCGGCCATGACCCTGGTCCTGGCGGCTCTGACGCTGGCGGCCCTGTCGATCTTCGGCCCCAGCATCGCCTCCGGGCTCGTCTCGGGCGCGCCGCAACTGGGGGCGGGCGCGGCGGTCGGCACAGCAGCCGGCGCGGCGCTGATGCTGGGCGGCGGCGCGGCCCTGGGCGCGCGCGCGCTCGGCGCGGCCGCCAGCGGCGGCCTGGCCGCGATGCGAGCCGGAACGGCGATGGGCGCGGGGGCGAGCGCCGCCTACCGCCTGGCGCAAGCAACAAGCGGCGCGACCGGCGCGGCAGGTGTCGGCGCCGGCCTTGGCGGCGTGGCCCGAGCCGCCGGCGGCGCGGCGATCCAGGGCGCCGGCGACATGGCCGACCGCGCTAGAACCGCGCTCGGCCAGAGCGCCGCGCAAGGCCGGGTCGCGGCTTGGCGCGGGAGCGGTGGAACCAGCGCGGTTACAGGTGGCGCCGAGGCCGCGACCCCCTCGGTCGGCGCGGGGGTGGATGTGGCGCCGGCCTGGGCGCAGCGTCTGCGCGCGCGGCCAGCGTCCGACATCAGCCGCCACGCCGCGATCCAGGCCCTCAAGGAGGGCGACCGCCAAGGCGGCGCGGCCAATCCCGATCTCAGCAACAAGGAGGCATGATCCATGCGCTTCTCGCGATCCCCGCAGCGCTATGGCGTTACCCCGCCTGCCGAGACGCCATACCAGCGCGCCGGGCAGCTCTGGGACGAGCGGATCGGCACGGCCCGCGCCGCGGCTTACAATTGGCGGCTGGCCTTCTTTGGCTGTCTGGCTCTGGCGGGCGCCTCGGTGGCCGGCAATCTCTGGCAGTCGGGTCAGAGCCGTATCGAGCCCTATGTCGTCGAGATCGACCGGCTGGGCGATGCCAGGGCCATAGGGCCAGCCGAGCAGACTTGGGAACCTGGCGACGCCGTGGTGGCCAGCGCGCTGCAGCGCTTCATCGTTGATGTTCGATCGCTCTCCTCCGATCCGGTGGTGGTGCGCGAGCGCTGGCTGGACGCTTACGACATGGTCACCGCGCGGGGACGGGTGTTCCTCGACGGCTATGCGCGCGGGGCCAACCCCTTCGCCGCTATCGGTGATCGCACGGTCTCGGTCCAGCCGACCAGCGTGGTGCGCGCCTCCGACCGCTCCTTCCGCGTCGACTGGATCGAGCAGACCTTCGAGCGCGGTGCCTTGGCCGAGACCCGCCACTGGACCGCGATGGTCTCGCTGCGGCGGGTCAAACCCAAGTCCAAGGCCGATCTGAAGCGCAATCCGATCGGCCTGTTCGTCGACGACATCGATTGGTCCGAGCAGTCAACGGCCCGCCTGGCCACTAGCCCGACATCACCGCCTGCCTCTGGCCTCACCGCGCAAGGAGCCACCCAGCCATGACCCGTATGCTCATCCTGCTCGTTGGGACCAGCCTCTGCGCCTGCGCCCATCATCGCCCGCCGCCGGCCATCCCCCTCGACGCGGCCGCCTTCCAACCGGCCCGGATCGTCGAGGAGCCGCCGCCTCGGATCGTTGTGGTCGAAACGCCCAGGCCGTTGCCCCTGCCGGGGCAGTTGCTGGCGCCGCCCTCGACCCGCCCAGAGGCGGCCAAGCCGATCGCGAGAGTCGATGCGGCCAACCGCGCGGCCATCCGCGAGCCGACCAGCGCCGGCTACGTCAACGCGGTCCAGGTCTATCCCTGGAGCGAAGGGGCGCTCTATCGCCTGTTCACCGCGCCCGAGCATGTCAGCGACATTGGCTTGGAGCCGGGCGAGCAACTGCTGGCCGTCTCGGCTGGCGACACGGCGCGTTGGGTGATCGGTGACACCGCCAGCGGCGCCGGCGCGGCCCGCCGCGCGCATGTGCTGGTCAAGCCCTTCTCGGCGGGCCTGTCCACGAACATGGTGATCACCACCGATCGCCGCGCCTACCACCTGTCCCTCGTCAGCACCGAGGCGACAGCGATGGCCGCCCTGTCCTGGACCTATCCCAAGGACCAGCTTCTGGCGCTGCAGCGGCAGGCGGCGACAAGCGCCGAGCGGGCCGCGGGCCCGGCGGTGAATGTCGATCAGCTCAGATTTCGCTATGTCCTCTCAGGGGACAATCCGCCCTGGCGGCCCGTCCAGGTCTTCGACGACGGCCAGAAGGTCTATGTCGAGTTTCCCGCTCGCCTCGATCAAGGCGAGGCGCCGCCGCTGTTCGTGGTGGGGCCGCTGGGCGACCACCAGCTCGTCAACTATCGCGTCCAGGGCGCCCGCTACGTGGTCGACCGCCTCTTCGCGGCGGCGGAGTTGCGGTTGGGCGAAAAGCCCCAGCAGGTCGTTCGCATAACCCGCAACGACGCGGCCGGCGCGCGAGACGGGCGATGAGCGCCGGGGCTGAGGAGGCGGTCGGTGATGGCGGCAAGGCGCCCGCTGAGCCGCTGGTGTTGCGCGCGCGTCCTCGACCGATCGCGCGCTTTCGTCGCTGGCTGTTGATCGGCGGCGCCGGCCTGGGCGCGGCGAGCTTGTCGGTGTTGGCCTGGGTGGCGCTATCGGCCTCGCCCGCGCCGCCCAAGGCCAGGGAGCCGCAGCCGACCCTGGCCTCTAACGGCGGCGAGGAGACGCTGTCGATGCTGCCCAAGGACTATGCGCAATCTGGAGCGCCGAAGCTTGGACCGCCGCTGCCGGGCGATCTTGGCCGGGCCATCGTCGAACAGCAGGGGCGCGGCGAGACGCCCACGACGCCGTCGCGAACCTTGACGCCCGCGCAGCAGGCGGCCGAGCAGGAGCGGGGGCGTTTGGCCGCCGAGGCTCTGCAGGCGCGCGCGTCTGGTTTGCTCATCCAGACCTCGGCGCGGGGCGAGCCACCCGTCCAGGCTTTGGAACTTGCAGGCGGGCCGGCGGCGCCGATGGCGGAGGCTAACACCGCCACAACGACCACGGCCAGGCAAGCCGGCAAGCTTGGCTTCCTCGAAGGGCAAGGGGCTGGCGTCGTGCGAAACGCCCACGACCTCGCGCCGCCGATGTCGCCCTACGAGGTCATGGCCGGCGATGTGATCTCGGCCGCGCTAGTGACGGGCCTGGATTCCGACTTGCCGGGGGTGGTGATCGCCCAGGTCACGCAAAACGTCTACGACACGGTGACAGGACGCTTCCTGCTGATCCCTCAGGGCGCGCGGCTGATCGGGTCCTACGACAGCGTGGTCGCCTTTGGGCAGAAGCGGGCCCTCGTCGTGTGGCGGCGGCTTGTTCTGCCCGATGGCTGGTCGATGCCGCTCGACAACCTGCCGGCTAGTGACACCCGCGGCTATGCGGGGCTTCGAGACCGGGTCGACTTCCACACCTGGCGGCTTTTGCAAGGCGTGGGGATGTCGACACTGCTGGGCGTTGGATCGGAGCTCTCGTTGGATGACGACGGCGACCTTGTTCGCGCGCTTCAGCGTTCGACCCAACAATCGATCAGCCAGGCTGGCCAGCAGATCGTCAGCCGGCGGCTCGACGTCCAGCCGACCCTGAGGGTCCGACCGGGGTGGCCGCTGAAGGTCATCGTTCACAAGGATCTCGTGCTGCGCCCCTGGCGCCCGTCCTAGAGGAGATACCCAATGCCCGATCTTCGCCTGGGCAAGCTGCCCAACCGCACGCCCAGCAAGCTTACCCTGAGCCTCTGGCCCGAACTGGACGAGCGTCTGAGGCTCTATGCCGAACGGCACTCGGCCCAGACCGGCCAGGTGGTCAGCGCCGCGGACATCGCGCCGCACATACTGGCCGACTACATCGAGGGCGATCGCGAGTTCGCCAGGGTTTTGAAGGCCTCGAAGGCCAAGGCAGGCTGACATGTCGCTGATCGGCCATTTTCGGCGCAGCCGCTCAGGCGGATGGGAAGGTGACCTACGGACCCTGACGCTCGATGTTCGCCTGCGGCTAAAACCTAACGATGATCGGACGCACCCCAACGCGCCGGCCTTTCGCGTCATGGTGGGGTGGTCGCATGTCGGCGACGCCTGGGAGGCCAATTCGCGCTCTCGGCCGTCACGCCCGATGGTTCGAGTGGACCTAGACGATCCTCTCTTTCCCGCGCCTATCTCGATGGTCCTCCTGCCCGACGAGGACGGCGAGACGGCGGTGATGATCTGGCAGCGATCTCAGATGCGCCGGGCCCGTGCGGACCAGGATTGTCCGCACGGGCCCGGCGACCTGAACGTGTCTCGGCTGTCGCAGGGGCGCAGTTCACCAGATCCGGCAGCTGTTCGCGACCGCCATCTAAGTTGAATGACATGGCGCCTGCAAAGAGGGGCGGCATTGAACCGCGGTTGGCGCCAAGATCGATAGTTGTGCATGAGGCGCGAAGCTGAGGAAGCGACCGCGAGAATCGCCTTAGCCGAGCGCCATGACGCTTGAAGACGTCGACCACCTGTTCGCGATTATGGCTGCCGAGGCGACGGAAAAGGATGATGACGGTCTGCTCCCTGGCGCTGTCATGCTTTCGGTCGACAGCTATTGTCGCATCCCGCACGGAAGTCCCGTGGCCTGCACAAACATCCTGCATGGCATTCGCTATCGAGGCGTGAGGATGAACGTGGCGAGAAATTACGAGGACAAAATTCTAAGCCGCGCGGAGGCCGGTGAGGGAGGGCATCCCTTCTTCGACTTGTCGCCCATCGGAATCTAATTCTGCCCCTTTCGATCGACGATGCATCTCGCTGACCGCGTCCGATCCTGCTAATTCTACGACCGAGAAAAGGCCGTCTATCGGCGCGAGAAGCGAAGTCAGGCAAGTTGCCTGATTTTTCCGCCAAGTCGGCGCGGCGAGAACGATAAAAAATTAATGAATACAATAACTACCGTCGGCGTCGACGCCGACGACACCCTCTGGCACTGCGAGAGCCTGTTCCGTCTCTCCCACCAGCGCTTCCTGGACCTGCTGTCCGAGCACGGCGATCCCGACAAGATCGAGGCCCAGCTGACGGCCGTCGAGAAGCGTAACCTTCGCGTCTATGGCTACGGGGCCAAGGGCTTCACCCTGTCGATGATCGAGACGGCGCTGGAGGTCACCGACGGCCGCGTCGACACCCGCGTGATCCGCGAGATCCTGGCCGTCGGCCGCGAGATGCTGACCGAGCCGATCGAGCCTCTGCCCGGCGTCGAGAACGCCCTGGCCGAGCTTTCCAAGCGCTACCGCCTGATCCTGATCACCAAGGGCGACCTGCTGCACCAGGAGCAGAAGCTGGCCTCCTCGGGCCTGGGCGACTACTTCGTGGCCGTCGAGATCGTCTCCGAGAAGGACGTGGGCACCTACCGCCGGGTGTTCGACCGCTACGGCACGGGCGCGGCGCAGGCCGTGATGGCCGGCAACTCGATGAAGTCCGACATCCTGCCCGCGCTGGAGGCCGGCTGCTGGGGCGCCCTGATCCCGTACCCGCTGGTCTGGTCGCACGAGGCCGCCGACGCGCCGGCGGACCATCCCCGCTATGTCGAGCTGGGCAGTATCGGCGAGCTGCCGGCGTGGGTGGATGGGGTGGCGCGCGCCTAGAGCGCCCCCTCCGTCACGATGCTTCGCATCGCGCCACCTCCCCCGTTGCACGGGTGAGGAGGACGACAGTTCATCCTCACCCGCATGCGGGGGAGGTGGCTCGTCGCGAATACGCGGCGAGACGGAGGGGGCGCTCAGGCCGCCCGCTTCTTCCCCAGCCCCGCCATCCAGTCCCGCGCCGGGCGCTCGAACAGCACCAGCGACAGATAGGCGATCGGGAACAGGGCCACGACCCAGAACAGGACCCACAGGCGCATCAGGTCGCCGTTCAGGTTCCACATCCCCAGGCCCACCCAGGCCAGCCCCATCTTCAGGGCGATCGGGTGCAGCAGGTACAGGCTGAACGACAGCTGGGCCCAGGGGGCCAGGCGCTGGCTGACGCCGCCCTGAACGCCCTTGGCGTCGGCGGCCACGCCCAGCAGGCCAATGGCGTAGACGACGAACAGCAGGGCCGTGCGCGGCGTCCCCGCCCACGAGGCGACCAGATAGGCGCCCAGCAGCAGCCACATCAGCAGGTTCGGGCGCGGGATCTTGGCCAGCGGCCCTCGCAGCTGGAAGGCGGCCATGCCGATCAGGAAGCCGGGAACCGCGCGCAGCACGCCATAGTCCCAGGTCCACTGGTGGAAGGGGCGGTCGCCGTGCGGGGTCTGCAGCATGACCACGATCGACAGCAGGGCCACCGCCAGGGTGACCCACGGGCCGCGCGCGGTCAGCACGAACAGCAGCGGCAGGATCAGGTACATCCCCATCTCGGCGCTGATCGCCCAGCTGACGAAGTTCCAGGTCTGGGAATGGCAGACGCCCCAGGCGTGGACGAACAGGATATTGGGGACGATGCAGGCCACGTCATAGCGGCGCGGGTCGCGGTCCTGGATCCAGCCGGCCGCGCCGGCGGCGGCCACGGCGATGAACACCAGCATGGTCAGCCAGTGCAGCGGCCCCAGCCGCGCCACGCGCTTTTGCAGGAAGTCCCGGTACTTGGCGAAGGTCGTCAGCCGCCCGGTATAGATCGCCGCCATCACATAGCCGGAGATCAGGAAGAACAGGTCCACGATCAGGCTGAAGCTCTTGATCGTATCGTCCGCCCACTGCCAGTGGCCGTCCAGGTTGATGAACCGGTTGAAGTGGAACACCACGATCATGACCGCCCCGACGATCCGCAGGGCGTCGAGGTGCAGCATCTGGTCGGAATCAGGTTTCAGGGGGGGCAGGCGCATGGGCAAGCTGTGGCATGAGACGCCCCCTCCGTCACGATGCTTCGCATCGCGCCACCTCCCCCGTTGCACGGGTGAGGAGGAAGCGGCTTTACCCCTCCTGCCCCGCTTGCGGGGGAGGTGGCGCGGCGCCGATAGGCGACGTGACGGAGGGGGCGTTCTTCGCCGCGCGTTGCCTCATCAGGTCCATGCAGGTATCCCAAATGCCATCCGCGACGCTTGTCGGATCGCGCATGACGTCATCAGCGGCGTAGCGCAGGATCTCGAGTCCTTGGTCCAGCATCCACGCGTCGCGCCGCTCATCCCGAGCGCCCCGACCGCCCATGTTGTGGCCCCAGCCGTCGATCTCGATCACCAGTCGGGCTTCCGAACAGTAGAAGTCAGCGATGTAGGGGCCGATCGGGTGCTGGCGCCGGATGCGAGGTCCGCCGGGCTGTCGCGCGCGGAGGCGAACCCAGAGTATGACCTCGGGCGGCGTCATCTCGCGACGTAGCGACTTCGCGCGCGTGTGGGCCCGGCTTAATGATCGCATGGGTTGAGCATGCGCCTTTGCGCCCCCTCCGTCACGATGCTTCGCATCGCGCCACCTCCCCCGTTGCACGGGTGAGGAGGGTGACCGCCATCCTGCCCCGCTTGCGGGGGAGGTGGCGCGGCGCCGATAGGCGACGTGACGGAGGGGGCGTTCTTCGCCCCTAGATCGCCACCCGCTTCGCGATCGCGCTGCGGCGGGCCTTGGTTTCCTGTTGGGCTTTCTGGACCGCTTCGGTCTCGGTGGCGTGGAGCAGGTGGTCGATGACGCGTTCCAGGTGGTCGCGCATGGCCTGGCGAGCGGCGGCGGAGTCGCGGGCCTTCAGGGCGTCGACCACGCGGCGGTGCTCGACGATGCGCGGCTCCAGGCCCATGCCGCGGGCGCGGGTCAGGATGTTGCGGGCCAGGGGCGAGCGGTTGCGCCAGTCCCACAGGTTCTCGATCGTGGCGATGATCGCGCCGTTGCCGGTGGCCCGGGCGATGGTCAGATGGAACTCGCGGTCGGCGTCCTCGCCCCGGATCTCCTCCTCCTCGTGCATCCGTTGCAGAAGGGTCTCCAGCTCGTCGATCTGCTCGTCGGAGATCGAGGTGGCGGCCAGGGCGGCGGCCTCGCCCTCGAACAGCCGGCGGGCCTCGATCAGCTCGAAGGCGCCGATCTCGAAGTCGATGTCGGCCGAGGGCGCGATCGGGCGGATATTGCCGGTGACATAGATGCCCAGGCCATGCCGAGCCTCGATCATGCCCAGCATTTCCAGCGCGATCATCGCCTCGCGCAGGGTGGGGCGGGAAACGCCGAACTGCTCGGCCAACTCCCGCTCGGTCGGCAGGCGGTCGCCGATCCGGTACTGCCCCGCCTCGATGGCCTCGGCCACGGTGTCGGCGATCTTGCGGTAGAGCTTGACGTTGTCTGACATGGTCGGCGAAGGGGCCCGAAAGACGCTGGGGTGTGGAGAGCGTGGCAGCCGAAAGTGTAAGCGGTTTCGGCGGCCGCCACGCTCTCGATCACCAGAAATTAGAGCCTGTTTATCCGCTTGTGATGGTTCCATCACAAGCGGCGGGCTCTAGGTCCGGATTCTAACACGGACCATGGCGACGCTTGGCGTGTTTTCTCCTGACAGGCTCCCGCCGCCCTGATCACCAATCGTGCATCGAACCGTCGAGGCGGCGGGCGACCGGAAGATAGGCGCGCTTGTAGGGGTAGTTGGCGGCCAGCGCCTCGTCGATGTCGACGCCCAGGCCCGGCGCGTCGCCGGGGTGCAGCATCCCGTCCTTGAAGGTGTAGGCGTGGGGGAAGACCGCGTCGGTCTCGGGGGTGTGTCGCATGTACTCCTGGACCCCGAAGTTCGGGATCGACAGGTCGAAGTGCAGGGCCGCGCCCATGCAGACGGGCGACAGGTCCGTGGCGCCGTGGCAGCCGGTGCGCACGTGGTGCAGGTCGGCGAAGGCGGCCAGCTTCTTCAGGTGGGTGATCCCGCCGGCGTGCACCGCCGTGGCGCGGATGTAGTCGATCAGCTGTTCCTCGATCAGCTGCTTGCAGTCCCAGATCGAGTTGAAGATCTCGCCCACGGCCAGCGGCGTCGTCGTGTGCTGGCGGATGATCCGGAAGCTGGCCTGGTTCTCGGCCGGCGTGGCGTCCTCCATCCAGAACAGGCGGTAGGGCTCCAGATCCTTGCCCAGGCGCCCGGCCTCGATCGGGGTCAGGCGGTGATGGACATCGTGCAGCAGGTGCAGGTCATCGCCCAGCCGCGCCCGAGCGGCCTCGAACAGGGCGGGGGCGCCGCGCAGATAGCGCTCGGTCGACCAGATGGTCTCCTTGGGCAGGTCGCTGTCGGCCGGCTCGTAGAACATCTTGTCCTTGGAGACGCCGTAGGCGCCGGGCATCCCGGGAACGCCCGTCTGTAGCCGGATGGCCTTGTAGCCCTGCTCGGCGTAGTGGGCGGCGTTGTCGAGGGTCTCCTCGATCGTCTCGCCGTTGGCGTGGCCATAGACCATCACGCCCGAGCGGCAGGCGCCGCCCAGCAGCTGGTAGACCGGCAGGCCGGCGATCTTGCCCTTGATATCCCACAGCGCCATGTCGACCGCGGCGATCGCGGCCATGGTCACCGGGCCCCGACGCCAGTAGGCGCCGCGATAGAGGTACTGCCAGATGTCCTCGATCTGGTGGGCGTCGCGGCCGATCAGGCAGGGGATGACGTGCTGGGAGAGATAGGCCTCGACCGCCAGCTCGCGGCCGTTCAGCGTGGCGTCGCCGATGCCGTAGACGCCGTCGCTGGTCATGATCTTCAGCGTGACGAAGTTGCGCCCCGGGCAGGTGACGATGGTCTTGGCGGCGATGATCTTGGGCATGGGGCGCTTCGGCTGGCCGCGGGGGCGTGAAAGGGTTGGGCCGAAAGCACGGGACGCCAGGCGCAAGCCGCGCCAGCTATCCAAGACTTCCTCCCTGGCTTATCGATGTACCGGTACCATAAAGGTTGTCAACCCAGTGGTCTGACCTCTAAGACTACAAGACCGGACCTCCGAAGACGCTTGAGTTCTCGCGTCTTTCCGGGTTCGGAAGGTCATAAGAGCCGGGATTAGGGTAGGAAACGATGATGCGTTTGATGGCTTTCGCGGCTGTTTTGCTGTTGCTCGCCGCTCCGGCCGCGCGCGCCGAGGACGGCTATGACCTGTGGCTGCGCTACAAGCCGGTCGAGGCCTCGGCCAAGGGCGCCTACGCCGCCCGCGCCGCCGCCATCGCCCCGACCCGCGACGCGCCCACGATCAAGGTCGCCCGCGCCGAGCTGGAGCGGGGCCTGACTGGCCTCGTCGGCAAGCCGGCCGAGGCCGCCGCCGGGACGCGCGACGGCGTCATCCTGCTGGGCGCGGCCTCCGATCCCGCGATCGCCAAGCTGAACCTGCCGCTGAAGGCCCTGGGCGAGGACGGCTATCTGATCCGCACCCTGCCGGTGAACGGCAAGGCGACCACGGTGATCGCCGCCAACCGCGACATCGGCGTGCTGTATGGCGTGTTCCGCTATCTGGAGCTGATCCAGACCCGCCAGCCGGTCGCTAGCCTCGACCTCGCCAGCGCGCCCAAGGTCAAGCTGCGCATGCTCAACCACTGGGACAACCTGAACCGCACGGTCGAGCGCGGCTATTCGGGCCAGTCGATCTTCGACTGGTGGAAGCTGCCCGACCACGTTGACCCACGCATGGTCGACTACGCCCGCGCCAACGCTTCTATTGGCATCAATGGCGCGGTGCTGAACAACGTCAACGCCAAGGCCGACAGCCTGACCGCGCCCTTCATCGACAAGGCCGCGGCCCTGGCCGACACCTTCCGCCCCTACGGCATCAAGGTCTATCTGTCGGCCCGCTTCTCGGCCCCGATCGAGATCGGCGGCCTGAAGACCGCCGACCCGCTGGACCCGGCCGTCCGCGCTTTCTGGAAGGCCAAGGCCGACGAGATCTACAAAGAGATTCCCGACTTCGGCGGCTTCCTGGTGAAGGCCAATTCCGAAGGCCAGCCGGGTCCGCAGGACTACGGCCGCACCCATGTCGACGGCGCGAACATGCTGGCGCAGGCCGTGGGCCCGCACGGCGGCGTCGTGATCTGGCGCGCCTTCGTCTACTCGCACGAGCAGCCGGACGACCGCGCCAAGCAGGGCTATACCGAGTTCAAGGCGTTCGACGGCCAGTTCGCCGACAACGTGGTCATCCAGGTCAAGAACGGCGCGATCGACTTCCAGCCGCGCGAGCCCTTCCACCCGCTGTTCGGGGCCATGCCCAAGAGCAACATCGGCATGGAGTTCCAGATCACCAAGGAATACCTCGGCTTCGCCACCCACCTCGTCTATCTGGGCCCGCTATTCGAGGAGACCCTGAAGGCCGACACCATGGTCAAGGGCAAGGGCTCGACGGTGGCCAAGGTGGTCGACGGCCAGCTGGACGGCCGTAAGCTGACGGTGATGGCGGGCGTGGCCAACATCGGCTCCGACCGCAACTGGAGCGGCTCGCAGTTCGACCAGGCCAACTGGTACGTCTTCGGCCGCCTGGCCTGGGATCCGGAGGCCGACACCCGCGCCATCGCCCGCGACTGGGCCAAGATGACCTTCACCAACGACGAGCGCTTCGTGAAGCCCGCCGTGGACATGATGATGGGCTCGCGCGAGGCGGCGGTGGACTACATGACCCCGCTGGGCCTGCACCACCAGATGGGCGAGGGCCACCACTACGGTCCCGGTCCCTGGGTGTCGGGCGGTCCGCGCGCCGACTGGACCAGCGTCTACTACGCCAAGGCCAGCGCCGACGGCATCGGCTTCGACCGCACGCCGACCGGCAGCGACGCGACCAGCCAGTACGCGCCGCCGGTCGGGGCCTGCTTCGCCGACCTCAAGTGCGTCGACGAGAAGGACCTGCTGTGGTTCCACCACCTGCCCTGGGACTATCGCCTGAAGTCCGGCGACACCCTGTGGGACGGCATGGTCAAGCACTACTCGCGCGGCGTCTCGTACGTCGACGGCATGAACCGCGCGTGGGCCAGCCTGGCGCCGTATGTCGACGCCCCGCGCCACGCCGAGGTCGCCGACTTCCTGAAGATCCAGCGCCACGAGGCCCAGTGGTGGCGCGACGCCTCGATCGCCTGGTTCCAGACCTTCTCCAAGCGCGCGCTGCCGGCGGGGGAGAAGCCTCCGGAAAAACCGCTGGAGTACTATCAGGGCCTGAAGTTCCGCTGGGCGCCGGGGAACGGTCAGTAGGGGGCTCCTAATAAACCACCGTCATCCCGCGCTTTATGCGCGGGACCCATGGTTCAGCTCGCAAGTGCGCTGATGGGTTTTCGCTGCCCGTGCGGCGGATAAATGGGTCCCGCGCATAAAGCGCGGGATGACGATAAGGGTGGCGGATCAGCGTCCGCCATGCGTCATCTTAAGCGACGCCATTCGCTTGAGAGTCCCATGAAGCCCCTGTTCGCCGCCGCCGCCTTGGCCCTCGTTCTCGCCGCCAGCGCCCAGGCCGCGCCCCAAATGGCGGTCAAGAACGCGCCGGCGACGTTGAAGGTCATCGACGCCCAGCTGGACCGCGACTATCCGGCGCTGGAGGCGGTCTACAAGACGATCCACGCCCATCCCGAGCTGGCCTTCCAGGAGGTCCAGACCGCCAAGACCCTGGCGGCCGAGATGCGGGCTCTCGGCTTCACCGTCACCGAGGGTGTCGGCAAGACCGGCGTGGTGGCGGTCCTCAAGAACGGGGAGGGCCCCAAGGTCCTGATCCGCACCGAGATGGACGGCCTGCCCATGGAGGAGAAGTCGGGCCTGCCCTACGCCAGCCGGGCGACCGCGACCTGGCGCGACGGCCAGACCTTCGTCGCCCATTCCTGCGGCCACGACATCCACATGGCCGCCTGGCTGGGGACCGCCCGCCAGCTGGTGGCCATGAAGTCCAAGTGGAAGGGCACGCTGGTCTTCGTCGCGCAGCCGGCCGAGGAGGTCATCGGCGGCGCCAAGGCCATGCTGACCGACGGGCTGTGGGACAAGATCGGCGGCAAGCCCGACTACGGCTTCGCCCTGCACGTGGGCAACGGCGTGGCCGGCGAGGTCTATTATAAGGCCGGCGTGATCAGCTCGACCTCGGACGGCCTCGACATCACCTTCAACGGCCGCGGCGGCCACGGCTCGATGCCGTCGACGACGATCGATCCGGTGATGATGGCCGCCCGCTTCACCGTCGACGTCCAGAGCGTGATCAGCCGCGAGAAGGACCCTTCGGCGTTCGGCGTCGTCACGATCGGCTCGATCCAGGCGGGCAGCGCCGGCAACATCATCCCCGACATGGCCCGGGTGCGCGGCACGGTCCGCACCCAGGACGACGCCGTGCGCGAGAAGATCCTCGACGGGGTCAAGCGCACGGCCAAGGCGGTGGTCGACATGGCCGGCGCGCCGCCCGCCGACGTCAAGCTGAACCCCGGCGGCAAGATGGTGGTCAACGACCAGACCCTGACCGATCGGACGGCGGCGGTGTTCAAGGCCGCCTTCGGCGCCCGCGCGGTGGCCCAGACCAAGCCCGGCTCGGCGTCGGAGGACTATTCGGAGTTCGTCATCGCCGGCGTGCCGTCGCTGTATTTCGGCATCGGCGGCTTCGACCGCGCGACGGTCGAGAAGGCCAAGGCCGAGGGCAAGGCGCTGCCCAGCAACCACTCGCCGTTCTTCGCCCCCACGCCCGAGCCCAGCATCCGCACGGGCGTCGAGGCCATGACCCTGGCCGTGCTGTCGGTGACGGGGAAGTAAAACTCCAGCCACCAACTCCCGTGTCATCCCGGAAAGCGCGCAGCGCTTATCCGGGACCCAGGGGCGACAAGCGCTGAGTTCCCGCACCCCCTGGGTCCCGGCTCTCCGCTCCGCTTCGGCCGGGATGACATGGCTGTTGGTGCAGGTGTGGAAAGGCGCGCTCTAATGGGTTGACCCCATCGCCGGCCTAGGGTGATCTGCCTGCAAAATGGTAGCGGTAACGAGCTGCCGATAAGCGGGAGGCGCCCATGGCTTCGAACACGATCGACCCCACGCGACGACAGGCCCTGGGACTCGCCGCCGCGGCAGCCGCCAGCCTGGCCGCGCCCCGCGCCTTCGCCGACGAGACGCCGCTGCGTGATCTGGCCCAGGCCAAGGGCCTCTACTTCGGCTCGGCGGTCCCGGCCGGCCCCCCCGGCGCGACCACCGGCCCGTTCGAGGACGCTCGCTACCGCGCCATCCTGGCCCGCGAGTGCGGGGTGCTGGTCCCCGAGAACGAGCTGAAGTGGTACGTGGTCCGCCTGGCCGGGCCTGAGGCCTTCGACTTCAGCCGCGCCGACCGCATCGCCGCCTTCGCCAAGGAGAACGGCCAGGCCCTGCGCGGCCACACCCTGCTGTGGCACCACCCGCAGTGGTTCCCGGCCTGGACCAAGACCTATGATTTCGGCGCCAAGCCCGCCCAGGCGGCGGCCAAGATGGTCACCGAGCACATCCAGGCCCTGTGCCAGCGCTATCCGCAGATGATCTCGTGGGACGTGGTCAACGAGACGGTCGATCCCAAGGACGGCTCGATCCGCTCGACCTTCCTGTCCGACGCCATGGGCAAGGAGGAGGTGCTGGACCTCTCCTTCCACGTCGCCCGCCAGGCCGCGCCCAAGGCCCGCCTCGTCTATAACGACTACATGAGCCAGCAGGTCGGCAACGAGAAGCATCGCTACGGCGTGCTCAAGCTGCTGGAAGGCTTCAAGAAGCGCGGCACGCCCGTCGACGCCCTGGGCATCCAGAGCCACATCGGGGCGGAAAATGCAGATAGTTTCACCGGCTTTGGCAAGCCGCAGGAGAAGGAGTGGACGGCGTTCCTGAACGACGTCACCGGCATGGGCTACGACCTGCTGGTCACCGAGTTCGACGTCCACGACAAGGGCCTGCCGGCCGAGTTCGCGCCGCGCGACGCGGCGGTGGCGGCCTACGCCAAGGCCTTCCTCGACCAGGTGCTCAGCTACCGCCAGACCAAGGAGGTTTTGGCCTGGGGCATGATCGACAAGTACTCGTGGCTGCAGGGCCAATGGCTGCGCGAGGACAAGAAACCCAAGCGCCCGACCCTCTACGACGACGACTACAAGCCCAAGCCCCTGCGCGGGGCCGTGGCCGCCGCGCTGCGGGCCGCGCCGGCGCGGTAGGGGTCTCGCACCAAACATCCGTGTCATCCCGGCCGCAGCGAAGCGAAGAGCCGGGACCCAGGGGCCGCAAGCGCGGCGTTCCCGCACTCCCTGGGTCCCGGATAGCCTCTGCGAGGCTTCCGGGATGACACGTCATTTTATACTGTTGAAGGAATAGGCGGATGATCAGACTGACCGTAGCCCTGGCCCTGCTGGCCGCGAACGCCGCGCCCAACACCGCCGCCTTCAGCAACTTCGTCTATCAGGGCAGCGACCCGTCCGACGCGATCAAGGTGGGCCCCGGCCAGTACCGTAATCCGGTCGTGCAGGGCTTTTACCCCGACCCCAGCGTCACGCGGGTGGGAGGTGACTATTACCTGGTCAACTCGACCTTCGCCTGGTTCCCGGGCCTGCCGATCCACCACTCGACCGACCTGGTCAACTGGACCCAGATCGGCAACGCCATCGATCGGCCGGGCATGCTGGACTTCAAGCGCCTGGGCCTGTCGCGGGCGGTGTTCGCGCCGGCCATCACCCACCACGACGGCCTGTTCTACATCCTCAACACCTGCGTCGACTGCGGCGGCAATTTCCTGATCACCGCCAAGGACCCGAAGGGGCCGTGGTCGGATCCGGTGTGGCTGCCACAGGTGGGCGGCATCGACGCTTCGCTGTTCTTCGACGACGACGGCCGCGGCTGGATCGTCAACAACGAGGAACCGCCCGGGCCCGCCGAATACCGCGGCCACCGCGCCATCTGGATCCAGGAGTACGACCCCAAGAGCCAAAAGACGATCGGCCCGCGCACGGTGCTGCTGGACAAGGGCGTGGATCCCTCGACCAAGCCGATCTGGCCCGAGGGGCCGCACATCCTGAAGAAGGACGGCTGGTACTATCTGACCGCCGCCGAGGGCGGCACGGCCGAGGGCCACAGCCAGGTGGTGCTGCGCGCCAAGGCGGTGACCGGTCCGTACATCCCCTATGAGAAGAACCCGATCCTGACCCAGCGCGGCCTGCCCAAGGACCGGCCGCTGCCGATCACCTCGGCCGGCCACGCCGACATCGTCGACACGCCGGACGGCAAGTGGTGGGCGACCTTCCTGGCCGTGCGGCCCTATGGCGACGACCTCTACAACACCGGCCGCGAGACCTTCCTGCTGCCCGTCGAGTGGAAGGACGGCTGGCCGGTGATCCTGGAGAACGGCAAGACCATCCCCTACGTCGCCGACGCGCCGAAGCTGCCGAAAACGCCGGCCCCGCCGACCTCGGGTCCGTTCAAGGCCGCCGAGAGCTTCGCGGGCCCCGAACTGCCCCCTGGCTGGATGACCATGCGCATCCCGACCTCGCGCTGGTGGTCGGTGAAGGGCGGGACGCTGAATCTGGAAGCCCGCGAGGACAAGCTGGGCGGCCAGCAGCAGCCCTCGATCTGGGCGCGCCGCCAGCAGCACATGAACGCCACCGCCTCGACCACCGTGCGCTTCACGCCCAAGGCCGACGGCGACAAGGCGGGCCTGGTGGCCCTGCAGTCCGACGACTTCTACTGGTTCGTGGGCCTGGTCCGCGACGGCGGCAAGACGCTGGTGCGGGTCGAGAAGCGCACCGGCAAGGACGACCCGGTGGACGGCGTCGTGGTGGCTGAAAAGCCGGTTTCCCTCAAGAACGGTCAACCGCTGAACCTGAAGATCGACGTCAAGGCGGGGGCGCTGGACTTCGCCTACGGGACCGCGCCCGGGAAGTGGGAAACGCTGAAGGCCGGCGCCGACGGGACCTCTCTGAGCACCAAGGTCGCCGGCGGCTTCGTCGGGACCATGCTGGGCGTCTATGCCCACGGGGCGGAGCGGTAGGTAGAGCGCCCCCTCCGTCTCGCCGCGTATCCGCGGCGATCCACCTCCCCCGTTTGCACGGGGGAGGATGACTCGTCCTCCTCCCTCGCGAAGCGGGGGAGGTGGCGCGACGCCGAAGGCGGCGTGACGGAGGGGGCGCTTACGTCCTCCCCCAAATTTCGCCGCGAAGTTCGGGTGAACCCCCGCTAGGGTGTCGCTGATCGACACCGACCAATGAGTCCCGAAAGTCCCCATGCGCCTTCTCGCTCCCCTGGCCCTCGCCGCCGCGCTCGTCGCCGGCGCCGCCCACGCCCAGACCCCTCAGCCCTCGCCGCCGCCGCAACTGAACGCCGGGCCCTCGGCCGCCGCCGTCGCCGGCAAGGCCTTCCTAGAGAAGAACGCCAAGGCCCCGGGCGTCGTCACCCTGCCGTCCGGCCTGCAATACAAGGTCGTGACCAGCGGCCCCAAGACCGGCCCCTCGCCGAAGCTGGGCGACATCATCAAGGTCAACTACGAGGGCAAGCTGCTGAACGGGACCGTGTTCGACAGCAGCTTCGCGCGCGGCAAGGCGGCGATCATGCCCGCCGACGGCCTGATCCAGGGTTGGCTGGACGCCCTGCCGCTGATGCATGTGGGCGACGAGTGGACGCTCTACATCCCCGCCGAGCTCGGCTACGGCTCGCGCGACATGGGCGAGATTCCGCCCGACAGCGTGCTGATCTTCCGCCTGAAGCTGGAAGGCATGCTGGCGGTGGATTGATCCAACGCTTCGCCTGGCGAGAGACCGCGGCGGACGGCGCATGTGGCCAAAAGCCGCGTTTTACGCTTCGCTATCCCTAGCGGCGTAGGCGTGGGTGATGATGCGGAAGTCTTCTTTTTCCCGCCGGCCTTTCAAGCGGCCGATGCGATTGATCCAGGGGATGGTCGCCGCTGTCGCCGTTCTGGTGGTGGTGTCGATTCTTGGCGGTCTGGGCCTGATGGTCCTGACGGCGCGCACCCTGGACCGCATCGAGGCGCGGGATGAGATCCGCCTTGTCCGCCGCTCGATCGAGGTTTCGCTGGAGCGCATGACGCGCGAGCTGACCTCGGCCACCGTTTGGGACGCGGCCTACACCGCCATGGGGGCCAAGGTCGACGCGCCCTGGGCCGACATCAATTTCGGCGCCTACTACAAGGAGCAGTTCGAGCACGACGTGGCCTTCGTCCTGCGCGACGGCAGGGTGATCTACGCGTCGAGGGACGGCAAGCGCGGCGACGCGCGGGCGTTGGGCGGCTTCCCGGCCCAGGCCGCGCCGATCGCCGCCCAGGTGGCCAAGGACGCCGCCGCCGTCCTGTCCAAGGGCCGCCTGAGCACCGGCGCCGAGGTGACCCGTACGGGGCTGATGAAGGTCGACGGAGCGGTCTATCTGGTGGCTTTCGCGTCCGTGACCCCCGAAAGCCGGGCGGTCGCCGACGCCTATGCCGGCCCGTCGGCGGTGGTCGTCGCCGCTCGGCGGATGGATGGGCGCTTCGTCGGCCGCTTCGCCGGCGACCTGGGCCTCGAGGACCTCAAACTGCTCGCCGCGCCTCCCGGCCTCAAGCCTCGCGTGCAGCTCGCCGATATCAACGGGCGGCCGATCGGGGTGTTGTCGTGGGACGCCGCCGATCCGGGCCTGTCCCTGATCAAGAGCCTGGCGCCCTGGCTCGCGCTCGGCTTCCTGGTGATGAGCCTGGCCGCCTTCTTCCTGCTTCGGCGCGTCATGGAGGCGCTGGACCAGATCCGCGAAAGCCGTCGCCAGCTGATCGCCGCCAAGGAAGAGGCCGAGGCCGCGAACGCCGCCAAGACGCTGTTCCTGGCCAATATGAGCCACGAGATTCGCACGCCGCTGAACGGTGTGCTGGGCATGGCCCAGGTCATGTCGGCCGATGCGTTGAGCGAGCCCCAGGCCCGACGCCTGCGCATTCTGGAAGAGTCGGCGCGTTCGCTGATGGCGCTGCTCAACGACATCCTCGATGTCGCCCGGCTGGAGCGCCGCGCGATGCGCTTGCGCGATCAGCCCTTCGATCTGGTCGAGATGGTCGACGCGGCCTGCTCGGCCTTCTCGGGTGCGGCCGCGGCCAAGAACCTCGCTCTGAAGGTGGATGTCGCGGCCGAGGCGCGCGGACGGTGGGCGGGTGACCCCATACGGCTGCGTCAGGTGCTGGGCAACCTGGTGGCCAACGCCATCAAGTTCACCGAGGTCGGCGGCGTGACGGTGCGCGTTCGTCCTCTGACCAAGGGCTTGCGCTTCGAAGTCGAGGACACCGGTCCGGGCATCGCGTCGCAATCGCTGCCCCGCTTGTTTCGGCGCTTCTCGCAGGCCGACTCCTCCACGACCCGGTCGCATGAGGGCGCGGGTCTGGGGCTGTCGATTTGCCGCGAGCTGATCGAGCTGATGGGGGGATCGATCGACGTGCGCTCAGAGCCGGGGCAGGGCTCCAGCTTCTTCTTCGTCGTCCCGCTCGAGCGGCTGTCCGACCAGCGGCCGTCGCTGCGGGTGGTGGGGTCCTGAGGCTGCACAGTTCCCGCGCAGCCAAGCCGTCCGGGCGCCGATAAATCGGAGCCTTGGCCGCATCGTTCGGCTTGATGGCCAGCCAGCCCTCGCCGCGGGCGCGACGGCTGATAGCCCTTTCATCCGCACGCCGAATTCGGCGGCGCGTGAGGGGAAGAGCTTACATGGACATGGGTGTCAGGGCGCCGACGCGGCGCCAGCTTCTGTCCGCCATCGCCAAGGTCGGCGGGACGGCGGCGCTCTATCAGGCGATGACCACGCTGGGCCACGCGGCCGAGACTCAGTTCCACGGCCCGCCGAACCTGCAAGGCGCGCGCCCGGGCGCCAGCGTCATCGTGCTGGGCGCGGGCCTGGCCGGCATGCTGGCCGCCTATGAGCTGCGCAAGGCCGGCTACAAGGTTCAGATCCTGGAGTTCCAGAACCGTCCCGGCGGCCGCAACTGGTCGCTGCGGGGCGGCGACACCTACACCGAGCTGGGCGGCGCGACCCAGAAGGTCGCCTTCTCGCCCGGCAACTACCTGAACCCCGGTCCCTGGCGGATCCCGCACCACCACCGCACCTTGCTTCACTACTGCAAGGCGTTCGGCGTGGCGCTGGAGCCGTTCATCCAGTTCAACCACTCCGGCTGGGTCCACTCGTCCCAGGCCTTCGGCGGCAAGCCGGTGCGCTTCAACGCCGCCGCCGCCGACTTCGAGGGCAATATCGCCGAGCTGCTGGCCAAGTCGGTCAACGCCAAGGCGCTGGACGACACCGTCACCGCCGAGGATCGCGACAAGCTGCTGGAGGCCATGAAGGGCTGGGGCCTGCTGGACAACAACTACAAGTACTCGCCCAGCCTGAAGGCCTCGTCGCACCGGGGCTACGAGCGTCCGCCGGGCGGCGGCGTCAACGGCGCGCCGGTCGCTTCCAAGGACCTCTACAGCCTGCACGACGTGCTGGACCCGCAGGTCTGGACCTCGATGGGCTTCTTCATGAACCACGAGATGCAGACCACCATGTTCCAGCCCGTCGGCGGCATGGACATGATCGGCAAGGGCTTCGCCAAGCAGGTGGACGGCCTGATCACCTACAACGCCAAGGTCGGCAAGATCGCCCAGGACGACAAGGGCGTCACCGTCAGCTGGACCGACACCGTCACGGGCAAAGCGACCGACGCCAAGGCCGACTGGTGCGTCTGCACGATCCCGCTGGGCGTGCTGGGACAGATGGACCTGGCGGTCACCGACGAGATGATGGCCGCGATCAAGGCCGTGCCGTATTCCGGCCAGGTCAAGATCGGCCTCGAGATGAAGCGCCGCTTCTGGGAAGAGGACGACTACATCTATGGCGGTCACAGCTTCACGGACCAGGAGATCGCGCTGATCTCCTATCCGAACAACAACATGTTCAAGGACGGCCCGGCCGTGCTCTTGGGCGCTTTCGCCCGCGAGATGGGCGCCTATCGCCTGGCCGGCATGACCCCCGAACAGCGGATCGAGGTCGCCCTGGCGCAAGGCTCGGTGATCCACCCGGAAAGCTACCGCAAGGAGTTCGCCTCGGGCGCCTCGGTGGCCTGGAGCCGCGTGCCCTGGAGCCTGGGCTGCTGCGCCCGCTGGAACGAGGACACCCGCAAGCAGCACTACCAGACCCTGGTCGGCATGGACCGCCGGATCGTGTTGGCCGGCGAGCACGCCAGCTACGTCGGCTGCTGGATGGAGGGCGCGCTGCTCTCGTCCATCGACGCCATCACCCGTCTGCACAAGCGCGCGCTGGAGGCTTGATCATGAGAAAGCTCATTCTGGTGGTCGCCGCGCTGGCGGCCTTCCCGGCCATGGCCCAGACGCCCGCCCAAACCCCCGTTTCTGGCGGCGGCGACACCGGCGGCGGGATCGTCCGCGCGGCCAAGCCGGTGGCCGGCGAGCAGGTCTATACCCAGGTCTGCCAGGCCTGCCACATGGCCGACGCCAAGGGCGGGACGGGGGCGGGGACCATTCCCGCGCTCGCGAGCAATCCCAAGCTGGCCGGCGCGGCCTATCCGATCATGGTGGTGACCAGCGGCAAGGGCGCCATGCCCGGCTTCGTGGGCACGCTCAGCAACGCCCAGATGGCCGAGGCGATCACCTATGTCCGCACCCACTTCGGCAACGCTTATGCCAAGCCGGTGACGGAAGCGGACGTCGCCAAGATGGCCAAGCCGCCGAGCGCCGGGGGGCACTAGGGGGCGGACCTGACCCATCTCTCCTCCCCCTTCGGGGGAGGGGGACCGGCGAACGCCGGTGGAGGGGGCCTGAGAGGCGGGGCTACATCCTGTCGAAGGCCGAACTAGACCCGTTCTGAAAACGAAAGAGGGGCCGCACCTTTCGGCTGGCCCCTCCACCGCCGTTCGGCGGTCCCCCTCCCCCAGAGGGGGAGGAGAGAATATCGCTTGCCCGCTATCAGCCGACCTTCACCTTGCCATCCACGCGCCGCGCGATGCCCAGCGGGTTGTCGGTCTTCAGCTCGGCCGGCAGCAGGGCTTCGGGCAGGTTCTGGTAGCTGACCGGGCGCAGGAAGCGGGCGATGGCGAGTGTCCCCACCGAGGTCGTGCGGCCGTCGCTGGTGGCCGGGAACGGGCCGCCGTGGACCATGGCCGGAGCCACCTCCACGCCGGTGCCGAAGCCGTTCACGAGAATGCGGCCGGCCTTCAGTTCCAGGGTCGGCAGCAGGGCCGCGACGATCGGATGGTCGGCCTCGTCCATGTGGATGGCGATGGTCAGCTGGCCTTCGACGGTGGCCACGACCTTCTCAAGCTCGGCCTGGTCGGCGGCGCGGACCACGACCGAGGCCGCGCCGAACACTTCCTCGTGCAGGTGCGGATTGGCCAGGAAGTCCTTGGCCGCGACGCTGAACAGGGCCGCGCGGCCGGTGTGGCTGCCGTCCGGACCCGGGATGCCGCGCGCGACCGTGGTCACTTCCTTGGCTTCGGTCAGGGCGGCGACCCCATGGGCGAAGGCCTTGCAGATGCCGGGGGTCAGCATGACCGAGGCCGGCGCCGCCTCGACCGCCTTGCCGGCGGCTTCGACGAAGGCGTCCAGCTCGGGGCCTTCGATCGCCAGGATCAGGCCGGGATTGGTGCAGAACTGGCCCGCGCCCAGGGTCAGGGCGGCCACGAAGTCCGGAGCGATCTGCGGACCGCGCGCCTTCAGGGCGGCGGGCAGCATGATCACCGGGTTGATGCTGCTCATCTCGGCGTAGAACGGGATCGGCTCGGGGCGGCCCTGGGCGATGGCCAGCAAAGCCAGACCGCCGCGACGCGAGCCGGTGAAGCCGGCGGCCTTGACGCGCGGATCGGCGACCAGGGCCTGGCTGACCTCGTAGCCGCTGTCGTGGATCATCGAGAACACGCCCGGGTGCAGGCCGCAGGCGGCGACGGCGGCCTGGATGGCGCGGCCGACCAGCTCCGAGGCGCCCGGGTGGGCCGGGTGAGCCTTGACGATGACCGGGCAGCCGGCCGCGAGCGCCGAGGCGGTGTCGCCGCCGGCCACCGAGAAGGCCAGCGGGAAGTTGCTGGCACCGAACACGGCCACCGGGCCCAGCGGCACGTTGCGCAGGCGCAGGTCGGGACGCGGCAGCGGCTTGCGGTCCGGCATGGCCGGGTCGACGCGGGCTTCCAGGAAGCCGCCGTCGCGCAGCACGCCGGCGAACAGGCGCAGCTGGCCGACCGTGCGGCCGCGCTCGCCTTCCAGGCGCGGGCGGGGCAGGCCGGTCTCGGCCATGGTGCGGACGATCAGATCATCGCCGATCGCCTCGATGTGCTCGGCGATCGTCTCCAGGAACGTCGCGCGGGTCTCGTAGGGTAGGGCGCGGTAGCTGGCGAAGGCCTCGTGCGCCAGGGCCGCGGCCGCGTCGACGTCGGCCTTGGTCGCGCCGCCGAACGCGGGCTCCAGGATCTCGCCGGTCGCCGGATTGACGCCCTTGATCTCGCCGTTGGTCCCCTTGCGGCTTTCGCCGCCGATCAGAAGCTGGCCGGTCAGATTCACGTTGGTCGTCCTGCGAGTGTTGTCGTTGCGATGGCTATAGATGGGAGCGCTAACATGACAAGTCCATGCGCGCGGTCCGGCTTTGAGCGTTAGGGTGCGCATAGCCGTTCCCGGAGCCGCCCCTTGAAAGCCCGTTTCGCCGACGCCGCCAAGTCCCTGTTCGAGATTCAGGGCGGACCGCGCGTCGATTTCCGCCAGCCGGCGGGCGAGCCCGCCTTGGCCGCGGCGGATTCGGTGTCCTGGCGGGTGTTCAAGAACCCGGTCAGCCTGTTCGTGGGCGGCGTCACCGCCGTGATCCTGGAACTGGCCGAGCCGCGCGTGCGCACCGGCGTCTGGGAGCATTCCAGCTTCCGCGCCGATCCGCTGACCCGCCTCAAGCGCACGGGCCTGGCGGCCATGGTCACGGTCTATGGCGCGCGCTCGGTCGCCGAGGCGATGATCGCCGGCGTCGGCCGCCAGCACGCCCGCGTGGCCGGAAAGACGCCCGGCGGCGAGGCCTATCGCGCCGACGAGGTCGCCCTGCTGGACTGGGTGCAGGCCACGGCCAGCTTCGGCTTTCTCGCGGCCTATGACGCCCTGGTCGAGCCGCTGTCGGCGGCCGATCGGGACCGCTTTTACGCGGAGGCCGCTCCGGCCGCGCGGCTCTACGGGGCCCTGGGCGCGCCGACGTCCGAGGCCGCGTGGAAGGCCCAGCTGGCGGCCATGTTGCCCAGGCTGGAGCGCTCGGCGATCGTGCTGGAGTTCCTGAACCTGATGCGCGGGGTGCGGATCGCGGGGCCCTTGAGCCGGCTGCAGCATCCGCTGATCCGCGCGGCGGTCGGGCTCGTTCCGGGCGAGGTCCGCGCGGTGCTGGGCCTGGGGGGCGAGTGGTCGCCGAGGCCGCTGGAGCTCCCCCTGATCCGCGCCGCCGCCCGCCTCGCCGACCGCGCCCCCATCCCCGGCGCGCCCCCCTACGAGGCCTGCGAGCGCCTTGGGCTGCCGGGGGCGTGGGTTTATCGGAAATCCTCCCCCTAGCGGGGGAGGTGTCGGCTCGAAGAGACGACGGAGGGGGAAGACGCAGGGGCAGCAGGACTTCCCCCTCCGGTCCTTCGGACCACCTCCCCCGCTAGGGGGAGGATTTTTACAGCGATTGCCCGTCGTCGACCGTGAACACGCCGCCCGTCACCGCCCGCGCCGCGTCGGAGCACAGGTACAGCGCGGTACCCGTCAGATCCTCCTCGTCCATCAGCCGCTTGCGGGGGAAGCCGGCCACCAGGCGCTGGCCGCCCTCGGTGTCGAACCAGTCGCTGTTCAGCTCGGTGCGGATATAGCCGGGGCAGAGGACGTTGACGTTGATCCCCTTGCGGGCCCATTCGCGCGCCAGGCTCTTGCCCAGCATGGCCGTCGCGGCCTTGGACGTGCAATAGGCGGTCAGGCCCGGCAGCACCTTGTGCGCGCCGATCGAGGCGATCAGCAGCACGCGGCCGCGACCGCTCGCTTCCGAGCCCGCCCGGATCATCCGCCGCGCCCCCTCGCGAGCGGTCAGGAAGACGCCCCGGGTGTTGACGCCCATCACCTTGTCGAAGTCGGCGGCCTCGATGTCGAGCGCCGAGCCCTGGATGCTGATGCCGGCGTTGGCGATCACCGTGTCCGGGACGCCCAGGCGGCCTTCGATCGCGTCATAGCCGGCGATGATCGAGCCCTCGTCCTCGACGTCCATCGAAAAGGCCGCCGCGTTCGGGCCGATCTCGTCGACCAGCGCTTGCAGCCGGTCGGCGCGCCGCGCGGCCAGGGCCACCTTGGCGCCCGCGGCGGCGGCCCGGCGGGCCAGATGCGCCCCGATCCCGGACGAGGCCCCGGTGACCAGCACAGTCCTTCCGGAAAGATCGATCATGCTCGCTCCCTTTTTCGGAGCAGCGTGGCGGGCTCGCGGGCCGCTGTCGAGCCGGCCGCGAGGGCAAGTACGAGCGTTCAGGCCGCTCCATGCTCGGCGTAGGCGAGACGGAGTTGTGGGAAATCAGAGGCTTGTCACTTTTATAGCCTTCTGGATCATCCGCGTCCGCTGGCGCCGTACCTTTGTGTCATGGCCCAGAAAAGCGAAGACATCGAAGCCGCCCTCGGCGCCATCGAGGAGTTGGTGGCCCTGACCTACGCCAAGGCGGCGTCCGAGATCCTGACCGCCAGCGAGGACAAGACCTCCGACGCGCGGATGGAGATCGCCGCCAAGGCCGCGAAGGCCGGCCGAGCCATCAAGCTGTTCCGGGGGAGCGCCCGCCGGGTCGGCCGAGCGCTCTCAAGCCTGCAGCGCGCCGACAAGGCGGAGGCCGGCGCCGACCGGAACAATACGGAGACCGCGATGAATGACGACGTCCCATGGAACGCCCAGCGTATCGCCGAGCTTCATGCCGAGGTGCGTGAGCGACTGGCGAAGTTTGCTGGATCCCGAGAGCTTAAATATCTGGCTGAGCGGGATCGACGAGAACCGTCCGGACTTGGCGAGCCAACTGGCGGAGAGCCTTCGAACGCTCCGCATCCGGGGGGATCACCAGGTCCCTCCGCCTGACCCCTGGATCACTTGGCTGTTCCTGGGCGGACGCGGCGCGGGCAAGACCTACGCGGGCGCCACTTGGATGATCGACCAGGCCAAGGCGGGCGCCCGGCTGGCCTTGGTCGGTCCCACCTTCCACGACGTGCGCGAGGTGATGATCGAAGGGCCTTCCGGCCTTAAGGCGCTTTCGCCACCCGACGAACGCCCCCGCTGGGAAGCCTCGCGCCGACGCCTGCTGTGGCCCAACGGCGCGACCGCCTACGCCTTCTCGGCCGAGGACCCGGACAGCCTGCGCGGCCCGCAGTTCCACGCCGCCTGGGCCGACGAGTTCTGCGCCTGGCCCAAGCCCGGCGAGACCCTGGCCATGCTGCGTTTCGGCCTGCGCCTGGGGACCGATCCGCGGCTGGTGGTGACCACCACGCCCAAGCCCCATCGGGCCCTGAAGGTGCTGATGGCCGAGCCCGGAGTCTCCCTGACCCGCGCGGGCACGTCCGCCAACGCCGGCAACCTGGCGCCCGCCTTCCTGCGGACGCTGAAGAGCCTCTATGGCGGCACGCGCCTGGCCGCCCAGGAGCTGGACGGGGTCATCGTCGAGACCGACGGCGGCCTGTTCCGCGCCGAGGATCTGGCCCGCTGTCGCGCCGCGCGGCCCGCGCGCCTGGACCGCGTGGTCGTGGCCGTCGACCCGCCCGCGACCGCCGGCGGCGACGCCTGCGGGATCGTGGTCGTGGGCCGAAGAGACGACCGCGCCTTCGTTCTGGCCGACGAGACCGCGCGGGGCCTGTCTCCCGCCGGCTGGGCGGCGAGGGCGGTGGCGGCCGCGCGGGCCTGGTCCGCCGACGCGCTGGTGGCCGAAGCCAACCAGGGCGGCGACATGGTGCGCTCGGTGCTGGCCCAGGCCGATCCGCCGTGCCGCGTGAAGCTGGTCCGCGCCAGCGTCGGCAAACGCGCCCGGGCCGAGCCGGTGGCGGCTTTGTATGAACAGGGCCGGGTCCTGCACTGCGGGTCGTTCGTGGCGCTGGAGGAGGAGCTGATGGCGCTCGGCTCCGGCGACCTGGAACACAGCCCCGACCGCGCGGACGCCTTGGTCTGGGCGGTGAGCGAGTTGATGCTGGGCGGGCGGCAGACGCCGAGGCTTAGGGCGCTGTGAGGGTCAATAAAATAACTCTCCTCCCCCTCGGGGGGAGGGGGACCGCCGAACGGCGGTGGAGGGGCCTTCGGCCTGTTCGCCGCGATAAACGCCCGGATCTGACCTAGCGCGCCGTCCACGGACTCCAACACATCGTGCGCCGGAATGCGGAGGGTGCGAACACCTTGGCTCAGCAGCCACCGGTCCCGCGCGGCGTCGCGTTCCGGCCGCTCGTTGATGCAGTGCGCGTAGCTGTCCACCTCGACCGCCAGCTTCAGGGCCGGGCAGTAGAAGTCCAACACGCAGCGCCCCATCGGATGCTGTCTTCGAAACTTCAGGCTGTCCAAGCCGCCGCGTCTCAGGGCGGTCCATAGCCGCGCTTCCGGCGGCGACATCTCTCGCCGAAGGCGGCGGGCGAGGGCGACCGTGTCTCTTGGCGTCTGCATGGCGTCTTGCCCCGGCTGGCCCCTCCACCGGCGTTCGCCGGTCCCCCTCCCCCAGAGGGGGAGGAGAGGGGGAGGAGAGGGGTGTGTTTTCGCCTTCCCCACCACCCTACATTGTTCCCATTTCGTTCTCAACCATCCCGGAGCGCTGCCCCATGCTCTTCCCCAAACCGCGCCCGCCCGAGCGCAAGGACTCCCGCGCCGCGCGGCTGATCGCGCTGACCACGGGTGGTCGCCCGCAGTGGACGCCGCGGGACTATGGCGCGCTGGCGGCCGAGGGGTTCGCCAAGAACCCCGTGGCCTATCGCTGCGTGCGGATGATCGCCGAGGCCGCCGCCGCCACGACCCTGGCGGTGTTCGTCGAGGGCCGTCGCGCCGACGATCACCCGCTCAAGCGCCTGCTCGATCGCCCCAATCCCGAGCAGGGCGGGCCGGATCTGATGGAGGCGTTCTTTGGCAACCTCCAGGTCGCCGGCAACGGCTATCTGGAGGCGGCCGGGGAGGGGGCGCCCGCTGAGCTCTACACCCTGCGGCCCGACCGGATGACCGTTGTCCCTGGCCCGCGCGGCTGGCCGCTGGCCTATGACTATCAGGCCGCCGGGCGCACGGTGCGGATCGGCCGCGACGGCGACGGCTGGCTGCCGGTGCTGCACCTGAAGCTGTTCAACCCGATCAGCGACCACTACGGCTTCTCGCCGCTGGAAGCCGCCGCCTTCGCGATCGACGTCCACAACGCCTCCAGCGCCTGGAACAAGGCGCTGCTGGACAACTCCGCCCGGCCCTCGGGCGCGCTGGTCTATTCGTCCAAGGACGCCGGCGATCGCCTGACCGACGAGCAGTTCGACCGGCTGAAGACCGAGCTGGCCAACGCCCATTCCGGCCAGGCCAACGCTGGTCGGCCGCTGCTGCTGGAGGGCGGGCTCGACTGGCGGGCCATGTCGCTGACGCCGGCCGAGATGGACTTCACGCAGGGCAAGCACGCCGCCGCCCGCGAGATCGCCCTGGCGTTCGGGGTCCCGCCGCAGCTCTTGGGCATCCCCGGCGACAACACCTACGCCAACTACCGCGAGGCCAACGCCGCCTTCTGGCGCGGGACGGCGGTTCCGCTGGCCGAGCGGGCGGCGCGGGCCCTGACCGCCTGGCTGGCCGTGAAGTTCCCCGGCGCGCGGATCGCCCCCGACCTCGACGCCGTCCCGGCCCTGTCGGCCGAGCGCGACGCTCTGTGGAGCCGGCTGGAAACGGCGTCCTTCCTCACCGACGCCGAGCGTCGGCGGCTGGCGGGGCTGGAGCACGGTTAGAGCCCTTCCCCCTTGATGGGGGAAGGGTTGGGATGGGGGTGAATAGGGCGACCGCTACGCCACCTCCGTTCAAGGTCTGGCCCAACCTCCCCCGCCGCGATCACCCCCATCCCCGACCCTTCCCCCATCCAGGGGGAAGGGAGGAGTTTGCACATGTCTACCCAACCCACCCGCTGGCGGTTGGACCGCCAGGTGTCGGCCGCGGTGCTGGTGGCCGTGGCGCTGCAGGCCGCCGCCGCCCTGCTGTGGGCCGGCAAGGCCTCGGCGCGGATCGACGAGATGCAGCGCCGGCTGGAAGCCCAGGCCCCGGTCGCCGAACGCCTGGCCCGCCTCGAAGCCCAGGCCGACGCCACCCGCCAGTCGCTGAACCGCATCGAAGCCAAGCTGGAGCGTTCGCGCTAGCCGCCACCCACAACCCCGCCTTCCTCGCCCTCGAGGCGAGGACCCATGTCGCCGCTCGCGCCGCGCCTGCCTGGCTTACGCCGCGCCGGCGGAACGCTGGGTCCCAGGGACAAGCCCTGGGAAGGCGCAGAAAAGGAAAGGCCTGTTCCTTGTCCGATCATCTTTCCATCGAAGGCTACGCGTCCCTGTTCTGGATCCGCGACCTCAATGACGACGTCACCGCCGCCGGCGCCTTCGCCGAGAGCCTGGCGGCCAGCGCGCCGGTCAAGATGCTGCACCAGCACGACGAGGCCGAGCCGATCGGCGTCTGGGACGAGGTGGTCGAGGACGCAAAGGGGCTGTTCGTCCGTGGGCGGATTTTACGCACGACGCCGCGTGGCCGCCTCGTCGCCGCCCTGGTCGAGGCCGGCGCGCTGGACGGCCTGTCGATCGGCTTTCGTCAGGTGAAGGCGCGCACCCAGGGCCGCCTGCGCGTGCTGTCCCGCGTCGAGCTCTGGGAGGTGTCGATCGTCACCTTCCCGATGCTGCCGCAAGCCCGCCTGACCCTCAGTTCCGGATCAGCCTGAGCAGGGTGCCGTCCGGGTCGATCAGGGCGGCCATGAGCTTCTTGTCGCCGGGCGGGTGGAGGCGGGGGAAGCCTTCGGTCTTCTCCTCGATCCCGGCCGCCTGGCAGACGGCGTAGAAGCCCTCCAGGTCATCCAACCGCAGGCAGCAGGCGAAGTTGCTGGTGGACGGCTTCAGGCCTGGGAACGGGAAGAATTCCAGCGTCAGCCGGCCGCGCTCCAGCACCATCCAGCCCGGATCGCGCGAGGCCCGCTCGAAGCCGAGGGTCGCATAGAAGCTCTCGGTCGCGTCGAAGTCGCTGGACGGAAGATTCGGCGTGGCGCGGTCAGGCATGCGGCGACGCTAGCATGAGTCCCACGCGGAACTCCCTTCCCCCTTGATGGGGGAAGGGCGGGGATGGGGGTGCGCGGCCGTTCCGCGACTCCCATCCCACCCTTCGGGGCGCGGCCATGGCCGCGTCACCCCACCCCTACCCCTCCCCATCGAGGGGAGGGGGCTTTTCCGGAGAACCCCATGAAGGAAACCAAACACGCGGCCTCGCCCGAGGCCCGCGCGGCGCTGGCCGACGTCCTGACCGCGTTCGAGAGCTTCAAGGCCGCCAACGACGCGCGCCTGGCGGCCATCGAAACCAAGCGGGCCGACGTCCTCTTGGAAGAGAAGGTCGGCCGCATCGACGAGGCCGTCTCGCGCGCCCAGGATCGCCTGGACCGCATCCTGTCCGACCTGCGCCGGCCCGCCCTCGGCGGCGAGGCGCCGGTCGTCACGGTGGACGAGCGCAAGGCCGCCTTCGACCGCTATGTGAAGACCGGCGAGACCCCTGCGGCTCTGCTCGAAGCCAAGGGGCTGTCGGAAGGAACGGCCACGGCCGGCGGCTATGTCGCTCCGCCGGAGCTGGAGCGGCTGATCCTGCGGCGCCTGGCCGCCACCTCGCCGATGCGCGAGATCTGCCAGGTCCGTACGATCGGCGCCGGGACCTTCCGCAAGCCGGTCTCGCCGACGGGCCTCGCCGCCGCCTGGGTGGCCGAGACCGCCGCGCGGCCCGAGACCACGGCCCCCACCCTGGACGTCATCGACTTCCCGGCCGGCGAACTCTACGCCAGCCCGGCCGCGACCCAGGCCCTGCTGGACGACGCCTATGTCAGCATCGACGAGTGGCTGGCCGAGGAAGTGCAGGACGCCTTCGCCGCCCAGGAGACCACGGCCTTCGTGTCGGGCGACGGGATGAACAAGCCCAAGGGCCTCTTGGCCTACACCGCCGCGCCGGACGCGTCCTACACCTGGGGTCAGGTCGGCTATCTGGCCACCGGGGTGGCGGGCGGCTGGACGGCGTCGAACCCGACCGACAAGCTGATCGACCTGATCTACGCGACCAAGGCCCAGTACCGCCAGAACGGCCGCTTCGTGATGAACCGCCGCACGGTCAGCGCCGTGCGCAAGTTCAAGGACAGCCAGGGCAACTACATCTGGAACGCGGCCCTGCAGCCGGGCCAGTCGGCGAGCTTGCTGGGCTTCCCGGTCACCGAGATCGAGGCCATGCCCGACGTGGCCGCCAACGCCCTGGCCGTGGCGTTCGGCGACTTCGAGAAGGGCTACCTGATCGTCGACCGCGCCGGCGTGCGGGTGCTGCGCGACCCGTACTCGGCCAAGCCCCACGTCCTCTTCTACACCACCAAGCGCGTGGGCGGCGGCGTGCAGAACTTCGACGCGATCAAGCTGCTGAAGTTCGCGGCGAGCTAGTCGTCCCTAGCGCCCCCTCCGTCTCGCCGCGCGCGCGGCGATCCACCTCCCCCGTTTGCACGGGGGAGGATGAATGTCCCCCATCCTCCCTCGCGAAGCGGGGGAGGTGGCGCGGCGCGGATACGCGCCGTGACGGAGGGGGCGCTCCCTTTTTCGAAAGCCCCCCATGCCCCAATCCCTCACCCTGGCCGAGGCCCGGGCGTTCCTGCGCGTCTCCGACGCCGCGGAAGATACGGTCCTCACCCTCCTGATCGACGCCGCCGAGACCCGGATCGCGGCCGCGGCCGGGCTCGCCCTGACCGCCGCGAGCCCCGCGCCGCTGCGTCTGGCCGTCCTCACCCTGGTCGCCCACGCCTACGAGCTTCGCTCGTCCTTGGGCGACGCCGGCGAACCCTCGCTGGCGCTCGTCGAGCCGTGGCTGACCCCTTACCGAAAGGCCCGGCTGTGACCGACAAACCCCTGATCGACGCCCTGGTCGCGACGCTGAAGGCCGCGCCCGCCGTCACCGCCGTCGCCGGCCAGCGCGTCTACGCCACGGCGCCGCGCCTGCCGACCTATCCCTGCGTCGTCGTCACGCGGTCCGAGGGGCGTCCGGTCTCCGAAGGCGACGCGATCGAGCACCTGCTGACGCTCACCTGCGCCAGCCGCTTCGGCGGGCCGGAGGAGGCGCGGGCCCTGGTCGCCGCCGTCCGCGCGGCCCTGCACGACGCCAAGCCGGCCCTGAGCGGCCGGCGGCTCGTCAACCTGCGCGTCCCGTACGCCGACTGCTTCACCGGCGCCGACCGCGAGACCACGCTCGGGATCGTCCGGGTGCGGGCGGTCACCGAAAACCCCTGAACTGGAGACACCCATGGCCGCCCAAGCCGGCAAGGACATGCTGCTGAAGATCAGCGACGGGGCCGCGAGCCCGACCTTCCACACCGTCGCGGGCCTGCGCGCCCGCACGCTAAGCCTCAACGCCAAGACCATCGACGCCACCGATAGCGACAGCGCCGGCCGCTGGCGCGAGCTGCTGGCGGGGGCCGGGGTCAAGTCGGTGGCCGTGTCGGGCTCGGGGATCTTCCGTGACGCTCCCTCGGACGCCCAGGTGCGGACGAGCTTCTTCGACCAGTCGGCGCGGACCTGGCGTCTGGTGATCCCGGACTTCGGCCAACTGGAGGGCCCGTTCCTGGTCGCGGCCCTGGAATACGCCGGCGAGCACGACGGCGAGGCGTCGTTCGCGATCAGCCTGGCCAGCGCCGGGGCGGTGAGCTTCACGGCGCTTTAGGATCAGCAAAAGCGCCCCCTCCGTCACGATGCTTCGCATCGCGCCACCTCCCCCGCGATGCGGGTGAGGAGGATGTTCATCCTCCCCCGTGCCAACGGGGGAGGTGGATTGGCGCGGATACGCGACGAGACGGAGGGGGCGCTCCTGAAAGGAAACCCCATGCTCCCACCAAACCCCGCGCGCGGCGAGGTCGTCGTGACCTTGGCCGGCGCGCCGCGACGGCTGTGCCTGACGCTGGGCGCCCTGGCGCGCATCGAGGCCGCGTTGAACCTCGCCGACTGGTCCCAGCTGCCCGACCGCATCGCCACGCTCGGCGCCGCCGACCTTTCCGCCGTGCTGGCCGCGCTGCTGGAGGGCGGCGGCGAGGCGCCCGAGATCGCCGCCCGCGCCACCGTCCCCGAAGCCGCCTCGGCCTTGGCCGCCGCCCTCGTGGCCTGCGCATGAGCGCCTGGTCCGCGCCGCTGCGTCTGGCGGTGTCGCTGGGCCTGCCGCCCGAGGCCTTCTGGCGCCTGTCGCTGAAGGAGTGGCGCGCGCTCACCGAGGCGCCGCCCGCGCCGGCGCCGTCCCGCGCCGACCTCTCCGCCCTGATCGCCCGCTATCCCGACGAGGAGACCCCGCCATGAGCTTCGACCAGGACGGCCTTTCCAAGAACGATCTGGCCGCTGTGCCCGCCCGCGCCGCCGAGGCGGCGGCCGCCCTCGACGGGCTGAAGGCGCCGGCCGAGCGCGCGGCGCGCTCGATCGACGAAGCCTTCGCCCGCGCCGGGGCGTCGCTGGTCCGTTCGCTGTCGCGGGCGGCGTCCGATGGGCAGGTGTCGCTGTCGGAACTGGCGCGCGCCGTGCTGGGCGCGGCCGGGGCGGCGCTGAAGGGCGGGGGTCTCACCGAGGCGCTGTCGAAGAGCTTCGCCGGCGCCAGGGCCGACGGCGGTCCGGTGCTGCCCGGCGGCGCCTATCTGGTCGGCGAGCGCGGGCCGGAGGTGTTTCGACCCGCCTCGGCCGGAAGCATCGAGCCGGTCGGAGGCGGCGGGGTGTCGGTGACGATCAATGTCCAGGGCGGCGAGGCCCGAGGCCTGATCCGCTCCGACGCCCAGATCGCGCAGGCGTTGGCTAGGGCGGTGAGTGTCGGGGCGCGGCGGCTGTAGCCAGTCGCATCGAAAAACCCCGCCTTCCTGGGCCTTGTGCCCAGGACCCATCGTTCAGCTCGCAATACGCCCGACGGACGCCTCGGACTTTCGACCTAGCCTCGAACGGAAGATCAGAGTTAGCCGCCGCCATGGGTCCTGGGCACAAGGCCCAGGAAGGCGATTGAATAGAAGCCGAGGAGCGCCTGAGGCCCCTACAGCACCACCGCGGTCGTGTTCGGCGCGGGCGGGCCGTACTGGTTGTCGCGCGGTTGGCCCAGGCTGCAGCCGACCCAGAGCGTAAAGGCCAGCCAGATCGCGAAGGCGATGAAGCACGAGACGAAGAAGCCGCCCAGCGCGGTCAGGGCCGCGATCTCGGGCTCGCCGTTCGTCAGGGCCGCGATCGCGGGCATGACGCCGACCGACAGGGCCGAACCCATGATCAGCACCGGACCCAGCACCCAGGGCAGCACTTGCCACCAGCCGGTCTGACCCATGTCGTGCAGGCGCTTGGAATGGATGCAGACGCTGGAATAGATCGTCGCCAGGCTGATCACGGCGCCGATCACCGGCAGCCAGCCCAACGCCACGTTCACGCCCAGCAGGACGAGCCAGCCGATCCAAAACGCCTGGCGGCCAATCCGGCCTTCCGGCGACAGGAACAGGGTCTTCCAATCCATATCGGTCTCCAATCTCGACTCCATAGGTAGGAGCCGACGACCCGCTGATGAAGTGAAAAGCGGGTCATGACCAAGACTTAATGGCGTTCGGCCGTAACGGCTGCGCTTCTCGTCCAATTTTCGCAAAACCTTTCGTGAGGATCGCCATGAGCGAGTTCCATGAGGCGCGTCTGCCCGCGCGCCTGGCGTTCGGCTGCGCCGGCGGCGTCGAATGGCGCACCGATATCGTCGCCCTGGCCTCGGGCGACGAGCGTCGGACCAGCGCCTGGGCGCGCGGCCGCCGGCGCTATCTGATCGCCACCGCCACTCGCCCTCTGGATGAGCTGGCCCAGCTGCTGGCCTTCTTCGAGGCGCGGCGGGGGCGGCTGGCGGGCTTCCGCTTCCGCGACCCGGCCGACTTCAAGTCGTGCGCGCCCTCGGCCCAGCCGGCCGCGACCGATCAGCCGATCGGGACGGGCGATGGAAGCCGCAAGGTGTTCCCGCTGACCAAGACCTACGGGAGCGGCCAGACGGCGTTGGCGCGGCCGATCGCCAAGCCGGTCGCCGGCACGGTCAAGGTGGCGGTGGGCGGCGTGGTCCTGACGGCCGCCGCCTTCTCGGTCGATGTGGCGACGGGCCTGGTCACGCTGTCCTCCGCCCCAGCCGCCGGCGCGGCGGTGACGGCGGGCTTCGAGTTCGACACGCCGGTGCGCTTCGACACCGATCGCCTGGACATCACCCTGGAAGGCTTCGCCGCCGGACGCGTCAGCGCCTGCGGCCTGATCGAGGTGCGCGACTGATGCGGGCGCTACCCGAGGGGATCGACCTCGCCCGCCTGTGCCACGCCTGGATTGTCGAGCGGGCCGACGGCGTGAAGCTGGGCTTCACCGATCACGACCGCGAGCTCGTCATCGACGGCGTGACCTGCGAGGCCAGCGGCGGCTGGAGCCCCGGCGCCAGCGAGGCCGGCGTCGGCTATGCGCCCAGCCAGGCCGCCGCCCTGGGCGTGCTGGACGACGCGGGGATCTCGGAGGCCGATCTGGACGCGGGGCTCTATGACGGCGCCAAGGTCTCGGCGCTGCGGGTCGACTGGAGCGCGCCGTCGCGGCGGGTGCGCTTGTGGACCGCGACGATCGCGGCGCTGAGCCGCGAGGGCCAGGCGTTCAAGGCGACCCTGGCCGGACCGGCCGCGGCGCTGGAGCGGATCGCTGGGCGGACCTTCACCCGGCTGTGCGACGCTAGGCTGGGCGATGGGCGCTGCGGGGTCGATCTCTCGGCTCATCCCGGCGCGACCTGCGACAAGCGCTGGAGCACGTGCGTCGGGGTGTTCGGCAACGGCGTGAACTTCCGAGGCTTCCCCACCTCGCCCGGCGAGGACTTCCTGACGCTGTACCCCGTCGAGGGCGAGCGGAATGACGGCGGGCGGCGGTGAGGGGCGGCGGCAACTCCTCCCCCCAGCGGGGGAGGTGGCCCGAAGGGCCGGAGGGGGAAGTGCTTGAGCGCTTGCCTCTTCCCCCTCCGTCGTCCCTGGCGGGCCGACACCTCCCCCGCTGGGGGGAGGATTTGGTCCTCGCCCACGCCCGCCTCTGGCTCGGAACCCCCTACCGCCACCAGGCCTCGACGCTCGGCGCGGGCTGCGACTGCCTGGGCCTGGTGCGTGGCGTCTGGCGGGCGATCCGCGGCGTCGAGCCGGAAGCCCCGCCGCCCTACCGCCCCGACTGGGCCGAACTCGGCGAGCGCGAGCTGCTGCTTGAGGCGTTCGGCCGCTGGCTGACGCCGGTCCCGCTGTCCGACGCCCGTCCCGGCGACGTCCTGGTCTTCCGCATGGCGCCCGGCGCGGTGGCCAAGCACTGCGCGATCCAGTCCGGCGAGGACCGGATGATCCACGCCTATTGGGGCCGGGCCTGCGTCGAGAGCGCGCTCGGCCGCTGGTGGCGCGAGCGCCTGCTCGCGGCGTTCCGGTTTCCCTCCGTCTGAGGAGCATTTCATGGCTCAAGTCATCCTCTCCAGCGTCGGCGCGGCGATCGGCGGACCTCTGGGCGCCGTCGCGGGAGCGGCGCTGGGCGCGGCGGTCGACCAGGCGGCGCTCTCGGCCCTGTCGCCGGCGCGGCCGGTCGGTCCGCGCATTCCGGAGCTGCGCCTGACCGGCGCGGCCGAGGGCGCGGCCCTACCGTGCGTGTTCGGCCGCGCGCGGGTCGGGGGCCAGGTGATCTGGGCCGCGCGCTTTCGCGAGAAGCGGGTCGAGGGCCGCGTCGGCGGCTCCAAGGGGCAGAAGACGACCTCGTACGCCTACAGCCTGTCGTTCGCCGTCGCCGTGGCCGAGGGGCCGATCGACGGCATCGGCCGCGTCTGGGCCGACGGGCGGGTCATGGACCTCTCGGGCGCGACCATGCGCGTCCACCTGGGGGCCGAGGACCAAGCGCCCGATCCGCTGATCGCCGCCATCGAGGGTTCGGCGCCCGCCTATCGCGGCGTGGCCTATGTCGTGTTCGAGGACTTGCCGCTGGAGCCGTTCGGAAACCGCCCGCCGCAACTGTCGTTCGAGGTCTTCCGCCGTCCCCGCGCGCCGGACGATCCGCCGGGCCCGGAGGAGCGGCTGAAGGGCGTCTGCCTGATCCCGGGCGCGGGCGAGTTCGTCTACGCCACCGAGGCCGTGCTGCGTCGCGACGGCCTGACCCGCGCGGCCAGCGAGAGCGTCCACAACGCCGACGGCCGCGCCGATCTCGTCGTGGCGCTGGACCAGCTCCGGGCCCAGCTGCCGAGCGTCGATCATGTCACCCTGGTCGTCGCCTGGTTCGGGACCGATCTGCGCTGCGGCCAGTGCCAGATCCGGCCGGGCGTCGAGCAGGCGGCCAAGGACACCCTGCCGATCACCTGGAGCGTGGCGGGCGTCGACCGCTCCGGCGCGCATCTGGTCTCGCTGAAGGACGGCAAACCGGCCTATGGCGGCACGCCGGCCGACGCGGTGGTGCTCCAGGCGATCGCCGAACTGAAGCGGCGCGGGCTGAAGGTCACGCTCTATCCGTTTATCCTGATGGACACCCCGCCCGGCCAGCCGGCCTATCCCTGGCGCGGCCGGATCACGTGCGAGGCCGGCGCCGATGGAACCACCGCGGCGACCAGCCAGGTGAACGCCTTCTTCGACGGCGCCTGGGGTCTGCGCCGGATGGTGCTGCATCAAGCGAGCCTGGCCGCGCAAGCCGGCGGCGTGGACGGCTTCCTGATCGGCTCGGAGCTGCGCGGCGTCACCACCACGCGCGGGCCGGGCGGGACCTATCCCGCGGTCGCCAAGCTCAAAAGCCTGGCCGCCGAGGTCCGGGGCGTGCTGGGCCCCGTCACCAAGCTCGGCTACGCCGCCGACTGGAGCGAGTATTTCGGCCACCAGCCGGCCGACGGCGGCGGTCACGCGGTGTTCCACCTCGATCCGCTGTGGGCCGACCCGAACATCGATTTCATCGGCGTCGACTGGTATCCGCCGATCACCGACTGGCGGGAGGGCGAGACGCACCTGGACGCCGCCGCCGGCTTCCTCGGGCCGCACGATCCGGCCTATCTGCGCGCGGGCCTGACGGGCGGCGAGGGCTTCGACTGGTACTATCCGAGCCAGGCCGCGCGTGACGCTCAGGCTCGCGCCCCGATCACCGACGGCGCCCATGGCGAGCCCTGGATGTTCCGGCCCAAGGACCTGAGGGCCTGGTGGAGCAACGCGCATTACGACCGCCCTGGAGGCGTGCGCGCGACGACGCCGACGGCCTGGGTTCCGCGGTCCAAGCCGATCCGCCTGACCGAGTTCGGCTGCCCGGCCGTCGACAAGGGGAGCAATTCGCCCAACCTCTTCATCGATCCCAAGAGCTCCGAGAGCTTCCTGCCGCCGTATTCCACCGGCGAGCGGGACGACTTCGGCCAGCGGCGCTTCCTGGAGGCGGTGCTGGCTTGGATCGATGATCCGACCGCCAATCCGCCTTCGCCGGTCTATGGCGGACCGATGATCGAGGCGGCCAGCGCCTGGTGCTGGGACGCGCGGCCGTTCCCGGACTTCCCGGCGCGTTCGGACGTCTGGGCGGACGGAAGTTCGTGGACCCTGGGTCACTGGCTGACCGGCCGGGCGGGAATCGCGCCGCTGCCCGAGCTGATCCGGGCCTTGGGCGCCCGGGCCGGCGTTTCGATCGATCCGGGCGAGGCGGGCGGTTCGGTGGGCGGCTATGTCGTCGACCGGCCGATGCGCCTGCGCGACGCGCTCGCGCCCCTGACGGAGGCCTTCGCGCTGGATCCCGTCGAGCGCGGCGACCATGTGCGGATGATGGCCCGCTCGGGCCGCGTGGCCGGCGTTCTGGCCGAGGCCGATCTGGTTCGGCCCGACGACGGCGTGGTCGAGCGCGAGATCCGCGTGCTGGAGCCCGCCGCGGAAGCCCTGCGCCTGCGCTTCCTCGACGCCGGCCGCGACTACCAGGTCGGGGCGGTGGTCGCGCGCCGCGAACAAGGGGCGGGGACGCGGGACGCCGACGCGCCGATCGTGCTGGCCGCGCCCGACGCCGAGGCGGCCGCCCGCCGGATGCTGGCCGCCGACGAGGCCGCGCGGCGCTCGCGGATCGTGCATCTGTCGCCCTCGGCCGCCCTGCGCCTGGAGCCCGGCGACCGCCTGGCCCACGACGGCGGGGCCTGGCGGGTGTCGCGGCTGGACCTCGACGAGCGGCCCCGCGCGACCCTGGTTCCGGTCGTGGCGAGCCAGGGCGTGGCGGGCGGCCTCGACTGGACGCCGGCCCCGCCGCGCGAGCCCGCGCCGCCGCCGATGCTGTGGGTGCTGGACCTGCCGTCGAATGGCGCCTTGGAAGACGACGCCCGGCCCCTGGTCGCTGCGGCCGCCGAGCCTTGGCGGCCGCTGGACATCCACGCCGGCGCCGACCTCGACACCCTGAGCGTGAGAGCGCGCCTGCCCCAGCCGGCGACCCTGGGCGTGACCCTGACCGATCTTTCGCCCGCCTCGCCGCACCGCGTGGATCGCGCCGGGAGCGTGACGGTTCGTATGGAAGGAAGCAGCCTGTCCTCCGTGTCGCTCGCCGCCGCCCTGGCCGGCCGCAACGCCTTGGCGATCCAGGCGGCGGACGGCGGCTGGGAGGTCGTCGGCTTCCGCGACGCGGCGCTCCTCTCGCTCGACGTCTGGCGCCTGTCCGGCCTGCTGCGGGGACAGCGCGATGGGGCGGCCAGCGAGACGACGATTCTGGCCGGCGCGCCGGTGGTGCTGCTGGACGAGGCGGTGGTCCCGATGGCGGTGGCCGCCTTCGAGCGCGGCGTTCCGCTGAAGATCCGCGCGGCCGCGGCC
This sequence comes from Caulobacter segnis, assembly GCF_031454995.1. Lineage (GTDB taxonomy): Bacteria > Pseudomonadota > Alphaproteobacteria > Caulobacterales > Caulobacteraceae > Caulobacter > Caulobacter segnis_E. Next base: position 73,363 of record NZ_JAVDRV010000001.1, on the reverse strand, counting down.
GGCGGTCCTCCGGCGGGGGCGGGGACGACCGAGGCGACGGCGGTCTGGTCCGGTCGCGCCTTGCGTCCCTTGGCGCCGGCCCACCTCCGGACGCGGATGGTCGGCGGCGACCTGAAGGTCTGGTGGATTCGCCGCGCCCGCGCCGGCGGCGACGTCTGGGCGGGCGAGGTCCCGCTGGTCGAGGGCGCCTCGCGCTATCGCGTCCGGGTTCTGGACGGGACGTCGGTGTCGCGCGAGGCCGAGGTTTCGGACGCCGTCTTCGTCTACACGGCGGCGATGCGCGCGGCCGACGTGCCCTCGGCCGCCGCGCGGATCGAGGTGGCTCAAGCCGACGCCCTTTACGGCTGGGGCGCGGTGACGACGATAGGGTTGTGGTAAAAATGCCACATTGGGGCTTGCGCGCCGCGCTGGACGTTCTAGATGGAGGGCGTTACCCCAACCTGCCCGCAAGTTCGATGAGGACCTTCCTTGGCGCGTGACCCCTACCAGGAACTCGGCGTTTCCCGCACCGCGAGCGCGGACGAGATCCGCAAGGCGTTCCGCAAGCTCGCCAAGCAGCATCACCCCGACGCCAACCCCGGCGACAAGAAGGCCGAGGAGAAGTTCAAGCAGGTCAGCGCCGCCTTCGACATCATCGGCGACGCCGACAAGCGCAAGAAGTTCGACCTGGGCCAGATCGACGCCGACGGGCGCGAGACCATGCGCGGTTTCGGCGGCCAGCCCGGCAATGGCCCGTTCAACGCCGGCGGCTTTGGCCGGGGCGGCTTCCGCGTCGACGAGGGCGCGGAGATGGACCTCTCGGACCTGTTCGGCGGGATGTTCGGCGGCGGTCGCGGACCCTTCGGCGGTGGCGGCCAGACCGGCGGCTTCGCCCCGCGCGGCGCCGACGTGAAGGCGCGCCTCGAGATCGACCTGGAAGAGGCGATCAAGGGCGGCAAGAAGCGCGTGGCCTTCTCGGACGCCCGCACGATCGATGTCACCATCCCGGCCGGCGCCCAGGAAGGCCAGACCCTGCGCCTGAAGGGCCAGGGCAGCCCTGGGCGCGGCGGGGCGGGCGACGCCCTGATCGAGCTCGTGATCAAGCCGCATCCGATCTATCGCCGCGAGGGCGAGGCCCTGGTCATGGATCTGCCGATCTCGGTTCCCGACGCGGTGCTGGGCGGCAAGGTCGAGGCGCCGACGCCCGACGGCAATGTGATGCTGAACGTCCCCAAGGGCAGCAACAGCGGCCAGACCCTGCGCCTGAAAGGCCGCGGCTTCGCCGACGCCAAGGGCAAGCGCGGCGATCTGCTCGCGCGTCTGGTGGTGACCCTGCCCGACACGATCGACCAGGACCTCGAGAAATTCGCCCAGGCCTGGCGCGATCAGAAGCCTTACGCGCCGAAGCGGAGGTAGGGTTGTCGCTCGCCTCCGGCGGCAAAACGTGTCCGGCCGTGACAGAACGACGCAGCCCGTTCATAAGCTGGGCGTTCAGTCTCCATTCAGCCGCGTTCCTTTAGACCGGAGAGCATGAAAACGATCCGCGTCATCCTCGTCGCCGCCGCGCTGGCCGCCGCCCTTCCGGGCGCGGCCTCGGCGCAGCGGCGTGGTCCTGACTCGCTGGGCGCCGACTGGCGCGCGCAGTCGGATCAGGCGCGTGGCGGCGTGCAGTCGGGGCGTCTGGTGCCGCTGTCGCGCGTGATCCAGATGATCTCGGCGCGCGTGCCCGGCCGGGTGCTGGACGCGGGCCTTGAAGGCCGCAACTACCGGGTCCGCTGGGCGGCCGCCGACGGTCGCCGCATCGACTTCATCGTCGACGCCGAGACCGGACAGATCATCAGCGGGGGCTGAGGAGTTTTCTTAAAGCCATGCGCATCTTGCTCGTCGAGGACGATCCCGATCTGACGCGCCAGCTGAAGCTGGCCCTGGCCGACGCCGGTTACGCCGTCGACCACGCCCCCGATGGCGAGGAAGCCCAGTTCCTGGGCGAGACCGAGCCCTATGACGCCGTGATCCTGGATCTGGGCCTGCCCAAGGTGGACGGGGTCTCGGTGCTGGAGCGCTGGCGGCGCGGCAGCGTGGCGACGCCCGTCCTGATCCTGACCGCGCGCGGCGCCTGGAGCGACAAGGTCGCCGGCTTCGACGCGGGCGCGGACGACTATCTGGCCAAGCCGTTCCACACCGAGGAGCTCTTGGCGCGCCTGCGGGCGCTGCTACGCCGCTCGGCCGGCCACGCCGCGCCGTCGCTGTCGTGCGGGGCCTTGCGCCTGGACCCGCGCGCCGCCCGCGCCAGCGTCAATGGCGAGCCGCTGCGCCTGACCTCGCTGGAATACCGCCTGCTGCACTACATGATGATGCACCAGGGCCGGGTGATCGGCCGCACCGAGCTGGTCGAGCACCTGTACGACCAGGACTTCGACCGCGACAGCAACACCATCGAGGTGTTCATCGGCCGTCTGCGCAAGAAGCTGGGCGCCGAGCGGATCGAGACCGTCCGGGGTCTGGGCTATCGCCTGGCGCCGCTGCCCGGGGAAGAGGCCGCCTAAACCTTGTTGGACCTGCGCCGCCGTTCGCTGGTCCGCCGCCTGATCCTGATCGCCGGGATCTGGACCCTGCTGGTCGTGGTGATCGCGGGCGTGTTCCTGACCGCCCAGTTCCGCGGCGCGGCCATCCGGCGGTTCGATCAGTCGCTGGCGGTGCTGACCGATGATCTCTACGCGGGGTCTACGGTCGAGGCGGGCCAGCTGAAGGCGCCGTTCCTGACCGACATCCGGGCCACGCGCGCCTATTCGGGCCGCTACTGGGTGATCCTGGACAAGTCGCCGGATGGGGCGATGAAGCCGATCGAGCGCTCGCGCTCGCTGTTCGACAGCGACCTGATGCTGTCCTCGACCCAGATCGACAAGCTGGACGCCGCGCCGGGCAAGACCCAGTACTTCGACATGCGGGGACCCCAGGACAAGCCGCTGCGCGCGGCCGCCATCCTGACGCGCCTGCCGGGCTATCCCGACCCGGTGGTGTTCCTGGCCGCCGAGGACCGCTCGCCGATCGACGCCGACGCCGACCGCTTCGCCCGCATTACCGCCTTCGCCCTGCTGATCCTGGGCGGCGGCCTGATCCTGGGCATGGTCGTCCAGGTGCGCTTTGGCCTGCAGCCGCTGTTTCGCCTGCGCCGCGAGGTCGCCTCGGTGCGGCGCGGCAAGACCGAGCGCGTGGAGGGGGTCTATCCGGAGGAGCTGTCGCCGTTGGCGACCGAGCTCAACGCCCTGCTGGCCCACAACCAGGAAGTCGTCGAGCGTCAGCGGACCCACGTCGGCAACCTGGCCCACGCCCTGAAGACGCCGATCTCGGTGATGCTGACCGAAGCCAACCAGCAGCCGGGCCAGCTGGCCGAGGTGGTCGAGCGCCAGGCCCAGACCATGCGCGAGCAGGTCGACCATCACCTGCGCCGCGCCCGCGCCGCGGCCCGCTCTCAGACCAGCGGCGAGCGCACGCCGGTCGAGCCGATCCTGGACGAGCTGGCCGTGACCCTGGAGCGCATCTTCCAGGACAAGGCCGACGGGCGGGGGATCGAGATCGACTGGCGGTGCCCCGAGGACCTGGCCTTCCAGGGCGAGAAGCAGGACCTGCTCGAACTGGTCGGCAACGTCATGGAGAACGCCGGCAAGTGGTGCCGGGGGAGGATCCGAGTCGACGCCACGTCCTCGGGCGAGGCGCGGATGATCGTCACGGTCGACGACGACGGTCCCGGCCTGCCGCCCGAGGAGCGCGCCCAGGCGCTCAAGCGCGGTCAGCGGTTGGACGAGAACGCGCCGGGCTCGGGTCTTGGCCTGTCGATCGTCGACGAACTGGCGCGCGCCTATGGCGGGTCGGTCCAGCTTGGTGAATCGGCGCTGGGCGGATTGCGCGTCACTCTGGACCTGCCGCGCGCCGAAACCTGACGAATCGTCGGCGCGTCGCGGGGCGCGAAGGGCGCGCCGGGAGCGGCTAAGCCGCTTTCACGCTTAAGCTTTCCCGCCGTGACTCGCTCGGGCCGGGCGCGCGACTTTTTGCGGCGTTTCGGAAATCCTTAACCCCGTTTCGAACATGGTTGACGGAACTGTCGGTCGCATGAGCCGACATGGGGAACCATGGCCGCCATTGCCGCCCATAAATTGCAGCTGATACGGACGCTGGTCGAGACCGCGCCGGACGCGGCGCTGCGCAGTCTGGAGCTGGCCCTGGCGGGGACCAGCGCCCAGAGCATCTTCACGCCCGTGCGCGAACTGGTCGAGGACGAGACCGCCAACCGCTTCGTCCGCAACAATGTCCTGGCCCCCATCGTGCCGCTTTGCGCCAGGCGGGACGAGGGCGTGATCGCCTTCCCCCCGCCGGTGCTGGCGCGGACCTGGCGCGCGCTGCGCGGGATCGCGCCGCGCGAGGCCCAGGAGGCGGCGGTCAAGTGCAATCCCTGGGATCTGGAGCAGGGGACGCCGCTGGTCTTCGACGAGCTGTGCAAGATCGGCGCGGCGGCGCTGCGCGATCCCGAGAACGCCGCGTTCGACAGCGTGCGCTCGCTGTGCGACCCCGAAGAGCTGGCCATGTGCCTGCAACTGGCCCCGATCATCCGCGGCTGCCTGCCCAGGCTGTCGGAATGGGTCAGCCGGATGTCCGACGAGCGCGCCGCCGCCGCGCGCCTGGCCTATAACGACGCCTGCCGGATCCGCGAGGACGCCGGTCCGCTGCTGCTGGATATCCTGTCGGCCCATCTGCCCGACGAGTGGCGCATCCTGCGGGTGATCTCGGCCGTCATGGATCGGCCCAGCGACCGCTACCTGGCCTCGTCCGAGGTCAAGGGGCTGGGCGAGCGCGTCCTGGCCGACATCGAGGCCTCGATCGCCCATATCGAGACCTTCGACTTCGGCGGCGGCGAGGCGGCCGGACGCGAGGCCGCCCAGCGCGCCCAGAAGGTCCAGCTGCAGATCGTCGAGTTCCAGCAGTCGGTCGACCTGAACAAGGACGGCCCTTGGGGCCGGCGCGTGGCGCGCTTCAAGCAGACCATGGCCAAGGCCTGCGAGCTGCGCATGGACCAGATCGATCGCGAGCTGGAGAAGGCGCTGCCGACCCGTCCGATCTCGATGCTGGCCAAGAAGGGCTCGCGCGGCGTGGCCAAGCTGGTCGCCGAGCCCGAAGAGGCCATGCTGAACCGCGCCCGGGGCGGCCTGGCCTTCATCGCCGAGCTGCGCGCCTGCGCCGACAAGGCCGGCTATGGCAGCAGCCGCCTCAAGATCCTCGAGAAGCTGAACGCCCGCCTCGACCCCTATATCGAGGATGTGCTGCACGTGGCTCGCACCGGCGACGGCGGCGATCCAGGCCTGGCCAGACAGTATCTGGACGTCGCCGCCAGCTTCATCGCCTACACCCGCGACGACAAGACCGCCGAGATCGTCCGTCGCCGCGCGGCCGCCGCGATCGCGGCCTAGGCCAGCCAGGCTTTGCGCCCCTTACGCGCTTTTCCCACTAACGGCCGGCCTCAGAACAAGCTAACACGCCCATTATGATCGCATTCTGGATCGCCGCGACCGGGCTTTCGGCCGTGACCGCGGGCCTGGTGCTGCGCGGCGCCGCGCGAGCCCGGCCCGTCGATGACGCGCAGGCCCGTTTGGAACCGCATCGCCGGCGCCTGGCCGAGGTCGAGCGCCTGGCCATGGATGGCCTTCTGGCCGAGGGCGAACTCAAGGCCGCCCGCGCCGAGGCGGGCCGCGGCCTGCTGGCCGCCGCGGACCACGCCGAGACCTGGGCGCGCGACGGCATGGCCGTCCGTAAGGCGGTGGTCGCCATCGCCGGCGCGGCCTGCGTCGCGGGCGTCGGCCTCTATGTCTGGCTGGGTCATCCCGAGCTTTCCGACCAGCCCTATCGCCAGCGTGTCGCCGAGTGGAAGGCCGCCGATCCGGCGACCCTGCATCCGGCCCAGATCGCCGCTGTCCTGGAAGGCGTCGCGGCCGAGCGGCCCAATGACGCCGAGCCGCTGGTGTTCCTGGCCAAGGCCCGCGCCGCCGCCGGCGACATGGCCGGGGCCGAGCAGGCCCTGCGCCGCGCCGTGGACCGCGCGCCAGGCCGCGCCGACATCTGGAGCCTGTTGGGCGAGACCTTCGTCATCGAGGCCAAGGGCGACATCGGCGCCGACGCCAAGCTGGCCTTCAACCGCGCCCTGAAGGTTGATCCCAAGGATCTGCGCGCCCGCTACTATCTGGGCCGCGCCCGCATCGCCGAGGGCGACGTGGCCGGCGGCGTGGGCGACTGGCGCGCCCTGCTGAACAGCCTCGCCGCCGACGATCCGGCGCGCACGGCGCTGGGCCGCGAGATCGCCGAGGTCGAGGCCGCTGGGGGATTGCCCGCCGCCCAACCCAAGGCGTCGGAGAACCCCGAGGTTCAGGGGATGATCGCCGGCATGGTCGAGGGCCTGGCCGCGCGTCTGGCGCAATCGCCCGACGACCCCGACGGCTGGGTGCGGCTGGTCCGCGCCTACGCGGTGCTGGGCGACACCGCCAAGCGCGACGCGGCCCTGGCGACCGCCACCGCCCGCTTCAAGGATCAGCCCAAGGTGCTGGCCGCCCTGCGCCAGGCGGCCGATACGCCGCCGCAATCCGGCATGGCCGCCCAGACCCAGGACCCAAAGACCGCGCAATGAGCTTCTGGCCCCAAAGCTTGCTACCAAAGTCCCGCAAGGCGCGTCGGCGCCTGACGATCCTGCTGGCCGTCGCGCCCGTGCTGGCCCTGGCCGTCGGCCTGGCGCTGTACGGCATGCGCGACAGCATTTCGCTGTTCTACACGCCGGCCCAGGCCCAGGAGGCTCACGTCAAGCCGGGCCGCAAGGTCCAGCTGGGCGGCCTCGTCCAGCACGGCAGCGTGGTCAAGCATCCGGACGGCAATGTCGAGTTCGTGGTCGCCGATCAGAAGGCGACCGCCAAGATCGTCTATCACGGCGACCTGCCCGACCTGTTCCGCGAGGGGCAGGGGATCGTCGCCGAGGGGACGTTCAACGACCAAGGCGTCTTCGTCGCCAAGCAGGTCCTGGCCAAGCACGACGAGCGCTACATGCCGCGCGAGGTGTCCAAGGCGCTGAAGGAGCAGGGCGAGTGGCGCGGCGAGGGCGCGAAGCCTTCCTACGAGGGGTATCCGAAATGATCGCCCGTCGGTTTCCTTCTCCCCTTGCGGGAGAAGGTGTCGCGCAGCGACGGATGAGGGTGTTCTCGATCCCGTCCGTTCGACCCCTCATCCGTCTGGCTTCGCCAGCCACCTTCTCCCGCAAGGGGAGAAGGGGAGAGTTCCAATGATCACCGAGCTTGGCGCCTTCGCCCTCGTCCTGGCGCTGACGCTGTCGGTCGCCCAGACCGGCCTGTCGGCGGTCGGCGGCGCGCGGCGGTCCGTGGTGCTGGCCGGCGCTGGACGCGGCGCGGCCGTCGCGGTGTTCCTGGCCGTGGCCGTCGCCTTCGCCTGCCTGATCCACGCCTTCGTGGTCTCGGACTTCTCGGTCGCCAACGTGGCGGCCAACTCGCACACCGCCAAGCCGATGCTCTACAAGGTGGCCGGCGCCTGGGGCAGCCACGAGGGCTCGATGCTGCTGTGGTGCCTGGTGCTGACCGGCTACGGCGCGGCCATGGCCTTCTTCGGCGACAGCCTGCCGCCGCGCCTTAGGTCCTACGCCATCGCCATCCAGGGCGCCTTGGGCGTGCTCTTCCTGGCCTATACGGTGTTCGCCTCGAACCCGATGGAGCGCCTGCTGGACGCGCCGATCGAGGGGCGGTCGCTGAACCCGCTGCTTCAGGACCCGGCGTTGGCCTTCCACCCGCCGTTCCTCTACGCCGGCTATGTCGGCTTCTCGGTGGTCTATTCGCTGTCGCTGGCGGCGCTGATCGAGGGCCGCATCGACGCGGCCTGGGCCCGTTGGGTGCGGCCCTGGACCCTGGCGGCTTGGAGCCTGCTGACCGTCGGCATCACCCTGGGCGCCTTCTGGGCCTACTATGAGCTGGGCTGGGGCGGCTGGTGGTTCTGGGACCCGGTCGAGAACGCCAGCTTCATGCCCTGGCTGATCGGCGCGGCCCTGCTGCACTCGGCCATCGTCACCGAGAAGCGCGGCGCGCTGCCGGGCTGGACGGCGTTCCTGGCCCTGGCGGCCTTCACCTTCTCGATGCTGGGCGCCTTCCTGGTGCGCTCGGGCGTGCTGACCAGCGTTCACGCCTTCGCCGTCGACCCGACGCGCGGCGTCTTGCTGCTGATCATGATGGGCGTGGCGGCCGGCGCGGGTTTCCTGCTGTTCGCCCTTCGCGCCCCGACCCTGAACCCCGGCGGCCAGTTCCGCGCGATCAGCCGCGAGAGCGCGATCGTGCTCAACAACATTCTGCTGTCGACGGCCACGGCGGTGGTGCTGCTGGGCACCCTGTTTCCGCTGATCCGCGAGGCGATGGACGGCGAGGCCGTTTCGGTCGGCGCGCCGTTCTTCAATCTGACCTTCGTTCCCTTGATGATCCTGGCCTTCGCCGTGCTGCCCGCCGGCCCGCTGCTGGCCTGGAAGCGCGGCGACGCCGCCGGGGTGGCCCGCAAGCTGTGGATCGTGCTGGCCGCCGCCGTCGTGCTGGGCCTGATCGCCTACGCCGTCGTCCAGCCGCGCAAGGCCCTGGCCAGCGGCGGTCTCGTCGTCGGCTTCTGGCTGATCGGCGGCGCGCTCTTGGAGCTGTCCGAGCGCCTGAAGCTGTTCCGCGTCCCGGCCGCCGAGAGCGCCCGCCGCGCCAAGGGTCTGCCGCGCGGCGCCTGGGGCACGACCCTGGCCCACGCGGGTCTTGGCCTTTTCGTGCTCGGCGCCTCGTTCGAGACCGCCTGGCGGGTCGAGGCGGCGCAAGCCCTCGGCCTGAACGGCAGCCAGCCGCTGGGCGCCTACACCCTGACCCTGAAGAAGGTCGGCACGGTCGAGGGGCCCAACTACCTGGCCGAGCGCGGCGTCGTGGACGTCGTCGACAAGGCCGGTCGCCTGGTCTGCCGCGCCACGCCCGAGCGCCGCTTCTATCCCACCGGCGGCCAGACCACCTCCGAGGTCTCGATCTGTCCCAGCCTGCTCAACGACGTCTATGTCGTGATGGGCGAGCGTCGGGCGGGCGAGGGCGGCAAGCCGGCCTGGCTGATCCGCGCCTATGTGAACCCCTGGGTGCGGCTGATCTTCCTGGGGCCGCTGCTGATGGCCATCGGCGGCGTCGTCTCGCTGTCGGATCGCCGCGCGCGGCTGGGCGTGGGACGTCGGACGGGGGAGACGGTGTCGTGATCCGCAAGTTGAAGGCCGCCGCCGTCGCCCTGTGCGCCATCGCCCTGACGGCCGGCGCGTCCGAGCCCTCCGAACGCCTGGCCGATCCGGCGCAGGAAGCCCACGCCCGGGCCCTGTTCCGCGAGGTGCGTTGCCTGGTCTGCCAGAACGAGTCGATCGACGACTCCGAGGCCCAGCTGGCCGCCGACCTGCGGCGAATTGTCCGCGAGCAGGTCAAGGCCGGCCGCGATGACCGCGAGATCCGCGCGTTCCTGGTCGAGCGTTATGGCGAGTTCGTGCTGCTCAAGCCGCCGTTCTCCGCCGGCAACGCGGTGCTGTGGCTGGCCCCGATCGGGATCCTGCTGATTGGCGGCGTCCTGATGGTCGGCCTGCTGCGTCGGCGCGAGCCGGCGCAGGGCGAGCTTTCGCGGGACGAGGAGGAGCGTCTGAGGCAGCTGCTTCAAGACGATTGACACGATTGCGCCGAAAAGGGGCCGCAAGAAGTGCGGGCCGGGGCGTCAAACCTTGGTCGAGAGCCATTGCACCTTTCACGCGCGGGACTAGGTTCTTTGACGAGAGGCGCCGCGCCGGCGCGGCTTGAGACGTAAGGGACCGCGCGCGTGACGCGCGGGTGAGGAAAGACGAGAATGACCGCTAGGAAGTCGGGTTTCATTGTGGGCGCCGTGGCCGGCGCGGGCGTCGCCTGCGCGGCCCTGGCGGGCGTTGGAATGCGCATGGGAACGGCTGACGCCGCCGAGGCCCAGGTCGTCCGCGCGAACGTCGCCAGCGCCCCGGCCTTCGCGCCGCCGCCAGGCGCGCCGATGTCGTTCGCCGACATCTTCGAGAAGGTCTCGCCCGCGGTCGTGCAGATCAACGTGACGTCCAAGGCCTCGCCGCAGCCGCTGCGGATCCCGGGCTTCGAGGGCTTCGACATCGTGCCGCGCGGCAAGAAGGCTCCCGGCCAAGGCCAGGACGGCGAGGACGGCGACGCGCCCGCCACGCCCAAGCAACAATCGGCCGGTTCGGGCTTCTTCATCTCGGCCGACGGCTACATCGTCACCAACAACCACGTCGTGGCCGACGCCGACGACATCCAGGTGGTGATGAAGGACGGCCGCGAGCTGAAGGCCACCCTGGTCGGTCGCGACGAGGGCACGGACCTGGCGGTGATCAAGGTCGTCGATCCCAAGGCCAAGAACGCCGAGTTCCCCTATGTCGACTTCGAGAACCAGGCCAAGCCGCGCGTCGGCGACTGGGTCATCACGATCGGCAACCCCTTTGGCCTGGGCGGCACCGCCACGGCCGGCATCATCTCGGCCTATGGCCGGAACCTGGGCGACACGACCTCGTCGTTCGTGAACTACATCCAGATCGACGCGCCGATTAACCGGGGCAACTCGGGCGGTCCCAGCTTCGACATCTACGGCCGGGTGATCGGCGTCAACAGCGCCATCTATTCGCCGTCGGGCGGCTCGGTCGGCATCGGCTTCGCCATTCCCGCCGACATCGCCGAGGCGACGGCCAAGCAGCTGATCTCCAGCGGCAAGGTGGTTCGCGGCTATATCGGCGTCAGCATCCAGGACTTCAGCGCCGAGATGGCCGAAGCCCAAGGCCTGAAGGACGTCAAGGGCGCCATCGTCGCCGAGGTCATCGCCGGCGGTCCCGCCGCCAAGGCCGGCCTGCTGCCCGACGACATCCTGGTCGGGGTCAACGGCGTCAAGGTCGCCGACCGTTCGGAGCTGACCCGCGAGGTGTCCAGGGCGCGTCCGGGCGAGATCATCAAGATGTCGATCCTGCGCGACGGCAAGCCGCGCGTCATCGATATCAAGTCGGGCGTCCGCCCCTCCGAGAACGCGCTCGCGGCCAATGACGACGATCAGGACCAGGACGGCGCCGGCGCTCCCACCCCGGACAAGCCCGCCACCCAGCGGATCGAGGCCCTGGGTCTGACCCTGGCCCCGATCGACGCGGCCGCGCGCCAGACCTACAAGATCGATAGCGAGATCAAGGGTCTGCTGATCACCAGCGTGAAGGGCGACAGCGACGCCGGCGAGAAGGGCCTGGCCAAGGGCGACGTCCTGGCCAACGTCAACGGCGCTCCGGTGACCAGCGCCGCCGACGTCAACGCCGCCGTCGCGACCGCCAAGAAGGCCGGACGGACCAGCGTCCTGGTCAAGGTGATCCGCCAGAACCGCCCGGTCTTCGTGCCGCTGAAGATCGCGCCGTAAGCTGACGGCCTTCTGAACGAGACAGCCCCGTTCCGGTCTCCGGAGCGGGGCTTTTTCGTTTCTGACCAAGGTTTAAGTTACGACGATCGCCGAAACCGCTATCAACCCTGACAAATGTGGCGCGTTGGCGCGGAATCGGGAGAACGTCGAACGTTCCGCCATTCCGTCCAGGCGCATGAGGGGCTCGCTGATGCGTATTCTGATTATCGAAGACGACCTGGAAGCCGCCGGCGCCATGGCGCACGGCCTCACCGAAGCCGGCTACGAGGTCGAGCACGCGCCCGACGGCGAGGCTGGCCTGGGCGTCGCCCAGAAGGGCGGCTTCGACGTCCTGATCGTCGACCGGATGATGCCGAAGATGGACGGCGTCCAAGTGGTCGAGACGCTGCGCCGCGAGGGCGACCAGACGCCCGTGCTGTTCCTGTCGGCCCTGGGCGAGATCAACGACCGCGTCACCGGCCTGCGCGCCGGCGCCGACGACTATCTGGTCAAGCCCTACGCCTTCCCCGAACTGATGGCCCGGGTCGAGGCCCTGTCGCGGCGCCGCGAGACGGGCGCCGTCGCCACGACCCTGAAGGTCGGCGAGCTCGAGATGAACCTGATCAACCGGACGGTTCATCGCCAGGGCAAGGAGATCGACCTGCAGCCGCGCGAATTCCAGCTCTTGGAATTCATGATGCGCCACGCCGGCCAGTCGGTGACCCGCACCATGTTGCTGGAGAAGGTCTGGGAGTACCACTTCGACCCGCAGACCAACGTCATCGACGTGCACATCTCGCGCCTGCGCAGCAAGATCGACAAGGGCTTCGATCGGGCCATGCTGCAGACCGTGCGCGGCGCCGGTTACCGGCTCGATCCGTAGGAGATTGGCGGCGGTCTAGCCGCCGGAACCGTCATGCGTCTGCCGCGCCTTCTCCGCACCACGCCGTTTCGGCTGACCCTGCTGTTCCTGGCGCTGTTCGCCGCGGCGGCCAGCGCCTTCCTGGGCTACATCTACGTGGCCACGGCGGGCGAGGTGAACCGGCGCGCCCAGGCCGAGATCAGCCGCGAGTTCGAGAGCCTGGAGGCGGCCTATCGCCAGGGCGGCGTCAACGCCCTGAATCAGACCATCGTCGAGCGGGCCACGGGCGAGCGACCGTTCCTCTATTTCCTGGCCGACCAGACCGGCAAGCGCATCTCGGGCTCGATCGAGGAGTCGCCGATCCCCAACTTCTCGGGCGACGGGCCCGAATGGGCCAGCTTCAAGGTCACCGAGACCGATCCCGACGGCGCCGAGGTCAAGGCGGCCGCCCGCGGCGTGCAGCAGCGGCTCGACCATGGCGAGATCCTGTTCGTGGGCGCCGACGTCGACGCGTCCGAGGCCTATGTCCGCAAGATCGTCCGGGCGCTGTGGGGCGCGGGGGCGCTGGTCATCCTGCTGGGCCTGGCGGGCGGGGTGCTGATCAGCCGCAATGTCAGCCGCTCGATGCAGGGCCTGGTCGACGTGGTCAACGACGTGCGGGCCGGCGATTTGCGCGCCCGCGCCAAGGTGCGCGGCACGCGCGACGAATATGATGAGCTGGCCGAAGGCCTCAACGACATGCTCGACCGGATCGAGCGCCTGATGGGCGGCCTGCGCCACGCCGGTGACGCCATCGCCCACGACCTACGCTCGCCGCTGACCCGTTTGCGGGCGCGGATGGAGGTCGCCCTGATCGACGCCGAGAACGGCAAGGGCGATCCCGTGGCGGCGCTCGAAACCGCCCTGGCCGACGCCGATGGGGTGCTGAAGACCTTCAACGCCGTGCTGGCCATCGCCCGCCTGCAAGCCGCCGGCTCGGCTCCCGACCAGCGCGTGTTCGACGCCTCGGAACTGGCCGGCGACATGGCCGAGCTCTACGAGCTCTCCTGCGAGGACAAGGGTCTGGACTTCAAGGCCGAGATCACGCCGGCCCTGTCGATCAAGGGCAACCGCGAGTTCCTGGCCCAGGCCCTGGCCAACATCCTCGACAACGCCATCAAGTACACGCCCGAGGGCGGCGCGATCATGCTGCGCGCGCGGCGCGCCTCGTCGGGCGAGCTGGAGTTCTCGGTCACCGACACCGGTCCCGGCGTGCCCGAGGCCGATCGCGCCCGGGTGGTGCAGCGCTTCGTGCGCCTGGAGAACAGCCGCAGCGAGCCGGGCGCGGGCCTTGGCCTGTCGCTGGTCCAGGCCGTCGCCGCCTCGCACGGCGGGCGGCTGGAGCTGTCGGAAGGGCCTGGCGAGTACAATGGCACGGGCCCCGGTCTGCGGGTGGCGCTGGTGCTGCCGCGGGTGGAGTAGCGGGGGGAAGGCTTAAGCGCCCCCTTTGTCTCGTCGCCTACCGCTCCGCCACCCAGGTGATCGCCCCGGTGTACGGGTCCATCTGCGGCGCGTAGGCCGGCGGCAGATCGCGGTAGTCCGGACCGCGCGGGGCGACGCTCCAGACGAGGGCCATGGCCGCGATCGCCAGGAAGGTCATCGTCAGAAAGCCGGTCACGTCGCGCGTCAGGCTGGGCTCGCGGCGATTCAGCAGCGAGACCCGCAGGATCAGCGGATGGGTCGCCCAGCCGCAAGCCAGGGGCGACGTCGAGACGCTGAGCTGCGCCTTCATTAGCGCCTTGGCGTAGTCGGCCCGGATGTCCGAGCGTAGGGCCACGACCGTGGCGTCGCAGGCCAGCTCCTGGTCGATGCGGACGAAACGCTGGGCCAGGGCCACGACGGGATTGCACCAGCCCAGGACTCCAAACACGGCGATGACAAGGTTGGCGATCGGGTCGCCGCGATTGATGTGGGTGCGCTCGTGCAGCTGGATCATCTCGCGCTCGCGGGCGTCGAAGCGCTGGGCGAAGTCGGCGGGCAGGACGATCCGCGGCCACAGGGCGCCCATGACGGCAGGACCGGCCACGCCCTGGCGAACCTTGCGGCGGAAGAGATGCTCGCGCAGCACCAGGACGGCCGTGGCGATCGCGCAGCCGGCCAGCCACAGCATCACCAGCTTGGGCGCCCAAGCGCCCAGCGGCCTGGCGGGCGAGCCCAGGTCCATGGTCTCGGCCAGGCTGGGAAAGAAGGCGGCGGCGGCGGCGGCTGGCGCGATGATCCACAGGCCGTAGGCCCGGCGCGGTCCGAACAGCTGGCGCGCGAGCGGCCGCAAGGCGATGATCAGCAGCACCGCCGCGGCGGCCGCCACCTGGGCGCGGATCAGGGCTAGGGCGAAGAGCTCGATCATTCGCGTACGGTTCCCGCCGTTTCCTCGAACGCGATGGTTACAACTGTAATTTGACGCGTCAAGCCGTCGCGTGAGGCCTTCGCGCCTCCGCGCGCGCCTTGACCGGTATAAACGCGCTCAATCGCTTGGCGATCGCTGGAAATCGGGCTTCGGTCGCTTCAGCCCTGGTGACCCCCGTCGCCCATGACGCTCCACTGCGGACCTTGGGACAATCGCGAACGGGCGTGACGATGGGGATGGCGACACTGGGGCGGCGCGCGGTTCTGGCGGGGCTGGGCGGTTTCGGCGCATCCGGCCTGGCGGGGTGCGTGACCGGCTCGGCCACGAGGCTCGCGCCCGTCGGCGGACGTCCGCCGTTGCCGGCCATCCGGGCCGAGCTGGATCGGATCACCCGCGTGACCGTGTGCTTGCGTCCGTTCCGCAAGGCCGGACCGCGCCTCGACGTCGAGGCCGTCGGCGACAAGACCGTCGTCCACAACTACGGCCACGGCGGCAGCGGCTGGTCGCTGTCCTGGGGATCTGCGGAGATCGCCGCCCGCAAGGCCTTGGCCGGCGGCGCCCGCGACGTGGCGGTGATCGGCTGCGGGGCTCTGGGCCTGACCACGGCCACGGTGCTGCGGCGCGCCGGCGCCAATGTCACCATCTACGCCGCCGATCGCCTGGCCGACACGCGCTCGTCGCGGGCCACGGGCACCTGGTCTCCCGACTCTCGCATCGCCGCCGAGGGCGAGGTGGTGGCCGGGTTTCCCGAACTCTGGGAAGGCATGTGCCGAACCTCGTTCCGGACCTTCCAGGACTATGTCGGCCTGGCCGGATCGCCGGTGGAGTGGAGTGACCGGTACAGCCTGTCGGACGGCCCGCCGGCCTCGCGCCATGACGACAGCGGCGGGGGCGCGCCACGCTTTGTCGAATACGCCGATCGCGTGCGGGACATCATGCCTCGGCAGACACCGCTGGCGGCGGCGGACAATCCCTTTCCGATCGCCAATGTTCGTCGGGGCGCGGCGCTGCAGTTCAACGTCACCGAATACGCCCACGTGCTGATGACCGACTTCCTGCTGGCGGGCGGGCGCATCGAGGTCCGCGAGTTCAAAACGCCCGGTGAGCTCACGGCGCTGAGGGAGCCGGTCATCGTCAACTGCACGGGATATGGCGCGAGGGCCCTGTGGAAGGACGAGAGCGTCATCCCGGTGCGCGGCCAGATCGCCTGGCTGATCCCTCAGCCCGAGCTGCGCTATGGCCTCTACTACAGGCACGTCTCGGTGCTGCCGCGGCGGGACGGGATCGTCTTCCAGCAGGTTGGCGCCAGCGACGCCTACGGCTATGGCGACGACCGCGAGGTTCCCGATCTGGAAGAGGCCCGCGCGGCGGTGATGACCGTCGCCGAGTTGTACGGCCGCATGGCGCGCGCGACCTGATCTTGCCCCGGCGGCGGCGTCGCGCGACGTTGCCGCCATGACTCGCCTCGCTGATCAACTGACGCCCCGCGGCCCCATCGTCGATCCCAAGGCCGCCGAGCGCGCCCACGAGGCGATCGCCAAGCGGGTGGGCGAGGCCTTTCCGGTGGTCGAGGCCGCCTGGCCGGCCCTGGCGCCCGTGTTCGCCGCATCACCCTATCTGACCAGCCTGGCGCGGCGGGACGGCGCGCGGCTGCCGTCGATCCTGGAGGCCGAGCCCGAGGCGCGACTAGCCCGAATCCTCGACGCCGCCGAAGCCGTCGCCGCCGAGCCCGACTTCGAGACCGCTCGCCGGACCTTGCGCGAGCTTAAGGCCGACCTGCACCTGCTGACGGCCCTGTGCGACCTGTCGGGCGTCTGGGACCTGGACCAGGTCACCGGCGCCCTGACCCGCTTCGCCGACGCCGTGCTTCACGCCGCCCTGGCCCAGGCCGTGCGCCAGGAGGTCGATCGCGGGGCCCTGACCCGCGTCGGAGATGGCGAGGACGGTCCGGCGCCGGGTCTCTTCTGCGTCGCCATGGGCAAGCACGGCGCGTTCGAGCTGAACTACTCCAGCGATATCGATTTCTCGATCTTCTACGCGCCCGAGAAGCTGCCGGTCGCCGAAGGGCACGAGCCGCAGGCCGTGGCGGTGCGGATCGCCAACCACCTGGGCCGCGTGCTGCAGGAGCGCACCGGCGACGGCTATGTCTTCCGCATCGACCTGCGCCTACGCCCGGACCCGTCCTCGACCCCGCCGGCCATGCCGGTCGACGCGGCCATGGACTACTACGAGAGCGTCGGCCAGAACTGGGAGCGCGCGGCGCACATCAAGGCTCGCATCGCCGCCGGGGACCTCGCCGAGGGGCGCGCCTTCCTGGAGGGGCTGCAGCCGTTCATCTGGCGACGGAACCTGGACTTCGCGGCCATCGCCGACATCCATTCGATCAAGCGCCAGATCCACACCTACAAGGTCGACGACCGCCTGACCGCCAAGGGCGCGGACCTGAAGCTGGGCCGCGGCGGCATCCGCGAGATCGAGTTCTTCGTCCAGACCCAGCAGCTGATCCTGGGCGGCCGCCAGCCGGACCTGCGCGGCCCGCGCACGCTCGACACCCTGGCCGCCCTGGCCGCCGCCGGCCATGTGACCCCCGAGGACGCCGCTTGGCTCACCCAGGCCTACAAGGACCTGCGGGCGCTGGAGCACCGCGCCCAGATGATCGCCGACGACCAGACCCACAAGCTTCCCGAGTCCGACGTCGAGCGGAAGAAGGTCGCGGCCCTGTGGGGCGAGGCGAACCTGCGCGTGTTCGACGCGGCCGTGGGCAAGATCCTCAAAGGCGTCAATCTGCGCTACGGCCGGCTGTTCGCGGGCGAGGAGGAGCTGTCCTCGCGTTTCGGCAGCTTGGTCTTCACCGGCGTCGAGGACGATCCCGAGACCCTGGCGACCCTCAAGCGCATGGGCTTCTCCAGCCCCGAACGCGTGGCCGCCACCATCCGCGGCTGGCACCATGGCCACATAGCCGCCACCCGCACCGAGCGGGGGCGGGAGCTGTTCACCCGCCTGGCCCCGCGCCTGCTCGACGCCGCCAACGCCACGGGGGCGCCGGATCAGGCCTTCAACCGCTTCGCCGACTTCTTCGCGGGCCTGTCCTCGGGCGTGCAGATCCAGTCGCTGTTCCTGGCCCAGCCGCGCCTGTTCGAGTTGATCGTCGAGGTCATGGCCTTCGCCCCCCGGTTGGCGACCACCATGGCCAAGCGGCCGACGGCTCTGGACGCTCTGCTGGACCCCAGCTTCTTCGGCCCGATCGAGACGCCCGTCCTCGCGCCGTGGGACCCGGAGGACTTCGAGGGTGCGATGGACGCCGCCCGGCGCCTGTTCCGCGACCAGAGCTTCCGGATCGGGGTGCGGGTGATGAGCGGCAGCGCCGACGCCCGCGACATCGGCCGGGCCTTCGCCGAGCTGGCCGACCTGATCATCGACGGTCTCGCGCCGGCCGCCCTGGCCGAGGTCGAGCGGCTGGGCGGCGCCTTCCCGGGCCAAGTGGCCGTGGTGGCGCTAGGCAAGGCCGGCTCGCGCGAGATGACCGCCAAGTCGGACCTGGACCTGATGACCCTCTACGCCGCCGACGATCCCGCGGGGATGTCGGCGGTCAAGGAGTGGAGCGCCGACGTCTTCTACGCCCGCTTCACCCAGCGCCTGACGTCGGCCCTGTCGGCGCCGACGGGCGAGGGGACGCTGTACGAGGTCGATCTGAAGCTGCGGCCCTCGGGCACCAAGGGGCCGGTGGCGGTCAGCTTCGCGGCCTTCGAGGACTATTACGAGCGCGAGGCCGAGACCTGGGAGCTGCTGGCCCTGACCCGCGCGCGCGTGGTCTGGGCCAGTTCCGAGGCGTTCCGACAACGGGCGGAGGCCGCGATCGCCGCGGCGCTGCGCCGGGCCCGTGATCCGAAGAAAACCGCGGCCGACGTCGTGGAGATGCGCCAGCTGATGGAGCGCGAACGGCCCGGCAAGGGCGACTGGGACCTGAAGCTCGATCCCGGCGGTCTCGTGGACATCGAATTCGCCGCTCAGTTCCTGCAACTGGCCCACGCCGCCGCCGACGGTCCGCTGCGCCAGAACACCGGCGAGGCCTTGGCCGCCCTGCGCGAGGCGGGGCTGGCCGATGAGGGGGCGCTGTCGCGGTTGGAGGCGGCCTGGCGGTTGGAGCAGGACCTCTCTCAACTGATCAAGGTGGCGCTGGAGGACGGCGGCGATCCGGAGGCCGAGCCCAAGGCCTTCAAGGCCCTGCTGGCCAAGGCCGGCGGGGTGGCCCAGTTCAAGTCGCTGAAGCCCAAGTTGGCCAAGGCCAAGGCTGAGGCGCGGGCCGCCTACGAGGCGGTGGTGAAGGGGTAGGGGGCGCCTGTCCCTCCGAGGCTGCGGGGGAGGGTAGCGTCCGGTCTCCTCGAGCCTCTTAGAAATCGATCACCACCGATGGCGCGCTACGCCGCGCCTCGCCGTGGTGCACGGCTTCGATATTGTTGCCGTCGGGATCGAGCACGAAAGCGGCGTAGTAGCCTGGATGATAGGCTCGCTCGCCCGGCGCGCCATTGTCGCGCGCGCCATGGGCCAGCGCCGTCCGATGGAAAGCGTCGACGGTCGCGCGATCCTTGACCTGAAAGGCCAGGTGATGTCGGCCCGTCGGGGCGCCCTGGCTGGCCGCGCTTTCTGGCGAGGACACGACAAGCTCATCAGCCCAGAAATAGCCGTCGGGCGTATCGATGACGGGAATCTCCAGCACCTTCAGAATGGCGGTGTAGAATTCTCGACTGGCCTCGAGATCACGGACGACCAGCTGGATGTGGTCGATGAGCCGACCGCGATGCAGTTGCGTGGTTCCCATGACTATCTGGCCCGTCTCTCAGCCGCGCCTCGAAGCTCGAATTTCGTCTGAGTTTCGAAACGACATGTGCGGCGCCACAAGATCTCGGAGTCACGACGATCGCATTGATCATTCGCAAGCAACCGTCCGCCTCTCCCTTGCCCACGGTCGATAGAGAGGCTCCCGCCACGGGGGGCGGGAATGACGGCGGGATGGATGCCGAGAAACCTGAACGGCCGCGCGACGGAATTCCCCTTCCCGCGCGTTTCACTCACAGGGACGGGCCTTCCAGCTTCGGAGACCTTGAGAGACATGATCATACGCACCCTGATCGCCGCCGGCGCCGTGCTGGCCGTGGCGGCGCCCGCGTTGGCTCAAACCAGCGCGCCTTCGGGTCAACCCGCTTCGGGCATGACCCTCGAACAGTTCCAGACCAAGAACACGGACAAGATGTTCGAGCGCCTGGACGCCAACAAGGACGGCAAGATCTCGCCCGAGGAGTTCGCCGCCTTCCGCGAGAGCAACGCCAAGGCCGACGCCCAGGCGAGCAAGGCCGGCAAGCGCGGCAAGCGGATGTTCGCCCGCTTCGACAAGGACAAGGATGGCTCGCTGTCGCGGGCCGAGGCCAGCGACGTGTTGGCCTGGCGGTTCAAGCGCATGGACGCCAACAACGACGGGATCCTGACGATCGAGGAGTTGCAGGCCAAGGGCGGCAAGGCCAAGGTCGGGGTCTGATGGCGGCGTGCGCGGCGGGTTGAAGCTTGTCCGACGGGAACGATCCCGACGAAGTGCTGCTGGCGGGGGTGAGCCGAGGCGAGCCCGTCGCCGTGCGTCAGCTGCTGGACCGACGCCTGCCGCGCATCCTCGCGCTCGCTCGGCGGATGCTGAACGACGCCGGGGAGGCCGAGGACGTGGCGCAGGAGACCTTCCTGCGCGCCTGGAAACAGGCCAGGGCCTGGAAGCCGGGCGGCGCGCGGTTCGACACCTGGCTGCACCGGGTGGCTCTGAACCTATGCTACGATCGCCTGCGGCGTCGGCGCGAGGTCGCGACCGACACGCCGCCGGAGCAGGTCGACACCGGACCCGCGCCGGACGCGGGCTTGATGGGGGCGGAGCTGTCGCGACGGGTCGAGGCGGCGCTGGCGGCGCTGCCGGCGCGGCAGCGCGAGGCGATCGTGCTCTGCCACCATCAGGGACTGGGGAATATCGAGGCCGCGGCGTTGATGGAGATCAGCGTCGAGGCCCTGGAAAGCCTGCTCGGGCGAGGCCGCCGGGCGCTGAAGGCGTCGCTGGCGGATTTGCGGGGAGCGGCCTGATGGACGGAATCGTGAAGGAGGCGTGGTCATGATGTCTCTCGAAAGGTTCGAAGACTTGGCCGATATCCATGGCGGCGACATCGCCCGCTGGCCGGAAGGCGAGCGCGAGGCCGCGCGCGCCCTGCTGGCGGCCGAGGCTCCGCGCCTGGCGCCGTTGCTGGCCGCCGCCGCCCAGCTGGATCGCTTGCTCGACCTCGCGCCCGCCCAAAGCCCCAGCGCCGCCCTGATGGGCCGTCTGATCTCGGCCGCGCCTCGTCCGTCCGGCGGCGGCCGGCGCTGGATCGCCGGCTTGAGCGCGGCTCTGGGCCTATCCGCGGCGGCCTTCGCTGGCGTGCTTGTCGGCGTGACGGTCGGGCGTCCAGCCCAGATGGCCGCGCCGGTCGCCGTCGCGACCGCCGCCGAGCCGGTGGTGACGGCGGTCGACACCGCCTCGTCCCTGCAGGACGCCATCTTCGAGCCCGCCGCCCTATGAACGGATCACGCGTCTGGATCATCGCCCTGGCCGCCTCGGCGGCGATCAACGTCTTTCTGATCGGCGGCGTGGCGGGCATGGCCTTCGTGCGTCTGACAACGCCGGCCACGGCTGCGCCGCCGGCGGCTCCGGTCGTCGTCCCGGCCGCGCCAAGCGCTCGGCCGGCTCCCCCGCCCGCGGTGGAGACGCCCAAGCCGACGCCCCGCCTTTCGCCCCGGCCCGCGGCGTCGACGCCCGCCGCCAGCGCTCCGCCCGTTCAAGCGCCGCCGGAGGCCGCGTCCGCGCCCGTCGTCGTCGGCGCCCCGCGCCCGCCGCTGATCTCGGCCGGCGAGGTGCTGTCGCCCGAGAGCCGGCGGGCGTTCCGCAAGGCGCTCAACGAGGCCAACCGCCGCAACCGCCCGATTATCCAGCAGGCGCGCGCCGAGCGGCAGGCGGCTCTGAGCGCGCTCGGCGCGCCGGGCTACGATCCAGCCGAGGTCAGCCGCCGGCTGGCGACGGCGCGCGATCTGGACCAGCAGGCCCGCGCCAATGTCGAGGCCGCCCTGACCGCCTTCACCGCGACCCTGTCGCCACCGGAGCGCGCGGCCTTGGCCGACGGCCTGGCGAAGGTCTACACGCCGCTGGGCGCGCGACGGGCCGCCATGGCCGGAGCGAACTGAATTTCGCGCGGCGGGTAACCAAAGGGCGTTCGCGTTCGTATCTGTAGCGATAGCCGCTTACGGAGCGTTTCCATGCTGATCCGCCACGCCCCCGACCTGACGGACAATGACGTCACCGACCAGGGTCTCTATCTGAAGCGCCGAACGCTGATGGCGGGGCTGGCGGGCGTGGGTCTGGCCGGCGCCGCGGCGGGCGAGGCCCAGGCCGGTCTCTCGTTCACCAAGGGCTTTTCGACCACCGAGAAGCCGACCTCGAAAGAGGACATCACCACCTACAACAACTTCTATGAGTTCGGCGTCGACAAGGGCGATCCGGCCGAGAAGTCGGGCCGCTTCAAGCCGCGTCCCTGGACGGTGCGCATCGATGGCGCTTGCGAGGCGCCCCGCACGGTCGGGATCGAGGATCTGATCGGCGCGAACAAGCTGGAGGAGCGCATCTATCGCATGCGCTGCGTCGAGGGCTGGTCGATGGTGATCCCGTGGGTCGGCTTCCCGCTGAAGGACCTGCTGGCCTCGGTGAAGCCGACCTCCAAGGCCAAGTTCGTGGCGTTCGAGACCGTGATGCGGCCTTCGGAAATGCCCGGCCAGGCCTGGAACACGCTGGACTGGCCCTATCGCGAGGGCTTGCGGATCGACGAGGCCATGCATCCGCTGACCCTGATGGCGGTCGGCCTCTATGGCGACGTCCTGCCCAACCAGAACGGCGCGCCGATGCGGCTGGTCGTGCCGTGGAAGTACGGTTTCAAAGGCATCAAGTCGATCGTGCGGATTAGCCTGGTCGAGACCCAGCCCACGACGGCCTGGAACAAGCTGGCCCCGCGCGAGTACGGCTTCTATTCCAACGTCAATCCGGCCGTGGACCACCCCCGCTGGTCCCAGGCCACCGAGCGCCGCATCGGCGAGTTCCGCCGCCGCGAGACCCTGCCGTTCAACGGCTACGGCGAGTGGGTGGCGGATATGTACCGGGGCATGGACCTGAAGCGGTTCTATTAGGTGCGGGTTCTGTTTCAGCGCGTCATCCCGGAAGCCTCGGAGAGGCTATCCGGGACCCAGGGGCGGCGCGCACGGCGTTTCGTCAACCCCTGGGTCCCGGCTCTCCGCGCGATGCGCCGCGGCCGGGATGACACGAGCATGAGAGCGTTGTTTTGAGCTCCCCCCGCAAACGCCCCTCGAAAACCCGGGACAACCTTGTCTACGGCCTCGTCTGGCTGGCGTGTTTCGCGCCGCTGGTCTGGCTGGCGTGGCGGGGCGTCGTGGGCGAGCTGGGGGCCAATCCGATCGAGAAGCTGATCCGCGAGCTGGGCGTCTGGGGCCTGCGGCTGTTGCTGGTCGGCCTGGCCGTCACGCCGGCGGCGCGGATTTTCAAGCAGCCTCGGCTCGTCCGCTTCCGGCGGACCATCGGCCTGTTCGCCTTCAGCTACATCGTGCTGCACCTGTTCAGCTATATCGGCGTCGACCTGTTCTTCGACTGGAGCCAGCTGTGGAAGGACATCCTCAAGCGGCCCTTCATCACCCTGGGCATGCTGGGCTTTTTGCTGCTGATCCCTCTGGCGGTGACCTCGACCAACGGCTGGTTGATCCGGATGGGCCGCGCGGCGTGGAGCCGGTTGCACAAGCTGATCTATGTGATCGTCCCGCTGGGGGTGGTTCACTACTACCTGCTGGTCAAGGCCGACCACCGCCCGCCGATCGTCTATGGCGTGGTGTTCGTGGCGTTGATGGCTTGGCGGGTTTGGGAGGGAAGATCGAAGATGCTCCCCCGCGCCGCGGGGGAGCTGTCGCGGAGCGACTGAGGGGGCGAACTCGGCTTTAGCTCCAGCTAGCCCCCTCCGCCCCCCTGGGCCACCTCCCCCGCATCGCGGGGGAGGAACGAACCAAGGCTACTTCGCCACGCTCTTCGCGTAGGCCTGGGCCGCGTCGACGATGCGCAGGACGTTGCCGCTCCAGATGGCCTCGATGTCGGCGTCGGAATAGCCTTCGGCCTTCAGGCGGGCGGTGACCTTGGGCAGGTCGGTGATGTCCTCGAAGCCGTCCATGCCGCCGCCGCCGTCCCAGTCGGCGCCGACGCAGACGCCCTTGGGCCCGGCCACCTTCAGGACGTGCAGCATGCTCTTCATGTAGAGGTCGAAGTCGCCGCGCGGGGCCGGATAGGCCTTGTCGATGGCGGCGCGCTTGTCGCCATAGGCCTTCACCATCTCGGGCGTGGCCGTCTTCATGTCGGGCATGCGGCCCAGGGCTTCCAGGGCGGCCTTGCGCTCGGGGCTGGGCGTGGTGTCGGTCAGGTAGATCGAGTTGATGCAGACCGCGCCGCCGGCGTCGGCGATCTTCTTGATGCGGGCGTCGTCCAGATTGCGCGGATGGTTGTAGATCGCCTTGGGGCCCGAGTGCGAGGCGATGATCGGAACCTTGGACAGGGCCACGGACTGGTCGGCCACGTCGTCGCTGGCGTGGCTGACGTCGATCACGATCCCCAGGCGGTTGGCCTCGGCCAGCCAGCGCAGGCCCAGCGGCGAATAGCCGTTCCAGATCTTGCCCTTGGGGTCGGTCGAGCTGTCGGCCAGCTGGTTGTTGCGGAAGTGGACCGGCCCGGCCATCCGCAGGCCTTCCTTGTGGAAGGTGGTCAAGAGGGTCAGGTCCTCGCCCAGCGGCCAGCTGTTCTCCATGCTGACGAAGGCGAACTTCTTGCCGGCCTTGTTGATCCGACGCGCGTCGTCCGAGGTCAGGGCCAGTTGAAAGCCGGTCTTGTTGCCGGCCAGCATCTCGCGGATCTCGATCGCGCGGCGCAGGGCGTAGTCGCGAGCGTACTCGTAGCCGGCGGCGGTCAGGTCGCCCTGGCCGGTGTAGATCACGAAGAAACCGCCATCTAGGCCGCCTTCGTTCATGCGGGGCAGGTCGACCTGGCTGAAGTCGTGCTCGACCTCGTGGCGGTCGGTGATGTTCCAACCTGGCCGCGCGAAGTGAGTCGGGGTGTCGAGGTGGGTGTCCAGCGTCAGGAACTTGTCGTGCAGCGCCTTGTCGGCCTTGGACACCGCCGGCGGGGCCGCTGGAGTCTTGGCCTTGGCCGTTGTCTGGGCTTGGGCGTCGGCGACGCCTCCCAGCAGGGCGGCCGAGCCGAGAAGAACGGTGAGCAGGCGACGCATGGGCGGACTCCGGAGCAATTTCGCCCGGCGAGGCTCACGGCTTGGCTTGGACCCGTCAACCCATCTTACCGCTTCACATCAATCCCAGCGCCTTGAAGCTGGCCACGCCCTCGCGGCCGACCACCAAATGATCATGGACGGCGATCTTCAGGGCTTTTCCGGCCTCGACGATCTGCTTGGTCATGTCGATGTCGGGCCGTGACGGCGTCGGGTCGCCCGAGGGGTGATTGTGGACAGTGATGATATTGCTGCTGGAAAGCTCCAGCGCCCTGCGCATCACCTCGCGCGGATAGACCGGCGCGTGGTCGACCGTGCCGCGGTTCATCACCTCGTCGGCGATCAGCTGGTTCTTCTTGTCCAGGAACAGGACCCGAAATTGCTCGCGCGACTCGTTGGCCAGCGCCACGCGGACATAGCCGAGCAGGGCGCTCCAGGACGAGATGACCGGCCGCTTGACGATCTTGTCGCGGCCGGCGCGCAAGGTCGCCTCGTGCAGGAGCTTCAGGTCCATGGCCGCCGTCTCGCCGACGCCGGGCACGGTGGCTAGCTCCTCGATCGTCGCGCCCAGCACGCCGCCCAGCGAGCCGAACCGCGTCAACAGGGCCTTGGCCAAGGGTTTGACGTCGCCGCGCGGATAGGTGCGGAAGAGATAGAGCTCCAAGAGCTCGTAGTCGGGCAGGGCGACGAAGCCGCCCGCCTTGGCCCGCTGGCGCAGCCGGTCGCGGTGACCGAGGTGGTGGGCGTGAGCGGACTTGCGCGTGGGCTTGGCCGCGTCGGGTTTGGCCGGGACGAGCGTGGGCGTCTCATCCGCCGCGCCGTCCGAGATCGTCAGGGATGAAGCGCTGACCATGCCGCCCTCGACTCTGAGCGAGTAGTAGGCGTGATCGATCTAGGGTTGTCTAGTTGTTTTAGATGCTCCCCCGCGTTGCGGGGGAGCTGTCACGGAGTGACTGAGGGGGCTAGTGCCGAGAAAGCCCAGCTTGCCCCCTCCGGCCCTCTGGGCCACCTCCCCCGCGTCGCGGGGGAGGAACTATCGGTGGATCAGCCGCCCAGGATCGGCGGCTGGAACAGGCCCGCGGGCGAGGCGGTGAAGATCTCGTAGCCGTCCTCGGTCACGCCGATGGAGTGCTCGCACTGGGCCGACAGCGACTTGTCGCGGGTCACGGCCGTCCAGCCGTCCTGCAGCACCTTCACCGCGGGCTTGCCCAGGTTCACCATCGGCTCGACGGTGAAGAACATGCCCGGCTTCAGCACCGCGCCTTGGCCAGGGCGGCCGAAGTGCAGGATGTTCGGGGCGTCGTGGAAGACCTTGCCCAGGCCGTGGCCGCAGAAGTCGCGGACGACGCCGCAGCGCTGAGCCTCGACATAGGACTGGATGGCGTGGCCGATGTCGCCCAGCGTGGCGCCCGGCTTCACCGCTTCCAGGCCGCGCTTCATGCCTTCGTAGGTGATCTCGACCAGGCGACGGGCGCGCGGACCGACCTCGCCGACGCCGTACATGCGCGAGGTGTCGCCGTGCCAGCCGTCGACGATCACGGTCACGTCGATGTTGACGATGTCGCCTTCCTTCAGGTTCCAGTCGCCCGGAATGCCGTGGCAGACCACGTGGTTGCGCGAGATGCAGACCGTCTTGGGATAGCCGCGGTAATAGAGGCAGGCGGGCAGGGCCTTGTGGTCCAGGATGAACTCGCGGGCCAGCCGGTCCAGTTCGTCGGACGAGACGCCCGGCTGGACGTGCGGGATCAGCATGTCCAGGCACTCGGCCGCCAGCTTGCCGGCGCGGCGCATGCCCTCGAAGTCTTCCGGCTTGTGGATCTTGATCTGGCCGGTGCGGGTTTCGGCTTCGATCTCGAGGGTGTTGTCCAACGTCATGCTCTACTCGGCGTCACCGCCGCTCGGAGGCGGCGATCTTGTCTGGGAAAGGCGTATCTCGCCATCCTAGCACGGATTTCAAGACTTTGGCGGACAAGAGTGTCACGGGGTGAGGCGCCGCACGACGCCGTCGCCCGCGTGGACCTCCTTGACGAAGGTCGCGTCCAGCGTCGTGGGCTTGTCGCGCCGCACGTGGCAGACGCCCTTGTAGCGCGTGATCCGGCCCGTGCCCTTCTCGGTGACGTCGGCGGTGAACTTGACGTCCCACTCCCCCGGGCGACCGGTGGGCTGGGGGTCCATGTCGTTCGAATTGACGCTGCTGCCCGACTTCAGATCGAAGCGGTCCTCAAGCTCGCCGACACAGGCCTTGAACGCGAAGATCGCGCGCAGGCCGGTCATCATCTTGCTCTCGGGCTGGTTCGGGTCGGCGGGGCCGCACCCCGCCAAGGCCACGGCCAGGACGGTCAGAGCCAGGACGGTCCTCTTCATACGCTCCCCCCCACAACCGCGCCCCTCTCGCGCGGGTGTGTGAAGGGGTAACGCAAGCCGTGGGGAATGCAGCTTAAATCGGTGTTAGGTGAGCATTGCTCCAGGGATGTGCAACGCGAAATTTACCATGCTACCTAACCTTTAAATAGCGCAAAGGTTGATAGTTGTTTGGTTGCAACCAATGGCTTTCACTTCAGGTCCAAACATCAGGGGGCACCATGAACATCATCAGCCGTATGTTCGGAGCTGTGCAGCCTCGATTTCTGGCCCGCGCTTATTTCCTCGGCGCATTGTTCTTCGCGATGACGGTTTGGATCCAGCTGCAAGCCAGCCATGACTTAGTGCGGTCAGTTCCTGTATTCCTGCTTTTCGCCGTTTCGACCCTGCTGTTCCCGTTCTCCAAGTTGGTGTGGAACGAGGCGCGAGATTTCATCGTCGGCGACACCGTGTTCTTCGGTAATGCCATCATTGTCGTATTTGCCAAGTTCTTGATCAACGCAATGCTGTGGAGCTTCGCTATCTTTGTGGCCCCGCTCGGTATGGCCTATCTCTGGTTTCGCACGCGCGGCGCCTCGTCAGGCGTCGCCTAGCCACGCCAGTTGATCCGACGCGCGATCCGCACGGCCCCCGTGCTAATCGCGCAGGCATAGACCACCACCTCCACGCCCGCCTTCGCCGCCGCCTCCAGGCCCCGCGCGAACGCCGGGTCAAGGTCCGCGCAGGCGCTGAACGCCTCGCAGTCCTCCCTCTGAACCACGAACAGCGCCACGGCCCGCTCGCCCAGCGCCACGCGGGCGGCGAGTTCGGCGAGGTGCCGCGTCGAGCGCTCCGCCTTGCAGTCGGGGAATTCGGCCAGGCCCGGGACGCGCGAGAAGTGGCAGTTCTTGACCTCCAGCCAGCAGGGCGGGCGGCCGTCGGCGGTCAGCAGGAAGTCGACGCGGCTGGCCTCGCCGTACTTCACCTCGGGCCGGACGGTGTCGTAGCCGGCCAGCTCCGGGATCGCGCCCGCCGCCAGGGCCTCGGCGACCAGCTTGTTGGGCAGCAGGGTGTTGATCCCGACGAGCGTGTTTCCCTGCTCGACCAGTTGCAGGGTGTAGGCGAGCTTGCGCTTGGGATCGGGCGACCACGAGGCCCAGGCGACCTGGCCGGGGTCCTTCACGCCCAGCATGGCGCCGGGGTTGGGGCAGTGGGCGGTGACTTCCTGGCCATCGTCGAGGACGAGGTCGGCGAAGAAGCGCTTGTAGCGCGACACCAGTCGGCCGCGAACGAGCGGTTGCGGGAGCAGCATGCGAAGCCTAAGTCGATCCTCGAAGACCAGACGGCGATGTAGGGGATCCAGACGATGACGGCCACCCAATCCGAGCGCGTGACGGCGGCGGTGATGATCATCGGCGACGAGATTCTCTCGGGCCGCACGCAGGACACCAACCTTTCGGCCATCGCCAAGTACCTGGCGACCTACGGCGTCGACCTCTGCGAAGCCCGCGTGGTGCCCGACGTCGAGCAAGAGATCATCGACGCGGTCAACGCCCTGCGGACCAAGTACGACTACGTGATCACCACCGGCGGCATCGGTCCGACCCACGACGACATCACCGCCGACTCGATCGCCAAGGCGTTTGGCGTCACCGCGCCCGAGCATCCCGAGATCATGGCCATGCTGCGCGAGCGCTGGGGCGAGCCGAACGCCGCCCGCCGCCGCATGGCGCATGTGCCCGAGGGCGGCAGCCTGGTGAAGAACCCCGTGCAGGGCCCGCCCGGCTTCCAGAAGGAGAACGTCTTCGTCCTGGCGGGCGTGCCGGCGATCATGCGCGGCATGCTGGAGGACGTGGGGCCGCGCCTGCGGACCGGGGCGGTGGTGTTGTCGAAGACCGTGCGGGTCACCGGCACGGGCGAGGGCGTCATCGCCGCGCCGCTGGAAGCGGTGGCCAAGGCTCACCCCGACATGTCGCTGGGCAGCTATCCGTTCTTCAGCCCGCCGGATGTCTATGGCGCCAACCTGGTGCTGCGCGGTCGCGACGCGGCCGAGCTGGACGTGGCGGTGAGCGAGCTGATGGCGGCGCTGGAAGAGGCCGGGGCCAACAATATCGAGCTGGTGGCGAACCCGGCTTAAGCAGGCCTATTCGTCGTCGGCGATCGCCTTGGCCAGGTCCGCCAGGTGGCGACGCATGCCGGTCGACTCGATCGCCACGTAGGCGCGCGCCAGTTCCGGACCGCCGGGCGTGGACCAGAACTCGGCCATCTCGTTGGCGAGGTCGGCGGCGGTGGTGTCGGCGCCTTCCGGATCGTCCAGCCCCTCGAAGAAGAAGCCGATCGGCGTCTTCAGGAACATGGCCGTCGCGTGCAGCTTGCTGGCGCTGATGCGGTTGGCGCCGCCCTCGTACTTCTGCACCTGCTGGAACGTCAGTCCCAGGGCGTCGGCCAGCGCTTGCTGGGAATAGCCCAAATCCTTGCGTCTCATGCGCAGTCGGCGCCCAACGTGGACGTCGACGGGATCGGGGGTCTTGTCATCAGCCATGGGTCAAGCACTCGAACGCAACAGAGGACGGACGATAGTCGTGCCCGGCGATCGGGCAAGCCTTTCGCCGCGCCAGGAGCGCTTGGGACATGCGCGATCGTATCGGGCTTGCCGACCGAACGTCGCGCGCGTCGCGGCCTCTCCTAGAAAACGGCGCAATTCTGACGAGAGTCGAGCAAACGAGAAATGAATATTGCAGTTTAGAGCGTCGATTCAGCCGATGCGGGAGGTCGTCTCGCCGACTCGGCCATGAGTAGTTTCTTCCGGGGTGAGAAATCGTTTTCGGGCCAAAACTTACGCCAACCACGGCTGGTAGGGACGGTGGGACTCGAACCCACACGGATTGCTCCAACGGATTTTAAGTCCGGCGCGTCTACCGTTCCGCCACGTCCCCGTCATCCCGACCCCTTAAGCCATCGCGGCGTCGGGGTCGAGGCGGGGCGCGCGGTGATGATTTTCCGGCCTTGGACGAGGAGCGTCGTCGAGCGCGTCAACGGACGCTCGACGCCCGGTCTCGACGTGCTAGCGTTCCGCCGTCATTCGAGGGGACGTTCAAGATGCTTACAGGGATCAAGGCCGCGGCGCTGGCGACGGCGGCGGCCGTGGCGGGACTATCGGTCTGCGGCGCCGCCAGCGCGGCCGAGGTCGCGGCGGTCAGCGCCGCGCGGCTGCTGGACGTGGCGTCCGGCAAGTATGTCGACAATCCGCTGGTGATCGTCACCGACGGGCGGATCACCGCCGTCGGCAAGAAGGGCGACGCCGTTCCGGCCGGCGCCAAGGTGGTCGACCTGCCGGGCGCGACCTTGCTGCCGGGCCTGATCGACATGCACGTCCACCTCGACAGCCTGGCCGAGATCGGCGGCTACAACGGCTTGCAGTACAGCGACCGCTTCTGGAGCGTGGTGCAGACCGCCAACGCCCGGAAGACGCTGGAAGCGGGCTTCACGACGGTGCGCAATGTCGGGGCGGCCGACTATGACGACGTGGGCCTGCGCGAGGCGATCGACTCCGGCTACGTGCTGGGCCCGCGCGTGGTCACCGCCGCCATCTCGTTCGGCGCCACGGGCGGCCATTGCGACTCGACCTTCTTCCCGCCGTCGATGGACGAGAAGAGCCCATTCAACAGCGACAGCCCCGACGAGGCGCGCAAGGTCGTCCGGACGCTCAAGAAGTACGGGGCCCAGGTGATCAAGATCTGCGCCACCGGCGGGGTCTTTTCGCGCGGCAACGAGCCTGGCCAGCAGCAGCTGACCTACGAGGAGATGAAGGCCGTCGTGGACGAGGCCCACATGGCCGGCCTCAAGGTCGCCGCCCACGCCCACGGCGCCTCGGGCATCCGCGAGGCCGTCCGCGCCGGGGTGGACACCATCGAGCACGCCAGCCTGGTCGACGACGAGGGCATCAAGCTGGCGGTCCAGAAGGGCGCCTACTTCTCGATGGACATCTACAACACCGACTACACCCAGGCCGAGGGCAAGAAGAACGGCGTGCTGGAGGACAATCTGCGCAAGGACCGCGATATCGGCGAGATCCAGCGGCAGAACTTCAAGAAGGCGCTGAAGGCCGGGGTGAAGATGGTTTACGGCACCGACGCCGGCATCTATCCGCATGGCGACAACGCCAAGCAGTTCGCGGTGATGGTCCGCTACGGCGCCACGCCGCTGCAGGCGATCCAGGCCGCGACGATCACCGCCGCCGAGGCGCTGGGCCAGACCAAGGACGTGGGGCAGGTCGCCGTCGGCCGGTACGGCGACATGATCGCGGTGGCCGGTGATCCGCTGGCGGACGTGACGGTGCTGGAAAAGCCAATGCTCGTGATCAAGGGCGGGAGCGTGATCAAACAGCCCTGAACTCCGGGGCCGCCGCTTCAATATGTCGCGTTCTTTGGCGCGTGAGTTGACTGGCGTTGACCGCTTGTATGTAGGTCGGGTGGCAAGGTTGTCTTTGTGGAGACGCCCCCATGAGCCGAACATCCGCTCACCGCGCTTTTCGACGCACAATGAACCTGATCGCCGGCGGCAAATCCCTGTCGTTGGCGCTGCAGGCCATCGTGCAGGCGGTCGAGGCCGAGGATCCAGCGATCCTCTGCAGCATCGTGCTGCTCGACGCCGATGGGCGCTGTCTGGCGGTCGGCGCGGCGCCCAGTCTGCCGGCCTCCTATAATCAGGCCATCGAGGGCGTCGAGATCGGCCCCAACGTCGGGTCGTGCGGGACCGCGGCCTATCTTGGCCGTCGGGTCGTGGTGGAGGACATCCAGTCCGATCCACTGTGGGCGAACTATCGCCAGCTGGCCGCCGACGCGGGCTTGGCCGCCTGCTGGTCGCAGCCGATCAAGACGACCGACGGCTCGGTGGTCGGCACCTTCGCGATCTATCACCGCGAGGCCCGCGCGCCGAACGAGGAGGACATCGCCTTCATCGAGGCCGCCGCCGAACTGGCGGCGATCGCCATCGACCGGCGGCGCGCCGAGGAGGTGCTGGCGGCTAGCGAGGTTCGCGCGCGGCTCTCGGCGCAGCAGGCCCTGGAGACGGCGGAGAACCTCTCGAGCTTCTTCGAGGTGTCGGCCGACATGCTCTGCATCCGCGACATGGAGGGGCGGTTCGTCAAGGTGAACCGGGCCTGGGAGACGGTCCTGGGCTATCCGATCGAGACGCTGGAGGGGGCTTGCCTCCTGTCCCTGCTGCATCCCGACGATCTGGAAGCCACGCGCGCCAACATGGGCCAAGCCAACAGCAATGGCGACGTGAACGGGTTCGTGAACCGCTATCGCCGCGCCGACGGGTCCTACTGTCAGCTGGAGTGGCGGGCGCGGCGATGCGGCAACCTGGTGTTTGGCGTGGCGCGGGATGTCACCGAGCGCCTTCGGATCGAGGCCGAGATGGCCGAGGCTCGTCACGCCGCCGAGGCCGCCAACAAGGCCAAGAGCGATTTCCTGGCCAATATGAGCCACGAAATCCGCACCCCGCTGAACGGCGTCATCGGCATCGCCGCGGCGCTCGGCGAGACCGAGCTGACCGCGCGGCAGGGCGAAATGGTCGACCTGATCCGGCGGTCCGGCGAGACGCTGGAGCGTCTGGTCTCGGACATTCTGGACGTCTCGAAGATCGAGGCCGGGCAGATGAACATCCAGACGCAAGCCTTCGACCTGGGCGGGCTACTCGACGGCCTGCTGGATGTCACGCGGCTGCGGGCCAAGGAGAAGGGCGTGGGCGTCCGTGTCGAGCGCGGTCCTTCCGCGAGCGGCGGCTTCCTGGGCGACAGCGTCCGGATTGGCCAGGTGCTGAACAACCTGATGTCCAACGCGGTGAAGTTCACCGATCGGGGCGAGGTCATCGTCCGCGTCGATGTCGAGGAGCGGGGCGGAGAAGAGTCTCTTCTGTGTGTCGAGGTCGAGGACACCGGCGTCGGGTTCGACGCGGCGAAGGTCGAGATGATCTTCCAGCGCTTCAGTCAGGCCGACAGCACGATCACCCGTCGCTTTGGCGGTTCTGGCCTGGGCCTGTCGATCAGCAAGACGCTGGTGGAGATGATGGGGGGCGCGATCACGGCGCGCTCGAAGCCGGGCTCGGGCAGCCTGTTCCGGGTGGTCCTGCCGCTGCATCGCACCGCGGCGGAGACCGCTGTCGAAGCCGATCCGATCACGCCGGGGATCCAGGCCGAAGGGTTGAGGGTGCTGCTGGCCGAGGACCACCCGATCAACCAGCGCGTGGTGCAGCTGATCCTCGAGCCCTGCGGCGCCGCCGTGACGGTGGTGGAGAACGGCGCCCAGGCCGTCGAGGCCATGGCGACGCGCCCCTACGACGTGGTTCTGATGGACATGCAGATGCCGGTCATGGACGGTTTGGCGGCGACCCGGGCGATCCGCGCCCATGAAGCCGGAAGGTGGCGTACGCCGATCATCATGCTCAGCGCCAACGCCATGGCCGGCCACCGCCAGGACGCCCTGGCGGCGGGGGCGGATCTGCATGTGGCCAAGCCGATCACGGTAGCGACTCTGCTGGACGGGATTACCCAGGTCATCACCGCCGACGCGCGCCGCGCGGGCTGAGGGCGTCGGTTTCCCTTCACCTTTACCGACTGAACGCCTAAATCGGGCGGCCTGCGGCCTTGGGCCGTCGAAAACCGT
The DNA here is from genome assembly GCF_031454995.1 of Caulobacter segnis. Lineage (GTDB taxonomy): Bacteria > Pseudomonadota > Alphaproteobacteria > Caulobacterales > Caulobacteraceae > Caulobacter > Caulobacter segnis_E. Next base: position 39,265 of record NZ_JAVDRV010000001.1, on the reverse strand, counting down.
TTGGACTTGGCCGCGTGATCACCTTTCAGGACGTCTCGAAAACCTACGCCCAGGGAGGGCACGCCGCGCTTAGCGCCGTGTCGCTGTCCGTCGCCGCCGGAGAGGTGTTCGGGGTGATCGGGGCGTCGGGCGCGGGCAAGTCGACCCTGATCCGGCTGATCAACGGCTTGGAGACGCCCACGGGCGGCAAGGTGATCGTCGACGGCGACGACGTGGCGGCCCTGGGCGTCGAGGGCCTGCGGGCCCTGCGCCGCCGGGTCGGGATGATCTTCCAGCACTTCAACCTGCTGTCCGGCAAGACCGTCGCCCAGAACGTCGCCTTCCCGCTGAAGCTGGCCGGCCGCCCCGCCGCCGAGGTCAAGGCGCGCGCGGCCGAGCTGCTGGAGCGCGTGGGCCTTTCCGCCCACGCCGACAAATATCCGGCCCAGCTCTCCGGCGGCCAAAAGCAGCGCGTCGGCATCGCCCGGGCGCTGGCCACGGGTCCCAAGGTGCTGCTGTGCGACGAGGCCACCAGCGCGCTGGACCCCGAGACCACCGAGCAGATCCTGGACCTGATCTCGGGCCTGAACCGGGAGCTTGGCCTGACCATCGTGCTGATCACCCACGAGATGGACGTGGTTCGCCGCGTCTGCGATCGCGTGGCGGTGCTGGAGGCCGGCCGCGTGGTGGAAGAGGGCGCGGTGGAAGACGTCTTCCTGCATCCGGCCAGCGACACCGCCCGCCGCTTCGTGCGCGAGGCCGATGGCGAAGTGACCGCCGCGCCGGGCGTCGGCGGCCGCCTGGTGCGCCTGACCTTCAAGGGCGAGGCGACCTACAAGCCGGTGCTGGGCGAGGTCGCCCGCGTCACCGGCGTCGACTATTCCATCCTGGGCGGACGCATCCACCGCCTGCGCGAGACGCCCTACGGCCAGTTGACCCTGGCGCTCACCGGCGGCGACGTCGACGCCGCGATCAAGAGCTTCGAGGCGTCCGGCGTCCGTGTCGACGACCTGACCGGGGAGGCCGCCCGATGAGCGCAGGAACCTTCGATTTCTCGAACGTCGACTGGAGCGAGATCGGCCAGGCGAGCCTGGACACCCTGGCCATGCTGGGCGGATCGATGGTGCTGACCATCGCCCTGGGCCTGCCGCTGGGCGTGATCCTGTTCCTGACCGGCAAGGGCCAGATGCTGGAGAACCGGCTGGCCAACAGCGCGCTGTCGCTGCTGGTCAACATCCTGCGCTCGGTGCCGTTCGTGATCCTGCTGATCGTGATGATCCCGCTGACCGTGGCCCTGGTCGGCACCTCGCTAGGCGTGGCCGGCGCGATCCCGCCGCTGGTCGCGGGCGCGGCGCCGTTCTTCGCCCGCCTGGTCGAGACCGCCCTGCGCGAGGTCGACAAGGGCGTGGTCGAGGCCAGCTTCGCCATGGGCGCCAAGCGTCGGCAGGTGGTGCTGGGCGCGCTCTTGCCCGAGGCTCTGCCGGGCCTGATCGCCGCGGCGATCGTGACCGCCATCGCGCTGGTGGGCTACACGGCCATGGCCGGCGTCGTCGGCGCGGGCGGTCTGGGCGATCTGGCCGTGCGCTTCGGCTATCAGCGCTTCCAGACCGACGTGATGATCGTGACGGTGGTGCTGATGCTGGTGCTGGTCCAGGCGCTGCAGATGATCGGCGACGCCCTGGTACGCCGCGTTTCGCACAGGTAGGAGCGGGCCATGACCGACGAACACACCGACCTTCACTGGGATCCGGCGCTCGCCGCCAGCCTGATCGGCAAGACCCTGCTGATGAACCTGACCTTCCTCGACGACGACGGCGAGGTCTTGGAGCGCCAGCAGTTCTTCGGCGTGGTCATCGACGCCGATGAAGGCGAGGGGATCACGCTCGACCTGCTGGGCGAGCACGACGGCGACACCTACACGCTGCCGCCGCAGACCTCGGCGATCAAGGCGGCCGAGGCCGGCGTCATCAGCCTGGCCGGCGACAAGCCCGACTTCGTGGCCAGCTGGATCATCCATGGGCCGCCGGACGTCGCCAACGACCTCGACGACGAGCTCGATCAGGCCTGATCGAACGGGAACGGCAGGCGGCCGGCCTTGAACAGAATGTCGGGGTTCTCGTCGTAGTCGCCCAATTCGACGTCGGCGCTGGCCGAGAAGGCGACGACTCCTTCGCGCAGAGGCGCTAGGCGTTCGGCCTTACGCCGCGCCTCTTCCGCCGTCTTGCAGCCGATCTGCTGTTCGGCCTTCAGGCCCTTGCCGCGCCCGGCGACATAGGCTTGCACGATGTGGACGGTTTCCTTGGCCATCCCCATCCAAGCGGCCTGTTCGGAGGCGGCGTCAAGCGCCCGCGCCGACGGAACTCGACGGACGCTCAGGAAATCTGATTTCCTCGCCCGGCCGTATCAGGGCAAAAGCCTACCTCTACGATCGTCTTCTGGAGCCGTTCATGGTCGCCCGCCGCGCTGTTCTCGTCCTTGGTCTCGCCGCCATGACCATCTCTGGCATGATGCTCTCCGCTTGCGGCCAGAAGACCCCCAAGGCCAGCGACGCCAACACCCTGACCATCGCCGCCACCGCGATTCCGCACGCCGAGGTCCTGGAGTTCATCAAGCCGAAGCTGGCGGCCGAGGGCCTGGACCTCGAGATCAAGGTCTTCAACGACTACGTCCAGCCCAACGTCCAGGTGGCCGAGAAGCGGATCGACGTCAGCTATTTCGAGACCCTGCCGTACCTGGAGACCTTCAATCGCGACAAGGGGACCAACCTGATCCCCATCCAGGGCGTTCACGTCGAGCCGATCGGGACCTATTCGGCCAAGTGGAAGTCTCTGGCAGAGGTTCCGCAAGGCGCCACCATCGCCATTCCGAACGACGCCAGCACCGAGGGCCGGGCCCTGATCCTGCTGGCCAAGAACGGCGTCATCGCCCTGAAGGACCCCACCAACGCCTTGTCGAACCTGAAGGACATCACCAGCAACCCGAAGAACCTGAAGTTCAAGGAGCTGGAAGCGCCGTCCCTGCCGCGCGTGCTGAACCAGGTGGATCTCGCGGTGATCAACACCAACTACGCCCTCGACGCCAAGCTGAACCCCAGCAAGGACGCCCTGATCATCGAGGACAAGACCAGCCCTTATGTGAACTACCTGGTCGGCCGTCCGGACAATAAGGACGACCCCCGCGTGAAGAAGCTGGCCGCGGCCCTGACCTCGCCGGAGGTGAAGGCGTTCATCGAAAAGAAGTACTCGGGCGCGGTGGTGCCGGCGTTCTGATGCCCAAATCCTCCCCCTAGCGGGGGAGGTGGTCCGAAGGACCGGAGGGGGAAGTCCGCTGACCTTGCCTCTTCCCCCTCCGTCGTCTCTTCGAGCCGACACCTCCCCCTGAGGGGTAGGATTGTGTGGCGTTGTCTAACATTTCACCTTACCTATCAGCGCTCGCACGCCTCGGAGTCTCCATGGCCTCGCCCTCGCTGAAATCGCCCGCCGGCCCCCGGCTAGTGCTCGATGTCGCCAATTCGTCGGGCCTCGACGACTGGGCGCCCGAGCTGCAAAAGACCAAGGTCTACGAGCGCATCCTGCTGGACCTGATCCTGGGCGAGCTGGCGGCCGGCTCGCGGCTGGACGAGCAGTTCCTGGCCGCTCGCTACGAGGCCGGACTCGCGGGCGTTCGCGACGCGCTGGGGCGCTTGGCGCTGGAGGGCCTCGTCATGCGCCGGGCCCGGTCGGGCACCACCGTCGCGCCGCTCGATCTGGTCGAACTTCGCCAAGGCTACGAGGCGCGGGTGCTGATCGAGCCGCATTGCGCGGCCCTCGCCGCCCGCAACGCCTCCAAGGCCGAGGCGCAGGCGATGTTCGACATCTTCGCGGACGGGGAGGAGGCCGCCCGGACCTGCGACTTGCCCGCGCTGGTGGCCATGGACCTGCGCTTCCACGCCGCCGTCGCCCGCGCGTCCGGCAATCTGGCCCTGGCCCGTATCCTGATCCCGCTCCAGCACAAGGCCGCGCGCTTCTGGGTCTTCTCGTTCAACGGCGCCAGCGAGCAAGAGCTGATCGACGAGATCGAGGAGCACCGGGAGGTGGCCCGAGTCATCGGCGGCGGCGACGTCGAGGCCTCCCGCCAGGCGATGCTGCGGATCCTGGATGTCCAGCCCGAAGCTCAGGGCCGCGCCTAAGCGCCGCCCGCGCGCCGCGAGTTCCCTCGCGTGACCTGAGACTTCGTCGCCACAGTGCCTTCGCAATCTCGTCTAAAATGTCAGAAGGCATTTTGACGAAGATCAAGCGATCCCCAGATAACGGATCGCGACCGTCGAGCTTCCCTCTCGCCGGCGAGGTGAGATCCAATGCCGTCTCGACGATTGATGTTGTCCGTAAGCCTTCTGGCGTTGTCCGTTTCCGCCACTGGCGCGCGCGCCGAGACCCAGGTGGCCGATCAGGTCGACGCCGTGGTGATCGTGGCGCGCGACAAGGCCGGTCTCCTGGAAAAGGCGCCCAGCAATACGGTGTTCGGTCTCGACAAGCCGCTGATCGAGACGCCGCGCTCGGCCAGCCTGGTCAGCGACCTCACCCTGGAGCGTTACGGCGTCCAGTCGCTGGACGGCGCCACCAAGGTCGCGCCGGGGACCCACACCGCCAGTTTCTACGGCGTGCCGGGATCGCTGAACATTCGTGGCGCCCTGGCCGAGAACTACTTCCGCGGCTTCAAGCGTGTGGAGAACCGGGGAACCTATTCCACCCCGATCGGCGGGGCGGCTCGCATCGAAATCCTGCGCGGACCGCCGACGCCGGTCTATGGCGCCGGCAAGGTCGGTGGCCTCGTCAACTTCATCCCCAAGTCGGCCCGCGACGAGGGGCGCTTCCTGGCCGAGCCGGAAGGCGAGGTGACGGCCACCTTCGGCAGCTACAACAAGAAACTGGTCACGGGGCAGTTCGGCGCGCCGGTCACCCTGGGGGCGGCCGAGGGCGGCGTTTATGTCTACGGCGAGGCCGAGGACAGCCACAGCTACTATCGGGGGATCTATCCGCGTCACCAGACGCTGGAGGCCTCGGCCGACTTTGATTTCGGGAACGGCTGGAGCACCGCCTTTGGCGGCATGGCTTTCCATAGCGAGGGCGATGTCCAGACGCCGGGCTGGAACCGCCTGACCCAGGACCTGATCGACCACCGGACCTATGTCACGGGCCGCGACACGACGCTGCGGGACGCCGACGGCAACGGCAAGATCACGCCCAACGAGATCGGGTTCTATCCCTACGCCAGCGCGCTGTACCTGCCCTACTACGGGTCTCCGACGAGCGACGCCGTCCACACTCTGGACGTCGGTGTGGGGACCACCAAGCTGGACCGCCGCACGGTCTATATCAGCCCGGCCGATTTCTCGAAGACCAACACCCAGACCCTGTACTTCGACCTCGCCAAGGACCTCGGCGGCGACCGCTCCGTGAAGCTGCAGCTGTTCCACGACCGCCAGGACAACAAGCGCTTTGTCTCGTACGGCTATCCCTCGGCGATCGACGCCAAGGTCAGCGAGATCCGCCTGACCTACGCCTTTCCGACGGATCTCGGGCCGGTGCGCGCGCGGACCTTGGCGGGCGTCTCGCGCCGATGGTTCGATGGGCGGCGGCGCGAGAGCTACAACAGCGGCCTGATCGCGCTGGACCGCCGCGACATCAGCTTCGGCGTCACGGCGACCGACACCATCGACAGTCCGTTCGACGACGAACCCGGCGGGATCGGCGTGCGCTGGGAGAACGACAACCGCTCGACCTGGAAGCAGACCGGGGCCTTCGTCACCTCCGACATCGTCGCCGGGCGCTGGAACCTGGTGCTGGGTGGTCGCTGGGACCACTACGAGGTCGATAGCGAGGACACCGGCTTTCTCAGCTACACGGCGGCGGGCCGCCAGTCGGCGGACCGAAACAAGGCGACCTGGAGCGCCAGCCTGACTTACAAGCTGCCGGTCGGGCTGATGCCCTACGCCAGCTACGCCAAGGCCTCGGCCCTGGAGATGAGCCAGGCGGGCGATATCGCGCCGGGTCTGGTCGCCGACGGCTCCTGGCTGTCCAGCTCCGACCTCTCCGAGGCCGGGGTAAAGTTCCAGCTGCTGCGCGGGACGCTGATCGGCTCGCTGGCGGCCTATCGCCAGAGCCGCACCCAGATCGCCGGCGCGATCTCGCCGCCGACCGTGCAGGGGCTGAGGTCCAAGGGCGTGGAGCTTGAGGTGCGCTGGCTGGCGTCCGAGCGCCTGTCCTTCACCTTCGCCGGCAACAACCAGCGCACGACGGTGAAGGGACCGGACACCTCGTTCCAGTACATTCCGGCCTACACGGCGGGCGTTCCGGGGGCGCAAGGCTATGGCGGCTCCTACGTCGTCTGGAGCTTCGCCAGCCTGCCGGGGCGTGGCGGCGACTACGCCTACACCCTGACGCCGAAGTCGGTGCTGAGCCTCTATGGGACCTACACCAGCAAGGGCTACGATTGGGGGCAGGCGGGCGCGACCTTGGGCGTCAGCCATGTGGGGCGCACGGCGGGCACGGTCCAGAACGCGGTGCGCTATCCGAGCTATGAACTGGTCAATGCGTCGGCTTTCGTCGCGCGCGGGCCTTACACCTTGTCGGTCAATGTCGATAACCTGTTCGACAAGTTCTATGTGACACCCGACGCCGACACCTACGCCAACCTCGGCGCCTTGCCTGGCAAGGGGCGCGAGTGGCGGGCCACCCTGAAGCGGACGTTCTGATTTGACCCAAGCCGAAGACCGCTTCCGCCCGTGGCTGCTGCTGGCGGCGTTCAGCCTGCTGCTGTTCCTGATCACCGCCTCGACCTATGGCTCGCTGGGCGTCGTCTTGCCGGCGATGATCGGAGAGCTGAAGTGGAGCTTCGAAAAGGCCTTCCTCGGCTTTTCCGTGCTGGGCGTCTTCACCGGCGCCTCGTCCTGGCTGCCGGCCATCCTGATCCGCCGGATCGGCGTGCGCGGGACGCTGCTGGCGGGCGCCGTCGTGCTCGCGGCGGGCTTTATCGGGATCGCCAACGCCGAGAGTCTGCTCAGCTACTACGCCGGCGCGGCGGCGTGCGGCGTCGGCTTCCAGATGGCGGCGCTGATCCCTGGCACGCACGTGCTGTCGTCGCTGTTCAAGAAGCGCGCCCTGCCGTTCGGGATCTATTTCACCTTCGGCTCGCTGGGCGGCGCGGCCGGACCCTGGATGGCGCTGACCCTGATGGGGGCCAGCGGCGGCGACTGGCGGCAGTACTGGATCATTCAGGCCGTCCTGGCGGCGGTGGTGGGCGCGGTCTGCGCCCTGATGGTGGGCGGCTCGAAGTGGCTGGCCGCCGCCGCCCACGAGGTCGATCTCGAGGTCGAGCAGGAAGCCCGCGAGGCGTCCGCCGACGCGCGCGTCTACCGCACGCCCTATGAGTGGACGGTGCCGCAGGCGCTGCGCACGCCGCAGTTCTACATCCTAGTCGCGGCCTATTTCAGCCACCTGCTGGTCGGCGTGACGGTGGCCAGCGTCTCGGTCACCCACCTGACGGAACTGGGCGTGGCCGCCGGCGTCGGCGCGGTCGCGGCGGGGGCCCTGGCCGCCAAGATGCTGAGCCTGGAGTCCTTGATGCAGACCCTGGCGCGGCTGGGCGGCGGCGCGCTGGGCGACCGGATCGATCCGCGCTGGCTGCTGGTCTTCGCGCAAGGGATGCTGGTGGTCGGCCTGCTGGCCCTGGCCAAGGCGGCGACGCCGGGCCTGATGCTGGTCTACGCGGTCGGGACGGGGGTCGGCTTTGGCCTGACGGTCCTGGCCGTCACCGTGCTGCTGCTGAACTACTACGGTCGCCAAAGCAATCTGGAGCTGTTCTCGCTGACCTGCCTGGTCGGCGCGGTGTCGGCCGCCGGGCCCTTTGTCGCCGGCGCCATGCGGGACCGACTGGGCGGCTTCGCGCCGACCTTCGAGCTTTTCGCGGCGGTGACGGCGGTGGTGTTCGTCGCGGTGCTGCTGATGCGGCCGCCCAAGGCGCCAGCGCTCTAGACGCCAAAAGAAAAGCCGCCCCGGCGGACCGGAGCGGCTTTCCTCGTTTACCGATGGAAGACTTGGCTTAGAAGGCCGCCTTCAGGCTGACAGCCACGCGGCTGTCGTAGGTCGAGCCCAGCTTGTGCTTGTCGGTGTCGTGGTAGCGGACATCGACGGCCAGCTTGTCGGTCAGCGCGTACGACAGGCCCAGGTTCCAGGTGGCATAGTCGGCCGAGCTCTGAACTTCCTGGCGGCCGATGGCGCCGCTGAGGGTCAGCTTCTCGTAGATCGGGGCCGAGGCGTTCAGCTCGCCATAGGTCGCCGAGCCGGTTTTGCCCGGGAATTCCGGCGAGTAGTAGAAGGCGACGCCGACCGTGGCGGGGCCGATGGCGCGCGAAGCGGCCGCCTTCAATTCGACGTAGCTCCACGAACCTGGCGTCAGGCCCTTGTCCTTGGTGTAGCCGTAGTAAATCACGCCCAGGTCGAAGGAGACGTCATTGATCGTCGGACGCACGCCAGCGTACAGGTCGATCTCGGCCGACGGATCATCGACGCCAAAGTCGACGTTCGAGGCCCAGACGCCCGCGTAGCCGATGCCGTAGGTGGCGTCGACGCCGCCCTGGACCGCCGGGTCTTCTTGCGTGTTGCTGATACCGCGGAAGACGTAGTCGCTGGTCACGCCGACGTTGTAGGAGAGCTTCAGCTCTTCGGCCATCGCGGCGCCGCTCAGGGCGACCGTGGCCGCGGCGGCGACCAGCGCAATCTTCATGACTTTCATTCGTTATCCCCTTCTGTGTGTCGTCTCCCGGGTTGGTTCCCGAGCCCCGACGCGCCTGCAAGCGCATTTGCGTCCCCCGCCAATTAGCGGTGCACGAGTCCTTAGTTGCAATCGGGGCGGGCGAAGCGCCAGTGAGAAGGGCGCCTCGCGCCTAAAGTTTGAGCGGAGTGTGACGATTTTGCTTCAGAACGTACGCACATGCGCAACAGGCGACGGAAAGGTGAAACTCGCTTGTCGTGTGGCGCCTTAGCCGCCGCTCGGGGGCGAGTCCCGGACCGCGCGGCCTCTAGCGCATCGAGAGGCTGGCGCCGCCCAGGTGCAGGCCGGCGTCCACCAGCAGCGTCTCGCCGGTGACGTGCCGCGAGGCGGGCGAGGCCAGGAAGACAGCCGCGCCGGCGACATCCTCGGCGGTCGAGGCGACCTTCAGCGGCGTGGCGGCCGCCGCCCCGGCCCGCAGGCGATCGACCCGCTCGGCGTCCATCGCCTTGCCGAACCAGGGGGTGTCGATGAAGCCGGGGCAGATGGCGTTGACGCGGATGCGGGGGGCCAGGGCGCGGGCGAGCGACAGGGTCATGGTCGTCATAGCGCCCTTGGACGCCGCGTAGGGCACCGAGGAGCCATTGCCGACCACGCCGGCGATCGAGGCGGTGTTGACCACGGCGCCCGGCGCCGGCGCGGCCTCCAGCAGCGAGCGGGCCGCGCGCACCATCTGGAAGGCGCCGACCACATTGACCGAATAGAGCCGCAGGAAGTCCTCGGCGTTCACCGCGTCGAGATCGGCGTGGTTGGGGGCGAACTTGGTGACGCCGGCGTTGTTGAACAGGGCGTCGATGCGGCCCGTGGAGGCGGCGGCCGCGGCGATCTCGCGGCAGTCCGCGTCCTGGGCCACGTCGCCTCGCGCCAGCACGGCCCGGGCGCCCTCGGCCTCGACCAGCCGGGCGGTCTCTTCGGCCTCCTCGGCGCTACGGGCGTAGTTGACGACCACGAGGCCGGCGCCCCGTCGGGCCGTCTCCACGGCGATCGCCCGGCCAAGCCCGGTGGAGGCGCCCGTGATCACCACGGTGAAGCCTTCGAAGTCCCGCCCCGACATCATTCTCTCCCCAAACACTTGTTAGAGGTGTTGTAGCGAGGGGCGCGCGGCTTGTCTCGCGGCGCTCGATCTTGTCTTGAGAGGGGGGGAGGCCTAAATCGCGGCGATGACCGATCTGAACGTCACCCAGCTGGGCCGCGTCGTCGACGCGCCCGACAGCCCCGAGGCCGCCGTCCTCGAGCGCGTGCCCAATCCCCAGAGCGACGTGCTGTACCTGGCCCGCTTCGTCGCGCCGGAATTCACCTCGCTGTGCCCCGTCACCGGCCAGCCCGACTTCGCCCACCTCGTGATCGACTACGCGCCGGGCGACTGGCTGATCGAGAGCAAGTCCCTCAAGCTCTATCTGACCAGCTTCCGCAACCACGGTTCGTTCCACGAGGACTGCACGGTCAAGGTGGCGCGCAAGATCGTCGAGATCGCGGAGCCGCGTTGGCTGCGCATCGGCGGCTACTGGTACCCGCGCGGCGGCATCCCGATCGACGTGTTCTGGCAGACCGGACCGGCGCCCGAGGGCCTCTGGGTGCCGGACCAAGGCGTCGCGCCCTATCGCGGTCGCGGCTGAGCCTAGGACTTCGACAGCCTGCGCCGGTTGGCTCGGACCTTGCGGCGCAGGTGGGCGAGAGAGCCCGAGGCGATCGCCGGCCCAGTCGCGCCCAGCTGACCCGTCGCGGCCAGCATGGGCAAGGTCACGCTGGCGGCGACCTTCTCGCTGACCATCAATTGAGCTTCCGCCTGCGCCGCCGCGCCGCCCGCGGCCAGCTTCATCATGCGCAGACCGATCACGGTCGACGCCTCCAGCCCTAGCGCCCAGCTGTCGAAAGCCAGGCTGGTCCAGGGGTCCTTGCGTCGCGCCATCTCAGCTTTTCCTTAGGTGTCGGAGTTTCAACGCGTGGAGGCTAGCGAGGGCTCCACCAACTCGTTAGCGCGGTGGCGTCCGGGCGCTGGCGCTCCTGCGGCTGCTCGCTCGCCGTGCCGATATACAGGAAACCGGCGACCTTCTCGTCCGGGCCACAGCCCAGGATGTCCAACGCGCGCGGGTCGTAGCTGTACCAGTCGGTGATCCAGTTGGCGCCCCAGCCCAGGGCCGAGGCGGCCAGCAGGATTTGGTGGCAGACGGCCGCGGCGCTCTGGCGCTGTTCCCATTCGGGAATTTCGCCGGGCAGGTGGCGCGAGATCACGGCGACACAGACCGGCGGGTTGGTCAGCTTGCGCAGGGCGGCCGTGGCCTTGGCCGGATTGGCCTGGCTGGGGGCCAGCGCGGTGATGCGCTCGGCGAACACCGCCTTGGCGTCGCCTTCCAGCACGATGAACCGCCAGGGCGCGAGCTTGCCGTGATCGGGCACGCGAACGGCCAGGCGAAGAAGGTCGGTCAACTCAGCCTTGTCCGGCCCCGGCGCCGTCAGGGTCATGGCGCTGGCCGAACGGCGGCGGGCCAGAAAGGCGACGGTCTCGGGAGAGGCTTCCACCGGCAGGGTTTCGCCAAATTCAGGAGCGGGGGGGACGGAACCGGCCAAGACGGCCTCCTCATGGGCGTTGCGGCGTTGTAAGCCCGTTCAGTTAGGCCTTGCGCGGCCCCGATGGAACCGCGCGCTCGCAAAAATGAGCGGCCTTCAAGTCTGGAGCGACGATGTCCGACAAGCCCGCCTGGCTGAAGCCGCACGGAAAGCCCTGGGGCGTCGCCTCCAGCAAGGTCGTCTACGACAATCCCTGGATCACGGTCACCGAGTACCAGGCGATCGCGCCGACGGGCCGGCCCGCGCTGTACGGCAAGGTCGGCTTCAAGAACCAGGCGATCGGGATCGTGCCGCTGCACGAGGACGGCACGGTGACCCTGGTTGGCCAGAACCGCTTCTCTTTGGCCAACTATAGCTGGGAGCTGCCCGAGGGCGGCGCGCCGCACGGCGAGGATCCCGTGGACGGGGCCAAGCGGGAGTTGGCCGAGGAGGTGGGGCTCGTGGCGCGCGACTGGCGGCCGATCCTGCGGATGGAGCTTTCCAACTCGGTCACCGACGAGATCGCTCATGGCTTTCTGGCGATGGACCTGTCGCCGACCGAGACCGCGCCCGACGAGACCGAGGACCTGGCCGTGGTCCGCGTGCCGTTCCGCGACGCGCTGGACGCGGCGATCGCCGGTCACATGCCCGACGCCATCACCGTGGCGCTGCTTTTGCGGACCCATCTGATGGCGGCGCGGGGCGAGCTGCCAGCGGCTTTGGCGGCTCTCATGCTCTAGCGCATCCGCGAATTGATCCTGATCGTGTCGCGCGGTCGCGTTCCGGTTCAAAACCGATCCCGCCCACCTGCGGAGTCGCCAGGATCGTCATGACGCAATCGCCCCATCTCACCCCGCAAAGCCTGGTCGGTCGCCGGTTTCCGCCCGACATCTTCGGCGACGTGAAGGTCGCCCTGGTCGGCTACTGCCCGCCGCCCTCCACGCTCGATCGCTACCAGCCCGAGCGCGTCGAGGCGCAGCACTTCATCCACCTGTCGCCCGACAGCGTGCGGCTGCTGAGCCACGGCGGCCGAAAGTTCCTGTCGCTGGCCCACGTCTACGGCGGCCCGGTGTCGAGCTCGACGGCCGAGGAGCTGGCCTATTACGGGATCGAGCTGGTGCTGGCCTATGGCCTGGCCGGGGGACTTGGGACCGGCGACGTGGGCATGGGCGATTTCTACCTGGCCGAGGACACCCTGGCGGCGGACGGCACGACCCCGCACTACACCGGAGCCCGCATCCTGCGGGCGGACCAGGCGCTGGTCGACGCCGCGCTCGAGCTGTGGCCCGGCCCAACGCCGTTGAAGCCCGTCCGCGTCGCCACGGGCGATGCGATCTATCGCGAGTACGACCCGATGCTGGAGGCCTATCGGCTGGAGGGCTGCGACATCGTCAATCTGGATTGCGCCCACCTCTACGCGGCGGCGCGGATCAATTCGTCCGGGCGGACGATGCGGGCGATCCAGTGCGGGGTGATCTCCGACGTCGTTCCGGCCGGGCCCGAAGCCCAGTCCAGCAGCACGCTTTCGGCCATGCTGGCGGCGGGCGAGGAGGGTCTGAACCCGCTGGAACGGACCGGCGACATCGTGTCTTTCTTCATCGAGACCTTGACGCCGGCGCTTTTGCCCTGATCTGAGCGGGGCGCCTCCGGGCGGATGTCTTGAACATCCGTTCGGCATTTGTGGAGCATTTGGTCTATAGATGCGCCACGCGCCCAGCCTGCTGGGAAGGGAGAGCCCGATGGCCAAGCACTTGGAAGTGGTGACCCCCGAGACGGAAACCCCCGTCTGGGTCGCCCTGCGCAACCAGGCCGAACACGCCGCCAAGGCAGAGCCGGCCCTGGCGTCGCTGCTCAACGCGGTGATCCTCAGCCACGACAACCTGGCCGACGCCCTGACCTTCCAGTTGGCGCGCAAGCTGGGCGACCAGGAGATGCGGGCGATGACGGCGCGCGAGTTCGCCGCCGACGCGTTCAGGAGCGATCCCTCGATCGTCGAGGCGGCCGAGGCCGACCTGAAGGCGGTGTTCGAGCGCGATCCGGCCTGCAAGGGCTATGTCCAGCCCTTCCTGTTCTTCAAGGGCTTCCTGGCGCTGCAGACCCACCGCGTCTCGCACTGGCTGTGGACCGAGGGGCGCGAGACCCTGGCCTTCTACCTGCAGAGCCGCTCTAGCGAGGTCTTCCAGGTCGACGTCAATCCCGCCGCCAGGATCGGCAAGGGCGTGTTCATCGACCACGGCACCGGCATCGTCATCGGCGAGACCGCGGTGGTCGGCGATGACGTCTCCATGCTGCACGGCGTGACCCTGGGCGGCACCGGCGCCGAGCGCGGCGACCGCCACCCCAAAATCGGCAAGGGCGTCCTCTTGGGCGCCGGGGCCAAGGTGCTGGGCAACATCACGGTCGGCGACTACGCCAAGATCGCCTCGGGTTCCGTGGTGCTGCGCCCCGTGCCGGCCCACTGCACCGCCGCGGGCGTGCCCGCGCGCCTGGTCAACTGCCCGACCTGCGAAGAGCCGGCCAAGACCATGGACCACACCCTGGCCGAGACGGTCTACGCCGCTGGCGACTACGTGATCTGAGCCCGGTCCCTTGAGTTCCAAGCGTCTTCGCCTCGGTGGCCTGGTGTGCGCCGCCCTGGCCCTCGGCTTCGCCATCACGGCCCAGGCCGCGCCCGCGCCGGTCAGCGGCTACACGATCGTGCGCGGCTATCCGCACGACACGGCCGCCTTCACCGAGGGGCTGTTCTATCGCGACGGCTTCATCTTCGAGAGCACGGGGCTGGCGGGCCGCTCGTTCATCCGCAAGTGGAGCCTGGAGACCGGGGCGGTCGAGCAGGAGCGGCTGATCGACAGCCGCTACTTCGGCGAAGGGATCGTCGACTGGAAGAACCGGCTGTACGAGCTGACCTGGACCAACGAGCTGGGCTTCATCTACGATATCGACAGCTTCGAGAAGGTCGGCGAGTTCAGCTATCCGGGCGAGGGCTGGGCCCTGACCCGCGACGACAAGCGGCTGATGATGAGCGACGGCACATCGTTCATCCGCTTCCTGGATCCCGACACCCTGAAGGAGACCGGCCGCGTCGAGGTCACCGACGACGGCGTTCCCGTCCGCAACCTCAATGAACTGGAGTGGGTGAAGGGCGAGCTGCTGGCCAATGTCTGGCAAACGACCCGCATCGCCCGCATCGACGTCAAGACCGGCAAGGTTCTGGGCTGGATCGAACTGGGCGGCCTCTTGAAGGAAGCCGGCGTCACTGGCCAGCGCGACGACGTGCTGAACGGCATCGCCTACGACGCGGCCGCCGACCGCCTGTTCGTGACCGGCAAGCTGTGGCCGAAACTTTTCGAGATCAAATTGACCGCTTCGTCGCGTTGAGACGGAACCACGTTTGGGGGATGGCGTTAATCTCGTGTCCGCCCCCCTACGCCCCCCCGACCTAGTGGGCGGACCAGAGCCCTGGCCGCGCGTATCGCCGCCAGGGCTCAACCTTGTCTGGGGTCAGCTTTCCCGAAATGGCTTGGCGCAGGCGACGTTCGGCGGCGCCTTGGCGGCGGCGGATTGAACGTCGGAGCCCGCCGCCGGCTTCAGCGCGCCGTATATCGCGGCCGCCCAGATCGCCAGCAAAGCCAGGACCTGAGGCGGTGTGATGCGGGATGGGGAGGGCATGTCGCCCTTATCCCGTGATTGCGCGCCCGGGGATAACGACTTATCCGTCAGGCTTCTGTGAGGTTTCTTCACATGGCCCGTCGCGCCCTTCCGCCGCTGAACGCCCTGCGCGCCTTCGAGGCGTTCGGACGGCATGGACGCATGACGCTCGCCGCCGACGAACTATGCGTGACCCACGGCGCGGTCAGCCGCCAAATCCGTCAGTTGGAGCAACATCTCGGCGTCGCCCTGACCGAGGGGCCACGCACGCGCCTGCGGATGACCGAGGCGGGGCTGAAGCTGGCCCAGGCCCTGTCGCCGGCCTTCGACCAGATCGAAGCGGCCACGCCCCGTCCGGTGGAGGCGGGCCCCAAGCCTTTGGTGGTCTCCTGCCTGCCGACCTTCGCCATGAAGTGGCTGATCCCGCGCCTGCCGCGCTTCCAGGCGGCGCATCCGGACATCCCGGTGCGGGTCGCGGAGTCGAACGGTCCCTTTGATTTCCGCGATGACCAGATCGATCTGGCGATCCGGATGCGGCGACCGGGCGAGGGCGACTATCCGGATTCCGTGGCCGAGCCCTTCCTGCGTCACTACCACGGCCCGGTGATGGCCCCGGAATTCGCGGGCGGGCGGGTCCTGGACTTCAAGGCCGTGTGCGCCGCCCCACGCCTCCAGACGCGGACCTATCCGCAGAGCTGGAGCGATTGGATCCGGGACACCGGCGCCGAAAGCCTGCCGCCGGCCGTTCGCGAGCAGGAGTTCGACCACTTCTTCTACATGCTCGAGGCCGCCGCCGCCGGGTTGGGCGTGGCGGTCGCGCCGTGGGCGTTCGCCCAGCGCGATCTCGCCAGCGGACGCCTTGTCGCGCCACTTGGTTTCGCGCCGGGCCAGACCTGGATCGTGGCGCTGACCCCCCGGGAGGGAGCCTCGCCCGAGGCCGGTCTGTTCCGCGATTGGCTGTTGGCGGAAGGAGCGTCCACACCTCTTCCGCCGGAAGCGGCTTGCCAGTCTCGCGCCGGACGCTAGTTTCGCCCCGAGGACGCGCCCCGGGCGCTTCTAGCCAAGAATAAGGATCCCCCGTGGACGCCAACACCATCGCCAAGATCGAAAAGCACCTGAAGCGGACGTTCGGGAACCCGCACATCCAGCTGAAGCCGCGTCCCAAGCAAAAGGACTCGGCCGAGGTCGAAGTCGCCGGTGAGTTCATCGGCGTCATCTTCCAGGACGAGGACGAGGACGGCTCGTTCATGTTCGAGATGGCCATCCTGGCCGAAGACCTGGACTAAAACTCCGGCCTTCGGGCGACTTGTGACCGGACGGGGCGCGCTGACGCGTTGATCCCCGTCCGTTGTCCCGCTTCAATGGGGACATGACCTCCCACATCCTTGATCGCCCCGTGTGGGCCACGCTGAACGGACGCCAGGCGGATCTCGCCGTCCGACACGGCCCCGCGATCCGGATGTCGCCCGACTTCGGGCTTTTCGCCGCCATGACCGACGATGGTCCCGAGAGCTTGGCCGCGCTCGGCGATCTGGTGCGCCAGATGGGGCCCGTGGGCCTCGTCGAGCCGGTCGCGCCACCGCCCGTTCCCGGAACCGAGGTCGTCTCCAGCGCCGTCTGCCTGCAGATGGTGGCCGAGACCGTCGCGCCGGGCTGGGACGTTCCCTTCGACATGCTGGCGCTGGGTGACGCCGACGCGGCCGAGATGCTGGCCCTGGCCACCCTGACCAAGCCCGGCCCGTTCTTTTCGCGCACCCACCAGCTGGGCGCGTTCATCGGCGTTCGGGTCGATGGCCAGTTGGTCGCCATGGCCGGAGAGCGGATGCGCCCCGATGGCTACACCGAGGCCAGCGGCGTCTGCGTCCATCCCGGCCATCGCGGCAAGGGCTACGCGGCCAGGCTGCTGCGCGAGGTGACGGCCAGGATCCTGGCGCGCGGCGACCAGGCCTTCCTGCACAGCTACGCCGACAACGCCACGGCGATCGGGCTCTACGAGTCGCTGGGCTACCGGGGGCGGCGCGAGGTGGTGTTCACGGTGGTGAAGTCGGCGTAGCGCCCCCTCCGTCACGATGCGTATCCGCATCGCGCCACCTCCCCCGTTTCTCGGGTGAGGAGGACGCGGTCCCCCTCCTGCCCCGCTCGCGGGGGAGGTGGATCGGCGCGAAGCGACGAGACGGAGGGGGCGCTAAGCCGCCCAAAGAAAAGCCCCGGAAGGTTGGACCTTCCGGGGCTCGCGCTGGGATAGTATCGAGGCCCTTACGCCTCCAACGCCTTCGCGCCGGCCTTGCGGGCCCAGCGGTAGAGGCCGACGACCACGATCGCGGCGGCGATCAGCGACAGGATCATGCCGACGTGCTCGGGCGGCGCGAACGGGACGGCCAGGGGCTCGCCCTTGCCGGTCGAGACGATCATCAGCGCCAGGGAGACGTTGAACAGGCTCTCGCCGACGATGAAGCCCGAGGCGATCAGCACGCCCAGGCGCTTGGCCGGCTCGGCGGCGCGGTCCTTGGCGACGATCTTCTCGAACAGCCAGCCGGCGACGGCCCCGACCACGACCGGAGCCGTGACGGTGCTGGGCAGGTAGATCGCCAGGCCCACGCCCAGGGGCGGAAGGCTGTAGCGGTCCTTGCTGGTCTTGCGCAGGACCGTGTCGACGGCGACCAAAGCCAAGCCGATCAGGGCGCCGACGCCCAGCAGGCCCCAATCGAGGTCGCCGCCCAGCACGCCCTTGGCCAGGGTCGAGATCAGTGTGGCCTGGGGGGCCGCCAGCGGCTGGTCCGAGATCGCGTGCAGGTTCGGCGCGCCGGCGAAGCCGTTCGAACGGTTCAGCAGCTCCAGCACGAAGGGGATGACGATCGAGCCCGACAGCACGCCGATGATCAGGCCGACCTGCTGCTTCCACGGCGTGGCGTCGACCAGTTGGCCGGTCTTCAGGTCCTGCAGGTTGTCGTTGGCGACCACGGCCACGGCCAGGACGCAGGTGGTGACATAGAGGGCGAAGGCGATCAGGGCCTGGGTCACGTCCGGGCCGATAACGCCGCGGCCGACCATGCCGACCATCAGCGAGGCGCCCAGGACGCTCAGGATGGCGATGCCCGAGACCGGGCTGTTGGACGAGCCGATCAGGCCGGCCATGTAGCCGCAGACGGCGGCGGCCAGCAGGCCGGCGAACACCAGATAGCCGATGCCGATGGCGACCAGCGGCGCGGTCAGGCTGACGATCGGGCCGCCCGCCAGGAAGTGGGCCAGGAACCAGCCGGCCGGGGCCAGCAGGATCAGCGAGACCAGGCCGACGATGCCGATCGGAATGTCCTGCTCGACGCGGGGCAGGGCCTCGCCGCCCGACTTGCGCTGCTTGGCGGCGGCGAAGGCCGACTTCAGGCCCGCCGTGATCGGGCCGACCAGCTTGGCCAGGGTCCAGATGGCGGCGGCGCCGATGACGCCCGCGCCCAGGAAGCGCACCTGGGTTTTCCAGACGCCCAGGGCGTGGGTGGCGGCGTCGGCGTCCGGCATCGGCGTGGCGACGGTGAGAATGGGGACCAGGATCGCCCAGGCGATGAACAGGCCCGTGAACATGGCGATGCCGACGGTGATGCCCATCAGGTGGCCCGCGCCCATCAGGGCCAGCGAGCTTGAGGCGCCCAGGCCGGTCGCGCCCGCGCCAGCCTTGAACTTGAAGTAGGCCGCGACCTCGGCGGCGAACAGCTTGGCCGCGCCCAGGGCGCCGAACAGGGCCGAGGCGATCGCGCCTAGGCTGACGGCGACCAGGCCCGCCTTGCCCTCGGCCGCGCCCTCGCGCGAGCCGGTGCCGACCTTCAGCACCTCGGCGGCGGCGACGCCTTCGGGGTAGGGGAGGTTGGAATTGGTCACCAGGGCCCGGCGCAGGGGGATGGTGTACATCACGCCCAGGATGCCGCCGACGGCGCAGGCGCCGAAGGTGGGCAGGAACGGCACGTTCGCCCACCAGCCGATCATCAAGAGGCCCGGCAGGACGAAGATCACCGACGACAGCGTCCCCGCCGCCGACGCGATCGTCTGGACGATGTTGTTTTCCTGGATGGTCGAGGTCTTGAACGCCCGCAGCAGGGCCATCGAGATGACGGCGGCGGGGATCGAGGTGGCGAAGGTCAGGCCGACTTTCAGGCCCAGATAGACTTGCGCGGCGGTGAAGACGAGGGTGATGGCGATGCCGAGGAGTATCCCTCGGAGGGTCAATTCGCTGCGCGGCGCGGTCGAGTCGGCCATGAACATGTCCAGAAAACGATTAAGGCGGCCGGACCTTGCACGTCCGACCGCCCAGAACTCAAGCCTTCAGTTCAGATCGTTGTTACAAAATTACAGGACGCCGAGCATCTCCGCGACCAGCGGGTGGCGGACGATGTCGCGGTCGGCCAGGCGAACGACGGCGATGTTGGACACCGCCTCGAACCGCGCCGCGACATCCGCCAGGCCCGAGATGCCCGGCAGCAGGTCCGATTGGTTGGGATCGCCGGTGACGACCATGGTCGAGTGCCAGCCCAGGCGCGTCAGCAGCATCTTCAGCTGCATGTACGTGCAGTTCTGAGCCTCGTCGATCACCACGAAGGCGTTGTTCAAGGTGCGGCCCCGCATGAAGCCGACCGGAGCGATCTCGATCGCGCCCTCGGCCATCAGGGCCCGCATCCGCTTGACCGACAGGCGGTCGGTCAGGGCGTCGTAGAGCGGGCGCAGGTACGGGGCCAGCTTGTCCTCCATGTCGCCCGGCAGGTAGCCGATCGACTCGCCGGCCTCGACGGCGGGGCGCGAGAGCACGATGCGGCTGACGCGACCGGCCTCCAGCGCCTCCACGGCCTTGGAGATGGCGATGTAGGTCTTGCCGGTGCCGGCCGGACCCAGGGCCATGACGAGGTTCTTCTCGTCGATGGCTTCCATCAGTTCGGCCTGACCCGGCGATTTTGGTTTTATGGTTTTAAGATAGCTCTGGTCCCGACTATCCCCTCTCGCGCCTCCCTCATCGGGCAGAGGCGACCAGCCGCCGCGGTGATCGACAGGCAGGCGGCGCACCTTGGCGTCGTCATATTGACCGGTCTCGTACGCGCCTTCGCGCGCCATCCGCTTCAGGGCTCGCTTGGTCATCAAAGCCTCCATTCGGGCATGAAAAAAGGACGAGGCCGTAAGGCGTCGTCCTTGGCGGTGAGCTGGATTTGAACGAAGCCGCGAACGCGGCCGGGCGGCTCGGAGGAGCTCTCCCCGTGGGCGGGGGACGGTGCTGTACGCCGAAACGCCAAGTGCGACACCTCGTCTTCGTCAGCGGGCGAGCGGGAGCGTCTCCGCCCCGGCCCGTCATGATCAGGAGAATGATTCCCGCTGGGGGAATGTTCCCTCCTGAATCGCCAGACTACAATGGCGACGATAGGGTTTCCGGATCGTTAATTTCGAAATCGCCGACAAGAAACGAGGCATACGGATGAATGTATATTCCCTGGGCGAGCTAAATCCGACGCTGCCCCCCAAGGATGAATACTGGATCGCGCCGACGGCGAGCGTGATGGGTAATGTAATTCTCAAGAGAAATGCGAGTATATGGTGGGGCGCGGTGGCGCGCGGGGACAACGATCCGATCACGGTCGGAGAGAACAGCAATATCCAAGACGGTTCGGTGCTTCACACTGATCTTGGCTCGCCGCTGACCATCGGCGCGAACGTGACCATTGGTCACATGGTGATGCTGCACGGTTGCACGATCGGTGACGGGTCTCTGATCGGTATTGGAGCAATCGTGCTGAACGGCGCCCGGATCGGAAAGAACTGCCTGATCGGCGCCGGCGCCCTGATCACCGAGGGCAAGGAGATTCCCGACAACTCGATGGTGGTCGGCGCGCCGGGCAAGGTGGTGCGCGAGATCGGCGAGCAGCACGCCATGATCTTGCAGGCCTCGGCCCTGCACTACGTCGAGAACTGGAAGCGTTACGCCCGCGATCTGAAGCGCGTCGAAGCCTAGGGTTCAAATTCGGAACCAGACGCCGTGGGAGCGCCGCCTGCTGCTTGGGGGATCGCAAGGCGGCGCTCCCGCTTCCCGCGCGGGAAGGGCCAACGCGGGAAGGACCCACCCTGCAAGAGGCGTCTTCCGCAAGGTAGGGACGGTGCGCTGTATCGCGCCCCGTTCATCCATAGGTCGTATATAGCAGGTTCTGGGTAGAGTTAAAATGCGAGACACTCGTTTTCCGGGTCGCGGCGTTACGTCGCGGCACGGCTTGCGCGCTGGCCAAAGCCGGATCACTCTCGCCTTAACAACGATAACCTTCGAGGGAGGGCGTCCAGGCCATGGCCAGCGAACGCTATGATTACGTCGTCATCGGCGCCGGGTCGGCCGGCTGCGTGCTGGCCGCGCGCTTGACGGAAGACCCCAACATCAAGGTCCTGCTGCTGGAGGCCGGCGGCAAGAACACCTCGGTCCTGGTCAAGATGCCAGCCGGGGTGGGCGAGCTGATCAAGGCCAAGGGCGAGCAGAACTGGGGCTTCTGGACCGAGGCAGAGCCGCATCTCGACAACCGCAAGCTCTGGTGGCCGCGCGGCAAGGGCCTGGGCGGGTCCTCGGCCATCAACGGGATGATCTACATCCGCGGCCATGCCCGCGACTACGACCAGTGGCGGCAGATGGGCCTGACCGGCTGGTCCTATGCCGAGGTGCTGCCGTACTTCAAACGCTCGGAGACCCACCATGGCGGCGGCGACGCCTATCATGGCGACAAGGGCCCGCTGCACGTGTCGAAGGGCGAGTCCGACAGCCCGTTCTACACCGCCCTGGTCGAGGCGGGCCGCCAGGCGGGCCACAAGACCACCAAGGACTTCAACGGCTTCCAGCAGGAGGGCTTTGGCCCTTACGATCTGACGATCCGCGACGGCAAGCGCTGGAGCGCGGCCATGGCCTATCTGTCCCAGGCCCTGTCGCGCCCGAACCTGACCTGTGTCACCGAGGCCCGAACCACGCGGATCATCATCGAGAAGCGTCGCGCCGTCGGTGTCGAATATGTCGCCGGCAAGGGCGGCGAGCGCCGGACCGCCTATGCCGACGCCGAGGTGCTGCTCAGCGCCGGCGCCGTGCAGTCGCCCCACATCCTTCAGCTGTCGGGCGTCGGCGCGCCGGATGAACTGAAGGCCCAGGGCATCGGCGTCGTCCACGAGTCCAAGGGCGTTGGCGCCAATCTCCAGGACCACCTGGACGTCTGTGTCTCGTGGACCGCCAAGAACCTCAAGACCGCCTATTCGGCCAACAAAGGCCTGAACAAGCTGGGCGTTGGCCTCAACTACATGCTGTTCGGCAAGGGCATCGGTCGCCAGCAGTTCCTGGAAAGCGGCGCGTTCCTGAAGTCGCGGCCCGATCTCGACCGGCCCGACCTGCAGATCCACGGCGTGCTGGCCATCATGCAGGACCACGGCAAGGTCGTGGTCGAGAAGGACGGCTTCACCCTGCACGTTTGTCAGCTTCGCCCGGAGAGTCGCGGACACGTCGGCCTACGCTCGGCCGATCCGTTCGATGATCCGACCATCCTGGCCAACTATCTGTCGACCGACGAGGATCGCCGCGCCATCCGCGAAGGCGTCCGGATCGCCCGCGAGACCGTGGCCCAGGCCGCCTTCGACCCCTATCGCGACGCCGAATACGCGCCAGGCGCGGACGTGCGCACCGACGCCGACCTCGACGCCTGGATCCGCGCCAAGGCCGAGACGATCTACCATCCCGTCGGCACCTGCCGCATGGGCGTGGCCGGCGATCCGCTGGCGGTGGTCGACGACCAGCTGCGGGTGCAGGGCTTGTCGGGACTGAGGGTGATCGACGCCTCGGTGATGCCCAACCTGATCGGCGGCAACACCAACGCGCCGACGATCATGATCGCCGAGCGGGCGTCGGACCTGATCCGAGGCAAGCAGACGCTGGCCCCGCTGGACGTGCCGGTTTACGGCGACGAGCAGGCGGTGGCGGCTTAGCGGCTAGGCGATCCGGCGGCCGTCCAGAGTCGCCAGGCGCAGGCGGGGCATGTCGCGATTGTCCTCGCCCAGCGGGCGGACCTCGCGCAGGCCCAGCTCATAGGCGGGGCGGCCCATCAGACGGGCCGTCGCGCCGATCGGCTGATAGAGGCCCAGGAACCGGTCGGTCTCGCCCTTGGCGCCGCGCAGGGGCGCGAACAGCACCTCCATGCCGACCGACGGGACGCCCAGCGCGCGGATGTCGGCGATGGCGACCACTGGCGTGCGGCGCTTGCGCGCGACGTCGAGCGCGCTTTTCAGCTCGAGACGGTGGGCGAGGGCCCACAGCGATAGAGCGTCCTGTCCGCGCAGATCGCGGGCGTGCAGGTCGCTGACGAAGCCGCCCGCCAGACGGAACGGGAGACGCGCGCCGTCGCGGCCCAGCACGAACACCTGGGGCAGCAGCTCCAGGAAGTCCCCCGGATTGATGTCGGCGCGGCGCGGCAAGGGCTCTTCGCCCCGGCGCTCGCGCCAGTAGTCGATCAGTCGTTCCGTGCTGGGATGGAACATCCTTGTCCCCCGGCGAGCTCCTTCGCGGCCGCTGGTGGGCCGCACGGAGCTTGCTGGAGGAACCGGGCCAAGGGCTGGACTGTCCCATTTTGGCGCACAATCCAGTCCTTCAAAAGACAAAGGGCCCCGCCGGAAGCGAGGCCCTTCGCCTTGAACTCTACTTCGCCGCCGCCTCTGGCTTGACCAGAAGCAGCCAGGACTTGTCGTCGGCGAGATAGGTCTTGGCCGCCTTTTGGACGTCGGCCGGCGTGACGCGGGCCAGGCCCGCCAGCACCGAGCGGGTGGCGTCCAGCAGGCGCGGATCGGTCTGGGCGCCCGACAGCGCGCCCACCCAGTACTCGTTGGTCACACGCGCCTTCTCGATCTGGTCGATACGCGGCTTCTTGGCGCGTTCCAGCTCGTCTTCGGTGACGGGCTTGTCGCGCAGGTCGGCGGCGATCTCGCGGATCGAGGCGACCACGCTGTCCAACTTCTCGGGCGGGACCTCGAGGCTGACCGCCAGATAGCCCCAGTTCTTGAACACCACGCTGGCGGTCGAGGAGGCGTTGGGCGAATAGGTCGCGCCCTGCTTCTCGCGCAGCTCGTCGATCAGGCGCAGTTGCAGGACCTGGCCCAGGACCGAGACATCGCGCGAGCGCTGCAGGTTCGAGAACAGGTCGTCGGTGCGCCAGGCCATGAACAGCGCGGCCTGATCGGCGCGGCCCTTGTGCGTGCGCACGATGGGCGTCGCCGACGGCGCGGGGAACGGCGCCTGGCGAGCTGCGTCCGAGGCCGCCAGCTCGGCCCGGGCGGGCAGGGCCCCGAAGGTGTCGGCCACGGCGGCGATGGCTTTGTCGACCGTGGTGTCGCCGACGATGACCACCTCGATGTCGTCCTTGGTCAGCGGGTTGGCGACGGCGGTCTTCAGGTCGTCGAGCGACGCGTTGGCGATCTGCTCGCGCGAGGGGAAGGTCCAGCGCTGGTCGCCGCCATGCATCAGGCCGCCCAGATCACGACCCAGGACCCCGCCCGTGGTGCTCTGCAGCTGGTCGTGCAGCGTGCCGTAGCTGGTCTTGACGCGATTGAACGCCTCGGGACGCCAGCCGGGCTCGGTGGCGAAGGCCGCCAGCACCTGCAGTTCGGTCGACAGGTCCTCGGGACGCGTCCGGCCGTTCAGGGTGAAGGCGTCGTCCTCGACGCCCAGCTGGGCGTTCCAGATCTTGCCGGTCAGCACCCGCTCCATGTCCTGGGCGGAGATCTGCTTGAGGCCGCCCTCGATGAAGGCCGAGCCCGACCACAGCGGGCTTTGCTTGTCGGACGGCATGTCCAGCAGGCCGTTGCCCGCGCGGACCTTCACCACGACCTGGCTGTCGCGGAACTTGGTCGGCTTCACCGTCAGGCGCACGCCATTCTCGAACCGCACGAAGACGGTGTCGAGGTCGCTGACCTCCTTCTGCTCGACCACCTTGCCGCTGGGGCCGAAGCTGGAATACGGCCAGACGGTCACGCCCGGCGCGGCCGGCGGCGTGACGGGCTGGGCCTTCAGGTCCTCATAGGCCTTGAGGATCGCCGGTTCGCCGCCCTCGATGTTGCTCGGCGCCGCGATGACCACCAGCGGGCCAGAGCCGGCGAAAGACGACTTGAGCACCGCGTTGACGCGCTCGGCGGTCAGGCCCTTGGTCAGGGCGTCGAAGAAGGCCAGGTTCTGGCTGGGCGAGGTGATGACCTCGGCGTCGCCCAGGGTGTCGACCAACTGATTGGCCAGGGCCGGCGTGCGCTGGGTGGCCTCGCCCGCGGCCGCGGCCGCCAGGCCCGCGCGCAGACTGGCGATCTCGCGATCCAGCTCGTCCTGGCGCACGCCATATTGCGCGGCGCGGCGCTGCTCGGCGTCCAGCGCCCGCATCGCGTCTTGCCATTGGCCTGGCTGGGCGGTCGCGCCCAGGGTGGTCACGCGCACGGCGCCGTACTGGTCGCCCTTGAAGGCCCCGCCGGCGATGAACGGCGGCTCGGCCAGGCGGCCCAGCGCCTGCAGGCGGCGGTTCAGCACGGCGAAGGCCAGGTTCTCCAGCATATCGCGCTCGTCCAGCGCCTTGGTCTCGACCAGGCCGTCCGGCTTGCGGGTCCAGGTCATCTGGACGCTCCACGGCGCGCCGGCCTCCACGATCAGCTTGGCGGTCGGGCCACGCTTGGCCACCGCGCCGACGTCCGGGTTCTTGCCCGGCTGGCCCTTGCCGGCCCAGTCGCCGAACTTGGCCTTGATCTTGGCCTCCATGGCGTCGACGTCGAAGTCGCCCACGGCGACCAGCACCGCCCGTTCGGGGCGGTAATAGGCCTCGTAGAAGTCGCGGATGCGCTGGGCCGAGGCGTTCTTGAGGATCTCGGTCTTGCCGATCGGGATGCGCTTGGGCGGCAGCTGACCGTCCATCTGCGCCGACAGGGTCTTGATGGCGACGCGATAGCCGGGCGTGTCGCGGGCGCGCTCCTCGGACAGCACGACGCCGCGTTCGCGGTCGACCGCGTCCTGGGTGATAGTCAATTCGCTAGCCGCCTCGCGCAGCAACATCAGCGAGGTGTCGACCGTGTCCGCGTCGGTCTTGGGCAGGTCCAGCTGATAGCTTGTCTCGTCAAAGCTGGTCTGGGCGTTGGTGTCGGCCCCGAAGGCCAGGCCGTGGCGCTCCAGGATCTTGATCATCTCGCCTTCGGGCACGTTCTTGGAGCCGTTGAAGGCCATGTGCTCGAGGAAGTGCGCCAGGCCCTGCTGGTCGTCGGCCTCCATCAGCGATCCGGCGTCGATCCACAGGCGCAAGGACGCTTGCGCCGGCGGCGTGGCGTTCTTGCGGATCGCATAGCGCATGCCGTTGGGCAGCACGCCGAAGCGCCAGGCGGGATCGGGCGCGATGTCCGACAGGGCCTGCGCCCACTGTCCGGGCTTCAGGTCTTCCTTGCGCGGGCCGGACAGGGCGGGCGCCTCGATGGCGGGCTCGCGCTTCAGCGATGGCAGGGACGGCCTAGGAACGTGGGAGCAGGCGGCGAGCGAGAAACCGGCGGCGGCGACAAGCGCCAAGCGCGAAGCGCTGATCATCGAGAATCCAAGGCAGGAAAAAGGAGGTCGCACCTTGGCTGTCCCGCATGGCGGGCGCAAGGCGCGACAAAGGCGGGTTTTAGTCCCTGGCGGTCAGGCGGCGGCGACGTCGCCGGTCTGCCGGCGCAGGCGCCAGAAGCGGATGGTGCGCAAGGCCGCCTCGCGCGGCAGGGCGGCGTAGAGCTCGCCATAGGCCTTGGCCCGGCCCATCACCTCGTCCGAAGGTTCCAGGATCAGCAGGGCGAAGGTCAGGAACAGAGCGCGGTCGAAGTCGGCCGCCTTGCAGATCACCGACAGGGCGTCCATCTCGCGCCGCTCCAGGATCTTGCGGGCGGTGTGGAAGTCGACGTCGGCCAGGTCGGCCAAGGCCACCAGGAACAGGGTCGTGCGCTTGGCGCGCAGCATGTTGGCCAGGATCTGCGGCGAGATCGGCCCCTTGGCGCGCAGGGCGCGGAACTCCTTCTCGGCCTCCGCGTGGTCGGGCGGCAGAGCGCCGTCCTTGGCCGCGATCCGCTTGCGACCCGCCGCGAGCGCGGCCTCCAGGGTCGCCGCATCGACGTCGGCGTTGCGCTCCAGGATGCGGTCGCGCAGTCGCGCCTCGGCGACGAAGTACATCTCGTTCAGCAGGTCGACGGGCAGGCTATGGCGGTCGATCACCGCCTCGTGCAGCGCGGGGTTGGCGGCGGCCCGGTCGACGACGGTTTCGTGCGCCTCGCGCGACAGCACCGCGCCCTCGTTGCGCAGCAGCACGCCCAGGGTGTCGTCATCGCCGCGCGCGACGATGGCGTCGGAGACGACACTCGAAACGCTGGGACGCTGGGAGATCGCCCGCAGGTGATCCTGGCCCTGGGTGCGAGCGACGTGCAGCAGGTCCTCATCCGTCAGCGCGCCCGACCCGCGCAGGATCGGCGCCGCCACCGTGATCGTCTCGGACGCCAGGGCCCGGGACAGGCCGCGTGGCGCGGTTTGGGCGTCGCCAAGCCGCTGGGCCAGCTCGGCCTTCACGGCCTCTTCCATGTCGCCGGCCAGCTGGCTCAGCACGTCGTCGAACAGCTCCATTTCCAGCGCGCTGTGGCCGTCGCCGGCGAAGAACATGTCGGTGACGCCGCGCAGCAGCTCGCGCCGCTTCTCGCTGGAGGGCTCGTTGGCCAGGGTGATCAGTTCGTGGAGGCGGGATTCCATCAGCGCGCCTCGCCACGCGCGATAGCTTTCCGATCGGCGAGAGCGGCGGTGAAAGCTGCGACGCGCATGAACATCCGAACCGAAAGAACGTCGATACGTTCGTAGAGGCGGCGGCTTAATCTTGGCCTAACGACCGCGCCAAGTGTTGAGAAGTCGACGTTCGACAAACTCCATCGCCGCGTTAAGTCCGACGCCGAGGATGGCCAGGGCCACCAGGGCCGCGAAGACCTTCGCTGTCTGCAAACGATTGTAGGCTTCGAGGATGCGCCAGGCCAGGCCCTGGGCGCCGCCCGAGCCGGCCACGAACTCGGCCACGACAGCCCCGATCACCGCCAGGCCCGCCGCCACCTTGTGCCCTTCCAGCAGGGCGGGAACGGCCGAGGGCAGGCGCAGGCGGACCAGGCGCTGAAACGGCGTCGCGCCATAGAGGTCGAACAGGCGGGCTAGGTCGGGATCGACGGCCTTGAGGCCGGTGAGCGCGCCCGAGAAGATCGGGAAGAACGCGACCACGGCCGCCAGCCCCGTCACGGCGCGCCCGGGATGCTCGATGCCGGCCCAGATGGTCACCAGCGGCGCGATCGCCACCAGCGGCGTGACCTGCAAGGTGACGGCGATCGGTCGGACGGCGTCCTCCAGGAGGGTGTTCAGGCTGACGGCCAGAGCCAGGGCGCAAGCCACGAGGCTGGCGATGACCAGGGCGATCAGGGCCGTGGACAGGGTCGCCCAGGCCGAGCTCAGCAGCAACGGCCAGGACTCCGCGAACGCCATGCCGATCGCGCTGGGCGCGGGCAGCAGGTAGGGCGGCACGGCCAGGGCGCGGCAGGCGATCTCCCAGCCGCCCAGCAGGATGGCGATCAGGATCAACGGGGCCAGGATCCGCTTCATGCCGCCGCCTCGGTGGCGCGAGCCAGCAGGCCGGAGACGGTTTCGGCGGCGGCGCGAAACGCCTCGGTGGTGCGAAAGCCGGGCGGGCGGACCAGCGGGCCGTCGATGGCGATCTCGCCGGCGATGCGGCCGGGGCCGGGGGTCATGACTACGACGCGGCGGGCCATGTAGACCGCCTCCTCGACATTGTGAGTGACGAAGACGACGGCGGGCGAAAGCTCGGCGGCCAGGGCCAGGACGTCGTCGGCCAGGGCGCGGCGGGTGATCTCGTCCAGGGCGGCGAACGGCTCGTCCAGCAGCAGCAGGCGAGGGCGGGTGACAAGCGCGCGAGCCAGGGACGCCCGCATGGCCATGCCGCCGGACAGCTGCGCCGGCCGGGCGGCCACCGCTTGGGCGAGGCCCACCTTGCGCAGCGCCTCATCGGCGGCGGTCAGCGCCTCGCGCTTGGCGACCCCGGCCAGCTCCAGCGGCAGGGCGACATTGTCCCGCGCCGATAGCCACGGCGCCAGGGTGGGCGACTGGAAGACGACCGAGGTCTCGCCCTTGTCGGCGTCGCGCGTCACCGCGCCGCGCGTCGGCGTCTCCAGGCCCGCCAGCAGGCGCAAGGCCGTCGACTTGCCGCAGCCGGACGGTCCGACCAGGGCGACGATCTCGCCTTGCGCGAGCGTCAGATCGACGGGCCCCAGCGCGCGGCCCCGGGCGTAGTCGACCTCGACCCCGGCAAGGCTGGCGACGCCCCTATTGTTCTTGGGGTTGCTCATTGGCCCTTGGGCAGGAACTGCAGCGTGTAGGCCTTCTTATAGTCCATGGTCTTGGGGTAGACGCCCTGGTCGGACGCGACCTTGAAGAACTCGGTCCAGCGGGCGTCGCTCATCTGGCCGATCTCGCCGTCTTTCCCGACGATGCCGTACGACCGCATCTTTTCGCGGGCCTGGTCGAGCACGTCCTGGGTCATTTCCGGATTGTCCTTCAGGATCGCCGCGTCGCCGGGCTTGGGATCGCCGTACAGATACGACCTCCAGCCGGCCGCGGTGGCCTCCACGAAGGCTCGCACGGCCGCCGGGTTCTTGGCGATCAGGCTGTCGGGGACCAGGGCCATCGAGGCGTAGGCGGGATAGCCGCTGTCGGCCAGCAGGAAGACCGCCGGTTTGATCTTGCCTTCCTTCTCGATCAGGTAGGGCTCGCTGGTGGCGTAGCCCTGCTGGATCACGCGCTTGTCGGCCAGGAACGGCGCGCTGGAATAGTTGTACTTGCGCACCTGGTCGTCGCCGAAGCCGTACTTGGCCTTCAGCCAGACCCAGAAGGCGGTGATCGAGGCGTCGGCCAGCAGGATCGGGCGACCCTTCATGTCGGCGATCGAATTGATCCCCTGGTCCGGGTGGGCGATCAGGACTTGCGGGTCCTTCTGCATGAAGGCGGCCACGGCCTTCACCGGCGCGCCTTCCTTGGCCAGGTTCATGACGATGAAGCTGTTGGAGCCGACGCCGACATCGACCGCGCCGGTGGCCAAGAGCTGAGGCACGTTCACCGCCGGGCCGCCCTGGATCAGGGTCACGTCCAGACCGCGCTTCCTGTACTCGCCGGTGGCCAGCGCCTGGTAGTAGCCGCCAAGCTCCGCCTCGGCCCGCCAGTCGGTCGCCAGCTTTAGTTTGGTGACGCCGGCCGGCGCGGCGTCCTTGCTGGGCGAGGGAGAGCAAGCGGTCAGGGCGGCGAGGCTCAGCGCGGCCCCCAGGACGACAAAAGCGCGGCGGCGCATCGAGCGGCTCTCCCCTTGGTTCGCGGTGAAGTTAGGGGCGAGGCGGCTGACTTCCAAGCGCCAAGGCGAGCGGATCAGCCCGCGGGCTTGCGCCGCCAGCGATCGACCTTGGCGTACAGCGCCTCGCGTTGCACCGGCTTGGGAATGTGATCGACCATGCCGGCGGCGTAGCAGCGCTCGACCTGGCTGGGCAGGGCGTCGGCGCTCATGGCGATGATTGGCGCCGTTCCGAACGGCGGAGGCAGAGCGCGGATCGCTTGCGTCGCTTGCAGCCCATCCATCTCGGGCATGTGCATGTCCATCAGGATCAGGTCGTAGGCCGTCTTTCGGGCGCGCGCGATCGCCTGGCTTCCGCTTTCCGCCTG
The DNA here is from genome assembly GCF_031454995.1 of Caulobacter segnis. Lineage (GTDB taxonomy): Bacteria > Pseudomonadota > Alphaproteobacteria > Caulobacterales > Caulobacteraceae > Caulobacter > Caulobacter segnis_E. The sequence goes on along the minus strand of NZ_JAVDRV010000001.1, from coordinate 8,517 downwards.
GTCGACCTCGTAGCCAGCCATGCTCATCAGGGTGGCGGCGATCTCCAGATTGATTGGATGATCGTCCACGACGAGGACACGACCGACCGCCGCTTCCCTGGCCGGAGCGGGAGGCGGCGAGGCGGCCGGCTCCACGCGCCGCGCCGAGAGCTCGAACCAGAAGCAAGAGCCGCGTTCGGGCGCGCTGTCGACGCCGATCTTGCCGCCCATGGCGGCGACCAGCGCCCTGCAGATGGCCAGGCCCAGCCCCGCGCCGGCGGGCATCCGACCCAGCGCGATATCGGCCGAGGCGCGCTGGAACAGCAGGGCCTGCTTCTCCAGGCCAATACCGACACCGGTGTCCACGATCTCGAAACGAAGCCTGTCCGCGGCCACCCCCGGTTCGATGGTCAACCGCGCGGAGATGCGCCCCTGGTTGGTGAACCTGACGGCGTTGTTGAGCAGGTTGATCAACACCTGGCGCAGGCGATCGGCGTCCAGGGCGTGGTGTCCCTGGGTCGGATCGACGATGTCGAGATCGAGGTCGAGCCCCTTGGCCCGGACCTCGGGCGCCATGATCGCCACCGTATGGCGCACGAGGTCGGCCGCGGAGGTCGGCTGGAGCTGCAGCTCGATCTGGCCCGACTCGACACGGGAAAAGTCCAGGACATCGTCCAGCACGGCGAGCAGGGCGGCGCCGGCGCTGTCGATCATGTTCACTTGTCGCCGCGCGTCGGGCGAGAGGTCGTCGCGCTTGGCCAGCAGTTGGGCGAAGCCGAGCACGCTGTTCAGCGGGGTCCGGATCTCGTGGCTCATCGTGGCCAGGAACTCCGTCTTGGCCTGCGTGGCGGCCAAGGCGCGGGCGCGCGCCGCGCGCGTCAACAGTTCACGACGCTGGAGCAGGCGCCTGAGGCGATCCTGCTGGGTCAGGGCAAGGCTGGCGGCCATGCAGGTGTAGAACAGCACGGCGATGAAGACCTGGATCGTGCGGATTTGCGCCGTCAGCCCCAGGATCGCGTTGAAGCGCGGCGAAGCGCCCGACATGGCGATCGGCAGGGTGATCAGCGCCACGATCATGGACGCCATGGTCGCGCCTCTGGCGCCGAGCCGATAGGCGGCGAACAGGGCGACGGGGAAGATCAGAAACGGCGGCGCGCCCGATCGCGGATGCGCGCAGAGGAGGGTGACCGCCGCCACCGCGAACAGCAGGACGCCCTGCTCGCGTAACGGGATGCGGTAGGCCCGGCGATGCTGGGCGTCGATCAGCACGAGCGCCGCCGGCAGCACGACCGCCAGGCCCAGGGCGCCGCGCAGGAACCAGTCCACCCAGGTCCGGAGGAACGGCTCGCCGAAGAAGAGCGACAGCGTCGAGGCGCAAAGCAAGGCCGAGGTCGCCGCGATGGGCGTGGTCACCGCGGGCAGGATGACGAGGGCGCGCATGGTCCGAACGCGCGGCGCTCGCCCCCAGAGACGCACGCAGGCCCACCAGACGGCCAGCGCTTCGAGCGTGTCGATCGCCGTATAGAGCAGGCTCTCGACGACGCCGTCTCTGGCCAGCAGATTCGAGGCGATGTGGAAGATCACGAAGACGGCGACCAGGGTCAGCCGAAGCCTTGGGGTCAAGGCCACGAGGCCCGCGGCCAGCAGGGCGTTGGAGGGCCAGAAGGCGGCGACTCCAAGGGGCGTGCGGGTCAGCTGTTCGCTAAAGAAGAAGCCGCACAGAAGAGCGACGGAGAGGCCCTGCAGCAAGGCTGCCTGCCGCTTTCCCTCATGCTGCGCCAGCCCGTGCGGCATACGCGTTTCTTCCCCCAGTCCGCCGCGCCTGGCGGCAAAGCCCGAACACGCCCTACGGCCGCCCTTGGGGAGCGGCGCGGATCAGGCGTTCGCCGCTTCCGCTTCGCGGCGGGCGACGCGACCATTCAATACGCCCACGCGATGCTAGGTTGCTTGCTTATCGGGGGATGTGTCGTTTCGCCGCGGGACGCCTCCGCGGTCGCCACGCCCCACGACTGGCCCCAGCCGCGCCCGTGTAATGGGTCACGGCGACAATGCATGTCGGGTGGAGCAATTCAAGGGGCGATAGTCGTATGAGGTCGACGGACTAGAGCGCCAAGACCTCGCCCAGCAACATATGCGATCAGTTCGCCGCCAGGCTTTCCTTTTTCTCTTCAAGCTCCAGCCATTCCATCTCGGCTTGTTCAAGATCCGCCCGCGCCTTGTCCAAGGCTTTCATGGTTTTATCAAACGTCGCGGGATCTCGGCTATAGAGATTGGGGTCGGTCAGCGCTTCCTCGAGCTTGGCGATGATCGCCGGACTCTTGGCGATCAGGGCCTCGCATTCCTCCAGGCGGCGCTGATCCTTGTACGAAAGCTTCACGCTTTTCTTCGGAGGCGGCGGCGCGGCCGGCGCGGTCTTGGGCGCGGCGACGGTGATCGGCGCGCGGACGGCGCTGAAGAAGCCGGGGTTCTGGTCCATCAGGTCGGTCCAGCCGCCCGGCGTCTCGACGACCTTGCCCCGGCCGTCGAGCGCGATGGTCGACGTGGCCAACCGATCGATGAAGTCGCGATCGTGGCTGACCAGGATCAGCGTGCCCTCGAAATCGGCCAGCAGGTCCTCCAGCAGGTCCAGCGTGTCCATGTCGAGATCGTTGGTCGGCTCGTCCAGCACCATCAGGTTGGTGGGGTTGGCCAGGGCGCGCGCCAGCAGCAAGCGGTTACGCTCGCCGCCCGACAGGCTGGTCACCGGCTGGCGAAGCTGGGCGTCGGTGAACAGGAACTCCTTGGCGTAGCCGGCCACGTGCTTGGACTGGCCGCGCACGACGATGGAGTCGCCGCCGCCCGGCGTCAGGAAGTCCCAGACGGTGATCTTGTCCGACAGCGCCATGCGCGCCTGGTCGATGTACGAGACCTCCAGATTGGCGCCCAGCTGCACCGAGCCGGCGTCCAGCGGCAGCTCGCCCAGCAGCAGCTTGACCAGGGTGGTCTTGCCCGCGCCGTTGGGGCCGACCAGCGCCACGCGGTCGCCACGCAGGATGCGGGTCGAAAAGTCCTCGACGATGGTCCGCTCGCCGAACCGCTTGGTGACGCCCTTGGCCTCGACCACGCGCTTGCCCGAGATGCCCGAGGACTCGACCGCCATGGTCATGGTCCCGCGCTGATCGCCCTGGCGATCCTTCTTCTCGGCGCGGAGGGCCAGCAGCGCGCGGCGGCGGCCTTCGTTGCGGGCCCGGCGGCCTTGGACGCCGCGCGCCAGCCAGGCGTTCTCGCGCTCCAGAACCTTGTCCAGCCGCCGCGCCTCCTCGGCGTCAGCCGCCATCACGCTGTCCGCCCAGGCCTCGAACTCCGAGAAGCCCCGGTCCAGGCGGCGGATCTTGCGGTGCTCCAGCCAGAAGCAGCGCTCGGTGACGCGGTTCAGGAAGGCGCGGTCGTGGCTGACGATCAGCACGGCGCACTTCGAGGCGGCCAACTCCTCTTCCAGCGTCTGGATCGCGAAGATGTCGAGGTGGTTGGTCGGCTCGTCCAGCAACAGCACGTCCGGCTGCTCGGCGAAGGCGCGGGCCAGGGCGGCCCGGCGGGTCTCGCCGCCCGACAGGCCCTTGGCGGCCTTGTCGGGATCGAGACCGAAATCGGTCAGGGCGGCCTGGGCTTCGTAGTCCTGGGCGCCGCCGGCGGTGGCGTAGTCGAGCAGGGTCTCGCCGGTGATCTCCGGTTCCTGGCCGACATAAACGATCTTGGCGCCCGGCTGCACCGAGCGCTCGCCGCTGTCGGCCTCGACGCCCTGGGCGGCGAGGATCTTCAGTAGCGTCGACTTGCCCGCGCCGTTGCGGCCGACGAGACAGGCGCGCACCCGCGGCTCCAGCGCCAGATCGACCCCGTCGAACAGGGGCTTGGCGCCGTCGGCGAGACGGACGTCCTTGAGGGCGAGTACGGGCGCGCGGGAAGGAGAGGCCATGGTCGTCACGGATATGGAGCGGGAGGATCGGAAGGCGAGGCCCTATCGCAGGCGCGCCTCCGAGGAAACGGCAAATCGACCCCGCCGAGGCCTCGCCCCTCCCAGGTGCGACAAAATCCCCCGTTAACAGCTGGCCAAAGGTGGTTTTGCTAGAAGCTCTACATCGCCAAGCGGGACTCCCCACCTTGAAGTCGAGCGTCGAAAGCACCGTGGCTTCGGAGGTTCAGGCGTCGCTCGCCCTGGACTTCGACGCCCTGCGGCGCCCGGTCTGGGTCTTCGACGACGTCCGCAAGCGTACGCTATACGCCAATCAGGCCGCGCTGGAGCTTTGGCGCGCGCCGTCGCTGGACGCTCTGCGCGCCCGGGATTTCTCGAACGCGTCCCAGGCGGTGCGCACCCGGATGAGCGACCTGGCCGCGCGACTTGAGACCGGGACCGCCGAGCAGCGCTGGACCTTCTATCCCGACGGCGCGGCGGTCACCGTCAACACCATGATCTCGCGCATCACCCTTGCGGACGGCGGCTGGGCCATGTTGTGCGAGGGCGTAAGGCTAAGTCCCGAAGCCGAGGAACAGCGCGCGATCGAGGCCCTTCGCCATACCAGCGCGCTGGTCTCGCTCTATGACGCCGACGGCTGTCGCATCTTCGGAAATCCCGCCGCGCTGGCGACCTATCCCGATCGCGGCGCGCGCTTCGCGGACGTGTTCGCCGACACCGACGCGGGCGAAATCCTATGGGCCGCGCTTCTGGACACCGACGTGGTCGAGGGCGGCTATCGCATGGCCACGGCCAGGGGGCCGCGCTGGCATAGCCTGACCATCCGGCGGACGCCCGATCCGATGACGGGCGAGCCCTGCGTGCTGGTCAACGAGACAGACATCACAGAGGCGGTCGAGGCCCAGGCCGCCCTGGCCGACGCGCGGGAGCGCGCCGAAGCCGCCGCCGCCGCGCGCCAGGCGTTCCTGGCCAATATGAGCCATGAGCTCCGCACGCCCCTCACCAGCATTCTCGGCTTCGCCGAACTGCTGGAGGACACGACGCTGGATGACGCGCAGATGCGTCACCTGGAGCGGATTCGCGACGCCGGCGCCATGCTGCTCGAGACGCTCAACGCCATCCTCGACTTCTCGAAGCTCGAGGCCGGCGGCGTCGATCTGGAGCGCGATCCGTTCGACCTGCCGGAACTGGCCGCGCGGGCGGCGGGCATGTTCGAGGCGGCCGCGCGGAGCAAGGGACTCTCGCTAAGCGTCCACGTCGCCCCCGACTGCCCGCGCTGGCTGGAGGGCGATCGCGAACGGCTGCGTCACGTGCTGGTCAATTTCCTCGGCAACGCGGTGAAGTTCACCGACGCGGGCGGAGTCGCCCTGGCGGTCGAGCGGCTGCCGGGCGCGGCGCCGGGGTTCGAGCGGCTGGAGCTGTCGGTGTCGGACACGGGCGTCGGCATAGCGGCGCCCCTGCTGGATCACGTGTTCGACCGGTTCGCCCAGGGCGGGGGCGACGTGTCGCGTCGTTTCGGCGGCACGGGGCTGGGCCTCGCGATCAGCAAGGAGATCGTGGAGCTGATGGGCGGTCAAATCGGCGTCGACAGCATCGCGGGCGAGGGCGCGCGGTTCTGGTGCGTGCTGGATCTTCCCGTGGCGGCTCCGCCCGAAATGACCGCGGAGGACGCGCGGCTGGCGCCGGAGCGCTCGCTGAGACTGCTGGTCGCCGACGACAACGACGCCAATCGCGAATTGATCGGAACGCTGGTCCGGGTGATGGGGCACGAGGCCGAGACGGTGGCCGACGGACTCGCCGCGGTCGAGGCGGCGCGCGCCGGCGTCTACGATCTCGTGCTGATGGACGTGCACATGCCCCGCATGGACGGCCTGACCGCCGCCCGCGCCATCCGCGACCTCGAGGGCGAGGCGGCCTCGACGCCGATCATCGCCCTGACCGCCAACGTCCTGCCCGACCAGATCGCCTTCTATCGCGCCAGCGGCATGGACGATCACGTGGGCAAGCCCATCGATCCCCGCGCGCTGCTGGCGAAGATCACGAGCTGGGGCGGGCGGCGCGTCATCGACGCGCGATCCCAGTCCAGCGGCGGCTCGACCTGACCGCGCTCACGCCGTCTTTGCTTCGCGCCGGGCTTTGTGCCGGCGCCGGAGCCCACTAGATAAGCGTTAGGGACGCGGGCCTCGATTCAGACGCCCGGCCAAGGATTTCGAGTAACGATGGCGCGTGAACGTCCCGAACCGATCTTCAACGCGCCCTGGCCGGCCTTGCTGGCCGCCGCCTCGATCCTGGTCTCCACCGCGCTGTTGATGTGGGCGGACGAGCCGACGATCCTCTCGCTGGCCTTGGTTCCGAGGGACTTCTGGGCCGGACACTGGACCGGCGTCGTCACCATGATGTTCGTGCATGGCGGCTGGCTGCACGCGTTCATGAATTCGGCCTTCGCCATCGCCTTCGGCGCGCCGGTCGCCCGCTTGTTGGGAACCAACGCGCGGGGAGGGGCGATCTTCTGGCTCTTCTATATGGCGTGCGGGATCGTGTCGGGACTGGGCTACGCGATGCTGCACCCCGACGGCGCCGGTCCCGTGGTCGGCGCGTCCGGCGCGGTCTCGGGCCTGATGGGCGCGGCGGCCCGCACCATGGACGGGCGCGGCGGGCTTGGCCCCATGTTCGGACCCCAGGTGCTGTCGCTGGGGCTGGGCTGGCTGGTCGTCAATCTCGTCATGGCGGTCGCCGGCGGCCTGCTGACGGGGGGAGGGGCGGGCGTCGCCTGGGAGGCGCACCTGATCGGTTTCGCCGCCGGGGTCCTGCTGATCGGCCCCTTCGCCCAGTGGGCTGGGTCCGCCGATCCCGCGTCGCGCGATCCCCATTGATCCCGGGGCCCATTTGCGAGACCCTCGTTCCATAAAGAACAAGGGAGGTAGCTAAGTGCTGATTTCTCAAATCCTCAAGGACAAGGGTGATTTGGTGTTCACGGCCTCCCCCCAGGAGACCGTCGGCGCCGCCGCGGCCCTTCTGCACACGCGCCGCGTGGGCGCCATGGTGGTGGTCGACGAGACCGAGGCGGTGGTCGGCATCCTTTCGGAGCGCGACATCGTCCGGGTGATCGCCAAGGAAGGGGCCGCGGCCCTGACCAAGCCGATCTCCAGCTGCATGAGCGCCAAGGTCATCTTCGCCGAGCCGCACGAAACGGTCGACGCCCTGCTCGAGCGCATGACCGATCGCCGGATCCGCCACCTGCCGGTGGTGAAGGGCGGGCGCCTGGCGGGCATCATCTCGATCGGCGACCTCGTGAAGCACAAGATCAACGAGGCGCTGGCCGAGGCCGACGGCCTCAAGGCCTATATCGCCGCGGGGTGACGGCGAGGGTCGTCTATATAAGAGAGGGCTGAACGCTCAGCCCTCGATCAACTCCGCGCCGACGCCTTGCACGGCGTCGGCCAGGCTATAGCCCTCCAGGACGGCGGCGGTGGCGTCGCGCGCTCGCAGCAGGGCCTCGCGCAGGGCGCAGGTGGCGATATCGCGGCAGTCCTCGCAGCGGCGGAAGGCCGTGCGGCTGACGCAGGGTGTCAAGGCCAGGGGTCCATCGACCAGGCGGATGATCTCGGCGAAGCTGATCTGGTCGGGCGCGCGCCCCAGGACATAGCCGCCGAACTTGCCGCGCCGACTGATCACCAGACTCTCGCGCGACAGGGACAGCAGGATCGCCTCGAGGAACTTGCGCGGCGCGTCGGCGCGCTCGGCCAGTTCGCCGGCCGTGACCTGCCCGTTCTCGCGGGCCAGTTCGATCATCGCGCGCAGGGCGTAGCGCGCCTTCTGGGACAACATGGACGCCGGTGACCTTGTTCGAACGCGCGGGGCGCGTCTCTTAAAGAGCGTTCAGCCTTCTGGGCGACGCTTCGCCGCGACGCAAGCCTCGCATGCCGATGTTCATGCACAGAGGAATGGTCCATCTGGGGATAAGATGGCTATTTCAGGCTTGTCGGGCGGGAAGAGGGCCTCTAGAAGCCGCCCCTCGCTTCGGGGCCGCGGCCGCTGAACGAAACCTTCGCCTTTCGGGGCTTGCGTTTCGAACAGTAGATCGCTAAGTTCCGCAGCCTCAATCGAATCTCTTCGAACTTGTGGCGCTCCTTACGGCGCGCTTCGGGTGTCTTTTGCGCTCTAAAGTGGCTTCGGCCTCAAGTAGAGAAAAAGAAAAAAGAGGCGGTTGACCTGGGAATTCGGTTTCGCTAGAAGCCGCCCTCCCTGAAATACTCGAGCCGCCGCAAGGTTGCTTAAGTATTTCACTCCAGAAGAGCTTCTCTTTCTTTTGAAAAAGATGCTTGACTGGCTCCGGTGACTTCTTTAGAAGCTGCCGGCTCCGCCGAAAGCCTCCTGGGCCGGCTGGCGGAAAAAGTCGGAGAGTTTCTTCAAGAAACGATTTGACACGGAATTCGAGGTTGGATAGATAGCCGCCTCCGCCGACACCGGGCGCTAAACGGTGGGGTCGCTGAAGCGGTTCGGGTCTTTGACATTGTTGATTTGGAAAGAGAAACGCAGGCGGCGGCGCTCTGGCGGTTCACTCTACGGAGTGGATCATTGACGCTGAC